>NZ_CP060591.1:0-2726914 GCF_014334835.1 Treponema sp. Marseille-Q4132
TTGCGAGTTGCGAGTTGCGAGTTGCGAGTTGCGAGTTGCGAGTTGCGAGTTGCGAGTTGCGAGTTGCGAGTTGCGAGTTGCGAGTTGCGAGTTGCGAGTTGCGAGTTGCGAGTTGCGAGTTGCGAGTAATTATGGGAGTGTATTTGTGCGTGTCAAGTATTTGAGCGGCATTTTGTGCATATTTTTTTGAAGAAAACTGATTAACTGCAGTATGGACTCGCGATATCATACAATAATATTATACATTATTTTTGAGAAAAGACAAGGTTTAATTGTTGCAATCGTCGCTTTGTACTTCGCGGCATCAGTTCTGTGCTTAGGCCCGGACTTACCGAAATATGCGTTTTACTTCTTCCATGAATTTCGAGCCGCGTTCGAATTCGTTCGTAAACATACCGAACGATGTCGCGCCCGGAGAAAATAGGACGACTTCGTTTCCGTTCCGCTCATCGTCGGCGCATTCGTTCGTTTTGAGCGCACCGAGCAATTCGCCGAGGGAATCGTAAGGGCCGTAAAACGGAGTGTCTGAGGCACGAAGCAATTCCGTCAATTTGTCGGTCGCCGTTCCCGAAAGTAAGTACAGCGCTTTTACCCGTTTTTGCGCATCGTGCGAAAGCGCTTCGGAAAGCGCGTTTTGTCCCAATCCTTTATCGGTTCCGCCTGCGACCAAAATGACCGGTACTTTAAACGAGCGGACGGCGGCGGCTGCCGCTTCGGGAACGGTCGCGCACGAATCATTGTAAAAGTGAAAGCGCATATTATTTTGTTTCCATACGTGGAAGTACTGCAAGCGGTGCGGTATGCCTTTCCACCGGCTTAAAATATTCGATATATTTTCCGCCCGAATTCCGGAAAGCGCCATAACGAGCGCCGCATTTAAAATATTTGCCCTCATGTGGAGTCCCGGAACGGATACCGATCGGAGCAGCGTTATGGGCGTATCGTTTCCCGGAAGGCGCGCCTTTCCCAAAAATTTTCCGTCCGCATCCGCCTCCTGCCAAGCGCCGTATACGCCAGAAGGAAGGGCTTTCGTACTGTAGCGGAAGACCGTCGCTTTCGATTCGCGCGCAAAAAAATCGCCCCATGAAAGACCCGCTTCGGGTTCGGGCGTTTCTTTATCGTCGGCGTCCGCATCGAAAATCGAACAGCTGTCTTTTCCCTGATCGACATAGATGAGGCGTTTATCGGCGACGTAGGATGCCATGTCACCGTACCAATTTTGATGGTCGGGCACGATTTTCGTAATGATCGAAATGCGCGGTTTTAATAATTTTCTTCCTCGCAGATCCGCAAGCTGCCAGCTCGAAAGCTCAAGCACGACAGGCGTCGTTTCATTCGTCTTTTCCAAAAACGATAGCGGGCTCACGGTGATGTTTCCGCCGAGAAAGGCCATGAGACCCGCCTGTGAAAGACCGAAATAGATCGCGCTTGCAGTCGAAGATTTTCCTTTACTGCCCGTCACCGCGATGATCGGCGCTTTCGTAAACGCGAGAAAGACGCTCATATCGGTTTCTATCGCTTTTGCACAAGCGAGATAGGTATTGCCTTCGTATTTTACTCCGGGATTTTTAATAACGCAGTCCGCAAAGCGGAAATCGTCGATCCTGTGTTCACCGAGCCGATAGGTAAGCCGTGTCCGATTGAGCGAGGGATCGTTGTTGAGCGAGTCGACGGTCGGCTTTAATTCTCGGGTGGTTTTCATATCGGTTGCGACGACGTATGCTCCGTACTTCAAAAAAAATCTGACGGCCGCTTCTCCGCCGCCGTTTAAGCCGAGTCCCATGACGGTGATGTGTTTGTTTTTTATGTCGGCGAGCGATGAAAATACGCAGCCTTCGGGATATACGTGAGGAGTGCTTTCTGTATTTTTAAAATTCATAATCGATAAAGATTAACAGAAAAACGCATAAAGTGCAAACGCAGCAGGAGCTTGTCTTATGCTTTTTATCGATGTGCGGCGCGGGAATGGCTTGGCGCTTATCGAATTACGGTCGCCACGCCAAGCGGAAGCCGAGAGCATCGCCCTTGGCTTCAGGGTCGCCGCTGTTCCGTATGCCTACAGTGCAGTTATACGCGTAGAGCCTCCAACTACCGCCGCGTACAACACGGCGAGTGCCCTCCGCGGGACCTTGAGGATCGGTAACGATATCTTCACTCTTATAAGCGTCATCGTTTAATGCAGGCTCTGGATCATACCGATCAAAACACCATTCCAAGACATTTCCCGACATATCATATAAACCAAGTGCATTCGGCGCTTTGCTTTTTACTACAGTCGTCTTAGTGACTTCGGACTCCCATCCGGTTCCGTTCCACCATTTGCCATATACGGCTACCCTTGTAAGCTCATCCCGTAAAGTTATCCAAGTTTCTCCATCGGGTAAAGAGGGCAGTTCTTTAAAGCCTATCGGCTTTTTTGCTCCGCTTGCACTGTCAAGTTTGGTAAGCCATACATCGCCGTATCGTACCGCATTTGTGTTATCACTTCCCTGCCAGCGGGCGGCATATTCCCATTCAGCTTCAGTCGGCAGCCTAAAGCCTTTTTTACTCATATCGGCATAGGCGGCATCGCAATCAGATGTATTCGTTGCGTCTTTTAATACCGCAGTATCGGTTTTGCTTTTGCGGTATACACAGTGCTCTATTCCTTTTTCTTTTTCCGTATACGCATTGCACCATACTATGCAGTCTCGCCAGCTTACATAAGTTACAGGTTCTTTTTTTCTTGCTTCTGTAGGCTCAGTTCCTTCGCCTCCGGCACTGCCTTCTCTTCCCTTGTTTGCAAAGGTGTAGCCGTTACTTTTTGCCCATGTCAGTACCTTGTGCCATAATTCGTACGTTACCTCAGTTTTACCGAGTACATAGGGGCTTAATTTTACCTTTCGTCCTGCAATAAATACGCCTTTCCAGAACGCTTTTCCTGATCCGGGTAAGGTGTAGTCAGGGGTAACGCCTTCGGTGCCGGTTGTCGGAGGTATTATTTTTACAAAGGTGTCTGCATTTTCAAAAGAGCCTGCATCCGCAGACGTTGAAGGCGTTCCGCCGCTTGCGTCCGAGCTGTCCGTGCAGGCGGTAAACAGCAGTGTCGTTGCAATAAGTGCGGCTGTGATGAGTGCCGCCCCTCTCTTAAAGGTATGTGCCTTTATATTGTGTGTTATACGCTCTCTCATAACATTAGTATAAGGTATATAATAAAAATTAACAAGCGGGATATTGTTATGACGCCTTGAAGCGCTTACTTGCGGATTTTGCCGAGATACGCTACAATTTTTTCAAGTTAGCATAAGCTAATAAAACGGTATCTGCGAATGTGTGCCGTAAAAAAACCGATACGCGAAGGAAAGGTATAATCGATGAAAGAAAAAAAACGTTCGGCTGTTTCTTGGATCATAGAGTTTGCGGAAAAGCGTAAGGCGTACTATGTGTTGAGCGTGCTTACCGCAGCTTTCGGCGTTTTGTGCGGTATCGCTCCGTATTTTTTTATCGCCGATATCATCAAAAAACTTTTGACTGGCACGCGCGTTTTCGGCTCTTTTGCCGCGGATCTTATTTTTATAATTTTGTTTTGGGCGTTCCG
Source organism: Treponema sp. Marseille-Q4132 (assembly GCF_014334835.1). Taxonomy (NCBI): domain Bacteria; kingdom Pseudomonadati; phylum Spirochaetota; class Spirochaetia; order Treponematales; family Treponemataceae; genus Treponema; species Treponema sp. Marseille-Q4132. The sequence goes on from NZ_CP060591.1 coordinate 3,578, forward strand.
CGTCGTACTGCACGCAGTTTCGACTTTTCTTTCGCACAAAGCGACATTCCGCGTACTCGCAGAAATCAGAAAACGGTGCTGCGATAAACTCGCTCGATTGCCGCTCGGCAATGTACTCGATATTCCGTCGGGTTCTCTCAAAAACACGCTCGTTGAAAGAGTCGACAGCATCGAAACGACGCTCGCTCATGTCGTGCCCGAGTTTATCGGAAATCTTTTTGCACCGTTATGTGTACTCGTCTATCTCTTTTTTATCGATTGGCGTATGGCGCTCGTGGCGCTCGCAACTCTTCCGCTCGGCCTTATCTTCGGCTCGTGTATGTGGATAGGCTATGAAGCGTCGTGGAAGCGCGTTATCGACAAAACGAAAGCGCTTAACGATACCGCTGTCGAATACATCAACGGCATTGAAGTTATCAAAGTGTTCGGCAAAGTTAAAAGTTCATACGAGCGCTTCGTCGTTGCGGCGAAAGAGGGTGCGTCCTGCTTTATCGACTGGATGCGGCGAACCAATATATTTTTTACGCTTACGATGGTGATCACGCCTGCGACGCTTTTATTTGTTCTTCCCGTCGGCGGATTTTTCGTTAAAAACGGATCACTTGCCGCAACAGATTTTATTCAAATAATCATTTTGAGCGTCGCCCTGATAGCACCGCTTATCACCGCGATGTCGTATATCGACGATATGGCAAAAGTGAGCGTCGTTATCGGAGAAGTTTCGGATATCCTCGAGCGGAAAGAACTTTCTCGTCCCGACAAAATGATCGAAGAGCCTAATGGAAATGCGATCCGTCTAGACGGCGTTCGATTCGCTTACCGCGAAAAAGAAGTGCTGCACGGCATTTCCCTCGAAATCCCCGACGGTTCGGTGTGCGCTTTGGTGGGGCCTTCGGGAAGCGGTAAATCGACGATCGCAAAGCTCATCGCGTCTCTGTGGGACGCGGGCGAGGGTGTCATCACTTTAGGCGGCGTCGATATCCGAAAGATTCCGCTCGAAGCGTACAACAGACGCATCGCTTTCGTATCGCAGGACAATTACCTTTTCAATGAAAGCGTTCGTGAAAATATCCGCATGGGAAAAGAAGGTGCAAGCGATAAAGAAGTCGAAGAAGCTGCAAAGAAAAGCGGCTGCCATGAATTTATCGAAAGTCTCGAACACGGTTACGATACGATCGTCGGAGATTCCGGCGGACACCTTTCAGGCGGCGAGCGGCAGCGCATCGCGATCGCGCGCGCCATGCTTAAAGACGCACCCGTCGTCATCCTCGACGAAGCGACGTCGTACACCGATCCCGAAAACGAAGCCGTTATTCAGTCGTCGGTTGCAAAGCTTGTAAAAGGAAAAACGCTGCTCGTCATCGCGCATCGTCTTTCGACGATCAAAGACTCGGACAGAATCTTCGTCATCAAAGACGGAAAGCTCGACGACGAAGGGGCGCACCGCGAACTTCTTTCGCGCGGCGGTCTGTATGCAAAGATGTGGGAAGCGCACATATCGGTCAAAGACGGTTTAAGCGCGGCAAAAGACTAGGAGATACGACAGATGTTTGAGATATTGTTTAAATTTTTTAATTTTGCGGGCGGCATCAATAAAAAGAAATTCTATATCGCCATCCTGCTCGGCGTCGTCATGGCTATGTGCGATGCGATGAAAATTCCCGCAATCGCCGTTATGATTTCCGCGATAATTTCGGGTGAGATTACCTTCCGGACGATCTTTACCTGTACCGCCATCATGTTCGGCAGTATGGTTGTCAATTTTTTCGTGCGCTATACGTCGACGATACTGCAAACGGAAGCGGGGTACACGGCATGTGCGGAAAAGCGGATCGAAATCGCCGAACATTTGCGCTATCTTCCGATGGGCTATTTTAACAATAACAGTCTCGGCTCCATTGCGTCCGTAACGACGAATACGATGGAGAGTCTCGGAGATATTGCCTCCCGTGTGGTGATGATGACGACTCAGGGTATTTTAAATACGGCGCTTGTCGCCGTGATGATTCTGTTTTACGATTGGAGAATCGGTATCGTCGTTGTTGCAGGTCTTGTTCTTTATTCATTTGTAAATCGGGGTATGCAGCGTGAGGCAGCCCGCCTTGCTCCGCAAAAGATGAAAGCCGATACGGCTCTCGTCGAAGGCATCCTCGAATATATTCAAGGTATCGCGGAAGTAAAAGCCTACAATTTGACCGGAGCGACAGCAAAAAAGCTCGTCAAAGCGATCGACGGCAACGCCGATATCAACATACGGATGGAAGTAAAATTTAACGGCTATACGACCGTGCAGAATTTTATCACAAAGGCGCTCGGAGTTGCGATGAGCGCGCTTTCGATCGCATTGTATATAGCAGGTTCCATGGATCTGCTTGTCGCCGTCATTATGATCATAAGCTCTTTTATGCTTTATGCGCACCTCGATTCGGCGGGAAATTATTCCGCGCTGCTCCGCGTCATAGACGCGAGTATCGATAAAGCGAATGCCATCCTCGATTTGCAGCCGATGGATACGAGCGGCGAAGACATCGCGCCTAAAAAATGCGATATCGATGTCGAAAATATCGGCTTTTCGTACGATACCCGAAAGATCATCGACGGCGTGTCGCTGCATATTCCCGAAAAAACGACGACGGCTTTTGTCGGACCTTCGGGCGGAGGGAAGACGACGCTGTGCAGTCTTATATCGCGATTTTGGGACGTGCAGGAAGGAAGAGTTCTTCTTGACGGTAAAGACGTAAAAACGTACAGCATGGACAGCCTTATGAAAAATTTCAGTTTCGTCTTTCAAAACGTCTATCTCTTTCACGATACGATCGCGAACAATATACGCTTCGGGCAGAGCGACGCGCCCATGTCGAAAGTTGTCGCCGCGGCAAAAAAAGCGTGCTGTCACGAATTTATCTCAGCCTTCCCGGACGGCTACGATACGGTCATCGGAGAGGGAGGGGCGAGTCTTTCGGGCGGAGAAAAACAGCGCATTTCCATCGCGCGCGCGATTATGAAAGACGCTCCGATAATCGTACTTGACGAAGCGACTGCGAACGTCGATCCCGAAAATGAAAAAGAGCTTATGGAAGCGATCGACGCGCTGACGAAAAAGAAAACGATTTTGATGATAGCGCATCGATTAAAAACGGTGCGGGAAGCCGATCAGATCGTCGTCGTCGATAAGGGTAAAATCGCCGAACAGGGAACTCACGCATCGCTTATGAGGAAAAACGGCATATACCGCCGCTTCGTCGATGCGCGAAAGCTCGCCGTCAGCTGGAAGATTTAATAAGAACGATTTTAATAATTAATAAGAGTGTTTCTTAAAATTAATAAACGTGGAGCGCCCTGCTTATGCGTAGCCCGATTCATAAAGCGCGGCGAGCGCTTCGCGTATTTCATCGTAGGGCAGGGTTTTGTCCTTGTAGATAATCGAATTTTCGTGCGACTTTCCGAGTAGCAGCACGATATCCCCGCTTGCCGCCATTTTAAAAGTTTCGCGGATCGCTTGCGGCCGGTCGTGAATGATAAAGAGATCGATCCCCTTTTTTTTGCCGCGCTTTTCGGCGCCTTCTGCAATCATTTCGAGCAGCGCAACGGGATCTTCGCCTCGCGGATCTTCATCGGCGAGCACGATGACGTCGCAGAATTTTGCGGCAATTTCACCCTGCAGCGGCCGCTTCGTCAAATCGCGTTCTCCTCCCGAACCGAAAAGAGCGAAAAGCCTTCCCGTACATCTTTTTCTGATAGACGGAAATATCGTTTCGAAAGAGGACGGTGTATGCGCGTAATCGACGATGACTTCAAAAGGCTGTCCTCTGTCGATAACCGTCATGCGTCCTTTGACGGGAGTGAGTGACGGAAAGTGGCGCGCGACTTCTTCAAAGGATTTTTGCGTAACGCTGCTCACCGCGATGAGGGACGCCATGAGATTGTATGCGTTGAACGCGCCGGGAAGCGGAGCGGTGACGTGGATGACAGGATGTTTTCTCGGAAAGGCCGGATCGTCGTTCGAGCGGAAGACGGCGTCTTCTCCGTCCGCGTCGATCGTAAATGAAATGCCGAATCGCGCCGCTGCGATATTCCGAGCCGTCATGCAGCGGACTCCTTCGGGTACGGGCGGAAGGGCGACCGCGTCGGCTCCCGTTTCCGCTGCGGCTTTTCCCGCCTGTCCTTCGGTCGTAAACGCATAGACGGGATGCTTTGTCGAATTGATACAATAGACTGCTGACGGATCTTCGGCGTTGACGACTCCGATGGAAGGAATTTTCATCGGAGTGCCGGCGATCGTTTTAACGTGGTCGCACTTGTCGAGCGCGCGGAAAAGATTCGCTTTATCGCTTCGGTACTGCTCGAAGGTTTTGTGAAATTCGAGGTGTTCGAGCGTGACGTTCATAAAAACCGCGCAGTCGAATTGAACATTGCCGAGTCTGTTCGTCAGGACGGAAAGCCCGTGCGAAGAAGATTCGATGACCGCATAAGTGCAGCCGTTTTCGAGCATTGCGTTGAGACGGTTTTGGATAATCGGCGCTTCCGGCGTCGTCTGATGTTCGGGGTTGGGCAGTGCATCGCCTCCGAGTGAATATTCGACTGTCGAAATAAAGCCCACTTTTTCTCCGCACAGACGTAAGAGCTGCCAGATAAACGAAACCGTGCTGCTTTTCCCTTCCGTACCCGTCACTCCTATGACGATGAGACGCTTTGACGGGGAGTCGTAAAAAGCGTCGGAGACGGGCGCCATGGCAAAGCGCGCATCGTTTACGCGCAAAAAAGCCGGAAGATATCGTTTCGTTTTGCCGACGGCGCTTTCGATCGCACGCCGTGCGATGATGTTTGCACACTCCCGCCGAACTTCGTGAGGAATATCTCCCTGATAGACGACTGCGTTTGCACCCGCTTCAAGCGCTTGGGATATAAAATCGTTTCCGTTTTGATGCGTTCCGGGCAGCGCAAAAAAAAGCGAGCCCTCTTTTACGTCGCGCGAATCGAATGCGAGACTCGTGATCGGAATATTCATGATATCGACGGTTTCGACGGGGCTGATGCCGTCGGCTGCAAGCGCTTTGTGCGCAAAAGAAGGCAGCAACTGTGACAAGAGTTTTTCCATAATACAGCGATTGTAGCGATAAATATGCGCTTTTTCAACATAGCGCATTGCCGCATTGCAGTTGGTACTGCCCTTTGTCCGATTATGTGCTATACTCTTTTTATGTTTGAAGTACGCGTCGAAACGAATTTTTCCGCAGCGCATTTTCTCCGCGATTACAACGGAAAATGTGAAAACCTTCACGGGCACAATTATACCGTACTCGCTCATGTAAAAGGCGCGACGCTCGGAAGCGGCGGTATGCTCATCGATTTTGCAAAGCTCAAAAAGGCGCTCAGAGCCGTGTGCGATGAGCTCGATCATACGAATTTAAACGAATATGCCGTCTTTTTGCAAAATCCGAGCGCCGAACGCATTGCAAAATATATTTACGATGCGCTCATCGCCGAAGTGCGGCACGCGGGTGTCGATCTGTCGTATGCGCGCGGAAAAGAGGGCGCATTTTTATCCGCCGTGGACGTATTTGAAACCGATACGAGCCGCGCCCGCTACAGTCCCGAGTAAAGCGGTTGTGCGGCATTGCGGACGGTTTTTTTTGTTCGCTCTATTGTCGATCGGCAGGCTTTCCGCGGCGGACGGTATGTTTATGCTGTCCGCCGAATTTTTAATTCGTACGGAGGCTTTAATACCCGGACTGCAACCGCCTTACGAGAACACCCCCCGATGCTCTGCGTCGAAAGTCTTGACTAATAATACGGATTGATTTGAAAGCTCATAGTATTTTCATGCATTCGACGTTTACCGATTTTGATAGCATTCCCTGTATGCACGATATTTTTTTTGATATATATCGCTTAATGCGGGATCGACTTCTACGGTACGCCGTACTTGCGGCTGAAAGGACAAGGGTGAATCGATTTTTCCGAGAAGATACAAACCGATTACAGCACAGCCCATAACGGAGCTTTGTTCCGATTCGTCGATCGTCATCGGCATATCGAAAAGCGACGCGCATATTTGCATCCAAAATTCGGAATGCAGAATTCCTCCGGATAATTTTATTAATTTCGGATAACCTGCCGTATGGACGAGTATTTCATAGCAGTGATAGACACTGAACAGTACGCCTTCCAATACCGATTGATAAAGGCTGTAAATATTGTGTTCCGGTTTGACGGATAAAAATCCGCCTCGTCGCTTTTCATCCCAGCCCGGACAGCGTTCGCCGAATAAAAACGGCAAAAATACGGGCGTATCGTTTTTATGTGATAACTTTTTTTCGATATCGGCATAGTGCGCATCGTTCGGAAAAAATGTTTTTTTACACCAGTCTTGGCAATTGCATGCGCCGCTTACCGCAGCTCCGAGTAAATGGGATGAAAGCGTAAAATAGCTCCACAAACTAGGCGTTTTGGGAAGGAGAGGTCGTTCTGTCGTCATGCGGATGGCCGCACTGGTACCGACGGAAAAAGTCATAATGCCTTCTTTTAGCGCTCCCGCTCCGATTTGATTGAGTGCTCCGTCGGGATATGCGGGAACTACGGGCGTTCCTTCTTTTTGCCCGAAAAACAGCGCGCCTTCTTTTGAAAGCGGAAGCGTTTTTTCCGTCCCGACGATTTCCGGTAAAATGGATTCATCGATATCGAGCGAAGAAAGCAGTTCGGCGTCATATGTGCGCGAATCGATATTGACCAGTCCCGTTCCTGACGCCATGGCAAGCGTCGTAACCCATGCGCCTGTTAGACGGTATGTATTGTATTCGCCTTGTCCTCCGATCTTCGTATTCGATAAAAGCGTTCCGTTTTCCTTTTTGTGCATGAGCTTAAAATACGGATAGGTGGAATTGACGAGGCAGCCTGTTTTCCGGTAATAGTTTTTTTCAAATCCGTTTTCGCGAAGTCTTCTGCACAGTTCGCTCGCACCTGTATACGACCATAATTCGATGGGGGATAAAAGTGCACCGTCCTTGTCGATGAGTGCGAGGCTGTGCCATGTCGTACTTTGCAGAATGATATCGACCTGTATGCCGCCTGCGATTTCTTTTGCTGCTTGCGCGGTCTTCAAAAATACTGCTTCTCCGTCGTGCGTCCCGTTTGAGTCCTGGACAAAGCCGTAGGGCTTCGTCGCGATGCGCCACTTATCGCTTTCGGCATCGTAGAGCATCGCTTTTGCGGATGTCGTACTCGATTCAAGGATAAGCAGTTTCATACGGAATATGTCGTCGATGCCGTACTTCCGCCGTGTCCCGTCCAATCGGTGTGAAAGAAAATTCCTCGCTCTTTATCCGTGCGCTCATAGGTGTGAGCACCGAAATAATCGCGTTGCGCCTGCAGCAAATTTGCCGGTAAATTATTGCAGCGGATACCGTCGAACCACGAAAGAGCGGCTGAAAGGGAAGGGACGGGAATACCATTCATTGTCGCAAGCGCAACCGTCTTTCGCAATGCGTCGTGCGAATTGTTTAAGATTGCACTGAAATACGGATCCATGATGAGGTTTTGCAGGGTAGCGTTTCGGGCGTAGGCATTTTTAATTTTATCCAAAAATACCGAACGGATAATGCAGCCGCCCCGCCACAGCATTGCGATATTTCCGAGGTTTAAATTCCATGTGCGATGTAATCCCGTTTTTCGGATGAGCTCGAAACCTTGTGCATACGAAATAATCTTTGCCGCATACAATGCGTCGTGCAGCGATTTAATCATATCGCTTTTCTCTTCTGCAGTCGGACTGTGAAGTTTTTGTGACGGGAACAGTTTTTCACACTGTATGCGCTCGTCTTTTTCCGCACTCAGGCAACGGGCGAATACTGATTCGGTTATAAGCGTGAGCGGTACGCTTTCGTTGAGAGCGGTGATGCCCGTCCATTTACCGGTACCTTTTTGTCCGGCCGCATCGAGAATATTGTCGACGAGGAAGCTTGAATCATTATCTTTGTATGCCAAAAGTTTTCCCGTAATCTCTATCAAATACGAACCGAGGTCTCCCTTGTTCCAACCGGTAAAAACTCCGCTTATTTCGGAAGCATCCATACTGCCGTATTTCCTCATGATGTCGTACACTTCAGAAATGAGCTGCATGTCGCCGTATTCGATGCCGTTGTGAACCATCTTAACGAAATGTCCCGCTCCTCCTTTGCCGATCCAATCGCAGCAAGGCTCGCCGTCTTCGGCTTTTGCCGCAATGCTTTGAAAAAGCGCTTTTACTTCGGGCCATGCCGCTTCGTTTCCGCCCGGCATAATGGACGGACCGTTGAGAGCTCCTTCTTCACCGCCCGAAACGCCCGTACCGATATAGAAAATGCCCTTCGCCTCCGCTTCTTTTTCGCGGCGTTCGGTATCTTCGAAGTATGAGTTTCCCGCATCGATGATGATATCTCCTTTTTCCATAAGAGGAATGAGTGATCGGATCATTGCATCGACCGGCTCTCCCGCTTTTATCATCATGAGAACTTTTCTCGGCCTTTCAAGGGATGCGATAAAATCTTCCAATCTGTGCGCGGGGATGATGTGTTTTCCTTTTGCCCTGCCGCTTGCGAATGCGTCAACCCGTTCGGGAGTTCTGTTAAAAACGGCGACGGTAAAACCGTTGCGTTCCATATTCAATACGAGATTCTCACCCATTACGGCAAGACCGATAACGCCGATAGATGCTTTCATACTTTCCTCCGTGCTATTGTACTGCGCATTTTATTAAGACTCTTTAATCCCGAGTCTTTTAAATTGTTCATTACTTCCACATATAAAACGTTTATTAAAACCGCGGCGGCGATTCCTGCCGAAAAGGATTCGGATACAAGAGAACTGTGGACGGGACTTACCTGCAATACGATATCCGAAAGCTTTGCAAGCGGAGAATTGTCATAACTTGTAAGCGCGATAATCTTGCACTTTGTGTGGCGCAATTCTTTTACGATTGAAATGGTATCGTAATTGTTGCCCAAATGACTGAATACGAGAGCGGCATCGCTGCCGTTAGATTGGGAAGCGAGCATGAGCTGCATGTGAAAATCTGCAGCCGTTCGGCAAGTAAGACCCGTACGCAGCAATTTATGAAGAGCATCCTGAGCGTTGATATTCGATCCGCCCAATCCGAACAGCAGTACTTGCCGCGCACTTGCCAAAGCGGACGCGGCTTGCGCGACAGCTTTTTTATTAAGAAGTTTACGCCCTGTTTCAAGTGTGCGGATCGTGTGTAAAAATACACTGTCGGCGATATCGTCGTTTTCCGTGACGGGGATTTCAAATATCTGCATATTTGCGCTAACGCTTTCTTTTGCAAGGGCAAGCCGAAACTGTTGATACCCCGAATAGCCGATTTTTCTTACGAAGCGCACAAGCGTTGCTTCGCTCGTACCGATTTTTTTTGCAAGCTCCGTAATGCTTAATTCAGCCGATTTGCCGCCGTATTTTAAAACAAAATCCGCGATAATCTTTTCTTTGTCGCTGAACGATGCGTAAACGCTTTTAATGTCGTACATAACGCTGACTGGAGCGTTGTTGCTTTTCTTCATATTTTAACGATATCAGTGTATCATGAAAAAAAGTTTTATGCAAGGAATATTTTTTTCTTGACAAAGATATTCTTGCGGGTATATACTGTGCATTATTGAATTGAACCTTATGCGCGGGAGGTGGCTTGTATGCCGAAGTTGTCCGGAACGAAAAAACCGATGGACGGCATTCTTTTTATAACCATTATATTTACGATGTGCTCTCTTGTCGTTTTTGTCGTCGTTCCGCTCGTCAATGTATTGATTCAAAGTTTTCGTTCGTTTGACGGTACGATATCGGGGAAAGCCTATGTACAGGCATTTACATCCGAGGAAAATCTTAAAGCGTTGACACACAGTCTTGTGCTTGGCGTTACAAGCGGTGTACTTTCTACAGTGATCGGTTTTTTATTTGCTTATTGCGCTTCATACGTTAAAATGAAATGGAAAAGCATATTCAACCTGATTGCGATGCTCCCTATCGTATCGCCTCCGTTTGCTGTAGCGCTTTCTATTATCCTTCTGTTCGGAAGCAGAGGACTTATCACGTATACGCTGCTCGGTATGCGCGATGTCAACGTATATGGTTTTCGCGGATTATTGTTTGCACAAACGCTTTCGTATTTTCCGATTGCATATCTTTTGTTGAACGGAGTACTCTCTTCAATCGATCCGTCTATTGAAGAAGCTTCCCGCAATATGGGCGGTTCGCGCGGGAAAACGTTTATCCACGTAACGCTGCCGCTTACGCTTCCGGGAATTGCAAATTCCTTTTTGCTTGTCTTTATCAAATCAGTCGCAGACTTCGGTAATCCGATTACGATTGGAGGAAATTATCAAACACTTGCGACTCAAATTTATTATCAGGCTATCGGTAACTACGATATGCAGGGCGGAGCGGCGGTCGCTATTCTTCTGCTGCTTATTTCCATGTCACTCTTTGCGATGAGTAAACTTTGGATCGAAAAGAAATCTTTCGTGACGATTACGGGAAAAGCCTCTCGGAAGCGCGCATTGATAGATGAAAAGCATATCGCATTTCCGTTGACGACAATCTGTTATATTATTTCTTTTGTCGTTATCGGTTTGTATATTTTAATTCCGCTGGTATCGTTTGTTAAATTATGGGGAGTCGATTATACGTTTACGTTTGAAAACTATCGATATGCGTTCGGTGTCGGTAGAAAGAGTCTTCGCGACTCGACGATCATGGCCGCCCTTGCGACTCCCGTAACCGGTATTCTTGCGATGATAACGGCATTCCTCATTGTGCGCAAACGTTTTACGGGACGCAAAGCGATGGAGTTTGTTTCCATGCTCGGTATGACGGTTCCCGGTACCGTTATGGGTATCGGCTATGTGCTTTCATTCAATACGCCGCCGCTCGCCATTACCGGTACGATGCTGATCATCGTTCTGTCTTATGTATTCCGTTATTTGCCGATCGGCGTTCAGTCGGGCGTAACGGCTCTCAAGCAAATAGACCCGTCTATCGAAGAAGCTGCCGCCGATTTGGGGGCAAATTCGTTTAAGACATTCGTTACGGTAACACTCCCGCTTATTAAGACTGCCTTTTTCGGGGGACTCGTATATACGTTTGTTAAGAGTATGACGTCTGTTAGTGCGGTTATATTTCTTGTGTCGGCACGCTACAAATTGCTTACCGTATCCGTTTTGGATCAAGTCGATTCCGGAAAATTCGGTGTTGCATCGGCCATGTCGACGATGTTGATAGCCGTCGTTTATATCGCGATTGCAATACTGTACCGGGTAATCGGTTTGCTCGGTGTCAATAAAAAAGATATTAAACTTGCTTGACTGGAGTGTAATTTATGGAAATGAATGCGAAATCAAAATCGGTACGGCTTGAACACATTGTAAAAGAATATATTGCACCCGATAAATCCGTGTTTCGCGCGGTCGATGATGTGAGCTTGCATATAGAACCGGGTGAATTTATAACGCTGCTCGGACCGTCGGGCTGCGGTAAAACGACGACGCTGCGTATGGTGGCGGGATTTGAAGTCCCTACATCCGGTTCGATATTTCTCGGAGATGAGAAAATTAATAATCTTACTCCGGATAAGCGCGATACCGCTATGGTGTTTCAATCGTATGCGCTCTTTCCGCATTACGATGTGTTTAACAATATATCATACGGTTTACGGATGAATAAACTGCCGGAAAAGCTTATTTCGGAAAAGGTTGCCGCGATTATCGAATTGGTCGGATTGACGGGTATGGAAAAACGCTATCCGAACGAGATTTCAGGCGGACAGCAACAGCGCGTAGCGCTTGCGCGTGCGCTCGTAATGGAGCCCGGCGTCATGTTGTTTGACGAACCGCTTTCGAATCTCGATGCAAAGCTCCGCATCAGTATGCGAACGGAGATTAGAAAAATTCAACGGCGGCTCGGCGTAACGAGTATCTATGTAACGCACGATCAATCGGAAGCGATGGCCTTATCGGATAAAATTATTATTATGAATAAGGGGCATATAGAGCAGATCGGTACCCCGGAAGAAATCTACCAAAGACCCGCGTCGGAATTCGTAGCGGATTTTATAGGACGCGCGAATTTTATGAAAGCCGTCATCAGAGGGCAGAATGAAAAAGGCGTTCTTGTCGAAATCTACGGTAAAGAACTTTGCGTGCAGGGAAATCGCGCTGCGACGTATACGAGCGGCGAATCGGTAACCGTTGTCGTGCGCCCCGAATCGATCTCCGTCGGAAGGGAAGGTCAGTTTGACGGCGTCATTACGATGTCGACTTTTATGGGGGCGCATGCGGAATATTTCGTGCAACTCGGAGATATCGTGCTTGATGTCGAACAGCTCAATCCCATGGGAACGCAGATGTTTAAAGAAAATGAAAAAGTCCGTATACATATGAATGAAAACAGCGTCTATATTGTCGGATAAATAGTAAAATTGTAATTTTCTGCAAATATTTTGGAGGTATACATGAAAAAGATTGGAATGGCGTTTGTCGCACTTTTGTTTGCGGGGACTATTTTTGCATCGGGAGGCGATGACAAACCGGGAAAACCGAAACATTTGACGATGTATGTCGGTTACGTTGAAGAGTACGGCATGAAAGTTTCCGAAGAATTTGAAAAGGCGACGGGTATCCACATCGATTTTGTGCGCATGAGTGCAGGTGAAGCACTCGGAAGAATTCGTGCTGAAAAATCAAATCCGAAAGCAAGTGTGTGGTACGGAGGATCCGCCGATTCGTTTATCACTGCAAAGAGCGAAGGTCTGCTTCAATCCTACGTATCGCCTAATTCAAAAAAAATACCTGCACAGTTTAAAGATCCCGATGGTTATTGGACAGGGTTGACGATCGGCTATCTCGGCTTTATTTGTGATAAGAGATGGTTTGCAGATCATAAAGGTGTTGCATATCCGCGTTCATGGAACGATTTGCTTAAACCGGAATTCAAAGGCCATATCATCGTATCGAACCCCGGTTCTGCTTCTACCGGTTATTTGTTGTTGTCCACAATGGTACAGATGAGAGGCGAAGCCGAAGGTATCAAGTATATGAAAGCGCTGAACGGACAGGTAAAACAATATACGAAAAGCGGAGAAGCTCCTTCCCGCTCGGCAGCACTCGGCGAATGTGCGATAGGTATTACGTTTATTCATAACGGTATCCGTATGTTGAAACAGGGTTACGATAATATTTATCTTGCCGTTCCTGAAGACGGTACGAGCTATGAACTCGGTTCCGTTGCGATGATTGCAGGCGCACCGGAAGCTGAAGCTGCAAAAATCTTTATTGACTGGTGTATGACGCCTGCTTGTTTGGAAATCGGGCAAAAATACACGAACTCATATCATTTTTTGACAAATCCCGATGCGCATACGCCCGATGAAGCTTTGGCACTGCGCAATACGAAATTGATTATGTACGATTTTGCGTGGTCGGGCAAGAATAAAAATAGATTGCTTGAAGCATGGAATACTGCTATAAAATCGAACTGATCGAATAAACTGATTTTTATACGCTTGAATACGCTTTCCGCGGCGGACGGTATGTTTACGCTGTCCGCCGATTTTTTTGTTAATTAATAATACAGTTCGCTTTCAAAGCACGTCGATTTTTCATGTTTTCCGACGACGGTTATCTTTTTTGCATCATCGTCGAAAGCCGCGAACATCGTTATCGTGTCGCCTTTTTTCGCTTCGTGTGAATAATTCATGCGAAAATCGGTAAAGTTTTTTCGTTGGTATGCTTCGGGCAGGCAGTCGATCGCAAAAGCGCCGTAGCGGGAATTGTTCATGTGTCCGTTCGCGTCTATATCCGACCAGCAGATGGGCCGGCTCCCGCATTCGGCGATATTTTCGGGGATTGCGATTTTTCCCGGAGCCATACAGTCGTGCACTTCTTTGCGAATCGGTTCCGGCCGCAGTGTAAAATCTTTTGTGCGGATAATGCGGTGCGATGTATAATCGACGACGAGCCACGAACTCGAACCGCTTACGAGAGGCGTGCCGTCTTCGGCTTTTATTTCATATGCCCTTGTGAGCTGTAATGCTTCCGGTTTTTCTTCCCATGTCGCGATCGTGATGTGATCGTTCGCTTTCGGCATTTTATGAAAGCGGAAAGAGAGGCGCGAAAGTAAAATTGCATAATTGTGTTCGGCGAGAAATGTAAATGAAATGCCGCGCTCATAATAATCTTCAATCGCCGTATCGGATGTCAAGCGCAGCAGTTCGGAAAGATTCAGGTTTGAAAGCATATTGCATTGGCAAAACTGCAATTTCATTTCGCTGTAAAACGTTCCCCTATCGTCATGCCGCTGTGTGAATGTCGTCATGTTTTGCTTCCTTGAAAATTTTACTGTTCGGCTCTCCACTTTGCCAAAAGTATATCGGGGTGATACGAAAGTTTCGCTTTGCGCAATCCTTCAATTCCCAAATCTTCTTCCCGATTTAAATAATCGAATCGTATCATCGCTTTTGCCAATTCCCTGTTAATCACCGCATAGGCGCCGTCCCGATCGTATTCGGGAACGGCTTTTTCAAAGTGGACGTCTGCGGCATATCCCGTAATGGCCGAAGCGATTGTCATGGCGACCGGCTTTCCGTCGGCATATAAAATTCCGCCAGAAAGATTCAATTCATCGAAGAGATCGAGCGCTTCTTTAATAATTTCGAATTCGATTTCTTTGTCGTAGTCGCCGTCTCCGCCGTTTGCTTTAAACCACTCGTTTTCGACCGAAAGCGCATCGGGCGCAAGTTCTTTTGAAAGGGGGCGGTACTCCGTATCGGGGTGCTTTCTCATAAACTGCGAAATGTGATTTTTCTTTTTATGATATTTGCCGCCCGGAAGTTCGGCAAGAGATTTCGTTAAATACAGATAATCGCTGTCGGCTCTCCGCTCGGTAAAAGTAAAGCGGTTCGGCATCTTCGTTTCGAGATATAATTTTTGTCTGTCGGTAAGAAGCGGGAAGGCGAGCGGCATGCCGTTTTGTTCCGCGTCTTTTGTTAAAAAATCGATCGTTTTGCGCATGTCGCCCTTTCCGAGCGGAAAACCGTAGAGCGTCCGAGTCGATTCGATATCGCGTTCGCTCGCTTCGAGCGCACCGTATTTTCGCAAAACGTTTCCTCCGCAATAGCACACTTGCGTTTTATATTTTTTGCGGTATAAGATGATGTTTGCGTACGAATCGGTGCTGCTCATGAGGTCTTCTCCGCACGCCGCCAAAAATAATTGTTCGGCGTCCTCAGGAGTCGGTTCATGCCATCGAGGTGTGCTCATTATAACCTCACCGGAATATGCTGCGCGTCGAGTTCCTGTTTGATGCGGGCGATCGTATAGTTTCCCGAATGCACCATCGTTGCGATGAGCGCCGCGTCTGCTTTTCCTTCCGTAAACGCATCGGCGATGTGCTGCACGCATCCCGCGCCTCCCGATGCGATGACCGGAACGGAAACGCTTTCGGAAATCATGCGTGTGAGCGAAAGTTCGTAACCGTTTTGCACACCGTCGGTATCGATCGCGTTTAAAACGATTTCGCCCGCACCGAGCGAAACCGCTTTTTGCGCCCATTCTTTTGCATCCAAATCCGTTTTCGTCCTTCCGCCGTTGATGAATACGCGGTAACCGCTCGGCATCGCTTCATCGCGCGAAGCGTCCATGCCGAGTACGATACACTGGTTTCCGAAAACGCGTGCGCCTTCCCGGATAAGGTCGGGATTTTTTACCGCTTGGGAATTGAGACTCACTTTTTCGGCGCCTGCAAGGATCGTCGAGCGGATGTCGTCGATCGTCGCAAGACCTCCTCCGACACAAAAGGGAATAAACACTTCGTGTGCGACGCGTGCGACGAGGTCGAGTATGGGGCCTCTTTCGTTTGCGGACGCCATGATATCGTAAAAGACGAGTTCGTCCGCGCCTTGCCTCCAGTATTCTGCGGCCATCGTAACGGGGTCTCCGATATCGCGGTTGTTTTGAAATTTGATGCCCTTGGTCGTACGCCCGTCTTTGACGTCGAGGCAGACGATGATCCGTTTTTTCAGCATAGCGCATCTCCCTTTGCGCTTTTCGTGCGTAAATCCTTTGTATCGGGATGTGAAGCGCAGTACGCGTCTTTTCCGCGGCAGTAGTTTGCAAGGAGTCTAAGACCGTTCGCGCCCGATTTTTCAGGATGGAATTGAAAAGCCGCGACGCTGCCGCTTTCGACGACTGCGGGAACGATGCCGCCGTAGTTCGTATAAGCTTTGACGACGGACGGGTCTTCGCTCTGCATTACATAGGAGTGTACGAAATAAAAATCGGAGTGCTCTGCGACACCGTCAAAGAGGGGAGAAGAGCCGTTCGCGTACGTCAAATCGTTCCATCCCATGTGCGGCACTTTGAGGCAAAGCGTTTCGTCGTGCGATGCTCTCCACAGCGATGAAAATTTAATAATTTTCCCTTTGATGAGACCGAGACAGGCGGTATCCCCTTCTTCGGAGTAATCGAAGATGATCTGTGAGCCGAGACAGATACCGAGAAGCGGTTTGTGCGCAGCGCTCCAATCTTTTAAAAAAGAATCGAAGCCCGTGCGTGAAAGCTGTTCCATCGCATAAGCGGCTTCTCCGACTCCCGGAACGATGAGACGGCTGCAGCCGGCCAGTTCGTTCGGACTTTTGGAAACCGTAAACGGAAAGCCCAGCGATTCGAGCGCGTGTTCGACGCTTTTGATATTGCCTGCGTTGTAATCGACGATTCCGATCATAGGAGCATAGTAGTATGAACGGCGGATTTTGTAAATTACCTCGCATCGGCCGGTAAAATAATTATCGATATAATTATCGATAATAGACAGTTTACCCGTATTTCGGTATACTGAATAAAATGAGTACGATTAGGCTTTCTCCGTCGCTGCTTTCGGCAAATTTTGCGCATTTGGAAGCGGCGTTCAAATTGATCGAACAAAAACGCGCTTCTGCCGTGCATATCGACGTGATGGACGGAAGCTTTGTGCCCGAGATTTCGTACGGGCAGCCGGTTATCGCTTCTCTCAGACCGTGCACGAAGCTGCCTTTCGATGTGCATCTTATGGTTGAATATCCGGAAAGGCAAGTCGATTCTTTTGCCGATTGCGGCGCCGATTGGATCACCTTTCACTTCGAAGGGACGACTCACGTTCATCGCCTTGTCGAGCATATAAAATCGCTCGGTAAAAAGGCGGGTATCGCTTTCGTACCGTCGACGCCCGTTTCCGCACTTTCCGAAATTTTGCCTTTTATCGACCTCGTGCTCGTCATGACGGTAAATCCCGGCTTCGGCGGTCAAACTTTTATTCCGTCGTGCGTTCGCAAAATCGAAGAGCTCGCTGCAATCAAAAAAGAAAAAAATCTTTCATTCGATATTTCCGTCGACGGCGGCATCAATAAAACGACGGCGCCCCTGGTCATCGGTGCGGATGCCGATATCGTCGTGTCGGGATCCGCGTTTTTTAGAGGCGAGTTCGATTTGGAGTGTGTATGATTGCGAGCATAAAACGTTTTGCATCCGCATTTGCCGCTCTCGTTTTTTGCGCGGCGGCGCTTTTTCCCGCATCCCGTGAAGGGCATACCGCTTTCACTCAGGGCTGTACCGCATTTAAATCGGGCGATTGGTATTCGGCGATGATTTCGCTCCGTAAAGCGGCTGCCTATCCCGAAAACGATACGGGCGAAACGCGCTATATGCTCATCGCGGCGGAAATGTATACCGGCGCGTATGACGAAGCGCTTGCCGACTGCGATTATTATCTTAGGAATTTTCAGGGCGGTCCGTATGAATCCTATGTGCAGTATCAAAAAGGGCGCGCGTTTTGTTATCTCGGAGAATATGAAAAAGCGGTGTTGCTTTTAAGCGATTTTTGTCACCAATATGCCGATCACGAAATGTATGCATCGTCTCTCTTTTGGATCGCCGAATCGTTTTACGCCGGCTACAATTACGATGAAGCGCTTCCTTTGTATGAGCGCATCGTGCGTGAATTTTCATCCGATGCAAAAGCGAAAGCGGCCGAACAGCGCATCGAAGCGATCGCTCAGCGCGCGCGCGAAGAAAAATTATTGTACCTCCTGAAAAAAACGGGGGAAGCGTATTTGGCGGCGAAAGAAGATTACGAAAAGCAGCTGCACATGTACGATACGGTAAGCATCACTTCTTCCGGAAGCGAAAAAAAAGCGGCCGATCTGCAGAAAAAAAACGAAGCGCTTGCTGCGGAAAACGAACGCTTGTATGCCGAAGTTTCCGATTTGCAAAATAAACTTGCCGCCCAAAAAGCCGAAGTGAACGAACGCGTGCTCCGTCTCAAAGCGAAAGCGAGGGAAGCCGAAGCGCTGATGAGGGAGGGCGCACAGTGAAAAGACGATTTTTTTTACGCGGCGCCGTATTTGCCGTCTGCTTCATTGTATCGATGTCGGGAAATCTTTTTGCAAAAGAGGGGCCTGAAGCGAAGACCGTCACCGTATCTTCAGGGTGCGTCAAGCTCGTGCTTCGAGGCGAAAAGGGAACTTTTCAGATCTACGCCCGAAGCGCGGACGGAAAGGAAACGGCGGTTTTTTCGGGAGCGGATGCGTTTACATCTACCTATTTTTCGCTTTTTGCAGGAAAAAAAGAATATCGCTTAAGCGCAACCGGAGGAGGGGCAACCGGTGCGGCTCTGAGCTCCGACGGAGCGTCGCTCGTATACAAAATTAATAAAATTGCGGAAGTCGCGATCGATTTTTCGTTTGCGAAATCACCCGGAAGCGATATCGACGATATCGTAAAAGTGCGCGTCTCCGTCGTCAATAAGGGAAAAAAGCGCAACACATTCGCTCTCAAAGGCGTGTTCGACACGGTGCTCGGAGAAAAGACGCAAAAGCATTTTTCGACGGCAAATATACAATCGATCAATTCCGAAACGCAGTTTTACGATATGAGCGCATCTCGCTGGATTTTATCGCAAGGTTCGGAAGCTTCCGTGCAGTTTTTATTATACGGAGCGGATACGACAAAGATCGAATCGGCGACGCTCGGCAATAAGGATCTGCTTTCTCTTCCGATGCGGCGTCCTCTTTTCGTCCCCTCTCGCTCTTTCGACAGTGTGACTTCCTACAACAATTCCGCGCTCGCCGTACATTGGCCGGAAACGGCGCTCGAAAGCGGTGAGGAAGCGGCCGTCGTTTTTTATATCGCGCTTTCCGCCGACGGGAACCTGCCTAAAGGAAACGCTTATATCGCTTCTTTCGATAAATCGCTTCCGTCCGATAATGCGGAACCGAAGATTGCGGACGAGAAGACCGTTCCGGAATGGAAACTTAACCAAGCATACGTTACCTCTCTTTTGCAAAGAATACAAGCTTTGAGCGATTACGATGCGGACGCGGATGAACTTGCCGAGCTTAACGCCGAGCTCGATGTGATTCTCGCGCAGCTGAGGCGGCAGTAAGGCTATGCCGCGCGATGTTCTCGATGTCGCTTCCAAAATGCTCTCGCGCAGGGATTTTCCGTCTGCGATAAAACTCCTCGAAGGGCGGAGCGAAATCTACGAAGGCAATTTCGCTTATTATATTTTGCTCGCAAACGCCTGTCTCTATGCGGGGGACGCGGGTACGGCTTCGATGTATTATCAAAAAGCGCGGGAGATAAAACTCACCGATACTGCTTTGCTTTTGGGACAGGCCGCGCTTTTTTTACGCCGCGGCAATACCGACCGCGCGCTGCAGTATTATCTGGAAGTGCTCGACGGCGATCCTGAAAATAAGATCGCAAAAAAGGCGCTCGAATTTATCCGTACGCAGGGCGACTACGATACGATTTGCCGATGGATCGACAACGGAAAGATCGAACGGTTTTATCCGCCGATTTCCGCTCATTCGTGGAAGATTTTGGGGATCGCCGTTCCCGCGGCTGCCTGTGTTTTCGGCATTCTTTTTGCGTTGCTCATTATCCGATCTCCGCGAAGTCCTTCCGAAGGAGAGCGGGCGGATTTGTCGGCACTCGCACTTTCTTCCGACGAAGCGAAATACGCGCAGGAAAAGGATATGGCGTCTTCGGCCTATGCGTTTATCCTGTCGAATAAAGAGATAACCGAAAGCTATGCGCGCGCTCAGCGGTATTTTCAAGCCTACCGCGACAACGCGGCTCAGATCGAAATCAACAGAATTTTGCATTCGAACGCATCGCTTTCGATCAAACAAAAAGCGCGCATTTTGATGAGCTATCTTTCGCCGCCGACTTTCGACACGATCGCCGACAATCCCGCGTATGAAGATGCGGTGAAAAATCCCGTGCTCTACGAAGACTGTTATGCCGTCTGGTCGGGGCGCGTTTCAAATGCCGCCGTGCAGGGGACTTCATACCGTTTCGATTTGCTTGTCGGCTATGAAACGATGGAAAAAGTCGTCGGCATCGTGCCGGTGCAATTCCAATCCGATCCGGGGATTACGAGTTCGCTTCCGGTGAAAGTGCTCGGAAAGATCGTATTCGAAAACGGAAAGATGAATCTGGAAGGGCGGTCGGTGTATCAGAGCGTAAAAGATTTTCTTCAAACGCCGTAGGCTGCAGTTTTTTATGCGATTTCCGCGTAAAACGGCAAAGTTTCGGCGATATAATAGAGGGCAGCTCTAAAAAAATCGAGTCGATTTCGGGAGCGTGTCCGAGTTTTGCGGCACCCTGTTTTGTACGAAAACGGTGCGGAAAAAAATTGATAAAGGAAGGTGTACAATGGCAACGGCAGCTGTAAACCAGATGACGGATAAGTCGGAAAAATTAAAGGCTTTGGAAGCCGCACGGCTCCAGATCGAAAAGCAATACGGTGCGGGTTCTCTGATGAAGCTCGGCACGAAAGCGGACACTGCGGGTTTCGACGTAGTCCCCTCCGGTTCTATTTTGCTCGACGAAGCGCTCGGCATCGGCGGGTATCCTCGCGGGCGCATCATCGAAATGTACGGGCCTGAGTCTTCGGGAAAGACTACGCTCGCTCTCCACGCGATCGCCGAAGCGCAAAAGCTCGGCGGCATTGCCGCTTTTATCGACGCGGAGCACGCCCTCGATCCGCAGTATGCGAAAAGCCTCGGCGTCAATATCGACGATCTTTGGGTATCGCAGCCGGATACGGGAGAGCAGGCGCTTGAAATCGCCGAAGATTTGATCCGCTCAGGCGCGGTCGATATCATCGTCATAGACTCGGTTGCGGCTTTAACACCGCAGGCCGAAATCGAAGGCGATATGGGCGACAGCCACATGGGTTTGCAGGCGCGCCTCATGAGCCAAGCGCTCAGAAAGCTCACGGCTATCATCGGCAAGTCGAATGCGATCCTCGTTTTTATAAATCAAATCCGCATGAAGATCGGCGTCATGTTCGGAAATCCCGAAACGACGACGGGCGGCAATGCACTGAAATTTTATTCGTCGGTGCGTCTCGAAATCCGCCGTATCGAATCGATCGAAGGGAAGGGCGACGAAGAGGCGATGGGAAACCGCGTGCGCGTAAAAGTCGTCAAAAACAAAGTTGCTCCTCCGTTCCGCAAAGTCGAACTCGACATCTATTTCGGAAAAGGCGTGTCGGCGGCGGCGAGCCTGCTCGATTCCGCGGTAAAGCACGGCCTCATCGAAAAGAGAGGCGCGTGGTATTCGGCGGGAGAAGATAAAATCGGACAGGGAAAAGAAAACGCGGTGCAGTTCCTCGAAACGAATAAAGACTATGCCGCAAATATCGAAAAAAAATTGCGCGCCGAACTCTTTCCCGGACAAGCGCTCAAGATGAAAGACGGCGCGGCGAAGGGCGATGCGGGTAAAGTCGACGTAAAATCCGATGCGGTAAAACCCGCCGCACAAAAAACGGATGCTCGCCCTGCCGTCGATGCGAAAAAAAGCGACGGCGGAAAGACGGGTGCAAAACCCGCGGCGAACGAAGAGGAGCTTTTTTGATTGCGTGAAGCGACGCTCGGCATCGGCTCGAATATGCCGTACCGCTCCATGCCGCCGATCGATATCGTAAAGGCGGCTTGTGCGGAACTGCGTCCGCTTTTCGTTTCGTTTACCGCTTCTTCGATATATCGGACTCAGGCGCTTTACGTCGCCGATCAAAACGATTTTTACAATATGGTCGTGCAGGGCGCCGTCCGCGAAGGACTTACGCCGTACGCTCTCCTCGCAGAAATTCATAAAATAGAAGCGAAGTACGGACGCAACCGGAAAAAAGAAATACGCTTCGGACCTCGTTCCCTCGACATCGATATCGAACTTTTCGGCGATATGGAAATCGACGACGAAGCGCTTACGATCCCGCATCCGAGAATGCGCGAAAGAGCCTTTGTGCTTGTTCCGCTTTTCGAAATATTCAAGCGCCGAGAAAGCGAAAACGATGAAGCATCTCTTTTGATAAAAAAATACGGTGAAGATTTAAAGCGGCTTTCCGCACAACGCATAGAACGCTGTGCGGAAACAGTCTGAATTGTACGAAACGGTTTTGATCCGTGTTCATAAAAGCGCCGTGTCGAACAGCCGCTCCCCGCGTAAAGCGGGGTATGCGGTTTTAGATAATAGAAAAAAGTTTAATCAAATCCGATTTCGATCGCATTTTGCCGCACCGCTTGCAGCAAATGCGGAAAAAAATACGGTTTCCGATGTGCTTAGCAGGATAGTTTTGACAATCTATCTTGACACAATCTTGTGTTTTTGTCAAAATAAAAAAATCACACGAACGCGCTTTGCGGACGGCATATCCGTTCGGGCGCACGATTGGAAACTTTTTCGGAACTTGCACTTTGCTTGAAACTTTGTTGCAACTTTCTGCAAAATTTTTTATGGGAGTAACCGATGAACACGAGTAAAACGATTAAAAAAATAAAATCGCTTTTTGAAAAAGATGCGGCGGAAAAGCTGCCGCATAATATACCGCTTTTGCTTCGTTCCCGTGCGGAATCTTATCCCGACTATACGCTGCAGATCGTCAAAAACGAAGTCGGCGAATACGAGCACTACAGTTACAAGCGCGTTTATAACCGCGTCGTCGAAACGGCGTGTGCGCTGCAAAAGATCGGCGTAACGCGCGGTGCTTTTATCGGTCTTATGTGCGACAACCGTCGCGAATGGTTTATCCTCGATCACGCGATTTTGTCGCTCGGCGCAACCGATATTCCCCGCGGACTTGATTCGACGGGTACCGAAATGGCCTTCATTTTGAATTTCGTCAAATGCGAAATCTGTATTTTTGAAAATCAAAAGCAGCTGCAAAAACTTTTCGATTGCGGAGTTGAAGTACCGACGCTGAAGACGGTTATCCTCATCGATTCGCCTACGGACGATGAGATAAAAAAACAGGCGAAAGCGCGCGAAATCAAAATTTGGAAATACATCGATCTTGAAGACAAGGGGCGCCACGCTTCCGAAAAAGAGCGGAAAGCGGTCGAAGCGGAAATGGATAAAACGGGCGCCGATGAAACGGCGACGATCATCTTTACGTCGGGGACGACAGGGACTCCCAAAGGCGTTATGCTTACGCACGACAATTACATCGCGCAGTGCGAAGTGGTAAAGCTTGCCCTTCCGACGACCAGGGACGAAGACATTTGGCTGTCGGTGCTTCCGGTGTGGCACAGTTTTGAACGCGCATTTCAGTATTTTGTCGTCGCGCTCAAAAGCAGTATCGCGTATTCGAAACCGTCGGCGGCTATCATGCTTTCCGATATGGCGAAAGTTCATCCGACGTGGATGTGCGGCGTACCGCGCTTGTGGGAATCGCTTGCAAACGGCATTTTCCGTCAGATGAAAAAAGAAAACAGCGTAACGCAGTTTTCTTTCAACTTTGCGATCAAAATCGGCAAAGCGTTTTCATGGGCGAGCGACCGCGTGAGGGGCCGCGTGTGCCGCTACAGAAACAGTACGCGCATCTTCGACGTTTTATACGGCATCGTTCCGTTCATTCTGCTCGCTCCGTGGTACGGGATTTGCAAAATCGTCGTATTTAAAAAAATCCGCGCGGTACTCGGCGGCCGCATGGTCGCGGCGATTTCCGGAGGAGGAGCGCTCCAAAGCGATATCGATTCGTTCTATCACGCGATCGGTTTCAATCTGCTCGAAGGCTACGGCATTACCGAAGCGGCTCCCGTTCTTTCGGTGCGCAATCCTTTAAAGCCGCGCTCGGGCTGCGTCGGCGTAGTATTCCCTGCGGCCGAAGTGCGCGTCGTTTCGATCAACGAAGACGGCTCGCTCGGTACCGAAGCGCTTCCGCCCGGTAAAAAAGGCATCGTCGAAGCGAGAGGTCGCCAAATCATGAAAGGCTACTACGAGCGTCCCGATTTGACGGCTCAGGTTATCGATAAAGACGGATGGCTCAACACGGGCGACATCGGCATGATGACGCAGGACAACGAAATCAAAATCACCGGCCGTGCGAAGGATACGATCGTATTGCTCGGCGGAGAAAATATCGAACCTGCGGTCATCGAAGCCTCTCTTTTGAACAGCCCCTACATCGAACGCGTTATGATCGTCGGGCAGGATAAAAAATATATCGCAGCTCTCATCGTTCCGGCAAAAGAGGTGCTCACCGAATGGGCGAACACCTCTCTTGTCATGTACAGTTCGTGGGAAAGCCTTCTCGAATCGAACGAAGTACAGATGTTTTTCCGCGAAGAGATCGAACGCCGCGTGAACGAAAAGACGGGCTTCCGTACCTGTGAGCGTATCAACCGTTTTGTGCTGCTTCCGAACAGCTTTGAAGCCGGAAAAGAAGTCAACGCAAAAGGTGAAATGATGCGCTATAAGATCACGAAGATCTACGCAAAGGAAATCAAGTCGCTTTTTTCATAATAGATTCGATTCTGTAATTTTTATGAGCGGCTCTGCCGCCCGAGGCGGATAGTGCCGTGACAAAACGTATAACGAATAAATTTTCTCCCGCAGTTCTCGCGGCCGAATACAAAGATGCTCTCGTAAACGATGTGCTTACATTTTGGATTTCGCACGGTATCGATAAAACATACGGCGGCATCTATACGGGACTCGACCGCAAAGGAAACATCATCGAAACGGATAAATCGATATGGTTTCAGGGGCGCGCGCTGTGGACATTTGCACGCGCGTATGAAATGCTTGCTTTGCGCGGAGAAATACATGAAGAATATATCGATGCGTGCCGTTCGCTTTCTGATTTTATCGAACGTTTCGGCACGGATAAAAGCGACGGGCGTATGTATTTCCGCGTTGCAAAAGACGGAAAGCCCGTCATAAAACGGATCCGCTATTATTTCAGCGAAACCTTTGCCGCGATCGGTTTTGCGGCTTTTGCGCGTGCGGTAAAAAACGCGGATTATGAAAAAAAAGCGTTTTCCTATTTCAATAAAATCGAAGCGATAAAAAAAAGCGGTGCTCTCGTCCCGAAGTTCGATGCGAAAACGCGGTCCTCACGTTCTTTCGGCGAGCCGATGATTTTGCTCAATACGCTTTCCGAACTCCGTCTCGCATCGAATGCAAAAAAATCGTTTTGTGAAAAAAAAATCGATGCGCTTTTAAAAGAGATTCAAACGTATTTTATCCGTCCCGATTTGCAGGCGGTGCTCGAACAGTGCGCACCTGACGGAAGCGTGCAGAGCGAACACTTCGAAGGCAGATTGCTCAATCCCGGACACGCGATCGAAGGCGCGTGGTTTATCATGAAAGAGGGGATTTTGCGCGGCGACGAAAATCTTAAAGCGCTCGGCGTCCGAATGTTCGACTGGATGTGGACTCGCGGTTGGGATAAAAAATACGGAGGCATCATCTACTTCCGCGACATCGAGGGAAAGAGCGGCAACGAATATTGGCACGATATGAAATTCTGGTGGCCGCAGTGCGAAGCTTTGATCGCATCGCTGTACGCGTATAAGATCACCGGAGACGCCGAATATCGAAAGCGCTTTGTCCTCGTTCATAATTATTTTCACGAGCGTTTTCCGGACGAAAAATACGGCGAATGTTTCGGCTATTTTCACCGCGACGGCACGCTTTCCACCGACGTCAAAGGCAATATGTATAAGGGACCCTTCCACATTCCTCGTATGTATATGGAGTGCATGGAGCTTCTCGAAACGATATAAATTCTTTGCATATGTTTTTATGCATTTTTTGCGATTTCTGAGGATTCATAAAGAGTATCGAAAGCATACGATCGGCAGATTTGTGTAAAAACGGAGCTGCGACGCTGCGTTCAGTCGGATTCCTTTTCGGTTTTCGCTTTAATCGATGTCGCATATTCTGTCGGCGACATTCCCGTTTCGTTTTTAAACTGGCGCGAAAAATAATGGATTGACGAATAGCCGAAATAAGATGCGAGTTCCGAAACGTTCATAACCGAATTGCGTATGAGCGTCTTTATCTCATCGATGCGCATGCGCGCAAAATATTTCATCGGACCGCAGCCGAATCTTTTAAAAAAAATGCTTTTGAGCAAATCATAGCTGACGTGTACGATGCTGCAGACTTCGTCGGAACGGAGCATCCGAAACATATTTTTATTGAAATACTCGAGAGACGCATTGACGATTTCATCTTCATAGGATGAGCGCGCGTAGGAACTCACATGCGTCTGCTTGGCGGGTTTTTGTTCGGTATACCTTCGATAGAGCGAAAGCAAAAGCAGTTCGAGGTTACAGACGACAAGCTGCGCTTCCCACGGAGGAGCCGTCCGCCTCGCTTCCATCTTCGGTACATAGGGATCGTCAAGCGGAGTGGCGAATAGGCTCCGCGCGTGTGCGATGATTTCGGCGAGCAGCGACTGTTCTTTTTGCGTATATGAAAGCGTTTTATCTCTAAAAAAATCGATCGCCGGAGATGCGCAGATAAATGAAACGACGATGACGTTCGGGGAGTCGATGCCGTTCGCTTTCAACGCATGAAATTCGTTCGGCTTATGGAATCTGATTTGTCCGCGGCGAAGAAGCGACCATGTCTTTCCGTCGTATATTTCGATTTCGCCTTTATCGACGCAGACGAATTCCCAAAAATCGTGGCGCTCTCCTGCAAACGAAAACGTATTCCGGTATTCAAAATAGTGAACCGTTACGATCGTATCGACGGAAATCAATTTTTGTACATAAAACGGCGTATAGTATGCGGTATTGTCGCTGTCCATAAGTCGATTATACATCGCTTTTCCGAAAATAACAAATTTTACACCGTATTGTGCAAATACAACCGAAAATTCACATGATACACTTTTATCGATACGGCACCTTTGAAAATCGATGTTTTCTGCTGTGCGGAAGCCGTCGATTCCGATACGGATTTTTAAGGTTTGCAATAGGGGGATGTATGAAAAAGTCGATTGCAGCGGTATGCACGATTTTTATGTGCGCGGCGCTTTTTATAAGCTGCGGCGGCAAAAAAAACGAAAAACTCGTGTATTGGAGCATGTGGAACGAAGCCGAGCCTCAGGGGCAGGTTATCGCCGAAGCGGTTCGGGAATTCGAAAAAGAAACGGGCATCAAAATTGAAGTCAATTTCAACGGCAGGGATATCCGGAAAACGCTCCAGCCGGCGCTCGATGCAGGGGAAATGATCGATATCTTTGACGAGGATATCGAACGAGTGGCCAGAACATGGGGAAAATATCTTTTGCCTCTCGATTCGTTTATCGACAAAAGCTATCCGACGACGGGCGGTAAAGCGTACAAAGACGTCGTAAACAGTTTGCTGCTTTCGGTCGCTCGCGATTTGGGCGACGGAACGGTAAAAAATATTCCGTACCAGCCGTCCGCATTCGTCACCTTGTACAATAAAGATTTGTTTGCAAAAGCAGGTATTGCAGCTCCTCCCGCGACATGGGATGAAATGCTCGATGTGTGCGCAAAGCTTAAAGCGATCGGAGTATACGGTATCACCGTCGACGACGCATATATGGCAGCTTTGTTCGGTTATTGCATAGACCGCCTCGTCGGCAGAGACGCGACGCTTGAAATGGTAAAAAACAATGATTTTACCGGACCGCAAGTGCTTGAGTTCGGAAAGATTTGGGAAAATATGGCGAAAAAGGGCTATATCATCCCAAAAGCCGCATCGAATATTTTTCCTGCAGGACAGGTTGAAGATATCGCGACGGGAAAGGCTGCGATGTATCTCAACGGAACGTGGCTTCCGAATGAAATCAAAGGAAATGCGCCCGATATGAACTGGGGAGAATTTGCATGGCCTGCTATTTCGCCTGCGGGAGACGGTATCGAAGCCAACCACTTCGGTTCGCAGAGTTTCGGTATCAATAAAAATTCAAAACACGCCGAAGAAGCGTTCCGCTTTATCGTCTATATGACGACGGGAAAATGGGACGAAAGACTTGCATCCGAAAGCATCGGTATTCCCGTTGCAAACGATTCGGATTGGCCCGTACAGCTTGCCGATGCGAAACTCATCGTCGATTCGACGACGAAGCGGTTTCCGTATGCGTGCGGCATGGAAGACAGTTCCGACATCAATGCAAAGATAAAAGAAAATTTTGCAAAACTCATCGTCGGCACGCATACGGCACAGTCGTTTGCCGACGCTATGACAAAATAACAAAACGGATATTGATTTTAAAAAAATCATTATAAAAAGTATGCTTTGAAAACTGCGGTTTTTAGAGACAGCCGAGAGACGTGCGGGGTCCACTTACCGTGTGCCCCGCAATATCCGGACGCGATCGTCTCCGGCGGGAAGCGGCCGGCGTTAGGCTGTTTTTTTTAGTCAGGACGGTTTTGCGATGCTCAAAAAAAATAAAACGATAATTGCCGTGTTTTTAACTCCGGCGCTTATATGCTACGTGCTTTTCTTTTTGTATCCGACAATCAGAACGTTCATTATGAGTTTTTTCCGTATCGAAAGTATTTCGGATTCCGTTTCAACATGGAAATTTTTCGGTTTCGGTAATTATAAAAAGCTGTTTTCGACTCCTATTTTTTTGCAGTCGATGTTCAATATTGCACGTATTTGGTGTATCGGCGGACTCGGTACGATGTTCATGAGTTTGATCTTCGCTTTTATCCTGTCGAGCGGTATACGCGCCAAAACGTTTTTCAGAAGCGCCATATATCTTCCGAACGTTGTGAGCGCAGTCGCGATGGGAACGATGTGGATCAATTATATCTACAATCCGGACTACGGTTTGCTGTACACGGTGCTGCATAAAATCGGGGTTTTGAGCGGAGCGGAAAAGATATTGTGGACGGGACCGGGAAACCTGTTTTGGAGTATGCTCGTCGCATACTGTTTCGGTATGGTCGGCTATCATATGCTCATCTTTATGAGCGGCATTGAACAGATCCCGCGCGATTATTATGAAGCGGCGCTGCTCGACGGATGCAACGGCTGGCAGCGTTTTATCCACATAACCGTTCCGTTTTTGCGCGGCGTGACGCGCACGAATATGGTCATGTGGACGGTGTATACCGTCGGCTTTTTCGTGTGGGGACAAATGTTCAGTCCGGTAAATCTTTCGAACGATACCGTTGCTCCGATGAATTATATGTACGAACTCGTATTCGGCTCTTCGTCTTCGGCGAATACGGCGCGCGATACGGGAGCGGGAGCCGCGATCGGTATTATCATGATGCTCATCGTTATCGTCGTGTTTTTGTTGACAAGCAGCATCGTTAAAAACGACGATACGGAAGTATAAGGGGAGGCGATACGATGCCGGAATTTAATAAAAAGCATACGGGTAAATCGAATGTCGGAAAAGGGTATTCCGTTGCTGCCGGGTATACGCTGGTAGGGCTTT
Organism: Treponema sp. Marseille-Q4132; assembly: GCF_014334835.1. Taxonomy (NCBI): domain Bacteria; kingdom Pseudomonadati; phylum Spirochaetota; class Spirochaetia; order Treponematales; family Treponemataceae; genus Treponema; species Treponema sp. Marseille-Q4132. The sequence continues at coordinate 33,320 of NZ_CP060591.1, forward strand.
GGGTTTTATTTACGTTTATCCTTATCAGTTGGGTAGTCCTTGCATCCTTTTCGACGTCGCAGGAGATTTTCTCCAATCACATGTTCAAATTCGTAAGCGGTTTCCATTTTGACAATTACGTAAAAGCGTGGAGCACGCAAAGGGTTTCGGTATTTTTTATGAACTCGCTTTTGTATACGCTCGCATCCTGTACGGCGATAGTCGCGATTTCCGCACCCGCAGCCTATGTGCTTTCCCGTTTTAAATTCAAAGGAAACGCGCTGCTGCAGAATATGTTCGCTGCGGGACTCGGCATACCGCTCATAATGGTTATCATGCCGCTGTTCGGTCTCGTGTCGCAGCTGCATTTGACAAATAACCGAATCCTTATCATTTTTTTGTATACGGCGATGAACATTCCGTTCGGCGTGTTTTATCTTTCCGCCTTTTTCAGGAATTTGAGCCCCTCGTACGAAGAGGCTGCGGCTATAGACGGCTGCAATCCGATAGCGGCGTTTTGGATCATCATCTTTCCGCTTGCCCAGCCGGGCATCGTTACGGTGAGCATCTTTAATTTCATCACAGTATGGAACGAATATTTTATGTCGCTCATATTCGCAAACAGAACCGCAGTGCGTCCCGTTGCCGTCGGTTTGTACAGTATGATTCAGTCGATGCGTTATACGGGCGACTGGGGCGGTATGTTTGCGAGCGTCGTCATCGTATTTTTGCCGACATTTATTTTATATCTGTTCCTCTCCGAACGGGTGATCGCCGGAGTTACGAGCGGTGCGATCAAAGGCTGACCGGTAAGGGGTTTATCGTTATGATATACATTTCGACCGAAAAAATATCCGCCGCGCTTTTACAGGGGGAAAACCCGCTGCCGCATTTCCGTTCGCGCGAACACGATATGCGCGTCGAATTTTGTAAAGGAACGCCGCCCTTTTGTTTGAGCGGAGCGGGTTTTTCATGCGGTTATCGGATTTTGCCGTATACGGTGCAGGACAGATACGACCGTAACAGAAAGGAATGCGATATCCGCACAATCGTCATGGAAAACGATTTTATAAAAGCGGAATTTCTACCCGATTGGGGAGGGCGGCTTTGGTCGCTCGTCGATAAAACGGAGGGGCGCGAGCTTTTATACAAAAACGGAGTGCTCCAGCCGGCAAATCTCGCCATACGCAACGCGTGGTTTTCAGGCGGTATTGAATGGAATGTGGGGCAGTACGGGCACGCGTTTACAACCTGTTCGACCGTCGGCTTTGCGTCGGTGCGCGCATCGGACGGCGAAGAATTTCTGCGCATGTATTCGTATGAGCGGTGCAAAGATTTTTTTTGGCAGATCGATTTTCATCTTCCCGAATCCTCGCGCTTTCTGTACGCGCATCCGGTCATCTTCAATATAAACGACGAGCCGCTTTCCGTTTATTATTGGACGAATATCGCTGTGCCGCAGACGGACTCGTCCCGCGTATTCGCTTCTTCCCGTCATGCTCTGTATAAAACGCCGGATAATCAAAACGGCAGACCGACTTTCGGTTACGGCCGCATGCCGTTTTTTCCCATAGCTCCCGACATCGACCTGTCCTATCCTGCGCGCATACCTTTTTCGAGCGAATACTTTTTTAACTGTACCGACGAATCCCATCCGTGGGAAGCAGCCCTCGAAAAAGACGGTGCGGGTTTGTTCGACGTTTCGACCGGAGAGCTTTCATACCGGAAAATGTTTTGCTGGGGAAACTGCCGCGGCGGGAGGCATTGGGGGAGCTTTCTCGCGGGGGAAGCCGAAACGTCGCTTGGCGCACGCGAAGGAGAAGAGGAAAATGCCGACTGCCGTTACTTTGAAATACAGGCGGGGCTTTCGCAAACACAGCTCCACGGCATCAGTATGCCCCCGCGCGACAGGTGGGAGTGGACGCAGGTTTTCGGACTTCTTTGCGTATCGGCAAGCGATGCCGCATCGAACGATTGGAACCTTGCCGCGCGCGCCGTCGAGCTCAGCGTACGCGATTCGATCGACACGTCAAAGCTCGATTTGCTCGACGCATCCTATGCGGCGAAAGCCGATCTTCCGATTTCAAAACCGCTTTCCGATGCGGGAGAATGGGGCGCTCTCGAAAAAGAGCGGCGGATGATGCGGGGTGAAAGCGATATACCGCCGTCTGCGGCCTTTTGTTTTTCTGACGAGCAAAACCCGTGGCGGCTTTTGCTTACGAAAGGAATCTTTCCGTATCGCTCCCCCGAAGACGGTCCGGGTCAATTTATGACCGGGAAAAAATGGCAGCGCCTGCTCGAAGCATACATAGCCGCTTCGAAAGAGATGCCCCCGTGGAATGCATTCTATCACTTGGGCGTTATGAAAATGGAAAAAGGCGATGAAGAAGGTGCCGCATCGTGTTGGCTCGATGCCGAAAAAACGTGCAGCACCGCGTGGACGCAGAGAAATCTCGCGCAGCTTGCGCTTTTCAAAAACGATATTGCCGGAGCGCTTTCGCATTATGAGTGCGCGGTGCAGGCTGCGGGATTTTACGCGGACGTCTCCGTCGCCGAAGAATATGCAGCCCTCCTCGTACAAACGGAACGCTATGAAAAAGCGATCGAACTCTATAGCTCGCTTCCCGGTGCGTGGAAAAACAGCGACTCTCTTGTCATCGCGTACGGCAGGGCATGCGCATCGCTCGGAAAAAAAGATGAAGCGTATAAAACGCTTTCCCGCAACTTTGCGAATATCCGCGAAAGCGAATCCCCTCTCGCCGATATTTGGAGCAGAATGCACGCTTCCCCGCCTCCCTTTTGTCTCGATTTCAGCATGAAGTCTTCCGGCGGATCGAGCGGTCGAAAGGAGTCCTTATGACCGGCGAAGAGCGGAATTCGGAAATACGCGATATCCTCTCATCCTATGCATTTCCCGGAGGCTGCCGATCGTGCGTCCGCTTCGGAAGCGGCCACATAAACGATACTTTTTTCGCAACCTATGACGACAACGGAAAAGAAAATCGTTATATCGTGCAGCGTATCAATACCGACGTATTCAAAGACGTCGACGCGCTCATGGACAATATCTGGCGCGTTACTTCGTTCCTTGCAGAGAAAATTATTAAAAACGGAGGGGACGCATCGCGTGAAGCGATGACCTTTATTAAAAATAAAGAGGGCGCTCTCTATACCCGAAGCAAAAAAGGCGCGTGCTGGAGGGCGTATCGTTTTATTGAAGACGCGCTGAGTATAGATGCCGCGCAAAGCGAAACCGATTTTTACAACGCCTCTTATGCGTTCGGCACTTTTCAATATCTTCTCTCCGATTTTCCGGCATCTTCTCTGCATGAAACGATTCCCGCCTTTCACGACACGCCGAAGCGCTATCGTGACTTTATCGATACGGTAAAGAACGATGCGTGCGGCAGGGCTGCATCCGTTCGGGATGAAATCGATTTTTATATTTCGCACGAAGACGATATGCGTGTATACGCCGACGCATACGGCGAGGGCGTCCTTCCCCTCCGCGTGACGCACAACGATGCGAAGCTCAATAACGTGCTCCTCGACAAGGAGACGCGCAAAGGTTTATGTGTTATCGATTTGGATACGGTGATGCCGGGTTTTGCCGGTTTCGATTTCGGAGATGCGATACGTTTCGGCGCGAGCACGGGCGCAGAAGACGAAAGGGATTTGTCGAAGGTGTGCCTTGACGAAGGCCTCTTTCGCGCCGGTGCGGAGGGATATATCGCAGGCTCGCGCGGTACGCTCACCGAAGACGAGCTTCGCCTGCTTCCTGTAGGAGCAAAGATTATGACGCTCGAATGCGGCATGCGCTTTCTCGCCGACTATATCGCAGGCGACCGCTATTTTAAGACAGACCGCGAATCTCACAATCTCGATCGCACCCGCACACAGATAAAACTCGTCCGCGAATTAGAAATGCGAAAAGATTTTCTCGAAGCGATCATACGCTCCGTATCCGGTATCCGCTAATTCTCTCTTTGCATATCATGCGAACTTGACATCGCTTTTCGTGCGGTGTTATGATATCACATCGATTTTCGTTGGAGGCATTATGAAAAAAATCGTAAAAGCGTTCGGTGCGCTCTGCATCGCCTTCGCTGCCGCTCAAGCTTTTGCAGCGGGTCCTACGGGTGCCAAGGGCGCTCCGGTGACGATGAAGATTGCGACGTGGACGAGCAACAAAGATCAAATCGCACTGCTCAATTCGTTCGTCGAAGAGTTTGCGCAAAAAAAAGGTATCGCCGTTAAAGCCGATTTCGAAACGATTCCGTTCGGTGAATATACGGCGAAGCTTTCACTCGAATTGCAGGGAAACGCGGCGCCTGACGTGTTTTGGATTCTCGAAACGTCGGCTCCCGCCTTTATCCGCGCGAAGACGCTTGCAAATCTTTCGAACGCGCTCGCTTCGTATAATCGCGACGACCTTTCCGAATCGGCGCTCGAACTGTGGAAAAGCGGTAAAGCCGTTTACGCCGTTCCCTTTTCCACTTCTCCGTTTTTTATTCTTTATAATGCCGACTTGTTAAAAAAAGCGGGCGTAAAAACTCCCGAGCAAATGATTAAAGACGGTACATGGACGTGGGAAAACTTCCGCACGATGTGCAAACAAATCAAAGACAAAACGGGCGTGTGGGCATATCAAACGGTGGACGGCGGCGGTTACGGAGACCGCATACTGCACAATCTCTGTCCTATAATCCGCTCCTACGGCGGAGACGTGTGGCAGGGAAACAAAGTGCTTATCAATACTCCCGAAAGTGTCAAAGCGATTTCGCTCTTTCACAATATGGTATTTAAAGACCGCTCGGTGGTTCCGCCCGGAGATCAAAGCGATTTTTATGCCGGAAACGCAGCTATGACCGTGGGACAGGTTTCCCGCGTATCGAAGCTCGTATCCGCGCCTTTTGCGTGGGGTATGGCACCCATGCCTGCAGGTCCCAAGGGCAATATCCCTGTCATAGGACAGGCTGCGATTGCCGCAAACGCGCGCGGCAAAAAGGCCGCCCTCGCGTCGGAACTTGTCGCCTATATGACAAGCGAAAGCTGTGTGGCGCGCATGGCCGGCATCTGGCCGCCGGCACGTAAATCGGTACTCGCCTCCGCTGCATTTTTAAGCAGCAATCCGAACGTCAAACCCGAACAGATGAAAGCTTCCGTTGCCGATTCCATTGCGACGGGCCGCGTTCTTCCGTCTCACGCGCTGTACACGCAGATCCAAGTCGAATCCCGCATGGTATGGGATAAACTGTGGAAAGCCGACGCCGACGTCAAAGCCGTCGTCGACGAAGTTGCAAAAGTCTATTCAAAATATATCAAATAAGGCGCTTGCCGGGGTTTCTCATAATCGAACGCGGTGAAAACTTCTCCGCGTTCGATCTTAGGGGCAAAGACAGCCCGGCGGCCGGCAAGAGATCTCATACACAATATGAAACATATAAAATCATATAAAGCGGGAGCTTTGACGAGAGCCGAAAGTATTTCGGGGTTTGCTTTTATCGCTCCGCAGATGATCGGTTACGCTCTTTTCGTTTTATTTCCGCTCATCATGATATTCGTCTATTCGTTCGAAGAGAAAAATCTCCTCTTCGGTTCGGCGGGATTTGTGGGAGGGGCGAATTATGCGGCGCTTGCCGAAGATCCGCTGTTTATGAAAACGCTCGGCAATACTTTCGTGTTTTCTCTCGGCGTCGTACCGCTGAACCTCATCCTCGCGCTCGCTCTTGCGCTCTATCTCGGACGGGAGAAAAATGCCCACTGGTATGTGAACACGATCGTCTTTTTGCCCGTTGTAACGAGCGGCGTCGCATGGTCGATCGTGTGTAAATATCTTTTGCAGGGAGGCGACAGCGGTCCGGTAAACCGCTTCCTTGCGCTTTTCGGCATTGCAGGTCCGAATTGGCTCTACGAAAAGGGCTGGGCTATGGCGGGCGTTATCGTAAGCCGCGTACTCAAAAACCTCGGCATGAACGTGCTTATTTTAACGGGCTCGGTGCTCAATATGCCCGAAGACGTTATCGAAGCCGCGCGTATCGACGGGGCGGAGCGCTTTACGCTTTTTCGGAAAATCAAGCTGCCGCTTCTCATGCCGTCCGTATTGATGATTGCGATCGTCACGGTCATCGGTTCCATGCGCGTATTCGATACGATAAAATTGATGACCGACGGAGGTCCCGAAGGTTCGACGATGGTGCTCGTCTATTATATCTATCATCAGGCGTTTAAAATGTTCGATATCGGATATGCGAGTACGCTTTCGGTGCTGCTCTTCGTAATCGTGCTCGCGCTCACCGTAGTACAGTGGAACGTCCGAAAAAAGGTATCGTATTATGAAAGCTAATAATGTGATCCGCGCGTACGTTCCGTACATTATCATTGCGCTCGCGCTCAGCGTGCTGTTCGTCTATCCCTTTTGGTGGATGCTTGTCAATTCTTTAAACGAACCCGCTCTTATTTTCGGTAAGCCCTCTCTCCTTCCGAAATCGTGGAGCTGGCATAATTACCGCGCCGTATTCGAAGTGCAGCCTTTTGCGCGCCATTACGCAAATACGCTTTTGGTCGCCGCCGTCGCCACTTCGGGCAACGTTGTCATCGCTTCGCTCAGCGGCTATGCGTTTGCGCGCATACGCTTTCCGTATAAAAACGCACTCTTTGTAGTTCTGCTTACCGCAATGATGATGCCGATAGAAGTGACGATAATACCGATGTACTTTCAGATGATACGTCTGCACGCACTTGACTCCCTCGTTCCGCTCATGCTCATTCCGATTTTTTGCGCGCAGGGAGCCTTTTCGGCCTTTATGTTTCGGCAATATTATATCACGGTGCCCAAAGAGCTCGAAGAAGCCGCCCGCATGGACGGGCTTTCCCTTTTCGGCACTTTTATTAAAATCATGTTCCCGATTTCGCTTCCCGTCGCATCGTCCGCGGCTATTCTCGCGTTTTTATCGGTATGGAATATGTACCTCGAGCCGCTCGTATTCATAAACAGTTTGGAAAAGTTTACGCTGCCTCTGTCGCTTGCGAACTTCAACGATTCTTACGGTTTGCCGCAGTGGCACTTGCAGCTTGCAGCGACGACTCTTTCAGTGCTTCCGATCATCGCAGTCTATCTTTTATTTCAGAGGAAGATTACGAACGCTATGGTCAATTCGGGCATAAAATAAATTTACGGAGCGGATATATGAACGATATATATGATTTCGATTGCATCGTAGCGGGAGGAGGCATTGCGGGTTCTCTCGCCGCCGCAAGCGCGGGCCGTATGGGGCTTTCCGTGCTGCTCGCCGAAGAGCAGGGGGCGCTCGGCGGTTCCATGACGAGTTCCGGAACCGGCCCCATGATGACTTTTCACGCGGGAAGCACGCAAGTGATCCGCGGAATAACCGACGAACTCGTGCGGCGTCTCGTAAAAAAAGGCTTGTCGCCCGGACATACGGTCGATTCTACCGGTTATACTTATACGGTTACTCCTTTCGACGCCGAAGGCTTTAAGCGGGAGCTCGAGCTTATGTGCCTTGAAGCGGGAGTTACGATTTTATATCATGCATCGATTGAAAGCGTATCCCTTTGCGCGGGAAGGGCGGAATCCGTTTCATTATTAAGCTGCGGAAAAAAGCTTTCCGCGCGCGCTCCGTATTTTATCGATGCGACGGGGGACGGAGACCTCATTTTTCAGGCGGGCGTACCTTATGCAGAGGGAAGGGATTCCGACGGCAAAGATCAGCCCATGACGATGAACTTCCGCCTTTCGAATGTCGATATCGACTCGATCCGCGCTCTGATGGACAAGGACGCATCGCTTTTTCCTTTTTTGAGATCGAAAATCGGCATACAAAAAGAAGCGAGCCGTCTTTCGTGTTCGGGCTTTGAAGATATTATGAAAGACGGTATCAAAAGAGGGGAAATCACCTTTGACCGCGATATAGCGCTTTTTTTTGAAACGAATACGAGGGGCGAAGTGATCGTCAATATGACGCGCATAAACGGCGAAAGCCCCGTCGATCCCTTCGGCATCAGCCGCGCGGAAACCGAGGGAAGACGGCAAGTGTGGGAGCTGTACGCCTTTATGAAAAAGCACATACCGGGTTTCGCTTGCGCTCACCTTATCGCATCGGGTCCTTCAATCGGCATACGAAGTTCCCGCCGCATGAAAGGCATTTATACGATTACGGCGGACGATATTCTTTCCGCCCGCCGCTTCGACGATGCCGTCGTCGCATTCGGCTATCCGATCGATATCCATTCAAGCGACGGAGCGGCGACCGATTCGCGCTTTTTGAAAGACGGAGAATACTACACGATTCCTTACCGTACGCTCATAAACGCTTCCGTGCCGAATATTATGGCTGCGGGAAGAGACATAAGCGCATCCTTTGAAGCGCAGGCGTCGACGCGCCTTTCTCCGTGCTGCGGTGCGCTCGGAGAAGCCGCAGGTGTTGCCGCTGCAATTGCAAAACGGCACGGCTGCCTTCCGATCGACGTTCCGACAGGAGAACTCCGATCGGTACTCAAAGAACAAGGCGCGTTTTTAGGATAGGGCCGGTATTAATAAATATCCGTACTGGCAAAGATTCATACAATCTGTTATCATAGCGCCTATGAATGATGCAAAAAGCGCTTGCCGCGTCGTGGTCGCTGCGGCTTTGAATCGATTTATCGCCGAAAAAAATCCGGATGCTTCCGCTGTCGCCTCGGAAACTTTGACGCTGCAAACTCCTCCCGATCCCGCTATGGGCGATATCGGCGTTCCGATGTTCGCCTATGCAAAACTTCTCCGTCTCGCTCCTCCTGCGATCGCTCAAAGCGTCGTGCATATTATCAATTCCGAGCCGTCGTTCGAAGGAGTTTCCGTATCTTCCGTCGGCGAATTCCTTGCAGCAGGTCCCTACGTAAACGTCAAGCTCGATAAATCGTCCGCTTCTTTTGCGATCCTTTCACTCATAGACCGTGAGGGAAGCGAGTACGGTTCGAAAAACGGCGACGGTGCGAAGCCCTTCGACGGAAAGAGAGTTATGGTCGAATATTCCGGTCCGAACACGAATAAACCTCTTCATCTCGGACACATGAGAAACGATGCGCTCGGTGAAAGCGTGAGCCGCATTTTGAAAAAAGCGGGCGCGGAAGTGTACAAAGTGAACATCATCAATAACCGCGGCATACACATCTGTAAATCGATGCTCGCGTATAAACTCTTTCACGAAGCCAATGGTGACACGCCCGAGTCGCTCGGTATAAAAGGCGATCACTTTGTCGGCCGGTGCTATGTCGAATTCGACGCGTACGCAAAAGAACATCCCGAAGCCGTTTCCGATGCGGAAGAGATGCTGAGAGCGTGGGAAGCGGGAGACGAAAAAGTCCTCGCACTTTGGAAAAAGATGAACGACTGGACGATTTCGGGCATCGAAAAAACCTATGAGCGCACCGGAGTATCCTTTGACAAACTCTATTTCGAAAGCGAAACCTATCTCAAAGGCAGAGATGAAATCAAAGCGGGCCTTGAAAAAGGCATATTTTTCAAAGCGGACGACGGATCCGTGCGCATCGACGTAAGCGAAGTCGTCGGCGGTAAAGACGACCGCGAACACGAAAAAGTGCTGCTTCGAAAAGACGGCACATCAGTCTACATGACGCAGGATATCGGTATGGCGATCAGCCGTCACGACGACTGGCCGTTCAACCGCCTCGTATACGTGGTCGCAAGCGAACAGATATATCACTTTAAAGTGCTCTTTTACATATTGAAAAAACTCGGTTTCGATTGGGCGAACGACCTCTATCATTTAAGTTACGGTCTTGTCAATTTGCCGAGCGGCAGGATGAAAAGCAGGGAAGGCACGATCGTCGACGCCGACGATTTGATCGACGAGCTCCATGCGGCATCTCTCAAAGAGATCGGAGAAAAGGGCAGGGAAGAAGACGTCGGAGATGCGGACGATGTTGCGGAAAAAATCGCGCTCGCAGCCCTCCATTATTATTTATTGAACGTCGCACCGGTAAAAGATATGCTCTTTAATCCCGAAGAGTCGTTGTCCTTTACCGGAAACACCGGCCCCTATCTGCAGTACATGGGCGCGCGCATCGCGTCGATTTTGCGGAAAGCGGAAGAAAGCGGCATCGCTCCGGATAAAAGCGGAGAAGCCGTTTCGCTCCTTTCATCTGAAAGCGAATGGGATTTAATAAAAAAACTCGGCGACTTTCCGTCCGTCGTCGCAAAAGCTTCGGAAGCGCTCGATCCGAGCGTCGTCGCGCAGTACTTGTACGACGTAAGTAAAGCGTTCAGTAAATTCTATCAGCAATGCCCGATCCTCTCCGCGGAAAAAGCGGAACTCGTAAAAGCACGTCTTTTCCTTGCCGAGTGTACGCTCACCGTTTTAAAGAACGCGATGTATCTTGTACTCGTGCCGTATTTGGAAAAGATGTAGAGGAGCCGGGCACACCGATTCGTTCAACCCGTACGGTACGCGCCGGCGCTTCAGTTTAATAGCGCTTTATGAGCGACTGCGTACCGTCTTCACCCAAGCCTTCTTTTTCGAGCGCTCTGTAATTTTCGAGCACGTGCTCGAGCACTCCGAGATGCAGCCCTTCTTTTTTCGCTTCGTCGTCGGCGAGCGTCATGTCTTTAATAAAATGCTTGAGCTTAAAGCCCGGAGCGTAGTCGCCCGCGATGAGCTTCGGTCCGAAAGCGTCGAGCTGTTTGCTTCCTGCCGCTCCCGTCGCAACCGATTTTAACAATACGTTCAAATCGAGTCCTTTCGTTTTCGCGTATGCAAACGCTTCGCACACGCCCGAAAGCGCACCCGCGATCAGTATTTGATTCGCCATCTTCGCGTGCTGACCGTTTCCCGCTTTGCCCTGATAATTGATATTCGTTCCCATCGCTTTGAAAAGCGGCAAGCACGCTTCAAAGTCTTCTTTGTCTCCGCCTGCGAGAATGGAAAGCGTTCCCGCTTTTGCGCCCGTGTCGCCTCCGGTAACCGGTGCGTCGATCACGTGAAAGCCCTTCGCTTTTCCTTCACGGTACAAACGCTCGGCAAGAGAGGGGCTCGTCGTCGTCATATCGATGAGATAGGTTCCCTTTGCCGCGCTCGCCATAATTTTTCCGGGAGAAAAATAAACGTCTTCGACATCGGGCGGAAAGCCTACGATCGTGATAACCGCGTCAGAGCCTTTGACGCAGTCCGAAATGCTGTCGCAAAAGACGGCACCCTCGGAAATGACGTCTTCGACGTTTTGCTTATGCCGGGCGAATATACGGAGCTCGAATCCCGCTTTCATAAGATTGCGTACCATCGACTTTCCCATGATCCCGACACCGATAAAACCGATTTTTTTCATATTATCGCTCCTTTTGTTTTTTATTGCGTGTTATGCTTTTTATTCTTTCAGATACTCTCCGAAATGTACATGACAAAACATATCCCAGCTTTTATGCCATTCAGGAGGAGTTTCCGTCCAGCCGGGAACATACATATCCCTGATTTTATCGGGAGAATACCAAAATAATACGTTGTCCAGTTTTTCAAGGTTTTCCGGAAGTTCAAGCACTTCGATCGGAGAGTCGGAAGAGAAATTGACGTGTAATTCCTTTAAAGTTGACGGAAAATTCATATATTGTACATCCTTCGGAATATCCGCGCGAAAAGTTTCAAGCCCCTCCGGGAGCAGAATTGCGACGGTTTCATCCGGTATATCAATGTCATCCCATTCTACTTTTTCAGTTCCCTCCGGAAGAATAAAAACAGTACGGTCATTTTTTCCGACCTTTGCGATATAATCAAGCACTTTTTGTCTTCGCTTGTTTGCAGAAGCATTTATTTCTTCTTTCGTCCGCTCAATTTTACGATTTTTGGAATAATAATCTTCAATCCGTTCCGCGATCAGCTCGGTATAGTCCTTTTCATCCCAATCCGATTTATAGTTTTCTCCGGTTTGTTCAAAGGATGTTCCATTATCTTCTCCCAATGCCGTCCAATAATAGTTACTTTCAAACCAATTTACAGTCTTGTTACTGTCTATATCTTTATGTTCGGGATATTCTGAATATGAAGTATAGGGTGTTATCGTGCCGCCTCCGGGCATGGCCGATGCCCACGGGTCAGGCTTCCTGTATGATTCTTTGTAAAAATGCATCATTATGTGATAGTTCTTTACTCTATAAGTTCCCTTAAACTTATGGTCTTGCCAGTTGGATGATGCGTGATACCGTATTACCGTATCTCCGTCGAACCCGTATCGAAAGCAGTCATTGACAATCCATTGCTCAAACAGCTTTCCTTGAACAAGAGATTTTGAGTTACCTTGTCTGTATATTTTTTCAACCTCGGATTTTAAAGAAGGATCGGATGAAAAAAACGGCTTCATATCGGAATCATTGAAAATATAGTTCGGATTGGGGTAGCCGGCATAAATCGCATAAAAAAGATATTCCTTTGCCTTTGAAAAATTTCCCGTAAGCGAATAGCAGCACGCTATGTTGTAGAGCGAATAATAAAAAAGTTTCAGTTCTCCGATTTCATCGAATTGCAATCCGTGATCCGAAGATATTTGTTTTTTCTCTTCGTCTTTTAGATTATAAAAATAAGCAGAGTGTTTGAAAACTTCCGTGTACTTTTTTATCGCCTCTTCATAATTTTTTTCATCAAAATAATGTTCAGCTTCGTTATAATTTTTCTTTATTTTTCCATAGTCGTAAGCGAAAATTGTCCCAAGTGCTGAAACGGATAAAATCAAACCTAAAAGAATTTTTTTCATATATTAATTTCTCCGACTTTTCATTTTTTTGCATCCTGTACCCTAAAATCGTTCCATCATCAAATTCAAAAGTTTAATCGATGTTTTTATTTTTTACTGCGGTTACTCTATCCGTAATTTCTTTAAGTAATATATAAAAGACTATCCAATAAAACACTTGAATTAAAAGTCCGGGAATTATGTGATACTGTTTATAATAAATAATGTATTGTACATAGAAAAACCAACTGCTTGAATAAAATGGAATACGTATATACTTTGGAAAACGAGGATTATATAATAAGATTCCTGATGCTATATCGATAATCAAATAAACAATAAGAATACATTTTGTAGCAAGAAGTTTTTTTGTATCAGTCATTTTTGTAATTTTTGGACTGATTAAAACAAGCAGAACTATAGGTAATAATCTGAGAATTGAATACAGCAAAAAATTAAATAATTGTGCTGAATTTATTTCTTTACTTATAAAAGTTAAAATACAATTAAAAGCGGACAGTAAAAAATCGATGAAAAAAATTATTATAAACAAGAACCTGCTATGCATTTTCTTACTCCGGAATTCATTTTACGGATAATAGCTGTCTCCGAGAGATAAAAGAATTTCCGTATAGTTATTAACGTGCTTTTGTATAATCTTTGTTACGGGCTCTGTAAAAAAAGCATCTTTATCCGATTCAAATATTTTTTCTGCACGAGGGGAAATCGGAATAAACCAAACTTCTCCAAGTGCAGTGTCATCCCACTTATTGCCCTTATATATGCTGTCTATCGTTAGTCTATACGTACCTTTCGGGAGTAAAACGGGATTTTTCACAGCATTTATTGCGATCCAGTCATTTGAAACCCAATTGAATATTTCAGGAAATAAGTCGGTAAACTTTAATGTAACAGGATTTTTAAGAGCGGACGATGTCAGTCTCATTTCTTTTACTCTGTTATTGGAATCCCATGTATAACCGATATATTTTGATTTATTAAGAATGCTTTTAGTGTCGTCATTTTTGTCTGTAGGATATTTTTTGAATCCGAAAAAACGTCGAAGCCCGTTTGAAGCGAACGGACCGACAGAGGCTTTTTCAAGCGTAAACTCTATCCATTCTCCGATACCGTCGCCTTTTACTCCTTCAACCCAACCGTTATATAAAATTCCGTCGAAAGATGTTGCAGCTTCATATCCTGAGGTACGCAGATCGGCATCTTTATTATTATCAAACATATATTGAGAATTTCCTGCAATTTGATAAGTACCTTTATAAAAAGAAGATGAATTAATATTTTTTACAAAGTCCTGTGAACCCGTTTTTCTTTCCCATAATTTCTCCATTCCATCCCTGTAAGGAGTACTTGCAGTAAATTCAAAATATTCATTTTTCCGAGGTTTGTAGTTTTGGCATACATAAAGATGATAATCCGTTCCGCTGATTGAAAGTTCATCGAGATCGGTTTCTTCAAACGCCGCAGCGGAATTGTGAACGGTCATAACGCTGTCGGTCAATAAAACAAAACCGTTTATTGCACCTTTCCACGTGCCGCCGGTCGAAATATCATAAACTACCTGATATTTATCACCTTTGTAAGTCGCTCTTAAAGAATCGATAGTATACTTTACAGAAAGCTTTGAACGTGCTGCGGGTAAAAAATGAAGTTTATGATAAAAATGAATTACAACTTTAATAGTATAAATTTCTTTTTGTTCTGAAATGGAATATTGTTTTAAGTGATCGGTTGCTTCCTCATTCTTTTCAACATTCGTTTCGATCCCGACAGTCAGAATCTGAACTTCTTTTCCATCTTGAATAATCGTGCACGGTTTACATTCCGAATTTAATTTTCCGTATAAAGAAAGTTCCGCAAGATATTCTTTTGCAGAAATTGTTCGCAGTTTTTTATCGATTGAAAGTAATTCATCTTTTTTTACTTTTGAAATATCTTTTTTCCCAAGCGCAATTTGAATCAAATCTTCTTTTGAATAATAACCGTTATTAAACCTTATAAAGTTTGACAAAGAATCATCGGATGTTATTGCAACCTGAGTAGTAACGACAATAGGAAATGCACATGGAACAGTTACATCTTGATTTGTTGTGTTTTTAAAATCAAAAACTGCATTTATTTCCCGTTCCGAGAGTTTTTTTACACCACCTGAGTTATTGTCGTAATATTCATCTGCAAGTTGTTCTACAATTAAAAGCTCACGTTCGAGTGCGATTTTTTCATTCGCTTCGGTAACATAAATATTTCCATAAGACCATTCTTCAGGATTTTTTGAACCGCCGTCATCTGCAAACGCGGATATACAAATAAACAGTATTATCCAAATCGCAATTAATTGTTTTTTTAAAATGTTTTTCAATTTTCTATCCTCCCAAAAAATTATTTATGGGCATCTCGAAAAACTCACCTTCGGCGATTTTTTGCATTTTAACGGTTTTCATTTTTTACTTCCAGCGTCTCCAAAATTGAAGGAATAATTTTTTCCAATTCAGAATCTTTAATTTTCCTGTCAATTGCGATATACAGAATTTTTCCGTTACAAGGAAACAGATATACTTCTCTGAATGAATTTGATCCGGTTTTTACAGTCTCCTTTACACCTTCAAGACCGTTTTCAGTTTTCACTTTTACAACATCCGATCTTTTAACCGAATGTGTTTCCTTTAGAAAATCTCCGAATGCAATCAAAAAATCCGTCCATGTATCGTAATATGTCGAAAACTCAATAAGCTGAAATGAGCCTATTGAAAAAAATTCTTTAAATGGTTTTTTTAATGAAAAGCCCGCCCAATAAGAATAATCGACCGTTGAATATGTTTTTGCAAAGTTTTCCTGCGTAGGAAAAAGTTTGTGTTGAAGTGCGGTAAATTCCTTATACCCGGTCGGCAGAATAAACGAAAAATCATCTTCTTCTATTTTTATTTTACCGCGAATTTCAAAATTGTAATTGCCGGTATAACCGGTATTTTTGTCTTCAAACATAGCACCGATATGCAAGTAATTATCCTCGTAGATATATTCGAAACCGTCTTCGAAAATTATTTTTAGATGAATTAACCATTCATATTCAGAACCGTAATATTCCTCATATAATTCTCTTGTAATTCCCCCGATTCTACCCGACGGAATTTTCTTAAGAACATATTTACATTTATTGTTTTTTATTTGAACCGGTATTTCGTAACATACGGTTTCATTATTGTTCTTATCGAGAAATAAAAGTTTTGCCGTTCCTTCAACAGCTTTTTCTTTCGGTATTGTAAACGTTATTTCTTCGATATCGTCTTTGTAATACATTGCATCCTCTTTGTAGGAAGAACTGAAATTTTGTCGGGCATTACAATTTAATAAACAGATATAAAATAAAACTAAAAATACATAGGTTTTTTTCATTTTTTTCTCCGGTCATCCGTGCTGTGCGTATAACATTGTTTTAAACCGTATTTTTGTATATGTAAAAATGTCGGCTTTGAAAACGTTGTTATGAAAAACCTTTTACCGTATCCATTATTATACCCCACATCGTCCGAAAATACAGCATTTTTTTACGAAACGGATTTCCGCCGCTGCTGTCCACGCTGTCGCCGCATCCTTGACAGGCACTCTTTTTTATGCGATACTTATCGTATGATATATACGGCGCTACTATATGCAAATGTTTTCTCGATTTGCCGACGGTAAAGGTGCTGTATATCGTTATCCTATAAATTACAGACCTGTCGCTCCGGCGGCGGGTCTTTTTGTTTTTAAAATCAAGATGCAAGGAGCAATACAATGGCAGGAATGGATGCGAAAGGAAAGTACCGGCAGTTTCCGAAGATCGATATCGGAAAGCGCGAATGGCCGGATAAGCTTATCACAAAAGCGCCGGTGTGGTGTTCGGTCGATCTCCGCGACGGCAATCAGGCGCTCGTCAATCCCATGGGCGTAGAGCAAAAGCTCGATTTTTTCGATCTGCTCGTAAAGATCGGATTCAAAGAAATCGAAGTGGGATTTCCGTCCGCATCCGAAACGGAGTATATATTTTTACGCAGGCTTATCGAAGAAAACCGAGTGCCCGAAGACGTAACGCTGCAAGTGCTTTGTCAGGCGCGCGAACACCTTGTCAAAAAAACCTTCGCATCGCTGAAAGGTGCGCCGAAAGCGATTTTCCACATCTACAATTCGACGTCCCCCGCGCAGCGAAAGTATACCTTCGGCATGACAAAGGCGCAGGTTACGCAGCTTGCCCTCGACGGCGTCAAGTGCGTGCAGGACTGTCTTTCGGATGCGGGCGGCACTCACATCCGACTCGAATATTCGCCTGAAAGTTTTTCGACGACCGAAATCGAATACGCGGTCGAAATCTGCGAAGCGGTAAAAGAAGAATGGGCGAAAACGACGAGCGATAAAATTATTTTGAATTTGCCGACGACGGTCGAATGCGCGACGCCGAACATCTTTGCCGATCAAATCGAATATTTTTGTAAACACATATCGAACCGCGAAAACGTCATCGTCAGTCTGCACAATCACAACGACCGCGGTGAAGCCGTCGCTTCGTGCGAACTCGGTTTGCTTGCGGGAGCAGACAGAGTTGAAGGTACGCTTTTCGGAAACGGCGAACGCACGGGAAACCTCGACATCGTAAACGTCGCCCTCAATATGTATACGCAGGGCGTCGATCCCGCTCTCGATTTCACTCATATCGACAGCGTGCGCGAACGCTACGAAGAGTTTACCGGCATGACCGTCGGTCCCCGCGTACCCTATGCGGGAGAACTCGTGTTTACCGCCTTTTCCGGTTCCCATCAGGATGCGATCCGAAAAGGCATGGCATCCCGCGCGGAAGCCGGAGAAAATGGGCTGTGGGATGTGCCCTATCTTCCGATCGATCCTCACGATATCGGAAGGCAATACGAAGGCATCATCAGGATAAACAGTCAAAGCGGAAAAGGAGGGGCGGCCTTTATCCTCGAACAGGATTACGGCATCATGCTGCCCAAAGCGATGCATGCGGCTTTCGGCGATATCGTTAAAGCTTCTGCGGACGAAGCGCAGCGGGAACTCAAAAGCGAAGAGATATACGATATCTTTGCAAAGACATGGCTCAATAAAACCTCTCCGCTTAAAATACTCGATTTGAACGAAACGCACCTCGACCGCGGTATCGAAAACGACGGCGACGAACAGGTTATGTGCCGCGCCGCAGTCGAATGGAAGGGCGAAAAGTACACGATCGGCGCAAAGGGAAACGGTCCTCTCGACGCTTTCGTGAACGCTCTGAAATCGACACCCGTTCCGAAATTCAATATAACGTCGTTTCACGAGCACAGCATCGGACGCGGCAGCGATACGAGCGCTGTGGCGTACGTACAGATCACGACTGAAGACGGAAAGCAAGTGTGGGGCGCCGGCAGGAGCAGCAACGTCGGGCGTGCGGGCGTGGCCGCAGTCGTAAGCGCGGTAAACTTTTAATAATTTTTTGCGAAAGAGGGGGCTGTCTCAAAAGTCGATTACTTTCTCGACAGCCTGTCGAATTTAAAATTAAGTCTTTATATTGTAATGACTTAATTTTAAACGTCGCATAGTACATCAAGGAAGCTGTCCGAAAACTGAAGTTTTTGGACAGCCCCTCTTTCGCCCTTTTTCTCTTCCAAACTTTTAGGAGAATGTATGCTTATTTCCGCTCAATCAGACGTTCCGCCGGGTAATGTACAAAATCCTCGGTTCGGGCTATAATAAAAAATTATGAACAGAAAACTCATTACATCGGCGCTTCCGTACGTCAATAACGTTCCTCATCTCGGAAATCTCATTCAAATGCTTTCAGCCGACGTTTTTGCGCGCTTTTGCAGAAGCAGGGGCTACGATACGTTGTACATCTGCGGCACCGACGAATACGGCACGGCGACCGAGACGAAGGCGCTGGAAGAGGGCAAAACGCCGCGCGAACTCTGCGATCACTATTATAAACTGCACACGGAAATATACGATTGGTTTCACATCGCTTTCGACAAATTCGGGCGCACGTCGAACGAAGAGATCAAAGACGTTACGCAGGAAATTTTTAACAATCTCGATGCGAACGGCTTTATCAAAGAGCACGTGACAAAGCAGCTCTTTTGTCCGCATTGCAATATGTTTTTGGCCGACCGTTATGTGCGCGGCACCTGTCCCAAATGCGGGAGCGAAGACGCGAGAGGCGATCAGTGCGAAACCTGCGGCAGCCTCCTCGATCCGACCGATTTGATAAAAGCGAAATGTGCTACCTGCGGATCTTCCCCCGAAGTGCGCGAGACGAAGCACTTGTACATCGATTTGCCTGCGATTGAAGGGCGTCTTGAAGCGTGGATGGAAAAGGCGAGCGCCCGAGGCAAGTGGAGCGCAAACGCGATTCAAATGACAAAGGCGTGGATAAGAGACGGCTTAAACGAGCGTGCGATCACTCGCGATTTGAAATGGGGCATACCCGTACCGAAAGAAGGCTACGAAGACAAAGTCTTTTATGTGTGGTTCGACGCGCCTATCGGCTATATTTCGATAACGCTCCAGCTCGCAAACGAACTCGCGGCGGCGGGAAAAAAATCGTTCGACTATAAAAGCTGGTGGCTTCCGTCCGAATCCGATGAAAGTGCGGGTAAAGCTCCCGTCGAGCTTTTTCAATTTATCGGCAAAGACAATATCCCTTTTCACACGGTCGTCTTTCCGTCGAGCCTGCTCGGAAGCGGCCGCGATTGGACAAAGCTCTTTCACATGAGTTCAACCGAATTTTTGAATTACGAAGACGGGAAATTTTCAAAATCGAAGGGCGTCGGCGTATTCGGAACGGACGCGAAAGAAAGCGGTATTCCCGCGGATGCGTGGCGGTTTTACATCTTTTACAATCGTCCGGAAAAATCCGATTATCAATTTACATGGAAGGATTTTCAGGAAAAATACAATGCGGAACTTATCGGCAACCTCGGCAATCTCGTAAACCGCACGCTGCTGTTCGTCAACAAATATTACGGCGGCAAAATCCCCGACGCTCCTGAAGACGAAGCGCTGTGGGCGGAAGTAAAAGCGCGGGAGGAAAGAATTACCGAACTGCTCGAATGGGCGAATCTCAAAGACGCGTTCCGCGAAATCTTTGCGATAAGCGATATCGGAAACAAAGCCTTCCAAGCGGCCGAGCCGTGGAAAACGCGCAACACCGATCCCGAAAAAGCGGCAAAGCTCATACACAATCTGTGCTATGTCATAAAAGATTTGATGATATTGGCGGCGCCCTATCTCCCGCAGTATGCGCAAAAAGTCGCTTCGTTTTTCGGTAAAACGATCACCGAAAAGCGTATCGGAGCGAACGATCCGGAAGGTGCGCTTAGGTGGAGCGATCTCGGAAAAACCGAGGGACTTTCGGAGATAGGAGCGACGAGCGTATACTTTACGCCGATGGACGATAAGACGATGAAAGCTTTTAAAGAGCGTTTTTCGGGAAATCAAAAATCGCGCGAAGAAGGGGCGCTCGGAAAGCCGAATGCACAAAAGGCAAAGGCCGAAAAAAAAGAGCCGGCCCTCGCAGCCGATATGTGCGCGCATTTTAATAAATTCGTTTCGCTCAAAGTCGCAAAGATCGTTTCCGTCGAACGCAATCCCGAATCCGATAAGCTCTATATAGAACACCTCGACGACGGAAGCGGTACGGAGCGCGTCATTCAAAGCGGACTCGTGCCGTATTTAAAAGAAGACGAACTGATTGGAAAGCACATCATCCTCGTCGATAACCTTGCTCCGCGGAAAATGCGCGGGATCGAAAGCCGTGGTATGCTCCTTGCGGCGGATTACACCGATGAAGCGGGCAAAGAATGCGTCGAACTCGTAACGGCTCCGTGGGCGGCTCCCGGCACTCCCGTTGTGCTTGAAGGAGAAGATCCTTCGGCGCAAAAAGAAAAAGAGATAAGCGCGGACGTGTTTTTTCAAATCGAAATAAAAGTCCATGACCGAGAAGTCGTCATTCAGGATAAAAAACTCACGGCGGACGGAAAAGCGCTTACGACGGAAAAGACCGTAAACGGCGGAGTAGCATAACAAGTGTTTTCTTTTACGATTGCGCCTCTTTCTCCGCGCTCGCTTGCCGACGGAGGAGAGCGTTTTTTGCAGTCGCCGTTTTGGGCGGCGTTTAAATCCCTGCACGGCTGGAAATCGCTCTTTTTCGATGTCCGATCGGAAAGGGGCGGTGCTTTTAGCGTTTCGGTTCTCGTGCGGCGCTTTGCAAAATATTTTTCCATCGCCTATATTCCGATGATGCCGTCTTTTTTGCACGATGGAACCGGCGCTGCCGGCGGTACATTGCAAAACCTTGCGGCAAAAGCCGATGAAAAAGAAAACGGAGGGGACGGCGTGCGGCAGGAGTATGTTGCTTCCTATGCGCAGTTTTTAGCGGAGTTTTCAGAGTCTCTCAAAGGCTTTCTCCCCAAGCACACGCTTTGCATACGCTTCGATCCCGCCCTCGATTTTTATTCGATATCTTCGCGTGATTCTTTTGTCGCCTCGCTGAAGCAAGCGGCCGCTTCGGAAAAAATATCGATCGTCAAAACGAAAACCGATATTCAGCCGCCCGATACGACGCTTATCGATTTGACAAAATCGGAAGATGAAATTCTTTCTGCAATGCGGAGCAAGTGGCGTTACAATATCCGTCTTGCAGAAAAAAAAGGCGTCGTCGTCCGCGCATACCGCGCGAAAAGCGATAAGGCGGACAATTCTTCGCTCGATTCCGACGCCTTGCGCGCTCTCGATATTTTCTACGAACTTTATAAAACGACGGCGAGCCGCGACGGCATTGCGATCCACGCAAAAAAATACTATGAAGACCTTTTCGCTTTGAGTGCGGCACATAAAGACGCCCCGCTCATCACGGTCTATATCGCATCGCACGAAGGAGAAAACCTCGCGTCGATCATTACGCTCTTTTCCAGAAGCGAAGCGGTCTATCTTTACGGCGCTTCTTCAAACGCCAAGCGGAATCTCATGCCCGCTTATCTTTTGCAGTGGACTGCGATATGCGACGCGAAATCTTACGGATCGGCCGTCTATGATTTTTACGGTATGCCGCCGTCGGACGATAAAAATCATCCGATGTACGGCCTCTATCTATTTAAAACCGGATTCGGAGGTCGCATCGTGCATAGGCCGGGATCCCTCGATTTTCCGCTTTCGCCGCTCTATGCGCCCTATGCGCTTGCCGAAAGCGCGAGAGCGTTTTATCATAAACGAATCAAAAAAATTCTTGCAGGTCGTGCCTTATGAATATGGAAGCCTTTGTTTTGGGCTGCGGCGGAATGATGCCGCTCCCGTACCGCCATCTCACGTCGGTGCTTTTGCGCCGCGAAGGTGAGCTCTTTTTATTCGACGGAGGAGAGGGAACGCAAGTGTCGCTCAGGCGTCTCAATCTCAAGTGGAAAAAGATAAATGCGATTTTCGTGTCGCACACCCACGCCGATCACGTAACGGGTTTGCCCGGTATCATGATGCTCTCTTCGCAAGTGGATCGCACCGAACCGCTGTATATCTACGGCCCGCCGAAGATTGCAGAATATATCGAAACGAGCCGCAAAGTGCTCGACATGTTTATAAATTATCCCGTCGTCGTAAAAGAGATTACGGCTCCCTGCGTCGTGCACGGGGGGGAGGGGTTTTATATCCGGGCATTTCCGCTTGCGCACACGAAAACCTGCGTCGGCTATACGCTTGAAGAGCTCGACCGGCCGGGTGAGTTCAGTCCCGAAAAAGCGAAAGCGCTCAACGTTCCGATGGGGCCGCTGTGGGGTAAACTGCAAAAAGGCGAGAGCGTTACGGCTTCCGACGGAAAAATCGTTACGCCCGATCAAGTGCTCGGTCCCTCGCGGAGCGGAAGAAAGTTCAGTTATGTGACCGACACACTCTATAAACCGTCGATTGCAGAGGAAGTGCGCGGAAGCGATCTTTTGATCTGCGAAGGTATGTTCGAAGAAGCGCTCATCGATCAGGCGAGAGAAAAAAAACACATGACGGCAAAACAGTCCGCGACGATCGCTCGCGACGCCGGTGTCAAACGCATGGCGATGATCCACTACAGTCCGCGTTATACCGACAGGGAACTTTCCGTTTTGCTCGAAGAAGCGCGCACGATTTTTCCCGCCGCGGAACTCACAAAAGACCGGATGCACTTCGATATCCCCTACGTCGAATGACGGGGCGGACGGCTGTGCATTTTTGCCGCTCGCTCGAACGTTCCCTCCGTAGTCCGCTCTTTTTTTTGTGTGCGGTTTTATTCGAGGCGATATGCTCGCTTTATTATTTTTTTGTCTCAGGATTTTTTTCCGGAAACGCCGTTCCCGATATCCGCTTTTTTTTCGCCGCCTTTCCCTATGCCGCCATCGTCGTCATCCCTCTTTTGTGTTTTCCGTCCGGCGATAAAAGCTTTGCCGATGCTCTCCCGCTTTCGCCTTTCGAGCGCACGTTTTTCGATTTTGTTTTTCCCTTTGCACGCTTTGCGCTTATCCTGCTGCCGCTCGTGCTCGTGCCGCTGTGTACCGGCTTTTTCGGCGATATCGACGCGGGAGGGATCATAGCGGGCTTTGCTCTTTCTCTTTTTTACGGAGCGGCGGCCGTATCGCTTTCGGTGTTTTTTTATACGATATTTTCTCCGCCAAAAGCTTTCATCGTCTCTGCCGCGCTTTTTTTCTTTGCCGGTTTTGCTTCCCTTTCGGAAACGCTTCGTCCTTTGACTTTTGCATACCGTGCGGATACGGCGGCAAAGGGCATCGTCGATACGCGCGATATCGTTTTTTTTTGCGCGGTTTCGGCATTTTTTTTATTCGCAGCCTTTATCGCGTCGGAAAAAAAACGCGGGAATTTTTTCCCCCGAAATGAGCGATATATGTATGCCGTTATATTATTAATTATTATCTTTGTGTCTTTGAACGGAAAAAGATATTATGCGCGGATCGATTTAACGAAAAATAAAACTTTCAGCCTTTCCGATTACGGGAAAAAAACGCTTTCCCGCCTTACCTCTCCGCTTACGATAACCTATTACCGCTCTCCGCGCATTGCAAGCGTCTATCCTTCTTCCCGCGACGTATACGAATACGTCAAAATGTACGCGCGTGAAAACCCCGCGGTAAACGTCGCCGTAAAAGATCCCGATGCGGCAGGTATCTCCGACGTTTTAAAGCGCTTCGGAATTTTGCCGCAAGCTTTCCGTTTTGGAAAAGGGGAGGAAGTTTCGCTTTTTTCCGCCCTCGCTCTCGAATACGAAGGGAAAATTCAAACGATACCCTTTATCGTTTCTGCGGATAGAATCGAATACGATTTGACTCGCTGCGTCAAAAATTTTGTCGACGGATCCCGTCCCCGCGTACTCATCCTTACGGGAAACGGAATGACGCTTTCGGAAGATTATTCGTACGTTGTGACGTGGCTTTCGCTGCAGGGATTTGACTGCATTGAAGCCGAAGCTCGAACGCTTTCCGATCATGCAGGCGGCGGTACCCTCATCGTATTCGGTGCGTCGAAACTTTCGGATAAAGACGCTGCGGCGATCGAAGCCTTTGTGCTTTCGGGCGGGAGCGCGCTTTTTGCCGTTTCACCTTACGATGCCGATATAAAATCGACGTGGAATATAGAACGGACGAAAAACACTGCGCTCATCGATTTGCTTTCGTTTTGGGGCATATCGTTCGAATCCGCCGTCATTTCGGACAGCGCATGTGCGCACATTACGCTTGCAAACGGAGAGGCAGGCGAGGGAAGAGGGCAGTTCGAGAGTATCGGCTATCCGCTTTGGATATCGATTCCGCTTCAGGATGAAGCGAAGAGGGGGCTTACGCTTTTTTGGGCAAGTCCCGTCAAAATCGAAAACGAGTTTGCAAAACCGCTCGTCCTTTCAAGTCCGTCGTCGTGGAAAGTTAAAGAAAATTCTTCAGACGGCGCTTCATTGTTTCAAACGAATCCCTTTGTGCTGCAAAACGCGCGTGCGCCTGCCGAACGGAAATCGTACGCTGCGGGTGCATATTTTGACGGCGAGCTTTCGGGTATGTATGCGCCCGAAAAAAAAGGCGCTTCTCACATCGCCGTCGTCGCCGATCAATATTTTGCTGCAAGCCTTCCGCTTTCGTACATCGGAGGAGAGGCGGGCGACTATCGCAATCTCGATTTTTTGACACACGTCGTTTTAAAACTTACAGGCGATGAAGGTCTTGCCGAACTGCAAAACAAAGGAAGTGTGCGCACTTTATACAAAACGCCCGATGCCGCATCTTTTTCCGCCGCGATGAAAAAAACGCTCGCCGTCGCCTTTGTGCTCGTTCCGCTTTTTTATGCGGCGCTTGCACTTTTTTCCGCAGCGATACAAAAGAGGCGGCTTTCGTGTATACGCCGAGCCGGTAAATAAATTATTAAGCGGGTTTTGAAAATATTTTTCGGTTTTTATTAAATTTTTCCTGTCGGATATAAGGGGCTGTCCGAAAAGTATAAGCGATGGTAGAATATACGTTAAATATTTAAAAGACGGTTATAAGATGTATGAAAGACGGAGGATTTTATGGAAAAAGCGAAAGTGTATTGGGCGGATTTTCGTACGACGAACAGCGAAAGCCTTATGCAAAAACTCGTCCGTCTCGTTAAAAAAGCGGGAATCGAAACGATCGATTTTGACGGCAAATTTACGGCGATAAAGCTGCACTTTGGGGAGCCGGGAAACCTCGCATACTTGCGGCCGAATTACGCGAGAGCGCTTTCTGAATTTATTAAAACTATCGGAGGAAGGCCCTTTTTAACCGACTGCAATACGCTCTATCCCGGTTTACGAAAAAACGCGCTCGATCATCTCGATGCGGCATTTATGGACGGTTTCAGCCCTCTTGCGTGCGGCTGTCACGTGATCATCGGCGACGGATTGAAGGGGACGGACGAAGCTTATGTCGATTTTCCCGAAGGCGAATACATAAAGCAGGCGAAGATCGGGCACGCGGTGATGGACGCCGACGTGTTCATTTCTCTGACGCATTTTAAATTGCACCAAAGCACGGGCTTCGGAGGGGCGCTCAAAAATATCGGTATGGGGTGCGCGAGCAGGGCGGGAAAGATGGAACAGCATAACGACGGAAAACCGGAAGTCGATGAAGAGCTGTGCGTCGGCTGCGGTGCATGCGCGCGAGAATGCGGGCAGGACGCGATCGAATTTATTAAAAGCGAAGACGGCAAACGGAAAGCGCGCATCGATGAAGAAATCTGTGTCGGCTGCGGGAGGTGCATCGGCGCCTGTCCGAAAGATGCGACGCATCCCGTCGGAAAAAATACGAACGAAATACTGTGCAAAAAGATGGCCGAATACGCAGCCGCCGTCGTAAGAAGACGGCCTCAGTTTCACATATCGCTCGTCGTCGACGTCTCTCCCTTCTGTGACTGCCATGCCGAAAACGATGCGCCGATCATCCCCGATGTCGGAATGTTCGCGTCGTTCGATGCCGTCGCTCTCGACGCCGCGTGTGCCGACATGACGAATCGCCAGCCCTATCTGCACGGTACGATCATGGACGAATGCGAACACGTTCATAACGATTGGTTTTGCGATGTGCATCCGACGACGAATTGGAAAGTGCAGCTCGAACACGCGGAAAAAGTCGGTATGGGAGTGCGCGATTACGAATTGATAAAAATATAGATTGTATGTCGAGTTTTGAAAATTGTTTAATGACACTGTGTTCGCCAAGCAGTCGATATGTCGGAGCAATCAGGTATGAAACGAAAAATCAATAAATTATTTATTTTATTTTCGATCATCGTCATCACTTCATGCCGTTCGATTAGAACGGTCGCTTACGATATCGAAGAGGAGCGCGTTTCGAACGAAATCAGAATCGTACAGATTTCCGATTTTCATTCGAATGATTTCGGCAAAGATGAAATCAAAATCATCGAAAAGATAAAAAAAGCGCGCCCCGACATCATCGCGATCACGGGAGATCTCTTCGATGAAAGGATGAAAGGCGATAAGCCTTTCAAAAACGTCGAAGCGCTCCTTTCAGGCATTTGCGATCTCTGTCCCGGATTTTTCGTGACGGGAAATCACGATTTTTCCGATCTGCATATAGAAAAAAAATACGCCATGCTCGAACGGTACGGTTTTAAAGTGCTGTACGACGAAGCGGTTTCCCTCGATTTTCCGCAGGGCACCGTCGTCATCTCGGGCGTTGAAGATCCGTATTTCGGTTTGGGAGAGCGGGCGGCGCTCAGAGTCGGAGACGACAGAGTTTCCTACCGCAAACGCCTTGCCGAAGTCGCGCAAAAGACGGACGCGCTCGTTCGATCCTTTGCGGATGACGGACGCACGGTTTTATTTACGATGCTCCTCGTTCACCGCCCCGAATACGTAAATGATTATGTAAAATACGATTTCGATGTGATTTTGGCAGGGCATGCGCACGGCGGGCTGTGGCGATTTCCGCCCTTTATAAACGCGCTCTATGCGCCGGGGCAGGGTATGTTTCCGAAATACGCGGGCGGAAAGTATGTGCTTAAAAACAATGCGCGTTCCGTGATGATCGTAAGCCGCGGTCTTTCGTATCAGCAGCCGAAAATCGTTCGGATATTCAATAATCCCGAATTGACGCTGATACGCGTTATACCGATTAAAAAGTGATATTACATTATAAAATTATTAATTTAAAAATATCTGTTGCGGTCAATATTCGTTTGACAATAAAAAGGCGGAATATTATGCTATGCTTATAGCGCATACATTCGCTCTTCGAATGCGTATATGTGCTTATGGAGGAAAATTATGAAAAAGATTTTAAAGGGACTGTTTGCGGCGTTTTTCGCTTCGACGGTTTTGTTTACCGCGTGGCCGCAAAGCGCTTCGATGAAAAACGGAACCTACACCGGAACGGGAGACGGCAAAGGCGGAAAAATAACGGTGCAGGTAACCGTCAAAAAGAACGCGATCGCCGGTATCAAAGTGCTTTCTCACAACGAAACGCCGGGCTTCGACAAAGCGATGGATACGCTTAAAACTGCGGTAATAAAATCGAACAGCACGGCAGTCGATACGGTTTCGGGCTGTACGCTCACTTCGACAGGCTTTCTTGCGGCTGTGAATGCAGCGGTCGCACAGGCGGGCGGAGAACTGAAAGCGAATAAAAAAGCCGCCGCAGCGCCGAAAGCAAAAGCGAAGCAGAAAAAAACCGAAACCCACGACGTTATCGTCATCGGTGCCGGCGGTGCGGGACTTGCAGCCGCAATCGAAGCGAAAGAAGCGGGCGCCGACGTTATCGTTTTGGAAAAGATGCCGATGGCCGGAGGCAACACGCTCATCTCGGGAGCGGAAATGGCAGCTCCGGGCAACTGGCTCCAAAAGCGTGACGGTATCGAAGACAGCGTCTCTCGCTTCGAACAGGATATAATGAAAGGCGGCGACAATATCAATAACCCCGAACTCGTGCACGTCGTCGCATCGAATGCGCTTGCAGGCGCGGAGTGGCTCAGGGACAAATGCGGTGTCGTATGGGAAAACTCGCTGATGTTTTTCGGCGGACATTCGGTAAAGCGCAGTTTGATTCCCTCAGGCGCGAGCGGCAAAGAACTCATCACAAAAATGCTCGCCAAAGCGGAAAAGCTCGGCATCCCCATCGTGTACAATACGCCCGCAGTCGCATTCGTGCAGGATGCGAAGGGACGCGTTACCGGAGTTTCGGCCGAAAGTGAAACGACGAAGTATACTTTTTATGCGAAAAAGGGCGTCGTGCTCGCAACCGGCGGCTTCGGCTCGAACCTCGATATGCGCAAAAAATACAATCCCGCCGTCGATGAAAACATCCTTTCGACGAATACGGTCGGCAGTACGGGCGACGGCATCGTCATGTCCGAAAAAATCGGAGCGGCTCTCGTCGATATGCAGTATATTCAAACCTACCCGATATGCGATCCGCTTACGGGCACGCTTTTGTATTTCGATGACGCGCGCCTCTACGGACACAGCGTTATCGTAAACAAAGAAGGCAAGCGCTTTGTTGAAGAACTCGGAAGGCGCGACGTTATGTCAATGGCGATCAAAGCACAGACCGGACATTGCTGCTATGAAATCATCGATCAAAAAGGATACGACGAAAGCCATCTTGAACAAAATCACGCGGCCGAAATCGCTTATCTGTACAAAAACAAGCTTTTGGTAAAAGCCGATACGCTTGAAAAAGCGGCGGAGTTTTTCGGCATCGATGCGAACGAGATGATCGCAACCGTAAACCGCTACAACAGCTACGTTGCAGCAGGTAAAGATCCCGAATTCAATAAACGCAGCTTAACCTTCCCAATCGAAAAAGCGCCGTTTTATATTTTGAAAGCAGTGCCCGCCGTACACCACACGATGGGCGGCGTCAAAATCAACAGCCAAGCGCAAGTCATAAAAACAGACGGTACGGTGATCCCCGGTTTGTATGCCGCGGGAGAAGTGACCGGCGGCGTGCACGGCAAAAACCGCTTGGGCAGCGACGCGATCGCCGACATCATCGTGTTCGGCCGCATCGCGGGAAAGAACGCGGCAAAGTGATATAAGAAAACACTGATTAATTCGAATGCGTATTAATCAGTGTTAACCTTACAATCTCCGCCGGAGTAATCTCTTGCCGGCGGATTTCGTAAATTAATAATAAAAAAATATATGCACGGCAGCAGAATAAAATAATAATTTCGAAAGTTGCCGGACTTGTGGGGGGGGTACAGAGTACAGCGCAAACTGATTCCTATTGCTTTGTATTAAATTAATTTTTATATTTACTTCTTTATATACAGATATGAAAATCCCGAAAATAACCTATTGCCGTCTTGTAAAAAATATTGAGGAAACGGCAAAAGGGGGAATTCCAATCGAATAATACCGGAATCTTCTGTATATGTGGAGAGTGTTTTATTTTCTTCATCGGAAAAATTCTTATCAAAACATGTTCCGTCGTTAAAAAATATAAACATGGTTTTATTATTCATTTCCCACCCGCTAACTACTTTACGACCGTATACCGGAGTTCTAAAATAAACTTTTAAATCATCATATAAGAAATATTTATCTGCAGAAGGAACATACACTAAAATGCGATTACTGTCGTTGACCGTAAAAATCCTGCCTGTTTCGGGAATATATATAAAATTTTCAGGTTCACGGAATTCAGAATATATACTACCGTCAGGAAATTCATCGGATTTCTTACAATATTCAATAGTATAGTATCGAATAGTTCCTTTGCCGTCTGTTTTAAATTCAAATCTTTGTTCGGTGAATTGAGATTCATTCATAATAAGAACAGTGCCTGAAGGAATTTCCATGCCGATTTTCAATTTACCGGTATGAAACGGTGATGCTCTATTCCAAATTTCACGCCTTCTTTTGCCGAACGTGATTGATGTAATATCATCCGGAATTTTCAGAATAGAATCGAAACTGCCGGAAGTATCTCTTTTATGGAATGGAGTAATTTCGATGATTATGGAAAGCGTATCGTTTTCTTTGTGTTTCTTTATATTCTTAACAACATATGAAGACCATGAACACAGTCCTGAAATTTTTAATTTATCATCCGGTTGTTCTATGATTTTGAAATTTTGTACAGTATTAAATTCCAGCGTTTTTGTAAAAATACATGCTGCTAATGAAAAAGGAAAAACAGCAGTTAATAATATTAAATATATTTTTTTCATATTACTTCGGCATTCCCGATAGTTTTTATTTTTCATATCCCGACAAAGTTAATAATTGGGACAGATATTTCCAATAATTATCAGCGCTTTTTTTATACTTTGCTATATTTTTTTTCGATAAATCGAATTTATACGATTTGTTAAAAATCAAATAATTGAAAAACTTATATATTAATTTATCCGTTTCATTCAGATTTGCATAGTTTATTTTTTCGATTTCGGTTTTATCTTCCAAAAAGATATACGATTGAATACCGTTGTCCAAATCCATGATGTAGTAGTAAAATCTTTCATCAAAACTTGTCGGATCTTCTCTCGTATTCCCCCAAATCAACCACGGCCATATATCGACTTTAAATTTATTTATAGGTTCGCTGTATGAACCGTAATTAAAAGAGCCTTTATTCCAATCATTTGTAACAAGGTTTCCTTCTTTATCGAACACGGCTTCTTCGCCGCTTTCCTTTGTATACACCTTATTGTCTTCTTCTCCTCGCATTTTATGAATATTGTTTTCGTAGGTATGTTTTAAAATATACTGTATAGCGGAAATATTTTCTTCCGGAATTTCTTCGTCTAAGTTTACTTCGAGCTTTATCAATCCGTTTTTTAAACACGACGATAGATCGGTTTCTTTTTTTGAATCTTGAAAAACGGATACAATATTTTCATGCGCATAAACGGATACAATAAAAAATATCGTCAAAATACAAATTGAAAAGCGCTTTTTGTTCATTTTTTTTCCTGCCTTAATCTGTGTGTTTGCCCTACGCATTAGTGCGTGAGCGCGGTTCTTTGTTTGACTGCCTTTACTTTCATGTATCTTTTATCGATTGTCAAACTGTGTAAATCCGTTATCCGCAATACGATTCTAAAATATTCCCGTAATAACGTAAATATGTCTTGCCCGTTTTCTCCCGTATTTGCATGAATGTCGTCAAAATATTCCACTATGTATTCATACGGTTTTAATACATCCAGTGTATCAATAGTAATTTTAGAATTATACATAAAGCCTTTTTCATCCAAGAATGTTTTAATTTCGAAAAGCTCTTTGTGTACGGTATCATCATTTGTAGAGGATGATATCCAATATATAAAAATTCCGTTTATTTTTCTTTTCAGCGTTATCGTTTCATTTTTACCTTTTCCGCATATATGGATTTGTGATTCATTTTCAGAAAGCAGCAATTCACGGATTGCGTTTTGAATGATTATGTCCGGATTTTCTTTGCATTTTACGATTTTCTTTTTTCTTGTAAAAGATTGAAAAATTATTATTAAAACCAAAATAGAAATATTAATTATTAATTTAATCATTTTTTTATTGTCCAAGCGCAAGTTTTTGAACTTACATTCGATTAATATCTCTGCCGCTTTTCCTGATTATAGCATAAAATAATTGACCTTGCATTATGAGTTCTCACAGCTGAGTATTTCAAAATCATAGAAAACTTATGTTTTCAGGTCTTTTATCAAATACTTGAATTTATCTTTTTATAATGTAATTTAGAAGCGCTGTTTTACAGATGCCGCGGAGGGATAGTACAACCGTGGCATACATGAATTGTCTGTATTGTGCAAGCACGATTTTACGGCTGCGGCAGGTCTTCGCGTCTTACAGTCCATCATCAAATAATCTTTCCCACGCGTCTTCGAATACGGTGCGCACCGGCGGCCGCGGAGAATGTGCCATGGGATGCATACCCTTTCCCGGATTTTCGGCATAGCCTGCGTTTCCGAGGGTACCTTTGTGCATGTCCAAAATCATGCCGTCTTTGAGTTCTCCGACATAGCCTCCGCTCAGTTTATGGACGTGTTCGCCCTTGAGCTGGCCGACGGGATTTCCTTCCATGTCGCGGATGTATGCGCCTTGTACGACGCCGAGCGGGTTTCCCTCTTTATCGAAAATGTATTCCATGTGTGATTTCCTTAATAATTTTTATACGGTCATATATCGGCCGTATACATTATAGGGAAAATCGCATTTTCTACAATCGGTTGCGGCAAGGGCGGCTGAAATTATATCGGCGGAAAACAATGCGTGCCGTAAAAAAATCGCGGTATTTTCGGCGATAGCCTGCCTTTATTCGGTACCGCTTCCGTCGAGGGCTGCGCCGGCAAGGCTGTCGATATAGTGCGCTGCTGCGGCTTTTTGCGCGGTCGTACCGGCGTTTTCGAGCGATTCGATCTGTTTCGCTTTTTTTTCTTTCCGTGCATCGTTGAGCTTTTTCGCTTCCCGCATAATTTTTTTTGCTTCGTCCTCACTCACGCCGAGCGCGTCTGCGATGCGCGATGAATCCGCGCATGCGAGGTTTTCGAGCGTCGTAAAAGTTTTTATCAATGTGCGCGCCCGCTTTTCGCCGACGCCGGGAAGTTCGAGAAAAATGCTTACGGTATTTTCTTTGGTACGGAGGCGCTGATTTTTGCTTGTCGCAAAGCGGTGCGTTTCATCTCTTACGCGCTGGAGCAGGCGGAGCGCGTCGCTTCTCCGCGGAAGTATGACGGGCGTGCTGTTTCCCGGCCTGTATATTTCTTCGTTTTTTTCGGCGAGTCCCGCGATGGGTATGTCGATGCCGAGCGATGTGAGTACGCTTTGCACCGCATTCACCTGTCCGATGCCGCCGTCTATGAGCAGGAGATCGGGCAGTTCCCGTCCTTCGTTCAAAAGTCTCGTATAGCGTCTGCTCGCCGCTTCCCGCATGGATGCGAAGTCATCTATGATGCCGTCGGTCGTTTTGAGGCGGAAATAGCGGTAGTTTTTTTTGTCGGGGTTACCGTTGTAAAAACTTATTAAACTTGCGACGGGAAATTTGCCGCCGATATGCGCGATGTCGAATCCTTCGATACGTACGGGAAGCGTGTCGAGAGAAAGGAGCGTTTTGAGTTCTTCGAGCGCTGGTATGTCGCCCCGTTCGCGCAGGCGCCGCACGATATCTTCATGCGCGTTTTGCTTTGCCATATTGATGGCTGCCGTGTGGTATTTTACATTTTTGCCTGCATCGGAAACGGGGACGATTTCGGTTTCGGCGCCGAGCGTTTCGGAAAACCATCTTGCAAGTTCGGCGGGCGAGAGAAAAGCGACGCTTCGATCGGGGAGTTGCGGGGTGCCCCCGCTGGAGGGGGAGCGAGCAACCGTGTGCGAGCGCGGGGGAGGGCTCTTCCCCGTATCGGTATAAGAATTTTCAATGCCGGATAAATTATTAATTAATAAATTGGGTATATAGATGTGCGGGGGTACTTCGGCTTTGTCGGTATAGTATGCGTTGAAAAACTCTCCGATCAGCTCCGCATCTTCGTTTAAACTTACGGTGCGGTAGTTGCCGCGTCCTTCGAGTTTTCCTCCGCGGAGTTTTAAGACGGTAAAACTTACGAGTTCACCTTCCCTCCAATAGGCGATGTAGTCGCGGTCGTCTCCGTCGAAAGTTTGGACGATGTTCTGTTTTTGCATGATCGAAAGAGCTGAAAGTCCGTCTCTCAAGCGCGCGGCTTTTTCGAAGTTGAGATTTTCCGATGCCTTTTGCATTTCCGCTTTTATTTTTTTTAGGGTTTCGTCTCCTTTTCCCTCAAGAAGGCTTTCGATTTCGCCGATGTATTCGGTATAGGCTTCGCGGGAAATTTTTTTGCAGCAGGGCGCGCCGCATCGGCCGATGTGGTAGTAGAGACAGGGAGCATCCCGATCTTTGAGCGTTTTGCACTGCCGCACGGGATAGATGCGGTAGAGCGTGTCGATAAAGGTGTCGAGCGCACCCGCGTCGGGGTAGGGGCCGAAATAGGTCGAGCCGTCTTCGATGATGCGCCGCGTTTTGATAACGCGCGGAAAATCTTCGTTTGTGATCCGCAAAACGGGATAGGATTTGCCGTCTTTCAAATCGATGTTGTAGCGCGGATTGTGTTTTTTAATAAGATTGTTTTCGAGCAGAAAGGCTTCATATTCGTTTGCCGTTGTGATATACTCGATTGACTCGGCGTGTGCGACAAGGAGTTTCGTTTTGATGTCTTTGCTGCCGGAAAAATACGAGGTGAGGCGGTTTTTCAGATTTTTCGCTTTGCCGACATAGATGACATCTCCCTGCCGGTTCCGCCACAGGTAGACGCCGCTTGAAGAGGGGGCTTGTAATGCCGTTTCGTGTAGTATTTCCCGTACCGCTTTTGCCATAGTGCCTATGTGTTTTCCGTATAATAAAAAAATAACGATTTTGTCCGCGCTTCGTCCAGTGCGCGCACTTGCCGCTTTGTGCACTCTTCATCCGGTGCGCGCTTCCGCTTTATCGAGCGCTCTTCGTCCGGTGCATGTATTTTTCGTTTCGCGGACGCTTCGCTTTCGCGCGTGCCTTTTATTGTACGCGCTTTCGGCAGTTTTGTGTATCCGTCCCGCCTTTGCCGATTCGATGACGATCGGCGGAAGCGAAGGCTGGTCGAAGCTTTCGCTCAGGAGAGGCGTTACGGAGGGGACGGGGCGCTTCGGCTATCCGTGTATCGAACTTGCTACCGACAGCCGTGTTCAGGACGCGATGACGGACACGCTTTTCGATTTCGAAGAAAAGCCCTTTGCGGATAAAACGGGGCATTATATTGTGACTAAAAACGCCCTTTTGCTTTCGGGAAAATCGGCGATGGGAAAAGGCGCCGCTCTTTCCCGCGGTACGGGCGGCATATCGCTTCGCGGAAAGGCGGGCTCGCTTTTCGGCACGGAAGGACCTGCTCCGTCGTTTTATATTGAGTTTTGGCTCTTACCCGCGGTTGCGGAAAACGGTGAAGTCGTTTTTAATTGGAGATCATCGCGCAGCATCGGACGCAGTATCGTATATCAGATGATCACGGCGTCTTTTTATCAAAATCATCTTTCATGGACGTTTTCGAATATCTTCGACGGATACGATAAAGGCGATGTGACGCTTACGGGTATTACGACGCTGATTCCCGGAAAGTGGGCGCATCACTCGATCGCTTTCGACGAAGAAAATGGGTGTATCGAATACCGCGTGAACGGCGGGCTCGAAGCGATCGCCTACGTTACGTCGACCGGCCGCGCGTCGGGTTCGGTGTATCCTGTGTATTTCGGCGTGCCTGCGGATATCGAACTGTGCCGAAAGTATACGGGAAGTATCGACGATTTCCGCATACAAAAGGGAACCTATAACGATGCGATGCTGCAAAAATCGGAAGATGCGTCGGCTCTCGGATACGCGAAGTACCGCGCGTCCGGCGGGCGCATCGAAACGCAGCCGCTTTTGACATCGGTCGCATCTTCTCTCAATTCGGTGACGGCGGTGATGAGCGAACCGGATCAAACTGCAGTTCGTCTCTATGTGCGGAGCGGCGACAATATTTTCGGATGGACCGATTCGTATCCCGCGTGGCGTCCTGTGCGAAGCGGAGAAAGGATTTCGGGCGTAAACGGTTTGTATTTTCAAATAGCCGCCGATCTTTATCCCGACGGAAACGGATCCCGCACTCCGTCGCTTACGCAAATCGATATCGATTATACGGTGCCTCCTTTGCCGCTTCCGCCTTTTACCGTAAAAGCGGCTTCCGGTGACGGAAGCGTAACGCTTTCGTGGGCGCATTCCGTCGACGAAAATGCGGGCGGTTATTACGTTTACTACGGAACGAGGCCCGGCGAATATCTCGGACGCGTTGCACGCGAAGGCTCATCGCCTGTCGATGCGGGTTTTTCGCAGTCCTTGACGCTCACGAATCTTAAAAACGGAACGATTTATTATTTTGCAGTTGCATCTTATTCGAAACTCGACAGGCGCATAGTCGGCCCTCTTTCGCGCGAAACCTATGCGCGCCCCGCATCGGACGGCGATTATGGCAAGTGAAAGGGCAGAGGAGAATAAATTCGTTTTTCGCCGTGCGGCGGCGGCTCTCGCTTCCCGCGATTTCACCCTTGCCGCGCGCTTGTATGAGGGATTGTTAAAAGACGATCCCGAAAACCGCGATGTGCTTTTTGCGCTCGGCGACGTGTACGTCAAATCGGGCGACGATGCGCGCGCTCTTCCTTATTACGAAAAAATTAATAAGATTGATCCGAACGATGCGGCTTCTCTCAATGCGACCGGCGGTATTTACCGCAGACTTGAACGCTATGACGATGCTCTCCGCTCTCTCCGTGCGGCTCTCTCCGCAGGCGGCGACAAAACTGCGATACAGTATAATTTGGGATTTACCTATCGTTCAATGGGAGATTACGATAAGGCGATCGACTGTTTCAATTCGGTTATTTCCGCTGATCCGGGCGATACGCTTGCGTACAATCATTTGGGTGCCATCTATGCGCTTCGCAAAGAATATCAAAAAGCGATGACGGCGTATAAACGCGGCTTGCAAATCGATCCGAATCATCCGGTACTGCAGTTGAATCTTGCCGAAACTTATGAAGCCGTCGGTGCGGACGGAGAAGCGGCCGTCGTATACGAAGCTGTCCTGCGCGCGAAACCCGGAAAAACGGAAGCGGTTCGAAAGTATGCAGCGCTTTTGCTCCGCCGGCATAAAACGGAAAGGGCTGCCGCCGTCGTCACAAAGGCGATCGCTCTGCATCCGTCCGATGCGGGACTTTTTGCGCTGCTCGGCCGCATAGCGCTCAAGCGATTCGATTATGAAGCTGCCGTTTCCGCACTTAAAAAAGCTTTGAAATTCGATCCGAAAAATACGACCGTTATTTCCTGTCTTGCCGATGCATATGAAAAAAAAGGCGCGCTTGAAAACGGGGCAGCCCTTATTCGTCAGGCTGAAAACGATTTTCCGGCGGACGCCTCAGTCGGAGAACAATATGTCCGCACTCTTCTTTCAGCCCGTGATTATGAAGGCGCATTTGCAAAGCTTAAAGCGCTCTATGCGGAAAATCAAAACGATGTGCAAATACTCGATCTCTACGGACAGTATTGTATTTGCAGGGGAGAAGATGAAAAGGCCGCTTCCTGCTATAAAAAAATAAATTCGATCGACTCTCAATATTTTGCGTATGAAAAGTCGGCTGCGCGGCGGTTTGTGCAAGCGGGGCGATTCGATAAGGCGCGGAATTTTATCGCGCGCTATCTTTCAAAATATCCGAGCGATGAAGAAGCACTCGTGCTTTCGGCGGAAATCGATACGGAAGAAGGGAAGCTGTCTTCCGCGCTCGCCGCTTACCGCGCCGCCCTCGCCGTAGACGGCGGCAATGTTTCGGCAAAAAACGAAAGTGCGCGTATCGAAAAATTATTAAAAGAATCGGACGATGCACAGAGCGATTATGTTGCGGATGAAAACGATGAAACAACGGGCGCGGAAATCGTTATGGATTCTCCCGAAACGAAAGCCGCCGAAGCTTCCGTTTACGGACAACTTCGCTCAGACGACGATTTTTTCGATTTTGATTTTGCGGGTGAAAGTCTTTTAAAAGCCGACGACGAAATCGATCCGTTTACAATTGCCGATCAAGAAAGCGATGAGGAAATACGGGATTCCGAACCGGAAGGTTTGGATCTTCTCATTCCGTCCGACCGTCCGATCGACAAAGACGCGTCTTCACGGGCCGCCGGGAGCGATGATATTTTCGACGGGAGGACGGGACCTGCTGCAGGAATCGATGAAAGTCTTTCCGGAAATATAGAAGACGCCTTCGGTACGGAAAATATCGATGCGGGATTTGAGACTCCGGCCGTTTTGCCGAAAAGTAAAGCTAAACGCGTAAATTATGAAGACGAGCCCATTTCGATAGCCGAAGACGTGCCTGCTCGCCGTCCTTTGTCCGAAGCGGCGATCGGAAGCGAGCGGGGTTGGACGGATGCCGAGCGCGCGCTTTCCGCTGAAAAAAAAGCGCGAGCGGAAGCCGGTGCGAGAGAAGGAGTGTCTGAGGGATCTTCGTTGCCTATGCAGGATACGCGCGAAGCTGCGGGTTCGCTTCCTCCCGAACGCATCTTTGAAGCCGAACGCCGAGCGGCGGAAACGGCTGAAGCCGCTTCCCGAAAATTTGACGCAGCATTGAAAGCCGTAAACGCCCGCCGTGCGGATGAGCTTGAAGCTTTGCGCCGTTCTTATGATGAAGCGCATCGGACGCGCAAAGCCGCACGCGATGCCGTCAATGAAATGCGCGAGCTTATCGGGTCGATGAAAAAAAGCGTCGAACGAATACGGTCGGATACCGAACACGCGGAGTCGAATGTCAAAGGTGCGGCCGAAAATGCCGTGAAAAAAATACGGGATGCGGCCGAAAAAGCTCTTTTAAAAACGGATGCAAACGGAAATATTGCAAAACGAACCGGCGGCGAAGAGCGCAGTGAAGGAAAGCCTCGAGACTTTAACGCCGCTCTTGAAAAAGCCGTGCGTGCGCTTCCCGATATCGCTTCGGCTCTGCAAGATAAAAAAAGTGCAAGCGACTTTGCAATCGAATTGGATCTTTTTAAAAAGCTTCGCGCCATGTGCGATTTTTTACCTTCGCTGCGAAAAGAAAAATTTATGAAAAGCCGAACGAGGCTTTTGCTCGATTACGTGATAGCGCGTCTTTCCGGAAAGCCGGGGCTGCTTGCGACGGCCGAAGTGCTCAGAAAGATAAAACTGCCCGCAGGTCTTTTGGAAAACGGAGCGACATCCTTTTCCGCACTCACCGATGAACAGCTCGTACCGCTTGTCATCCACGATATGCGAACGAAACTTGCCGATTTGCCCGATGCATCCCTTGCCGAGGCTCTCGACGCTGCCGCATCGGAAGCTCTCGAAAACGCACGGGGACGCTGAGTTCGCTCCGCCTCAACGCGCCCCGCAAATCAATTATAATTTAATAATTCTCGAATGCGTTATAACTTCGTTACCGCTGTCGGTAATG
Organism: Treponema sp. Marseille-Q4132; assembly: GCF_014334835.1. Lineage (NCBI taxonomy): Bacteria > Pseudomonadati > Spirochaetota > Spirochaetia > Treponematales > Treponemataceae > Treponema > Treponema sp. Marseille-Q4132. The sequence goes on from NZ_CP060591.1 coordinate 72,558, forward strand.
AGTACGTCGTTTTCAAGCCGGCAGCCTCCGAGCTCTTCGTCGTAGAGTCCCGGTTCAAGCGTTACGATCATGCCCGGTTTAAAAACGAGGGTTTCGGCTGCTTTGAGATTGACGCGCGGAGACTCGTGTATTTCAAGGCCGATCGCATGTCCGAGTCCGTGCGGCATTTTCCGTTTTCCCGCCGCAAATACTTCATCCGCTTTTATCGCCGCATTTCGAATTGAAAGGCCGGGCTTGTACAGTTTGAGACATTCGTCATAGGCTTTTTGTACGAGATCGACGAGTTTTTCCTGTGCTGCGGAAAGCTTACCGCGTGCAACCGTGACCGTCGTATCGCTCGTGTAGCCGTTTACGACGACGCCGAAATCGAGGATCGACAGCCCCGAATCCGCCCATTTTCCGGAAGTGTAATTCGGAAAACAGTGGATACCCCAGCTGCGATCCGGTCCCGCCGCGAGCGTGTCGAATCCCGTTCGTTCGCAGCCGTGAGCGCGGCATTCTCTTTCGATAAGCAATGCGACATCCGTTTCCGTTATGAGCTTTTTCGATTTGATACCCTCTTCAACCGTGTCGATTATTAAATCTCCGATGCGCGCGGCTTCTTTCGTACATGCGATTTCATACTCGTCTTTTATCATGCGGAGCTCTGTGACATAGTGATGAACGCTGTTTTCGCGGCAATGAATATCGCAGCCTTCGAGCGCGTCGATGTATTTTAAAAATTCGGGATAGGTCGTCGAGGTCGGCAGTTCCACTTTTTTATTTTTTAAGTGACCGCTTTCGCCGAGCACCGCTTTTACCGCATCGATCGCGGTATTTTTATATTTCGTATACGGTACGACTTTATCTGCGAATGCATATCGTTTCGCCATGATTTCATCCCACGGAACGAGTACCGAATACGCATCGTCGAATACGATCAAAACCGCATCGTTTATGTGGCCTGAAAGATAGCGCACCGCGCTTTCGCGTTTTTCTTCACTGTCGATAAAGACTGCCGCACCGATGCCGTTTTGTTTCATAAAGCGAGCGACACGCGCACGGCGCTCGGTATACATCTTTTTAAATTCATCTGTTGTCGGTATTTTCATATATATTCCTTGTATATAAATATAGCGATTTTTTTATATTTCGGAAAGCGAAGCGGTGATTTCGAGTGTCTATTCGCCCCTCTTCGTATCCGGCACGAGAACGATGAGCACGAGAGATGCGATATAGGGCAGCGCGATCAAAAGAGGAGAGGCGATATTTTGAAAAACGTTTTGCAAGTTCGCAGCAAAATACTCCGCCGCACAGAGCACGATCACTGCCAGAACCGTGCCCCATCCCGTTCGTCTGCCTAAAAATACCGCCGCAAGGGCGAGCCATCCGCGGCCGCTTGAAATATTCGGCACAAAGGATGAAAGCCTGAACGACAGTATGCAGCCGGCAAGGGAGCCGTAAAACGCTGCGATGCACCACGCCGCAGTCCTGCATGCGGATACGTTGATGCCGCGCGAAGAAAGGACGTCGGCATCTTTTCCGGTGATGCGGATGTAAAGCCCGTATTTTGTCCCGTAGAGAAACGCGAATCCCGCCGCCGTAAAAACAAGAGCGATGACTGCCGTCGAAAGGCGTGTGCGTGCGGCGGGAAACGAAAAGGCGGGAGAGGTGAGTACACCGCGGGTAGCGAAGAGCGCGACCGAAATGACCGAGACGAGGGCGCCGGTAAAGAGGTTTAAACCGAGAGATGCCAAAAACGGATTTGCGTGAAGCGATTCCACGGCTCGGATCGAAACGAATATGATGAGCGTACAGCAAAAGACCGAAAGGAATGAGCCTGCGATAAACGATCCGGTCAATACGCTGAACGCATAGCAAAAAAATGCTGCGAGGTTAATAATGCCGTTGAGAAAAACCGCCATACGCCCGGAGTATTCGCTTGTGAGCGCGCCGAGTGACGCCAAAAGCAGGGGCGCGGATAAAAGCGCTATGTTAAAGCCCGCGTTTTGCATGCCGCATGCCTCCCGCATATTTGACGGCGATGCACGAAAGCATGACGCCTTGAATAAGAGAACTCATGTCGAAGCCGAAATTGTTGTTGAGCGCAACTCTGTTTGCCGACGTAAAAAGCCACGCGAGTACAAGTCCTGCAGGAGCGATCATTGCGGGGTTCGAGTTCGCGATAAGCGCGCATGAAAGCGCATTCCATCCCATGCCGGCATAAAATCCCGCGTGGCAGGTGTAGTAGGTTCCCGCAACGGCGATAAAACCCGCAAGCCCGTGAAGTGCGCCTGCCGCTGCGAGCGTCGCATAGAGCGTGCGGCTTTGCCGGTAACCCGAGTATTTTGCAAACTCTTTCGATATACCCGTGATCTGAAGGTGTCTTCCGCTTACCGTGCGGTATTTGACGTACCATACCGCGCCGCACAGCGCGAGCGGAATAAGCGCCAAAGCCGAAAGCGGGGAGGGATTTAAAATATGCGCAAAGCGAAAACGCTCGGCGATAAACGGCGTTGCAAGGAGATTGTTCGTTTGACCTCGAAACTTCCCTGCGATAAGCGAATCGATAAACGGAATCGCCGCCGCCGAAACGAGAAAGGACGTGAGGAGTACGTCGGCGTTTTTTAATTGGCGAAGAGAGGCCGATACGAGGGCCATCGCGGCGGGAAGCAAAAGAGAAGCGGCAAAGGCTGCGGCCGTAACGAAGGCGGGCGGCCATCCGACGGGAAGGGCAAAGACGACGGCTGCGGCAAATCCTCCGGCATAAATCTGTCCTTCGCCGCCCAAATTGTATTCTCCCGCCGTCAGTACGATCGCGTCTCCGAGCGCGCCTGCAGCGAGAAGGGCTGCCGTATTGAGCACGCTTCCGAAATAGTAGTGCGACGTAAAAGAGCCTGTCAAAAAATCGAGGGCGGAAACGAAAGTGCGTGAAAAGAGAGAGAGTACCAAAACTGTGAGGACGAGACCTGCGATGACGGGAAGCGCGTCGACTATTGTTAATTTTTTCACGCCGCCTCCCGCATTTTGCGAAGATCGCCGCCTTCAAGCACATAGTGCGCGGTGCAAAGCGAAGTCGGAAATTCCGACGACGAAAGCACGATGACGACGGCGCCGCGCTGCGCAAAGTCCGAAAGCAGTTTTTGCGTGCGTTCGGCCGCTTTGCCGTCGAGTCCTTGCAGCGGCTCACACGCAATGATCAAATTCGGATCGTTTTCGAATTCGCGCGCAAGGATTAAGCGCTGCAGCATACCGCCCGAAAGAGCCGATGCTTTTTCATCGGGTCGAATAGAAACTTTCGCTTTTTTTATCAGGCGCGTCGCATATTCGTCCGCGCTCTTTTTGCCGTACATTGCGCATAAAAGCTGTTCGATCGAAAGACCGGGATTCGATGCGCGGAAGGTTCTGTCCGAGGGGATGATCGCCGTTCGGAGTTTCGCTTCGGTTCGTAAAAAATACGGCGTCCACTTTCCCGATTTGAGATCGATGCACAAGCTTCGTTCCCCCGTTTTGATGCGGCACAATCCTTCCGTACGCGCGCTTTCCATACCCGTGACGACGTTTTCGAGCGTACCGAGCCCGCTTTCGGGCAAACCTTCGATGAGGGTGATGCCGCCGCTTTTTGCGGTAAACGACACATCGAAAAGAGCCGGCCGTTTTTTCGGCCGTACGCCGATGTGTTCGAACGAAATACAATCGCCGCTTCTTTCCGCACGAACGGTATGAAGCGGTACGACATCCGATTTCGTCTTCGGCACATACAGAGCGCTCCGCTCGTAGTGCTCGGCGCTTTTTCCTTTTTGCAGTACGGTTACCGTATCGGTATAGCGAGAAACTTCCTGCATGATGTGCGTGATGACGATGACGTTCATCCCCTTATCTGCAAGTTCACGGATATTTGCATAGAGGGAAATCCTCTGTTCCCGGTCGAGGAGTGCGGACGGCTCGTCGAGAATGAGCATGCGCGGCTCGCGTATGAGAGCCGAGATGAGCGCCGTATAAAAGCGTTCGTCTCCTCCGATATGGGCGGCGAGCGCGCGGAAGTTTAAGTGCGGCGCCCATTTCGATTTTAACAATTCCGCACGCGAAAAAATTTCACCCTTTTTGAGCGTTTTTCCCGCAGCTCCGTATTCCGTTCCTAGGAGAATGTTTTCCCATACGCTGATACCGTCGGCGATGAGCGGCCGCTGTCGTACGCAGACGATGCCTGAACGAAGGGCATCGCGCGGAGAAAAAAAACGCACGGCCTTTCCGTCGATAAAAATCGTACCGCTGTCGGCTTCGAGCGCGCCGCTTAAAACAGATGCCGTCGTCGATTTTCCCGCGCCGTTTTCTCCGAGCAGCGCGTGAATCATGCCGCCCTTAAAGACGAGGGAAAGATCTTCGAGCACCGTTTTGTGCAGATACCGTTTTGAAATATGTTCGAGCGCAACATCCATAGTAATTACCCTGCATGGTGAGTTTCGAAAGCATTTCTAAACAAAGGTATGCTTTAGGTGAAAACTTCGTTCGCTACGCTCACTACCGAGTTTGCTCTGCAAACTCGCCGTGTATGCCGCGGTCGAGCTTTTTGGGCACGCTTCCGTAAGTTTAACGCTCGAAACGGCACGCAGCCGGAACCTCACCTTGGGCATAATTTTATTTGTTTTCGAAACTCACCATACCATTGATGCATGAAACAGTTGGAAAATTTCGAGTTTTTCAAAACTCGAAATTCAGAAATAGTACCGTATCAATTTTGCGGAAGAACGAGCGTGCCGTTTTCTATGCTCGCGACGACATCGCGCATTTTTGCACGCATTTCATCCGTTATCGCTTCGTTTTTGTGATTCGGCGCATCCTGTACAAAGCGTACGAAGCCGTCCGCGACGCCGACGGTTTGCGCCGTCCCCCATTCTGTTTTACCCGTAAGGTAGTCGAGCGTAACGTTTTCCGCCATCTTCGCCTGGTTGAGCGGTGTGCACGATATGATATTGTCGGGCGCGCGATCGAAACTCGCGTTGTCGAAAAATGCGAGATATTTTCCCTTTTCTTTCGCCGCGTTGATGACGCCCTGCGACGCTCCTCCGCAGATCGGAAGGATCACATCGACTCCGGACGAATACATCGCGTTTGCAAGTTCGGCGCCTTTCGTCGCATCGTACCAGTTGCCGACGACGCGGAAATCGACCGCCGTACCGGGAGAAGCGGCTTCTGCACCTTCTTTGTAGCCGGGAAGTATGACGTTGTTCATGACCGGATATTCCTGTCCTGCAATGAGACCTATCTTTTTCGACTTTGTCATGAGACCCGCCATATAGCCTGTCATATACGACTGTTCGTGTTGATTGTAGCGAACGGTTGCCACCGATGAGTTTCCCGACTTATAGGCATCGAGCAAAATAAATTTTTGATTCGGAAACTGCGCGGTAAGCGGTTCGACGAGTTCAGGCAGCGACGGATTAGACGAAATGATGACGCTGTATTTTTGTTCCGCGGCGAGGGCGGTGAGCTTTGCCGACCATTCGGCTTGGTTCGTTCCCGCTTCGAGTATGGTGACTGAAGCCTGCGCGCTTGTATTTTTCCCGTCGTTATATGAAGCGGCGCCATGCTGCACGCCTTGAACGAGCATCGCATAAATGGGACTGTCGGCTATGATGCCGGGGACGAAGACCGCGATGGAATGAGCCTGCGTTTTTTTTGCGCTGCACGAAAACAAAGCCAAAAGAAAAGCCGCGAGTGCAGCGGCGCATATCGATTTTTTCATAATGAATTACCTCTTGCAGGGTAAATATAGTTTTATATAAAACTTTTGTCAAGCGTATGGATGCACCCCCTATGAATGCGGTATGAAAACACAGCGTTCGCGGAATACCGCATCCGCCGGTGTCCTATGCGTGCGTTCGTTCCGCCGGCATCGTATGCAGGCGGCCTTTCGTCTTATTGAGAAAAATTTTCTGCGATGCGCGTGAGAAAGGCGAAAGCGTTTTTCTTTTCGGTTTCTGAAAATCCTTTGTAGAATATTTTAAGCAGATCCTTTGCAAGCTCGGCCGTCACATCATTGTATCGTTTTCCTTTACGCGTAAGCGATACGAGTTTGCTTCTCGCATCTTCCGGAGCGGGGGCGGTTTTTACAAATCCGTCGCGTTCGAGCTTTCGCACCAAAACGGTCGCAGTCGATTTGTCTCGGTTGATTTTTTCCGCAAGCTCTTTCATTGTAAGCGCGTCTTTTGTCGCGAGCTGGAATAAAATAAAACCGTGAGAAGACGCGAAGTCGGGCAAGCCCTTTTCCGCGAGGCGCTTTATGAGAAAATCCGCCGCCGCCGAATGTATGCGCGATACGAGCGACATGCTCTGCCGTATGTCCGTTTGCATAATAAAAGTATACACCTTGTTGCGCTCCGAATCAAATAGCTGTACAATGCCGTATGTATCTTTTCTTTATCAAAAAAAATTTTTACGACGGCTGGGACAATATGCTCACGCTCATCGTCATAAACCTCGTCGTCATGGCCGCCTCTTTGGGACTTTTGTCGCTCATCTATGCGCTGCAGCAAAGCGTGCCTGTTGTCATAGCTCTCATTCTCGTTTCAGGCATCGTCATATCCATACTCGCACTCGCATCGGGAGAAGTCGCTTCTTCTGCGGCAAATTTCGGAAGCGCGCACATTGCGGATTTTTTTAGGGCGATCCCTTCGTGCATTGCCGACGGAATCCGGCTCGGTCTTCTACTCGGCGTCGTAGGAGCCGCATCATATGTGTGCATTCCGTTTTATTTTGCGCAAAAAACGCTCATTGCAATATTTATCGGCGCGATGTTCGTGTGGCTCGTCGTCTTTACGCTGCTTTCGCTTCAATGGTTCGTTGCGATCCGCTCTCTCATGCACAACGATTTTAAAAAATGTCTGAAAAAATGCTTTCTCATATTTTTTGACAATGTTCCGTTTTCTCTGTTTACGGCGCTGTATGTTTTTTTTCTTACGGTGCTGAGCGTCTTTTTTTTCGGTCTTTTGCCGTCCCTTTCGGGCATCACTCTTGCGCAAGTGAACGCGCTTCGCCTGCGTTTGTATAAATACGATTATTATGAAGCGCATCCGGAGTTGAAGACGGTGAAAGAAAAGCGATACATTCCGTGGGACGAACTTTTGCAAAACGATAAAGAGACTCTCGGCCCGCGTTCGTTCAAATCGCTGATATTTCCGTGGAAAGAGTAGGGCTGTTTAAAAAATAAAGCCTACGCCGGATTGTAAGGGCGGCGAAGCCGTTCTCCGCAAAGGATGAAGTTTGCGGAGAATGAAGCGGAAGCGGAACCCTGAAAAGCCGGTTCTTCCGCTTCGCTTCGTCCGCTACATTTTTCCTTCATACACGAGCAAATCCTTTCCGTCGATCGTCACGGTCAGTCCGTTTTCGATCGTACCGGCGTCTTTTCCCGCTTCGTTCAGCCAAACGATATTTGTATTTATCATTTTCATCGTGTCGGCGGGGATTTCGTTCGTGCTTTCCGAAATGACGCCGTCGACGAGGCGGAGGATAGGGATCCAGCTTTCATCGAGGGAAGGGCAGACGAGGATTTCGCCCGTTTTGCGGCGGAGCATCGAAACGGCATCTTCGGGCGAAGAGGCTTTTACGATTCTTCCGGAAACTCGGGATACATCGGATGCCGTGCCTCCCGAGCGGCCGCGCGCCAGTACGTTTCCTACGAGGAGAACTCTGATCGTGTTTACGGGGATCGGACTTACGAGCGGGATGCCCGCACAGAGGATGATCCTGTCGCTTTGGCGGACAAAGCCGTTGTCGAGGGCGAGCTTTACCGCATTTTGTACCATATCTTCGCTGTCGTCGGCCATTTTCGAAACGAGCGGAAAAACGCCCCAGTCGATGAGCATTTGCCGCTGCACTTGTTCGTTCGGAGTGACGGCGAGGATGGCCTGTTCGGGGCGGAAAGTGCTTATCATGCGCGCGGTATTGCCGCTCATCGTCGGGACGATGATGACGAGCGCTTTGGTTTTATCCGCCGTTTCGTACGCCATCTGCGCCATGATCCTGCCGATCGTTACATCTCCTTCAGGGAGCGGAGGAGCGGCTTTGATGCGCTTGCAGTATTCTTCGCTGTCTTCGACCGTTTGCGCGATGCGCGCCATCGTTTCGACCGCTTCGGCGGGGTAGGCGCCGTTTGCCGTTTCACCCGAAAGCATGACGGCGTCCGTGCCGTCGAAGATCGCGTTTGCGACGTCGGTCAATTCGGCCCTCGTCGGACGAGGATTGACGATCATCGAGTCGAGCATTTGCGTCGCGGTTATGACCGGCTTTCCCGCCCTACGGCACTCTTCGATAATGTGCTTTTGAGCAAGCGGAATGCGCTCTATCGGAAGCTGTACGCCCATGTCGCCTCTGGCAACCATAATGCCGTCGGCCGCTTGAGCGATCTCTGCGATATTGTCGAGCCCTTCTTCGTTTTCGATTTTGGCGATGATTTTCATATTCGAACCGATCGATTCGATATAGCGCCGTATTTCATGCACTTCGCTTGCAAAGCTCGTAAAGCTTGCGGCGATAAAGTCGCAGTTCATCTCTGCGGAAAACGCGATATCGGCCTTATCCTGTTCGCTCATAATCGGAAGTCCCGCGTGCAGACCGATGAGGTTGACGTTTTTTTTGCTCCCGATAGCAGCCGTATTCGCCGCCGTGCACATGACCTTTGTTCCGTCGGAGGATTCGACATCCAATTCGAGAAGCCCGTCCGCGATGAGGATTTTATGCCCGCTTTGAATACGCTTCGGCAAGTCGCGCCATGAAAGGGAAATATGCGCCGCATCCTTTCCGTTTGCCGCAGTAACGGGACTGTCGTCGGCAGTGACGATGACGCGCTCTCCCTTGTTTACCGTAATCGTTTTATTGTCCGGCACGATACCCGTTCTGATTTCCGGGCCTTTGGAATCCATCATAAGCGCGACCGGTTTTCCGATTTCGCGCGACAGACGCCTGATGCGCTCCATCATCTCTTTTTGGCTTTCGTGCGTACCGTGTGAAAAGTTAAAGCGCGCGATATCCATACCTGCGCGTATCATCTTTGCCGCAATGTCATCGTTATTGCTTGCGGGTCCTATTGAACAGACAATCTTTGTTTTTCGTAACGACATAACACGAGTATAGCACAAAATGCGCTTTGTGTAATCACGGGGGAATTGCAGGTGAGGGGAGATTTTGGGGGACATGAGCACATAAGTCCCATTTATTTTTAATTTTTCCATCTAACCAACTGATATCGTTCACATCTATCTTAAAATCTTGCATATCTTCGTTCAAATACTAAAGTTCAATTTTATTAATTCGGCAAACTTGACTTGGTAAATTAATATTCCTGTTCTTTTCAGAAAGTCCATATTCTTTATTTAAATCCAATACATGATGTCCGAATATTTTTTTCTTTATTAAATCTATTACCACCACTAAATATATATTTTTCAAATCTGTAGTAAAAACTATATGTCGATAGCTTCCGTCTTTTGCATCATATATATAGCGAATATGCATTTTTCCTAATTCATCAATTAAATTATTATTTACATATTCATCAAATTCTTTTGTATTAAAATTTTCCGCTGTTTCTGTAACATCTAAGAACCCTTCCGATGGGAATGTTGATTTAAAATCATATTCGGATAATAACATATTAAAAAATAAGTTTGACTTGCTTTCTGAAATATCTTTGTTAATCTTTGAAAGATTTCTCTGTTTCTTTTATATGCTTTTCCAGAACAGGAATTTGTTGATACGATTCCGATTCTGCATCTGAACATATACCATATTTTTCAAATTTTTTCTGTAATCTCTCAATGAAATGTTGTATATTATTTTTATAAAATCTAAATACTTTCCTTTGTGAAACAGTTTCTTTTTCGCAGATCTGTTTTTCCATTCTACAAAATTCTCATTGATTTTATTTATACAATACTTCCATTGATAATAAACATAAATTTTATTACCTTTTTTGCAAAGAATTAATACATATTCTCCATCAAATATTCTTACTTCCGTTTCTTTATTTTCTTTTAATAAACGAACTGTAAACATCAGTAATCTGAATGTACTATTCGGCAAGCCAATAAAATCTTTATTTGGTATTTTCTTTATTGAATTTGTAAAATAATAATTTGCGGTAATACGGGGAAGATCTTCATATATTTTTCCGATATAAATATCGAAGTAATCTTTACTAAAGGCATTTATAATTTTTTTTAGCATAATTTTTTATTCTTCCTAGCAGACCGGTGGCCTGTCGCTATAACTAACGCTTAACCTGTATTTGCGGCTTGTCCTCAATGTCGGGTTGAAGCGGGTGTTAGGTGATTACTCAATCAACAACTTTATATTATCTACAACAGCATTTATCTCTTCTTCTGTTGTCTTTTCTATAAAATCACAACTTCTTTTTTTATAATCAAGGTTCTTTACTTGGTCGCTAAGAATACAGCCATTTATCGAATGATTATCCAATACAATTTCAAAAGGATAGCCTTTTATATGGCTCGTAATAGGACAAAATAAAGCAAGTCCGACTTTTTGATTGTATCTTTTTTGTGAAATGCAAATTGTAGGACGACGACCTTTCTGCTCATATCCTGCTTGCGGATTAAAATCAAGCCAAACTAAATCGCCTCTATCGGGAACATAATTTGAATTCACCATTCTTCGTTACCTATTGAATAACCTGTCGAGATTTCCGAATGAACATTTTCAGAAGTAACCATTGCCAGCATATCATCAAGCGTTTTTTTCTGAGGAAGAATTACTATTTTTCCTTTTTCTGCGAGTACTTCTATTTTGCTTCCATTCTTTACATTATTATCTTTTGCCCAAAGAGAGGGTATTCTAAATCCGAGACTATTACCCCATTTCTGAACTACAACCTGCATAATAAACCTCCATTATTTTTTAGTATATACATTGTATAGTCTTTTTGTCAAGGATTTTTTTCAAAAAAGCGGGCTTGCTCCACTGCCTAAATCATTCATATTTGAAAACTATGACTTTCATGCCATATTCTTCAGCTGCTATATAATACATATCACCAATTATCCCTCTCCTCCGAATGCAGATTTTCATAAGATTATTATTCCATCAGCACCAATTATCTTCCGTATCATCACAAGTAATCTAAGTCAATTCAATATATTGTTCAGAAGGGATATACTCCATTTATCACTGTAACCTTTGCTTTAGCGATTAGAAATCCTGTACTTTGGCAACTACATAGGATAAATAGACTTATTAACCGGGAATATATTTCTTCATTTTTTCCTCAAGCTGCCCGAAGGGCAGTCCACATAACATTCGCTTGTACAGCACGCGGCTTGTCCGTTTGTCGGCTTTGAAAACGGTGTTAGGCGTTATTCTTTATTTAAAAGTAAATCTATTGAATCTGCTTTTCCTTTGTCTTTATAAAAAATTACTTTGTTATATTTCCAAATTCCATTTTCCTTTTCAGCATCGATATACACTCTTGAAATACCATTTTTCCCTTTTATTTTGTACGAAAGAGATGCTTTTCCCGTTCCTTTTCCATTCATACTCATAGAACCGCTAATTATAATTGGAAGTTTATATTCTTCTCCAAGATATTCCATAGCATCCCGATTATTTTCAATAAGTTCTACTGAATACTTATATGGCTCAGAGTTTTTAAATAATGGAAAAATAGAGGTGCATACAATTATAGCGCCGATAAAACCAATTCCAAATATTACAGCACATTTTATAATTTTTTTCTTTTTAGTTTCATCTGTAATTTCGATATTTGTTTTTACTTCAATTTCTTTATCTTTACCAAAAGTTTTTCTATATAGAAAAATATTTCCGTAAACAAAACCTAATGGACATGTAGAATATGCAAAAGGAAACATATCGTTTTTATCTTTTAGTAAACAAATAATTGTATCATTTATTATTCCAAAGATAATACCAATTGTGCTTATTATTATAAATAAGTAACAAAAAAACTTAAAAATAGATTTTGGACAAAACGGATTTATTTTTTGGAAACCTAATACGATAAAAACCATTGCCCATGCTATAAAGAAAAAGCCAATACTTATTCCAAAACCTAATAAAGTTTCTGAAACTTTTATATCCTTACAGATGCAAATAATACAATTTAATATGCAAACCCCAAGAATTATACCTAGAATAATTTTTATTCTTTTTTCATAAAAATCAATTATTTTTTCCATTTTTTCCCTTTTTTGCACGCCAATGCGTGTCCACCTAACATTGTTTTAAACCGCAACGCAGCTTGTCTGCGTTGTCGGCTTTGAAAACGGTGTTATGTGTTTTTCCTTTAATTTTATTTATTTGTATTTTTCCACAAGCTCTTTTACTCTGTCCTGAATCTTACTTCTTAATTCTCTTTGTTTTTCATTTAAATATAAATCAAGTTCTTTATCAATACCTGTATGGAAATATGCTACTTCTGGAATAGAATCTAGTGGTGATAAATCTTTTGTTGTAATTTTTACTGATACAAACCTAAAACTTTTTAATTTATTTAATGTATCAAGAAAATGAAGATTAGAAATTTTTGAATTATTTCCTATTACAAGTTCTTGTAATTCGGTAAGTTCTCCAAGAATTGACCAATCTGAAATATTTTTTCCTGCACCTTCTTCAAACCAAAGCCTTTTTAATGTTTTTTTTAACTTTTCTATACCTTTTATATCATTAAGATTTTTGATATAAAAAAACCTAAGTTCCTCAAGGTTTGGTAATTCACAAATAGCAGAAAGATTTAACATATTCCCAAAACCTATATGAATCGTTTTTACACAAGGAAGTTTTTGCATCTGTAACCAAAAATTTTCATAATCTTTACATCTATAAATGGAAACTTTCTCAAGTTGTTTACATTCAGGAGTTATTTCCGTATTTTTTCCAAAACCGCAATCTAAACTTTTTAACTTTGGAAGATTTAACTTTACATTTTCTAGATCACAACCAAGTTCTGTTAAATCTTTGAAATTGTTAAAAATTGATGAATTATATTTGATTTTTTTACGAGGCGAACCAATATGTATCGACTCAAGTTCCGGATAATTCAAAAGAGCTTGTAAGCTTTTATTAATTTCTTCATTACATTCAAGAGTTATTCGATTACTTTTTGGATAAATCATATTAATTTTTTCTTTCGCCTAAATCCAACGCTTAGCGCTGTGTACATAACATCCGCTTAACCTGCATTTGCGGCTCGTCCGCAATGTCAGGTTGAAGCGGGTGTTATGTGTTAATTTTCAATTCCTGAAAACTTTTTTTATAAAATGAATTAAAATCTTTTACTTCATAAGAACCATATATTTTTATATAGTAATTAAAACTATTTATATATTCATCTCTTTTAAAATCTTTTATCTTATTTACACCCAGCAAATTTGATATGAATATTTCAAAACTCATAATAAATTCTTCAATGTCATTAATTTTTATATTTTTTACAAATTCTTCATTTTTATATAATTCTAATACTTTTTCACTAAGATCTTTATCGCAAAGCAAAATAATTGTAATAAAATTAATTATATCAATATTTTCAAAAAGTAATTTCTCATATTCATTTGCTTTATTACTTCCCAAGTAGAATAATTCCTTAAGGCATCTAGAAGTCAATATAGGATTTTTTTTTATAATATTCATTAATAAATGCTTCTTCTAAGTATTTACAGTTACTTTTCTTTCTCATTTTTGCAAATACAAAAATAGCCCCTTCTTTCTTTATTAAAAAATCAGAATACAGATACTCTGAAAACTTTTGAGAAAAACCAATTTCCTCCAATTTTGAATCTATATATTTAAAATCTTTATCATTAATATTTAAACTCACATATAAATCAGAAAAGAATGCAGCAAAATTTTGAAATGTAAATTGATTTTCATATTTTTGTTCTATATCAATTAAATTATATAAATCAAACGGGATGTTTTTTATATCTTCCTCAGAGAAATATTCATAAAATTTCTCTGCATTATACAATTCACTGGAAAAAATTTCACTTATGCCCATATATTTTCCTATAATTCAACATCGTGCACCAATGGTGCATCCACATAACTTCCGCTTAACCTGCATTTGCGGCTCGTCCGCAATGTCAGGTTGAGGCGGGTGTTAGATGTTTTCATCTATTTTATTGGCTTTTAAAACTGCATGTATCATATCATCATTTTTATACTGCTCGCCTAATTCTTTTATATTCTCAATAAATTTTTTACTATCTTCAATATATTCATAAAAAGAATACACCTCAATATTTCCTTTTGCATAACAATAAAATATTTCATTATATTTTTTACACAATTTGAAAAATAACTTATAGTTTTTTGTTTTAATTAAATAATATAATAAATGCATTACAGGGTGTATAATAGTATCCATTATCATATACCGCCATAATTCAAATGAAAAACCTGTTGGCAAATCTTTTCTCTGTAAATCCGCTTCTGTATACAATAGCACAATATTTTTATATTCATTCAGTTCAAAGATTAGTTTCTTCTGTAATTCTGTAATATGCTTATTCTTATTTTTTATATAATTTTGTTTATTGAATATATCGATATTACTTATTTCTTGAAAATCTTGGTTATGTACAATAGCGTTTAGTTTATTTTTTGAAAATATAATCCATTCCAAAAGATGCGCAATGACATCTTTATAATTCCAATCATCATAATTACTGACAAGTTGTTCACTTTTGTAACTACTTATAAAATCAGCAATATCTATTTCTATTTTATTGATTTCTGTTATTATTTCTTTAATTGTCATTTTTCTTTTTTCTGTATCCATAATTTTTATCAGCTGGTTCTTAAATTCAGGAATAATGTTTTTTGCAACATCCCACACAATTTCATAATCAACGGAAAAATAACCATGAATGAGTTTATCTCTCATACCGGCAATATTTCTCCATGGAACTTCTTTATATTTAATGATTATATCATTTGAAATGTTTTTAACGGCTTCTCCAATAATTTCAATACTCCGTGCAAATGCCCGTTGCGTTTTTTCATCTTTTAGAAACGCCTCTTTTGTCATAGTACCTGTTTCAGATTCCAAAAAAATGATTTCATCAAAAATATGATTATACAAATCTTCATTGGATCGATACATATTCAACCTCATTGAGTATTCTCTGACCAATATACGGACTTAAACTTTCTATAGTTAATAAATCTATTTTTGTATTCAAATTATCTTCCAAGTAATAAACTAAATTTATAAAGTTATTATAGTTTTTTTTATCAGCATGAAATTCTACTAATATATCAATATCGCTATTTTTATTTTGTTGATTATGTACATAAGAACCAAAAAGACCTATTTTTTTTACGCCATAGGACTGGAGAATGTTTTTATTATATTCTAAGAAATTAAAAATCTCTTTTTTTTCTTTAGGTTTCATACTTCTATTATACCTTTTTTTAATATTAAATCTAGATTTATACCTGAAAAATTCAGCTCGTGCAGTAGCACGAGTCCATCTAATATTCGCTTGTACTGCACGCGGCTTGTCCGCAATGTCAGGTTGAAGCGGGTGTTAGCTGAAAGGTTTAGAATTGTAATCATTTGCAGATTTTAATAATTCTTTTAATTTTTTATAAGTAAACTTTTTTGATGAATATTTTTTACCTAATGTGTCTTTTACTTCTATTTTTAGATTATTACAGTCTGATAGTTTATCACCAATTGTATTGATTATATCTTTTACATCCATCGAATCTTTAAAAAGTTCACCTTTCCTTAATAACTTTGGATATTTATTTGGATTCTGTAAATCTTTACATTCAATAGCATCAGCTAATGTTCCCATTAATTTAATTTTTTTTCCACAGAAATTTAAAGTTACTAATTTAATATTTATATCAGCATTTCCTACATTTGTAAGTTCAATCGATATTTGACCAAATAAAGGAGACGAACCTTTTAACTGATCATGAAAAAAACTTAAAACAAAAGAATGTTTAATTAATAATTCTGATTTTGATTTATTAATTAAAACAACAATATTCCAAATTAATGAAACTGTAGAAACAACAGCAGCATAAATTGAAACTATCACTTTAGGATCCTTCCAATTTTCCATATTTTAAATTATTCCTTTTTTATTACTCACAAGCATTATAGGATTGACGGATTAAACTCACAACGTATTCAATATCAGAATCTGAATTTATTGTAATTTCATAATCCCCATTTCCATGATGTCCAATTTTCGAAACATCACGTACAATTTCTTTTGAATCCGACAATTTACCTTTTTCGATATTTAACCAAATTTTTATTTGATTCTTTTGCACATTAATATCACAGAAGTTTGTTTTTCTAATATATGCAATATAAAGTTTTCTAGGTTTTATGGTTATATCATCAGCAATATTAAGAATCATATTTTTTAACTTTTCATATAGTTCTTGGATTTCTTGTGTACCAAATTCAATATTTTCCTGTTCAGTATAAACTTTTATTTCTTTATTTACTGCTTCCAATTTGTCATTTGTTTTAGAAATAGTTTTAATTGATTCTTTTGACTCTTTATTTATTATTTGTGTAAAGGAAACTGTTTTATTTGAATATTTTTTTATTTCATATAATTCAATCGGTAAGTCCTTAAAACCAATTGCTTCTCTTTGATAAGTTGTAAAAGAAGGTGCAATAAACACTACTTTTGATTGAGTCCAATCAACATCGCTACGTCTAATGTTTTTCCCTGTAGTTTCATTATATTCCAATATAAAATCAGATTTATGATTTAACATCAATGATAAATATGCATAACCTTGGTCGATTACACTAAAATTTTTATCTCTTTTATATTCAATGATTACAAATGCAGATGTACTTTTATCAAAACCTAAAGAATCTAATCTAAAATTTTCTACAGAAAATTCGCTTTTTACCAATTCACAGTTCAATAACCGGTCCAAATTATTTTCACAAAGAGTTTGAATTTCTTTTTCTAATTTGAAAGACTCTTCTTTTATATAATTTAAACTATCATTTACTAAATTATATAAAGACATATTTTACTCCCATAAAAAGTCAACGAACAAGTCGACTTTCTAAGCTATTTAATTCATGGCAGTCAAAGCTTCTTCTGCAAGAGATATTGGTTTATATTTGCCAATCATCTTTTGTGCATCAAAATCTTTTTTATCGCTGAGCATTGCCCATACGATTTCTGCCATCTTTCTTGCAGCGGCAACAATTGATTTACCACTGCCTTTATGTGTTTTCATATATTCATAACGCTGCATCATTCTCCAATCTGAAGTATCTTTGCAACGACGAATTCCCAACACTAACTGAACAAAACAAGTTCTCAATTCCTGAGGTCCTCGTTTTGTAATTTTTCCATGATGAATGGTTTCATTCGAGTCCTGTACCCATGGAACAAGTCCACAGAAAGCTGCATATTTCTTTGCTGTTGCAAATCTTGCTATGTCTTCTGTGTAAGCCCTAATTGTCCATGCTGTGATTTTTCCGCAGCCACGGATTGTCAGAAGCCGATTCACCATCTCATCTTCCTTTGTCAGTTCAACCAGCTGTTTTTCAATTATCTTTACGCTTTCTTCAATTCGTTCTATAATTTCAAACATCAGTTTTACTGATTGTGCTTCGAGCACGTAGTCGTTATTCGACTCAAGGGTGTCCAGAATTTTCTTTGTATGTCGGATGATTTCTGAAAAAATATGTGGGAAGACATGTTTTTTCAGAAATCATTCAATACAATAGCTTTTTTACTTTGCAGGCTTCTAAGCTCGTCAGGAATCCCTAAACTCACCAGTAATGCATGAATTTCGTTCTTCTGACCGACAGTTGAACGTACAAGCCGTTCCCTTGATTTCAACAAACGTCTGATATTCTCTGTCTCTTTTCCACAAAGATAGCTTTCAGGAAGCATATCCTTTGAAAGAAATTCTGAAATCGTTGAAGCATCATGCTTATCAGTTTTCTTGGCGGATTCGTTGATTACCTTGAACTTCAGAGTATTGATGACTCTTACTTCTGCTCTTTCCTTTTCAACCTGATTCTTAAAGAACCTTGTATTCCCTGTAGATTCAACTCCGATTTTTACGTCAGATCCGGTCGCTTTGTATCTGCTTATTCTCGCAAGAAACTCCGCATACCCGTCTGGTGTTGTCGGATACTGCCTGATCTGATCCAGAGATTCAGACTCTTCTTCGGTACGCACATGAACAGTAAACTGTGTCTTGTGCAAATCAACGCCAATAAAAAATGTCATGATGACCTCCGTCTGATTCTATCGCGGAAAGTCTAATCGGTAGTGTGTTCCATTCTCCCATTCAGTCTTAAACGACTATAGTATGATGCGGCAAAAGCTCTTCATTCTCCTTTACAAAGATCTGTGTCCTTATTAAAAATGGCGAACTGATGCCTGGATTCCGCTGAATCACTTCAGCCTATCACATTACCGCTTGTTCGTTTACCTTTTTATCATGCCTCCTTTTATTTAAGCGGTGCAGTGCACCGTCCAGCTAACTAACGCTTAACCTGCATTGCCTCAAAGGCAATGTCAGGTTGAAGCGGGCGTTAGACGTTACTTTAATTTTTTTCAAGTATATCCATTAATTTAGCCGGTGTTACTATAAAATATTTTTCAGGAAAATGTTTTCCATTCCCTGTAACCAAAAATGTATTTTTATCTCTTGTTGTCAATGTAACTGCATAAAATATTACATCTTTCGGATCTGGCATTTCTTCCTTGACTTCAACAATATTTCTTACTTCTAATCCATTATTGACTATATCTTTTATTAAAGCTGATACAATTTCCTCAGATAATTTAAATTTTTCTCTTCTTAAAACTTCATAGTATTCTTTTACTATCTCCGAAGAGTATACCGGTACTATTTTATTTTGAGAAAGATATTTTAATATTTTTACAGTTGGAGCATTTTCATTTCGTGTTATCAATGCAGAAATCAAAACATTTGTATCAATAACAACATATTTTTTCATTTACCGAATACCTGTTTTCTCGTTTCAGCAATTTCTGCATTTATTTCTTCAAGCGACATTTCCGGAACATTATTGTCTTGAATACTTTTTCGAACTTGATCATATATTTTCCATCTGGTATTTTCTTCTCGCAATTCAAACGGTAATCCTCCCACAGCAATACTTTTCTTGAAAAAAATTCTTATTGCAGTCGGTAAATCCAACCCTAAATTTTCATATATTCTTGAAACATCTTCTTTAATTTCGGAATCGACTTTTAGCTGTACTAATGTTGCATTTGCCATAAAAATCTCCATATCTATGCATACTTCAGTATTATTATAGCATTATTTTTTAATATAATCAAATGGTAAAAGGAAAAAGTTGCCCACTGGGCAATCCATCTAACATTCGCTTAACCTGCATTTGCGGCTCGTCCGCAATGTCAGGTTGAAGCGGGTGTTAGTTTGCTGATTTTTTATAATCTTTACGGATAAACGGTTCTTGTTTCTCTTCCGATAATAAAATCTCATATTTTGTCGGCTGCCGGTATGCGTTACCATGAACTTCTCTACTTCTATACTTTCTTAATTCCTCTATATTAAAAGTTGCGATATATATTCCTTCTTCCTCTCCGGCTTCTATTATTAATGTATCTCGTGAATATGGTTCATCAATTTTATAGGCAATACCGTCAAATGCTGTAGAATGACCATTACAATCGGGTTTTCCTTTTGGATAATTAACAGTTGCAATGCCAACCATATTTTCAAATGCTCTTGCTCTTAATTGTGAAATCCTATTAATTTCCATTGGACATGCATTCGGTACAAGTATTATTTCTGCACCTTTGAGCATGAGTATTCGTGCACTCTCAGGAAATTCTCTATCATAACAAATCATTGAACCTATTTTTACACAACCGTGCTCTGTGTCTAATTCAGATACATAAAAATCATTACCGGGCATTAAATTTTTTTCATCTCCAAAAATACATGTATGTACTTTTGCATAGGTATATAGTTCTTTTCCAAATCTATCAAACAGACATATACTGTTTCTTGGTAATGGCTCATACTTTTCAAGAAATGTTATACCGATAGCCATTTGCAATTCTTTTGCTAAATCCGAGAATGAATGTATAAATGCATCATTTTTACTAATTGCTTTACTCTTTAATTCATTGACAGATTTAGGGATTTCGTAACCAATACTCCACATTTCAGGAAATAATGCTATATCTGCCCCCATATTTTTTGCCTTGCGACAAGCAGCTATACCGATATACATATTTTCAACAAGAGAGTTCCCCGGCGTTAATTGTAGTAAAGCTATGATAATTTTGCTCAATTGCGTATTCCTTATTGTATTAAATCTTGTCAAACTAACATTCGCTTAACCTGCATTGCCGCAAAGGCAATGGCAGGTTGAAGCGGGTGTTATGGCAAAACTATTTCTTTTACAGAATTAGATTTCTCAATTTCTTTTTTCTTTCAGAAATATTCTTTCCATTTTTTTAAAACTACGCTTCTATTATTATAATTCCCGAAGTACCGTAAAGCCACATACTACCACTACCGTACTTCGCCCTAAAGTTCACATTTTATTTCAATTTCGATAACGGTTTGGAATTCCTCTTCTTGTCTTCCTTCTATGTTTAGATTGCCCTCAATATAAAATTTATACTTCCGCTTTCCTACTTTTTTAGCTTCATTGATTTGTATCCAACCAGCATAAATCTTTTTATCTGCTAATTCTTTTATACAATCAATTGTTTTTATTTCAGTTCCATCAGAATAATGGTAAAATACAATCTTTTTCATCATAGAGTCCGTGTTAATTAAAATATTATCTTCGACATCTTCAAATGGATAGTATGAGCTTACTACTCTGACAATAGAAAGATCTTCGTAGCTCCTGTATTCAAATCTTATTCCTCCTCCAGAAGTGCCCCAAACTTTAATCAAATAATTCTTTGTCCATTTTACATCATGACATGCCCATCCAGGCTCACATTCAGCTATTATTTTCTGTGTTTCCAGATTATATAATGTCATAAGGAAGGCTTTAGCCTTATCAGGTCTATGATAAACAAGCATTTTTTTATTGTCAGGAGAAATGTAGAAATCTTGAATTAGTTCCCAGTTCTTAAAATTTGTAATCTGATTATTGTTTTCGTCATATATTTGCTTATTATATGGTTTTCCATCGATTCTAAATTTTATTTCTTGCGCAAAAACCGATAAAGATATGACAATCAATGCTGAAAATACCAAAAATACTTTTTTCATTTTCCTCCTAAAAAGCAGCCCAAAGGGCTGTCGCCATAACATTCGCTTAACCTGCATTTGCGGCTTGTCCGCAATGTCAGGTTGAAGCGGGTGTTAGACGATTTTTTGAACAATATTGACCTAAAGTATCTAATTCATTAAATTTATTATTCTCTAATAACTCACAAATTACATATTATTTAAATCATACTCAATATAGTTTTTATCATTCTAACTATATGTATCCAGCACTATTTCAATTTTCGGTAAGTTTTCAATAGTACATCCTTCTTCGCTGTGGTCTTCACCCGTAGCTCCGCCCTCAGGATATTCATAGCAGAAATATTCTCCAGATATATTGTTTTTACAATCACAAACAATATCATAAATAGCTTGATACGTAAATTCAACTCCCATTTTTCTACTCTCTGAATGAACAAGCTCGAAGTCTAAATCAACAGGCTGAACCTTTGAGCAAATGTTACACTTAATTTTCATAGGTGACTGGATAATTAATGCCATAATTTTACCTCCAATAAATTTCTATAGCTCAATATTTGAAATTATATTTTCAGAAACATCAAAAAGTATATCCGATTTTTAAAATCGGCGATTGTATTCTTATACATCATATTATTTTTCGATATCTCTAATCTCATCAACAATGATCATTGATTTTATTTGTTTTGATAGCTTAATTTTCTCTTTCAACTTCTCATTTTTTGTTAGGTTATATATAGAATCAAAAAATATCTTATATGAATCTAAAAAGTTATATAAACTATCAATAGAAAAATTGTACCAAGAAAACCTATTAACATCATATGGATTAAAATCTCCTATACTTACTTCTGAAATCAATGGATATAAATTTTTATTTTTATGTTCAGTATCCATTTTAAAAAATAAATCTTTTTCCATATCAAAATTAATAAGTTTTGCATCTCCAATTTTAATTTTTTGTCTTATTTTATAACATAACGATTGGTTGCTCTCTTTTGAAAAGAACAATTCTCCATAAATATGTTCGTTTTCTTCCCAAACTGAAATTAAACCAAATACTTCACCGATAGGCCAAGCCTCATCCCGAATATAAATTTTCGTACTAGTATTACACATTCTTTCTCCTTCCAGCACAATGTGCTGTGCGTCTAACATCCGCTTAACCTGCATTGCCGCAAAGGCAATGTCAGGTTGAAGCGGGTGTTATACGATTTACTTCAAATAACTATTTATTTTTTCTACAATAAGTTTTGCTCGTTCTTCCTTGAATTCAGGGAATTTATCTTCATTCCATAGTGATTCATCCTTTGGAATAAGATGGGTTTCAAGATAAAGCTGTTTATCCTTTACATATTCTGGATTGTTTACCCAAACAGAAAAAGCTTTTCCATTTTTCTCGCCACGATTTGTACCATAATCGAGTAATTGAAAGTTTTTGATACTATTTATATCGTTGTAAGCATATTTTTTTTCTTCCAAGATATTTTTCGGCATAATATGATCAATATCATTTGTACGTATTGCTCTTTTTCTATCATAGATTAGGTAAAAAACAAATTGAGAATCCAATTTATCTAAGTTTTCTATTGAAAAGTCATTTGTATATACTATTGGATGATTCATATATACCTTAAACAATTCTTCGCAAGGAAATATTTTATTTTTGAAGTTTTTTATTTCTGATAAAATTTTCTTTATTCCTGTTTTATATGGAATCCAACCAGCACCTTTACTTCTAAACACACCATTTAAGAGTGATTTATAAATCCATACCTGCATAGGTTTAAAATCAACATTACTTGTTTCATAATCATTCCAGTATTCTAATATTGCAGAATCAGAAATATTTTTATGGAAAATATGATAAGAAACAAAAAATAATGGTATGAAAGAACGATTTGAATTTTTGTAATACTCATAAAGGTGTGTATATTCCAAGAAGATTCGGAGTGCCGTTAAAGTATTTTTAATTCTTTCTTGTTTTTGAATGGCAAATTCTGCATCAGCAGCTTCAATAGCTGTCATTTCTTTTGTATGATTATCTTGCAAAAGAAAAATCAATTTTATTAAATTTTCAGGGCTTAAACCCATGTCTATAAATTCTTCTTCCATTTCGCGAAGAAATGATTCCATTCTATAATCAAAACCTTTTAACGTAGATGCAACCAAATCTAAAGCTGAAAGCTTTGTACCACCATCGTTAAGCCTTCTGAAAAGCTCTACAATTTTTTGTCTATTCTCTATTTCTGGCAGAGATTTATTTACGGTTACTTTTGCTACACCAATTGCTTCTACAGAAATAATATTTCTATAAAACGCTTTAACATTTTTTGTAATATATATTTTCTTTTCTGAGTCTGAAATACTGAAATTTTTGATTATATCTTCTGCAACTTGTTCCTCATCTCCGATTTCTTTTAAGCTACGAAGTAAATCCTTTGCGCAAAACCACAAACATTTTTTTATAGGTCTTTCTTCTTTTGTTACTGCTGGTAATAATGATGCTTCTTGTTCAAACTCGAAATCATAATCATTTTTATAATCACTGAATAAATCGAAGAAAAGGCTTTTTCCATGATATGAGCCTTTTAATCCAATGTAGAAGGTTTGTAGACGTTGTTGTCCATCAATTACAAAATACTGTGTTTGTGAAAGTTTTTCTTTATTTTGTGATGGCAACGGATTTCCATTTTTTGTAAATACCCTAGAAGCAAAAAGAGGTTTTGAATCTTTGTCTTCTTCGATGACAATTATACTACCAAAACTATTTCCTTTTAAAAGAGAATCAAATAAAAGCTCCATTTTATCTTCTGTCCATACAAGTTCTCGTTGAATTACAGGAAGTACATATTTTTCCTCATCAATCTCTGAAACTACATCTGATACTCTATATGATTTCCAACTTGCCATCTTTTAACACCTCCATGAATTTTATACTAAAGTATATTATACTTTGATATCATTTAGTGATATTTTACATAAGCACACCAGTGGTGTGTCCGTCTAACATTGTTTTGAACCGCAAACGGGCTTGTCCCGTTTGTCGGCTTTGAAAACGGTGTTATGTGTTTACAAACTCCCTAATTTCATTTCTCCAACTACACCAAAAATGATTTCTTTCTCCCCAAAAAATCATACCTTCTAACATCATTGGCCATTTATTATTTTCAATACTTTCTCTTGTCGAAGCAAAGTCAAATAAATATGCATAAAGAATAGCCATTTGAAAATCATGCGTACAATACAAATCAACAGTATTCTCTAAACTGCCATTGGAAAATATATAATCGAGCATTATTTTTGCAGATTCCTGTATTGAATTAAAACCTTCCAAACCTTCCTTTTTTAATTTAAAAATTATTTCTTGACTATTAAATTTTAGCTCTTCGAAAACTTTATCGCTTAGAAATCTATCTTTTGTCTGTGGATATTCCAGTTCTTTAGGAGCCTTTACAATATTCCTATTTTGGTTTTTTCCTAAAAGGATATTTTCACAAGTTTGAATGTTTCGTAAACAAGTACTTGAAGCAACATATCCGATGTCATATTGTAAATTTCTTCCAAAACTTTTACATAGTTCAATTCCTTCGTCAATAAGAGATACTTCTCGTCCAACCCCGGACTCTATTTTTCCTCTGATTGAGTGACGAAAAATGATTTTACAATTTTGACCGCCAGGTACTTTAGAAGCTCCTGTTTCCATGTGTTCATATATTGATACTAATTCCATTATTCAATGTCCAGAATGTTTATCTTTTTCTTCTTCAAAAGATATGCAAAAGCACCTCCAGAAACGATACTGTCAAACGCATTTCCAATGCCAAACATTAATGCAATTCCTATTAAAGTCGGAGTCCACATACCAAGCAAATACAAAACAAAGGCAGTTCCATAATAAATTGTATTTGTAACGACAGATTCAAAAAGCATGTAATTTGTTTTTCCAAGTCCGTAAAACTCGCAATCAAATACATTTTGCAAGGCGTACAATACATAAAAGCCAAGAAGCACCATAACAAGATTATATAATTTATCTACATCAGAGAACTGCAGAACATTTGCCATAAAACTTTTCCAAGTCGGAATTGTTATGAACCATACAAGACATACTATAACAGTAACGGCAAAATATCCGAGAGTATTATTTTTTACAGCTTTTTCATTTGTTCCAACTTCCTGTTTTATGAGTTCTCCAAGCTGATTTATTGGAAGTAAGAGCCATCCCCAAATAAAATTATTTGCAACCCAATAAGTACCTTGCTCATTTACCATGTTTACCATTCTGCTAATCATCAGCATATAAGCGATATTTCTGATAAAAGATTCTATTCCTGAGATACCGCCAATTTTTACAAAATCTTTAGTCCATCCAAAAGAAAGTTTTTCCTTACTGAAAATAAAGTAACCTTCTTTACTAAGCAAAATAACTGAAACTATAAACAAAATAAGATTTACAACAATATTACTATAACCAATTCCGTTTACACCAAGATTTGCAGATATATTTAATGTAGAAACAAAGAAGGTATCAAAAATAACACTTAACACAAGTTTTGCACCTGTAAGAATATATACATATTTTGATTTTCCTAATGTTACCAAACATACGAGCAGAAAAGTTGCGAGAAGCGAGAATATATTTGCGATACTTTCTATTCTTATATATACAGCAGATTCTGTAATAATATCTTTACTTGTAGCCATTACCGCCAAAAGAGGATTTGTAAAACAACAAATTAAAACAGAACAAACAGCATAAACACAAAATGAAATAATCAATCCGGTTTTTATTCTGTTTGTATATTCAGATTTCTCTGCAACGAATTTTCCCATAAAGAAATATAATGGAAGAACTATTGCTTCATTTAATATTTCGTAAATAAGATTTACCCACGAAAGCTGACCGGCGATTGAAAATGTCCAATCTCCAGGTAAAGAACCTAAAAAGAACACTCTTAATGTTGTATAAATTGTAGGGCACAATCCCATAATTAAAAGGGAAATAAATAATTTCCAATTTAAGTTTTTTAATGACTTACCGATTTTGTTCATTTTAAACTCCTTGTGCCCCAATGCGGGCGTCCACATAACATTCGCTTAACCTGCATTTGCGGCTCGTCCGCAATGTCAGGTTGAAGCGGGTGTTATGGCAAAAATATTTCTTTTACAGAATTATATTTTTTGAAGCGTATGCTTCTATATATTGTACTGTTCCTAAGCGGCATAAAACCGCTTCTTAGTCCAAGCCTGAAATTATATCCTTTATTACCAAACTGTTATTTCAGTATATTCTGTAATAAGTTCGCCATCATCAAAACTATATACAATTTTTCCTATGAAGTTTTTTTCATCTTTCATTTCTTTAACCAACCAATATTTTTTAATTTCATTGAACATATATCCATGATTGTTTATTATTTTATTTTTAATGATAAAAACTTCTCCATTCTCTGACTGATAAGAAAAACTATAAATCATCATTTTTTTCCATGATATATTCTTATCTACTAAAAAACTAAAATCATCATACAAAATACCAAATGGCCATGTTTGTACGGTATGAGTCCAAAGCACAATATTGTTATGATTTTTAGAATCGGTATTTTCTTCATGACAAAAATTATACTGTTGAAAAGCCCAATGTGGATAACTTTTAGAATTTATTGCAAAATTTATTGCATAGCAGTTAATATAGATATATACATATAAATAATAATGAAACTGTTCTTTTCATTTTTCCTTCTAAAAAAGCAGGCCAGTGGCCTGTCGCCATAACATTGTTTTAAACCGCAACGCAGCTTGTCTGCGTTGTCGGCTTTGAAAACGGTGTTAGGCATTTTTTTATATTGAAATAGTTTTTCGATTTTTCATATATGAATCATTATTATAAAAAACACCAAATATATCTCTAAAAAATGGAATTTCAAATAAATTCTGCCTTCTAATAATTTCTTCTATCGAGAAAATTGATTCTGAAAAATATCGAATAATATGAAAAATATATTGTTGCCTATATGGACAAACAACATCATTTATTCCAGATTGCATTGCGCCATCATATACATTATCTATTAGATTTCCATCTTCATCTGAATGATAAACCGTTACATAATCAGATAAGAATTCATTCATAATAATTGCATTGTTTTTTATTTTTTCTTTCTTCTTATCCGAGATATTATTTTGATAAATAAATAAATCAATTTTTTTATACCATACACTAATTGGGTCTTTATAATTGCAATTATTTATTAATAAATCTATATTTGAATACCTATCTCCTTTACCAAAACGCGATAATATTTTTAAGATATTTTGATAAATATCACCATCGATTTCTTGTTTAAAAGTATACTGAATATGGTTTTCCATTTTAAATTTTTTAATTTCGTCATATATTTTCAAAATATCATGCCCAAAAATACTCTTCATTTGTGTTGCATTAGGAAATTGATAACTATTCTTAATGGCATAAATTAATATGTAACATAATTTGCATATTCGTTCAAACCCAGTAGATAAACTTGTAAATGCTTGGAAGTATACTCCTTTTTTTGCATAATTAGCCTTTCGAATTTGTGTATATCCAGAGCAAAGCATTTCACAAGTAAATTGGGCTTCTTTTATCATAGCTTCAAGCATTATTTCATTCATATTTCATCCATACGTGGTGCATTGCACCATCCGCCTAACATTCGCTTAACCTGCATTTGCGGCTCGTCCGCAATGTCAGCGTTGAAGCGGGTGTTATGTGGTTTTATATTACATCTTTCAATGTATCTCGAAGATTATCTAAAATTTCATAATTTACATTTTGCTTAATCATTTTGTTGTAATCTACACTGAATTTTTTCGCGTATTCCTTTGAATAAGCACTACTTACAGCCTTATATAATTTGACTATATGCAAAATTTTTGATGAGTCTGACAATTCCGAAGATATAAAATCAACTTTTCTATCTTTACACTCATATTTTGCAAAACAATCAATAAGATAATACGGAATTGGAGAACGTTTATCTTCTGATTCTTTTTTTGTTTGTTCAGCTTTTAAATAAAGCATAAAAAGATCTAGAAGAACATCATTTGTTACATTTCCATTTTTTATAAAATTTATGGCAGTTTGATATGTTTCGCTACCAAACTTTAGCATTGTACTTTTCTTTACATACGCAATATAACCACCACTTGCAAATGCATTTATTACTTGCAAAAATTTTTCTAGTTTTATAAAAGAATCACTAGCTTTCTTAAAATTTGGAAGATTAAATCGAGTTAGTCGTTCAGAGGCATTTTTCTGCAATTCTGAAATTGTTTTATATTTTGAAGAGTATTTATTGGAATCACTTTGTTTTATTAGCAAAATAAATCCTTTCTTCTCAAATTCTGTTTGTAAACGAATAAATATATCTGTATTTGCTACAAATGTTTTTTCATCAATTGAATTCTGAGAGTTATTGTATCGAACAATGTTTTTATAAAGATTTTCTTCTTTTGCATCTTGCCTGTTAATTTCAAGAATTTTTACCATTACAAAAGTATCTTTGAACTCTTTTTCAAGATCTTTTGAATCTATATTATCTAATGCTTCATAAATTGAATTTACTGTTTGACAACCATTTACAATTTGTGGATTATCAATTGTGTAGACAACATTAAGATTACTACTCGTTGAAACTGTATTAATTGAACCTATTTTATCACAGATAATCGTAATTCCATTGTTATAATAGAAAAAGTTTTTTCTTTCTTCTTTATCTAACAAAGTTTTATAAATATTACTATTTATTCCTTTATTACCTAAGTATTCACGTATATTTTTTTCAAAAATTGGATACCCTTTTTCAATAGCTTCTCTATAAAGTCTATACAAAGACACAACTGGCGTTAATGCGTATCTAGCATCAAGTATATTTGCCATCTTATATGCTTCATTTTTTATGTTTAAAATTGTACCTTTGTTAATACTTTCTAATTTTGTAGAAAAATTCTTTTGCCTTACTTTTGTCTCATCATAATACCTGCTTTCTATATCATTCAAATAAAAAACTTTCGCAATATACTTTGGATGTTCTGAATTAAATTTTTTTATATAATCATCAATTTCTTTAGATTCATTATTATTCGTAATAAATAATTGAAGTTTTACAGAAAAATCAGGATTCGATTTATATTTTGAGAAAAATTTTTGTAATTCTTCTGATTTTGGGTAAGTCCCATTTTCAAGTGCTGTGATTGCCCTTAAAAGAAAATCATTTTTTATATATTCTGATGATAATGGAGTATTGTCACTATAATATTTATTCTGAATCAAATATACTTCTTTAGTATCTTCATATATTTCATATGCATCAATACCTAAGTCATGATACTCAACAATTTTTGATTCTATTAATTCTTCGTCAACAGAAAAAAGTTTATCTAAAACCCAAAAATTAAATGCCCATTCGTTCTTTTCAATGTTATTTACATAAGAAAATTCTTGTTGATAATATTTTATGTCTTCATCAATTTGATTTTTAAAATTCCCCATTTTATTTTCTCCTCAAAAGCATCCCACTACGGGCAGTCCACATAACATTGTTTCAACCTTTCCTCATTATATCACGCAAACTACGCATTTTCAATCTAAATTGGC
Organism: Treponema sp. Marseille-Q4132; assembly: GCF_014334835.1. Classification (NCBI taxonomy): domain Bacteria; kingdom Pseudomonadati; phylum Spirochaetota; class Spirochaetia; order Treponematales; family Treponemataceae; genus Treponema; species Treponema sp. Marseille-Q4132. Next base: position 102,433 of record NZ_CP060591.1, read on the forward strand.
ACCTCACCAAGCAGCTTCATCTTTCTACCATAATGTCTGTCGTAACACATCATCAACAGCCAGATTAGGCCTATCTTCACTAAATGGGATAAAGGCGAATCACATTCGGTCGATAGGGCTTTGAACGCCGAGACCGCCGCGGTTGAGGACGTGGGTGTAAACCATAGTGGTTGAAACATCGCTGTGACCGAGAAGTTCTTGAATGGTGCGGATATCGTAACCGGATTCCAGTAGATGTGTTGCAAATGAGTGGCGGAACGTGTGGCAGCCGATTGGCTTCGGAATACCCGACCGTAAAACAGCTTCGTGCAGGGTGCGCTGAATAACCGAAGGATCGATATGGTGGCGCCCTTGCTCGCCGGTTTCTTTGTTACGCCATCGGCGTGCTTGAGGAAACACCCACTGCCATACCCAAGTTTTGCCGGCATTGGGATATTTTTTTGCAAGAGCAAACGGAAGCGGCACCGAACCGAAACCGTCCTTGCAGTCTGCCTCATGAATACGCCGGACATCTTCCAAATGTTTTTGAAGCGGAAATTTAAGCGAAACAGGCAGTACGGTTTTACGGTCTTTCGCACCTTTTCCGCAGTGTACCGTAATTTCGTTTTTCCCAAAATCGATATCCTGAATTCTTAATCGCAAGGCTTCCATAAGCCGCATTCCGGTTCCGTAAAGCAAACGGATAATAAGCCCGTAATCGTTTTCAGGCAAAAGAGAGAATATCTTTGCAGTTTCCTCACGGGTCATTACGGCAGGCAGCTTTTTAGGCTTTTTAGCACGGACTATATTTTCAGGAGTCTTTATAGTTAAGCCTAATATGTTTTTATATAGAAACAAAAGAGCCGCAAGAGCCTGATTTTGGCTTGAAGCGGCAGCCTTTTCCTTTACTGCAAGACGGCTCACAAAGGCATTTATTTCCGTGTCGGAAAGAGTTTTAAGATTTTTATCCTTATGTTCACGGATAAAACGGCTTATCCAATAGCTGTATGCTTCTCGTGTACGTTTGCTGTAGTGTTTTGCAGTAATAACTTCTTCCAACTTATTTAAAATACACTGAACATCGCTTGCAGTATCATTATTCCTTTTTCCAATAATTTCGGTATTCAAAGACTCAGTATTATTAAGTTCAGAATTTTTAAAATCAAAGCAGGAATCAGCCCTGAAAAGACCTTCATTATAAAGGTTGTTTAATAAAATATCGCAAGAATTACGGTCGGCAGGAATAATCCAAAAACATCTAGCAGGTATCCAAACCTTATTAGGTACTTTTTTTATTGATTGCAGAATTTTGGAAAAATTTTCTCCCTCAGCTTTAAAATGCACCGATAAACGTTCTTTTTCATACGGTCGAATTTCAATAAACATAAAAACCTCCCATAAAAACTTTTGCAGGAAATAGCAATTTCCGAAAAAGTTTTTAGCCGTGCGCGTGCGCGCACACGTTCAATAGTCGAGTTTGCAAAATAAAGCGTATCGTATTCATAGATTTTTATCGGTACGGCACGTATACACGTCTTCTGCAAACATCCGCGCAAACTTGAAATAAAAAGTGTCGGCAATATTTCAGACGACACTTTTTATCATGCCTCCTTTCAGATGTCGTTACCTCTATTAAATATAACAAACTATTGACAGGCTTCCACTATAGTTTGATTATATCACATCAAGGGATCTGTCCGCGATCGTAAAAGGGAATCTTCGTATAAAGTACCTTTTGCGGAAAGCAGAAAAGCCCGCGCACAATAACAAATATCCCTGTGAAATCCCCATATTGAGTACGCACGTCCTTTTTGTTATCATATTAATTATTCTTTAAGAGGAAGATTATGATTACTTTAAAATTCGGCGGCACGTCGATGGAAAGCGCACGCCGCATCCTTTCATCCGCGGACATTATTATCTCTCGTGCGGAAGCAGGGCGCGTAAGCGTTGTCGTTTCCGCCGTCGCGGGCGTTTCGAATAAATTGCAGGAAAGCATCGACGCGTGCGTAAAAGGTATGCGCGCCGAAAATTTCGTTCACGAACTGAGAGCTGTGCATTCGGATATTTGTTCGGAACTTCAGTCAAAGCTTTCGGCTTTCGATGCCGCATCCGTTTTAAAAGAGCTCGAGCCGATTTTCGAAGAATACGAAAAATTATTAACCGGCTGCGTGTCTTTCGGCGAATGTCCGGGTACCGTTCACTGCCGCATCATGGGTATGGGAGAGCTTTTAAGCGCGCCGATCATGAAAGCGGTTTTGCTTGCAAAAGGGCAGAGCGTCATTTTGCTCGATTCGCGGAAATTCATTTTTACGACGGGAAATCACAGAGAAGGGGATCCCGATTATGCAAAGTGCGCCGAAGCAATGCTGCCGTACCGCGACGGTGAAAATCAATCGCAAACGCGCATTTTATTGTTTCCGGGCTTTATCTGCTCGTGGATACGAGGCACCGGCTGCGCTCCCGTTCCGGGTCTTCTCGGCAGAAACGGTTCCGATTTTTCCGCTTCGATCATCGCCGCATCGCTGGGTTCTTCGAAAGTGGAATTTTGGACGGACGTCGACGGCATCTATACGGCCGATCCGCGCGTTGTAAAAGATGCGATCCTCGTCGAAGATATGAGTTACGAAGAAGCGCTCGAACTCGCGTTTTTCGGAAGTAAAGTGCTGCACCCGAAAACGATTGCGCCGCTTGCAGCAAAGGATATCGAAGCGTGGAGTAAAAACAGTCATCGTCCCGATGCCCGCGGCACGAGGATCGGTCGCGGTCCGTTTGAAAGCGAAAAAAGAGTCGGAGACGTTTGCGGTATTTCGTGTTTGAAAAACACGGCGATGATAAGCGTGAGCGGAACGAATATGCGCGGAAGAACCGGTATGGCAAGCAGAATCTTTGCCGCCGTTTCCCGCGCATCGATTTCGATTTTGCTCATCACGCAGTCGTCGTCGGAATATACGATTTCGTTTTGTATCCGCGATACGGAAGCCGACCGCGCCATCGATGTGCTGAAAGCGGAGTTCGAACTGGAAATAAGCGACGGCGTCATCAATCCGATCGAAGTACAAAAAAATTGCGCAATCGTTTCGATCGTCGGCGATAATATGATTCAAAAGCGCGGAGTGGCATCACGGTTTTTTTCCGCGCTCGCTTCTCAAGATGTCAATATCATTGCGATCGCGCAGGGATCCTCTGAGCGCTGTACGTCCTGTGTCGTGCTCGGCGAATACGGAGACACTGCCGTTCGCGCAGCTCACCGTTTCTTTTTCAACACGGCGCAGACTATCGAAGTGTTCGTGTTCGGTGCCGGAACGATCGGCGGCGCGCTCCTCGATCAAATCCGCGACCAGAGGGAAAAGCTGCTTTCTGAAAACGTCGATATCCGCGTCATGGCGATTTCGACGGTCGACGGAATGCTCGTCGAAGCCGACGGCATAGACCTTGCGTCGTGGCGGAAAAAAATAAAAGAGGTACCGCAAAAGTCGAGCGTCGATGAAATTATTAAATTCGTCAAAGAGATGAAACCGCTCAATCCCGTATTCGTCGACTGCACCGCTTCCTACGATTTGCCAGAGCGCTACATCGATCTGTTCAAAGCCGGTCTTTCGGTCGTAACGCCGAACAAGAGAGCGAACTCGATGAAGATCGATTATTACCGTGAACTGAGGAAAACCGCAAACGGCATGAGGCGCCGCTTTCTCTACGAAGCGAACGTCGGGGCGGGACTCCCGATCATCGACACGCTGCAGAATTTATTTAAAAGCGGAGATAAGCTTAGGGGCTTTACGGGCATCATGTCGGGATCTCTTTCGTATATTTTCGGACGGCTTGACGAAGACGTGCCGTTCAGCAAAGCGGTACAAGAAGCGAAAGAGCTCCGCTTTACGGAACCCGATCCGCGCGACGATTTGAACGGCATGGATGTCGCACGAAAAGCGCTCATCATCGCGCGAGAGGCGGGGGCTGCGATCGAACTCGACGACATCAAAATCAATAAAGTGTTTCCCGATTCTTTCGATTCGTCGGGCACGGTCGAAGAGTTTATGAAAAAACTCGAAGAAATCGACGGTTATTTTCATAAAAAGATCGCCGATCTTCGAAAAGAAGGTAAAGTGCTCCGTATGGGCGCGTCGATCAAAGACGGCGCCTATACCGTCGGTATGCTCGAAGTCGGTAAAGACGATCCGCTCTACGGCGTAAAGGGCGGGGAAAACGCTTTCGTATTTCACACCGAGCGCTATCAGCCGATTCCTCTCACCGTGCGCGGTTACGGAGCGGGTGCGGGCGTGACGGCGGCGGGCGTTTTCGGAGACATTTTGCGCACGGTAAGTTTTAATCCCGAAAAATAAGGATTGTATCAAAATCGGCGGAGGCGCTCTATGGTTATCGTTTTAAAAAAGAATATTTCCGAAGACGACAGAAAAAAGCTCGCGCTCTTTCTCGCTCAAAACGATTTTAAAACGAATGAAATCGTCGGAGAAGAAGCGACGATCATTGCCGCCGTCGGCAAACTCAAAGTCGATCCGCGCGAAGTCGAAATACTTTCCGGCGTCGAGCGCGTCATTCCGATTTCAAAACCCTACAAGATGGCGAGCCGCGAGTTTAAGCCTGAAAACACCGTCGTCGAAATTCTTTCGAACCGCGGTCAAGTTGTCAAAGTCGGCGGCATGCGCATCACGGCGATCGCAGGTCCCTGTGCCGTCGAGTCGCGGGAGCAGATGATGTGCGCGGCCGAAAGCGTTGCAAAAAGCGGAGCTGCCATGCTGCGGGGCGGTGCCTATAAACCGCGCACTTCTCCGTATTCGTTTCAAGGCTTGGGCGAAGAAGGTTTGAAATTATTAAAAGAAGCGGGCGATGCGTACGGTATGCCGGTCGTCACCGAAGTTGTCGCGTCGGAGTACATTCCCGTTATGGAAGCTCACGGCGTCGACGTGTACCAAGTCGGCGCGCGCAATATGCAAAACTTCGAATTGTTAAAGCGTCTCGGAAAAATCGACAAGCCGGTGATTTTAAAGCGCGGGCTTTCAGCGACGATCGAAGAGTGGCTTATGTCCGCGGAATACCTGCTTTCGTCGGGCTGCAAAAACGTGATTTTGTGCGAACGCGGCATCCGCACTTACGAGCGGGCGACGCGCAATACGCTCGATCTTTCGGCGATCCCGATTTTGCGGAGTATGACGCATCTTCCGATCATCGTCGATCCGAGCCATGCTCTCGGCATCCGCGATAAAGTGTCTCCCATGGCTTTGGCAGCCGTGGCCGCAGGCGCCGACGGCATCATCGTTGAAGTGCACTGCAATCCCGACAAAGCGCTTTCCGACGGAGCGCAGTCGCTCTATCCCGAACAGTTCGACAAACTCATGCGCGATGTGGAAGCGCTTTCGCCCGTCGTCGGAAAATCGCTCGTGCGTGTAAGGAACGCGGAAAAAAAGAGCGAAGAGCCCGGACAGAAAAAAGTGAGGGAAGGTGTCGTATGCGCGTTCAGCGGAAAGCGAGGCGCCTATGCGGAACAGGCGATATCGCGTTATTTCGACGGGGAAGCGGCTTCTCTTTCGGTCGATTCGTTTCGCGAAATTTTTCAAAAGGTCGCAGGGGGAGAAGCGGATTACGGCATGGTGCCGATCGAAAATACGCTTGCGGGTTCGGTGTTCGAAAACTACGATAATTTGACGCAGTTTGAAGATGTGAGCATCGTCGGTGCGGTGCTGCTCCGCATTCAGCATTCGCTGCTCGGTGAAAAAGGCTCATCGCTCGATTCGATAAAAACGGTGTATTCTCATCCGCAGGCGCTCAGTCAGTGTTCGAAATTTCTCCGCCGCTATAATTGGAACAAAATCGAATGCGTTTCGACGGCGACGGCTGCGAGCGAAGTCGCCGAGCTCGCGTCGAAAGAAAACGCCGCGATCGCAAGCGCCGTCAACGCCGATTATTATAATCTTGAAGTGCTAAAAGATTCGATCGAAGACGATGCGGCAAACTATACGCGCTTTGTCGTCATTGCCCCAAATCACTTTGTTGATTCGGAGGGCAAGAATCGGACGGCCGATAAAACGTATGAAGCGTGGAACGCAAAGCCGAATACTGCGTCCTTTATGTTCTGCGTAAAAAACGAACCGGGCGCGCTGTGTTCGTGCCTCGGCGTATTTCAATCGTCCCGTCTCAATTTGACGCGGCTCGAATCGCGACCGATTCACGGAGAGCCGTGGCGTTACCGATTTTATGCGGATGCGGAGCTTCCGGAAGACGAGCGCGACGCCGCTTCGTACGTCGACGGAGTTATGACCGCGCTCAAAGCGGAAGCCCAGGATGTACGGCTCCTCGGCATTTACGCCGAAAGCCGAAAAAAAATATAAGCGCGGCAATGAGGTTTGTATGAAAAATTATGTGATATCGATTCTCGTGGAAAATCATGCGGGCGTTTTGAGCCGCGTGTCGGGGCTTTTTTCCAGGCGCGGTTACAATATCGATTCTCTTACCGTGTGTGCGACCGAAAACCCCGAACAATCGCGCATGACGATCGTCGTAAAGGGCGACGAATACATCCTCGATCAAATCGAAAAGCAGCTTGCAAAGCTCGTCGAAGTGATTTCGATCCAGCACTGCGATCCTGCGAAAACCTGCGAACGCGAAATGGCGCTCATTAAAGTAAAGGCGGGTGCGGAAAGCAGGGCGGCGATCATCGGAACCTGCGATATCTTCCGCGCGCACATCGTCGACGTAAGCACGGGATCCGTGATCATCGAAGCGACAGGCAGCGAAGATAAAATCTCAAGTCTCATCGCCCTCCTCGAACCTTACGGCATCCTCGAATTTGCCAAAACGGGATTGAACGCGATGGGGCGCGGCGAAGACGTTTTAAAATAATCATGTACGGCTTCGAACCGCTTCCGGGAACGAAAAATGCCTATGCAAAAAAATCCGGTAAAAAGATCCGGCGCGTGCTCGGTATCGATCCGGGACTTGCATCGACGGGATTCGGCGTCGTCGATTATAAAGACGGCCGCTACCGCATGGTAAGCTACGGCGTCATAGAAACCGCCGCCCGCACACCGCACGGCGAGCGCCTTTTGGCGCTTTACGCACGGCTTTGTTCGATCATAGAGGAATTCTCACCCGGAGAAGCGGCTATGGAAAAACTGTATTTTGCACGCAATACGTCTTCTGCGATGGGTGTTGCCGAAGCGCGGGGAGTGGCAACGCTGTGCATCGCTCAACACGGTATCTCACTCGGAGAATATACTCCCAATCAAATCAAACAGGCGGTGACGGGGACGGCCGCAGCGGACAAAGTACTCGTCGAAAAATACGTAAAACTCCTCCTCGCTCTCGAAACGGAACCGAAACCCGATCACGCGGCCGACGCGCTCGCGGGCGCGCTCACGCATTTGCACTATGCAAATGTTTTGTGATATAGTGATCTTATGTTCAACAGCCTCACCGGCACGATTACCGGAAAATCTCAAAACACGGTTTCGATCGATACGCACGGCATCGAGTGGATACTCACCGTACCCGGTTCTTCCCTCGATGCGCTTCCCCGCGTCGGAGAAGAGGGCAGGATATTTACGTATCTCGTGCACAGCCAAGATATCATGTCGCTCTACGGTTTTGCATCTGACGAAGAACGCGCTCTTTTTTTCGACCTTTTAAAAGTCGACGGCATCGGGCCGAAGGCTGCGGTAAAAATACTGACGAATATCGCGGGAAGCGATCTCGTTTCGGCTCTCGACAAGGGAGACGTTTCCGTACTCGAGCGGATTCCGGGCATCGGAAAAAAGACTGCGGCGAAAATGCTGCTTGCACTCAAAGGCAAACTGACCATTCCGGGCGCCCCCGATACCCGCCGCGTAAGCGCAAATCCCTTTGAAGCGGTCGTCGCATCTCTCGTATCTATGGGCTATGAACGAAAGATATGCGAAGGTGCGGTCGTGGATTCGGTTTCGGCTCTTTCGAAGACGGACGGCTGGGATGCGAAAAAACAAACCGAAAAAGAGGATGCGGTGTTCCGCCGCGCCCTCACGGAGCTTGCACAATGAGCGGTAAACGCAAAATACGCACCGACGCTGAAATGCACGATGAAGATGCCGCACTTGACTCATCTTTTTCCGCAGCCGAAAATTTTTCCCGCATCGTCCGCGCCGACTTTCCCGGTGATGACGACGCGCAGGAAAACAAACTCCGCCCTCAGCTTTTAAACGAATTTCTCGGTCAGGAGACGACGAAAAAAAATCTTTCGGTCTTTATCGCTGCGGCGCGGAACCGGGAAGAAGCGCTCGATCACCTCTTTTTGATAGGGCCGCCGGGACTCGGCAAAACGACGCTCGCTCAGATCACCGCGCACGAACTCGGAGCGGATTTTAAGATAACGTCCGCCCCCGCGCTCGACAAACCCAAAGACCTCGTCGGCATCCTTTCGACGATTACGCCGCGGACGGTATTTTTTATCGATGAAATCCATCGGCTCAAGCCCGCGATCGAAGAAATGCTCTACATTGCGATGGAAGACTTCGAACTCGACTGGGTGATCGGTCAGGGAGCGGCAGCCCGCACGGTGCGCATTCCGATTCCTCCGTTTACGCTTGTCGGAGCGACGACGCGGGCGGGCAGCGTGTCGACACCGCTTGTCAGCCGCTTCGGCATCATCGAACACTTGAATTATTATACGGGCGAAGAGCTCGCTTCGATCATTCACCGTTCCGCGAAACTGCTTTCCGTTTCGGTCGACGACGATGCGGCCTTTCTCATCGCATCGTGTTCGCGCGGAACGCCCCGCGTCGCAAACCGCGTACTCAAACGTATGCGCGATTTTGCGCAAGTGGACGGACGCGGCAGGATCACAAAGGATATCGTCGAAGCCGGCCTTTCGCGCCTAGAAATCGACAGTCTCGGACTTGAGCGCTACGACAGAACGATTTTGCGTTCGGTTATCGAAAACTTCGGCGGCGGGCCGGTCGGAGCGGAAACGCTTGCGATATCCGTCGGAGAATCGCTCGACACCCTCGTCGATTATTATGAACCCTATCTCATTCAGTGCGGGCTTTTGCAGCGGACGAACAGGGGCCGTCTTGCGACGGAAAAAGCGTACAAACATCTCGGCATCGAAGGAGCGATTCGTCATGAAAACGACGGACTTTTATTTTGATCTGCCGGAAGAGCTTGTCGCGCAGCAGCCGTCGGGTATACGGGGCGAAGATAAACTTATGCTCCTCGATAAGAAGAGCGGCAGCGTTTCGCACTTCGATATGCGCGATCTTCCCGACTTGCTTGAGCCCGGCACGCTTGCCGTCTTTAACGATTCCCGAGTCCGCCGCGCGCGTGTGTTCGGTGTAAAAGAGACGACCGGCCGCGAATGCGAGTTTATGTTTTTACATCAAATCGATGAAAAAGGCTTTCTGTGGCGGACGATGGTAAAGGGCGCAAAAAAGCAAAAGCGCGGCATGCGTTACGCGTTTCCGGACGGCTTCTTCGGCGTTATCGAGGGAGAAGATGCCGGAACGGAATTCCGAAATTTCAAGTTTGACAATCCGATTTCCGAAAGCTGGTTTGAAAAAAACGGTCACATACCGCTTCCGCCCTATATCAAGCGGGGCGATACGGCTTCCGATGCGGAGCGCTATCAAAACGTGTATGCAAAGACGACCGGGAGCGCAGCCTGTCCGACTGCAGGCCTTCACTTTACCGAAGCCATGCTTTCGCGCCTGAAAGAGAAGGGAATCGATATTGCGTGGGTGACGCTCCACGTCGGGCTCGGAACTTTTTTGCCCGTGCGCGAAAGCGAAATCGAAAAGCACAAAATGCACGAAGAAGCGTACACTGTCCCCGATATTACCGCGCAAAAGATCAACGATGCAAAACGGAGCGGGAGACGCGTGCTTGCCGTCGGAACGACGTCCGTGCGAACGCTCGAATCTTCATGCGACGAAAACGGCTTTGTAAAAGCCGGGTCGGGGAGTACTCATATTTTTATGTATCCCGGTTTTCGCTTTAAAGTCGCGGACGAACTCTTTACGAATTTTCACACGCCCGAATCGACGCTCATCATGCTCGTGAGCGCTTTTGCCGGGCGCGAACATATTTTAAATGCGTATAAAATCGCCGTAGAAAAGCGTTACCGTTTTTTCAGCTACGGAGACGCGATGCTGATCCGCTGACGAAAAAATCGCTGCGAAAAAACCTCCTGCGCGTATTTGACACGGCGGATTAAAATTTGTATAATAATTCGATTTATGATGACTGAAGTCTGTGTAAACGCTCCTGCGAAGATAAACATCGGACTGCATGTTTTGCCGGGACGTGTAAACGGATTTCATACGATCGAAAGCATTTTTCAAACGGTCACGCTTTTCGACACGCTTGTCGTGCGCGCGTCCGAAAAAAAAGGCTGTATCGTCGAGTGTGAAGATATGAAGCTTCCGAGCGACAATACGATTTTGTCATCATATAACGCGTTCCGTTCGGTTACCGGTATGGATGATTTCGGCGTGCATGTCGTGCTCGAAAAACGAATCCCTTCCGGCGGCGGATTGGGCGGCGGATCTTCCGATGCGGCTGCATGCATACGGGCGTTCGAAGTGTTGAATAAAATAACGCTTTCCGTTCGGCAGCTGGAAGACATCGCGTCAAAAATCGGCAGCGATGTGTTCTTCTTTTTATTGTGCGGTGCGGAGGGATGTGCAGTTGTTACGGGTCGCGGTGAAATCGTAAAACCGATTCATGCGCGTGATGACCTGTTTATGCTGCTTGTTTTTCCCGGCGTTCACAGCTCGACGCGGGAAGCCTATGCGCTTTTCGACGAGGGCTTTGCGGCGGGAAAGATAGTGCCATGCCCGGATTATGCGGATTTAGAAACCGTATACAAAACTCCGGCTTCAAGCTGGAATTTTGCAAACAGTTTTACTCCGTTCTTAGTAAGTCGATTTCCGGAAATCGGCTTCGCATTGGACGACCTTCGTCGGGAAGGCGCTTTGTTTGTCGAAATGTCCGGATCCGGTTCAACGGTCTACGGGGTTTTCGCTTCCGAAGCGGATGCGGAAAGTGCCCGTTCTGCGCTTGCTTTACGATGGAAAGGAATCCTTGCGGTACGTCCTTTTCATTGCAGATAAGCTCGTTTGAACAAACGGAGGAACGTATGCAAATTACGGAATTGCGCATTCGGAAAGTGGAAGGCGAGGGTAAATTACGCGCCTATGTGACGGTCACTTTTGATAATTGCTTTGTCGTGCATAACGTAAAGATTATCGAAGGGAAAAACGGTTTATTTATCGCCATGCCGAGCAGAAAGACCGCAAACGGTGAATATAAAGATATAGCGCATCCGATTTGTCCTGATTTCAGGACGGAACTCCAAAAGAGAGTGCTGGATGAATACAACGCCGGTCACGTTGAAGAAGCGGGCTCTGGCGACGATGCTCCGCTGTCTCCCGAAGACGGCAGCATATAACAAAAGTTTTTTATTGGGACGTCGGCAAGCGGTAAGCCCCCGGCTTTTGGTGCCGGTATTCCACAGGTTCGAATCCTGTCGTCCCAGCGAATAATCGGAAAAACAGCGGATTCCGAAAAAGCTTCTGCTGTTTTTTTTAATGTAAGGAGTCCTAAAAATGGATCAATTGGTTATCAATGCAAAGACCCGCACGACGACGGGAAAAACAGCGGCGAAAAAATTACGTGCTGCAGGTCGCCTTCCTGCGGTCATGTACGATGCGAAGGGTAAGTCGACGATGCTCGAAATCGATGAAGTCGAGTTCAATAAAGTATGGCGTTCGATTACGCCGACAACGCTTGTCTCCTTGAAAATAGACGGACAGGAAGCTCGCGACGCTTTTATTAAAGATACGGAATACGCCATCCTCCGCGACAGAGTGCTCCATGCCGATTTTTTCGAGCCCGATGCGGATGAAAAGCTTATTGCCAAATTCAAGCTTTCGTATACGGGAACTCCCGCCGGCGTTTTGAAGGGCGGCTATATGCTCAAGCATTTGCCGGAAATCACCGTGCAGGCGGTACCTCGCAAGATGCCGCAGTCCGTTACGGCGGATGTATCCGCGCTCAACATCGGCGATACGTTCCGTGTAAAAGATTTGAAATTGAACGAAGGCGTGACCGTCCTGACCGACGGAAACGCATCTCTCGTGAGCATTACTTCCGCCCGCTGAGCGAGCGGTAAAAAAGCATGCGGCTGTCTCTTGCGGGGCGGCCGTTTTTGTTTTAAAATACCGAGTGCATGAAAAGCGATATTGTCTCAGCCGATGATTTTATCGACGATTTTATAGAGCGGGTGCGCGTCTCTTTGCGCTCGTGTACGGGATGTGCGTTCGATGCCGCATCGCCTGAAGCTCGTGCGGTTTTGCACGAAGCCGGCACGTCGAGGGCAGGGGGCGCGTCTCATCAGAGCGCGTCGTCTCAAAGCGCGTCGATTTCGCTCGGAGCTGCGGTGTCGGGGGGTGCGGATTCGGTTGCGATGTTCGTTTCCCTTGCCCGCATTGCGCGTGAAAAAAATATCGCGCTTCACGTCATCACGATAAATCACAATATCAGAGATGAAAAAGAAAGCGAAGGGGACGCGCTCTACGTACAGTCGCTGTGCGCAGATTTTTCAAGACAAGGCTTTCCCGTCGACTGCACGTGCAAAACCTTTTTGCCGGGCGAAGTTTTCGGCGAAGCGGAAAGGCGCAAAAAGGGTTTGGAAGAAGCCGCGCGCCATCTTCGCTATAAAGCGTTCGAAGAATTCACCCGAGAAAAAAAAACCTCTTTTATCGCGCTCGCGCACACCGAAGACGACCAGCTTGAAACCCTCCTCATGCGTTTTTTCGAAGGGGGAGGTGCGGACGGAGGGGGCGGCATAAAAAAAACGCGCGGTATGTTTATCCGTCCGCTGCTCGGTATCTCTCGGTGCGAGATCGAGCGGTTTTTGACGCTTGAGCATATTCCTTGGCGTGTCGACGGCACGAACGGCGATACGTCGTATTTCAGAAATAAAATCAGGCGCCGCCTCGTTCCCGTCCTCGACGCTCTTATTCCCGGATGGAAAAGCGCCGTTTTAGCGGGAGCGAAAAAAGCGCGCGACGACGACGACGCGCTTATCGCGCTTGCCGATTCCTTTTCGTGGAGCGAAAGCGGAGAGGGTATGCGTATGCCGAGAGCGGATTTTTCTTCCGCACCCCGTGCGCTTCAAAGGCGGCTTTTATACCACGCTTTTAATAAAATCGGAATCGAAGTGCGCGTACCCTATCGTTTTGTCGAGCGTATCTGTAACGCAGCGGCCTCTTCCGGAGTTTTTTTTGAAGAAGCGTCGGGTGTCTCCGTTGAAATAAGGTGCGAATCGATTTCCGTAAAAAAATCGCAAAAGGACGCGACCGACACGGGATTTTCTGCTATAATACGGAAAACGGGCGCTTATAAAATGCCTTTCGGTTTGCTTTGTGTCGAGAAAAAAGACGATGCTTGCGGCCGATCGGCCCGTAAAAGAGCGGCTGTTTTTTGCAAGGGCGAATCGGGGGAATCTTCCGTGCTGTGCGTTTCGCTTCCGTTTTGCATACGGAGCAGACAGGCGGGCGACTCCGTTACGACGGCTTCAGGCGGTGAAAAATCCGTGTCCGATATCCTCGCGGATTGGAAAGTTTTTCCTCGCGACAGAGAGCGCATCCCGATCGTGCAGGAACTTGCAAGGGCCGAACAAAAGATCGTGTGTATATGGGGAAGCGTATTGGGCATGCGCGATTGGATCGTAAACGATATCGAGGTTTGAACTATGAAAAAGACGGCGCTTGCCGCAGTGTTTGTATCGATTTTTTTTATTAATTTTTCCGCATCCCTTTTTGCCGAGGATAAAGGGCTTGCCGCGGCGAACAGAAAAACCGCCGTGAGATTTTTAAAACTCGCCGAAGATTATTTTGCCGAGTCCGCGTGGGATGCCTCTCTTGCTCAGGCGAAGATGGGACTCGCATACGATGACAGTGTCGCCGACCTGTATTATATCGAAGCGGCCGCGCTCGAAAAGCTTAAACACCCCCGCGCGGAAATTCTCCCGCTTGCGGAAAAGGCGCTTACGGGAGGCGTGTGGACGGGCTATAACCGTGACGGAGCTCGGCTTTTGTACGCGGATTTATTGTGCGATACGGGATCATACGAAAAAGCCGTCAGCGTGCTCGACGAGCCTTCGTTTATCTTTTCCGCGGACGCCGAATATGTGAGAGTAAAAGCGTATTACCGCATGAGGAGTGCGGATGCCGTCAATAAAGCGCGGAACAAAGTGAACGGCGCGCGCAAAATCTATTCGAACGATATGCGCTTTCCGCTTTTGTTTTTCCGCTATGAATACGCGATGAGGAGCGACGATGTTCCGCTCATCGTTCAGTCGATAGCCGATTCGCTTATTGCCCGCATGTCGCGCTTGGATCGTACCGATGCCGAGCTTGAAATCTATGCATGCCTCTTTGCATCGGGCGACGCGCAAAAGCGTATGCTCCAAGCCTTTGCGGCGGCAGGCAAGAGGCATCCGCTTTATGCCCGCGCGGCTTTATCTGCGGGACTTATATCGCAGGAGGAAGCCCTTTCGTATTTTTTTGATTTTGCCGATAAAACGATTTCTCTCCGCGATCTTTCGGACTTTGCAAGTGTCCTCACCGAAGAAAACGCAAAGCGCATTTTTGCCGAACACATCGCATCTTACGGCGGAGTGCTCACAGTCGACACTGACGGCGATTTGGAAGCGAACCTCACCGTCCGTTATGAACGGGGGAGACCTGCATCGATTTCATACGACAAAAACAGCGACGGCGTCGACGAATGGAGTGCCCTGTGCGATTTCGGTGCTCCCGTGTCGCTTTCGATGCGGAACTGCAAAATCGAATACGGAAATTATCCGTCGGTTTTAAAAGTCGAGTTTGCCGATCAGGCTTTGCAAAATCATACATCGTCATTCGATTTTGCCGACGGCGCATTTTTGTGGTCGCCCTTTTCGATGGATGTCCTTCGCGAGTTCAAAGACCGTTTCGGTACGGATTTTTTCGTTCCCGTCGTAAAAAACGATGTCTCACTGCCCGATACCGCATCTCTTTTGCTTGCCGCATCGAAGTATGAACTGCCGTCGACCGAGCGGGAGGGGGCGAATATCGTATTCAACGTGCTCGACGGAAAAGTGCAGACGGCCGATTATTATGCGGGCGGCAAAGCGTATGCGAGAGCCGTTTTTGAAAACGGTTTTCCGAAAACGCGTTCAGTCGACCACGACGGCGACGGTGTTTTCGAAACCGTCGAAGTTTTCGGAAAAGATATCGAAAACGCGATGCACCTTTCGGCCGAAGAGCGGCTTCGCGTTTCGAAAAACATACTCGGCTCTCCGAAAGACGAAGGCGTCTATATCAAAGCGATTCAAATCGACAGAGACGGAGATGCGTCCGCGGATTTTATCGAAGAATACGCAGCCGACAGCGCGAAAACCGTTTCGTGGGATACCGACGGCGACGGTTTATGGGACGTACGCTATGAGCGTATGGCGCAAAAGGCCGGGAAAGCGACGGTCGAAACGGCTTCGTTTTATCTCTTTCCCGAAAGACGCCTCGTCGTCGTCGGAAGTGAAAACGGTGTGCCGGTAAAAGTCGTTTCCGGCGGCACCCCTTATGATGTGAGAAAAGGAAAGCTCTCTTCTTTGTATTGGATAGGAGAAGCTGGAACGGCCGAAGACGAATCTCGTGCCGCCTCCGCCCTTGCATCCGTTTCCGAAGAGGGAAAAGTGACACCCGTCCAAGGCGCTTCGCGCCTCATGCTTGCAGTCCGTATCGGAAGCGTGACCTATGCCGCCTTTGTGCCGGATATTCCGAAAGAGACTTCTTTTTCCGAAACGGAGGGAGAAGTTTTGAAAGCATCTCCGCCTTCTGAAACTGCCGATGAAACGAAAAATGCGGGAGCCGTAAGCGAAGCGCAAAACGGAGTGCGGGGTAATTGAGGTTTTCATGTATGTAATAAAATTAATAAAATATATTTTTATCGCCGCCGCTTTATCGTTTGCGCTTTCGTCGTGTAAATCGCTCGGCGAGCCGAAATCGGTTTATGAGCGTTTGAACTACACGGAAAAAGACGTATACGAAAACGAAAAAAAACGTATCGCGGATCTTGTAAAAACGGAACCGGTAAACGCGCTGTGGCATGCCGAGCTTCTCGGAGATGCCGATGCGATTTCTCTGTGCCGCACGGCGGTCTCTGAAAAATACGACGAAGCGATGGCAGCAAAAAACTATCTATCCGCTTTGAAATATTACCGCTCGCTTTCCGCAGTCGGTGCGGCATCCGTTTTGTCCGGAAGCCCGAGCGAAAGCGAATTGAGCGCATTGTGCGCATCCGGCGTTCCCGGTCTTTCGCTCGATGAGAGCTGTCTTCCGAAGACGATCGCCGACTGTATCGATGCGACGGTGACGGTGTGGATCGACCGCGGCATATCGATCAAAGACGGAGCGGGGTATGCCGACCGTGTTATCGGTTCGGGGTTTTTTATCTCCAAAAACGGTTATATCGTTACGAATCACCACGTCATCGAAGACACGGTAAATCCGAAAAACGAAAAGTATTCGCGCCTCTACATCAAACTCGCTTCCGATCCCGACACGCGCATTCCTGCGAAAGTCGTCGGATACGATGCGGTGCTCGATTTGGCGCTGCTGAAAGCGGAAGTGGACGCACCCTTCGTTCTTGCCCTCGGTTCAAGCGCGGAATTGGGAATAGGCGACAGAGTGTCCGCGATCGGCACACCTCTCGGACTCGGCGGCACGCTTACGCAGGGCATCGTGTCGAACGTCGAGCGGAAGCTCTTTACGACGGGAAGCGTTTTTCAAATAGACGCCGCGGTAAACTCGGGGAATTCCGGCGGCCCCCTCATCGACTCTCAAATGCGCGTACAGGCGGTCGTGTTCGCGGGCATCGTACAGTACCAGGGCTTGAACTTTGCGATTCCCGTCGAATATCTGCGGCAGGATCTGCCGATGCTTTTCCGCGGCGGAAAACGCGAGCATCCGTGGATGTGCGCGTACGGGCACACGAAAAAGACGAACGACGGAAAACAGAATATCGGGCTTGAAGTGCAATACCTTATGCCCGGCGGAAGCATGCATCGTGCGGAATTCGGTGCAGGGGACGTCCTTACGTCCGCCGGCGGAAAAACGGTCGATTCGATCGAAGCGATGCAGGATATCCTCCGCTCGCACATCCCCGATACGATCGTAAAATGCACGTATGTGCGCGGAGATGCTTCGGGCGAAAAATACGTTTATCTTGCGCCCCGTCCCGATAACCCCGGCTACGAAATATATAAAAGCGATTTGATTTCCGGTTCGTTCGTTCCGATTTTCGGCATGAAGCTCGCTTCTTCTTCGACCGTAAATCACCGCTCGTATACCGTCGTCGACGTGCTCAAAGGCGGCATCGCCGACGAATCCGGTTTTTCGGAAAACGATCCGGTGAGCGTTTCGCGCATCGTATTTGCGGACGATAACGATGCCGTGCACGTTTCGTTGTATACGCGCAGAAAGAAAAAAGGTTTTCTCGACATCGCGATGGGATTGACGGCTCCTCTCGACAGTCCTTATTATTTTTAACAATTTCGGAAGTGCTATGGATTTAAAGTACAAACGCAATTTTTGCATTACGGCTCATATCGACCACGGAAAGTCGACGCTTTCCGACCGCCTCATTCAAAAAGGAAAAATCATCGACGAGCGGAAGATGAAAGACCAGCTCCTCGATACGATGGATATCGAACGCGAACGGGGCATTACGATAAAAAGCCAGGCGGTGACGATTCCGTATACGGCAAAAGACGGAGTCAATTACGAACTCAATTTCGTCGATACGCCCGGTCACGTCGATTTTTCCTATGAAGTGTCCCGCGCCATCGCTTCGTGCGAAGGAGCGCTGCTGTTGATCGATGCGACGCAGGGTGTCGAATCGCAGACGGTGAGCAATATGTATATGGCGGTCGAACACGATCTCGTGATCATTCCGGTCATCAATAAAATCGATTTGGCGTCGGCCGACGTCGAAGGAACGAAAGCGCAGATCACCAAAGAGCTCGGTCTTGACGGAGATGAAGCCGTCCTCGTGTCGGCGAAAACCGGCGTCGGAGTCGACGAACTTATGGAAGCGATTGTCGCCCGCCTTCCGCCGCCCAAGGGATCGCCCGACGGAAAACTCTGCGCGCTTATTTTCGACTGCAATTACAACGAATACCGCGGCGTCGTCGTCCACGTGCGCATCATCGACGGAAGGGTAAAAAAGGACGACGTGATCCGCATGATGGCGGGTTCCGCCGATTACAAAGTCGAACAGGTCGGTATCTTTAAAATCGATTTTGAAGAAACCGATTGCCTCGAAGCGGGCGACGTCGGCTATATCATCGCGGGGATAAAGACCGTAAGCGACGTGCGCGTCGGAGACACGATCACGAATGCGGCCGACCCCGTCGAAAAAGCGATGCCCGGTTTTAAAGACGTAAAGCCCGTCGTCTACTCTTCCATCTATCCGATGGATTCGAACGAATACGAAGAGTTGAAAAACGCGCTCGAAAAATTAAAGCTCAACGATGCGAGTTTGATTTACGAAAAGGATAATTCGCTTGCCCTCGGAAACGGCTTCCGCTGCGGTTTTTTGGGGCTGCTGCATCTTGAAGTCGTACAGGAACGGCTCGAGCGCGATTACGATCAGTCGGTTATATTTACCGCCCCTTCGGTGCGCTACAAACTCGTTTTGACCGACGGCAAAGAGACGTACATCGATAATCCGTCGGAGTATCCTTCAGGCCGCATCAGAGAAGCCGAAGAGCCGTACATCAAAGCGTCAATCATAACTCCGTCTCAGTACCTCGGCTCGCTCATGGAGCTGTGCAAACAAAAACGGGGCGAACAGACGAATATGATGTACCTCGATGAAAAACGTGTCGAGCTCGTTTACGAAATGCCGCTTGCCGAAGTGCTCTTCGATTTTTACGACAAACTCAAAAGCTACAGCCGCGGCTACGCTTCTTTCGATTATGAACTCATCGGCTACCGACCGACAAAGCTCGCCAAAGTCGATTTTTTGGTAAACGGCAAACCCGTCGATGCGCTTTCCCAGTTGACCTTTGAAGGAAATGCGACCGAGCGCGCGCGGAGCGTATGCGAACGGCTCAAAGGCGAGATAAGCCGCGAACAGTTTAAGATCGCGATACAAGGCGCCATAGGCGGACAGATCATCGCGCGGGAAACGGTGAGCCCCGTCCGTAAAGACGTACTCGCAAAGTGTTACGGCGGCGACATCACGCGAAAGCGTAAACTCCTCGAAAAACAAAAAGAAGGAAAAAAGCGCATGAAGATGGTCGGAAACGTCGCGATCCCGCAGGCGGCTTTCCTCGCCGTTCTCAGAGAGAGCGAAGAAAAATAAGGGTCAGCCGTTTTCCAAAATCGATTTTCCGACTGCCATATTGTGTGCGCTCTTTTATAATCGTCAGTTTTTCCGTAAATAATATGTAGACATAAACTGAAGATATAGTAAAAAGATTGATTATATGGTATAATTTTTTTTATGAACTCTAAAAACGATAAGACATTTTATACCATAACATTGGCTATTGTTATTTGTACATTTATTTTTTTAGGAATTACAATTATTTCAAAAATCTTTTCTATTCAGGATTTGAATTTTCAGTTAATCAGTGCACTTTTGGGAACTATTATTTCAGGAATTGTTACGGTTCTCCTTTTGCGAGGACAATCAGAAATTGAAGAAAATAAAGATATCGGAATCCATTTATTTGAACAAAAGCAGAAGACATATTTTGACTTTATTGAAACTTTGGAAAATATCACTCAAGATGGAAAAATAAATGTCCCGGGAACGGTAGATTATAAGGAACCGAAATCTTCTGCTGAAATCAATGATGAATTACAACATTTACTTTATCAACTTGGTAAAGTTCAAATGACAGCCAGTAAAGAAACTTCTGATGCGGTTACAGCAAAAGTCGGCAAGCTTTTATCGATCGGTTTAGGTAAAGGAACCGACAAATCGGAAGTTTATTCTAGTTTTGCCGAAAATCTTTTTGGAATTGTAGCTGATTTAAGACGTGATTTATATGCATCAGCATCTTCTGTAAAATCTGAAAAAGAATTTACGCCGGTTTCAAAAGATACGATTATTGAAACAATCAGAAATGCTGGGGTGGCTGATAGCTCTCAAAATGTTAATGAAAAAGAAAATGTCTTAAGTGATTATGTTGATTTAATAGTAGCTGAATTGAAATCTTCATATCCGAATACGGATTCCACATATATCAGATTCATAGGTGGCAAAGATACTCTTGATAATACAACTTCGCTTGTTGCTGCTAAACGATTTCTCGATTCTACAAAACAAAATACAAAATATATTCAAATTTGTTGTCCTCTAAAAGGAAAAGAATTTTTGGCAATTGAACTTGTAAACGATCTGAAATATCCTCATACGCAAATTCAGGGCGGTATCCGTACTGTTTATTCATGGAAGTCGAAATTCAATGATGCCGCATTGAAGAAGATTAATTTTGTAACTGAAGACATAGCCTATAAACAATTTAAAGATGCGGAAAAGGCGGGGCGAGTTCAAATAGTAAAAGAATTTCTGGAATCTTGTGATAAATTAAAAGTTTTTCTCGAAAAAGAATAGAGTTAAAATTCTGGTATTGTCTCTAAAAAAAATATTTTTCACAAGATGGGCACGAAAAGGACTTGTAGTTTTGATAACAGCAAACTCTTCAAGAAAATATATTTCGTGTTGTTTTGACACCCAGCCGAACTGATAGGTTGTTCTACATTAGTTTATGATTAAAATTTTTCTAATGTTTTTAAGTCCTTTCTATCAAAAAATGATAGTATCTTTGCAATAAAATGAATTTTGGATGTATAATAATCTATGAAGTACTATCTATATTTGATAGGATAATTATGTTAGGATTTAATAAAACTAGCTGTATAGGAGGAATAGTATATGGCAATTAGTGACGTACAGGAAAAAAATAATTATTACTATGTGAGAGATGAAAGAGGAAAAGAAATTGTTCATGCTTCAGTTTCAAGCTTGGGAGAATTACATGATTTCTCTGGTTCACTTATAATATTCAAAAAAAACAATTACTATTATGTTAGAGATGAGGATTTAAAAGAGATTTCACATGCATCTGTATCCAGTCTTGGAGATTTTAAGAGCGTCGCGGGAGATACTATAAACTTCATTAAGAATAATTACGTCTATACCCGTGACAGACATCTAAAAGAAATCAGTCACAGATCTGCACGTTAATAAAATACTTCATTCAAACATCGAGATTGTTTTAGAAGACGGGTTGTTTTTTGTTAGCCCGTCGACTTTCGAATCGGTATTGAGGCACCCGCAATCGAGAACTTTGTTCGTCTGTACGCGTTTTCAGCTTCGTCTCACTACCGAGCTTGCTCTACAAATTCATCGTATAACTGTGCGGTCGATTTTTTAGGGCAGTCTTCAGCCTTTTGAGGGTTCTTTTACTCGTTTTCCAAAATCGATTTTCCGACTGCAATGTCTTTAATAAAAAAATCGATTTCCGCTCTGACGCGCTTTAAAAACGACAGCTCGAGAGAAGTTTTCAAGCCGTCGGGAAAATGCAGATACAGGTATTCGCGGGAGAGAAGCAGCTTTTCGATTTCGGCGCTGCGCTCTTTTTCACTCATGTTTTGCCCCGACGATAAAATATTTTTTAAGCGTTTGAGAGCGCACTCTTCTTCTTCGTAAAAATTTCGGACGGAGAGCGCTTTTCGCTTCGAGAACGCCGTCCCTTCGGCAAAGGTTTTTTCCGCATATACCGCTTTTTCGTCCGAATCCTTTCGAGCGATATCCGTTTCCGTTTTTGCCGTATGCTTTTGTTTTCGGTTCCCTGTATTCGATTCGTTCGAATCTTTCCCTGCGGCGGTCGTTTCCGCTCCGACCGTATTACCGCTTTCCCGAATCAATTCGTCCGCACCCTTTTGCGGGATCCCCAAGTCGATGCCCGTCGTTCCCGCATCGAAAAGATTCGGCGATTCGGAAAAATAAGCGCGGAAGGTTTGGGCATAAGAGAAGAGGGCGGGGGAAGTGAAAAAAGGTATATCGTCTTTTCCGATAATTTTTTGCATGAAGGGAGAGAATGCCGCATCGTAATTTGCCGCAGGTGCGGTTTTGAAACTCGATGCAAGGCGCGCCGTATGTGCTTCGGCTCCGCGCGCATGCGTCGTACCTGCGCGGTATGAAAAATCGAGTCCCGTAACGAAGACGGGGACATCTTCGGTTTTCCGAAGCATGAGAGCTATCTTCGTCGCGGTGAGCCCCACCGAACCGAGGGGCGGCATAACTTGAGGCAGGATGCGCCTTGCTACAAGAGAATCGAAAAAGACCGTGTCGTCGTAGTGCGGCGAAAAATAGCAGATATCGGCGCCGCACAGGTCGAAAAGTTTCGGCCACGACGTAATGCCCGCGAATACACGAAATCGCTTTCCGTTTGCGCCTAAAAAAAACGGAGCGATGACCGACTGCGCTTCTTCGCACACGACGGCGTCAGGCTCGATGCCCAGGCGAAGTAGCGGGGCAAGGGCGGCATCGGCTGCAACGATGTAAAACGCGCTTTGCACGTTTCGAATGCTTCGCCCTGTTTTTTCCATGCTTTCGCCCGCACCGAAAACGATGATTGGTTTTTCGACCGACTGTGCAAGGCTTTCGATCGGGACGGAGCGCCTTATGCGCGCTATGTTACGGAAAAGATTTCTCGAAAAACGGCGTCCGAATTTGATGAGCGTAACGCGATTTTTCCAAAAACGCATCACGGCGTTTTCCGCAGCTTCGGTAAGCGCCGCATAGTACTGCGGAAAAAACTGCGTACCTGCCGAAAAGTCCGCTCGCAAAACGCGGCGAAAGGTTCCGGCAGGGGGAAGGGGAGCACCGCTTTTTGTTTCGGCGCGGCGGCTTGTGAGCATAAACGGGAGATTCGGCAATTCCTCCGGCGAAAGCATCGCGAAATTCGGAATGGATGGAGGAATATATTTCAGCGAAAAATCGTACAGCGCCGCATCGAATTCGCATCCCAGTACGAAACAATTTTCAGGAAGCGAGGCGCACAATTCGGCAAGGCATAAGCACAGGACGGGGGAGCAGGCAAGCACGAGAGTGCTCGGTGCGACCGATTTCGACAAAACCGTGCGCTTGACCGATTTTTCAGGCGCGTATTTTGAATAGAGGTATCTGCCCTTATACAAAACGGAAATACCCCCTTCCGTTTCCAGCGGACGGGGATTTCCGTCATCGTTTTCAGTTAGTATTTCCCGCATTCATAAAATAATTGAAGTATACAGTAAAGAGATCGTTTTTCAATTTCGGGCTTGCCATAAGCGCCGCAGATGCCGACTCTTCGTCGCTGCTTACGATCTGTCTTTCAATCGATGAAGTGTTTTCCGACGGCTCGTCTTTTACTTCGTTCGTATACTGCAATACGAGCACATTTTTTCCGTTGACGACGGGCGACGAGATTTCATTCGACTTTAATGAAAATGCCGTCTGCAAAAAGTTTTTGTTCGTATCGGCACCCGAAAGTCCTTGTATGCTCGTATCAACGGGATTTGCAAAGGCGACGTTTCCGTAGTTGAGAGGGAAGGGCGCGATGTCCGCGTTCACCGTATTGAATTTTTTTGCCGTTTTTTCAAAGCCGTTTATTGCGGCTTCCGCTGCAAAATTCTTTGCGATATCCGTATAATAATCTTCGATACGCCCGGCTTCATTCGAGCGCAGATAGCTCCACACGTCTTTTACCGTCTGTTCGTCTGAAAAATCGGGATCGGAAGCGTTGCCGTCCGCATGAAACACGGAAAAACCGATATTCGTTTCGATGACGACGCTCGTCTCGTCTTTTGCAAGGGAGAGCGCTTTTTCGATATCGTCGGAATTTTTTATGATACGTTCGATTTCATAGCGATACGAGTTTGTCAATTTTCCGTTCGCATCGCTGTAGTTTTTTGAAGAATATTCGTTTACCGCGTCGGCAAACGTGATTTCGTTATTTTTGAGGCGCTTTGCGACGGTTTCCGCTTTCGATTTTTCGCCGCACGTGATGATCGACATATCGTATTTGATAAATTTCTGTGCGTTTGCGCGGCCGTAGGCTTCCTTTTCGCTGTCCGGATAATCGTCGGTGCTGAAAGACGCCATATCGAATCCCCGTTTTTCGGTACCGAAATTTTTAAAAAAAGCGATTTCGTTTTCGGACGATTTCAATCCGTAGAGCGCGTTTCCCGCAAACTGTTCGGAAGAACCGAACATATCGCCGGTATAGCGGCTCATCGTGAGTTCTTCGCGGATTTCCTTTTGCCTCTGTTCGATTTCCGATGCGGGGGTTTCTCTGTATTTGCGCTGCGAGTATTTGCCGTTTTCGAAAAAGTCCGGAAGCATTTCGCGGTTTACCGCGCTCTGCGGTACGGTATAACCGCTTTCGGCTACCGCCTGCATATATGCCATTTTTTGCACGACGGCATTGAAAGCATAATTGAAAATATAATAATTGGACTGCGGGTCGAGTTGTCTGCCCTGATTTTGGAAAAACTCCGCGTATCTTGAAACGTACTTTCTGAAATCGGAACCTTCTTCGAATTTTATTTTTTTGCCGTTATACGATCCGAACGGCGGAAGCGTGTCCCGATTGCCCCGTCCGACCAAAGCGGGAGCGAGGATGAAAGCAAAAGCCGATACCGCCAAAACGACGATAAGACCGGCGGTGTAAAATCCCTTTTTCATGATAAAATCCTTATACTAATTCGTGTAAAATAGAAAATTATATAATTTTATCACGATAAGGACGGAGTGTCAATTTACGGATCGATAGTCCTCATCCGCCGTTTCGAAACGCTTCTGCGCACCTTTACCGACGGAACTGCTTTCGCGTGCGGTAATACGTCTTTTTGTCAGCATAGAGCATATCGTCTGCTTTACCGATAAGAGAGGAAGCGCAGTCGTCGGGTGTTGTACATTTCGAATATCCTATACTGATCTTCAGTTCGTACGGCAGATTGAGCTTTTCAGATTTTTCGGCAAGGGTATTTCTGATTGCAGCGATGAATTGCTCGGGTTCGGGTATGTGCTGAGCTTCGGCTATTATAATAAATTCGTCGCCGCCCCACCGGGCGATAAAGCTGTGATACGTACGTCCGATTTCCTGAAACGTTTCGGCAATGATTTTAAGCGCCCTGTCGCCTTCCAAGTGTCCGTAGGTATCGTTGATGTGTTTAAAGCTGTTTATATCCGCGATAAAAAAATAAAGCGGGCGGCTTTCGGAAACCGATGCAAGTTTATTTAAAAGCCTTTCGTCGGCGAGCCGTCTATTGTTCAATCCGGTGAGCGCATCTCTGTAAATCTGCGATTCCTGAAGATTTGAAAAAACGATAAAAACTGCAAAAAGCATCGCCATTTCCAAAACCGGCAAATCGGGAATTATTTTATCGACAATGCCTGCGGCGAGCGGACAAAATAAAAAAGCGATGAGTGTAAAATATTCTTTTTTCTTCGTTGCAATTTTTGTTTGCCGCCATGCGATAAGGGCATGAACGGAGGCGAACAGAAGATAGGAAATGTCGAAAACGAGTTGAAGAGCGTAGAGCGGACCGCGAACGTATTTGCCGTCTGCGTCATAGTAAAAAAGCCATCCGGTAAAAGAAGATGCAAAGGCAAGGAGAATGATGATGCACATCGGTAAAGGATACAGGTAATGAAAATATTTCGATTGCCATAACGGCGACTGCAGTTTCAATTCGGTATATTGAAACCAAAAAAACGCGCACACGCTGATCGAAATTATATTCATGATGCTGAGCGCTTTGCCCCACGAAGCGGGAAGATAGCCGTGATTGCACCATATCCATACGCCGTTCGTTATTAAAAAAACTGCATAACCCGAAATGACGCCTCTGAATGCGCGCATTTCCGATTCGCTTCCGACATCGCTTGTAAGTTTCGTTGCGATGACGGAAGCTATGGCAAGGCATATTACGACTACGCAAAAATATGAAACGACATACGTGAATAACACAAAACCCTCCCTCTCGTGTACTCCATCGAACGGTAAAATTTTTTTTTATGGTAAAATTTTTGTGATTGTACTATAAAATAAAAAAAAGTACTATCTTTTTTGAACAAATTTCGCTACAGTATATTAAAGAAAACGGCAAGCGATGCCGTGCGATTTTTTGAGGTCTTCATGAAGGATTTTATAAAAACGGCCATACCGCATATATCGGGACTGCAAAAAGCGGCGATTTTGCTCGGCGAACTGGACAATGATGCGAGCAGCGCCGTTTTCGCGTGTCTGAATCTTTCCGATAACGAACGGAGAATGCTCGTTTCCGCGTTCAAGCGGCTCGGACGGTACAATCCCCACGACGAGCGGCAGGTTTTGCGTGAAAATGCGGTTTTGCAGGAAGCGCTCGACTACGGAGCGGCAAAGGGAATTTTTATTGCACCGCGGAAAGGAGCAGGGAAGACGGGCACCGCGCGGAGTTCCGGCGACATCGCGCATATAGCGAAAACGGATCCCGATGCGGTTGCGAAAATAATAAAAAATTGGCTCGAAACGTAATTGTGCGCTTCGAATCCGCGGTAAAAGACCGCAAAATCGGAGCGCATGCCATGTAGTTCAGGTCCGTTTTAAAAAACGGTTTCAATAGTCTTCCGACGTCTGCGTTTTAAACTTGCCGACTTCGGTGACGAGACTGTCGATCGAATCTTTATTTTTTGCCGCGATTTCAAGAGATTCCTGTGTCGCCGAGTTGATAAGATCGACTTGCGATTCGATGGAATCCATCGTTTTGCGCAAAACGCGCGTGAGCTCGTCGAGCTGCGTCGCTTGTGTTAGAATATTTTCGCTGCTCGCGAGCATTTCCGCAGAATTGTATTTTACGCCGTTCGTTATGGAACCGACATTTTTTATCATGTCGCGGACGCTCGAACTGTTTTCTTCCTGCTTATCCATCACTTTGACGACGCTTTCGATGGCGTAATGAATTTCATTTGAATAGTCGGAAATATAGTTGAATTTTTCAACCGCACCCGATGCCGAAGATGCAAGCAGTTCGATTTCATCGATGATGTTTCTGAGCGTCGTCGAGATTTTTTTACCCTGTGCGCTCGAGTTTTCGGCGAGTTTTCGGATTTCCGCCGCGACGACGGCAAATCCTTTTCCCGATTTTCCCGCATGCGCGGCTTCGATTGCGGCATTCATAGCCAAAAGGTTTGTCTGGTTTGCGATATTTTGGATAACGGCGCTCGCTTCGATCAGACTGCCCGACGCTTCGGAAATCCGCTGCGATATGTTGTTCGCCTGCGTAAGCGTTTCGCGTCCGGAGTCCGTTGCGGATGCGAGGTTTTGCATCGTGTTTTGTGCGCCCTTTATATTTTCTTCAACCGAGCTTACGAACTTCGTCATGCCGTCAAGCGAGGAAGTCGATCTTTCAACGACGGACAGCTGTCGGTCGATGCTTTCGTGCAAGGCTCTGATGGATTTGATGACTTCTTCGATCGCCGACGCGGTTTCGGAAACGCTTTTTTCCTGTTCGGTAAAATGTCCGCGAAGCTCTTCAATGCTGTCGGTAATCGCCTTTACGAATTCGCTTACGGACACCATATTGCTTTCAAGATCGGATCCGACGGTTTTCATTTCCGATGAACCGACGCTTACGGTTTTTATCGCGTTTCTGACTTTGAATATGGTTTCGTTAAAGTATGTCGAAAGCATTCCGGTTTCGTCTCTTCCGATAACCGGCAGATTTATAGTGAGGTCTCCTTCTCCCTGAGAAATATTGCGCAGAGCGTCGATCATCAAATTGAGCGGTTTTACGATATTGCGCGCTATAAAAAATCCGATGACGGATGCGATAAGGAGCAGGATAACCGAAATGAGGATAAAGGTTCGGATAAGCATCGTTATGTCTTCGGCGATGAATTCGGAAACCGGCGCCATGATAAGCAGCGTCCAGCCGGAATAGCGCATGGACGATACCGCCGAAATATAGCGCGTATGGTTTATTTCGGAGATGCTTACGCGCGATTTTCCGGAACTCAATGCGTTTCGCAAAAATCCCTGAAATTCTTTGCTTTCGTGTTCGAATACTTCGGTAAAAATATCTTTATATAATATTTCCGGCTGTCTGTTTCCGAGTACGATGCCTTCGGGACTGATTAAATATGCCGATCCGGTTTTTCCGACGGTCATATCGCTTACGAGATTTGAAAGCGAACCGCCCAAAAGCTTTGCGCTCATGACTCCGGTAATTTTTCCCTGAAGGTCGCGCAGAGGAATCGCGATCGTCGACACGTACATGCGTTCCGTTGCGGAAAAAACGGGCTCGGTGATAACGTACTTGCCGGTCAGCGCATCGCGGAACCACGCTTCGGCCGAAATATTTTCGGTTTTATTGTCGGTACGGTAGAGGATGCCGTTTTTTCCTCCGATGCCGAAATTGATCCAACCGCGCTGGCGCTGCATTTGAATTTCATTTTTTAATAATTCGATTTTTGCCCGATACGAAAGAGAGTCTTCCTGAATGTCGGGAATATTCGAAAAGGCTTCCAATTTTTCGAACATCGCTTTCGAGCGTTCGTCAAGCACTTTGGAAGAGCTGAATACCAATTCTTTGAGAAAGTAGCGTGTATTGCTCATGAGTGAAAAAGAGGCGAGCGCTATAGAGGCGATACATGAAATAACGGCGATTGAAAGAGAAAAAAACGCAAACGCCGCTATCATTTTATTTTTGATTGAAAATATTTTATTTCCTTTTTCGTCTGAAGAAATGTGCTTCATATCCCTTCCTTAATGCCGCAACCGTGCGCATTCGCGCACCTGTATATGAGCGAGTTTTCTAAAGAAAACTCGAAGTTAACAGAGCCGCGCAATTTAAGCGGTTCTGTTGATCCTATTTTTTTAGAGTTTCATCGGCGTTTTTGACAAACATATTCAGTACGCTCTGTATGTTTTTTCCCGTCGATGCGCTTTTCAGAGCCGCATTCCAATAGCCGCGCATTTCCGCAAATCCCGTGATATTGTTGTAGTACTGCCCGAAAAATTTTTGCAGCACCGAATTGTACAGAATTTCGGGATCGTCGGTTCGGATTTCGATTTTTGAAGTGACGGGAAAACCTCCGGTCGCCTCGACAAGTTTCGGCGCCCATACTTCATCGGTCGCCATAAAATGTAAAAATCTTTTGGCCGCTTCGATTTTATTTTGATTTTTATTTTTAAAAATGCATGCGCCGCCGACGATGAATTCGAGCGACGGAGCGCCGGAATTATTCGGAAACGGCATATAAATCGGCGTAAAATCTTTGCCGCGGTATTTGCGGTTTCCGTCATTCATTTTATTCAGCTGCGGCGAATAGAGAATCGTGTGTGCGGCATCGGATGCGACGAACATGGCGATGGCGTCGTTCGACGTAAGTCCCGCTCCGTCGAGCAGCAAACCTTCCTGCATCGCCCGTGCCGTCCACTCCAAATTTTTTACGGCTTGGGGAGTATTGAACGTATAGCGGGAATAATCGTTATTTAAAAGCGACACGTCGCCGAAAAGATTGACCAAAAAAGCCCGCGTACCCTGATCGCCGCCTTGAGTTTTATAGTAGAATACGCCGGGTGTTTTGCCTTTCGGCAATTTCGCTTTGAGCGCGCGCAAAAGGTTTTCATATTCCGCGACTGTCCACTGACGGTCCCGCCGAGTGTAGGGCAAAAGCGGGAGAATGCCCAAGTCTTCGAGCATCTCTTTATTGAACGCCATTGAAAAGGGACTTTCGTGCATCGGATACATATATGTGCGCAAATCTTTGCCTGCGGAAACCGCAAGCATACCCGTCATGATATAGGGCTTTTCCGTTGCGAGCACGTCGTCGAGAGGCTCAAGCAAACCTTCGTCAGCCCATGTGATGATGCGGCCGGGAGCGTCGTATACGATATCGGGAACATTGCCGGAGGCGATCGCCTGTTTGATTTTATCGGCTCCGTCGATATAACTGAGCGGCGTAAAACGCACGTTGATCGACGGATTTTCTTTTTGGAAAGCGGCGATAAGTTCTTTTTCGAAATCGCCCTGAATACCCGTTTCCGAAGTGAAGTTGGGGAATGACCAAAAGTCGATGTCCGCCGCGACGGAATCGGTTTTTCGATTCATACAACCCGCTAAAAGCGATACGCACACGATGATCGCACTGTGCTTCAGCAAAAGTCCCCATCGCCCTTTGTTCATAAACACTCCTAAGCTGCGCAATGTTTTTTGTATTAATTATGCAGATGTATAAATATCAATAATAGTACCGACTAAAGGAGAGTCTGTCAATCTTTAAAATGAATTTATTTGTTTTGTTTAAAATCCGTACAAGACGGAGTATTGAAGAAAATGCGGTAAAGAATCAGCAGTCGGGCAAGGCGGATTTGAACCGCCGACCTCTTGGTCCCGAACCAAGCGCGCTACCACCTGCGCTATTGCCCGTTCGTCGTTTTTTCCGGCGTGAAAAAAATACCCATTCCTTGGAATGGGTCGTTACGGGAGCGACGGGGCTCGAACCCGCGATCTCCGGCGTGACAGGCCAGCGCGATAACCAGCTTCGCTACGCCCCCGTGATTTGAACACTATAGCATAATTTTATTTTTTATGTCAAGTATCGTGAAAAAAAACGGGCGAAATTCGAAACGGTGTCGAGCGTAATACCGTATAAACGCTCTCCGTTTTTTCATATACAAACGGCCGGCACCCTGTTATAATCGGCGATATGAATCGCATCGATGTGGACGACATACAGCAGATCGCTTCCGCCGCAGGAGCGGTCGTACTTGAAAACGGCGGGGAAACTTATCGTGCGGAAAAAACGGTTGTGCGGACGGCTGCGGCTCTCGGCGCGATCGAGCCTTCTTCGTTTATAACAACGACGGTCGTTATGGTTTCGTTTCTCGACGAAAAGCGAAAGCATTATTCGTATTTCAAACGCATATACAAGCGCAATATCAATCTCAATAAATTGACGATGATCAACAGTCTGTCGCGCGCTCTCGAGCGGAGAAAACGCGTTTTGGACGCTGCGTTTATCGAGCGGCGCATC
The DNA here is from genome assembly GCF_014334835.1 of Treponema sp. Marseille-Q4132. NCBI lineage: Bacteria > Pseudomonadati > Spirochaetota > Spirochaetia > Treponematales > Treponemataceae > Treponema > Treponema sp. Marseille-Q4132. The sequence goes on from NZ_CP060591.1 coordinate 133,525, forward strand.
GCACATATCGGCGATGCGAAAGAGTATTCGGCAGCCTTTATCATCGCTTCCGCCGCGTTCAGCTCTTTTTTCTTTACGCTGCTTTTCGGCGGAACCGTACTCGATGCGCTGTGCGCGCTCGTTATCGGCGGTATCCTCCGTGCTGCGATCCGTCTTCTCGGAAAAAGCACGGTCAATAATTTTTTTGTTTCGCTGTGTGCGGGTTCTGCCGCTTCGATTATGACGGATATTCTCGGCATTACGCCGATCCCCCTTCATTCGTCCGTCGTCATCATCGGCGTGCTCATGCAAGTCGTCCCCGGTCTTGCCCTCGTCAATGCGATACGCGACAGCATTGCAGGCGATTTCGTCGCAGGAACTTCGCGTCTGGTCGATGCGCTTTTGACGGCTCTCGCACTTTCGGTAGGGGGTACCGCCGGCTTATTTGTGACACATGCGATACAAGGAGGGATGCAATGACTGCAAAAATCACGCTTGAAATTTTCTGGGCATTCGGAGCGTCCGCTTGCTGTGCCTTTTACTTTAATGCGGAAAAAAAAGACGCGCTTATCGCTTCTGCGCTTGCGGGTGTCGGTTGGTTTTTGTTTTGCGTGTTTAAGATAAACGGCGCACACGAATCGTTCGGATGCTTTTGCGCTTCGTGTGCGGTTGCCTCCGGTGCGGAAGCGTTTGCGGTGATCGTAAAGCGGCCTGCGACCGTTTATCTCGTACCGGGGATCATTCCCCTCGTACCCGGAGGCGGCGTGTTTTTGATGATGAGGAGCGCAGTGCAAGGGGATTTTTCCGCGTCCCTTTCATACGGTTACGGCGCGCTCGGTGCGGCGATCGCAATTGCGCTCGGTATCGCAATTGCATCCTCGGTTGCAAGAACCGTGAGAGCTGCGATCGCAAAACATCGCGGAGTGCATCGATAAAAGATTTCGGTCAATCGATTTTATTTTCAAAGCGTCGGATATACGCCGTCATTCCATAAGGTAATTGTAATCCGCGCCGGAATCTGCGGCATCGTCTTCCGTTTGTTTTCCGCTTCCGCCGTCGAAAAGGTCGGACGGAATCGTCAGCGGGGATGTGTCGTAGGCATGATCATAGCCGAATCCCGATTTGTACATTTCCTTTTGCAGCCGGTCTATAAATACGGCGGTCGCGTTTTTATCCGAATGAATCGTACAGATTTCCGTCGGTGCGGTTCCTTCGAGGAACCACTGCGTCGTTATGTGGTTGCCGCATTCGGGCGTCGGCAAGAGTCCGCTTTCGGTGCAGACCGTCGCGCGGATAACGCCCGATGCGGGAACGGGAAAATCTTTTGACGGAAGATCTTTGTGAATTGCGCCCATAAAGTCGCCCATCGCGGGACCGGCAAGTGAGGCTCCGGTTATGTTGAGTCCGAGCGAATTGCCGCGCTTATCGAAGCCAAACCAAAATGCCGACGTGTAATACGGACTGAAAGCGATCGTCCACGCGTCCGCCCAGTTTTGCGTCGTTCCCGTTTTGCCCGCGAGCGGTATCGCATAGGATTTCCCGCTTTCCGTTTTATATGAAAGCTTCGCTCCCTGTCCCGCGAGCGTTCCGCTTTTTACGGTATTGGTCAAAAGCTGCGTCATAACGTATGCGGTTTGGGGCGAAAGAATTTGCGCAGCACTGCCTTTTTGCTGCTGAGCCAAAAGGATATCGCGTTCTGGGTTCAATATGACGTTTCCGTTTCTGTCTTCGACCGTACGGATCGCCATAGGTATGACTTCTTTTCCGCCGTTTGCAAATATCGCAAATGCGCGCGCCATTTCGATCGGCCGCACGTCGCAGACGCCGAGACCGAAAGGATAGACGGGGATAAAGCTGCGCTCGCGGTATTCTTTTTGCGGAATGCCCAGCAGTTTTGCCGCCCTGTCGATTGCGGCGTCGAAGCCGACGGCATCGAGTATTTTTATGGAAGGTACGTTCATCGAATGGGCGAGCGCGTACCACAGTTGGACATTGCCTCGATAGACGCCTTTGAAATTCTGCGGAATGTAGGGAGTTCCGTCGGATTTATGAAAAACGGTCGGCGTATCGGATATAATTGTCGCGGCCGTAAATTTTTTCGAATCGATCGCCGCCGAATAGTAAAGCGGTTTGAATGTGGAACCGGGCTGGAAGCGCGACTGGACGGCGCGGATAAATTGATTGCTTTGTCCGTATTGACTGCCGCCGACGAGAGCCGTGATATAGCCCGTATCGTTTTCGATCGCGATCATCGTTCCTTCGATCGTCGTCCGCTCGCTTTCCGCCTGCGAAATTTTCGTCGCATTGTTGACGATCTGCATTTTCAAATCTTCAAGTCCGAACATGAGGGAGCAGGTGTCGAGTACGGGATTGATCTGATCGACAAACGCTCCGTTCGCCGTTTTTTGTGCGCGTTCGGCCGAAAGCTTTATACCCGGCAGATCGAAGGTGAGTGCGATGAGTTCGGAAAGGGGGACGTAGGGGCTGAATGTCGTTACCGCCCTGTTTCCCTGTTCCCGCCGCCACATTCGGTTCGCCTGCGAAATGTATTTGTCCATAACCGCCTGCGCCGCCGCCTGATGCGAGAGATCGAGGGTCGTATTGACGGTAAAGCCGCTCGTGTAGATATCTTCCGAACCGTAGATCATATTGCCGAGTTCGCGCCGCACGTATTCGCTGAACCACGGTGCTTTATCGTCCCTTGTAAAATATGCCGATGCGCTCGTTCTCGTATAATCGAAATTCGCCCAGTACTCGTCGAAAGATTCGTCGGCGTCCGCCTTTGTGATGTAGCCGCCGTTTACCATGGAAGCGAGGACGTCGCGCTGACGGTCCATCGCTCTGTTGGGATGATCGAAAGGATTGTAGTACGCGGGATTCGACAGCTGGATGACGAGAATCGCGGCTTCTGCCGGAGTGATTTTGGTCGCGTCGTGTCCGAAATAATATTTCGATGCGGCATTGACGCCGTAAGTGCCGCCGCCGAAGTAGATGCGGTTGAGATATGTTTCGAGAATTTCGTTTTTGGAGAGCCTTCTCTCCATCTGCATCGCCCACCACAGCTCTTTGATCTTTCGCTTTATGCTTCTGTCGGAGCGGTCGCAGTAGAGCGTTCCCGCAATCTGCTGCGTCAAAGTCGAACCGCCGCCGAGACCCAAATGCAGCGCCTGTCCGATTACGGCGCGCACGATCGCCTTTGCAGAATAGCCGCGGTGTTTGTAAAAGACGCGGTCTTCGCGCGTAAGAAGCGTATTTACTACGAGGCGCGGCAAGCGCTCGAAACTGATGATTTCGCGCTTTTCGTCGGATGCAAGCTCCGTAATGAGTTCGCCGTTTATGTCGAGGAGTTTTGTCGGCAGCGCCGTTTCGAATTCGGTGATGTATTCGGTGTTTTTAATGTTGATCGTTTCGGACAATGCCCAGCCGAGCGTTCCGCCTGTCACGAGTGCAAAAAATGCGAGCAGTGCAATCTCTATAATTGTCGATTTTTTAATCGAACCGGTAATTGTATTTCGTATCATACGCGTCAATACGGGTATAGTAGCCCGAATAGCGTATTTTGTAAATCACCCGATTTTAAGGAACCGTATTCATGCATCGATCTGAATAAAAAAGGAGCCGGTACGCAAACGCATATCGGCTCCAATGCCCATCAGGCAATCGGGGACATGGGTGGGAGGGGAAATGCCCCCGATATATATAATATCGACTTAAACGACGAAAAAGAACAGCGGATTTTAAAAAAATACCGCATTTTTTGCTTTTGACGCAGGGGCGATACGCGCTTAGTCTTCGCTTATCTTCAAATCGACTGCGACCGAAGCCGTATAGGATTTTCCTTTTTGCGCGTTGATCGTACGCACGATTTCGTAATCGCCCATGACGAAACGCACCGTATGTTCGCCTTCGGAAATCTCGAACGCTTTACCGAATCCGCCGCATTTTTGCCCGTCGACGTATACCGAAGCATTGTCGGGAGAAGCGACGGTAAGCGTCGGAACGAGGCTTTTGAGCGCAATCGCAAGCTCCGTCGTTTTCGCCTGATCGATGCGCACGGTACGCATTTCACTGCGGTAAAAATCGGATACGATATTTACGTCGTGCGTACCCGGCGAAAGTGTATATCCGTTCGTATCGGCTGCAGTTTTATTTCCGTCGATAAAAATCGTATAAGGAGAAGTTTCTCCCGTCAAAGCGGCGACGGAAATACACAGCTTTCCTTTATTTATTAAAATCGGTTTTACGCTAATCTTCAATTCCGCATTGATCGTTTCGTCCGGAATGCCTTTCATGGCCGGCTGCAGACGCACGAAGACGAAGCCCCGCTTCGTGTCGGGAACGAGGGCAAGTTTTGTTTCGTATGCGCTTTCTTTAAACGATACCGATGCCGAAAGCGGGATCCGGATGATCCATGAAAGCCTGGTCGGAAGCGGTTTGACAAACGAGCGCGTTCCGCCGTAATCGATTTGAGAAGAGGAGGGGCGGGGCGTTATATTGTCGTAGAGGGAAAGAGCGACCGAATCCTGCCATGCGGCGACCGCTTCGGGTATTGCAATTTTTATTTCGATGCCTTCAAGCCAGCTCCTGTCGTCCGGTAAAAAAATTGCGATACCGTCGTTGATGCCCGTTACGAAAGTCTGTTCGTTTTGTACCGTACCGGTGAGCTTTAGAGGAAAAAGTTTTCGTACTCGGAATGTTTCTGAAAAAAGCGGAGATGCGGCACATAAAAGTGAAAAGACAATAATTTTACTGCAGATACCCTGTGTTTTCATCGTCCCTGCCTGACGCCGTAATCCGGCAAAAGACCGCGGGGGTCGGTCGAAACGCCGTTTATACGTATTTCGAAATGGAGGTGCGGTCCCGTCGCAGCTCCCGTTTTTCCCACTCGTCCGATTCGCGCTCTGCCTGTAACGATGTCGCCTTCGCGTACGAATACGTCCGAAAGGTGCGCGTAGATACTCGTCATACCCTTGTCGTGTTTAAGTACGACGTAATTTCCGTATATCGGATCGCCCTTCGTACATCGTATGACGCTTCCGCTTTTGCACGAATACACGAGCGCTCCTTCAGCGGCCGCCAAATCGATACCGCGGTGAAAACGCATTTCGCCGGACAGAGGACTCATCCTCATGCCGTATGCGGAGGAAAGCCACGAAGCGTCGAGCGGCATTTTAAAATCCGCGTCGAGAAAGTATGCGCGCTCGGTCGAGCCGAAACGCTCTCCGTGCAGAAAATAAAAACGTCTGCCGTTTATACTATACCACTCTTTCGTCAAATTTTCCATAACCGGAAAATATTTTTTTTCTATTAAAATTTCGATGGACGATTCCGGCGTTTCCGGAACGAATAAGCCTGCGTCGGTCGGAAGAATTATCGTTTTGCCTTCGGTCATGCCGCCTATATTTTCGATACCGTTTACAGTCGCTATCGTTTCATAGGGGATAGAACAGGCTGCCGCTACGGTAAAAAGCGTATCGTCCGCCGTCGGCGTGTACGTATAAAACTGTACGCTTTTTATTTTTCCCGCAGCTGCACGTTTATAGTTTTCTTCGACGTCGGCGCCGTATTGTTTAAAAACGTCGTCGTACGACGAAAGCCGCGGAATGCGCGGAAGCTTTTCCGTTTGCAGCGTGATGCTCTTCCGTACGGATGACGGAGAACTTTGTACGGTCTTTGAAACCGATATGTGCCGGTCGTTTACGATTGTTTGTACATTTTTATTTTGCAGCGCATATACTTTTCGGGGCTGCGCAAAAAAAAGAGGAACGAGGACTGCCGTAAAAAAAAGACGGCGCAGCTTTTGCATGGCCGAGACTTATTGTCCGTCCTGCAAGAGGCGAGAGCAGATAATACAGAGTACGGGGATGATGATAACGACGGGAATCGCGATAAAGCGCGCGCCGGCAAATACGAGCGCGATCGAAGCCGTAAGCCCCGATGCGATGATGACGATGCGGAGTACGAAACAGAGTGTCCGTTTCCACGTCGATTTTTTTACCGCCGCGGCAATTTTATAAAGAATATATCCGCCTGAAAAGACGAGAACGAGCGCCGTGTAGAGCGACGGGAGCGAAGTTGCAAAGCGCCACAACGGAAGCGTAAGGACAAAACCTGCGAGCGCACATGCGGCTATAAGGCCAAGCGCTTTTGCCGCCTGTGAAAACGCTCCCGCTATATAAGAAAAAAAATGTTTTGCCATAGTTTTCCGTAAAAAGAGGGACGCAGGCAAAGCGATTTCCGTTTCGCCACACGTCCCTGTTTCAAAGCGATAAAATTTACACTTCCGAAATCGCCGACGTCGGGCATTCGCCTGCGCAGGTTCCGCAGCTGATGCATTTTTCTTCATCGATGATGCGGGCGTTATCCGCTTCCGATATTGCGCCGACCGGACAATCGGGTTCGCAGGTTCCGCAGTTTACGCACTGCGATTTGTTGATTCTGTACGCCATAAGTGTTCTCCTGTTATAGCTTGAGTTTTTTATGCGCCGTAACACGGCACGAGCCACGTATAAAATAATACACTATTGCCGAAAACCGCGCAAGACCGTTATACTGTATTCGTTATAAATTGATTATTTGGCAGGGGTGATTATGAAAAAAGAAACTGTTGCATCTATGATAGACCACACGCTTTTGGCGCCGGAAGCGGGAATCGAAAAAATCCGCGAACTCTGCGCGGATGCAAGAAAATATCGTTTTGCATCGGTATGCGTAAACCCCGTCCATGTACGGCTGTCGGCTTCCGAACTCGCAGGTTCGACCGTCCGCGTCTGTACCGTCATCGGTTTTCCCCTCGGTGCGAATGCAAGCGCCGTCAAAGCTTTTGAAACCGACCAGGCGATCGCGGACGGAGCGGATGAAGTTGATATGGTAATCGATATCGGTGCTGCAAAGGACGGCCGTTTCGAAGACGTGGAAGCGGACATCAAAGCCGTCACCGATTCGGCGCGGAATGCCGCAAAAAAAGCGGGAAAGAGCGTCGTCGTTAAAGTGATTCTCGAAACCTGCTTTCTTTCCGATGAAGAGATCGTTTCGTGCTGTACCTCTGCGGTAAAAGCCGGAGCCGATTTTGTAAAAACATCGACGGGTTTTGCAAATCCGAAAGGAGCCGACGGAAAGCCGCTTCCGAACGGCGCGACCTCTCATCACGTCGCTCTTATGCGGAAAACGGTCGGCACATCTTTCGGCGTAAAAGCGTCGGGAGGTATACGCTCGGCCGAAAAGGCTTTGGAGATGCTCTCGGCCGGTGCGAACAGGCTCGGAACATCGAGCGGCGTCAAAATCGTCGAAGATTGGGACGAAAGCGCTGCGGTAAAAGGCTGTTAAGCTGAAATCGAAAAAAGGGGCTGTCTTAAAAAGCGCTTACTTTTTCAACAGCCCCGTATCCTTTGTGTGATGCTTGAGAAAAGGCCGTAAAATTATCTGCGGTATTTTTCTTCTATGTCCGAAATCATCCGTACGCGGTCGGCATGGCGGCCGCCTTCGAATTTCGCATCGAAAAAAGAGTCCACGATCATCTTTGCCAACTCGGAACCTACGACGCGGGCACCCATCGCGATGATGTTGGCATCGTTGTGTTCGACGGTGAGCTTTGCCGTATAGGGTTCGCTGCACACCGCAGCCCTGATGCCCGGCACTTTGTTTGCGGCGAGCGAAATACCGACGCCCGTTCCGCAGATGAGAACGCCTTTTTCAACTTCATTCGATTTGATCGCTTCGGCGACTTTTAAACCGAACTCGGGGTAATTCACTCTCACATTGGGATCGGACGCGCCATAATCGACGCATTCGAATCCTCGGTTTTGCAGGTGTTCCATTAAAATACGCTTTAATTCGATCGCCGTGTGATCGCATCCGAAACCGATTTTCATATTGTCTCCTTAATAAAAATATATGATTTTTTTTATTATCCGTACGGCAGCACGCAGCCTGCGGCAAGCAGCGCCTGCGCCGTGATATACGTAAGCATAATAATAAAGCGCGAGTACGGAATATCTTTTTTGAATACGGTATACGATAGAACACCGTCCGATATGAAAAACAAAATCGATCCTGCCAAATAAAAAAGCGCTGCTTTTCCGTTTATGCCGCTGACGACGGCGTTGATCGCGGTAAAGTTCAGTGCGCACAATATGCCGCCGTAGGCTATGACGCCTCCTCCCATGACTCCCTTCGGTTTTCCGAGCAGTACGTATGTCGAAGCGAGTACGATACCGTAGCATATAAAACAGATAAGCGCAATGAAAAAAAACATTCGTCCGCCCCAAGCGTATGCCGATGTTCCGTTAGGAGAGAAGACATATTGTACAATCCAAAATATGTGACCTGCGAAAAACGAAAGTGCGCCGGCCATAAAACGTTTTTCGCTTACGGAAAGAAGCAATACGTCGCCGATGCACCCGAAACCGAGGGCGCAAAGCGTACATACGAACGCCGTTCGCGATTCGGGCAGGCGAGGGGCGAGAGCGAGTGCCGAAGTGAGCGCAAGCAGCGGCATTAAAAACACCTTTGTCGCATCGGCGGCTTTATTCCGTTTGAGCGCGCAAAATGCAAGATGTACGATACTTGCCGCGATAAATAAAATTAAACCGCAATATATCATAAATTCAGTATAGCACGAGTTTTCAAAAACGCAATATGTAAAAACGATTCGGAACGGAGCGGTTTTCAATTGCTCGGAAAGGCGATAGCCTGCTTGAAAAAAAGAGCGCTTTATTCTAAAATCGAAACAATCGTTTTTTTTAAATCAATAGGTATTGCGAGCGCAATACCGCGTTGGAGGAAATATGACAATAGCTGAAATGCTTCAGCAGAGCGGCATATTGACGCTGCTCGGAATGGGCGTTGTATTCTCTTTTCTTATTATCATGATTGCGTGCATGTACTTGCTTCACGTTGTACTCCGTGCGCTCAAACTGGATAAAGAAGAAAAAAAAGAAACCGCGCAATCTCCCGCACCTGCACCGGCGAGGCACGACGACGCGATTATCGCCGCGATCGCCGCCGCCGTTCACAAATAAATCATCAAGGAAAACACCATGGCAAAGAAAGTCCACATTACGGAACTCGTTTTACGCGACGCACATCAGTCGCTTTTGGCAACGCGCATGACAACTGCGGATATGCTTCCCGCATGTCCGATGATCGATAAAATCGGCTACTATTCCGCCGAAGCATGGGGAGGGGCGACCTACGATTCGTGCATCCGCTTTTTAAATGAAGATCCGTGGGAGCGCCTGCGCAAACTTCACGCGGCGATGCCCAACACGAAGATCATGATGCTGTTGCGCGGTCAAAATCTTTTGGGATACCGCCACTATGCCGACGACGTCGTCGATAAGTTCGTCGAAGCCGCCGCAAAAAACGGCATCGGCATTTTCCGCATTTTCGATGCGTGCAACGATCCTCGTAACCTCGAACGTTCGGCGAAAGCCGCAAAAAAAACCGGCAAACACGTGCAGATGGCGATTTCCTATGCGACGACGCCCTATCACACAAAAGAAGTGTACGCCGATTTGGCCAAGCGCTATGCCGAATTCGGCGCGGATTCGATCTGTATCAAAGATATGTCCGGTTTGTTAAAACCCTTTGAAGCCTACGACCTCGTAAAAGCGATCAAAGCGAAAGTCGATATGCCGATCGAAATTCACTCGCACTCGACGACGGGCTTGAGCGTTGCGACGCTTTTGAAAGCGTCGGAAGCGGGAGCCGATGTCCTCGATACGGCTATTTCTTCCATGGCGATGGGAACGTCCCACAGCCCGACGGAAACCGTCGTCGAAATGCTCAAAGGTTCCGAATACGACACTGGCCTCGACACGAAAGCGCTCCTCGAAATTGCGGCGTATTTCCGCGACGTGCGCGAACACTATGCGTCCCTCGAATCGAAATTCCACGGAGCGGATACGCGCATCCTCGTTTCGCAAGTACCGGGAGGCATGCTTTCGAACCTTGAAAACCAGCTGAAAGATCAGGGCGCGGCGGACAAAATCGATGACGTATTGAAAGAAATTCCGATCGTGCAAAAAGACGTGGGCTATGTGCCGCTCGTAACTCCGACAAGCCAAATCGTCGGTACGCAGGCGGTGTTCAACGTGCTTTTCGGACGCTATGCGCGCCTCACGCAGGAATTCCGCGATCTCCTTACCGGAAGATACGGAGCGACTCCCGCGGCGGTCAACGGCGATTTGCAAAAAGAAGCGCTCAAACAAAACAATATGGACTCAGTCGTTACGTGCCGCCCCGCCGATCTCATCGCAAACGAATGGGATAAATGCGTCGAAGATGCGAAAAAAGCGGGCGGAGACGGAAGCGACGAAGACGTTTTGACTTACGCGATGTTCCCGAAAGTCGCCGAAAAGTTTTTCAAAGAGCGCTCAAAGGGTCCGGTCGATGCGCAAAAAACTTTCGGCGCAAAACCCGCTTCCGAAAGCGCGCCTGCAAGCGCTCCGAAATCGGGATCGTACACGGTAACCGTAAACGGCACTCCCTACTCGGTTACGACGAGCGCGGGAAGCGATACCATCATTGTAAACGGTACGTCGTATAACGTTTCCTTCGGCGATGCCGCCCCCTCATCTGCGCCCGTATCCGCACCCGTCGTTACGGGCGGCGCGGATATCAAAGCGCCGGTTGCCGGAACGCTTTTGCGTTACGTGGCCCAAAACGGCGCCGAAGTAAAAAAAGGCGACACCGTTTTGATGATCGAATCGATGAAGATGGAACTCGAAGTAAAAGCTCCTGCCGACGGAAAGGTAAACTTTATCGTCCAGCCGGGCTCTCAGATTGCGGCGGGACAAGTTATCGCAAGTCTCGGAGGCACCGTCGCTGCGGCCCCGGCTCCCAAGCCCGCAGCAGCTCCTGCTCCGAAAGCGGCTCCCGTTTCTCCGGCCGCTTCGACGGGCGGAAAACCCGTAAACGCGCCGGTTGCCGGAACGCTTTTGCGCTATGAAGTCGCTGAAGGCGCTCAAGTAAAAGCCGATACGACGGTTATCATGATCGAGTCGATGAAGATGGAATTGGAAATCAAAGCAGGTGCGGCCGGCGCCGTTCACTTCCTCGTTCAGCCGGGTTCTCAGATTACGGCGGGTCAGGCGCTCGCTGAAATCAAATAAGGGAAGGCAGTATGAATACGACAAAACCCAGTACGCGGCACATCTTTATTACGCTCTTTTTGATGCTCGGCGTCGCATCGGTCTTTGCCCTTGTGCGCCCTGCAGCGTTTGCGCAAAACACGTATGAAGAGCACGCGTCGTTCCGCACGATAAATACCGCAAAGATTAAAAATTCCGAAGGTATCAAAAATATCGATGTCGGAACTTTTATCGAAAACATTTGGGAAAATACCGGCATCTACCAGATGATCCACACGAAAACCGTTGCTGAAAGGGCGGCGGAAAAGGCTGCCGCCGCCGCATCCGCGGCACAGCAGGCGAACGATCCCTTTGCGGGAGTTACGGTTCCCTCGTGGTACAGCCTCATCATGATCGCGATCGGATTTTTAATAATCTATCTCGGAGCTGCGCGAGGCTTCGAACCGCTTCTTTTGATTCCGATCGGTTTCGGCACCGTCTTCGCAAATATACTCGGAGCGGGCATGATAGAAGCGCCTCACGGTATGCTGCACATTATCTATACGGCGGGCGTCGGAAACGAGTTTTTCCCGATGCTCATCTTTATGGGGATCGGCGCCATGACGGACTTCGGTCCGCTCATCGCAAATCCGAAGACCGCGCTTCTCGGAGGAGCCGCACAGCTCGGCGTCTTTGCGACGATGTTCGGTGTCGCCCTTTTCAATTTGATTCCCGGCGTCGATTACAATATGCTGCAGGCCTGCGCCATTTCGATCATCGGAGGCGCGGACGGCCCGACGACGATCTACGTGGCGGGAAAACTCGCTCCCGAAATGATGGCGGTCGTCGCCGTCGCCGCGTATTCGTACATGGCGCTCGTGCCGCTCATCCAGCCGCCCATCATGAAACTGCTTACGACGAATCACGAGCGGCGCATTGCGATGCCGCAGCTCCGTCCCGTTTCGCGCACGGAAAAGATTCTCTTTCCGATCATGCTGCTCATCCTGACCATTTTACTTTTGCCGCCTGCAGCACCTCTTATCGGTATGCTCGCTTTCGGCAATTTTATTAAAGAAGTCGGTGTCGTCGAGCGCCTTTCCAAAACGGTACAAAATGAATTGATGAACATCGTTTCCATTTTGCTGTCGCTCGGCGTCGGTGCACAGATGACCCCCGAAAAGATCATCAATCGGGGATCGCTCGGTATCATTGCGCTCGGCCTCATCGCGTTTATCATCGCGACGATAGGCGGTCTTTTGATGGCGAAATTGATGAACGTCTTTTTACCGAAAGATAAAAAGATCAACCCGCTTATCGGATCCGCAGGCGTTTCCGCAGTTCCCATGGCCGCCCGCGTTTCGAATAAAGTCGGCATGGAATACGATCCGTCGAACTTCCTGCTCATGAATGCGATGGGACCGAACGTTTCAGGCGTTATCGGAACCGCGATCGCGGCCGGCGTCTTTATCGCAACGTACGGTTAAGATCGTGTGCGCCGCACCTGTATAAATTAATAATATCGGTTTTTGCCGATCGAAGGGGCTGTCGAAAAAGCTGACGCTTTTGGGCAGCCCTTTTGCTTTTGGGAAAAGCTTCAAAGGCGCGCAGTTTGTATGCGGGGCTCTCATGATAGTGTCGTATTTGTTTTTTGCATTTATCATTTTGTGTGTTCTATGCGGTACGATTATCCTCTTGGGAATCATGCTTTTTCGAAAAAACCGTATTGCCGGTATTATTACGATGATTCCGGGAATAACGCTTGCGATTTGTATGTTGTGTTTTACGGGAGAATTTATTTCCGACATCATAAAAGAAGTAAAACCCGAAATTTGGCCGATGACGGACGATGACAGATTTTATGAAGCGGTAACGGATTCTTCTACGGAAAAAATGGCGGATATGCTTGCAAGAGGACATAATCCGAACAAAATGTCGCGAAACGACGGATATAATCCATGGCCATATCATAATCCGCTCTGGATAGTAATTCAAGAAAAGGATACCGATGCCGCGTACGAAAAAGCCGAATTGTTGATTAAATACGGAGCCGATTTGAAAACGCGGCCTTTTGTCGCGCATGTCCTCTTTTCGTCGGTGATACGATCGGAAAAATTTCCCAATCTGCATTCTTCCCGTGCTTATTCGGGAATCGAAGAAAAAAAATTGATCCCTTGGTTGAAATTGCTTTTGGATAACGGAGCCGATATCGACGCGCGAGTGTACGGATGCGATATCGCTCTGTGGGATTGGAATTACAGGCGGCAGGCCAAAAGAAACGGATATACGGCATTGAATATTGCGATACGGGAAAATGCATTCGTCGTAGCGGATTTTCTTATAACGCACGGTGCTGTTTTTGATGAAAAAACGGATGAGTGCGTAGAAGCTGCGACAAAGCTCAGCGGTTCGAATGCGATGGAGCAATATATTTCCAGCTTGCTGCATAAATGATTGTTCTGCATTCAGGAAAACCTAAAAGATGTATAGTGCGCTTGAGGATACCTGCAGTCGGATCCCTCGCAAGTTGACGCGTTCTTTTCAATGTGCGACAATAAGCTATGAAGCGTATAGCGATATTTGCCGCGTCTTTGCTTTTCGTCTGTGCTTCGTGCACGCGCGTTCCCGAAATGACCGAAGAAGAAATCGATTCGGCGATCGGAGCGATGAACGGCGAAATGCTTTCGCACACTCGAGCGAAACCGTGGACGGGAGGCCCCTATGTTCCGGGAAGGGTGGGCGGTACGTGGTACGATTCGGTTATGACCGATCCGAAAACCTTCAATCACTATATCGCCGAACGCGATGTATCGTCGAGTTCCCTTATCGCGCAGACGACCGATTTTCTTTTCGATTACGATCCGACGCTTCGAAAGTGGTCGCCGCGCGCCGCCTCTTACGCGATCGACATCGACAAGCAAAAAGGAACGCTCACGCTGCACTGTACGCTCCGTGACGATATGTACTGGACCTATTACGATTCGCCTGAAAGGATTCCCGTTACGAGCGACGATGTCGTTTTTTGGTATGATGAAATTGCGGGCGACAAAGCCTTTCAAAGTTCAGGCTATCCGCAGCAGTTTATGACGATGGACGACGGTTCCGTCCGCCATATCGATATCGTAAAGATCGACGAAAAGCGTTTCGATTTTCTTTTCCCGCGCATCGTCGCCGAACCCCTCCTTGCAGTCAATATGAATATCTGTCCGTCTTTTATCTATCGTCCGGCAAAAGAGGCGGGCGGCGTCGATGCTGTAAAAAATCTTTTCAGTATCGCATCCTCCCCGCAATCTCTTCCTTCGGCGGGCAAGTGGTATATCGCAGAATATGCGCCCTCGCAGCGTATCGTACTCAAGCGCAATCCTCACTATTGGAATAAAGACGCAAACGGAATCTCGGAACCTTATCCCGAAGAAAAAGTTTTGCAGATCGTCGGAGATGAAAACACGGATTATCTTTTGTTCCGTCAGGGAAAAATCGAAACGTATCAGCTCCGTCCCGAAGACGTAAACGAAGCGGTCGCCGATCAAAGAGATTTTACGGTGTTCAATGCCGAGGGCTCGCTCGGATCTTCTCTGTGGTCGTTCAATCAAAATCCCGTAAACGAAGAAAAACCTTTTTATTCATGGTTTACGAAAAAGGAATTCCGTCAGGCGATGAGCTGTCTTTTAAACCGCGAGCGCATCATCGTGCAGACGTATCGGGGGCTTGCCGAACCGATGTATTATTTTTTCTCTCGTGCAAATCCGTACTACAATCCCGACATCACGCTCCGCTGGCGTTATGATGTCGACGAGGCAAAAAAATTATTAAAAAAATGCGGTATGGAAGAGAAGGGCGGCTTTCTCTATGATTCGAAAGGCGCTCTTGTCGAATTCGATTTGGCGATTCCGTCGACGAGTACGCTTGCAAACGATATCGCGCAGATCATCGCCGACGAATGCGCAAAGGCGGGCATAAAGGTAAACGTCCGCCAAGTCGATTTTCAAAAGCTCGTCGAATCTTTGACGGCAACTTACGATTGGCAGTCGGTGATCATCGCGCTCGGCACTCCTCTCTTCCCGTCGCAGGGGAGTAACGTATGGCCCTCGTCCGGAAATCTGCACTTGTGGCACCCGCTGCAAAAGTCTCCCGCAACCGAATGGGAAGCGCGTATCGACTATCTTTATAATAAAGGAAATTATACGATAGATCGGGAGGCTGCCTTTGCGGTTTGGAACGAATACCAGCGGATTTTGCTCGACGAGTGTCCCGTCATCTATCTCGTCCGTCCCCGCAGTTTTTTTGCGATTCGAAACCGATGGGATCAGTCGAACGTGTATTACGACAATCTGAACGGCGCGATGCTCGATTACGTTTTTTTAAAACAATAGGACACTGTGATGCGTAGTACGGATAAAATCAACTTTACCAATATAATCGCTGCCGCGTTCGGCTCGCTTTCGTTTCCGTGGCGGAGGTTCCGAAAAACCTTTCCGCTCGCGTCGTATATAAGCGCTCGTTTTATCACGATGCTTGCCCTTCTTTTTTTGCTCGGTCTTTCGATGTTCGCCCTTATGGCGCTCGCTCCCGGCGATATCGTCGACCGGATGATGACGCAGCAGATCATGTCGAGTGCGCAAAGCGCTCCTTCTTCCGGCGCAAAAGCCGACAACGCCTTTTCTTCCGAACAGATGGCATCCCTCCGCGCGGAGTACGGACTCGACCGTCCCTTTTTCGTGCAGTAT
Source organism: Treponema sp. Marseille-Q4132 (assembly GCF_014334835.1). Lineage (NCBI taxonomy): Bacteria > Pseudomonadati > Spirochaetota > Spirochaetia > Treponematales > Treponemataceae > Treponema > Treponema sp. Marseille-Q4132. Next base: position 149,300 of record NZ_CP060591.1, read on the forward strand.
TGGAAGTGGCTCGGCCGCGTCGTCGTCCATCACGATTTGGGCGTGTCCCTCGTTTCTCGCGCACCGGTTTCATTTTTAATAAAATCGCGCCTCGTCAATTCCGTCGTGCTGAATCTCATTTCGCTCGTGTGCATTACCTTTACGTCTTTTTTGCTCGGCGTCTACCTTTCAAGCAAAGCGGGCACGAAACTCGATGCGGCGGTAACCTTCGTCGCGCTTTTTTTTCACGCGTTTCCGGGCATACTGCTTTTGATTTTGCTGCAGCTCTTCGCATCGGCTACCGGTCTTTTTCCGGTGACCGCTTATCCCGATTTTCCGTTTTCGCTTTCTCCCGGACGATTTGCGCTTTCTTATATACATCACACATTTCTTCCGCTCTTCGCTTCGTTTTTAGGCGGTACCGTCGCTACGCTCCGCATGATACGCGCGACGATGCTCGATCAAATGGGAATGCCCTATATCACCGCTTTGAGATCCCGCGGTACGAGCGAAAAGAGAGTGTACTTCAATCACGCGTTCCGCAATACGCTCAATCCGTATATCACGGGAAGCGCGAATTTGCTTGCGGGTCTTTTTTCGGGTTCCCTCGTGCTTGAAATCATCTTTGCTTATCCGGGCATCGGGCGTCTCATGTATGAAGCGGTTTTACAGGAGGATATCAATCTCGTGCTTGCGAACAGTATGTTTATTTCGTTCCTCGTCCTCGTCGGTATGATCGCTTCCGATATCGCGCTCGCCTTTGTCGATCCGCGCATCCGCTACGGAAGTCAATGAGGCACGTATGAAAGAAATTATTAATTTTTTAAAGACGAAACGCATCGCATTCGCTTCGCTTATCGTCATTGCAATTTTATATATCATAATGCTCTTTGCGGAATTCGTTGCGCCCTATCCCGCGTCGATGAGCTTCGGACGCGATACGTTTCATCCTGCGAACCTCCGCATAACGAAAAGGGGAATCGCAGCTCAGCAATGCCGCGTCCTCGATCCCGTTTCGTGGAAATACGCGCGCGTCAAAGGAAAGTACCGAACGGTAAAGTTTTTTGTAAAAGGCGAACCCTACAAATTGCTCGGGCTTATCCCGTGCAGCAGACATCTTTTCGGCACTATGCCCGACGAAAAGGGCGAACGCTATCCCGTCTTCATCCTCGGAGCGGACAACCTCGGCCGCGATCTTTTTTCACGCATCGTCTACGGAAGCCGCATATCCCTTACGATAGGTTTTGCCGCATCCGCAGTTTCGCTCCTGCTCGCCGTCCTTTTGGGCGGGCTTGCGGGGTTTTACGGAGGTGCTGCGGACTGGAGTCTCATGCGCCTTGCGGAATTTTTTATGCTCATTCCGAGCCTGTATCTCATTTTATTTTTGCGCTCTCTTTTGCACACGCAGACGGACAGCGGTACTTCTTACGCGCTCATCACGCTGATCCTCGCTTTCGTCGGTTGGCCGTCGAGCGCCCGAACGATACGCGGCATGGTGCATGCGATAAAGCGTGAAGATTTTATTCTCAACGCGCGTCTTGAAGGGATCCCGCCGCTAGTTATCATCTTCGGCCACATCATACCGCAGACGGCGAGCCTTCTCATCGTAAGCGTTGCGCTCAGCGTGCCCGGCTTTATCATGAGCGAAACGACGCTTTCGTACCTCGGACTGGGTATCAGCGATCCTGCCGTCAGCTGGGGCTCTCTCATCAACCGCAATATTTCGACGCTTTCGAATCTGCAAAATTATCCGTGGCTGCTCGCTCCGGTGCTTTTGCTTTTGACCGTAACGCTCGCGTTCAATTTTTTAGGCGACGCGCTCCGCGATTACTTCGATCCGTATCATGCGGTTTTTGCGGCAAAAAAAATTCGGCGAAAAAAAACGCAGGCTTTCCGAGAGATCGGACATACCGCTCCATCCGCTTTCGACATAGACGCGGCGGACGATGCGGAAGTTCCGCCCGATGTGCATAGCGCGCATCCGGAAGCACGCAATTTCCTTTCGGTCGAAAATCTTTCGGTTACCTTTACCGTTTTCCGTGAAGGGAATCGCATCGATGTTTTTGCCGTGCGAGGCGTTTCGTTTTCGATGCAAAGGGGCGAAGTGCTCGGCATCGTAGGTGAATCGGGAAGCGGCAAATCGGTGAGTGCAAGCGCGATTCCCGCGCTCCTTCCGCAAAACGCGTTTCGATCGGGACGCGTGTATTTCGAAGGGACGGAATTATCTGCGCTCGGTGAAAAAGAGATGCGGGCATTCCGCGGTAAAAAAATCGGTATGATCTTTCAAGAGCCCGCGCTTTCTTTCGATCCGCTGCAAACCGTCGGAAGCGTATTTTTCGAAGCGCTCCGCACGATTGATAAAAACTGTACAAAGGATGCTGCGTATGAAAAAGCCGAAGCGCTCTTGAAAGAAGTAGGGCTTCCCGATCCGCGAAAAAGGCTTGCAAGTTATCCGCACCAATTTTCCGGCGGTCAGCTGCAAAGGATCGGCATAGCGCTCGCTCTCGCGCAGGGCTGCGAATTGCTCATTGCGGACGAGCCGACGACGGCCCTCGACGTGACGATTCAAGCTCAGATCGTTTCGCTTCTTATGCGCCTGCAAAAAGAAAGGGGGCTTTCGGTCATCTTTATCAGCCACAATATCGACATCGTTTCGCGCATCGCAGACCGCATCATCGTCATGTACGGCGGAAAAGTGATGGAAGAGGGGAGCGCCGAATCGATCGTGCGATTCCCCCGCCATCCGTATACGAAAGCGCTCCTTGCATCTTCCGCAAACTTCGGTATGCATTATACGAAAGAGCGCATGAAATCGATTCCGGGAAAAGTATGCGATCCGTCCGCTCCCGAGCGGGGCTGCCCCTTTGCTCCGAGATGCGCCTTTGTGCGCTCATCGTGCTTCAAAAGCGGAGAGTCGTGTCCCGAGATGAAAATCGACGGAGGAGCGAAAAAATGAGCGGCGCGATAATCGAAGTACGGCATCTTTCTAAAACGTTCAGCTTCGAAGCGGGATTTTTTGCGCGCGGAGAGCGGACGGTGTATGCGGTAAACGACGTATCCTTTTCGATACAACGAGGGTCGACATACGGCCTCGTCGGAGAATCGGGCTGCGGCAAAACGACGACGGCGCGCCTTTTGGTCGGCATGTACTCACCGACATCGGGGGAAATACGCTATGCGCCGGAAGCGGGGGAAGCGCGGAATATCGCATCGTACACGAAAAACGAAATGCGCGCTTACCGCGAAAAAGTAAAATATATCTTTCAGGATCCCGCACGTTCGCTCAATCCGCGCATGAACGTTTTTGAAATTATAACTTCTCCGCTTCGCTATTCGTCCGAATGGCGCGGAAAAGACGACGCAAAAGAAAGGGCTTTGAAAATTATTAAAGAAGTCGGTATGAGCGAAGCCGATCTTTTCCGCCGTCCGTCGGAATTTTCAGGCGGACAGCGTCAGCGCATTTCGATTGCACGCGCTCTTATTATGGAACCCGAAGCGCTCATCTGCGACGAAGTGATTTCGGCGCTCGATGTTTCGATTCAGGGACAGATCATCAATCTGCTCGACGATCTTCGAAAAACGCGAAGTTTAAGTTTTTTGTTTATCACGCACGATTTGAAAGCCGCCTCTTATTTTTGCGATGTGATCGGCGTCATGTACCGCGGCATCCTCGTCGAAGAAGCGCCTGCCGCCGATCTGTATGAGACGAAATTGCATCCGTATACGAAGCTTTTGTTCGACGGCGCGCTCGGAAAAGAGGCGGCATCGAACGCGGAAGTAAAGACGACGCTCGAAGCCGAAAAGGGCTGTCCTTTTGCGTACCGTTGTCCCCATGCGGAAAAAGCGTGCTATGAAATGCTTCCCGAATTGACGGAAACGGAAAACGGCCACCGCGTGCGCTGCCTCCTCGTACAATAGAGGACGTTGCGCAATTTTACGCGCGCTGTACTAGGCAGGTGTCGTGTGATTTCGTGCGAGCCGTACAAGGCAGACATCATGTGATTTTACACGCCGGTATGTATGCGATGGGTAAACCGTCCGCCGGCTTCCTATTTCATTTGTTCGTTTTTTAATTTTTCAAGCATGCGGCGGAACGCGCTTTCTTCTTTGTGCAATTCGCGCGATCCCCGCGTGATTTTGCACAAAGACATACCGAATCTTCTTGCGATCTCCCGCTGCGTCGTACCCTTATCGATTTCTTTGACTAGGAGCCATCTGTTTGCAAAGTCTTTGCGTTCCGCAGGCGTAAAAAGACAGCCGAAAAAATCGCGGATAAAGCACTCGTCATCCGTTTCGGCGATGAGGCGGCAGAGCTCCAGAAAACTTTCTTCGAGCGTTTTTTGAGACGCGCCTTTTTTTGTGTTTTTCACTGCCTGTGTGCTCATAACCCGTTTCCGTTTCTGTCTGAAATGATACTAGGGAGAACCTCTAAAAAACTGCGGTTTTTAAAGATACCTATGCATAGTATCATGAAAGCTTGTAAAAGTCCAATATCTTGTGTAGTATGTACCCATGACCGATGCTTTGACTTCTCTCGAGCGGCAATACGACGAATGTTTTGAAGGCGAACTGCGTATGCTCGCCCGCCGTCGCGAACAGGATAAAGATTTGACGATCGAAACGCTCGAGATGACGCTCAATGTGCTGTATGAAATCGACGGAAACAATTGGGAAGGACGCAGCGCCGTCGTGCAGCGCGCCCTCGACGCGCAGATCGACGCATACGAAAAATTTATCAACGATTGGAAAAAAGAAAAAGATAGCGGGCAGGCGCATCCGGTGTGACGCGGGATCGGCGGAGGGGCACGTTGACCGCTTTGTGATTTCCTCTATATCATAAAAACTGATTTTTTATCCGTCACGCTTAAGCTGCAACAGGCTTTTTCATCCTATTTTTATAATATTAAAACTGAACAAATAAATAATGAATGCACAACCGATGTTTGTTATTGCATTTACTGACAGGGATATAAAAAATGTTTGCTTCCATCGTATCCCGAGTTTTCGGAACAATAGTATATTTATCGGTATTTCTATCAATAAAGTTATCACGAATATAATGAAAAAATATAAAATAAAAAACGGACTCATAAATTGTATTTCGTGAGAACCGACCCAAGGGAACCAGAAAGCACCCAGCCAACCCCCGTTTAAAAACAATGACAATACAAATCCCGATATTCCGCTCACTAAGTTTGAAATCGCTAATCGCCAAAATAATTTTTTAAATTCATATTCGCGTTTTAGAAAAAAATAAAAGAGAGCAACTTCAAGCGATAGTATTGCCGCAATGACAGCCCATCCCTGCGGCATCAAAATAAGAATTGCCATTGAAACATTCAATGTCGTCGCAGAAAATTTTGTTATAAAATCGTGCAATTCATTTTTCAATTTTTCTTTCCTATCGCTTTGCGTTTTCCGCAGCTTTCAGCACATCCGCCGCATCGTTTCGCTTCCAGCGGAGAGCCGTCATATACGGCGTTTCGCCTGAAATGTTTTTCGCGTTTGCGTCGAGTCCGTATGCGAGGAGTTTTCGTATCGTGTCCGCCGATGCCGTGCGAGCTGCGTAGTGCAGGAGGGTATTGCCTTGAATGTCCGATTTCGTTCCTGCATATTTTGCTATATCGGCAAGTATGCGCTCTTCGTTTGCAAGCGCGATCGTCGCCGCGTTCCGCCCTTTTTTGTCGATCGATGAAAAAGGATTCGCTCCGTTTTGCAGTAAAATGCGCGCATAGTTTTCATCGTTGTTTTCGACCGCATAACCGAGCGGCGTCATGCCTTCGGCATTGCGCGTATCGAAAGGATAGCCGAGAGAGGCGAGTAGGGAAAGAATTCGAAGAGGTCCTTTCGCCTGGACGATTATATGAAAAGGCGTATTGCCGTCGCTGTCGGTTATCGTCCTGTCGTTTCCGAGTACGATTTTTACGAGGTCGTCGCTTTTATCGAAGGCGAGCGAAAACGGCGTGTTGGCATTTTTATCGCGGGAGAGCGCTTTCCCGCCCGCATCGCGTACTAAAGCGATGATGCGTGCGTCTCCGGTCAGCACCGCTTCGTGATACGCGTTCCGTCCGTTGATTTCCTGAATCTGGGGATTGGCTTTATTTGAAAGCAGCATTGCGATGACGCCGGTATTCCTGCTTCGAATCGCATCCATGAGAATCGTGCGGCCGGTATTATCGCTTGCATTGATATCGGCTCCCGAATCGATTAATAATTTCGCCGTCGGAATTTTTTCCGCAAGCACGGCTTCCGAAAGGGCTGATTTGCCTGCTACGTTTTGTGCGTTTACGTCGATACCGAGCCGTACGAGTTCCCGCACGGACGCATCGGCATCTCGGCGGACTGCAGCGTGAAGCGGACTGCTTCCCAGATTATCCCTCGCTTTTATCGATGAACCGCCCTTTACAATGAGTGCGATCATGGCCGGATCGTTCGTTTTTACCGCGCTGAAAAGCGGCGTTTCTCCGTTCGCGTTTTTTGCTTCGGGGTTTGCACCCTTTTCGATGAGCGAAAGCGCGGCTTTTTTTAAATCCCATTCGACCGCATAGTGCAGAGCGGTGTTGCCGCTTCCGTCGGTTGAGGTAATCGTGCGCGATGTGACAAGCCAACCTTGTATATCGCCTCCTTTTTTCAAGGCAAGGTGGAGCGGTGAATCGTTGGCATTGTTTGTCGAAAATATATCGGCATTTTTTGCGAGCAGGAGTTCGCCGATTTTTTTATTGTTCCTTTCGACTGCAAGATAGAGCGCGTTGTTGCCGTCTTTGTTTCGCGCGTTTATATCGTCGGTAAGACTTACGAGGTATCGGATCTGTTCGATCGACGCATTGACGATGACCGCTGTGTGAAGCGGAGTGTTGCCGTTCGAATCGTGAGAGAGAGCGTTTGCCCTGTTGACGAGCATTTCGAGCATGGCCTGTCCGTCTTTGAGTGCAAGCGAAAGGGGAGTGGTACCCGATCTATCGGCAGAATTGATATCGGCTCCGCGTTCGGCATAGAATTTGACGTGGCTTAAATTGCGTTTTTGTACCGCTATCAAAAGAGGTGAAACGCCGTCTTTATTGCGGGCGTTTACATCGGCTTCCGATGCGGTAAGCATTTCGAGGACAGCGGGGGTGAGCGATGTCATCGTCGCGCTGTGCAGTACGGTATCGCCGTATGCGTCTTTTTTTGCGGTATCGGCTTTGTACGCGAGGAGAATGCGGTACATCGCTTCGCGCTTGTCTTCGGGTATGACGAGCATGACGGGCGTTTTTCCGAGATTGTCTTCGGCGTTTACATCGGCACCGCTTTCAAGCAGCGCTTTTGCGATATCGGTATCGCCGTAACGGACGGCTTCGTGAAGCGGTGTCGCTCCGGTTATGTCCTGAGCCGATGTGTGCGCACCGTTTGCAATCAGGTATCGCGCAATGCTTTTGTGATTTTTTATCGATGCTATATGGAGCGGTGTCTGGCCGTCTCCGAATCGATAATTGAAGTTCCGCTCCGAAACCGCGGTTTGAAAATACGAAAATTGACTATCGTTCGTTTCGGCTCCCGCCATTATTAAATCGGCTGCGATGGCGACGGATTTTTCGTCAGCGGAATTTCCGAGCGCGATATCGAGCGGTGTTTTTCCCGCTTTGTTTTGTACGGAAACGGCTATGCTTTTTTTTATGCATTCGCGCACGGCGCCTTCGTTTTGCATACGGACGCAGTAATGGACGATCGTGTTGCCGTCCGTATCGCGCGCGCTGCCGGTCTTTTGCGTGATAAAGATTCGTTCATACGCTTCGCTTTTTTCAAAGCCTTCTTCGAATGCCGTTTTTCCGTATGCATTGCGTACGAAAACGCCGCTTCCGTTTTCGGCAAAAATGCGTGCTGCGCCGAAGCTGTCGTTTTTGATTGCGGCGTGCAGAGGCGTATCTCCGTCGAAATTGACTTTCGTGTCGTCGGCGCCTTTTATCAATAAAAAGAGCGCCAAATCCGCATCGTCTACGATCGCCGCCGCGTGGAGCGGGGTATTTCCCGATGCGTCGGTTTCGTTTATATCGTATTTCGATTGGAAAAGGCTTTTCGCTTCGTTTTCTTTGCCGCTTAAAATCAATGCGACGACGGATCTTTCTTTCGGAGTCGATGCGCATCCGAATATAAAAACGCAGAAGATAAACGCCAGAGCGTATGTGATTGTCTTTTTAATCATCGTATTTTCTCCCGAATTTAATTATCGGGAAAAAACGGGGAACGATTGAGTGAAATCGCGTCAGCGCTTTGCACAGTCGCGGCAGATACCCCACATATTGGTTTGCATCTTTGTCATGACAAAACCTTCGGGAAGGGCGTCCGTGCTTTTGAGCATATAGTCGGCGATGTTCGTATCGTCGAATACGTCGAACACTTTGCCGCATTTTTCGCATTTGAAGTGAAGGTGCGGCCGTATATCCGCATCGTAGCGCAGTTTATCGTCTTCGATTTTCAGAGAGCGTACGAGTTTTTTTTCTTCGAATAATTTCAGCGTATTGTATATGGTCGTTTTCGAAAGCGTCGGATATTCGGGCGACAGGGAAGCGTAAAGCGTTTCCACCGTCGGATGCACGGGATGTTCGCACAGATAGGAGTAGACCGCAACTCGCTGTACCGAGGGTCTGACGCCGGCGTCGCTCAGTGTGGTGTGGTAATTTTTCATAATTGAACCTCTTTCTGTTTTATATCCGGTTGATTTATATATCCGTTTGATTACTATACCCGTTTTTAATAAGAATGTACAGCCCCCTGATTATAAATATGAATTATTTATAAAACGGTAATGAGTATAATTTACGGCTTTTATGCGTGTTTTATAATCGATCGGCGGGAAAAAAACTGCCCTTAAAAACGGCTTCGAATTGAAGCAAGCTGTAGGCGGTTTACCGCACGGCAAGGGCGCGCTTATTTCAGCTTTTCGGCGGCTCTTTCGGCACGGTAGCGGTTTGCGTGGATCGTGACGGCGGATTCGGGAAGCCAGCCGTCTTTGAATTTGTACCAGGTGCCGCTTTCTTTTACGTCGGCTTTTCCCGTCACTTGTAAAATATCGCCTTTTCGGCAATAGCCCTCGGCGGCATCATCCCACGACGGGGAGGGACGGTATGCGGCGTAGGGATCGAGCACGACAGCCCAACTGATGTCCGGCGCGAGAGCGAGGGGATCGGATAAATCCAGCCGAATCGATTCCGAGGATTTTTTCGTGCATGAAACAAAAGAAACGAGGACTGCAAAAAGCAGCGCCGCACTTACAACTCGCATCGATATACCTAGAGTAAAAGTACGTCGGGAAAACTGAAGTGGAGGACGGCGGCTGCGATGCACGCATAGCCGACGTATTTCCTTCTTTCGACAAAGCACAAGTCGATCCAATGAGGAAGGGCGAGTTCGGATGCGGAATTCGTTTTGTAGAATTCGACGAGGATACAAAAGCCTCCGAACAATCCTGCTGCCGCCGGAAGCAAATCTCCGACGACCGGTACGTCGGTGCGCACGACCGAAAGCAGTTTCATAATGCCGACGAAGACGGTCAAAATGCCGAGTACGAGGCGGAAGGTTTTGTCGTCGAAAAACGCGTTTTCACCGAGAATGCCCCGCGCTTTACTTTCGGGACTTTCGCCTGAGATGAGATTTTTACCGTAGACGAGAATGATTCCCGTAACGAGATTTAATAAAATCGATAAAAAATAGAACTGCAACATAGCATATCCTTCCTTAAATGCGGCATTGCAGAAAATGTCAATTTTCGAAAATACCGCATCAGTGCGCGAACGCGCACAGGTATATGGACGAGTTTTCAAAAGAAAACTCGAAGTTAAAAGCGCTGCGCCATTTCAGCGGCGCTTTTCATTTTTTACTCGCGCACGACGCGCGCGACGAGCGTTTTCGTTTCGCCTTGAAAGCGTATTTCCGCCCGTACCGCTACTATATCATAATCGGGAAACTTTGTCCGCACCGACAGTTCTTCTCCCGTATAACTTTGCGCATCTTCGGTTTCGCCGACGATCGCCTTTTGCACGTCGATCGACGAAAAGCGTACGGTAACCGTGCCGCCCTTTATCGCGTCGGCTTTATCGTTTCCGTTTCTGACGGTGAGGCTTGCGTATATTTCATCCGCATACGAAAAAGCCGCAAGCGTCGCTTCCGCTCCTCCTATAGTTTTGCGGTAGGGTTTTTCGCCGATAAGCGAATAGACGTAGATAAACGCGCAAAAAATTGCGATAGCGAAAAGACCGAAGCGGTTCGCTTTTGTCGCGACAAGCGATTTTAAAATTCCTTTCGGGCTTTGGATCCCCTCTCCGTTGTAATAATCCTGCACGATTTTCGGCGCGCGTTTTATGCGCTCTTCATGGCTGAAATAATAATGCAGCGCTTCTTTTCCGTCTTCGCGGCCTTCGTCCATATTGGTGAAATCCATCGTCCGATCCTTCTTTGCGCTTTACGCGTTCGGCGCCGCTCTCTTACGATTTTACGATCGCGGCCGAAAGCGAATCCGTCCGCCACCACACGACGCGCGCTTTTTCTTTTTCGATAAACAGCGCTGAAATGATGCCGCTGTCCGACAGCGAAAGCACGTAGTAGAGGATATCGTCGTGCATCACATTGAAATGCCGCTTGATGACTTTTTGTCCCGAAGGCTGCACCATTTCGATACCGAAACCCGTATCCGTCGAAATGATAAAAAAAAGCCAACCGCTGTTCGAAACGCCGAGAAAATCGTAGGGCAGGCGGAACACGAGTTTACCGTAATCGGCGGAAATCGTCTCTTCGTAGGGAGGGACTGCGACGGGGTTACCGTATTTGCCGCTTTCTACGGCGAGCGGAAATATATAGGTTTTTACGAAATCGATACCTGCTTCGGTTTTGGAATCTTCGTCGATACGCGGTTCATAATAATCGACTTTTACGAAAAGCTTCCTCGACGTACAGTCGGGTATGACGTCTTGTAGGACGGAAATAGTGTTTGCGCCCGCTTTGGCGTCGGGTATTTTCGGCGCGTCTTTTATTAAAATCGGAATTTGATACATGAGAAATCCCGCTTCGGAAAACCAATAGACGATCGTTCCCTCCGTGGTGATGCAGACGACGACGAGTTCATCGTTCGATGTCGTATAGATGTTTTTTATAAACGGAAAGGGAGTGCCGCCGATGCCCTGCTGTCCGATATAATCTTCCGACGTACCGTCGCTTGCAAAGCGCAGTATGATTTGACTGTACAAAAGCGTTCCTTTTTCGTTTTCTTCCTGCCGCTCTTTCGGCATCGTGCTTACGACGTACATACGTTTTCGCGAATCGACGGCGATCGAACCGGGATTGTTGAAAGGGTAGGCTATCGCTTTGCGTTTGCTCGCCGCGCTTTCATGAGTTTGGGTTTCGGATGCGTCTTCCGTTTCGTTGTAGTACAGCGTCAAAAGATCGCCGTACGAATTGAGCTCCATAATCTTTTGGGCTTCACCGTTTGCGATGTAAAAAAAACCGTCGCGCATCGTCATGCTCGTGTGTACGTTTCCTATATCCGCAAGGTCGAACATATTGAGCTGATCTTCGAAGCGTCCGTATGAAAGCGAAAAAAGCTCGTCTTCCTTTATCGATTCGACCGACGGTGAGTTTTTGCAGGAAAAAAAGCAGGCGGAAAAAACGATCATACACGCGGCGATTTTTTGTATCATGCGTTCAGCATAAACATTGGTTTTCGTCTTGTCAATGCACTGCAAAATATCGTATATTTATAGGTATGTTTATCGATAAGATTCTTACGTTTTTCTTCGGCTCTCAAAACGAACGAGATGTCAAAGCGCTCGCTCCGATCCTTGCAAAAGTGAACGAAAAAGAGAGCTGGGCAAAATCCCTTTCGGCGGAAGATTTTCCGAAACAGACCGCAATTTTTAAAGAGCGCATCGCAAAGGGCGAAACGCTCGACGACATACTTCCCGAAGCTTTTGCGCTCGCGCGCGAAGCTTCGTTCCGCGTATTGGGAGAACGTCCTTACGACGTGCAGATCATGGGTGCGCTCGTGCTGCATTCGGGGCGCATTTCCGAAATGAAAACGGGCGAAGGCAAAACGCTTATGTGCGTCGCGGCCGCCTATTTGAACAGCCTTTCGGGAAAGGGCGTTCACATCGTCACTGTAAACGACTACCTCGCCGGGCGCGATGCCGAATGGATGCGGCCTGTATACGCGTATATGGGTCAGACCGTCGGCACCATCCTTTCGAATATGGACAACGCGGCTCGAAAAGCGGCGTACGACTGCGACATCACGTACGGAACGAACAACGAACTCGGCTTCGACTACCTCCGCGACAATATGCAGATAGAGCTTTCGCAAAAAGTGCAGCGCGGATTCAGCTTTTGTATCGTCGACGAAATCGACTCGATTTTGATCGACGAAGCGCGCACGCCTCTCATCATCAGCGGGCAGGGCGAAGACGACACGTACAAGTATCACGAAGTCGATAAATATGTCGGGCAACTTGTCGAAGTGGAAAAGGATCCCGTGACGGGGCTTTATCCCGACGAAGTGAACATGGATCCCGAACAGCGGAAAAACATCAAAGGCGATTACACGCTCGATGAAAAATCGAAGCGCGTGTCGTTTACCGACGCGGGTATGAACCACATCGATGCGATCCTCCATCAGCACAATTTAATAACGGGAACCGTCTTCGACGAAAACAATTTCGAATACGTCCATTATTTTACGCAGGCGGTACGTGCGCACACTTTGTACAAAAACGACGTCGATTACCTTGTCAAAGACGGACAAGTGCAGATCGTCGACGAGTTTACCGGCCGCATCCTCGAAGGCAGGCGCTACGGCGACGGACTGCATCAGGCGATCGAAGCGAAAGAGCATTTGCGCATCGCACAGCGGAACAGAACGCTCGCGACGATCACGTTCCAGAATTTTTTCCGCATGTACGACAAGCTTTCCGGCATGACCGGAACGGCTGCGACGGAAGCGGTCGAATTTAATAAAATTTACAAACTCGACGTCGTTTCCATTCCGACGAATAAACCGGTTGCAAGAAAAGACGAAAACGACGAAGTTTATCTCAACGAAAGCGATAAATGGACGGCGATCTGCGATGAAATCGCCGCAGCTCACGCCAAGGGACAGCCCGTACTCGTCGGTACCGTTTCCGTAGAAAAATCGGAGCACCTTTCGGCGATGCTCACGCGCAAGGGAGTCCGCCACGAAGTGCTGAACGCGAAGAATCACGCACGGGAAGCGCTCATCATAGCCGAAGCGGGCGCAAAGGGCGCGGTGACGATCGCCACGAATATGGCAGGCCGCGGTACCGATATCAAGCTCGGCGGCAATCCCGAATTCCGCGCGCAAAAACGAGCGGGAACGAATGCAACTCCCGAACAATACGATGCCGCCTATAAAATCGAAAAAGAACAGTGGAAAAAAGATTACGAAGACGTAAAAGCTTCGGGCGGACTGTACGTCATCGGCTCCGAACGTCACGAAAGCCGGCGCATCGACAATCAGCTGCGCGGCCGTTCCGGACGTCAAGGAGACCCCGGTCGCAGTAAATTCTTTATTTCGATGGATGACGATCTCATGCGATTGTTCGGCGGCGAGCGCATGAAAGTGATGATGAGCAGGATCGGCATGAAGCCCGGAGAGCCGATCGATCACCCGTGGCTGAACCGCGGCATTAAAAAAGCGCAGGAAAAAGTCGAAGACAGAAACTTTGAAATCCGCAAAAACCTGCTCGACTACGACGACGTTTTAAACGAACAGCGCGGTGTCGTCTATAAACAGAGGGACAGCATTCTCGCCGACGAAAATCTTTCCGTGCGCATTATGAACAACGCAAAAGACGCCGTAAACGATATTTTCGACGAATACGAACTGCACACGAAAAAACAAAAGGATGCCGCTTTTGCAGAGCTCAACGACCGCATCAGAAATATGTTCGGCATTCAATTGGCACCCGAACAGCTTTCGCGCGAAACGCTTGAATCGATGCTGCAAAACGATTTGACGGAAAAAGAAACGCTTGCCGGCAAAGAAAACCTCAATATGTTTATCCGTTACCAGTACGTGCAGACGATCGACAAAAAATGGCTCGACCAGCTCGAAGAACTCGAAAGTTTGCGCGACGCGGTGCACTTGCGTTCTTACGGCAGCAAAAATCCGCTTACCGAATATAAGATCGACGGTTTTAATATTTTCGACGAAATGATGGATTCGATCCGTACGACCGTTATGTCGCGCGTGTTCAAAGTGCGCATCCAGCTTTCACCGGCTGCAGCCGAAGCACGAAAAAGAATGAGTGCACGCGATATGAGCGCACAGCATTCCGAAGCCGCGTCTTTTGCGGGAGGAGCGTCGACCGAGGACCGGCGTGTCACTTCCATGCAGATGAGCGGAGATGCCGCGCGGAGGGCCGCCGCAGGCGGGGCGATGCAAAAACATACACAGGGACAATCGGTGACTGTCCGGAGAACGGTGCCGAAAATCGGCCGAAACGATCCCTGTCCCTGCGGCTCCGGGAAAAAGTATAAGAACTGTCACGGGCGTAACGGATAGTAAAATCCGTGACAGTTCTCGTCAATTGATGCGCGACAGCGCATCTCCCTTGCACGGAAGAAACGGATAGCAAAATCCGTGACAGTTCTCGTCAATGATGCGCGCGAGCGCATCGATCGTAATTGTATATAATTTGACAAATATGTATAACGGGTCTACACTATTGTTACAGGTTATCGATGATATTTGAATGGGACGAAGAAAAGAATATACAAAATCTGAAAAAACATGGAATTACGTTCGATGAAGCTGTACGAGTTTTTTTTAGATGAAAAGCGCAAAGAAAAAATAGATTTCGAACATTCAAATACGGAAGAAGAGCGAATAAAAGTTTTGGGAATGGTTCATAAAGTTGTTGTTGTGATTTATACGGAACGATATGAAAATATTCGAGTGATTTCTGCACGCTTTGCAGAAAAGGATGAAATCGATGAGTACTATCGTAACTATGACTTTAGATGAGATAAAAAAATTGCCACCCTTGTCGGAAAAGAGAAAAAAAGAAATGGAAGATTTTAAAAATAAAGATTTTTCCGATTGTCCCAAGCTGACACGAGAAGAACTCGCAGAATTCAAGCCGTGGTATGCAATTCATCCCGAATGGGCTGAAACGGAAAAAGCCGATAGCGAAAATTTAAAGATATCAGTTCCGCAATAAAAAATTGTTTTGCGGATTTTCCGATATTTTCAAAAATCATCGTTGTACGGCGCTTCTTTCCGCGCTTACGGACGATGCACGATGTCTTCCCAATCGACGCCTGCCCCCGAGCGGACGTCCCGTGAAAGGCGCGCGTTTACGATCGTTTCAAAGTATTCCGGTGAAATGCCGGGCGTGAGCGTTTTTTCGGTACGGAGGACTGCGATATCGTTTTCTCCGACGACGTCGCCTGCTTTCATCGCGTGCATAAAATGGAGCGAGCGGTTTGTCCTTCCGTAGTTTTCGATTTCCGACGGCGCAAGCGTTTTGATTCCCGTACCCAATACATCGCGCACTTTTTTCCTGCCGTATTGTTCGCGCATCTCTTTGAGTATGCGTGCTTCTCCTCGTTTTTTGCCGTAGCGCCGTTTTGCCGCTTCGCACTGGCGAAGAGAACGTACCATCAGGGCGAACTGTTCGGCTTCAAGCGCGACGGGATCGTCGAGTCCGTCCGTCTTTTTGCTCAGCGTGATGTGTTTTTCGGTCATAACGCTTCCGCATGAGGCAGCGAGGACGGGAACGAGGACGGGATCGAGAGAGTGATCGCTGATGCCGCAGGGTACGCCGAACATATCGTGCAGCGTGGAAACGAGGCGCACGTTGTATTCGGTTTCGGGAGCGGGGTAGCTTGTGATGCAGTGGAGCAGCGTAACGTTTTCTTTTCCGACGATGTCGAGAGCGCGTTCGATGTCGGCGAGCTTTGAAACGCCGCTTGAAAGGATGACGGGGACGACGGCATCTCCGAGCGCTTTTTGCACCGTACGGAAATCCGACAGGGCTTTCAAAAGCGGGATATGATTCAATTCGGGAGATGCGATTTTTACGGCGTCGGGTTTCAATGTGAGCAGTTCACGGAGACTTTTGAGACCGAAAGGCGAGCAGACGAAGAGGAGATTTTTTTGGTGCGCGTACGCCATTACCGATTTAAAAAAATCGATCGGCACTTCGAGCGTTTTGAATCGATCGTAGAGCTTTATTTTTCCGCCCGGCAAATCGACCGTTCCCGTGTCGGGGTGCAGGATTTCATCCGCATACACCCATTGAAATTTTACGGCATCGGCTCCGGCAAAAAAAGCCGCGTCGATGAGCTTTTTTGCTTTTGCAAGCGAACCTCCGTGTGCCGTTCCTATTTCCGCGATGATCATACCGAAACTATAGCGATTATCGAAGCGGCTGTCGAGAATGAAAAAAATTATTGGAAAATATCAAAAAACAATTTCTATAACAATTTCCGTATCGTTGACAGGCACCTTCGTTTTATGCTATAGTTACAAAACAATCATTATTCAGTAATTTTTTTCATAGGAGTTCGATAAAACCATGTCAGGACACAGTAAATGGTCAACAATTAAACATGCAAAGGGAATCGCCGACGCAAAACGCGGTCAAATGTTTACAAAATTCATTAAGGAAATTTCAATCGCTGCGCGCATGGGCGGCGGAGACCCGAACTCGAATCCCAGACTTCGCACCGCCATTTTAAAAGCGCGCGCGTCGAGTATGCCGAAAGACAATATCGAACGCGCGATCAAAAAAGGCACCGGCGACACGGACGGAAAAACCTACGAAGAACTCGTTTACGAAGGATACGGACCGGGCGGAGTTGCAGTCCTTGTCGAAACGCTTACCGACAATAAAAACCGCGCGGCAGCCGACGTGCGCAACATATTCGACAAAAACGGCGGAAAACTCGGAGTAACGGGTTCGGTTTCCCGCATGTTCGCGCGCAAAGGCACGATCGAATACGACGCCGAAAAAGTATCGGAAGATACGGTTATGGAAGTCGGTCTCGAAGCCGGCGCCGACGACATCGTAAACGACGGCGGTATCATCACCGTAACGACCGATCCTTCCGCTTTCGACGGCGTGCTCGAAGCGCTGCAGGAAAAGGGACTCGAATCGCTTTCAGCGCAAGTGGGCATGGTCGCCGATACGAGCGCGCAAGTCGACGCGGCGACGGC
The DNA here is from genome assembly GCF_014334835.1 of Treponema sp. Marseille-Q4132. Taxonomy (NCBI): domain Bacteria; kingdom Pseudomonadati; phylum Spirochaetota; class Spirochaetia; order Treponematales; family Treponemataceae; genus Treponema; species Treponema sp. Marseille-Q4132. Next base: position 166,479 of record NZ_CP060591.1, read on the forward strand.
CGAAAAAGTACAAAAGCTCATCGACAAGCTTGAAGAAAACGACGACGTACAAAACGTGTACACGAACGTCGAATATCCCGAAGATTTCGCGCCTGCAGAGTAAAGTCGATTCGATTTTGCCGCTTGCCGTTTTTATAGCGAGCGGTATGTATGGAAACCTCCGAAAACGTATCCGGTTTTCGGAGGTTTTTTTATTGCGAGCCGTGCGCAGAAAAGCTGAAACTGCCGATATGATAGATATGGGTAAATCTTTTCGCCTTTTGCCTTTTTTTATTTTTTTCTCCGCTTCTCTTTTTCCTCAGACGGAACTCGATGCGCGCACGATCGCCGCGATGTACGGGTGGGACTATGTGAGCGTTCCCGAACGGGAGACGGTAAACTTTCCTGCATTGCTCGAAGGCATTTGGACGGGCGGCGACCGCTATGTGTTTTTTGTGCCGGAGAATACTGCGGCGGGAACTTCCGCAGCTGCACAAGCTTCGTCTGAAAATGCGAAAGTCGCGCCGACCGATATCGCCCTTATCTTAAAAACGTATTACGGCTGGTTTTACGACAGGGCGGCAGAACCGGAAGCCTTTGCGGATCTGAGCGAACGATTTTTGTGTACGGCGACGACAAAAGAAGCCGAGCGACTTACGGTGACGGCGGAAGACCTTTTGAATCGTCCACCTCGCTACGATACGAACGGAAACGCCCTGCCTTACGAGAGCGGCGCGTGGGAACTCGTCGTCAAATACAACGGCAAAAAGCGATATGAAACGCGCATCCCCGTCGCCGTCATCGGAAACGAACTCTATCTCGATTTCGTACTTCGCTTCGATTCGGAAGACCGTCCCGCCTCATCCGGCGGCGAGCTTAGGGGCTATTGGCAGGGCGTGTGCAAGCGGGAGAGCATACGCCTTGCGCCCTATCCGAGAGTGCCTGAAATACGCTCATATTATGTAAGCGATGACGGCATGTACGTGCTCCGTTTTTGGGAGACGACGATGCCGTACACGGACGCCCTCGCGTCCTTTGACGACACGGATAAAACTTTTTCCGTCGCAAAGCATATTGTTTCGAGCGCGAGCGTTTTTACCTGCGTGACGGGACGAAGCAATCGCATCAGAAATATCGTAAAGACGCCGCTCGATTTCGGCGATTACAAACTCGATGAAACGGGGACGATCTGCGTTTTCGGAAAACCGTATATGACGAAAGTGCTCGGTAAAGACAGCGCGTCGCACTTGATGCAAATCGTCGCCGAAGCGAACTCGCGCCGAAAAGATCCTCCTCCGCCGCTTTTTCCTCCGAGCGATTTGAATTGGCATTGGGATCTCATCGCCCTTCTTGAAAAAGACAATACGCTCGTGAAGGAAGTCCGCCTGAGACAGCGCGCATTTGCCGAAACGAAAGGCGAGGGCGGGAAAATCGATGCGCTTGCGGCATCCATGTACGGCACGCATTTGAAGCTGCAGGAAGACGCGCTGAAAATTTCCGATGAAGCGCGAAAAAAGGCGCAAAAAGAAGCCGGACGATGAGCTTTGAATACCGCTGCGAGTGCGGCGATTTTTAGCTCGGTCTTATAAGCTCGTTTTTTCCGGAAGCTTATTTTTCATCCCCTGTGCGCTCCGCTTTGCGTTATACGATTCGACGCGCGCTTTTATATCGCGGTAATTTTCCGGATAATACGCATACTTACGGACGAGGCGGCGCACTCCGTCTTTTATGCCGTAAAGGCGGAGTTCGTCGAAGGGCGGGTCTGAAGCGAATACGCTTGAATCGACGATCGAAGAAAGACCGTTTATCGCTATCCAATTTTCTTTAAGCTTCCGCCCTTCGCGCATAGGAGCGTCGAGCGGCACGGCGATATAATCGCTTTCTGAGCGATAGGTTCTGTGATGCGATTTTGCGCGGTATCTTTCGAGGATGAGTTTTTCGTAGCCGATCCTATCGATTTTTTTTGTGCCTTCATAAGTTTGAATATCCGCACGCCACTTGCACTCCCGCACGTTGATAACGACCGAAGCTGCTGCGGCCGAAAAGACGAGAGAGGCGATAATGCCGAGCAGAACCGTCACGCTTCGAGTCCCGGAATCTTTTTCCTAAGCGATTTTAAAAACTGCGCGCCGCTTACCCCCTCGCGAAGACATGCAAAGAGACAATTGTCGCCTGCAACGGTGCCGAGTATATCGTCAAAGTCCATATTGTCGATCGCGTTGCTGACCGTATTCGCGTGTCCCGGAAAAGTTTTAATAACGACGATATTGCCCGAACAGTCTATGCTGATATAACCGCGCAAAAAATCCTGAATGTAAATCTTTTCCGCTTCCGTGCGCTCTTCTTCTTTTTCGAGCGTGTAGATATAGCCGCCTTTTCCGTCGCTCATTTTGCCGACTTTGAGCAGCTTCAAATCGCGCGAAAGAGTCGCCTGCGTTACATCGTACCCCGCTTTTTGCAAGTGGGCGAGCAGCGACTCCTGGCTTTCGATCCTGTTTTTTTTAATAAGTTTTTCTATCGCGGTAAGCCGCGCACGCCTTTCTTTTACAGCCATCGTATATTGTATACCTCATTTTCGCCGAACATACAATCGGACAATTCAGGGCGACTTTTTGCGATTGCATCGCAAAAACCGGGCTTTTCGGGGTTCCGGCTTTCGCCTCCATTCCTCTTCTCGCCTCCGGCTCGCTTCGGAACACGCCCCTGCAATCCCTGTCGCATTAAAATCCGCATTCGACCGAATAGTCTTTCAGTGCAGTTCGACGTAGGTTTTTCCCGCTCCTCCGTCTTCGGGAGGCGCAAAACGGAACGCTTTTACGCCCGCGCAGTGCGAAAGATAATTTTGCACCGCCTGCTGCAGCACGCCGTTTCCCTTTCCGTGTATGACACTGAAACGCTTAAAGTCGTGAATCGTGCAGAGGTCGAGCTGCCGTTCGAGGGCGGCAATCGCTTCGGCTTCGCGGAGTCCCAAAAGGCGCAGTTCGAAAGCCGGATGTTCGCCCGCACCTTCGCGCTTCGTTTCGACGGTGACAAGCGGCGCGGATGAAAGCGTACTCGAAGCGGCGGGCGTCAAATCTTTTTGCTTCATTTCGATTTTTATCGAACCGAACTGTACGAGGAATTTTCCCTTGCCCGTGCGCGAAACGATAGTACCGCTCATGCGTTTTTCACCTGCAATGACGGCAGTCCCCGGCTCAAAAGAGGGCGGTTTTATTTTCGTTTCGTTTGCATTGCCCTCTCTTTGGAGCGCGCGGAGCGCTTCGGCGTTTTTCACGCGGCGTTTTGTCGGCTTCGCGCTTTTCGGGTGCGGCATGGGAGTGATATTTTTAAATGCGTTTTGCGCATCGGAAAGTTTTTCGCCTTTTTCGTCGAGCTCTTTTTTTTGCGCCGCTGCCGCTTCCGTCAATTCGTCGATATAGCGTTTTACCGCAAGCGTTTTTTCCCTCGTGATTTCGCCCTCTCTGATGACGCGAACGAGATTTTCAAGGCGCTTCCGGCTTTCCGAAAGAAAGATTTCGGCTTTTTCGTGCACCGCTTCTTGCAGCTCGTGTTCCTTTTGCCGGTTTTCGAGCTCTTTCGCGTCGAGAACGTATTGCCTTTCCGCGAGTTCTTCTTCTTTCCGACGGCAGGCTTGTACAAGAGCATCGGCTTCGGCGTGCTTTGCCGTAAGTCCCGCGATAAGAGCGGAAATATCGGCACTGTTTCCCGCGATATAGTCTCTCGCTTTTTCGACGACGGAAGGAGAGAGACCGCTTTTTTGCGCGATGTCGAGGGCGCGGCTTTCGCCCGGAACGCCCATGAGTATGCGGTAAGTCGGCGAGAGGGTTTTCCCGTCGAACTCGGCCGACGCGTTGATGCAGCTTTCGTGCGTCCATCCGTAATTTTTGAGTATGCCCTGATGCGTCGTCACAAGCGTAAACGCTTTTTTTTCGATAAGCGCATCGAGAACCGCCATGCCGATCGCAGAGCCTTCCTGCGGATCGGTACCGCTTCCGAGTTCGTCGAGGAGGACGAGGCTTTTGTCGCCGCATTCGGCGATCGCGCGCGCGATGTTTTTCATGTGAGAGCCGAAGGTCGAAAGCGACGAATCGATCGACTGTCTGTCGCCTATGTCGGCGAACACTTTATCGAAGATCGGAAGACGCGAACCTTCCGCTGCGGGAATCGGAAAGCCGCTTTGGTTCAAAAGCGAAAAGAGTGCTATCGTTTTGAGCGTAACCGTTTTGCCTCCGGTGTTCGGCCCCGTGATTATTAAAACTTTTTTTCCGCTCATAAAACGCACGTCTATCGGCACCGCTTTTTCTCCGAGCAGAGGATGGCGCGCTTGGATCAGCGTGAGCGCATCTTCCCTTCCGCAGGGAAGCGCATAGGCCGCACGGTGTTCACCGCCCCATTTCGCCCTCGCATAAGCTTCATCGATCGCGATCATTGAAGGAAGAGCCGCTTCGAATAGGGGCACATAAGGCGCAATCGATGCGGTAAGCTTTTTTAAAATCGCTTTGACCGCGATTTGGAGATTCGCCTCTTCTTCGAGCAGTTCGTTTCCCGTCCGTACCGATTCTTCCGGCTCTATGTACACGGTTTGCCCCGACTGCGACACTTCGTGCACGATGCCCGCAATGCGGCTTCTGTGAGAAGCTTTGACCGCGAGCACTTGATGACCCGAACGTAGAGCGGGCACCGTCGATTCGAGGGCGGAGGAAAGCTTTTGATTTGCCGTATACGAGCGCATAATGCTTTGAATTTTTTTATTGAGGTTTGCGATTTTCGTTTTTATTTCGCGGAGTTCGGGAAGATCTTTCAGCTCTCCGTCGGGCGCGATGACCCGTGCGATCTCGGACGCGGGCTTTGTTAAATCGGGAAGGCGTCGGACGGCTTCGGAAAGCGTTTCTATCGAAAGCTCTTTTTCGGCTCCCTCGATGCACGACGAAAGTTTTTTAACCGAAGTGCAAAAGAGCGAAAGCGCGTGAAACTCTTCGACGGAAAGAGAAGAACCCTGAACGCTTATACGGGAAAAAAGGGAGGCGACCGGAGGCCACGAAAAAAGCGCGATCCCGAATGAAGATGCGTTGTATGCGCTCCAATCGCGGCTTATATTTTTCAGCGCTTCGATTTCCGCTTCGTCCGTGAGCGGAAGCCGTTCGCAAAAACTCTTTTTCCCTTCTTCGCTTACGCAGTATGCGGACGCTTCGTCTCTGATACGGAAAAAGTCGAGCTCGGAAAGTGCTGATGCGTCCATGCTAATCTTCCCAGCTTTGCGATTTCATTTCATCCTTTATGCGCATCCAGCTCGAAAACCTCTCTTCGGTGATCACGCCCGCGTAGACGGCTTCGAGGATTTTGCAGCCGGGTTCCGCCGTATGCGTACAGCTCATGCCGAAAGTACAGCTGCCGACGATCGGTTTGAACTCGCGGAAATAAAGCGCCAAATCTTCCGGATCGATATCGTGCAGCACAAAGCGTCGGATACCCGGCGTATCGATGATCGAAGCCTCATCTCCCTCTCGTCCGGTAAAGCGCTTATCGATGACGATCGTATTGAGCGAACCCTTTGTCGTCGTATGAGCGCCGCGCTCATATTTTCGGCTTAAATTCCCCGTGCGGAGCGCTTCGTTTCCCGCAAGCGCGTTTATAAGGCTCGACTTTCCGACGCCCGACTGCCCGACAAAGGCAGCGACGTGCCCTGCGAGAGAGCGCGCCAATGCATCAAGTCCCGCTCCCGTTTTTGCCGAAACATACAATACCGCATATCCGAGATCTTCCCATATTTTCGCTCTCGCTTGAAAATCGATGTCGTCACCGGCTGCGAGGTCGCATTTATTGCACACGATAATCGGTTCGAGATTTTGACATTCGGCTTGCGCGAGTTCGCGATCTATAAAGCGCGGACGAAACGGCGGTTCGTCGGGAGTCGTCACCAAAACGATAAAATCGAGGTTTGCCGCGAGGAGCTGCGGACATTTGCGTTTGACGTTCCAGCGTACAAAAGAGTTTTTACGCGGCACAAGCGACAGTATCTGCCCCTTCGATGAGTCGAGCTTATCGGCTTCGACTTCCACGATGTCGCCCGGAGCGAGCGGATTGTAAAACCGGTCTTCGCTTTTTAATATTTTTCCTTTGAGCGAACACGAGCGCAGTTTTCCGTCACTGCATCGCACCGTAAAAAAATTATTCGTTCCGTCGAAGACCGTTCCCTGCATAAAAATATCGTAATAAAAAGGACGCGATTTTGCAAGCGGGGACATATCGTTTTATCCGATCCGTCCGCAAAAAGCCGCCTGTACGGTAAAAGTCTTTTTTATATCCCCTCCGGTTTCCCGCCTGAACGAGCCGAAGCGGTCGTCGCATTTCGTACAGTCGTCGCATACGACGATGTTTTCGTCAAGGATGCCTTCTTTTTCCAGGAGAAAAAGATTCGCTCTTTCAAGCGAAAGCCGGTAGCGTTTTGTCCCGTCGTATTCGCTTACGCAGTCTTCGCAAAAGTTCTTTTTAAAATACGAAGCGCGCTCTTCGTCAACGATATAGCAGCAGGTTCGTATATGAGGTCCGAGGGCGACCGAAATGCGGCACGGATCTCCTTTGTATATTTTTTTTATCATGCTTATCGCTTCGCCGACTATCCCCGTTCCCTTCCATCCCGAATGAACGACGCCGAATACGCCGCGTTCGCGTTCATAAAAAAATATCGGCATACAGTCCGCTGCCGTAAGGACCGGCATGAGAAGTGCGTTTGCCGTGAGTATGCCGTCGCCCTGCAAGCCGTAAACATCGCCGGCGGAAGAGACTGCGTATACGGTTTTTGAATGAATGAGTTCGAGCGGAACGATTTCGCAGCGAAGGTTTTCCTGAAAATCGCTTCGCTTTGAAACGATTTCTTTCAGAAGATCATCGCGCGCTTCATTCTTTTCATCCCATCGGAATCGCATGCTTCCCGCTTTTTTGAGCGTCATGCCCCAGCGAAACGGATCTGCGAAAAGGGGTTTTCCGTCCGCATAAAAAGGTTGTACGACATAGCGATCGGCACGGGCGAGGGTGATGTGTTTCATTGCTTGCCTGCCGTACCGGAAGATGCTTCATTCGGCAGATCGAAGGGTTCTATTTCTGCCAGAAGTTTGAGCGCGTTTTGCAGCAGGTTCCGCACGCCGAGCATTTTATCTCGGAAATCCTGATTTTCCCGTCCTTGGATAGTCATAAGGTTTTGCAAGGCATCGTATTCGTCGCTTTTACTTTCGTTAAAAATACCTGAAAAAATATTTTCGATAGTGCGGCAGGATGAACAAAATGCGCTTGCGAGGGCGCGGACTTCGCTTTCCATCCTGACCATGAGAGAGTCGATGCGCGCCTGTCCCTGCAGCGAGCGCATATGTTCGGCTGCCGTATCTTCGAATACGATTCCCCTCGTACCGCGCGGTGAAAGCGAGTCGGCAAACGCTTCGATTTTTTTATTTACCGCCGAAAAATCGTTGACCGCTTCGGAAAACTCTATACGGTTTTCATTTTTCAAAAATATTCCTTCGAGCATCAGCGTCGTAAGCGTCGGGATCGCATCCTGATATTTATGCGAGGCGAACCACGCCAAAAATCCCCCGGTCATTTCGCAGCGGAACGGAATGCCGCCCCACAACGAAGTCCACGGACGATAGGGCAGTTCGGGAAATTCTTTGAGATCGAAATGTATCGTAAGCGTGTCGAGGAGCTGATGTTTTTTTCTGTCCGCAAGCCATGCATTCCATCTTTCATCAAAGACCGCTTTCCACTGTCCGCGGAATTTTATCGTCCAGTCTTCCGCTCCTCCGAAAGCATCGGGGAACCACGTACAGTTTCCGTATATGATGCGCCCGAGCGCAACGACGGGAACGGTTCCCATAAACATTCGTATTCCCGAAAGCATTGCCGCAGATTTTGTTAAAAATTCCCTCAGCGCATTTTCCGCGTCGATATCGAGTGAAATTGTTCTCATCGTTTTTTTTCGTACGAAAAAAAAGATGCATTGAAGCAGTTCGTTTGAAATCGGAACTCCGTTCGAAAGCAGACGGGCAAAAGCGGCGTAATCGACGTGGGCGTTTGCAAAGGGGCAGGTATGAGAAGTCGATGCAATCGCGGTAAACTGCGCGATAAAGTGGAGATAGGGCAGGGCGGTAAACTGCCTGAGCCATTCGGTACTGCGTACCGCTTCATACAAGGACGCTTTCGATTCTCTTGAAATATCGCGTACTGCCGCATCTAGTTTTCGCATGAGCGAAACGCGAAGCTCATTTGTCAGCGGGCGGTCGAACGGAATCGTGTACGGATCGGCTTCATTGTCGATGTGCTCGGCAATTTCGGGTGCGATAAAAGTGCTTAAAAACACATAGAATTCGCCGGGTGCATCGTAGACTACGGCAAGGTAGGGTTTAAAAAAAGACGCGCAGTCGTGAAGGTCTTTAAGTTTTTCATAAAAGACCGATTCCAAAACGCTGTGAGAAAAATCGATGAGACCCGGATGTGCCCGTGCCGTTTTATGTGCCGTGTCCGCGATAAAATCTTTGTTGTAGAGCGTTTCCCGGCTTTGAGTTGTAAATAAGGATCGCAGCCACAACATAAAGCGATAAAAAAGCGGTTCGGTTTGTATGCGCGCTTCCAGCGTTCTCGTATCCGATATTTCGGCATCGGCCGGTTCAAGCGTTTCGGGCGGCGCGGCAAGATTTTCTTTTTTCAGCTTTTCAAGTAAAAACCGGCGTTCTTCGGCGCTTATACCTGAAACGAGTTTATCGAAAGAATTGCCGAATGTTCCGTCTTTGAACATAACTTTGTCAGTGTACTTTATATTCGCTTAAATGTCGAGTTTTCGAAGGCGCCGTTTTATAATTTGCAAGAGGCGGAAATGATGTGTTCCGTTTACGTTTTTTGCTTCGCCAAAAGTATTGTAAGGCGGGCTTACGCTTTCGTACACACGTCTTTTTGCGTGCAATTGTCGCAGTGCGTCGCGCTTCCGCTTCCGACGGATTTGTTTTTGTCGAACATTTCCATCATCGTCCGCCAGCCGAGTACTGCGCATTTGACGCGCGCGGGCATTTTCGAAACGTCTTCGAGGGCGGCGGCTTCGTCGAGCTGTTCTATGTCGGCTGCAGCCGCATCGCCTTTTATCATGTTCATAAAGATATCTGCGAGACGGAGCGCTTCGGTTTTATTTTTTCCGACGACGAGATCGAGCATCATATCGACAGACGCTTGGGAGATGGCGCAGCCGCTTCCCGTAAAAGATCCGTCGGTGATCGTTCCGTCATCATCGATTTGCAAACTGAGCGTTATATTGTCCCCGCAGCTCGGATTCACGCCGTTTAAAACGAGGGAAGGACGGGCCATCGGCTTTTTGTGAGAGGGATTCAAATTGTGTTCGTTGAGAATTTCACGATAGAGTTCTTTCGTTTCCATAACAATGCCGTCCTTGTATTCGCGTTTATGCGCGCGTCTTTTTTCGCTCCGTATCCGAAAGCCTTTGCCGTCAGTCTTTAAATCCCATCCACGAGCGGATGTTTTTTACTTTGCTCAAAAAAACGTCGGCTTCGTCTTCGGTGTTGTAAAAGTAGACGCTTGCCCTCGCCGTTGCGGGAACGCCGAGGTAGGCGCCGAGCGGCTGAGCGCAGTGGTGTCCCGCCCTGATCGCGATGCGTTCCGTATCGAGTACGGTTGCAATGTCGTGCGGGTGTACGCCGTCTATCGTAAAGGTTACGATACCGCAGTGCCGTTTTCCGTCGGGGTTTCCGATAATGTGCACGTGCGGGATTTCTTTCATACCTTCGATGAGGCGGGAGGCGAGTGCGTTGTCGTGTTTCGTTATGTAATCGTAGCCGACCGATTCGATGTATTTGACGGCGGCTTCAAGCGCGACCGCTCCGCCCGCATTTACCGTACCCGCTTCGAATTTTGCAGGAAGCGGCGCCCAAGTCGCGTCATCCCGCGTAACGTATTCGATCATTTCCCCTCCGCGCAAAAAAGGCGGCATATTTTCCAAAAGCGATTTTTTTCCGTACAAAATACCGCAGCCCGTGGGGCCTGTGAGTTTATGGGCGCTGAAGACATAAAAGTCGGCATCGAGGGAACGTACATCGGTTTTGATGTGCGGCACGGCTTGCGCACCGTCCGCGACGACGACAGCTCCCGCTTTGTGAGCGGCTTTCGCTATTTTTTCGATATCGTTTGTAATGCCGAGAACGTTGCTCACGTGTGCGACGGCGACGAGCTTTGTGCGGCTTCCGATCTTTGCCGCAATCTCTTCGTCGGAGATGACGCCGCTTTCCCTGTCGCACTCCAAATAGACGAGCTTAGCCTTCTTTGCTTTTGCGACCATTTGCCACGGAAGGATATTCGAATGGTGTTCCATGATCGAAACGGCGATTTCATCGCCTTCGCCTATGTTCGCCATACCGTAGCTGTACGCGACGAGGTTCAGCGATTCGCTCGCATTCCGCGTAAAAATCACTTCCGAGTCTTCGGCCGCGTTGATAAATCGGGCGACGGTATGCCGCGCTCCTTCGTAAGCTTCGGTTGCGCGCACGCTTAAATCGTAGAGGCCTCGGAGGGGATTCGCATTGTTTTCTTCGTAAAAATGCCGTATCGCATCGATTACTTGATGCGGCCGCTGTGTCGTCGCCGCGTTATCGAAATAGATGAGGCCTTTATTTTTTTCATTCGAAAAAAAAGGAAAGTCGTTTCTAAAATCATTCATGTGAAAATACCTCGTCCAAGTACGCATTGATTTTTTCGACAGTGCCTTCGTCGGGAATGCCGTCGGCGATTCGTGCGACTTTTGCGCGCGCCATGAGCATTTCCGCTTCCCGTTTTGCGATGCCTCGCGACTGCATATAAAAGAGCGTATCTTCTCCGAGCTTTCCGATCGTCGAACCGTGTTCGCCCGCGATATCTTCTTCGCCGCAGAGGATGAGCGGAATCGATTTATTGACGACATCGGGCGAAAGCAAAAGCACTTCTTCGTATTCGTTTCCTGCAGCGCCTGCCGCACCCTTTATAAAATCGATCGAGCCGCGGTAGGTTTTTACCGCTTTGTCCTGCAGCGTTCCCCGGGCTGTCATTTGACAGTCGGTTTTTTTCCCGCTCAAGCGCGCGACATAATTCATGTCCAGTTTTTGCTCTCCGCGGCAAAAATAAGCGGTATCGGCTTTGAACGAACTTCCGAAAGAAGGAAGCACTCCGGCAGCTCCCGTATAGGTTTCTTTTCCTCCGAGGATCACGTGCGTCAGTTCGACGCGGCCGCCTTCGGCGCAAACGATGCCGATATCGTCCGCTTGAATGAAACCCCTTCCCAAAAGCTGCACTTTTATCAAACGGATGAACGCGCCTTCTTCGGCGTCGCAAATCGTGCGGAGAATCTGCGTACCCGATGAAGCGCGCTCCGATTCGTATCTCATGATAACCGTGACGGAAGCGTTTTTTTCGGCTTTAATGATGTGGAATGCCGACGTCGCGCTTTTATCGCCCAAATCGAAATCGATAAAGACGGGCTCTGCAGCATGCACGCCTTTTTTTACGGTGATGCGTGAAGCTTTCGCATCTTTAAAAAAATGCTCTCCGAGCGCTTTTCCGCAGCCCGTTTCGAGATCGCGATAGGCATCCGCGTTTGAGCTCCGATCGTATTCGACGCCGCGGGGCAGGGCGCTCATGCGGGGTTCTCCGTCGCCCGAAAAAAGAGCATCTGTTGAAAAGGGTGTTGAATTTATTTTCAGCCAATTCCATGTAAGCGTCGGTAAATTATTAATTGTTAATGTATCGGTCATACGCGATCCTTACAGAGTGCCTTTCATTTCGAGGCGGATGAGATTGTTCATTTCGACGGCGTATTCGAGCGGCAGCTCTTTACTGACGGGATTTGCAAAACCGCTGACGATCATGCTTCTCGCTTCGTCCTCGGCGATGCCTCGCGACATGAGGTAAAAAATCGCGTCTCCGGAAATACGCCCGATTTTCGCTTCGTGTCCGACATCTACGTCGTCGGTATGAATTTCCATAGCGGGTACGGTATCGCTTCTTGAGTTCGGATCGAGCATGAGCGATTCGCATGAAACGGAAGCTTTGCTCCCGTGCGCTTTTTTATCGATATAGATGGCCGAGCGGTATGTGCTTACGCCGCCGCCTTTTGAAATCGATTTTGTCGTAATGACGCTCGACGTATTAGGAGCGCTGTGTACCATTTTCGCGCCCGTGTCGAGGTTTTGTCCGCTGCCTGCAAAGGTGACGCCCGTGAATTCGGCTCTCGCGCGTTCGCCGACCAAATCGCTTTCGGGATAGAGATACGAAATATGAGAGCCGAACGAACCGGATACCCATTCGACCGATCCGCCTTCTTCGACCCGCGCGCGCTTCGTGTTTAAATTGTACATATTTTTCGACCAGTTTTCGATCGTCGAATAGCGCAACCGCGCGTTTTTTGCAACGTAGAGTTCGACGGCTCCCGCATGCAGGTTTGCGACGTTGTATTTCGGCGCCGAGCATCCTTCGATAAAGTGCAGATCCGCTCCTTCATCGACGATGATGAGCGTGTGCTCGAATTGACCTGCGCCCTTTGCGTTTAAACGGAAATACGACTGCAGCGGAAAGGAAAGGTGAACGCCTTTGGGCACGTAGACGAAGGAACCTCCCGACCACACCGCTCCGTGAAGGGCTGCGAATTTATGGGCGCGCGGCGAAATCAAGCGCATAAAATGTTTTTTGATCATATCCGCGTATTCGCCTCGAAGCGCGCTTTCGAAATCCGAATAGACGACGCCCTGTTTTGCAACTTCGTCGCGTATATTGTGGTAGACGAGTTCGCTGTCGTACTGTGCGCCGACTCCCGCAAGCGAAGTGCGCTCCGCTTCGGGAATGCCGAGCTTTTCGAAAGTTTCTTTAATATCTTTGGGAACGTTTTCCCAATTGTTTTGCATTTTCGTGTTCGGACGCACGTAGGTCGCAATGTGTTCGATGTGCAGTCCGCTTATGTCCGGTCCCCAGTTCGGCACGGGCATTTCGTTATAGATTTTAAGAGAGGCGAGACGGAAATCTCTCATCCACTCGGGATCGTTTTTGTCTTTGGAAAGTTTTAAAACGATTTCTTCGGTCAAACCGGGATCGTTTCGGTAAAAATCTTTTTCATCGTAACGAAAATCGTACATCGACGTATCGATATCGATTTTTGCGGCGGAGTTTTTGTCTATGACTTCGCTCATTGCCCGCCGTCCTTTTCAAAGCGTTCGAATCCGTTTTTGTTGATTTCATCGACAAGAGAGGCATCTCCGGTTTTGACGATTTTGCCTTTGACGAGCACGTGCGTAAAATCGACGGTAAGGCTTTCGAGTATTTTCGTCGAATGCGTGATGATGAGCAGAGTTCCGCCGTTCTTTTTATACGCTTCGATGCCCTTCGATACCGTGCGCACCGCGTCCACGTCCAGTCCCGAATCGGTTTCGTCAAGGATTGCAAATTTGGGCTTGAGCATGAGCAGCTGCAGGATTTCGCTTTTTTTACGTTCGCCGCCTGAAAAGCCGACGTTCAAATCGCGCGAAGCATACGACGCATCCATATTCAGCAATTGCATCGCAGCTTGCAAATCTTTTTGAAATTGAAAAAGTTTTATCCGCTCGCCCGTTCTCTGTTGGAGCGCGCTTCTGATAAAAGTTTCAAGGGAAATGCCCGGTACTTCGAGCGGATTTTGAAAGGATAAAAACATGCCTTCTTTTGCGCGCACGTCCGTCTTTTCTTCGGTGAGATCTTTACCGTCGAATATGATTTTTCCTTCGGTCAAGGTGTAGACGGGATTTCCCATAAGCGTATTGCCGAGCGTCGATTTACCCGCTCCGTTCGGCCCCATAAATACGTGCGTTTCGCCTTTATTGATTTTCAAATCGATGCCGTGCAGTACTGATTTTTCGTTTATATCGACCGAAACATGTCGGACGTCGAGCAACAGATCACTCATAAATAACGGAACTCCTGATTGATACGGAATATAAAAGCTTAATTATCTACAAAATAAGTAGGTAATTATTCTCTCGTTCAATATAACGATATTATATCAAAAAAGCAAGCGTGCATACAGTGTCCGGCATCCTCGTGAAAACAGGGCGTCCGTGTACCGCCGTTATGCGTGCGGAAAAGCGATACGTTGTTATACGGCAAATATATCGATTTCGAAAACGATATGTTCGGTTTTGCTTTTATACGATTTTTAATACAGCTCTTTCATCCGATAAAAATTGTCGTACATCTTTTGCCAGCGCGGATTGTTTTGATGCGGAACGCAGTCTTCCTGCCAGCACCACCAAAAGTATCCGCCGACATAGCGGTCGTTATACGGAGTCATGAGGTAATACGCATCGGCTTGTTTGTTAAAATCGTTTCCCCCCTTGTGCGGAGAAGCAAAGCCGCATTCGCCGAAGCCGAGCAGCGAATTGGGAAAAAGCCGGTACAGATTTTCGAATACGGTGTTCCAGTCTTCGTGTTCGCCGTCGTTGTCTTCGTCGTAATAGCTGACAAGCACATAATCGAGCGCGGCTTTCATATCCTCGGGAACGTACTTTGTAAGCCACGCTTCCATCGTCATGCTCTGATCGCCCGGCTTGAACATATATGCCGTCAGCGCCGTCTTATATCCGAACGAATGCAAATATGTCCACGCCGCGTAGACTTTTTGCGCATTCAATGCGTTCGTACCGCCTAGCCATCCCTCCCCGTTGATTTCATTGCCGACTTCCCAAATATCGACATACGGAGCGAGGTGCAAAGCGCAGTCGGCAAAACGCGCGGTATATGCTTTGACGGTTTTATAGCGTTTCATATCTTCGGAATCGCAGGGACACAACATGATGTACGCGACTTCGTGCAGGCGGGAAAGCAGCGGAATAAAATCTGCAGGCTTTCTATCGGCATCGACGACGACGCGAGCGGCGGGTTTTACGGGAAGCGCCCGTATCGCATCCGTAACGGCATCGATTGAAGAGGATGAAAGCGCATCGAGCGTTATGCCGTACACAGGTGCGGCTTTTTTTTGCATCTTTTCTGCGGCTGTCGGATAAGCGCAAAGACTTACCGCCGCGATAATCGAAAACAGCGTATGTCGCATCATAATTTTCCGTCCTGATTTAAAAAAAATTCTGATGCCGAAAGATTACAAGGGTAATCATTGTCTTGACAGAAACGATGTAAAAGCATATGTTACCCTCTGCTAATTATTTGTTCCGTGAGGTATGTTCGTGAGAAGGATTGCAATTTACGGAAAAGGCGGTATCGGAAAATCGACGACTACGTCGAATCTGTCGGCCGCACTGAGTACTATGGGATATAAAGTGATGCAGGTCGGCTGCGATCCGAAATCCGATTCGGTAAAAAATCTTATGGGCGGAAAAAAAATCGTGACGGTACTCGATCGGCTGCGCGAAGATGAAGAAGCCGAGCTGCACCTCGACGATATCGTATTCAAAGGCTTTAACGATATTTTGTGTGTGGAAGCGGGAGGACCCACTCCGGGCATCGGCTGTGCGGGACGCGGCATCATCACCGCGTTCGATAAATTGGAAGAACTCGGAGCGTATACGACATACCGGCCTGATATCGTATTTTACGACGTTCTCGGAGATGTCGTATGCGGCGGCTTTGCGATGCCGATCCGAAACGGCTATGCGCGCGACGTGTTTATCGTTACCTCGGGCGAGATGATGTCGCTCTATGCGGCTTCGAACATCGCGCACGCTATTTCGAATTTCGGCTCTCGCGGTTATGCGCGGTATTCCGGAGTCATCCTCAATTCGCGCAATGTCGAAAACGAATTGGCGACCGTAAACGAAGCGCTGAAAGAAATCGGAGGCAGTGTCGTTTCCGTCATTCCGCGCGACGGCGTCGTACAGCAAGCCGAAGATCAGGGCAAGACGGTCATCGAAGCCTTTCCGGAATCGCATCAAGCCGATTGTTATCGCAAGCTCGCCGAAGAAATCCTTGCGCGAAGCGAAGACGTCGCTCTTGAAAACGGGGTTGCATAATGGAGTGCCGTTCAGCCTGTTTTACGACGACGCTGCACTACGAATCCCCCGCTCACGGCGGCTGGGGCGTCATCCGCGTCGCTGCCCTCGTACCGGAAGTGTATATGCTTTTCGTTTCTCCCTTCGCCTGCGGCAGACACGGCGCGCTCGGAGGAATCATCAACGGCGTAAAGGATAAAGTATCCTATCTTTTTATCGGCGAAAAGGAGATCGTCTCCGGCGATTACGAAGCTCAGGTTTTCCGTGCAATCGAAGAACTTTTTGCGTTTTTGAAAAAAAAGCCGCGCGTGTTGTTTTTATTCGTGTCCTGCCTCGACGATATGCTCGGCACCGATCATGCGGCGCTCGATGAAAAACTTGAGCAAACCTATCCCGACGTTCTTTTCCGTTCCTGCCACATGAATCCGATTCAATCGGATACGCCGCTTCCGCCGCTCGTGTCGCTGAATCGAAATATGTACAGTCTGCTCTCTTCTTCCGACGAAAAAGAAGCCGAACACTTTAAAAACTATGTAAATCTCATCGGAAACAATGTGCTTCCGGCAGTCGGTTCCGAACTCTACCGCATCATGGGCGACAACGGTATCCGCGTACGCCATATAAGCGAATGCAAAACATTCGACGAATACTATGCGATGCGGACGAGCGGTATGAATATCGTACTCTCTCCCGCCGCCGCTTTTGCCGCCCGCGATATGGAAAAAAATCCGGGCATTCCGTATTTTTTGTCGTACGTCACCTACGATCCGGACGGCATAAAAGACATGTACGCAGAGCTCGCGAAAAAACTTTCCGATGCGGGGATGAACGTATCGTTTGACATCGAACGCGATTATGAAAATGCAAAAACATCTCTCCGTGAAACTGCGGCTTTTTTAGACGGTACGCCGGTTGCGATCGATTTTCAGTCGGTAAAGCAGCCGTGTGCGCTCGCGAAGACGCTCATCTCTTACGGGTTTACGGTAAAGCTGCTCGCCGTCGATAAAATCCTTCCGTTTGAAAAAGAAAGTTTCGAGTGGCTTAAAACGCACGCTCCTCATTTGGAAATTGCAAGTCCGCTGCATCACGACTCTCCGAAATTCGCGTACCGATCGTACTCCGACTGTTTGTGCATCGGTTTCGACTGCGGCTATATGACCGGATCGGAAAAGGTCGTCAACATCATGGACGACGAGGGCAATTTCGGTTTTTCAGGCGTCGTCCGTCTTATGGAAATGATGCGGAGCGCAAATGCCCACCGAGCCGATGTCGCCGAAATGATCAGGGAGGCAAAGCTGATTATATGAATAATTTGTGTTTGGTTTTGCCGCCCTTCGCGCCCGATTATTCGGGTGTCGCTTCTTCGCTCTTTGAGCTCGGAGGTATGATCGTTATCCACGATGCGTCCGGCTGTACGGGAAATTATTTGGGATACGACGAACCTCGCTGGATGAATTCGAAATCGATCGTGTTTTGCTCGGGACTGCGCCACATGGACGCGGTGCTCGGAAACGATAAAAAACTTGTCAAACGGATGATCGAAGCCGCCGAAAGTTTGCAACCCGCTTTTATCGCCCTGCTCGGAAGCCCCGTTCCCATGGTCATCGGTACGGATTACGACGGCATCGCTTCGGAAGTGGAAGAAGCGACGGGGATCCCGTCGTTCGGCTTCGATACGAAGGGCACGGTGTTTTACGATAGAGGCGTTTCCATGGGGACGATTGCGCTTTTAAAGCGTTTCGCTCCCGCTTCAAAACGCTGTGAAAAGCAAAACAATGCGATCAATCTCCTCGGCTTGACGCCGCTCGATTTCGGCAATAGCGGAAACGCAGAAGCCGTGCGCGCCCTGTTTGAAAAAAACGGTATTGAAATCCTTGCAAGCCTTTCGATGGGACTTTCGCTCGAGGATTTGAAACGCAGCCCCTCTGCAGCCTTGAACGTCGCGCTTTCGTATGCGGGGATCGAAATCGCAAAATATATGGAAAGAGCGTATCACATTCCGTACATTGCAGGCGTTCCGCTCGGAGACGGAAAGGCGATGCTTACGGCCGTACGGCGTTTTCTTTCCGGCGAAAAAAACGATTCGGGGAGCGTGTGGGAAACCGCTCCGAAAGCGAATGCGGCGCAAGCTTCGTACAAACGGATTTTGATTGCGGGAGAGCAGGTTACGGCGTGTTCGATTCGAAGCGAACTCAGACGCATCTCTCGAACGGCGGACATAGAAGCGGCATACCTTTTCAATTCGTTTTCGGAATACGCCGAAGCATACGATCATAAAGCCGTGTGCGAACGGGAACTCATGGATCTTGTAAACGGCGGTTCGTACACCGACATCGTAGCCGATCCGCTTGTCGGAGAATTGATAAAAGATTCTTCCGTCAGGTTTCACGGTTTGCCGCACGTCGCCGTTTCGAGTAAAGTGTGCTGGGATGACACGAAGTGCGTCATAGGTGATGACATGACGCGCTTTCTTTTTGAAATCGCCGAAGGATGATCGGTAATCGGTGGAGAGAAAATTATTAATTGTTAATGGGTAATTGATAATTTTACGGTAGAGAGTATTATCGGTTTTTATTTTGGAGTAAACTGAGAATTGATACATAAAATCAATAGGAGGATATATGAAAAAGATGATCATAAAAGTCTGTGCCGTACTCTGTCTTTTTGCGGCATCGCGTGCTTTTGCCGCGCCGAAAACGCATACCGTTGTCGACCACGCGGGCAATACCGTCGAAGTACCGAATAAAATCAACAGGATCGTTATCGCAAGTCTCTATCCTCTGCCGTCGGTCTATTGTCTGTATGCGGATTCCGCAAAAAAACTCGTCGGAATTCCTTCGAGTTCCATGGCGGCGGCAAAAGCATCGTTTCTTGTAAAAGCCTATCCCGAAATTGCAAACGCGAAGACGGGATTCGAAAAGGGCGGCGTCATCAACGCGGAAGAATTGATGGCGCTCAAACCCGATGTCATCTTTTACAACGCCGGGGCGAAAGCGTCAAAAGCGGTATTCGATAAAACGGGAATCCCCGCCGTCGGCTTTTCAACGTCGATTGCGAAGTTCAATACGATCGAAACCTATGCGGCGTGGATCGATCTTTTGGCAAAAGTGCTCGGCGAAACGGATCGTTCGAAAAAGCTTATCGAGTACGGAAGAAAAATCGAACGAGATGTCAAAGCTCGCGTCGCTTCGATTCCCGAAGAAAAAAAACCGAGTGCGATGATCATCTATGCGTACGATAACGGAAAGATTACGACCTACGGAAAAAAGATGTTCCCCGAATATTGGATCACGACGACGGGCGGCATCAACGCTGCGAAGTCGGAAGGCGGAGTCGTGGAACTCAATATGGAACAGATTTACGCATGGAATCCCGATATCGTGATTTTAACAAATTTCAATACCAAACTTCCCGAAGATTTCGACGACGGCATTGTCGACGGCAACGACTGGTCGAGCGTGAGCGCTGTACAAAAAAAACAAGTGTATAAATTTCCGCTCGGTATGTACCGCTGGTGCCCGCCGTCGTCCGATTCGCCGCTTTCACTCGTATTCCTTGCAAAGACGATTCAGCCGAAATTATTTGAAGACTACGATCTCGATAAAATCATCGTCGATTATTATAAAGAATTTTACGGAATAACGCTCACTTCCGGCGACCTCCATACGATTTATCATCCGTCGAGATCCGCCGCAGGTTTGTAAACGAAAAGGAAAACGCAATTATGAATTATACTGCAGGGCAGCGCAAAATCATCTTTGCAGCTCTCGCCGTGCTGCCGCTTTTTACCGCGCTCATCTGTCTCGGATTCGGACGCTATGCGCTCGGCGTTTTCGATACGGTGCGCATCCTCTTTTCCGGCGTGACGAAGGCGGAGATAACTGCGGTTGAACGCTCCGTCATCTTCAGCGTACGCTTGCCGCGCATCATTTTGGCGGCTTTTGTCGGCGCGGGTTTAAGCTGCGCGGGTGCCGCGTTTCAGGGTTTATTTACGAATCCGCTCGCGACGCCCGACACGCTTGGAGTGGCAAGCGGCGCATCCTTCGGCGCGGTATCGGCACTTCTTTTTCGAAGCAATTTGATCGTCGTGCAGCTTTCAGCCCTTGTATTCGGCCTTGTCGCCTGCGCCGTTACGTATTCGGTGGGACGATTTCGCGGACGCAGTTCGGTCGTCATGATCGTGCTTTCGGGCATGGTCGTCTCGGCACTCTTCCAAGCCTTTGTGTCCCTCGTCAAATACGCCGCCGATCCGCAGGATATTTTGCCGTCGATCACGTATTGGCTTATGGGCAGTATGTCGGGTGCGAGCTATAAAACTCTTTTGCTCGGTCTTCCGTTTATCGTCACGGGAACGCTCATCATTTTTTTGCTGCGCTGGCGGCTCAATATTTTATCGCTGAACGAAGACGAAGCGCGTTCGATGGGCATGAATATCCGCGTGATGCGCCTGCTCGTCATCGTCGCATCATCTCTTATCACCGCGTCCGCCGTGTCGATGTGCGGTTCGATCGGTTGGGTGGGCTTGCTCGTTCCGCATATGGCGCGTATGCTCATGGGAAGCAACAATCGCACCGTTATTCCCATAAGCATCAGTTTGGGCTCGGTCTTCGTTATCGTTATCGATACATTTGCAAGAAGCATGAGCGCGGCCGAAATTCCGATTTCGATTTTGACGGCGGTTATCGGTGCGCCGTTTTTTATCGCGCTCTTACGAAAAACGGGAGGTTCGTGGACATGACTTTTTCCGTACGGGGCGGCTCGTTCGCCTACGGCACCGAACGCGTACTCGATCGCATTTCGTTTTCCGTCGAAAGCGGAGAAGTGTTGTGTGTACTCGGTCCGAACGGCGTCGGTAAAACGACGCTGCTCAAATGCATGATGGGATTATTAAAATGGGATGAGGGCGATACTCTTATCGACGGAAGACCGCTTGAAAGCTGGAGGCAAAAAGATCTGTGGCGGCGCATCGCATACGTTCCGCAGGCAAAGGGGATCGCGTTCGGTTTTACCGCCTTCGACATGGTGCTGCTCGGACGAAGCGCTCACCTCGGCACTTTCGAACAGCCTGATGAAAAAGACAAACGCATCGCCCTTCGCGCAATGGAAGACACGGGTATCGCATCTCTCCGCGATAAGCTCTGCACCGAAATGAGCGGAGGTGAACTGCAGATGGTGCTCATCGCTCGCGCTCTTGCGGTAGAGCCTGAAATGCTCGTATTCGACGAGCCGGAATCGAATTTGGATTTTAAAAATCAATTGATAATTTTAAACACGATTTACCGTCTTGCAAAAGAGCGGCATATTTCGGCGGTCGTCAACACGCATTATCCCGCTCATGCGATGAAGATCGCCGACAAAGCGCTCATCCTGAACAGGGACGGCGAAAGTACGAGCGGTGCGATCGAAAAAGTCATCACCGAAGCTTCGATGAAAAAGACCTTCAGCGTGCAAGTACATATCAACGAATTCGAATATCAAAATACCAAATATAAGGACGTCGTCCCTCTGTATTTGGTGTGAGTTTGTTAATAAAATTGAAGGAACATGTGCGCCTTCGCGCATGACTAAAAAATTTTTCGAAAGTGTACCTTTCTGCAAAAATTTTTTTGGAGGAATTATGAAAAAAAATATTGTCAGTATCGGAAGTGTTCTTGCGTGCTTGGCGCTTTCGGGTTTCTTCGTTTCCTGTTCGAAGACGGGAGCGGCGAAAGAAACGACGCGTACCGTTATCGATCACGACGACGAAAAAGTCGTCATCCCTGCAAAGGTCAACCGCGCAGTCGTCGTCGGCGTGTGGCCTCTGCCGTCGGTCATCACGGTATTTTTGGGAAGCCCCGACCGTCTCGTCGGTATTCCGCCCGCATCGATCGGAGCTGCAAAAGCGGGACTGCTCGGAGAGCTTTTTCCGTCGTATTTGAATATCGATTCGCACTTTCTTGCAAACGATACGCTGAACGTCGAAGAAGTGCTCGCTCTTAAACCCGATGTCGTCTTTACGACGGCGCATCGTTCACAGCAAAAAGAGGAAATCAAAAAAGCGGGACTTGCCGCCGTCGCCGTCAGCGTCAACAAATGGAACTACAATATCCTCGATACCTACGACGGATGGATCGACGTGCTCAGTCAGGTTTTTCCGGAAAACGATAAAAAAGACGCGGTAAGCGCATACAGCCGAAAAGTTTACGAAACGATTCAATCCCGCGTTTCCTCCCTTCCCGAAAGCGATCGTAAAAAAGTGCTGTTTTTGTTTATGTGCAATGAAAAAACCATCGTTACGAGCGGCAAACATTTTTTCGGACAATTTTGGTGCGACGCCGTAGGTGCGAAAAACGTTGCGGAAGAAGTCGGAGCTGAAAACAGCAACGCCGTCATCAATATGGAACAGATCTACAAGTGGAATCCCGATATTATTTTAATAACCAATTTTACTTCTCAGACGGCCGACGATCTGTACAATAACAGGACTGCGAATTACGACTGGTCGCCGATCAAAGCGGTGCAAAACCGCACGGTGTACAAGATGCCGCTCGGAACTTACCGCAGTTATACGCCGAGTGCGGACACGCCGGTAACGCTGTACTGGATCGCAAAAAAAGTGTACCCCGAACTCTTCGGCGATATCGATGTCGAAAAAGAAGTAAAATCGTATTTTAAAGATATGTACAATATCGATTTGACCGACGAGCAGATAAACCGCATGTACAATCAGGATTCGAAAGGCGCTGCCGGAACGAGGGGCGCGTAAGGATCCTTATCCTGCGCACGGAAAGCGCCGATAATTACAGTATGAGAGATATTGTTTCGACGCTTTCCCTCGCCGGATCCGTGCTCACCGACGCGCGCGTCATCGGCACGGCGATCGCCGTATTTTTAGTTATGGACTTTGCCGTCTTTGTCGTAAATTATACGAAAAAACCGAAACGGAAAAAACGTCGGCGGGTCGAAGCGGCGCCGCCAACGCAAAAAGCGGAAGCGGCTTCGGAATCGGATGAAACGGAATCCTCTTCCGCATAGTACATAAAAAAACGAGGCTGTCCGAAAAGAAAGGGCGGCCTCGTTTTATCGAAAGCGGTTTTACACAAGGGTGCGGTTATGTAAGCGTTTATTTGAACTTTACGGCCGTTCCGTAGGCGATAACTTCGGCTGCGTTTTGCATGATCGCTGCCGACGAATAGCGGATGTTTACAACGGCATCGGCTCCCAATCCTTCGGCTTCCTGTACCATACGCTTTGTCGCAAGGGCGCGCGCTTCGTTCATCATTTCGGTGTAGCCTTTTAATTCGCCCCCGATTATCGTCTTTAATCCCTGCAAAATGTCTTTGCCGATGTTTTTCGACTGGATGGTGCTTCCTTTTACCAAGCCGATCGTTTCCAAATCCTTGCCGGAAACATAATCAGTATTTACCAAGATCATCTTCTTCTCCTCCTTTAATTTCTTTTATACGTTGGACAAGCAGCCATATAAAAGCCGCCGAAAGTGCGGCGGGAACAATGATTCCGATGAGTTTTAATATGAGCGGCGCAGCGAATTTTACAAAAAATACGCCGAATGCAATATAGTATGCCAAAATCAAAAAAACGATTATTATCGGAGCAATCATTTTTTTCGTATGTATATGCATATACATACAATAGCATACGATATATAAACTTACAAGGTGCGATTTCGTGTGTGCGATTTTGTAATGTTTTGTCTAAATCCGTTTCCGCGCAGTGTCGTATGTCCTAACGCGACAGCTCAGTCGTCCGCGTGGCGGGGCCAATTCAGATTTTCGGTATTGCAATTTTTATGATTAAACAGATTTATAAGCTGTACCTCTGCATCGTTGGATATTTTTACATAGGTGATTAAATATTTTTTTTGAGTTTCACTGTAAATGTGTATAAAATCGCCGTCGATTTTCAGAATCAGCGATTCATATTCGTTTGAATCTATTTGATCATACGAAAAATACGAGTCCCAGTCGGTTTCATCTATCAAATCTCTGCTGAATGAAGACACTCCGTATCCCGTACAACGATATACGGTATCGGATATTTTTTCAATTTTATTGAACAAAAAAGAATTGTCATTATGGAATCTCAATCCCATATTACTGATAACGGCATAAAACCGATCTTCTTCTAAAGCCAATGCTATATATTCTTCGGTTTCTTCCTGTATATCGGGATTTTGATTTTCCAATGCATATTTGTGATCATATTTTTTTATTATTGAAGTATTGTTATTTTTTAATGCCTCGAGAAAATATGACGGTACATATTTTCTCGATATACCGATTTCCGTTACTGAAATTATCGATTCGGGGAGAACTTCGTTGCAATCTTTTATCTTGAGATTTTTTATTGAAATAAATCCTTTGTATATAGTACCGTCATAAACAAGGGAAAGTAATTTGTTTTGTTTATTTTTATCGGTCAAACGAATTCTGCACTTTTCGCAATCCAAATTCACTATCGCACCTTTTCTTATTATTTTTTTATTATTTAACGACAGTATTAAATCTTCATCTCGAAAAAATACGGCAATATCTTTTTCAGCAACATAATGAAAATCTTCAGCATATAAAAACAGTTCGAAAATAAAAAAAACAAACAATAAAAATTTTTTCTTAAACATACTTTACCTCTTCAGTCTTTCCGAGAACACGTGTTATGCTGACGAAAGTCCGTCCTAAAAGCTCAAGGCACCTGTTCGCCTTATTATATCGATTAGAAACTTTTTTTCCATATTTTTGATTTTTCGCCGCGCACGATGCCGACTTTTCCTTTCCACGGAAATGTTTTTATGCAAATGCGTCCGCTTTTTTCAAGATGAAAGACGAGTTCCGAAACGGTATCGTGTTCCCACGTATTGAGGCCGCAGATTTTTTGCGAGCGTTCGTTTAAGAGAGGCAGCAGCATTCCTTCAAGTTCGATTTTCGTGTATGCGTTCCTGTGATTTACAATAAAACGCAATGCGAAGTCTTCATCTCGCTCCGCCGGGAAAAAGCGAGCTCGTGCGAGGTGACATATTTTTTTATACGGAGGCATCGTTCGGAACGTCTTTTTTTCCGCTTCGATTTTCTTTTCGGCATCGCAGATATCGCAGCCGCTGCACACCGCCTGTTCCGCGCCGAGTGCGTCGAGGAGTACTTGCCTGCGGCAGCTTTTCGTTTCGGCGAATTCTTTCATCGCGTATTCGCGGCTCTCTTTCGGAAAGCGCGAAAAACGGGCAGTGTCCGCGGGGCTCCACAGCAAAATCGCATTCGCGTCTTTTCCGTCGCGTCCGCTCCGTCCCGCTTCCTGAATATATTGTTCTGCCGTGTTCGGCGCGTCGATGTGAACGATTGTGCGGATGTCTTTTTTATCGACGCCCATGCCGTACGCGCAGGTCGCGCAGAGGACGGCATCGGTTTTATCGTAAAACCATTTTTCGATTTCATCTTTTTCCGATTTTTCCATGCCCGCGTGATAAAAGCGCGCCGCTTCTTTTCCGTAACAGATCGTAAGATCGCGAGCCGTGTCTTCGGCGCGCAATCTCGTACCGCAAAAAATTATCATCGGTTTTTGTTCCGTGTGTGCGAGTATGAGCGCCGTGTGTTTTTTACAGCAGCTGTATTCGACGCGGTAGCGGATATTCGGCCGATCGCTTTCCGATCGCACGATGCGCGCGCTTCCGTCGAAAAGCACTTCCGCTATGCGGGAAAGCACTTGGGGAGAAGCCGTCGCGGTAAAAGCTGTGACGAGGGGAGAGCCGAGTTTTTTGATGATGTTTCCGAGCGTCAAATACGAAGGACGGAAACTGTCGCCCCATTCGGAAACGCAGTGCGCTTCGTCGATGGCGACGTGCGCGATTGCGCATTCGGCAAGGCGGGCTACCAGTGCTTCGTTTTGCAGCACTTCGGGATTCGCCAAAATGATCTTCGCGCCCGCTTTTATTTTATTGAAATTTTCCGCCCGCTCTTCGGCGCTTTGGTTGCCGCGAAACGTAACATTGCCGATATTTCCTTCTTCCATGCGCCGCCTTTGATCGGCCATGAGCGCAAGGAGAGGATAGATGATGAGCGTCGGTCCGTCCAAAAGCAGGGCGGGAACGAGAAAACACAAGGACTTTCCGGCTCCCGTCGGAAGGAGAACTATCTGCTTGCCGTATTCGGCCGCGTCGGTTGTGCTGCCGTCGTTCGCATCGGTCGCGTCTTCGTTGACCGCATCGTTTGTAATATTCTTCGCTTCGGCCGCAATGCCGCCCGTTTCCGCAGCGCCGGCGTCATTCGTTTCCGCCTTCCTGCTGCGGTACGCGTCGATGATGTTCGCGATGACGAGACGCTGCCACGGGTAGAGATAGCTTATGCCGAAAGCGCGTTTTGCCGCACCGAGCGCTTCATCGTCCAAACCTGCTTCGCTGTCGCTATAGATTTCTTTTTCGATGTGCATAGTTTTTCCTTTTATTTTTTGTACAGGGAGAATGCCGAACTCGGCACTCCCTCCACAGTAATAATCGGTGTAAAAAGCAAATTTACGCGGAATTTGCGGAGCGCTTTTTGACCCTGCCGCTTGCAAAGGGTACGGAACGTGAAGTTCCCCGCGCCACTTGCGACATGATTGGCTGATTGAAAAAATGAAGAATACGGGTATAATAAAAAGAGGGCTGATATGTGTTAGGCTGACGCCCGCATTGGAGCGCTTAAGGAAAAAATGAAAAGAATTTTTTTTATATTTTACATAATTATATTTTGCATTATTTCCGCTTTTGCACTTAATCCGGAAGAAGAATATGATTGTCTTTATAAAGATTTAAGAAATTTGAGCACTTTTGGATATAAAGATACACTTGATTATAATACAGGAAAATCCGATGGGACTCCTATTTTAACTCAAGGGAGGTTTTATCAAACATCCCAAAATACAGATTTTGCTATAAACGGGAAAGGCTTTTTTAAGGTTTTAGATGAAAATGGAAAAATATTTTATTCCAGATATGGCTATCTTATAATTAATACAGATTCCAGATTGGCTATTCGCTGTAATAATAAAATATACTATCTGCCGGTAGAACCTCTTCCTGATAGTTATTCGTACGAGGAAATCAGAATTTATTCAAACGGTAATATCGCGAGTAAGTACTACACGGGAAATAATTCTAAAGTATCTAAGGTACTAGGAACAATTGAGTTATATGATATTACTGCAGATAATATAAAAAGTTATGACGGATTTGTTATACAAACAAAAAACGAACCTGAGAAAATTCAGAATGGTAGAATTATACAGGGTGTTTTAGAAGGTTCTTCTGTATATCTTAATCAAACCTTATTGCGAATGTTATTTTTGTTAGAGCAAATGGATAAGACTCTTGTAAAGTGTAAAGAAACTAAAATTTATATCATCAAACATTTAATGGAAACTGATTTTCAAGAATACTATCAAAAGTTATTAACTGATGATATATTGGGTATACATAATCTAAAATATTTAGATGGTTTTACTGTTTTTCTGGAGAGAAACTATAAGTAAGATTTTTATAGGAAATATTTTTTAATCGAGCTTGACTCGATTAGAAAATGAAATTAAATTTTAGAGCTAAGTAAAGTAATGATGATACGGGGATTGAAGCTGCACAAAATTGAAAAAAGAAGTGTTGCGTCCTGAAATATAATTTTTTCTTTTTCAAATATATAAAAAAGAAGTCAACTACCACCACCAAAGGTGGTGGCTTGAAAAGAACCGCTCAAAGCGGTTTAGCCTAGCCTACGGCTACAGGCCTAATTGTTCCTGCAATTCGTCTTGTCGAAGATCGTCGTTCTCCTGTTCACGGATATACTTCCGTATGACTTCTTCATCAAGTCCCACCGTCGAAACAAAATACCCTCGTGCCCACATATGCTGCCCCGTAAAGTATCTTTGTCGTTCTCCATACCGCCTTGCTATATACAGGGCACTTTTACCCTTTATGTATCCCACCACCTGTGCAACCGAATATTTCGGCGGTATCTCGATTAATATATGTATGTGATCGTTCAGCATATGACCTTCCAAAATTTTACTCTCCTTTTGTCCTGCCAAACGATGCAATTCTTCTCCTAAATCTTTTCTTATCGCTCCATACATTTTTTTCTTCCGATACTTCGGTATAAATACTATATGATATTTACACTCCCATTTCGTATGCGATAAACTTTTATTGTCCATAGTTTCCTCCGTGTGTAACTTTGAGCGGTTCACACTTTGGATTCTATGGACTTTTTCCCTCTCCTGCTATTGCCGGATCTGCCAAGCTTTTCCTGTCCACCGCCAAAGGCGGTGGTTTACTACAGATTAATTAATTATTTAGGAAAAAACAATTTCGTATAACACAGGTTCGTAGCCGACGCGAGGACAAGCCGCAAATGCAGGTTAAGTAAATGTCAGGCGGACGCTCCGCGCAGGGGAAGAATGTAAAATTTGCTTTGTCTTATCGTATACCATCTATAAAAATCCATATAATTCAATTAATATAATGTGGAGGAGGTTCTATGATTTCTATTGAAAAGACATTAACGATAGTGAAAATTGTTTTTTCTGTTTTTATAGTTTTCCATGTTGCTATAATAATTTCAATAATATTTTTAGATATTATACCTGTAGATTACGTATGGGGCGGACAACTAAAAACAAAAGGTGAACTTTTTATATTTGAATTAATTTCAATTTTAGTACAAACAATTTGTCTTCTATATGTGCTCTTATATAAAAAATATTTCTCAGAAAAAACAACCGGTAAAATTATTGCGTGGATTTTGTTTATAATATTTTCTTTTAATACTGTTGGAAATATACTTGCAAAAACACTTTTTGAAAAAATAGTATTTACACCGGTAACTTTATGTTTAAGTCTGCTGATGTTACGCATAGCATTGACAAAGAAGACCGAGAAATAAATAGTGAGTATTGGAAAAGCCGTATGTTTTCTGTTTTTATTTCAGCATTAGTTTTTTTTGCTTTTTTTGTAATGAGTGATAAAGAAAAATGTAAAGATACTTTTATTGATAATGAAGGTTTGTGGGAACGTTGTTCATTATTTTTTATGTATGTGCCTTTTATCGTTAATTCGATTAAAAAACTGATTGCATAGTTAATATACTGGGATTCCATTTTCCCAGCTGCTTTTTATGAAAGTCATAGCTTTATTAAAAAAACGACTGCACAATAAATTTTATATAGTGTTGTTTGTAATAATCAAATTATAGACAAAACTCTGAAAACCGTGGTAAAATAATCCCACAAGGAGATATAAATGCCAAAGATAGTTCCAATACGAGATTTAAAAAATACTACAACAATTTCACAACTATGCCGTGAAGAAGACGAGCCTATTTTTATCACAAAAAACGGTTATGGTGATATGGTCATTATGAGCATGGAAACCTATGAGAAAAATCTTTTTCTATCTAATGTTTACGGTAAACTTAAAGAAGCAAAACAAGATATGAAAAACGGCAGATATTCTTCTGTCGAAGATGCAGTTTCTCGTATAAAGGAAAAATATGGGCTATAATGTCCGAATGATGGAAAAAGCAGAGGAAGATTTATCGGAAATAGTAAAATATATTTCCGACACGCTCTGCAATCCTAAAGCTGCCGCCAGTTTGCTGGAAGATTTTTTGAAGGCAAAAACAAACATTGAAGATAATCCATATATGTATCCTTTGAGTAAGGATTTAGTTCTGCAAGCAGAAGGATATCACAGGTTTCTTTTTAAGAAAAATTATATTGCGTTGTATATTATTAACGATGGAAAAAAAGAAGTTTCAATAATGCGTATTTTCTATGCAAAAAGAGATTATGATAATTTGATATAAACAGAACCTAACACCCGCTTCAACCTGACATTGCGGACGAGCCGCAAATGCAGGTTAAGCGAATGTTAGATGGACGCTCCGCCGGGGCGAAGAGCTGGGAGTAATTATGAAATTTGATATTGATGAAAGTTTGCTTTGGAAAGGAAAACCTAAGCAAGGCATTGTATTTACAAAATCAGATATTTTTATGATTCCTTTTTCTGTATTATGGGCAGGATTTACTGTTTTTTGGGAAATAAACGTATTACGAATAAAGGATGCTCCTATTTTTTTTACGTTGTGGGGCATACCTTTTATTTTAGCGGGAATTTACATTACGATAGGACGCTTTATACATGATTATCTAAATAGAAAAAATACAGAATATTTTGTTACGGATAAAAGAGTAATAATTGTAAAATACAAAAGGATAGAAAGCATACCGAAGGGGAAATGGACTACATTAAGACTGATAGAATATGCAAACGGAACAGGAACTATTCTGTTCGCCGAGCCGCCGAGTTTTTTTCACCGATCCGGATTTCCCTCATACGGATTATCCTCTGAATTAAGCGTTCCGGGATTTTACAAAATAAAAGATGCCAAGAACGTAATGAAATTATTAGAGGAATAAACCGTGCGGTGCAATTTGGAAAATATATGATTTTTAGTAAATTTGAAGATACGATATTAAAAGAATATAAAAACAAGTTAAAAACTGATAATTCTGTGAAAAATATAGTAAAAGTTTTTACTGAAAATTATTTAAAAGAAAGTAAAAAATATAAACGCCGGGAAGATGCAGATATGTTACTTTTCCAATATGGTGTTTACGATTGGGGTAATGGCAAGAATTTGGAAATTGATTTTGTTCGACAACTGCTAAAAGATGAAGATATAATACAAATACATATTTCATTGACAATCCCATTTGAAGAAAAATTTTCAACAATAGAATCATATGAAGAATGGTATAATTCGTTCGAAAATAAAAAAACACTTGAAGAATGGAAAAATGAGATCGAAACCATGCAGATATTTCAACAAATAAATTCTTTAAAATATAATTTAGAAATCTGGAAAGAGAATGCAGAATGATAATAGCAAAGACTTAATTTTAAACTCGACAGGCTGTCGAAAAAGCAACCGACTTTTGACACAGCCCCACCGCTTGCAAACGGTACGAAGTTCCTCGTGCAACTTGCAACGAGCGCGAAGTTCCTTGCTCAATTTGCAACGAGCGCGAAGTTCCCCCCGCAACTTGCGACATGATTGGCTGATTGAAAAAATAAAGAAGATGGATATAATAAGAAAAGGTTTGATATATGTTAGGTTGATAGCGGACTGCTCGTGGAAAGACTTGTGCGGAACCGATCTATAACATTTATTTCGACCAAAAATGAATATTAGAGGAGTTTTTTATGAAATTACATTTTGTTAAGGCATGTAGTCTTGTAGCATTATTGTTTATAGGATGTAAATTTGAAAATCGCGATGCAATAAACGCAAGTATTGATATGGAAAATACTGAGAATTTATCGTTGCCTGAAATTACAGTATCTTATAAAATAACACCTTCTGAAGGAAAAACATATTGTAATGAACTGCTAGAAGCAGGGTGGAGTTGTAATATTTACAGACTTGATGAATTGGGAACGGGAACAATAGTTTCTTTTTCCTGTGCTGATAGTGATGTTTCATTTTATTATACATTAGATGGAACGGCTCCGACGAAGCAGAGTTTGAAATATACTAACCCATTTGAAATCAAAACTATTTCGGAAATCCGTGTAAAAGCATTTAAAGATAATGCATCAAGTAAAGTTTCAAGTCTAAAGATAAATACTCCATACGGAAAAACACAGGCCGACATTAAACGACTTTGGGCAGGTGATGGGTTAGCCGGTATTTATATAATCTATGAAGCTTTGGATGACCATTCCGGACCTAATTTTTTGAAACAACATTTCATATTAAAACTTGATGATGGTAATAGGCACTCAGGTGATGGGATACCAAGAGAAGGTATAATTACATTCGATAGTTACAATCAGAATAATTTTACGGATATGATTGGTACTACAGATATTTTTCAAAATAATATTTTTGAATCTCAAGGAGATTGGAAAGGTACTTTGTGGACAGGGATTTGGTACAAAATAGATTGTATTAGTGATAATTATCATATATGTGCATGTCGTCGCGAGTAAGCGATTGATATTCGGATTAATCTCCTCGATGAATTGAAGGAACAGAATATTAATAAAACAGAATATGACTTTATCGTTTTATTGGCGATATTGTTAATTCTAATTATATGTATAATTTTCTTTGTAAAAACGATGAAAAAGAATAAGCAAAATACAAAAGCGGAAGAGAGCGGTAATCGATTGAATTTTTATACTTACAAAATGCCGAAATCAAGAACTGCAAAATATTGTTTGGGTTGTTATGAAGGAAGCGTTTTTATTGATTTTAATCAACAACCCCGACGCAGAGCATCGGGGTTGTTGTTCTCATAAAGTGGTTGCAGTCGGGTTTAATACCCTTTGTTACGACGTAGCCTCGCAGCGAAGCTTCAAGCGGCGTCGGGGTATTAAACCCTCCGCACGAATCAGAACAATAATTTGATTTATTTGGAAAGAATTTCATTTGATGAATTCGGTTGTTTAAATATCGGTAATTCCGAAAACACACTTTCAAAAGCGGAAACAAATATTTTCGAAAAAGAAATTAAAAAAACAAAAATAGATGAAACGCAAATAAAATCTTTAGTGTTAAAATTAATTCGGATGAAGCAAGGGAAAATCGGCAGTGATATTTTTGAAAAATATAAATTATTAAAATAATTTAATGGAAAAAATCATCTTCGGCGAAAAAGACAGGGCCGGGCTGCCGAGTGCGTAAACCCCACATGAAAATGCGATCCGTTGCCGTTTAAGTTTTTTTCGGATAGAATAGTAAAGTGCATTTACTTATTATGGGAGGTGTATGCATGATTGCCGCGATTTTATTCGGATTGCTTGCAGCGATTGCGGGATTATTGTTTTGGATTTTTATCGTCATGCTGATCGTAAAAACGATAAAAAAACAGCCGAAAAAAAATACGCTCATACGTTCGGGCGTTTCCGGGCTGTTGTGGATCGTCTTTTTTTCATGTTCGATCATTATCGGAACAAAAGCTTTGATAAACGGCGATCCGCTCGTAAATAAAATCGCCGAAAGCGTCGGAGAAACGACGGCAAATATCGCGGAGCATTCATACGAAGGTATAAAAAAGGGCTGGAATAAAGCGCTGCTCAATAAAATTAATAAACTTTCCGTTTCCTTCGTTTCCATACGGGAAATCGATAAAGACGAACGGGACACGTTCGATTTTGCGGATACGAACGGGAAAAAAATATTCGAAATACTGTTGTCAATCGACAACCCTTTGGACGCTTCGAAAAAAATTCCGTACCGAAAAATAAATAAAGAACAGCTGATTTTCGGAAAAGATGTAAACGGAAACTACATACCCGTGTTTATCATCGACGATTCGGGGCTTTCAACCATTCCGTGGATTTTTACGTTTTTTCTTCCGACGTACAGAAAAGACGGAGCGTCGGTGAATATTCCGACGGGGAGATCCGAACTGCGTCTCAGGCTCGACGCGGCTGAAAAAGATTCGATAGAAAAAATCATCTTCGGCGAAAAAGACATACCGATTCCGAAAACTCCCGCCGATACAATCGATTTGTAGATACCTCTGCGCTTTGCGCGGAGCGCGAAGTTCCCCGCGCCACTTGCGACATGATTGTCCGATTGAAGGGATGAAGAATACGGATATAATAAAAAAAGTGAGGAGGTAAAATGAATAAAAAAATACTGTTTTTTTATTTGGTGAACGTATTACTGACGGTTATTCTTGCGCTGACAGTCGGAGGTATTCTACAAAACAGCAGGGGTAATGAATTACTGTCAGGTCTTATCATAATGGTTGCAGTACAATTATCTCCGTTGATAACAACTTTGATTTTTAGAAAAAAATATAATGAAAAAAAATCTTATTCTTATAAATTGGATAAATACTCGGTAATGAGTATTGTATTCCCCATAATACTGGTTTTACTGTCTTCATTTATACTCGGTTTAACGGGAAGGCACTATGTTAAGTCGGAGTATACGGGATATTTATTGCTAATCGGTATTATACTGACTATTGTCGGATCTGTCAGTGAGGAAATCGGCTGGCGAGGTACATTATTATCAATTTTGGAATATAAATATACTGCTTTTACCGGTTCATTATTTGTCGGAGTATTTTGGGGTGCATGGCATTTTTTCAAAATAATGAATGTCGGATTTGTAGGATACGTATTATTTATTCCTACGGTTATTATGCTCAGTATTTTTATTACATATTTTTATACAAAATCAAAAAATAATATTTTAAATGCGATTTTTTATCATGTTTTTTTTAATATATCAAATCTGGTTCTTTTGTTTACCAGAGAATCAATACAACTGTATGTAACCGTATTGGGTGTATCTATGATCTCATTACTATCATTATTTATATATGATAGAGATTATTTTAAATTAAAGAAATGACGAGTCGTTCATATGTGCAATACGCGCTTCTTGCAGCCGTGGTTTTGCGGTTGAGAAAGATATCGTTTTGTTATATAGTATAAATATGAAGCTCATACAAAAAGCGGCTTTCGCATCGCTCGTTCTATCCGCATCGCTGTTGCTTTCGTGCAAAACGCTCGTCGGCAATGCGCTTTCCACGGCGCTCGCGGGTGCGAACGGCAAGGGCGTTCCGCAAAAGAAAAAAGCGTCCGCCGCCGATCCTATGATCGCGATCACCGGCGAAACGGACGTAACGCTCGTCGGAGAATTTTTTCCGACGGTGCTCAAAAGCTATGAAATACTGCAAGCGGCAAATCCCCGCCATATCGGTTTGATGACGATGACGGGTTCGCTCAATATCATGTATGCGAACGCGTTCGTGCAAACTCCTGCGGAAACGCTGCCGAACGAAGAATTCGATCGCCAGCACGAAGCGTTCGAACGCGCAAAGCTGCACTACCTGCGCGGCCGCGATCTCTGCCTTAAAGCTCTCGACGGAAGGCACGCTGGTTTTCGCGCCTCCGTTTTGAGCGGAGACGAGGATGCGGTAAAAAAGGCATGTGTAAAGCTCGGCAAGTACGACGTCGAAGCTTCTTATTGGGCGTGTGCGGGCTGGCTCGGCGCGTTCAGTCTCGATCCGCTCAGCGCCGATCTCCTCGGCACTATCCGTTCTCCCGCTCTGATCCTCGAACGTGCCGCATCCCTTGCTCCCGATTACAATGCGGGCGCTATTTGGGAGCTTTTGTGCAATTTTTACATGAGCGCTCCTCCCGAATTCGGCGGAGATACGGAGAGGGGACTCTATTGTTACAATGAAGCGCTTCGCGCATCGGGCGGAAAAACGCCTGGTCCCTATGTCACTTATGCGGAAGCGATATGCGTTCCTGCGGGAGACAGGAAAGGCTTTGAAAGCTCTCTTCGTAAAGCGCTTGCGATCGATCCCGATGCGGATCCGTCGCGCCGTCTTATGACGACGATTGCGCAAAAAAAAGCGAAACGGCTGCTCGAACACGCATCGGATTATTTTCTTGAATGGTGATTTCCGTAGCTTTCGTCTGCCGTTTTTATTAAATCGATTTGAAGTTTGAGGGATTTGATATGAAATTACGTTTTGTTGTTTTTTCGATACTGTTTGCGTTCGCTGCCGCATTATCCGCGCAGCAGGTTAAAACGCTTAAAATAGCGACCGTCGCGCCGAGCCGTTCCGCATGGGATGTGCAGGAGCGCATCCTCGCGCAGGATTGGGCGAAGGGTACCGGCGGGGCGATCCAAATGCAGTTTATGGGAACGAACGCGATGGGAGGAGAGAGCGGTGTCGTTCAAAAACTCAATGCCGTTCGCCCTGGTCAAAAGGCGCCGATCGACGGAGCTATTTTTACGACGCTCGGCATCTCGACGCTCGCGCCTGAAACGCATATTTTGACAACGGCCATTCCGTTTATGTTTCGGAATCAGGAAGAAGTCGATTTGGTACTGAATACCTTCGCACCCGATTTTCAAAAAGCGATTGCCGCAAAAGGCTACGTGCTGCTCGGCTGGTTTAACGTCGGTTGGGCGTATTTTTACACGAAAAAGCCGGTGCATACGCCTTCCGATTTGAAGACGCAAAAACTTTCAGTTGCGGGCATGGGACTGCCCAAGCTTTCCGATGCGTTCAAAGCGGCCGGCTTCCGCACCGAAGATATTTCGCCCGATAAACTCTTGCAGAGCGTAAAAACGCCCGGCGGCGTCGAGGGGTTTTATTCCATTCCTATGTACGCCTATGCGGGACAATATTATAAATCGCTTCCGTACATTCTCGACGCTCCCATTTGCCCCGTCATGGCCGCGCTCATTTTATCGGAACAGGTATGGGCGGATATTTCCCCTGCGCATAAAACGGCCATGCTGAACGGAGTCAAAAAAGCGCAGGCGAATTTTATCGCGGCACAGAATACTTCCGATAAAGAGTATCTTGACCGCTGCGTCGAAGGCGGCTGTACGCTTGTAAAACTTACCGCCGCGGAGCGAAAAGTCATGGAAGAAACGCTCAGCAAAGACGCCCTCTCCATGATGAAAACGGGTATCTTCGATGAAAAATTGTATATGTCCATCGAAGCCGTCTTAAAGCGTCATCGCGGCAATTAACATGATGCGAAAAATCGAAAACGCTTTGGCCGTCGCTCTCATTGCGATCGTCGCCGTGCTCCCGCTTTTTTTGAAATTTATGCAGGGAGTGTGCCGTGTGCAAGTGCCCGGCGCCGATATCGCCGTGCTTCACTTCGTGTTTTTATTTGCGAGCGTTGCGGGTCTTGTAACATGGCGGGAAGACAGGCATTTGAGTCTTGCGTCGCTGAGTTCCGTGTTCGGCGAAAAGATCCGCCGTCCGATCGAATCGGTTAAAACGGGAGGAGCAAGCTGCATCCTTTCGGCGCTCTTTATCAATGCCTTTTGTCAGCTTGTCAATCCCGCTCAGTTCGATGCCCGCTTTTGGGGCATGAGCGTTCGTTTTTTTTTCGCGTCTCTTCCGCTGTGCTATTTCGGCATCATTGCCATGATTTCATGCAAAAAAGGTAATCTCATCGCTTCACTCATCGGTATGGTGTTCGGCCTTTTTATTTCGATGGGACCTTTTACCGGCATTCTGTATTATCTTTTCGGCATGGAAAACGTTCCGTCCCTGTACGCGATAAACGATGCATGGCTTTCGT
Source organism: Treponema sp. Marseille-Q4132 (assembly GCF_014334835.1). Lineage (NCBI taxonomy): Bacteria > Pseudomonadati > Spirochaetota > Spirochaetia > Treponematales > Treponemataceae > Treponema > Treponema sp. Marseille-Q4132. Next base: position 203,547 of record NZ_CP060591.1, read on the forward strand.
TTTCGAAAATCGCGCTTTTGCCGATCATCGTCATTTTTTCATCTCTCGCATTTTTCGGTATGCCGCTTTTTCTCGTGCTCGGCGGTATCGCGTACGTGCTCTTTTCGGCAGGCGGCGGCTATGTCGATGTCATCCCGCTTGAAACGTACCGCATACTTACCGACCGCAATATCGCAGCAATACCGCTTTTTACGATAGCAGGTTATATTCTTTCGCAAAGCAGTGCGGGAAGCCGTTATGTCGCCGTATTCAAATCGCTCATCGGTCCTTTCCGCGGCGGAACGGTTATCGCGGCTGTCATCGTGTCGACGTTTTTCAGCACTTTTACCGGCGTTTCCGGCATAACGATCCTCGCGCTCGGGCCGTTGCTGGCCGTCGTACTCACGGGTTCCGGCTATTCCAAAGACAGAGCCGAGTCTCTCGTAACCGCTTCCGGTGCGATAGGCCTGCTTTTTCCGCCGAGCGCCGCCATCATTATGTACGCGACCGTCAATTATTTTTCCATCGACGTGTTCGACCTTTTCAAAGGCGCGATTATCCCCGGCTGTATTATGGCGCTTTCGATGATGGCGACGGGCGTCGTGCTGGATAAGAGGGGAGAGCGGCCGAAGTTTTCCGGAAAAGAAGCGCGCGATGCCGTCCTTCATTGCATTCCCGAACTGCTTATGCCGGCCTTTATTTCGGTTCTGTATTTTAAAGGCGTGTTCGATCTTTTTGAAGCCGCAGCTTTCGCAGTCATCTACGCGTTTTGTCTTTCGGTATTCGTCCGCCGCGATTTTACTTTAAAAAAATCGGCTCGTGTCGTCGCTTCGAGCGTTCCCGTTTCAGGCGGCGTTCTGTTTATCCTCGGCGCCGCATCGGGCATCTCCTATTTTATGCTCGATGCGAACGTGCCTGCGATCCTGTCGGGCTTTATCACGCAGTACGTAAAAAATCCGTATGTGTTTTTGATATTGATGAATCTCGTTCTGCTCGTCGTCGGCTGTCTCATGGATATGTTTTCCGCAATACTCATCGTTTCGCCGCTTTTGCTGCCCCTCGCGGAATCTTTCGGCGTGAGCGCGGTCAGAGCCGCCGTCATATTTTTGATGAATCTTTCAATCGGATTTTTGACGCCGCCGGTCGGTATGGATTTGTTTATTTCGTCTTATACTTTCGATAAGCCGCTTTCCCGCGTCGTAAAAGGCATCCTTCCGTTTTTGATCGTACAGTTTGCCGTACTCATGCTCGTCACCTATGTGCCGTTTTTTACGGAAGCGTTTTTGTGACGGAAGCGGAAGGTTTAAAAGCGCCGCTGAAACGGCGCGGCGCTTTTAACTTCGAGTTTTCTTGCAGAAAACTTGCGGATATACCTGTGCACGCTCGCGCACCAATGCGGCATTTTTGAAAATCGACAGTTTCTGCAATGCCGCATTTTTCGGAAGAGTACTGCTGTTGTGCGACAAGTCCGCAAGCTTGAGATTTTACGCACTTTTGCCGATATTTGAATAAGGAAATCATACTCCGCATGCACGCGCTATTTAAAGATTCTGTTCGGATATCGCGTGAACTTTGAGCGGTATTTTCAATTTTCTTCGAGGACAATATGGCGGATGAACGGACGGTAATGCAAAGTGCGGAAAGCGCGGTAAAGACAAAGCGCAATTATACGGCGGGTGAATTCGAAGGCCCGCTCGATTTGTTATGGACGCTTATCAGGGAAAGCAAAGTAAATATTTACGATATCCCGATTGCGGAAATCACCGATCAATATCTTGAATATCTCGATTATGCCGTGCAAACCGATTTAGGCGATCTGTCGGAATTTTACAGCTGGGCGGCAAAGCTTCTCTCTATCAAAAGCCGTATGCTCCTTCCCGTTGAAATCGAATACGACGACGATGACGAAGATCCTCGGCAGGAGCTCGTCGACCGCCTTATCGAATATCAAAAATTCAAGCGGCTGTCCGAACTTATGGAAGAACAGGAAGATACGTCGGAGTGGAATTTCGAGCGCGCGAAAATTCAGCGCGTGCTGCCTTTCGACAAAGACGACGGCATTTGGGAGCGGATCGATACGTGGGATCTGCTTCAGCAGATGCAGCGCATTTTCCGCGACATGGTTTCTCAGTATTCGAATGAAAAGATACTGAACATGTACGAAGAGATTTCGATCAACGAAAAGATCACGCTCATGAACGAAAAGCTCGAAGAATCGGGCGAGTGCATGTTTACGGATTTGATTACGCGGCCGGGAAACGAAATGGACATCATCTGTTCGTTTATGGCGCTGCTCGAAGCGGTAAAAGACCGGATGATCGCGGTCTTCCAAAACAGGCTCTTTGGTGATATAAAGATATGCCGGATCAAAGAAGAGTATGCGGTCGCCGAAACGGCCGCCCTCGATGCCGGCAATACAAATACCTAAGGTGACTGAAGCGGTATGGAGCTTGAAAAAGAAACTGCATTGATCGAAACGATTCTCTTCCTCGAAAGCGAGCCCGTAAGCGAGCGCTCGCTTGCAAATATTTCGCAGCTGTCGAGCGAAGTCGTCAAAAAATGTATCGACGCTTTAAAGGAGCGCCTTTCCGAAAAGTCGAGCGGCATCGAACTGCAGATGATCACCGGCGGCTGGTCGCTCGTTCCCAAAAAAGAATTGTGGCAGGCGCTGCGAGAACGTTACGGTTCCAAAAGCGAAGGAAAGCTTTCGCGCTCGGCTATGGAAACGCTTTCGATCATCGCGTATTCGCAGCCGATCACTCGCGGCGAAATCGAAGCGATTCGAGGCGTGTCCGCCGACAATATGATCCGTCTGCTTTCGGAGCGGAATTTAATAAAAGAAGTCGGCAAAAAAGATGTGCCGGGAAAACCGGTACTCTTCGGTACGACAAAAGAATTTTTAAAATTTTTCCGCCTGAACAGCATAGCCGAATTGCCGAAGCTCGATGAAGACGAAGCCGAGAGGTTTGAGCTTGCCCGCTGATTTTTCCTTTCCGATGAGGCTGCAGGCCTACCTTGCGCGATCGGGCGTTGCAAGCCGCCGCGCGTCGGAAGAGTACATCCTTTCCGGCCGCGTTTCGGTAAACGGAGAAATCGTTACGGCGCTCGGTACGAAAGTGTCGTCCGGCGATGAAGTGGCCCTCGACGGCAAAATCGTTTCGCCCGAAAAAGAGTTCCGCTACGTACTTCTCAATAAACCTGCCGGTTACGTGTGTTCTCTTTCCGATGAAAAGGGGCGGCCCGTCGCATCCGATTTGTTAAAATCCGCATACGCCGAAAGATTGTACAACGTCGGCCGCCTCGACATGTTCAGTACCGGTTTAATAATTTTTACGAACGACGGCGGCTTTGCGGCAACGCTTTCTCATCCCTCGGCGGAACTCGAAAAAGAATACGCCGTAGAAACGAGTACGCATATCCCGCGCACGCTTGCAGCCGATTTTGAAAAAGGCATCCGCATAGACAATATATTTTACCGCTGCATAAAAGCCGAAGAACGCAATGCGCGCAAAATGCACATCGTTTTGATCGAAGGCAAAAACCGTGAAATCAGGCGCGTGTTCGAATATTATCAAGTCGGCATCAAATCGCTTGAGCGCGTGCGGATCGGAAACGTAACGGCCGACGGTCTTGCGCGGGGCGAGTTCCGCGATTTAACGAAGGGCGAAGTGCAAGGGCTTCTCGCACTGTGTAAAAACAATCCGGTCGAAAGATTTTAATAAATTTTACGGAGAATTGCGGGGAAATCCCGCCGTGAGGATAATGGAGGATTATGGTTATTGCGATAGACGGACCTGCGGGTACCGGTAAAAGCACGATTGCATCTCTTCTTGCAAAAAAGCTCGGCATTACGTTTTTAAACAGCGGAAGTTTTTACCGCGCGCTCACGCTCGCGCTTTTAAAAAACGGCATCGATTTGAATGACGAGGAGGCGGTCGTCGATTTTTGCAAAAAACAAAAGCTCGATTATGTCGATTCGCATTTGATCTTAAACGGCGATGACGTCGAATCCTTACTGCACTCGGACGAAGTGAGCGCGCACGCGGCAGGCGTGTCCGCATTTCCCGAAGTGCGCCGCTTTGTCAACGCCCGTCTTCGTGAATTAACAAAATCGCTCGATATCGTTTCGGAAGGGCGCGATATGACGACCGTCGTATTTCCCGATGCCGATTGCAAATTCTATCTCGACGCTTCCCTTGACGTGCAGGCGGAGAGGAGATTCAAACAGGGTGTGAGCGGCATGTCGCTTGAAGAGATTAAAGAAGCGATAAAAAAGCGCGACGAAATCGACAAAAACAAAAAAGAGGGCGCTCTGGTCGTCGCTCCCGACGCCGTATATATCGATACGTCCACCTTGACGATAGAGAAAGTTTGTGAGATAATATTAAATCAAATTCACGTAAAAGGGTCAAAGATGGAAACACAGGAAGTGGAAAAGGAACAAAACCGGGACTCCAAGGATAAGTTCCAGACACAATTAGAAGAATCTCTGAGCAGTTTGAGCACGCCGGAAGACGGTCAGCTCATCGACGGCACGATCGTCGCCGTTACCGACGACACGGTATTTATCGACGTCAACTGCAAATCGGAAGGCAGAATCCCCAGATCGGAGTTCGGCTCGAAGACGCCGGAAGTCGGGGATACGGTTACGGTTAAACTCATCAAAAAATTCGGCAAAAACGGTCCGGAAATTTCCAAACGTCAAGCCGATGAAAAGCGTTTGTGGAAAGATATTTCCCAAGCGTTCAAAGATAAAATGCCTATAGACGGCACGGTGACGAAAGTCGTCAAAGGCGGCTTCGAAGTCGATTTGGGCGGCGGCATCCGTGCATTTTTGCCGATCAGTCAGTCGGACAGCCAAAAGGTCGAAAAGCCCGAATCGCTGGTCGGCACCGAAGGCAAAATGTATATCGAGCGGCTGTATTCCGACAACAAAGCAAATGTCGTCGTCAACCGCAGAAAATATCTCGAAGAGCGGATCGATAAAGCCCGCGACGAATTCTTTACGAACGTAAAGATCGGCGATACGGTAAAGGGTACCGTAAAGAGTTTTACGAGCTTCGGCGCCTTTATCGACTTGGGCGGTTTTGACGGCCTTTTGCACATAAACGATATGAGCTGGGGTCACGTCGCCCGTCCGAAAGATTTCGTCAAAAAAGGACAGGAAATCGAACTCAAAGTGATCCGCATGGACGAAGCCGAAAAGCGCATCAACCTTTCGCTCAAACATTTTTCCGAAGATCCGTGGATGCATTTTGAAGATGCCTATCACGTAAACGATGTCGTAAAAGGCAAAGTGACGAAGCTTACCGATTTCGGCGCCTTTATCGAACTGGAAGAGGGCATCGAAGGTCTCGTACACATAAGCGAATTTTCGTGGACGAAAAAAGTCAATAAACCGTCCGATATGGTAAAAGTCGGTGACGAAGTCGAATGCATGATCCTCGGCTACGATATTCAAGCCGGCCGCGTTTCTCTGGGCTTAAAGCAGGTTACCGCGAATCCGTGGGATACGATCGGTGAAAAATATCCTGTCGGCAGCCGTGTAAAGGGTAAAGTCGTAAAGATTACGAATGCGGGCGCTTTTGTCGCTCTCGAAGACGGCATCGACGCGTTTTTGCACGGAGACGATATTTCATGGACGAAAAAAATAAAACATCCGGGCAGCGAACTCGAACAGGATCAGGAAATTGAAGCTGTCGTCATTGAAAACGACGCGGAAAGTCACAGGATCCGGCTCGGTTTGAAACAGCTTACCGACAATCCGTGGAAGCTCTTCGCCGAAGCGCATAAACCCGGTTCGACGCTCGAAGGCGAAATCACGTCGATCACGGAATTCGGGCTTTTCGTCAAAGCGCCGGAAGGCATCGAAGGTCTCGTCAATAAAACGAATTTGAGCGAAGACCGTAACATACCCTTTGAAGAGGCGGTAAAAAATTATAAAGTCGGCGATAAGATCAATGTGTACGTCGTCGACGTCAATGTCGAAAAAGAAAAGATCGCTTTTTCCGTGCGCGAATTCAAAAAAGCGCAGGAGCGGGCGGCCATTTCGCAGTATATCGCAAAGCCGGATGAAAACGACGGCGCGTATACATTCGGCGACTTTCTGCAGACGCAGAAAAAAGACTGATACTTTTACCGAAAGCTGCGATGACTTCGATTGGTTTAGATGAACTCAATACGCTCATCGAAATCAACAACAGAATCAATTCGAATTACGCGGATTTGGACGCGTTGCTCGCATATATTCTTGAAGCGGCGATGCGTCTCGTCCACTGCGAATCGTCGTCGCTTCTTTTGGTAAACGCCGACGGTACGCTGCGCTTCGTTATCGCGCTCGGACCGAAAGGTGCGGAAGCGAAAGACATCCCTGTAGACAAAAGCAGTATTGCAGGCTGGGTTTCATCTCATAAGCAGCCGCTTATTCTCCGCGATGTCGTACGCGATCCGCGCTTTTCCGATCACGTGCAGCATAAAACCGGCTACGTTTCCAAAACGATGATAGCGGTCCCGCTGTGCGTGGGTGACGAATGTATCGGCGTCATTGAACTGATAAACAAAGCGGGCGGAAAATATTTCGACGACGACGATCTTGAAATACTCAATATGCTGTGCAATCAGGCGGGCATAGCATATAAAAATGCGGCGAAGTATCAATCCGCGCAAAATAAAATTTCCGCCCTGCAAAATACGATTTCATCGGGAGGCGACTACCATCCGTTTATCGCAAAGAGTCCGGTCATTTCGGATCTGCTGAAGATGATCGACGGCATTGCGAAGACGAATATTTCGATCATCATAACCGGTGAAAGCGGTGTCGGAAAAGAACTGGTCGCCGAACAGATACACAGAAAAAGCGATCGTTCGGGGAAGCCCTTTGTGCGCGTCAACTGCGCGGCTCTTTCTCCTTCGCTGCTCGAAAGCGAGCTTTTCGGTCACGTAAAAGGCGCGTTTACCGATGCGAAAGCCGATCATAAAGGTTACTTTGAAGCGGCCGACGGAGGAACGATCTTTCTCGACGAAATCGGCGAGATGCCGCTCGAACTGCAGGCGAAGCTTTTGCGCGTCATTCAGTCGAAACAGTTTCAAAAAGTCGGATCGAGCAAAACCGTATCCGTCGACGTGCGCGTCGTCGCCGCGACGAACCGCGACCTCGAAGCTATGATGAGCGAGCAAAAGTTCCGAAGCGATTTGTATTTCCGTCTGAGCGGCATACCTTTAAAAGTGCCGCCGCTTCGCGAACGGAAAGAAGATATTGCCGCTCTTGCCGATTTCTTTTTGCAAAAGTTTTCGGGAGAGACGAAAAAGAATTTTACCGGTTTTTCGCGTTCGGCCATGGACGCCCTTTATTCGTATTATTGGCCGGGTAATATCCGCGAGCTTGAAAATTCGATCGAACGCGCATGCGTGCTCGGCACGCCGCCGCTTATCAACGCGTTCGACCTCCGCATCGGTTATGAAGAGCGCGGAGGCGGGAAAAACGAAATCGAGTGCATGGCGGAGGAATACGCGTCGGACACCGGCGGCGACCGCTCTCTTAAAGAAGCGGTGAACAAATTTAAAAACGCTTATGTGCGGAAAATTTTGGAAGAGACCGCTTGGAATAAAACGAAAGCGGGAAAAATACTCGGCATCCAGCGGACATACGTTTCGCGCTTGCTGAACGATCTTCGCGATCGTGAAGAAGAATCGGAAGAGATGTGATTACGGGAGTAAATATGATTGAAAAAAAATTTGAAAAAGCGACGGCAAGCGAACGTCTTTCGCAGTTTATGCTGAAATACCGCATGCAGATCATCATTTTGACTGCGGTAATCGTTACGGGTATAGTAGCATACGGTGTATCCGCCGCCGTCGTGTCATCTTTGACGGCAAAGGGTATTTCGTTTGTGGATACCGTCGAATACGAGTTTACAAAGGATTCCGATTCTCTGTCGGACGCGGAAATCGAAACGCGGAGAGGAGAGGCGATGACGAAACTTACCCCTTATCTTTCGAAAGGCGGTATCGTCGGCGTTCGGGCAAATATGCTTGCTGCGGATATCACATACGCGCGTAAAGATTATGCTACGGCAAAATCGTATTGGAGTGCGGCGGCATCAAAGGGCGCGAAGTCGTATACGGCGCCGCTTGCTTATTACAATATGGCCGTCTGCGACGAAAATACCGGAAACCTTGCGGAAGCGGCCGCGAACTACGGAAAAGCTTCCGACGTAAAGGATTTCCCGCTCGCATCGCACGCGCGTTTTTCCGAAGCTCGTACTTATGAAGCGCTCGGCGATTATAAAAAAGCGTCGGAAGCGTATACGAAGCTTACGGCCGCCGCGCGCGCGGATGCGTGGACGAACCTTGCCGAAACGCGCCTCATCGCGCTGAAAGCCGAAGGTAAAATCGAGTAACATATACATCGATCGATTTGTTTTTTTTATGAAGAGGGGCGGCGCCGTGCGGAGAAAATATCATTTATACGAATTGTTTTCTCTTGCAGCGTGCTGCCTTTGTTTTTTCGGCTGCGGGCTGGAAGAGTATTACGTAGTCGAAGCGCCCTTTATCATACAGCAGGAACCGAAATACGACAGTGAGTTTACCCTGCGGTATTTCGATTTTAAAACGAATGAAACGGAAAATCCCAACAGGGGATCTTTTGTATTTTTAGGGACCGCCGTTTATTATAAAATCTATAACCGGCACGAATCCATAACGAGCGTTACTTCGGCGCTGAGCAGCGCAAACAATTCGACCGACGCTTCATACGCGGCGAACCTTCTTAAAGACACTTATAAGTACAAGCAGCTCGGAAGTGAAGCGGGGTCGACTCCGCTCATCAGAGCTACCGGTGCGGACAGGCGTATCTATATTCGTTTGACGAATTATCAAAATAACCGGTTTTATCAGGCAAAGATTATCGTCGGCTATACGGGAGACAGCAGCGTTTCGCCGACAAATGTTCCGAAGCGGGCGGGTAATCGCTATTCATTCGATTTCGGACGCGACGGTGATAACGACAAAGCTTCCAAAACGCTTTTCTCGACCGACACCGACTACAATTATTCAAGTTCCGGTTTTTCAAGCGGCTACGGAAATATATATTTTGTCGACATGTATGCCGTTTCCGTCGGGCGCGATGAAAATTATACGGAGCAGTGCAGTAAAGTGCTGCATCTCGGAACGGTTCCGATCAATGCTTCATCAAAGGATAACTGAACCGGGCTTTTCGGAGCATAGTCGATTTTTTATATAGATCACCGTTTTTTAGAAAAAACGGTTTTCGGTACGGTTGCTCCTCATGCCGTCTTTGTGCTATTGTATGGCTTATGAAATTTTGCATACACAATGCGACGGTGCTGAACGGTATTTCACAAATGAACGACTGCGCCGTTTTGATCGAAGACGGAAAGATCGCCGATATATTTTCCGAAAACCGTTTCCGGCAAAAATCATTCGACAATGACGTTACCGTTATCGACGCGCAAGGTATGTACGTCGCTCCCGGTTTAATCGACACTCATATACACGGTTTTAAAGGGCACGGCACTGACGTTTGCACGACCGAAGGCATACTCCGTATGTCGGCGGATCTTGCGGATTACGGCGTCACCGCTTTCAATCCGACGATGTATCCTTCCGACGAAGAGACGATGATTTCTTCTATCAAAGCGATCGTGCGCGCTATGGGACAGGAAAAAGGCGCAAAGATTATGGGAATCCATCTCGAAGGTCCCTTTATCTCGCCGCATAAACTCGGCGTACAGCGCCCTGAAACGGTGAAGAGCGTCGATCTCGATTTGATGGAACGTCTTTGGGAAGCTTCCGAAGGACACATCGTCAATATGACCGTCGCTCCCGAATTGAAAGATATGCGGCGCCTTGCACTTATGTGCATCGACAAGGGGATCGTGCTGCAGGCGGGACACACCGACGCCGCTTACAGCAATATGGTCGAAGGTATGCAGGCGGGTATTTTTCACTCGACTCATTTTTTCAACGCGATGAGCCAAATGCATCACCGGAACCCGGGCGCGGTCGGAGCGATTCTCATTCATTCGGAAATGACGTGCGAAATCATCGCGGACGGAGTACACGTACATCCCGATCTTTTTAAACTTTTGCAAAAAGATAAAACGAGCGATCAAATCGTTCTCGTTACCGATGCGCTCACTCCGACGGAAGAGGCGGGCGATCATCTTACGGCGAACGGAGAGGAAGTCGTTTTCAAAGACGGCTGCTTTCATCGGAAGTCCGACGACGTCATCGCCGGTTCCGCGCTTACGATGATACGCGGATTGAAAAATCTTGCATCGTTCGGCTTTCCGTTGAGCGATGCGGTAAAATGCGCGTCGGCAAATCCCGCGCGTATTATGAAGTTTCAAAAAAAAGGTATGCTCGTACCCGGTTACGACAGCGACGTTATCGTTTTCGATAAAGATTTTACGCTGCATTTTGTCATGGTGCAGGGACGTACGATAAAAAATTATTTTGATTGAAGGTGTTTGTTTTTTATAATTATTAAATAATACGGGAGGTTGTATGCGTGTTGTTGTTAAAAAAAATTACGATGAGTGTTCCGTATGGGCTGCGCATCATATTGCGCGGCGCATAGTCGATTATAATCCGAGCGAATCGAATCCCTTCGTACTCGGTCTTCCGACGGGCAGCACGCCCCTCGGAACGTATAAAACGCTTATCGAATTGTGCAAGGCGGGAAAGGTTTCGTTTAAAAACGTGGTTACGTTCAATATGGACGAATATGTCGGTCTTGACGACAGGCACCCGCAAAGCTATCACCGTTTTATGTTCGACAATTTTTTCAATCACATCGATATAAATAAAAACAATATCCATATATTGAACGGGCTTGCAAAGGATACGGAAGCCGAATGCGCAGCTTATGAAAAAGCGATCGAAGATGCGGGCGGCATACGTCTTTTTTTAGGCGGTATCGGAAGCGACGGACACATCGCGTTCAATGAACCCGGTTCTTCGCTCGCTTCTCGTACCCATGTTGCGATACTGACAAAAGAGACGGTCGGAGCGAACGCCCGTTTTTTCGGCGGCGACCTTTCAAAAGTCCCTACGCAGGCGCTGACTGTCGGTGTCGGAACCATCTGCGATGCGGACGAAGTCGTCATCATGGCGACGGGCAGAGTGAAAGCGCGCGCTGTCGCCGAGGGCGTCGAAGGCTCGGTTTCTCACCAATGGGCGGTAACGGCGCTTCAGCTGCATAAAAACGCAGTCATCGTCTGTGACGACGAAGCGGGTGAAGAGCTCAAAGTGAAAACGGTGCGCTATTTTGCCGAAATCGAATCGCATATTCAAGAGAGGGCGCTGTGACGCATTCCCGCGTTTCGTCGTTTTTGGAAAGCTTCGGTTTTTCTCTTGCCTCGTACGATACGGAAAAAATCACGTGCGATCTTCTTGAGGATATGCGGCTTTCCCTTGAAGCGGAAGACGGCGGCGACGAACTCATGCTTCCGACATATATAGGGCTTCCGGAAAAAATCGCTCGTGAAAAAAAAGCGATCGTCATCGATGCGGGCGGAACGAACTTCCGCTCCTGCCTCGTTTCGTTTGATGCGGCGGGAAAGCCGGTTATCGAAGAGGCGCGCAAAACCGTGATGCCCGGAACGACGAAAACTTATTCGAAGGAAGCTTTTTTCGATGAAATCGCGGCGAACCTCGACTACGTCAAAGACGCATCCGACACGATAGGCTTTTGTTTTTCGTTCGGCATGGAAATGCTTGAAAACGGGGACGCGAAAATTGTCGAACTTTCAAAAGAAATCAAGGGCGAGCGCATCATAGGTTCTCTTGCCGGCGCATCTCTTTCCGAAGCGCTTTTACGGCGGGGCTGGAAAAAAAAGGTACGCATCGTTATCGTGAACGACGCTGCCGCCGCTCTTTTGGCGGGATTTGCGGGAAAGGCGGACGGCAAAACATACGGTTCGCATGCGGCCTTTATACTCGGTACGGGAATCAATTCCGCCTATATCGAATACGGAAAAATCGGAAAGATTTCCGGCATATCCCGCCTTAAAAATCAAATCGTCGTCTGCGAGTCCGGATCTTTTTCCCGTTTGCCGAAAAGCGTATTCGACGACGAAATCGATGCGGCGTCTACGACGAAGGGAATGTACGTACTTGAAAAAATGTGCGGAGGCGTTTATCTTTCGGAACTCGCTTCCAGGGCGCTCTCTCATGTGTGTGCGTCGGATCTTGTTTCAAACGAAGCTGTAAAGGCGCTTTCGAATGCGGGAAAGATTTCTCTTTCCGACATGGACGGCTTTTTAAATGCGCCGTCGGCGGATGAGGCGGCTCTCAAAGGTGTTCCATTTGCAAAAATGTCTTCCGATTTCTATGTCCTGTATTCCGTTTTCGATTCTCTCATAGAGCGCGCCGTACGGATTGCGGCAGCCGTCGCTTCCGCAGCCGTGATCAAAACCGGTAAAGGAAAAGATGCTTCGCTTCCCGTGTGCCTTTTATGCAACGGCACGACTTTTTATAAAACGCACGATTTTGAAAAGCGTTTCCGTTTATACACATACCAAACGCTCACCGAAAAGCGAAAAATTTATTTTGAGCAAGTGTCGGTAAAAGACGATATAACGCTCGGTACGTCTGCCGCGGTGCTGAAAGATATTTTTGCTGCACGCTGAGCGGGGAGTGGAAACCTTTTTTCAGATTTTAATAATTTTTTTACAATTGACATTTTCCCGTTTACTTTCTATCATCTGCGTATGACTGATATACAAGCCGTATCGCTTTTTCATATGTACGGCGTTATTTCGCTGATTGCCCTTATCATATATATTCCTCGTCTATTGTATTATGTAAGCGGTTTTAAAAAACCGCGGCATTTAACAAACAGCGTACAAAACCGCTTTGCCGTCGTTATCCCCGCGCGGAACGAAAGCGCGGGAATCGGTCTTTTGTTGGACAGCCTTGCGCGCCAAACGTACGACCGTAAAAAATTCGATACCTTTGTCGTAGTCGATTCGGAAGACGATCCTACCTGCGCCATAGCGGAAAAATATGAGCGCACCTATGTTCAGGTTGTCAAAAATCAAACATGCAAGGGAATGGCGCTCGACGCTTCGTTCAAAGAACTGCTTTCGGGTACATACGGATGCTATGATGCGTATATCATCATCGACGGAGACAATATCGCTTCTGACAATTTTATCGAAGAGATGAACAACGGTCTTGCCTCCGGTGCTCAGATCGTGCTCGGTAAGCGTGAAGTGAAAAATTATCTCCTCGGCGGTAAAAAACTCCGCTCGCTTGCGACGAACTGCAGTGCGCTTACCTATACCTTTCTCGACAAGCTCGGAAACGCGTTCAGAACGAAAGCGGGTATCCCCTGTACGATGTGTGGGACGGGCGTTATGATCAGGCGCGACGTTATCGAAGAGATAGGCGGATGGCCGTACCGCAGTTTTACCGAAGATTTTGAAATGACGGTCAATGCGATTATCAACGGCTGGTCGTCGTATTTTTACGAATACGCACTCGTCTATACGGAAGAAGCGATTTCTCATAAAATGCTTGACCGGCGCCGAGCGAGATGGCTTATCGGTTATATGCAGATTTCATTTAAATACCGCAATAAAATCGTAAAACAAACCTATGCGTCGCTGCACGATCCCTCTCTTTCATTTTCAGAAAAGATAAAAGGAATCCGATTCAAAAACTTCGATTTTCTGTATGCGCTTAATCCGCTTTTTTTATATTTCGGCAATACAGCCGTTTGTTTTTTGCTTTACATGATCGCTTCGTGTATCGATTATTTCAATCGCGGATTTATTAATTTTACCGCTTTAAAATACGGCCTGATCATCATGCTCATACTCTACGGCGTACTCGTATTCTATACGTTTATGGCGCTTGCAGTCGATCCTAAAGCGCTTAAGATTACGTTTGCCGAAAAGCTCGCCGTACTTTTATACAATCCGTTTTTTATAGCCGAATACGCATATTTTTACATCGCGGCATTTTTTACATTGCTGCGCGATCCGCATTACGGTGAACAAGAGGTGTGGCAGCAGATCGATCGCATCGAAACGGTGATAAAGGAAGCCGAATGACGGATATCGGCGGTATCAAAAGCGATACGCAGCGTGAAATACAAAATCGCATCCGAGAGCTTGAAAAAAAAGGCGAGTTCGACGGAAATGTTCAGCCGATCGACTACGCTGCGATGATTCGGGTAAGCGACGATTATGTTTTTCTTCCGCGTACGTTTTCGTTTTTTTTATGGCGTGTTTTTATCCGCACGGCGGCGGCGGTACTCGGTCCGGTTTTGACAAAATTCGTGCTCGGAGCGCGCGTCGAAGGGCGGAAAAATCTCTGCGGCGTAAAAGGTTTTGTCGCGGTATGCAATCACGTACATTCGCTGGATAATATGATAGTGCGGCAGGCGGTTTTCGGTCATACGCTGTATATCACGGTTGCGGAATTTAACAATATGAAAGGCCCTATCGGAAGCATCATGCGCGGGGCGGGGACGCTGCCGTTCAGCGGAAATGTAAAAGCCATGAACGAGCTGCAAAAAACGCTTTCGCTTTTGCTCAAAAAAGGCTGTGCCGTACTCGGCTATCCGGAGCAGTCGCTGTGGCTGCGCTATGAAAAGCCGCGTCCTTTTCACAACGGTATGTTCCACATCGCCGCCGCAAATAAAGTGCCGGTTGTTCCCATGTTTATCACCTTTTCCGCGCCTTCCAAACTCCGCTCTCTTTTCAGCAAAAAAAAAGTTGCGACGCTCCATATTTTTCCGCCGATTTATCCCGATGAAAATCTTTCGCGCAAAGAAAACGCCGCTTTTTCGATGGATAAGGCGGCGAAAGCGTGGCGCGATTGTTACGTTTCGGTTTACGGACGCGAAGCCGATATTCCCTCGATTCTTTGATTTTGTAAATTAATAAGGATAGGTATGAAAAATATTCCGATACTGTTTGATTTGTATTTTTCCCTTGCCAAGATCGGTTCGGTTACATTCGGCGGCGGTATGGCGATGATGCCGATTTTGCAGCGCGAACTTATCGAAAAAAAGAAGTGGATGACCGAAGACGAACTGCTCGATTATTATGCGATAGGTCAATCGACTCCGGGCATCATTGCGGTAAATGTCGCAACCTTTGTCGGCTTTAAGCAGGCGGGGATAATAGGCGGCATCGTCGCTACGCTCGGCATGATAACTCCGTCCGTCATTATCATTTCGCTTATCGCGCGCTTTATCAGTTCGGTCGATCACTTGCCGCTTGCGCAAAAAGCGCTTCGCGGCATCAACGTATCGGTTGCGGCGCTTCTCACATCGGTCGTATTTCAGTTTTCGAAAAAGACCGTAAAATCGATTTTGGGATTTTTGTGTCTTGCCGTTTCGTTTGCGGCGATTTGGTTTTTCAAAGTGCCCTCGTATTGGATGATCGTCGCAGGGGCTATGACGGGTGTCATCGTTTCGGTGCTTTCCCAAAAAATGAAAAAAAGGGATGATAAGTGATGGAAACGACATATTCGCTTTTTCAGCTTTTTTGGATTTTCTTTTATATCGGTGCGTTTACGATCGGAGGAGGACTTGTCGCCGTAACGCTCATGCAGCAAACCCTCGTCGACAAGGGCGTCATTTCCGCCGAACAGTTTTACAATATGGTCGCGATTTCCGAATCGACACCGGGACCGATCGGTGTGAATATGGCGACTTACATCGGCTATTCGCAGTACGGCGTTTTCGGCGGCATCGTTACGACGCTCGGGCAAGTGCTCCCGTCCGTTATCTGCATTTTAATAATCGCGCATTTTTTTATGAAATTTCACGATACGCCGCTCGTCAAAGCAGCTTTTTCGACGCTTCGGCCGACGACGACGGGGATCATTCTCGTAGCTGCGGCACAGGTTTTTATCGTTGCGCTTATGAATATGTCTTTGCCGCACGGTTCTCTTTCGACGCTCGAAGGCTGGAAAAATCTTTTCGTATGGCCGAGTCTTGCGTTTTATATTGCAGCGCTTATCGTTTTGATGAAGACGAAAATCCATCCCGTATTCGTCATGCTGCTCGGAGCGGTGTTCGGCATCCTGTGTCTGTAGCGGGTAAGCGCGCCGCACGATAGGTTGCCTTTTCATCGATTACGCTTTATAATCGATAGCTATGAGTACTCACATCAATGCGCCTGAAGGCGCGATCGCGGAATCGGTTTTGCTTCCCGGCGATCCGCTTCGGGCAAAATACATCGCCGAGCATTTTTTGGAAAATCCCGAATGCTATAACGAAGTGCGCAATATGTTCGGCTATACGGGCACATACAAGGGAAAACGCGTTTCGGTGCAGGGAACGGGCATGGGACAGCCTTCGCTTTCGATTTACGTGAATGAGCTTTTTCAATTTTACGGCGTACAAAAAGCGATCCGCGTCGGTACTTGCGGCGCGATTCAAGCGTCTTTGAAATTGCGCGATACGATACTCGTAAACGCAGCTTCATCCGATTCTTCTCTTATGACGCAGCGTTTCGGCAATTTGCATTTTTCCGCTTCCGCCGATTTTTCGCTTTTGTTGTCGGCGTATGAAAGCGCCGAAAAGCTCGGCATAAAAATTTCCGTCGGCCCCTGCGCGTCGAGCGATCTTTTTTACGATGAAAACGCGAATTGGAAAACGTGGGCACGCTACGGCGTACTCGGCATAGAAATGGAAGCGGCGGAACTGTATACGCTTGCGGCGAAGTTCGGACGTAAAGCGCTCGCGATCCTCACCGTGAGCGATCACATAGTTTCGGGCGGAGAAACGACGGCGGAAGAGCGACAGACGACTTTCGATAATATGATTAGGCTTGCGCTGGAAAGCCTTTTGTAAGCGGCGATTCGGGAGGTAAAGATGAAACCGACATTATTGGTTCTTGCGGCGGGAATGGGAAGCAGATACGGCGGGGTCAAACAGATCGACGCGGTAGGGCTGCACAACGAATGCCTGCTCGACTACGCGACGTACGATGCAAGGGAAGCGGGTTTCGGTAAAGTCGTTTACATTATCAGAAAAGATATCGAACACGATTTCCGCGAACGGCTGTTCGACCGCGTTGCGCGCAATTTCGATGCAAAATATGTTTTTCAAACGCACGACAGTCTGCTTACCGAAGAGGAAAAGCGATTGTCTGCAAACCGTAAAAAACCGTGGGGTACGGTGCACGCCGTACTCTGCGCAGAAGATGCGATCGCCTCTCCCTTTGCCGTCGTCAACGCGGACGACTATTACGGGAGGTCTGCTTTTAAAACGATCGGCACCTATCTTTCGGGGATCGCAAACGATAGTACCGCTCACGCGATGGTCGGCTATGTGCTCGGCAACACGATGAGCAAAAGCGGTTCCGTTTCCCGCGGCGTGTGTACGGTAAAAGACGGCTGTCTCGATTCCATCGTCGAAAATCTGAAAATCTATTATGAAGGAGAGGGCATCGTAAGCGAAATCGACGGCGAAAAAAAATCGATGACGGGAAAAGAATGGGTAAGCATGAATCTCTTCGGATTTTCTCCCGCGGCATTCGATTCATTTAACAAATTCTGGAAAGATTTTATCGCGCACAATGTCGAAAGCGAAAAAGCCGAAGCTCTCCTTCCCGTCGCAGCAGGCGAAATCGTCAAAAGCGGCAAAGGAAGCATTCGTTTTTTTACGTCGGACGAAAATTGGTTCGGCATGACTTACCCCGAAGACAAAGAGATCGTCAAAGCGGAAATCGCAAAAAAAATCGAAGCAGGCTATTATCCCGAAAAATTGTGGGAAAAATAACGGCGGTCGGAGCTGACTGTCCGTATGACTTTTTCTTACCGCTCTCCGCTTCCCGAATATACGACGCTCTGCGTTTACAACGGAGATACGCTCATCTTTTCGAACGGCGGCAAATGGCTTATGCCGCTTTTTGCACTTGAAGATTTTTTTAAAACCTATGACGGGGCGACGGACGATTTGCGTGCGCACGATACGGCTGTGGGAAAGGCCGCCTGCGTTTTGATGAGCCGCATGGGTATCAAAAAAATACATGCTGATATCGCAAGCGTTCTTGCAAAAGAGTATATTGACGAACTCAATGCTTTTCGCGGCGGACACGATCCGATCGAACTCTCGTACGATACCTGCGTGCGCCGTCTTTTGTGCGCAACCGAAGATCATCTCGAAACGATGCACGACAGCGATGAAATGTATACGCACCTCCGCCGCCGTGCAAAGCTCGTACAGGGCGTCGACGTACGCGCTCAAAACCTGTGTTCGCCGTACGGATTTATTAAAAATATTTCTTTTTACGTAAGCGCGGGCGGACGTCTTATCGTCGCAGGTGAAAACGGTGCCGGAAAGACGACGCTTTTAAAATTGCTCATGGGTATAAGCCTTCCCGAATCGGGGACGATTTTGATTGATAATGTCCCGCCTTCAAAGCTTTCCAAACGGACAATCGGCTACATTCCGCAAGCTGCGGAAAATTCGGAGTACGGTCTTTCGGTCGAAGAAGTCGTTTCTCTCGGTTTACCTCCGTTCGTAAAAGAAAAAAAAGCGCGTATTCGAAAGGCGCTTTCGCGTGTCGATGCACAGCATCTTACGGGCAGGAGTTTTTTGAGCCTTTCCGGCGGGGAAAAGCAAAAAGTGTCATTTGCGCGCTGTCTTGCGCAAAATGCGAAACTGCTTTTGCTCGATGAGCCGACTGCAGCTTTGGATGCGGAAAGCAGGTCTTGCGTTATTGAAATTCTTCATTCGCTTTCCGTTTCGGAAATTCCGACGATCATCCTCGTTACGCACGACGACTCTCTTTTGCGTATGCGGGGATGGGATGTTTTTCACATGAAATCGTGCGGTGCGGAATCGGGACTAAAAGGGGACTCGGATGGATAGGCTCCTTATGCTTTTTATGCTTCCGCCCGTGCTTCGCGGGGGAGCGGCTCTCCTCATTTCGGGCGCTTCTTTTCCTCTGTGCGGAGTTATGCTGCTCCGCTTGCAGCTTGTGCCGCTTCGTTATATGCTCATGCACGGCGTTATCTTGGGTGGTGCGCTTGCCGTCGCGCTTTCTCTTCCGCTCGTTCCGCTGACCGTTATGGTAAACCTCGTACTTGTTTTTGCGATGACATATTTTTCGAAAAACGAAAGCTTTTCTTTCGGAGGCGTAAGCGCCGCTTCCATGGTTTTCAGTATGGCGCTCGCTTCCCTCATCACGCGTATTGCTGACGTTCCCGCAAAAGACACTCTCAGTTTGCTGTGGGGGAGCCCCTTTGCCCTCGGTACGGCGGATATCGCGCTTCTTGCCGTACTCGCGATTTTTCTTGCCGCATATATTATTATTAATTTTAAAAATATTGCCGCTCTCTTTTTCAGCAGAGACATCGCATATTCACTCGGTATACGTGTACGTACTCACTATACGATCATGGTATCGATCATCGCACTCACCGTAGCGGCTGCGATGAAACTGCTCGGCGCATTTTTAATCGACGCGCTTCTCATATTGCCGGTGCTTTCGGCTTCTTCTTTTTTACGGCGGAGAAAAAAGGGGCAGGGGATCCGCGCTCTGTTTTTTTTAAGCGCCGTACTGGGATCGGTCTTTTCCGTTTCAGGATATGTGATTTCGGTTGCGTTCGATTTGCCGCCGGGTGCCGTAATCGCGCTTATTGCGGGAATTGCGTATGCCGTGTTTAATGTGATATAATAATTCCTGTTTTACAAACGGGATATCGACTATGACAAATGAACTGCTGCTTATCATTTCTCTTGCCGCTTCTTTCGGCGGTCTTCTTTTATTTTTTTCTTTTTTCGGAAAGGCGGGCTGCACCGCGTGGATCGTGCTGTGTACGGTTTTGGCAAATATCGAAGTCGCCGTTTTAATAAAAGCGTTCGGTATGGAACAGACGCTCGGCAATACGCTTTTTGCATCGAGCTTTCTTGCAACCGATTTTTTAAGCGAACTTTACGGCAAAAAAGAAGCCGACAAAGGAGTTAAAATCGGCATCGCGACAGCCTGCGTCTTTATACTGTTTTCGGCGCTGTGGCCGCACTACGTGCCTTCTTCCGGCGACCGTGCCATGACTGCCGTTAAAACGCTTTTTTCGAGCACACCTCGCATCCTTACGGCAAGCCTCGCCGCATACGCCGTAAGCGAACTGCTCGACGTACGTCTCTATCATGCGCTGTGGAATTTAACAAAAAAGAAAAGCGGCAGCGAAACAAAATACTTGTGGCTCCGCAACAATGCGGCGACGCTCACATCTCAAGCGGTAAATATCGTCATCTTCAATTTCGGTGCGTTTTTCGGCGTCTACGATATGAAAACGCTTTCTGCGATAACTGTATCGTGCTATATGATCTATATCGTTACAAGTCTTGCCGATACGCCCTTTTTGTATATCGCACGGAAAATACACGCACGGCGCGAGTTGTGCGGCACGGCGCGTTGACGATTCGCAAAAGGGAACTTACGGATGCGCCATATCGCTTTCTTTTTTTTGAAAGGCGTTTAAACCGTCTTCCGAATCGTATGTCGTAAATTCGAGCCGCGTGTCCTGCGGTTTATTTCCGAGCAAAATCGCGACGGGATGTAAAAGCGGTATATTTTCGCAGATGATTTTTATAATGACGGTGAGCGGAACTGCGAGGATCATACCGACAAAGCCCCACATCCAGCCCCACAGTGAGAGCATGACGAGGATGACGAAGGGCGAAATGCCGAGGTTGTGTCCTTCGATGCGCGGCTCGATAAAATTGCCGAGCACCATATTGACCGTAGTCGTTCCCGCAACTATAAAAATGATCGGTGCCGGATGCGGAAAAAATTGAAGGAGCGCAAATACGGACGTCGCCGCGACCGAAACGATTGAACCGAAGTTCGGGATAAAGTTCAGCACGAATGCAAAAAATCCCCACACGACCGCAAAGTCGAGATCGACGATTTTTGCCGCCCCATAGATGAGCAGTCCCGTTGCAAGCGAGATGAAAAATTTTATCGAAACGAAGCGGACGACTTGGGTCATAATCCGTTTGACGATTTGGAAAAGCCGGTTTTTCATCCGCCCTTCGAAAGCTTCTCTGAGTTTTTCGCCCGTTATGTGCATTTCGACGAGCAAAAAGATAAACATCAATACGATGACGAGGATGTTGCGGGCGATGGACACCATATTCGCCGAAAGCGAAAAGAGCATCCGGCGTATCATAATGCCGATATTGAACTGCTCGCCGAGCGCGCTCTGTAAATTGTAAAAAAAACTTTTATCCGCGTCGAAACCCAAATTGAATTTATTTGCAAAAAATTTATAGATCGAAAGAAACTTCGATTCGTATTTCGTGTATTCGGAAAGAATCGTACGAAGGCTTGCGAATACGAGAGTGCCGAGAACCGCTATGCCGATGACGAATAAAATCGTTACGACGGCTATGTTGAATATCCACGGCAAGTGAATTTTATTCATGCCGCGGACGATCGGCAAGAGTACGAATGAAAACATGATCGCGAGGATGACTGGAATGATGACGCTCGCCGTCACTTTCAAAACGACAAAAAGCAAAACCGTCGCAATAAAGATCAATAAATACGCGATCTGCCGTGAAATCTGTTCTCTGCCGGTCATCGCTTAGGCTCCGCGCTTTGCGCTTATCGTGTCGAAGCCGCATATCGCTCGCAGCACTTCGGGTACGGTAATCGATCCGTCTTCATTTTGATAATTTTCGATGACTGCGAGCATTGCGCGTCCGGCCGCGATAGCCGTTCCGTTCAGCATGTGGACGTATTTGTTTTTACCGTCGTCGTCTTTGTATTTGATGTTGAGCCGCCTTGCCTGGTAGTCGGTGCAGTTCGACGTCGATGTCACTTCTCCGTAGTCGCCTGTCGGATGCGCTTCGTCAGCGCGGCCGGGCATCCACGCTTCCAAATCCCATTTGCGGTATGCGGGCGCTCCCAAATCTCCGGTGCACGTATCGACGACGCGGAAAGGAATACCGAGCCCGGTAAAGATTTCCTCTTCGATCATACGCAGCTTTTCGTGTATTGCATCCGATTCTTCGGGCAGGCAGTACACGAACATTTCGACTTTATCGAATTGGTGAACGCGGTACAAGCCTTTGCTGAAATGCCCCGCCGCACCCGCTTCGCGTCTGAAACAGTGCGAAAGCCCGCAGTAAAAAAGCGGCAGCTTCGATTTGTCGAGTATTTCGCCCGAGTGATAACCGCCGAGCGTAATTTCCGCCGTCGCGACGAGGCATGTGCCTTCGTCTTCGATGCAGTAGACGTTCGATTCGTTTCCGCGAGGGTTGAAGCCTATACCCTGAAGCACTTCCTGCTTTGCGATGTCGGGCGTTATAAAGGGCGTAAACCCGTGCTTCCGTAAAATGCCGAGCGCGTACATGATGAGCGCCTGTTCAAGAAAAACCGCTTCGTTTTTGAGATAATAAAATTTTTGTCCTGAAACCTTCGTGCCCCGGTCGAAGTCGATGATATCGAGCGCTTCTCCGAGCGCCACGTGATCTTTCGGCGGAAAAGAAAAAACTCGCGGTGTGCCGACTTTTTTTACTTCGAGGTTTTCCGTATCGACTTTGCCGATCGGGGCTTGAGGATGCGCCATATTCGGAATTTTCCGCGCGGCTTCTTCGAGCTTTGCTTCCGTTTCCGTCAATGTTTTTTCAGCTTCGGCGACAGCGTCTTTGAGCTCTTTCCCTTTTTCGATGAGTTCCCGGCGCTTTGCCTCTTCAAGCTTTCCTTTCATCAAGGCGGCATTTTCATTGCGCTTTTCCCGGAGCTGCTGCAATCGCGTGACGAGGGCGGTGCGCTCGTCGTAGAGACGTACGACTTCATCGGCGTCGGCCGTCATATTGCGGTTTACGATATTTTGTTTTACCGCTTCGAGATTGTCTTTGATAAATTTATAATCGAGCATATTTTATTCCTTTATTAATTAATAATGTGCTGTCAAAAAACGATTTTTAACGATTCCATTTGATTTTACTGAGCGTTATTGCAAAGCGTATGTGATCGTGACGGTCGAACTCACTTCGATTTTTCCGGACGATATAGGCGTGGCGATTTTGGCGCTCATTGCCGCCGGCGCGTCGTAGTACCTCGTACTGACGTCGCCCGCATCGCTTTTTTCGATGATCGTGATCGCTTCTCCGATCTTACAGCCGGCAGCTCCTGCCAAAAGGGATGCCGTCTCCTGCGCTTGCCTCACGGCGAGCATACGCGCTTCTCGAACGAGAGCCGTGTCGTCCGTGACGGTGACGGTAAACGTGAGGGAGGTAAGTTCGCTTGCTCCTGCCGAAATCGCCGTATCGATGACGTCGCTTACAAGGGCGGTGTTGTGCACGACGATATTTATGCCGTTCCGCACACGATAGCGTCCGACTGACTGCCTCCCGCCATCCCATGATTCCTGCCGATATATGCTGTAGTTCGTCGTCGTTATATCGTTTGCGTTCACTCCCGAAGCGACAAGCGCATCGCGTACGCGCGTCATGATTTCACTATTCCGATCCGCGGCGGTTTTCGCGACCCACTCCTGCGTTACGACCGAAACGACGACGGACGCCTTATCCGGTTCTGCTTCCGCGACGCCGCGGCCTGTTACGGTGATCGTCCGCGAGGATGCTTCCGATTTTTTTACGATCGAACACGACAGCGATGAAAACAGCACGATGGCCGCTATGATAATTTTAATAAACCTTTTCATATATTTCTCTTTGTTCCTCCGTTCGATATAGCAACAATCGCCGCTTTCGATTTTTATTAAAATCAAAATCCGTTCGTTGTTTTCGCTTACCGGATATCGACGTACATACGTTTCAGATAAATGCTGCGCTTGCGTGCGGACTGCCACTGTTTGCTTTCCGGCCACTTTTCCAAAAGTTCATCGTATGCACCGATCGCACCTTTGATATTTTGCAGCGCGGATTTTGCTTCGAGCGTTTGCCCCTTGAGATAGAGTCCTTCGTCGATACGGCTTGTCGCCCTCGCAAAAAACAAATCGAGGAGGGCGAGAGCTCTCGCGTAGTTTTTTTCATCGTATGCGCTTTTTGCTTTTTCAAGCAAATCGGATTCACCGAGCGCGTAATCTTCCGCGCTGAGAGCGGTTGCCGAAACCGTTTGCTTTTGTGCATTTTGGAAAGATGCCGCATTGCTTTCATCCGCCGAAGCGCTTATACCGCCGACTCCGCTTTCGGAATCCGCCCTTTGTCCGGAAATCGGAGCGCTGCCTGCTCCCTCTTCCGAAAAACCTTCCGCACCGTTTTTCGCAGTTTCGAAAAAGGCGGTTTCCGCATTTCCTCCTTCCTCGTCGCCGGCTGCAGGAGCGGGGCGGGGCGGAACTGTATCTGCATACGAAGGAGCCGTGATGCGTTCGGCCGCGCTTCCGGTTTTGTCTTCAACGATCACTTCGAGCCAGTCGTCGATGGCGTCTCCGGTGAGTACATCGTTTTTGTAAAAATGCAGCATCGATTTTCCCGCATTTTTTGCACGGAGCGTAAAAATCGTGTCCGCATCTCCGAGTCTTTTTCCGAAAAACGACAGCAGTTTTGTGCCGTCTTTTTCTCCGAGATAGATCCATCCTCCTCCGGGATAGACGACGTCGAGGTATTGGTTTTTTGCGATATGCACCGATCGCGACGGAAGTATTTCCGTGACGATTTCGTCCGTGTCGGCAAGCGAATCCGCCGCTTTCCGAAGAGCTTCGGAATCCTTTGCCGATTTATCGTCCCTTCCGACATCTTTGTCTTTTGCGCTTTGCGTATCGGCCGTGCTTTTTGCAGGGTTTATCGTTCTTTCGCTTGTACCGCCCTTCGTTTTTTGCGCTGTCTCGGTAGCGGCTCGTTTCGTATTTTCGGCCGCCGCATTTACGTTCGTTTGCGTCGAACTTGTGCCTGCCTGCGCAGTATCTTTTACAGCTTTCGTTGTCGGGTCTTTTTTTCCTTTCGGTGCGGACTCTTTTTGAGTCCGGCTCGCAGTTGTGTCGTTTCGCGCCTTAGAGCCCTTGCCGGTGTTTTCTGAAAATCCTTCCCGCACGACGGGTTCGTCTATAGAAGAGCTTACGCGCATTGCCTCTTCGCTTTTTTCAGGGAGATCGACTCGGACGCGCTCGGAAAGATTTTCCGCAGTCGAAACCGCATCTTTGCTTTTTCCGTCTGTTTCTGCCGCATCCTTCTCTTTTTCCGCCGACGGAAAAGCATCGTTGTTTCCGTGCGTCGTTGAAACGTTTTCGTTTTCCGCCGATTCCGAAACACCTTCACGGTTTTCCGATTGACGGGGAGCCCCTTCATTTTCGGTTTGCATGGGGCTCTCTCCCGCTCGTCCGCTTTTCGGAAGAGACGCGCAGGATACCGATACTGAAAAAATCGACAGGCAGGCGAGCGCCGTAAAAAAGACTTGTATCGGCTTCCATACAAAAGTTCGCTTCATTGATTTTTTCACGGAGCAGCCCCCAATATATCCGAAACGATTTTATCGTTCGCACGGCGCAGGTCTTCCATCTCTTTGCCCTCAGGCGGCGTAAACCACCGTTCCGTATCGGCATCGCTCCATGCGTCTTTTACTTCGCGCGAGGCGATATAATCCTTTTGCTCCTGCGGACCGTCGGGAGCGAGGAGTTCCTGTGTCGGCGAAAAAGTGCGTTCGGCGGCGGGCGCTCTGCGCGTCTTTTTCGATTTTTGGGCGATAAAAACGGCGAGCGCTATACAGGTCATTAAAATAAGCGTACCCGAAATAAAAGCGACGTATTTTTTCCTTCCGGAAAAGAGAGCTTTGATAGTGCCGAAAAAATCACTTTTCCCGATCATCGCTTTTTTTCTCCGCAGCTTTCGCTTTTTGCGCCGCTTCTTTTTCGAGACGCTTTTCTTCTTTTATCGCACGCTCTCGGTCGGGATCGGTTATCGTTCCGTCGGGATTGTGAATGCGCTTTGCGGGTCTCGGAGGAACGGTCGCCTCTTCGGGCGGTACGTCCTCTTCGATAAAGTCGTCTCTGCTTTCGGGGATGACCGCGCCGAGCTTTATGTCTTTGTCGAGGCGGAGCGAAAGTATTTTTGAAACGCCGGATTCTTCCATCGTGATGCCGAGCATCGTCGTAGCTCCCATAACCGTTTTTTTGTTATGCGTGATGACGATGTATTGACTCACGTTTGCAAAAGAGCGCAACGTCGTCACAAAGCTTGAAACGTTTTTGTCGTCGAGCGCCGCATCGATTTCGTCGAGAAGACAAAACGGAGAAGGGCGCACTTGGTAAGTCGCAAACAAAAGTGCAACTGCCGTCATCGTTTTTTCTCCGCCCGAAAGAAGGGCGATGTTTTCGAGCTTTTTTCCCGGCGGCTGCGCGTAGATGTCGATACCGCTCGTGAGTACGTTTTCCGGATCGATGAGTCGGAGTTCGGCTCTTCCGCCGTTGAAAAGGCGGCGGAACATATTGTGAAAATTCTTTTTGATTTTATTGTAGGTTTCGAGGAACATTTCGGACGATTTCGATTTGATTTCTCCCGAAACGCGCTGCAAATTTTCGAGGCTCTTTTTCGTATCTTCGCAGTTCGTCTGCTGCCGCTCGTAGCGCTCTTTTTCTTCGGCGAATTCTTCGACCGCCATCAAGTTCACCTGTCCGAGCGCTTTCAGCCGTTCTTTCGCATCGGAAAGTTTTTCCCGAATTTCCGCGGCGGGTTTTGTAATTTTATACATGCGCTCTTCGAATTCCATAAGATCGCGCGAATGCGTATCCTGAAAATTCTGTTTGACGTTTTTGATTTCCGTATCGGAAGAAACGAGCAAAAGCGAAACGCGTTCATACTGCGCCTGCAGCTTATTTTGTTCCTCCTGCTTTTGACGGAGCGCGTTCTGCTTTCCCGACACGCTCGTATTGCACGCGGCAATCGCATTGTCCAATTTTTTCAGTTCATCCGCGAGAGAGAGACCGCGCTTTTCTATTTCCGAAAGCTCTTCTTCGGCTCCGGATATTTCCGCATTCAAATTTTCGGCGCGCTTGTTTTCCGAAGCGATCTCTCCGTCGGTATCGGAAAGCGTTTTTTGCTGGCTTACCAAAGTGCGGCGGAGCATCGATACCTGCTCTTCGGCCGCCGTGATCTGCTCGTGCATTTGCGCTTCGTTTACTTTGAGCTTTCCGAGCGTTTCTTTATATTCGTCGATTTTTTTCGAAAGAGTTTCGTTTTCCGCATGCAGTTCGGCTATGCGTTCATTGATCCCGGCAACGCGGGAACGGTTGTCGGAAATCTTTTGATCGATGCCCCGCTTTTTTGTCATGATCCCTTCGGGTGCGAGGAATTCGGTGATAAAGGCGGGGGAGGCTTTCATATAATCGTCGAGCGCTTTTTCAAGTTCGGCGACAAGCTTTCCCGTTTCAAAAAACGCGTCGGATGCTTCCTTCACCGTTTTGACGCATTCGTCGGCGGAGTGCGACGGCGAGGCTGCAAAATCGCCAAAGATGTTTTTACGTCCCGCCGTAAAAATTTTTAAACGTGCGATGACGTTGTCGAGCGTTTCTTTGGCGTTTTTCATCGCATTTTCGGAAAAGCCCGCGTCTTTCAATTTTGCGTCGAGCTTCGTAACGATGTCTTCGGTGATAGCCGTCAAATCTTTTTGCAAAAGCGTACGCGCTTCGCGCAGCGCTTCGATCTGAGCCTGCGATTCGGAAACGAGTTTTTCGTTTCCCTCAATGCGGCTTCCCGCGTCGGTAATATGTTTGTCGAAAGATGCGATATTTTTTTTGATATCGTCGAGCTGCTTTGTCTTTTCGTAAAGCTGTGCGTTTTTTTCGTCGATTTCGTCGTTCAGCGCATCGATCTGAGCTCCGATCGCTTTTTTGTGCGCTTCAAGCTGTTCGAGTTTTTCTTTCGCTTCGGAAAGGCGCACGTTGAACTGCTGTATCAAATCCTGTTTGCCGCTCTTTTCTTTTTGAATGCCGATTAAATCCGCCTGCTTGGCATACACTTCTTCCTGCATGGCCTTTACTTTGTCCATGTTTTCCGAAAGCGTATTGCTGATCGCTTCGATTTCGTTTCGGATATCGCCCCGTTTTTTTTCAACTTGTTTGAGATGCTCTTCGTTTTGCGCTTTCGTCTGCACGAAGTTTTTTAATTTTAATAATGTCAAATCGAGTTCGTCATTGAATATTTCGTCTTTTACCGCACGATATTTGATCGTCTTTTCTGACTGCACTTTGAGCGTGTCGTATCTACGTTTGACTTCCGAAAGCGCGATTTCGATTTGCTGAAGATTGCTGCGCGTGCGTTCGAGTTCACGTTCGGCTTCCGCGCACTCGGCTTTGCTCCGGCTTATGCCCGCCGCTTCTTCGAAGAGATAGCGCCGGTCTTCGGGCTTCGACGAAAGCACTTGATCGATTTTTCCCTGTTCCATGACGGAGTAGGCCGCTTTGCCGATGCCCGTATCCATAAAAAGCGAGCGTATTTCGCGCGGGCCTGCCTGCCGGTTATTGATAAAGTATTCGTTTTCACCTGAACGGTAGAGCCGCCTCTTGATCGCGATTTCGGACGCTTCGAATGGGATGAGCCCGTTTTCGTTCATGATCGTGAGCGTCACTTCGGCGACGTTGAGGGGAGGTCGACGTTCGGTGCCGTTGAAGATGATGTCTTCCATCTTGTCGGCACGCAGATTTTTCGAGCGGTTTTCGGCTAAAACCCATTTTATCGAATCGACGACGTTGCTTTTGCCGCAGCCGTTCGGGCCGAGCAGGGCGGTTATACCGTCCGAAAAATCGATATGTGTTCTGTCGGCGAACGATTTGAAGCCGAATATGTCGAGACTTTTAAGAAACACCTGTCCCCTCGCAAAGTGAAAGCTGTTTTTGTATTATACACGATATGGCAGCCTCAATCAACTATTCGGAAACGGCATCGGGCGCGACGATTTCGCCGCGGTAGAGCATTTTCGGGTAAACGATGATTTTAAGTCTCTTTTCAAGCGCGCTGTAATGCCGCATTTCGTATTCATCCCCGACGACTATATTGATTCCCGTTTTGCCTGCGCGCCCCGTGCGCCCTGCGCGGTGGATGAAAAAATCGTCGTCGTCATTTAAATCCATTTGGATAACGTGCGAAACGCCTTGGAAATCGAGCCCGCGGGAAGCGACGTCGCTCGTAATCAAAATACGGCAGCTTCCGCTTTTAAATCGGTCGATCGCGCGTTTGCGCTTTTGTTTATCCTGTTTTGCATAGAGGGCTTCGCAGTCGATGTTTTTATATTTGAGTTTCGCCGTGATGTTTTCAACTTGATCGCCGCGGCTTGTAAAGACAAGCGCTTTTTGCATGT
This sequence comes from Treponema sp. Marseille-Q4132, assembly GCF_014334835.1. Lineage (NCBI taxonomy): Bacteria > Pseudomonadati > Spirochaetota > Spirochaetia > Treponematales > Treponemataceae > Treponema > Treponema sp. Marseille-Q4132. The sequence goes on from NZ_CP060591.1 coordinate 232,784, forward strand.
CGAGGGCGGCAAAAAGCTTTTTCAGCGTATCGATTTTATCGCGGCTTTCGGCGTAGATCGCCCAGTGCGAAATGCGCTTCCGAAGCACGTCTTCTTCCGGCATCGAAAGCGATTCGCATTCGGCAAAAAACGTTTTTACGGCTTTCGTTACCGTTGCCGAACATCCGACGATCTGTACGTTTTTCGGAAAAAAAGAGACGAGGGATGCGAGGTCGTCTTTGATTTCTTTTTTGACGAGCCGATCGACTTCATCGAACACCGCCGCGCGCAATCCCGAAAGTTTTAATTTTTTTAAACGCACGAGTTCCAAAAGGCGGGCGGGATTTCCGACGGCGATAGCGGGATCCCCTTTTAAAAGCTCGGTTTGCCGCCGTATCGGCGCGCTTCCTGTAAGCAATGCGCATTTTGCGCTTGAAATCGACAAAGCTGCATCTCTGATTTGGGAAGAAAGTTCGAGCGTCGGAGCGACGATGAGGACTTTTACGCCGCTTTTTTCGTCCTTTTCGATATTGTCGGCGAGCGGTAAAAGGTATGCGAAGGTTTTGCCGGTACCCGTTTCCGACTGAAAGAGAAGATTTTTCCCGTCGATAATGAGGGGGATCGTTTTTTGCTGTACGGGCGTCGGTTGTACGATCGAAAGCGCCTCCAGTTTTGCGCGTATTTCGGTAGAGAGGAGCGAAAATGCGTTTTGCGTGTCCATGCGCAAACTATAGCGTAAAAACGGAATTGCTGCTATAATAATTTTCTATGAAGGCAGGCATAGATACATTCGGCTGCGATCACGGGCGCTCCGGGATCGGCTCATACCTCCATTCTTTTGCGGCTAATCTTCCGCTTTCAGGCGATGTCGAATTCGAATTGTTCGGTTCAGAAATCGATCGATATACGTATAATTCGGTGCGCGAAATTCCGTTCCAAGCTCTTTCCGTTCCCGACAGCCTTGCTGCCGAGCGCTTATGGCATTTTTTCCGCCTGCAAAAATTCGCACAGAAAGCAAAATACGATGTCGTACTCTATCCCGCCATCGAACGCGTGCTGCCCCTTTCGTTTAAAACGCCCGGCGTCGCCGTCGTCAATTCCATCGTTTCCGTCATGCTCAAAGAAAAGAGCGACGGTATGATGCGCATGCAGATAAAGCGGGGACTTGCAAAGATTCAAAAGATCGTCGCCGCGAGCGAATTTTTACGAAACGATTTGATAGGGCTCGGTATAGACGAATCGAAAATCGAAATCATTCACAACGGTATCGACCACAGGCTCTTTTTTCCGCAGCTGCAGATCGATGCCGAAACGGTAACCATAAAGCCCTTTGCGATAAAGCGGCCATATTTTATCTACGGATCGCGTCTTTCAGGACCTGAAAAAAAACACATCGAACTTATAAAAGCCTTTGCACTTTTTAAAGAGCGCACGAAATCTCCGCACCGCCTCGTCATTGCGGGCGCCGAAGGACCCTCGTCCGAAGAAGTACACAGGGCGGCATCCCTTTCTCCTGCCGCGTCGGACATCTTTCTTACGGGATTTTTTCCGCACGAAAGTTTTCCGCTTTTGTACGCGGGAGCCGATGCGTGCATTTTTCCGTCGGTGAACGAAGGAGTGGGGCTTCCGATACTCGAAGCGATGGCGACCGGCATTCCCGTCGCGTGTGCGGCTTCGGGTGCGCTTCCCGAAATGGGCGGGGAGGCGGCTCTCTATTTCGATCCGAACGATATCGAAGAAGTCGCCTCTGCGATGGAAAAACTCGTCTCTGATTCCGCTTTCCGCGAAACGATGGTCGCATCGGGTCTTCAAAGGGCACAGCGTTTCAGCTGGGAGACGACGGTGACCGAAACGATCGAAGTTATGAAAAAAATCGTACGGTGAAAATATACTGCTGCGATTTGACTAAAAACCGTCTGCTTTTATAGACATGTTGAGAAAGATTTGAAGAAAAAAAAACGGGACACTCCGGCATGCGGAAGCGCCGCTTCGCTGCTTGAGATGCTGTTCCTTTCGACGCTCGACTTGATCGAATGCGTTTTGCGGACGATGCGATCGTTTGTGCTTTGCCGGCGATGCGGGAAAAATAATCGTCCGCATCTTCGCTTCGCGCTTACGCCGTCAAAAGCGAGCCTACGTCGAGATGGGTTTTATTTTGCACGATGTCTTTCGAAACGACGAGCTTTTTTTGCTCGCGGTCTTTGATCGACGGGAGTTCGTACATAATATCCTGCAGCATTTTTTCGACGATGCTGCGAAGTCCGCGCGCGCCGGTTTTTTGGCGGACGGCTTCGTCGGCGATTTCCCCGATCGCTTCGTCGGTGAATTCGAGCTTGACGTTGTCGAGGGCGAAGGATGCTTGAAACTGCTTTGTGATCGCGTTTTTCGGTTCGGTGAGGATGCGCACCAAATCATCCCGCGTAAGCTCTTTGAGCGCGACGGTGATGGGCATACGTCCGATCAGTTCGGGGATGATGCCGAATTTGACGAGGTCGTCGGGCGTGCAGCGGTTGAGCAGGTTCATGCGCTCTTCTTCGTTCATCATGCCGACGTTGCTGCCGAAGCCCATCGCTCGCTCTGCAGTACGCTGTTCGATGATCTTTTCAAGACCTACGAAAGCACCGCCTAAAATAAAGAGAATGTTCGTCGTGTCGATGTCGATCATCTCCTGATTCGGGTGCTTGCGTCCTCCCTGCGGAGGAACGCTTGCGTGCGTGCCTTCGATGATTTTCAAAAGCGCCTGCTGTACGCCTTCGCCCGATACATCGCGCGTGATCGACGTGTTTTCGCTTTTGCGCGAAATTTTGTCGATTTCGTCAATAAAGACGATGCCGCGCTCTGCTGCTTTGATGTTGCCGTTTGCGGCGTTTATCAATTTTAAAAGCACGTTTTCAACGTCTTCGCCGACATAGCCCGCTTCGGTGAGCGTCGTCGCATCGGCAATCGCGAAAGGTACTTTGAGTTTTTGCGCAAGCGTTTTTGCAAGCAGCGTCTTTCCGCTTCCCGTCGGACCCATGAGCAGTATGTTCGATTTTTCGATGAGCACGTCGTCGTCTTTACGCATGTTTTTCGGAACCGACATGCGCTTGTAGTGATTGTACACGGCGACCGAAAGCGTCTTTTTCGCTTCGTCCTGTCCGACTACATATTCGTCGAGGTATTCTTTGAATTCTTTCGGAGTCGGCACATCGCTCATCGTGATCGGCGCGACATCTCCTTCTTCCTGATCGAGCATGCTTTGACAGACGGCAACGCACTGATTGCAAATGTGGATATTGCCTGAAGGAGCTCCTACGAGATGACGCGATGCGTCTGCGGGCTTTCCGCAAAACGAACAAAATTGCGCGTCGCTTCCGAATCGTTTCATTGCTTTTTTCTCCCCGGCATAATGTGGTCGACTATGCCGTACGCGAGCGCGTCTTGGGCGGACATATAAAAATCGCGTTCCATATCCGATGCGACCTGTTCGATCGTCTTTTTCGTGTGGTGCGCAAAATAATCGATCGTCAATTTTTTCAAGCGCACGATTTCTTTTGCCTGAATCGAAATGTCGCTTTCCTGTCCCTGCACTCCGCCCCACGGCTGGTGGATCATAACGCGCGAAGAGGGAAGGGCGAATCTTTTTCCCGCAGTGCCGCCTGCGAGGAGGATTGCGCCCATGCTTGCAGCCTGTCCCATGCAGATCGTTTGGATTTGGCACTTGACGTACTGCATGGTATCGTAAATCGCAAGACCTGAGGTAACCGATCCTCCGGGACTGTTTATGTATATGCTGATGTCTTTATCGGGATTTTCCGATTCGAGAAAGAGAATTTGCGCGACGACCAAGTCCGCCGTAACGTCGTTTATCTCCCCGTCGATAAAGATGATTCTGTCTTTGAGCAGCCTCGAAAAAATATCGTAGGAGCGCTCGACGTTTCCGCTCCGCTCGATGACGGAGGGGACGAGCGTGTTCATCCGTTCATTCATAATCACATCCTGTATGAGTTTCATTTATTATAATATACTGAAAAAATACGGCGGCGTGGGATCAGTTGCTCTCCCCTTTAAATAAATCGGCGAACGACATCGCATCTCCCTTTACCGTTTTTACTTCTTTGTAAAGTTCGTCGTAAAGCTTTTGCTCTTTTGTGTCGTCGATGAGATATTCTTTCGCTTTTGCATCTTCATAGTGTTTTTTCACTTCGTCGACGCTCATGCCGCCACGATCGGCGATTTCTTTATAGCGCGTTTCGACATCTTCGGGCGTAACGGAAATATTCCGTGCGCGGATCAAATTGTCTACGATGATTCTGCTTTTAAGCATTTTTTCGCTTGCGCCTGCCCATTCTTTGAGTATATCGGCTTTCGTCTGTTTTGCCGAAGAAAACATCTTTTCAAGCTGTTCCGGCGTCGTTTGAAACTGCTGCGCCATCGAATACCAGCGGTTTTCGAGTTCCGCGTTGAGCATGGAAGAAGGAATATCGAAGGGATTTTTTTCGACGAGCTGGGAAAGCAAATCGTTGTTTTTGATTTCCACGATACGCCGCGCCTTCGCGCTTTCCATATTTTTTACGATATCTTTTTTCAAGTCATCGAGCGTTTTGTATTTTTCGCTCACGTCCTGCGCAAGTTCGTCGTCGAGTGCGGGAAGGTTGCGTATTTTGATTGCGGTAACCGTTACGCTTATCTTTTTCGTCGTACCCGCCAAACTTTCGTTTTTGTCGTCTTTTGCGTAGGTTTTCGTAATCGTTTTCGTTTCGCCCTTTTTCATACCGATGACGTCGTCGTCGATGCGGTAGAACGTACCGTCGGTTCCCGCCGTAAAGACGAAGTCTTCGCGCTTTGTCCCGGCGATTTCGTTTCCGTTTTCGTCGAGTTCGGCATAATTGATCGTGACGATATTGTCCTTTTCGACTTTTTCGTCGTCTTTTTTATCGATGACGACCGCATTGCGCTCCTGTACGGCTTTGAGCTCTTCATCGATCTCTTTGTCGCCGATCGTGACCTGCGGCTCTTTTATCGTAATGCCTGAAAAGTTTTTTACGTCGACTTTGGGATATACGTCATAGGTGAGAGAAAAACTTAAATCTTTGGCAACATCGAGTTCCGGCATTTTTTCCATGACGGGCTCGGCGTAGGGGAGCGGGCGGTTTGCTTTTTCCGCATCGTTTTCAAAGATTTCGTTGAGCGCTTTGTCGATTATATCGCTTACCGTATCGGCTTTGATGCCCTCGCCGAATTTTCGCTCGAGGATATTCGCAGGCACATGGCCTTTTCTGAAGCCGGGGATCTGCGCCTGCTTTACGTATGTGCCGAGCGTTTCCGCGTATGCGGCCGCGACGTCTTTTTGTGAAACGGTGACGGTGAGTTTTACCGCCGATTTTTCAAGGTCCGTGAATTCTTTTTTGAGTTCCACGTTTCGCTCCTTACCAGTGATCTCCGTACGAATAAAAAAAGCGATTCAGATTGCTCCGAATCGCTTTTGGTTTCAAGCGGGAAACGGGAGTTGGACCCGCGACATCCACCTTGGCAAGGTGGCGCTCTACCACTGAGCTATTCCCGCAAATAATTCTTTGCGTTTTCCGGCGCTGTAAGCTTCGGTACTCGAGCGGGAAACGGGAGTTGGACCCGCGACATCCACCTTGGCAAGGTGGCGCTCTACCACTGAGCTATTCCCGCAAATTTTGTATGCCGCAACACCTCGGATGGAATTGCGAGAGAAGGGACTTGAACCCTTACGCCGTAAGGCACCGGAACCTAAATCCGGCGTGTCTGCCGTTTCACCACTCTCGCATAAAGAGTGCGTGCCTTCTCGTCTCACACAAGGCTTGAGCCATGCCGGCTTCGAACCGACGACCCACAGATTAAGAGTCTGTTGCTCTACCAGCTGAGCTAATGGCCCGTACTCAATCCACGACAGTGGCTGAATGTTATAACTATATCAAAAATAAAATAAAATGGCAAGTACGTTATGCGATTTTTTAGGGCTTACGCATGAGAATCTATATTCCCAAAAAAATAATCATTACCGTAAAAAAATCGGCTGCACTCCCGGCAACAGCCCTGCCGTTTGCGCGGGGAACTTCGCGCTTCGCGCTCGTTGCAAGTGCCGCGGCAGACCGTGATTGGAATCGGACTACACAAAATTTCTTCGAAATTTTGCTTACCATCGGTCAGAGCGGCTCGGCGGCATTGCCGCTGCCTCGCGTTCCGCCCTTTTTATAATTATACGTTTTTTTCCGTGTATACATTTTTCATGCGTAAGCCCTGACGATTTTTTTGTAGCACGGCAGGTTTTTTGCAGTACGGCAGGAATCGGCGAAGACGGTACGGATGAGGGAACATTGCGTTTAGCGTGACTCGAACACGCAACCTACGGATTCGAAGTCCGTTGCTCTATCCAGTTGAGCTATAAACGCTTTTAAAAGATTTTCAAGCCGCGACGAACGTCCGGCTCGCGGACACATCGGCGGGAAACCGTTTTATCAAGAAGGAAAGCGGGTGCCTGGTGGGGATTGAACCCACGACAACCAGATCCACAATCTGGCGCTCTACCACTGAACTACAGGCACCGTAAACGCATTTGCAATGCCCGAAAACTATAGCAAATTTTCCACAGGTACGTCAAGAGCGTGTTGCAAAGCCGCATATCTTTTTATATAATATGCATAAATATGGAAAGTTCTCCGAAACAAGAAAATATCGTACAATCTTCGCAGGATGACGAGATTTCGCTTATCGATTTGTTTGTCGTTTTACTGCAGTATAAAAAACTTATCATTTTAATAACGGCATTTACGGCGGCCGCAGTCGTTTTATTTTCCGTGCTGTCGATCGCTCTTCCGCCGGAAAAGTCTCCGCTTCCCAACATATACACATCCGAAGCGCTTATGCTTATAAACGATTCGTCGTCTTCCGGCGGATCTCTTTCTTCATTACTGAACTCAAGCACTATGAGCGGGCTCGGAAGCCTTATGGGGCTTTCGAATCTTTCGAAAGGTGCAACGTTCAGCGCGCTCGCGGTCTACATTGCCGGAACCAATACGTATCTCGATGCCATTATCGATAAATTCAATCTTACCGCGCGTTATAAAGTAAAAGAATTTCCCAAAGCGGCAACGCGTAAAGCGTTACAGCAAAATTTGACTGCGGATTTTGATGATAAATCGGGTGTTTTTTCGCTTGCTTTTTCGGATACCGATCCCGTCTTTGCCGAATCCGTGGCGAACTTTGCGGCGGACTATATGGAAACAGTCTTTACTTCGCTCGGTATCGATAAGCATAAACTTGAAAAAAAGAATCTCGAAGAAAATATCGATATGAGCTACAAGCAGATCCTTTCGTTGGCAAAGCAGATTCGAGAAAACGAAAGTACGGCTTCATATCGCTACAATCCGAACGGTTCTCCCGTTATGGAAAATGCGATACGCGTATTGGAATTGGAAGCGCAGGAACAGGTATACAAGCAGCTTAAAACGCAGTATGAACTTTTAAAAGTACAGATGGCGAGCGAAACGCCGGTTTTTCAAATATTGGAACGCGCGGAAGTACCGGACAGAAAATCAAAGCCTTCCCGCGGCATGCTGTGTATCGTAACGACTTTCGCCGCTTTTTTTATTGCGGTGTTTATCGCTTTCGCATTGAATGCGGTAGAAAATATCAAACGCGATCCCGAAGCCGTAAAAAAAATTTCCGCTTCGCTGAAAAAAAATCGGATATAAATTATGAAAAAATATTTTTACGCTATTGTTCTTTTCTTTTGTTCGGCCGTATTTGCTCAGACGGCAGGGAATTACGAGTCTTCCGCATCTGCAAAAGATACGGACAATATGCAAGCGGCAAATGTAGGTACGGTTCAAAAATTGACGGCAGGCGAAGTTACTGCCGCAAGAAACGCTTTGAATGCATCGATTGCGATGTCCTCGTCCGACTATCTTGTTACCGCGGGAGATATCTATACACTCGCGTTCGCGGTAAACGGAAATGTCGTAAGCTATGCCATACCGGTCGATGCTTCATACCGTATCCGTGTGGCAAATATTACGACGATCAATGTTGCGGGAAATACGTTTTTGCGCCTCAAACAGAGAGTGGAAGAACTCGTTACGCAAAATTATCCCCTGAGCGGCGTTCAGTTCGTTCTCACATCTCCTGCGGCATTCAAAGTCGTCATAGACGGTGAGGTAAAAGAAACGGCGATTAAACAGGCGTGGGCGCTTTCGCGTCTTTCCGACGTCATAGCGGGAACGCTCACCGATTATGCGTCCGTTCGCAATATTGTCGTTACAAGCGAAGACGGAAAAAAGAATACGTACGATATTTTCAAAGCTTCCCGTTTCGGCGATCTGTCGCAGAATCCCTATGTGCGGCCGGGCGATCGCATCACTGTCGGCAGGATGACTCGGAAAGTTACGATTCGCGGGGCGGTCGAGCGGCCGGGTACGTACGAATTGCTTGAAGGTGAAAACTTGAAACGGCTCGTGGATTACTACGGAGGCGGGCTTACGGAAAGGGCGGACACGAACCGCATGGAGCTTTCCCGCACTTCAGAGCGAAGCAATCCTGCGGGGGAAATACTGTATTTGGATGGTACGGCGATTGCATCGGATTATACGCTCGTATGCTGGGATACGCTCAATATCCCCACTTATGCCGAATTGAAACCGGTTATGTTTATCGAAGGCGCACTTTCGTCCGCGACCGGCACATCTCTTGACGCATCGGCAAGGCTTCCCGTCGTATTTGAAACGGGAGAAAACTACGGCACACTTGTTCGGCGCAACAAAGAGCGTTTTTCACCGACGGCCGATATAAAAAATGCATACATACTTCGTAAAGGTAATCCCATACCGATTGACGTCAATAAAATGCTCTACGACGCTTCGTATTATGCCGAAGAAATCGTGTATCCGTACGATACGCTTGTCATACCGTTTAAGCAATACTTCGTTTCCGTTGCAGGAGCCGTAGCGCGTCCGGGCAGGTATCCGTATATTCCCGACCGCACATGGGAATATTATATCGGGCTTGCCGGCGGTTTTATCAACGAAAAAAATTCCGGTGAAGCGGTAACGATACGCGATATAAACGGAAAGAAAATGCGGAAAACCGATCCGGTCACGCCGGAAACGACGATTACCGCTTCTGCGAATTCGTTTACGTATTATTTCGGCTTATATGCTCCGGTGATTACGACCGTGCTTTCGGCCGTTTCGACGACGGTCACGATTCTCATAGCAACGCGGAATATGCGTTGATCCGAATCATTTCATTTCCGCTATTTTTCTGTTGACGGCTCTGTTTATAAAATGAATTGCCGAAAAGAAAAAAATCATAAAAGCGTATGTGATGGAAAGCAAAACCGTGCTTTGGGTTTTATTCAGATAAATCGTAAAGCAGACACTGCTGCACAAAATCGCCTGAATGCCGACAAGCGCGATCATAGCCTGCTTTGCGCTGAAACCGATGTTGAGCATTTTATGATGCAGGTGAGAACGATCGGGACTCATAATGGGACGATGCTCGCGGACGCGTCTCCAAATGGCTGCGATCGTGTCGAGCATGGGAATGGATGTCAGCACGAACATGATAAGCAATTTGTTGAATTCGAGTTTTTCCGATGAAAAGCACAGGGGAGCGGTCGCAATGATAAAGCCCAAAAATTGACTTCCGCCGTCTCCCATAAAAATTTTCGCCGGCGGTTCGTTAAATAAAAGAAAACCGAATACGCTTGCGGCGACGAGCAAAAATATTTCGGTAATCGGATTTGCATTGTGAAAGAGAACGAAAAGCGTCACTATCGTGAGGAAAGCAAGTCCGCCGCATAAACCGTCGAGCCCGTCGATGAGGTTATACGCGTTGATCATGCCGATAAACCAAAAAATCGTAAACGGAACGCTTATCCAGTTCGGTAAAACGAGTCCGAATATCTGACGGAATTCAAAACCGCCGTATATGACAATGCATGCGGCGACAATCTGCCCGATAAGTTTATACACCGGCGGCATGGGGTACAGATCGTCGAGTACGCCGAACGCGAAGACGATCAAGCCTGCGATAAAAAGCGGGATAATAAGAGGCAGCACAAGCTGCTTTAAAACGAGCGCGTAAATACATAAGCTGATATAATATGCCGCTACTATGCCGATGCCGCCCAAGCGGGGAATATTGCCCGAGTGAATTTTTCGCGCGCTTATAGGATCGTAGATCTGCCATCGTTTGCACAGCGCAATGATAAAAGGAAAAGAACATGCGCTCAACACAAATGAAAGAATCGTTGAAATCCACATATGTTTATTATACTAGCATACAAGTAAAATTTTAACAAGGCGGCAAATTCCGAGCAGTGCGGAGGAATTATGCGCGTCTCCTATAAAAGAAAAACGGCCGAGCCGTTTTTCAACACCGGACTTCATCAACCAATTCCGAGCAGTGCGCGACTTGCAACGAGCGCGTTAGCGCGAAGTTTCCCGCGCAGGATTTACGAGCGTGTTGATAAAAGAAAAACGGCTCGGCCGTTTTTCGCCTCCCGACTTAAAAGGGCGATTTTGAAACAGTCCGCTTACTACCGCATTTTTACTGTGCAGAAAACGGAGTTGTATAAAAGTCGTTTGCTTTTTTCAACGTATACGATTGACAACAGTGTAATTCGAAATTACAATCGAAACCGTTATACGATATGAAGCGGGGAGCAAGCATACGGTTTTTGGGGCGGCATCAATGACGGAAATTCTTATAAACGGAAATTTTTTATGCCGGAATCTCACCGGTATCGAGCGCTTTGCATGGGAAATATGCAAACGAATCGATTCTCTGCTTAGCTCATCCGATCGCGTGGCGATACTGGTTCCCGCAAATGCGCCGAAGGTGCCGTCGTATGCCCGTATTGCCGTCATACGATCCGATAAAGAAGCTCGCTCTTTTCCTTTTTGGGATTTGGGCGTTTTTGCAAAAACATGCCGCAGACGAAATGCCTGCGCGCTTTCGTTTTCAAACACCGCTCCTTTGGGTAAAACCTGCGGCATCGCTTTTATCCATGACGTATACGCAAAGGATTTTCCGAACGATTTTATATCCTTTTACGATAAACTTATCGGTGCGTACAGCTGTTTAAATTATCGGAACATCTGCAAAAATGCGCGCTTTGTCTGTACCGTATCGAACTTCAGCAAAAAACAGATTATCGATTACTACGGAGTTCCGGAAGAAAAAATCCGCGTTATCTATGACGGTTTTGAACATATACTTAGGATCCGTGCCGATGAAAACATTTTGAAAAAGCTCGGCCTCAAATCCGGAGAATTTTATTTTACGCTCGGAAGTCTTTCTTTGAGAAAAAATCTCAAATGGATTATGAAACATGCGGAGCTTTACCCGAACGATTTTTTCGTCATTTCCGGTACGATGCTCAAAAACGTCGTTCCGAACGAACTTGAAAAAATAAAAACATTGGAAAATATCATTCTTGCAGGTTATCTTTCCGACGAAGAAGTGAAAGCGCTCATGCAAAACTGCAAAGCTTTCGTATTTCCGTCGTACTTTGAAGGCTTCGGTCTTCCGCCGCTCGAAGCGCTCGCATGCGGTGCGCCCGTCGTCGTTTCGAATGCCGCAAGCTTGCCTGAAATATACGGAAGCTGCGCGCACTATATAGACCCCTTTAAGCCCGCCGTCGATTTGGATGCGCTCCTTGCAGAACCCGTTTCATCGCCTGTACCTCTTTTTGAAAAATATTCTCTCGATAACTCCGCAAAAAAATTATATGCCTTATTCAAAGAAGTATAGCGTATTTTAAGGTATGAAAGCGTATAGGCGGAAATACTTTACAAAATCTTCGTTCGCCGTATCCGCTATAAAAAATTGAATATCAATACTTTCCTGACCGAATGAAAAGGCTGCCTTTCCCGTAAAAAAAATCGTAAAGTCGTCATTTTTCCGCACCGATAATCAACATGAGGTAATCTGTATATGGCGGACATAAGCGAAATGGAGCGGCTTCTTTTGCGCGAAAACGAAATTCTCGACAGTATGCTTACCCGGCAATCGGAGCTGCGCGCTGCGGTGCTGCAAAAAAAATGGGACGGCGTGCTCGAATCGATTTCCGCAATCACGAAACTTACCGAAGCTTTCGAAAAAACCGAAAAGGCGAGAAACGCGCTTTCGGATGCCCGGAGCGACGAATCGAAAAAAAAGGTATTGCCGCTTTTGACGCAAGTGCGCGGAAAGCTCGTCAAATCGAAGACGGCGAACAAAACGCTCGGCAATTACATAGCGGTTGCGAAAGATTTTATTCAAAGCGTCCTCGACGAAGCTTTTCCTCAAAGCGGGGCGACGGTGTATTCGAAGGCGGGAAAGATCATGCGCTCGAAGCCGTCGAGCGTCGTCGTCAATACGCTGTATTAATAATTGTGAGGTGATATATGGGTTCGACATTTTCTGGAATAGAGCTCGGTAAGCGCAGCATCATGGTGCATACGACGGCGATCACGACCGCCGGTCACAATATTTCAAATGCGAATACGGAAGGCTATTCGCGTCAGCGCGTCGCGTTTAAAGAATTCGATCCGCTGTATCTTCCGGAACTCGAACGGCCCGAAGAGCCGGGCATGATTGGTCAGGGCGTGAGCGCGTTCAGCATAAGGCGGATCCGCGACGAATTGCTCGACCGTCGCATCGTCGAACAGGCGAATCAGGAAGCGTATTGGGATACGCGCAGCAAATATTATACGATGCTCGAACAGATTTACAACGAACCCGACGACGTTTCGATTCGTACTACTATGGATAAATTCTGGGAAGCATGGCAGGAGCTGTCGATTCATCCGGAAAATATCGCATCCCGTCAGGCGATCGTTACGCGCGGCATTTCGCTTACCGATACGATAAACCAGCGCTATGAAAGTTTGCAGGGCGTGAACACGATCATAAACGGCGATATCGATGCGACGGTAAAGCAGATCAACAATTACGCCGAACAGATTGCCGCTCTCAACGGAGAGATCGTGCGCTCGCGCGGCATGGGAGACAATCCGAACGATTTGCTCGACCAGCGGGATCTCCTCGTCGATAAGCTTTCCGAGCTTGTCAACTGTACGGCAAGCGACCGTGATAAAGACGAATTCATGGTACACGTCGACGGGCGGGTGCTCGTTCAGGGCAGCATTCCGCGCAGCTTCGACCTCCGTACGGTTATCGACAATAACGGAAATCCGCGTCTCATCTGGGGCGATACGAAAAACGACGCCATTGTAAAAGGCGGGAGGCTCGGTGCGCTCATCGAATTGCGCGACGTCGATATCAGAAACGAAATGCAGTCGCTCAACACGATGACGATGAACTTTTCCGATTTGGTAAACGACGTGCACCGTAACGCAACCGGCATGAACGGTACGACAGGTCTCGACTTTTTTACGTCGCATCCCTTTGTCGAAAACGTGCGCGGCAATTACGATTACGATGCGGACGGCGTAATGGACAGGTCTTATATTTTCAGATTTACCGGACGGCATAAATTGAACTCGCAGGAGCAAATAGGTCTTGCAGGTACGATGACCTTTTCCGCGCCCGAGGGTACGGTCGAAGTCGCATACAACGCTACCGATACGGTTGCCGATGTCATCGACCGGATCAACGATTCGAACGGAGAAGTAAAAGCCTACCTCGACAGAAACAACAATCTCGTGCTGAAAGCGACGACGGCTCTTTCGCAATCGAATCCCGATTTTGTCATACGGCACGTCGAAGACAGCGGAATGTTTTTGACCGGTTATGCGGGCATTTTACGCGAAAGCGGAGAAGAAGGTGCATACGATTATCTCCGTGCGGACGCGGCCGACGGTCTTGCCGACGGCGCTCAATTTGCGGTGACGCCGCAGGTAAATCCATCCGCGTATATCGCGGTAAATCCGCTCATCAGAGGAGACGTCAAAAGCGTCGCTGCGGGCTTTGCCGATACGCGCGGCGCTCTCGCGTCGGGCGACGGTCGGGCTGCGATCGAAATCGCTTCGATCAGAAACACGCAGGTCATGATCGGGCACAAGCGTACTTTCGACGATTATTTTGCCGACAGCGTGACGAACGTCGGTTTGAAAGGCGAGCAGGCGGCGACACAAACGGCAAATCAAAATAAAATCATGGGAGATTTGCGTACGCTGCGGGAGTCCGTCAGCGGCGTAAACATAGACGAAGAGCTTGCGGATATTATTAAATTTCAGCACGGCTACAATGCCGCCGCTTCGTTTATCAGCACGTGGGACAATCTCGTCGATACGATTATCAACAGAATCAGAGCATAAAAACAGGGTGAAGCCGAATACGGAGGTGCGTTATGCGCAGGGTGAGTTCACAAATGAATAATATGGATGTGCAGTCGAATCTGCGGCTGCAGGAATCCCGTCTTAATAAAATCAACAATCAAATCGGCAGCCAGCGCCGTATTCAGGAACTGCGCGACGATCCGATCGCAGCGGGACATTTGGTGCGTTATCAGTCCTATGCGGCGCGTATCGAAAACTTCGAAAAAAACGCCAAAACGCTTTCCGAGCTTTTTATGCAGCGTGAAGGCTATATGACGAATTCGCTCGACGTCATGCACCGCGTGCGGGAACTCGCCGTTACCGGTGCGAACGGCATCTACACGGGCGAAGATATGAAAAATATGGCGGCGGAAGTCGACGAGCTTTTAAAAGAGCTCGTGCAAAATGCGAACGCGATCGGCGAAGACGGAAACTCGCTCTTTGCCGGTACCGAAACGAAAGTCAGAGCCTTCGACGTCGAAATGGGAAATGTCGCAGGTTCCGGCGTGCCGCTTATCGAAGGCGTGCGCTATAACGGAAACATTTCGGAAACGCAGGTCGAAATCGACGAAAACAAATATTTGACGACGGACAACGCGGGTGTGCGCACTTTTTGGGCGGAGCCGCAGCAGATTTTCGGCGGAAGAGATGCGACCGGCTGGAGAGCGGGAGAAGATTCGGTTATCGCCGTAGACGGTGCGGAAATTAAAATCAACTCAGGCGACAACGTGTATTCGCTTATCGCAAAGATAAACGACAGCAAAGCTGCGGTAAAGGCGACGCTCGATCCCGTAACTCGCGCTTTGAACTTTACCGCAACGGATGCGCGGCAGCTGTGGCTCGAAGACGTTTCGGGATCCGCACTCGCCGACCTCGGTATTATCAAAGACGCAAGTCAAAAGCCTCCGTACAATCTCGCTTCCGGCGTGCGCGCTTCAGGCGGTTCCATGTTCGATGCGGTCATCTCGCTCCGCAATGCGCTTTTGGCAGGCGACCACGAAGCTATCGGAGGCCGCGTGCTCGGTTCTATCGATCAGGGACTTAACAATTTGACCACAAGAATCGCAAAGTCGGGTTCCGAATACGAGCGGGCGGAACTCAACGTAAAGCGCAATTCGGGAACGGCGCTCAACGTAACGCAGCGCATCTCAAGCGAGGGCGATCTCGATTTGACGAAAGCCGCATCCGATATGAAGATGATGGATTTTACCCATCAGGCGACGCTGAGTACGGCCGCGCGTTTGTATTCGAGTACGCTGCTCGATTATTTGAGGTAAGCTTCGATGGACGTTAAGACAAAGGCGATGGGCGTAAAGGACGTCGAAGAAAATCACATCGTTACCTTTCCCGAAGGGCTTTTCGGTTTTGAAGATTATAAAAAATACGCGACGATAGAATCGGAATGGGCGCCGCTCATCTGGCTGCAGTCCCTCGACGACGAGCGCCTTGCGTTTTTGCTTATCGATCCGTTTTTGATCTGTGACAATTACGAAGCGGACATCGACGACGAAAGCTTGCAGAAAATCGGCGTGCACTCTCCCGAAGACCTTATCGTTATGGCGGTCGTCACCGTTCCGTCCGACGGGAGCGCCGTTACCGCAAACCTGCAGGGGCCGATCGTTATCAACAAAAAAAACAACCTGTGCGTGCAAGTGATTTTAAGTGACGTCCGCTGGACGACAAAACACGCGATACTCGATGCGCTTAAAAAACGCGGAGGAAAGTGAAATGCTTATCCTCTCGCGTAAAATCGACGAACAGATTAAAATCGGCGACAATATAACGATTACGATCATTGAAGTCCGCGGCGATCAAGTCAAAGTCGGAATCGAAGCGCCGAAAAGCGTTAAAGTATTCCGCGAAGAAGTGTTCAAAGCGATTCAAAAAGAAAACAAAGCGGCTTCTTCTCCCGACACGGGAGCGCTTGCATCGATATCGGAACTTTTGAAAGGGCGGTGAGCGCTTCGGGCAGCGGCTTAAAAAATCGGCTGCTGCATTTATACGGCAAGTTTGCAGAACACACTTTCCGGTAAAGCGAAGCCGAACGAAGCATCTCCTTAAGCACGGCTTTATCGGCACATACTTTTAAAAATCGCCATTTGTCCGTTTATTTTTTTTGCACCGATTCTGTGTCTTTTAAGCAGCGTAAAAATATTTTGCGGCAGGTTTTCGCGTCGTCCGATGCTCGGTGTGCGTTTTCCGCATCGATCCCCATAGCCTTCGCAAGGTATTGCAGCGAATGATGTTTTGCCGAAGGGTATGCCCAGCGGCTCAAATTCAGCGTATCGACCGCTTTGTTCGCCATGGAAGGCATACCGCTCCGTTCCAATTCTTTATTGATAAAAAGCAAATCGAAGGGCGCGTTGTGCGCGACAAGGATAGCGCTTCCGATAAATTCGATAAAGGCCGGAAGCACCGAAGATGCAGGCGGAGAGAGGGAAAGCATATCGTCGGTGATGTGAGTGAGTTCTGTCGTAAAAGAAGGCAGAGCGATTCCCGGATTTATGAGTGAAGTGAAAGTGCCGAGTACGCCCGTTTTATCGAAGAGCACGGCGCCGATTTCGATGATGCGGCAAGTGTCGGGAGTAAGACCCGTCGTTTCCGTATCGATCGCGGCAAAAACCGCCCCGCCGTTTACGAGGCGGAGCAGTTTTTTGTAATCGCGGAAAATTTTATTGGGCAGCCGCATCGAGCGTCGATTTTATTTCCGAAGCGATTGCATCGCGGAGGAGAGCCGCTTCTTTTTTCGCCTGCGCAAGACCCGCATCGTTGTTGCCTGAAACGGGAACCGTGCAGTTTATGTAGAATTTGATTTTCGGCTCCGTACCCGACGGCCGCGCGCTTACAATCGTTCCGTCGTCGAGGAAAAACTGCAATACATTGCTTTTCGGAAGATCGATCGGTTTTGTCGCCGAAGGATTTGCCGGATCGAAGGAAACGCTCCGTTCGATGTCGCGAATTTCTTTTACGCGTTTACCGCCGAGCGTTTTTAATCCTTCGTTTCTGAGTTTCGTCATAATGCCGCGCATCGATTCCCCGCCCGTAGGACCGGGAAAATACTGTTCGATCGTTTTGTCTTCGAAGTAACCGTATTCTTTGTACATGTCGTCGAGGTGTTCGAGGAGGCTTTTGCCCTTGCTCCTCCAATAGAGCGTCATCTCCGCACACATCGCGGAAGCGGAAATGCCGTCTTTGTCAAACACTTCTTTTTCGATTTTATAGCCGTAGCTTTCTTCGAAACCGAACACGTAGCTTGCCGAGTTGTCTTTTTCCATCGAAGCTTCGACGGCGGCGATCCATTTGAAACCTGTTAAACATTCAAAAACTTTGACGCCGTATTTTTTACAGATGTAGTCGATAAATGGAGAAGTGACGATCGTTCTGACGGCAGCGGGTTTTTCGGGCATTTTGCCGAGCTCTTTTCGTGAAAGCAAAATATATTCGAGAAAAAGCGCGCCCATTTGATTGCCCGTTATCAAAACGAATTTTCCGTCTTTATCGGGGAAAGCCGAGCCGAAGCGATCGGCGTCGGGATCCGTCGCCATAATGCAGTCGGCTTTTTCCTTTTCGCCGAGCGCAATCGCGAGTTTCATCGCAGGCGCTTCTTCGGGGTTCGGTTTTTCGACCGTCGGAAAGTTTCCGTCGGGGTCGCGCTGTTCGGGGACGGTGATCACGTTGAGTCCCAAATCGCCGAGCACTTTTTCGACGTGCATGCCGCCCGTGCCGTGAAGCGGAGTGTAGACGATTTTGACGTCTTTCGCATGTGCTTTGATGAGATCCGGCCGGAAAAGCTGCGCTTTGCACATATCCCAAAATTTTTCGTCGATGTCTTTGTCGATGAGGACGATTTTGCCGGCTTTTATCGCTTCGTCTTTCGACATCGTTTTGACTTCTTTTACGGCGTTGACTTCACCGATAATGCCTTTGTCGTGCGGAGAAATCACTTGCGCGCCGTCGTTCCAATACACTTTATAGCCGTTATAGATGCGCGGGTTGTGGGAAGCCGTTACGATAACGCCGGTGTCGGCACCGAGCGTGCGGACGGCGAACGAAAGTTCGGGCGTGGGCCTGAGCGACGAAAAGAGATAGGCTTTGATGCCGTTCGCCGCGAAAATGCACGCCGCAGCTTCCGCAAACACATCGGAGTTTTTGCGGCTGTCGTAGGCGAGTACGGCAGAAAGCGTGCCCGCCTTTGCCTTTTCGGGAAAGGCTTTGATCACGTAAGAAGCGAGCCCCTGCGTTGCGCGGTTAATGACGAGCGGGTTCATGCGGTTCGTCCCGCCTCCCATTATGCCTCGAAGTCCGCCCGTGCCGAATTCGAGCGATTGATAAAATCTGTCTTCGAGTTCTTTGATATCGTCTTTTGCGATGAGCGACTCGACTTCGTTCCGAAAGTTTTCGTCTTTTTCTTCGGCGATGTACGCATTTGCGCGCTTTAAGATTTCCGATTTTTCCATATCACACTCCCATAAAAAGTTTTGCAGAAAGTTTCAACTTTCGAAAAAGTTTTTAGCCGTGCGCAAACGCGCACACGTCGAATAATCGAGTTTGCAAAATACGGTGTATCATATCTATTCTCTTTTTTATCAAAACGATATGCATATACTTCTTTTGCAAACATCCGTGCAAACTCGAGATAAAAAGCGACGGCGATATTTCAGACGGCGCTTTTTATCGTACCTCCTTTTTATTCTATTATTGTACTGTTGTGCGGTGCGTTCAAGTATAACAGGTTTTTCGCATCGCTTCAATTTCGCCTTTCAAGCGAAGCAAACCTTCCGCGTTTCCGCCGTTTGAAAATACCGACGCAGTGTCTTCGCCGCATTTACGCCTTGTCGGCCTCTTTAAGCATTTTCGTTTCCCATTCGATGAGCATCCGCTCTTCGGCCTGCGCATCTCCTTTTACGTCGCAGAGTATGCGGAAAACGGGTTCCGTACCCGAACCTCGCATCCACATAAAGGATTTCGGATTTTTATCTTTATCGAAAAAGATGATACGAAGCCCGCCTTTACCGCTCTTTGAAAAATCGGAAGCGTTTCTTGTTTCCTCCGTTCCGTTCGTCAAAACCGCTTCATAAGAGACGATACCGTATTTTTTTTCGAGTTCCGCTTTTTTCGACTTCCATTCGCGTTCGAAAATACGCTGAAATCTTCCTTTCAGTATCGCGTTGTCCGCAGTTTTGAGGCGAAGTACGGCGCCGGGTTCGGAAACGCCGGTTGTCGTGTAGACGGGAAGCGTTTCGAGAACGTCGGTGAGCGTAAAGCGTTCTTTGTATGTGTGATGCGATTTTTCGCACCACGCTTTATACAAACCGTCCGTAGTTAATAATTTAATAATTGCGAACAGCGTGGAAAGCGGATCGCGGACGGCGGACGGGTACGTGATGTTCCCTCCGTTTCCGCCTTCGCCGCAAATGCGCACGGTAAAGCCCTTTTCACGAGCGATTCGTGCGGTATTGACGACGTTCGCTTCTCCGACTTCTCCGTGAAAAACTTTTGCGCCGAATACCTTTGCGATGTCGTCGACGCGCATGGACGTGCAGCAGTTGACCGCAACGGCAGGTTTATAGCCGTCCTTTGCAGCGTAAAGCTTGTCGGCGTATGCGAGCTCTGCGAGGACTGAAAGCGCAAATACTTCCTGCGCTTTCAGAGGAAGCGCTTTTTTTTGTTTTTCATTCCAATAGACGATATTGCCCCGATCTCCGTCGCAGTCGGGCATATAGCCGAGTACGGCGTCGGTTTTACCTTCGGCTTGGAGCCTTTCCATTTCTTTTGCGCACCACACGAGATTTTCCGGTTCGGGGATGATTTCATGTGCGATGGCGCCTGCTTTGTCGTTTATCGCATAAAAGCCGATACCGTTTTCGGCAAAAAAATCTTTGTCGATCGAAAGCGTACGCGCCGAACCGTTCATATCGCAGACGATACCGATATGAGCTTTTTCGGCAGCGCTTTTGATGTTTGAAAAAAGAGCGTCCTGTTCGGCGCCTTGGGGAAGAGCGGAGACGACTTCTTTGAGAAACGCCTTATATACGGCAAGCGAGTCTTTTTTACACCCCGGCGATTCCGCGTATACCCATTCCGCATCGCGCATGCTGCACGAATTGAGGAGCGATGCCGCTTTTTGCATCGCTTCGGCATCAGCGCATTTTTCGACGAAGGCTTTGACCATTTTCGCATTTTCTTCGGCGTTTACGACGCCTCCGTCGCTCAAGCCGACTTTAAGCCCGTTGTGACCGATCGGATTATGGCTTGCGGAGATGTAGATAAAGCCGTCGAATTTCCGGGCATAGGCCATGATTTCCGGTGCAGCAACGACGCCGGGATAACGCACGATGGCTTTCCGTGCGAGAAGCGTGCGGACGATCGCCGATGCAACGGCTCCTCCCGTCGGACGAGTGTCCGTACCGCATACGATGACGGGATTTTTTTGTCCCGTTGCGGCGCTGATATAATCGAAAAAAACATCGGCGGCGATAACGGCGAGCGCGGTATTTTCAGAACCGATTTCGCTCGTCGTGTCCTGTTCATCGCCCGATTTTGCAAAAACTTTGCGCCAACCCGACGCGGAAAGAATCATGTTGTGTTCCATAACCGCCATTCTATCATAAAGCTCGCCGAAATGAAATGCTTATCATTGTGCATTTTCCGAAAGCGGATTATACTGATTTTTATGAGCATCGACCGAAACCGCTACTATGAAAAAATGACCGCAACACCTGCGCCGCGTCTTGTGCTTTCGCTCGGTTTTCCGACGACGGTCAGTATGCTCGTTACGAATATCTACAACGTTGCCGATACGTTTTTCGTAGGTCTTGTCGGCACGAGCGCGTCCGCAGCGGTCGGCGTGGTTTTCGGTTTGCAGGCGATCTTTCAAGCCGTCGGTTTTATGCACGGTCACGGAGCGGGAAGCAATATTGCGCGGCATCTCGGGAAAAAAGAAGTCGATGAAGCCTCGGTTTACGCGTCGACGAGTTTTTTTCTCGCACTGGCGGCGGGACTGTTTTTTGTCGCGCTCGGTTTTTTGTGCATCGATCCGCTCTGCCGTCTCTTCGGAAGCACCGATACGATTTTGCCCTATGCGCGAGAGTATGCGTTTTGGATTTTCCTTGCGGCTCCCGCGATGACGGTCGGCTGCGTGACCAACAATATTTTGCGCTATGAGGGCAGGGCTGCTCTTTCGATGATCGGACTTGTCAGCGGCGGAATTATCAATATCTTCCTCGACTGGCTTATGGTGTGCGTGTTTCATACAGGCGTTTCGGGTGCGGGTTTTGCGACGATGATAAGCCAATATATCGCCGTCGCTATTTTGTTATCCATGTTTTTGAGCGGAAAGACGCAAAGCCGCCTTTCGATAAAAGCGCTTTCGAAAACTTCGTGCAGCATCTGTTTCGATATTTGGCGTGTCGGCTCTCCGAGTTTGACGCGGCAGGGGCTGCACAGCGTTTCCGCTATGGTACTCAACAATTGCGCAGGCTCGTGGGGAGATGCGGCCGTCGCCGCCATGGCGATTGTCGGAAAGCTTTCCAATTTTTTGTTTTGTGTCGCCGTCGGCATCGGACAGGGATTTCAGCCCGTATCCGCATTCAACTACGGAGCGGGAAAATACAGCCGCGTGCGCACTGCTTTTTTTACCGCCGCCGTTATGGGAACGGTTTTTCTGTCCGTCTTCGGCCTTGCAGCTTTCGTATTCGCACCCGATCTTGTCCGCTCCATGAGGAACGATGAAGAAGTCGTCGCGATCGGTGCCTTTGCGCTCCGTGCCGCATGCGCTTCTCTTCCCTTTGTGCCGCTGTCGATCGTCGGCGAAATGCTGTTTCAGTCGACGGGCTTTGCGGGAAAGGCGCTCCTTATCTCGTCTCTTCGAAGCGGTATTCTTTTCGTTCCGATAGTCATCCTGTGCTCCGTGACGATGGGATTATTAGGCATCGAAGTGTCTCAGAGTGCGGCGAACGTGCTTGCCTGTTTTTTATCGATTCCGGTTGTCGTTCGATTTTTAAAACGCTTGCCGAGCGATGAATCGCTTGACAGAAATTGAAAAAAATCATACTATATTCGTGTACATTTTAATTATCCTTTAAGATGGACTCGTGACACACGGGTCTTTTTTTTTGATACCGGGAGAAGATGGAGTATATTGCATTTGACGACATTCCGCATTATTCGGAATGCGCCCCGCTCGTGGAAGGGCTGGGCTATCATCTTATCGAATTGAAAATCGTTCCAGCAAAAACGATTACGAAAATTCTTGCGGTTATCGCGCCGAAAGAGCCGGATAAAAACATAAGCGTAAACGATTGTTCGCGCGTTCACCATGCGCTGCTTCCCCGCCTTGAAGCGCTGCTCGGCACCGACAATACATCGATGGAACTTACTTCGCCCGGCATCGACCGCAATGTAAAAAACGCTGCGGAATTTTCTCTGTTTATCGGACGAGCCGTGCGCGTGTGGAGTAAAACGATAAGCGATTGGATCGGCGGAAAAATCGTAAGCGCCGACGAAACGGCTCTTACGATGGAAACGGAAAAAGGAGAGACCGTTACAGTGCCGTACGGAGAGATGGCAAAAGCGAAATTTATACAGTAGGCGGTTTATACCGTATTTTTATTAATTTGCGAGGACAGTATTAGGAGGTTTTCCATGTCGGAAATGGCAGAGGCAATCCGTCAGTTGATACAGGAAAAAGGATATTCGGAAGACTCGGTAAAAACGATCATCGAAAACGCGCTTAAAGCCGCATACAAACGCACTTACGGAACATCCGACAACGCTGTAGTAAAGTTCAACGACGATATGTCGGACGTATCCATCTATTCGCGGAAAACGGTCGTCGACGGAGTGTACGATCCGGTAACGGAAATCGAACTCGAAGATGCGAAAAAACTCAGCGACGAAGTGGAGCTCGGCGACGAAATCGATATTCTCGAAGATCCCAAAAGCTTCGACCGTTCGGCCGTCACGACGGGAAAACAAACCGCTCATCAGGAGCTCAACGAAAGCTACCGCGATACATTGTACAACGAATATAAAAATAAAATCGGCGAAATCGTCGTGTGTTATTGTCAGTATGAACGAAACGGAGACATCTACGTTGATCTCGGAAATGCGGGAAAACTCGAAGGCGTGCTTCCGCAAAAATTCCAATCGCCGAGGGAGCACTACGAAAAAGACGACCGCATCAAAGCGCTCATCGTCAATCTCAGGCGCATATCGACGGGACTGCAGGTTATCCTTTCAAGAAGCGATCCCGAACTCGTGCGTTCGATCATCGAAATGGAAGTGCCCGAAATCGCCGACGGCACGATCGAAATCGTCAAAATCGTCCGTGACGCCGGTCACCGCACAAAGATTGCCGTTTCTTCAAACCGCGAAGACGTCGATCCCGTCGGCGCCTGCGTCGGCTTAAAAGGCGTGCGCATCCAAAACGTCATACGGGAACTGCTCGGCGAAAAAATCGATGTTTTGAAATTCGATCCCGATCCGGCGGTATTTATTAAAAATGCGCTTTCTCCCGCTCAAGTCGAACGCGTGTTTATCCTCGATCAGGAAAAACGTCAAGCGCTCGCGATCGTCGAAGAAAGTCAGTTTTCGCTTGCAATCGGAAAACAGGGGCAAAACGTTCGCCTGGCGAATAAACTGTGCGATTGGAGCATCGACGTCAAAACCGAAGAGCAGGCGGCGGAAATGGATTTGTCCGAGTCGGTTACAATGCAGACGGCTCAAAATCTTTTCAATGATGATGCGGGCGACGAAGACTACGACGAAATCAAAACCGTCGCCGAACTGCCCGGCGTCGACATTCGTGTTGCCGAAATTCTTAAAAATGCAGGCATTGAAGATATCGAACAGTTTGTCGAAGCCTACGACAACGGCGGCTTAAAGCACATAGAAGGATTGACGGAAAGCGATCTCGACGGCGTCGATGCAATTATTAAAAATACCGTCGAGTTCGTAGAAGACGATAACGCTTCGCAGGAGAGTGCGGAAGAAGCGGACGACGATGAAGAAGTATATCACTGTCCGGAATGCGGCGCGGTGATTACACTCGATATGACACATTGTCCCAAGTGCGGTGTCGAGTTTGAATTTAAAGAGGACGAGGAATAGAAAATTTTATGGCGGATGAAGTAGAAAAAAAGCCCGAATTCGTAATTCATCACAAAAGACAGGCGTCGGCCGATAAAGCTCCCGCGTCTCCTGCGGAAAAAAAGCAAAAAAGAGTCGTCATCGTTAAGCGCGCTGCGAAAGCCGCCGACGGTGTAAAGACGGAAAAGGTGCGCGTCGTTGCAAAACAGGATACGAAAGCTGCGGCCGTGCAAAAACCGGTGTCCGAAACATCCGATACCGTCGAAAAAAAGACTCCTGCCGAACCGAAGACTTCCGTGCCGCAGACGCCGGAAACTCCGGTTAAAGCGGTAAAAAGCGCATCCGAGGCTCCTGCGAAAAAAGCGTACGATTTCAACGCGGTTCGCCCGAACGTAAAAGCGGGCAATCTTTCCGACAGAAGCCGTTCCGCCTACCGCGCTTCGTCTCCTCGACCTCAAGGGGCGGGATACGGCACTCGGCCTTACCGCGACGGTACGGGCTTTACCGGAGCACAGGCGCGTGCGGGTTATCAGAGCAGAGAACGTGAAAACCGGCAGGGCACTTATACGCCGGCAAGAGGCGGCAGACCCGGGTTTTCCTCTCCCAGGACGGGGGGCTTCCAGGGCAGAAGCCCTCGTCCGGGCTTTCAAAACGCTCGTCCGGGTTTTACGGGAGGAGCGAGACCGGGAGGATTCGGTTCTCCCGCCGCACTTCCGCCTCCCAAAGGACCTGCAAAAAAATCATTTAAAGGTAAAAAACAGGTTTACCGCAAAACCGATGAACAGCTCGAGGACGATAAATTTTTCGAGCAGCGGAAAAAGGCCGAAACGCCTGCGAACGTCGTTCCGAAATCGATCGATATCATGGAATCGATTTCCGTTTCCGATCTCGCGCGTAAAATGAATTTGAAAGCATCCGACATTATCCAAAAGCTCATGTCTCAAGGCATGATGGTTACGATCAACCAATCGATAGATTCCGATACGGCGACCCTCGTTGCATCCGAATACGGCTGCGATGTGCATCTGGTCAGTTTGTACGACGAAACCCTTATCGAAAGCGAAAAAGACAATGCGGAAACGGTAAAGCCGCGTCCGCCCATCGTCACCGTTATGGGACACGTCGATCACGGTAAAACCAAAACGCTCGATGCGATCCGGCATTCGCACGTCGCCGAAGGGGAGTTCGGCGGCATTACTCAGTCGATAGGCGCGTATTCCGTTTCGACTGAAAAGGGCACGATCACTTTCCTCGATACGCCCGGTCACGAAGCGTTTACGATGATGCGTGCGCGCGGCGCTCAGGTAACCGATATCGTCGTTCTCGTCGTTGCGGCAGACGACGGCGTTATGCCGCAGACGCTTGAAGCGCTTAACCACGCAAAGGATGCAAAGGTTCCGATCATCGTTGCGGTCAATAAAATCGATAAGCCTGAAGCGAATCCCGATCGCGTGCGCACCCAGCTTTCCGAGCGAGGGCTTACGCCTGAGGCTTGGGGCGGCGATACGCAGTATGTCAATATAAGCGCGCTCAAAGGCGAAGGTATAGACGATCTCCTCGATGCGATTTTGCTGCAGGCGGAAATGCTCGAATTGAAAGCCGATTACAACTGCCGTGCCGAAGGAAAGATTCTCGAATCGAGGATCGATCAGGGACGCGGTATCGTTGCGACGGTCGTCGTGCAGCGCGGTACGCTTCATCAGGGCGATCCTTTTGTCGCGGGTATTTATTCCGGTCACGTGCGGGCTATGTTCAACGATCGCGGAAAACGCATTCAGGAAGCCTCTCCGTCCATGCCCGTGGAAGTGCTCGGTATTGAAAGTATGCCGAACGCGGGAGATCCCTTCCAAGTGACGGAAAGCGAAAAAGACGCGCGCGAAGTTTCGGTAAAGCGGCAGGAATTGAAGCGCTTCGAAGAAGCTCGCGCTGTCAAAAAAGTTACGCTCGAAACGCTTTATCAGACTATCGACGCGAGCAATGTCAAAGAATTCCGCGTTATCATCAAAGCGGATTTGCAGGGTTCGGCCGAAGCGCTCAAAACCGCGCTCGAAAAACTTTCGACGAAAGATATCCGCCTCGTCGTCATCCATTCGTCGGCGGGAGCCATCAACGAAAGCGACGTTACGCTTGCGAGCGCGGACCGCAATGCGATCATCATCGGATTCAATGTGCGTCCGACGGCGAAGGCAAAGCTGCTGGCCGATCAGGAACGCGTCGAAATCCGAAAGTATTCGATCATTTACAAAGCCGTCGAAGAAGTGCAGGCGGCGATGGAAGGCATGCTCACGCCCGATACGAAAGAGGAAGTTACCGGTACGCTTGAAGTGCGCAATACGTTCAAAGTACCGCGCGTCGGCGTCATCGCAGGCTGCTATGTTACCGACGGTATCATCAAGCGGAGCGGCAGCGTTAACCTCATCCGCGACGGCATCGTCAAATTCACCGGAAAGATTTCATCGCTCAAGCGCTTTAAAGACGATGCGAAAGAAGTCGCCGCCGGTTACGAATGCGGCGTCGGCATCGAAGATTGGCAGGATATCCAAGTCGGCGATACGCTTGAAGCGTTCGAACTCATTAAAGTGGCGAGAAAGCTCGGCGACTCGCTCGCCGAAGAAGCCGCTGCCGCCGAATCGAGTGAGGGCGAAAAAGCGTGAAGCAGTACCGCATGCAGCGACTCGGCGAGCAGCTGCGCGATGAAATCTCAAAGCTCATCATCACCGAGCAGGTAAAAGATCCGCGCGTGTCGACGTTTTTGACGGTAAACCGCGTCGATGTGTCGAACGATTTGAGTTACGGAAAAGTCTACGTTTCGAGCTTTCTTCCCGACGCTCAGGTAAAGACGGGCGTCGAAGGCTTAAACAGTGCCGCGGGCTTTATCCAGTCGGCCATTGCAAAAAAGCTCCGCATCCGCCAGTTTCCGCATTTGACCTTTTACGTCGATACGGCGATGAAAGAAGGCTTTGAAATGGTGCAAAAGCTGAACGAACTTGAAAGGGAAGGACGCACTGCCGGAAAGGCGGAACATGCCGATGCGGTTTCGAATCCTCCGGAAGCGGAGTAGACTCGGATGCAGGGCGGCATCGTTCTTTTTGCAAAGCGTCCGGGTCTGACAAGTTTTTCATCCCTTTATTCGATTAAGCGCGCGCTCGCTACGAAAAAAGTCGGACATACGGGAACGCTTGACAGTTTCGCATCCGGTCTCCTCGTCGTCTGTACCGGCTCTCTCACCCGCCTTGCATCATACATCACTTCTTTTAATAAAACATACGACGCCGTCATCGAATTCGGAAGCGAAACCGATACGCTCGAATATACCG
This sequence comes from Treponema sp. Marseille-Q4132, assembly GCF_014334835.1. Classification (NCBI taxonomy): domain Bacteria; kingdom Pseudomonadati; phylum Spirochaetota; class Spirochaetia; order Treponematales; family Treponemataceae; genus Treponema; species Treponema sp. Marseille-Q4132. The sequence goes on from NZ_CP060591.1 coordinate 260,442, forward strand.
GAAAAATCGTCAAAACCGCACCGCTTCCGAAAAAAGACGATGTCCTTTCCGCGATCGAACACTATACGGGAGACATACTGCAGACGCCGCCGCTTTTTTCCGCGCTGCATATAAACGGCGAGCGAGCAAGCGATATTGCGCGGAGCGGACGCAGCGCCGAAATGCCCTCCCGCCCCGTTACCGTATTCGCTTCCGAAGCGGAAGAGTTTTTATTCGAAGACGGTCGTGTAAAAGCCGTCCGCGTCCGCTTTAGCGTTTCAAAGGGGACGTATATCAGAAGCCTTGCCCGCGATATCGGATCGTATTGCAAAAGCGCAGCCCACCTTGCGGGCTTGAGGCGGCTTTCGGTCGGAAGTTTTCGCCTCGAAGACGCTGCGGGTTTTTCATCGCTTGCGCCGTTTACGATACGGTCGGTATATAAAACGATTTCCGATATGCAAAAAACGCAATCCGCTTCATGTAAGGCGGACGCGTCGGAACATACCCCGCATTCGAAAGAAAACGAACAAAGCGAAGTGCTGGAAAAGATGCAATCGATGACGGAGCGACTTGCAGCCGAATGCGGCTTCGGTACGACGCACATCCTTTCCGCATACGAAGACGATTTCAAACACGGGAGGCCGCTTTTTTCTTCGATGTTTGAAAAAGAGACTGCCGGTGCATGTGCGGCAAGCGCTGAGTTTTCGGCGAACGGTACTTGCGCTTCCGGCGGTGTGGGGTCGATTGCGGTTTTCGGAAAGCACGGTATTTTTTTGGGAATGATCTCGCGGAGGGGCGAGGACACGTATTCGTACGCTTTCGTGGTTCCCGATTGACGGGATTATGAAGCGAAGAGCCGCTCTTTTACGCTTCGCGCGTGTTGTAAAAAAGACGCTATCGTGATACTATAGGAATATGTTGCTGTCGGTAAAAGAACAACTGAAACTTTTTTTAGCGAATCCTATTTTTTTGGCGTGCATTTGCAGCTGGTTTTGTTCGCAGTTTTTAAAAACGATCATTGCACTGCTGTCTCATAAAATCCGCAGCTTGTCCGTACTCTTTGAAATGATGGTGTGGCGGACGGGCAGCCTTCCGTCAAGTCATTCCGCAATCGTTGCGGCTTTGACGACGTCCATCGGTTTTCATTCGGGAATTCATTCCGACGTATTCATTTTGTCGCTGTGTTTTTTACTCGTAACCGTCCGCGATGCGCTCGGAGTGAGAAGGGCGAACGGTATTCAGGCGAAGCGATTGAACGAAATCGGCAAAGAGCTCAACCGTCAAAATATCGTTGCGTATACTCCGATAAAAGAAGTGCAGGGGCATACTCCGCTCGAAGTCATCGCAGGACTTCTTATCGGTTTTTCGATCGGATTGGCATTTTCATTGCTGCAGTAGAGATTATGACCCCGATAAAAAAAATAATAATTTTTTGCAGTATTGCCGCAGTTTTATTTTTTATTCCGCTTGTTTTTCGAAGCGTACCGTCGGGAAATTTATGGAAAGGTTACCGCATCGTATATGTCGATGACACGGCGGACGAAGATTATGTATCGGGTATATTAAAAAATGCCGGATGCGAAAACGTCATAAGCCTCGCTTCCCAAAAGTTTCCCATTATGATTCCCGTCGATTCCGTCGAACGCTCTCTTGCCCTCGCTTCGGCCGATGAAGACGGCTACCTTGCAAAAAGAAGGGCTTATTTTTTCGATAAGGGAAATCGATATCGCCTTTATTATATCGAAGACCGGTATGAAGGGCTTGCCGAAGATGCGCTGCGCGTTTTTCGGAACGCAGGCGTGGATGCGGGACTCGACACGCAAAGCGTATATCCTTTTATCGTACCGCTTGTCTGTACTGCATTTGCGCTTCTTTTATGCGTTCTTTCTTCGCATCGTCTCCTCTTTTTTGTAACGGCGGTATTTCCGCTTTCTTTTACCGCATGTGTGCCGTTTTATTCTGCGGCATCGGCCGGCTGTCTTTTTCTGTATGCGCTTTTTATCGCGCTCAGACTTTGGAAGAGGCGCGGCGCTTTTTCTTTTATCAAAACGGATATTTCCGTGATTGCATTTTCGGCTGCCGCTTTTGCACTTGCATGTATATCGTCGCTGAGATGCGCATTGCTTTTTACTGCCGCTGCGGGGGGCGTCGTATCTTCTCTTTTTGCGTTTTACGAGGCGGAAAAGTTGTACGAAGCGCGTTACCGTTTTAAACCCGTTCCGATACGGCCTGCGCGGGAAATGCCGCTTTTTACGAAAAAGATAATGCACGCAGCCGCCGCCTGTGCGTCGAGTATCGCAGTTTTTTTGGCCGCATCTCTTTTTTCGAGCGTTTCAACCGCTTTTGCCGCATCTCCTTTTTCAAGCGCGGCTCAGCTCGAATTTCCTTCTGCGAGTGCCCGATCGATGACGGGAAGTTTTCCGACGCTCAACGAATATGTCGCATGGTGCTGGAATACGAAAACCGCGCCGTACCGTTCGATTTACGATCAAAAAAAATACGACAAAAATCCGAAAGCGGGAGACAGCATCGTTTTTCCGCGTTTTTCCGACAGCGAAAATGGTATTTCCGCGACGAGCGTTTCCATGATTTTCGATAAAAGTTTTTACGATGCGTCCGTCGGCGGTATCGATGCGCTGCCGTATCCCGCCGTTGAAAAACTGATAAAAGCGCAAGGAGAAAATGCGCATGCGGGTTATGCGTTTTCGGTTTCGGGAGGCGGGGGACTTTTGCATACGCTGCTTATAATCTTTGCGTTTTGTATGCCCTCTCTTTTTTTTGTACGGAGTAAACTGCGATGAAGATGATTCCCGTCATACACACAAACGAAGGAAATCTCGTTAAACGCGCGGTAAACGGTTTTTTGCAGCCGGTCGTGACGATTCCCTTGCTGCATGAAACGTATGGGGATCTCGTTTGTCTCGTTCATCCCGGAGACCGCGTGCGCGAAGGAGAAACCATTGCCGTTCCTTCTTCCTCTCATCCCCTCCGCTCGGGTGCAAAAGTCCACTCAAGCGTACCGGGTATCGTCGAAGATATCGTTTCATGTGTCAGTCCGAACGGACGTGAAGAGCGCGCGGTACGGATACGGCTTACCGGAAGATTTTCATATCTCGGGAAAAAGCGCTTTTCCGAAAACTGGCGTTCTCTTCCTCCTTCGGAAATAATTCGGAAAATTGCGGATTCGGGCGTTATAAACACTTTCGATACGGCCGAGCCTGTCTCTCTTGCATCTCAAATCGAAGATACGGAAATGAAAGAGAGAAACGTGCTTGTCGTGCGCCTCTACGACGACGATCCCAAGCGCATTACCGATTCCGTTTTATCAAAATCGTTTTTCGACGATATCAAAACGGGAGCCTTTATCGTTTCCCGCGCTCTCGGAGGGGCGGGTATCGTTTTTGCATACGATGCCGAAAATATGCAAAAGAGTGCGAGTGCCGGAAAAAAAGGAAAGCCGGGTGAAAAATCTCCGGCACAATCGGACGGAAAAACCGATCCAATTGAAAATGCGGATCGGAGTTTTATGAATGTCGAAGGTGCTCCGGCTCCGATATGCTTCGTTCCCGTCGATATAACCGAATATCCGGCCGGTTTCCGCAATGAAATAATCGATGCCGTAAAAAAATCGGCAAAAGAAAAACCGTTCAATAAAATCTCAGCCGGATGCGTTTTTGCCGATGCCGCATCGATGATTGCGGTAAACAATGCCCTTTGCTTCGGCGTGCCGTCGGTTGAACAGTATGTACATGTTTCAGGCGAATGCATACCGGCGGAAGCTCTTATGAAAGTACGCGTCGGAACGACGATGCGCTACCTTGCCGAACAATGCGGCGGATTAAAGCGCTCTTCCGCAGCCGTCGTCGTAAACGGTCTTATGCTCGGAAGCTTTTGTGCAAGTCTTGACGCTCCGGTGACGAAATACGTAAAATCGGTTTCATTCCTTTCCGCGCGCCGTATTCCCGATCGGAATGAGCAGCCGTGCGTGCGCTGCGGCGAATGCCGCCTCGTCTGTCCCCGTCATCTGTCGCCGGACATATTGTACCGGCACGCATCGGGCGGCGCGGAAGCGCAAAAAGAATATATCGACTCGGCGGTATTGTGTTCGGGGTGCGGACTGTGCAATTCGGTGTGTCCCTCACGGCTTTCGATAAGCCAGGCGATAACACGAATGCGCCATGCGGGAGAATCGCTATGAATGATATGACTGACGCGTTTTTTAAAAAGAAAAAACCGCTGCGGCCTTTTTTGTATCTTTCGCCGTCGGCTCAAAATATTTCGCTCGTTTCGCTGTGTTTGCTGTCGCTGCAAGTGCTTATGCTTGCACTTACCGAAAGCTGGGGCGCGCTTATCGTCATAGGCGCTTCTCTGTCGGGATTTATCGGAGCCGATTTGCTGCATGCAAAACTCGTATCATCGTCGCGCTTTTCTCTCGTTTCCGCAATTTTTCAGGGAACCGTTACGGGTATGCTGCTTCCGTCGACTTTTCATCCCGTGACGGTTTTTTGCATCGCATTCTCTACGATGTTTTTAATAAAATATCTTTCCGGAAATTTTGCGGATCATTGGATAAACTCCGCCGTTCTCGCTGTCGCATTCGCATGGATTGTCGGTATGAGCGCGTTTCCTGCAAACCCTTTGACGAAAGACATATTGCAGATTAAAAATCCGTCCTATATTTTAATTCAAAACGGCGTATTTCCGATTATGAACGGAGACAGATCGGTGACTGAAGCGCTCAACAATACGATATTCGGGTTTGCCAATATTTCTATTCCCGAAGGTTATATTTCGCTTTTGTGGGATACCCATTCTGTGATTCCCGCATTCCGCTTCAATACGCTCACGCTTTTGGCATCCGTTGTTTTATTTGCTTCGGGTATGCAGGGTCTTCTCATTCCGGCTTCGTTTGCAGCCGTTTACACTCTCCTTGTCCGCTTCGTTTCCCCCGTTTTTACGGGAGCTATGGCGGGTCAGGGCGATATGATTTTATCGCTGTGTACCGGAGGCACTCTTTTTTGCGCCGTTTTCGTCGTGCAGCAGTACGGCACGGTGCCGCTTTCAAAAAACGGAAAAATACTCTACGGTATTCTGGCAGGCATTTTCGCCTTTGCGATCGCCGGCTGCGGTACTTCTTCGGCGGGAATGATTTTTGCGGTTTTGTGCGCGAATATCGTTTCGCCTCTTATTCAGGCTGCCGAAGACAGGAGAGATGTGTCCCGTCTTCGTGCAATGCTCTCGTCGCTCCGAAGAGAAAAGGATTCAAGATGACCGAACGATTTTCAAAAGAAGCTCTGCAGGAATACGGTATTTTTGCGGGAAGTATGGTATTGCTTGTCCTTATACTTTCCGTAACGATAATTTTCACAAAGGGGATGTGGCACGAAGGTCTTAAATCCGAAGTTTCCCGCGTGCTTGAAGAAAGCGGAGACGGAATGTGGAGAGTAGGGGATTTTATCGATTTTGATTCTTCACTTTCTTTATCAGCCGCGTGCTTCAGAGCGACGAGTAAAAACGAAAGCGGTTATGTGTGCGTCGTGCGCATGCAAACGATATACGGTCCCGTTCCCGCCGTCTTTATTTTAAATGAACGCTATGCCGCGCGCTTTGCCGGTATTGCGGGATTGCACGGAAGCATAGAGCGTGCGATTGAAAACGGAGCGGCGAAAAGCCAAATCCGCTATTGGGCGGAACGTATTTCCCGTATTGTGCGCGAAAAGGAGGAAAACTCGTAATGCATAAGAGATTCGTTTCGCTTTATTTTTCGGCTTCGCTTGCCTGTATGATTCCTTTTCCCGGCCGCTTTGCGTACGGTATTATCCTCGCCGTCGAACTTTTCGTCCTCGTTTTCGGTGCGACATTGTTTCGTGCCGCAATAGGAAAGCTCGAATTCGTGCGCAGCGGAAATCTTTTTTTTATGGTCTTTGTCATATTTCTTACGATGCTTTTCCGCCAGATTCTCGCAGCCCTTTTTCCTATCGCCGCCCTCAGTGCGGGCTTTGCCCTTTATGTGCCTGCAATTTCCGCGTTTACCGCAGGCTTTTTTTCGGAAAATGAAAAAGAAAGCGGAAAATCGATTTTAAAACGAAACTTCTTTTATACGGCGATTTTTTGCGCTTTCGTACTTGTGTTTTTTTTACTGCGCGATCTCGTCGGTTTCGGAACGATTACCTATATCACGGCGCGCGGCATTGCGGAAAAAGTGCTTTTTGATTCGGAGCGCGCCGCTTTTGCTTCTTTTTTTGCGACTCTTCCCGGAGTCCTTCTTTCGCTTTCGCTTATCGCCTTCGTCCATGCGTTTGTCGCGTCAAAATCCATGCGTGAAAAAAAAACGGAGATGAACCGTGATTGATATTCTGTTTTACTATGTGTTTTATTCTTCCGCAGTTTTATTTTACGGTATCGGTTTTCGCCGTGCGGCCGCTTTGAGCGTGTCGTCTTTCGATAAAAGCGTTTTCCGTCCCGCCCTCCGATGCGGCTTTGCGGCTCTCGCTTCGACGTTTTTAACGGCGCTTATTACGGAAAAACTTTTCTCTCCGCTCGGCATTGCCGAACTCTTTCCGCTTCCGGCTTTTTTTATACTTGCCGCAGTTGCCGCCGGTACGGGAATAGTTTTACCGGCTAAAGCGGTATTGCAGACAAAGGAATTCGCCGTTTCATATCTTATCGTTCTCCTTGCGCTTTTCGAAAGCTCGCGGCTTTCCGATGCCGTTTTTACAGCTGCAAGCTGTATGCTTTCATTCGTATTTGTGATCCCCGTTTTATCCGCCGTTCGATACAGAATCGATATCGCGCGTTCAAAAAACGAAAAAGCGGCACGGGGCATGCTCATCATGATCGTTTCGGCAATTCTCATAATAGCCTGCAGCGCGTGGAACGTTTCCTGGCTCAACGATTATTTTGTGCGCTGATGTTTCGTCGCCGGAAATATTTTTTATATCGATAAATCCGAAGCTCGAAAAAAATTGAAAAGTAAATTCTTAAATTAGTATTGAAAAATGTAAAAAAAGGACTTTAAAATATGGCAAAGATGGTATAAAATAAGCGAAAGGAGTTTTAAAGCCAAAGTGAAGGCGATGTGTATCTGTTTCGGCCTCGAGTCAACACCGGCCGGCAAGGCGGTTTCCGTCTGTGAAAACGATTATGCGGATGTATATAAACCGGCTGCGAAATTTTTATACGCCCATCCGGATTTCCGCATGGCTTTTTCATTTACCGGAAACGAATTGCAGTTTTTCAAAAAAAAACATCCCGAATTTCTTGCGCTTTTGCAGGAGCTCATTTCGCGCAGGCAGATCGAAGTTTTCGGCGGAGGATTTTACAATCCCGTTTTTCCGCTTTTGTATCCCAAAGATCGTACCGATCAAATCGAATTGCTTTCAGCCGAAATCCGGCAGACTCTCGGCAAGCGGCCTCGAGGCATGACGCTGTGCGCTTCGAGCTGGGATGCGTCGCTTGTAACGAGCTTTCAAACCAGCGGCATGGAATACCTCGCGCTCGACAGCTCCCTTATTCCGCCCGCAAAGCAGTGCTATCTGCCGATTATCATGTTCGACCGCGGCAAATCCGTAACGATAGTTCCCGTCTATAAAAAACACAAACCCGTTTCCGACGTTTCGCCGGAAGAGTATTTGACTTCCTTATTCGCCGCCGTCAAAAAAACTTCACGGGGAGACGCATACGACGATTTGGCTTCGGAGCGTTTTGTAGACATTCATTTCACGCATGAGGAGTTCAAAAAACTTTTGCATTCGGGGTATCTGCAAAAACTTTCCGAATGCGCTTGTGCAAACTTTTCCGATACGCTGCGATTTTCATATCCGGGCGCATATTTGAAAACGGCGGACGCGAGGGTTCCCGCTTTTATCACGGCGGGCATCGACGCGGAAATCGCGCAGTGGGCAAAAACGCCGTATATTCAAGTTTCCAAAAACGACGGCTATCCCGTTACGATTTACGATTTTCTCCAAACCTATCCCGAAAGCCGCTCGCTTTCGAATAGAATGCTCTATGTAAGTATGCTCGTAAATCAGTGCCACGGCGATAAGGCGCGTAAAAAAGTAGCGCGTGAAAAACTTTGGGAAGCTCAAAGCGGCGAAGGTTTCGTATATACGGGGGCTATGTTTCCCGTATGCGCTTCGTACCGTACGGACGCCTTTAAAAATCTTTCCGAAGCCGAAACGATCATACGCGAATGCAGCGATTTCGAAGAATCGGCTTCACGCTTTGATTATAACGCCGACGGTATCGACGAATATATGTTCCGCATGGCGGGTTTTACGGCATGTATAACGAGGGAAGGAGGAGCGCTCTGCGAACTCGACGTCATGCAGCGATCGGGGAATTATGCGGACAATTTGAAGCGCGTGGAAGCTTTTGACGGCTTGAACGACGCTTACACCAGATCTTTTTTTATCGATTATGCGTTTTCCGATGCGGATGTAAAAGAATACGTAAAAGGTAAATCTCTGCCGGAAACTTCGTTTGCAAATAATCGATACGCGGAGCAAAAATTTTCTCCGCAGCATAAAGAAGTCCAGCTTTTTTCTTCGATCGAAATCGGCGAAAAAAAGCAGGCGCTTTCCGTACGTAAAAAGTACGGCGCGAATGCGAACGGTTTTACGCTGCAGTACATCGTCAAAAACGAAAGCAAAGATGCGCTTCGAACGAATTTTACCGTCGAATCGAATATCGCTCAAACGAATTACGATACGGAGGGCTTTACTCCGTATACGATCGAAATCGCGTCGGGAGATAAAAAATTTGAAAGCGATTCGGCAAAAGCGTCCACATCTCTTGCTCCGTCGGGCGTCCTTTCGGACGTTTCAGCCGTTCAAATCTCCGATTCCGAAAATTCGCTTTCGTTTGTGTTCGAACCGAACGAAAGCTGCGGCTTTTCGTTTATGCCGATCGTATTTCACCGCCCCGAAAAAGCCGGCGGCAAAGCCGTTCCCGCAGCGATGACGCTCTGTGCCGCGATGCACTGGGCGGTCGATCTCGAGCCGGGTATGGAAACGGAAAAGACCGTAAACTTCAGCATTATCGCCATGAAGCGCAAGCGCACAAAAGCCGAAAAAAAAGCCAAGTAAGCGGCGCCTCTTTCGTGTATCTTTATTGCTTTTGATCCAAAAGCGTATCCAAAAAAGAATGGCTTGTCTGAATGACGTCGAGGATCGCGTGCGTATCGTGGAGTGAATCGTTTACTTTTTCGAGGGATCGCAAACCGTCTTCCATCGCGTGCGTCTGTTCGTGCGCCGCCGATGCGATTTCGGTAAGGGAATTTCCCGCTTCGTTGAGTGTCGAAGCGTTTTGATTGAAATTGTTTAAAACTTGGGTAAACGACTGTTGGAAGCGAGAAAAAAGTCCTATAAACAGCGTCATGCTTTTATTGATTTCATCGACCGTTTCGCGGAATTCGGCAAGTTTCGCTTCGATCTTTTTTGTCGAATCGCCGGTCTGCGTCGCTAAAGTGCGTACTTCGTTTGCGATGATCCTGAAACCGCTTCCGACTTTTCCCGCACGTGCGGCTTCGATGGACGCATTGATTGCAAGAATGCCGGTTTTTACCGAAACGTCCTGAATGCCTGCAAGCATATTTGCGACGTCGGATGTTTTCTTTTTCAAAAGTTCGAAACTTGCCGCGGCATTTTTTGCGTTTACCGATGCTTCTTCGATTTCATTTACGCGCTCGTTTATTTCCGCCTGCAACTTTTTGTTGGTATTTACGATATCGCCCATCATCGCGTTGACGCGCGCGGTGTTCGAAGAGGAAGCGCTGCCGCTTGCCTGTATCTCTTCGAAAGAGGCTAAAATCGTATCGAAGCCTTTTTGCAGCTGCACTACCGCTTCATCGATGATTTCAAAGGAGTGCGTCGTTACAAAATCGAGTACGATGCTTTTATTGTAGCGTACGACCGTTTTATCTACGATATCGGAAAAATTCCGGATAATTTCATTTTCGCCGTTTTCGCTCATCATGCTCCGCCTTCAATCAAAAAAGCGCATCTATAAAATCGATACCGCATTCGAGTCCGCCGAGCCAATTTAAAAACTTGTCCACATTTTCATCCTTATAGATGGCTCCGTGCTGAGGCGCGAGCATACGGGGAGAAAGAGCTCTCACATAATCGGTCCAGCGCCGTACGATTTTATTTGCCGCCATATAACGCACGTGAAAATCTTTTATGAGCGGAACATGCGCGTCAAAATCTTCGACGAATACGGTTTCGTTCGTTTCATCGAATACCGCCGCCCCTATATCGCCGGTAAATAAAATACCCGAACGCTCGTCAAAGAGCCCGAATTGTCCGGGCGAATGCATAAAGTGAGAAGGTATGCAGCGCAGTTTCGAATTTGAAGGAAGCGTGATTTCGCCGCCTTTGTCGGGAATACCGACGATACGGTTAGTATCGACGATACCGAAGTGGGGTAAAAAACGTATCCACAAATCGGAAATATATACTTTTGCATTCGTAATGCCGAGCCACAGCGCAATGCCCGAAGATACGTCCGGATCCTGATGCGAAAAAAAGATCGTGTCTATTTTTTCGACCGATATAAAGCGGCTGACGGCGGTTACGACGCGCGAAAACAGATGTACTCCACCCGGATCGAGCAAAACACCCCTGCCGTGATCGATAATGAGATACTGCATGGTCTGCACCGCACCCTTTCGGTATTTGCTTTCGGATCCGAGCCAAATGAATCGATGTTCATCGTCTTCATATAAAACCGTTCCGTGTATTTCGCTGTCGTCAATCATCTTTTACCTCCGCATTTCAATACCCAGCCGAAAACTTTTAATAATGCAGCCCGATGCCGACCGATACTTCATACGGCGATACGTCGCTTCTCCAATTCATATTCAGTTGATTTTTCAAAAGATAACTTCCGACATCCAAACCCACGCTCGCCCGGACTTGTATGCTTTTCCAGCTTTCGGGAAATACGATCATCTCCAAACCCGCCGTGTAAAAACCGTCTTTCGGTGAAAAACTCGTACCCGTCGCCTTATTGTTTGCAAGCGCAAAATCGATAAAGGGTGAAAGCTGCATTTCAAAATTGAGCTTTCGAAGCACTCTGTTTTTTTCAAAGCAGGTCGAAAAAATCCTCACGGGAAAGTCGAGATTGACGACAAGGGCGCCGGACGTTTTGGTCGCATAAGAATCGGCGTGTCCCGACGAAGCGCTGAAATACTGTTTATCCCGAATACCGCGCAAACGCGAACCTATGTTTTCCATGCTGTTTGCCATGAGAAAAAAATACACGTCGCTTGCAATGCCGATTCTTTTGAATCCTTTGAAAATCTGCAATTCGACGGAAAATTTCGGCTGCAGTTTCGATTCCTGAGCAATGTACGTAAACGACTGCGTTGTCGAAATCGATAGGCCCGTGCGCAGATTGTTTTTCCAATTGATGCGCGACGTGCCGAGCGTCTGTCCGATTGCAAGCTGGGGACCTGCGAGATCCGAATTGGAATCGCTTATGCCGTTAAAATCCCAGTAGTATTTTCCGCTCACATACGGTGTATAGTTGACGTCTCCCCAGTTTTCGATCCGCTGGAGAACTACCGGAAGCGATATCGTACCTCTTTCCGTAAAATAAATATCGTCTCCGTATTTTTTATAGTCGAAATTCCGTGTAAAACCCTGCGCAAAAGAAAAGTCGAGCGATGTGCGCGATCCGAACGGTACGGAAAAATCCAAGCCCGTCGAAGCGTTCCATTCGGGAGACGAATGTCCGATCGTATATGAAATGCTGTAACTGTTTGTCCACGCAGCGTTGAGTTTAAAAAGCTTGAAAGGAAGATCGAAAGAAAAATTGATACCGGCCGTCAGACCCATATCGTCGATGAGATGCTTCATTTCGCGGTCGTCGTCATCGCGTTCGAGCAAAAAATTGATATCGGCCGACATATCGTTCATAGTACCGAAAAAATTGTTATCTTTCAGTTTGAGCTTGAGCGTAAAGCCGGTGTTCGAATCATACTTCGGATAAGGCATGCCGATAAAGTGAAACGAATCACGCAGCCGTACCGTCACACCCGCACCGTACAAATCGTTTTCTTCGTCGATAAGCTTTGTTTCATAATCGACGGCGACTTCGTCGAAAAGGCGCGTATTCAAAAGACGCTGCCGGTAATCTCGGATATAGTTTGCAAATGCCGTTTCATCCGGAAACACGGTCGTTTTGTCCATTTTTACTTCGCGTTCGACGCTCGCTTCTTTTGTTTTACCGTCGATGATATAGCGGACGGAGTTTATCCGGTAAGATGAAGAAAAAGCGAAGCACGAAAGCAAAAGGTAAACGGCGGCACGGGCGATATATCGTTTCATATCAATAGGCGCCTTTTCTCTTGAATACGACCCACACGGTTTTAATGATGAGCCATATATCCAGCCATACCGACCAGTTTTGAATATAATACGTATCGAGCGTAATGCGTTCTTCATATTCCGTGTCGCTTCTGCCCGATGTCTGCCACATACCCGAAAGTCCCGGCGTTACCGAAAGGATATAGTCCGCCTGCTCTCCGTATTTGATAAGTTCGCCCTGGGTAACGGGACGCGGACCGATAAAGCTCATCTCTCCTGTAAGAATATTCAAAAACTGCGGCAGTTCGTCGATACTCGTTTTTCTGATAAACTTTCCGACCGCCGTTACACGAGGATCGTCGACCAGTTTCCGATCCCGCTCCCATTGTTTTTGCATTTCGGGATTATGAGCGAGAATTTCGTCGAGCTTTTTATCCGCATCTTGGCACATGGAGCGGAATTTCCAGCATTTAATCGATTTACCGTTTTTTCCGACACGAAGGTGCCCGTAAAAGACGGGGCCGGGAGACGTAAGCTTGATTATAAGCGAAACGACGGCACAAACGGGCAAAACGATCGGAAACGAAAGGAGGATGAGCAAGAGGTCGATGAGGCGTTTTGCAAAAAGATTCGTTTTTTTTGTGAGATTGTGGGTCGATGCGAAACCGACGATACCGCCGATGTCTTTTATCTGAGGAGAACCCGATACGGATCTCGTTTGATGTTTTGAAACGGTGATCGTATATCGATAGGTTTGCATAATATCCGATACGTCGGTTTCACCGTAATCGCATAGAATCGCGGCTTTTATTTTGAAAGTTTTGATGAGCCGAAGCAGTTCTTCGCTCGGAGAAAATACGGGAATACCACTGTAAAGGTTTGCAGCTATGCGGCCGCTGTTTATGATGACGGCGGGCTTATACCCCAAATCCGTCCGCTCGATCATACGGTTTATAACCGCGTCTCCGCTTGAACCCGTACAATAGATGACGGCGGGCAAACCCCACCATCGATACCGGCCGAATGCAAAGCGGGCGGCTTGCCGCGCAATCGGTAAAAAAACGGTCGCAATCGGCACCGCAAGCATGAGCGCAACTGCAACCGCAATGCTTTCCGTATTCGTGTCGACGAAAATACTTATGGCGATACCGACAAAGCTGAAAAAGGTACAGATGCCGAATCGCTTGATTTCTTCGACGGGAGAAATCATAATGCCCGGATACAGCCCCGACGCATAAAACACGATGAGTATGAGCGGCAAATAGACGCTGTACGTGACAAAAGAGCGGAAATTAATAAAGGCATTGTTTATGGCATTGATGATAAAAAAACTCGTTCCGATGCTGAGCATAAGGGCTGCCGCATCAACGAGCATTAAAATAAAGCCTACGAAAAATGAGCTTGTCCGGTGAAAATTTCGTTTGTAGTAGTGCAGAAATTCGTCAATTGTCATAGCATTTTGTTTTCCATCTTATATTAAAAATACGGCACTGTCTATAGTTACAAAAGGGGTTTGCCCGCAGCGTACCGACAAATTGCTTTCGGCGTCCGCTCGTGTTATAATGCACACGGAATATGTTTGTAAAGTGCAAGGGGGAACGACTATGAACGAAATCATCGATGCCATAAAAAAGCGGCGGAGTACGAAGCGTTTCAAAAGCGACGCCGTACCTAAAGAAATCATCGACTGCGTTATCGACGCGGGACTGTGCGCAGCGAACGCTCAGGGAAAGCAAGTGCCTGTCGTCGTTGCCGTCACGGATAAAAAACTCCGTGACAGATTGTCGGAAATGAATCGTAAAGTAGGCGGCTGGGAGGAGGGCTTCGATCCTTTTTACGGAGCGCCCGTCGTCCTCATCGTGCTTGCGGATAAAAATTGGCCGAACCGCGTCTACGACGGGAGCCTTGTTATCGGAAATATGATGCTTGCCGCACATGCGCTTAAAATCGGAAGCTGCTGGATTCATCGCGCACGGGAAGAATTCGACAGCGATGAAGGAAAAGCGATTTTAAAAGAACTCGGCATTGCAGGCGAATTCGAAGGTATCGGGCACTGCGTTTTGGGCTTTCCCGCCGCCGTTCGGGAAGCTCCTTTACGGAGGGAAGGCCGAGTTTTTTATGCCGAATAAACTTTCCGGCGAAACTTGTACACGTATCGACACAGATGCGTGTCGCCTGTCGGCGAAAAAAGCGGAAAGCCGTCTCGGAAAATCAAAAGCGGCGCAAAAACGCGTAGGGATAGTTTTATACTGTATCCTCGCTTGTCTTATCGCCCTGTATGCCGCATCGTTTTTTCCGCGCGCCGAAAAAACGATGCGTACTCCGCTTATAAATAAAAAATACGCGCCGTCGCTTGATGAAATCGAAATTACGGGCGGGGATAAAAGAACCGTACTTTATAAAAAAAACGGAGTATGGTACGGTTTTGCAAAAAGCGATATTTTTCCCGCCGAAAGCGAAAAAGTTAAAAATCTTATACAATATTTAACAAAGGTTCGTAAGTTGTCTATTATTTTAAACAGCAATATTATCAATAAAATTGGCAAAAATAAAACCGTTTTTTCGATATTACTTAAAAATAATCTTAACTTGTCTATAAAAATAGACGTTTTAAGCATGAGTTTCGACGGAACGAAGGTTTATGTGCGAATCGAAGACGGAAAAACGAAGTACGCTTTTTATGAAATCGGAAACGATTTTTTTTCTTTTATGCGAAGCGATGCCGACTTTTGGCTCGATCCGTATATCATTCCGCAAAATACCGAAGAAGGTGCGATCCGTCCTTCCGATATTCAAGCGCTCCGTCTAACGATAAGCTCGCGCGGTGAGGGAAAAATTCTTCGTGCCGGGCAAGAGCTTTT
This sequence comes from Treponema sp. Marseille-Q4132, assembly GCF_014334835.1. Taxonomy (NCBI): domain Bacteria; kingdom Pseudomonadati; phylum Spirochaetota; class Spirochaetia; order Treponematales; family Treponemataceae; genus Treponema; species Treponema sp. Marseille-Q4132. Next base: position 275,596 of record NZ_CP060591.1, read on the forward strand.
TTCCGAAAAAGTTTCGCAGCTCGCTTCTCTCAGGCACGGAGGCATGGGGGATTTTGAAGATGAAAAAAGTCCCCGTCATACCGTTTTTTCTCTTTCGGTTGAAACGGGAAGCGGTTTTGCTTTTACGATGCACGCCGAAAATGCGAGGGACGGAAAAGTTCCGCTTTTTTTCGATTCGTTTGAAAATACCCTTACCGGAAGCCGCTTCGATTACCGCTATCGCGTTTACGTAAGTACATGGACGCTCGAAAAAATTCTCGCCCTTTTTTAGCGGGATAAAGCGCTCGAAAGACGACTGTTTTTCGACGTCCTCCCTTTATCGATGTATGTAATCGACTGATTACAATTGCGATTTTAAACTTAAACTTTCGGACAGCTCTATCGTATGAGTGCGAACAAAATGAGGGAAAGCATATTGTATGCGAAATGAGCGGCCGTATTTGTCCACAAGGTTTTGCTTTTTTTGCAGCAAATACGCAGTACGATTCCCGCAAAAAACGCGTTTGCAACTGCGGGTAAACCCAAATAGCGGTGAGAAAGCGCAAAAAAAGAAACGGCACTGATTTCGGAAATCAAAAAAATATTGCGAGATCCGTGTTCGTTTACCGCATTTTTTTCCTGCAGGGTATTTTCATGTTCCGATTTGTTTATTCGTTTCGGTAAAAGATCTTCCAAAACCGCACGGATGCTTTCCGGAAGATAGAGACGGTAGAGCGCTTCTTCGTAAAACGAAGCGCATGCAAAATTGACGATACAAAAAAACGTTTCCGCGATCGACGAAGGGATGGCGGGTTCGAGGCTTTCTTTGCCGCCGGAAAGTCGGACGATAATTTCTATAACGGAAGCGATGACGCACAGGGCGCCGAAAGTTGCCAGCGTCCAGCCTGTCCGGACGAAACGGAATGCATCGCCTTTTATAGGTGAGGAAGGCGGAAAGGAAAAACGGACGAGTACAAATGCAAAGAGTGCATAGAGCAGCGGCTTTAGAGGAAATGTCCACGCCGAAAAAACGCGGGCGGACGCCGCACCGGCGAAAAGCGGGGGAATGACAAAAAAACATAAAGATGCGGCAAAGATCATGTTCCGCCGCAGTTTTATCGATATGTCCATATCCGTATACTATGAAAATCCGCAGATCTGTGATACAATCGAATATTATATAATATTGAGGCCTGTGTGTATATCCTGAGAATTCTCGCCGTTTTTGCGGTTTTTATCATCGCTGTAAAACTCCTACGGAAATATCAAAAAAAAATTAAATTCTTTACGACCGGTTTCGATTCCCGTTTTTCGTTTTCAGAAATAAGTCTTTTGTGGCAGACGGCCGTCGTATGCGGTCTTAACGATCCTCTTTCACTTTTTTGGTCTATGCCTTCGCTTTCGCGCTGCATATCCGAAATCAAATCGGGAGCGGATCGCGCGGGCAAAACGGGAGACGGCGGTATGCAGCGCCTTCTTTCAAAACTCTATTCATACCGTACGCATATCGAATCCGCAGCGTCGGACAAACGGGGACTTTCCTCTACGAGGGCCTTTGAAAGCGGACTTCGTTTGCGGATCGTGCTTGCGGGAAAAGGCGTGTTTGCATCGAAGATCGTCAATAACGCACGGGAACTTACGGTAAGCATTCCGCTGCAAAACGGACAGATGAGCGTCGAAGGCAAAGATTGGATCGGAAAATCGATAAGCGTGTACTTGTGGCGTACGGGCGATGCCCGTTATATTTTCGACACGACGGTGATCGGAAGCGGCGTATTTTTCGGCAAAGCGGTACTCTACCTCAAGCACACGGAAAAACTTTTACGCACGCAAAAACGGCGCGCGATCCGTACAAAGTGCAATATATACGCAAGCCTTTTTATTATTAAAGATAAAGTTATCGACTACAACAGAGTTGAAACGCAGTCGGGATACCGTTGCCTTATCGAAGACATATCCGAATCCGGAGCGATGGTGAGGATCGGCGGAAAAGGCGTGCCGAATATTCAGCTGAAAATGCAGTTTACCATCGACGGAAAATTGATAATCATGTTCGGCATCGTCCGCACGGTCGAATACAACAGCAGCATCGATCAGTCGCGTCTCCATTTCGAATGCGTACATATCGAACCGCAGATGAAAAACCAAATTTTGAGTTTCGTGTATAATATCATGTCGCCCGAAGAGCGCAAAGCGTACGAACTTTTTCCGGCGGATGAAGATTCCGAAGCGTCTTCGGAATACGAAAACTTTACGGACGATGAGGACAAGACGGAAGCGGACGATATCGATGATGAAAAATCGGAAGGGGACGGTGACAAGTTTGCGTTTGAACTTTCAGACACGGATCCTCCCGATATGACGGATTCGCTTATCGGAGATATGCTCGGTAACGAATAAGCGAACGAAGTTGTTTTATTCGTGCGGAGGATTTTGACAGGTATGAAAATAAAGCAGTGTTTTATCGGAACAATTACCGCGCTTTTATGCGCTTTCTCTTTTGCTTCTTCGGCTCCCCTTCGCGTACGGTTCGTCAAAGGCAATATTGCCGATAAAACCGCTGCGGTAAAGGAAAGTTCGGGAGAAGATGCGGCTTTTCTTTCGCGTGCGGCCATAGATTTTGCGCTCGAACACAAAGCGCTGCTCGGAAACGACCGTGATTTGGACACGCTTGCGCTTTCGGGCATCACCGCGCTTTCCGCCGATTCGCTTGCTTCTCTGGATTACGGGGGACGGGAAGCGGTTTCGGAAAAGTTGGTAAAACTTTTTTCGCTTTTTTCAAGCGATACGGTGCGCATTGCAGTCCTCAATAAAACGACAGCTCTCCGCGATTTGCTTCCGACGGAACCCTGCATAACCCTTTTGCACGATTATCTTGCCGTCACTCCGGGTTCCGGAAACGAAAATGCCGTCGTAAAAGCCGCCGTAAAGGCGCTTTCAGAAATAGGGGACAGCCGTTCCTTTGCGCTTCTTTTTTCATGCCGCAAAGAGCAAAAATGGCCGAAATATACGCAGGATATCGACGATGCGCTCGCCCTTCTTGCCGATAAATCGTTTCCTCAGATTGTCGGTATTATCCGCGAAGGAAACGTCAAAAGCGATATACGTCCGCTGTTCGATTTGTTTATTAAAAATAAAAAAACACCTGCGTCGTTTCAATCGGAAATTGCCGAAAATGTGCTTTCGGAGACGATATATATAGCGAACAACGCTTCGTCGATAACGAGAGAAACGGTTTCCCTGCAAGTCGATGCGCTCGACGTTATCGTAAAAAACAAGTGGACGCGGGCGGTTCCGGCGGTCGTTTCATTTTTCGATCTTGCCGAACGCGAATATAAGGCGGGCGTTATGACCGACGGCGAATTCGCAAAAACGATATATGCTTTTGCCGAAATCGCACCGGTCGACGCTTCGTCGCGCCTTGCTTCCTACCTTGCGGCGTTGAACAGACAAACCGAAAGCGGGGCAAAAGTGTCGGAAACGATTGCCCTCGCTTTAATCGGCTCGCTCGGCAGGATCGGCAATAAATCGTCGTTCGATACGCTTTTGTACGTGACTTATGTCAACTATTCCGAACCGGTGATTGCCGCCGCCCGCGATGCCCTCGCGAGGCTTAAATGGTGATCGGAAAAAGAATTTATCATCCTCTTTTTTGTGCTGCGCTCATCTCATCGGTTTTGGTATACGGCCGCATCGTCCCCGTCAAAGACCGTCACGCATTTTCATCCCTCATTCCGCAGAGCGATATCGTTTCGATGTCCGGAAAGCTCGTTTCAAATCCCGTAAAATCGGAGCGTACGGGATTTTATTCCGCGGAATTTGCATCCGATGTTGCCGTATCGAAGTGCGGCGCAAAAAGTTCGTGCCGCGGACGCTTGGCGGTATGTATCGATGAAAAAACGGTCGAAGCGTATTTTCCCGGAAAACTGTATTCGGCTTCTTACGGAAAAGGAGCCGTGCTCTGCGAAAGCGGCGCGCGCCTTTTCCTTTCGGGAAGGACGGGAAAGAACGGCGTTTTTTTCGTTTCGAAAGCGGAAAGTTTGGGCCGGGAAAAATCTTTTGCCGGAAAACTCGCTCATATCCGAGCGCTCTCCCGTCTTCAGTTCCGACGGCTCATGTACGCGTGGGGCGGGGCGGGCGGACTTTTGCTTGCTCTCCTTTCGGCTTCCCGTGAATACACCGAAGCTGCACTTTCGGCCGCGTTTCGGAATGCAGGGCTTTCTCACATCCTCGCGCTTTCGGGCATGCATTTGTCGCTCGTGTCGGGCATCGCGCTTTTTGCGGGTATGAGGCTCTTCGGAAAAACGAAATCCTATATCTTTCAGTTTTGCGCCGTATCGATTTTCGTGTGGTTTGCGGGCTTTTCGCCGTCGCTTTTGCGCGCGTTTTTATGCAGCGTGCTGCTCCTTTTGTGTTCCGTGTGCGGCATCGCAGGGGCGGATACGGTTTTGATTTTGTGTGCGGCTTTTTGTCTGCACGCTCTGATCGCACCCGCTCATATTTTGAGTGCGGCTTTTATGCTTTCGTACGGTGCGCTTTTAGGTATTTTGCTTTTTTCGGAAACGCTGAATATTTTTTTGATCCGCGCTCTGCCTAAAAAACTCTCCGCTCCTCTTGCCGCATCCCTCGGCGCACAGGCGCTCACCGCTCCGGTAACGCTTTCGCTTTTCGGAACCTTTATGCCCGTCGGCATCGTTGCGACGGCACTCGTTTCGCCTCTTATAACCGTGTTCATCTATGCGGGTATCGTCTGCATTGCGCTTTCGCTCGCCCTGCCGTTTTTTGCACCCTTTACGGGAGCGATGATGAATGCGATCTACGGACTTATAAAACTCTTCGTGCTTTTTTTCGCGCGCGCTCCGTACGTGCGCATCGTGTCCTAAGCGCAGGATTTACAAAAATCGCCGTTCGGGCTACTATGAGTTTTGCATATGACGATCCCTGATTATAATTCACCGGCAGCTCTCAAAGCTCTCCTCGATGCAAACGGCTTTTCCATGCAAAAAAAATTCGGACAAAATTTTCTCGTAAACGCACAGGCTCGTGCGCGCATCGTCAGTGCTCTCGAAATAGAGCGGGGGATGCGGGTGTGGGAAATAGGGCCGGGACTCGGTTCCATGACAAAGCTTTTGCTCGATGCGGGCGCCCGCGTTACGGCCTTCGAAATCGACAAGGGATTTATAAAACTGCTTTCGGATTTTTTTAAAGCGGAAATCGAAAAAGGCGCGCTAAAAATCGTTTCGGGCGATGCCGTAAAAACGTGGAAAAGCGCCTATGAGGATTCGGGGCTGCCTGCGAGATTTTTCGGCAATCTTCCGTATTCGATTGCGGCATCCCTCATCGCCGACACGATAGAGAGCGGGGCAAGATTCGAAAAGGCGGTCGTCACGGTACAAAAGGAAGTTGCCGATCGGATGACGGCAAAAGAAGGCGGGAACGATCGTTCGTCCTTTTCGGTGCTGTGTCAGTGGGCGTACGATGTCAAAGGGCTTTCCGATTTGGCTTCCGGAAATTTTTGGCCGAAACCGCACGTCGCCTCGCGCGCCGTCGTTATGACGAAAAAAAACGATTTTCCCTCGTGCGAAAATCCTTCGCTTTTTATAAAGATGCAGCGCGCTCTTTTTTCATCGCGCAGAAAAAATATCCGCAATAATTTAGCGGCGTTTACTAAAAGCGCCGAAAGAGCCGAACGTGCGCTTACACTCGCGGCACTCGATCCGTCGCTCAGGGCCGAGACGCTGTCTCTTGCAGAACTTTTGCGGTTGTCCGATGCGCTCAATAGCGCTATACTTTCGTGAAGTGCGATAAAAAGAAGGCGTTTATGGATACGGAACGGATAGCGGAAAATCTCAAGCGAGTCGTCGAATCGGTGCGGAACGCCGAACGGAAAGCCGGAAGAAAAGAGGGAAGCGTAAAGCTTCTGGCCGTAAGCAAATTTCATCCGGCGCCTTCCGTCATTGCGGCGATCGAAGCGGGCCAGAGCGCATTCGGCGAAAACCGCGTTCAGGAAGCATACGAAAAATTTAATAAAATTTATGAAGACTTTCCGTCGGCCGAACTGCACATCATCGGAACGCTGCAAAAAAATAAAGCCGCCCGCGCGGTGCGGATCGCCTCTTGCATAGAATCGGTCGACAGGCTCGGCATTATCGAAGAGCTTGAAAAACAGTGTGCGAAAATTGATAAATCGATCGATGTTTTATTGGAATATCACACGGGCGAAGCGTCGAAAGCGGGTTTTCTTTCATACGAAAATATGTACGAAGCGCTTCGCTATTGTGCCGAAGGAAATGCGCCTCACATCGTACCGAAGGGTTTTATGACGATGGCGCCTTTTACCGACGACGAAATTGCCGTGAGGAAGTCTTTCGTTTCGCTCCGTGATGCTGCAGAAAAGCTGCAAAAAGAATTTCGCGCCTTCGATCTTACGACGCTTTCGATGGGTATGTCTGCTGATTATAAAATTGCAATCGAAGAGGGTTCTACCGAAGTGCGTATCGGAACGGCGATTTTCGGAGAGCGGGAGACGGCGGCGCTATGAAGCTTTGCGTGAAAAGATGTGCCGCCCTGCTTTTATTGTGCGTTATCGCTTTTTCGTGTTTTGCAAAAGAAGCGAAAGATACGACGCCTTCTCCGTATACGGACGACGAGTTTCCTCAATTTATGAAAGACTTACGAAGAGCGGAAATCGTTTCGCTCGGCGCGCTCCCCTTTGTGACGCTTACGTCGACGATTGTGTATTCGTCCGCACGCTACGCGCAGCACGGCTTCGATTCCGAGTATTTTCCGAATCCCTTTGCAAAAGCGTCGGCGAGCAACGGCTATTCGACGGCGGAACAGGCGGGCATTTTACTTACATCGGCGGGCATCAGCGTCGGCATCGGGCTTACCGATCTCCTCGTTTCGGTAATCAAGCGGAACGCCGCAAAGAAAAAACTCGAGCGGAAAGAAAAAGCGCCCATCGTCGTCACGCCGATAGCCGAAGATAAAGACGCCGTCCGTATCGATATGCCGCCGAGAGAGACACCAAGAGGCGGAAATCGGAGCGATGCCGCGAATCCCGATAGTGAAGAACAAACCGCATCTCAGGAAAGTGCGGATAAGGAAAACAATGCGAGCGGAGGATCGGATGCGGCGGAATTGAATACGCTGTCCGATGAAAAGTCTATAAGCGAGGCGGAAGGGCGATCGGCATTTTCCGAGCTTGCGCTCGAAAGGCAAAGCGGAGACTAGCAGTGCCGTCTTTCAGCGTACAAGTTCCCGCCGATTTTCAGGGCAGCCTCCGCCTCGACAAATACATTGCTTCTCTTCCCGGCGGCATGAACCGCTCGAAATTGAAATCTTGCGCAATCGAAATCCTCGTAAACGGAAAAACGCAAAAACTTTCGGCCGCCGTAAAAGCGCTCGATATCATCGACGTGCAATGGGACGATAATGTCCCCGACGATATAACACCGGAAAACATCGCGCTCAGCGTGGTGTACGAAGACGAAAACGTCGCCGTCGTCGATAAAGCTCAAGGTATGGTAACGCACCCTGCGGCGGGCAATTGGACGGGTACGCTCGTAAACGCGCTTTTATACCGCTGGGGCAGATCTTCGATTTCCCGCATAAAAGATACGCCCCCGCCTCTTGCAGCCTCTTCGAGGAGGCCCGGCATCGTACATCGGCTCGACAAAGATACGTCGGGACTCATCATTACGGCAAAAAACAGGGACGCCGAAGAGTGGCTCGGACAGCAGTTCGCCCGCCGCTTTGTACAAAAAGAATACATCGCGATCGTAAAGGGAAGGCCGCCCGCTCTCGCAGGCGACATCAAAACGCAGATCATCCGCGATCCGAAAAACAGAAAGCGTTTTAAAGCCGCAACGCAGACGGAAGACGGAAAGAGCGCGCGGACGATTTACCGCTGCATCGCCTCTTACGGAAACTATTCGCTTATGCGCTTGCGTCTCAAAACGGGACGCACACATCAAATACGGGTACACATGAAATACATCGGCTGTCCGATTTTGGGAGATACGGTTTACGGAAAAAAAGACGATGTTTTTCCCGAAGCTCGTCTCATGCTCCACGCGAAAAAATTGACAATACGTTTGCCGGGTAAAAAAAAGTTTTCGACGTTCCGCTCGGCCGTTCCCGATCGCTTTCGAAGGACGCTTGCTTTTCTCAAAAAAAACTATCCGAAAGAAGTGCCCGTGTGGGGAAAAAATCATGCAAAGAAAAAGAGATGACATGCCGATTTTACGGATCGACGTGATCCGCGAAGCGTCGAAGGATTCGCCTTTTTTAATAATCAAAAAACCGCGCGGCATGGTGTCTTCTCCGCTTTTCGAAGGACAAAAAAACTGCGCCCTAACGCTTGCCGCATCCCTCTTTCCCGAACTACAAAAGGTCAAAGGCAAAAAGCCGTGCGAATACGGTTTGATCCACCGGCTCGACACGCAGGCATCGGGATTTTTACTCATCGCGGCGACGGACGAAGCGTATGCGTTTTTTTCCGAAGCGCAAAAACAAGGCGATTTTATAAAGACATACCGCGCGCTTTGCAGCGACGACGAGGGAAATGCGGTAAAGCTCGGCGGATTTCCGAAACCCGTTTCGCTGCGTCCGTTGAAAGCGGGGGATGAGTTTTCCGCATCGTCTTATTTTCGCGCATACGGAAAAGGGAGAAAAAGCGTAAGACCCGTTACCGAAGATTCGAACGAAGCGGCGTTGAAAAAAAAAGGAAGCGCGCTCTATACGACGCATATAAAAATCGCCGAGCGGACGGCGGAGGGCATCATTGCGCAGTGTTCGATCGCCAAGGGTTTCCGCCATCAAGTGCGCTGCCATCTTGCGTGGAACGGACTTCCCGTCGTCGGAGACGAACTGTATAACGCAGGCTTCGGAGGAGAGGCGCTCGAATTCGAATGCGTCGCTCTTGAGTTTACAAATCCCGTGACGGGAGAGCGGGTGAGGGTGGGTACGGATTTCGCTTAGGCCGAATGTCGAGAGTTGCGAATAAAACTGCAAGACGTATCACTCACCGATATCTCCGAAGAGCCAATTGGAATTTTTAAATTTAAAATTTAACTCGGAAATACAGGTATCATTATACTTATTGCCAAAATATATCTCTTTTACCCAAATTCTGGAATTAGCTTGCGCATTTATATATTGGTAATTTAAATTATTATCTTCCAACAAATAATCATAGTTTATTTTCTTTATTCTATTATTTGCGTAATACAAATTCTTATTCAGAGTATATCCATTAATTATAGCAATACGAGGGTTAAATTCATTAGTGTGTACACTTATTTCAAATAAATCATCTTCAGTATTTTCAACAAAGCTTGTTTCAGAATTTCCGTCAAAGGCGTTACACAGCGCATATTTCAACGGATTCTTTTCTTCCCACAAAAACTCGGATGCTTCGATGTATATCGGCTCCCATTCCGTTTCATCAGGTTTATACACATTAAATAATTCTTCAAATTCAAACATGGCAGGCTCACTTTCAAATTTATAATATCTGCCGGTACTCATTCCGACATACTGTCCTTTACATTGTTTTATTGTATAGCCGTCTTCAATAATATTCGATTTCCAGTAAATTTGCGCACGGTTCTCAAATGCGATAAATCCTTTTGCCTTGTCTTTTCCTTTAATTATCATAACATTGTTAAACTGCAAAAAGAGGTGCAAGTCGCCCCAAATGAGACGGGTGTCGTATTTTACCAATAATTTATATACTTCGCCTTCCTTTTTTAAAAGAAAAACCCGGTTATCCGGCAATGAATCTTTTTTGTTGTAGTCGGGCGATATAAACCATATGAACTCGTCGCTTCCGACTTTTTCTTCATAAACGAAGTAATCTTTCAGGTCTTTTATTTCAAAAATATTTTTTTCTTCGACTTTTTGCAGTTCCGCTTTGCATGCTTCTATAAGCACTTTTTTAAATTTGTCATCAAGCAGTTTCATAAAACCGCTTTCCGTCGGTAAGATTAAATTTAAGTTCGGTGCAACGCTTTTTGCACTGCATGCAACCAGCGATATTGTAAAAAACAAACAAACGATTATATTTTTTTTATTCATTCGACCCCCGCTCTTTGTACCGATTTATAAAAACGGAATCGCATCGTTTACTCCGCTTCTTCATAATAATAAGAATAGTCAATTCCTTTCATAAACATTTCACGGTCGTCGATTTTGTCGGTCAGAGCGTTTTGCAATAAAAACTTTATTTTGCTTGAATCGGTTATACTTTCAGCCATAGCTTCCAAATATTCTTTTTTATTGATTTTGCTCCAGTCAACGCATCTTTTTAGAGGCGGATTTGTTATTGGGAAAATTTTTTGCAAGCTCTATTACTTGATTATAATCCATCACATCCGATTTATATTTTTTCCCATCGGCAGCGGTCAATTTCAGTTGGGTAGCAGTACTAACCAACTCGGGATTTTCTTTATTATTGAAAAAACGGATAGATATTTTATTTGTGCTCACGAAACCATGATAGCACGATTTTTGAAAACAGGCTATTGAAATGTGCGGAGGGGACTCTATAGTTGATTTAGAATTGAAGAATAAAAATAAATAAATCGTTGAGTGTTTTTTAAGGGTATTTATTATTGTCCGTGATTTTTTTGCTTTCATATACAAAAACTCGCACGGCGGCCTGTCCGTGCGAATTTAAAAACGCATCAATATTTTTTGTCCGCGTAGCCGATCCAGCCGTCGTTTTCGACGAGCGTCTTTGCAAAACTGTCGAGCGTAAACGGATAGCTTTTCGAAAGGCTTCCCGCAATCAGCTTTACCTTTGCGCTGCCGTCGTCGTTTTGCACGATTTTGCATTCGGCATCTTTATCCGAAAACGTGCGAAATATATCGTCTATCGATTTTTTATCGAGTTCGATCGCCATCATGCCGCAGTTGAACATGTTTTGCCGAAATATCCGCGCAAAGTTTACCGCGATGACGACGGAAATGCCGTTCACTTCGAGCGCCCACGGAGCGTGTTCGCGTGAAGAGCCGCAGCCGAAATTTTCCCGCGTGATGATGACGCGCTTGCCTGCGATATCGGTTTTCGGATTAAAGCCGTCGAGCTTTAAATCTTCGAGCAGATAGGGCTTGAGCGCCTGCTTTGAAATTTCGGTAAGATACTTCGCCGGAATGATTTCGTCGGTGTTGATGTCGGAGCGGTCGAGAAAGAGCACGCTCCCTCCGAATTGTTTCACCTCATACCTCCTGATAAAGTGATGAATTGCATATCGTGCCGGCGATTGCCGTTGCGCTCGCCGTCGCGGGACTCATCAAGTGAACCATGCCGCCTTTTCCCATTCTGCCGTTGAAATTGCGGTTCGTCGTGGACGCGCACACTTCTCCTTCTGCAAGCACGCCGTTCGACATGCCGAGGCACGCGCCGCAGGTCGGATTCGTAACGCAAAATCCCGCATCCATAAAGATGTCGATAATGCCTTCTTTGAGCGCCGTTTTGTATACTTTCGGAGTTGCAGGGCTTACGATGGCGCGCACGCCTTCGGCTATGCGTTTTCCTTTCAGCACTTCCGCCGCAATGCGGAGATCCGATATGCGTCCGTTCGTGCAGCTGCCGATATAGACTTGATCGACTTTCATGCCTTTCATATCGCGCACGTTTTTGACCTGGTCGGGTTTGTATCCGACGGTACACACGGGCTCGATTTCACCGCAGTCGATCGATATCGTTTTTTCGTATTCGGCGTCCGCATCGCTTGTCCACTTGGAGTAGTCGGCGAGGGCGGCTTCTTTCGACGGATAATCGTCCTTAATAAATTCCCAAAGGTAGTCGACCGTGTTCATATCCGGAGCGCAGATGCCCGACGTACCGCCTGCTTCGACCGCCATATTGCACAGCGTCATGCGCTCTTCCATGCCGAAGCCTTCGATGACGGGACCGGCGAATTCCATAACGCGGTCGGTGGCGCCGTTTACGCCGATTTTTGCGATGATCGAAAGGATGACGTCTTTAGCGAAAACGCCCGGACGGAGTTTTCCGTTTAAAATAAATTTAATCGATTTCGGTTCGCGGAAAGCGCACACGCCTTTCAATATGCCGACTTCTATGTCGGTCGTGCCGACTCCCGCGGCGAATGCGCCGAAAGCGCCGTGCGTACACGTGTGAGAATCACCCATGATGACGGTAAAGCCCGGACGCACAAAGCCGCTTTCCGGAAAGATCGCATGACACACGCCGTTTCGGCCGATGTCGAAAAAGTCTTTGATATGCTGCCGATGCGCCCAATCGCGCAGGATTTTTCCCTGCATCGCCGTTTTGCTGTCTTTTGCAGGAGTGACGTGATCGATAACCGCTTTGATTTTATCGCTGTCGAATACGCTGTCTTTTCCGCGTTCGACGAGGTCGGTGATCGCGATGGGAGTCGTGATTTCGTGACAAAAAACGCGGTCGAGTTTCAGTACCGATGTGCCGGAAAAGGGCGTGTCGAGCCGGTGCGCATCGAATATTTTTTGTGCTATTGTTTTACCCATGCTGCTCCTCTAATGTTTTTTAATGATATTGAATAACTACAGCATAGTTAAAATCGATACGGAGGTCAAGAACGTTACAAAACGCTAATCGAGTACATCGATGCCGAGCGCAGTAATCGCAGCGTTGATCGCAGGCAATACGGATTCATCTCCGTAATCGACAAGTACTTGCGCCTTATCGGGGGAAGCCGTAACGCTTGTGACGCCGCTTACCGCACGTACCGCATCTTCAACTTTTTTCGCCGTATCGCCGTCGAACATACCGGCAACGTAAATCTTTTTTTGCATTTTTAGCTCCGCATTTCTTTTTTACTGCAGGCATTATAGATAAAAATACGCGGCATTTCAAGCGTTTTTTTTAGTTCTTTTTTTACGTAAATAAATACGGCATTCTTTTTCGGTTATGTGCAGCACTCGTCTTTCACATTCGTTTTGCCGAGCTGTCCGCAGGCGCCTGAAATACTTTTTCCGCGGTGCATACGGAGCGTTACGTTTAAGCCTCCCTTTTCAAGGCGCGAAACGAATTGTGCCGTTTCGCGTGCATCCGGTGTCGCAAACGGCAGCCCTTCTACGGGATTCCACGGAATGAGATTGACATGAACGTCCAAATCTTTTGCAAAAGCGATGAGAGAATCCGCATTTTTTTCGCTCATATTTTTTCCCGAAAGCAGTACGGCTTCAAGCGTAACTCTTTTTCCCGTTTTTTCGATGTAGTAGGAAATCGCCTGCCGTAAATCGCGCAAAGAATTCGTTGAAGATGCGGGCATGAGTTCTTTTCTTGTCTCTTCGTCCGCCGTCGTAAGCGAAAGGGCGAGACGCACTGCCGGCCCCTTATCCGCCAAATCGTATATGCCGCTTACGATGCCGACCGTGGATACCGTGATACGGCGGCTCGAAAGATTTCTGCCGCGTTTATCGGTGAGTACGGCAATCGCTTTTCGAAGGGCATCGAGATTTAAAAGCGGCTCTCCCATACCCATAAAGACGATATTGTCGAGAGTGCCCGCGTGCTTTTCAAGATATAAAAACTGTTCGACGATTTCCGCTGCAGTGAGATTCCGCGCAAGACCGAGCGTTCCGGTTTTACAAAACGCGCAGCCCATCGCGCAGCCGGCTTGACACGAAACGCAAGCCGTCTTCCGTCCCGCTTTATCGGTGAGAAGAACCGTTTCGACCGCGAGATCGTCTTCCGTTTCTATCTGCAGCTTTATCGTACCGTCGTCCGCTTTCAGCACATCGGATACCCGTGTCGAACGGAGAATCGCTTTTTCGGCAAGTGACGTCCGCAGCTCCGCGCTCAGATTAGTCATGGCATCAAAAGAATCGGCTCCCTTTCCGATCCACTGAAATATTTGATTTCCTCGGAAAGAAGGGGAGAGTGAAAAAAAACTGCAAATCTCTTCGGGTAAAAGAGCGGCGAGTGCGATTTTATTCATGCTGGGCGCCGCATTCGGAAAAAATTAATAAAGCTCGGCATGCGTATCAATAAATCGGCTTATTGTTTTTGAGCTTGTCCAGCATATCGCTTATGGGCGGACAGCGTATGCCCTGTTTTTGGAAATTTTCGAGAGCCGAAACGGCATCCTGTTTCCGATTCAGCTTTATGTAACAGTCGGCAAGGTCTATGTACAGCCGATAATTTTTTATATCGTTTCGGATAAGATTTGAAAGCCGTTCGGCCGCTTCTTCGTATTTGCCTTCGCCTTTGCAGATAAGCGCGAGCCCCAAAGCCGCATATACGTCGAAAGCGATGTCGAGCGCTTTGTTATAGTATTCTACGGCGGTTTTGTAATCGCCCGTATTCCGATATGCGTCGCCCGAACGTGTGAGGATAACTTTGTTGTCGGGATCAAGCGCAAGAATTTTATTCCAATATTCGATGGAGCGATACTGCTGGTTCATGCCGCGGTAACAATCGGCCAGTCCGAACAGCGCGTAAAAATTATTCGGATCGAGGACGAGGGCGCGTTCGAAATAAGCGACGCCGTTTTCAAAGGTTTTCAGCTTTCTGTGACAGTTTCCGATCGACGTAAGCACGCGGATATCGACGACGCTTTCGTTGAGTTCGAGCATTTTCGTCCAATAGTAGAGCGCGTCTTTATATTCTTTAAAGTCGTAATGCAAGTGTCCGAGCCCGATGAGCGCGTAGGCGTTGTCCTGTTCCATGTCGAGCACTTTCAAATACAGCTCTTTCGATTTTTTAAAGTCGTGTATCTTCCGATAAGCGTCGGCGACTCTCGTAAGAACCGTGATGTTTCTGTCGTCATGCACGAGATACTGTTCCCAGATATCGATCGCTTTGCGGTATTGGTTGAGGGCTTTGTAGCAGTCGGCAAGACCGAAGAGTGCGTAATTGTTTCCGGGGTGATAGGAAAGACACTCGTTATAATAGCCTATGGCTTTATAATGATTGTTTTGTTTGCGTTCCGAATCGCCGAGCCCGACAAGGGCGTAATTGTTATTGTTTTCGATATCGAGGATTTTTTTAAACATATCCTTCGCATCGGTGATTTTATTATTTTTTAATAATTGATAACCGCCCTTTGACAGTTCGGAAATACGGTCGGCATCCTGATTTTCTTCCCCAATCGATTCTTCAAAAAAATCTTCTTCGGTTTCAGATTCGGTACTTTCAATGCTCTCAATTGTTGCTTCCATAAGGTGTGTACTCCTTTGTTGTAATTATGCGTTGTTCTCTCTTAATACCGCCGATATAACGCGGGCCATACATTCATAAATCGGTTCCGACTTTTTTACATTGTGCGCAAGCACATACTGCTTGAGCGCTTTGATCGTTTCGTGTTTTTTTGCGTATACATCTCCGACACGCGTCAATCCGTCGGAATAACCCGTTGTCGAAAATATCCTTCGAGCCTGCTCTACCTTGCCTTCGTTGAAAAGGGCGTTGCCGCTGCGGTTGAGCGCCGCTTTTTGCTGTATACTGAGGGCGGAAACGGGAGCATCGGCGGTTTTAATAAATCCCGCGTTTCCCTGTTTTTCGATTATCCGCCTTTTTAATTCATCCGTTGTCATACATCCGCAAATTTAACAATAATTCCCCTACTATAGTTATAGTAGCACGTTTTCCGTAAATGTCAAGGATTTTTTTATTATTTTATAGAATAAAAATCGACAACCGATCGCCCGTACGTGCGAATATCCGTGCGGGAAAGATTTCCGATTTCATCGGGCATTGCGTGTTCTTCGGGCCGGTGTACGATGATCGTACCGCCGCTTTTGCACATGCTTTTTTCGGCGGCATTTTTTATTAATTCGGCATGAAATTTGTACGGAAAGGGCGGATCGAAAAAAATATAGTCGAAACTCGTTTTACACCGTTTGATAAAATATTCGACGGGCATAAAATGACACTTGACGGTGATGCCGAGCTCGCGTTCGGTAAGGGCGACGTTTTCGAGTATGACGGGGATTTTGATTTTATCCTTTTCGCACAGTTCCACGTGAGCCGCTCCTCGCGAAGCCGCTTCGATCGCTATGGTGCCCGAACCGGAAAAAAGATCGAGAAAGGATTTGCCTCCGAGATCGCCGAGTATTGCGAACACCGATTCGCGCATTTTGTCCATGGCAGGCCGGATAACGCCTTTGGGACATTTGATCTGCCGGCCTTTTAAAACGCCGCCCGTTATGCGCATACTCAGTTGTCCGTGTTGAGCGAGCGATAGACGGCGTCCTTTTCCAGCGCCTGATTCTTTTTTGCGAAGTCGAATGCACGAAGTCCTTCCGCCGTGCGTGCAAAAGGCAGCGCTCCCGATTCAAGGAGCACCGCGATAACCGCAGTCGATGAAGCCGAAGATGCGGCATACATGAGCGGCGTTTTGCCGTCATAAAAGACGTTGAGCGGAACACCCTTTGCGATAAAACGACGGATTTTTTCGCACTGAACTTGAAGCGGTACGTTCGAAGACGTGATCGCATGGATAAACGCTTTTGCGACATCGTTTTCGGCCGCCGAATACGATGCGAGAAGAAGAGAAACGATGTCGGGATTTTGAGAGTATTCGGCCGCAATCAAAAGCGAAGATATGCCGAATGAATTCTTTGCACGTACAAAAGCGCCGGCATCGATAAGCATAGCGGCAAAACTTTTATCGTTTTGAGTTCTCACCGCATACATGAGCGGCGTCCAGCCTTCTTTATCGCGTGCATTGACGTCGGCTCCGTTTTTGATAAGCGTTTCGGAAAGATCGCGATCGGCGCGTGCCAGAGCATACATGAGCGGCGTAAGGCCCCGAGAGTCTTGTTCGTTGATGTTTTTAATAATGAGCTCGTTTTCGGAAGTCGCGCTTTCTTCTTCCGCATCGAAAGATGTGTCCGCATAATCGTATAAAAACATTTTGCCGTAGGACGCGGACGGACGCACGGCGGATGAGGGAGCGGAAGAGGGAGGAAGCGGAACGGCCTCGGATTCGTCCGCCGCTTGTTGCACTTTTTTTTCTTCATCGCCCGATTCTTTTTTTTCGGAAAGCTTTTCTTCCGTGTTTTCGTTTGCGGGAATATTTTTTTCGCTTTCTTCGATCGTTTTTTCATCCGAGCTTTCGGCCGCGCTTGTATCGGTTTCCGAATCAGCGGCGTCCGTTTCGTCGGACGCGGGCGGGTCATTGCTTTCGGTTTGTTTCGCTTCGCTCTTTTTTGTTTTTTCGGTTTTGCGCTTTACGGCTTTTGAGCTTTCTTCCGTCGGGCGATATGCGTTTGCCGCAGCGGCAAGAAGGGGAATGCCCCCTTCGGTCGTTTGCTCGATGAGCGCGATATCGCTTTGCGTTAAATACGACGCTACCGAATTACGGATTTCGCTTTCGCTGTTTTTTTCGGCATAAGATGCGGCATAGCGGCCGCTTTTGTCGCGCGTCATAAGACGGGAGCGTATCTTTTTTTCGGACGCGCCGCCCGAAGCGAGTATGAGGTCGAATCTGTTTTTGCCGGTGCAGTATTCGCATGCGTATGAAACGGCCGTCCGCTTTTCCCGATTTTTTTGATCGGCATCGATACCCGCTTTGAGCAACAGGCGGATGACATCTTCGCTTCTGTCGTATATGATCGCCGTAATGAGCAGGTTGTTTCGTTCTTTTCCGATCGTATGAAAAGGAGCGTCTCCATCGAATAAAAACGCTCGTTTGATTTGCTTTGCCGTACCGGTTTGCATGAGTTTTAAATAAGTATCGGCTGCGGATGCGGCTATCGGAAAAAAGAGCATGACGAAAAAAATTCGGCAAAATAATTTCATATCGATTAAAGTATACATGATTGACCATTTTTCATCAATCTGATAATATGACAAGACACCCCTTGGAGCTTCGTATGAAGTTCCCGAATGTCCACAAGGAGATACCATGCGAAAATACGAACTGATGACAGTTTTCCCGCTTGACGAGGAAAAGTCGAAAAAAGGCGCTGACGATGTCCGAAGCGTTTTAAACGAATTCGGCGCCGAAATCGAAAAAGAAGAACCCTTCGGCGACCGCGATTTAACCTATGAAATCAAAAAACAAAAACGCGGCCGTTTTATCCTGTTTACGATGAAACTCAATCCCGCGAAACTCATCGAAATCAACAAACAGTTCAGACTGAACGCAAACATGCTCAAGTACCTGTTTGTAAAACTCGACGAAAAAGACGCAAACTAGTGTCGAAATTCCCGCTTTCGGAGGCTGAACGATGACGGACATGAATCACGTATTTTTGATCGGGCGCTTGACGAGAGACCTCGGTGCGGACGAACGCTCTTTTGCGTATGTCGGCAACGGTCAGATGGCGCGCGCAAATATCAGTATCGCCGTCAATAGAAGCAAAAAAGAAGGCGAACAGTGGGTAGACGAAGTCAATTACTTTGACATAACGATTTGGGGACGGACTGCCGAAAACTTGAAACAGTATCTGCTCAAAGGAAAGCAGATCGCCGTCGACGGTTATCTGAAGCAGGACCGCTGGCAAAAGGACGGACAGAATTTCAGCAAAGTCGTCGTCGTTGCAAATTCGGTACAGCTGCTCGGCGGAAAATCGGAGGGCGGACAAGCGTCCGGGGGTGCTCCGAGATTTCAACCGAAAGCGTCGTCCGAAGCGCAGGGACAGTACGGCGTATCGTCCTCTCCGTCCGATGACGGATTCCCCGAAGATATTCCTTTTTAATATTAACTGGAGATTATAATGGCAGACGAATTGAATAACGAAAGAGAGGCCGTTTCGGCTGAAGAAAAGATGAACGCGGCCGCTCTCGATGCAGCTCCTATGAGCGACGACGATGCGGAAGAAAAAGGTGCGGGAAGAAAGGGCGGAAAAACCTATTTCCGCAAAAAAGTGTGCCGTTTTTGTGCGAACAAAACGAAGATCGACTACAAAAACGCCGACAGCCTGCGCCGCTATATGACCGAACGCGGTAAAATTCTTCCGCGCCGTATCACCGGTACCTGTGCAAAACACCAGAGAGAACTTGCGGCAGCCATCAAGCGCGCGCGCAATATCTGTCTTTTGCCCTACGTTGCGGACTGAAAAACGATATGATTGATCGGGTATGCGATCCGACTCCTGGTGACGCGCCCGAACGATAACAAAAGCGGCGCCGCAGCCGAACGCGGATTTAAGCGGCGCCATACCATTTTTAAGAGGAGCTTGAACATGAAAGTCATTTTAAACACGGACATTAAAACGCTCGGAGAAGAAGGAGACATCAAAAACGTCGCCGACGGATATTTCCGGAATTTTTTGCGCCCGAGAAGACTTGCCGTACCGTACAATGCGGCGACCGTCGCGTTCTTTGAAAGCCGCAAAGCCGAAATAGAAGCGCGCAAAGAACAAAAGCGCAGAGATTCGGCGAGTCTCAAAGAAAAGCTCGAAGCGCTGCACTTGGAGATTACGATGCCGGCGAGCAGAAACGGAAAGCTTTTCGGTGCGGTTTCCGCCCAAGTCATTTCCGACCTGCTTGCAAAGAACGGATTTGAAATCGAGCGCAAACGCATCGAAATTCCGGGCGTTTCGATCAAATCCGTCGGAAACTATCACTTCAGCGTTAAACTTTACGAAGCGCAGACCGCTCAGATGCTCGTTTCGGTAAAGGGCGAAGTGAGCACCGAAGCGAAAGATGCGGCCGACGACAAAGCGAAAAAAGCGAAAGCCGAAAACGCCGATGCCGCTTCCGCAAACGAAAGTGCGGAAGCGGTCGCAGAAAAAGCTTCCGAAAGCGTTTCGGAAGAAAGCGTACAGTCAGACGGAGCCGAAGCGTAATTTTCCGTCCCGATACAACGGGAACGGCTGTCTTAAAAACCGACCGCTTTTAAGACAGTTTCATCTCGTTTTTAATAAGCGAATATCAGTCGATATGCGGCGAAAGCCGGTGCGTTCCGAAGGAGCGGCCGGCTTTCGCCGTCTAAAGATGCCGACTTGTGGATATCTTGGGGATAATCTGTTGAAAGCGTGTGGAGAAAAATATGGCAGCTGCGGTGTTAAAAGATAAGGTTCCGCCGCACAATGCGGAAGCCGAACAGGCGGTTCTCGGCGCGCTCCTTCTCGATTGGGATGCCGTAACCGATATCGTTACGATCCTGCGTGCGGATCGCTTTTATTCGCTGCAAAACCGAATCATCTATGAAGCGATGATCGCTCTCGCTCAGCAAAATATCACGGGCGATACGCTTACCGTCATCAATCAGCTGACAAAAGACGGCAGCCTCGAAAAAGCGGGCGGGGCGGCTTATATTGCAGATTTGACGGGTAAAGTGCCTACGAGCGCGAATATCAAATACTACGCCGACATCGTCATCGATTGCGCATACCGCAGAGACCTCATCAAAATCGCATCGGAAATGCACGCATCTTCATTCGATGAAACGCACGAAAGCGTCGAACTCATCGAAGACGCCGAACAGAAAATATTCGCGCTTTCGCAGCGCAACGAAGCGACGGAAATCCACAAGATAAACGACGTGCTCGCGGAGACGATCGAACTTATCAACAAGCGATACCAAAGCCGCAATCAATTTACCGGCGTTCCGTCGGGATTTTCAAAACTCGACACGATGACAAGCGGTTTTCAAAATTCGGAATTCATCGTCATCGGCGCGCGCCCGTCAATCGGAAAGACCGCGCTTGCGCTTTCGATGATGGAATACATTTCGGTCGACAAGCGTATTCCGTGCGGTTTTTTTTCGCTCGAAATGTCCTACGAACTCATCGGGCAGCGTCTTTTTTCCCAAGTGTCGCGCGTTCCGGGCAATAAACTGCGTTCGGGCTTTTTGCAGATACAGGAATTTCAACGTCTTCAGGATGCTGCAGGCCGCTGCTATGATGCGCCGCTTTTTATCATCGACACGCCGAATATGAAGCTCCTCGACATCCGCGCGATGGCACGCCGCCTCGTCGCAAATCACGGCGTCAAAATCATCTTTATCGATTATATCGGACTTATCGTCACGGAAGACAGGAGCGCACCCGTATTCGAACAGGTAGCGGAAATTTCAAAATCGCTGAAAGCGCTCGCACGAGAGCTGAAAATTCCGATCGTAGCGCTTTCGCAGGTTTCCCGCGACGCCGAAGGCAACGAACCGACGCTCGCTCAAATCCGCGGTTCGGGCGCGGTCGAGCAGGACGCCGACGTCGTCATATTCATCCACCGCGACAGAAAACGCGACGATCCGTACGAACCGCAGGACGCAAAACTCATCGTCGCAAAACAGCGTAACGGCGCTACGGGCACCGTCGAAATGACGTTTATCCCGCCGTGCGCAAAGTTCGAAAATAAAGCGGATCATTGAACGGAAACGAAGTATTTTAAGCCGATTCCGAATCTCTTTACAAAACTTGAAATCGGCTTAAAACGGTGTGTGCGTCCGAAATTTTCGATCGCGCGCACGGGGCAGGTGTATTTTTTTTTACACAAAATACAGGAGCAAGACGGAACGCCGTATATAAGCGTCCCGTTCAGCCTTTTTTATTTTTTTTGCGGCGGGGGCAGCTCGGACAGATCGTTTTTTGCAAGCAGTTTGATTCTGCCGCTCGTTCCCGTCACGACGATCGCAGTATCGGAAACCGAAACGGGAGAGCTCTGCATGAGCGGCACCTTCGATTTCAAAAGCAATTTCAGCGTTTCGTCGTATTTTCCGAGTACCCAATCGTTTCCGTCGCGGATAATACAATAATAATCCTTGCCGTCTCGAGCGAGAACGGAACTTTCGGAAACGGTTTCATCGCTTTCTTTTATGATTTCCATATTGACCGAATCGAGGATAACGAGTTTTACCGTACCGTTTCCGGCATTTTTGCCGGCAATCGCGATAAAGCCGCTTCCTGCCGGATAATAGGTCCTGTCGCGGATAAAGGTGACGGGGGAGGCGTGTATGACTTCGCCCGTCTGCGAATTGACTTTAACCAAACCCGAAAGAAGTTCTTTTTCGTCGGTCAGCTGCATACCGTATACGGCGCCGGCTCTCGCGTTTGCGGCATCTCGTTCGATGATTTCCTGCTGATCCTTTGCGATCTCTTTTCGCTCCTGCTGGGCTTCGGTTTCTTTTTTGTCGGCTCGAGCCTGCGCTTCGGAAGCTTCATCTTTTGCCTGCTTCGTACGCTCCGCCTGTTCGTCGGTTTTCTTTTGCTGTTCGTCCGCAGCCTGCTCTTTTTTTTCGGCTTCGCTCTGTGCTTTTTTATCGTTCGGATTTTGCTCGGCTTTTTCGCGAGCCGCTTCGGCTTCTCTCTGTGCCGCTTCGTTTTTCTTTTTTTCTTCGTCGAGTTTTTTCTGTTCCTCGGTCGCGCGTTTTTGCGCACTCTGCGCCTGCTCGCTTGCTTTGTCGGCTTCGCGTTCTTTTATGTCGACCATCTGTTTGCGGCTGTCGATATTCCTGTCGTTGTCTTCTTTCATGGATTCGACGACTCTTTTATCGCTGATCGCCGAAGTATCGACCGTACTCAAGCCGCCGTTCACGTCGGCGAGCGGAATGACGATTTGGCTTCGGCCGGGCCATTCGTCGTATCGAACCGAAAGACCGCAGTTTTTTTCCGTGAGATTTTTCGTTACGATATTTTTATAGCGCGATTTGAAATAATCGATATTGGAACGGTAGACCGCGTTGTACACCGTTATAAAAACCGCAAGCGTATCGGCGTCCCGTTCGGAATAATTGTAGGCAGCCGAAAGATATGCCGAAATGATGCGTCGAAGATTGACGATGTGATCGACCGTCGCGTTCCGTCCGATAAACAAAATATCGGCGTCGAGCTTGCCTTTTTCTTTCGGATCGACGGCATGGATGACATAATACTTCCCGCTGTCGCCCGCGCTCATATACGAACTTCGCGAGCGGGCGATGATGCGGCCGGACGACGAACCGAGTTCTTTGATCGCCGAAAGCGAATCGATCCGCGCATGCGGTCCGACGTAGTTGATAAATTCGACCGTATCCGAAACGCTCTTCAATTCGGGTTCATTTACCTGAGATGCGAGCGCCGATATGAAAAACACGGTGTAAGCAAAAGCCGCAGCAATTTTAAAAACAAAACGATTGTTCATCGGTATTCCTCCGCGAGTGGTACGATTGCGCGTCCGTGAAAATCCGACCGGCTGCAATTCTAACGATCGTTTTTTAAAGACGCCCGATCTTATATATCGGCATAATTATAGCATACGGCGATTATTTTTGCTATTGCAAAATCGTAATCGATAAAAAATTCTCATTGACTTTTCATACGATGTATTATACACTGACCGAAATTAAATTGTAATTTCGGGGCTGTCCAAAAACTGAAGTTTTTGGACAGCTTCCTTGATGTACTATGCGACGTTTAAAATTAAGTCATTACAATATAAAGACTTAATTTTAAACTCGACAGGCTGTCGAGAAAGTAACCGACTTTTGAGACGGCCCCATTTTTTGTATCAACGGCCTGTGAAAATTCAACCGATTTTTTAGCAGTACCCGTCATTACCCGGCGACCGATGTCGGATTTTTCAATGGAGTATGTGATGCGACCTGCACTGTACGATGCCGATGAGCCGTTTCCGTCCTTTTCCCGGCGGAGACTGTTGCAAAATCGCCTAAAAAATTATTTTACCAATCCGTACAATATCATCATGCTCGTTTCCGTAGCGATTTTATGCTATCTCATCGTCGTCCCGCTTGTACAGATGATCGGTACGACCTTTACGATGGCGAAATCCGACCTCCGTCGCGTGCGCGGCGCGGTCGAAGGGCAGTTTACGCTGTACTACTGGAAGCGGCTTTTGGCGAGCGACGTTTCGCGCAATCTCTTTTGGATCCCGCTCCGCAATTCTCTTGTCATCGCCGTTTGTACGAGTGCTCTTTCGATCCTCATCGGCTCTCTTGTCGCGTGGCTTTTAGTGCGTACCGATTTGCCGGCAAAAAGATTTTTCTCTCTTGCGGTGATCGTACCGTATATGCTGCCGTCGTGGTGCAAATCCATGGCATGGCTCACCGTGTTCCGTAACGAAACGATAGGAGGGGCTGCGGGATTTTTAAGCTATTTCGGCATCAACGCTCCCGACTGGCTCGCCTACGGACCGATTCCGATCGTATTTGTACTTTCCATACATTATTACGCCTATGCGTACCTCCTTGTCTCCGCGGCTCTCCGTTCCATAAATTCGGAACTCGAAGAGATGGGAGAGATCGTCGGCGCGTCGAAGGGGCTTATGCTCAGAAAGATCACCTTTCCGCTCGTGCTTCCGGCCATCCTTTCAAGCGTCATATTGACTTTTTCAAAAGTTATGGGCACTTTCGGCGTCCCCTCTTTTCTCGGTCTCAAAGTCGGCTACTATACGATTTCGACTTCGCTCTATGCGACCGTTCAATCGCAAAAAGGTACGGGTTTTGCGATCAGCATCATGCTCATCCTCATCGCGTCGGTGAATATCTTCGTCAATCAAAGGCTCATCGGTTCGCGGAAATCCTATGCGACGATAGGCGGAAAGGGCAGCCGTTCGACGCCGCTTGCACTCGGTTCATGGAAAGCGCCGATTGTCGCCGTACTCTCCGCGTTTTTGGCCATAGCCGTCGTGCTTCCGCTCGGCATTTTGTTCTATCAAACCTTTATGCTCCAAGCCGGCGATTACAGCTTTTCCAATTTTACGCTGCATCACTGGCTCGGAGAAAGCAACCCCGCGATTTCCGACGGACTTCCTGGCGTCTTCAAATCGCCGCAGTTTTGGATGTTCGTTAAAAATACGCTCTTGCTTGTCGCGTGGACGGCCGTCATCGCAACGATTTGCGGACAGATCATCGGCTATATCAATTCGCGCGGCAGACATTTAAAAAGCGGAAAACTCGTGGAACAGCTCGTGTTTATCCCGTACCTCATTCCGTCGATCGCTTTCGGTGCGATGTACCTTGCCATGTTCGCCTCTCCGACCCGCGTTTCGTTTTTCGGACATCCGCTGACGCTCATTCCGTCGCTGTACGGTACCTTTGCCGTGCTCGTTCTCGTTTCGATCGTAAAGCATTTGCCCTTCGCTTCCCGCGCGGGTACGTCCAATATGCTCCAGATAAGCACGGAGCTCGAAGAAGCGGGACAGATAGCGGGTGCGAATTTTTTGACACGCTTTTTCAAAATCGTGTTTCCGCTTTCCAAAAACGGTTTTATGAGCGGACTTATGCTCATTTTGATAAGCATCGCAAAAGAGCTCGATTTGATCGTCATCCTCATGACGCCGACGCAGGCGACGCTGCCGTATATGGCGTACACGTATTCGACGAACGGCTTTCAACAGCCGGCGAGCGCCGTCGCAATCGTGCTCTTTATCCTCGTGTTTTTATTTTATTGGATCGCAAATAAATTTTTCCACGCCGATATTGCCGGCGGGCTCGGAGGCTGAAAATTGAGCAAAATCGTATTGACCGGCATCAACAAATATTACGGAACGAACCGCGTTTTAAAAGACGTCGATTTGACGATCGAAGACGGAGAGTTTATGACGCTGCTCGGACCTTCGGGCTGCGGTAAAACGACGACGCTGCGCGTTATCGCAGGTCTCGAAAAACCGCAGTCGGGCTCAATCGTCATGGACGGCGAGCGCATCGTAAACGCGGCCGAAAGTTTTTTCGCACCTCCTGCGAAGAGAGGCTTAAATCTCGTGTTCCAGTCGTATGCGCTGTGGCCCCACATGACGGTATTCGATAACGTCGCATTCGGTCTTCGCGTAAAGCATACGCCGAAAGACGAAATGAAAAAGCTTGTCGAAAGCGCGCTCAGCCGTATGCAGATCGGCGAATATGCGGAGCGCTATCCGTCCGAACTTTCAGGCGGACAACAGCAGCGCGTCGCCATTGCCCGCGCCATCGCTTCGCCTGTCAAACTTCTCCTGCTCGACGAACCGCTTTCAAACCTCGACGCAAAACTCCGCGTCGATATGCGCAGCGAACTGAAGCGACTGCACGAGGAGATGGGAACGACGATCATCTACGTCACGCACGATCAGGTGGAAGCGCTCACGCTGTCGACGCGCATCGCCGTTTTTTTCAACGGCCACATCGAACAGGTTGCAAGTCCTATGAGTTTGTACCAAAATCCTGCGAGCGTACGCATCGCGGAATTTATCGGAAATCCGAAAATAAATCTTATCGACGGAAAAGCGAAACGGACGGAAGCGGGACTCGAAGTCGAAAGCGCATTCGGAAATTTCGCATTTCAAAAAAGCGACTGCACCGATAAGATTCCCGACGGAACATTCGACTGCAGGATAGGTTTTCGGCCGGAAGAAGTGACGATTTCCGGCACGGCATCCAAGGGTGCCGTCGAGTGCCGCGTGTATTCGAGTATGCCTGCGGGAAGCGAAACGCTCATACGTCTTTCCGTCGCCGGAGAATCTTTCCTTGCAAAGCGGCTCGGTATCCGCCACTACAAAGCCGATGAAAAGGTTTACGCGGCGATAGCTCCCGAAAAGCTCAACGTATTCGATACGGCGTCCGGCGCTCTCGTAAAAAAATCCGCCGAAGGCGAAAGCGATTGATCGTATCGAAGCAATTACCGGATTTTATAATTTATTAATTATTAATATAGGAGTATATAATGAAAAAGATTGCAGTAACTGTACTGTTGGCGGCGGCGATGCTTTCGTCCGCATTTTCGGTGGGTCGAATCGAAACGAAATCGAACAGCCAAGAAGCGAAGTGGGCGAGGGAAAACGGTCTCGATAAAGACGAAAGCGTCCAAGAGCTCTATCAAAAAGCGAAAGCCGAAGGCGCGCTCGTTATCTATACGATTTCAAGCCGTACGCAAAAAGTTGCAAACGCTTTTAAAGAAGCGTATCCCGGCATCAACGTGGAAGTATACGATATTTCTTCCGGCACATTGAAAGAAAAATTCGCAACCGAATATAAATCGGGTATCCGCACTGTGGATATTTTGCATTCGAAAGAGCAGGTCGGCGAATACACGTATGAAATGTTTTCCGAAGGCATGCTGCATAACTATCAGCCTGCCTCTATTTTCAAAAACGTTCCGTCTCTTTACATGTCGCTTACGCCGCTCATGCTCGAACTGAATCTGTGGTTTTACAATACCGAAGTATATAAAACCTGCCCGATTACGTCATGGTGGGATTTTACGAAGCCCGAATGGAAGGGGCGTGTCGTTTTCCAGGACGCTGCGAGCAACGACGCCTACTGCGCCCCGCTTACGGCCATGGTGCAGCACGCGGACGAAATGGCGGCCGATTACGAAAAAGTATTCGGTAAGAAAATTCAGCTTGCAAAAGACGAGCCGAACGCAGGCTATGCTTTTATCAAACGCTTTCTTGCAAACTCGCCGATCATCGCAAAGGGTTCCGATGAAGTTATCGAACTCGTCGGCGCTAAGGGACAAAAAAATCCGCCGGTCGGCTACGCTTCTTCCGTAAAGCTTCGAAAGCAGCGCGACGGCTACGCGATCGACTACGGTCCGAAGGCGATGCACGTGTCTAACGGTATTCCCGCATTGAACTTTGTTTCAATCGCAAACCAATGCAAACATCCGAACGCCGCAAAGCTTTTTATTAAATTTTGGATGGGTGGAGAAGACGGAAAAGGGAAGGGCTATGAGCCGCTCGTTTCACTCGGTTCGTGGTCGGTGAGACCCGAAAATCCGACGGCAAAAGGCAACATTCCGCTTGCCGATATTCCGCTGTGGAAAATCGATTTCAACTATATCTACAACAATATCGAAACAGTTCGCGATTATTGGATCGCGCACAGAAATTAATAATAAATAGATTACGCGGCGAGTTTGCTTCGCAAACTCGCCGTTTTTATCAAAACACGAAACCGTTGGAAAATTTCGAAATTGATGAGAGTTGGAAAATTTCCGCTTGCGGATGCGGCGTAAAAGAAGTAAAATCGAATTATGACATTTACACGAAAAAGCGGCATTCTTTTGCATCCGACATCCCTTTCGGGAAGTCCCGGCATCGGAACGCTCGGAAAAAACGCATATCGGTTTGTAGACTGGCTGCATCGCTCGCACCAAAAACTGTGGCAGATATTGCCGCTCGGCCCGACCGGCTACGGAGATTCTCCGTACGCATCGTTTTCAACCTTTGCGGGAAATCCGCTCCTTATCGATTTTGAACTGCTTACCGAAAGAGGCTGGGCGGACGCGGACGATACGGTGCCGCCCGATTATATACGCTCCGACGGACCGGTCGATTTCGGCTCGGTCGTTTGGTGGAAGCTGCCTGCGCTTTCAAAATGCGCTCTTTATTTTTTGTCGCACGCAAACGAGGCCGACCGAGATGCCTTCACATCTTTTAAAAACGACAACGCGGCATGGCTCGACACTTACGCCGTCTTTATGAGCGTAAAAAACTTTTTCGAAGAAAAAGCAAAAGAGCAGGGAGACAATTCGGGCGGAGCGAATGCGATGTGGAACAATTCCTGGCCGAAAGAACTTGCATCCTGTAAGCCGCAAGCGGTCGGGCAGTGGAAAGATGAGCACGCGGAAAAAATCGAAGTTATTAAAGCGATACAGTTTTTTTTCGCGGTGCAGTGGGGCGACTTGAAGCGCTATGCCAATTCCTTCGGTATCGATATCATCGGCGATATTCCGATTTTCGTCGCTCCCGATTCGGCGGACGTGTGGGCGAACCAAAAACTGTTTCAGCTCGATGAAAACGGTATTCCGACGCGCGTAGCGGGAGTGCCGCCCGATTATTTTTCGGCGACGGGACAGCTGTGGGGAAATCCGCTTTACGATTGGGATGCGATGAAAAAAGACGGATATGCGTGGTGGCTTTCACGCATACGCCGTGCGCTCGAACTTGTCGACTGTATCCGAATCGATCACTTCCGCGGCTTTGAATCCTATTGGTCGGTTCCGTACGGAGAAGAGACTGCCGTAAACGGTATGTGGGTAGGCTGCCCCGGCGCGGATTTTTTTGCCGCCGTCAAAGCATCTCTCGGCGATATCCCCGTCATCGCCGAAGATTTGGGCATCATCACCGACGAAGTGCGCGCTCTCCGCGACTCGTGCGGTTTTCCGGGCATGAAAGTGCTCGAGTTCGCTTTCGATCCCGAAGAGGCCGGACGCGGCGGCATGACGAACGCTTTTTTGCCGCATGAATACGAAAATACGCGCTGCGTCGTTTATACCGGCACGCACGACAACGATACGCTGCAGGGCTGGCTCCTCCGAGAAAGAGACGATGTCGTGCGGGTGACCGCCGAATATCTGTGCGGAAAGCCGCTTTCGAATGAAGACGCGCGGGCTATGGTCACAAGCGGAGAATTGTGCGGAAAACTCGTAAGGGAAGCGTTCGCATCGATCGCTTCGTACGCCGTCATCCCGCTGCAGGACGTTTTAGGACTTGACAACGGCTCTCGCATGAATACCCCTTCGACGGCGGGCGGAAATTGGATGTGGCGTATGGATGAAAACTCTCTCACCGACGAAGCGGCCGCCTCTCTCGCGTTTTTAAGCAAGCTTTACGGAAGAAACGGGGAATAACGTACGCCCGCCTGGAGTGACTCGGCGACCGGAGCGAAGCGAGGACGCAGAGCGTGAGCGAATCACGGAAAGCGGGATAGCAAACCGGTTTCGTCCGAATAATAAAAAAAAACCGCGTAAAAATATAAAATCCACGCGATATATAAAGCGTGAAACGCTTCTTTTTTGCATTGAAAGAAAGGGCAATGTATGGGATGCGCTTAGCCCTGTCTTTTGTTGCCGGAGGAAAGCTTTGTGCGGTCTGCGGTATGCAGTCGAAAGTGCTTCCCCTGTGCACCCGGTGTGAAAAGAGGTATTTTGCGTTGCCTCCATGCGAAGGGGAAGAGCGGTGTGCGGTGTGCGGAAAAACGCTTATATCCGAGCGCGGCGTATGTATGCGCTGCAGACGCGAGCGTCTTTTGGTACATACGGATGCCGTTTTTCCTCTCTATTCGTATCGTTTGTGGAACAGCGTGCTTTTATTCCGCTGGAAAATGCAAGGCGAGCGCGCCCTCTCTCCGTTTTTTGCCTCACGTGCAGCTTTTGCCCTTCAAGCGCTGCCGAAAGCCTGCGTTATCGTTCCGGTGCCGCCGCGTCCGGGTAAGATCCGCAAAAAAGGCTGGGATCAGATCGAAGATCTTTGCCGTTTTTTTGAATACCGATACGGATACGACGTGTGCAGAATTCTCGAACGCCGTACGGGAGGCGAACAAAAACGGCTCGGACGGGAAGCGAGACTCGAATCGATCGGAAAAACATACGCGCTGAAATCGATGAAAAAACTGAAAAAAGAACTCGAACGCTTCGGCGGCAAAGTACCGAAAAACCTGTGTATTGTCGACGATCTTTTTACGACGGGCGTAACGCTTGAAAGCTGCGCCGCCGTTTTAAAATCCGCAGGAGCTGAAAAAGTCTTCGCCGTAACGCTCTTTATCGCAGATTGATAAAGCGGGAGGAACGACTCCGCAGAAGTACGCAGGACAAACGCACCGGAAATGTATACACGGAAAAAAAAGAAGCACATAATTAGACAAAGAAGGCGGAACGCAAGGCAGCGGGACTGACGTCGAGCCGCTCTGACCGATGGCACGCGAACTTTTTGAAAAGCGGATTGAATGTTGCAAAATGTGCAAATATAGTATATGATGACTGGAACAGTTTTCAAGGAGCGCATATGGCCGGAGAAGATTCCCAATTTCAACTCGTGACGTTTCAGCTCGGCGATGAAATATACGGTGTCGACATTATGGATGTAAAGGAAATCGTAAAAATACAGGATGTGCGTCCTATTCCGAATGCGCCGTATTACGTCGAAGGGATTATCAATCTGCGCGGAGAGATCATCCCTATCATCGATCTGCACAAGCGCTTTCGGCTGAAATCGCTCAGAGATGAAAATATCGACACCGATATCGAAGGCGGCTTTATCATCCTCAGTATCGAAAACAATAAAATCGGCATCATCATCGACCGCGTCGCGCGCGTAGTTCCGGTGGCGGCCGATGATATAAAAGATCCTCCGCAGATGTTCAGCGGCATCGGCTCGGAATACATTCAAGGCGTTATCCGCGCCGACAACGGTACGTATCTCATCATGCTCGACATACACAAGCTGTTCAATCCGAAAGAACTGCAAAAGATTGTCGATTTTTAACGGCCGGAAATGATTCGAACACACAGTACAACGATCAGACGGAAAGAGATGGACGCCGTGCTCACCTGCATGGTCGACGAAAGGATTGGCCCGGGCGAGCTCAACGCGCGTTTTATCCAGTCGGTAAAAGAATTTTTCAAATGTGACGGCGCCGTCGCCGTGCGAAGTCCTTCCATCGCGCTGAAATATGCAATGAAAGCGCTCGGTGCGGAAAGCGGCACGCCGGTCATGATTTCAGCCCTTGCCCCTTCATGGCAGATACTCGCCCTCGAAGAGTTCGGCTATACGCCGCTCGTACTCGATGTCGACGAAGCGACCGCTCTCGTAACGGCGGATATCGTTTCCGAGGGAATCAAAAAAGGCGGGCGCATCCTCCTTCTGCACGAAGCGAACGGCATTATGCCGGATATGGACGCGATCGCTTCTCTCGGCATTCCTGTCATCGAAGATATTTCACAGAGCGTCGGATCTTCGGCGCCCCCACCTAAGGGAACCGAACGTACGCCCGCCGAAGCCGCACGCGCGAGGGCGGGTTTGTACGGCGTATTTGCCATTTTAAGCCTCGAAGAGCGCGATGTCGTCACCGCAGGCGGGGGAGCCGTCGTCATGGCGGGAAGCAGGCGGGATTGGATTCCGCTGAAAAAATACACCGACGAAGCGCCTCTTACCGATTTGCTTCCCGATTTAAATGCCGCCCTTGCATGGGTCGAACTCCGCGAATTTAATAAAAACGAAGAAAAACGCAAAGAAATTTTTACGATTTTTCAGCGCGCCTGTATGTCGGGCAGGCATAAAATACTCGTACGCGATCTTGACGGAGCTTCGACGATGTGTACCTTTCCGCTCGTCCTTTCCAGTTCATACAAAGACGTCAAACAGTATACCGACCGCAAAGGTATCGAAATCACCCGCGCTTTCGAACATTCGGTTATCGCGCTACGCGATGAGGCGCTTTCACCTTCGTGCATCCGCGCAAAATCGCTCAGTCTGCGCTGCGTTTTGTTTCCTCTCTATCCGCGGCTTACGCATGCCGAAACGGCGCAGATCGCAAAAGTACTCGGCACGCTGCCGTGAGCGGGAGCCGTATGAAAAACTGCAGTATCGTCGTCAACACGTCAAAGAGCGAATCACAGGCTCTCGGAAATGAAATCAAGCGCTTTTTGGCGGAAAAAAATATCGCATCGTCGTTTTACCGCTTTGACGGCTTCAGCGACGACAATCCGTTTTCCGGTTCGGATTTTGCGGTAACGCTCGGCGGCGACGGCACGGTGCTCTTTGCCGCCCGCGGCTGCGCGTCGCTCGGCATTCCCGTATTCCCTGTCAATTTGGGCGAATTCGGTTTTATCGCGAGCATCGAAAAAAACGAATGGAAAGAAAAGCTCGAACTTTTTTTATCGGGCAAGCTTTTTATCGGCGAGCGGAGCATGCTCGAAGTTTCCTTTTCGCGCGGTTTACAAGGGGATTTTTCCGCCGTCGCCTTAAACGATGTCGTCGTCAGTGCGGATACGGCTGCAAAAACCGTTTCGCTTGAAGTATCCTACGACGGCGTGCCGCTCGGCGTTTTTAAAACGGACGGCATCATCGTCAGCACGGCCACCGGTTCGACCGCATATTCGGCGTCTGCCGGCGGACCGATCGTCGATCCTGAACTCGATGCGATCATTCTCACTCCGATAAACGCCTTTTCGCTTTCATCGCGTCCCATCGTACTCGATCCGCGCGAAGAAGTGAGTATAAAGCTCCTTTCGATGCGAAAAGAGGCCGCGCTTATCACCGTAGACGGACAAACGCCTTTTGCGCTGAAAGCGGAAAGCCTCATCACCATACGGAAAGCCGCGCACAAAGTAAAGCTCGCCGGCTGTACGACAGAAAAGTTTTGCAGCGCGCTTCGTTCAAAATTGAATTGGTCGGGAGGGCCGCATGCTCGAAGACCTGACGATTAAAGATTTTGCGCTCATCGATTCAGTTTCCATAGAATTTCCGCGCGGCTTTACCGTGCTTTCAGGCGAAACGGGTGCGGGTAAATCGATCCTCATCGGCGCCCTGTCGTTTTTGCTCGGCGGAAAATCGGACGCTCAGATGATCCGAAGCCCCTCTCACGAAGCGTCGGTGTCGGGAACTTTTTTACTCGGCGGAAAAAGCGAAGGCGCTAAAGACGATGTGCCGAAAGCTTTGCAGACTTCACTCGTCGAGGAAGAAGCCGTAACGGCGGAAGCATGGCTTTTACAGCACGGCATCGAAAGCGACGACGGACGTGTACTCGTACGCCGTACCCTCCGCGACTCGGGAAAGTCGTCGGCATGGATCCAAAGCACGCCCGTCACGAGAGCCGACTTGGCTTCTTTTTCAGCCCTCCTCGTCGACATTCACGGACAGCACGATCATCAGTCGCTCATGCGCGTTGTGCAGCACCGCGTTTTCCTCGACGCGAGAGCGGGCATCACCGAAGAAGTGCGCCGTTTTACCGCACTCTACGCCGAACTCGTCGAAAAACGGAAACTCCTCGAGGAACTCAACGCATCGAGCGAAGAGCGGGAACGGAAAATCGAAATGTATTCGTTTGCGGTAAACGAAATACGAGAGGCGAAGCTCAAAGCCGATGAAGACGTTCTGCTTGCCGAAGAGGAGGGAAGGCTTTCGTCCTACGAAAAACTCGCCTCAGACATCGATACGATCGTAAATATGCTTTCCGACAACGAAACTTCCGCCGTGTCGATTTTAAAACAAGTGCGGCGCGATGCATCCCATGCGCTCGAAATGGATAAAACGCTTTCCGATTTGGATTCGCGCGTGGAATCGGCGTTTTACGAAGTGTCCGATATCGCCGAAGAATTTTCCGCGTATAAAGACAAACTCGTCTTCGATCCCGCACGCCTCGTCGAAGTGCAGGAGCGCCTTTCCCTCATCTATAATTTAAAGAAAAAATACGCATCGTCCCCGTCGGCGCCTCTTTCCGAAGTTTTGGAGTATGCGGCCGAAGCCGAAGAAAATCTCGAACGGCTCGGCGCGGGAACCGCCGATAAAGCTTCTCTTGAAAAAGAGGCGGCGGAAACCGAACGGCGAGTCTACACGGCCGCAAAAGCGCTTTCGGAAAAACGAAAGGCTGCGGGAGATGCGATGTCGAAAGAAGTCGAATCGGTGCTTGTAAATCTCGGTATGAAAGGCACTCGCTTTTCGGTGCGCGTCGAAGAAAAGCCCGGAAGCGGCGCGGTGCAAAAATGCGGTCCCTACGGCATGGACAACGTCGAATTTTTGATAAGCGCGAACCCCGGTTCTCCTCTTTTACCGCTCGCTCAGATCGCTTCGGGGGGCGAGCTTTCCCGCGTCATGCTCGCGCTTAAAACGATATTTGCCGAAACCGATCCCGTTTCGACCCTCGTCTTCGATGAAATCGATACGGGTATCGGAGGGGAAGTCGCGGTATCGGTCGGAAGCCATCTCAAAAACCTTGCAAAAAACAGGCAGATATTGTGTATAACGCATCTTGCAAGTATTGCCGTTTATGCCGATAATCAGATAAAGATTGAAAAAGCAGTATCTAACGGAAAAACGTCGTCCGAATGCCGCAGCGTTCGGGGGGAGGAGCGCGTAAAAGAAATCGCGCGTATGCTTTCCGGAGAAAATTCGAACGAATCGCTTGAACACGCGCGGTCGATGCTCGAACGGTTCGGTAAGATAGGGTAAAAAAAGACTTTTATTCGGGGGATATATGGCAAAGATATCGGAAACGACGCGGGGGCAGCTTGCCGAAGCGATTAAGCCCTATCAAAAACAAATCGACGATCTGCTCGCAAAAGAAAAAACGCTCATCGAGCTCATGAAAAGCGATCACGCGGGCGAAGCGTATAAAAAGCTGCAGCTTGCCGAAGATATGGTTTTCGTTTCGAGTCTCTACATGGCGGAAAACAGTTTGTCGCTGAAAATACTCGAAGTAAAAAATAACGACGCGCTCAACGAATCGCGCAAAACGCTTTACCGTGCGATTATTTATCTCGAAGATATCGTAACGAATTTTATCGATGTGCCGTACTCCGAACTTTCGTCCAAATGGGAAAACATCGCGAATACGCCGATCGCAAAACGTTATCTGCTCATGAGAAAGCTCGGGCTCGCCATACGTCTTTTAAAAGACGCGTTCGGCGAAAACAGCAAATGGAAATGGTCTTTCGTCGAACTTGAAGGACGCTTTACCGCCGTTGCAAAAAATCTTATCGACATGAAAAAGGGTGCGCGCGATTATTTTGAACCGAGTTCTGCCGATTACGAAACGACGGTGCTTTACGTGCGTAAACTGCAAAAATTGCTCGACGCTTCGGCAAACGGTTACCGCGATAAATACGAGCTTTCTACGAGGCGCATCGACGATATGCGCAACGCGATCAAATTTCTGCTTGCACGCCATAAACTCTGTCTCGCGATCGGCGATAAAACAAATGCCGAAGATATCAAAAAAAAGGCCGTCATCTGGAAAGATAAAATGGAAGCCGATCAAAAAGCGGGTTCAAGTTCATAATGATCAACAAAGCGCTTGCCCTAAAAATTTTCGAAGGATTTTCCATTCAGCGCTGGAACGATTTGATCCGGCCTTTCGATTTGATCGAAATGGATAAAGCCGGCGAAAAGATGATAATCGCCTACATCATCGGAAAATTCGAAGAACACAAAGGAGAGGCGATCGATTGGGAATGGATGGCCTATGCCTCTCTGTTCGACCTGCTCCGAAAGATTTCCCTGTGCGATATAAAAGCGCCCGTGCAGCGTTTGTTAAAAAAAGAATACACCGCCGAATATCTTCGGCTCGACGAATGGGTGCTGTCGCAATACCGTCCGCTCATAAACGACGACGAACTTTTTTCCCGCTTTACGATCTATGTCGGTCAAAAAGCGGAAACGCTTCCGATCCCCGCATCTCTTACGGCATCCTACCGCGTACTGCAGGCGGCGCACAAGTATTCGACGATGCGCGAACTCCAAATGCTCTCCGTCGTCAACGAGCGGGAGCGCCTGGTAAAGATCGAAACGGAACTCCAAGCGCAGATCCGTCCCTACCTCGATTTGGAAGGGCTGCAGATGATGCTCACGCATCAAAAGACCTACGATTTTTTATTAAAGACGGAACAGCTGCGCTTCCAAACGCGCTGGAATCAAACGCCGCGGGTGCCGAAGACGAACGTGCTCGGTCACAGCTATTTTGTCGCGGTCATGACGCTGCTGCTCGCGCGAAGCACCGGAATCGAAATGTGTTCGAGGCGGATCATCAATAATTTTTTCTGCGCCCTCTTTCACGATTTGCCCGAAGCCGTTACTCGCGATATCATATCGCCTGTAAAACAGGCGACCGACGCACTGCCCGACATCGTAAAGCGCATCGAAGATGAAATCGCAGGCAGAGAACTCGTTCCGCTCATGGAAGATTTTTTTGCCGACGAACTGCGCTACTATACGAACGACGAATTCGTAAACCGCATACGGCGGGAGGGAAAGAGCGAAGCGGTTTCATGGGAAGATTTGAACGGGCGTTTTAACAGCGACGCTTTTGAACCCGTCGACGGCCGTCTCGTGCGCCTTTCCGATCACCTTGCGGCCCTTCTCGAAGCCGACAGTTCGATCAAACACGGCATTACGTCCGAACACTTGGTACACGGTCGGGAAAGCCTTCTCGGTCACTATAAGCCGGGCGAAACGATAAACGGCATCGATGCGGGAAAATTGTTTCAGGATTTGGTCGCACTTTGACGCCGCCTCTCGATTGGGGCGAATGGTGTTTCTCAAAAGCCTGTTCCTTTTTCGACAGTCGTTTGTCCGTCTCATTAAATTCGCTTTTTTTGCCGATATTATAACGGTATGAAAGTCAACGGAAAAAAATCGTCCTCATTTGCAGTCTGTATTGCCCTCATCTTTGCGCTTGCCTCGTCGGCTTTTGCGGACAGCACGTATATCGTCAAAAAAGGCGACACTCTTTATTCGATAAGCCGCCGCTACGAGCTTACGGTTGCAGAGCTTCGAACTGCGAACAATCTTTCGGAAAACGATGTACTTCAAGCGGGGCAAAAATTGACAATTCCGTCGGCCGATATAACGAATGCGGCTGCATTGAGCGCCGTACCGGAAAAAAAGGAGAATGTGCCCGTTTCAGAAATTGCAAAAAATACGGAAACTTATACCGTTCAAAAAGGCGATACGCTCTATTCGATCGCGCGGAGATACGATATAAAATTATACGATCTGCTTTCGATAAACAATATGGCAAACGATGCCGTGATCAAAGTAGGGCAACACATAAAAGTGCCCGCAAAACCCGCAGCTCCCGCAAAAAATATTTCGAACAACGCTTCGTCCGGTAAGAGTGCATCTTCATCTCAGAGCCCTGCCAGAACGGGAGACTCTTCGCTTTTATGGCCGGTAAAGCATCCGTCCGTCGTCTACACGAAGGGTAAAGTGTCGGGCGTCGAACTTTCGGCCGAAAAAGACGAACCGGTAAAATCGATCCGCGCGGGAACCGTCATGTACACCGGAATGTACCGCGGCTACGGAAACATCGTGTTCGTCGAATCGAAAACGGGATTGATCTACGCGTATTCGTGGCTCGGTTCGGTTCATGTAAAAAAAGGCGATTACGTCGTGTGCGGAGACACGGTCGGCACTGCCGGAAAAAATGCGGCGGGAAGTCCGAGTTTGACCTTTATGGTTTTTCAAAACGGCATGCCGATCGACCCTGCAAAGGCGCCGCGCGGCTAAAAGACGCATCTTATAATTGACAAAATCGATATGCACGAATAAGATAACGATATCCGCGTCGCAAAATTTTCGTATCCGATACCTTTGCGTGTGCGCGGCTCAAAGAGGTTTATATGAAAAAAACGGCGGTTTTTGCGGCGGTTTTATTTTTCGCATTTGCGACGGCGGCGTTCTGCGACGGCGGCATGGAAATAAAAATCGACAACTATTCCATAACGGTTCCTTCGCTTTGGCTCGCACAGCGGACGGATTCCGCGACCGTGTTTATCCTGTATTCTCCGATCGAAGAAAACGATACGTTTCAGGAAAACGGTAATTTGACCGTAGAAAAACTTCCGTCAAAATATTCGGTAAAAGCATATTTAAAAGCGGGAAGGGAAGTGCTGAAAAAGCTTTACGCGAATTTCAAACTTATCGAAGAAGGCGCCGACTATCAGATATTTTCGGGAGAACTCAACGGAATCGCTTTGCAGCAGATGCAGTTCGTGACGATCAGCGGAACCGAAGCGTACGTATTGACTTTTTCTTCGACTCCCGAAGATTTCGACCGCTACGCGGATACGTTTAAAGCGATTTACAGCACGTTTACGTATTGAAGGGAAACCGACGAGCGAGGCACTCGTTGAAATTGCAAGAAAGAATTACAATTTGAAAAACTTGACCATGTATCATAAATATGGTACAATTACACTATGGATGAGAAAAGCTCTTTAATTTACGAGGGCGATTGTTTTAGAATAGAATGGTTTTACGATCAAAACGGTTTCAGTCAAGCTTACGAATATTTTTTAAAAACATCAGATGTACAAAAACGAAAATTATTGATCCTCATCAAAAAGATGGGAGATTTCGGAAAAATATTTGATAAGACGAAATTTAATTATGAAGGTGATCGAATTTATGTTTTTAAACCCCAGCCCGATAGATACTTGTGCTTCTTTTTCAAAAACAAACGGTAAATAAAACAAAGTTAGGAGACATTGCTGTATGAAATCAACCTTTGATGAATTTATCACAAATAATCCGAAGCAAAAGAAAAAATTTGAAAAAGAATACAATGATTTTTTGCTTTCGGAATTTATTTTGGAAAAGATGACCCAAGAAAATATTTCCGTCCGCGAATTGGCAAAAAAGGCCGATGTTTCTCCTACGATTATTCAAAAACTTAGAAACAGTCGTACGGCCGATAAGATAACGTATCACACATTCATTGCCGTTATCAATTCTCTCGGATATAAAGTAAATATCGAAAGGATTAATTAAAGATATACGCCCCTTATTTACGGTCGAATTTACCCGACATCTCTCACCGTACGAGTTTTATGGCCGCAGCGATAACTCCTAAAAAAACCGCAATCGTTACCGCATATACCCAAAACGGCAGCGCGCTGCCCGAACCTCGTGCGCGTTTTCGCCCGTATGCGGCAAAGGCTTCTTTTATCTTATTTTGTTCGGCGCCCGTCAGCCGTCTGCGGACTTCTTCTTTTTCTTCTTCCGAATACGCTTCTATGTTGAAAGTGCCCGAATCCATCGCGTAACCGCAGACGGGGCAGCCTTTTGCAAATTTAGAAGCGCTTCCGGTAGCACCGCAAGAGGGGCAGCGTACGGAAGCAAAAAAACGCCCGCAGTTTTTGCACACGCGCGCATCCGCGGGGACTTCCGATCCGCAGTTTTCACAAAAAAATTTTGCCCTTTGTTTCCCTTTCATGCTTTATCCGGCCTTATAATAATTTCATTTCCGGCGCTTACGACGGAAGCCGTACAATACGTCGGCACGCCCGACGTGCGCATCGAAAGCTCTTCGATCCTGTCTCCGGAAGCAATTTCTGCGGTAAGACAGGGGATATCGGCCGTAAACTCCGCGTTTCCGTCGGAAAGACTGCGTATCGTTCCGGTGACGAAAGCTCCCGTCTTCGGGTGAGTAAAAACGGCCGTTCCGATTTTGCCGAGCGCAAGCGCTTCCGCCGATAAAGTTTCCGATATCGAAGCCGCTTCCGCACTCCGCTCTTTATCCGCTTTTTCGGGATCGGGCGAAAGGGCGCCTGTCGGAGAATTGACTATGGAACGGAAAAACGACATACCGTCTTCATCGCACGAATGGAATATGCCTTTGATGCCGAGCTTTTGCGCTTTCATTTTTTCTGTTTCCGAAAACGATTTCGGCGCATAGAGGATGACGTCGGGAATCTTTCCGGCAATGCCGCTTTTAATAAACTGCGTCAATGTTTTCCAATGGCGGGGATAATCGGAAGCGCTCACGACGACGATATCGGGCCGGATCTCTTCGATGTTGTCGAGCGCTTTTAAAAGCCAGCGGTAGATGATCGTATCGTATGAGAGAGAGGCGAGGGCGGCATCGACTTTGCCGATAAGTTCTTCGTCGTCGCAGATGATGATCGCTTTCATTCCGTCCCCAAATTGACGACCGTGTAATCGTAGATTTGCCAAACGCCTTCCCTTCGGCGGAGACGGTACGTATAGCTTTTCTTTTCGTAATACGTGCGGTTGTTGAACCATTCGGTAACGAGCACGCTTCCTTCCGTCTGCGAATACACCGTCTTTTCGATTTGAAATCGCTCGGGTACGGCAACGATTTCGCCGTCGATCCGAGACTGCATCAAATCGGATTTATACGCGCTGATCATGCGCTCGCGTTCATCGGCCGAAGCCGCTCGGTAGCGCCGCTTTTGCGCGCTTGTACGTTCGAGCATCGCTTCGACGTCCATATACAAAAAGTATTGATCCCACAGCGATTTTTGGCGCGCGACGATAGTCCGCTCTACGACTTGATCCGGCGGAATCATCTCCGGCTGCAGGATACGCAGGGTGCCCGCTTCGACGGGAATCGATGAAGACGAAGCGGCCGACGGAGAAGGACGCACTTCGAGCGTGAGTCTGTTCGATGCGATACGCTCGTCGCGGAAACGGTAAAGCTCGGGATAAAATACGAGATCGACATAGTAAACCGACGGATTTGCAACGGTAAGATATTCTTTTAAGTTTTCGACGAACGAATATTCTTCACCCGCTTCGAGCGCGATTTCCCGGAAATACACCGTTTGATTTGTCGTGCGTTTTCTGACAAGCGTTTCGGTTTGCGACAGGCGTTCGTTTTTGATCGTGTACGCGTTGAAATCGATCGAAAACATTCTGTCGTCGGCGAGCTTAAAACGAAGCGTATCCGTCCCGGTATTGCGCACCGTTATGTGAATAAATACGGGATTCGAATCCGCAGCATCGGGATAATACATGGTTTTATCATAAAACTTTATCGAAACCGCTGCGTTTTGTACGCGGCTTTGCGCGGATACCGACTGTCCAAAGATGGCTAAACACGATATAATCAAAAAAACAGTACGTTTCAATTACGTCTCCCAAAAGGTGTAAAAACAATAGACCTTTTCTATAATATCGGACAAACCGTATGTATACATTATCGACAAATTCTATCAAAGAAGCAATACACTCATGGCCTCCCATGCGCGATGCCGTCTCCCTCTTGACCGCCTCTTCATCGACTTTTCCTTTTTCGATAAGAGGACTTCACGGCGCTCTTTCAGCTTATTTTACAGCCGAATACTGTGAACGCATACAATCTTTAGCGTTTAAAGAAAGCGTATCGGGAGCGGTATCGTTCGATTCGCGTTCATCCGACATCGTCATCGTCACGCCCGGAGAAAACGAAGCGCTCAACATCCGAACCGATTTGACTTCGATTTTTCCCGAAGCGGAGATAATCGATATACCCTGGTGGGGTATGATCCCCTACAGACCGGTATCGCGGGGAGCGGCCGTATTCGGAGAGCGCGCGGCGGCTCTCGCAAAACTTGCAGGAGCGGGAAGGGAAGGCTTTTCTCAAAAACCGAGAATCTTTATCGTGAGCGAGCGCGTTTTTCTCTCGCCGCTTCCGCCTCCCGAATCGGTAAAGCGCCGCGTGTTTTCTCTCTTTCGCGGTCTGCGCACCGACACGATAAAAACGGCGGAAAAACTTTCATCTCTCGGCTATACGAGAGTGCCGCGCGTTTACGTGCAGGGAGAGTTCAGTTTGAGGGGCGAAGTGCTCGACGTATTCGTTCCGCAAAGCGCAGCTCCTTGCCGCATCATATTCGACTTCGATACCGTCGCGCAGATTAAAACTTTCGATACGGATACGCAGACGACGACAGGCTCCCTCGAAAGCATTTTTATTTCTCCGATGCGCGAAGTGATTTGGGACGATGCGCTTTTGACCGATTTGAAAAAAGCGATAGAAGTATACGAAGCGACGGCCGTGAGCGCCGAAGATGAAACGGGACTGCCGAATGCGGTATCGCAAAACCGGGAGACGCCGTATTCCGATGTGGACAGGCACTCCGATACGGCGGATAACACGAGTGCCGGCGAGATACCGTCTTCCGACGAAGATGAGTTCTCCGATGCAGGCGTACCGGATGACAAAGAGCCGCTTCGCAAAAATTTTCGCGCACACCTTCCGTTTACAAAAAAAGCGAAAGCCGTGTTATCGAATATGCTTTCCGAACTTGAAACGGCAAAATCGTGCGAAGGGGAAGAGCTTTTATATCCCGTGTTGTGGAAAAAACGCTGTACGATTTCGGACTATATCGGCAAGCGGACGACCGTTTTTTTCTTCGATTACGACCGTCTCGTAAACGCCGAAGAAACGATCGTTCGGGAATACGGCGGCATGTACCGGAAAGCGCGTCTTTCGTTTCCTGCCTTTCCGCCCGAGCAAATGCTCTCCGATTTCCGAAAAAACCTAAAAATCATCTCAAGAAGTATACTTTTTCATACGGTTTCCCGGGAAGACACAGCTTCAACCGGTGAATCTCCGTCCGATATCGCTTTTTCGTCTGAAGTGTCGCGGAGCTTTTTCGGCAATATTCCGTTTTTTAAAGAGGAAATCGGAAAGCTGCAAGATGCCGGCTGGAAGATCGCAGTCTTTGCGGACGGCGAAAATCAGGAGCGGCGCATAGCCCAATTGCTCTCGGATTTTACCGAAGAGCGCGGATACGAAAGGGCTTCGAACGAAAGCGATGTAAAAATATATGAACGCGATGCAAAACCGTACGAAGAGCTTACGCATGAACGCCGCACTCTCGAGCGCTCTTCCGCATCCGGAGAAAACCGCTGTGCGCTTGCCGTTTTTCCCGAAGCCATATCCGAAGGCTTTTCTATCCCCGACTTAAAGCTCATCGTCATACAGGAAAACGAAATATTCGGCAGAAGGCGGGCGGTACCGAAATCGCTGAAAAAAGCCAAAAGCGCCGCAATCGACACTTTCGTCGAACTTACCCCCGGCGACTACGTCGTGCACGTACAGTACGGCATCGGTATCTTTTGCGGTATCGAGCGCGTAAAAGCCGGCGGCAACGAGCGGGACTATATAAAGCTCGAATACGCGGACAAAGAGGTCGCTTTCGTTCCGATCGAACAGGTGAACATGGTGCAGCGCTATATCGGAAGCGAAGGAGATGCTCCGAAGCTCGATAAAATCGGCAGTAAAAGCTGGGAAAACCGAAAGCGCAAAGTACAGGAAGCCGTCGAAGATTTGGCAAAAAAGCTCATCGACCTCTATTCGAGGAGAAAAGCGTCGAGGGGATTTCCGTTTCCGAAAGATACCGAATGGCAGACTTCGTTCGAAGCGGCCTTTCCCTACGAAGATACGAAAGATCAGGCTTTTGTCACCGAAGAAGTCAAGCACGATATGGAAAAACCCGTTCCGATGGACCGCCTCATCTGCGGAGACGTCGGCTACGGCAAAACCGAAATCGCGATGCGCGCCGCGTTCAAAGCGGTGATGGGCGGAAAGCAAGTCGTTTTTTTGGCGCCGACGACGATCCTCGCCGAACAGCATTACGAAACCTGCGTCGAACGCTTTGCGAATTTCCCCGTCAAAATCGCAGTCCTCTCACGCTTTGTACCGCACGCGGAACAAAAAAAGACTTTAACTCTCCTCTCATCGGGCGATATCGACATCGTCATCGGTACGCACCGCGTCATTCAAAAGGATGTCGTCTTTAAAAATCTCGGTCTTATGATAATCGACGAAGAACAGCGCTTCGGCGTAAAAGACAAAGAAAAACTCAAAGAGATGAAAGCGAATATCGACTGCCTTGC
Organism: Treponema sp. Marseille-Q4132; assembly: GCF_014334835.1. Taxonomy (NCBI): domain Bacteria; kingdom Pseudomonadati; phylum Spirochaetota; class Spirochaetia; order Treponematales; family Treponemataceae; genus Treponema; species Treponema sp. Marseille-Q4132. Next base: position 319,508 of record NZ_CP060591.1, read on the forward strand.
ACTTTCGGCGACGCCCATCCCGCGCACGCTTCACATGAGCTTACTGAAAATCCGCGACATGAGCTTGCTCGCGACGCCTCCGCAAAACCGGCAGGCGATCGAAACGTCTATAGAGCCGTACAGCGACGAACGCGTAGCTTGGGCGATCAGGCGGGAAGCGGAGCGGGGAGGGCAAGTGTTTTTTTTACACAACCGAGTCGAATCCCTTTTCGAAGTGCGGCGAAAAATCGAACGGCTCATCCCCGAAATGCTCGTCGACGTCGCACACGGACAAATGATGAGCGGAGAACTCGAAGACATCTTCCGCCGTTTTAAACTCGGCGGATTTCACGTACTCGTTTCGACGACGATCATCGAAAACGGCATCGACATACCGAACGTCAACACGATCATCATCGACCGGGCGGATATGTACGGCATTTCGCAGCTCTACCAGCTACGCGGGCGTGTCGGGCGGAGCGACCGGAAAGCATACGCCTATCTTTTGTATCCTGAAAATACATCTCTTTCCGAAGTCGCGATGAAGCGCCTGCAAGTCATCAGCGACTTTACCGAACTCGGAAGCGGATTTAAAATCGCAATGAAAGACATGGAAATCCGCGGAGCGGGAAACCTGCTCGGCCGCGACCAGTCGGGAGACGTGTATGCCGTCGGATTCGAGTTGTATTTGAAATTGCTGAACGAAGCGGTCGAACGTCTTACCGCGTCGGAAAATTACAAAGCGCAGAGCGAAGTGCTCATGGAACTCGAATATACGGGCTTTATCCCCGACACCTACGTGCGCTCGGCGGAGACGAAAATGGAAATCTACAAAAAGATCGCGTCGGTACAGACGGACGACGAATTGATCGCGGTGATGAACGAAATCGAAGACCGCTTCGGCCCCGTTCCCGACGAAGTTGCAAGCCTCCTGTCGCTCGCCGAAATACGCATCCTGTGCAAAAAGCTTTCGGTGAGCGCGCTCAAAGAATCGAAGGGCGTCGTCGAAATCGAATTTGCAAAAGTGTCCGACATTTCGGTCGATCGCGTATTGCAGTTGATAAAAGAAAGTTCGGGCAGCGTATGGCTCGACGCTGCAAAACCGAATATGCTGTTTTTAAAACTCGGAAAAATCGGTCTCAAAGAAAAAAGCGAATTTATCAGAGAGCGTCTCGAAAAACTTGCGTGAACGTACACGGGACGGCTCGAAAAACTCGCATAAGATTTGCAGTATCGGCTCGGAACGTGATATAGTGTGGTATAATTATTAAAGTGGGGTAGACATGCTTTTATTCGGAAAAAAAATTGAAATTTACGAAAGCCGGAATTACGGCGAATTCAAAGCGCTCAAAAAGCTGCTTAAAAAAAACGGCATTTCCTACGGTACCGGCTGGGTACAGACGGAAGTCGCGTGCGGCTGCGGTGCAAAGATCAATATGAGACAAGTCATCAACCCCGATTACAGCCCCTATGTGTGGTCGGTATACGTGAGACCCGAAAACGAAAAAGAAGCAAAGCGTCTTGCCGAAGAGCTGGAAAAAAATCTAATCGATCGCAATCATTGACACGGCGGTGATTAGCCCTTATAGTGTTTTGTATGATAATTACACAAACGCCGTTTCGCATGAGTTTTTTCGGCGGCGGTACGGATTTCAGCGGATTTTACGATAAACACGGAGGCGCCGTCATTTCGACGACCTTCGATAAATACTGTTACGTAACGGTACGCCACTTGCCGCCTTTTTTCGATTACAAAACGCATCTTACTTATTCCAAAGAAGAAAAGGTTTTTTCTAACGATGAGATCGTACATCCTGCGATCCGCAATGCGATGCAGTGGCTCGATATGCACGATATCCGTATGACTTACGAATCGGATCTTCCGGCAAGAAGCGGACTGGGCACTTCTTCGAGTTTTGCCGTCGGTATGCTCGAAGCCTTTTATGCGCTCAAAGGCAAATATGCCGACAAACGAAAACTTGCCGACGACGCGATTTATTTGGAGCGCGTTTTATGCAAAGAAGCGGGCGGCATTCAAGATCAAATCGCGGCGAGCTTCGGAGGTTTTAACCGCATCGATTTCAGCTGCGACGGCTACAGCGTCAAACCCGTCATTATCAGTCCCGAACGCAAAAAAGCGCTCAACGACCGTCTCATGCTTTTTTTTACGGGATTCAGCCGCTTCAGTTCGGATATTCAGCAAAGTACCGAAAAATCGATGAAAGACAAAACCGAAGAGCTTTTGAAAATGTACCGCCTTGTCGATGAAGCCGAAAAAATTTTTACCGACAAAACCGTAAATCTCGACGAATTCGGAAAGCTGCTCGACTATACGTGGAAATTAAAGCGCGGCATTTCACCGGGCATTTCGACCGGAAGCATAGACGAACAGTATGACAGAGCGATGAAGGCCGGAGCCTTGGGCGGAAAACTGCTCGGCGCGGGCGGCGGCGGATTTTTACTGTTCTACGTTCCTTTTGAAAAACAGGAAGCGGTCAAAGCCGCCCTTGCAAGTCAAATGTACGTTCCGTTCCGCTTCGAAAACGACGGCACGAAAGTTATCTATTACGGGCCCGAAACCTATATCGAAAAAGAGTAGGGATTTTATTAATTAATAAATCGTATGAAAGCAATTATTATGGCAGGCGGCAAGGGAAGCCGCATTCAAAGCGTCAGAAGCGACGTCCCGAAGCCCATGATCGAAATCTGCGGCAAGCCGATCCTCCGATATCAAATCGAAAACCTGCGCGCGTGCGGTCTCAGAGATATCACGCTCGGAGTAGGCTATCTCGGAAACGTCATCAAAGAGTATTTCGGCGACGGAAGCAAGTTCGGCGTCAATATCGATTATTTTACCGAAGATCATCCGCTCGGAACGGCCGGCGCGCTTTTTAAAATGCTCGACGGAAAAAATTGCCGCGAAATCGATACGAAAACCGCAATCGACGACGATTTCCTTTTGCTGTGCGGCGATATAATTTTCGACGTCGATTTTAATCGCTTTATCGATTTTCACAAAAAGCACAACGCGTGGGCAAGTCTCGCGTCCCATCCGAACGGGCATCCCTACGATTCATCGCTTTTGGTTACGGAAATACTGCCGCCCGAAAGTGAAGGCGGGCTTCCCGTGCATACTCACCGCGTCGTCAAATGGCTTGCAAAAGAAGACGAACGCACTTGGTATCGAAACCTCGTCAACGCGGGCATCGAAATCATTTCGCCCGAACTGCTTCGAAAAACCGCGCGGACTTTCGTACCGCGCCATCCCGAAACACCCGATAAAATCGATCTCGATCGGGATGTTTTAAAACCGAATATCGAAAGCGGAAAAATCTTCGCGTACGAAACGCCCGAATACATAAAAGACATGGGAACGCCCGAGCGCTACTGTGAAACGGAAGCCGACATCCGAAGCGGCAAAGTTTCCGCGCGCAATTTACGATCGAAGCAAAAAGCCGTTTTTCTCGACCGCGACGGCACGATAAATAAAGACTGCGGTTTTATCACCGATGCCGAAAACTTCGAACTGCTTCCGGAAGCGACCGAAGCGATAAAAAAAATCAACGCTTCCGGCTACCTTGCAATAGTCGTAACGAATCAGCCGGTAATCGCCCGCGGAGAGTGTACCTTCGAAGAGCTTGAACGCATTCACAATAAGATGGAAACGGAGCTCGGAAAAAAAGGTGCGTTTATAGACGGCTTGTATTTTTGTCCGCATCATCCCGACAAAGGCTTTGCGGGAGAAAACACCGCATACAAATGCGAATGTGCTTGCCGTAAGCCGAAAGCCGGCATGCTTTTGCAGGCGGCAAAAGATTTCAATATCGATATCGCTTCCTCGTATATGATCGGCGACAGCGAAAAAGACGTGCTTGCGGGCGAAAAGGCCGGCTGCAAAAAAAGTTTTTTACTCGATAAAAACCGCAACGTACTCGATTGCGTTTCGGAAATCGTCAACAAAGAATAATTCGATCGTCGCTCTTGCGTACGGAAAAAGTGCGCGTGGGTTGTGCGTGCGTTACCGCGATAACCGAATAAAAACCCGCTTGCGGTATAAAAATTACCTGCTTAAATTACATCCTATAATGTATATTCTGTCTACCAATGGGTATGAAAAATACCCATTAAAACAGGCTGTTTACCCCGCTTTTTAGGGGTTATTTTGAAACGCCGGTTATGTGTCGAATTCTGTCTACCGAAATATAGGAAAAGTCTTTTTTAATTAATTCAAATGATATTGCCTCTCTGCAGGAAATTTGATAATTTACCCTGTTTGTTTTAGAGCTTTCAACTATGCGTCAAATCCGTATTTATGGTAATTGATACTCATAAGAAGTCCGACGGCGACCATCGCAGTCCACAGAGATGAGCCCCCGTACGACAAAAACAAAAGCGGTATTCCCGTAATCGGCATGATGCCCATAACCATACCGATGTTGACAAAAAAATGAAAAAAGAACATACCGAATATTCCCGCTGCGATATACGAACCGTAACCCGTCGAATTCCGCATGATTTTCAGCGTCCGAAAAAAGATAAGGCCGTATAACGCAAAGACGATGAGACCTCCGATAAAACCGAGTTCTTCCGACAAAATGCTGAATATAAAGTCCGTGCTCTGCTGCGGTAAAAACCGATAGTGGCTCTGCGTACCGTGCAAAAACGACCTGCCGAATATGCCGCCCGCTCCGATCGCTATCTTCGATTGGATGATGTTCCATCCGCTTCCTCTGGGGTCTACGGACGGATCGAGAAAAACGATGAGGCGGCTGATTTGATATTTTTTGAGTACACGTCCGGCACCGTATGAACAAAAAAGCGAAAGCGCGGCGATAAAAGCGCCGTATGAAATCCAGTAAAAATACCTCTGTCCCCGCAAATAGCGTCGTACAACGATACCGATAAGCATAATGGAAACGGAAGCTGCGATAAGCAAAAGGCGTAAGCGTATGTCGGTGAGCGCTCCGATAGCGGGAATCTTCCGATGCGCGATGACGTCGTTCCACACCGGAAGCACGGTTAAAAAAATCGTCCCCATACCGACGGCGAATACGAACACTATGTAGCGAAACGGAATATCGGCCATAAAGCACATGACGAGAAAAATGGGAATATAGACGCTTGCCGTTCCCAAATCGGGCTGAGCAAGTATCAATAATACGGGAAGAGCGAAAATAGCCGCCGCAATTAAAAAACGCTTTAAAGGGGCTTCACCTGCGCTTTCGGAAAGATATTTTGCGAGAAATAAAATAAAAATGATTTTACCGAATTCGGACGGCTGTATGCCGAAGTGACCTATACCGATCCAGCTGTTCGCGCCGTTGACGTGGCGGCCGAATATGACCGTGTACAAAAGCACCGGAGCAAGGATCGCATATAAAATATAGCTATAGCGTGTCGTTTTCCGATAATCGTAGAGCGCCGTTATGACGATAAGAACGATGCCTATGGAAGCCCAAACCGTCTGTTTGACGTATTCATTCGTAACGAGCACGCCGTCGGAATTGATTGCCGACGAATAGATAAATGCGATACCTGCCGCGGTAAGCACGAGGACGCAGACCAAAAGAATATAATCGAATGCATCGATGATTTTAAGCTTCACCGCCCTACTCCTGCCTGTTTCCGTTCGCAAGAAGATAATGAAAGCCGAGTGCATTTACGGCTTCTTCATAGGTTTGATTCGCCAATGTACCCTGTATGATGATGTTCGTCGCATAAGGCGCCCACCATTCCCACGGGTTTACCGCTTCGACAAGGGTCGAAACGACGATCTGATCTTCAACGGGAGCGTCGTAAGGTGCGTAGGCTACCATCCATGAATGCCAGCTTTTCGTATATTGCGCGACTTCGGACGTTCCGGTTTTACCTGCGCTTTGAAAACGTTTATTGCGCATCGGGTACTGGGGTGTGCCGTCGGTGATCGTATAGCGGCAGTCTTCCTGCACGGTTTTCCACACGTCGGAGGGTATATCGGATTTAAATAAAACTTCGGGTTTTACTTCCGTGATGACTTCGTTTGTCACCGGATCGCGCACTTCTTTAAGCAGATGCGGTTTATAGACGACTCCTTCCGTACACACCATCGCCATCATGTCCGCAACTTGGAGAGGAGTGGCGAGGATATAGCCTTGTCCGATGGAAGCGGACATCGTATCTCCTCCGAGCCACCGCTCGTGATACTTTCGCTCTTTCCACTGCGCGGTCGGAATAAAGCCTGAGGCTTGAGTCGGCAAATCGATTTCGGCGCTTTTTCCGAGTCCGAACATAGTCGAATACTGCGCGATTTTGTCGATACCGAGGTAATCGCGTCCGATCGTCCAAAAGTAGACGTCGCAGGACTGCGCCAGCGCGTTTTTCAAATCGAGCCAGCCGTGTCCGGGCTCCTTAAGGTGGCAGTGAAATGTACGGTTTCCGTAGAGGAGTTTTCCTTTGCATTCGATTTTTTCAAAAGGCGAAAAACTTTTTTCCTGCAAAAGAGCCGATACCATGATGATTTTAAACGTCGAACCGGGCGGATACTGGGCGGCGACGGCTCTGTTCAAAAGCGGCTTTTCGGGACTGTCGCGCAGTTTTACATACTCCTGCGAGTAGTCGTCGGAATTGAATATATTCGGATCGAAATACGGATAGGAAACGAGCGCAAGTATTTCACCCGTCGCGGGTTTTAAAACCACGACCGCCCCTACCCTGTTTCCGAGCGTTTTTTCGGCAAGCGTCTGAATACGCGAATCGATCGTAAGCACGAGATTTTTCCCCGGCTGCGGCGGGCGTACGTCGGCTTTGTCGGAAAGGATTCTTCCGCGAACGTCGACGGTGCGGCTTTCAAGTCCGCTCGTCCCCTGCAAAAGCTGATCGTACTGCCGTTCGATTCCGGTTTTGCCGACGACGCTGTTGCGCGTATAGCCTTGGTTGTATAAAACGTTGATTTCTTCCTGCGTTATGTCTCCCACGTAGCCGATGATATGGGAAAGAGAACCGGTTTCGACATAGTTCCGCCTCGGGCGCGACACCCATGAAACGCCCGGCAAATCGATTTTATTTTCCGCGATGTTCGAAATCGTTTCAAACGAAACGTTCGAGCGCACGGGAATCGCCGTATACGATTTTCGAAGCTTTTCCGGAATGCGCTTATCGATATCGAATTTAGAAATGCCGAGATACTGCGCAAGACGCGAAGCGACCGTATCGTAATGTCCTGCCGGTATTTCCGCAGGCGTTATCTCGACGGCAAAAGAATCGGTATTGATGACCATCGGTACGTTCGCATGGCGGTCGAATATTTCCCCTCTTTGTGCGGGGATGCGGGAAACTTGACTTGAAATCGTGCGCGACTGCGTGCGGTACGCATCGGAGAGAACGACCTGCATCGAAAAAAGCCGATAGATATAGAGCGCAAAACAGAGTAGAACCGCAATCCGCAAAAAGATAATGCGCTGTGTTTTGGATAAAACGGTTTTTCGCTTTCCCCGTAAAAAGTCTTCGGTCACAGCGCGCTCCTCCTTTCGGTCGAAAGCACGGAACGGAAGAGCGACAGGAATTTAAAAACAAGAGGAGCAAGAACCGTATTGCATATAAGTTCGAAAAGAAACGGAAAGGATAATACGCGGTACACTGCAGGTGAAGCCGGAAAAAGAAGCGAAATGAGCCACACGAAAAACGCTTTCAATAATGTGGCTCCGAACGCGTACAAAGCGGGCATGACGATTCCGTCGGAATTGAAAACGCTTCCGAGCGTACCGAAAACGTAGCCTATGAGCGTCCGGTACAGGCTGTGAAAACCCAAGGGAGCGGCTGAAAGAAAATCCAAAAACGCGCCCGAGACGAATCCGTTTATTTCACCCGAAGTTTTGCCGTTTAAAAACGATATGTAAAGCGAGCATAAAAGTACGATATCGGGCACGGCCGGAAGAAGAGCGATATTCGAAAGAACCGCCGTTTCGATGAGCACTGCGCAAAAAAGTATGAGAGCGGATACGATATACGACTTCATCGCGTTTCCTCCCTTTCGCTTTTGACATCGACAACGATAACGGTCTCAAGCCTTTCAAAATCGATGAGAGGAGCGACGTCTATTTCGAGCGAAGAATCGTATTCGACGACGCGGATTTCGGAAATGGAGCCGATCGGTACGTTACGCATATAGTTTCCGTTTTCGCCCGATGTCACGATGACGTCTCCGTAATTGAGCGTATCCATAACGCGCTTTTTGATATATTTGAGCGAAAGCTTCGTATCGTCTCCGAAGCCCGATAAAAGTCCCAAATCGCGCGTATTTTGAATGCGGGCCGAAACCGTACAGTCGATGCTGTAGATCGGCATAATCGAACTCGTAAACCGCCCGACTTCTATGACTTTACCGACAAGGGCGATGTTTCCGTTTTGATATGCTATGACCGGCATGTTTTTGCCGATGCCGTTTACGCTTCCCTTATCTATGGTGAGCGACGCGTAGAGTTTGTCCGTATCGCGGGAGATAATCTGGGCGGGATAATTCTTTTGTTCGAGCGATTTGACGAAATCGAGCTGCTCTTTAAGCTGTTCGTTTTCTTTGCGTATTTCCGCGTTCGTCCGCTGCATCTGCTCGTAATTTTGCAATTTGATGACGAGTTCGTCGTAATTGCGTTTGAGTTCGGACAGTTCGCGCACGGCGGCAAACTGCTTTCCGACGGAATTCGTTACGAAAAAAATACCCTTTTCCGCCGAAGAAAAGATCGAAAAACCGATGCGGCTGAAGTTGACGACAAAACTGCCGGTCGTAAAGGCGAGAAAAACTCCCGAAATGATAACGAGCAAAGCGAGGAGGAATTCGGGAAACCTGAATCGGAACGGCGATTTTACACGGATGTGCATGATGCGCCGCTAGTCGTTGAGGTTCGCGTAAATCGCGCGGTCGACCGATCTGTCTTTAAACAATTCGAACGCTTCTCCCGATCCGATTGCAACGCACTCGAGCGGATGCTCGACGAGGATGACGGGAACACCCGTTTCTTTCGAGATAAGTTTCGGAAGTCCTTTGAGCATGGATCCGCCGCCTGTCATAACGATACCGCGGTCTACGATGTCGGCCGCAAGTTCGGGCGGCGTGTGTCCGAGCGTACTTTTGATCTCTTCGACGATCCGCGTAACGGGATCTTTGAGAGCTTCCCTGACTTCGACGCTGTCGATTTCGAGGCGGCGCGGAAGACCGGTAATGGCGTCCGTTCCGCGCAGTTCCATCTTTTCTATCGTTTTGTCGGGAGTGGCGTTTCCGATTTGAATTTTCAAGCGTTCCGCCATCTGCCGGCCGATGATTAAATTGTGAACGCTTTTAACGTGCTTGACGATCGCTTCGTCGAATTTATCGCCGCCGACGCGGATCGAATTCGTGATGACCATATCGCCGAGGGAGATGACGCTTACTTCGGTCGTACCGCCGCCTATATCGCACACCATGTGACCGGCAGGTTCGAAAATGGGAATTTTCGCACCGATCGCGGCCGCTCGGGATTCGGCTATCGTTTCGACTTGCTTCGCTCCGGAACGAAGAGCCGCTTCGATGACTGCCCTGCGTTCGACATCGGTGATGCACGAGGGAATTCCGATCCTCATGCGCATCGGACGGAAAAACTGATGGCGGGGTGTGATCTTAGAGATAAAATATTTGATCATCTTTTCGGTACTGTCGATATCGGCGATGACGCCGTCGGCAAGAGGTCTGATCGCAATTATACTGCTCGGCGTTTTATCGAGCATACTTTTCGCTTCGGCACCGACTGCTCTAACTCTCTTTGTCCCTTTTTCGACGGCGACGACGGACGGTTCGTCTATAACGATGCCCTTGCCGCGCACATAGATCAGCGTATTGCAGGTACCGAGATCGATTCCGATATCGATCGATAAATTATCAAACAGACCCATTTTATTATGCCTCCCGAAACGATTTAATCCGTAAGTTTTTCCAGAGCTCCGCGGTGATTTACCTGTATGCGGAGCGCAGTACGCCACTCCGATCTGGCTTTTACCATATCGCCCTGTTTTTCATATAATACGCCGAGCTGGTAATGCGCATCGGCGGAGTTTGCATTTTTTTCCAAAACACCCGCAAATTCTTTTGCGGCATCTTCGTATTTTTCTTCGGCAATGTAAATACTACCGAGGAGCATGCGGCTTTTCAAGACCAAATTTTCATCGTCGCATTCTTTTATGACGCGGAAAAGATACTGTTCGGCTGCCGCATTTTGTCCCGCTTTATAATACTGTTCCGCAATCGAAAAAAGAAGCGTATCGGATTCCCTGACAAGGAGCGCTTCGGTAAACGAAGCTATGCTGTCCATCGTCATACCGAGCGCGGCATAACTCATACCCAGATATTCGGCTATGTCGTCGGCTTTGTAGCCGAGCGTTTTTGCCCGTTCAAGATATTTTACCGCGAGGTCGGCGTAATAATACGATGAAACGGTATTTTTATAAAAGTATGCTCTGCCGAGCATATAGGAAAGCTGCGGTTTGAGCGAGTTTTGCGCATCGAGAAGCGCAAGGCGCAAACTGTTGATCGCTTCGTCGAGATAATTCTGCTCGTCCATTTTATCGAGCGACGATACGCCGAGGTAAAACGCCGCATATCCGTGATACGTGAGCGCAGCGTTATTGAACGGAGCCGTGTTCAAAATACCCTTGCTCGTTTCATATACGCTTTCATAGTCGTATGCCTGCCAGCTCTTACGGAGAGAACGCACAGCACCTGCAGGCAGACGCGGAAAGATAAAACGGCAAAACAAAAACACAAGGGCAGCTAAAGAAGCGCACGCGGAAAGCGTGATGAGTACATTTCGTACGAGATTGCTTTTGCGTTTGAATATGTGCGCTTGTTTGCTGCTGCCGTTCATACCGTTTAATAAAATCACATTACCGACGTCAATCCGGAATTTTATAAAAAAAACAGACGGGACGGTAAGCCGGGTTCTGGCATCGGCTGTAATCCGACATAACCATCTGTCTGAAACGCAGATTACCCTGCGTCTCAAGCAACCTACCCGCAGTTACGGTCCGGAAAACCCGCTGCCGCTCGGTTTTGCTCCAAATGAGGTTTGCACTGCCGCATCCGTTACCGGATGCGCGGGGGTCTCTTACACCGCCTTTTCACCCTTACCCGCCATGGAAGACGGGCGGTATATTTTCTGCTGCACTGTCTGTCGAATGCGGACTTTGCATCGCTGCAGTTACCGCATCCGCCCGGTTATTACCCGGCATTTTTTCCGGCGGAGCCCGGACTTTGCCTCACGGGTTTTCTCTTTCATCAGAAAAAATCCGCGCGGTTATATCCCGTCTGTTATTACCGATTTTTATGCGCGGCGCTTATCACCGCATACCCGTATCTCAAAAAGCGTATTGCTTCAGGAACGTCTGCGCCGTCAGAAAACGCTTAGGACTGCTCGTCCTCATCTTCATCGCCGCCGTCATCTTCATCGTCTTCGATTTCGTCTTCTCCGTCAAAGATTTCGTCGTCGGAAGCGGATTCTTTTTCTTCGATTTCCTCGTCTTCGTCTTCTTCGTCAAAATATTCGTCGTCGAGGTTCGCAAGACTTTCCGTATCGTCAAGTTTGAAAAAGCTTTCCTGTTGTTCGGCTTCGCTCGATTCTTCGTAGTAAAGAATGCGGCTGCAATACGGACAAAATAAAATATCTTCGTTTTTGTGCACTTCGTTTGCAAACTGCGCAGGAAGGATCATGCGGCAGCCCTGACAGACACCGTTTTTAACCGCGACGATACCCTGTGTATTGCGCTGGATGATGCGCTGAAATTTAAATAATATTTCCTGATCGAGATTGGGCGTAATTTTATTTTCCTTTTTTTGCAAGCCTGCAAGTTCGCTTTTGTAGGAATTGAGCTCTTTGTCCAAAGAGGTACGGCCGGCGTTGAGGTCGGCTTCCTGCGATTTGATCATCGCTTCAACCTGTTTGAGATTGTCGTTCAAATCGGCGAGCATTTTTTCTTCTTTTTGCAGATCTTTTCGGATGTCCTGCTCTTTGAGCGATGCTTCGGAAATCTGACGGTCGAGCGCTTCGTATTCGCGGTGCGTCGTGATGTTGTCCATACCCTTTTCGCCCGATTCGCGCGATTTGACCGCTTCGTCGAGTTCGTTTTGCAATTGAGCGACTTTTGCACGCGCTTCTTCGTAGTCGGTATTTTTACCGATGAATTCCTTTTTCATCCGTTCAAGGAGTTCTTCCTGCGACGAAAGCTGTTTGGGCGCTTCGTTTATCTTTTTTTCGAGGTCGTATTTGTGTACGAGTATTTCCTGCAGATCTTTTAATTTGTCGAAAACCTTTGTCATCACCATGTCGATTCTATCCTTCCAGATTCATAAATCTAAGGAAGACCTCTGAAAATTATAATTTTCCGGAGGTCCGTAACAGCCTATCTTATAATAAAAAAAACGTTGTGTCTATGGGAAGTGCTGATTAAAGCGAGGAGCGCATTTAATCAGCACTTCCTCTTGTTTCTCATAAGTCTTTAATTGCTTATAACTTATAATATACAGATTTATTACGAAACAAGAAATTTTTATGTTAACATTGATTAATTCGCATTCGAATTAATCAATGTTTCCTATGCTATTGCTGAGCCGGATCGATGTAGTCGCGAAGACCGTTTGCACGGCGCGGGTGGCGGAGACGCCGGAGCGCTTTCGCTTCGATTTGCCGGATTCTCTCTCTCGTAACGTTGAAGTACAAGCCGACTTCTTCGAGGGTGAGCGAATAACCGTCGTCGAGTCCGAAACGCATTTTGAGCACTTCCTGTTCCCTCGGAGGCAGCGTATCGAGTACCGAGCGGATCTGTTCGCGAAGCAGCGTGTCCGCCGTTTGAGACGCGGGGTTTTCGACTTCTTTGTCTTCGATAAAATCTCCGAGAAGCGAATCCTCTTCTTCGCCGATCGGCGTTTCAAGCGAAATCGGCTCGCGCGCGACGTTTTTCACCTGCTTGACTCGGGTTACCGGCCAGCCGAGCTGCTGCGCGATTTCATCGTCGCTCGGCTCGCGTCCGAGCTTTTGCATGAGCTGGCGCGACTCGCGCACGACTTTATTGATCTGCTCGATCATGTGTACGGGAACTCGGATCGTGCGCGCCTGATCGGAAATGGAGCGCGTGATCGCCTGCCGTATCCACCACGTCGCGTACGTCGAAAATTTAAAGCCTTTGCGGTATTCGAATTTTTCGACCGCTTTGATAAGACCGATATTTCCTTCCTGCACCAAATCGAAAAACTGCAAACCGCGGTTCGTGTATTTTTTTGCGATCGAAACGACGAGGCGCAGGTTCGCATTGATGAGCTTGTTTTTCGCCTGCTCCATCATAGCCGAGCCGCGTTCAATCTCTTTGCCCATGCTCAAAATTTCGTCGACGCTGTTTTCGAATTCGTATTCGAGACGGTAGAGCTTTCTGTCGATCTTTTGAATCTGCGTGTAGATGTCGCGGATATCGTCCGTCGTCATATTGAGCTCTCTTTCGAGCTTTGCCGATTCGGAACGCACCGCGATTCGCCGGCCGAGGCTGCGGAGGTCGGCTATATTGACGACGCGCAGCTCTTTCATTTTTCTTTCCTGCTTTTGATGATAGTCGGCGATTTTCCGCATCGCGTCCCGGAATTTCATCGTAAATTTATCGAGCTCTTCGGACTGTATGTCGATCCGCTGCAGCTGCGGCTGAATTTTTTTGCGAAGGGAAACGAGCTGAGGCGTATCGAATATGCGCACGGTTTGATCGGTTTCGAAAAGCTGCTTTTTTATCGTCATGTACTGCTTCATTTCGGGCAGCGCCGGTTTGATGTATTCGCTATAACAGCTTTTAAGCCGCCTTTTTTCCGCCATCTCTTCGTTTATTTCTTTTCGCGGACGGCCGGGTTCGTGGATATCGATCCTTGTAAAAGCTTTTTGCGCGACGATAAAAAATTCGGGAATCATAATGCCCGAGTTTTTTATGACGTCTTTGATGATGTTTTTGCCGTTTTCCATTTTTTTCGACAGGATGACTTCCTGTTCGGCGGTGAGTAAATTTTCTTTGCCGATTTCACGCAGATAAAGGCGGATCGGATCGTCGATACTCGCATCTTTATCGCTGTTGACGAGTCTGCTTTTGACGATATCGGCGGCTTTTGCAGCGTCGGCGCCGTCGCCAGGCACATCGTCATCCGCAATGTCTTCGTCGTCTCCTTCATCGTCTTCCGGCTCGTCGCCGTCCTCTTCGACGAGCAAATCGTCGCTTTCGACGATCTGCAGATTTTCGCTTGAAAAAAGACGAAGCACGTTTTCCATCTTCGGAGAGTTGACAAAATCCTGCCCCAGCATATCGATCACTTCGTCCCACGTGACGACGGACTTTTCTTTTGCGTATTCCAAAAGTTTTTGTACGTTGGGATCCTTTTCCTGCTCGTTCTGCTCTTTTTGTTGATCCATATTTTTTTCGGTACCTGTTTTGTTACTGTTTTAATTCGTTGTCGAGTTTCATTTTTTCCGCAAGAAGCGATTCGAGCTGTTTGCGGTCGCTTTCGGTCGCGGGATTGAATAATCGGATTCTGCTCATGAGCGCGCTCCGTTTGCGTTCGAGCGCGTTCCGCTTGATAAGCTTTATGCCGTCGTTTACGATGCGCCTTCCGTTTTGGGAAAATTCACCGGACGATATGACACGTGTGATCATCCGTCCGAGTTCTTCATCGTCGCATCGGTTCAGAATGCCGCTTATCGATACGGTCTTTTCTCTGAAACAATCTTCCAAAATAATAAATAATTTTTTTGCGAGAGGGTCTTCGAAATCGTCGACGGCGATTTCCGCGCGCATGACCGTGTACAGGTCGAGTTCGGCAATGGCGGCGAGAACGGTTCGCAATTCGGCGTTGAGGGAGATATCCGAATTCTGTCTGCCTGTCGGTGATTGTTGCCGGTTTTTTAAGCGGTCGCGGGCTTGTTCGCGATTTACAAAATCTCTCTTCACAGCCTCCGGCTTTAGATTGAATGCCTGGCACAGCTGCTCAAGGCATGACTCTTTTTGAATATCGGAGCGGAGCGCGTCGACATACCGAAAAAACTCGAGCGATGCTTTTGTTTTGCCTTCGGGGGTATCGACAGCAAAATCGCTGCCCAATTTGGATAAAAAAAAGTCGCTATCCAATATAGCATTATTTACGTCATTTGTCAAGGCTTCACTCCCGTAGGCCGCCATGATCTCCGCGGGATCTTTGCCTTCCGAAAGTTTGATAATTTTTACCGTAAAATCGAACGAGCGGCACATAATGATCGCGCGCACGGTTGCCGCCTCGCCCGCTTTGTCCGAATCGAAAGAAAGCAATATCGTATCCGCAAAACCGCGCACCATGCGGAGCTGCTCTTCCGTAAGCGCCGTTCCGAGAGGCGCTACCGCGTATGTGATACCGCACTGATGATAGGCGATGCAGTCCATATAGCCTTCGCAAAAGATCACTTTTTTTTCTTCGCGGATTTTATTTTTGGCAAAATTGAATGCGTAGAGCGTTTCGCCTTTTTTGTACTGGATCAGATTGCCCGAATTCAAATACTTCGGTCCGTCTCCGTGCAACAGACGTCCGCCGAACGCGCAGCACTGCCCTCTCCTGTTGAAAATCGGAAACATGAGGCGATCGGAAAAAAAAGCCGTGTCGGGATAGTTTTTACTGAAAAGCCCCGATTCGGCGAGGAATTCGTCGCTGAAGTTTTTTCCGCGCAAAAATTTTTTAAGCCAACTCCTGTCGGCCGGCGCATAGCCGAGTTTGAACGCCGCTATCGTTTCGGCCGTGATACCGCGGCCTGTGATATATGAAAGCGCATCTTTTCCGCCGGGCGTCTGCGTGAGAAGATAGTGAAAGAGAGATGCCGTGCGTTCGTAGAGGTCGATATAGAGATCTTTTATGCCCTCTTCTTTCGGCCGCTCGGGTATGTCGCCGCCCGAATACGTCACTTCGATTCCCGCGCGTTTGGCAAGGGAGCGCACGGCATCGGCGTAGGAAATCTTTTCCGTTTCCGTAACGAATTTTATAACGTCGCCGCTTGCATGGCAGCCGAAACAATAATAAAATTTTTTATCGCCGTCGACGTGAAACGACGCGGTTTTTTCGTTGTGAAACGGACAGCAGCCCCACCAATCGTTACCGCTCCGCTTCGTCAATTTCGTGTATTCGCCGACAATCGAAACGATATCGGACGTATTGTGGACGGCTTCGATCGTATCTTGCGATATGAGAGACGCCATCAGTTTTCCGCCGCCTTTTTGGTCGTATAGCGCACGCCTTCTTTTATGTGTTCGTCGAAGTATTCCGAAAACGCGTGTCTGCCCGTTTTTTCGTCTATGAGGCGAAAATAATAATAATTCGTTTTAGGCGCTTCGGCTGCCGCTTTTAGCGCGATCATACCGGGGTTTGAAATCGGAGTCGGCGGAAGGGCTGCCCACTTATACGTGTTGTAGGGACTGTCGATTTTCAAGTCGCTGTACGTGATGACGTCGGGGTGCGCTTTACCCTGTATTTCTGTGATGATGTATTCGATCGTAGCGCACGAGTATAAACCTATATTTTTTGCGATTCGGTTTTTGAACACGCTTGCAATGAGCGGCGCTTCATCCGCAACACGGTATTCCCTTTCGACGATGGAAGCGAGAACGAGCGTCGTTTGAAGTTCGGCAGGAGAAAGGGATGAGAGCGTAGGATTTTCGCGTATATGTTCGAAGAAATTTTTCACCATCATATCGACGACCGATGAAGAGGTCATACCGGGTGTAAAAAAGTAAGTATCGGGAAAAAGATAACCTTCGAGCGTCGATGAGCGGATATCGTATTTTTTTATAAGTTCGCCGTTTATCGATGCGGCTTTAAAATCCGCTGCGGAACAGATGCCCGCCCTTTCGAGCCGCTCGGCGATTTTCGAAATCGTCAATCCTTCGGGAAAGGATGTACGTACGTATTCGTTTTTTCCCGACGAAGCAAGAGAGAATATGTCGGCGACGCTCATGCCGCTTGAAATGCGGTATACACCGCTTTCGAGCTTGAGCTCTACACCGCCTGCAAGAATGCGGAAAAAGGAATAGCGTGCGGCAAGGTAAAACGCATTTTCGTTTTTGATGAGTTTTTTTTCTTTGAGCATGCGTGCGAATTTTTTTACCGTCATCCCTTCCGGAACTTCGACGCGTTCGGTTATCGCAGCCTCCGCACTCGATGCAGGCCGCGTTTCGTATATAAAAAAAAGAGAAGCGATGATCGCCGAAAGCGCGAGGGAGAAAAGAGCCGTGTAAAAAATGCGCTTCCCTTTTGTGCCCAATGCTCTTATACCGCGCCTATCGTACTCCGTCATACCGCTTGTTTTTTTTTGTTTCATGAGTAAAACCGCTCCGCATCTCCGATCGAAATGGAATTATACACCGCTTTTTCCACGGCGTGTGCAAATTTTTCAAGACCTGAAGGAATGCTTTCTTCACGGTCGCGGAAAAAACGCGCGATGAGCGCCGTTTCGTTCGGTGAAAACTCGTATGAAAACGAAAGAGAAGCGGGTTTTGTTACATCATCCGTCATAGATTTATCACCGTGCCCTCCACCGCAATGTGGACTTGCATATTCGTATGTTCGATGTATTTCGAGTACCACCGTGCGGCATGCAAAATCGAATGGAGCTTTTTATCGTCGTACGTCGGTTCGTGATGAAAAAGATATACCGATTTGATGTTCCAGTGAACGGCAAAATCGATCGCATAACAAAACGCGGAATGTCCCCAGTTTTCTTTTTGATAGGCTTCGGCGACGGTATACTGCGAATCGAGTGCGATGACGTCGGCGTCCTGAAACACTTTTATGCGCTCGGACGTTTTTTCGAAATCTTTTTGCGAAAGTTCGACATCCGTCGCGTACACGAATTTTTTTCCGTTTTCGCTTATCGCATAAGAATACGAATTCCCCGGATGCGACATCTTGCAGCAGCACACGGGAATGCCCCCGATACTGAACGGTTCGCCCGCTTTTACCGTGTGAAAAGTGATCCGCTTCGCACATACGTCAAAGGGCGCCGGAAAATACGGACGCGACATTTGAGAAGCGAGGATGCGCGGAGCTGCGGGAAAGGCGGAATAGATATCGATTTTGACCGAAGGATCGTAGATCGCGTCGAAAAAAGGAAAGCCCTGCAGATGATCCCAGTGAAAATGCGATAAAAGCAGATTATAATGATTGTCGGCGGGCTTTACGCCGTTTTTTCCGAGCACGCGCAAACCCGAACCCGCGTCGAGCACGATCTCCGTACCGTTTGCACTTTTTATTTCAACGCAGGGCGTATTGCCGCCCGTCGTGCCGTACAGCCACTCGGGAAGCGAAGCGATAAATCGTTCGCGGGCGTCTTCCGATGCTATATCTTTTTGCGTAATACGCTGGACGACTGCGGTGATTTTTGCCTGAATCTGACGAGGAGTAAGCGGCGTCGGAATCGATCCTCTTACTCCCCAAAAACATATCTTCATCTGCACTTCCCTCCGCGCTTGAACTTGAGCGGCTCGTTATTTTCGTACGCGGCGCGCGATGCGTTTATGTCATCCTTTGTCCAAAGCTTTCCGCAGTTTATGCCGGGGCACGCATCTCCCTCTTTTTCCCACGATTCTTTGTCCGTCAAAAATCCCGTCCAAAAGGGATATGTCCTGCACTGCACCGGGCGCGCTCCGTAGGCGGTGCAGCCGTCTTTCCACAAAATGCAGTCGTAGTTTTCCGTATCTTTTAAGCATAAAAGATATTCATCGTCATATTGAGGAACAAGACGGCAATAGGTTTTAATAAATTCATCTTCGGACAGATTAAACCATCGGCAAAGATCCGTCAAATCGCTTTGCGAGAGAAAAACAAAGCCCGGTTCGATTCTGCAACAGCGGGAACATCGGTTGCACTCAAAATGAAGACCGTCGTCAAAAAAAGCCGGCATAGTATCAGTATAAAGAAAAAGCCCGTTACAGGCAACGGGCTTTATGATATGGGGAGTGAAGGATTCGAACCTACGAAGG
Source organism: Treponema sp. Marseille-Q4132 (assembly GCF_014334835.1). Taxonomy (NCBI): domain Bacteria; kingdom Pseudomonadati; phylum Spirochaetota; class Spirochaetia; order Treponematales; family Treponemataceae; genus Treponema; species Treponema sp. Marseille-Q4132. The sequence goes on from NZ_CP060591.1 coordinate 338,504, forward strand.
CATAGCCAGCAGATTTACAGTCTGTCCCATTTGACCACTCTGGAAACTCCCCAAAAAGCCGACTCAGGGATTCGAACCCTGGACCTCGAGATTACAAATCACGCGCTGCTACCAGCTGAGCTAAATCGGCGCTGCAGGTCGGCACATAGTATATAATAATATAAATCTCGTCAAGTAGTTTTTTAAAAATCATACGGCTGCCGTATACAATTTCAAATCGGGAAGCGCGGACTGCATGAGTTTAAAATGCTTATCGTCAGTCCACACTTCACAGTTGTTTTTTCGCTTTGTCCCAAAAATCGATGATAATATTCGTATCGACCAAAATCATAAAATACTCGTTTCGCGAAATTTTATAACGGAATTGCGGTCAAGATGTATTTTCCCCGCTAATGAGAAAAATGCCTGTTTATTTTTCGATTTCGTATGCTCTACAAAAACTTCGCCTTGCTCCGTTTCAAGCAGCTTTATAAAAGCCGAAACCGATATCAGAAACTCTTCAGGCAGTTTTTTTACCTGCTCGATAACCGTTTCGTACGACATTTTTACCCCCGTTTTATTATGATTACTTTATCACATCTTCGGGAATTTTGCATCATCCTTTGATACGGCTTTTTACCGCGGAGATTTATGCGATGCGTTTATTCACCTATAAAATCGGGGCGCAGCGTTTCCGCTCCGTTTATGTATACGTGACGCACGGAGGCGCCCTCGTCCATGTACGCGGTGACGAGCACACGGATCATACCCTTCGCCATGCCGCGGACGGCGGCTTCCTGACTGCAAAAAAGCGCACAGGCGGAAACGTCGATTTCGTTTTGTCCGCATCTGAGCGCGGATGCGGGATTTATTGCGTCCAGATCTTCGGTCATCGTAAACTGTATCGATACGACGTCTTCGGGTGCGATATTGTTAAGTTTAAAAAGAGAAGCGCACATATCGCACACCCCTTTCGTAATCGATTCGGCCGTATTTTCCGCGCCGGAAGCTCCGCGTAAACCGTAGAGACGTTTTGTCATCGACCGCTCTTTGTCGTACCTGAAAAGCTGTTTTGCAATTCCGGATAGGTTTTTAAAAGTTCGGATACATCCCTATTCCGCGCTTCCGTTCGTACTTGCTGTATGTGCTGCGCTTCGATATATGCATCACGCGCGCTGTTATACAATGTGCGGTCGGGCAGCTTCGACGAAATAACGGCAAAGTTGTCGAAGACGATGTTCGGATAATCGACCGATGCGCGCACTCCTTCAAGGAGTTCTTCCGACATAACGGTTTCCGGCTGGAAGTCGGTGTTGTCGGAAGATTTTATTAAAATATACGATGCCGCTTTTCCCGCAAGGGCCGTGCATGAAGAATCGAGATATGCATCGAGACTTTCGGCGTCGGTGACGATACCGCTTTTTACGAGGGCGATGATGTTTTCAGGCGTAACACGCGCCGTACAGATAAAATCGAATCGATATGAAAAATCGGGAGCCGATTGAAAAGCGGTACTGTACACATCAGCCGACGGGAGGGAACCCGATACGGTTTTCGTTACCGTGCGCGGCTTTAAGCTGAATACGCGGAGTACCGCGTTCGTCGGAAGCAGGCTTTCCCAATGCCATGAAAATTTGCCCGGCAAAACGGGTTCGCGGTTGACGCCGCTCGTCTTCGATATGAGCACGCCGCATTCGCCCGCTCCGACTTTGAATTGCGTCCATCCGAAATAAAACACGACGCCCGCTGAAACAAGTAAAATAAAAAATATTGCGATAACCTTTTTCATACTTCCTCTATGCATATTTTTGCTGTATACTCAAAATTATAATCTTTTTTACGATAACTGCAAGGTGGGCGATGAGCGGCAAAGAAATTGAAAAGGACGATTCGAAACCTGTTTTATATCGGCTCGTCATGCGTACGGTTTTATTTTTCGCCCTCTTTTTGTTTTCACTCCTCGTCTTTTATGCGATCGGAAATTATCAAAATTTTCTCGACGAAAATCAATATAGTATTTTAAGCGCAGCTTCTCTCGCAGCTATTATGCTCCTCATTTTTTCAGTTTGGGGCTTTACCGTTTCGCTCGTCTATGCGCTCAAAAAAGATGTCGCCCGACGCGCGCTCTACATCGTATCGGCGGTACTTATGCTTTTTACGGCGGCTTTCGGTTTTGTGTGCATGTTCGCATCCCGCCTCATCGATTTTCTTGCGGACGGAATGTAACTCGTGCGGACAAGGGCAGGATGAGCAAAAAATCCGCTTCGCATGCGGTAAGCGTCACGGGTTTTCGATCCGTAAAATAATTTTCCGAAATACGGTTACTGATGCTCGGCATACCCTCTCTTCGAAAGTTTTCCCAAAAAAGCCCCTGCGATACGAGCTTTCCTTCGGTACGGGAAAAAGCCGTGCGGGCGACGGAAACGATATCATCCCGTTTTAAATCGGAGATGTCGCAAGCAGTTCCGCTTTTTAAAAGATAGACGGCTTCGTTCGGAAGAAGCCATAGATCAGCATGCTGCGAAGAACAAAACGAATCGCATATCGCCAAAAGGTGGTCGATCCTGCCGCCCCCGCCGCCGATGAGCGTGATAAACGGAATTGCATTTTGTAAAGAAGCTTTACGGAACGCCGCATCCAAAGCGAGCTCCGTGTCGGTAAAATCTTTATCGCAGGGAAAGCGCTCAATGCGCGCTACTCCCCGTTTTTCTCCGAACTGCGGACTTTCATCATCGCTTTGTCCGTACATATCGATGAGCTTTACATCGGAAATGCTGTCGAAGTCCCCGACGATAAAATCGGGCGTCAAATCGATGTGCGCCGCTTCGCCGTTTTTGAACGCGTCCGCATAGCGCCTGAGCGTGTCGAGTCCCGAATCCGCAGCGATGACGATGTCGGGCGCATGGGAAGTAAAGTACGATTCGACCGCTTCGGGCTCCGGGGCATCGCCTCCAGTAAAGATCGTGCAGCGTATAGACTTTTTCCGCTCGGAAAACTTATAATCGCTCATACATGTATAGTAGCGCAAAAAATATAAAAATTCCCCCCGTCCTCAAAAAAATGCACGAGATTTTTTCCCGCGGCGGTTTCCGATCCTATCTCGTCGGAGGAGCCGTACGCGATATGCTCATGGGTATCCCCCCCCACGATTACGATGTCGCAACCGACGCAAAGCCGGAAGACGTCATGAGTCTCTTTCACCGCGTCATTCCGACGGGGATCGCGCACGGAACGGTAACCGTGCACCTTATGGGATGCCATATCGAAACGACGACGTTCCGTACCGAATCGGGCTATTCGGACGGACGGCATCCCGACAGCGTTGCCTATGCGGCGTCGATCGAAGACGACCTTTCGCGGCGGGATTTTACGATGAACGCGGTCGCCGTCGATCTCGCCGACGGAAAACTCGTCGATCCGTTTTCGGGCAGAGACGACATCAAAGAAAAACTCATCCGTGCGGTCGGAAATCCGCACGAACGCTTCGGCGAAGACGGACTCCGTCCCGTTCGAGCGATCAGATTCGCAGCTCAATTAAAATTTCGTATAGAAAAGTATACATATTCGGATATTTTCAAGGAGAAAACGCTCGCCGTCGTTCAAAAAATTTCGATCGAGCGCTTTCGTGACGAATTCATTAAAATGCTGGCTTCCGACGAACCCTCGGTCGCGCTGAAAATGCTCGAAGAAACGGGCATACTCGCTTTTTTTATCCCGGAACTCCTCGAAGGACGGGGCTGCCTCCAGTCCGACTCTCGGGGCTTTCACGACTTCGACGTACTCGATCACCTCTTTTATGCGTGCGACGGCGCACCGAAAGACAATCTTACCGTGCGCCTTGCGGCCCTCTTTCACGATATCGGAAAGCCGAAAACAAAGCGGGTACTCACTGAAAACGGCATCGAAACGATAACGTTTTACAGCCACGAGCGGACAGGCGCCGAAATGACGAAAAAAATCCTCACGCGGCTTCGCTTTCCGGCAAAAATCGTTGCTTCGGTTTCACATCTCGTAGCCGAACACATGTTCCATTACGAAAGCGCATGGAGCGATGCCGCCGTCCGCCGCTTTATCGTGCGCACAGGAGCGGAGTGTATCGACGACCTCTTCGATTTGCGCCTTGCCGATATCTACGGCATGAAGCGGGAACCCCTGCGGCTGCATGACGGCGCGGTCGGAAAAAATCTCGTCGAACTGAAAAAGCGGATCGAAGCCGTGCAAAAAGAAAACTCCGCTCTTTCTCTCAAGGATTTGGCGGTAAGCGGAGACGATCTTGCAGAAGCCGGAATACCTCGGGGAAAAGAGATGGGGCGCGTACTCAAAGAACTTTTCGACACCGTACTCGACGATCCGAAAGAAAACACAAAAGAAAAGCTTTTGGCGATCGCACAAAACATATATCGAAAAACCGATACGGAGACAAAATGAAAAGCCGCCGCAGATTTCCGAAACTGTTTTTTATAACGTATATCGCTTTATGTCTCGGCATCATTTTATTTGCGTCGATACATAAATTCGGATTTTCCCTTTCCGCTTTTTTTACGACCGTAGCGACGATCGTTTTACTCGGCACTTCGTATTGCCTGTCGATTGCCTCTGCGGTAATCGTTCACGAATTCGGGCATTTGATTTTCGGTCTTTTGACGGGTTATAAATTCGCTGCAATCGGTTTCGCCCATCATCTTTTTTTGCGGCGGGACGGACGCATGCGGCGCTTTGTCTATAAACTTCCGGGTGCGCTCGGCTTTTGCGCTATGGAAGTGCCCGATATGAAAGACGAAAGCTTCCCCTTTGTGCTCTATCTTTCAGGCGGCGTTTTATGCAACGCATTTTTCGCGCTCATCTGCATCTTCGCCTTTGTATCCGGCATCGGAAGCGGCATATTGTTTTTTCCCCACGCATTTTTGCTTTTCGCTTTCGTCAATGCATATCTTGCAATCGTTTCGATTTTGCCGATAAAGACGAAATTTCTCAATACCGACGGAAAGCAATTGTTCGATTTATTAAAACATAAAAATATACGGAAATCGTTTTGGATTTGCGAAAAAATAAGCGCGGCGCAGTACCGCGGCGTAAAATTCGAAGACATCCCTTCCGAATGGTTTAATGAAACCGACGATACGCAGAGCGTCTATGCCGCATCGATACGCGCGGTACGCCTCCTTGCACGGGCCGAAGCCGAGAGCGAGCCGAAAGAAGTATGCGCTCTCATCGAAAAAGAGCTTTCGGAAAATCACGCTCTTTCAGGCACTGCCAAAGGTTTATTGACTTGTATGCGCATCTATTATGAGGCGATCGGCGAACGGGATGCCGGCACATTGAAAAAATTAATAATGCAAACGCAAATCGATTTTATGAAACGAATTAAAAATATGCCTTCGGCCATACAGAGCGAATACGCATATACGCTCCTCGTAGAAAAAGACGTTCGTGAAGCTTCCCGCATAAAGGCTCGCTTGGAAAAGATTTCGAAAAAATATCCTTTTCCGGCTGAAATCGATACGGCAAAAAAGCTTATCGCCCGTGCGGATGAAATCTCGAAGCGTGAAAACCCGAATGAAAATGGGGATATGTGAGGCAATGGCATCTGGAGATTTTTTCAAATATCGTTTATCATCCGAAGCAAATATCGAAAGGTATAAAATACCAGGAGGCTTAATTTTATGAAAAAGCTGTGTGTAATTGCGGCAGCTGCCGTGATCGGAATGTTTTCGCTGTATGCAAGCGGTAAAGGTGTTTCGTACAAAGCGGGAACGTACAAAGGAACGGCGAAGGGTAACAACGGAGATATAACGCTCGAAGTAACCTTTTCAAAGAATGCGATCAAAAGCATTAAAGTCGTTTCGCACAAAGAAACGCCGGGTCTTTCCGATCCCGCGTTTACAAAGATTCCCGAAGCGATCGTAAAAAAACAAACGCTCGCAGTCGACGCCGTTTCGGGAGCGACGAATACGTCCCGTGCGATCCTTGAAGCCGTCGAAAAAGCGGTCAAAGCTGCAGGCGGCGATGCTGCGGCTTTGAAAAAATAAAACCGCCGAAACGTGCCGCACATTCAAAGCATCAAATGTGCGGCGGCGTTACGCATCCGCTATAAGCCGTATCGGGCAGTGATCGCTTCCCGTAACGTCGCTCAAAATTTCGCTCGATATTATTCGCGGTGCAAAGCTTTCGTTTACGCACTGGTAATCGATTCTCCATCCGATATTTTTTTCCCTCGCGTGAAAGCGGTAACTCCACCACGTATACCGTTTGGGTTCCGCGCAAAACATTCGGAACGTGTCCGTATAGCCGCTTGATGTAAATTCATCCATCCACGCCCGCTCTTCGGGAAGATAGCCCGCATTACCTTCGTTCGCTTTAGGGTTTGCCAAATCGATCGGTTTATGCGCGATATTGTAGTCGCCGCACAGCACGACGTCGAAACCTTTTTTGACGAGCGTATCGAGATATTTTAAAATCGAAGCGCAAAAGCCGAGCTTGTATTCGAGCCGTTTGCCGCCGTCTTGACTGTTTGGAAAATACGCGCTTATGACGACGAGTTTTCCGAAATATGCACTCACGACCCTTCCTTCCGCGTCGTAAGCGGCGTCTCCGAGGTATTCGACTTTGTCGGGCGTTTTTTTCGTATAAAGCGCCGTACCGCTGTAGCCCGCCTTTTGTGCCGATGCGAAAAAGGATGTGTAAGTGTCGGGCTGTAAAAGCGCGGGCGAAAGCTGTTCGGGTTTTGCTTTCGTTTCCTGAATACACACGATATCGGCACCGCAGGAGGCGAGCCACTCGGCAAATCCTTTTTTTTCAACGGCTCGGATACCGTTTACGTTCCACGAAATGATGTCCATACTTTTCCTATATCGCCATGTTCATGACCGTCCGCACTTCGTCGAGCGTTTTTTCCGCAACGGCGCGCGCACTTCGTATGCCGTCGGTGAGGACGCTTTTAATATACGCTTCGTCCTTTTCGAGTTTTTTCCGCTCGGTGCGGAGCGGGCGGAGCTTTTCGTTGAGGCTTTCGGCAAGCAGGCTTTTTAGCATTTTTCCGCCGCCGTCTCCGATGCGCTCGGCAATCGATTCGGGGGCTTCGTCCGTACACAGCGAAATAAGCTGTAAAAGATTCGCCACTTCGGGACGATTTACCGGATCGTAAGTGATCCGCCGCTCGCCGTCGGTTTTCGCTTTTTGTATCAAAGCCGCCGTTTCGTCTTCGCTCGCGCATAGCATGATCGCGTTGCCGCGGCTTTTGCTCATCTTTTGGCTGCCGTCAAGCCCTTTGATGTTCGGCGTTTTGGAAAGGAGCGCATAGGGTTCGGGAAACACGGGAGCTTCTTTCGCAAAGCGGTCGTTAAAACGCCGCGCGATCGTACGCGTCATTTCGAGGTGCGGGAGCTGATCCTTTCCGACGGGAACGACGTTCGCTTTGCAAAAAAGGATATCGCATGCCTGATGCACGGGATAGGTGTACATGCCGGCGTTTACGTTTTTTATACCGGCGGACTGTATTTCCTCTTTGACGGTCGGATTCCGCATAAGCTCCGCGTTCGACACAAGCGTCAAAAAGGGCAGCATGAGCTGATTGCATTCGGGTACATAGCTGTGCGGATAGATGACGACGTCTTTTCCCGGTTTGATCCCCGCCGCAAGATAATCGATGACGAGCTGTTTTGTATTTTGGCTGATTTCGCGGAAAGCGTCGTGATCGGTGAGCACTTGATAATCGGCGATCAGCACCATGGTCGGAACGCCGAGGTTTTGCAGCCTCACGCGGTTTTGAAGCGAGCCGAAATAGTGCCCGATGTGCAGCCTTCCCGTCGGGCGGTCGCCCGTGAGTACGCGGTATTTTTTCGGATTGAGTTGAATATCTTTTTCGATTTCCCGGCTTTTGGCAAGAGAAGCTTCATAGGTGCCGCTCTCGTCGGCATATTGTATTTCATCGCGTTCGTTCATTACTCGAATATAGCACATCGCGAAGATGTAAGCTATACTGTCGCTATGGATTTTACGGATTTTGCTGCGGGAAGCGACGACGGCGGAAGACGGGTCGACAGAGTGCTCCGCCGCTTTTTACACGGCGTAAACCTTTCTTCCGTGTACGGCGCCCTCCGTAAAGGGCTCATCCTCGTCAACGCTCGACGCGTAAAACCCGATGCGCGCATCGAAAGCGGAGACGTCGTATCGATCGCATCGTTTTTACTGCAAAACGAAAAATCCTCCGACAGCGAAAATGACCCTATCGAAAATCGACAAACGCACAAAGCAGCCTCCCTGCCCTACACCGTCGTTTTTGCAAACGAACATTTTCTCGTCATCGACAAACCTTACGGTGTGGCGGTTCAAGGAAAAAATTCGATTGCCGAAAAAGTCGCCGCTTATTACGCGGCATCCGTGCCGAAAGAAAAACGCTCTCTCTCTTTTGCCGCGGGTCCCCTTCACCGCCTCGACAGAAATACGACCGGTATCCTCTTTTTTTCTTGGAGCCTTGAAGGAGCTGTGTGGTTTTCGAGAGAGCTGAAAGCGCATCGCATACGAAAAAAATACATCGCGCTCGCCGAAGGCGCTATGGAAAGCGAATGCGAGTGGGAAGATTTTATTAAAAAAAACGATGAGCCGAAAGCACTCTTTTATACCGTGCGCGTCGTTTCAGGAAGTACGGCCGGCACGGACGACGTACAAAAACTCGCAAGCGGCACGGGCGATATGCAAAACCGTGCAAGCGCTTCCGACGGCACGCGGGATTGCAATGCGGCAGGTGCTTCCGTTTCGGCAAAGGACGTCTGCGCCGCAATACACGGCGCAAAACGCGCGGTCACAAAAGCGAAGCCCCTTTGCCGCGCATCGTACAAGGGACGAAGCGTAACGCTCGCCGAATACGAAATCGAAACGGGACGCATGCATCAAATCCGCGCCCAGTCCGCGTTTCACGGTTTTCCGCTTTTGGGCGATACGGCGTACGGAGGAAGCCGCATCGATGAAGTCCAAGATTTTTTTCTTCACGCATACGAAGTGCGAGTCGGAGAAAATCCCGTCGGACTTCCCCCCGTTCTCACCTCAACGCTGCCGCACGCGTTCGAATCCCTCAACGATAAAATATTGCCCAATTGGCGGAAGTCCTTTATACTGTAGACAGCCTGAATTTCGAGTTCGAAAGCATTTCAAAATACAGGTATACTTTCGGCGAGAACCCGTCTGCTTTGCCGCGGTCGAGCTTTTAAGGCAGGCTTCCGTAAGCCTAACGCTCGAAACGGCACGCAGCCGGAACCTCTCCTCCGCATAATTTTATTTACTTTCGAACTCGCTATTCATTGATGCATGAAACGGTTGGAAAATTTCGAGTTCTGGCAAACTCGAAATTCAGGCTAGATAAGGATGTAAGGCAAAGCAGTGCGGATATTTCGTAATGTCGTAAGCGAATTGATTCAGCCGTTCAAACCGGATACCGTATACGCGCTCGTCGGCGGAAGCGGCACCGGCAAAAGCTATAAGGCAAAGCTTGTCGCCGCTCGCTTTCGGCTTCGCGCCATCATCGACGACGGTCTGCTCATCCAAGCCGATAAAATTCTTGCGGGGCATTCGGCAAAAAGCGAACAGTCGTTTTTAGGTGCCGTCCGCGTCGCGCTTTTCGACGACAAAGAACACCGCGACGAAATCGCGCGAAAAATCAAACGCTACCACATCAAGCGCATCCTCATACTCGGCACGTCCGAAAAAATGGTTATGCGCATCGCCTCCCGATTGCAGCTGCCACCGCCGTCGAAGATAATCCGCATCGAAGACATTTCGACCGAAGACGAAATCGCGCTCGCCGTAAAGTCGCGCCAAATCGAAGGCAAACACGTTATCCCCGTGGCAGCGGCGGAAGTGCGGAAGCTCGATCCGAAAATATTTTCAGGGGGCATCCGCTTCCGCTTTCACCGCCTCAATCCCCTGTCGCTTATTCGAAAAGAAAATAAAGTCGTTGAAAAATCGATCGTACAGCCGGAATTTTCAAAGCAAAACCGCCTGCACGTTTCCGAAGCCGCGATCGCAAAGCTCACCGTTTCGTGCATCTCAGGATGCGACGGAGCCATCGTCGTCAAAAAAATTTCGATTGCGGCGGACAACCGCGGCTACAAACTCACGATCACGATCGACATCCCTTCGGACGTCCAGTCCGCATCGGGCACTCCGCTTACAAAGCGCGTCGACGGACTGCAAAAGTCGATCATCGACGCAGTCGAAAGCACGACCGGCACTTTTATCGAAGAAGCGAATATCATTATCGACAAAGTAACCGAACGCGCTCCGGTGTAAGGCTGTCGTAAATTTTACCTTTGACGTTTTCGGACGGCACTTTTTTGCCATCCCGCCTTCCGTGGCTCGCTCACGCTCGGCCGCTTCGCTCGTTTTTCTCGCTCCAGCGTCCGCCTTCGGCGCCGCTCCACGCGGGCGTAAGCGGTATTTTTATTTTCAGTTTTATTAATTAATCAACACGAATAAAAATCAAGATCCTATTGATCGTCTGCGTGTCCGACCGGCTTTCGCCGTTTTTTTGAAGAGCGGACTGAAACGCCGAGCATCTGCAGCACCGAGCGTACGGCGAATTCGAGTTCCGTTCGCTGCGGGTTCATCGGAAGCACGTACTTTCTGCATTCGCTCCACGTCCGCATATAAAGCTCACTCGAAGGTGTGCGAAGGGCGACTTCTTTTTTCCAATCGGTGAGCGTTTCGATAAAATCCTGTACGATAAATACGAGCTTTTTTCCGAGCCGAGCGCCGCCGTCGGATGCGTTCAACTCGTCGAGCGCTTGCAAATGTTTCATATACGAGCTTTCAAAATCTTTGCTTTCATACATGAGAGAAGCCGCCGCGGGCTGCAAATACATATACAAGTCGGTTTCGAGCGCTTCACGCACGATATCGCAGGCGCGGCCGCTGTTGATGATTTTTAAAAGCTCTTCGGTCAAGCGGGAGGCAGACACCGTTTCGAGAAGATTTGCATTTTTTCGGATTTTATATCGAAGCGAAAAAGGCATGCGTGCTCCCGTCGTTGCCGAATACTTTACCGCGCGCAGCATACGCACCGGATCTTCGACGAATATCCGATCGATCGCAATGACGGGGCGAAGTACGTGCTTTTTGATGTCACGCATGCCGCCGACGTAATCGACAACCTGCTCTTTTACGGGATCATAGTACAGCGCGTTGAGCGTAAAATCGCGTCGCTTTACGTCTTCGTCCATAGAACCGAATTCGTTTCCGACGGAACCGTCGACAGTCGAACGGAAAGTGCTCACTTCAAAAATTTTCGATCCGAATATGACGTGCACGAGCCGGAAACGGCGCCCGATAATGCGCGCATTTCTGAATATTTTTTTGATACGGTTCGGCGTTGCATCGGTGACGATATCGAAATCTTTCGGAACGTTTCCGACGATCAAATCGCGCACCGCCCCTCCGACGATGTACGCGCTGAAACCCGCGCCGCGCAGCCGCTCGATTATCTTGAGCGCGTCGGTGTCGATTTTATCTTTTGCAATGCCGTGTTCAAGTTTCGTGTAGATGAGAGCCTTTTTGACGGGTTTACCCCGTTCGTCCGTTCCATAGCGAATAAGCACAATAAATTAATAATAAGGAATGCGACCGCCCGCGTCAATACGTCGCCTCCGATCGTGTAATGATTTTAATATGAAATACTACAGCGAGGCGAGCCACGAAAGCACGTCTCCTTCGACTTCGGCTTTATTGATTTCGTTGAAAAGCTCATGCCGCGCGCCATCGTATTTTTTTACGGTAAGTTTTTTTACGCCGTTTTTCCGATATATCGCACAGAGTTTTTCTACCGTTTTGCCGTAGCCGCCGACGGGATCGGCGCTGCCGTAGATTATTAAAATCGGTAAATCGGACGGGATCTTTCGTATATTCGACCTTTTGTGGATTTTTATAAGGCCGTGCGTCAAATCGCAGTAAAAGCTCGCCGTCGGATTGAAACCGCAGTATGTATCCGCGATGTAACGCGCGACGGCGTCTTTATCGCGCGAAAGCCACTCCTGCCCGTTTACCGAATCGGGAATTTTTTTCGTATATGCGCCGAAGGCCATCTGTTTTAAAAACGGAGACGCGCGTTTTTTTCCTTTGAAAAACGCAATCATGCGCGCAACGATATTGCCCAAAGCGACAAGAGAAAAGGCGGGACCGGCCGTACCGCATAAAATGCAACCGTCGATAAGACGGGCATAGGTTTCGATAAAAGACTGCGCGACAAAGGAGCCGAAAGAGTGCCCGAGCAGCACCGCCTTTTTGCCGGGAAAGTCGGCTTTCGCTTTTTCGAGCACTTCGTGCACGTCTTCCGTGACACGCTCGAATCCGTTTTTATCCGAAAGAAGTCCGAACATACCGGTATGTTTTTCTTCGGCGCGCTCGGCGGTTTTTCCGTGTCCGCGCACATCGTGAGCGTTCAGCACAAAACCGTTTTCCGCAAGCACGGTGCCGAGCCGCTCGTATCGCAGAGCGTGTTCGACCATGCCGTGAGAAAGCTGTACGATACCCTTTACTTCACCGTCGGGGATCCACTGCACGACGAAGACTTCTTCGCCGTCGCTCATCGTTTGAAAAAATTGCCGTGTTTGCATAAGACTATTATAACGGAATGCGATATGAGGTGAAAAGAGCGTTCTTGAAAACCGAACGTGTTTTCGACTGCCGATACGACTCTCACGCCTCGTTGAAAAGGGCTGCGTTTCGCGCTATCATTATACAATATGTCTATAACCGTTACGGCGGAAAAGCTTACGTTCGGAGGCGACTGCATTGCGCGGATAAACGGAAAAGCGGTTTTTATCCCCTATGCGATTCCGGGCGAAACGCTCGACATCGAAATCATCTCTTCAAAACGCGATTACGATAAAGCGCGGATCGTAAGCGTTCTCACGCCTTCGCCTTACAGGCGGATCCCCGCGTGCCCGTATTACGGAATCTGCGGCGGCTGCAATATGATGCATATAGACGATGCATATCAGCTTTCGCTTCGAAAATCGGTACTCGCCGACTGTTTTTCACGTGCGGGAATCGATATACCTGAAATCGATGTGATTGCGGGAAAAAGTTCGGGCTATCGCGCACGGTTTTTGCTGCACGACGGCGGGCTTGTCGCACGCGATGCGAAATCGATCGTACCCGTAACGCGCTGCACCGTTGCAACGGATGAAGTGAACGCATGGTTTTCCGAAACGGCTTTCGAAAATCGTCCGCAGGGTCTCCTCCGCATATTCGGAGATGAAAAGATCGTACGATCTGGAGAAAACGGCAAAAAAATCGTTTCGGCTCAGTGCTCAAAACCGGAAAGCACGGAAGAATCCGTAAAAACCGCGGCACAAAACGTGCACGGAAAAAAAATCAAAACGCCTCCGAAGCGCTTTGCGGGAACGCTCTCGTCTCCCGATACGGCGGTAAAAATCGCGATCGGCGGAAAAGAAATCGGCTTTGACGTGAGGGGATTTTTTCAATCGAATACGGACGTGCTTGAACGCGCGATCGAAAAGGTATGCAGCTCTCTTTCGGGTAAAAACGCGCTCGATTTGTACGCCGGATGCGGCACCTTTTCCGTTTTTCTTGCGGACAGTTTCGAACACATAACGCTCGTCGAACACAATCGCGATGCCCTCGTTTTTGCCGAACAAAATATGGCGGGAAAAAATCACGCGAGTTTTGGCGTAAGCGGCGCGGCATGGGTACGCGATTTTGCAAAAACGGCTCCGCTTTTCGACGCCGCACTCGCAGATCCGCCGAGGAGCGGAATGGAAAAAGAAGTGTGCGAGTGGCTTTGCAAAAGCGGTATTCCGCACATACGCTCTCTTTCGTGCGATCCCGTAACCCACGCACGGGATGCGGCAAAACTCATCCGTTCGGGTTACCGCCTCGCCTCTCTTTCGCTGCTCGATTTTTATCCGAATACGTGCCATATTGAAAGCTTGGCAATCTTTGAAAAAGGAACCAAACAAGGTAGACAGAATGCAAAGAGTGTCTAATTTTTTATACAATCTAATAATCTTTTTAATATTTTCAATCGGAAATGTGCTTTTTTCGCAAACCGATGCGGCAGCCTGGCGCGATTTTGCGACCGAAGAGCCGAACTGGTCGCTTACGCTCAACGGCAAAATCATCGCCCCCCCCCAGGCGACCTCCTACGGTTTTGCAGTCCTCACCGACGGACGTACGGTGTACGCCGCTTCCGACGACGGCACCGTCCTCTGGCAAAAGGAACTCGGAGGCAGGATCGCTCCTTACCTCACCGTTCTTGACGGCGATTTTTTACTGACCGTTTTCCGCGGCAATACGCTTACGCTTTTAAATCCCGAAGGACTTCCGCTATGGTCGGCTCGCGTGCCCTTTACGCTTGCAGGTGCTCCGTTTATCGGGCGCGATGCGCGCATCTTCGTGCGCGGAAAAACCGACATCGCATGCTACGGAATCAAGGGCGTGTGCAAATGGCACATCAAAACCGAAGAGCAGGATACGCAGGCGATACAGGAACTCCCCGACGGGAGCGTCGTCGTGCTGCTCGTAAAACCCGATAACGGAAAAACGGCGGCGCTGCGCATATCGCCGTTCGGGGAAATCATCGAAAAGTTCGCCTTTACCGGGATCGTCGCATCCTGCGTTTCGTCTCCCGAAGGCGGCATCCTCGTTACGCTGAAATCCGGAGGTGCGGGGCTTTGCGCACTCGACGGCAAAAACAAAACTTCGACAAAGTGGGCGCTTTCCCGAACCGAAGGTGCCCTTCCGCTTCCCGCAAACGACGGCAGTTTTTTTATCCCCTATTCGTCGACGCGGGCCGCGCTCGTTCAGCCTGCAGGAGAAGAGGCCGCCGTCACGTTTTATAAATTGTCCGACGGAGAAGCGTCAACGCATTACCGCGTTTCGGACATCGACGTTTCGCATATTTCATACGTACAGCCTTTTTTGCGCGGCATGGCCTTTGCAGATCGAAACAGCGCGGTCTTTTGCACCGAACGTGAAAGCGCCGTATGGAACGTGCATCTCCCCGCGATGAACGGTTCGTCCGATCCGTGGAATTATCTTTTATATACCGAAAGCGGCTACCTCATCATGTGCAAAAAATCGTGGACGATCGCGGGTTTCCGCGTCGTACAGAACGTCGGAGGAGAACAGCTGCAAAGACAAGAACGCGGAAATTACAATGCTTTTTTTACAACGGAAACTCCGCTCTACGATATGTATGAAATCGAAGGAAAGCTCGATACGGGATTGACCGGAACCGAACGCCGGGCGGCACTCGAGAGCGGTATGTACGGTCCGCTCGAAAAAGTGTGGGCATCGAAATTGAAAAGCGCATGCGACGCTTACCGTTCCGCGCGTACAAGCGCGCAGACGACTACCCGTACAAAGCGTTCGGTTTTTATCGAAGACGTCGCCGGTACCGATGCAATGTTTAAACAGCTTTCCCTTTACGGGACAAGTACCGAAAGCGAAATCATCGCGCGTCTCATCGAAGCCGAAGGAGTCGGCGTACATTTACCCACGCTCATCGCACAGGCCGGAGAATGCGCATACGATCCTGCAGGCAATATGCTCGATTCGCTCGACAAAGCGTTCCGCTCGATTCCTTCCCAAAATACGCGGCTTTTGCAAATCCTTTGCGACACCGTCTTTTCGATATGCCGCTTTATGGGACGGCCCGCTTTTTACCGGCACGGCAAAGACATACTCACCCGCCTCCTCTACCCGCAGTACGACCCGAAAGTGAGAGCATACGCGGGGCAGACACTGCAAAAAATCGCAGCGCTCGGAAAAGATCGATCGGAAAAAAGCAAATGAATTGACGAGGCACAGATATTTTGCTATTATAATAGAACGTCGCCCGGATGGTGGAATTGGCAGACACGCTAGTTTCAGGTACTAGTGAGTTCACGCTCATGGGGGTTCAAGTCCCCCTCCGGGCAAGAGCACATAAATCTGAGCAGTGCACAGGATTTATGTGCGTCTCCTATAAAAGAAAAACGCTGCAAGCGTTTTTCGACTCCAGACTTAAAAGAGCGATTTCGAGCAGTGCGGAGAAATCGCGAGCGTCTCCTATAAAAGAAAAACGCTGCAGGCGTTTTTCAACTTCCGACTTTTTTGTAAAATACACTTTTGCTATTTCTTGACACATTAATCGCAATCAAAAAATATTCGGGACTTGAACCACGAAGCGAGCGCCGAGCAGGGCGAGGAAGAGGCGGCAGGGATGCCGCCGGAAGCGAGCGCAGGCGTCCCGAAGGGGGCGTACAGGAAGTACGTACCCGAAGGGATTCAAGTCCCCCTCCGGGCAAGAGCACATAAATCCGAGCAGTGCGCAGGATTTATGTGCGTCTCTTACAAAGGAAAAACGCTGCAGGCGTTTTTCGACTCCAGACTTAAAAGAGCGATTTCGAGCAGTGCGGAGAAATCGCGAGCGTCTCCTATAAAAGAAAAACGCTGCAGGCGTTTTTCAACTTCCGACTTTTTTGTAAAATACACTTTTGCTATTTCTTGACACATTAATCGCAATCAAAAAATATTCGGGACTTGAACCACGAAGCGAGCGCCGAGCAGGGCGAGGAAGAGGCGGCAGGGATGCCGCCGGAAGCGAGCGCAGGCGTCCCGAAGGGGGCGTACAGGAAGTACGTACCCGAAGGGATTCAAGTCCCCCTCCGGGCAAGAGCACATAAATCCGAGCAGTGCGCAGGATTTATGTGCGTCTCTTACAAAGGAAAAACGCTGCAGGCGTTTTTCGACTCCAGACTTAAAAGAGCGATTTCGAGCAGTGCGGAGAAATCGCGAGCGTCTCCTGTTGATATGAATCATTATTTAAACCAATCTGTATAAGCTATAGTTATTCCGATTGAAAAACTATTCTCTATTTTTTCAAATTTTTTTGACATATTATTTTCTTTACTGGAATGATGTACAAACATTAACGGGTAATAATTTAAATTAAGGCCAATGCTGAATCCGGACTTAAAAAAATATATAATATTACTTCCTATTCCTAGATAAGCCAGACCAATTGTGCTTTTTATATTCGTCCCTTCATGTGAGGATCCCCCGAGAAGGAAACCGAATGAAAATCCCGGTGAAATTATGAAACCGCTTTCATTTCCCAAGCGTAAAAGAAAAGAAGGTGCAAGCAATGAAGCAAATCCTAAACATAATTCTTTTTCGTTGTGTGAAAAAATTATGCTTCCGTCAAAATGGAATCCGATTTTAGTATCTTCCTTAAAGATATTAAATCCTACATACATGGCTGGTTTTGGAATTATTATACCGATTTCGTTAATAACTTCTTCATTACAATTAAAACCGAAATCAATATTCAAACCTGCTGTGATATAATTTTGAGCTGACAAGTGTTGAAAAAGAAATATAAAAAATATCAAAAGCAAAATACTTGTTTTTTTCATTTTTTCCTCTTACCAAGCAAGCCGGGGAGCTGTCGCGCCATAACATTGTTTTACCCCGCAACGCAAGTGAAGACATGCATTGTCGAGCTTCAAAACTTTGTTATGTATTTTTATATATTTATAAATAATCATAAATTATTATTTTTATATAATTTTGATTATTAAAAAATTCAGACGAAGTTATACGATCAATCTTTTCATTGATCTCTTCCCTTATAACTTGGCCTTTGTTATTATAAAAGATATTTTTTGTATATCGAATATCTTCCGTCTCACCTTGCTTCTGAATTAGTCGTTCTTGAATTATACGGTTATTTTTTTTCTTATATTTAAATACTTTTCTGTTATTTTGATTATCTACAATTTCAATTAAATCACCATTTTTATTATAGAAATAATTGTATTCGAAAACAAAGGATTTCTTTTTTGATAATCTTTTATTTTCATATTCATATTTGACTGTATTTACAATATCTATTTCGTTATCTGTATAAAAATATTCTTCGATGATTTCATTCTCATTATTAATTTTATAAGAATGTATTTTATTCCCATTTTTTAATTCAATAATTTGATTATTTATATACTCATAATCAATTTCTTCTGAAGTATAAATTTTTTCGTTGTATGGAATATATGTTTCTATCGTTTTTATTTTCTTATTGTGTTCATTAAATAAATTAGTTATAATTGCTTGCAATCTTATTTCGTGTTCAAATTTATAAAATATATATTTATGATGAAAGTCTTCGGCAAAACAAAAAAAGAAATTACTGAAAATAAAAAATACCGAAAAGAACTTTTTCATTTTTTCTCCATAAGCGCCCCGGTACGGGTGTCCGCCTAATATTCGCTTGTACTGCACGCGGCTTGTCCGCGTGTCGGTTATAAAAACGGTATTTTGTGTTTTAATTTTTCATTTATTACATCTGTACAGTTACAACAATAATACATAGAAAAATTACAATTACATATAAGATGCTTTTATATCTATTTATGCGGATATATTCACCATATTCAAAATACTCTTTTTTGCAGGTTTTCTCGTATTGCGAATTTAACCTTTCTAGAGCCGCACCAAGCGAATAAGACTTTCGTAAGCCGTATTCTTCGCCATAAAATTCTTTATACCCAATATAGGATATAGTTTCTGCATCGCCTTCCAAACGACAAAAATCAATGAAAGTTTTGTATTTATTACTCCATGAGATCAAACTCCGAATAAGTGTAATAAAAAAGTATACTGCACACAATCCACTAAAAATTTTTAATACAATCATTTTTCTCCCAGCGGCGCAAAGTCGTGTTCTATGGCTGCCTTGCTGATTTAAAGTAAACTTCAATATTAAAGAATTTTTTTAAAACTAAACCTATATCTATTAATAATCCAAATACAATCCATGAATGGATTGCATTTATTTTAAATTCTCTATACTGTTCGTTATAATTATCTTCATTATTCATTTTTTATATCCAAACAAGCAGACCTCCGTCCTGTCCGCCTAACATTCGCTTGTACTGCACGCGGCTTGACCGCGTATCGGCTTTAAACCTTTTTTATCGCAAAAATATTTCCTATTCTTTTTTAAGAAGCTACGTTTCTATTATTAAAGTTTTTCCAAACAGTGTAAAGCCGTGTACTACAGCTTTTTTTTCAAGAAAACACCGTCAATTATGTCTAAGCAAAAAATGAATGCAAAAATACTATGTATAACGGTAAATTTTTTAGAGATTTCTTTTTGTCTATATTTTGCTATCAATGCAAATGTCATCGGCAAGCCTGTAAAAAACATACTCCAACAGTCTGCAATAAAACAACATATGGTAATAATAAAACCAAGCGGAAGGGTAAGCATTGCAAAGCCAAGAACAAAAATAAAAATATAAGCCGGTATATGAAGAAATTTTACATAAAGTATATTTTTCATAAAATCGGTATTACAGTTATTGTTAAAAGTTTCTATTCCGATGTTTATCAAGCACTTTACGGCAAAAAATAATTCTATTATGTTTACGGCGAGAAAGAAAAAAACAAATTAATAAATTGAGAAAATTCGGAAGTTCCGACAAATAACCAGAAAACAAAAAAGCGAATATATTTATTGTTGCAAAATACGGAAACAAAATTAATGTTATATATTTTTTCATTTTTTCCTCTTACCAAGCAAGAAGGGGAACTGTCGCCATAACTACGCATTTAAACAGCGCACGGCTTGACCGTGCGCCTGCTTTGAAACACATGTTATGTGATTTATTATTTTCTAAGATTTAAAATATCTGCATAGGTTCTTCCGAATTTTGTTTTTATATTTTTATCAGCCCCTTTAGATATTAACAATTCGATCAATCCCTCAGGATAAGCTGCCGACGCATAATGTAAAACCGTCCATCCAAAATCATCTATTTGATTTACGTTTATCTTATTATCCAACAAGAACATTACAACTTCTACTTGAGCTTTTTGAATTGCCCTTGCATTCCCATAATAAGGCATATCTCCGATAAAGTTGATTTTTGCTGATTCTTCATTTTCATTAACAGGATTTTCCCAATTAATTAAAGGTCCGTAATATGTAGCTGCGAATAACAAAGCTGTTTGATTTGAACTATTTAGACAATTAATACCAACACCTTTTTTTACAGCATATTTTATTAATTCCAAAGAATTTTCATTTATACTTTTTGATGCAAGATGAATCAAAGAGTTTCCCATTTCATCTTTATAATTGAAATCCGGATTTAATACTTCACAAACCGCATCATATTTATCCGGAGTAACTAAAGACAGAATCATTGGATTAGTCAGTTTTCCAACTGTAATGGCTTTTACTTTCGCGCAAATATCTTCAATTGATTTTCCATTATCACGAAAATAGTTTCTAAAACCCCATACATATTTATTTGAATCTACCAAATCATTTTCACAAAAATATTGAATTATTTCGTCATCATATTGATTCCAAATTGCATTTGCAAAATACTTTTCTTTACCTTCAGCTCCTGCTTCAATAAGTATTTTTACTAATTCAAAATTATTTTTAACGCGTTCGATAGGGTAATAACCATAATACTTTTGGTTAACATCCTCACCGGATGCAATTAATTTCTTCACTGTGTTTATATTAACTTTGTCTTTCATTAATGCGCTATTTAATTTCGATAGTTTTTCAGCTGCAAAAATCATTGTTGTACTTAAAATACAAATAATAATACCGAATACAATTTTTTTCATTTCTTCCTCCTAAAGTACCTCACTGCGCATATCCGTCATAATCCTCTTATCCGGCAAAATCGTCGTATAAGAATCATACAACGATACCGTTATTTCTTTACTATACCACGATATCACCCGAAAATACAGTACTTATACAGTCCGCCGAAAATTACAGAAGCAACCTTCGTTCGTTCCGATACATTCAAAAACTGCTCGTTTTTCCTAACCGCAAACCTGAGTAAATCATCTGCGTCTCCCCTGCCCTCCCGATTTTTTTGATTTTTTTTGCTTTACATTTCCGGAATAATGCTTTATTATTTTTTTTGTGGATGTGCCGTCGGCACAAGAGGGAGCAATCCCCATACAAGACTTGCTGTAGCAAAGTAGCAGTGCAGAGGAACAAAAATTGGCATTCAAAGTCACGATCATCGGAGCCGGTCAAGTAGGCTCTACGATCGCGTATTCGCTCACCGTTAAAGGCATCGCGTCTGAAATCGTAATGATCGATATCAACACGCAAAAAGCTTTGGGCGAAGCGCTCGACATCAGGCAGGGTACGCCGTTCTGCGACCCCGTAACCATTTATGCAGGGACATACGCCGATGCAAAGGATTCGGACATCGTCATTCTGACATCGGGCGTCGCGCGGAAGCCCGGACAATCCAGGCTGGATTTGGCGCAGACGAACGTCGACATCACGAAGAGCATCATCCCCGAAATCGTCAAGTATGCTTCTACGGCAATCTATGTGATTGTTTCGAATCCTGTCGATATTTTGACGTATCAATTTTACAAAATGTCGGGACTGCCGCAAAATCAGATTTTCGGTTCGGGAACGATCCTCGACACTGCCCGCCTTCGCGCACGCATTGCCGAATACTACCACATCGCACAGCAAAACGTACACGCGTACGTTTTCGGCGAACACGGAGATTCGTCGCTTATTCCGTGGTCGCTTGCAAATATCGCGACGATTCCCGTAGACGAATATAAATCCTGTCTCGAAGACAACGATAAACTCATCCCGCCGCTCATTCACGAAGAAGTCGAATCCTATATCCGAAGTTCGGGCGGAAAGATCATCGAACGTAAAGGGGCGACCTTTTACGCCGTAGCGATTTCGGTCGCGCACATCGTAGACTGCATCAACAACGCCGCAGACACGACACTCACCGTTTCCGCTATGGCGAACGGCGAATACGGCATTAAAGACGTAAGCCTTTCGATGCTTTCCGTCATCGGACGCACGGGATTTCACGGGCACTTGCTCGCCCCGCTTTCCGATATGGAGATCGTACAGATGCGGCGCAGCGCTGACTGCTTAAAAGACGCGATCAAACAGATACGGTTTTAGCATCGGCGATTTGATGTGATTGCGGACGATCGTTCGCAGGATCGGAAAAATGCGCCGAACATAAAATCCCGTTTTAATAAAAGCCGGATTTTAAAAACCTGTTTGACATCTCGCGTCGCCGCTCCGTTACCGGTTTCTTTTTCCGAATATCATCCGCACCCGCAATCATTTCAAATTATTGATTATCAGATCGGCAAATTTCGATTTTAATAAAATTCGAAATTGAATTATTAATTTTCGATAACAATATATGGGGAAAAGCGATGGGCGATTTCAGAATTGAACACGATTCGATGGGAGAAGTAAAAGTTCCTGCCGACAAATATTGGGGAGCGCAAACCGAGCGCAGTCATGAAAATTTCCGCATCGGAGTCGGCATTGAAACGATGCCGAGGGAAATCACAAAAGCGTTCGGGCACTTGAAAAAAGCCGCCGCGCGCGCGAACTGTGCGTTAAAGCCTGAAAAGATGACGGCGGAAAAACTTTCATGCATAGAAAAAGCCTGTGACGAAGTGATCGCAGGAAGGCTCGACGAACACTTTCCGCTCGTCGTATGGCAGACGGGAAGCGGTACGCAGTCGAATATGAACGCGAACGAAGTGATCGCAACCCGCGCAAACGAAATCGCGGGTAAAAAGCTCTGTCATCCGAATGACGACGTCAATATGAGTCAGTCGAGCAACGATACTTTTCCGACGGCGATGCACATCGCAGCCGTCGTCGAAATCGAAGATAAACTCTTTCCGGCAATCGACGTGCTTGTATCGACGTTTAAAAAGCTCGAAGCGGTAAACGAAAACGTCGTCAAAAGCGGGCGCACGCACTTGCAGGATGCCGTCCCGATTTCGTTCGCGCAGGAGATAAGCGGCTGGCGGACGTCCCTCGAAAAAGACAAAAACCTCATTTCGCTCGCGCTTCCCGAATTGAAAGAGCTCGCTCTCGGCGGTACGGCCGTCGGTACGGGGCTCAACGCGCCTCGAGGCTTCGACGTAAAAGTTGCCGAAGAACTGTCGTCTCTCACCGGAAAGCGCTTTATCACGGCTCCGAATAAATTTCACGCGCTCACGAGTAAAGATGAAATCGTCTTTGCACACGGAGGAGTAAAAGCGCTCGCTGCGGATTTATTAAAAATCGCAAACGACGTGCGCTGGCTCGCTTCGGGTCCGCGCTGCGGTCTCGGCGAAATACACATTCCCGAAAACGAACCGGGCTCTTCCATCATGCCGGGAAAAGTCAATCCGACGCAGTGCGAAGCGGTGACGATGGTCGCGGTGCAAGTGATGGGAAACGATGTCGCCGTCGGTATCGGCGCGAGTCAGGGCAATTTCGAACTCAACGTATTTATGCCGGTCATCGCGTATAATTTTTTGCAATCGGTACGTCTCCTTTCCGAAGCGATCGTATCTTTCAACGACAACTGCGCGTCGGGTATTACGGCGAACAAAGAAAAAAT
The DNA here is from genome assembly GCF_014334835.1 of Treponema sp. Marseille-Q4132. NCBI lineage: Bacteria > Pseudomonadati > Spirochaetota > Spirochaetia > Treponematales > Treponemataceae > Treponema > Treponema sp. Marseille-Q4132. The sequence continues at coordinate 361,915 of NZ_CP060591.1, forward strand.
GCATTTCAATCTCTACAATTCGCTCATGCTCGTCACCGCGCTGAACCCCTACATCGGCTACGAAAACGCGGCAAAGACGAGCCACAAAGCGTACGAAGAGAATATTTCGCTGAAAGACGCATGCGTATCGCTCGGTTTTTTGACTGCGGAAAAATTCGACGAAGTTTTTCATCCCGAAGAAATGGCGGGCGTAAAGCGTTGATGCGCGATGCCGAACGCAACGGGCTTTGCAAAGAGCACGACGCGCTCGGAGAAAAGTTTTATTGAGAGGTTTTTGTGTATGGACGATCATCGTATATATTCGTATTTTCCGGGATGCACGCTTCGGAACAAAGCGCTCGATTTGGATCGCTATGCCCGTTCCTCGGCCGAAGCGCTCGGGTTTACGCTCGAAGAGATTCCCGATTGGCAGTGCTGCGGCGGAACCTATCCGCTGGCAAAAGACGAAATCGCAACGAAGCTTTCATCGGTGCGCGCACTTGCGGCCGCCCGCGATGCGAAAAGAGAACTCGTTACGATATGCTCGGCGTGCCACAACGTCATAAAGCAGGTAAACGACGATATGAGGCGGGACGACAACGTCATCGTAAAAGTCAACAACTATTTTAAAAACGATCATCTCTCCTATCACGGGGAGACGAAGGTGCTGCACTATCTCGAAGTGCTTCGCGACGCGGTCGGCTGGGAAAACGTCAAAGCGAAAGTGACGAAGCCGCTTACGGGCAAAAAAATCGGAGCGTACTACGGCTGTCTCCTGTTGCGGCCGGGACGCGTTATGAAGATGGACGATCCGGAAAATCCGAGCATCCTCGAAGATTTTATATCGGCGATCGGTGCAACACCTGTGCGCTATTCGCTTCGGAACGAGTGCTGCGGCGCGTATACGATGTTCGACGGCGGAGACATTCCCGAAAAGCGATGCAAAAAAATTTTGGATAATGCCGAATCGCAGGGAGCCGAGCTGCTCGTCACAGCCTGCCCGCTCTGCCGTTATAATCTCGTAAAACACCGGAGCGCCGAAAACGCCCCTGTGTTGTATTTTACCGAACTGCTCGCCGAAGCGCTCGGCGTCAAGGAGCAATGCCGTGTTGCAGTCTGAACTCAATAAGATCCGCGATGAAATACTTTCGATCAGCGGAGTAAACGTGCACAAGTGCATGCAGTGCGGAAAGTGTTCGGGTACTTGCCCGTCCTACGACGATATGGAATATCATCCGCACGAATTCGTGCATATGGTCGAAACCGGCGATATCGAAGCGCTTTTGAAAACGGAATCGACGTACCGCTGTCTGTCGTGTTTTGCGTGCATGGAGAGGTGCCCGCGCCAAGTCGAACCTGCGAAGATCGTGGAAGCGGTGCGCACGGTCGTCGAACGGACAAGAGGTGCGGAACACCTCGCCGCGGAAAAAGTGCCGCTTTATATCGACGGCGATATGCCGCAGCAGGCGATCGTCAGCGCATTCAGAAAGTATAGGAAGTGAGTATGCGGAAAATCGGAGTTTTTGTGTGCCACTGCGGCACGAATATAGCGGGCACGGTCGATGTAAAAGCCGTCGCGGACGCGCTCGGAAAAGAAGCGGGCGTTGTCTTTTCGACGGACTACACCTATATGTGCTCTCAGACGGGTCAGGATCTCATAGCCGACACGATAAAAGAACATGAGCTCGGCGGAGTCGTCGTGTGTTCCTGTTCGCCTCGTATGCATGAAGCGACATTCCGAAAGTGTGCGGAAAAAGCGGGTATCAATCCCTATCTTCTCGAAGTCGCAAATATCCGCGAACAGGATTCGTGGATATGTAAAGATATGCCGACCGCGACGGCAAAGGCGATTTCGCTCGGAAAAGCGGCTATCGCAAAAGTGCTGCTGAACGAACCGCTCACTGCAGGCGAAACGCCGGTCACCAAGCGCGCTCTCGTCATCGGCGGAGGTATCGCGGGCATTCAGACGGCGATCGATATCGCGGATGCGGGTTTTCCCGTAGACATCGTCGAAGCGAAGCCGACGATCGGCGGCAAAATGGCGCAGCTCGACAAAACCTTTCCGACGCTCGACTGTGCGGCCTGTATACTCACGCCGCGCATGGTCGAATGCGGACAAAACGAAAATATCAGGATACTCTCGTACAGCGAAGTGTCGGATATCAAAGGATTCGTCGGAAACTTTACGGTGACGATAAAACGCAAAGCACGCTACGTCGACGAAACGAAGTGTACGGGCTGCGGCGAATGCGTACAAAAGTGTCCGCAAAAAAAAGTGCCGAACGAATTCAATATGAATCTCGACAAGCGCTCCGCGATCTATATTCCCTTTGCGCAAGCCGTTCCGAAAATCGCGACGATCGATGCCGCTCACTGCATGAAGCTCACGTCGGGAAAATGCGGCGTCTGTTCGATGGTGTGTCAGGCGAAAGCGATCGATTACGGTGCGAAAGATACGTTCATCGAAGAAAAATACGGAGCCATCGTCGCCGCAACCGGCTACAATCCGATCGACTTGTCTAAGTTCGACGAGTTCGCGTATTCGCAGAGCAAAGACGTCGTATCGTCCCTCGAATTCGAACGCCTTATGAATGCGGCGGGCCCTACCGGCGGAACCCTGCTCCGCCCTTCCGACGGCAAGCATCCCAAAACGATCGTCTTCGTCCAATGTGTCGGAAGCCGCTGTTCGGCTGACGCGGAAAAAGGTCACGAATACTGTTCGAAAATCTGCTGTATGTACACGGCAAAGCACGCGATCCTCACGAGAGACCACTACCCCGATACGGAGTGCTACGTGTTTTATATCGACGTGCGCACACCGGGAAAAAACTTCGACGAATTTTACCGGAGAGCGGTCGAACAGTACGGCGTACACTATATCAAAGGCATGGTCGGAAAAGTGTCCGTCGAAGAAGACGGTACGCTCGACGTGCAAGGCTCGGATCTGCTCATGGATAAACAAGTGCACATCAAAGCCGACATGGTCGTACTTGCCGCTTCCATCGAAGCGGATAAGTCCGCGCGCTCATTGGCGACGATGCTCACCGCGAGCATGGACACGAACGACTTTTTTACCGAAGCGCATCCGAAGCTCCGCCCCGTCGAAAGCCCGACTGCAGGCGTCTATCTTTCAGGCTGCGCGCAGGGACCGAAGGATATCCCCGAAACGGTTTCGCAGGCAAGCGCGGCGGCAAGCAAAGTCATCGGCCTCCTCGTAAAGGATAAACTGAAAAACAATCCCTGCGTCGCCGAATCCGACGAAGCCATGTGCAACGGCTGCTCGCAGTGCGAAAACGTATGCCCCTACGGCGCGATCACGTATATCGATAAAGACTTCCGCGGCATAAACCGCACGACGGTGACACGCCGAGTCGCGCAAGTAAACCCCGCCGTCTGTCAAGGCTGCGGCGCGTGTACGGTCGCCTGTCCCTCGGGAGCAATGGATCTCAAAGGATTTACGAATAAAGAAATCATGGCGGAGGTCGATGCTTTATGTCTGTAAAAAACGATATGCAGCCGAAGACTGTCGATGCGGCTGCCGGAAACGATTTTCCCGAAAAAAGAAGTGTATTTAAACCGAAGATCGTAGCCTTTTGCTGCAACTGGTGTTCGTACGCGGGAGCGGATTTGGCCGGCAGCAACCGCCTCGAATATCCGGCCGACGTCAAAATCATCCGCATTCCCTGTTCGTGCCGATTAAACCCGATCTTTATCCTGCGCGCGTTTCAGCGGGGAGCCGACGGCGTCATCCTCTGCGGCTGTCACCCGGGAGACTGCCACTATACGAGCGGCAACTATTTTGCAAGACGGCGCATGACGCTCCTCTTTTCCATGCTCGAATTCCTCGGCATCGAAAAAGGAAGGACGAGAGTCGAATGGGTGTCCGCGGCGGAAGGCGCAAAATTTGCCAAAACGATGCATGAATTCGTCGAGGCGGTAACGGCGCTCGGAGAAAACAAACGGCTGGAGGATTTACGATGCAAAGCGAAATGACCGGCGAATTGGTAAACCGCGCAAAAACGCTGCTTGCGGACAAAACGGTACAGATCGTACTCGGCTGGAGAAGAGGCCTTTTCGATTACGATGTAACGCCTTCGCTTTTTACGTCGGCGGACGATATCGAAAAAAACTTCGTATACAACGAATACAGCGCGGCGAACCTGTCGAAATACCTCGTGAAAGAAACGCGCAAAATCGAAACGGCGAAAAATACCGTGCGCGCGAACAACGCGATCGCAAAACAAAAAGACGCGAACGCCGAAACGCAGGCGGAACCCGAAGCGAAAATACTCGTGTTTTTAAAACCCTGCGACACTTACAGCTTTACCGAATTGCTGAAAGAACACCGTATTTTCAGAAGCCACGTATACGCGATCGGCGTTCCGTGCGACGGCATGAAAGATCCCGAAAAACAAGAGCTGTCCGAACGCTGTGCCGTGTGTAAAAGCAAAAAACACATCGGCTGCGACGAACTTATTGGAGAAGACGGAGACGTACGGGATTCCGCGCGCTTCGACGAAGTTGCAAAGCTCGAAGCGATGACGGAAGAAGAACGCTTTGCGTTTTGGCAAAACGAACTTTCGCGCTGTATCCGCTGCAACGCGTGCCGCGACGTCTGTCCCGCCTGTACTTGTACGACGTGCGTATTCGACAACCCCGCATCCGGCGCTGCACAAAAAGTCGCAGCATCGAGTTTCGAAGAAAGCATGTACCATATCATCCGCGCGTGGCACGTCGCAGGCCGTTGTACCGACTGCGGCGAATGCTCTCGCGTGTGTCCCCAGCGTATCCCGCTGCACCTCATCAATCGAAAATTTATTAAAGATATCGACGAACTCTACGGTTCTTACACGGCGGGAAGCGATATGGAGACGAAGCCGCCGATGCTCACGTATAGGACGAGCGACGCGGAACCCGACATCATCTATTCGCGTTCGGGAGGTACACTATGAGAAATTTCGTATCGCTGCCGTTTGAAAAACTTGACGAACTCTTTGCCCTCATCGCACAAAAGGAAGCGCTGTATATTCCCGTAGACGACGCATCGGGTAAAGCCGATTTTAAACGCTGGAAAGACGGCGCCGTCCTTTCGTCCGAGCTTAAAACGGTGAGATCGGCAAAAGATTTTTTCTTTCCGAAAATCGAAAACCTCGTGCACTACAAGCTTTCAGGCAAAAAAATCGAAGTCGAAGATCCGCGTACCGAATCGGAAGACTTTGTCGTTTTCGGCGTGCGCGCGTGCGACGCTGCGAGTTTTGCGATCGTCGACGACGTGTACATCAATATGGAGCCGGTCGATACCTACTACAAAACGCGGCGTGAACACGGTACCGTCGTCACGCTCGCCTGTTCGGAACCGAAAGAAACCTGTTTTTGTAAACTCTACGGCATCGATGCGGCCGAGCCGCAAGGAGATGCGAGCGCGTGGATCGCCGACGGAAAGGTCTTTTTTCGCGCAAACACCGAAAAGGGAGACGCGTTTATCGAAATCATCAAAAGCATGACGAGCGAGAGCGGCGCGGATATCGTCGAAAAACAGCAAAAGGCAACGCGGGAAAAAATCGACAAACTGCCTTTCGTCGATATCGACCTTTCGAAATTTCGCGGCGAAAATATGCTTTCGATTTTCAATCTGCCGGTGTGGGAAAACCTTTCGGAAGCGTGCTTGGGCTGCGGCACATGTACATACGTGTGTCCGACGTGCATGTGTTTTGATATCAGGAGTTTCGATACCGGAAGCGGCATACGACAGTTCCGCTGCTGGGACAGCTGTATGTTTTCGGACTTTACGAAGATGGCGGCGGAAAATCCGCGGCACACGCAAAAGGAGCGCTTCCGTCAGCGCTTTATGCACAAGCTCGTGTATTATCCGATGGATCACGGCGGCGTTTACAGCTGCGTCGGCTGCGGAAGATGCCTCGAAAGCTGCCCCATCCGCATGAATATCGTAAAAGTTATGAAAACGATAAACGACGACGCTCGAATCGAAAAGCCGGAGGTACACGATGGAAAATGACATGTTGATTCCGTACATCGGCGTAATCACCGACATACGCGATGAAACGGGAGACGTAAAGACTTTCCGCGTAGTCGGACGCGACGGAAAAAAATTATTTTACCACAAGCCCGGTCAGTGCGCGATACTCTCCGTTCCGGGCGTCGGGGATTCCATGATTTCGATAACGTCTTCTCCGACGGTCGAAGCATATCAGGAGTTCAGCATAAAAAAATGCGGATGCGTCACGTCGTGGCTGCATGCGGCCGAAGAAGGACAGGAGATAGGCGTGAGAGGTCCGCTCGGAAACGGCTTTCCCGTCGACACCGTTTTCAAAGGCAAAGACTTGCTCTTTGTCGCAGGCGGTATAGGTCTCGCTCCGCTTCGAAGCGTCATCAACTACGTCCGTTTTCACCGAAGCGATTACGGCAAAGTGACGATCGTTTACGGTTCGCGCTCGAAACAGGATCTCGTCGCGTACAGAGAGATCACCGAAGAGTGGATGAAAACTCCGGACTTTACCGTATATTTGACGATCGATAAAGCTCAAGACGATTGGGACGGTCACGTCGGTTTTGTGCCGCCCTATGTCAAAGAGCTCAACCCCGACACGAGTATGACGGCGATCATGTGCGGTCCGCCCATCCTCATCCATTTGACGCTCGCCGGACTCAATGAGCTCGGCTTTAAAGATACGCAGATATTTACGACGATGGAGATGCGTATGAAATGCGGTATCGGAAAATGCGGCAGGTGCAATATCGGCAACAAGTACGTATGCAAAGACGGACCGGTGTTTTCGTTCGACGAACTCGGCGCGCTGCCGCCCGAATATTGACGGACGATATGTCGAGTTTGGAAAGTATCAGCTAACAAAGCTGTACTTTTCGAGTTTTATTAAACTCGAAATTTGACCTAATAATTTAATGAGGATTGTGCTATGTCGGAAAAATTGATAAACATTTACCTGTTCGGAAAACGATACGAAGTGCCCGAACATCTGACGATCATGAATGCGATGGAATACGCGGGTTACGAACTCGTGCGCGGCTGCGGATGCAGAAACGGTTTTTGCGGCGCATGCGCGACGGTGTACCGCATCAAAGGACAAAACCGCCTGTACACGTGTTTGGCGTGCCAGACTAAAGTCGTCGACAATATGTACATCGCGACGCTGCCGTTTTTTCCGCTTGTAAAGCAAGTGTACGACATCGATGCGGTCACGGCCGAACAGCGGATCATGATGGAGCTCTATCCCGAAATCTACGCGTGTGTCGGCTGCAATGCGTGTACGCGCGCGTGTCCGCAAAACTTGCGCGTCATGCAGTACATCGCCTATGCACAGCGCGGCGAATTTCAAAACTGCGCGGACGAATCTTTCGACTGCGTTATGTGCGGCATCTGCTCATCGCGCTGTCCGGCAGAAATCAGCCATCCCCAAGTAGCCGAACTCGCCCGCCGCTTAAACGGCAAATACATCCAGCCCGAAGCAAAGCATTTGACCGAACGCGTCGAAGAGATCAAAGACGGAAAATTCGAAAGTCTGATCCAAAATCTTATGGCAAGGCCGATCGATCAAATCAAAGAGCTGTACAACAGCCGCGACATCGAAGCGTGACGAAAAAAGGAGCGTGAATATGTATACGGGCATTATGAAAGAGTCGGCGGAAAAGGTCGCCGCAAAGAGAAAGGAAAACGCCGCATTTGAACCGCGCCGCATGAGCGCAGAAGAAAAAGAGGCGGTACTGCGCGAATATCATCCCGATCATATAACGGAGCAGTTTACCGAACTTGAAATCGGGCCGAATAAAGGTGAAAAAGCGCCACTTGAGCTTGCGGAAATTTTACAAGGCATGCCGCGCATAGAACCGGACAAAATCGATTTGACGAAAGCCGATTACGAAACCGACGTGCTCATCATCGGAGGAGGAGGCGCCGGAACGGCGGCTGCGATCGAAGCGGACAACGCGGGCGCAAAAGTGCTCCTCGTCACAAAACTCCGCGTCGGAGATGCGAACACGATGATGGCCGAGGGCGGCATTCAAGCGGCCGACAAAGCGAACGATTCGCCCGAACGGCATTTTCTCGACGCTTTCGGCGGCGGTCACTTCGACGCAAAAAAGGAACTCGTCTACGAACTCGTCACCCGTGCGCCCGAAACGATCCGGTGGCTCAACACGCTCGGCGTCGAATTCGACAAAGAAAAAGACGGCACGATGATTACGACGCACGGAGGCGGCACGAGCAGAAAACGCATGCACGCGTGTAAAGATTATTCGGGCGCCGAAATCATGCGCACGCTCCGCGACGAAGTTTTAAATCGCGCCGAGCGGATCACCGTCGTCGATTTTACGAGCGCAGTGGAATTATTAAAAGATGAAAAAGGAAACTGCGCCGGAGCCGTACTCATGAACATGGAGACGAAAGAGCTGCTCGTCGCAAAGGCGAAAGCCGTCATCATTGCGACGGGGGGAGCCGGACGCATGCACTATCAGGGCTTTCCGACGTCGAACCACTACGGCGCGACGGCGGACGGACTCGTGCTCGCGTATCGCGCGGGCGCAAAACTCCTCTATCAGTATTCGCTCCAATACCATCCGACCGGCGTCGCCTATCCGCAGCAAGTGTTCGGTGCGCTCGTTACGGAAAAAGTGCGCTCACTCGGCGCAAAAGTGTGCAATATCGACGGGGACGCTTTTATCCATCCGCTTGAAACGCGCGACGTGGAAGCGGCGGGCATTATCCGCGAAATAAAAAAAGGCAAGGGCATTCCGACGGGTATGGGAGAAGGCGTATGGCTCGACACGCCGATGATCGAGTTGAAAAACGGAGAAGGCACGATCGAAAAGCGTATACCCGCGATGCTGCGCATGTTCGAAAAATACGACATCGATATCAGGCGCGATCCGATCCTCGTCTACCCCACCCTTCACTATCAAAACGGCGGCGTCGAAATCGACCGGGAGTGCAAAACGAATATCGGAAACCTCTTCGTCGCAGGCGAAGCCTCCGGCGGCATTCACGGGACAAACCGTCTCATGGGAAACTCGCTTTTGGACGTTGTCGTCTTCGGACGCATCGCGGGAACAGCTGGCGCGCGAGAGTCGCAAAAAAACGCGATGCCGGAAAAGCTTTCGCTCGAACACGTAAAGGATTTCGAAAAAGAGAGGGCGGCGGCCGGCATAAAAACGCAAATGCTCTCGCCCCGCCTTTTGCCGCATTATACGCATAGAGACGGCGAACTCTAAAAACGATATATTTGCACAGGGAGGAATAATTAAATTATGGAACATCAGGTACTTGAATTTCTCGGAATCTTAAAAGGCGGCGTATTTTACCCCGCGAGCATTCTCGAATCGATTATGATTTTGTGCTTCGGTCTTTCGTGGCCGATGTCGATTGCACGCTCGCTGAAATCGAAGTCGACAAAGGGTAAAAGCCTTTTGTTTATGTGCTTTATCGCGTTCGGCTATATCTGCGGCATAAGCGCAAAGCTGCTCGAACGCAAATACAATCTCGCCTTTTGGTTTTATATTCCGAACATCGTCATGGTGACGATGGATATATGCCTCTATTTCCGAAATAAACGGATCGAAAATTCGGTAAGCGAAACGATTATCATCGAAGCGTAAAGGTATCCTCGAAGCGTAATTTTCACTCACCCGTCCGCTTCGATAAGGTCTCGCAAGCGGACGAGCCGGATTTTTTTCGTCACTTCGTCGTCATATTCATGACACCGTCCCAATCGTCGGGAATGCCGTGCTTGAGATAATCTTTGCAGCGCTCTGCAAACACGAGCGAGGCTCCGTCGGCAGGATTCAGTTTATTCGCATTCATAAACATTTTTCCCGCCTTTTTAAAATCCCGCGCAAGGTATCTGTCGAGCGCTTCGTGAAATTCGCCGAGAGATGCAAGCTCATCGGGCGGCATTTCGTTTTTAAAGCCGAGTATATTGTAAAGCTGTACGGGCTTATTGATGCCGACGACGCGCACTTTGTCGAGTCTGCGGGAGACGAGTTCGCCTTTATGTTCGCCCGAATCGGCTTCGTTCCACGTCGTCTCCGAAACGAGGATCCACGATTTGTAGATTTTATTGACGCCTTCAAGACGGCTTGCGAGGTTGACGTCGTTGCCCATGATCGTATAATTCATCTTCATGCTCGTACCCATGTTTCCGACGACCATATTGCCCGTGTTGATACCGATACGCGTTTCAAGCTCGCGCGGGATGTCCTTATGCGCAAGATGTTTTTCGTTGTACAGTTTTTCAGCCTGCTTCATGCGCACGGCCGCGGCACAGGCGCGGTAGGCGTGGTCGGGCAAATCGATCGGAGCGCCGAAAAACGAAACGATGGCGTCTCCGATGTATTTGTCGATCGTACCGTTGTAGCGCAAAATCGTATCGCTGAGCAAACCGAGGTATTCGTTCAAAATCGATACGAGCTGAGTCGGCGTGACGAGTTCGCTGAACGATGAAAAACCTTTGATATCGGAAAAAAGCGCGGTTATGTGTTTGTCTTCTCCGCCGAGCGAAAGCTTTTCGGGATCTTCGACGATGGCATTGACGACGTCTTTTGAAAGGTAAGTCGAAAATGCGCGGCGCAAAAATCTTTTTTCGCGGTCGCTGAGCGTAAAGCGCAAAATGATTCCCGCGACATATATGAAAAGCATAAAAAGGCAGGATGCGACGGGCGGAATATAATAACCCGGCACGATCATAAAAAAGACGAAAACGCTCACGATGAGAAAGACCGCTATGCCGGTTACGACATTCTGCATCATATCGGATCTGCCGTAGGTGATGAACATGACGAAAAACATTAACAAAAAGGCTGCAATCATACCGTAATACCACGGAAACGGAGTGATAAAATCGCGCTGCAAAATCGTGTTCATAACGTTCGCGTGCGTGCCGACGTTCGGATAGCTTCGCGTAAACGGGTTCGTTCCGAGGTCGGTCGTACTCGATGCGGTGTTTCCGATGATACAGTACGACGCGCGGTATACGTCTTTCATATCGTTTACGTACTGCCGGTAGGTTTTATAATTGTCGGAAAGGAGAGCGAACTGCTCTTTCATGACGTCGATAAAATTCCCGGCCTGCTCTTCGGACAGTCCCGCTTTTAAAAGTTCCGCAATGCGCGCTTCGATCGAGCTCATATAGCCGGCGTCGATAAACGAACCGATATCGTCGTAAAAGGCCGCACGTGCGGCAAAGTAGGCTTCGTATTCGTTTGCGTTTATCCCGTCAATGAGCTCGCCGTCTTCGTTGAAACCCGCGCACCGCGCAAGCAGTATCTGTTTTTCTTCGTCGATCGTTTTATATTGTTTTAATAATTTTTGTGCCGCTCCCATATAACCGAGCGCGCTCCCGTCTGAGGCGAACAGTTCGTTGCTGCATATATTGCCGAGAGTTGTGACGACGGCTTCTTCGATAAAATCGAGATCTTTCAAAAAGACGACCGATTCGTTTTTAAACGATTTTCCCTGCTCCCTATGGAGCCAGTTGATAAGCATGCGTCCGTGGCCGTCGAGCGGGATCTTTACGGTCGTTTTCTCCGTCTCTCCGGGAAAAAGCGCGTTGAACACGATGAGCGAGTTTTGCGTACGCTCTATGCGTTCCGCATTGAGTATGTGCAAAAGCGGGGCAAACGAAAGCTGAGCCGCGTATTTTCCGCCGTAATCGTAGAGCAGTTCGATTCGCCGCCGAGTACCGTCGCTGTCGATGACGACATTCGTAAAGCCCGCGCCCGCCGCACGAGAGATGAGCGTGTGAAGCGCCGGAGAAAATCCCGTCTTTTGTCCGTTATATTGTTCGTCGGACGTATATTGATTGGCGCGCGAAATAAAACCGCCTGAGTCGGTGACGTTCGAAAGCAAAATGCGTTTTTGCGCATAATTTCTGTCTTCGTCGGAAAGCGTGATCGCAACGTCGCGCGTATTTACGGTAAGCCACGTGTTGCCGAAAAATTGGATCGCCCGTGCAAAATAGTCGTCGTTATCGCGGTATATTTTCGATGCGATATCGGCCTGCATATTCGAAAGAGCCGGATCGATATAATTGGCGATCATATCTTTCGTCACTGCCGAAAGCTCGGAACGGGAAACGAAACCGCGCCTGACCGATTCGGAAAACTCGTTGATGACGCCCGTGATGTCGTTCCGTCCGGCCGAAATCGCAGCGTTCATATTTTCTTCGGCGTTCGGCGCAACCCCTCGCGGGGAGGGCGAAAGGTATTCGACATCGAAAACGACGCTTTCCGCGCCGAGCTCGCGTATGCGCAAAAGACAATCGGCGATGATATCGCGGCTCCACGGCCATTCGCCGAGCGCTTGAATCGATTCGTCGTCGATGTTGACGAATAAAATCTTTTCCGATTGTTTCGGTTCTCTTCGGAGTCCGAGCAAAAAGTCGTACATACGGTAATCGAGTTTTTGGAAAAATCCCAAAACGCCGAGCGCCGAAAAAACGGCTGCAGCCGCAACGAGAACGATAAAACCGAGAGATTTAAAAAAAGACGAGCTTTTTTTTGTTTTCTTTTCCTGTGCCATACTGTCTTTCAGTATAGCACGAATTTACGCATCTGTCAGAGGGTCTGTCTCAAAAGTCGGTTACTTTCTCGACAGCCTGTCGAGTTTAAAATTAAGTCTTTATATTATAATGACTTAATTTTAAACGTCGCACATAAAATCAAGGAAGCTGTCCAAAAACTGAAGTTTTTGGACAGCCCTTTCCTGTCAGAATCGTATATGCTTTTTTGGCTGCTTTCTGTTCGGCTTCTTTTTTGCTTTTTCCGCTTTCGGGACCGTATGCACACTCTCCGAGGTAGACGGTAACGGAAAACGTACGATCGTGATCGGGACCGGTGACGCTCACCGTTTCGTAGCGGGGACACTCTTTTGTCTTTTTTTGATACAATTCCTGGAGCAGCGTTTTATAATCTTTCGAACCGCGGTCTTCCTGCACTTTTTCGATTTCGGGGACGAGAAACGAAAGCACGTATGTTTCGGCAGCCGCGTAACCCGCATCGAGAAAATACGCGCCGATGATCGATTCCATGCAGTCCGCGAGGATGGCGGGTTTTTGCCTGCCGCCGCTCAACTCCTCCCCGCGTCCCAAAACGAGCATTTTGTCGATGCCGAAACGGAGTGCGATCGGCGCAAGCGTTTTTTCGGAAACGACGACGGATTTGATTTTTGCCAAATCGCCTTCGGGATTGTTTTCGAAAGTTTTGTATAAATACGTCGCAGCGGCAAGTCCGAGCACCGAGTCGCCTAAAAATTCGAGACGTTCGTTGTTTTCAGGACGTTTTTCGGAACTTTCGTTCGCATACGAGCGGTGACGGAACGCAAGGTCGAGCAGCTCAAGGTTTCGGAAGCGCAAACCGAGCGGCTTGCAAAACCGAATAAGTTCTCGTTTTCGTTCGGATAAAATCGTTTTTAGCTTCATGCGTACAATCCCGGATAGGCCGGTATAAAAAAAACACAAGCGCTGAAGGCTTGTGTTTTTTTATAAGTCGCCTCAACGGCGGATTATTTTTTTGCCTGTTCGGCTTTGATGAATTCGTAGGCGTCGCGGACGGTTTCGAATTCGTTCGCTTTGTCATCGGGAATGCTCACTCCCAATTCTTCTTCGATAGCGTAGACGAGCTCGTAGGTATCGAGACTGTCCGCACCGAGATCGCCTCTGAATGAGGAATCGAGGGTGATTTTGCTTTCATCGATCTCCAGTTTCTCGGCAATGAGTTTCTGGATTTTGTTGAATAATTCGTCCATGTTCATGCTCCCTGCATCAGCCGTTTGATTCCGGCGTAATTACCTGACGTCCGCGGTAAAATCCGCATTTCGGACACACATGGTGCGGCTGCACAAGGTTCCCGCAATTGTTGCACGGAACAAGCTGCGGTGCCTCAAGATGCATATTCACACCCTGTCGTCTTTTCGTCACGGCTTTTGAAGTTTTTGATCTGGGTACTGCCATTATACTTAAACCTCGCTTTTTCTGAATAACTGCGGTCAATAGTACAACAGTTTCCAGCCGAATGTCAATCTATTATAACATTTTTCCGTTTTTAGTCAACGCTTTTTTCGGTACCGTATCGGCACGGTTCATCTGCCGAATTTTTCTTTCAGAGCCGCTTCGACGATCGGCGGCACCATCGACGAAATATCTCCGTGATACTGCGCGAGCTCTTTTATCGAACTTGATTTGACGATGACGTAACGCTGCTCCGTCGGTATAAAAAGCGTTTCGATGTCGGGATTGAGCATGTGATTCATCAGCGACAGATCGAATTCGTATGCGAAATCGTTCGTGTTGCGGATACCGCGCAGCAATACGTTTGCGCCCGTTTTTTTCGCATACTGCGCAACAAGTTCGCTGCATAAATGAAGCGTAACGTTTTTGTACGGCTTGATGATTTCTTCCATCATGCGGTAGCGTTCTTCTTCCGTAAAGAGATACTGCTTGTTCGAATTTACCGCGATGACGACATCGATTTTATCGAAGAGCTTGCTCGCCCTTTTGATAATGCTTAAGTGCCCGTTCGTCGGCGGGTCGAACGAACCGGGAAATACTGCGGTTGTCATGCGATTATAGTAACGCGGAGAGGAAAATTGTACAAGGCGAAGAGCACATCGCTCTATAGCCGTTTTATTTACAGATGAGTATACTGCTCGTGAGGTAAAGCGATGAAAAAAACGATTGTTCTGCTGCTGCTGTCCGTAAGCGTGCTCGGAGCCGGGTTTGCCGATGACGGCGGTACAAAGTACCTTGAAGATTGGTCGTACGGAAACATTTACGTTACAAAGCCGAGTATGGAAATTGCGCTGGAAAGCGAGTTTTTGTATGTCAACCAAAAGCGGCATACGGTACGTGCGCTTTTCGATTTTAAAAATCTTACGGCGCAAAAACGGAAGGTGCCGTGCGCGTTCCCCATCGTCATTACAATTCCGTATGAATTTGACGGCACACAAATCGTTACAAGCGATTTTAGAGCCTTTTACAATTTGACGGCTTTAAACCTTGCATTCGGCAGGCAAACGCAGCCGACACGAGACGAAGGGCGGGCGTTCAAAACAATCCCCGTCAATCCTTTGGAAGCCGATAAAAAATTGCGCGTTATTCCCTATGCCGAATATAAAAAGCAGCTTGATGAGTTCTACGGTGAAAACGTTTTTCATAAGGATAAAAATAAAACCGTTTACGAGGGTGTAAACATCCTCTTAAACGGCAAAAAAGTTCCGATTACGCACGTCGGCATCGAAACAAGCGTCGTTCAGGAAAGTCAAATGAAAGTCCCCGAAGAATGGGGCGGACTGCCGGTTTATAACGGCGAAATCACGCTTAAACTGCACTTTTACCACGAACTGGAGTTCCCCGCTTCTTCATCGTCCGTCGTCGATATTACCTACGCAACGGATACCGACAAAGGCGCCAAACGCGGAGAGGCTTACAAAAGCGTTTACGACATTTCGACCGGCGGTACGTGGGCGGGGAGCATTAAGAACTTCGTCTTGCTGACCGATGACGAGGTTACGGTGCACAATTCCGTCGCACAATTTGAGCAAAAGAGTCTTTTCGGATTCGGCAGCTATTCCGATGACCGCGGCACTATCCTGTGCGCGCGAAATTACAAACCTTCCGCACGCGAATATTTTGAATTCACCGGGTACACGTATGGCGATGAAATCGGATGGGCTTTTATGCAAAACCGCGAAAAGCAAGACTTTGTCCGAAATATCAGCGCTTCCTCTTTTCTCGACGGAAGCTTTAAAATCGGCGATGAAAAATCTTCTTCGTATAAACCCGAATGCTCTTTTGACGGCGAGTTTTTGAACGGCTGGGTCGAGGGCGCAAAAGGCGACGGTATCGGCGAATGGATCGAGTTTACGCTGACATCGACGGTTTTCGGTCCGTTTATGACCAACGGTTTGACACGGAATTATACGTCCAAACAAGAGTCGTGGGGCGAAGATTCCGTAGTGCTTTCCGATATTCACGACCGTAAAGAGTTGACGTGGACAAAGAACAATCGGATAAAAACAATGACGCTTGAAAACGTCAAAACGCATGAAAAACGGAAATTGAACCTCGTCGACTTATATGCGGGCTTCCGGCTTGACGACCGGGAAACCGAAACAAGATGGCTCTCTGCCAATGCAAACAAAAATCCCTGCATATTGCTTCCGGGCACCTACCGTCTCTCTATCGACAGCGTGTATAAGGGCACAAAATGGAGCGACACGGTTTTGGGCGAAGTATGGTTTTACGATTTGGGAAAGACATTCGGCGCCATCGCTGCGGATGAACTGAAATCAGGCAAACCCTTTATCACCGCCGAAGTCGAAAAACTGTTGTTCCGCTTCAGCGATTATACTGAGGGAAATGTAAAGCATATGGAGGAAGAGTTCATCAACTTGGCGCGGTAAACAAGACAGCGGGCACCGTCAATTTCTTTTCCATTTGACGAAACGGATAAGTGATTGTATATTTAGTGCATTATGAAAAAAACAAAACACAGCGCAATTATCGCACTCTGTATCTTTTCCGCATTTTTGATTTCGGCGTGTACATCCGCGCAGCGGGAACAAAGCTCACCCGCAATCCCGGATAAAAAAATCCGGCCGGGAACGCCCGCCGTTTCGGAAAAAACGGATGCGAAAACGGCTGCCGAAAACGAAGAATACCTCCGCTCGATCAATCATATCGACGTAACAAAAAAAACCTTCGAAGACGATAAAGCCGCAATCATGGCAAGCATCGATGAGCTTTCTTCCATTATGACCGGCGGACGTTATGAAGCGTGGCTCAAATTTATCGATGAGGAATCGATCCGCTATTGGTCGAATCCTAAAAACCTTGAGCGCGCATCCAAAATGCTTCCGGTCAAGGGACTGCGTATGAACAGCCTGCGCGATTATTTTACCTACATCTTCGTTCCGTCGCGAAAAGGACGTAAAGTCGACGAAATCAGATACGATTCCAAAACGTCGGTAAAAGCCGTTCAAGTGCGGGAAGATACGGACATCATCTATTATTATTTTAATAAAATAAACGGAAAGTGGCTCGTCCATATTCCGCCCATCGATTGACGGAGGCCGCTCGCGTAATTCCAACATTGATTTTTTTTTTGATTTTTTATAGAATGACGGAAAGGTTAAAAACTTTTTTGAAAGCCGTTTTTTTCCGAAAAAGTTTTAGAGGAGATTGTGCAGATGAAATTGTATAAGATTGCGCTTTGCGCCGCCGCTTTTGTTGCTTTTTCTTCGCCGTTTTTTGCACAGGAACAGCGCGTTCAGAAAAAAAACGATTCCGCGAAACGGAGCGAAAGGTCTGTTGAAAACGAATACTTGAGCGACGTCGACGGCACGGTCGTGCTGACCCTCGCCCGCTCGGATTCTTACGACAACAAACTCGTTGCCCTCGAATATCTGGAAAGCATTATCAAAGACGGCAATACGTCCGAAGACGTCGCCGCGGCTCTCGATCAGCTTGCAGGCGAAGGTCTTTTGACTCAAGCGCGAATGGGCGGACGGCTTGTCAATAATTTTCCCGACGTAAGACGGAGAGCCTGCCTGCTTCTTGCAAAGGTCGGAGGCGAACACTCTAAAAACACGCTTATCAATATCGCGATTGCGGACAACGAACCGATGGTACAGGCCGCCGCAATCCGCGCGCTCGGAGAGATGGGCTTAAACGAAAACGATGAAGCCGCCGACGCGATCGCATTCGCAAATCACCGAAACCGCGTATTGAATCCTACGAGCAGCATGGCGATCGAAACGCTCGACGCGTTTGAAAAGCTTGCAGGCAGTACGGAAAACAAACGGGCTATGGTCGACGAGATTTCGAGAATAGCATCGGACTATCACTATACGAGTGCGGTTCGCAAGCGTGCGCTCGAAGTGCTCAAAGGCATTAAGCTCGACTCTTCTTCGGGAAGCGCCAAGTAAAAAATGATACAATCAAACGATATCGTTTCGCAGTGTTTCCGCAAAAAGGCGGAAATCCTCAAGCGGTTTTTTTGATCGTATGCGTGCGGAAAATGCGGAAACCGTTCGAATTTCAATTTTCGGCTTCCGTGATTATCGGCGCGCATAAGAGAGATTAGCTCATCTGGATAGAGCGTCAGCCTCCGGAGCTGAAGGCGGTGGGTTCGAATCCCATATCTCTCATCTTTCAAAGATAAGGATGTAAAAATATTTATGGAACCCGTTATTTTAGCGTCGTCGTCGCCGCGCCGTCAGGATATATTGAAACTCTTGCACATTCCCTATCAAGTGATCATGCCGAATATCGACGAAACGGTATCGCCCTCTCTTCCGGCCGAAGACGTTCCGGAAATTTTCGCGCGGGAAAAAGTCGCGGCCGTCGTACATTCGCTCGCCGCCGACAGGGAAATCCCGTGGGTGCTCGCCGCCGACACGGTTATTATTTTCAACAATAAAATCTACGGCAAACCTTCCGATCAGGAAGAAGCGGCGGCGTTTCTCCGCGAATTGAGCGGAAAAACGCATACGGTCAAAACGGTTATCGCTCTCTACAGCGGAAAAACGAAGACGACGGTCGTCCGCGAAAGCGTTACGGAAGTGACTTTCAAAGAGATGAGTGAACGTGAAATCGAATGGTATGTCGAAACGGGTGAATGGCACGGAGCCGCAGGCGGCTACCGCATTCAAAGCCTCGCTTCGTGTTTTATTAAAAAGATAAAAGGCACGACGAGCGGAGTCGAGGGCTTGCCGATTTCGGAGCTTTATGATATTCTTGCGTCGCAGGGTTATTCAATTATCGAATAGCTTTGCCGTGCGCCCCGGGCCGTAGGCTTAAGGGGCAAACGATCTTCCGTACGTCGATCTTTTTAACAAAAGACGGCGCATCGAGAAACAGAGTTCGGGGTATCGTACGATACCGGTGAAGGAGTACGTCATGGCAGTTGTAACCATGAAAAACCTGCTTGAATCGGGAGTTCATTTCGGTCATCAGGTAAAGCGATGGGATCCCCGCATGAAGAAATATATCTTCGCGGAGCGGAACGGGATTCACATTATCGATTTGCAAAAGACGATCGCGGCTATAAGAGAAAGCTACGAAGTCGTACGCAAAGCGACGACGGCGGGAAAATCCATCCTGTTCGTCGGAACGAAAAAACAGGCGCAGCAGGCGATTCAAAAAGAAGCCGAACGCTGCGGTCAATTCTACGTCAACAACCGCTGGCTCGGCGGTATGCTCACAAACTTTTCAACGATCAAAAAATCGCTGCAGCGGCTTAAAAAAATCGAAAAGATGGAAGTCGACGGCACTTTCGACAATTTGACGAAAAAAGAAGTTTCCGCTCTGCAAAAAGAAAAGGCAAAACTTGAAAAAAACCTCGCCGGCATCAAAGAGATGAAAGAATTGCCGGGCGTCGTGTTCATCATCGACACGCACAAAGAACAGATCGCCGTCGCTGAAGCGCACCGTATGGGTATTCCCATCATCGCCGTCGTCGACACGAACTGCAATCCCGAAGGCATCACCTACCCTATTCCCGGCAACGACGACGCTATCCGCGCCATTTCGCTGTTTACGTCGATCATCGCAAATGCGGTCATCGAAGCGGACAATGAACAGGGCTTAAAGATCCTCGAAAATTTGAACGATGAAGACGAAAACATACAGACGGATGCCGCCGTCAAAGACAACGACGTCGAAATCGAAGATTATTCGAATTACGAGCCTGCGGAAACTAAAAAAGAAGAAGACGCCGAAACGGAATCGAAAGAAGCGGATCAGCTTATCGACGAAGATAAAATCTACGGCGACAAATAACTAACGAAAGGAGATGTCCGAAAGCGTAAATTTTCGGATATCCCCTGTCAATTTTGGAGTTACGATAATGAATATTAAAGCATCGGATATTAAAACGCTGCGTGAAACGACGGGCGCCGGTATGATGGACTGTAAGCGTGCGCTTGAAGACACGAACGGCGATATCGATAAAGCGGCAAAACTTTTAAAAGAAAAAGGACTCGCCGCCGTCGCAAAAAGAGCCGACCGCGCGACCGCGGAAGGACGCATCTACATTCAGAAAAAGGGAAACAAGATCGCGGTCGTCGAACTCGTGTGCGAAACGGACTTCGTTTCCAAAAACGAAGAATTCATAGCGCTCGGACAAAAGCTCGTCGATTTGACGTTTGAAAAAGGCTACACGAAAGTGGAAAGCGAGCATTCCGATATGCTCACCGTTTTTGCGACGAAGGTCCGCGAAAATATGTCCGTGCGCCACGTATCGCTTATCGATGTGCCGGAAAACGCGGTTGCGGGCACTTACGTCCACAGCGATTTCAAAACGGGAGCCCTCTGCATCGTCAAGGGGTCGACGGATCCGAAAGTGCAGGAATTCGCAAATGACTGCTGTCTGCATATGGCGGCTTTTACTCCCGCATATATCACGCAAAAAGACGTTCCCCAGTCCTATACGGACGAGCAGATGGAAATATTTTCAAAGCAGCTCGATCAGGATGAAAAGATGGCGTCAAAACCGCAAAACGTCAAAGACGGCATCTTAAAGGGCAAATTGAAAAAACATCTCGAAGAAGTGTGCTTTGTCGATCAGATGTTCGTAAAAGACGACAAAATGAGCGTCGCCGCAAAACTTGCGGAAGTGTCGAAAGAAGTCGGCACCCCGCTCGAATTCGGAGAAGTGCATCTCTACGTTCTCGGAAGATAGGCGCACAATGCAAAGCGTTCGTGAGCTTTCGCGTGCGCTTTGCCATGCGTTTGTTGTAACGCAACTTTCTAAAACCGTATTTTCTACCGGAGGATGCAATGGCAGACAGTGAAGAGAAAATGCAAAAAGCGATACATTCGCTTACCGATACTTTCGCCGCGATCAGAACGGGAAGGGCGAGCGCAGCTCTTTTCGATAAAGTGCGCGTCGACTGCTACGGTCAAAAATCGCCGCTCAATCAAGTGGCTACGATCGCGATTCCCGAAGCGAGGACGGTCGTCATTCAGCCTTTCGACAAATCGCTCATCGGCGACATCGAAAAAGCGATTCAGGCAGCCGACCTCGGCTTGAATCCGTCGAACGACGGCAAAGTGATCCGCATCGCGATTCCGCCGCTCACGGCCGACAGGCGCAAAGAACTCGTCAAACAGGCGAAAGCCGACGCGGAAAATTACCGCACGCAAATACGCAACATCCGTCGCGACGGAAACGACGCGCTCAAAAAACAGCAAAAATCGGGCGAGCTCACCGAAGACGGTTTGAAGTCGGAAACGGATAAACTGCAAAAGCTTACCGACAAGTATATCGCGGAGATACAAAAGCTCTACGATGCAAAAGAAAAGGAAATACTCGAAGGTTGACCTCTCTCGATACGACTCGCCTGCCCCGCCATGTTGCGATCATTATGGACGGCAACGGCAGGTGGGCTGAAAGGCGGCATAAAAACCGCAGCGCAGGGCATTATGCGGGCGCCGAACAGGCGAAAAAAATCGTCGGAGCCGCTGCATCTCTCGGCATCGCCTATGTGACGCTCTATATTTTTTCGACGGAAAACTGGAAGCGCACCGCCGAAGAGACGGGATATCTGATGAGTCTTATCAAAAACCACTTGAGAGCGGAGTTCGCCTTTTATAAAAAAAATAAAATACGGCTTTTGCACTTGGGCGATATCGCAGGTCTTCCTGAAGATATCCGCGAAGAGATACGGAACGCAACGGCGGAAACGGCGCACTTTACCGGAACGACGCTCGTCATGGCGATCAATTACGGGGGCAGGGACGAAATCGTGCGCGGCGTAAAAAAACTTGCCGCCTGTCAAACGCCGGCGGAAGCGATCGACGAAAATGCGCTCGCTTCTTCGTTCGACATAGCGGATTTGCCCGACGTCGACTTATTGATCAGAACGGGTGGCGAAAAACGGCTCAGCAATTTTCTTTTGTGGCACGCTTCTTATGCGGAGCTCGTGTTTACGGATACGCTGTGGCCCGACTACGGCGAAGACGAATTTTACGGTCATATCGAGCAGTTTCAAAAGAGGACGAGACGGTTCGGCGCGGTGCTCGCCTGAAGTTGACGCGCTTGAAGCTTTCTGCAAAGCACGAGCAAAAGTTTTTATGGAGGACGGTACGATGCCAAAACTCGTACAACGGCTTTTGATTTTTTTTATCGGCATACCGCTCGTAATCGGTCTTGTCTTTCTTCCGTTTTTTCAACGGCTGCCCTTTCACATCGCCGTGTGCGCATTTTCGTTCATCGGCAGTTTGGAACTCTACGATATGTTTTCAAAAAACGGTCCGCTTTTGCCGAAACCGCTCGTCGCGATTTTAAACCTTTTGATCCCCGTTTCGGCGTACGTCTGCGTTTGCTTTTCGTTCCCTTTCGGTATCGTAACGGGCGTTTTCGTTGCGGGAACGTGCATTCTCATGGCTTACAACGCGCTTACGGTAAAATCTTTCGAACATTCGAATACCGCAGTTTCTCTTTCCGTATCGATTTTATTATATACGGGCTACCTCATCACCTTCATTTCAAGGATGACGGCCTACGAACACGGAAGTTTTTATATCGCCGCATTTTTGTGGATGACCTTTATCTGCGATTCGGTCGCGTGGCTTTTCGGCATGCTGCTCGGAAAAAACAACCGAGGCGTCATCGCCGCAAGTCCGAATAAAAGCGTCGCGGGTTTTGCAGGCGGCTATGTCGGCTGCATCCTCGCTTCGCTCATCGCGCAGAAAGCCTTACCGCATATTTTTCCCGGCTCTCTTTGGAAATCGGTTTTTTTCGGCATCCTCGTCGCAAGCGCAGCCATCGTCGGAGACCTCGCCGAATCGGTATTTAAGCGGAGTTCAAACGTAAAAGATTCGGGCGGCATTATGCCCGGACGCGGCGGTGTTTTGGATTCCATCGATTCGCTTTTGTTTGCGGCTCCCGTGTTTTATCTTTCGCTCCTCATGCTCTACGGAGTTCCGATCTTTTTACGATGAAAAAAGTTTTCGTTATGGGCTGTACCGGCTCCATCGGTACGAATACGCTCGACATCATTAAAAATATGCCCGCCCTCTTTTGCGCGTGCGCCCTCGCCTCTCATACGAGCCGCGAAAAAACCGAAAAGCTCGCTTCCTCTTTCGGCTGCGATTTTACGCTTACGGCTGATGATCCGCACGGCATCGAGCGTCTCATAAAACAAACGCGCCCCGACATCGCGGTAAACGGAATAGCCGGAAGTGCAGGTCTCCTTCCGTCGAAAGCGGTACTCGAAGCCGGAGTCGATTTGGCGCTTGCAAATAAAGAAACCGTCGTCATGGCGTGGCATCTCATACGGGCTCTCGCCGAAAAATCGGGCGCACGCATCATCCCCGTCGATTCGGAGCATTCGGCGATTTTCAGTCTCATCGAAAAAATCGGCAGAGAAAATATTGCAGAAATTCTCATAACCGCAAGCGGCGGCCCCTTCCGCACATACGCAAAAGAAAATCTTGCGCGCGTTTCCGTAAAAGACGCTCTCGCTCACCCGACGTGGAAAATGGGCAAAAAAATCACGATCGATTCTGCGACGCTTGCAAACAAGGGGCTTGAAGTGATCGAAGCGTGCCGCCTCTTCGACGTATCGCCCGAAATCGTAAAAGTCGTCGTCCACCCCGAAAGCATCGTGCATTCGCTCGTGCGAACAAAGGACGGTATGCTTTATGCCGAACTTTCCGATCCCGATATGAAGCGCCCCATCCTTTCGGCGCTTACGCAGCCCGAAACGGCGGAAAATTATCTTCAAACTTTCGACCTCTTCGATAAAACGCTTTCGTTTTTCCGGCCGCGCACCGAAGACTTTCCGCTCCTTGCATACGCGTACGAAGCGGCAAAACGGGGAGCATCCTATACGATCGCATACAATGCCGCCGACGAAGTCGCAGCCCTCGCATTCCTCGACGGAAAACTTTCGTTTACCGACATCGCCCGCGTCGTTCGAAGCGTGCTTGACGAAGATTGGAGCGTGTTACCCGAAAGCTTCGAAGACGTTTTTAAAGCGGATGCAAAAGCGAGATCTCTTGCAAAAACTCTGATATGAAATGGATTTACGGCATAGTCTGCCTCGGTTTTTTGGTTTTTTTTCACGAACTCGGACACTTTATCGCAGCGAAATTATTCGGCGTAAAAGTCGAATCCTTTTCGCTCGGTTTCGGGCCCGCCCTATTGCATAAAACGATCGGCGGTACCGACTACCGTTTATCGCTTTTGCCCCTCGGCGGATACTGCGGCATGAAAGGAGAGCGTGATTTTCAAGCAGCGCTCGACGCCTCTTCTCCTCGCATCGAAGCCGAGCGCGATTCGCTCTACGGCATCAACCCGCTCGGACGCGCTCTCATCGGATTCGCAGGTCCCTTTTTCAACGCGCTCTTCGCCTTTGCCGCCTTTTCGGCGGTTGCGATGACGGGCTATACGTATTATTCGTATACGGCAAAGATAAAACTTGCGGATGAAACCCGCCCCGAAGTGCATTCACCTGCAAGGAAAGCGGGATTGAAAACCGGCGACACTATCATATCGATCGAAGGAAAACCCGTGGAAGATTTTTCCGATATAATTATGGAAGTCGCGTCGAACCCCGATAAGGATTTGCATATCGTCGTATTGCGTGACGGCGAAAAGCTCGCCTACACCGTTCACAGCGATTTTGACAAATCGACCGGGAGCGGAAAGATCGGCGTCATGCCTTTTTCGAACGAGCCGATAATGCGCGAAGCGAAACGGTATCCGTTTTTTAAAGCGCTCGTTGAGGGGATAAAGCGGACGGGAGAAACCCTTTCGCTTACCGTAAAAAGCATAGCGCTTTTGTTCAAAGGAGCCGACGTGCAAAATGCGATTTCAGGTCCCGTCGGTGTTGCGGGTATGCTCGGAAACACCGTCGAAGACGGATTCGGAGCGGGGTTCAGGCAGGGCATTACGGCGATTTTGGAACTCATGGCCTTTATCAGCATTTCGCTTTTTATCATGAACCTGCTTCCGATACCGGTACTCGACGGCGCTTTGATTTTTTTCGCGTTCGTCGAATTCGTTTTCCGCCGTCCGATCAATCCGAAAATACAATATTACGCGCAGTACGCGGGGCTTGCGATCATTGCAGCGCTTTTCGTACTCGGCATAACAAGCGATATTCGGCGCTTCACTGCGGCGCTGCAATCGCACTAGGATATCAGTATGAATACATTATTAAATTTCCATCCGTTTCACGTTTCAACAAAGGCGAATATTTTCAAAAATCGATATGCGATATTTTTTATTGCAGCCCTTTTTTGCGCGCTGCCGCTCGCATCGGAGTCTCACATTTCCAATCAAAAGCACGAAGGAGAAATCAGGGCGGTTTCGGCTTCCTTCGACGGAAGCGCATTTTTTACGGCGGGCGACGACGGATTTTTAATAAAATGGACGGCCGACGGCCAGGGCGAACATTATCAAATTTCGGATATGAGCGTAAAACTCTGCGCCCTCTCCCCCGACGGCAAAACGATCGCCGCATACGAAACGGACGGAGGACTCGTAAACCGCGTGAGCTTATGGGATTTCGATACGCTGCAGCGGAAATACGCACGGCGCTTTGCAGATGCGGTGACGTCTTTGTCGTTTTCGGCAAAGGGCACTTATGTCATCGTCGGAACGGCTTCCGTAGAAGGAGCGATTTTTTTACGCGCTTCCGACGGACGTGTTGCCGACGTTTTAAAAGATTCGACGGGAATCATTTCGTATGCTGTAACGAGCGCATCGGAAAAAACGCTGTGCACGTATTCGCCTGTCGGCTTTATTTCGTATTACAATATGACCGACGGAAAACTCAAACGGCGATTGAACTGCGAAGCGAATCTTTCGGATATCGCGTCCTTCGACGGTGATATGTTTTTTGCAGGCACCAAAAACGATACGGTGTACGCCGTGTCGGCACTTTCGGGAAAGACGGCCGCTTCCGTTTCCGCACGCGCTCCGATACTCCTGACGAGCGCCGACGATAAAAACCTGTACTATATCGCAAGCAGTGCATCCCGAAACTACTCGCTTTTGATGCTTGAAAACCGCGGCGACAAAACGTTTTCATCTCCCCTCATTTTGAAAAACTTCAAATCGCTTCCGAACGGAGAAGCGATCAGAGCGGGCGCAAAAGCGGGAGACGAAATCGCTCTTGCATCTTCGGGCGGCAACATATTTCGAACGACGACTTTTCCCGATACGGCGCCCCTCTCTCTTTCCCCGCTCACCGACGATATCTACGAAAAAATTTCCGATGCGGCGAGCGCTGAAGACGGCTTTTATTTTTTGACGCGCGGCGCGCTCTATGCGTCATCCTACGACACCGGCACCGTCGATAAACTGGCATCGAATGACGCTCACACGAATATGAGCGTCTGCGAAGGAGGCGTCATCCTGTGGTCGCGCGGCACGAAGCGGGCGGTCGAATATTTCGACTTTACGGAAAATAAAACTACTCGGCTTTTTACGCCCGAAAGCGGCGTACAATCCGTCCGCGCATTCGGAAATATCGTTTTGGCAATGGAAAGTAACGCCGTCGTCCGCGCATATTACAGGGACACGGGCAAAATTGAAGAGCTGTATGCGGGAGCGGGATTGCAGGATGCGCTCATTTCAGGCGGTACGCTCTATGTCGCAAAGTCCTCCGCGACAAATCCTCCGTCCGCCCTTCTCAGCATCGATATGCGCACAAAGGAAATCGTGCCGTTGAAAATTGCAGCCGACATCGTCTACGCGCTTTCGGCTTCCGACGGCGAATTGTACGGCATCGCCGTGCAGTCAGGCGAAGATGAAAAAACGACGAACCTTTTTTCGTATGCGCCGTCTGCTTCGAAAGCGACGATGCTCTTAAAACTCAACGACGAAGATACGGGCGCTTTTACGTATTTTTACGACGGAAATATTTTGACGGATATCGGAAGCGAAAAAGTATATTCGTACGATCTTTCGCGAAAAAAAAGCAAATACTACGGACGCTCCGCATCGCTTCCGGTAAAAGCCGTGCAAAACGGAGAGCGCATCGCCGTATTGAATCGAGACGGAAGCATTTCGTGGTACGATACGGGAAAGACCGAAGTGCTCGCCGATTGGTATTTGACAAAAGACGGCACGTGGTACGAGTTTTAAGTAAATCCGACCGTCCCGTATTCAAATCGATTTTATATTTTCCCGTTCGACTTACTTGACAGTTGTTGTATTCCCCGTAGTATTGCAGTGCATGCGCTTGCCTCGGAAGTGCAATCGCATTACAAAAATTTTACAGGGGGATACTTATGTGTACTGAATGCTACGCCGACGAAGACAGGGTAACGCCGCTTTTGAATCCGGAAGAATGTTTGAAAAACCATACGCAATACATCTGCGGAACGTGCGGACGATGCATCTGCATCGACCGTACAAAAAACGGATTACAGCGCTGGAACTTTCCGTTTAAATCTGCGGCAATCGCAAAATTATATATACGTACGGCCGATTTCACAATGAAAAAAAGCTGCGGCATATATGAAATAAAAAGTGCTTCGGGAAGAATTTTTTATAAAATATTTTCGGATGAAGCGGAATTGAAAACCTATTTGCAAAACAACAAAGATAAAACGTGCAGCGGAAAAAAGCCGCTTTTTTCTCAAAGCCGCTACCGCGAATTTCCGAACACGCAAGTGCGGCGCTTGAGCGAAGATGAAGCGTTACACTATATGGACGAACGCAAAACGCGGCAAAGCAAGCGCTGAAACCGTTGTCGGCAGTCCGTTTTCGTGGTATCATAAAGCGATGATTACGGAAGAGATTAAACGGATAACGGAAAAAATCAAAGAAGCCCTCGATCCCGAGCGCATCTATCTTTTCGGTTCGTATGCGCGCAACGAAGAAACCGAAAAGAGCGATTATGATTTTTATGTCGTTGTCGATGAGGAAAAAGGGAATCCTTTGCTTTTGTGTGATAAAGCTTATTCGGCGATTTTCGATATACAAGAAAAACCGTGCGATGTTATCGTAAATCATAAGTCGAAATTCGATATACGAAAATATCGTCCGACACTCGAAAAAACAGTTGCAAATGAAGGTGTATTGCTTTATGAAAAATGATCTTAAACAAGACGTAGAGGAATGGCTTCGCATTGTCGAAATGGACAGGACAACTGCTTATCATCTTTTTAAAACCATGCGTCCCAAACCTTTGGA
This sequence comes from Treponema sp. Marseille-Q4132, assembly GCF_014334835.1. Lineage (NCBI taxonomy): Bacteria > Pseudomonadati > Spirochaetota > Spirochaetia > Treponematales > Treponemataceae > Treponema > Treponema sp. Marseille-Q4132. The sequence goes on from NZ_CP060591.1 coordinate 390,073, forward strand.
AATCATCTGCTTTCACTGTCAGCAGGCTGCCGAAAAAGCAATTAAGGCTTTATTTATCTTAAAAGAAATTGAAATTATTAAAATACACGATTTGGGAATGCTTATTAAAACGATACAACCCAAAATAGCGTTTCCCGAAACAGTGAAACTTTCTGCTATCAGTTTAACAAAATTTGCCGCGACTTTTCGATACCCTGACTATCCTGATATCGATGAAGAGCTTACAAAAAAGGCGCTGGCCGATATGGATGTCGTAGTCGATTGGTGCAAAGAACAAATCGAAGCTTAAAATACGCACGGCTGCGGCATTTTCGAAAATTGATATTTTCTCAAAGCCGCTACCGCGAATTTCCGAACACGCAAGTGCGGCGCTTGAGCGAAGATGAAGCGCTACGCTATATGAGCGAACGCAAAACGAGGCAAAGCAAGCGATGAAACCGTTAGCGGCAGTCCGGTGTTTTCAAATTCCCGCACCGCGTGCAAGGGCTTCTTTATAGACGGCGATGTACTGTTCGGCCGATTTTTTCCAGCTGAAATCTTTTTTCATGCCGCGCTTTCGCATTTCGGCGATGTGCTCTTTTTTGTTATAATACGCATAAACCGCCCAGCCGCAGGTATCGAATACGGAATCGGGCGTCAAGTTGTCGAACATAAAGCCCGTACCTTCCCCCGTCTCTTCATCGTACTGTTCGACCGTATCGGCAAGTCCTCCCGTACGGCGCACGATCGGGAGCGTGCCGTACAAAAGCGAATACATTTGATTCAATCCGCACGGCTCGTATTTCGACGGCATCAAAAAGAAATCGCTGCCGGCTTCGATAAGATGGCTCAAACTTTCATCGTAGCCGATATATGCGCGCATATTCGGAAGCTTCGACTGAAGCGCGAGTATTTCGTTTTCGCACCACTTTTCCCCGCTTCCGAGGACTGCGACCTGCACGTCGATTTCGCTGCACAGGCGGTACATACAGCCGTAAGTCGGCGCAAAAAGTTCGGCGATGCCTTTTTGATCGGCAAGACGCGTTACGATTCCGATAACGGGAACGGCATCGTCTTCGGGGAGCTTCATACGCTTTTGCAGTTCGCGTTTGCATACCGCTTTTTTTTCAAGCGACGTTTCGTCGTAGTTTACGGGAATGAGCGTATCCGTTTTCGGATTCCACACATCTTCATCGATTCCGTTTAGGATGCCGCGGACGACGTCGCTCCTTACGCGCAAAAGCCCGTCCATACCGAAGCCGCCTTCGGCGGTTTGGATTTCTTTCGCATAAGTCGGGGACACCGTCGTGATCATATCGGCGGAAGATATACCCCCCTGCAAAAAATTGATACCGCCGTTATGTTCAAGTCCCGCGCCGTAATACAATCCCCAATGAATGCCGAGAGAAGGAAACCAATCTTTTGCGTATTGTCCCTGATAGCCTAAATTGTGAATCGTCAAAACGCTCGCCGTCTTTGCAAAGAAGTCGTTTCTGATGACATGCTTTAAGATGATCGGAGCGAGGGACGCCGACCAATCGTGCGCGTGGACGATATCGGGATACCATCCGAGCTTTCGGCACAGCTGAAAAGCTCCGTGACACAAAAGCGAAAAGCGGTACGGATTGTCGTGAAAATCGGTTTCCGACTTTGTACCGTACACGCCGTCGCGCCCGAACGCGCCTTCGTGATCGATAAAATAAACTGCGACCTTTGACGAAGGCAGCACGCTTTCATAAACGCCGACCCACGATTCAGAAGTTCCCGCAGCGACGGCAAGAGGACCGGGGATCGCCTGTAATTTTTTCCGGTCGATTTTATAATAGCGCGGCATGACGATTTTTACATCGTGTCCGATCTTTGAAAGAGACAGTGCCAAAGCGGACACCATATCGGCAAGCCCGCCCGTCTTCGCAAAGGGTACCGCTTCGGCCGTCACCATAAAGATTTTCATATCGCCTCCGTAAAACCGCTCGTATACGCCGCAGCGCTCAAGCTTTATCGTGCACCGCCTTATAAAAGGCCTCGCGCGAACCGATAATCGTCCGCTCGCTCACGCAGTACGCGATCCGAAACCAGCCCTCCCCGCCGAAACCGCTTCCCGGCGCGCACAGAATATTGTATTTTTTCAAATGATCCGTAAACGCAAGATCATCACCCTTCCACGCATCGGGCACTTTTACAAAAAGATAAAATGCGCCGTCTGGTTTCGCATACTCCAATCCCGCATAATCCATGATTTCTTTTAAAAGCGCGCAGCGTTTTTCATAAGGCGAATAATCGCACGGTGCGTTCCAAGAAGATGCGACGACTTTTTGAAAAAAGGCCGGCGCGTTGACGTAGCCTAAAATGCGCGTCGAAAAAATCGCTGCGGCGATAAAGGCATCCGCTTCCGTACATGCGGGATTCAGAGCGAGATATCCTATACGTTCTCCCGGCAAACTTAAATTTTTTGCAAAAGACGTAACGATGACGGTATTTTCGTAAAACGGAAATACGGGCGGAACTTTTTTGCCGTCATAGACGATGGCACGGTACGGTTCGTCGCAGATGAGGTAAGGCATGCGGCCGCATTTTTTTCCGTGTTCGCGAAGTGCGTTCGAAAGAGATGCAATATCTTCCGCCGAATAGATCCGCCCCGTCGGATTGTTCGGAGAATTGATTAAAACCGCGCAGGTCTTTTCGGTAAGCGCTTTTGCGATTGCGCTACAGTCGAGCGAAAAATCCTCTTTCGTCTTTACACGCACGATAGCGCCCGCATGATTTCGGATATAGTGATCGTATTCGGCAAAATACGGAGAAGGAACGATCACTTCGTCGCCCGCATTTAAAAGCGATTTTAAAACAACGTTGAGCGCACCCGCGGCTCCGCACGACATAACGATGTGAGTAGCCGGAACGGACACTCCCTGTTCGGCTTCCGTCTTTTTCGCCATGGCTTCCCGTGCAAAAAGATAACCCGCGTTCGGCATATAGCCGTGTGTACCGTGAGCGTTATCCGAAGCGATTCTCTCTACCGCTCGGGCGACGCTGTCAGGCGGATCCAAATCGGGATTCCCGAGACTGAAATCGTAGACGTTTTCGGCTCCGTATTTTTTTTTGAGCCGCGCCCCTTCTTCGAACATTTTGCGGATGACGCCCGCTTTCGGACTTTCAACCGAATCCCGTATATATGCCGCTATCATACCTACAGTATAGCACACGTATAAGATTTTGCGTAACTCCTTTTCCGAGTTTGTGTTCAAGGGAAAAAGTAATCGACTTTTGCGACGGTACCGTCTTTCCTCTATAACCGTCTGTCCGTACCTTGTGCCGAATTTCCGTTTTCGATAGAATAACCCTCATGGCAAAAAGTTCTGCCGAAAAAAAAGAGCCTGCCCTGCGGCCGATCGATTCTTACGGCGCCTTTCTTCCGTATTTGATTATTCCCTTCCGGCTGAAAAGCGCAAAAGTGCTTTTCCGTTTTTTGCGTACCGTCGTGCGCGATTTTTTTTGGCTGCAGTTTTCGGTAAAGTGGCGCTTCAAAACAATTCCCGTTTTGGACGTATCACACCCGTTGGACGAACTGATTCCCTTTACGCCCGACAAAGTGAAAATCTATTTGAACTTTACAAACTTTTGGATCCGGCCGATGACTTTTTTATTTCGCAGACTCGGCGTAAAAAAGGCGCTGCCGTACTGCATCGAATATCTTTCGCTTATCGAAACGGCATATGCAAATGCCGCAAAAGTGTACCGCTTTTGCATGACGACGACACAGCGTCCCGATTATAAAACAGACGCGGCATTCAAAATGATTCACGCTTTCGATCCGCATCTCCTCTGTGTTCCGAGCCTGCACGTTGCGATCGTTATTCTTGCGTCCGTATATTACGCGGACGTTTTTAAAAACGACGATTTTACCGAAGAAGAACGAAAAACGTATACGGCCGAACTGCGTGAAGGTGCGCGGCGCATTATCGAAAGCGTGCTGTATGTAAAGCAGCACAGCGTAAACTGCATTCCCGCGGCGATGTATATGATGCTGTATGTGCTTAAAAATCGATTTACGATAAGCGCGGGCATCGATATTATCAACAGTCTGTTTGCGGACGACGAAACGCTTTCCGATTCCGATAAAAAGAAAATAAGCGCCCACATTCACTTTATGTTCGAACGCCTGCTTTTGGAAGGTGCAAACGAAAACGATTGGACAGTTCCGGTTAAGCGCTGGCTTAAAAGTTACGCGCACTCGAAAAATATCGTTTTGCCGCTCGACCGCCGATAGCCGCATAGAATTTTGTGCAGTTCGTTTTTCGAGTAACTGTCTTGCGGCCCGACTGTTTACTCAGTATAATGCAAACTATTAATATGAAAAAGACAGTATTTGTTTCATTTATTTGTGCCGTACTCTGCGCGTTTTCCGCTTCCGCACTTCCTTTCAACAATAAGCTTTCGAAAGCGGAACTTGCCGACCTTGAAAGCGGCAAAGTCGTCGTTCGAAATATCAGCCGCGCGTCCAATATGTGTCTTGAAGCGTCAAGCGAAAGCGCAAAAAAAATCATACGCGACATAAACGATCTCAATCCGTCCTATCTTGCCGAAGTGATCCAAGTCAGACCCTACGCCGGCAACGAAGATTTGCCCGCACGGCTCGAAGACTCGCTCATGAACATATCCGATTACGTCGGTATCCCGTACTATTCGGAACACAATAAAACGTATTACGATCTGTATTCATCCGCCGTGATTAAAAACGATTTTATTGCAGAAGACGGCGTTACTCGAAAAGTAAAAGCCGATTTGACGATGGAACCTTTCGGTCTCATCGAAACGTCCATATCCATAAGCGCAAACGGAGAGTGCGTATACTATGTTTCGACAAACGACAATACGCTTATTCGACAGGATATGAAGATCAAATGCGTCAAACCGAACAATATGAAATCCGCCATTCTGCTCTTCCGCGACGGCGATAATTGGATTTTATACGGTGCCGGCGGCGTCAAAGCGATGAAAATTATTTTTCTCGAAAAGCGTATCGAAACGTCGTTTATAAACCGCATAAAAACGTTTTGCAATTTTATCTTTGAAAAACTCTAATTAAAAGGAAGCGCGGTATGCTGTGGCTTATCGGCTGTACGGGAATGCTCGGACGCGAATTCGCGTACCGGCTTTCGGAAAAAAAGATTCCGTTCGTCGGTACGGGAAGCGAAGTCGATATAGCCGATGCCGAAAAAATCGAAGCGTTTATCAATAAAACCGAAAGCGCGTCTTTTTATGCGTCGCGCGATGTAAAAAAAGACAATAAAATCGATTGGATCATAAACTGCGCGGCTTATACGGCGGTCGACAAAGCCGAAGAAGAAACCGAAAAAGCATACCGCACGAACTGCACGGGTGCCCTCAACGCCGCGCGTACGGCGAGAGCCCGCAGCGCAAAGCTCGTCCACATTTCAACCGATTACGTATTCGACGGAAAAGAGCGCACTCCGTATACGGAAGACGTACCGAAATCTCCGATAAACGCATACGGAAAAACGAAAGCGGAAAGCGAAGATCTTATCGCTCAGGCAATGACGCAGTATTACATCATCCGGACATCGTGGCTCTACGGTTTCGGCGGCCGCAATTTCGTATATACGATGACGCGTGCGATGAACGAAAGAGAATCGGTCAGCGTCGTAAACGACCAAAGAGGAACACCGACTTTTTGCGGTGACCTCGTATCCGCCGTTATAAAATTAATAAAAAAAGAAGCGGGTGCGACGAGCCTCTTCGGAAAAAAAAGCGCAGCACCCTACGGCATCTATCACTTTTCGAATTCGGGAGAAGCGACGTGGTTCGATTTCGCCGAAGCGATTTACGGCTTCGGAAAAAAATACGGCAGAATTACAAGAGATTGCAGCGTACGGCCGTGTTCATCCGCCGAATACGAAACGAAAACCGCGCGCCCGGCTTACTCCGTCCTCGATTGTACGAAAATCGAAACGGAGATCGGCATCAAAATACCTTCATGGCGCACAAGTCTTGAACGCTTTATAAAAAACGAAAGATTCGAAAGCTTTTAATTTTTTCTTGCACGTTTTTTACTCTTGTAGTATACTTATACGGATATAGATTTTCCAAAATACGGAGGAAAAAAATATGAAAAAAATGATGATGCTGTGCGCGTTCGCCGCAGCAGCGCTCATGGCGACGTCGTGCAGCAAAAAGCCCGAAGCCGTCACCATTGAGTTTTGGACGCATGAGGACGCAAACCGCCAAAAACTTGAAGAACGCTACATTCAAGAATTTACGGCCGCTCACCCGAACGTCACCGTAAACGTAACGCGACAGGGCGCCGCAAAGCTTATTGAGCTCGTTCAAACGGCTTTTGCCGCCGGAAGCGGTCCGACAATGTTCAACCTTTCCATAAACGACGAATATCCTTATATCACGGCCGGCCGCGTCGCTCCGATGAACTACAAAGCGGCAGGTTATAAAGACGCTTCGGAAGTCATCAACGCGTATGCGCCGAAAATGCTCGATCCCGTTACGGTAAACGGTAAAGTATACGGACTCCCGCTCGAACTTACGAACTGGTGCATCTTTATCAACAAAAAAGTGTTCCGCTCCGCAGGCCTCGATCCCGAAAAGGATTATCCGAAAACATGGGAAGACATGGTAAAGATTTCCCAAAAGATCGTTATCCGAAACGGCGACATCATCACGCGGCGCGGCTACGACTTCCGCTACAAATATTATCTTGAAAACAACGTTCCGATGGTGGAACAGCTCGGCGGACAGCTCATCAGCGACGACGGAAAAGAAGCGATCGTCGGAAAAGATGCGTGGGTCGGATTTCTCACCTATATGCAGCAGTGGGGCCCGAACGGCTTGAATCTCGGATCTCCGACTTATAAAGCCGCCCGCTCGGTATTCAACGCCGACAACAACGACCTTGCAATGTGCTCGACCGGTTTGTATCAGGAAGCGCGTATCCGGCACGACAACCCCGCATTCTATGACTCGGGTGAATGGATGGTCGTTCCCTATCCGAAATTCGAAAATGCCGTCAAAGACACTGCGGCATGCTATTACGGTCATTACTACATGGTAAATGCCGATGCGACCAAAGCCCAGCAGGAAGCGGCATGGCAGCTTATCGCCTATATGCTCAGCCACGGCGAAGAATACCTTTCGCAGGTCAATATCATCCAGCCGACGACGGCGCTTTTAAACAGCGACACGTTTAAAAATATGCCCTACTCGAGCGTATTTGCGGACGATCTCGAACGCGGTCACATCGTTTACTACGGTGCGAATTCAACCGCAATTCAAAGCGCAATCGGATCGGCGGTGGAAAGCGTCATGCTCCAAAACGTAGCGCCCGAAGAAGCTTACAACAAGCTTAAAAAGACCGTTCAGGAATTGATCGAACAATAATTTTACACTTCGGAATATCAAAAAACTGCCCGAAAACTTCGGTTTTCGGGCAGCCCCTTTTTTGTCTGAGTAAAGATCGATTTCTCCTATATTAAAATCTGTTATTTTATTTGAGGATTACACATGAAAAAATTCATCCGGCTCTGCATCGTTCTTGCAACCGCTTTTATTTTATTTCCGTCATGCGCAAAAAAACAGGAAAACGTCGTTATCGAATTTTGGACACATGAAGATGCCAACCGCCAAAAGCTTGAAGACAGATACATAAGCGAATTTACGGCTGCCCATCCGAATATTACGGTAAACGTAACGCGCCAAAGCTCTTCGAAACTTATCGAACTGCTTCAGACGGCTTTTGCCGCGGGCAAAGGTCCGACGATGTTCAATACGATCATCAACGAAGAATATCCGTATATCGCCGCAGGCCGCGTAGCGCCCGTCAATTACAAAGCCGCAGGCTACAAAAATGCCGAAGCCGTCGTTGCCGCCTATGCGGACAATATGCTTGATCCCGTTACGGTAAACGGTCAAGTTTACGGACTTCCTCTCGAACTTACGAATTGGTGCGTGTATCTCAACAAAAAGATTTTCCGAGAAGCGGGTTTCGATCCCGAAAAAGACGCGCCTAAAACATGGGAAGACGTCATGAGTATTTCACAAAAGCTCGCACTGCGCGACGGCGATATCTTAAAAAGAAGAGGATTCGATTTCCGCTACGGCTATTATCTTGAAACGCTCGTTCCGCTTGCCGAACAGCTCGGAGGACAACTCATCAGCGATGACGGCAAAGAAGCGATCGTCGGAAAGGATGCGTGGATCGCCGTTTTGTCGTATTTACGGCAATGGGGACCGAAAGGTTTGAATCTCGGATCTCCGACATATAAAAATGCCCATTCGCTCTTTAACGCCGACAACAACGATGTGACGATGTGTTTGTCGGGATTGTATCAGGAAGCGCGCATTCGAAATCAAAATCCGAACTTTTACGACAGCGGTGACTGGATGATCATTCCGTATCCGAAATTCCAAAACGCCGTCAAAGACGTTGCGGCATGCTACTACGGCCATTACTATATGGTAAACGCCGATGCGACGAAAGCCGAGCAGGAAGCTTCGTGGCAGCTCATCTCCTATATGCTCAGCCACGGCGAAGAGTACCTTTCCGAAGTGAATATCGTTCAGCCGACACTTGCGCTTTTGAACAGCAAAACATTTAAAGATATGCCGTACTCCGAAGTGTTTGCAAACGATTTGAATCGTGCGCACATCGTGTACTACGGTGCGGCATCCGCATCGATCCAAAGCGCTCTTAAAACGGCGCTGCAAAACGTCATGCTCGGAGATGCTTCGCCGGAAGCGGTATACGAGCAGCTTAAAAAAACGGTTCAGGATTTAATCGACGAACAAAAATAATCGGATTATTTTGAAAGATCCGAAATTATGCAAAGCGGACGGTAATCCGTTTGCCGTCCGTTTTATTATCAGAGAATTCGGAGCGGAACATGGAAGTTTTTACGCAGGACGAAGTGAATCTTCATACACATTGCAAATACTGCAGACATGCCGTCGGTGAAGTAATCGACTATGTCGAAGAAGCGGAAAAGGACGGTATCAAAGTGCTCGGTATGAGCGATCACTGCCCCGTTCCGGACGACAGATGGCACAATGTCCGTATGTTTTATTCCGAACTCGACGATTACCAAAAAGACTGCGAAGCCGCCGCCGAACGTGTTCCGCGCGGCATGCACTTTTTTCGCGGATTTGAAACCGACTATCATAAAGATTACGTTTCATATTATCGCGACGAATTGCTCGGTGAACGCGGCTTCGACTACCTTTTGCTCGCAGTCCACAATTATTATGCGGGGGACGGAAGCGATATCATGATTCCGGATTGTCCGGTAAACGATAAAGGCGTTCTGCACACATACACGAAAACACTCATTGAAGGCATGCAGTCGGGATTGTTTTTATATGCGGTACATCCCGACATTTTCGCCGCGTTTTACCTCGAATGGGACGATGAAGCTGAAGCCTGTTCGCGCGACATACTCGCATGCGCCGCTTCGTTGCACTTTCCGATAGAGATTAACGGACAAGGCATCCGAGCGAAAAAAGTCGTATACTCGGGCGGAGAACGCTATCGCTATCCGTTTCAGGAATTTTGGAATCTCGCTTCGGAATACGATGTACCCGTCGTCACGGCGGCAGACTGCCACAAACCCCGAGATATGCTCACATCGAGGAAAGCGTGCAAAGAAATCGCTGCAAAAGCGAATCTCACGTTTGCCCGATATGCGATTGACGAAAACGGAGACATCGTCATACAATAGTGTGCTGCACCGAGAGACGCCGTCGTTTTTTATGGACGGCAAACTGTTCTGTAAAAGTTTTTATGGAGGAATTAAAAATGACTAAAACGGTAAAACACTACAGCATTGAAAAACAGCAGGCACGCTGGGGATTTATGTTTACCCTGCCGAGCCTCGTTTTCTTTGCCGTGTTCAGTTTTTATCCGATCATCAATGCATTTCTTACGAGTTTGACGAACAAACAGGCGATTTCCAGGACGTCGAAATTTGTCGGTTTGCGTAATTATGTATATCTTTTTACTCGCGACAACGGCGGCTTTTCGCTGTTAAACTCCATGCGTGCGACGATCATGTTTACGTTCGGCACCTTCGTTCCGATGGTCATCCTCGCTCTCATCCTTGCGGTTTTGCTCATGCAGCTTCGCCGTTCGTCACAAAAAGGCTTTTTTCAAATTTCGTTTTATATGCCCGCAGTTCTTTCGTCCGTCGTCGCGGCTGCAATTTGGATGATCCTTTTCGATCCGCGAGGCCTGTTCAATCAGCTTTCGAATACGGTTTTATTTACCACAGGAAAAGATTATCACTGGCTCACCGACAATACGATGCTGCAGATTTCAACCATGATCGTATACTTTTGGAAGTACATCGGTTATTTCGTCATCCTCTTTATCACGGGACTCGCTTCGATCCCGCCTTCGATCTACGAAGCCGCGACGGTAGACGGATCGAATAAATGGCACGCATTTTTTCATATAACGCTCCCGCTTTTAAAACCGACAATCGTACTCGTGTCCATCATGGCGATGCTCCAGTGTTTGAAAACCTTCAGTACGCAGTATATGTTCGCACAGGGAGGCGCAGCTCGCCATCCGATCGACGTCATCACGATGAATATATACTTTACCGGTATCAGAAACGGTCAGCTCGGCAGAGCGAGCGCCATGTCGATCATATTGTTTTTGATAATGCTGCTGTTCACGTACCTGCAGTTTACGCTGTCGAAAACCGACGACGTGGAATATTAATAAACGATTTTTATTGGAGTCAGTATGAACACAAATAAATATGTCGGAAGAATCGGTATCGGAGAAATCCTCGCGTGGATAGCGCTCTTTATCGTATTCTTTTTTACGATAACGCCCATCATTTTTATGTTCGTCGCGTCGTTTATGGATGCACGTCAAATTCTCGCAATGCCGTTCCGCTGGATTCCTTCCCGCGCGTATTTCACAACCGAAAACAGAACCTTTTTAACAAATTTTATTAAAGCGATTTTCGGCAACAATCAAAACCCCATATACATGCGCAACATCTTAAACTCGCTCATCGTTGCCGTAACCTGCGCCGCGACGACGGTTTTACTCGCTTCTCTTTGCGGTTACGGACTTGCGAAGTTTAAGTTCAAATCGCGAAATCTCATCTTTATGTCGATCATGGCGACTATGATGATTCCGTTCGAAGCGATTATGATCCCGCTGTACATGGTGGCAACGAGCATGCACATGATAAACACGTACCGCGGCCTCATCATCCCCTTTCTCGTGTCGGCTTTCGGCGTCTTTCAAATGAGGCAATATCTTTTGACTTTCCCGACCGAATACCTCGATGCGGCTCGCGTCGACGGCTATAACGAATTCAATATCTACAGCCGAATCGTTTTGCCGAACTGCGGACCGGTCATAGCCACGCTCGGCATCCTTTCGTTCAGAAATCAGTGGGATAATCTTTTGTGGCCGCTCCTCGTTGCACAGAGCGAAAAGATGAAAACGATTCCGCTGTACATTACGAAATTCAGCGAAGAAAAACAAACCGATGAGGGCGCTATGATGGCGTGCGCGCTGCTCGCATCGATTCCGATGTTCATACTTTTCGGCGCTCTGTCAAAATACTTTATCGGAGGAGCCGAAGTTTACGAATCGAGAAAAGGCTGAAAATATATTCGGGGCTGTTTCAAAAGTCCGTTACTTTTTCGACAGCCCCTTAAAAATCATCGGCGCTTTTTCAGCGCTTCGTACTGTTCGGTTCTCTTCATAAGTTCGGCATTTATTTTTTCAGCGCCGTATGTTTCCACTAGCGTTTTCTCTCCGGAATAGAGCGATCTGCCGAAGCCCAGCGCGCGGCCTTCGATCGTACAGCCGATGCTTTCGAGCATTGTCGGAAACATATCGTAGGGCGCAAAGCGTCTGTTTTTTTGTACGAACTGCGGAGGGGTCAAAACCGAATTGACGATAAGGTCGAGCCATCGGCGCCGGGCATTTGCTCCGTGAACGGGACTTTCATCCGCGATAAAATTATTGTGCGGCGCGGTGAGAAAATTGTGATCGCCCATGATGACGACGGTCGTATTGTCCCACCACGACTGCCCCTCCATCCAGCCGATGAGATCGCTTACTTGCTTGTCGGCACAGCGGACGACGTTCATAACTTGGCGCTTATCGATTTCGGGACAAAGGGGACACTTGTAGCCGTCGGGAAAATGCGTATCGACGGTGAGCATACCGAAAAAAAACGGAGCGCTTCCCTTTCCCAATTCGTCGAGTTCTCGCCGCACAAGCGGAAAAAGCTTTTGATCTTCGAATCCCCAAAACACTTGGTAGTTCATCGGAATCAAACCCTGCGCCTTATACCAATGAATGTCGTGAATTTCGACACCGTGATTTTCGAGAAAAATATCGCGGTTTTCAAATTGTTTGTCGCTTCCGAACGCAAATCGGCAGCGGTAGCCGTTTTCGCTTAAAATATCGGTGAGCGTAACGGCGCCTCGAAGACAGCTGAGACTACCGTCTTCGGTTTTTGCAAAGGGAGCAAAATACGGTAAGCCGCTGAACTTCGAAATGATACCCGCAGCCGTCCATGAAGTTCCGGCAAGGTTTTCCCCTCCGCCGAGTTTTTCATTTTGGCTGAAATTGACGTTCGCCTTTGCCAAAGACGTGATGCCGGGTATGAGGTTTTCACGAAAAAGACCGCCTTCTTCGATCGATGCAAACGAAGACTCGACCGACTCCATAAAGATGACGACTAAGTTCCGTTTTTTTTCGGGAAACGCGATGCGGGTCGATGCGGGATCGACATAGTGTTTATCGTAAAAATCGGAATGCGCCGGAGTTTTCCGTACTTCGTATAAAATTGCGGGATATTTCCATGCGCGAAGCATGACGAGCGTTATGACAACGGCAAAAACCGCATACGAAATGCCGAATACAAAGCACTTGTCCGCATCCGCCAAAACCGAACGGAATTTTTTCCCCGTCGCTTTTTTATACGATTTTGCAAGGGCGAAGTTCCCGAGCAAAACGAGCGCATATATGATTCCCGCCGGTACGATGATGTTTTTAAAAAACGATAAAAATGTTCCCGAATCGGATCCTTTCGTATTTGCGCCGAGGACAAAAAATACCGCATAAGCGTTATCCATAGGATACTGAATCCGCGACCAGCGAAGCGAAAATAATGTCAGTATTGCAAAGATACATAAAAGATGGGCGATAATCAGTTTAGCAGTTATTCTACGCATGTATTACGATCCGTTGTGCTACTGTAGCAAAAATGCGTAATCTGCACAATACATAATAGTTGAATCGATAAAAATTTTTTTGCAATCATATTGATAAAATATTCCATAAAAAATATAATACACGTATGGGTTCGATCCTCTTTAACATTATTATTTATCCGCTTATACAAATCATAGAGTTTATTTTTGCGTTTGTACAATTGATATTTAAAAATCCCGGCTTTTCCGTCATGTGTATAAGCGCTGCGGTGACACTGCTCTGTCTGCCGCTTTACGCAGTTGCAGAAAAGTGGCAAGAACTCGAGCGGCAGACGCAAAAAAAATTGAAAACCGGCATCGAGCGTATCAAAGCAACATTCAAAGGCGACGAACAATATATGATATTGTCGGTGTATTACCGGCAGCACCGCTATCATCCTATCATGGCGCTCCGTTCTTCGTTCGGACTTTTAATTCAAGTTCCCTTTTTTATCGCAGCATATTCGTATCTTTCGCATCTCGAATTGTTGCAAGGTACATCATTCCTGTTCATAAAAGATATGGGTACGCCCGATGCCCTGCTCAAACTCGGGGATACGAGTATAAACCTGCTTCCTATAGCGATGACTCTCATAAATTGCATCGCCGGTGCAGTTTATACCAAGGGATTTCCGTTTAAGGAAAAACTGCAGCTGTACGGTATGGCATTTTTATTTCTCATTTTGCTGTATAATTCTCCCTCCGGTCTCGTACTCTACTGGACTTTAAATAACATATTTTCGCTTTTAAAAAATATTTATTATAAAATAAAAAGCCCATATAAGATGCACATATTTTTATACCTATTGGCATTTTTTCTACTGTGTATTGCAGGCTTTATCAATTACAACCATAGAGGCTCTCTAAATCTGCGCATAGCGGTTTCGGCTGTTCTCTTAATCTGTGCCGCAGCCCTTTGCGCTTACACATTTTTTGCAAAACGCATAAAAATCGATTTGAGCGGTTTTATTTCAAAAAAAGAAGCTTTCGCGTTGTTTATCTCGTCGGCCGTTCTTTTAACCGTCGTTGCGGGTTTGCTATTACCGACAAATTTAATCGTATCTTCTCCTCAAGAATTTTCGTACATAGACCAATATTCGTCTCCGCTGTTTTTTATCGGCAATACGTTGACGCAAGTCATCGGCTTTTGTCTGTTTTGGCCGATCTGTTTGTATTTTTTATTCTCGGATAAAATAAAACGCGTATTCGCATGTATTTTCGTATGCGCTGCAGTAAGCGCGCTCATAAATGCGTTTATTTTTCCCGGCTCATACGGCTTCATTTCAACGGCGTTTATATTTGCCCAAGACGTCAAACACACAATTGTTCATTCTGCCGTAAACATATCCGTTTCGGCGCTTGCAGTCGCCGCAGCGTTCATCCTGTTGAAATTCCACAAATCGAAAATCGTTACGACACTTGCCGCTCTCGCTTCCATTTCGATATGTACTTTGTCTTTCATCAATACGACACGTATCGTTTCGGAATTCAAAACGCTTGCTTCATATAGAGATAAAGATCAAGCGGGAGGAGCAACAACGGTCGAGCCAATCTTTTCTCTCTCTCAAAAAGGAAAAAACGTCGTCGTGCTTATGCTTGACAGAGCTGTCAGCGTTCTTGTCCCGTATATTTTTGAAGATCATCCGGAATTGAAAACACAGTATTCGGGTTTTACGTTTTATCCCAATACGGTAACGTTCAACGGCTATACATCGCTCGGCTCTCCCCCCATTTTTGGCGGTTATGAAGCGACGCCTACCGCAATCAACGCTCGAAAGGAAATTACGCTGCTGCAAAAACGCAATGAAGCGCTTATGATGCTGCCGTGTATTTTTGATGCACACAGCTTTCATGTTACGGCGTCCGATTTGCCCTATGCGAACGGTAATTGGATTCCCGACATGAGTATCTTCGATCCATATCCCAACATCAAAACCTATGTTACCGACGGACACTACACCGATCTGTGGTGCAAAGAACACGACCTGCATCTGCCTGATGCAAGCGATGTGATAAAACGAAATATGCTGTGGTATTCGCTTTTAAAAACATCCCCGCTTTTTTTACGTGAAGCGATCTATAACAACGGTTCTTGGTGTGCGCTTACCAATACAAAATCGCTGAGAAAAACACTCGACGGTTATGCCGTTCTCGATTATCTGCCGCGTCTCGTTTCAATTGTCGGCGACGCAAGCGATAATGCGCTCATCATGGACAACAATACGACACATGAAGGTTCAATGCTGCAGGCACCTGATTACCGTCCTGTTCTCACTGTTACGAAATTCGGCAATGGAAAATATGCACGTAAAGTTGTGTATTCCATAAATATCGCCACGATAATGCGACTGGCGGATTGGTTTCAATACATGAAAGACAACGGTGTCTATGACAACACGCGCATCATCCTCATCTCCGATCACGGACCGGAAACAAACGTCGTAACGCATAATAATTTGCCGTTTCAGCAAGATCAGTTCAACGCGTTTCTCATGGTTAAAGATTTTAATGCGTCGGGCGAAATAAAAACCGACAATACTTTTATGTCAACCGCCGATGTCCCGTTTCTTGCGCTGGATAACCTCATCGCTAATCCCGTCAACCCGTTTACCGGCAATCCGATTACGACAGATGCAAAAAAAGAACCGCTGTATATCGCTATGTCGGGGATGCAGATTTCGGGAACTAACGCATATGAATTTTTGCTCGATCCGAAAAAAGATTACTATATCCATGACAACCTTTTCGAGCCGAAAAATTGGGTTCGCGCGGCGGAATGATAACCTGAATTATCCAAGTCTCGCACACAGTAACGTTCGGATGGATGAATTATACGATATGTACCGCTTATCATACGACAGCACGGCGTTTACCGCTTTTAAAAACGGCGATATTTTTTTGTTCGAATCGATCGCAATCGTTACAGCATCGTATAGGTACATGAAAAGGAAAGCTCGACGCCGTGTGCAAAAGAGGCGCTTATGTTTTTATTGTTAAAAATAAACATATATGAAGTCCTCCCTCCGAATTGAAAATGCTCATTGAGCGTATAACTTCCTTTCAGGGTAATGCAGTTCGTATACTGCACGATTCCCGTGAGGCTTTTTTTCCGTGCGATTTCTGCAGCTTCCGCCGCCGTAATTTCTCCGAACCGGAAGCGCATCAACGGATAATAATTGTAATACTTTTTTTCACTATATTCGATCTCGTTTCCGAAAAGGCCGAACGAGTTCGTGCCGTGCGCGACAAAGAGATATTCGAAATCCGCCGACCACTTGCCCGGCTGCACGTAACCCGCTCTCATCTGCGCTCCGATGCAGTCCGGACCGAAGGGAGTGCCTATCCATGAACAGATCGGTATCCTCGTATTGCTCTGCATATCGAGGCGGGAGCGGTACAGCGACCATTCGGCGCCCTGTTTGATATAGCAAAACGGCGTCGTATAGACGGCTTCCGTCGTCGCAATCCAATAGCCGCCCCCGCTTTCCGGGAAAGTCAACTCCACGCCGAGCTGCGCACCGAAACTGTCAGGCATCGCTCTTCCCGTATCATCGTTGAGTTCAAGCGGCGACTGTATTTCGTTTTGCGCATACAATCCGTATATGCGGACATTTTTACACGGTACGATATCGAAATCGATTCCCATATATGCACAGACATGCGCCTCACCGTAATAAAGCTCTTCTTCCGGGCTGATATATTCTCTCCATGCGCCGAACGAGTGCATAATCATAAGCGGATTTAGAAAACGGAATTCGAAAGGACGGGCGACGAGAGTTCCTTCGAGCACTCCCAGCCGTATCCATTTAAAAGGCACAGCTTCAATCCTGTGAATATACATGAATTTGTCTTTTGAAATTTCGGCGACATACATGCCGTACCTTATATGCGGCGAATAAAGATTAAGCTGAACATAAGCGTCGGTTTCAAACGTCGAATTGTAAATAACGCTGCCCGTCTGCGTTTTTCCGACGCGCATTCCTGCCCGCGCGATATTGACATTGACACCCCAGTTGTTAAAACACATGCCGATACTTCCGTATGCGCTGCGCGGCCAAAAGAACTCCACATCGCTTGAGCTGTACGGAAAATTGATAAAGTTTTCAGCTTTCGACATACCCCAAAAACTTTTGCCAACAAACGGATCGGCCGACAAAACGATATAATCGCCGAAAGAAAGCGCAAGCGGCAGCGTAATGAACGGATCGGCCCCATCGCTTCCGATAAACGACGATGCCGCTCCGTAGGGTTTCGGTCCCGAGTGTCCCGTATAATCGCTTGCAAATGTCCAGTCGATGTCTTTATTGCTTTTGTACATGAGAGCGGGTTTCGCAATGACATTGAAGTCGAAAGAGACTTCTCCCCATTTCAAAAGAAAAGCATCGCGCTTTAGAAAATCCCGCGCTTTTGCATAGAGTTTTTTTCCCGATGCCGAAAGAGCGTCTTCATCGACGGCATCCAAATACATTTTGATTTCCGCAGCCGAAAGGGGCGCGTTATCCGCGAGAGAGGTTTTTGCCGATTCGGCGTTCAGCATATACAGCGCGTCGTATATCCAATGATCCGACGGAAGGAGCTGTTGAGAACCGTGAATTTGTGCAAAACAAAAATGTGAAATCGACAGAAAAACACACAGTGTGCAGAATCTTTTCGCACGTATCATATCGTTATGATAATGATATTCGATCGGAATGTCGAGCTTTTATCCGAGCAAAGGGTTCATGCGTTCAGCACAAAACGGGGCATATTTTTCTGCACGATCCGTATACACGATTTTAAAAATAACGCTTTACGTACAGTTTCCAATCGCTTGCCGTTTGAAAGACGTCGGATCCTTTTTTGTAAAACCCGAATTTTTGATACAAAAAGAACGACAGGCCCGCATAATAATTTTTATACACGCAATGTTCGTAGGCTGCGTTTCCGTACCAAATGAGGTTGTATCCCGAAGAACCTTCGTGCGGCTCGGAACCGGGTATCGTGTAAAACGCGCTGAACGATCCTTCGAGAAAAAAAGTTCCCGCCCAAAGATTCGCCGCTTTAAATCCCGCCTTTGCGTTTCCGCCGATTCCCAAATCGTAGAGACGCTGTTCGCTTCCGTCGTATTTCGATTTTCGCTTGTTCGCTTTGAGATTAAAATAATAATCCGACGCGCCCAAGTACGTAGCTCCGATGCCGCTTTTCCACTCGATCGTCCACTTACGCGGCAAAGCGTATCTCTGACGAACCGAAAAACCGAGCGAATTGTTTTGATAATTCAAATCCGTCGCCATGATAAAATCGTATGAGAGGTCGAGGGCGAGCGACGTCGCAAGGGCATCGTTCGCTTCAAAAACCCACGAACGCAAAAAGCCGTCGGCAAATATTTTTATGCAGTAATAGCTTCCGTCAAAACTCGCATCGGTTGAAAGCGCAAACCGTTCGAAAGGCTTTTTTACGTCGCGCACATAAGGATTTCCGTACCGGATGTCAAAACCGATAGCGCCGGAGACGGCATTGCGGTAGCCTTTGTCTTTATGTGCGTTGTCGGAAAAGCCGAACGCGCTGTCGATGTGATCAGCCGACAAGCGAAGCGAAAACTCTTCGATCGTACCGACCTCTCTCGGCGCTTTTTCTCCGGTAAGGAGTCTGTTTAAAGCCGCCTGAGGACTTGCAATCCACGAAAGGTAGGGATACTTGTCATCGAGCGAAAGATAGATGCGGTGGAACATTTCGCCCAAAAAGCTTCCGCCGATCGGAGTATGGATGACGTCGTTGAACGAAGGCGGCTCGTTTTCCATCGTATATTCCCACATGAGCGAGCCGAATGCCGCAAAGGCAAGCGATTGCCAAAAATTAAAACCGTTCGCCCTGCCCGCCGCAAAATAAATCGATCCCTGATACGGATGCCCGATTTGATTTATTTCGAATTCGTCCTGATCCCACACCCACGGATGCACTATATTGCGGCCCATCGTTTCAAGAGAAATATCTGCAAACGGCGATTGCGTGATAATTCGATTGAACGTCGTTATGAAAATATTGAACGAAAAGACTTCGCCTGCGGCGATCGCGCCGTGCCGGAAATCAGCTTTGGTAAATTCCGCTTTCCCGAAATTGCGCTCGCTCTTTTTGCCGACATCGCCCTCATCCGCTTCTGTAAAAGAGGGTGCATCCTTTTCGGTAACATCGATCGCTTGGGTTTCAGCGGCTTCGCTCCCGTCCGCTTGCGCGTAAAGAGCCGTAGAAACGCATAATAAAATTACACAAGCCGACAATCGTATCGTTTTTTTCATAGAACCGCCTTTCCGTACAGCCGTACATTGTTTGAAATAAATTCGATATGCGGAGCATCTCCGTAGAGATTCCATTTATGATATATAAAATCCTGAGCGCCGATCGAAAAATTTTTCCAAAGCGAATGTTCGTAGCGTATGTCGGCGTACTGCACAAAGAGCGCTCCTCCGTATCCGCTTTTTCCGTCCGGCAATTTAAATAAAAAATCGCCGTTTACCGACGCTTGGAACCTACCGAATCTCCTGTTCTCAATCGCTATTCCGAAAGCGGCATAGGCACCGCTATAATAATCATAAGTCCGCTTCGAATCTTTTTTATAATTTGTCAATTTTTTCATATAATAATTATTTTCTGTCGCATTTATGATATCCCATCCGGCAAAGGCTTCCCATTTGAAAATCCACTTTTCATCTGCCGACGCTATGTATTGCCTGATCCCCGCGCCGCCTGCAGCGGTCGCATAGTGTATATCGGATGCAAAAATGACATTGTAGACCGCTTCAACGCCGAAAGTCGACTTCGCACGTCCTTCGGTCGGTATCGGAACGGAATACAAAAGCCCGTTCGCAAAAACCTTCAGACAGTATGAGTCGATAAATCCTGCAATCGAAAGATCGAGCGTAAACTGATCGAGGGGAGCTTCGGTTTTGTGAGCGTAAGGATCACCGTAGACGGCTTTTACGCCCGTCGCAAAAACGGGAATATCGATGCCGTCGGCATTGTTATACGTATCGGAAAATTTAATAAAATTCGAAAAAAGATCGACGCCGAAAAAAAGTTCGATCGATTCCACTCCGCCCGATACTTCGGGAGCTTTCATTCCCGTTACAAAGCGGTTGAACGCATCTTGGGGACTTATGAGCCACGTGAGCGGCTTGAGCCGTCCCTTAGTCGACAAAAAAAGACGGTGCAGCATCTCTCCGTAGAGCGCTCCCGCAAAGGGCGTTACGATCATATCGTTGATCGAAGGCAGGCTCGTTTCCATAAACAGTTCCCAAAAAAGAGAACCGGCTGCGGAAAACAAAAAACTTTGATAAAAATTAAAACCGTTCGCCCTGCCCGCATTGAAATAGAGAGAACCGGCATAAGGGTGCGCGAATTGATTGACGGCGAAAGTATTTTGATCGAACTCCCACTTGCCGCTTGAAAGATGCTTCCACATAAACGACGGATTCGTCTTTGCAAAATCCGCTTTGAGTACGATGCTGTCGAACGCGTTTACGGCGAAGTTTACGCCGAGCACTTCAGCAGATGCGATAAAAAAGCTGCGGATACCGGGTTTTGCAGCGGCAAGAGACTTTTCGGTTTCGATGTGTTCTTTGCCGTCTTCCGCACGGCACGGTAAAACGGCGATGCAAAAAAGCAGCAAAAGGATACGAGATAATTTTCCAAACACGGCAATAATTTAACATAAAAAATGCCGACTGTAAATGAACACGTATTTTATTGATTGAAACGGTAATCCGTGATAAAATAAGCTTTATACGCATAAAAAAGTTTTTTATGGGAGTAATTATGCAGACGGCTTTATTTTTATACATAGATCCGGGCACGGGTAGTATGCTCTTTTCGATCCTCATAGGAGCGGCTGCAACACTTTTTTTTCTCGGTAAAGCGGCTCTTTTAAAACTGAAATTGTTTTTTTCGGGAAACCGAGGCAAAGGAGCGCAATCCTCCGACGCATCGTATAAACAGTACGTCGTCTACTGCGAAGGAAAGCAATATTGGAATGTCTTTAAACCAGTCGCCGACGAATTCGAAAGACGACGGCTTCCCCTCGTCTACTATACATCGGCCGAAGATGATCCTGTTTTCGAACAGCAGTATCAATTTGTTAAAGCGGAATATATCGGCGATGGAAACGCAGCGTTCGCGCGGCTCAACCTTTTAAGCGCGGGCGTCGTTTTAATGACGACACCCGGTCTCAACGTGTATCAGCTCAAGCGCAGCAAAAACGTAGGTCACTATTCGCACGTCCTCCACATGCCGAACGACGCGACAACGTACCGCCTCTTCGGTCTCGACTACTTCGATTCCGTGCTGCTCACCGGCGATTATCAAAAAGCGGATATCCGTGCGCTCGAAGCTCAGCGCGGCATCGCAAAAAAAGAGCTCGTCACCGTAGGCTGTACCTATCTCGACGTGCTTGCGCAAAAAATCAAAGCGATTCCCGAAGAAAACAATCACGTCTTTACGGTGCTTGTCTCTCCGTCATGGGGAGATGTCGGCGTTTTGAAAAAATACGGCGAACGCCTCCTCGATCCGCTCGCCGCGACGGGTTGGCGTATTATCGTGCGTCCGCACCCGCAATCAAAAAAGTCTGAAGCCGATATGCTCGACCGCCTCGAAAAGCGATACAAAAACAGCAAAAACGTCGAATGGGATTACAACCGCGACAATATTTACGCGATGAAAAAATCGGATATAATGATTTCCGATTTTTCCGGAATCATATTCGATTATGCGTTTTTATGCGATAAACCGATTATGTACGTCAACGCCGATATCGATCTGCGCCCCTACGACGCGTACGATCTGCAAAAAGAACTGTGGCAGTTTGCGATGTTGAAAAAGATCGGCATCAAACTTGAAGAAGCGGATTTTCAGGGCATCAAAGCCGTCATTCAAAATGTGAGCGACAGCCCTTCTCTCGCTGCAGCACGCAGAGAAGCGAAAGAAGAGGCTTGGATGTACGAAGGCAAAGCCGGCGCGAATATCGCCGACTTTATGATCGAAACCGTAAACGCGTTCAAAGCCGCCGTATAAGTCGTCAGGTTGCGGCAATATTTCGTTACCGGTATACTTTTCACATTTGAATTTCAGTGCCGGTAATCTTTGGGAAGTTGTAATTTGATAAAAGAAAATATACAGCTGACAGAAGTTTTCAGAGGAGCGATATATTTATGAGTAAAACGGTATACCTCGGCATAACGGGCGATATCATCCATCCCGGTATCATCAATATCATCAATGAAGGGGCAAAGCGCGGAGAGCTTACTGTCGGATTGCTCACCGATTCGGCTATCGTCTCGCACAAGCGACTGCCTTATTTAACGTACGAGCAGCGCAAAGCGGTCGTCGAAAGCATCAAAGGCGTTTCGCGCGTCGTGCCGCAGGAAGCGTGGAGCTATGTACCGAATTTAATAAAATACAAACCGGACTATATAATTCACGGCGATGATTGGAAATCGAATTACTTAAGCAAAATACGAGACGAAGTGTTCGAAGCGATGAAAGCGTGGGGCGGCGAAGTGATCGAAATACCGTATACGCAAGGAATCAATTCGACCGCCCTCGTCGAAGGCGCAAAGACAATCGGAACGACGCCCGATATCCGCTTAAAAAGCCTCCGCCGCCTCATCGCCGCAAAGCCCGTCGTGCGCATCATGGAAGCGCATTCGGGTTTGAGCGGTCTCATCGTCGAAAACGCCGAAGTGACAAAAGACGACGGTATCCACCGCTTCGACGGCATGTGGTCGTCGAGCCTTACCGATTCGACGGATAAAGGCAAACCCGACATTGAAGCGGTCGATTTGACGACGCGGCTGCAGAGTCTCACCGACATACTCGAATGCACGACAAAGCCCATCATCTACGACGGAGACACGGGCGGCATCACGGAGCACTTCGTGTTTACGGTGCGCACACTCGAACGGAACGGCGTTTCGGCGGTCATCATCGAAGACAAAGTCGGTCTCAAAAAAAATTCGCTGTTCGGGACGGACGTAAAGCAAGAGCTCGCGACGGAAGAAGAGTTCTGCCATAAAATCAGCGAAGGAAAAAAAGCGCAGGTGACAAAAGATTTTATGATCATCGCGCGTATCGAAGAAATCATCGCAGGCCGCTCGGTCGACGAAGCGCTTGCAAAAGCCTTTGCAAGCGTTGCAGCCGGAGCCGACGGGATCATGATCCACAGCAAAGATAAATCGGGAGAAGACATTCGAACGTTTTGCGAAAAGTTTCGAAAAGAATACAAGAGCATTCCGCTCGTGCTCGTTCCGACAACGTACAATCAGTTTACCGAAACCGAACTCGTCTCATGGGGTGCAAATATCGTCATCTATGCGAACCACATGCTGCGGGCGGCTTACCCCGCGATGAAAAAATGCGCGGAGACGATTTTGCTTTCAGAGCGTTCCCTCGAAGCGAACGAACTGTGCATGCCGATCAAGCAGATACTCGAGCTCATCCCCGGAACAAAATAAGCTAAGGCGGTACCTATGATTCGACCGGAATATTTTTACGACCTTTTGCAAAAGCGCGGATCCGATTTTTTTACCGGAGTACCCGATTCGCTTTTAAAAAATTTTTGCGCCTATGTGACGGACACGGCTCCCGAAGACAAACACATCATTGCGGCAAACGAAGGCTGTGCGCTTGCGCTCGCGTCGGGCTATCACTTGGCGACGGGAAAGACGCCCGTCGTCTATATGCAGAACTCGGGACTCGGCAATGCGGTGAACCCGCTTTTATCCCTCGCGGACAGCGACGTCTATTCCGTACCGCTCGTCCTCCTCATCGGATGGAGGGGTATGCCGTCCGTCCACGACGAACCCCAACATATAAAACAGGGAAAAGTGACGCTCGCCCTGCTCGATGCCATGCGCATCCCCTACGTCGTCACGGCGGAAAGCGAAGATGAACTTAATAAGCAAATCGATTACTGTTACGCATGTACGGAAAAAGCGTCGGCGCCCTTTGCCTTTGTCGTAAAAAAAGATACGTTTGCGCCTTACGCGCTTAAAAATAAAACTTCTTCCGATGCGGAGATGACGCGGGAAGATACAATAGAGTGCATCGTGCTGCATTCTCCGAAAGATGCGGTCTTCGTTTCTACGACGGGCATGGCATCGCGCGAACTCTTCGAGCTCCGCATTAAACACGGTATGAGCGGCGCGAACGATTTTCTCACCGTCGGCAGCATGGGGCACGCGTCGCAAATCGCGCTTTCGATCGCCATGCAAAAAAAGGATAGGCTCGTCATCTGTCTCGACGGCGACGGAGCGGCTATCATGCAGATGGGCGGACTTGCGACGATCGGCGTGCGAAAGCCTGATAATATGATACACGTCGTCCTCAACAACGGCGCCCACGATTCGGTCGGAGGTCAACCGACGGTCGGTTTAAAGATCGATCTTCCCGGAATAGCAAAAGCCTGCGGCTACGCGCATACGTATTCGGTAAAGGATGCCGCTTCGCTCGAAGCCGCCCTCAAAAACGCGCTCTCCGAAAAAAAGACGGCGTTTATCGAAGTAAAGATACGAAAAGGTGCGAGAGCGGATTTGGGACGGCCGACAACATCGCCTCGGGAAAACAAAAAAGCGTTTATGGAAGTGCTGAGGAGGAATGTATGATCAAAGAAGCGGTTATCGTTGCGGGAGGATTGGGCTCGCGCTTCGGCGGACGGACGGAAGCGATGCCGAAAGGGTTTATAGAAATCGAAGGAGAGGCGATCGTCGAGCGTTCGGTGCGGAAACTCATCGCAAACGGCGTTGAACGCATCATCATCGGTACGGGACACTGCAGCGAATGGTACGACCGGCTCGCAAAAAAATACCCGTGCATCGTGACGGTACGGAACGACGATTACGCGAAGACGAGCAGTATGGGAACGCTTGAAGTGTGCGCGCCGCTCGTCACCGGAGATTTTTTTCTGCTCGAAAGCGATCTCATCTACGACGCCGTCGGATTAAAAGTGCTTGCAAACGATGCGCGTGAAAACGTCATTCTCGCATCAGGCCCGACGAACAGCAAAGATGAAGTTTACCTCGAAACCGACGAAAACGGCGTGCTCAAAAACGTGAGCAAAAACCGAAGCGAAATTTCCGTCGTCGCAGGCGAACTCGTCGGTATCACAAAACTCGGCAAAAAAACGCTCGATGAAATGACGGCGTACTACCGAAAAGATTTTCCGGCACATATAAAAATCGATTACGAACAGGTGCTTAAAGCCGTCGCACAGCAAACGCCGGTCTATGTGCGCACCGTGCAGTATTATGCGTGGACGGAGATCGACGACGAAGCGATGTTCACCCGCGCAATCGAAACGATATGGCCGCGCATCGCCGAAAACGAAGAGCTGCAAAATATCCGGCGCGAAGTGCTCTTGAACCCGGGGCCTTCGACGACGACCGACAGCGTAAAATACGCGCAAGTCGTAAGCGATATCTGCCCGCGCGAGAGCGAATTCGGAGAACTTATGGAGTGGTGCTCGAAAGAGCTCACGAGATTTGTCGCAAAAGAAGACTCGTACGCGACCGTCATGTTCGGCTGTTCCGGCACCGGAGCCGACGAAGCGATGATCTCTTCATGCGTGCCGCCGGAGGGCAAACTGCTCGTCGTCGACAACGGCTCTTACGGAGAGCGCCTTGCGAAGATAGCAAAGATATACGATATCGATATGACGGTGTTTAAAAGTTCGACGTATGAAGCCCTCGATGTGCAAAAACTCGAAAGCGCTTTTAAGTCGGAAAAATACGCAGCGCTCGCAATCGTCTATCACGAAACAACGACGGGATTGTTAAACCGACTCGATATCCTGTGCCCGCTCGCAAAAAAGTACGGTATGATCACCCTCGTCGATGCGGTAAGCGCATACGGCGGCATGCCGATGGATCTCGAAAAGCTCGGAATCGATTTTATGACGTGCACGTCGAACAAACACATTCAGGGTATGGCGGGCATCGGTTTTGTCGTCGCAAAAAAATCGGAACTCGAAAAGCAAAAAGACTGGCCGATGCGGAATTATTATTTAAACCTCTACGATCAATATCGCTATTTTCTCGAAACGAAGCAGACGCGCTTTACGCCTCCGGTACAGACTTTTTACGCACTGCGCCAAGCGATTATAGAAACAAAACAGGAAACGATCGAAAAGCGCTTCGAGCGCTATACTGCGTGCTGGAACATACTGACGAAAGCGCTCGAGGAAATCGGTTTAAAGATGCTCGTAAAGGCGGAATTGCAGTCGCATTTTATCACTGCGATCCTCATTCCCGAAACGAGCGAGTACAGTTTTACCGCCCTGCACGATCACGCAAAAAAATCAGGTTTTACGATCTATCCCGGAAAACTCGGAAACATCGATACGTTCCGTATCGCAAATATGGGCGACATACGGTCCGAAGAGATGGAGCGATTTACCGTCCTGCTGCGTGAATACATGCATTCCATAGGAGTTTGCTGACCGATGAAAATCGCCGTCGATGCGCGCATGCTCGGTTCGGGCGGAATCGGCACTTATATCGCATCTCTTTTGCCGTACTTTTTGGAAAAAAACGAATGCTTTATTTTCGGAGATGAAAGCGCGATCTCTCCGTTCGGAAACTACGCAAACGCGGAACTTGCCGAATGCCGCGTCAAAACCTTTTCGCTTACCGAGCGCTTTGCCTTTCCGCGCTCATTGTGCAAAAAAATCAATTCGTGCGACGCGTACTATACGCCCTACTGCAATATTCCGTCGGGCATTACAATTCCCGTTTTTTCGACAATCCACGACGTCGTCTTTCTCGACGTTCCCGGCCTTGCATCGAAAGCGGGGACAGCTGTGCGGAAATACTTTTATCAGCGCGCAGTCGACGCATCGCGCGCGGTCTTTACCGTTTCGGAATTTTCGGCAAGCCGCATCCGAGCGGCACTCGACTGTAAAAACCTGTCAATCGTCGTCACATACAGTGCGCTTCCCGCATGGCTCACTTCAAAACCCTCTCAGGTTGTACACAAAATCAGACAGTTACTCTTTGTCGGCAATATAAAAAAACACAAGGGGCTTTCCGTCTTGCTTGATGCACTGAAAAAAGCGCGGAAAAAAGGTTTCGATATGCCGCTCATCATCGCCGGAAATGCCGATAATTTTCGAACGCGCGACACGACTGTTGCCCGCGAAATCGCCTCGCTTCCCGAAGGTGCCGTCCGCTTTACGGGACGCATTTCGGATGCAGAACTTTCGGAACTGTATCGAACGTCGACACTGCTCGTTCAGCCTTCGCTCTACGAAGGCTTCGGACTCCCGCCGCTTGAAGCTCTGTCGCTCGGCACGAAAGCACTCATATCGGACATTCCGGTATTCAAAGAGATATACGAAGGTTTTCCCGTCGTCTTTTTTAAATCAGGCGATTCGGATGATTTGGCCGAAAAACTCATCGCGTGTGCAAACGATACCGCCCCGCTTCCGCCTTTTTCCGACCGCTATTCTTATAAAAAATCCGCCGACATCATATTGACCGCACTCGATTTTTACCGCACGTAGAGCGCACCGATGCGCATAACGCGGCGATTGTTTTTCCGTGCGCTATGCGATACAATCGAATCGTATGATTGATTATATTTCCGTTTTACTGTCACGATACCCTTCTCTTTCGGTATGCGAAAAAGATATTCGCCTCGCCTGCGAACTCATCAAAACCTGCTATGAAAACGGCGGAAAGCTCATCGTCGCCGGAAACGGCGGAAGCGCCGCCGACAGCGATCACATCTGCGGAGAATTATTAAAAAGTTTTGTAAAAAAACGCCGGTGCGAAAAATCGTTTATCGACGCGCTTAGCGCAATCGACGCCGAAACGGGAACATATCTTTCGGATAAACTCGAAGGCTCGCTTCCCGCAATTTCGCTCGCAAACCAAAGCGCCGCTATGACGGCAAGCTTAAACGACGTCGACGGCAACGCGCTCTTTGCGCAGCAGCTTAACGGCTACGGCAAAGCGGGCGACGTTTTTTTAGGTATTTCGACGAGCGGTAATGCAAAAAACGTCTTCTATGCGGCGGTCGTCGCAAAGGCGAAAGGGATGAAAACGGTCGCGCTTTCCGGCAAAACCGGCGGAAAACTCGCGCCCCTCGCCGACGCCGCAATCATCGTGCCGGAAAACGAAACGTATAAAATTCAGGAACTGCACTTGCCCATATATCACGCACTCTGCCTGCAGATCGAAGAGTATTTTTTTGCCGACTAGTTTTTTCATCGTTGCAGGAGATTTTTATGCATATAAAAAAAATTACCGCCGTGCTCGCCGCGGCAATTTGTGCCGCTTTGCTTTACGCCGCTTCCTCCGAACCGTACAATTACTACGAATCCGCCCCCGGCTATGCCGAGCCTTTCAATTCGAATGACGATGCATCTACTTTCCACCGAAATACTCCCATCGAAAGAGAATATCAAGGAAGCGATCCCGTCGAAGGTTATTGGATTGCGACAAACCAGCGCACGGGAGAAGCGCTGTGCGGCTGGCACATATTCGTAAAGGACGGCATATTGTACGGGGTCATACTCTCGGCAAAGGATGCGACGAATGAAAGCATCGCATTCCGCGCAAAAGGCCCCTACCCCGATTTTCCCGAAAAAGGCAAACTCGACAAAAAACCTATATTCGGTCCGACGTGGATTTACGGACTTAAAAACGCGGGAACGGGTCGATGGAAGAAAGGCTATATCATAAACCCCGACGACGGAAACTGTTTCCGCTGCAAAATCACATTTTGTAAAGCGGACGGCAAACGGTATAAGCGCGATTATATTAAAATGCGCGGATCGCTTCGAGGCGTCGGTATCGGCATAACACAGCTGTGGCCGGCGGCGACAAAGGCTGAAGCGTCGGGTATACGTTAGGAGAAAAAATATGAAAGTTGCGATCGTACATGACTGGCTTGTCGCTTACGGAGGCGCGGAATCTTTTGTCGAATTGCTTTTGAAAATATATCCCGATGCCGATATCTTTACGCTCGTATACGACAAACGCAAAATCGGAAATCATTTTCAAAATAATACAATTTTCACAAGCCCGCTTCAAAAGCTTCCGTTCGCGACGAAGCTGTACACCAAGCTTTTAAAGTTTATGCCGAAAGCTTTCGAGTCTTTCAATCTTTCGCCTTACGACCTCGTCATCTGCTCTTCTTCATCGTGCGCAAAAGGCGTCATCACTCCGCCGGACGTTCCTCATATCGCATATGTACACACACCGATGCGCTACGCGTGGGATCTCTTTTTCGATTATCGAAAGCGAAGCGGCCGCCTTACCCGCTTTTTTATGGACAAGTGGATGACCGAAATTCGAGAGTGGGATTATATTTCAAGTCAGCGTATCGATAAAATAATCGCCAATTCGAAATACATCTCGCGGCGAATCAAAAAATTTTGGAATTTGGATGCCGAAGTAATCTATTCGCCGGTAAATCTGAAAAGATTTACGCCGATAAAAAATCCTTCTCTCGATTATTACGTCGCCTTTTCGCGCCTCGTTCCGTATAAGCGAATCGATATCGCCGTAGACGCCTGCAAAGCGCTCGGAAAAAATCTTGTCGTTATCGGTTCGGGCTCGGAAGAAAAAAGTTTAAAAAATCGCGCAGCGAATGCAAAAAACATCACGTTCACCGGCAGGATAAGTGATGAAAAACTGTGCTCATACCTGCAAAACTGTAAAGCGCTCATCTTTTGCGCGGAAGAAGATTTCGGACTTGTACCGCTTGAAGCTCAGGCGTGCGGGAGACCGGTCATCGCCTACGGAAAAGGCGGCGCATGCGAAACGGTCGAAGACGGAAAAACCGGCGTCTTTTTTTCCGAACAGACGGCAAGCTCCGCACAAGAAGCGATCGAACGCTTTGAAGCGCTCGATAAAAAGGGTGTATTTAAAACCGAAAAAATTGTACAACACGCCGCATCCTTTTCAGAAGAACGCTTTATCCGCGAGTTCAAAGCGGCAGTTGAAAGCGTGCAAAAAACGCTGAAACAGCAAACGGTTCACAAATAACAGCGCACATGGGCGTATGTACAACGGGAATACTCATTGCGCAGCCCTTATTTCTATGTTACTATGATTCGCCATGAAATTATACAAATATATTTGTGCGGGACTTTTAGCTTCGATATCGGTATTTTCGATTTTTTCTCAGGAAGCGTTAAAGTCGACGGAAGAAGAGTACTATGATTTTTTAGCCTTGCAAGGTATTACAAAACGCCCGTATTTGAACTACAGAACATTGAGCGATTCGGATTGGACGTTTATTGATGACGGTACCGACACGGAAGAAAATGCAGTCGCGGATAAAAATGTCGATACGGCACATGTCTGGCAAAATAACTATCTCGGAAAACGGCGTTTTATAAACGGCAATAAAAAGCTCGCATGGAAAATCTACGGACCCGAATGGTACAACAGCTTTAACACCGCCGCCCCTTACGGACAAAACGACGGCGCCCTGTGGCAGGGCCGCGGCTATAACACGAGCTTGACCGGAGGAGCGCGCTTTGAAGCGTACGGAGTTGAGCTGACGCTGAAGCCGCAGCTCAGCTTTTCGCAAAACATGGCGTTTGATATGCTGCCTTCCGCTTATGTCAATGAATACGGGTATTTTTGGGGATATAATTATTTACATAATAACAGCGGTATTGATTGGCCGCAGCGTTTCGGCGATAAATCTTTTTTTACATTCGACTGGGGCGATACCGAAATCCGCTATACGTGGAAAAATTTGACGATAGGATTCGGAACACAAAACGTATGGCTCGGCCCGGCGTATTTAAATCCGGTTTTACATTCAAACAATGCTGCAAGCTATCCGAAACTGGATTTCGGTTTGCGCAGGACATCTATCTATATTCCGAAACGCGGCTGGTATTTGGGCGATGTCGAACTACGGATTTGGACGGGGTACTTAAGCGAATCGGAATATTTTGATAATAATTCCGCAAATGATCATAATATGATTCACGGATTTACTTTTGCCTATACCGTGCCGTATATCGGATTGACCTTATTTGCAAATCGTATTTGTCTGGCAAAATGGAAGCTTGAAAACATGCAATATGTTATCCCTCTTATAAGGAATACACATATTGCCGAACTTGACGCGGGTGAAGATCAAAAAATGTCTTTCGGTTTTGACTGGGTTTATCAGAAAGCGGGGATGGAGCTGTATGCGGAAATCGGCATCGATGATTTTCTCCAAGGCGGATTTATAAAAGGACTTTCGCGTTATCCCTTCGATTCGATGGTATCTACATTCGGCATCAAAAAAACCGTTAATTTACCTTTCGCTCCTCAATTCAAAGGCGAAATCATATTTGAATATTCCGATTTTGAAGAACCGAGAAATAAAATATCGGGTAAAGCTAAGTATGCGTTCAATATGCACCATCAAATCGAACAGGGTTTAACGAATAAAGGTCAACCGTTGGCATCACCTTTAGGTACCGGAGGAAATTCTCAAACATTAAAACTTATACTTTATTATCCGAAAGGTGTAAGTTCTTTGAAAATTTCCAGAAGCAACCCCGACGATACTTTTATGTACTGGCGTGTTGAAAATGAAAATCAATGGTATAAAGCAGATATCGAAATTGTGGGTTCCTCGACATATTTTATTACACCTGCATTGTCGGTTTTCGGAGCAGTGGGCTGGAATTGGAAAATCAATCCGTATTATAATACAAAAACAAATTCAAAAGATATTCATAATTTTATTTTACAAACAGGTTTGAAATTCAATATCTAAAGGATAGTACGTATGCAGCCGGAACAAAATAAAATCGTTTTCCTTTTACCGTGGCGTGACGAAGTTCCCGTCGGCGGCTATAAAGTGGCCTATGAATATGCAAACCGGTTTTACCGCGATGGCTGGAATGTAACGATTTGTTATCCTCACGTAAGAGGCAGTTTTAAGCAAGACATTAAAAATCCTTTTCTGCGGCTCAAAATGCGAGTCGGATTTTTTTACAGATTTTTTAAAAATCACTATAAGGCCGGGGAATGGTTTCCGCTGGAGAGCGGCATAAAAAAATTTTTTATTTTTGCGATTTCAGATTCTGCTTTGCGGGATTATAAAGACGCGAAAATTATTGCAACCGCCGTCGAGACGGCTATAGAATTGAATGCTGTGCGTTCCGTCCCGAATGCAAATAAATTCTACTTTATTCAAGATTTTGAAGCATGGAATGTTTCCGAAAATGCCGTCTATGTCTCTTACCGTTTTCCGATGAAAAAACTGACGATTGCACCGTGGCTTCGGGAGCGCGTCGAATCTGCCGGTGAAAAAGCGGAGCTCATTCCCAACGGTTTCGATTTTGATTATTTTACTTTATCAAAAACAGTAGAAAACCGCAGTCCTTATGAAATTGCAATGTTGTACCACAAAGATGAGCGGAAGCGCTGCGAAGACGCGATGAAGGCTTTGGAACTCATAAAGCGGCAAATACCGGAACTGCACGTTACGATGTTCGGTGTCCCCGAACCTCCTTCTGATTTACCCGATTGGTATACCTATCACCGACAGCCATCCAAAACGCTTCATAATGCCATTTATAACAATGCAGCAATTTTTGTTGCAGCAAGCAAGATGGAAGGATTCGGTTTGACTCTCGGAGAAGCAATGATATCCGGCTGTGCAATTGCGTGTACGAATAACGGTGGTTTTTCTTGTATGGCGATTCACAATAAAACCGCTCTCCTTTCACCCGTTTTTGATACGGAAGCGTTGGCAAAGAATATTTTACGCCTTATCAACGACAATGAGTTTCGCATAAAACTTGCCCGCGCGGGGAACGAATACATCAGGCAGTTCACATGGGAAAAAGCGTTTGAAAGTTTTAAGACTGCAGTTAATCGCTAGCTAAAAAAATAATTTTATTACAGGACCGGCAAGGATGGACGTTTCCATTATCATCGTAAATTACAATACCCGTGAAATCACAAAAAACTGTCTCAAGTCAGTATATGAAAAGACACGAGAGATAAACTTCGAACTAATTGTCTCAGACAACGGTTCCAAAGACGGCTCTCAGGATATGATCCGCACGGAATTCCCGCAAGCAATTTTAATAGAAAATAATGCAAATCTCGGCTTCGGAACGGCAAATAACCGCGCCCTTGCCGTCGCCAAAGGAAAATATGTTTTTTATTTGAACAGCGATACAATTTTATTAAACAATGCGGCAAAAATATTTTTCGATTATTGGGAAAATGCAGTTGACAAGGATACGATCGGCGCGCTCGGAGCAAACTTGCTCGATACACAGGGGCATATCATTCATTCCCACGGAGACTTTCCCGATATCGATTCCGTTATGAAAGACACGATAAAAGCCCTGTATGGGACGTCTAAGCTCACAGTACTCAATGTTTTATTTCGAAAGCAGATATCCTCGCATAATCAGAATTCTCCGGAAGAAAAAATACTTGGTGAAGTAGACAGTATAATCGGTGCGGATCTTTTCTTAAAAAACAATGAACATGCATATTTTGACGAGCGTTATTTTATGTACTGTGAAGAAACGGATCTTCAATACCGGCTTGCGCGGCAAGGAAAAAAGCGGCTTTTAATCGATGGCCCAAAAATCATTCATCTGAACGGCGCGTCATCAAAAAAAGAGATGCCGGATACTGTTCGTATATTTTCAACTTTTTCTTTTATCAATTATAATTTATCGCGGATATATTTTTTCAAAAAAAACAATATAAACCGTTTTAAAATTTTTATTATAAAAACGGCATTATTTTTCATCTGGTTGAATCCGCTCCTGTTCCCAAAAACAAAGCATTATATACCGAGACTCCTTAAGACATAGTTCTGACAAAATCCTAATTTTAGGATATACTTCCATATCAGCTAGGAAAGGAATCGGATGCGGTAAAAACGACCGGCAACTGACAGCGGATTAATCGATGAAGGCTTTTTTGAAAATATTTACAATCCTTACTCCCAAGCAGATGCGTATGTGCTTTATACTCATCTGCTTTATGTTTATAGGTGCGGCATTCGAAGCGGTCGGTATCGGCGCGCTCTATCCGCTTATAAACATCATCGGCCGGCCGGACTGGCTTGAAAATCACAAAAAAATATTCGATATCGTTTCGATCGTCGGAATAAGATCTCATCGGAACTTTATCATCTTTTGTGCAGGTGCGCTTATTATTTTCTATTGTGCAAAAAGCCTTGCGCTCATTATTCAGACAAAACTGCATCTTCGCTTTTCGCTTGAAAATCAAAAAGACTACACGGAGCGGCTCTACGCATATTATTTACGTAAACCCTACCTTTACCATGTAAACATCAATTCCGCCGTTTTGCAAAGAAACATAACGACCGGCGGACGGATCGTTTTCGCCGATATCCTCGTCTCCGCACTTTCGGTTATAACGGAATTGATAACGGTTTTTATCATTTGGATCATGCTGCTCGTAATGGATTGGGTCATCGCGATCTCTTCGCTGTGCGTTATTGCGCCGCTTATCGTTTTGATTTTAAAATATTTCAGAAAGCGCATTACCAAACAGGGCGAGATTCAAAATGCCTGTATAGCCGACTATACAAAATGGCTTTTACAGGGCTTGGGTTCCGTCAAAGAAACCAAAGTGATGCAAAACGAAAACTACTTTTGTAAAATGTTTTCCGCCGCCTATACGAAATATTCCGATACGGCGCGGGAATTTATGTTTATCGATAAGCTGCCGCGCATCATTGTCGAACTCACGGGTGTGTGCGGCATACTCCTGCTCGTTATCGTAAAAATCATGACGGGTGTCGAACCTCAGTCGATCGTACCCTCGCTCGGTGTTTTGGGACTCGCGGCGGTGCGTCTTATGCCGAGCGTCAACAGGATCATCAGTTTGTTCAACACGATCAAATTCAATATGCCGCTGTTCAACGAAATGTACGACGATTTGCTCGCGATCAAAAACGAAAAAGATAAAGACGAACAAAAGCGCTTGCATGCGGACGTAGAAAAAATGTCCTTTGATAAGGAAATCACCGTACGGGATCTGACGTTTTCCTATCCGAATACGAAAAAGACCGTCTTTAAAAATATTTCGTTTTCGATTCCCAAGGGAAGCTTCGTCGGAATCATCGGCGCGTCGGGCGCAGGGAAAACTACTTTTGTCGACATACTGCTCGGACTTCTGCCGCCTGAAAGCGGAGCGATCCTCGTCGACGGAAAAAATATTTACGACGATATTTCGTCATGGCTTTGCAATATCGCATACGTACCTCAGTCGATCTATTTGATCGACGGTTCGATACGCGAAAATATCGCGCTCGGTATTCCGGCGGACAAAGTTTCCGAAGAACGCATACGCAAGGTATTGAAAATGGCGGAACTTTCCGATTTTATCGAAACGCTGAGCGAAAAAGAAAACACGCGGGTCGGAGAACGCGGCGCGCTGCTGTCGGGCGGACAAAAGCAGCGCATCGGGATCGCACGGGCATTGTATGCAAATCCGTCGGTACTCGTTTTGGATGAAGCGACAAGCGCTCTCGACAACGAAACGGAAAAGAGCATAACGTCGACGATACTGAAATTGAAAGGCGAAATAACTATTATTTCCATAGCGCACAGACTTTCGACGCTTGAAAACTGCGATTTTAAAATCAAAATCGAAAGCGGTAAGGCTTTTCGCATGTGATTTTTATTCTATCCGAATGCACTTGATTCCGTCGTCGAAATATTTTTATAATATCGCACGGCTTACAATATAACCGATATTCGGAGCAACAACTATGGCAAAGATTGTAATCAACGGACTTTTCTACAGCGACAGACTGACCGGCATAGAACGGTTTGCGCATGAAATCACAAAACGCTTGGACGCGCTTTCCTCTCCGAACGAATTCACGCTCGTCCTCCCGCCTGCGGCATCGACGGATGTTCCCCGATTTAATAATCTGCGTACGGTTAGTCTTTTTAAAATCCCATTTTTTTCAATAAATAAAATCAAACTCTATCTCTATCTGCTTGCAAATCCTTCGGTTTGCCTCGACTACGGAAACAGAACACCGTTTTTGGGACACAATATCGTTTTTTTACATGACATCTACTGCCGTGTTTTTCCGGAAGATTTTCGTACGGCAAAAGACAAATATATCATGAAAAAGACATGTAAAATGTATGAGCGTATCGCAAAAAAAGCGCGCCTCATCTGTACCGTGTCGCACTTCAGCAAAAAGCAGATTATGGATTACTACGGCGTACCCGAAGAAAAAATTCGCGTCATCTACTCGGGATCGAATCACATGGATACGATACAAGCGGATGAAAGCGTCTTTAAAAGGATCGGAGGATTGAAAAACAAAGAATTTTATTTTACACTCGGAAGCCTTTCATTGAGAAAAAATCTGCAATGGATTATGAAACATGCGGAGCTTTATCCGAACGAACTTTTCGTCATATCGGGGACAATGCTCAAAAATGTCATTCCGCCCGAACTTGAAAAAATAAAATTATTAAAAAATATCATTCTCGCAGGCTATCTTTCAGACGGAGAAGTGAAAGCACTCATGAAAAAATGTAAAGCTTTCGTGTTCCCGTCCTATTTTGAAGGCTTCGGATTGCCGCCGCTCGAAGCGCTCGCATGCGGCGCGCCCGTCATCATTTCGAATGCCGCAAGCTTGCCTGAAATATACGGAAGCTGCGCGCACTATATCGATCCCTTTAAACCGGATGTTGATTTGGACGCGCTCCTTGCAGAACCCGTTTCATCCCCCGCTCCTCTTTTCGAAAAATATTCGCTCGACAATTCGGCAAAAAAATTATACGAGATTTTAAAAGAGATAGAGATGGAAAGGTAAATGCCCCTGACACAAATCCGCTTTATATGCAGTCCTGCGCGGACTTCAAAGCTTGCGTTTTACCGCCGCTGCGTTTGTCTCTCCCTCGCTTTTATCCGCAGCGGTTTTATCCGCACCGCTTTCGTCGGCAGCTCCGCTTTTATCCGCAGGAGCCGAGGTCTTATCCGCTGCGTTTCCTTCCGAAGCTTCGTCTTTTGTATCCGCAGAGCCGCCTTTCGAAGCTTTTTCATCGGCCGCCTTTTTCGAGTCGGTCAAGCGCTTTTCGTAATCGGCAAGGGATGCGCTTTCGGGAAATCGTTCTTTTAAGAGCGCGATCGCTTCTTCCGCACCGGCCGTATCTTTTTGAGAGAGCAAAACGGCAATGAAATTTACGAGTACCGTTTCATTTTTCGGATTTTCTTCGACGAGCGTTTTATATGCCGTCTTTGCGCCTGCGAGATCGCCCGACATCGCTTGTATGTACGCAAGCGACATCCGTATGCTCACGTTTTGTGCGTCCCGTTCAAGCAGCCGCTTGTAGATTTTTTCGGCTTCCTTCCAATTTTTCGACAGAGCGTACATCCTGCCCAATTTGTATACCGCAGTCCAATAGAGGCTTTCGTCCTGCATTGCACGCTTATAGTAAGGAGCGGCTTTATCGTATTTTTCGAGTTCGGCGTATGCGTCGGCGATTGCCATGTATTCGGCGGCAAGGGATGAGCGGGTGACGGTACCTTCTCCGGGGATCGGAAAATGCGCGCCCGTTTTACACGAAACGATCAACAACGCCGCTAAAAAAACAGCCGCTTTTCGCATCATCAACCCAACACTGTCTGTTCGATTTTGTACAGCTGCGAGCGGTACAAACCTGCGATATTGCTTCCGTAATCGGCGATGAGCTGCATGATATTGCGCGGCGAATCTTTTGCGTCCGTGCCGTTCAAGCGGTCGCCCGCATCTCCCAAGCCCGGCATAATGTATGCGGACGTATTGAGCGCGGGATCGAGCCACAGCGTATAGCACGTGCAGTTTTCGAGAGCGCGCGTAACGCGGATGCTGCCTTTGAGCGCGGAGATCGTGTTAAAAAAATGAATCGATTTCGGACGGACGCCCTGCCCCTGCAGATATTTTACGACGGTGACGAGAGAGCCGCCGGTCGCATTCATCGGGTCTGCGAAAATCAAATCCTTTCCGTCGAGCTCTTCGAGATTGAAAAAGGATTTTTTCAAATTCAAAACGTATTCCATATCCGCTTCCGATTTTTGATCGTTGCGGCTGATTTTAAAAAGCGCAAAGGGCGTTACGTAATCGTGCGACGAATACTCTTCGATCTCTTTCGATATGATCATGCTCGGAAGGAGCGCACCGCGGAGCATGACGCACATTACGGCGTTTTCGATTTTCGAATCGATATCGGGTATTTTGTGAACGGCGTAATTCTGCACCGGATAAGTTACGGGCGTTTTGACGATCATATAATTTTTTTTCGACGAATGAGCATCGGTATATGCCATACGAAACAGCATTTCATAC
Source organism: Treponema sp. Marseille-Q4132 (assembly GCF_014334835.1). NCBI lineage: Bacteria > Pseudomonadati > Spirochaetota > Spirochaetia > Treponematales > Treponemataceae > Treponema > Treponema sp. Marseille-Q4132. The sequence goes on from NZ_CP060591.1 coordinate 428,641, forward strand.
GCGCGCTGGCTGTAATAGATAAATTCCTGATGGCTCGTATTTATATCGCGCAGTTTGGAAATGACGCGGGACGCTTCGGCATGCGCGCCCTCTTCGGTGACGAAAGAATAGACGCGTATATGCGGGTGGCCGGCGCAGATTTCCTGCATTTTGTGTCCCATCGCGTTGAATGCATCGATGATCTTTTGTTTGTTTACGGGATCGAACGACTTCATCGTTTCTTGGTACATTTTATCGAGATCATCCAAATCGATTTGATCCTGCCGCGTCAAGTATCCGTCGAGGTCTTCCGCTTTTAAGATAACTTCATCGCCTGCCATAGTTCCTCCGCGATTATTTAATATTTTTTTTACTGCCGCTCCGATTTTTCATTCGGCCGGTGCGGCGTATTTTTACAATACGAACAATTTATACAGCTGCCGCTTATTGATCCGAATACCCGATACCGTAATATTCGTCGGCGAATTTCTCGTAACTTGCGCATTTGTCAAACCGAATGCGAGAGCGAGCATCGCCTCTCCCGCGCGCACGACATTTTTATTATTAAAATCGAATTCGATCGACATGAGATACTGATCTTCATGCGCGCTGTCGCTTATCATAGCGCCTTTGACGTAATTGAGCTGCAGATTTAAATTCGTGCCCGTGAGGATAGTCAAAAAGGAAAGCGGATTCGGCGCGTAAAAACGTATTTCGCTTCCCGCCGCATCGAGCCAGTCGAAGACGGCGTCGCTCACATTGTGTGAAAGGCTCCCTCCGTATGCGTGAGCATCGAAAGAGGAAAGCATGGGCCTCACGTCGTTTGCAGCACATACGATAGACGGCGACGGAAAGGCAAGAGAAACGTCGGTCGACGCATAATAAATATACGGACGTATGCTTCCTACTGGTATGTGGGTTTCGATTTTCCACTGTGCGCTTTTCAGCAATAAGGCTCCTGCCGTCCGCCTCGGAATATTTCCGGAAACGGCGGCTTCGACCGAAAAATTCGTTTTCGTCCTCGTGAGCGCGGCGTAAATCGTGTCGATTCTTCCCGCAATGAGTTTTGCATCGCTTTCGGAAATATGCTCCGCGCTCGAACGTAAAATCCGCTCGACGAGTTCTCCATCCGTTTTTTTCGGGATCCGCATATAAAAAGCCGCGCCCCCCGAAAGCAAGTCCAGAGGATTGACTTCCGCTCCTTTCGGAAGCGACGCACAAGATCCCAAAATAACAAGAGTGAGAGAAGCAAAAACGACCGCACATACGGACGGCAATTTACGCCTTTTCAATTTGTACCTTCCACAGTTTATCTTCGGCTTCGACATCCTTTCCCGAAAGGGAGGCGAGCCAAGAGGATGAAACGGCGAGCGTTTCATTTTCGATAAAGGGGGCAAAGAGTTCGTACGCGGATTTGAGTTCCGCATCGCCTGAAAGCGAAAGACGGATCCGATCGATAACGGCAAAACCGCTTTCCTTTCTGAGATTTTGTATGCCGCGCACTAAATCACGCACCCAGCCTTCTTTTTTAAGTTCGTCGGTGATCTTCGTGTCCAAGCCCACCGTCAGCGTGCCGTCGTTGAGCACTTTCAAATCGTCTTTTTCGATGCGCTCGACGTTCACTTTCGTGCCGTCGAGATCGATGCTCTTCCCTTCGACTTCGATCGTCAATTTCGAACCGTCGAGGATCGTTTGAATGGCTTCGTGGTCGAGCGAAGCGATCTTTGCCGATGCCTCTTTCATGAGCGGACCGATTTCTTTTCCGAGCACGCGGAAATTCGCTTTCGCCCTGTATTCGACCAGTTCGTCTTCCCTTTCGTGAAAGATGATGCGCTTGACGTTGAGTTCTTCGCGGATCGAATCTTCCATTTCGGCGAGCACTTTTTTTTCTTCGGGATCCCGCGTTACGAGAGCCGCGCTTTCAAGCGGCTGGCGGTTTTTTATATTGAATTGATTTCTGAGCGCGTGTCCCATCGAAACGGCTTTTTGCACCGCTTCCATTTTAAACTCGAACGCTTCGTTCCGCAGCTTTTCGCTGTATGCCGGATAGTCTTCGAGGTGTACCGATTCTTTATCGCTTTTCGTGCGGAGATTTTGCCAAATCGTTTCGGTGATAAAGGGGATAAAGGGACACGCGGCGAGCGCAAAAGTTTTGAGCGCAATGTACAGAGCCGCGTACGCTTCCTTTTTGTCGCTGTCGTTTTCGCTTTTCCAAAAACGTCGGCGGCTTCTTCGGATATACCAATTGTTCAGTTCGTCGATAAAGTGCACGATGGGATCGATCGCGCCGGAAAGATCGTAGGAGTCGAGCGAAGCGCTTACGCTTTTGACGAGCTTTTGCGTGATCGAAAGGAGCCACGCATCGAGCGGATTTTGCGGAAGCGCTTCATCGAATTCACGGCCGTCGGGGGAAATGCCGTCGATATTCGCATACTGCACAAAAAAGCTGTAACTATTCCACAGCGGGATGACGATGCCTTTTAAAATATCGCGCACGCCGTCGTCCGAATAGCGAAGGTCGTCCGCTTTGACGACCGGAGAGTGCATGAGAAAGAGACGTATCGCGTCGGCGCCGAATTTTGAAATCGCTTCTTCGGGATCCGTGTAATTGCGGAGGCTCTTCGACATTTTTCGTCCGTCCGAAGCGAGCACGAGACCGCTTACGATACAGTTTTTAAATGCGGGTCGATCGAAGAGTTCGGCGGCGAGTACGGTGAGCGTATAAAACCAACCGCGCGTTTGATCGAGACCTTCCGAAATAAAATCCGCCGGAAAATGCTTTTCGAAATACTCTTTATTTTCAAACGGATAATGATTTTGCGCATAAGGCATGGAACCCGATTCGAACCAGCAGTCGAGCACTTCGGGAATGCGCTTCATTGTACCGCCGCAGCTTTTGCACGGGATCGTAATCTTGTCGACGAACTGTTTGTGCAAATCTTCGGGATAGACGCCCGAAAGCGCTTTGAGCTCTTCCCTGCTTCCGACGCAAATCGATTCTTTGCACGAATCGCATTTCCAAATCGGGATCGGATTGCCCCAAAAGCGGTTTCGGCTGATCGCCCAATCGCGCGCGCCCGAAAGCCATTTTCCGAACCGCCCGTCTTTGATATGCGCCGGCCGCCAATTGATTGCGGCATTCGCTTTGAGCAATACGTCGTGCTCTTCGGAAACTTTTACGAACCAGCTTCCGATGCTGCGGTAGATGAGCGGAGAAGCGCACCTCCAGCAATGCGGATAGGAGTGCACGATCGTATCCCGTTTGACGAGTTTTCCTTCGGCTTTCAAACGCGACATGATATCTTTGTCGCAGTCTTTTACGAAGCGGCCTTCGTAATCGGACACTTCATGCGTAAAGCGGCATTCGGCGTCGATCGGTTCGGCACAGGGAATACCCGTCCCCTGAAAAAGCTTGCTGTCATCTTCGCCGAAAGCCGGCGCCGTATGGACGATGCCCGTACCGTCTTCGGTCGAAACGAAATCTCCGTTGAATATCCTGAACGCGCCGGCCGATCCGTCGTCCATTACCGCGAAATGTTTAAAATACGGAAAAAGCGGTTCGTAGGTCGCACCTAAAAAATCGCTTCCCTTTCGGGTATAAACGATCGAATATTCTTTTTCGTCTTTATAATATGCGGAAAGCCTTGCCGCCGCGAGGATATAATAATCGCCTGAAGCCGTATCGCGCACTTTAACGTAATCGATATCCGGCCCCATCGCAAGACCTTCGTTCGAGGGAAGCGTCCACGGAGTCGTCGTCCACGCAAGAAAATACGTGTTTCCGCTTGCAAAATCCGCATCGTTTATGGCATCGGGAGCTTTCGTCGCCTTAAACCGCACCGTGATCGCAGGATCCTGCACGTCCTTATAGCCGAGGGCGAGTTCGTGATTCGAAAGAACCGTCGCGCAGCGCGGACAATACGGCAGGATATAGCTTCCTTCGTAGATGAGGTTTTTATCCCACAGCGCTTTGACGACCCACCAAATCGATTCCATATAGTCGGGCATCATCGTTTTATAATCGTTATCGAAATCGACCCAGCGTCCCATGCGCGTGATGATCCTCCGCCACTCGTCCGTATAACGCAGCACGCTCGCACGGCACGCATCGTTGAATTTTTCGACGCCGTAAGCTTCGATTTCGTGCTTGGAATTGATGCCGAGTTCTTTTTCAATTAAATTTTCGACGGGAAGCCCGTGACAGTCCCAGCCGAAGCGGCGTTCGACTTTTTTACCCTTCATCGTTTGATAGCGCGGAATAATATCTTTGATCGTCGAAGGAATAAAATGCCCGAAATGCGGCAAACCCGTCGCAAACGGAGGTCCGTCGTAAAATACGTATTCTTCGGCGCCTTCGCGCTGAGCAAGGGACTTTTTAAACGTATCGTTGTCCCGCCAAAACTTCAAAACCTCTTCTTCCTGCTTGGGAAAGTCCGCTTTCGGATTTACCGGTGTATACACAAACTGCCTCTATCAATATGAAATGAAAATTATTATATCGGGAAAAGGGAAAAATTGCTAGAGTTCGCATTGCATCACGTTAAATCTAACCGAAAAAAAAGCCGTTCCTCACGTAAAAATCTAACCCAAATCTGAGTCACAATAGAAGCCCGAAGGAAGGGCACCATGGGGTTAGATATGAAAACGAAAAAGAAATTGACCGAAGAAACGGCAAAACGCTACTGTACGGCAAACAAGAAGCGCAAGACGAAAATCATCGACGAGTTCACCGCAACCACCGGCTACAACCGAAAATACGCCATCCACATCCTCAAAAACAGCGCACGCATAAAAATAACACACTTCAACAACGTCGAAAGAAAGAGTGTACAGATCATCAAAAAGCCTCGTAAAAAGCGGCACTATGAAAAATACTACGGTCAAGATGTGCAGCGTGAAGTTATTCGACTGTGGCTATTTTCGATGTACCTGTGTGCAAAACGGCTCGTACCCTTTATCCGCGACAATATCGATTACCTTGCCCTCAAGTTCGGCTATACTGAACAACTGAAAACAAAACTTGCTCACATATCAAGCGCAACGGTCTCAAGGATACTCAAGCCGGAAATCCCCAAGCATTCCATCCGCGGTATTGCAACGACACGACCGGCAAAGAATCTCAATAAACTCATTCCGATCCGCACCTTCTTCGATTGGGACGAACGAAAACCGGGCTTTTTCGAAGCCGATACGGTCGCTCATTGCGGTACAACTACGGAAGGACAGTATATTTGTACCCTGACACTCACCGACGTTCATTCAGGATGGACGGAAAATCGTGCGCTTTTGAATAAAGCTCATCGGTGGGTCAAAGAAGCGACAGAGGACGTGAAAATACACTTACCCTTTGCTATGAAAGGCATTGACAGCGATAACGGACGTGAGTTCAAAAATATACAGCTTTTGCAGTGGTGTGAACTAAATCATATTACGTTCACCCGAAGCCGGTCGTACAAAAAAAATGACAACTGTTTTGTTGAACAGAAAAACGACAGCGTGGTAAGGCGTATTGTCGGCTACTATCGATTTGAGGGAGAAGCTGCCTGTGTTGTCTTAGCAGAACTGTATGAAAGTTATAATAAGCTCGTTAATTTCTTTTTTCCCTCGATGAAGATTATTGCAAAGCAACGAATAGACGCAAAGGTCATAAAGAAATATGATGCGGCTAAGACTCCCTACCGAAGGCTTATGGAAAGTAAGGAGGTAAGCAAGGCGGTAAAAGCTGAGCTTTTCAGGAGAAAGAACAGATTGGATTTACAACAGCTGCTTGACAAGACACAACTCTTGCAGCGTAAGCTTATCGCTATGGCGGTGCAACGGTCATAGCTACGGTTAGATTTTTACTTGAGGAACCGAAATCGTTTCGGTTAGATTTTTACGTGAGGAAATACGGAGTTCGTTCGCAGCTTTCCAAAAACTTCAGTTTTTGGAAAGTTTCCTTAATTTTGACTCTATGCGATGTTTAAAATTAAGTCATTACAATATAGGGACTTAATTTTAAAATCGATAGGCTGTCGAAAAAGTAACCGACTTTTGAGACAGCCCGCTCACTACCGCATTTTTGCTTTGCAAAAATGCGCACCCCTTTTGTAAAGATACGACACGGCATCCGTGCCGTGCATTGAAAGACGTTTCCCGCGCAACCACGAAGTGCGAAGTTCCCCGCGCAGGATTTTATGTGCGTCTCCTATGAGAGAAAAACGGCTCGGCCGTTTTTTAACTCTCGACTTTAGCGTCGCGATATTTCGGACAGCGCTTTTTATCCTCCCCCTATATACCGCAATCGTTTCTTTATACATCGCCCGAATCGATTATATTGTACGTCGGTTATCTGCGTAAACACAAATACCGCTCGGTTTTTCGACGGATCATCTTTGTCTGCAGTTTTTCATACCTGCCGATTGAAAATTAATATTTTTATGATATAATGGGAAAAAATTGGTAAAGTAAATACACTGATAAATATTACGGTTTAAAATGCAAGTTATATACACGTACGTCCCCGACGGCATACAGGATTAAGATATGAAAAAAATTTTTTTTATTTTTGCGGTTTTGATTTTTGCAAGCATATCTTCTTTTGCGGGAGAAAAAATAAAATGCGTAAAAGAAACGTATACCTATCCCGAATATAACGGCGGAGTTTATACAAATGAATTTTATTTTATAGAAAACTTTGTCATTCATCCTCTTAATTTTGCAGGCAGAAAATATATTTTGTTTTATAAAGATGAAGACGATGAGGATTATCATTCGTTCGGAGAATCTTACCCGAAATATCTCGGCGGCGGAATATTTTCGGGAGCAGTTTACGGAGTCGGAGATCCGCCTGAAAGGTTGAGTAAAAAAACCGAAGAAATTTTATATGACAAAAACGACTTTTATCGTATTTTGGCAAATGAGTTCTACAGATGGTATTTAAAGAAAGAAGCATTCAGCTCCGATTTTGATTGTTTGGAAGATTTTATCTGCGGTACCATGAAAGTATTTTCAAAAGAAGATTTACGTATTTTGCGGAATACGATCTACGCAAAATACGGCTACATTTTTAAATCGAAAGATTTAAATGATATTTTTTCAAAAACCGAATGGTATACGCCGAAAGAATATTTTAATGAAAGCTCCTTCAGCCGCTTGGATGATTGTTTTCTTGAAATCATTAAGCTTTTGGAAAAATGAATGTGATTTAGCAATATGCTTTTGATACGAACACAGAGGAGTTTTTATGCCCGTCATTCTCGTTTCACCGTTAATATTAATAATTGCGCTTTCAGCCGGAATTGTAGTCGTAACAAGACTTTTTAATCAACAACCCCGACGCGAGCGTCGGGGTATGTTGTTCTCATAAGGTGGTTGCAGTCGGCTTTAATACCCTTTCTTACGACGCAGAGCGTCGGGGTATTAAACCCTCCGTACGAATAAAAGAAGTGCATTTTCAAAGGATGAAAATGTAAATGAAACGGACGGAACGCTCATATCCGTTAATATACGTCGAATAAATTTTCTTGCATATATCAATGAATATGACTATACGTATACTGTCAACGGCAACCTTTATTCAGGTAACGATACGGAAGGTTTTTTCTTTGAACAAAAACGCAATTCGCTTCCGAACGAAAAGGTAAAAGTGGAATACATTAAAGCTCATCCTGAACGATCAAGGCTGAAATTTATTAATCATAAAAATGAAAGACTTCGCTTTATCCTCGCAGTTACGCTGTCCGTATTGCTCATAGTATTTCTTATACGATTTTAAAAAATATTTCTTCTTAGCTTAGTGTCGAAAAGCACAGCGCTATTTGATGAATATTTATCGACCTGCCGATGCGAAACGCCGCGCGCTGTATCCTCATAAGGAATCGCAGCCGGCTTTCATACCTTTCAATCGCATCCGCCGATGTACAAAACGCGCTATTCCGGTTATCATAGAACCATGCCGCGGAATTACGTTACGGAGGCAATCGTTTTTTCGGTAAAGCCCCTCGGAGAGCTTAACAGCTCGGTTTGTTTTTTGACAAAGGAGCGCGGCACGGTCTATGCGACGCTCTACGGAGGGGCAAAGAGCAAACTGCGCTCCCTGGTTTCCGTTTGGAACGCGGGTACGGCGTATTTTTACTGTAAAGAAGCGGACAATTTCGAACGCAACGTAAAGATATCGGATTTCGATGTAAAGCGCTATCATCTTTCGTTCCGCGAAAATCTCTACAAGTCCTACGCGGCCTCTCTCGCGGCGGAACTCATCATCAAAACGAAGTGTACCGGCAGTTTCGAATCGTGCTGGCATCTCGCTTCGGGATTTTTCGACGGACTTGAAATTGCGCAGGGAAGCCAGTGCGAACGGGGTCTCGTCCGCTTTTTATGGCGCTATATGGAACTGCTCGGTATTCAAAGCGACGCTTCCTCCTGTGCGTCGTGCGCTCGCAGTTTTGATGCTGGAAATTTGACGGGCGATGCGGTAGTATACAGTGCTGTTGAAAACGGTTTTTTCTGTCCTTCGTGCGCCGCACGGGAAGACAGCGCCAACCGTTTTATGCTTTCACTCGAAGCCGTACGCTACCTCGACGCGGTTTCGCGTTTAAGTCCGCACGAATCCCGCTCATTCGAAGTGTCGGACGGAGCGCTCGGTGAACTCAAACGGCTCGTCTTTTTTCTTTCGGAACAGGCGGCCGGTACAAAATTACAATCGCTTGCAACAGGGATGGGTATATTATGAAAGCAACGGATATCATTGTAAAAAAACGCGGTACCTTTGTCCGCGGCGAAAACGGAACGCAAAAGATCGCACAAAGCACCGCTCTCACACGCGAAGAGATCGAGTTTATGGTTTCAGGCTATGTCGCGGGGGCGATTCCCGATTATCAAATCGCTTCATGGCTTATGGCGATCTATTTTAACGGCATGACATTCGAAGAAACGGGTATGCTCACCGACGTCATGCTCCGCTCAGGCGATGTCATTGATTTGAAAGCGGCACGTCTTTCCGGTCCCTTTGTCGATAAACATTCGACCGGCGGCGTCGGAGACAAGATTTCGCTTCCGCTTGCGCCGATCGCGGCGTGCTGCGGCGTACAGGTTCCCATGATGAGCGGGCGCGCGCTCGGCTATACGGGCGGTACGCTCGACAAGCTCGAATCGATCGAAGGCTATCGTACCGACCTCACCCCGGAAACCTTTGCAAAACTCATCGAAAAGACCGGCTTTGCGATGACGGGGCAGACGAAAAAAATCGTCCCCGCCGACAGGCTTTTGTACGCGCTCCGAGATGTGACGGGAACCGTTGAATCGGTGTCTCTCATCACGTCGAGCATCTTATCGAAAAAGGTCGCCGAAGGAAGCGACACGCTCGTCTTCGACGTCAAGTGCGGTTCCGGCGCATTTATGAAATCGATGTACGATGCGGACTCTCTCGCTCTCTCGCTCGTAAAAACGGCGTCCGCCATGGGCAAAAAAGCGTCCGCTTTCATCACCGGCATGGACACGCCGCTCGGAAAAAAAGTCGGAAACTTTCTCGAAATCGAAGAGACGATCGAATGTCTCGAAGGGCGCGGGCCCGAAGACGTTATGGAAGAAACGTACACGCTTTGCAGTGAAATGCTTTTGCTTACAGGGAAAGCGAAAACGGAAGCGGACGCGCGTTCTCAATGCAAGCATGCAGTAGAATCGGGAGCTGCCCGCGAAAAGTTTTTACAAAACGTCGAAGACCAGGGCGGTAATCCTGCAAAGCTTCTTTCGGAAATCGGAAAGAGGCGGTCGCCTCATCACGCATCGCTCGAAGCTCAAGCAAGCGGCTTTCTCACGCTCGACGCTCTTTCAGTCGGTCTTGCGGGGATCGATTTGGGCGTCGGGCGGAACAAAACGAGCGATGCCGTATGCCCCGACGCGGGCTTTATCGTGCATGCGAAAACGGGAGACTTCGTGCACAAGGGGGATCGCATCCTCGACATATACGGAAAAGACGAAGCCTGTCTTCTAAGCGCTAAGCGCAAAATCGAAGAGGCTCTCGCCTACTCCGACACGGCTCCCGATAAAAAACCGCTTATCCTAAAAACGATACGGCAGTAAAAAAAAAGAAAGGATTGTAATTTTGAAAGAATGGCGTAAAAGAGAGATATCGAGGGAATCGGTAAAAGAATTGTGCGGCCTGTACGGAGTCGATGCGCTCACCGCTTCGATTATGGTGCGGCGCGGCATTACGCAGGCGAACGACATATTGTATTTTAAAGAAAGCGATCTGCGTTTTTTACACAACCCTTTTTTGTTTTCAAATATGGAAGATGCGGTCGACCGCATTACGAGTGCAAAAGAAGAAAGCGAAAAGATATTGATTTTCGGCGACCGCGATGTCGACGGCGTGAGCGCGACGGCCATCCTCTACACGTATTTGCAAAGGAGCGGCTATGACGTTTCGTGGCGGCTTCCCGTCGGAGACGACGCCTACGGTCTTTCGGTGCAGGCGGTCGACGACTTTGCAAAAGATTACGGCTCGCTCATCATAACGGTCGACTGCGGCATTTCAAACGCGGCCGAAATCGCGCACGCGAGAGAACTCGGCATCGACGTCATCGTCACCGATCACCACAATCCGCCCGAAACGCTTCCCGATGCCTGTGCGATTCTCGACCCGAAAGTAAAAGATTCGGGTTATCCCTTTGCCGATATTTCGGGAGCGGCGGTTTCGTACAAACTCGTCGAAGCGCTCCGCTTCAGCGAATCGGAATTGTATAAAGCGGAGATCGCCCTTTTGAACGTGAGACCCGCCGAAACGGAAGGCGTATACATCGACTGCGTAAAAGTGCGAAACCTCGTCCGCACGGCATCCCTTTCGGAGCACATAAGGGGCGAGAGCATATCGATAGCGCAAACGAAACTTCCCGAATTTCTGAAAGGCTCGCAGATTTTTACGTGGAACGAAGAAGCGGTAAAAAAGCAGCTTTCGGGCATATTCGGACGCGGCGTCGAATTCAATACGGCCGATCTCCGTCCCGAAGTTTCAAAACTCATCCCCTCTCTTTCGCGCATGAGCCTCCTTGCAGCGAAAGACGCTTCACGTATCGCAAAATACAGCTCGCAGCCGATAAGCGAAATCGACGGTTTTTACAATATATTCGTAAGCTTTGCCGAAAAAAAAATGGAAACGAAGCAAACGCTTGCCGACCGGCAAAACGATCTCGAACTCGTCGCCATCGCCGCGATCGCCGACATCATGCCGTTGAAAGACGAAAACAGGATACTCGTGCGGGCGGGACTGGATGCGATAAACGAAGGGAAGGTGCGGACGGGTCTTTCAGAATTGTTTTCGCGTCTTTCCATTGCGGGAAAAAAACTAAGCTCTTCCGACTTGTCGTGGACGGTCATCCCCGCTCTCAACGCAGCGGGCCGCATGGGGCAGTCGAACGCCGCCCTTGAAATGCTCATCTCGCCCGATGCCGACGTGCGTGAAAAGAGAGCCGAAGAGATCATCGAACTCAACGAAAAAAGAAAAGCCTTTGTCGGAGACGCGGCGAGTGTTACGGCGATCCAAGCGGAAGAAAGCTTTGAACGCTGCGGAAAAAAACTCTGCATCGTCATCGACGAACGGATAAATAAAGGCGTTACGGGCATACTCGCTTCGCGTCTCATGGCAAAATACAAAGTGCCTGCGATCGTCATCACCTTTATCGACGGAGATGTCGCGGTCGGTTCCATGCGAAGCTGCCGCGGCCTCAATGCGACGGACTTTCTCGCCTCGCTCGGCGACATCTTTATAAGCTACGGCGGGCACAACTGCGCGGCGGGCTTTTCGTTCCCGAGGGAAAAGCTTCCGCTTTTTACCGAAAAGCTTAAAAACGCGGTTTCGTGCATGGCTCTCGACTCCGAGTCGGATACGCTCGATGTGGATGCGGAACTTCCTGCAAATTACCTTTCGCCCGCAATCCTCTCGGTTGTCGACGCGTTCGAACCCTTCGGCGAAGGCAACCGCGAAATCGTTTTTTTATCGAAAGCGCTTCCCGTATTCGATGCAAGCCTCGTCGGCAAAAGCGAACGGCGTCATTTGAAAATTACGTTCGATTGCGGAAAATATAAATTTCCCGCGCTCTTTTGGGGCGAAGGAGAGCGGCTCGGACGCGACTTTAACAAGGGCGATGCGCTCGACGTTTTGTATTCGATGAACAGAAATACTTTCAACGGAGCGGTAACGCCGCAAATGATAATCACCGATTTCGTTCGGTCAGGAGAATACGGACATGCATAAACTTACTGCAGTTTTCAGAGGTTTCCTTAACAAATTTTTCTGTATCGCGATTTTTGCGTTTCTCTGCGCGTCGTATACATCAGCGGATACGGCTTCGTTTGAAGGAAGCGCGTGTACGCTCGGCGTGCAGTACAATTCCAAAGCCGAGCCGGGAGACGCAATCGTCGTCCGGATGACACTTCGGGGAAAAGATAGAAAGCGCGCAGTCAAAGACACGATCGCCCAAGCGGAACTCCATACCCAAACGAAAAAAATCGATTCGGCTCAATTTTTTTATATCAATCAAAAAGCGAAAAAACAAAACGTTCAGGAGCTTTTAGCCTGCGTACCGATTTCAATGTGGGTTTCAGAGGGGGCGTATACGATCAAAGTCATCTACAGCGCCTTCGGTGCCGAAGCGGAAGAATTCACTCTTCCGATCACCGTTATTAAAAAAGACTTTATCAGCGAAACGATAGCGCTCGATGCGAAAAACACGGGAATCAGAACGAATACGAGTCCCGAGCGCATTGCACAGATCGAAAAGCTGAACGCGCTTTTGGGGACGGTCATCCTTTCCGACGTCTACACGGTAAAGCCTTTCGTGCCCCCCGTCGCACCGGACACGAGGAGGACATCGCTCTTCGGCGACAGACGCATCTACCGCTATACGGACGGAAAATCTGCTACGTCCGCGCACTACGGCATCGACTACGGAGTTCCCGAAGGCACGAGTATCGCCGCCTGCGCTGACGGGAAAGTCGTCATGGCGGAAAACCGCATAACGACAGGCTTCTCTGTCGTCATCGCCCATGCGCCGGGCTTATACAGTCTCTATTACCACTTGAGCGCTTTAAACGTAAAAGAAGGACAGAACGTTAAGCAAGGAGAAGCGATCGGGCTTTCGGGCAAAACAGGGCTTGCGACCGGTCCTCATCTGCACTGGGAAGTGCGGCTCAATATGTGCGCCGTTTCTCCGGATTTTTTTACCGGCGATTACGCGTACACGAAACAGCAATAGTACCGTCAATACGCCGCTTCGATTTTCAGCGTTCCGTCCGTACCGACGATAATACTGTAATAGACGCCCGCCCTGCACTGCGCAAGATCCGCCGAATAGCTCTTCGAAAAACCCGCGGCAAAAACCGAAAAAGGTGTAAGAGCAAAACGGGCGAGCGTGTACAGATCATAACGGTCTTCGAAAGTTGAAGCCGAACCCAAAAGCATACACTGTGTATTTTCATTATAATAACGAAAAAGTTCGGTGCCGTGCCGACGGAAAAAAGGGGAAGAAGCGGATACGATTTCCCTGCCGTAGAGTTCACACGGAAAATAAAAACGCTTGCCCGAAAACTCCGCACTTTTAAAATCGACTGCAAGTGCGGAACCTCGCCATGAACGCTCAATCCTGGCGCATTCGTTACCGCTCGTGTCGAGAATCGAAACGGAAGCGCTCACGGTTTCCCCGTCGGATCCGACACTCGTTCCGTACAGTAAAATCCGCATGATTTCATAGCGCTCGATGCCGGGAAGTCTTTCGGCGGCGCCGAAACAGTTTGCAAAGCGGACGGCAAACACGATAAACAAAGCGAGGAGCGATGCAAAGACCGCATTGAAAATAAAATAGCCTGCCGTTCTTTCTCTCGCCATATCCGATTCGCCCTAGCCCTTCCTTAAAATGCGGCATTGCAGAAAATGTCAATTTTCGAAAATGCCGCAGTCGTGTGCGCTTGCGCACACGTATATCCGCGAGTTTTCAAAAGAAAACTCGAAGTTAAACGAAACGCGCTATTTCAGCGTTTCGTTTAACCGTTTACCATTTTAATAAATTCACTCTCATCGATAACGGGGATGCCGAATTTTGCGGCCTTTGCGTTTTTCGACGAACCGCTTTCTTTATCGTTTGTGACGAGATAAGATAAATCTTTTGTCACCGATGATTTGCAAATGCCGCCCCGCTCTTTGACAAGGCTCTCCGCATCGGCCCTCTTCATCGTCGAAAGCTCTCCGGTAAAACAAAAAGATTTTCCCGCAAAGACTCCGGCTTTTTGTTCGATGATCGCTATCGTCCCGGACGAAACGAGGGATCGCATTTCAAGCGCGTTTTCGGAAAGCCCTTCGACCGCAATTTTCGCCGTCTTTTCGGCAAAGCCGTATACGCCTGCTATGTTCGCTTCCGATGCCTGCAAAAGTTTTTCGAGCGTATCGAAGCCCGAGGCGACGAGTTTTTCCGCCATCGTCTCCCCTATCCCTTCGATATCGAATCCCGCGACAAAAGCCGAAAGGCTCATGCGCCTCCTGTTTTGGATCGACGCGACAACCTTCGCCGCTCCGAGCGATTCTTTTTCCGCAGCGATGCTTTCTTCGTTCAAAAAAAACGGTGTAAGCGCATCGACGGTAAGTGAATAGATATCGCTGATCGAAGAAAGCTTTCCCGCATTGAAAAGAGAAGTGACAAGCGTTTCTCCCAAATCGCGGATATCGACGATTTGTACCCATTTCAAAAGCTGATGCAGCACGCGCTTCGGACATGACTTGTTCGGACAAAAAAGGCGAGAGCCTTCATCGACGAGAGAAGTGCCGCAGGTTTCACAGGTTTTCGGAAAGACGACGGGAAAAGTCGCATTTTCGTTCGGAACGACGCTTTCGATTTTCGGGATGATTTCCCCCCGCTTTACGACGACGACCGATGAACCGACGGCAACGCCGAGCGCGCGCATCGTATCCGGGTTTGCAAGGCTTGCGCGCTGCACGGTCGTACCGGCGAGTTCCACGGGATCGAAAATCGCAACGGGAGTATAGGTTCCGCCGTTTTTACTCCATTCGATGCTGCGGACGACGGATACCGCTTCTTCGAGACTGAACTTGAACGCGATCTGCCGTTCGGGCCTCGCTCTCGCCGCATCGTCCCTGCGGATCGTCCGCTCTTTTACGACAAGACCGTCTATGTCGTAGTCGAGCGATTTTCTTTTTTCCATGACGCCCGCACGATATGCGACGACTTCATCGGCTGTTTTGCAGATTGCAAGAGGCACGACGGCAAAACCGCACGATGAAAGCCACTCGATTTTTTCCTCTTCATCCCGAAACGGAGCCTCGCTTTCGGCCGCCCACGCGTCGTATGCGATCATCTCCAAGTCTTCGCTTCCCGTACCGTCTTTCCGCTTCATGATGCCGTTCGCGGCATTCCGACAGTTCGCTTTATCGCCGTATTTCGCGCGATGAACGCCGTGCGTCATAATCACTTCGCCGCGCACGGCTCCGGTAAAATTTTCCGCGCCGCAAAGCTTCGGGAGAATGCCTTTCATCTTTTTTGCATTTGCCGTGATATCGTCTCCGATCGTACCGTCGCCCCGCGTTACGGCGCGTACGAGATTTCCTTTTTCGTATTGCAGTTCCAGAGAAGCGCCGTCGAGTTTGTATTCGACGAGGTATTCGCCGTAGTCGTGCTTTTGCGCCCAGCCTAAAAACTGTTCGGGATTTGCAACTTTTTCCTGACTTCCCATCGGCATGATGTGGCGGACTTTTTCGAAATTGCCCGAATCCTGCCCGATCTTTTTTAAGAGCGGATCGGACGGATTGAGAGATTTAAGCTCATCCCACAAGGCGTCGAACGCTTCATCGCTTATTTCGCCTTCGCCGTTATAATAGGATTTTTGATAGCGCCGTATCGATTTTCGGAGTTCCTCGATGCGCTTTTTTTGCTCCGTTTCCGCCGAGCGTTTTTGCGCTTCCGCCGTATCGGAAGCAAACAGTTCGTTCATACACCCTCATCGTCGTTTAAAAAAATAAAGTTCGCGAATTTCCCGAGCGGCGCGTATTCCGCGCACTTCGAATTTCGTTTCGGGCCGCCACGCCTGTTTTTCTGCAAAGCCCTCGTACGCATTCACCAAGCCCTCAGTTGCGGCAAGTTCGGAAAGCGCAAAATCCGCGTATTCGCTCCAATCCGTTGCCATATAAAAATAACCGCCTTCTATGAGCTTCGATGCGAAGAGATCGGTTCTCGGCCGCTGTACGAGACGCCTTTTGTGATGGCGCTTTTTCGGCCACGGATCGGGGAAAAATACGTGAAAAGCGGAAACCGAAGCGTCGGCAATCATATTCGAAAGCACGGCGGAGGCATCGCCTTCGATGATGCGGAGATTTTCCAAACCAAGCGATCGGATTTCGCCGAGCAGCTTTCCGATTCCGGGCTTATGCACTTCGATGCCGATATAATTTTTATCGGGATTGTTCGAAGCGATTTCCGCCGTCGCGCTTCCCATACCGAAGCCGATTTCGATCGTGACGGGGTTATCGTTTCCGAAAAGAGCCGTATAATCGATAAGCGATTCCCGGTACGGAACGCACCACTTCGCGCCAAGCTCCGCGTAATTGCGCTTTTGCCCGTCGGTCATGCGCGACGCCCTGACGACATAAGTTTTTACGTCGCGGAAAGAGCGCTTTTCTTCGAATATCTCCGCCTCGTTCAAAGCGCTCACTCCCCGTTCGCCGGCAAAATTTCAGAACGATCGATAAAGGGCATAAAGCACAGCACCGATTTGTCCGCGTTTAAAAAGCAAAGACGCATACGAAAAGCGTTTTCCATATCGTGCCATACGTCGTCGTCCGTTTTCCACTCGGCTTTACGCACATCGAAATAGATGAGAACGTCTTCCTTGTCGTAGACGGCTATCCGTTCCCGCACCGCTTTTCCGAGAGCAGCTTTCGCCTCAGCTGACCGCGTACGCGCAAGAGATGCGGGATAAAAAACGGAAAAAGAACTTTCCGCGTCATGACCGAGCGCATCCGTAAAAAAAACCGTGTACGCTCCCTGCGGGATCGACCGATCTCCGGATGAAACGAAATTCGTATAGCCCGCCCACTGCTTCGCATCCGAAGAAAAAATTTCGACGCCGGTCGCTTTCCATTCCCAGCCCGTCTCCTTCGATACGATGCGGATGCTTTCGGCTCTCCGCACATCGCTTCCCGCTTCGGTAAAAACCGCAAGGCGCATGCGCGGATAGGAATCGCCGTCCGCATAATCGAAAACTGAAACGGCCCTCACAGCTTTCACATCGGGTGCCGAAGACGAACAGGAAAAAAAAAGGAGCGAAACGACGAATGCGAAAAGCGGTACGGGCGATTTCATAGTTAAAAATTGAATATCAAATTGATAACGGTTAAATCGCTTGCCGTAAACTGACTCACAAGCGATTCGAATTTTACGCCGACCTTTTTACACGCGTCGTCGAGATAGGACAGGTAGTACAGTCCCAAGTCGATACCCTCCTGTCCTTCGGGAAGTTCGCGGTAAAAATCGATGAGCGACTTTTTACTCGTGTCCGCGGTTTTTTTCGCTTCGATCGTCTCTTTGATTTCCTGAAACGCATCGTCTTTATTGTACAGAGTAATCTGCAGTCTGCCCTGCCTGCCGATCGACGAAGCGCCTCCTCCGATCTTCCATGACAAAAACACGAGCTCTCGCTTTCTCTGCATTTCTTTAATAATTTTTTGGCGGATGACGGTATCGAGGATGAGCGAATCGATATTATCCACACCCCGATACATATTGCGCGCCTCTTTTCGGATGTTCAAACTTTCGCTGTTAAGCGCAAGCTCCATGATCATGACGGAAATATATTCGGCGACGCGCGATTTTTCCATATACGAGATGAGCTTATTGCGTATCGTAAGAAGTATTTCCGAAAAGCCTTCGTTTTTGCAGAACAGCGTAATGACATACCAATTCATGAGACCCAAACGATTTAAAAATTTTTCGCTCATCAAAAGGTTGATATTTTTTTCTTCGGCGGAGTAGCTTTTATTGTCCACAATACTCTGCCAAATCGGATCGAGAATCTGCTTACGCGTCTGAGCGATGATCGGGTCTTTATTTAAAAGCATGAGCTTGAGCTGACGATCGCTTATCGACGTTTCTTCATCGATGAGGTGTGCGGGATTTGCACGGTTATATTTTCTCACGCATGTGCACTTAATCAGCGCCGAGTACACTTCCCGATCGAATTGTTTGTAGAGCAGAGAGTATACGAGTATCTTCGACAGATCCATCACTTCCTGCCGCGCCGAAACGAATTCGGTCATCGATATTTCTATTTTGGAAATGTAATCGAGCAAAATCATGCGTTGAACGGACTGAGGAGAAAACTTGTTAAAGAAAAGACCGTATTCGTCGGCATTGTCGGCAAGTCTGAAACGCAACAGCTTTTTTTTCCGGCTTATAAAATAAGAAGCACCGTTTTCGGTCAATATGACTTTCAGCGGCAATCCGAACATGAATTTTTTTTCAGTCGTACCCATAATTTTTTCCAATAAAACATTTAAATATAGCCATATTATATACAATAGGACTTGCATTGTAAACACGTTATACAATACACTTGACGGCATGAAAACGAAGCGCTTGGCATTGTGCTTTTTTATCGGTATTTTCGCTTCCGCTGTTTTTGGAGCGGAAAACGTGCCTACGGGCCGCGAACTCTGCCGCGAAACGGCTTCGTTCCTTTCGTCTTTCGGTTTCAAAGCGCAAAGCGCACCGCTAGTATCCGGCGGTCAAAACGATTTTCCGTACAACGTTTATACCCGCATTTCCGCATCCGAAAAAAGTGCCGAACCGAACGAGCGCACTTCTCTCATCCTCGCTTTTACGATGGAAGACGCATACGCCCGCCGTGATTTTTTTGCACCGTTTTTACGCCGCTTAAAAGAACTGAAAAGCGACTCGGATATCATCCTGCTTTTTTCCTACGGCGACGAACGAATCGATCGAAGCACGGCGCAGATACGGGGTACCGACGTTTTCGCAAAAAACATCGAAACGCCGGACGATTATGCGGCCGTGTGTTTTAATTTCAGCTCAGGAGAAAAAACGGCAATCGAACCGGGCGGCGGCGGAACGGTTTCGCCCGATTGGCTCGTGCTGCGTCTCATCCGCGCGTGCGATGAAAACAATGAAACCTATACGCTTCGC
The DNA here is from genome assembly GCF_014334835.1 of Treponema sp. Marseille-Q4132. Taxonomy (NCBI): domain Bacteria; kingdom Pseudomonadati; phylum Spirochaetota; class Spirochaetia; order Treponematales; family Treponemataceae; genus Treponema; species Treponema sp. Marseille-Q4132. The sequence continues at coordinate 447,801 of NZ_CP060591.1, forward strand.
GGCGGCGGCTTCAATTCGCTCTTCCGTCTCTCCCTCATCGAAAGCGATGAACGCACGGATTTTTTTCTTACACGCGAAATTCCGTGCGCGGCGGTTTCCCTTCCTTCCGCCGTCGAAAGAGCAAATGCGCTTTTGACGTCATTCGTTTTTTCATATACTGCGGCGGGAAGTGCAAGCTGGGACAGGCATTATATACTCCTTCCGACGAAGAGCGCCGTCGTCAATTTCGACGAACGATTTATCGTGCTGTGTTTTATGATTATTTCATTCGTAAGCCTTTTTATCCTGTGCGAATTTTCGTTTATCGCCGACAAAAAAAACAGAAAAAAAATACGGCGCGACGTACTGCGCTTGTGGTACATACTCCCGCTTACCGCTCTTATCGCGTCTCTTTCTCTCGAAGCAAGTCAAATGCCCGCCCATTTTTTGGCGGCGGTATTCGGCATCGGAACGCTCGTGCAGTTTATCTTAAAAATTACCGCGGCTTTTATCATAGTAACATCGCTGTATCTCTTTCAAATACGGCAGCAAGGCATACTGAAAAAACAAGCCTACGCATATATTCTCACGCTCGCTTCCGTCGTCAATATTTTTATCTTTGCCGCCGTCGATATATCGCTTTTTTTCCTGTTTACGGCGGAATATATCATCGTCTATCTGTCGCGCCCGCTCAAGCGTACGGGTTTTCTCATAGCGCTTTTTTTTATAATGGGACTGCCCTTTTTACCCTACGCTGTGCAGATAATCAATTTCGGACGGACGAACGCATTCCGCACGGTCGCATACAGTCCGTTTTCGGTAAACGTGCTCCTCGCCTTTGTTTTCCTTCCGTTTTTAATACAGTGGTTCCGCATTATAGCGCGCATGAACGAAAGATGGAAAAACGTATCGCTCAGCACTTTCGGCATGCGCATGCGCAATACCGTCCTCTCCCTCGCGGCTATTGCAATAATCGCGGCATTGATTTTTGCGGCGATCACCTTTATTTCAAATCGCTTTGAAAGCGGAAGAGAAAAACGGTCCTCAATTTCCGAAAACATACGGACGGACGATTCGAAGGATATTTCGTGCAGCGTAAGCGACAGAACTTTTTTCGGCGACACATCGCGCCGCCTCGTCGTACGGCTCGGGAAAAACGCAGTTTTGTGTTCCGTCTCGCTTACAGGCGAATCGAAAAATCCCGTACTCTACTCCGATTCCGAATACGCATCCGATACGGGCACAAACACCGATACCTTTGCGATCCCGCCGTACCCGCCCGAAACGCTCGTCTTTGTATATACCGCCGACACTTCGGTTTCGACGACGGTAAAAGTGAGTGCGCTCTACGAAGCAGGCGAAAAAAACACGTACGTTAAAAGCACGTACACTTTCGACATTCCTTCTCAAAAAAGCGGCGGCTTTTTATGACAAAGCGCTTTCTCCACGTCGACATCGACGCCTTTTTCGCTTCAGTCGAACAGCTCGACAATCCCGCGCTCCGCGGAAAACCCGTAATCGTCGGAGGGCTGCCCGGCGAGCGGCGCGCCGTCGTTTCGACTGCATCCTACGAAGCGCGCGTATACGGCGTCCATTCGGCTATGCCCGTCGCAGAAGCGTACCGGCTCTGCCCTTCGGGCATCTACCTGCACGGAAGACATGAGCGCTATCACGAAGTTTCCGCGCGGATCATGGATATATTCCGCGAATATTCTCCCGACGTCGATCAGATTTCGATCGATGAAGCTTTTATCGATTTGACGGGTACCGAACTCCTTTTCGGAGATCCCGAACAAACAGCGCTCCGATTAAAAAAAGAAGTACGCGATACGACGGGACTCACCGTGTCGATAGGACTTGCAAGCACGAAATACATCGCAAAGCTCGCATCCGAAATGTCGAAGCCCGACGGATTTTTTGAAGTCAAACCGGGAGACGAGGAACGTTTTATGCTTTCGTTGCCGCTAAAAAAAATATGGGGCATCGGACACAAAACGCTTTCGCGCATCAATCAGGCGGGCATCTTTACCGCGCGCGATCTTCGGAAAAAAAGCGAAGAACTGCTTTGCGTACTGTTCGGAAAAGCCGCAGGCAATTTTTTATACAACGTCGTGCGCGGAAGAGAACCCGGCACTTTTATGAGAGACGCTTCTTCCCATTCGCTGAGTTCCGAAAAAACTTTCGCATACGACCTCACCGACACATACGCGATAAAAACCGCAATCATGGAACTCTCGCACACCGTCATGTTCCGTATGCGGCGCGAAGGCTATACGAGCAAAACCGTTTTTGTAAAAATACGCTACGAAGATTTTACAACCGTTTCCGCCCGAGAAACTTCAACGTCAAAGATAACGTCGATCGACGACCTCTACGCACGCGCATGCGCTCTGTTTGAAAAAAAATACGAATCGGGACGCGGCATACGCCTCATCGGCATCGGAGCCGATCACATAAGCGGCGCATCGGAGCCGCACCAGGAAGAACTCTTCGATTTCGGAGAAAAGAAAAAAGAAACAGTCGAAAATGCTATCCTCGATTTGGCAAAAAAACACCCCGACGTCAAAGTGCATAAAGCGCGCCTCCTCGCAGGAGAAAAAACGACACGTGCGGAAACACTGAAAGGGCAAAAATAATTATACGGGCGAATGACAGGAAACGATTGAACATTATGAAAAAGAAAAAGATAATAATTTTTTATATATCCGCGTTTTTTATTTTATTCGCAGGCTGTTTTTTACTTGAATATATCATATCGAACGAAAAGCCGAGCCCTATATATCTCATACGTGAAGGTTTTTTCGAATACATTACCGTTTTTCCGTTGGCTGCCTTTTTTCCGAAAATCACAACGGCATTACTGTTTTTTAAGGACACTATTATACTCGTGTTGATAGGATTATGTATTCTTACGGGAATTGCCGCACCCGTATTTTTATCTTTGAAAAAGAACAAGCTTTTTCCGTACAATATCGTGTTTATCCTATCCTTCGCCGCGTACTTTTTTGTCGGGCTCTTATGCTTCGGATTGAGGTACGGGGAATTGTGAGTGCCGTAAATTATACAGAAGAAAGAATTTGCTTTTTTTCCTCTTGTGTAAATTGCTCTAAATACTCTTCCTTAAAAACATAAATAACCTTACCGTTTATTAATTTTGGAAATTTTAAACGCCCGGATTTATATTCAGCCCACAAAGTTTGTGAATTAACAGAATAACCTTTTAAAATAAAAAGTTTTAGCAACCGTTTGAATATTTTTATTTCCGAAATCGGCAACAGAAACAATGCCATCGTATAAACAATTACAGGTTTTTTATTTTTAAGAAGTTCCACAAACAAATCTAATCTCTTGGAATAAATCAGTTCACAAATTTTTTTTATGGAAAAATCGAAAGCTTTATTTGCTTTTTCAATATTTCCGCAAGAATCGACCTCTGTTCGGTAAAATTCCATCTTTTTAATAATAATATCAACATCGTTATTTGACAAATTCAATTTTAGCTTCTCCCTTTTTAGCAAACTCCGTTAATTTTTGTAATCCGATTTTCCATTGGTTATATCTTTTGCGATAGAAATTTTATAATAAGTAAAACATCAATATTCATACATATTCAATACAGCCAAAAAACGTCATTCGTAAATGCAATCATCAGTTTTTATTCCAATTATAAAATAATTTTGTCGGATCACTCATAAATGATAAATTATATAAACGCGAATCCTGCACGGCATCGGTATACGGTTCGGTGATAATAAGGTATAGCAACTGACTTTTATCAGAAAAGACCTTGCTTTTATATGTATAATAAACGAGGACAATATCCCCGTCCTCCGATGCTCCGTGTTCTATAATGTAAATATCGAAGGTTTTGCTGTCAATTTCATTCTTTGCACACAAAAGGAGATTTGCGCATTCCGTTCGTATCTTTTCAATAAGCGCAAATCGTCTTTCAAATTCATCGACAGACAACGGTTTGATCGTTACGGCATTTGTTCCTGCCGTCAAAAACAAATGCAATCCCGCAAATACGATACATACTGCGACTGTTTTTTTCATTCATCTTTCTCATTCGGATAAATCATCCGTAATTTTTTATTTTTTACCGAGACAAGACATACTTCAATAATGCTTATAGCATCTGAAGAATCGATCTGCCATTTTACGCGCAGCATAGTATTGCCGTCTTTGATTTTATAATAATAGGTACCGTACTCTTTACTCCCCGTCTCTTTTTTTCTTATAAATATTTTTGTCTTGGAATAGCGATTTAACGTAATCACCAACGAATCTTCATCATAATCATTTTTAACGATGGGGATATCGTTGAACATTACCGCTTTGACAATTTCTGCCTGCCTATATATGTCGGCGGGATCCGGAAAAAGATCGGGAATAAAGTGCTTGCATAAAAGAAATATTACATTAATCACGGCAATAATCGTAAAAAGATAATATATATTTACACAGGTTTTATCTTTAGTCGGCGTTTTCATATCGTTGCTTTCCCTGCGCTACATCACGCACGTCGTTCCCATTCGTATAATTAATAATTTGTATATTACCGGTAAAGCGCTTTTTACCCTAATCTTTTGTTGTAAACTCAAAAGATTCTTAAAACATACGCTAAAATAATAAAAACAACAAAAAAAATCAAACCTATAAAACTGCAGAGCAACAGTCTATCCGTTTTAAGTTTTGTCTTAAATTCACAACTCCTACTATTCCCTTTAAGCAGTTCAAGAATTTTGTCAATTGCGGTAGATGAGATAAATGCCAATAGAAGGAACACCATATCCTTCCAGGTTTTAATACGGATATTCATTATACCAACCTTTTTTTTATTCATCGTTCGCCATCCGGCAGATATGCTCTCGATAAACCGTTTTGCAAAGTATAAATATTATCAAAACGTGAAGGATATTCAAGCCCCAGTCTTTTGCATTCCGAAATAAATTCATCATGATTAAAATTCTCGCCTTGTTTTGTTTTGCGATCATAAATAAAACCGACTGCATGTTCGGATTCATATCCGTCAAAACCGTAAATATACTCATCCGTAATTACCCATTCAAAAACACCGTCCGCAAGCATTTTGCTTTTTTCGTCCGCCAAATAATATTTTTTTTGAAAGAGATGTTTTTTTATCCGGCACTCGTTCGTAATTTTATATCCCCAAAACGCTCTGCTCTCGTACGGCAAATACGGCAGAATAATAAAAGGCATAGCAACAAAAAACAATATCTTTTTTTTCTTTTTGATCGCCGCAACGACGAATAAAATAAAAGGTACCGCGAGCGGTATAATAATAACGAGATGAATTATTAAAAACGCAAGAACATATCCCAAAGTACCGGCACTCCTTCATGCGGTCTTTTTGCAATTCGGGATTTTATCCGAATCGCTTTTCAATTTTTCTTTGCAATAATGTCGCCGATTTTCGGCAATTCGATTTTCTCATCCGGGACAAACCTCGCTTAGTGATAATCCGTTGTCCTTTTCAGCTTCCCCTGTGCGAAATCAACTTACCATTCGCTTAACCTGCATTAAAGCCTGTCTTTATCGTCAAGTTGATGCGGGAGTTAGACAAATTCTTTTAAAATAATTCGTCCGTCCTCAGTTTTTATTTTTCTTGGAAAATTCCTATAATTTAGTTCAAACAGCTCTATTCCTTTGAATTTATTATTTTTATCAACTAAAATTTGCTTTATCTGAACAACACATGCATTATATTCTTCATAATTTTCGGAATCAAAATCTTCATCGTTATCGCTATCAAAAAAATTCTCTACCTTTACAGAAAAGATCAAATCATCGCTATAAAAAAATATAAAATCATTTTTTTTAGTATTTGATATTTCTGAAAATAATACGGCCATATTACTTTTTTCTTTTTCTGTAAAATACATAAGTCAACCCTCTTCTTTTCAAAAATTTCTATAGATGTACGCGCTCTACCACGGTGATGCAGAAGTAGCCGGCAACATAATTATCACAGCCCCGCCTCATTGTTCATTATCAATCAGCGCATTACCGATTACAAATTATTTTATCGCACGTGTCGCAATGAACGACGGGATGTGCAGTTCGTGCAGGCGGCCTTCGCCGTTAGTGTCTTCGTATATATCGGTGAGCGTAAAGCCTGCGCAAAGCTGTCCGCCGATTTGTTCGCTTACTGTATGAGAAAATTGCCAACCGCTGTCCGATTCTTCAAGCTGTTTGCGGTGCGCTTCGTAAATGAGCGGATTAAACGGAAGAGCGTTGATAATCTTTTCTTCTTTTTGATCGACAATATAGTTTATGCCGATATCCAGACCGCACAGTAACACGCCGCCTTTTTTAAGCACGCGGAAACATTCGGCAAATACCGGCTCGACCTTTTCGATATAGCAGTTGCTCACCGGATGAAAAATAATATCGAAAGATGAATCGGCGAAGGGCAGCGGTTTTGACATATCCGCGCGCACGATATTTATGCGATAGCCTTCGCGTTCGGCAACAATGCGTTCCGATTCAAGCTGTTTTTCCGAATAGTCAAGCACTGTGCATTCCGCTCCGGCGGCGGTAAAAATCGGCATTTGCTGACCGCCTCCCGACGCAAGCCCCAAAAGCTTTTTGCCTTTTAAATCACCGAACCATTCGCGCGGGACCGGTTTTGTCGGTGTCAATACTACAGACCATTGTCCGTTTTGCGCCTGCACAAATGTTTGATGATCGACGGGCTTACCCCATTCCCAGCCTTCCGCAATCCATCGGTCGATGACCGCCGCATTTGCGTCTTGATACGTTTTCATGATTACCTCTCATAAAACCCGCAATTACCGAACCTGTTCAAAAGAAGCACCGTTCCAGCGATACTCGGTTTGCGAAACGGTTTCGCTTTCCGTTTCATACTTATCGTTCTCTTTTCCGTCTTTCGTTATCTTGATAATGATATTCTTTCGACCTTTTTCCGAAGCGCTCCATTTTTGATTATACACATCGTAGGCTTTATTCGGAAAAATGAGTTTCGTTTTTTTGTAGTAATACCCCTCCCAAAAAGAGCCGGCTGAGATTATCGGTGAAAATGTATTATCTTCATTGAAAAAATAAAAATCGCATATACAACTGCGGCCCGATCCGTATCCGAAAAAGTTTGAAAACAGTATAACGGGATTTTTTATAGGAAGTTCAAGATCGGCAATAACGGCAATATCTCTCGGTCTATACGGATGTCCTTTTTCTTTCGGTATAAAACTGAGACCTTTCAGTTCCGAAACGGTGCCGCCTTGTATCAGCAAAAACGTATCGTTTGTAAATATATATTCATCAAAATCCTCCGCACCATACGGAATGCGGTAAAACGCTTGGTATGTTATGTAATCGGTTTTTCCGTCCGCATTTATATCGCCTGCGGCATATTTTGACGTAAGCCAGCGTCCGCACATAAAGCCCGTGCCTTTACCGCATGTAATTTTATACCAATACGATAAGGCGCCTTCGGCGAGCAAAGGCGGCGCATCGCATTTTTCTATAACGGATACAATATCGCCTGCATTCAGCTGAAAAAGCTTTGCATATCCGCTTCCCGCTCCTGAGCGGACATTTACCGCATTACCCGTAACGATACATCGCGTATCTTTATACGTAAACCCCTGATAATACAAATCGGTGTCGGTATTTTGTGCATACACGCACATACATACAGCGCACATAAGGGCGAATAAAACGGTCTTTTTCATCGGTCTTGCTTCCTCCGAAAAATATTTATACTTTAAGTACGTATACGTGCAAGATTACCGAAAAACCGGCAGCGGCGATCGTAAGCCGCACGCTCTTACTCGAGCGGTGCGAAGTATCCGCTCTCGTCCCTGCCGCTCCGGTTCATAAGATAGGTTTCGGCTTCAATCGGCAAAAACGCGCGCCCCATATCGGTGTTGAGTGAAGACATATACGAAAGCTGATAGCGTCCGACGGGAAGATTCCGCAAATCGTCGATGACGGGGGCAAGTCCTTCCTGTCTGAAAACGTAATAGGATTTGCCTTTCGTGTTTTCTTCGAGGTAAGCGATTTCGGGATCGACGGCACCCTGCGTAAGGAGGACGGGTGAAAACGCGATCGAATTATTATTGAAATATGCGGTAAGTTCGGAAAGTCCGTACTTTCTAAAAGCGTTTTGCGTCACTCCTCCCGCGCTTAAAAATACGACGGCGCGTTTTGCTTCCGCATTTATGAGATCGTTTGCGGCAAGACGCAGCGCGAGGTCGAGGGGCACTTCGACCGACACGGGCGTTTTCAAAACGTTTATGCCGAATTTTTCGGCCGCGCGCGGAGAACCTTTATATTCCGTCGCGGGAACGGCGCCTGCACAGACGATGCGGAGAGTCCCCTCGCCTTTCATCGCAGATGCAAGAGAGCGCACGGCGCTTTCGATTTGCGCTCCGTAAGCCGCGCTTTCTTTCGACCGGTCGATGATGATCGTAATATCTTCGATTTTATTATTCGACGCGGCGCCGATAAGTTTTTGCTGCAAAACGGGACGCTTTCCTTCCGTCAAGAAAAAGTTTTCTTCGCCGAGACCGACGACGCTTTCGCGGCGGCGGTTTTCGACGGAGAGTTCGACGACGACAAGGGGAAATTTATCGGCATTGACGCGTTCGATCTGTACGAAAAGTCCGCCGATAAGCTCCTGCATTTTCGTCATCACATACACTTCGTTCGATTTCATATCGGTGACGAGGACGTTGCCGTTCGCATCGGGCACCGCGCTCGTCAGGCGAGACGGAGCGTTTCCCGTTTTCGCGCTTTCGTATGTCGCTCCCGTTTCGAGGTCGACCGAAATCACTTTGTTCGAATCGCAGACGACGAGAAAGTCGTTCCACGCTTTCATCGATTCGGGAAAGCGGAAAGTTTTTTCCCTCACCAGCGTGCGGATGAAGTTGCCTGCAGTATCGAATTGATAGATGCCGCCGGTCACGTTGTCGGCGACGTAGATGCTGCCCGAAACGGATGCGATGCCGGTAGGTCCCTGAAAGCCCGCAAAGCCGTTTTGCGCCCTTCCGAAATAAAAGAGCGCGTTTCCGTCTTTATCGAATACGTCGACGCGGCTGTTTCCGTAGTCGGTCACGTAGATGTTTCCGTTTTCATCTTCGGCAAGATATTGCGGGCCGACGCATTGACCGACGCCGCGTCCCTTCGAGCCGATATATTTAATAAATTTTCCGTCGGGGTTCAAAAGCGAAAGCCTGTCGCCCGCGCTTTCGCTGACAAGCATATTGCCGTTTTGAAGCGCAATCACGTCGAGCGGCCGATCGAATCCGTTGATCGGTCCTTCGGCGCGGCGCACGACGGTGCCGTTGACGTTTATCTTCAAGAGTTCGTTGGAACCGTAAGCGACGACCCACAGCGTGCCGTCGGCAAGCGGAAGAGAGGAAACGGGTTCGCTGAACACGAGGACATCTCCGTTCATGCCGGGAAAGCTTCCCGCTTCCGTATAGCGCGCGTCTTTTCCGTAGGCATCGCCCGTCACGCGCCGCTCGCTGACAACTTCGATCCTGTTTTGCATGAGGATGCCGCCCCAGCCGTTTTCGTAGGCTCTCTTCCACGATGCGAGCGCTTCGCCTTCAAGACCGCTTCGGTAATAAGCTTTGCCGAGCCAGTCGAGAATCAAATTGTCGTCGCTCTTGTATGAAAGGGAACGTTCGAACTGCAAAATCGCTTCGTTGAACGCGCCTCGATAATAAGCCTGTACGCCGCGCCGGAACTCTTCGGCCGCAAAGCCTTCATCGGCCGTGCGCATTCTCCCGGGAGCGGAAAGCCCTGCCGTATCCTGTGCGAAAAGAGATGCGGCGAACAGCAGCAACAAAAGGAGCGCTCTTTGTACCGATCGGAAAGCATTTTTACGTATCGATTTTTTTGCCGAATGAACGGAATGCGGTGCATGGGAAAAAATATTTTTCATCGGTCGTCCTTAAAAGCCTCAAGCTGCGCGACGTGTTCTTTGATGACGGCGTTCGAACCGTCGAGCTTTAGCGCTTCCGTAAGATATTTTGAAGCTTCTTCCATGAGGCCGAGTTTGAAATACACCCACCCCAGCGAATCGAGGCATGCGGCGGATTTCGGTTCGGATGCGGCCGCTTTTTTGCAATATGACAGAGCCTTTGTCAAATCGGTATTTTCGCACGCGAGCACGTATCCCATGCCGTTCAGCGACGTGAGATTTTCGGGATCGGTTTCAAGCGATTTTTCGTAGTATTCGAGACATTTTTTGACGTCGTTTTGCTCCCACGCGATAAAGGCGATAGCCGCATAGACGGATGCGTTGCGGTAGCCCGTTTCGAGTAGTTTATTAAGCTCGAATTCGGCAAGACGCCTGCGGCCGGAAAGCGCGTAGATGACGGCGAGGAGAAAGCGGCACTGCAGAACGCGCTCGAGTTCCGTACCCGACGTAACCACCTGTTCCAAATACAAAAGCGCGTCGTCGTAGCGTTCGAGCTTCGCATAGCACAGCCCTATGTAATACGCAAGCTCTATACCGTCGATGCCCGTATCCTGAGGAAGCGCGAGAAAAAATGCGAGAGAGTCAGCATATTTTTTTTGCTTATACAGCAGTATGCCCTGCCGCAATACATCGGGAGTTTCGGATGTTTTTTTTGCTTCTTTTGCCATAGCCCCACCGTCGCATTATTTTACACCGAAAACGAAATGCCGTCCACTCCTTTCGCAGCGCGCACTTCGGCATAAATGCGCGAGACGGCGACAAAACCTTTTTCGCATACCGCATTGTCGCTTGCATCTCCGCCGTGCGTAACGATGTCCCCTCCGCAAAAAAAGCTGTAGCGGTCGCCGTCGGGTCCTTCAAGCACGTGAACGGCATCCCTGTATTCGCGAAACGATATTTCATCGGCAAAGGAAGCGCCGCCGTAGCGCTCGAGAGACAAACCGTTGACGTTTACAAAAATGCACAGACCGTCGGGAGTGCCGTCTCCGTTTGCCGTATGAGTAAGCGAAATGAGAGAAGAAAGATTGGAAGAAGCAAAGCGCGCCATCGCATCGTAACGCCAAAGGCCGTCCGAAGAGCGCACGCTGAAAGCGATCCCGGGCACTCCGTAAAGCACCGCCTGTCTCGCTGCAGCCGCAGTCCCCGAATAGAGAATATCCGTTCCGATATTTGCTCCGCGGTTGATCCCTGAAAGCACGGCGTCCACACCGCTTCCGATGATGCCGCTTTTGAGTGCGGCGATGACGCAGTCGGCGGGCATACCCGAACACGAATAGATACGCTGTCCGTGCTCTTTTATCCGAAGCGGCTTATCCATCGTAATGCGGTTCGAAGCGGCCGAGCGGTTTCTGTCGGGCGCAAATATCCACACTTCGTGTCCCGCACCGGACAAGTGCCTTGCAAGCGTTTTTATACCGTCGGCGGAAAATCCGTCGTCGTTTGTTAAAAGCAATTTCACCGTAAAATCCTATATTCGCCTTTACTTTACGATGTGCGCACCGTCGGCAGGCTGCACGCGGTACGAAGACGGATGAAAACCGAATATCCTTTCGTATTCGGAAAGCTTCGTTTGAAACGCTTTTTCGTCTTCTTTTCTGATAAGCGTATACAGGCAGCGCCCGAAACCCTTTCCCGTAATGCGTCCGCACGTAACGGGATTTCGAAGCTGTTCGAGATTCGGCTCGAGTTCGCCGACGCGTTTTAATATCCAGTCGATTTCCGGACACGAAATTTCGAACAAGTCGCGCATGCTTTCGTGGCTGTGGTTTACCGCGCGCGCAAAGGTTCCGAAATCGTTTTTGACCAAAGCTTCCCGCGCATCGATGACATCGTTGTGTTCGCGCATGATGCACAAAAGCTTACGCCTCGTATCTTCGTTTACCGCCGAAAGCGTTTCGTTTATTTCGGTAACATTGTTTTCGTACTGCCAGCCGCCGTATACGCCCTTCTTCCGTTCGCGGAGATCGCCGAGCAAAAGCGCGTTTTCCGATTCGTGAATCGTATTTTCATCCCATACGGACACTCGCGGCACTCTCGCGTCGGTAAGGAGAACGAGAGAGTCGTCGAAGGGAAAATCGACGTAATCGTAGGAGGCACGCGCGTGATCGGTGATGAGCAGCTTTCCCGCTTTCGAATAGAGGGCGGCAAAATTGTCGGCGTTGTAGTTGCCCGTTTTTAAAAACGATTTATTACCGCGCGCAATCGCCTGCAGTACTTCTTCGTCGCTGATACCGAGCGAAAAGAGTTCGCGAAATGCGAGGGCGCTTGCGGCTTTGATCGCCGTCGTAATGCCGAAACCGGCGGACGGGAGGATATCGCTGTACACGGTGATGTTCATGCCGCCGAGCGTACATCCGCCTGAAAGGAATCCCGAAATGACGGCTTTAATCGCATTTGCCCAGCGGTCTTCGCGTCTGAACTTCAGCGATGAAAGATTCGCCCTTTTCCGCTCGTTCATCTGCGAAAAGTAAAATTTCAGTACGGAATCGTCGCGCTTTGAAACGGAAACGTAAACCGGAAGGTTTACCGCCATGGAAAGCGTTTTGTCGCGAAAAAACCACGAATGTTCTCCGATGAGATGAAAACGTCCGGGAGCGACGGCCGTCACTTTCGGATAAACTTCATATTCTTGTTTGTGGGTACCTCTCACCTGTTTCATACGGCAGTCCGAATCCTTAAAACGCCGCTTGTACTCGGCGGCGTTATATATTATACTGTTTTCCATTGTATACCAATGAGTAACTTTTTACAAGTTTTCCGCGTACTTTTTTCGGCGATTCTCGTATCAGCATCCATTCCGAACGAGTTTTTTTTACTCGGATGCCCTTATATCGCCCTCGTTTCGCTCATTCCGCTCTATATCGCACTCGCCGAATGCGCCTCCTACCGGAGCGCGTTTCTGCTCGGCGCCCTGCATACCTTTTCCGTCCACCTGCTTTCAAGTTTTTGGCTTGCATTTTTTAAAGATTTTGCGATTTTTACGCTCGGTGCATCGGCACTGGGAACCGGCCTCATCGGCGGTATTTTAGGGCGCATGCTTTACGTACCCTACGCACGGTACGGCGGAGGGAAAAGTCTTTGCAAAGAGACGGAAGCGGCCTGTTGGAAAAAGCGTCTTGAAGAAGGGGCCGGACGCACGGCATACGGCATTCCGTTCCGCGTCTTTTGGTTTTCGTGTACATACACGCTCTACGAATGGTATAAAGCGTCGGGAACGGGCTTTCTCGCATATCCGTGGGGGACGCTTTCGTCGAGCGCATTTCCGTGGCGGCTTTTTATGCAAATCGCCGATCTCACAGGCGCGTACGGTGTTTCGTTTTTGTTTGCGCTGTGCTCGGCAGTCTGCGCGGAAGGTCTTTTGCTGCTCAAGCGTGCGCCGAATCTTATCGCACCTCGCGCTTCTCTTTCGGCGCTCAAGCGTACGGCGGGCGTATGCGTCGCCCTCTTTGCGCTTTCGTTCTTATACGGAGCTTTTCAATACGCAAAACCGCGCAAACCCGAAAAAACGCTCAACGCCGTTTTAGTGCAGCAAAACAGCAATCCGTGGAACGAATCTTCAGATGAAGCGTCGATCATTGCATCGGAAAAACTCAGCGAAGAAAAAATCGACGCATTGAGAGAGGAAGGAAAAGATGCGCACCTCGTCGTTTGGAGCGAAGGCGTTCTTCGTCACTCGTTTCCGAGCGGACAGGCCTATTATTCGCTCTATCCTCCCGAAGAGCCGCTTGTGCGCTTTATCGAAAGGATGAACGTACCCTTTATCATCGGCGGTCCCTACGTCGCCGACGGAGAGAAGCGCAGATTCAGCAATGCTTCGCTTCTCTTCGATGGCAAAGGCAATTTCCGCGGCGCGTACGAAAAGATTCACCTCGTCCCCTTTGCCGAAGTTCTTCCCGGAGAAGAATACGAATGGGCGGTCAATCTGATGGATAAGCTCGTGGGAATTTCGGCCGGATGGAAAGCGGGCGATCAATACATCCTCTTCGATATCCCGTGTGAATGGAACGAAGGGCGCGCAAAGAGCGCGTCGAAAATCGTATCGCTTGCAAAAGATGCCGAAGAAGATGCGCAGGAAAAAGAGCTGCCTCTCGTACGTGTCAGCACGCCCGTTTGCTTCGGAGATGCCTTTCCGTCGGACGTGTGCGGTCCGCTTCACAGATACGGCAGCGACGTATTTATCAACATAACCGACGATTCATGGTCGAATACGAAGTCCGCCGAATACCAGCACTTCGTTATCGCTTCTTACCGCGCGATCGAATACCGCACGACGCTCGTGCGCTCGACGAACGCAGGTTATTCGGCAGTACTCGACCCTGCGGGAAAAATCGTAGCCGATATGCCGCTCTTTGAAAAAAACTCGCTCGCGGTTTCCATCCCCGTTTACAAACACAGCTCGACGGTTTATGCGCTTTTCGGAAATTGGCTTCCTTTCATCTTCGGTGTTTTAATAATCGCCTATTGCATATATGTTTCGCTCGCCTTCGTTTTCGGCGACGACTTTATCTACGAAGCGCATTAACAGCAAAGAATACTTTCCGAGGAATATAGGCGAAAAATATAAAGTATCAATGGGTGAATTAAAAAAGCATTGACAAATAAGAAATTTGAAAATATTTTCCTTAACTTCATTTTTATCCGAAACGAGTAACAAATTCCTCACGAAACTAACAGCATAACAACGGGAATCACCGCGATAAATAAAATGGTGCTTGTTGTCACAACGTTCGTTGCATACTCAACGTCACCCTTGCCTTCATCGGCCAATATCGGCAAAACTGTTAACGCCGGTACAGCAGCTTGAACAATTAATGTCCGGCGCAAAACGCTGTCGATTATCATCCCGGTCTCGGCGGAAACAAATATAATAAATGCCGTCACCAGCGGACTCAACACAAATTTTCCAAGGAGCGCCGTCACGGTATCCCTGTCGAAATGAATGCTCTTTAAGCCGGCCTTCGATAAAACAACTCCGATATAAATCAATGAAAGCGGCGTTACAAGATTCCCGAGATAGGTAAAAATGTCCGTTATCATCGCAGGAATTGTAATTCCCGATAATAAAACAGCGATTGCAACGATGAATCCGATGATAGGCGGAGATAAAATCTTTTTGAAATTGATTTTTCCGCAGGAAACGCTGTCCGCTTTGGAATCGTTCGCAATAAGGATGGAACCTATCGTCCATGTCGATATCGTGTTCAATACGTAATATACGAGAAAATATTTGATTGCAGCCTTTCCAAACAGCGCTTCATTCAAGGGCATTCCGATAAAAATCGTATTGGCATTCACAATGGTGTTGACAAATATCCCTCGCCTCCCTTTAGGGATCTTTGTAACCTTCATGAGAAAAAAAGCAAATACATAATTAACTGCAAATGCGGCAGCTCCGATTAACAAAGGAAACGCAAGAGTTTTAAATTCGGACACGGTCAGGTTTTTTGTGACGGAAATAAAAACGGATGCCGGCAATGCGATGTTCATTATAAGATAGGATACATTCGCATTGAATCCGTCATCAATTCTTTTTTTTTGATGAATCAAGTATCCGATTACGACCAAAATTATAATCGGTACGATGCTTTTTATGACATCAACAATTACCATAACCGCCGCCGCTTGCCCGTATAAACCTCTGTATCAGCCTTGCCTTTCCCGTACTTTAATACTCCGGTTTCCAAATACAGTCTTTAACCGTTTTTTCCGCATCATCCGTTACAACGCGGTTTAATTTTTGACGGACGGCGCATGAAGCGACCGCAACTGCAACCGCTTCGGAAAATTCCGTCAGCCGTGCTACCGGCGGTAAAACCGCCTCTCCGGGCTTACCGGTTTCGAGAAATGCTCCAAGCGAGTGTGCGGCTGCCGAGATCATTTCATCGGTCATGAGTTTTGAATTTACCGCGATACTGCCTAAACCCAATCCCGGATAAATCAGCGCATTGTTTGCCTGCCCGATTGTGTACGTGACGCCTTTGTATTCTACCGGATCGGCAGGAATTCCCGTTGCCACCATGGCTCGCCCGTCAGACCAATGAATCAAATCCGAAGCGGTAGCTTCCGCAAGTTCCGTAGGATTGCTGAGCGGGAAAATAATCGGGTGCTCGCACCATGACGCCATAGCGCGAACGATCTCTTCCGTAAAGGTTCCCGGTGTTGTCGACGTCCCCACAAGAATCGTCGGACGAATCGCCATAACCGATTTTGTAAGCGAAGTGAGACTTGCCGCGTCGGCAAATTCGCTGCGTTTCCGAGCAAACGGTTTTTGCTCGGGTGTCAGATCGTCCATGTCATCGAACAGCAGCCCCTGCTTATCGACCATATAAAAATGACTGCGGGCTTCGTCTTCGGAAAGCCCTTGCGAAACCATTTCCCTAAAAATACGATCCGTAATTCCGGCTCCTGCCGTTCCCGCGCCGAAGCATAGATATACCTGATCCGTAAGCTTTTGCCCGTTGATTTTCATAGCGCCGAGGATTCCCGCAAGCGTAATGATACCGGTTCCTTGGCAGTCATCGTTGAATACGGGGAAAGTCTTCCGATACGTTTGCAAAACCTTTGCGGCGTTCGATCTGCCGAAATCTTCAAAGTGAAGGTATAAGTCGGGGAAAAGTTTTTCCGCCGTCGTTACAAATTTATCGATAAAGCGGTAATATGTGTCGCCGTATATTCTCTTGTGGCGATTACCGAGATAGAGCGGATCGTCCAGCAGCGTTTGCCTATTTGTTCCGCAATCCAGTACAACCGGCAGCACTGTTTTCGGGTCAATTCCTGCGGCGGCAGTATAGACCATCAGTTTGCCTACGGAGATGTCAACACCGTTCGTCCCCCAGTCGCCGATACCGAGAATTCCTTCCGCGTCTGTAGCAACGATAAGTCTGATATGTCTTCCGCCTGCGGCATGCCGAAGCGTATCTTCAATTTGCTCCGGAGCATCAATCGACAAAAATGCCGCCCCCTGCGTATCGACAAACTGTTCGCTGTACTGCTCGATACTTTCCGCGATAACCGGATCATAAACAATCGGCATCAGTTCCACAATGTGTTCATGGAATACGTGATAGAAAAGTGTTCGGTTGTGATTGAAGATATCCATAAGAAATCTTCTTTTTTCTATTCCGGAATTCTTTCGTTCCATCTGGCGGTAAATTCTGTCGGCCTGCGTTTTAATATCGTCAATACACGGCGGTAGCAATCCTTCCAGATGATACTTTTTCCTCTCTTCGACAGAAAATGCCGTTCCCTTGTTCAAAAACGCATCGTTGATAAGATCATACCCATATTTTTCCATAAAGATTCCTCCATGATTTTCATTTACAGGATTACGGATATCCGTTTCGGCAAAAAGTATAACACGGGTCCAGCGTGTTGTATAGTCGAACATCGATCAACAAAAATCCGCACCCGTGCTCCGCTGATTAATAGAACATCGTACCTTTTTGTCCCGCGGCAATACTGAAGCGATGACAGCTTGTCACGCGCTCGATTTATTTTTATAATAAACGCGATAAAAGGAGGCACTATCGCCATGAGCAAATTTATCATCAAAAAGGCAAAGACGGGACTTATGTTCAACTTTGTCGCATCCAACGGTGAAGTCGTTGCAACATCGGAAGTGTACACGACGAAAAAAGCGTGCAAAAACGGTATCGCAAGCGTTCAGCGGAACGCGGGATCCGACGTCGAAAACCTTGAAGACAAGGCCGGCGTTCACGTCAAAGGCGCAAAGTACGAAACGTATAAAGACAAGCGCGGCGAATTCCGCTTCCGTCTCAAAGCGACGAACGGTCAGATCATCGCCGTCGGCGAAGGCTACAAAGCGCTCGCAAGCTGCATGAACGCGATCAAATCGATCAAAACGAATGCACCGAACGCGGAAATCGTCGACGAAACGAAAGCCGAAAAAGCCGATGCAAAAAAGCCGGCGGCAAAAGCGAAAAAGGCCGACTGCCCCGTCTGCGGCTGCAAATCGAAAAAATAAACAACCGCATACAGCAAGCGGAAAAGAGCTGTTCGAAAATTGCAAGTCTATCGGCTTGTTCTGAATCGACGGGCTGTCGAAAAAGCAGGCGCTTTTTGAGACAGCCCCTTTTCATTGACTGAAACAGATTGAGGAGATCCAACAAAAATGGAAAAATTTTTCAAATTAAAAGAACGCGGAACGACGGTACGCACCGAAATCACCG
This sequence comes from Treponema sp. Marseille-Q4132, assembly GCF_014334835.1. Taxonomy (NCBI): domain Bacteria; kingdom Pseudomonadati; phylum Spirochaetota; class Spirochaetia; order Treponematales; family Treponemataceae; genus Treponema; species Treponema sp. Marseille-Q4132. The sequence continues at coordinate 465,945 of NZ_CP060591.1, forward strand.
CCGGATGCACGACCTTTTTGGCGATGGCCTATATCCTCGCCGTAAACCCCGCGATCCTTTCGCAGGCGGGTATGAACGCGGCGAGCGTCTTTACGGCGACGGCGATCGCAGCGGGCATCGCTACGCTCGTTATGGCTTTTACCGCAAACTTGCCGGTCGCCCTTGCACCGGGCATGGGACTGAACGCATTTTTTACGTTTACCGTCGTTTTGGGCATGGGCTATTCATGGCAGACGGCGCTCACCGCCGTTTTCCTCGAAGGCATTTTATTTATCGTTTTATCGATTTTTAAAGTCCGCCAAGCGCTCATCAAAGCGATTCCGGCAAACTTAAAAAAAGCGGTCGCTGTCGGCATCGGTTTATTTATTACGCTCATCGGTCTGCACGGCGGCGGCATCGTTTCAGGAGATACGGGAACGATCATCGGTTTCGTGCCGGTAAAAGGGGTCGCACTCGTCGCGATCATAGGTCTTATCATAACGATCGTTTTACTGTGTTTGAAAGTAAAAGGCGCAATCATCATCGGCATGATTTTAACGACGATCATCGGCTACCCCTTCGGCGTAACGAAGATCCCCGAAGGCTTCAGCCCCGTCTCCCTTCCTGCAGCCCCGCTTTTCTTTCAGTTCGATTTTTCAACGGTGCTTTCGCTGAAATTTTTTACCGTATTTTTTACTTTCCTCTTTGTCGATATTTTCGATACGATCGGAACACTCATGGGCATCGCCGAACAAAGCAATCTGAAAGATAAAAACGGCGATATCAAAAACGTCAACGAAGCGCTGCTTTCCGATGCCGTCGGAACGGTCGTCGGAGCCGCGCTCGGCACATCGACCATCACGAGCTTTGTCGAAAGCACGGCGGGCGTCGCCGAAGGCGGCCGTACGGGACTCACGTCGGTGACGACCGCTCTCATCTTTTTTATCGCGCTCTTTTTAAGCCCCCTCTTTTTGCTCGTTCCGTCGGCAGCATCCGCTCCCGCTCTCATCATCGTAGGCTTTATGATGATGAGGGCAGCGGCGAATATCGAGTTCACCGATCTTTCGGAAGGCATTCCCGCTTTTATCACGATCATGACGATGCCGTTTTCGTACAGCATCGCAACCGGCATTTCGTGGGGCGTTATGAGCTATGTCATCTGCAAAGCCGCTTCGCGCAAATTCAAAGACATCTCCCCGCTGACGTGGATACTCTTTGCCGTTTTCGTCGTAAAAACCGTACTCGACGCAGTGTAAACTATGGCGGACGAAACGAAATACGCGCGCCCGAGCTGGGACGAATATTTTATGGAAGTATGCCGCACGGTCGCAAAAAGGGCAACCTGCGACCGCGGCAGAAGCGGCTGCGTCATCGCGCGGGATAACCAAATCCTCGTGACAGGCTACGTCGGAAGCCCCGCGGGGCTTCCCCACTGCGACGACGTCGGGCACTTGATGAGGAAAATGATCCACACGGACGGCACGATTTCACAGCACTGCGTCAGGACCGTACACGCCGAACAGAATGCGATCTGCCAGGCGGCAAAGCGCGGCATCGCGATCGACGGCGCAACGGTGTACTGCAAGATGACGCCGTGCCGAACCTGCGCCATGCTCATCATCAACTGCGGCATAAAACGCGTCGTATGCGAAATGCACTATCACGATGAAAAAGATTCGCTCGATATGTTCAAACAGGCGGGTATTCCGATCGAACACGTAAACGATAAAACGCAAACATACAGCAATATGTAGATCGGTTTGCATATCGGTACGCTCTTCGATTCATCTTTGCGCTCCCGAACCTGCATCGCTCTTAACAATAAAACCGCACGGTTCGGAAGCGCTGTTCGATTTATTATGTTCCGCCTTTTGTATAGGCGGTAAGCAGTCCTTCGGCAACACCGGGATTCGTGATGACCGACGGTCCTCCGATACAGCCGCATTCGCACGCCATCACTTCGATGAGATTCGGAGTGCTTTCGTTTTTCGCAATTTTCCCCTGATTTATCATTCCGTATGTCGCAAGCTTTTTCATACCGGCTCTGTCGAGTCCGTTGATTTTGGCGGCTTTGAGGATGCTTTGATCTTTCAGACGCACCCGCACCGCTTCCGCTACCCCGCCCGTTTTTGCAAAACCTCTTCCCGTCGCAGTCGGAACGTGTTCGGGCAGCTTTGCCGGAAGAGAAGCGATATCGATATCCTTTGCGATAAAAAAGGCACGGAGTTCTTCGACCGAAAGCACGTAATCGACCGCATCGTCGTCAAATCCTTCCCGCCGCTTTGCAAGGCAGGGGCCGATAAACACGGTAACGCAATCGACATCTTTTTGTTTTGCGATTTCCGCGGTATAGTGCATGGGGCTTCGCGTTTCGGACACGCAGGGCTTCAAAGCCGGCACGTGAATGTTTACGGCGCGCACGTATGCCGAACAGCACGACGTCGTCATAAGCACATCTCCCCGCTCCATACGCTCTTCGAATTCCTTAGCTTCTTTATCCGCGCAGATATCCGCGCCGAGAGCGACTTCGAGCACGTCGTCGAAGCCCAGAGCCAAAAATGCCGCTTCAAGCTGACCGGGAGCGGATTTGAATTGAGCTGCGATCGACGGCGCATAAAGGGCGACGACACGCCGTTTTTTTTGCATGATATGTTTGATAACGTCGACGAGCTGGCTTTTATCCATCATCGCACCGAAGGGGCATTCGCTCATACAGCGCCCGCAAAAGATGCATTTATCGTAATCGATTTTTTCGTGCCCCGTTTCGTCTTTACTGATCGCGCCGACCGGGCAGGCTTCTTCGCAGGGTACGGGAATTTTGATAACCGCATGATACGGACAGTTTTGCATGCACAGCCCGCAGTTGACGCACTTCGCTTCATCGATAACCGCTCTCCGGTCTACCGTGATCGCTTTGCGCGGACAGTTCATCATGCACGGACGCGCAAAACAGCCCTGACACGCGTTCGTAATCATATAGTGCGTTTTGACGCATGCGTTGCACGCATCGTGCAAAACGGTGAGCATGGGCCAGGTCGGGGAATCCCGTTCGAGGGCGTCTTTCGCGTATTCTGCAAGCGGACGGTCGTCGTCGTAATTTTCGATCGATATGCCGAGCCGGGCAAGGACTCTCATGCGCAAAATCGCCCTGTCGTGGTAGATGCAGCAGCGTATCGGCTTTGAATCGAGCGGCGCCATTTCGCGCGGGATATAGTGCACACCTTCGGCAAGTTTTCCGTCGAGTTGGAGCCGTGCAATACGCACGAGAATTTCGCGTTTTACGTTTGCAGCGTAATTGTTGATATTGAGCATCGTTTTTCCTTATACAATATTTTGTTTACGTGCGGCAGTATAGCATATTTTTACAATTTACGCCAGAAATAGAATGCAAACACACGGCGCAATTTCAAATCTCGTGCCGGGAAAATACTCGCATTTTAATTGTCAACCTATTGCACTCATAAAACACAAATTGTAAACTGAAGACATGAAAATAAACAACACTCGTTTTGTATTTATCGTTTTGTTTGCGGCGATCATCTGTGCAGGTTGCTTTATCGCAGTCCCCATAGGCCCCGGAGGTATTCCGATCGTCATGCAAAATATGTTCGCCGTTCTCGCAGCTCTCACGCTCGGCGGCTTCGGCGGATTTTTTTCGGGGCTGCTCTTCGTCGCGGCAGGCGCGCTCGGACTTCCCGTTTTTTCAGGCGGCGCGGGCGGGATTGCGCGCCTTTTGGGGCCGACGGGCGGATTTCTCATAGGCTATATACTGGCCGCCCTCGTCGCAGGCTGCATCGCACAAAAACCCCGCGCAGGTGAAAAAGCCTTCAGCGCAAAAAATATCGTAAAGCTGTCGCTCGCCTCTCTTGCAGGATTTACGCTCATCTATGTTCCGGGCATTCTCCGCTTTATGCAGCTGACTCACCGAAGTTTTTCCGCATCGATTGCGGCCTGCCTCATTCCGTTTATCCCCGGAGATCTCATAAAGCTCGCCCTCTCAGTTCCGCTTGCGGCAAAGCTCCGCACGGTCGCTGCCCGTTATTTTACCGACAAAGGCGAATGACTCAAGACGATTTACTTACGCAGGGCACTTGGTTTTCGAACGGCGCTTCCCTTTCCGTCGACAAGGTGACGAAAACCTTCCCCTCGTATGAGGGGGAACAAAGGTTTACAGCGCTTTCGGAAGTATCTTTTTCGCTTTGCGAAGGAGATGCGGCCCTCATCGCGGGGGCGAACGGTTCGGGAAAAAGCGTACTCATGTCGATCATCGCTTCCCTCGACAAAGCCGATTCCGGTACGGTGGAAATCCTATGCGACGGAAAGGCCGCGCACTGCGGACTTGTATTTCAGGAAGCCGAAATGCAGCTTTTGGGAGAGACGCCGATCGAAGACGTGATGTTCGGCTTAAAAAATATCGGCTTAAAAAAAGGGGAAGCCGAACGAAAAGCGCTCGACGTGCTCGCCGAAGTCGGCCTTGCGGGAAAAGAAAAATCGAGTGCGCGATTTTTATCGGGAGGTGAAAAAAGACGGCTTGCCGTCGCGGGCATCATAGCGCTCGATATGCCGCTCGTCATATTCGACGAACCTTATGCGAACCTCGATTATTCGGGCGTACGGCATGTGAACGCTCTTATCAAACTGCTGAAAAAAAAAGGAGTGACGATCATCATCCTCACGCACGAACTCGAAAAATCGCTCGCGCTTTGTAACCGCTTTATCGTGCTCTACCGCGGAAAAAAAGTATTCGACGGAAAACCCGCCGAAGGATTGGCGCAAAAGCTCGAAGCTTGGGATATCAAAAATCCGCTTGCTTCCTATAAAAATCTTCGGGATCTCGAATGGTAAGGCTTTTCGCTTATCGAAGCGGTTCGTCTTTTTTGCACAAATGCGATGCGCGCGTAAAACTCATTTCGCTTTTTGTGCTCGGCACCTTCGTTTTCATCCTGCCCCGAAATGCCGCGATCGACTGCATCGCAATTTTTTTTGTGCTTTCCCCGGTAATACGTTTTCCTTTAAAAGAAATCTTTTTATCGCTCAAGCCCGTTATGTATTACGCGCTTATACTCTATATTTCGTCGATAGTATCCGCCCTTTTCGCTCACGCACCCTTTCCGCTTCCGTTCATCCCTTGCGAACGCGACATCGTCATTTTGTGCCGCCTCGCCCTCGCCTTTTTAATTGCAAACTCGATCTACCGCACGACAAGCCCCCTCGAACTTAGAGAAGCCGTCGAATCGATTGAAAAAGGCGTCGTACGGATCTTTCGAAAAAAAACGGAATACCGCCGTCTCCTTTTTTCGGAATCCTTTTCGCTTTTAATCGTACTCATCCCGGAAGTATTCGCCGTCTGGCAGGCGGTTTTTCGCGCGTGGAAAGCGAGGCGCGGAAAAAAAGGTATCCGCATGATAATAACGCTTTTTCCGGTTTTTATCTCCGTGTGCATGAAGCGTACCTATGTAATGTCGCTCGCTCTAAAATCCCGGCGGCCGGAAAACACGTAAAAATCGCAAAAAAAACGGAAAATTTTCGATGCGACATCTTGCCAGATCAGCTATAGCGTTGTATAGTATTAGCATATCGTTTAAAACGCTATATTTAGAGTACAAATTTTAAATAATTTGTTATAAGGGATCGATATGCGGTGTCCGTATTGCGGAAGTCTTGACGACAAAGTTATAGAATCGCGTGCGATGGCGAACGGTGAAAGCATCAGGCGGCGTCGCGAATGCCTCGGCTGCGGCTACCGTTTTACGAGCTATGAGCGTATCGAAGAAAAACCCTTTATGGTCGTAAAAAAAGACGGAAGGCGCGAGCCCTTCGAGCAGGCAAAGCTCGAAAAAGGCATCAGCCGCGCCCTCGAAAAGCGGCCGGTGTCGATGCGGATGGTCGAACAGATCGTATCCGAAATCGAAGACAAAGCCGTCATGAGCGGAAAAGTGAGCCGCGAAATCTCGACTGCGGAACTGGGGGAACTCGTGCTGCAGCGTTTGTATGAAATCGACAAAGTGGCGTATATCCGCTTTGCTTCGGTATATAAGCACTTCGAAAACCTCGACGAATTCATCACCGAGGTAAAAAACATAGAGGGGAAACGGATATGAGCGGTCAGGCAGTATTTCCGGAATGGCGGAATTTTTTGGGCGGGAGCGGAGACAAAGAAACGGCGGGATTTATTAAATCCGTCGTAAAGCGCTCGGGCGACATAGCCTCTTACGATCGCAAAAAAATCGAATCGGCGATCGGACGCGCAATCGAAGCGGTCGAAAAGCGAAAGGATCCCGAACGGGCGGAAAAGCTTACGGACGCAGTGGAAGAAAGGCTCCGCCTGCGCCTTGCGGGAAGCAGAACGCATTCGATTCCCGCCATCGAAGAGATTCAGGACGATGTCGAAAGCGTCCTCATCGAAAACAACGAAGTCGAAGTCGCAAAAGCGTATATCCTCTACCGCGCGCGGCACGAAGCCATCCGCGATGCGAAAAATCTCATGCTCGACATCAATAAAACGATGGACGAATATTTGAGTCAAAGCGATTGGCGCGTCAAAGAAAACGCGAACGTCAATTTTTCCCTCGGCGGTCTCATTTTGAGCAATTCCGGCGCCGTTACCGCAAACTATTGGCTCAACAATATCTATCCGAAAGAAGTGGCGGACGCGCATAAAACGGCTGCCTTCCACATTCACGACCTTTCAATGTTTTCCGGCTACTGCGCGGGCTGGTCGCTGAGACAGCTCATTCAGGAAGGGCTCGGCGGCGTTCCGGATAAAATCACATCGACGCCGGCAACGCACCTTTCGACGCTCGTCAACCAAATGGTAAACTTTCTTGGCATCATGCAAAACGAATGGGCGGGCGCTCAAGCGTTCAGCTCTTTCGACACCTACCTTGCGCCCTTCGTCAAAATCGACAATCTTTCGGAAAAGAGCGTACGGCAGTGCATTCAAAGCTTTTTGTTCGGCGTCAACACGCCGAGCCGCTGGGGAAGTCAAGCGCCCTTTACGAACGTCACGCTCGACTGGGTGTGTCCCGACGACCTCAAAAACAAAAAAGCGATCGTAGGCGGCGAAGAGCAGGAGTTCACATACGGCGACTGCCAAAAAGAGATGGATATAATCAATAAGCAGTTTATCCTACTCATGCTCGAAGGAGACGCTTCCGGACGGGGCTTCGGCTACCCCATTCCGACGTACAATATCACAAAGAATTTCGAATGGGAAAGCGAAAACGCGGAACTGCTTTTTAAAATGGCCTCACAATACGGCACTCCCTATTTTCAAAATTTCGTCAATTCCGATTTGAATCCGAGTGACGTGCGCTCCATGTGCTGCCGCCTCCAGCTCGACAAACGCGAGCTTCGAAAACGCGGCGGCGGACTTTTCGGTTCCGACGAATTTACCGGTTCCCTCGGCGTCGTCACGATAAACCTCCCGCAGATCGGTTTTCTCGCAAAAGACGAAAAAGCGTTTTTCAGACGGCTCGACTACCTCATGGACATCGCGCGCGACAGTCTGTGCATAAAGCGCAAAGTGATCAAGCACCTCCTCGATACGGGGCTTTACCCCTATACGAAGCGCTACCTGCACACGCTCGACAACCACTTCAACACGATAGGGCTCTGCGGCATGAACGAATGCTGCCTCAATTTCCTCGGCACATCGATCGTCGATCCGAAAGGCAAAGCTTTTGCCGAACGCGTACTCGATTATATGAGAAGCCGTCTCGCCGACTATCAGGAAGTAACGGGAGAGCTTTTCAACCTCGAAGCGACACCCGCCGAAAGCACGTCGTTCCGCCTCGCTTCCCACGACAAAAAGAATTTTCCGGGAATCATCACGAGCGGCACGGACGAAAGCCCCTTTTATACGAATTCGACGCAGCTTCCCGTCGACTATACGTCCGACATCTTCGAAGCTCTCGATTTACAGGAAAGCCTGCAGACGCGGTATACCGGAGGCACGGTTTTCCATACCTTTATGGGCGAGCAGATAAAAGACTGGAGGGCGTGCCGCGATTTGGTAAAAGCGGTTACGGCGAACTACCGCGTACCTTACGTGACGATTTCTCCGACCTATTCGATTTGCCGAAGCCACGGCTATTTGAACGGCGAGCACTTCGAGTGTCCCAAGTGCAAAGCGGAAAAGGAAAGAGAGCTGCGTTTAAAGCTCGAACGACTCGAAAAAGAAAAAGCGGCCGTGCTTGCATCCGAACGCGCGTAGCGCTGTGCCGAACGGCAGGGCTGCTGCCGGGAGTGCAGCCGATTTTTTGCATTACACGCTATTCGTTTTGAGAATACGGTTTTTCATGCTGACGCCCTATAAATATAGCGTAAAAAACTTGACAAACGGTCAAAACAACACTATAATTAGCGTATAGCATTTATGTAATACATATATGCCATATCTACAACTATGGGCTTAGGGGGAAATTGTCATGGCTGAACTGAAACGAACGATCAGAGAAATCGATGCGGATATCGAAGCGACGAGGGCGGCGCTTTCGGACGTACACGGATCGGAAACCGAAGTATACGCGCGCATAGTCGGCTATTACCGCGCAGTCCGCAATTGGAATAAAGGCAAACGCGAAGAATACGATCACCGGAAAATGTTCGCCGTTCCCGAAAATGCGGCGTACGAAATTACCGAAGCGGACCGCACATGCGAGTGTGCATCCCCCGCGCGAGTTACGCAGCCTTCGGCAAAAGCGGCACTTTCGTACAAGGCGGATTTTGAAAAAGAAGGCAGGTGGGAACTCTTTTCAAGAAAAACCTGCCCGAACTGCCCGCCGGTAAAAGCGTATATGACAAAGCTTTCAATGAGCGGTAAAACGATCGACGTCGATACCGAAGAAGGACTTGCCGAAGCTGCAAAAAAAGGCGTATTCGCTTCTCCGACGGTCATCGTCTATGACGAATCGGGCGAAGAAAGCGCACGATGCCACAGCGTTGAAGAGCTCGACGCAGTATTCGCTTCCGTCACGGCATGACGGAAAGTTCGATTCCCGAAGCGCTTCTGCACACAAAAGCCGGTGTTCTCGTAAAGACGACGCTCGTCGATTTTCCCGGCCGCGTCGCCTCCTCTCTTTTTTTGCGCGGCTGCAATCTCCGCTGTCCTTATTGTTATAATACGGGTCTCGTACTCGGCGGAAAAGCGGCGGCGGACGATATCTATGCGACGGCGGAAGAAGTTTTTTTCCACCTCGAAAAACGGAAAAACGTTCTCTCGGGGTTTGTCGTAAGCGGCGGAGAGCCCCTCGTAAATCCGCTTACGCCCTACCTCATCCGTTATGCAAAAGCGCTCGGCTACCGCGTAAAGCTCGACACGAACGGCACATTGCCCGACGAACTGAACGCTCTTATCGAAAACGATGAAATGAGGCCGGACTTTATCGCGATGGATATAAAAAGCTCCCCGTCGCGCTACGGTAAACTTTTGGGCAGCTTGAAAACTCAGGACAAATCGGCTGCGGTAAAAATTGCGGAGGATTTTTTTTCCCGCATTGAAAAGACCGCCCGCCTCACATCTTCTCTTCCGCCTTCTTCGCGCGAATGGAGAACCGTACTCGTCCCGACTCTCGTAACTAAGCGCGACATACGGGAGATGGCGGCCCTGCTCCCTTCAGACGCATCGTGGAGATTTGCGCAGTTTCGAAACGAAAACTGCATCGATCCCGCATATAACGATATCGCCCCGTACTCCGACGCGGAAGCCGCTTCTCTCGTCGCATACGCAAAAACCTTTATTAAAGATTCCGAACTCCGCTGACCCGAAAGATGCAAGCCAACTGCATTTTACCGATACGGTTGTTCACGTACGTTCCCCCTTTATCGAAGCGGTATGCCGTCGATAACCGTTTTTCAAATTGCAAGAATCTTGCAGTTCTTGCACGAATTCTTGCAATTCTTGCAATTCTTGCAGTTCTTGCAGTTTTAGAAAACTTACCACTCCGGTATAAGGACACCAGAAATGTAGACACAGAAAATAAACGTATAATTAAAATACAAAAGGCGGAACGCGAGGCAGCGGAACTGCCGCCGAGCTGCTCAGACCGATGGCAAGCAAACTTTTTCATAAAAAGTTTGCGCAGTCCGATTCCAATCACGGTCTGCCGCAGCGAACGGCAGGGCTGCTGCCGGGAGTGCAGCCTGTTTTTTGCGATAACGGTTATTTTCTTTAAAATACAGTTTCTGGTGTCCTTGACAAAATAAAGCGAAATATGCTATGCTCGGTTTTATCACGGCGGCATAGCTCAGTTGGTAGAGCATACGGCTCATATCCGTAGTGTCTGTGGTTCAATCCCACATGCCGCTAATAACTTTACACGATTGTGCGCGGGTAATTTACAAAACTTTCCATTCAAGCTACTATATCACCCATAAGTTATGGAAACATTTAAAGCTCCGTTTAAGGGAAGGTCTCTCCTCAATTGGATCGATTGGTCGCCGGACGAAATCGAAACGCTGCTCGACATCGCATGTACCGTAAAAGCGGAAGCGAAACGGGGAGAAGTTCACGCACGCTTTGCCGGTAAAACGATTGCACTCATTTTCGAAAAACGATCGACGCGCACGAGAAGCGCATTCGAAAGCGCGTTCGGCGAAGAAGGCGGTCATCCGGTTTTTATGTCGACGCAGGACATCCAGCTCGGTGCAAAAGAATCGGTTAAAGACACGGCTCGTGTGCTCGGCAGGATGTTCAACGCGATCGAATTCCGCGGCTTTAAGCAGGAACACGCAGAAGAGCTTTCTCTCTGGTCGGGCGTTCCCGTTATCAACGGGCTGACCGACGCCTTTCATCCGACACAGGCGCTCGCCGATGTGATGACATTGAAAGAGAGGTTCGGAAAACTGAAAGGACTCAAATGGTGCTTTTGCGGCGACGGCAGAAACAACGTCGCGCGGAGTCTCATGCTCATTTCGGCAAAGCTCGGAATCGATTTTTCGATCTACAGTCCGAAAGAGCTTTTTCCGGACCAAGCGATTCAAAACATCTGTGCGCCGTTTGCATCTCAATCGGGAGCAAAGATCACACTCGGCGAAGATAAAAACGTCGTCCGCGGCGCCGACTGCCTTTATACCGACGTGTGGGTATCGATGGGAGAAGAAGCGCTCAAAGATGCGCGCACAAAACTGCTCTCGCCTTTCCGCGTAACGGAAGAGCTCATGAGAGAAACGGGAAAATCGACATCCGTCTTTATGCACTGTCTGCCTGCGGTAAAGGGCGAAGAAGTAAGCGAAGCGGTATTCGAAAGCGAAGCGAGTATCGTATGGGACGAAGCGGAAAACAGAAAACACACGATAAAAGCTATTATGCTCGGTATAATATGACGATACATAAAATAAGCGGTTTTTCCGCGCATAAAGCGCGCCCCGCAAACTCGATTACCGGTTTTAAGGAGTTTTTATGGGAGTTGTTATGAAAAAGATTGCTCTGTGTTTTGCAGCCCTTGTGCTCGGCGCCGCAGCTTTGACGGCGCAAAAAACAACGCAGCCGAAGCTCGACGAAAGCAAATGGTCTTCCGTTACCTATTTCTCCGTCCCTCTGTATAAAATCCTGCAGACGGAAGACGCATACGTCGTCATCTATGCAAAAAATAAAGTCGGAGCGGCTTCGACGATAATTCCGAAAAAATGGGCGAAGGGCAATGCCGAAAATCCGCGCAAATTGAAATTCCGCACGGTGCGCGGAACGCTCCAGCCATTTATGACGGTCGTCAAAGATAACGGCAAATTTTTGCGTGTCATTTTAAGCGTCCCCCCGACAAAGAACACCGATTTTTGGGGATTGGCCGATCCGAATAAAGTAACGGATACCGACAAAGATACGCTCGAAGAACTCGACTTAAACTGAGTAATTTTTTATGAAAGCACTCACCGAAGCGGATGCCGCATCGTTTGGCGATTTTATCGATCGGCATGATTTTTTTTACATCTGCGGTCACAAAGAACCCGACGGCGACTGTGTCTGTTCGTGCATCGCGCTCGGTATGCTCGTGCAAAAAAAGGGGAAAGAATTCCAGCTGCTTTCCGCAGGACCCTTTAAGCGTACCGAAATAAAGCGATATGAAAATCGTTTTTCTTCTTCGATGCGTTTTTTAAGCGAAGAAGAGCGCAAAAAGAGCGCGCTCATCATCACGGACTGCTCGGAATACGTGCGGCTCGGAGACATCGACGGCGACTTGAAAAACCTTGATACCTGCGTCATCGATCACCACAAAACAGCCTCTGCTCCCGAAGGCGCCCTTTGCATCATCGACTCATCTTCCCCCGCCGCCTGCGCGATCGTTCAGCTTTTATATGAAAGCGTCGTCGGGTGCATACCGAAAGATGCGGCGGAAATTCTTTTTACCGGCTTGTGCACCGATACGGGATTTTTCCGCTTCCTCGAATCTGATTCTGCCGAAGTGTTCAAAGCCGCCGCCCGCCTCGTCGAAGCGGGCGCAAATCCGAGAGCGACCTACGACTTTATTACCGGCGGAAAGCCTTACGAAACGCGGAAACTTCTCGGCACCGCTCTTTCCCGCGCGGAACGTTATCTTGACGGAAAACTCATCGTCACGAGCGAAACGACGGACGATACGCAAAAATGGGGCACCGAAGGCCGCGATTCGGATGCGCTGTATACGCTGCTTCTCGCTTCGGAAAAAACGCTTGCTGTCGTTTTCGTGAGACAGGAAAGCGAACATTCGTGTACGATAGGATTCCGTTCGCGCGGAAACGTCGACGTGAGCGCCATAGCGGCAAAATTCGGCGGCGGCGGGCACAAAAACGCGTCCGGCGCAAGTTCCTGCGGAAGAATCGATACGCTCATCCCCCAAATCGTCAAAGAATTCGCCCGCGTTTTATAGCTTATAGAACATCCTTCCCACTTTTCACATGTCTTTCGATATGCATCCAAGTCACCCGCACCAGAAACTATATTCTCTAAAAAAAAACCTATAACATAAAAAATCGGCTGCACTTCCGGCAGCAGCCCTGCCGTTTGCGCGGGGAACTTCGCGCTTCGCGCTCGTTGCAAGTGCCGTGACAGACCGTAATCGGAATCGGACTGCGCAAACTTTTTATTAAAAAGTTTGCTTGCCATCGATCTGAACGGCTCGGCGACAGTGCCGCTGCCTCGCGTTCCGCCTTTTTTATTATATGTTTTTTTCTTGCGTATACATTTCTGTTGCGGTCGACATGACGGTATACCACGCATTCGTTGACATCTCCCGTTCGGGAGGATAAGATATATTCATCGGAACGGAGTATCGATAGGAGGCATGTATATGAGTATTAAAAAGGTTGTTGTAGCGGGCGGCGGCGTTTTGGGAAGTCAAATCGCATTTCAAGCGGCATACAAGGGATTCGATGTTACGATATGGCTGCGTTCCGACGCATCGATCGGGCGCTCTCAGCCTAAAATCGACCGGCTGCACGGAATATATCTTGCCGAATTGGCCGATGCCGAAACTAAAATCGGTACAAAGGGCGCAAGCTTTTCAAGAGGTCTCATACAAGACGGCGAACATATAAGCGCCGAAAAAATTGCCGAACTCAAAAAAAATGCCGAAGCGGCATATAAAAACCTTAAGCTCACAACCGACCTTGCTTCGGCAGTCAAAGACGCCGACATCGTCATCGAAAGCATGGCCGAAAATCCTCAAGCGAAAAAAGACTTTTACGACGCGCTTTCAGCCGTCCTTGAAGATAAAACCATCGTCGCGACGAACTCGTCTTCGATGATGCCGAGCATGTTCCGCGATCACGTTAAAAATCCGAAACGCTATTTGGCCATCCACTTTGCAAACAATATCTGGCGTAACAACATGACCGAAATCATGGGACACGACGGAACCGATCCTGCCGCATTCGACGCGGTCGTCGCCTTTGCCAACGACATCGGCATGATACCGCTCAAAGTTCTAAAAGAACAGCCCGGCTATCTTCTCAATTCCATGCTCATACCGTTTTTAACGGCCGGCGAAGCCCTGCTTGCAAACGAAGTCGGAGATGTAAAAACCATCGACTTGGCATGGAAACTCGGCACCGGAAGCCCACTCGGTCCCTTCCAAATCCTCGATATCGTCGGTTTGGAAACGGCGTATAATATCACGTCGAATTATCCCGACGCATCCGACCCGGCTTCGCTCCACGGACGCATCGCAAAAATCCTCAAAGGGTATATCGACCAAGGAAAAACGGGCATAAACGCGGGCGAAGGTTTTTACAAATACAAATAAACTTATCTCCGCAGCTTTTTTACTTGAAACACCGATCGATATCCGGTCGGTGTTTTTTTTACGCCGCATAAAAATCGATCCGCACATAGCTTGGCATAAACATTGCTTTTCATTTTATACCCTAAACGAAAGGAGGTATGGATATGAAACGAATCGATGATTTGCCAAACTTGGTACAAGCGGGAACGATTTCAACAGAAGAAGCGGTTAAAAAAATTGCCGAATATATTTACCGCGAACCCTACCGTTTCGGTCTTGCAGGATTCGATGACGATTTCAAAAGCGAAATCATCCTCACCGTCTTGCAAAAAGGCGCACAGGTTTTCAAACGGTTCGACAAAAATTGCGGCGCGTTCGGTTCTTACCTCTACGCTTTCGTGCAGGGTTTGATTTTGACGCAAAAACGCGAAGAGATACGGAAATTTATCGCCGACAGCAATATGAAAGCTTTTTCGTACTCTGAAGACTCGGAACGAACGGATGAAAGTCCTCCCCTCATCGTCGCGGAAACGAAAGCCCGATACGCGCCCGTTTCAAATACGAAAATCTGGAAAGCGCTTACGCGAAGATGTAAACCGAAAAGCGCAAGCGATGCGAAAACCGCTCTCATCCTCGCGCTGAAATCGAGCTATTATATTCCGGCTTCTTCGGTCGACGAAGTAAGTTCGTATTGCAAATTGCAGAGCGCGGAACTGCAGCGTCTCATCGCCGAACTCAATTCGCTTTTGTATTCGAGAATCGAACGGCGCAATATGATCGTCAGGCGGCGGGACAACGCGTATTATTTTCATCGAAAATATTATATGCAGCTCAAACTCTGCGATAAAGAAAAAACCGATACCGAACTGCTGCTGAAAAAATACCGCAAGCAGACGGAAAGCTGGAAACGGAAAAATAAAGAATTGCAGCAAAGCCGCTGGCGGGTATGTCCGACAAACAAAATGATTTCGAATATACTCGGCATCTGCGAACGGCAAGTAAGCCACTACATCACGAGGGCGCAAAAGCTCATACGCGAAAAAGAAAGAGAAACCGAAACGGCGGATATCCCCGAATAAAGCGCGGAAAGGACACGGAAAATAAAAGAGCGAAGTTCCGTCCTCGCGTTGCGAAAATATTGCTTCCGCTGTATGATGGATGTATGAAGCTCTACCTCGCTACGAACAATGCGCACAAAAAGCGCGAAGCGTCCGAAATCTTTTCGCCGCATGAAATCGTCATTCCGGCGGACGAAAGAATCGATTTTGATCCCGAAGAAACGGGTGCGACTTTTTTCGAAAACGCTTTGATAAAAGCGCGCGCCCTCTACGACATCGTGCATTGCCCCGTCATCGCCGATGATTCGGGTATTTCGGTCGATGCGCTCGACGGGAGACCCGGCATTTTTTCTTCCCGTTACGGCGGTCGGGATTTTCCCCGAGGCAGAATGGACGGCAAAAAAACCGCACAAGATGCGCAAAACCGCTTTCTCATCGAAGAGCTGAACGATGCGCTTTCCGGAAATACGGGCGATTGTCGTTTTTTGCACGGCAAGCGGAGCGCGCATTATACGTGTTCGATGGTGCTCTATTTGGGAGGCGAGCGCATGTACGCCGCCCAGGAAACGATGGAGGGAGAAATCGTCCCGTCGATCGAAGATGCACGCGGAAACGGCGGATTCGGCTACGATCCGATTTTTTTTATCCCCGAAATCGGAAAAACCGCAGCTGAACTTTCCGACGAAGAAAAAAACGCAATTTCCCACCGCGGAAAGGCGGGCCGCAGTATGCAGAGAATCATCGAAATGCTCCTGTGATACACATAGAGCAACCGTACCGGAAACCATATTCTCTAAAAAATAGTATGTAGTAAAAAATCGGCTGCACTCCCGGCAGTACCGCTGCCTCGCGTTCCGCCTTTTTTGTTTATCTGTGCACTTTTTTATATATACATTTCCGGTACGATTGCCCTTAATGATACATCCCCAAAAGTGAAAAAAAAATTAAAAAATCGCTAAAGTTTTTTGTCCTCCGTGCCGATATTGAGTAAGGATTGGAATTTGCGGCGCGACTTGTCAAGCCGTACCGCCGTAAATTTACGATCCCCTTGCAGAAAAGTGTAGATGTAGCCTTGTAACACAGATGCACTTTTTTGCAAACCGGCAGAAAGGATTCTGCCGTACATCTATTCCACGGAGGAATACCTATGGTTATCAACCACAACATGTCGGCATTATTTGCCAGCCGCCAGCTCGGCGTCACCGGTGTCAGTCTTGCAAAAGATATGGAAAAGCTTTCATCGGGCGAACGGATCAATCGCGCGGGAGACGATGCGTCGGGACTCGCCGTATCTGAAAAGATGCGCAGCCAAATCCGCGGTTTGAATCAAGCGTCGACGAACGCTCAAAACGGCATCAGCTTTATCCAAACGACGGAAGGTTATCTGCAGGAAACGACGGACATCATCCAGCGTATCCGCGAATTGGCCGTCCAATCGTCGAACGGTATCTACAGCGATGAAGACCGCATGCAGATCCAAGTCGAAGTTTCTTCCCTCGTAGAGGAAATCGACCGCGTTGCAAGTTCCGCTCAATTCAACGGTATGAACATGCTCACCGGACGTTTCGCCCGCCCGACGGGAGAAAACACTGTTACCGGTTCCATGTGGTTCCACATCGGTGCGAACATGGATCAGAGGATGCAGGTGTACATCGGTACGATGTCGGCGACGGCGCTCGGACTGCGCGTACTCGGTACCGAAGAAAAGGTTTCGGTCGCGACGCCGGAAGAAGCGAACCGCGTCATCGGCACGCTCGACGAAGCGATCAAGCGGATCAACAAACAGAGAGCGGATTTGGGTGCATATCAAAACCGTATGGAATACGCAATCCGCGGTCTGGACATCGCAGCCGAAAATACGCAAGCTTCCGAAAGCCGCATCCGCGACACGAACATGGCAAAACAGATGGTCGAGTTTACGAAAAACACCGTTTTGCAGCAGGCGGGAACGGCGATGCTCGCACAGGCGAACGCCCAGACGCAAAATGTCTTGTCATTACTGAGATAGTGTAGTACACTTTATAGAGGAAAATCGGGCACTGCCCTTTTTCCTTATATAATTGCAGCTATCGAGCATGTATTCGGACATGCTTCGTTCTTTGACAGTGTGCAATCCATAGGTTGTGGCGGCAGGAAAAATCGGCTTGCAAAAAGGCTGATTTTTCCTGCCGTAACGGGTCTGAATCTGCTTTCCGGGGGCGCACTAACCGGAAAGACAGCCCTCACGGCAAGGACGCAGATCATGATGTTCTGCGGGTACGTAAACATGGAGGGCACAAATTATGATTATCAATCACAATATGAGTTCGCTCTATGCGGAACGTGTGCTCGGCATTTCGAATGCCAACATACAGGGAAACATCGAGAAACTCGCTTCCGGCGAAAGAATAAACAAAGCCGGAGATGATGCATCGGGTCTTGCAGTGTCCGAAAAGCTGCGGAGTCAAATCCGCGGTTTAAATCAGGCGGGGCGCAACATCGAAAACGGTGTGTCGTTTTTGCAGACGACGGAAGGCTATCTTCAGGAAACGACGGATATCCTTCAGCGCGTCCGCGAGCTCGCGATTCAAGCGGCGAACGGCATCTACAGCGATGAAGATCGTATGCAGATACAAGTTGAAGTTTCTCAGCTTGTGTCGGAAGTCGACCGCATCGCAAGTCAAGCGCAGTTCAACGGCATGAATATGCTCACGGGCAGTTTCGGCCGCTGGGACGGCGCAAAGACGATGCAGTTCCATGTCGGTGCAAACGTGGATCAAAACGTCCGCGTATACATCGGCACGATGACGGCAACGGCACTCGGCTTGAAAAACGCAGACGGCGACAACGAGCAGATTTCGATCGCAACGCCGGACTTGGCAAACGCCACGCTCGGCGCCGTAGACAGCGCGCTGCTTCGGGTAACGAAACAGAGGGCGGATCTCGGTGCGTATCAAAACCGCTTCGAGATGGCGTCGAAAGGCGTAAACGTCGCTGCGGAAAACATGCAGGCGGCAGAATCGCGTATCAGAGATACCGATATGGCTGCGGAAATCGTGGACTACACGAAAAACTCGATTCTCACACAATCGGGAACCGCGATGCTTGCACAGGCAAACAGCCAAACGCAAAACGTTTTGGCGCTGCTGCAGTAAAAAAATCGGATTATTGTCCGAGAGACAACCGGATGTCGTCTTTTTGACAATAAACGTAACGGAAAGGATGCGCCCCTTCCCGTTCTTTTTCAGGAGGATTGCCCTATGAATACAATTACAAACAGTATCGGGCAGGCTTTGGCAATGGATGGCCAAAACTACTTCAAAGTCGCTCCGCAGATACTCGGTTCCGGAACAACGACGGCGGGAGTCGCCCGATCGGTGCCGGGAGGAGCTGAAGTAGCGCAAAACATTGCACAAAATCTTGCCGAAATACGGGAAAACGCACAGCAGCTCCAGCGGCTGTCCGATATGGTGATGGGTCGCCGTTCCCTGCGCTTCAGCGTAAATGAAGAGCTTGGAGAAGTCGTCATCAGCGTATTGGATCCGAGCACCAACAAGGTGATCAAGGAGATACCGTCCGAAGATATACAGAAGATGAAAGTCAGCATGAAAAAAGCGATCGGTTTGCTTTTTGATGAAATGATTTAATCGCATCGATCGGACAAACGCGGATTATGCCAGGATTGAACATACCGGGTGTCACCGATAAATACAACACGAACGACACGGTAGAAAAACTTATGAAGGTTGAGCGTGTCCCGCTCGTAAGGGAGCAGGACACGCTGAAAACCTACCAAGCGCAGCAAAACGCGTGGCGGGACGTCAACAGAAAGCTGACGGAATTCCGCGACAGCGTTAAAACGCTGTATTCCTACGAAAATCCGTTCAACAACAAGCTCGCCTCCTCGTCCGACGAATACGCGATTACGGCGGACGCGAATCGGGGCGCGCAGTATCAATCATTTAAAGTCAACGTCATACAGCCGGCGACCGCCGACCGTTTTTTATCGTCCGAACTTCCCGATAACACAAAAGTCCCCCAAGGCACTTACACGTTTCGCGTCGCAGACAAATCCGTTTCGTTCAACTGGAAAGGCGGCTCTCTTACCGATTTTTCGAAAGCGCTCAACAAGAGGGGCGGCGATCTTATCAATTCGCTCGTTATAGGATCGGGAGCGGATACGAAAACGATCCTCATCGAATCGAAAAAAACGGGAGAAGCGAACCGTCTCACCTTTGAAGATGAAGCGAAAAACTTTGCGATCGAAACGGGGATGATAAGAGCGGTAAAATCGGATGCTGCGTCGTTCGGAAAAACGCAAGCGGAATTCCGCCCCGCTCCGCCGCAACGGGCCGCCCTCGAACAGGAAGGACTTCCGCGCCTCACGAATACGCAGATCACCGTTTCAAACGGAAAAGTCGCGATCCCTCCGAGAAGCGGATTTTCACTTGCAGTGCCGCAGGGAAATGAAGGAAAACGCATTTCGTTTACGCTCACAAAAGAAACCGCAGCGGATATAACGGAGTCACTCAACAAAAAAGCGCTTTCCCCCGAACTTCCGAATGCGGGCTATGCGTCGTTTAAGGACGTCGTCATCGACAACAATCCGTCTGATACCCTGCTTCCGAAAAGCCGAGAGACGAGGAGCGCGAATCTTTTACCCGTAACGTCGGCAAGCGTCGTCTACGCGGCCATGAGCGACGGAAGCGAAAGAGAAATCGCGACGCCGAATATATTGACGAGCGACAAAACCGAGATCGATATCGACACGAACGATTATCCGGGTATCGCTTCGATCGTCATCCGAAACCGGAACACGGGCACGGCTTTTACGATGTCGTCCGTTTCGCTCTACGATCCGAAATCCGCAGGCGGTTTTACGCCGAACAATGCCGCGTCGACCGCAGGCGATGCGATCATCACATACGAAGGCATCAGAATCAAGCGGCCCACGAACGATATCGACGACGTCGTACCCGACGTAACGCTGCACGTACACGAAAAAACCGAAAGGACGGCGACGATCAAAATCGATCCGGACGTCAAATCGGCAAAAGACGCGCTCATCACTTTCGTCGGAAAATACAACGAATCGATTGCGCAGATCAATATCCTTTCGCAAAATAAAAGCGAAATCGTGGACGAGCTCACCTATCTTTCGGACGAACAGCGCGAAAAAGAAAAAGAGCGGCTCGGCCTTTTTATGGGAGACTTTTCCCTTACGAATATGAAATCGAATTTTCAATCGATCCAAAGTTCCCGCTATCAGGCAAAAGAGGATGCGGTCATAACGATGCTCTCCCAGCTCGGCATTTCCACGAACGCGAGCGGAAGCACCGGAGGCTATACGGCCAGCCGCCTCCGCGGCTATCTCGAAATCGATGAAAAAAAACTCGACGCCGCCCTCGCCTCTCACCTCGAAGATATTAAAAATATGTTCGGCTATGACAGCGACGGAGACCTCATAGTCGATTCGGGTATCGCGTATCGATTGGATCGGGAACTCGGCGCATACGTTCAAACGGGCGGCATCATCGGCACGAAGATAGGCGCACTCGGTACGCGCATCAAATCGTCGGAAACGAAGATAGCGCAGCTTGAAACGCAGATGGACAAAAAAGAAAAGGAACTTCGAAGAAAGTTTGCGAGTATGGAAGGGTCGCTGAACAGTCTCGAAAGCCAGCAGACGACTATTTCTAATTTTATGCGGCGAAACAACGAATAAAAAATCGATCAAGGAAGTGTTATGGATTTATTTGTCAACGGTGCAAAAATCGACGTGACGCTTGAAGGCGAAAAAACGATCGGAGACGTACTGCGTTCGTTTGAAGCGACCTGTGAAGAAAACGATGCGGCGGTTATCGCCATCCGCGCAGACGGGCAAAAAGTAGACGCTTCTTCATTCGACGAATACGCAAAGCTTCCGCTTGCACCTTCGACGAAAATCGAATTCGAAGTCGTGACGAAACAGTCGATAGCCGATTCTTTTAAAGAGCTTTCCGTTCTCTTTTCATCGCTTGCCGAACGCATGGAACGGGTTCCCGTCGATCTGCAAAGCGGCAAAGGAAAAGAAGCGACCGCCGCCATTGCGGAGCTTGCCGACGACATCGAAGTTTTCTGCCGCACGGCCTCTCTCGCATCTCTTTTTCCCGACACGTACAGCGCTATCGTCGTGGACGGAAAACAAGTGTCCGATTTTTTTGCCGATCTTACGCCCGTGCTTTCGGAATTCGAAAACGCACTCAAAGCGAACGATACGGTACTTGTCGGTGATTTGGCCGAATACGAAATATGTCCGCGCTTAAAGCTCGCCTCAAAGGCGCTCGAGGTTTTCCATGCGCTTTAACGCACCGAGCGGTATCACGCCGCTCCAAGCACGCCTTGCGACAAAGTATTACGCGTACCTGCTCATCCCTGCCTTTATCATTCTCGTATTTTTCGTCATCTATCTGTTATATCAAATTCGTAAGCGCATCCGCACGTCTCCCGAATGGCTTGAAGCGCAAAAAAAACGGCCGACGACATACGGCGACATCGAAAAAACGGCGAAGCGTCTTTCGCTTTCGAAAGCAGAAGCCGCTCTTTTATGGGAAATTTGCCGGGAAAATAAAGCGCCGAATATAAGCCATCTTATCTACAATGCGGCCGAAGTCGATAAACTCTTTTGCGCCCGCTACGCTGCAATGCGGCAAAACGGCACCGCCGAAAAAAAAATCACTTCTCTTTTCAGGCTTCGCCGTAAAATCGAAATACAGGACGCGGCGGATACGTGGATCACATCGACGGCAGGCATACCCGAACAAACGAAGCTTTTTTTCCTATCGCCGCAGGGCGCGCAGATCCGATGCACGCTGAAAAAAAATACTGCGGAAAATATGACGGTTTCAATTCCGAGATCGCTGTACAACGCCGAAAGCAAACCCTCCCCGCTTTCAAAAGCCGATTTCGTATTTGCGACGAAAAGCGGTATGACATACCGTTTTCAAACGCGCGTCATCCGCTATTCGATCGGTTTCGACGACGGCACGGAAATGATACTCTCGCACACAAACGATCTGAATCAGCAGACAAAGCGAAAATCGAAGCGCAGCGATATCAACGTTCCCTGTGTCTTTTCCGCAGCGAACGAAACGCATAAAAAGACGAAAGCGCACGACGGCGTCCTCGCAAACGTTTCAGGAGACGGATGCGCCGTCATAACAAATCTCCCGATAAAAGAAAATCAGCGCATTCGCGTTTCGATCATGCTTTCCGAAAAAACGTATGAAGCCGAAGGTCTCATCGTTTCAGTCCGTAAAAACGCATCAAACAATACGTTTTCACTCGGCATCCTTTTTACGGACATATCGGACGAAGCGCGGAACCGCATATTCGCATACGTGTATCGATACGGCGCCGCACAGAACGGCGAACGGAACGCGCAGACTTGATTATTAAGCTTTATTGCGGTATCGTACAGAAATGAGAGTTGTGGAGATTCGGAACATCTGCCGCGAAGAAGGCAGTATTTATTATCTTCGGAAGTTCAAAGGAGAAGCCGTCATAGAGCTTCCCGGAGGCGATTTTGAAACTCCGGTCGAATTCAGTATAGAAACCGATCCTCTGGGCGTAAAAAAAATCGACGTAATTATTTCCGAAACGATCAATTATCCCGTCGTTCCGATAAAAAACGCATTGAAGACGTATATTACCGCAGCGGATTCCAAAGGAAAGCTTCCCTTATGACGCTTTCGTTTACGACGAAGAGCGCCGAAGAAAGCGAAGCGCTCGGACAAAAGATCGGGCGCTTTCTTCGAAAAGGCGACATACTCGCCATGCGCGGCCCCCTTGCCGCAGGAAAGACGACGCTTACCAAAGGCATCGCCCGTTCTCTCGGCATACGCGATGAAATCACGAGTCCCACTTTTTGCCTCATCAGCGAATACGCAGGAAAGATGCCGCTCTACCACATGGACGTCTACCGTCTCGACGGTGCCGAAGATTTTATCAATCTCGGAACTGACGATATGCTTTACGGAGAAGGCGTGTGCGTCATCGAATGGAGCGAAAAGATCATGAGCGAACTGCCCGATACGGCGATCGTCCTCGATATAAGCGTAAACGGCGACGGCTCGCGCACCGTCCTCATCTCCAACTGGCCGCACGAAGCGATACGGTAGACGTACGCATCTTTTTCGGGAGGATTATATGAAAGCGCTTGCAATAGATTCCGCCGGAACGCGCCTTACGGTCGCGGCAAAAAACGACGATGCCGTCGTCTCTTCGCTTTACGATATAGGCATAAAGCAATCGGAAACGCTGCTTCCCGCAATCGACGCTGTCGTATCGAAAGCGGGCTTACGCATCGACGAACTCGACTATACGGCGCTCTGCCGAGGACCGGGATCTTTTACGGGACTTAGGCTCGCCTTTGCCGCACTCAAAGCAATCGAACAGGCATCAAATGCGCCGATATACGGCATCCCGACACTCGAAGTCTACGCTTATCCCTACCGCGCCCTTCCCTTTCCCGTCGTTTCCGTAATCGATGCGAAAAAAAACAAATTTTATGCAGCCGTATACGAAGCGGGATCGGAAACGCTTAGCGCAGGAGACTATGAAATCGAAACGGTGCTGGGCTTTTTAAAAGATACCGAAGAAGCGCTCTGTACGGGCCCCGACGCAAAACGCTTTGCCGAAGCCGCCCGACAAAACGGTATCGGCACAAAGCTGTATGCGCTCGATTTTTCAACTCTTACGACCGACTCTCTGTTTGCGCTCGCCGAAGCGAAAATCGAAAAAGGAGAAAAACCTCTTGCCGATTTCGACGGCCCCGTATACATCCGCGCAAGCGAAGCGGAAGTCAAACGAAAAGCGGCGGAATTATAATCGATTTTTATCATCGCTGCCGCCCCCGATACAAGTCCGACGAAAGCAGCCGCCATACGGCGAGCGGCGTCCGTAGATTTTAAAACAATCCCGAAATGACTCCGTCGTCGTTCACGTCGATATTGAGCGCGGCGGGTTTTTTCGGCAGCCCCGGCATCACCGTGATGTCGCCCGAAAGAGCGACGACAAAGCCCGCGCCCGCGTAAAGCTGCGCGTCGCGGATCGGAAAGGTATAGCCGCTCGGAGAAGCGAGCAGTTTCGGATCGTGGCTCAGCGAATTCTGCGTCTTTGCGATACATACGGGAAGCGCTCCGTAGCCCGCCTTTTCGAAAGCCGAAAGCTTTTTCAAAGCGACACTTTCAAACGATACAGAACCTGCGCGGTAGATTTCCCGTGCAATGCGCTCCATCTTTTTTGAAAGGGGCATGTCGGAATCGTAGAGCGGACGGAAATCCGTTTTTCCCGCATCGCAGAGCGCGCTCGTTTTTTCGGCAAGCAAAAGCGCTCCCTCCCCTCCCTTTTCCCAGCTTTCGCAGACGGCGCTTTCCGTACCCGTTTCGGCAATGAGTTCGGCGAGGACTTCGAGTTCTTCGCTCGTATCCGATGCGAACTTATTGATCGCGACGATCGCACTCACGCCGAATTTGCCGATATTTTCGATATGCGTTTTGAGGTTTGAAAATCCCGCCGAAAGCGCTTTGAGGTCGGGACGGGCAAGATCGGATTTTTCCGCACCGCCGTGCATTTTAAGAGCCCTCACCGTTGCGACGATGACGGCGCAGGACGGAGCGATGCCCGCCGCACGGCACTTGATATCCATAAATTTTTCCGCACCCAAATCGGCTGCGAATCCGGCTTCGGTTACGACATAGTTTCCCGAAGCGAGAGCGGCGAGCGTCGCGTTGATGCTGTTGCAGCCGTGCGCGATATTCGCAAAGGGACCGCCGTGCACAAAAGCGGGAGTTTTTTCGAGGGTTTGCACGAGGTTCGGACTCAGAGCATCTTTAAGCAATGCGGCGACCGCACCGGTGCATCCGAGTTCTCCGAATGTAACGATTTCCCTGTCGTAATTTTCTCCGATAACGATATTCGAAATGCGCTCTTTCAACTCCGAAATCGTGCGCGAAAGGCAGACGATCGCCATGATTTCGCTCGCGACGGAAATGCAAAAGCGGTCTTCTCGCGGCACTCCGTTCACTCTGCCGCCGAGTCCGACGACGATGTTGCGCAGTTCGCGGTCGTTGAGATCAACGCACCGCTTCCACGAAATCGTGCGGGGATCTATCCTCAGTTCGTTGCCGTGATGAATGTGATTGTCTATAAGAGCCGCGATCAAATTATTTGCTGAAGAAATCGCATGGATGTCGCCCGTAAAGTGTAAATTGATTTCTTCCATCGGAACGATCTGTGCGTATCCGCCTCCGCAGGCTCCGCCCTTTATACCGAAACAGGGCCCCAAAGACGGTTCGCGGAGCGCGAGTACCGTTTTTTTTCCGATACGGTTGAGCGCATCGGCAAGCCCTATAGAAACGGTCGATTTCCCTTCCCCCGCGCTCGTCGGCGTTACGGCGGTAACAAGGATGAGACGAGCGCGCGCGGTTTCGTCCGCAACTCGTTTTTGCAAAGTGCGAAGGGTTTCTGAAGTAAGCTTTGCTTTATACTTTCCGAAGGGTTCGATTCCGTCCGCATCAATCCCGATCCGCTGAGCGATGTCCGCGATCGGAAGCATTCGATTTTTTTGTGCTATTTCGATATCCGACAACATAGCGTAATTATACGCGCGAACGCCGGCCTTTGTAAATCGTTTGGAACGCTTTAATCAAGGCAATCGATCCGATTTGCGCATAAGTTTTTCCTACAGATGATTTTAAGCCGCGCAGCTTTAATCTGCAGCTTTTAAAATCGCCGTTTTAAACTTGACAATGTAAAGATTTCACGCTAATATCCAGACACTGTAAAGATTGCAAAGAAAAAGGAGCCGCTTATGAGTAAATTGAAGTTACCCTACCACCGCGAGGGGTTAAAAAATCTCTTAATCGAAAAAGGCATCGAAATCGTCAATACCGACGGCGTACAATCTTTTTCGCTGAGAAAAGCGGCGGCAGCCTGCAAAGTCAGCCATGCGGCTCCGTACAGCCATTTTCACAACAAAGAGGAATTGCTGAACGCGATGCAGCTGCACATCACCGAACGTTTTTCGAAAACGCTCGAAACGGCTGTCACCGAAAATAAAAAGCCCGCCGCATTGTTAAAAAAATTGGGTATAGCCTATGTTTCTTTTTTTATTGACAATCCCGCCTATTTTCAATTTTTGTATTCCTCGTCCGATATAAAGGTCGATTTAACTTTATCTATACCGGATGAGAAAAACTATAAACCCTTTATTTTGTATAAAAACAGCATCGTGTCACTGCTTAGGCAAACCAAAGTTCCGAAAAAAAAGCAAAACGATATTTTAATAACGATATGGGCTTTTATTCACGGACTTACGGCATTGGCCGCAATGAAAAATGTTCACTACGACAAAAATTGGAAAGAAAAAATCACCGATTTTATGGATTTGCTCGAGCCGTCATTTTTAAAGTAAGGGCGCATGGATTATTGCGGGAGACGATATGAACGGAATTTATTTCAGCGGAACGGGAAACACAAAATACTGTACGGAAGCGTTGGCACAAGCGACCGGCGGCAAAGCTTGCAGCATGGAATCGTGCGAAGCGCTTGAAGTTTTACGCGCGTCGGATGAAATCGCGCTCGGCTACCCGATTTATTTCAGCGACATCCCGCGTATCGTAAAAGCGTTCATTAGGGAACACGCCTCTATGTTCCGCGGAAAACGCGTTTTTATTATCGCGACGATGGGCCTTTTCAGCGGAGACGGCGCGGGACTTGCGGCCAGGCTGCTTCGAAAATGCGGAGCTGCCGTTACGGGAGGCTTACACCTTCGTATGCCGGACTGTATCGCCGATGTAAAGCTCTTGAAAAAAACGCCGGAAGAAAACCGGGCGCTCATAGCGGCGGCACAAAAAAAGATTGCACAGGCAGCGGATGCCATAAAACGCGGAATCTATCCGAAAGACGGCTTATCGTTCTTTCACAGAATCGCAGGCTTATTCGGACAGCGCCTGTGGTTTAAAATGCATGCAAAAAAATTGTGCGAACGGCTTAAAATCCGAACGGAACGCTGCATCGGCTGCGGCATATGCGTGGCACATTGCCCTTCAAAATCATTATATATCGAAAACAATAAAGCCGTATTCCATCCCGGAAACTGCACGATATGCTACCGCTGCATAAACAATTGCCCCGCAAAGGCGATTACGCTTATCGGTACGGACGTATTCGAGCAGTACCGCTTTGAAAATTATGCAGCGCAATAATTAGGAGACAATATGAAAAAAACACGTACCTTATTTTTCCGCATGATATTTTTTGCTACGCTCTATTCCCTGTATTCTCAAGCGGCGGACGATAAAACGCTCTGTGACGTGGAAATCGTCGTTACCGGTATAAAAGAGAATTCGGGAACGATTGTTATAAGCATCCATGATTCCTCTGAAAGTTTTCGTAAACACATTCCGTATCGAAACGTCGAACAGGCGGCGACGGGAGAAAAAGCGGTATACCGTATACGGCTTAAAGCCGGCGATTATGCTTTTTGTGTTTACCACGATGTCAACGGCGACGGAAAATTAAACGCGAATACGATCGGCATACCCAAAGAGCCGTTCGGCTTCAGCAACTACGACGGCAAGGGGCCGCCCGGCAACTTCAAAAAACACAAGGTCTTTATAGACGGCGCAGCGACGGTAAACATTCCTTTGGTAAAAATGAATTAGCGCTTCAAAGAATTTGACACAATGCGCATAAAGTATGTATACTTTTGTTGTGAAGCGGAAAGACTTGATAAAAAAACTGGAAACTAAAGGTTTTATTTTCTATCGGCACGGCGGCAAGCACGACATCTATAAGCGCGGAAGCGACGAAGAACAGATACCGCGGCATACGGAGATAAACGAACTTTTGGCAAAAAAGATTATCAAAAAATGGGAACTTTAATTCCGCTTTTTGAGTAGAATACTTTTCATAGGGGACATTATGACTGTTGTATATCCGGCGATTTTTACACAAACGGGTGATAAAAAAGACACATATCTAGTGAGCATTCCCGACTTGAATGGAGCAACGGAAGGCTACGGTCTTGCCGATGCCATCGGCATGGCCAAAGATTACATAGGTAACGCATTGTACAACAAAGCGGAGCTGCCTGCCGCCCGAACAATTAAAGATATCGATGTGCAAAACAGTGAATTTGCACAAGCGGGGACTTCTTTTGTGTCGCTTATAGATGTCGATTTGGAAGCTTTTCGCAGGATGGAAAAAAGCCGCAACGTCCGTCGTAATATCACCCTCCCCGAATGGCTCGACGATATGGCAACGGCAGCAAAAATAAACGTTTCGGCAGTCGCACAATCCGCTCTCAAAGAAAAATTAGGCGTATCGCGCTGAAGCGCTCACAAAAATTTTCAGATGCGGACAAGCAGTTCGATTTCGTCTTCTGAAAGTTCGCGGTATTCGCCCCGCTCAAGGCTTTCGTCGAGCACAAGCGCACCGATCGCGATGCGCTTCAAATACACGACTTCATTTCCGAGCGCGGAAAATATGCGCTTTACTTCGTGAAACTTTCCTTCGTAGATCGTAAGCGTGCATTCGTCTTTTTCATCGCCGCTTCCGAGCCATACGAGTTCGGCGCTTTTGCAGTCGGCTTCTTTTTCTCTTCCTTCCGCCGCTATGTGTACGCCTTTCGCGCACTCGGAAACGTAGGCCGATCCTTCCGCGTTTTGCACTTTTTTTGCCAGGCGCACAAAATAAGTTTTTCCGCATTCGCTTTTCGGAGAAGTGATGCGGTGCGTGAGTTCTCCGTCGGTTGTAAAGATGAGCAGGCCTTCGGTGTCGCAGTCGAGCCTTCCGATCGTGTGCAGATTGTCTTCGAAAAAAGGCGTACTGTACGCTTCGTCGAGCAAATCGAAAACCGTTCGATGAAGTCCGTCGCGCTTTGCGCACACATAGCCCGAAGGCTTGTGCATCATGAGGTAGACCTCTTTTCGGATTTCGATTTTTTTACCGTCCGCGGCGACGATATCGTTTTCTTCATCGACACGCATCGATGAGTCGAATACGCTTTTGCCGTTTACCGTTACGGCACCCGTGCGGAGAAGTTTTTTTACGGAAGAGCGGGATCCCAAGCCTCCGTGCGACAGCAATTTGTCGAGACGGATCATGAGCGCTTACTTTACGCGCTTTTCGATAGGAACGTAGTCGCGCACGTCGCACACGTTTTTGTATGCCGGCCGGTAAATTCTGCCACCTGCGACGATCTCTTCGATGCGGTGCGCACTCCAGCCGGCGATGCGCGAAATTGCAAAGATGGGCGTGTAGAGTTCGCGCGGAATATTGAGCATGGAATACACAAAGCCTGAATAAAAATCGACATTCGGACAGATTTTTTTGTCGGCGCCGTGCACTTCGGCGAGAACTTCCGGTGAAATATCCGCAATGAGATTGTAGAGTCGGAATTCCGCTTCGCATTTTTTTTCTTTTGCAAGCTTTGCCGCCCGCTCGCGAAGGAGTAGGGCTCTCGGATCGTCGATCGTGTACACCGCGTGTCCCATACCGTAAATCAAACCCGTACGGTCGAACGCTTCTCTCTTTGCAATTTTTATTAAATAATCACGAATCTGCTTTTCGCTCGTCCAATCCTTTACATGGGATTTGATATCGTCCATCATTTCCATAACCCGGATATTCGCTCCTCCGTGTCGATGTCCTTTGAGCGAACCGATAGCCGCGGCGATCGCCGAATAGGTATCGGTGTCTGCAGATGAAACGACGTGCACGGTCAAACTCGAATTGTTTCCGCCGCCGTGTTCGGCGTGCAAAATGAGGGCGAGGTCGAGGATTTCCGCTTCAAGGCGGGAATAGGTTTTATCCGGACGAATGAGGCGCAAAAAATTTTCCGCAGTCGAAAGCTCGGGCAGCGGATTGTGGATATACATGCTCTTGTCG
Source organism: Treponema sp. Marseille-Q4132 (assembly GCF_014334835.1). NCBI lineage: Bacteria > Pseudomonadati > Spirochaetota > Spirochaetia > Treponematales > Treponemataceae > Treponema > Treponema sp. Marseille-Q4132. The sequence continues at coordinate 496,093 of NZ_CP060591.1, forward strand.
TCGTAAAAGCGCCGTTTCGCCTGATACGCGTAGGCGGCAAGCGTCGAAAAGCGCGAAATAAGTTCGATACATTGTTTGAGTACGTTTGCAATATCCCGACCCTCAGGATCGGTATCGTACGAATAACTTGCAAGCACGCCGCGCGCCATTTTGTTCATAATATCGCTCGACGGCGCTTTCATGATCATATCTTCCGTAAAGTTCGGCGGAAGCGTACGGCGGAGTCCCAAAAACTGCGTAAATTCATCGAGCTGCTTTTGCGTCGGAAGCTCTCCGAAAAGAAGGAGATAGACGCACTCTTCGTAGCCGAACTGCTTTGTACGTTCGGCGTCTTTTACAAGGGAAGCGACATCGTAACCTCGGTAAAAAAGCTTTCCGGGAATCGGCACCTTTTCGCCGTTTACCATATCGTAACCGACGACATCGCCGATGCGCGTAAGCCCGACGAGCACGCCCGTCCCGTTTGCATAACGCAGCCCGCGCTTTACGTCGTACTTCGTGTATAAAGCGGGAGGAATCGGATCGTTGCGTTGGGCAAGTACCGAAAGTTTTTTTAAAAATGCGTTTTGAATTTGTTCTTTCGCCATACATAACCCGCTATAAAAATACGCGCGCATTTACTCCGTCAAACCCTTACGGAAAACTCCCTGACGCGAAAAAGGAAGAGCGGATGCGCGGTAAAAAGCGTTTTCATTATACAGATTTTTTGCCGCCGCGGCAACAGCGGAATTTTTCAATATCATCAATTCCGAAAATTTTCAAAAGCCGCTCGGTTTTCCGACAGCCATCGAGTTTAAAAATCAAGTTTTTAGGCAAGCGTACGCATTGCTCAAACAATATAAAATCGCTACAATCGTACGCATGAAACCGACGCTCATAAAAGATCTGCTTGCATCAAAGCCCGACGGAAAAACCGTCACCGTGTGCGGCTGGGTGAGAACCGTGCGCGATTCGAAAAATCTCGTATTCATTCAAGTAAACGACGGCAGCTCGTTCGCATCGATCCAGCTGACTTTCGATCGTACCTCTCCTTCTTCCGCAGCCGATGTGAAATTAATAGAAGAAAACCTTGCAAAAGCGAATACCGGCGCTTCGGTACGTGCCGAAGGGCTCCTCGTTCCCTCCCCCGCGTCGGGACAGGCGGTCGAAGTGACGCTCGAAAAGCTCACCGTCTTAGGCGAGTGTCCGAGCGAATCCTACCCGCTTCAAAAAAATAAAATGTCCATGGAATATCTCCGCGAAAACGCTCACCTCAGAGCGCGGACAAATACTTTCGGTGCCGTATTCCGTATGCGCAATCAGATGGCCTTCGCCGTTCACTCCTTTTTTCAGGAAAACGGCTTTCAATATATCAACGCGCCGATCATCACGTGCAGCGACGCCGAAGGCGCGGGCGAAATGTTTCAAGTGACGACGCTGTCGCTTGAAAAAATAGCGGAGCTGGGCGTTAAAGCCGGAAACGCGGGCAAAAAGATTGAAAGCGCTTCATCTCTTGTCGACTATTCGAAAGACTTTTTCGGCAAAAAAGCGAGTCTCACGGTAAGCGGTCAGCTCGAAGCGGAAACGCTTGCGACCGCCCTTTCGCGCGTGTACACGTTCGGGCCGACGTTTCGCGCCGAAAATTCGAACACGCCCCGGCACTTGTCCGAGTTTTGGATGATAGAACCCGAAATGGCCTTTTTCGATTTGGACGACGATATGGATTTGGCCGAAAGCTTTATCCAATACCTTTTGCGCTGGGCGCTTGCGAAGTGCCGAAGCGATTTGGAATTCTTCGACAAACGTATTCAAAACGGCCTCATCGCAATGCTCGAACACGTCGCCGAAACGCCGTTTAAGCGGGTTTCATATACCGAAGCGATCGAAGCGCTCGAAAAACACGCCGATAAATTCGAATACAAGCCGTTTTGGGGCTGTGATATTCAAACCGAACACGAGCGCTACCTCACCGAGCAAATCTACAAATGCCCCGTCATGGTCTACAATTATCCGAAAGCAATCAAAGCTTTTTATATGAAGCAAAACGACGACGGCAAAACGGTAAAAGCCCTCGACGTCCTCGTCCCGGGCATCGGCGAAATAATCGGCGGAAGCGAGCGCGAAGAAAACTACGACAAACTGCTGGCCGCATGCAATGAGCGCAATATGGATATGTCGAATTATACGTGGTATCTCGACTTGCGCAGGTTCGGCACGGTACCGCATTCCGGATTCGGTCTCGGATTCGAGCGCCTCCTCCGCTATGTTACCGGTATGTCGAATCTCCGCGACGTTATCCCCTACCCGCGCGCGCCGAAACTGGCGGATTTTTAAAAAGCGCGTTATAATAAGCCGTTAATGAAAAGGCGGCTCAAAAAGCGCTCCGCAAAAAATACGGTCGGCGCGCTCATCTATTTGACGGCATCGTTTTACGCGCGGAACAATCTCTACACGTGCGCGGCGGCGTGTACGTTCGGTTTTCTCTTTTCATTTATACCGATCGTAATGACGGTACTCACAATCCTCGTGCGCATCATCCACGCGTCGCCGGAAATCATCGCTTCGGTTTTGTCGCGCATTTCCGAATACAAAACGATGTTCGATGCCGAATCCTTTATACGAGCGCTTTCGAAAATGAAAACGTTCGGCTGGATCGAATTCGTACTCGCGCTCTTTATCGTACTCATGGCAAGAAAATCTTTCGCCGCGGTCATGCAGGGTATGCAGCGCATCTTTCACAAAAAAATAAAATCCCGCGCGCTTTTCAATCATGCGCTCATCGTCATCGGCGAGCTCGCCCTCATCTTCATCGCTACGGTAATCATACTCGCGGTTTTTACACTGAGAAATTTTTTTATGCTTTCACCGCTGTCATCGCTGCCCGCAGATCTTCCGGCAAAGCTCGGCATTTTACCCGGTACTTTTATCACATCATCCGAGTTCGCTCTCATATTTATCATCGTACTGCTCGCATACCGTTATGCGTCGGAAACGAAGCCGAACGTAAAACTCTGCGCAGCTTGTTCCGCACTGTGTACGCTTTCGTTTTTTGCGGCGGCAAAATTGACGAACGAATTCCTCAATATCACAAATTATAATATCATCTACGGCGTGCTCGGCGGACTTATGGTTTTTCTGCTTCAAACGTATATTTTTTTTACGCTGTTTTTTATCTTCGCACAAGTAATCTATATCGTACAGTTTTTCGATCCTCTGGTTTTGAGCGAATTGTATCTCCTGCCCGGCCGCGACGATACGAAACTCAATTCGATCATAAAGCGCATACTATTCATAAGACCCTCATCCGTCATGAACGAAGGCAACGTCGAAAATTATAAAGCGGGCGCGATCATCTACTCGAAAAACGAGCGCTCCGACGATTCCTACTATGTCGTCAGCGGAGCGGTACGCATCAACAGAAACGGAAATCTTTCATACTGCGATACGGGTTCTTTTTTCGGAGAAGAGACATGCATACTCGATCAAGTGCGCACATCCGAAGCGAAAGCGGAAACCGACTGCAAATTGATGAAGATTTCGGCCGAAGAGTTTCGAAGTCTCCTCGAAATAAATCACAAAACGGCCGAAAAAGCGCTGTCGCATATCTCCGAATATGTTTCGCACGTTTATGGACGAACGGAAACTTTCCTGTTATAATAATAAAAATGGCTAAGTATATATTCATCACCGGCGGAGTCGTTTCGGGACTCGGCAAAGGCATCGCTGCGGCATCTATCGGACTCATCTTAAAAAGCCGAGGATACAAAGTCGTCAATCAGAAATTCGACCCGTATTTGAACATCGATCCGGGAACGATGAATCCCTACCAGCACGGTGAAGTTTTCGTCACCGACGACGGAGCGGAAACCGACCTCGACTTGGGGCACTACGAACGCTTTACCGACGCCTCTCTTTCCAAATCGTCGAATACGACGGCAGGCCGCGTCTACCTCGCCGTCTTGAATAAAGAAAGAGAAGGCGGATTTCACGGCGGTACGGTACAGGTCATTCCGAACATTACCGAAGAGATCCTCCGCCGTATGATGCTTTCGACGGAAGAAACGAAAGCCGACGTCATCATTACCGAAATCGGCGGCACCGTCGGCGACATAGAATCGCTGCCCTTTATGGAAGCGATTCGCCAAATGAAATACAAAGTCGGCGAAGAAAACTGCTGCTACATCCACTTGACGCTCGTACCCTATATAAAAAAACCGCAGGAACTCAAAACGAAGCCGACACAGCATTCGGTAAAAGAACTGCAGGAACTCGGTATCCAGCCGAACATCATCATGCTCCGAACCGAAGAACCGATCGATACGGCAACCCGCGAACGGCTCGCATCTTTTTGCAACGTCGACACGAGCCACGTTATTCAAAACCTCACCGCGAGATCCATCTACGAAGTGCCGCTGCAAATGGAAAACGAAGGACTCGGCAAAGCGGTGTGCGAAGCGCTTTCTCTTAAAAACACGGCGCCCGATTTTGCCGATTGGCAAAAGATGGTCGACAAATTCAATAACCCGAAACACAAAGTGACCATAGCGCTCGTCGGAAAATACGTCGAACTGCACGACGCCTACCTCTCGGTCGCGGAATCGCTCGTGCACGGAGGCATCCATAACGAAGCGGACGTAACGATCCATTGGATAGGATCCGAAACGCTCCCCGACGATAAAGCCGCTCTCGCGCGTTTAAAAGCCGCAGACGGCATCATCATACCCGGCGGCTTCGGCGGCCGCGGTATCGAAGGCATGGTCTACGCCGCAAAGTATGCGAGAACTCACAAAGTGCCCTACTTCGGTGTATGTCTCGGCATGCAGATCCAAGTCATCGAATACGCGAGGAACGTACTCGGCTTAAAAGATGCGAACTCTTCGGAGATGGATAAATCGACGAGCGATCCCGTCATCGATTTGATGCCCGACCAAAACGGAAAAATACTCGGAGGTACGCTGCGGCTCGGAAAATACGAATGCAAAATAAGGCCCGGTACGCTTGCCGAAAAAGCATACGGCGCCGAACGGATTTGGGAACGTCACCGTCACCGCTACGAATTCAATAACGCCTACCGCGACAGATTGATACAAGCGGGCCTCATCATTTCGGGCGTAAACCCCGAACGTGATTTGGTTGAAATATGCGAAGCGCCCGATCACCCGTGGATGCTCGGCGTACAGTTCCACCCGGAATTCAAAAGCCGCCCGAACAGAGCGGGTCCGCTCTTCCGCGAATTTATTAAAGCGGCGTGCGATTACGCCGAAAAAACAAAAAAATAACGGCGGAAACGGACACGGGGAAAGCGCTTCGGACAAAATCGTTTTGCCGCCGTAAAAAAAAGGCGGTAAAACGATTCACGCATTATTAATTAATAATATTTTATCAAAAAATTATCATAACAATAAAAAAGAACAAAAAACAATTTTAAAATCAATACGATAAACGGCGTATAACCTTCACGGTTGAACGTTGTTATAAAAGCGTACGGCAATTTTGCAGCGCATATTGCGAAATACGGTTTTTCGCAAATATTGACTTACTTACAGCCGTGTGCTATTCTTTATTGGTTTCGTATGTAAAGCGCATCGCTTTTCATACGATGAATACCGATAACGGATAAAACGGAATTTGACATTTTTGTTAAATTTATTTTTATTGTTAAATTTATTATGATTGACGGATAATAAATTTTAGGAGATCAAGTATGAGTACATCAATGAAACGGAATCGCCTCGCGATTCTTTTGGTTTCCGTTTTTTTTGTTTTAACAAACTGGTCGGCTTTTGCAAAAAAAGCGGAACCCGCTTTGGTACAACAAGAAGAAGGTTATTACTACGGCTACGGTAAGGGAGCTACCGCAGCTGAAGCCGAGCGCGCCGGAAAGCGCGATCTCGTCGAAAGTGCGCTGACCGCCGCTGTCCGCTCCGTAAACCCGAAAGCGTCAAGAATACAAGTGAGCGACGCATCGGTGAAAGCCCGCATCAACGACATCAAGCCCTATGTTCAATCGAAAAAGAATGAGCCTCCGGCAGTCACGTATCGGATGAAAATCGTCGATTGGGACAAAAAAGAAAAAGTATACGCAGACGCGCTCCGCGCCGATTTAAGCGCCCGCCTTGCTGCAGGCAAAAACAAAAATAATCCCGCGGACAAAGTTTCGGCAGCCCTCGCAGTCCTCGCGAGACTGATCGAAGAAGGAGAAACGGAACTGCTTTCCGCCGTACCCGACGGTACGGAACTGCTTTCACGCAGAGCCGAAGCGCTGTGCACCGATGTTGAAAAAAGTCTCGTCTTTACGTTTTCGGCGCAAGACGGCATCGTCAATGCAAAGACGAAATTTTCGGTAAAAGTTGCCGACGATTCGGGCAATGCTGCAGGCGGACTTCCGATCGAATTTATATGGGAAGCTGCCGATCTCCCCTCGATTACGACAGAAGAAGTCGCCGACGTACGCGCACTTGTAAAAACCGATGCGCTCGGCAACGCATCCGTCGATTTCCCCTCCGATGAAAACTTCCGCAACAGAGCGGTAACGCTCACGGTAAAGACGGCATTGGCAAAGTCCGTTCCGTCATCCGCCGTTTTGAAAAAACTCGACGCACAAACATCCGCCGATGCGCACTATGTCCGCTTCGACGATCTCGATGCCGCATTCCCCTCGGTCGTAGTTCCCGAAGGCGAGTTCAATGCAGGAGCGGTTCCTCAGGATACCCGCGCACAGAAAAAAGAAGTTGCACACACGGCTTCGACTCTTTCCTACGCTATCGGCTTGACGCCCGTGACGAACGCGCAGTATGCGGCTTTCCTTCACACGACGAGAGCTGAAAGCGCTCCCGATTATTTCGACAATCCCGATTACAATCAGGGAAAGCAGCCGGTCGTCGCCGTAAGCTATGCTGACGCCGAAGCATACGCCGCGTGGCTTTCCGAACAGACGGGTTCGACTTATCGTCTTCCGACTGAAGAAGAATGGGAAAAAGCCGCCCGTGCAGGTGCCGACATAATCTATCCGTGGGGAGATGAAAATCCGACCGACGGAAAACGCGCAAATTATAAAGGCAACGGAAAATTTTCAAAGACTTCCCCCGTCGGTTCGTTTGAAAACGGCAACAACGCATGGGGTCTTGTCGATATGTCCGGCAACGTCGCCGAATGGACATCGTCGAATCACGGTATCGAAGGCGAAACGAATCTTCGTACCGTCAAAGGCGGATCATGGATGGACGGTCCGACGGAATTACGCATTTCCAATTTCCGCAATATCAACAGCAAAAACGGATATGCCGACGTCGGCTTCCGTTTAGTTAAGGAGGTTTCAGAATGAAAAAATACGCTGTTATCGTTTCGGCAATTTTAGCCGTTATGCTTATTTCCTGCGCCACGACGAGCAAAGAAAGCCCCGATCAAAGGGCGATCGCCGCAGGCGTAAAAGCGTGGAACGACCGCGAGCCCGAAGCGGCCGCCCCGTATTGGAATGAAATTAAAGACGAAAAAGTAAAAAAGCAGTATGAAAATTACATCACCGCATACAAAGCCGGTGCCGATGCCCTTGAAAGCACCGATTCGACGAAAAACGAATCGAAACTGCTTGCAGCCTGCAATACGGCAATCGCCAAATTCGGCTCGCTCGATCCCGCTTTGAAGGTTCCGTCGGAAGTTGCGGAAAAAGGCGCTTCTCTTTCGGCCGGACGCATAGACGGTTTGGTTGCGGCGGGAAAAACGACTCAAGCGAAAAAGCTCTATGAGTCGGCAGTAAAGCTCTACGGAAACACCGACGAGCTCACGCTTGCAAATAAAGAAACCGATGTCGTAAGCACGCTCTTGGCGAAAAAGGCTTCCCTCAGCAGCCAAATCGAAACGGCGCGTGCAACTCCGAATTTCGAAGAAAAGATTGCAGCATACGATTCCGTACTCGCCTCTTATGCGAGCGCCGAAAAGGAAATCGATGCGGCGGCAAACAATGCAGGCGTTGCAAAAACCGCAGGCGTTTCGTCGAATATCCGCTCGTTCAAAAAGACGCGCCAGGATTTTGCGATCGAACGCGCTTCGGCTATCCGCGCTCGCGCATACGAATATAAAACGCACATCGACGAAGAATTCGCGCGCACTCCCGAAAACGCAGGTGAAAACGGCAAGATGCCGCTCGAAGCGATTCTCGCACACTATCAGTCGGTTCAGACGAATATCGACGCGACGTATCAGGATCTGCTCGGCTTTGCGGCAAAATATCCGAACGATATCGGACAGGATATCATCGACGATATAAACGCACAGAAAAAAGATCTCGAATCGAAGATCGCGCAGGTCAACGCCGAAATCCGCACCGCACAGGAAATCGCGAGCCGCGGCAAAGTCGTCTTCCCGCTCATGATCGGTCTTTTCAACCCCGACCCGCGTTCGACTGCGGAAAGCAAAAAAAGCCGTCCTGCAAAATTCAGCGCGAAAAATGCAAAAGGCAACGAATACTGGTGGGGTATGGTTTCCATTCCGAAAGGACAGATGAACGACCTCGTCGTCACGCTGAAGGATAACCGCACCGTCCGCGTTTTCGCCGAAAACACAAAGAGCGGAAGACTTATCGAAAAAAACAATATGAAAGATCTCGTCAACCGCAGTTATAAAGTCGGAAATTCGTGGCCTGTCCTCAATGCGGGCAGCACGCTGACGACCAACAAATATTTCTTTGAAATACAAAAGGGCAAAACGCCCGACTATGAAGGCGAAGTCGTCGTCTACAGTTCATTCATTGTGAGGATGCGTTAATGAAGTTTAACAAAAAAGGCCTTATTGCCATTATTATCGTCGCACTTATCGTGCTCATATCGGCAGGTGCATTTATCGTCTGGAAAGCACAGCCTAAGGGAGTCGTCGTCGCGGTTTCCACGCTTCCCGATTCATTGAATCCCGTGCTCGAACAAAATACGTCGGGCTTAAATGCGGATGAGCTTTTGTTCGACGGGCTTGTCAATTTCGAAGTCGATAAAGAAAGCGGCTCTCTCTATTCCAATCTCGCCCTTGCGGAAAGCATCGTGCAGAATCCCGCAGATAAAAAAACCTATACGGTAACGCTGCGTGATGTGTCATGGCACGACGGAAATCCCGTCACTGCCGACGACGTCGTCTATTCGTTTGCCGCATACACCGACGAAGCGAACGATTCGCCCAAACGCGGTTATCTCATGTCGTTTATCAAAAGCGTTTCCGCCGAAAACGACAAAACGGTAAAAATCGAATTCATCAATCCCATACCCGAATTCCGCGCCTACCCCGTCTTGACGTTCAAGATCGTTCCGTCGAAATACAACGGACAGAAAATGCGCGTCAATATGCGTGCCGGCGAAAACGAACGCAAGTTCGCAACCGAACCTATCGGAACGGGTCCCTTTAAACTCGCAACGTGGGAAATCGGAAAATGGGTTACTTTCGATGCCAACGGCACCTATTTCGGAAATACGCCGCAGATGAGCAATCTCGTCATGACGCGCGTCATCGACCCGATCATCCGTATGAACGAAATGCGTAAAGGCCGCATCAACGTCATTCTTGAAACGAAACCGACCGACCGCGCGGACGTTGCAAAAATTCCGAACGTCGATATCAACTCGTACATCCCGTACGCGTTCTATGAAGTGGCGATCAACACAAAGCTTTTCCCGAACGCCGACGGACGCCAGGCTATGGCTATGGCACTCGATCGTGAAATGCTCATTCCTTCGATCACCGATCAAAAATCGGGCGTTATCTTGAACTACGGACCCTTCCCGTCGAACCTTTTCGCGGCGAACATTCCCGAATATGTCGACAAACCCATGCCGACCTTCCTCTCCTATGATCTGGCAAAGGCGAAGAGTCTTGCCTCGTCGGGCGGTATTTCGGGTCAAAACGCCATTCTCCTCTACCCCGACTCTATGGGCGAATTCGGCGATAAAATGGCAAGCGGCATCGTCAAACAGCTCGCCGAAATCGGCTTAAACGTCGAAGCGAAGCGTACCGGCGACAGGGTTTTCGACCGCATGGTAAACACCGAAAAATCCTTCGAACTCGCGCTCGTATATTGCGACGGTTTCGATAACCTCTATTCAAGCTTGGGCGACTGGTACCGCTCGAACGGTTCGAAAAACGTTACCGGTATCGCGGACAGCAAACTGAACAGCCTGTTCGACGCATGGGAAAAAGAGATCGTTACCGCAAATTGGATCGACCTCACCCTTCAAATCGACAAGCGCGTATGCGAACTTTCGCCGGCACTGTACTTGTGTTCGCTTGAAAAAGACGTATACTCGCGCGGTTTGGAAAATGTCGCGATCGCTACTGACAATCCTTTCCTTTCAGCCGAAAACTGGAAGGTCAGATAGGAAGCGGTATGCGTTTTTTACGCTTTTTAATCCGAGAATTCATTGTCCACGGCATCATATTTGCCGTGGCAGGGACACTCGTGCTTTCGGCATTTTATCTGCTTTCAATCGGTGCGCCGGCTGAAAGCTATGCCGAAGCGGCACGATCGTTTTTGCTGCTTATTTCGGGTTCGGAAGATTTTTCGATCGCGCATCCGGGTTTCAGCTCAGGTCAAATCATCGCATCGGGGGCAGCCGTCACCTTACCGCTGACGCTGCTCGCGCTCTTTATTTTGACCGTTATAGCCCTTGCCGCCTCAGCCTACGCCGTAACGGGACAGTACATGGCCGAGCACCACGAATATGCCGGAGCGGAACGCTTCAGCGGATTTTTGGGCTTGGTCACGTCGGTCCTTGCAGCGGTGCCGCTGTTCGTCGGCTTTTGGGTTTTGGCCAATGCCTTCGGAAGCGACGCCCCGTTTATTATCATCGCGTTTATCACCGTAGTACTCGGCGGACTTTCATGGGATGCGACTAACTTTCTCAAAGCCGATATGCTCAGGCAAGTCAACTCGACGCACGCTGTCGTGTTTTCGACGCTCGGCCGTAATTTGGGACGTTTGTTTCCGCTGCCTGAAACCTATTCGGGATATCTGTTTTCTTCGAGTCTGCCGCGCTTTATCCCCTATCTTGCGGGAAAAGTACCGGCAATCATCGGAGGAGTTACGATTGCGGAAATCGTATTTTCATTCCCGGGTCTCGGCAGTACGCTGCTCGACGCGCTCCTTGCGACGAATACCGATTTGCTTGTCGCATCGGTGTTTATCCTCCTGTGCGTCAACGCGGTCGTAGCGTTTTTGGTGAAAACCATTCTATTCCTGATTTATCCGAGGTGGTATGAAAAAGCTATTTAAAGTTCTCAAAATACTGTGCATCGTCGTTTTGATATCGCCTCTCGCTCTTTCATGGCTTCCGTCATCTTATTTTGCAGGCCTTGCGCCCCAAAGGATCGTAGACTCCGGTTATTTTGCTTCGCTCGTTTCATCGTTTAAGGAGCTTTCGATTACGCTTGCGGCGACCTTACTTTTCGCGATGCTGTTGAGTTTTATACTCGGCTACATAAGCGTCTTGTGGATGAAAGTCGGCAGAGGCTTTGCAAATATTCTCAACGCAGTAGAATCGATTCCGGCTATCCTCGTAGCGCTGTTTTGCTACGCGCCGGTATCGGGTTACCTCGCACGCCATACGAGCGCGGCTTCGACGATCATGTCGCTTGTCGTATTCGTGCTCGCGGCGACGGTGACGACGCTGCCGGAAGCGGTTCGGAGTATCGCGATCCCGCTCATCGATCTGTACAACCGAAAATACAGCTTGTCGTTCCGCTCATACGGTTTTCCGAAAATGCGTATTCTCGCTATTTTGATGACGACCGATTTGATGCGCAGCACATTCCGCCGTGTCGCGGCGGGTATTTTGCTGAAAACGCTCGTCCTCGACTGTTCGTTCGGTTTTATCATTCAGCTCGGTTTCGGCAGTTACGGTACCCCCGCTCACTTGAGCCCGGGCGCTCTGATCGCCGCTCACCGCGACGCTTTGTTTGAAGGAGGCGATCCTATCCTCTTTTGGATTCCGTCCGCCGTGCTTATCGCGATCAGCGTCGCCTTTTTAATCGTGCTGAACGAAAAAGAGGGAGGAAACGCATGACACCAATTTCTCTTAACAATTTTTCGATCCGGCTCGGTGAGCGCGTGCTCCTTAAAAACTGCAATTTTTCGATCGAACCGCACGCTTCGGCCGTCATCATGGGACCGACGGGCACCGGCAAATCCGTGTTTTTGAAATCGGTCGCGGGTATTCTCTCTACGAAGATTTTTACCTTCGAAGGGGGCATGAAAGTAAACGGTATCCCCGCGTATTTCAATCATAAACTCGGCTTCAGCGAATGGTCGCAGATTGCGCAGTCGGGACTCATGTTCATACCGGCGGAAACCGCACAGGTTATGAACCCCGCTTTAACGCTCGATCAAAACCTCGCATTGCTCGCTCCGGGACAGAGAGCGGTTATCGTAGAGCGCCTGACAAAATATTTTTCACTCGATTTTGAAGCCTTTGCCCGCCTCTACCCCGATGAAATTTCGGGCGGCGAAATGCAGCGCATTACGCTCATGATCCTCCTGTCGAGAAAAGGCAATCTCATCCTCTTGGACGAGCCGACCGTAAACCTCGACCGGAACCTCCGAAAGCATTTCGTAACGTTTTTGAACAACGAAATACTCGGTCCGAAAGATAAAACCTTCCTCATGGTCAGTCATGACCTCGACTTTATCAAGCGCTTGACGCTCGACAAAGCGTTTATACTCAAAGACGGTCTTATCGAACAGATGAAAGAGCTTCCCGAAATGGAAGGCTACGAAAAGCCCGAAGCGAAAAAAGGCGCGTCGGGAACCGCGATCGAATTGAAAAACGTTTCGCAAACGTATTTTAAGCGCGGTATCTTCGGAGAACGCACTTTCACCGCATTCAAGGGATTGAACCTCAAATTCGAACGCTCGACAGTGTACGGACTTACCGGACCTTCCGGCTGCGGAAAGTCCACGACGATCAAAGCGATCCTCCGTCTGCTCGACAGCACGAAGGGACAAATCCTTTTGGAAGATTCCGATTTGGTCGCTTTAAAGCCGAACGAAACGGGAAGAGATCCGAAAGCGTTCAAGCCGTTCCGCCGCCGCATGACGGTCGTACAGCAGGACTCGCGCTTTTCGTTTTTCCCCGACTTGAGCATCCGTGAGTCGTTTAAGCAGATTTCCGCGTCAAGCGAAGGCGGAACGATCGAAGAGCTCGAAAAAAATCTCGAAAAGGTCGGTCTTACGAGTGCACACCTCGACGAGCGGCCGCAGCAGTTGTCGTCCGGAGAGATGAAGCGTATGGATATTGCGCGCGCGCTTACCGCAAAGCCCGATATCCTCCTTCTCGATGAACCCTTCGCGCACATCGACTTCGACACACGATTGAAAGTCATGCAGTCGATTTCCGAATACCTCGCCGTCCACGCGACGATTTTGGTTATCGTCACGCACGAAGATTTCGACCTCCGCTACTTTGTAGAAAAGAGTTTCGATTTCCCCGAACTGGTCGGTCAGTTTACCGGAAATTAAGCGATTCGTATGCGTCCCGCGTAAAAGCGCAGGCGCGCATACCGTCACTTGAAAACGTCCCGCGGGAAGCGGGGCGTTTTTTTTCGGAGATATCGAAAAGCAGACAAGTTTTGAAGCGGCTCATTTTTTATTGCCGGACGGTGATACAAAAAAAATATATACATCGTCTTACAAAAAAAAAATAATGTGATACAATAAACGGACGGCTCGCGCATTTTGAAAAATCGATATTTTCCGCGACGCCGTATTTTAAACAATAGGACACCTCTAAAAACTGCAGTTTTTAGAGGTAACTTTGTGCGATGTTGTAACTCGCGATACTACCAGCAAGTTACAACTCGTCAGCATCTCGAAAAAATCGCTAAAGGTGAGTTTTTCGAGATGCCCAATATTTTTTACAGACAGGATGCACTATGCCGCTCTCAAAAATCATCGTTCTTGATTTCGGAAGTCAATACGCACACTTGATCGCAAAGCGTTTCCGCGCTCTCGGCTATTATTCGGAAATCGCCCTCCCCTCCGCTTCTCTTTCGGAAATCGAAGGTGCAAAGGGGATCGTTTTAAGCGGGGGACCCGCTTCGGTGTACGACGCACATATCCCCGCCTTCAATAAATCGATTTTGGATTCCGACATTCCGATTTTAGGACTCTGCTACGGTCACCAGCTTATGGCGCAGCATTACGGCGGAAAAGTGGAAAAAGGAGAAGCGGGAGAATTCGGAATCGCACACCTTGCGATCGACAAAAATGCGGCCTCTCCTCTTTTTTCCGGCATCGCTTCTCCTATGCAAGTGTGGATGAGCCATCAAGATGAAGTGACGAAGATCGCCGAGGGATTTGAAAAAACGGGCAGCACCGAAAACTGCAAATACGCAGCTTTGCAAAACCTTGCAAAAAAACGTTTCAGTTTGCAGTTTCACTGTGAAGTCGCCGACACGCCGTGCGGAAACGCGATATTCGAAAACTTTGCGCAGGTTTGCGGTATGGAAAAAAATTGGGATGAAAAAGCGGTTTTGGAAATGATCATCGCAGACATACAGCGCGAAGCGAAAGATAAAAACGTGCTCCTTTTTTTAAGCGGAGGCGTCGACAGCAGCGTCACCTTTGCGCTTTTAAATAAAGCGCTCGGACAGGATCGCGTGCTGGGACTGCATATCGATAACGGCTTTATGCGTAAAGGCGAAAGCAAGACCGTCGCCGAACACTACCGTGCGGCGGGCTTTACCAATTTTATCGTTGAAGATGCGAGCGGGCGTTTTTTGAAAGCCGTGAGCGGACTTGTCGATCCGCAAAAAAAACGCGTCGCGGTCGGAGAAACCTTTATCGCGGTTCGAGACGCCATCGTCGCCGAGCGGCACTTGGACGGGGAATCATGGATGCTCGCGCAAGGCACGCTCTACCCAGACATCATCGAATCGGGCGGCACGAAAAATTCGAAGGTCATCAAAACGCATCACAACCGCGTAGAAGGAATTCAATCACTTATAGAAAAGGGTTTGATAATCGAACCGCTGAAAAATCTTTACAAAGACGAAGTGCGGAACATCGGAAAAAAGCTCGGCCTCGCCGCTTCCCTCATCCGCCGCCACCCCTTCCCCGGCCCCGGTCTTTCGATCAACGTGTTGTGTTCGGACGGTACGATGAGCGAAAAAGATAAAAGTGATTTTAAAAACGCGGAAAAAGAAATAGAGACGATGTGCATTCAGCTTTCACAAATTGTAACGGAGCGATATGCTCTTCCGGTGCGTTCGGTCGGCGTACAGGGAGATTTCCGTACCTATCGATTTCCGGCAGTGCTTTCATTCGAAACGCTTGCAGACGGTTTTTACCGCACACCCGAAGATTGGGATGCGCTCGAAGCGGCATCGTCCTACATCACGAATAAGGCTTCTTTTATAAACCGCACGCTCATCAGCCTCTACCGAAAGCCGGGCGCAAAGCTTTCGCTGCAAAAAGGCTATTGCGATAAAGGACGGCTCGACAGGCTTCGCGAAGCGGACGACATCGCACTCGATGCGCTTCACGAATCGGGATGGTACGATAAAGTCTTCCAGCATTTGACGATCGACTTGCCCTATGCGTCCTCACCCGACCGAGCGAGCTTCGTGCTCCGTCCCGTATGCAGCGAAGACGTGATGACCGCGCGCTTTGCGCACTTACCGCAGGATGTACTTGAGCGCATCGTACAAAAAATCACCGCCCTCCCCTTTGTCGACGCGGTCTACTACGACGCGACGAATAAGCCGCCTGCGACCTTCGGCTGGGAATGATCGGTACGCGCGAAATTATTTTTGCAGGAATTATTTCCTACTTGACTTTTCGGCGCGCCTATAGTATATTTGTAATAATCCTTGCAGGTTTTTTCCTGCTTCGATACGCGATGCCGTACGGATTTTATCTTTTTACTGTAGATTCCGTATTGTAAGGTTTTCCGAAAGGCAGTCGCGTCATTGGCAACCCGGCGCAAAGCAAAGCCGGAAGAGGGATTCACTATGCGGAACCGGACCGCAAATCCGGAATTGCGGGAAAGAGCAAGTAGGCGTTTTGCCGAACATCTTTCCCTCTTGTTTTTTAAAGCGCAAAGCCGCGTGGAAGCGATACGGCGTATATACGGCTGTACACGCGGCATAAAATCGCTTACAATAATCCTATGATTTTCCGTGCAGCCCTTCCGTCGGATATCCGCTCGATTATGGATATCGAAGCGGCATCCTTCGACGCCGCTACGCGTGAAAGCGAAGAAGTGTTTTTATCGCGCATCGAAATCTGTAAAAATTGTTTTATCGTTTTCGAAGATGCACCGTCTCATACACTTTGCGGCTATTTCAGTGCGGAAAAATGGGAGTGCATTCCCGACAACGATAAGGCATTTTCGCTCGAACACGATCCCGCCTCGTCGCACCGCCCTACAGGCAGCGTACTTTATTTGAGTTCGTTTGCGCTCCTTCCCGCCTATCGAGCAAAAGGCATCGGAAAAAAACTTTTTTCTCAATCGGTCGACAGGTTTTCATCCGGCAATCCCGAAGTAAAAACCGCTCTCCTTCTCGTAAACGAAGCGTGGCGCGGCGCGCTGCATATCTACCGAAAAAACGGGTTTTCGGAACTCCGCCGTATCGCGAATTTTTTTTCCGAAGACGGGGTACAGACCGACGGCATCGTCATGACGAAAGCGTTGTAAAACGGCATCACATACACACTCGATTTGGATTTTGACTAAATACGGTAAATCAATTACAATACGGCTTGTCAGGGAATGCAGCGTAAGACGGATGCCGGCAAAGCGCGCAAAAAACCTCTCTGAAAAATCGCGGATACGCGATTATCGATTTTTATCAATGAGGTATTTGTATGAAAGAATCCGAAGCGAATTTTTCTCCGGCGGAAAGATGCGGCATTACGAGCGCGCTCTTTACCGATTTTTACGAACTCACGATGGCTCAGGGTTATTGGAAAGAAAATATGAATCGTCCTGTCGTCTTCGATATGTTTTTCAGGCGGCAGCCCTGGTCGGGAGGTTTTTCCGTCCTCGCGGGAAACGAAACGCTCCTCGATCTTCTCACGTCTTTCCGATTTGAAGAGACCGACATCGCCTACCTCGCCGAGCAAAAGATATTTGAAAAAGGTTTTCTCGATTATTTAAAGGACTTTTCGTTCGGAGGCGATGTCTACATGATGGACGAAGGTTCGGTGATTTTCCCTCAGGAACCGCTCATCCGAATTCACGCGAATCTCATCGAAGCGCAGATCGTCGAAGGATTGATTTTAAATTACGTAAACTTTCAAAGTCTCATCGCGACGAAAACTTGCCGCGTATGGCTTGCATCGAACAAGGGAAGCCTCATGGAATTCGGTTTGCGCCGAGCGCAGGGCCCGGACGGAGCGATGAGCGCATCGCGCGCGGCTTTTATCGGCGGAGCTGCGGGAACGTCGAACACGCTTGCGGGAAAACGATACGGCATCCCCGTCATGGGAACGATGGCGCATTCGTGGATCATGTCCTTTTCATCCGAACTCGAAGCTTTCCGCGCGTATGCGAAAATCTATCCGGAACATTCGGTCTTTTTAATCGATACTTACGATACGCTGAAATCGGGAATCAAAAACGCGATCATCGCAGGGAAAGAACTCGCCGAAAGAGGCTGCAATTTCGGCGTACGTCTCGATTCGGGCGACATCTCCTATCTTTCGACGGAAGTGCGGAAAGCGCTCGATGCGGCGGGTTTGCCGAATGCGAAGATTTCCGTTTCAAATGAACTCACCGAAGATATCATTTCGGCGCTTGTCGCCGAGCGCGTTCCGATCGACAGCTGGGGCGTCGGTACGCACATGGTAACCGGCGGAAAAGAATCGTCGTTTACGGGCGTGTATAAGCTTGCCGCCCGGCACGATGAAAAAACGGACGCGCTCATCCCCTCGATGAAGTTTTCCGACAATCCGGCAAAGACGACAAACCCCGGCATAAAAAACGTATTCCGTCTCTACGACGAATGCGGTATGGCAAAAGCCGATATCCTCGCGCTCGACGGAGAAAAAATCGAAGAAGGAAAAGAATACCGCTACTATCACCCGATGATCGACTACCGCCAATTCGCTTTTACGGCATCCCGCGTCGAGCCGCTTTTAAAAAAACGCGTCGAAGGTGGAAAGCGCACGAAAGCGCGCATTCCCGACAGCGAACAGCTTACGATAAGCCGGAAAACGATGCGTGAGCAGCTTGAAACGTTCGACGAATCGTATAAGCGCTTATTGAATCCTCACATCTATAAAGTGTCTATAACGGAAAGACTCAAAGATTTGAAACTGCGCTTTATAAAAGACAATATCGCGCACGGCGAATAAGGAAAAAAGCACCCCCTGTGCCGAGCTTTGCATTTGCAAAACCCGGTACGGGGGATCAAAAATCAATTATTATTTTTTGACGCAAGCACGGTACACGTTTTTAAGGATCGCATTTCCGAGCATACCGCCCGCAACGAGGGCGATTAAAAATATCCATCCGGAAAGCGAAAAGTTTGCGATCGGCGTATAGAGCGCTCCGACGTTGCAGCCGTTCGAAAGGCGCGTGCCGAATCCCATGGCAAAACCGCCCAAAGCATAGACGAGTGCGTCGAGAGGCGTAATTTTAAGTCCGCTCGTAAATACCTTCGTAAACATTCCCGCCATAAGCAGATAGATAAGCGTGCCGACAACGATACCGATATTTTGCATATTCATCGGATTTTCGACAAAGGGCATCGTAAAAGGGCCTGCGGGTTTATTCGTAAACGACGTAATCGCATCGGTTGAGACGCCGAAAACTCTAAGGAGTCTTCCGAACCAAAAACCGAAAGGCGTCGATGCGCCCCAGCCTTCTTTCGTCACGCCCATGAGCAGCGTAAACAAAACGGACAAAATCACCGCGCCTTCGACGAGCGTCCACGGTTTTACAAAGATGCGGTCGTAGGTGGCGCCGCTCAAAAGCTTATAACGAGCGCTGTCGAGGTCGGACAGTTTTTCCTGTACGGTTTCCGTGTCGACGCCGGTATACGTATTCGCTTGCTTGCGCTTTTTTTCATAAAGATACGAAAGCGCGATAACGATGCCGGCAAAGACCATCGTTACGGCTACCGCACCGATGTATTCGATACGCTTGTTGCCGCCGAACCAGTCGGGAATAAAAACGCCGCTCGGAAAAGTCGCCGTCGAAACGAGCGATTTTTTTACCCAGTCCGCTTTTGCTTGGATCGGAAAACCGACGAATACGCCGATACCGAAAAAGAGGAGCGTAATGAGCGCGCGCGGTAAACCGGTTACCAAATCGGTAAGCGTACCGGTCGCACAGCACGACGAACAGCTCATACCGAAGCCGAACAAAACGCCTCCAATGACAAGTCCGGCATTGATCGGGTTTACCCAGAGATCGTATTTTGTCGGATCTCCGAAAATCAAAAACGATGCGGAGAGGATCGACGAAAGGACGAACATGAGCATGAGCGCTCGCATGAGTTTCGTCGAGCCGGTACGATAGGCGCGGTTAATGCTGCCGGCAAATCCGAAAAAGGAACGCGAAAGCACATAACCGAGAGCAAGTCCCATAACCCAGCGGAAAAAAACCATATCCGTTTTTAATAAAGCGGATCCCGACGCGATGCACAAAATAAGCAGCGCGACTCCGACAATCTTTTCAATTGTTTTCATATTATCTCCCATAAAAACTTTTGCAGGAAGTTGCAACTTCCGAAAAAGTTTTTAGCCGTGCGCAAATGCGCACACGTTTAATAATCGAGTTTGCAAATACAGTGTATTGTACTCATACGATTTTTATCGGAACGATATATATACACGTCTTCTGCAAACATCCGGCAAACTCGAGATAAAAAGCAACGACGATATTTCAGACGGCGCTTTTTATCATCTTCCTTTAATAATTATTTAAAATTATATGCCGTAACGATAGGCTTCCGATTTTGCACTTTATCGGTAAAGTATTCGTATTCGCTCACGCCGAGAAAAGAGCCCATGATATTGTACACATTTTTCCAGCCGCTGCCCTGCAGCGCGCAGAGCGCGTTGTAGCTTCTCTGACTCGAACGGCAATGCAAGTACACGGGTCTGTCTTTCGGTATTTCGTTCATGCGCTCGCGCAGAACGCTCAGCGGAATGTTGACCGCGTTGACGATGTGCCCCGCTGCATACTCTTTCGGCTCGCGCACGTCGACGATGCACGCGTTCCGTTCAACAAGTTCGCGCACTTTCGTAACCGGCACTTGCTTAAAGACACCGTTCAATATATTGAGGCCGACGAGGGCTGCGTGATTGACGATATCTTTTGCGGTACCGAACATCGGCGAATAACACAATTCGAGCTCTTTCAAATCTTCGAGCGTTCCGTGCAGCATAATGCAGGTCGCGATGACGTCGATCCGCTTATCGACGGCACCCTTACCTATCGCCTGTGCACCGATGATCGCTCCTGACGGTTTTTCGAAAATCAATTTGAAAAAGAGCGGATTCGCATTCGGCATAAGGCCGACTTTATCGCCGGGGATGACATACACGTAATCGTAATCGATTCCCGCATCTTTACACGCCCGTTCGTTTAAGCCGGTACACGCCGCATTGAAATCGAAGCAGCGGATAACCGACGAACCGATGACACCGGTGTTGCGGTGCGGAATGCGGTACATATCGTCGGCAGCCGCTCTCGCTTCTCTCTGAGCGGGACCTGCGAGCGTAAGGCGCGTTTTTTTATTTGTGATAAAGTGCGTCACTTCGATCGCATCGCCTACGGCGTAGATGTCGGGAACGTTCGTGCGGTAATTGTGATCGACAAGGATACCGCCCGTCGTGCCGATTTCGACGCCTGCCGATTTTGCAAGTTCGGTTTCAGGCCGCACGCCGAGCGCCATGATGACCGCCCCTGCGGCGATCTTCTTTCCGCTTTCGGTCGTAATGTCTTTTTCACCGATCTCTTTGATGCCGTCGCCGAGGACGAGAGCGACGCCTTTGTCGTACATTTCTTTGTGCAAAATCTGCGCCATATCGTAATCGAAGGGCGCAAGTACTTGGTCGAGTTTTTCGACGAGCGTGACGTTTTTTCCGGCAAGCTTAAAGTTTTCGGCGACTTCAATGCCGATAAAACCGCCGCCGACTACGACGATATCGCTTACCGAATGCTCCGTAACGTAATCATCGATCTTTTTGATATCGACGACGTTGCGTACCGAAAACACGTGTTCCCGATCGATGCCCGGAATCGCTCTCGGCATGACCGGAGAAGCGCCCGGAGAGAGGACGAGCGTGTCGTAGCTTTCGTCGAACTCTTTTCCGCTCGTCAAATCTTTTACGGTAACGGTTTTTTGCTCGGCGTTTACTTTGAGTACTTCGTGCGACGTTTTCGCAACGATATTGTACTGTTTTTTAAACTGTTCGGGCGACATAAGCACGAGATCGTCGCTTTCTTTTACGATCCGGCTCAAAAAAAAGGGCAGCGAACAGTTCGAAAACGAAACGTTCGGCCCCTTTTCAAACATAATGACTTCAGCACTTTCATCGAGCCTTCGGGCACGGGCGGCAACGGAAGCACCGCCTGCGACTCCGCCGACGATTACGATCTTTTTTGCCATTTTTTTCAATTCCTCCTGTTTTTTATAGTGAAATATCGTATCAGTATACAACTCGAAATTAAAAACTGTCAAGATTCCTTTATTGCATTTAATTCAAATTTTATAAAAAAACGGCGGTGATTGCTTTACATCTTATCCATAATGTTTGAAAGCAGTACATTGCACGCATCGTCGTTTATGCCGAGCTTTTTGGCAGAGCGTATGTCGGAAAGCGCGCTTTCGTATTCGCCTTTTTCGTAATAAGCTTTCGAACGGTGATAAAACGCATGCGACTGATATTCGTTGATTGAAAGAGAGCGCGAAAAACAATCGATTGCTCCGTCGTTGTTTCCGAGAATGCCGTGTACGATTCCTTCGTAATAGAGCGCACGGAAATTTTTCGGATTATATGCAAAACTCGCTTTAAAATCTTCAAGAGCTTTTTGATATTCACTGTCGGTAAAATATGCCATACCGCGGTGCTTATGAATGACCGATAAGACGACATCGCTCGGCGCGGGAAGCGATTCGATGATTTGCGTATAGATTCTGATCGCTCTTGCCAAATCTCCCGTATTGTGCGCATGGATCGCTTCGAGAAGCAAATCGTCGATCGTCCCTTTTGCAAAAGCAGAAGGGATATCCGGCTCGGCCGATATTTTTTTTATTCCGCGTTTTACCGGATCAAGTTCATCGACTTTTTCATAAAATAATTTTCGCCGCTCGTTTACTTCGCCTTGCAGTTTTTTTTGATAATCGCGGATTTCCTGAAAAATCGTATCGGCAAGGGTGAGCGACGCGTTGATCGACGCGAGTTTTCTTCGAAGCGGCAGATCGAAGGGGGAAAACTCGCTTTTGTAGATAAGCTCGTGTTCCACTTCCGCCCATGCGTCCTGCAAAATCGTTCGAACCTGTATTTCGCATACGATATCTTTCAAAACGGGAAGCGACGGAAAATCGGAGGGCGGCGGAAAACACGAATCCGGAATTTTTACGAGGATGTGAATCGATTCGTATTCGAATGCTTTGAAATTTTCGGCCGGCCCTTTTTGTTCGATTTCCCGCACATCGAAAAGATTTTTGACTTGCGCCGAAACTTCGGAGAGGTCTTCGAGAAACGCACAGATGATGCGTATGCCGACCATATCGGTAAGACAAATGAGAGAGCCGTCTGACGGCGGCGGCACTTTTAAGCGCAGAATCTTTTTATAATAGCTGTCGAAAGATTTTATGCGCGCTTTATATGTCGGAGGAGAAGAGAGCGAAACGCCGTCTTCCAGTCGTTTTTGAATATTTGCCATGACGGCATAAAAATACGGCGCATAGGATTCATACGTTTTTTGAATATGGATTTTTGCCGGCAGATTATCGTAAGACTTGTGTTCCATAACTCGAAATCAAATTATAAAAAAACGTCCCCCAGCCTTGCAACAGGGCAGGCATAAAGGACGTTTATTAAAGAAAACTCAGGGTTTCTTATTTTGCATTTGCGGAATTGCCCGACGAACGTGCGGCATTCGACGTAGAGTCCGGATTGAGACTCGAAGTAAAGCTTTCTTCCGTCGCCTGTTTAACGCGTTCGAGATAGCGGTTTACCTGCTTGTTGCCGAAGCGCTCCATTTCGATGGCTTGGCGTTTCTTTTCGCGCGCGCCGACAATGCCCCACAGATCTTCGTCGGCGATATCGCGTTCGGACGTCAACACGGCTTTGTCGTAGATGATTTTAACATCTTTGAAATAGCCGATATAGTCTCCGCCGATGTGAGCGGCGTCGCGCGTAATCTGGAAGCCTGCGAATTTTACGTATGGAATACCGCGCGGATAAATCGGGTACACGCGGATTTCGCGGTTACGGATATCGGCGATGTACTGCGGGTTATTCCACACAAGCTCTTTCCAGCCGTCGAATCCGAGATAGCCCATAAAATAGCGGCGTTCGATTCCGTCGTTGTCTTTGAGCAAAACGTACAGACCTTCGGGATAGTTCATGCCCATCGTCGTAACGGCGATCGATTTGATTGCGCCGACGTTTCTGACGACGCCGTAGCCGTCTTCAAAGAGGGTTTTGCCGCCCGCTTTTTCTTCAGCGGTCTGCGCCTGGCGGTTGCCGTCGGCATCCGCTCCCGCAAGCGGTTCAAACGCGGGAATGTCGAACGGCGGCTGAATACGCGCGTTTGCGTTCGAATTCCATTCGGGGAAAAGAATGCGCACGCCCATGACGTTCGAACCTGCGAACGGCACATCGGCTTCGCTGCGTACCGGAGCTGCGACGACCGTCGAAACTCCTACCGCTTCTACGTTCTGGGCCGAAGAATTGAGTATGACTTCCCATTCGGGGAGAGCGAGAGATGTTTTCATAAGATCCCGCTGCTCTGCGGTGAACGTAGCGCCTGCAGCCGCAGCGTAATTCATTACAGTACGGCTGTTCTGCGTCGGATTGCCGTTAGCATCGGCGACGATGTCCGCATCGAGCTGCGTAAAATCGATAACCATCGATTCGGCAGCAAAAAGCCCCGCGCCTCCTGCAAGCAGCATACCCGCCGCAATCACAAAAAAAGTCTTCTTCATTTTGGAAGCTCCTTATACTATTCGATGTAGCCTTGTACCGTTTATCACGATATTACAAAAAAATCCGTTTGTCAAGGATTTTCTTTACGCAAATCCCCGACGGCGTTTTTTTCGTACGCATGATTGCCGGCAACAAACACTTCGATAGTATGAATATTTTTAAAATTATACAGGATATTTTTCCTGAATAATTCCATCCCTTGTCGTATTTCGGATGCACCGTCCGCTTCGGAAATGAGCGCGTCCGAAAGATCGACATACAGAACGCCGCCGCGCACAAAACACGATTGCGCACGGGTACCCCGCGTAAACAGCGGGCGGTATTCCGCAGTCAAAGGCCCGAGCAAAAGTTCGTCCACGTAACAGTTCACCTTGCCCTGCACGGGATGCCGCGGTAAATACCTCGACTCCATGCAGATTTTGCCGGTTGCAGCCGACTTGAACATAAACACGTAGCGAATGCCCGGAAAGCGGATCATCCACAGCACAAGAGACAGAACGAAAGAAGCCGACACGATCGCGATAAACGCCGTTGTTTTTCTTTTCATAGCGCCATCGTACAAAATCATTTTGATGATGTAAAGCCTCTCGACCGCTCAAAGTGCGTGATAAAATCGCTTATACCGTTATATATGCCGAACGCGGCTTTTTGCAGATATTGCGTATCGCTTAAATTCCGCGCTTCGGTATAATTCGTTAAAAACCCCAGTTCGACGAGTACGCTCGGCATGTTCGCGTTTCGAACGACAAACCACTCTTCCGCCTTTATGCCGCGCGCTTTCGACTTGTCGCCTATCTGCGTCTGCAAGCCGTCCATGATAAATTTTGCGATGAGGACGCTTTCGGTCGTATACTCTTCTTCAGTCAGTGCGTTCAAAATCGGAAAGAGCGTTTTATCTTCTCCCGCAGCAGCCTTGTCGATAACGGTACGCCGATACCCCGGCGACAGATACCACACTTCATAGCCGCTCGCTTTTTTGTCCAAAGAAGCGTTTACATGAACGGAAACATACAGCACCGCTTCGTTTTTTTTCAGCTGCACGGAATTCGCGATATCGGTCCGCTCGCCGAGCGAAAGAAAGGTATCGCTGTTCCTCGTCAATATAATTTTTTTGTCGGGAAACGCCGTTTTGAGTTTTGCATACAGCATTTTTCCGACGGCAAGCGTTACGTCTTTTTCCCGAATGACGAGCGTCTCTCCGTTTTGCCGGAACACTTGGCTCGCCCCCGGATCTTTTCCGCCGTGTCCCGGATCGATTAAAATCGCGCCGACGCGGTAGTGCGCTTCTTCGCTTTCCGTTTTAAAAAACGATTCAGCCGTATCTATAAAAGCCTGCGACACGAAAAGGGCGCCCGACTTCGCGACGGGGGCATCGGTTACCGAAAGCTTTCGGTTATCGAGCAGCACGACGCTGTCGCCCGCACGGAAACTGATTTGGTGTCCGTTTTTTTCCATAAGGCCGGTTTCGGATAGGCTGTCCCAATACAGGAGAATGCCGGACGCTTCGGCTTTTTTCAGCAGTTCGATCGATTCCGCCGCATAGCTTTGCGCCGCCGCTGCAAAAAGCAAAACAAGAGAAGCGAATATAATCGTATGTCGTTTCGGCATGTTCATAGCCTTTTTCATTCTCCGATAATTTTTTTCCAACCGTTCCGCGAATCAAGTGAATAGCGGCTGGCGTATACTTTCAAAAGTCGGTATTTACCCTATCTATAGTATCGGCAAAATACAGCATTCCCTGCACCCCCCCCCGCAGTCCCGCGCGCCAAAATTTTTTCGCGTCGAGGTCGGGATGATCGGGACAGAGTTCGTCGAAAAGTGCACAGCTTTCGGCAAAGCTTCGATAATTCCAGTCGCGCTCATCCGATTCGTAAAGTCTGCGTAAAACTTGCGGCACGCGATCGGAAACGCGAACGCCTTTCGGTATGACGCCCCTTATGGACGCCGTATCGTCTAAAAGCGTTTTTCCGGCGATCGTATCGCCCGTATCTGAAAACGGTTTTTCGCCGAGGTCGGCCTCTGTCCCCTCTCGGTTTGCGGTACGTGCCGCATTATCCTGCCGCAAAAGTGCGGCGCATGCCGCTCCGTAAGCATCGGGCGGAAAGTGCGTATCGGCAAAAAACGCATCCGTTTCGGGGACGCAGGGTTCCAAGCGCAGCACGATTTCAGAAACCGCTTTTTCCGCGGCGGCGATCGAATCTTTACGCGACGGAGACGATGAAATCACATTGCCGCATTTTTGCACGTTGTTGTGCGGAAAGACGACCGCATCTCCCGCACCGCTTCGCGGAAATACGTCTTTGACGAAGGGAACGGAATGCGCCTTTTCCAAGCCCGATACTTCTTTAACGATTCCCGGAATTGAAATCCACGCGCGCTCCGCGCTCGTATCAACACACGGAAGTTCGTACAGTTCGTAGGGCGCTCGACAGTTTCCGCACGAAGGGGGCGGCGTAAACGGAATGCGTTTCCGATGCGCTTCGAGAAACAAAGGCTTTTTTCCGCACGCGATGAGGAGCGCTTCTTCGGTGAGATTGCAGTGCGACGCGTAAGGGTATGTCCAGCCCGACATAAAGCCGCCGGAAAGACGAGCGGCCACTTCGCCTATCATCGGCCCCTTTTCCGTATATTTGATGTCGGCCTTTGCCGCCCCGCAGCTGAGACCGAGCGCTTTTGCCGCAAGCGCAAAGACCGCAATGAGTTCGTTTTTTTTCGCATCGGATATCGCAGTCGGCATCGTGTGCCCCGTTTCGATAAAGTACGGCGGGAAAAAAATGTGTCGGTCGGCAAAGCCCGTGATCGTCATCGTCCCGTCATATATGAGCGCGTCGATCGAATATTCATCACCGCTCATGTATTCTTCGAGGATAGCGTTTTCAGTCCGTGAAGACGCAAGGGCCGTCTGCAAAGCACCTTCGGCTTCGGCTTCGCTCCTTATCATGCGGCAGCCACGGCCTCCCATATTGTCTACGGGTTTTACGACACACGGAAAGCCGAGTTCTCGCACGCATTTTTTAATAAAATCGAAATCGCTCTCTTTTTTCGTTACGCCGAAAAATTTCGGCGAGGGTACGCCCGCTTCCGAAAACTTTTGCCGCATACGCACTTTACCGCTCGCGTTGCACGCAGCTTCATAGGAGTGGCAGGAAAGTCCGAGCTTTTCTCCCGCGTATGAAACCGAAGCAGAAAAATCGGTTCCCGCCGTAAAGATTGCCCGAAGCTCTCCTTCCCTTTGCAATTTTTTTGCGAACTCGTAAATTCCTTCTTTATCTTTTAAATCGATGCGTTCGAATCTATCGGCAAGTCCGACACAGACGGCGCTTTCGTTACCGTCGACGACGACCGCGCGGCAGCCGATTTTTTTCGCCGCTTCGATTGCGGGTTTTTGCAAAAAGCCCGCGCCGAGTATAAGTATGTTTTTATCCATGCGATTTTTCTCCCTCTCCCGCCCCGCCCGTTTTTCTGCAGTACACTTCGAAAGTATCGCCGAGCCGCTCAATGCGGCTTCGGAAAGCGTAGAACGAATACATAAGCGAATCTTTTTTCCAGCCGTGTTTTTTCGCTTGCGGAAAACGCTCGGGATGATGTCCCGTCGAAATTATCTTTTCAACCGTAAAACCGAATCTTTTGAGTATGTGTTTTGCTTTGGACGGTTCCCACAAAGTATAGTGATCGGCGGGGCTTTGCGCGTAAAAATCGTCCGTATTCATAAGAGCGGAAACGCCTTCTGCTGACGGCGTCGAAAACGCAAAGATACCGCCGTCTTTTACCAAAGCGCGGGCGCTTTCGAGGACACGATCAAGATTTTGAAAGTGTTCTATAACATACCACATCGTAAGCGCGTCGAATTGCCGAACGCCGAATTCCGACGCGGGATCGAAATCGGGAAAAGAAGCGCAGGATGCGGGAAAGAGAAGCGAAGACTGCACATAGGATACTGCGTCTTTCGATATGTCGGTACCGAATGCCTGCCATCCGTCTTCCGATGCGGCCGCAAGGAAGGGACCGTAGGCACAGCCGACGTCGAGTACGGAAAGTTTCGATGCAAAGCGTTTTTTATTTTTGACCAGCGAATCGATTTCGCAGATGCGGCGCTCTCCTTGCGCCTTTATCGCATCGAAATCTTCGAGATAAGTTTTGCCGTACTGCGCTTTATACTCTTCGGCAAAATAAGTTTTGCCGTAATCGGGTGCCGCATTTGAATCCGTCCACGACATATAAATCATGCCGCACGAAGAGCATCTCCTGAAGGTCCGGTGCAGCGTGCGCGAAACGACGGCATTTTTTTCGGGATCGCTTTGTCCGCAGACGGGACAAGAAAAACGCTTGCCCTTTGCAAGGGATGAGATAAAAGCGCCGAGCGAAGCGTGCCGATTTACGCGTTCGATATGCGGATAGAGTTTTTCGCTTTCGCTTAAAACCGCATGCAGTTTTTTTCCCGCCGCATCTTTTTTTTCGAGACAGGTAAAGCCGTATTTTTTTGCAAGGGATGCGTGCAGCTTTGTCGGCGAAAACAAAAGCACGGCGCAACCTGCATAGGCGGCTTCGTATGCGGTAAGCCCGTAATGGGTTACGACGAGATCGTAGGATGAAAGCATTTCGCGCAAAACGGGAACGGGGCGCATACATATCACACCGGCTTCTTCCGCTTCAGACGAGTCGATGCCTTCGGGGACGACTGCGCTCACAGAGAGACCTTCGCGCCGAAGCGATATCGATACGGGAACGGTAAGGGATGCGGGATCTTCGCCTCCGAAACACACGAGGGCGGTTTTTATATCGGAGCGCGTTTTGCTTTCTTCCCCGCTCCTCGTACGGGAGGGCATCGTCATAAATGCGCTTTCGCTTATATTCGATTTCCGCGAAAGATTCGACGGAATGATATCGATGAGATAATCGCAAAAGCACGTATTGTCCGACCCTTCGTCGATCGCGGCAAGAGGGGCGGCGGCATACAGGGAAGATGCCGTATGTTTATCGAGCGAAAAAAAATCCGAAACGATGAGCGAATATTCTCCGGGAAGCGGGTATTCCGTGACGATCTGCCAATCCGAAAGCCCCCTTCCTTTCGCCTGTTCGATAAGTTCGCCGCATTCGCGAAGCGACGCATCTTTCGGAATATAGACGAGGGCGCCCGACTCGATCGCGGCGTCAAGACACCGCCTCACATGTCCCGTCCCTCCCCCTTCTTTTACCGACGGCATAAAAAGCACGGGATGCGTAACGCCCGGCTCGGAAAAGGCCGATAAAATCTGTTCCGTCGTATAGGGCTCATCTCCCGCTTTTCCCCTGGAAAGAAAGCGAAGGGCAGCGAGCGCTCTTCGATAATCTGAAGGCGTATCGATCGTCGTGCGGTAATCGGGATAATAAAAACGAGCAGGCGCTTTTTGCATCACAGCCGAAAAGCGATTTCGGTGATTATAGAGAGCAGGCGCCACGTGTTCACGGTCGTAGGGTATGCTTGTCGATTTTTCGGCCGCGACGAGAGCTTTGCCGCTGAACACTTCGACGCCCGAACCGTGCGGCAGCCCCGTCCACGTCATATAATCGCACGGAGAAAGCGCAATGCGGCGCATATATTCGTCGAGGAGAGATTCCGCCGCTTCGTAAAATAAAAAGGGATTGTCGGCGGTCGCACGCAGAACGACGTCGGCATCGATTTTTTCGATCAACAGGCAAAAGCGCTTTAAAACGTCGTCGAGCGGACCTGAAAAAATTTCCCAGCCGCACGAGCGCGCGACCGGCTCGAGTTCGGAAAAGGACGCTTCATCCGTTGCGACGTAATACGCGTCGGCTTTTACTTTTTTCATCGCCGAAAGCGTCCACGCGAGTACCGGTTTTCCGCCCAAATCTTTGAGCGCTTTTCCGGGAAAGCGAGTCGAAGACATTCTGCACTGAACGATTACCGCCGTCATCATTCTCTCCATTCTTCTATCAAATGCCTGACATCCGTGTGAAATCTCGCGCGGTTCGTATACACCCATTTTTTCGCATCCGAAAACCGCCGCTTCGCTTCGAAAAAGCCGCACGACGAATGTGCAAGAAAATTGAAAAACGAAAGAGGCGCGATAGCTCCTCCCGAATCGGATTTAAAACGCGGCGCCAGATTTTTGAGATAAAACTGCAGATAAGTTAAGTCCGCCGTCGTGTCTTCGATCGGAACACTCTCGTCGTAGGAAAAGAGCATCGACGTCGAAAGGCAGATCTCCTCTCCCCACAGCCACGAACGCAGCGCCAAATCGAGATTTTGATAATACGGCGACGTGATCGTATAGTCGAAGCCGCCGAGGCGGATGAATTTCATTTTATTGTACAGGCCGATATAATCGAAAGGATACAATGTATACATACCGTCTTTGACGACTGCGGATTGAGAAACGGAAAACTTTCCGCGAAAAGCTTCGGGCGTAAAGCGCACCGGAAGCGCTTTTTTTTCCGCATCCAAGAGACGCGGTACAATGCAGTATTTTTCGGTTTTTACGAGATTTTCGGCGAGGTGCGGCGGCAAAATCCCCTGCGGGATGTAAAGCGAATCGCGCAGCACGAGCACGTAAGAAGAAGGCGCTTCCCCGATGCCGATATTGATCATATCTCCGTCAGTCACCGATTCGAGGGGAACTACGAATTGCACGGACGGTATGCGCCTGGAAAGCTCTTCGATATTGCAGCTGCCCGAATTCGGTTCGATCGAAACGACGGAAGCGAAGCCGCATTTCGAAAGCGTTTCAAGCGTCTGCGCGTGAAAGCGGCTCGCGTTCGAATTGAGGAGGACGGCGGAAACGTCCATCTTTTTTTCCGACGGCGCTCTCCCGCCGATAACGGTGCGGTTGATCTGCCGTTCGTTAAAAATTAAAGGTATAGTATTCATCGCATTTCCTGCAGACTTCCCCGTATTCGCACTTCATATCCTTTTCGGCATAAGAGGTCATCCTCTCCCAAATCGACTCAAGGCTTTCCGTAAACGCATTGCCTATGATATTGTTAAAAACGTATTCGCGGCACGGCGGTACATTTCCGTCGGAGAGGATCGTCATGTCGCGCCGCAAATGCCAGCACGGATTGCGTTCGAGGGGCGAAAGGTCTGCGGGTTTACACTCGGGAAGAAGACCTGAAAACCAATCGTATTTTTGGATTATCACTTTGCCGCCGTTTTTATCGTCTCTCCAAAATCGGTAAAAGGCTTCGAGTTCCGCTTCGTTGTCGTTCGTCCGGACAAACTGCGGATAGGTCGTATCGGGAAAGGCGCGCTGCAAAAGAGCGACGGCTTTATGAGCTTTTGAAAGCGAGCCTTCAGAGCCGCGCATCTTTTTATACGCCGCTTCGCTTACCGCGTCGAGCAGCACGATCCAAATGATTTTCCCGCCTGAAGCCTTTTTGACTTTTTCACACAGTTCTTCGGTTAGGTGCAGACCGTTCGTTTCGACAAGGAGCGAAAGTCCGTCGTAAGAAGCGACCTCTTTAACAAAATCCGTAAAATCGGGATGTAAAAGCGGCTCACCCCACGCCGAAAGCGAAACGACGGCGCTTTCCGAAAGGGATGCCATTTGCGACACGAGAGGCCGGAATTCGGCGATCGTCATATCGCGCGGATTTTTTTCTCCGTACGTTTTTTTATATGCTTCACTATACGGCGAATAAATGCACTCCCCCTCTTCCCTGCCTGAAATCTGCACGTTGTAAAAGGCGGGTACGGTTTTCAAAACCGACACGAGGGTCACCGCTTTTTCAGAAAGGCTTGCCGCGTCTTTTCCCTCTCCGCACGCATCGTAGAGCGCACGAGAAGCGATATAGCCCGCCTTCGTCGAACATTCGAATGAAAGTCGGTAGAGACGCCAGTCCTTCGGCGCGAGTACGGTTTCGATTTCAAACGAATTGATATCGGTTTTTAAAATCTTCATGACGGCATCCCGTGTGACGGCTTCGTCTCCGAGATTTTTTTGCCGCGAAAGAGAAGCTATGATGGCGGCCGCTCCCGTATCGATCGCTTCGGGAGCCAAGCCGTAGGGATAGCCGTCGGCAAAAGTATATTCTGCGGCGTAGGTTTTATGCACGCGAAGAATTTCATCGCTGAGCGCTTTGTCGAAAAAAGGACAGTCGGCGGCGGCGTAGAGCGCGGTTTCCGCTTTTTCACTCATACCTGCAATTTCGTCGAGTACATCGGCCGCCGTCCACACTTCCTTTTCTTTTACGGAAACGGGAATGAAAACGGCTTCTCTTTTACACCTTTCGGCATTATCGGATGCGGCAAGGACGACGACGGGAGCACCTCCCGAAACGGAAGCCGCCCACGAAAGCGCCCTGTCGTATGCGGAACGTCCGCCGAAAACTTTTTCGAACATATACCGAGCGCCGAATGCGGCATTTAAAATAACGACGGTTTTCATCATTACAATATCGGCAGATTTTTATGCGGGTATAAACGGTTCGACCGAAACAGAATTAAGGGCTTGACAGATTTCCCTAAAGCGGGTATAAACATTAGTTTATTTTCGATATAAAATTATAATTGACTAAAAAAAATCCTTTTGTTATAATAAAACGTGCAGCTATGAAAATTCAAACGGAAGCCGGGCTCAAAAAAGTCATCGCCTGCATGGAACGCGCAGATCCCGCAGAAGCACAGAAAATACTTGAAAACCTGTTCGAAGACGAATTCGAATGCGGCGAGCTCGTATTTACCGCCGACTGCTGCAATTTTTGGATTCCGCACATACGGCAGATCGACGCGCTGGAAAACGCGTTTGAACGCGGTGAAAGCATCCTTGCCGATTGGAAACGCTTCCGCTCCTTTCTTTCGCGAAAAGCGAATGTGTATACCCCTGCAGTCGAAGCGATAGAGCGCGGCGTTTTTTTGCGCGCCCTTGAAAATTACCGGCAGCTGTTGGACGAGCGGGATACCGCACAAAAAGCGGAAATCTACCGCAAAGCGGGCTTGTGCTGTAAAAAGCTCGGCAAATTCGAAGAGGCCAAGGAATTTCTTACCGCCTCAAATACTGCGCAGCCGGGGATTCCTTCGGTGCTCGCCGAACTTGCCGACTGTTTTGCGCTGTGCGGACACGAGCGGAACGCAAAAGTCCTTTTCCGCGAAGCGTTTTTTATCGATCCGGCAAAAATCGACGCGAGCTTTCTCGACTCCGAACTGATTCGGGTATTATTCGAAAAGACGGCTGAAAAAGGCTACACGGGTATGACGCTCTTGCAGTGGCTTCCGGTATACGGAGTGCTTTACGGCGTTTTTAACGTGCGGCGCGAACTCAAGCTGCAGGAGATCAGCAAATTAAAACAGGAAATCTACGCGATCGAAACGGAGATGAAAGATCCTTCATGCGATTCGGTGAATCTTACGCCGCGTCTCATCAATCTGTATTTTTGGCTCATCGACTACTACCTCGCTTCGAACGACAATTCGAAACCGGTGAACGATACGCTGCTGAAGATAAAAATACTCGATTCGGCCGTTTACGAACAGTATATGAAGTGAGTGCAAAAGATGTAAATCCGTCGGAAAATAAAAATCGGCCGGAACAAGAGGCTGTAAACTTTATTTATAAATTAACAACAATTTACAATTATTAAACAAGGAGTATCGTATGGCAGATGAAAATCTCGTAACGCAGGTTCAAAGCATGCTCAAAGAGGAGACGTGGACACGCGCGGCGATCAGCAATTATACAAAGAACAATCTTACGGAGCTTGCCGACATCGTGGAAAAATCGCGGGAAGCCGGATGTGCCGACGAAGTCCAGCAAATCTGCGACGAACACCTCGCCCATACGAAAGACAGCATTATCGCGCTGTACCTGTCGGGCATGGTGTCGCTCGGCAAAGGCGCGCTCGACAATTCCGCGCTCGAAAACCTTGTCGATATTTTTCAAAAAAATCACAAAGAAAATATCGTCGTCTATCTCTGCGAAACGATTCTCGCCGACGATCCGAACAATAAATTCGCTCTCCGTACGCTTGCCGACTGCCTGCGTGCGGATAACAGCGATAAAGTGTGGGACCTTTACGAAAAGATCGTAAAGCTCGATTTTGAAGAAGCGGATTTGGCAAAACTGCTCGCCGAACACGCCGAAGCGGCAAACGACACGGAAACGGCAATCGACTATTATAAAAAAGCGCACTTGCGCTACATCACCGCAAAAAACATGAACGCGGTAAAAGAAACATGGTCCCGCCTCGTCGAACTCATCCCCGAAGAAATCGATTTTTTTATGCTCGCCAAACGGAAAATCGCAAAAACGATCAGCGAAGAGCGGAGCGCAGTCCTCATGCAGGAATTGTACACGTGGTACAAAGACAATAAAAAATGGGATACTTCGATCGATATCTTAAAGCAGATCCTCGAAATCGACCAGCACGATACGTGGGCGCGTAAAGAGCTCGTCGACTGCTATCGCGGAAAATACGAAGGGAGAGCGCATCTTGAAGATTATATCCGCTCGTCGAACCTGTCCCAGAGTTTCCGTAACGTATTCGAAGCGATAAACGATTTTGAAAAGCACATCGCATTCGATGCCAAAAGCTACGTATTTCACCGTTCGTGGGGCGTCGGCATAATCCGCTCGGTCGAAGACGATACGCTGAAAATCAATTTCGGAAAAAAATACGGCGTGCGTTCCATGTCGCTCAAAATGGCGGTAAGCGCGCTCCAGCCGCTTGCAAAAGATCACATTTGGGTACTGAAAGCGACGAAAAAGCGCGAAGATCTTGCAAAAGAAGTAAAGAGCGATAAAACGCAGGCGCTTAAAACGATCATCAAAAGTTTTGACAACAGCTGCGACCTCAAGCGCATCAAAGCCGAACTCGTTCCGGCCGTCCTCACTCCGGGCGAATGGACGTCGTGGAACAGTGCGGCAAAAAAGATTCTCGAATCGAATCCTCAATTCGGCGTGGACACGAACGACGTCAATATGTATACGGTGCGCGATCACGACGTAAGCAAAGATATAAAGCTCGCAAACGAATTCAAAGCGCAAAAGCAATTTTTCCCGCGAGTCGATATGTTTTTGCGTTTTATCGAAGACGACGAAACGGATAAAAGCGGCGAAACGTTCAACGAAATGCTCTCCTACTTTATCGGGTTCGTAAAATCGGTTTCGCACATAAACGAACAGGTTGTCGCTTCCTTTTTGACCGTTCAAAAGGTAAATATGCTCGTTCCGTCGTCCGCTTATCAAATCAAATTTACATTTAAAGAATTGTACGACAAAATCGAAGAGCCGCGCAAAATGTATCTTTCGCTCAAAGACACGAAAAACACGACGCTCCGTGAAGATTTTATTAAAAATGTAAAGCTCCTTCCCGATTGGGACAAACAATACGTACGTCTGTTTCCGACGGTACTGAACCGCGCCATGCTCACCTCTCTTATCAACGCCGGAAAAACGGATATGGTTCGGCGCCTTGCAGCCGATTCGTTCGACAATTTCAAAGACAACCGCCAAGCCGTTTTGTTTTTTTTCCGCGAATGCAAAGACGACGATTGGTTTAAAAACGCCGGCATCGCCTACGAAAAGCAGCTTATCGCGCTGATCAATATCGTCGAACTCACGTTCCGTGAAATCAGTAATCACGTAAATACGACGGAAAATAAAAAAATCAATAAAGCTGCAATCGATTTGCTGTTCACGGACGACACGCTCATAAGCTATATGCTCGAAAACAACGAAGATACGGTAAAACGTATGTATACGCTCGTCGCCGACATTGCGGATCTCGATCCGGCAAAAAAGGCGCAGCTGCGTAACAGAATTCTCGAAAAATATCCGGACTTCAAATTTCAAGCATCGGAAGAAAAATCTTCCATGCAGCAGCGCGGTATGCTCGTTACGGCGAAAATGCTTGAAGAAAAGAAAGCGCAGGAAGAGCAAATACGCACGGTCGAAATTCCGAAAAACGCCGAAGAAATCGGTGAAGCCCGCTCTCAGGGCGACTTGAAAGAAAACGCCGAATATAAAGCCGCGCGCGAACACCAGCACTTTTTAAACGAACGGCTTACAAAACTGCAGGAAGAGCTTTCACGGGCGGTCGTCTTCGATCCGACGACGATCACGACGGCCTTCATTTCGTTTTCGACGACGGCAACGCTGCACAACAACGACTCGAACGAAGACGAAACCTACACGATACTCGGTCCGTGGGAATCGGATCCCGACAACAATATCATCTCGTATATGTCGCCGTTCGGAAACGCGCTTATGGATAAAAAAATCGGCGAGCGCGTCGCCTTTACGATCAACGACCACAACTACGATTACACCGTAAAAGAGATAAAAGCCACAAAACCGTAAAAACTTGCGTTTGAAACTCGGCGGGCTGTCGAAAAAGCAACGGCTTTTGAGACGGCCGCTTCGAGCTTTTTA
The DNA here is from genome assembly GCF_014334835.1 of Treponema sp. Marseille-Q4132. NCBI lineage: Bacteria > Pseudomonadati > Spirochaetota > Spirochaetia > Treponematales > Treponemataceae > Treponema > Treponema sp. Marseille-Q4132. The sequence continues at coordinate 532,579 of NZ_CP060591.1, forward strand.
GAATTCGAAAGGCGCGGCGCTGTCGAAGAGCGCGTAAAAATCGTTTATTTTAAGCGTATGAAATATCGAAAAATACTTTTGACCTCCGCTATCCCCCTCGCGGGTGCGCTTATCTTTTTTTTATGCGGCAAAAAAATAATCGGAGCACACATGACGGAAAACACTTCTACGGCCAATACGGCGGACGCAAAAAGACGGGCGTTTTCGGAAAGCGATATAAACGGAAACCTTCCCAAGCACGTTTTCGTCGCTACGCTCACGCAGACTTTTTCGCGCGGCTGGGAGTTTTGCCTCTCGGACGGAAAAATCATGATAAAAAAAGCGGGCAGCGAAAATTGGGCGCTCTTTCAGGGGACGGGCCTTCCCTTTCCGAAAAAAAAGCGCATAGCCCCCGGCGACCGTTTCGACATACCGAAAAAGATCGTCGAAATCGCGGCCGACGACGATATGCTGCTCGTATTCGACGACGAAAAAAAAATGTTCGTCTGTCCGCTCGCATCGAACCGCGTCGACAAAAAATTCGTGTGGACGAACGGTTTCGGCTGGCCGGAAAAAAAGCAGCTCGTGCAAAACGATCTCGTCGCACATAAGCGCGGCTGGGCGACCGGCACGAGGAGAGCGAGCATCCAATGGTATACCGACCGCTTCGGCAACGAACACAATTGGGGAACGATGGGCGTTACGACCGTCTACTTTCTCACCGAAAACGGACGGGAAATACGCTTTACCGATTCGGGGCTTCCGACCGATTTGAGCGATACAATCCTCGGTCCCGAGCGCGGCGCCTTTAGCGCGCAAAACATCAGCGCAAGCGGTTCGACGCTTTTTCTCATCGGAGACGACGGCACGATGTACACGCGCCTCATCGATTACGACACGATGGGATGTGATCCGATGTTTTTCAAATACACCTATGTCGCCGAAAAACAGCGCTACAAAGGCAGCGACTATCGTTCCAATTTTACGCGCTGGGGACTGCCGAACGAAGATTGGTATAAACAGCCGGACATAGAGCTTTCGGGCAATGCACGCCTTTCAAAATACATCTGCATATTTCAAAACGGCAAAGGAAACGATGCCCGCGTCCTTCGCGTTGCAGGTACCGATCCCGCGGGAAAAACAGGTTTTTATTATAAAAACCTGATCGATACCGAATGGAGTTTCGAGCCTTATCACCTCGTCCTCTCGCCTTCGGCTTTTCTTTCAGGCGCAAAAGCGGAAGCCGAAAAGAAAAACGAATACGCCTATGTCGGCACCGTCGCGCTAAACGGAAAAACGATAAACGGCGTCACCTGTTCCGTAAGCGATATGACGCTCACAAGCGAAGGTTCCTGTACGCTCGCGCTGCACTGCGGAGATGAAACGAAATCGATTCCGCTCTACCTCGTCACGATGTGGACGTATATGACGCGTTACAATCCGGTATTCGACGGAACGCCGAAAAGTTTTTTTGCCACTCCTCATTTTTCCGAAGCCGATATTTCATCGCAAAACGAAACCTTCGATGCCCTCCTTCACGGCGCCTTCGGAGGAAAGAATCTCGATCTCTTTTCGGCGACCGCGACGGCATGGGGTCCCTACCTCATATTTACGTTCGGAAAAAAACCGAACGAATACACGATATCGCTCAGAGCGACAAAAGATTCCGAGTCAGAATTTAAAAAAGAAATGGCGGCAAGCTCCGTACAAAACGAAGCGCTCCGCACCCTCGATACGGCAAAAACGTATACGGCAAGCGACGTGTCGCTTCTCGACAATATCAGACAAGAAAACGAAAACGCAATCGCAGAAGCCGACGCTCAGATGAAAACCTATCTCAAAAACGCCGCGCGATCCGAGCTTTCCCGCTGGGGCTACAATATCTTCGATACGATTACAGCGGTGACGATGCTGAACCGCGTCGATGTGCCGAAAATCAAAACGATGACCTCGTTCGGCGGACAGCTTATGGCACAGAATGCGGACAATTTCAAATTCATTTCCATGTTCGAACTGTATGCCACCCCGTATAAAATCTCCGCGGCGAAAAACATCATCGACGAATGCGATTCGCTCAAAAACCGCATAGCGGAAACGGGCAGCGCGAAAACCGATGAGTTTTTCAAAAACACTTACGGCGAATATTTCGACGCGCTGCATATCCCCGACTTAACCTACGGTACCGTCACATATAAAAAGAAACGCTATGAAACGACGATCAGGAGGATAAGCGCATCGCTTCCCGCTTTGCGTATGGAATACGCCGACGAAACGAATGCACAATCCGTCATCATCGAATTCCCGTCGCTCATCGACGATATAAAAAAAGGACAGGATCCTTTTACCGCCTCCGTCGTATTCCGAACGATTTCCGGAAGCGGTTCGGCCTTTATTAAAACCGGTATCCGCTCATACATCATGAGCAGAACGGGCACCTATACGTGGGACGGAAAAGAAGCGAAAATCGAAGTCAATAAATCTTTAACAAAACGGCTCCCGCTCTTTGCAAGCGGAAAAGACAGATGATATCGCACGGCACAACGAACTATGTGCGATAAAAGCGCCGAATCCGAAAGAAAGCGGTTTCGAACATACTGACGCCGAATCTTTTATCTGATATACTTTTATGCGTTATGGCTGACATACAGGAACTCATCCCCGACGTCTACGTGATCCCCGGCGGAACGAACGTCGGCGTCGTACGCATAAAAAGCGAAAGCGGATGCGCTCTCTATCTTATCGATTCGGGCGGAAGCGAAAAAGACGCGCGCAAAATCGAAACGATTCTCAACGCTCATTTTACCGACTGGCAGCTCCGAGCGGTCATCAACACACATTCGCACGCCGATCATAGCGGCGGAAACGCCTATTTTGCCGAAAAAACGAAGTGCGGCATCTGGATGCCCTACCTTGAAAAAGGAAGCGTCGAAAACACGCTTTTGCAGCCTTCCATCGCATGGGGCGGCTTTCCGCTTCCCGAACTGCGCGTACCCTATTACGTGCCTGCGTATGCGGAACCTACGCACATCATACGCGCCGAAGACTGCGTCGAATTCTCCGACGGAAAAAAAATACGCTTTATCGCCCTGCCCGGCCACTATTTTGAAATGCTCGGCCTTATGTGTACACTCCCCGACGGGAAGTGCGCATTCTTTGCAGGAGACGCCGTATTCGGCAAAAAATTTATCGCGAAATTTTCGATCCCGTTTATGTTCGATGTCGCTTCTTTTTTGGATACGCTCAAAAAACTCTGTTCCATAAGCGCGGACTGGTATGTGCCGAGCCACGGGGACGCCGTCACGCGGATCGACGAAACGGCGGAGATGAATCAAATTGCCGTTTTACAGACGATAAGCTGCATTATAAAGATATTGAAAAAAAAGCCGCATACGGCCGAAGAATTGTTAACCGAAGTCGCAAACGCAAACGGCATTTCGATGAAGCTCGCTCAATACGTACTCATCGGCTGTACGCTGCGCTCTTTTCTCACCTGCTTGTATGAAAAAGGACACATAACGTACGAAATCGCCGATAACAAAATGCTTTGGAAAGCGGTTGACTGAAAAGTCGATTCTTTTTTCAGACAGCTGACGAGTTTAAAATTAAGTCTTTAGGTTCAATTTCGAGTTTTTTAAAACTCGAAATTTTCCATCAGTTTCGTGTAATACCGGAATGGCGAGTTTTGAAAAACGAATAAAAGTGTGCGAAGGCGGGGTTCCGGCTGCGTGCCGTTTCGAGCGTTAGGCTTGCGGAAGCCTGCTCTAAAAGCTCGACCGCGGCTAAGCGGACGGGTTCTCGCCGAAAGCATAGCTTTATTCACGCATACTTTCAAAACTCGACATTCGACTCTTTATATTACCGATGACTTAATTTTAAACATCGCCGCCATGCAATTTTTTACAAAACGCAGATCGGAACGAAAGTGTCGGCTTTCAGCGCCGCCCCTCCGATGAGCCCTCCGTCGATATCCTTTTGAGAAAGCAGTTCGGCTGCATTTGCCGCTTTCATCGAACCGCCGTACTGGATGATCGTTTCGTCGGCGACTTTTTTGTCGTAGAGCTTTTCGATATGAGCTCTGCAAAACGCGTGGATCGCCTCGGCGTCTTCGGGCGTCGCGGTTTTTCCCGTACCGATCGCCCACACCGGCTCGTATGCGATCGTAACGCGCGCCATTTCGGCGGCCGTTACGCCTGAAAGTCCCGCATCGAGCTGGAACGCGCACACGCTTTCCGCCTTTCCTTCTTCGCGTTCGAAAAGCAGCTCTCCGATACACAGAACGACATCGAGACCCGATGCGAGCGCTTTGCGCACTTTTGCGTTGATGAGCATATCGCTTTCGCCGATTTCATGCCGCCTCTCCGAATGCCCGATGATCACCGCTTGCACTCCGATGTCTTTGAGCATTTCCGCCGACACTTCGCCCGTGTGCGCTCCGTTTCCGGTAGCGGCGACATCCTGAGCACCTAAAATAATATTGCTCCCTTTTACAACCTGCGCGACCGCGTCGAGGTAAACGAAAGGCGGAGCGATCATATACTTATTCGGTTTTCCTTTCAGCTGCAGAACCAAATCCTTTGCGAGCGCGACCGCTTCGGCTTTGCTCGTATTCATTTTCCAGTTTCCCGCAATATAATGTGTCCGTGCCATAAAAACTCCTATAAAAACTTTTGCAGGAAGTTGCAACTTCCGAAAAAGTTTTTAGTCGTGCGCAAAAGCGCACACGTTCAATAATCGAGTTTGCGAAACTATACTGTATCGTATTCATTCGATTTTCATTAAAACAATACGTATACATAGATTCCGCAAACACCCGTGCAAACTCGAGATAAAAAGCGACGACGATATTTCAGACGGCGCTTTTTATCGTATCTCCTATAAAAAATTAATAATTTTCAAAACTCGCCGTTTATCGATAATTTATTTTTGCGCCAAAATCGCGATGCCCGGAAGCGTTTTTCCTTCAAGGAATTCGAGAGACGCGCCGCCGCCCGTGGAAACGTGGCTCATCTTATCGGCAAGGTGAAATTTGTTGACCGCAGCGACCGAATCGCCGCCGCCGACTACCGTCATAGCTCCGCGTGACGTTGCTTCGGCGACCATACGCGCAACCGCTTCCGTTCCTTTCGAAAAGGATTCGAATTCGAACACGCCGACAGGTCCGTTCCAAATGATCGACTTCGCTTCTCCGATCGCCTTTTTGTACAGTTCGAGGGTTTTCGGTCCCACGTCGAGCGCCATGAGATTGTCGGGGATATCGGTACCGTCGATCGAAACGGCAGAAGCGTTCGCATCGAAAGACTCGGCGCCTCTGTGATCGACCGGCAAAAGGATGTTTACGCCTTTTGCTTTCGCATCGTTTAATAATTTTTTCGCCGTATCGATAAAATCGTCTTCGACGAGCGATTTTCCGACGCTGTGTCCCTGCGCTTTCAAAAACGTGTACGACATACCGCCGCCGATGACGAGCGTCGATGCGTTTTTCAAAAGACTTTCGAGTACGGCGATTTTCGAAGAAACTTTCGCGCCTCCGATAATCGCAACCATCGGTTTCGGAGGATTGTGCAGCATCGGATCGAGATACTTCACTTCTTTTTCCATGAGAAAACCGCCGACGCATTCCGTTTTCATAAACTTTGCAATCGTCGCAGTCGATGCCTGATCGCGGTGCGCGGTGCCGAACGCATCGTTGACGAAGATGTCGCCGTAAGTCGAAAGCTCTTTGGCCATTCCCTCGCGCTCTTCGGCCGTCTTTGCCGTCTCTTCTTTATGAAAGCGGACGTTTTCAAGCATCATAACTCCGCCCTCAGGCAGAGCGTCGACGGCGGCTTTTTGACCGAGCGCATCGGGCGCAAACGCGACGTGCGTACCGAGCTTTTTTTCCAAATACGCGGCGACGGGTGCCATGCGGTTTTTCCCCGCGATGAATTTTTCTTTGTCCTCTTCGGTAAACGGCTTTCCCGCCTTTTCCGCTTTTTCGGCGGCTTTTTTTACGTCTTTCGCAGGATCGCCGAGATGGCTCATCAAAACGAGGCTCCGCGGTTTTTGTTCGAGGATATATTTGATCGTCGGCAGCGCCGCCATAATGCGCGTATCGTCCTGAACGACGCCGTCTTTCATCGGAACGTTGAAATCGACTCTCATGACGATGCGCTTGCCTTTTAAATCCACATCTTTTACGGTTTTAATCATAATGCCCCCTGCTGTATTGTTTCAAAAAAATTTTGCGATTCTATTTTTTTATTATATATTTTCCGACCGCAATATGCAATCGCAAAAACGCGGATTGTGGGGATTACGCAAAACGCATATTTGCATACCTTGTCTTTTTTCAGCCGATTCATTATTTTTTATATGAAATGAAACGAATTCGAATAACGCTTGTATGTATTTTAGCGCTGACGCTCCCCCTCCCCTTTCTTTTTTCGGAAGCGATTTCCGCCGAAGCGCAAAAGGAAATCGACGGCTTTATGACGCTGCGCATGAACCTCGCTTCCTGCGCTTCCCCCGAAACTGCGCTTTCGGAAATCGAAGCGTATACAGCGGAACATTTTTCAGAAAACGCGCTTGCATCTTTTACCGATGAAGAAAAATTGATTTTCGAGAATTTTAAAATCCTCGAACAGTATAATTATATGCGGCAAATTCCGTCTATGGAAGGTTCTCTCAAATCGCTCATACGTACTCAGTACGATAAAAACGACGCATATTTTTCGGCGCACAAAAACGGCGAGATAAACAAATGGCTGTGGTCTACGGCGGCCGATATGCTTTCGTGCAATTTGAGCTATGCGACGGTCGGCGTCATCATGCGAGACGGCATCGCCGTAAAAAAATATTATGAAAAAGCTCTAAACGAAGATCCCGCCATGTCGTATGCGCTCACGAACATCGCGCAATGGTATTATTTCGCACCGTCCATCGGCGGCGGGAGCAAAACGAAAGCGGGAGAGTATTTCGAACGCGCGGTAAGGGATGCGCGCACTGATGCGGAAACGTATTTTGCGAAGATTTTCCTTTCGCAGTTTTTGTTCGACGACAAAGCGCAAAAAGCCGAAAGCGCAAAGCTGCTCGACGAAGCGGACGCGCTTCAAAGAGGCGGAAGCTATATCGCGTGGATCAAAAAAGTCAATAAAGCCGGGTATTCGCTTTTGCAGTACAACGCCAAAAAAATGACACCCGACGATATCGAAAAAAAACTTGCAAAACAAAACGACAGTTTCTAAAAATAGAAGCTCTCAGAGATTTGAAAAAGCGTTTTTCAGCGGTATACAAAAAATTTTAAGGGACCGTCCTCCTTGCGGCCCCTTTTTTTTATTCGCGCGGAAAAGCATATCGATTGAAATCGTTTAAAACAAAAATCCGCTATCGTATCTTTGTAAGGCTCGCGTTGAATTCGGCACCCGACACTTTTCCTTCGGGACAAAAATTGACTCCGTCGCGGAGCGTCATAAGTTCGTTTTCAACGCAGCCGAGCACCGCATCGAAATCGGAAGAATCCAGCGGCACATCCCGTATGGGACTTGCAAGCATTCTGCTGCGGTAGCGCTCGGAATATCTCAGCGGATTCGGATTTTTTCCGGCAGCCGTCCGTAAGTTCCACAAAAAGCGCGCGCAAAGAATACGGCTCGCTTCCGAAGACGAGCGAAGCTGAGCGTCGTCCGAAGCGCCTGAAACGCTTTTCAGCAAACCCGTACCCCGTACAACGGAGAATAATTTTTCACCGCCGTACTTTTTTCCGCCCGTGTAGATATCCAATAGCTGCGTCGAGACTTGCGTTATTTCGATCATCTGCAAAAGCGAAAGCGACTCGAGCGGCAAAAATTTCGAAAGCGCTTTGTCGCCGGAAACGGCATCTTTAAGACGCCACGCTTTTTCGCGGAGCGGCGAGTACGCGCTTTTATAAAAAGGAGCAAGGAGCAAAAAAGCCGTATCGAAGAGACCCGCCGCTTCATCGTACTTTCCGGCTTTATATGCGCCGAGCGCGGATTCGAGGACGAGAACGCCGTCTCCGCTTCGAAGCGAAAGCGCTTCTTTTAAATTAACAATTCCCAAGCGATGACCGAGCACGATCGCTTCGCTGTCGTCGGCATAGCGGCGGACAGCCTGATCATAGCATTTTCTTGCTTCGTTCGTATTTCCGCCGATAAAATACGCACGGCCCAGAAGCGCATAGAGGCGGGAGGCCGTCCGTTTTTCAAGTTCGGGAAACGCGAGACGCTTTTGTATCTCCGAAATAATATGCGCCCTTTCAGCCGCATACGTTTCAGGATTGTCTCCGCTGAAAAAAGCGGCATCGAGAGGGACAAGACGTGACTGCATCGAAAGCGAAAAACCGCCGTCGGTCGTTTCATCCGAAGAGACGAGTACGTCTTTTTGAAACGTCATACAGGAAACAAGAGCTAACGTGAACGCCGCAAAAATAATAATTATTAATTTTTTCATTGTATATCCCAGGCATATAAGTTTTTATCGAACGAAAGAACGATACATTCGCCCTTTTTATCGCCGTTGACATCCGCTATGACGGGTACGCCCCTGCCCGCGACGGGAAATCCGGGTACGAGTTCGAGAGACTGCATAAAACCGTAGAGTACGTTTTCATCGGCGCACGCATACACGGCATCTCCCGAAGCGGAACGTACGGAAGCGATTTTCCCTTGCCGCGCAGAGGATGCGCCGGGAATCTTTACCGTCGTAAAGGTTCCGTCAAGGGCGAAGCGATACACTTCCGCATCCTCCGAAAGCGCAAAGAAAAAAGTTCCGCATGAAACGACGTTCGTATAAAATACGTCGTTCGTCTCTATCGGAAAACCTTCTTCGAGCTTTGCGTCTTTGAAAAGGTAAAACCTGCCCGATTGGGTTATAAAGGCCGTATAGAGCGATCCTCCCGTTTCCAACAGCGCAGGCGAATCAAAACCTATGCCGTCTATTTCCATCGGCTCGGAAGAATTAATAATTTTTTGATTTTTCATAAGATAGATCGAGCCTGCAAACGACTTTTCGTAGACTGCAGCCGTGTCGCCCGAAAGAGAAGGCGCAGAAAGGATTTCGCCGTCATCCGGAAACTGCACTTCATCGTAAGTACCGTCGTCTTTTACGACGACGATAACCGAACCTCGCGACGGAATCAAAAGCGTTTTACCGAATGCCGCAGGCCGCGCGGACGGAGCGGCGCCCGTGAGGATCGGAAAGTTTCCGACGTTTTCAAGAGTGCGGTTCAGCAAATGTACCGCACCGTTCGCACCGACGGCCCAAAGCACGCCTCCGTCTCTGCACTTTTCCGCAGCCGGAACGATCGACGCGGTTTCGGTCAAACCGAGCTCCGTCTTCTTCATGGACGCAAGTTCGAGAGAGCGTATCTTTTTTCCGTTTTCAAGCCAAAACACCGCACCGGGATTTTTTTCCGCTTCGGCGTGCAGCAAAAAGTCAGTCGCCCCTTCGATCGCGATCGGAAATCCCGGAACGAGACGCATATCCGATACGGAAGAAGCGACCGCATGCAGCTGACAGGTGAGCACGGAATTTTTTAAGCGGAAATCGCAGCGGCCGACCGTATATAATTTGAGCACGTCGGCAAGCAGCGTACCGTTTCGGATAAAAAACGGAATGCTCCGTTTCAAATCGTAATACACGCTCACCGTCGCTTCCGCCGACTGATTGCCGGACACCGTTTTCCAATTTTCGTTTCGCGCAAGCATTTTGCGATCTTTCAGATCATTGTACACTGTCGAAAGATTTTGCGGCGACTCGGAAAAATAAATATATTCTCCCTGCACGAAATAATACGGACGAGGCAGATCGACGCCGAACGACGAAAGCAGCTCGCGAAGCAGCGGCGGCATATCGATGCGGGGAAGGCGCACGCCCCCGATTATTAAATTCGTATTGTTTTCGATCGCAAACGACGAAAATATGGAATCGAATATTGTTTCTCTCTGACGCGCATCGCGTATTTGCAGCACAAAAACGGGATCGGTATTGCCTTCGATACCGAGGACTGCGCACTCGCTTCCCGTCCATGAAAAAACGATATCGTCGAGGGATACCGAAAAAAGCCGCTTACACCAAGCGTTCGCTCTTTGCCATGTGCGCTCGATATCGCTCGTCTTTTGCAAAAGCGGAAAAAGAGCATCTTTCAATTCAGTGAACTGTCCCGCATTCAGCAGCGTATAGTACTGCACGCTCTCTCCGAGCTGCGAAAGAAGCGCGGGCATTTTCGAATTTTTTATTAAAAGAGGCGCGAGCGGAGATACGCTCGTATCCGAAATCGCAAAAGGGAATTCGGCTTTGACCGTAATATCCGCATCGGTGATACCGAATGAAACGACGCTGAGAGCCGTTTCATCGAGCAGAGAGGAAAGAGCCTCAGTAACATCGTTTCCGGCGGTAAACTGTTCGGCAAGCCGCTTTCCGTTAGCAATAATGCGGATGGGATCGTTCGTTTTTTGCAGCAAAACCGCCTTTTCTTCTTTTTTGTACGCATGAGCGTTATCGTCCGAAATCGCACGGGAAAGAGAAGAAAGCGAATCGGATGCTACGACGAGATTTCGCTTTTGAGCGATATAATACGCGCTGTTCTTTTCGGCAGCGTATTTGAAATACGGAAAATCGTAATCTTTCACATACTCCAAATTATTAATATTCAAATGGGGCGCGACAAGAGGAGCAAGACGCGTAAGCGCGGAAAGAAAACTCATATCGATGAGGGCGATATACGACGAAGTCCCCTTCCCCGCATAAAACGCCGCATACACGCTTCGGGAAGCGGCGAAGCGCAGATATTTGTTGCCGCGCAGAGCCGACGAGCGGAACTCCATAAACGGGGCGCGGTAATTCGAAAGCAGCGGATCGGCAAGCAGCACGTCGGCGGCTTTCAAATCGATTATCGGAGAGACGGCATCCCACACGGAATCGGTATGTACGAAAACCGAATAATCGGACGGAATCACGTCGAGAGGCGACATTCTGTCGAGAGCGGAAAAACCGATCCATCCGAAGAGAGAGACGAGGATAATACAGAAAAAAATTAAAATTCCTTTGAAAAGCCGAATAATGAACGGCGATTTTTTCTTTTCATTCATAGCGTACAGTATAGCAGATATGTAATATTTTTTCAGTATCTGTTATAGTTATTTTTATATGAATGAAGAACGAAAACAATTTTTTATCGAACTCGAAAAAAAAATCGGCGACGCCGTCGAAGAGCTGGAATTCGTATGCATCAATGCCGATAAAAAAACATACGCGGCTCTCTCGCTTGTTTCTTCCCGCAGCGAACTTTGGGGGCTCCTCGTCTTTTGTGCACACGGACTGTATTTTTACGTTTCCCCGTCCGAAAATTTCATGGCTCAGATGTTTCGCGAAATGACGCACGGAAAAAAGCCTTCCGAACAGCTCATCGATTTCGGCCGAATCGAAGCGTTCGAAACCGAACTCCCTCCGAAAAAATGGTACAATATATTTTTTACCGATGTAAAACACCGCGTCGACGCATCGTTCGCTCTTGAAAAAAACCGATATTATTTTACGATGACGACGCTCGCTCCCGCCGCCGGCGTACAAGAGCGGATTCAAAAAAAACTGCGCGGAATATCGGCGTCTACATAAACAAACTCGCCGCAAAGCAGCAGACTTTCAAGCGGAATCGCGCATAAAAAAAACCGGCCGACATGCATCACGCACCGGCCGGTTTTTTTCGATTAATAATTATTAAAAATAATCGGAACGACAGACTAAGCCCTTACTTGCTGATCACGCGGATCATTTCGCAGAGCTTGTTCGAGTAGCCCCACTCGTTGTCGTACCCACGGTCGAAGCAAGTGCGTACGACCGTGCACAACACTTACTTGCTGATTACGCGGATCATTTCGCAGAGCTTGTTCGAGTAGCCCCACTCGTTGTCGTACCACGCGATCAGTTTTACGAAATCGTTTTCGAGCGCGAGACCCGCGTTCGCATCGAAGATCGACGTGCGGCTGTCGCCGGTAAAGTCGGTCGAAACGACTTGATCGTCGGTGTATGCAAGGATGCCCTTGAGCGCGCCGTCAGCGGCTTTTTTTATCGTTTCGCAGATATTTTTGTAGGCTTCGTCTTTGTCTTTGCCGGCAGGTTTTTCAAGCTGGCAGGTAAGATCGACGACCGATACGTCGGGAGACGGAATGCGCATAGAAATACCGGTGAGTTTGCCGTTGAGCGCGGGGATAACTTTACCGACCGCTTTTGCAGCGCCCGTCGTCGACGGAATGATATTGTTGTATACGGAGCGGCCGCCTCTCCAGTCCTTTCCGCCCTTTGACGGACCGTCGACCGTAAGCTGCGTACCCGTAGATGCGTGCACCGTCGTCATAAGACCGCGTTTAATGCCGTATTCGTCGTGAATCGCTTTTGCAAGGGGAGCAAGACAGTTCGTCGTGCAGGACGCATTCGAAATGATCGTCTGTCCCGCATAGGTCGTGTCGTTGACGCCGTAAACGAACATCGGCGTGTCGTCCTTTGAAGGCGCCGACATGACGACTTTTTTTGCGCCGCCTTTGATGTGCGCTTCGCACGCTTCTTTCGTAAGGAAAAAGCCGGTCGATTCAACGACGACATCGGCTCCGCATTCGCCCCATTTGATATTCGCGGGATCTTTTTCCGCGAAAACGCGGATTTTGTTGCCGTTTACGATGAGGTGCTGATCGTCGAATTCGACTTTGCCTTCAAAGCGGCCGTGAACCGAATCGTATTTGAGCAGATATGCAAGATAATCGATCAGCATTTTCGAAGGATCGGCTTTATTGAAAGCGAGCAAATCGTTAATGCCGACAATTTGAATGTCGTTAAAGTTTGAAACCGCAGCGCGGAATACCATGCGCCCGATGCGACCGAAACCGTTGATACCGACTTTAATCATACTAATAACCCCTTATTAATAAAAATCATTTTACGGCAATAATTTTACGCTTTATAAATGGCAGTGTCAAGGCGGCACATTATACGGTATCACATTCGGTTTTTCATATTCCTTGACAGCATGCGGTGAACCTGTTAAAATGTATTACTATATTCGATGCTTGAAATCGTTCGGGCGGTTAACTCAGGGGTAGAGTGCTACCTTCACACGGTAGAAGCCATTGGTTCAAATCCAATACCGCCTAATATGCCGGGACATACGCTTTCCGTCACTTTTCCGTCAGGCAAAACCTTGTGTGTGCCTTCCGGTACGCCGATCAACACGCTGCTTTCGCACTTTTCCGAAAAGAGCGAGCACATTCTTGCCGTAAAAGTGAATAACGGAATCGAGCCGTTCGACAAACCGCTCGAAATAAATTCCTATCTCGAACCCGTCCTCGACTCGAGCAAAGACGGCGCGCAAGTGTATCGACGCTCGCTCTGTCTCCTGCTCGCCGCAGCCGCGCACAAGCTCTTTCCGCTGTCGAGGCTTTTGTGCGGACACAGTCTCGGAAGCGGTTATTATTATACGCTCGAAACGGGAAATCCTATAAACAAAGAGCAGATCGCCGCGCTCGAAAAGGAGATGCTTCTCCTCGTCGCAAAAAATCTTCCGATAACCGTACAGTTTCTTTCCTACACCGACGCGGTTTCGCTTTTTGAAGCGCTCGGGCGCGTCGAAACCCGGCTGCAGCTGAACTATTTTTGTCCGCCGCGCGTTAAAATCAATTCTCTCGACAATTTTTCCGATCTCTATTTCGGTCCTCTCGTTCCGTCTACGGGCTTTTTGAAAACGTTCGGCCTCCTTCCCTACGGTAAAGGCTTTTTGCTGCGCTTTCCTCAGCCGTCGGATCCCGACGAGCTCCCCGAATTCGTCGATCAGCCGCAGCTTTTCGAAATCTACAGCCGCTACAAAGAATGGGGAAAACGCATCGGCGTAACATCGGCGGCAACTCTCAACAAACTCGTCAACGAACGCAAGATAAACGATTTTATCGATATAGCCGAAACCTTTCAGCAGCGGCAGTTCGCCGACGTCGCCGATCAGATCGCAAAACGCGAACAGGTGCGCGCCGTATTGATAGCAGGTCCGTCGAGTTCAGGCAAAACGACGTCTGCAAAAAAACTTGCGCTCGAACTCGAAGCGATCGGCTACTTGCCGCACGTGCTCAGTCTCGACAGCTATTACGTCGGCCGTGAAAAAAATCCGAAAGACGAAAACGGCGATTACGATTACGAATGCCTCGAAGCGCTCGACATCGATTTGCTCAACGACAATCTGCTCGATCTCTTTGCCGGAAAAGAAGTGCGCATCCCGTCGTATAACTTTATACGCGGAGAACGCTATTATGAAGACAAAAATACGATAAAGCTCGCCGACAACGAAATTTTAATAATCGAAGGAATCCACGGCTTAAACGATAAACTGACCTCTCGCATTCCGCACGAACTCAAATTTAAAATCTACCTGTCGGCGCTCACGCAGCTGAACCTCGACGACCATAACCGCATTTCGACGAGCGACAACCGTCTCATCCGCAGAATCGTGCGCGACTCGCAGTTCCGAGGCAAAAGCGCCGCCGAAACGATTTCCATGTGGCCGAGCGTTCAAGCGGGAGAACAAAAACACATATTCCCCTTTCAAATCAACGCCGACGCGATGCTCAACACCGCTCTTGACTACGAGCTTGCAGTTCTCAAAGTCTACGCCGATCCGCTTTTGAGATGCGTCAACCCGACGCAAAAAGAATACGGAGAAGCGTGCCGCCTTTTGAGCTTTTTATACAACTTTTCGCCGATTCCGCCGACTGCCGTTCCCGCGCGATCGATCATGCGCGAATTTATCGGCGGCAGCGCATTCCATTATTAATTAAACTCTTCCCCTAGCAGCGCGTGCGTTTGTCACGTCGTCGGCGATATCGTTCGCTTCGTTCATCTCCGCGTCTTTGTACTCATCGAACTGACGCTCGCGCAGCTTATGGAGGCCTTCTGTTTTTTGCATCGCATCCTGCATTTCTTTGCGCCTTTGCTCGGAAACAAGTTTCGCTTCCGCCATCTTTTCCAAAAGGTAATCTTTTTGCTGATCGAGGAGAACGTAAAAATCGTTTGCTCGCGCTATATCGTTGAAATCGGTAGAGCCGCGCATATTTTCGGCGAGAGCGGCATATTGAGAAGCGACTTCGTCGAGGCGCATTTGAATATCGTGTTCGACCGCCATCGCTTTACCGAGCGCGAGTTCCGCTTCGTTTTGCAGATACTCGCGGTATTTCATCACGTCTTCGAGAGGAAACGTAAATTTTTTCATTCGGACTCTTCGGCGATTTCCGCGGCACCGAGAGAAGGAACGACGGGAGCTTCTCCGTATTCTTCGGGCGGGATCGCAACCCCTGAAAGCTCAGAAAGTTTTTTAAGCGTTTCGTCGAGCGGACACTTTTCGTATTCTTCCTGCATTAAAAAATCTTCGATAGCGGCATGCTTTTCGAGAGCCGCATCGATTTCAGCCGAATTGCCTTTTTGGTAGATACCCGTCGTGATCATCATTTCGTTATTCGCATAAGAGGCCATAAGCGTGCGCAGTATGCCGACGGCTTTTTGCGTTTGGCGTCCGGTAACGCGTTTGGAGAGACGGCTTATCGACTGCAGTACGTCGATCGCGGGGTAATGGTAGACTTGAGCGAGGCGGCGGTTCAATATGATGTGCCCGTCGAGCGTTCCGCGCACTTTGTCGGTGATCGGTTCGTTGAGATCGTCTCCGTCGACGAGTACGGTGTAAAACGCCGTGATGGACCCCTTGTTGTTTGTACCGGCTCTTTCGAGCAGCTTCGGGATCATATCGAATACGCTCGGCGGATAGCCGCGCTGTGCCGGCGGTTCGCCGTTTGCAAGTCCTATTTCCCGCTGAGCTTGAGCAAATCGAGTGACGGAATCGAACATGAGCATGACGTCTTTGCCTTTGTCGCGGAAATATTCGGCGACGGCGGTCGTCACGTAAGCTGCGCGCAGGCGGCAGATCGACGGCTGATCGCTTGTCGCCATAACAACGACCGAACGAGCCAAACCTTCTTTTCCCAAATCGCGGTTTATAAAATCGAGCACTTCGCGGCCACGCTCTCCGATCAAACCGATAACGTTGATGTCGGCGTCGGTATTGCGCGCTATCATACTGATGAGCGTCGATTTTCCGACACCGCTTCCGGCAAAAATACCGAGCCGCTGCCCCTTACCGACGGTGAGCATCGCGTCGATCGCGCGCACTCCGGTCGCTACACGGCGCACGACGGGAAGACGCTTCATAGGATCGGGAGGAGATGCGACTGCAGGATAATAAGTTTCCGGCACGATTTCACCGAGCCCGTCGCAGGGTTTTCCCGTCGCATCGATGACGCGTCCCAAAAGCGATGAGCCGACGGGAACGCGCAGTACGGAACCCGAAGCGACGACTTCACAGCCGACTTCGAGCCCCTTCGTGTCGCCGTATGCGGTAAGCTTTACCGTCGTACCGTCAAGAGCGACGACTTCGGCCGCAAGCGTTTCGGCGGAATCGGGCATGCGGATCGTACACATTTCGCCGATGACCGAACGCGGACCCCGGCTTTCGATTTCGAGACCGTTGACCGCCGTCACGTGTCCGATGTATAAAATCGGATCGATCCCTTCCGCCGTTTTGAGGTATTTTGAAAAATCGAATTCTCCCGTATACGATGAACGCATGTCCCCACCCGTACCGATTTTATCAATTTAAGAAGACGGTTCGATCACGTCTGATTTTGCAAGCGTCTTTACCGGCGAGATTTCCATGACGCGGTTTTCGAGTTCGCTGAGTTGGCTCGAAATGCGCGCATCGATCGCGCCGAAGTCGGTTTCGACGATACAGCCGCCCTTTTCCACAGTCGAATCTTCGACGACCGTAATGCCTCGTATATTTTCGACCCGCTTGATAAAATCGTCTATGTGTTCCGTCGTGAGTTTGACGTCTTCGAGATTGACGCGCAGCGTCACTTCGCATCTGCCTTTTACCTTTTTCAGAGCAGCGAGCACGTTGCTCATGATGACGCTCTTTTGATTTTCGGAAATGATTTTGACCACTTTGCGCGTCATCAAAATGACGAGTTCTACGATCTGCGTTTCGGTATCGCGCAAAATCTCTTCGCGGCGGCGCATGACGGCTTCGAGCATCGCATGCATACGCTCGATGAGGCGGTTCGCTTCCGCTTCCCCGTCGCGGTAGCCGCTTTCGTGCCCTTCGTCAAAACCTTTTTTATACGCGTCCGATTCGACTTTTTGCTGCTGAGATTCGGCATCGCGGATAATTTCCTGTGCCGATTCCTGTGCTTTTTTTACGATCTCTTCCGCGTTTTTTTGAGCATCGGCTTTAATAATATTCGCTTCGTCGGTTTGACGCTTTACTTCGGCAAAAGCCGCCTGTTCCGCTTTCCGGACGATTTCATCCGCAGACGCCTGCGCTTCGTCGAGCATCCGCTTTTTTTCCGCTTCCCAGTTTTTTTTGTACTCTTCCGCTTCGCGCCGTAAATCGTCGGCCGTCGGCCCGTCGTATTCCGGTGCTTTTTCGACTTTTTTTTCTTCTACGGGCTTAAAGTCGTGGACGAGCTTCAACATAACTTCGCCCTTTTGAGCTTTGACTTCATTCGGGCGGAAAACGGTTTTTGCCATCTGCTTCCTCTATAGTGCCGTCAAGTTACGAGTTCGTCTTCACCGGAACGGGCGATGACGATTTCACCGGAATCTTCAAGACGGCGGATCGTCGAAACGATTTTTTGCTGCGATTCTTCAACGTCTTTGAGACGCACCGGCCCCATGAATTCCATATCCTCTTTTAACATACTCGCCGCGCGCTTGGACATATTGCGGAAAATTTTATCCTGCACTTCCGTATCGACGGATTTGAGCGCTTTTGCGAGTTCCTGCGTATCGACTTCGCGCAGCACTTTTTGAATGGCGCGGTCGTCGAGCATAACGATATCTTCGAAGACGAACATTTTCTTTTTGATCTCTTCGGCCAAATCGGGATCTTCTTCTTCAAGCGATTCGATGATCGCCTTTTCGGAAGAGCGGTCGACGAGGTTCAAAATTTCTACGATGCTGTCGACACCGCCGGCTGCAGTGTAATCTTCGCTTGAAAGCGTCGAAAGTTTTTTTTCGAGCACGCGTTCGACTTCGCGCAAAACATCGGGGGAAGTTCTGTCCATCGTCGCAAGACGCTTCGAAACTTCCGGCTGCATTTCTTCCGGCAGATTTTGGAGTATAACGGCGGCTTTGCCCGGTTCGAGATATGCGAGGATGAGCGCGATCGTCTGCGGGTATTCCTGCTGAATAAAGTTCAGCAAGTGCGCGGGATCGGTACGCCGTATAAAATCGAAGGGACGCACTTGGAGCGAACTCGTGAGACGGTTGATGATGTCGATCGCTTTTTGGCTTCCGAGCGATTTTTCGAGGAGTTCGCGCGCATAGTCGATACCGCCGGTCGTGATGAAATTCTGCGCGTTCATCAGCTCTTGGAATTCTTCAAGAACGGCGTCTTTAAATTCCGCATCGATCGTTTCCAAACGCGCTATTTCAAACGTCAGCGTTTCGACTTCGTCTTCGCGAAGATGCTTCATGATTTCGGCGGAAACGTCGCTGCCGAGCGATACGAGGAATATGGCGGCCTTTTGCCGTCCGGTTAAACTTTTGTAATCTTTTATGCCTTTTTTACCGCCCGCCGACGTCGGCGTTTTTAAACTGCCGGGCTTCGGAATGGGCTTGGGATTATTCGATTTTGCAGCTGCGCCCTTCGCTTCTTCTGCCATACTGTCACTCCTCCATCAGCCACGTGCGTATGAGCATCGCAACGTCTTCCGGATGCTCTTTTGCCATCGCGATCGCGTTTTCCTGAAGCTCCGCCCTACGCGACTCTTCGACGGACATCGTAACGCCCATGCCCTCCTCTTTCGCGTCCCACAGCGCCTGCTCGCGGGCAGCCTGCTGCTGGCGCAAAAGCTCTTCTTCGCGAAGACGGCGCCTCCGTTCGCGCTCCCGCATGATAAGACGGATGACGATGAACAGCACGAGAACAAGCGCGATCGCGCCGAGAGAAAGCATAAAGGCAAGACGCCGCCTGATGCCCGCAAAATACGCTTCGTCTTCTGCGGCAAACTGCGCGGTTCTGTCGTACGGAATATTCGTCACCGTTACGATATAATTTTTGCTGACATCGTAGCCGACAGCTCCTTGAATATAGTTCGCCGTCTGCACGAGCGTATCCGTCGGAACGGGCGTATACACGCGCCGGATCCTGCCCGTTTCCGGATCGATAACCGGCTGATGGGTTTTCGGGTCGAGCTGCGTCGTCCACGTACCATCGACGTTCGCCGCAACCGAAACACGATCTATCTGCGGACTCGTCTCTTTATGCTCCTGAGTAGTATTGACGACATTGTTTTGTATAACGCCCGTTTCTGTAGAACGCCCGATGACGTTCGACATATCCGAATACACGGGCGGCGTCTGGCCTTCGGTGCCCGCGGGCCCTTCGGGATTAAAGCCCGTACCCTGCCACTCTTTCGTAACGGTCTGCTGCGCAATCGTGAGCGAATCGCGGAGCTCGGAATCGTCCCAGGGAGTACGCGGATTGTCGGCGCGGATTTGAATCGGCGTGTAGATCGTGGAATCGCTTGTGCGCTTCGACATATCCATATCGATTTTGATATTCAAATCGCGCATGCGGTCTTCGGTATACGTGCTTTGCAGCGATTTTAAAATCTGCGCGCGGTAGTAGGCTTCGAGCTTTTGAATTTCTCGCTGCTGGCGTGCGACGAGATTGACGGTATCGATCGCGTCCATCGCGGCGAAATCGTTCAAGACATTGCCGTCGGCGTCGGTGATCGTGATGTTTTCGGGACGCAATCCTTCGACGGCCGTCTGCACGAGGCTTTGGATACCGCGTATGCGCCTGGGATCCTGCAGCAGAGAACTCATAGGTTTTACGCGCAAAATGATGCTCGCAGTTACCGGATTTTGTTCGGAGATAAACAGAGAGTTGTCGGGCAAAACGATGTTGACGTCGGCCTTCGTTATGTCGTCGATCGCTTCGAGGTGCTGTTTGACCGTCTGCGTGATCGCGTTTTTAAGGCGCACGTTTTGTTCGGCGTCCGTCGTCGACCAGCTTCGATTGTAAAACGATGCGAACGGATCGATATTCGACGGGACAAGCCCCTCGCCGATGAGCACGTCCCTCATGCACCGCGCGGTGCGTTCGTCTCCGACGGAAATATAACCGTCGTCGGTCACGTAGGCTTCGACGTTTTGTTCGCTCAGTTTGTCGAGGATTCTCGTCCGCGCCGTTTGATCGGTAACCGGCGAATTGAAAAGCCTGACCGTCGTCGGACGCGACGAAAGAGATGCCGCAAGTACGACGGCAACGATGACGAGCGCAACAAGGGCAAAGAACACGATCTTTTGCACGACCGTTCCTTTCGCCCACAAATTTCGTACGGATTCAGTAAGCTTTTTGAGCCATTCGTTCATCTACCCCTCCCGTGAACGAATACGTAAAACGGTAAATCGCACCGTTAAAGTATAGGGAATTATACCATATTATTATATTTTTGAAAAGCGAAAGTTTTATAAAACGGCCGATGCCTCATACCGCCTCACGGTATGCGAACCGATACGAGGAGCCTCAGCTTACCGCGTGGTCGTGATTTCGTTCCAACCGGAGACGATACGATCGATCACGTTTTGCGCAAGGCTGAGCGACATCCGCGCTTTCGCCATCGCGATCGTCACGTCCTGCGGATCGACCGATTCGGGTTCGGTAAGAATCTTTTGTTCGAGCACGTTGACGTCGAGCTGATCGGCGTTCATCGATTTTACCGCGTCGATGAGGTAGGATTCGAAATCGATTCGCTTTTTTTCAAACGCATTTTTTGCAGCGGACGGAATGTCGTTCAGCGGAGCACCCGCTATATCCGAAAGATTTACGCGGCCCGTGTGAGCGGAGAGCGTGCGGTTCATTTGCAATGTGCCGAATTCCGGTATTTTCATAATTTTCCCCTGCGCTCAAATCGTCCGAGCGCTTTTACCCGCCGTCATTATAAAGCTTTTACCGTCCTATTTCCAGTGCGGAAGCAAACATATCTTTTGCCCCTTCGATGACTGTCGAATTGGCTTCATAGGCGCGCGAAGCTGCGATCAAGTCTACCATTTCGTTGACGATGTTGACGTTCGGATATTCGACATATCCCTTGTTCGGACCAGACTGTATCGCATCGGGATGCGTCGGATCATAGACGAGACGGTTTTTAGTATCGGTATCTTTTACGATCTGCAAAACGCGCACGCCCTTTCCCGGACCCTCGTCCAAGTCTTCGGGACAAAACGGCATACGCCACTGCACCGACTTTTCACCGATCGCCTGAAGTATGACGCGCGAGCGTTTGAAAGGACCGCCTTCTTGCGTCCTCGTCGTAGAAGCGTTCGCGATATTGTTTGCGATGACATCGCTTCGAAGACGTTCGGCTGCCATCCCCGTCGCGGCAACATTTATACTTGAAAAAAGTCCCATACAATACTCCCGTAAAGTGCACGCCTTTTACGCGCAGTTTAAGCTATAGTTTAGAAATGCCTATCAGCCTTTTTGCATCGCAGTGTTCACTTGCGAAAATTCGAAATTGATGAGAGAAGCCATCATGCGATACTGCATCTGCGACTGCAAAACGATCATCGCTTCGGTTTCCGCATCGACGTTGTTGCCGTTCGGCTTCGCAGTCGTCGTATAATCGAGGACGCGCCTCGGCTCGACGTCGCGGTAATCGTAGAGCTCGTTGAGCGCAAAATGTCTCTCGTCGGTTCGCGTCAGCTGAAAACCGTTTTTCGCCTTTTCTTCCGATTCGAACGCGCGTTTGAGTTCGCTTTCAAAATTGACGACGCTGCGTTTGAAATTCGGAACGCCGCTTGCGGCCATATTGTTCGCCGACACTTGATAGCGCAGCGTATTGACATCCATGCCGCGGTGCAGTAAATCGACCGCCCTCGTAAAGGTACTCATACTACAAATTTCGGCAGATAGCGGAAAGGGGTTTAGCGGAAAAAGAGCGATTCGTACGCACGCGAAAGAGCTTTATAGCCTGCGACGGAAAAGGGCAAAGCGGAATCGTTTTCAATTTTTTTCAAAGCGTATACCGGATAATATTCGTCTGCAATCGCTTTCAAAATATCGTATTGAGAAGCCGAACCGCACACGAAAACATCGAAATGTGCGTCACCTATCGCCGCATGAAGTGCTTGCAGTACGCCGCCGTTCAACACGCCTTCAAGATAACTTCGCCGATCGACGTCCGTCGACTCGGTGAAAAGATGAAGCGCTCTCGTTATATAAATCGCACGGTTGAAACCGTAAGTGATGAGATTTTTATAACCCAGCCGTACCATGGACGCATCGATGCCGGAAGAACTTCCTTCAAGGCTCGCACTCAATATCGTCCCACTCTTTATCGCTTTAAAAAGCTCGCCCGTAATCGTCGAAACGATATTCGTAATTTCATGATTTTTAACAACGGCGATCTGCGTATGAGATCCGGGCAAAATAAAAACACAGGTATCGGGAACGGTAATGCGGCTCATGATCCCCATAATTTCGGTTTCTTCGCCGCGCATATTATTTATCGCATCGACGTTCGAAAAAGTGATTTCCGTTTCGAAAGGAACGCTCTTTACGCCGGGAATAAATAAAATCGTGCGTTTGAAAAATCGGTTTTCGTCGTACGCATAGACGTTCTCTGCGAGTTTTTGTACGCCTGCAGGCACACAGATGTGCGGAATCTCAACGATACCGCTCGGACATGAAACCATTCCCGACATCCACACATCTCGTATATCCGCATCGCTGAGTCCTTTTTCGGCAAGCATGGAGACGTAAAGCGCATAAAGCTCGCGAGCAAGCAGCGAGCGGTCGTTCGCTAAAGCCGCATCTTTGGAACCGACGGCTTTTTCGGTTTTAAAAACGACGCGTCCCGCTTCGTCGACAATATATACCCGCGTATTCGTCGTTCCCGAATCGAAATATACGTCATACATAGGCTTTACAGGATTTAACAAATTTTTCGGCAAGTAAAGTAAGCGCTTCGTATGAACCCGCTTCAATCAACGCATTTTTCATAATATTCGATCCGATACCGCAGCTGCAGTACCCCACTTCGAAAAAAGACGCGACATTCGTTTCGTCTATACCGCCGACCGCCATGAGCGGCACGTGATTGATCGGAGCACGTACGGCTTTATAATAATCGATACCGAGAAAACCTGCCGGAAACAATTTAACGATATCGGCACCCGAATTATAGGCACTCATTATTTCCGTCGGCGTCATCGCTCCCGGCACGGAAACCATACCGAGCTTTTTCGTTTCGGCAATGACAAGAGGATCGGTGTCCGGCGAAAGTATAAAGTCGGCGCCCGCCTCGTACGCGGCTTTTACCTGTTCGATCGTAACGACAGTCCCTGCGCCGACGCACACATCATCTCCGAGCGCCTTTTTTATCGATGCAATCGAAAATGAAGTATCTTCGATACACGACGGAGAAGCTTGGTCGAACGTGATTTCCAGACAGCGGATACCGCCCGTCCGTACCGCCTCCGCCGCACGGACGACAACATCCGGAGCGATTTTCCGCGCAATCGCAACGAGTTTATATTTTTTAATAAAATCGAGCGCATTCATATGGTCACCACTCCGCTATCGTTCCGTCATAATTGCGCCACACGGGATTCCGCCATGCGTGTCCTACAATATATAGCGCGACATATCGCCGTCAGTGACGATATCTTTAAGCTTATCGTCGACGTATGCCGCATCGATATCGATCGTTTCACCTGCGTGTTCATCCGCGGTGAACGAAATATCGTCGAGCACTTTTTCCATGATCGTGTGGAGCCGCCTCGCACCGATGTTTTCGCTCTTTGCGTTTACGTCTTCGGCGAGAAAACTCATACGGTCGATCGCATCCTCGGCAAAACGCACCGTAACTCCTTCCGTCTGGAGGAGCGCGACGTACTGTTTTGTGAGCGCGTTTTTCGGCTCGGTGAGGATTTTTTTGAAATCGTCTTTTTTGAGCGCGTCGAGTTCAACGCGCAGCGGAAAGCGTCCCTGCAGTTCGGGAATCAAATCGCTCGGAGCCGAAACGCTGAACGCTCCGGCCGCAATAAACAAAATATGAGAGGTATCGACGACGCCGTACTTCGTATTTACATTGCTGCCTTCGACGATCGGAAGGATATCGCGCTGCACGCCTTCGCGGGAAACGTCCTGTCCGCGGGACTCGCCGTTTTTCGTCGCAATCTTATCGATTTCGTCGATAAAGATGATGCCGTTTTGTTCGACCCTCTTTTTCGCTTCGGCTGCGACTTTATCGCGGTCGATCATCGTGTCGAGCACTTCTCCGCTTATGATTTTCCGCGCTTCGTGAATCGTCACGGTTCTCCGCTTTGCTTTGTTTCCGCCCGAAAACATACCGGCGATGCTCTGCATACTGTTTTCGAGATCTTCCATATTGCCGCCGGCAATGATCTCCATGCTCGGCATTTGAAACTGAGGATGCACCGTAAGCTCCACTTCTCTCTCTTCGAGCTTTCCTTCGCGCAGCATCGTGCGGAACTTTTCCCGCGTCGAGCTTTCTTTTTGCCGGCTTGCACTCTGCGCTTCCGCATCGGATACGGCACTCCCTTCCGATGACGCATTCTGCGCAGCATCTTTTTCCGAAGTGCTGAGCGACGGATCAGGAAGAGATGATATCTTCGATTCCGCATCGCCCGCTCTATTTCCGTTTATAAACGTAAAAATATTTCCGAGGACAGCCGCATCTTTTTTTTCGTTCGCTTTTGCAGCCCTGTCTTTTTCGGCGGAGCCGGGAAGCAGGAGATCGAGCAGACGGTCTTCGACGAGGGGCACGCTTTTTTCGCGCAAACGTTCTTCCATTTCCGCTTTGACATCGTTGAAGCCGACCGCCATCAAATCGCGTATCATCGATTCGACGTCGCGTCCGACATAGCCTACTTCGGTGTACTTCGTCGCTTCGACTTTTAAAAACGGTGCCGAACACAATTTTGCAAGCCGCCGCGCGATTTCCGTTTTGCCGACGCCGGTCGGTCCTATCATGAGGATATTTTTCGGCGCAACTTCGTCTCGGATATCTTCGGGAAGTTTCAAACGGCGGTAGCGGTTACGCAGCGCAATGGCGACCGCTCGCTTCGCCTTTTCCTGTCCGATGATGTATTGATCGAGCCTGAGGACTATTTCCTTCGGCGTCAAATCCGTGTGTACTTCTGCCGGTACGTCGCTCATGCGTTTATGCCTCCCATAAAAACTTTTGCAGGAAATATCAATTTCCGAAAAAGTTTTTAGCCGTGCGCGTGTGCGCACACGTTCAATAGTCGAGTTTGCAAAACAAAACGTATCGTATTCATGCGATTTTCATTGAAATAACACGTATACACGTCTTCTGCAAACATCCAAGCAAACTCGAGATAAAAAGTGTCGGCGATATTTCAGACGGCGCTTTTTATCGTACCTCCTCTACCGTCAAATTGCCGTTCGTATAGATGCAGATCTTACCCGCAATTTTAAGACTCTTTTCCGCAATTTCGACAGCGCTCATATCGGAGCTTTCGAGATAGGCGAGAGCCGCCGAATACGCATAGTTTCCTCCGCTTCCGATCGCGCACACGTCGTTTTCCGGTTCGATTACGTTGCCGTCGCCTGAAATGAGCAGTATTTTCGTTCCGTCGGCGACGAGGAGCTCGGCTTCGAGCTTTTGCAGAGAACGTTCGGTACGCCACATTTTGGCAAGCGCGACGGCGCTGCGCATGATATCGCCCGAATACTCTTTTAATTTTTCTTCGAATTTATCGAACAGCGTAAACGCGTCCGCAACGGAACCTGCGAATCCGGTGAGCACTTTGCCGTCGTATATTTTGCGCACTTTGCGCGCGTTGCCCTTTACGACCGTATTGCCTGCGGTCACCTGTCCGTCGCCCGCCATCGCAACCTTTCCGTTCCGGCGGACGGCGATAACCGTCGTACTGTGAATTTTTCTTGCAGCCATATACACTCCAATCAACACCCCGACGCAACCTCGCAGCGAAGCTTCAAGCGGCGTCGGGGTATGTTGTTCTCATAAGGTGGTTGCAGTCGGCTTTAATACCCTTTTTTACGACGCAAGCGTCGGAGTATTAAACCCTCCGCACGAATAAAAACAAAAAAATAAACGGCGATTCCGTTTTACACCGGCGCTTTTGCCGCCGCTTCACAATCGATTCGATTTCTACAATTAACAATTACACATCATCAATTATTAATTATCTCATCCTTTTCCGTGCGGATGCGCTTTTTCATACAATTCGATAAGGCGTTCCGTCGTGATATGCGTATAGCGCTGCGTCGTCGAAATGCTCGCGTGTCCCAAAAGCTCCTGCACGACGCGCACGTCCGCGCCTTGTGAAATCATCGCGGTCGCAAAGGTGTGGCGGAGCGCGTGCGGCGAAATATGGCGAGCCGTCCCCTCCGCACCCGAATAGCGCGACAGTATCCAGCGGATGCCGTGCGCGCCGAGAGCGGTGCCTCTCCTGTTGACGAATATTTCGATCACGTTGTCCGTCATGCGTTTTTTTGCAAAAAACTTTTTCCTGTCGGCAAGATACGCTTTGAACGCTTTTTGCGCATCTTCTCCGAAATACACGCGGCGGTCTTTACTGCCCTTTCCGGTGACGAGAGCGGAAGAAAAATCTTCCGACATATCGCTTAAGCGAACG
This sequence comes from Treponema sp. Marseille-Q4132, assembly GCF_014334835.1. Lineage (NCBI taxonomy): Bacteria > Pseudomonadati > Spirochaetota > Spirochaetia > Treponematales > Treponemataceae > Treponema > Treponema sp. Marseille-Q4132. The sequence goes on from NZ_CP060591.1 coordinate 559,291, forward strand.
GAAGCAAGCTCCGAAACGCGGCATCCCGACGAATAGAGCATTTCCAAAATAGCGCTGTCGCGAGCTGCCCACAGAATTTTTTTTTCTTTCGGCACGGCGCACAGCTCGTCGACTTCCGCGCCGGTTAAAAAACGCGGCACGTGGCGCGGCATCTTTACCGTTTTGATTTCCTCCGCGGGATCTGTATTAATATACTCAAATTTTTTGCAATAGGCAAAAAAAGTTCTGCACGCGGCGATAAAGCGGTTTACGGTTGCGCTTGATTTTTTTTCTTTTGAAAGGGCTCCGATACAGCTTCTGATATCTTCGGCACTCGCTTCCTTCACGTCTTTTTCCGCGCCTAAAAAAGCCGAAAGGCGTCGCAAATCGTTTCGATACGCACAAACGGAATTGAGCGAAAGTCCGCGCACGGCTTCGAGGTAGAGCAAAAATTCGTCTATCGCATCCGAAAGGCGCACCGGTTTACCCTGCGCTATTGCCGAGAGTCGGGAGCGTCTTCCGACTCTTTTTCGAAAGCCGCCGCGTCGTCTGCGGAGTGCAAAAAGGTGCAATCGGGATTGATGCACGATTTATACGTGCCGTTTTTTTTGTCGTATTTTTCGACGAGGAACCATCCGCACTTCGGACAATACTGATCGATCGGTTTGAAATGCGAAATAAAATTGCACTTCGGGTAATTCGTACAGCCGTAGAATTCTTTGCCTCTTCCCTTCGTTTTCCGCGCGACGATCTCTCCGTCACAGCCGGGCATCGGGCACTTCGCAAGCGGGATCGAACGCGTATTGCGGCATTCGGGAAATCCCGAACAGGCGAGAAAATATCCGAAGCGGCCGAGTTTTTTGACCATGGGCTTTCCGCATTTTTCGCACACGATATCGGTTTTTTCATCGAGAAAGCCTTTGACGCTTTCCTGCGTTTCCATCACGTCGTCGACGCGTTTTTTGAACGGGCCGTAAAAATCTTTTATCATCCCGTTCCACACGAGAGCGCCCTGCTCCACTTTATCGAGATCGTTTTCGACTTCCGCGGTAAAATGTTCGTTGATGACGTTCGGAAACGATTCGACGAGGATTTTGCATATCATGCGGCCGAGGACAGTCGGCACGAGCTGACGATTCGTCCGCGTCACATAATAGCGGTCGAGCAAAACCGAAATGATCGGCGCATAAGTCGAAGGTCTGCCTATCCCCTTTTCTTCGAGCGTTCGAACGATGGACGCATCGGTGTAGCGCGCGGGCCCTTGAGTAAAGTGCTGTTCGGGATAAAATTTTTCGCACGCGATTTTTTCGCCTTCTTTCAGCGACGGGAGATTTCCGGTTTTATCTTCTTTCGATGAAAGGAGTTTGATGACATGATAAAAACCCTTGTCGACTATTTTGCTTGCGGATGCGCGGAAAACCGCATCGCCCGAAGCAATTTCGACGCTCGTCGTCCGCGTCTTCGCGTTGTTCATCTGACTCGAAACGAAGCGCTCCCAAATGATCGAATAGAGGCGAAGCTGATCGCGCGTCAAATATTCTTTTATCGAATCGGGCGTATACGACACGTAGGTCGGGCGGATGCCTTCGTGCGCGTCCTGAGCCGCTTTTCCGACTTCATACTTTACGGGCTCTTCGGGAAGATCGTCGGGATAATTTTTTGAAAGCCACGAGCGCACTTCGTCGAGAGCGGTTTGCGAAATGCGCACGGAATCGGTACGCATATACGTAATGAGACCTACGCGGCTTTCGCCGACGTTGACGCCTTCGTAGAGCTGCTGCGCAATCTGCATGGTTTTCCTCGACGTGTAGCCGAGGCGGTTTGCGGCCGCCTGCTGCAATTTCGACGTCGTAAACGGCGCTTTCGGTTTTACCGTTTTGTCGGTCGTTTTTACGCTCGCGACAGTACAGTCGGAATTTTTTATCAAGTCGATGATTTTATTGACTTCGGTTTCGTTTTTCAATTCGGCCTTTTCGCCCTTGTAGGAAACGAGCTGAGCGGTAAACGTCGTTTTGCCTTTTACAAAATCCGCATCGAGCGTCCAATATTCTTCGGGCAGAAAATTTTCCACTTCTTCTTCGCGCTCGCAGATGAGACGAAGCGCAACCGACTGCACGCGGCCGGCCGAAAGACCGTTTTTCACTTTACTCCACAAAAGCGGACTTAAATTGTAGCCGACGAGACGGTCGAGCACGCGCCGCGCTTTTTGCGCATTCACTTTGCTTTCCACGATTTCGTCGGGATGCTTGACCGCTTCTTTGATCGCGATCGGCGTAATTTCGTTGAATACGATGCGGCTGATCGGAGCGCTCGTCTTTTCTTTCAGCGCCTTATTCAAATGCCATGCGATCGCTTCTCCTTCGCGGTCGTTATCGCTTGCAAGCAGAACGGCAGTCGATTTTTTCGCATCTTTTTGCAGCTCTTTTAATAATTTTGCCCTGCCGCGCACGGTGATGTATTCGGGCTGAAAATCGTGCTCGACGTCGATCGCGAGGCGCGACTTCGGTAAATCGATCAAATGCCCCATGGACGCTTTTACCGTATAGCCCGGGCCGAGATATTTTTCGATCGTATTCGCTTTTGCCGGAGATTCGACAATCACGAGCGTCGATTCTTTTGTTTTTGAAGCACGTTTTTTTGCTGCATCAGCCATAGCTTTCTCCCATAAAAATTTTAACGCGCCGGCACGGCGTTCCGCACCGCACTTGTATAAGGGCAGCTTAAAAAACTTGCCCTCGCAATTTTTCAAAATTCCGCCCTCTTAAAAAAGAGAGGGCTCGCCGCTTCGCGCACCGGGGGATTCCGAGCGGCAGCGGCGGTAATCGGCATAATCTTTTATAACCGGAGCGCCGTCGGCGACGTATTTTTCCGCCGTCCGCTCGGCTTTTCCTTTTGCGGCTTCTCCCCTCTCGATCTTTTTTTCAAGCTCGAGCCGCCCCTGCCGCGAAACCGCCTTAGCAGGAACTGAAAACGCCGCTTCGTGAATCATCACGTCGCGGTTATAATCGAGGGCGTACTGCGCCGTAATGAGCGCGCCGCTTCCCGGGGGCGATTCGACGACGACGGTCGCAGGCGACAGAGCCGCGATAATGCGGTTTCTGTGCACGAATCTCCACGCTTCGGCAGGGACTCCCGGAAGATATTCGCTTACGAGAACCCCGCCCGTTTTAATAATTTTTTCCGCAAGCCTTTTATGCGAAGACGGAACGATCATATCCGCTCCGCATGGAAGGATCGCCGCGGTCTTTCCGCAATTTTTTTCAGTCCCCGCTTCCATCGCATCGAAACAGGCATCGACGGCTCCCGCGTGAGCCGATGCGTCGATTCCGTACGCGAGACCCGACACGACCGTAACTCCGTTTCGAGCGGCATCGCGCGAAAACGAAAAAGCAGCTTCTTTTCCTTCTCTCGTCATGCGCCGCGTTCCGACGACGGAAACCGTTTCGCCTGAAAGACAGGATGCGTTCCCGCGGCAAAAAAGCATAAAGGGCGCATTTTCCGCTTCCGAAAGAAGGGCGGGATATGCGGCTTCCCCGTTTAAAATCGTTTCGATGCCGAACGCTTTAATAATTTTCTCGGCCTTTTCCGCTTCGCGCACGCACGAAGGGCCGTTCCACACGGCGGATCGAAAAGTTCTTCCGACAAGCATTGCGATATCGTCTATAGACAGTAGCGCAAGGGCGGCGGCGCTGTCAAGCTTCTTCAGTAAAATATTTTTTTCGCGCAGCGTCAAAAAGGATACGCCTGCGAGACACAGAGAAAGAAAATATTTTTCCCTCTCAACGCCCATAGGCCGCATCCAAAGCGACTTTTTTATTTTCTTCCGCGAGCGCTTTTTTCTCTTTATCTTTCGTCGTTTTAATAATCGAATCGTACATGGCCGCCGACGCTTGGAAATCTCCGATACGGTAATACGCGTTCGCAAGCACGGATTTCGCATCGGTATGTCCCGTGTCGATAGTCAAAAGCGTTTTGAGATAGGGGATCGCTTTTTTACTTTCGCCGAGTTCGAACACGTAGAGCACGCCGAGCCCGTAGAGCGCGCGGACATAGCGGCTTTCGATCGCTATCGCGCGGAGATATGCCGACTCCGACAATTTCAAATAATTATATTTTTTTGCCGTGCTGCCCGTCGCATCGTAATCGAGCGCCGAATGCGCCATATAACCTGCGCACACGCCGACATAGTAATAGAGGTTTTGATTTGTCGGATAATATTCGATAGCCTTTTGATAACACGAAAGCGCTTCGCCCCACATTTTCAAATCGATATAACGCGAGCCGAGTATCTTATACCAAATGCCGATCTGCTCGTTCGCAAGCGTTATATCCGCGACGCGCTTTTCGTATTTTGCGATAGCCTCTTTGTATTCGTCGATCGTCGTCGGAGACGAAACGCCTTCTTCCGTCTGCTGCAGACGTTTGACCGCCGCGTTAGACAATCCGCATGAAACGAACATTAAAATTAATAATAATAAACTTGCCGTTATATGTATTTTTTTCATAGCAACCTCTATTTTCGGATTCTTCCGTTTACTATATCAATATATACTAAAATTGCAAAAACAAGGCAATCGAAGAGCAAAGATACGCACATCGCGCACGGATGCGTTTTATTTTGCCGAACGCATGTACACCCGGCGGCAGACGCAGATTAGGGCGCGGATACGTCGTCTTTTACCGCATGGCCCGGAAAATATTTTTCGTGATTTTTCCGAAGCTGCTCGTCATCGACGTGCGTATAAATCTGTGTCGTCGAAAGATCCGCGTGTCCGAGCAATTCCTGAACGGAACGCAGATCAGCCCCGCCTGCGAGCAAGTGCGTCGCAAACGAATGACGCAGCGTGTGCACTTTTGCACGAACGCCGCTTTTCACTTCGTATCCGCAAAATCGCTTCCACAAACCCTTTCGCGAAAGAGGATTGCCGCGGTAATTGACAAAAACTTCGGCGACCGTTTTTTTTCCGACAAGAAGCGGGCGCGCTTCGGAAAGATATGCGGAAAGCTTTTCCTTCGCCGCATCTCCGAAGGGTACGATTCGCTCTTTATCGCCCTTGCCTCGCACGAGGATGATACGTTCGTTCAAATGCACGTTTTGCATGAGAAGAGAAGCCGCTTCGCTCGCGCGAAGTCCGCACGAATAGATAAGTTCGAACAGCGCGGCATCGCGAAGTCCCAAGGGATCCGACGTATCGATGGACGAAAGGAAGGATTCTATCTGCGTGACGGAAAGGACACGCGGCAGCGGACGGGCGGCTTTCGGACGGTCGAGCGCGAGCGCGAAATTCTCGCTCCATATACCGATTCTGACAAGGTAGGATCCGAAAGCGCGCAGAGCCGAAATATCTTTTGCGATCGTCAGCTCCGTATCGCCTTTGGTCTTTTTCCACACGAGATAATACGTAAGTTCGCGGGAAGCGACATCGTGCAGTTTTATTTTTTTTTCGACGCACCACGATAAAAACTCACCCGCAGAAAGCCGATAGGTTTCCGCCGTTTTCTGCGAGCGCCGCAAAACAAGCACGATGTCCGTATAAAAGCGGGAGAGTATGACCGGAATCGTCAACTTTTCAGCCATACGGGTCCCGCTCTAATCCTGCAGTCTGATCGTCCGCGACAATTCTCCCCGTCCGCTCGTCCGCCAGCACGCCGGCTGTGCGATGTCGTTGCTTCCGGTAAATCCCGCAGGCGGTTTTATGCCGCTCGCCGAATATCGGGGGACGGAAGCCGAAAGCGCTTTTCCGAGCGAGCCGATTTTTTGATTCGCCTGTTCGCGGACGGAAGGTGCGCCGACCGCAACGGGAACTTTTTCGGCATCCGCATCGACTGAATCGAAAAGGCTCGTTTCAGCGGCGGACGAAAGCTTTTTCCGCATGCTCTCGAAACCGCGTCCGCCGAGTATGTCCGAAAATTCATCGCTCGTAACGACGGACGAATCGCGCAAAACGGAAGCGGATGAAGATGCGTCTTCGTCGGCTCCTCTTTCAAAGCTTGTATGAAATCCGGTTGCAATGACGGTAACGCTGACGCTTTCGCCGAGAGAAGGATCGATGGCTTGTCCCCACAAAATATTGGCACCGGGATCGATGGAGGCTCTGACAACTTTCATGATTTCCGACACTTCGAGCATGGATATGTCGCCGCTTGAGCAGATATTGATGAGAACGCTCTTCGCTCCGTCTATGCTCGTATCTTCGAGCAGCGGATTTTTAATCGCCTTTGTCGCAGCGTCGACGGCGCGGTTTTCGCCAGTGGCATGACCGACGCCGAGAATCGCCTCTCCCTGTCCGAGCATCGTATTTTTGACGTCGGTAAAATCGCGGTTCACGTCGCCCGGCTTTGTGATGATATTCGAAATGCCTTCGACGCCCTGACGCAAAACGTCGTCCGCGACGAGGAAAGCTTGCCGTATGGGCATATTTTTATCGACGACTTTTAAAAGCTGCTGATTCGGAATGACGATGAGAGAATCGACGTTTTCATGCAAACGGTTGATGCCTTCGCGTGCTTGACGCATGCGTACCGGTCCTTCGAATTCGAAGGGAGTCGTAACGACGCCGACGGTGAGTACGCCGAGACTGCGCGCGATGCGTGCGACAACGGGAGCCGATCCCGTGCCCGTGCCTCCTCCCATACCGGCCGTGATAAAAACCATGTCGGTGCCTTGGAGCAAATTGGCGATCGCCTCTTTGTCTTCTTCTGCGGCTTCTTCCCCGACTTTCGGATTGCCTCCGGCGCCGAGTCCCTTTGCAATCTTCCGTCCGATAGCCAGCCGCGTCTCGGCTTTCGATCGGTTCAAATCCTGCACATCGGTATTCAGTACGATAAAGTCGACGTTCGCGATATCCGCATCGATCATACGGTTTACCGCATTCGATCCGCCGCCGCCGCAGCCGATGACTTTGATAACCGCGGGGCTCACCGCATCGAGGGCGGTACCGCTTTCATTGATCACCGAAAAATCCATCATGTTTTCCTCCCAACCCTTTTTCCCCTCAGAAAAATGATTTTTTCAACCTTGTCAACAGATTTTCTTTTTTTCCGCTCTCTTCCGACGAAAAAAGTTTTTTATTTTTACGGCTGTTCTTTTCCTGAACGGCATTTTTATTTGCAATCACAAGCCCTATCACCGTAGCGAATTCGGGGCGCCGGTATTCGGCTTCCGCGCCTCCGAGTTTTTCAGGCGTACCGATCCGCACCGCACTCGTTCCGAAAACCGCCTGCGCGCATTCGACCACGCCTTCCATCTGCGCGCCTCCTCCGGTCAGGATGATATTGCCCGAAAGACGGCGGATATTCGAATTGCTGATGACGGCGCTCCGCACCATTGAAAAAATTTCTTCGACGCGCGGCTGAATGATAGTACACAATTCGGTCTGCGTCGTAAGCTCGGGATCCCTTCCGCCGACGCCCGGGATTATCACTTCGCGGTCGATTTCGATATTGTCGATAAAGCAGCATCCCGATTCGATTTTGATCTTTTCCGCTGCCGACACCGGTATACCCTTTACGATCGCGATATCGTTTGTAACGAGGTTCCCGCCGACGGGGATGGATACCGTGCACACGGGCGCCCCTCCCAAAAGCACGAGTACGTCGGTCGTTCCCGCACCCATATCGATGAGGATCGAACCGAGATCCATTTCGTCGTCGTGAACGACCGCCTGCGTCGCTGCGAGCGTTTTCAGCATAATGCCCGACGATTCGTAGCCCGCGCGGTTCACGCAGCGTTTGATATTTTGTATCGTCGTCTTCGACGCCGTGATCACATGCACGTCCGCTTCGAGACGGGCACACATCATATTCGTCGGATCTTTAATATTTTTCAAATTGTCGACGGTAAAAGACTGCGCGACGACGTGCAGCAATTCTCTGTCTTGAGGAATAAAAACCGCGCGTGCATTATCGATCGCCCGCTCTATGTCGCCCCTCGTCACTTCCCTCGGAGGCCGCCCGGGTTCGGTCACAGGCGTTATGCCCCTCTGATTCAAACCTTCGATCTGCGTGCCGCCGATGCCGATCGCGCACTTGGTCACTTCGGCTCCGGCATTTTGTTCGGCGTTTTCAACCGCTTCTTTTATCGCGGCGGCGGCGTCTTCGATATTGACGATGACTCCGTTTCGGAGTCCCGCCGACTTTCTCGAAGCCGTCCCTGCGATTTCAATGCCGCCCGAATCGTTCAGTTCTCCGATCGCGACGCGTATATGGTTCGTACCGATATCAAGACCGACAATCATACCTGCTCATCCTCGCTTCAGCGCGTCCGGTAAGAAACGGAGCCGTAACGCAAATCGATTTCCGATACGTCAGGCTCGATCGAATTGACGACGTCGAGCACGACCATCATATACTGTAACGCGTCTTCGTTCAATGCGCGGTCGGTCAGTACGCGCATCCTCGTGTGCGCAGGAATGAGAGCGAGTTCGTAGTTTCCGTATTCTTTCGGAACGACGCAGATTTCCGCGAGCGCGGCGAAATAGCGTCTGTCGCGGTTTTGAATTTCCGAAATCTGTTCGATGAGCGTGCGGTACTTTGCAGGGATCCGCATACCTTCCGAAAGGTGTTCTATCGGAAGCCCTGAGATAATCGGAACGGCTCCGCTTTTTCTGTCGACTGCCGCATCGTCGAAGAGCACTCCGTTTTTATCGATGCACACGGGAATGCTTCTTCCCGCAGACGAAACGAAAGTCATCGCGACGCTTTCGCGTTCGGCGATGCGCACGAATATTTTGTCGGGAAAGCGCTTCGTCACGGTAACCGAATCGATCAGCGGCACCGACGATAAAATAGAAACAGCTTCTTCGGCGTTGAATGAAAACCAGTTGGCACCGTACATCGGCTGCAAGAGAGAGCGCACTTGTTCGTCGGAAAGCGATCGTTCCCCGCCGATGACGATCTTCGGAGCGTGCATGCTCGGAAGGGCGAATTTATAGACGGCGATTTCGATCAAAAAAATTACGCAAAAAACAAAAAAGAGTGTGACGACGATTTTCGTCTTTACATCGTTTTTCGTTTCGGTTTTTCCGGCGGCAAAACCCGCCATACTTACATCACTCATCGGTTCCCTCATAAACGGCATCTTCAAATTCGTTTTCGTCTTCTTCCGCCGTACAACGCGACGCGTTGACGATAAAGCCGCACATGCAAAACGTTACGATTATCGACGAACCGCCGAGCGAAAAAAACGGCAGCGGTATGCCGGTCGCCGGAAGTGCCCCGCAGACGACGGCGCAGTTCATCAGCGACTGCAGCGTTACTGCGGCGACGCAGCCGAACGACGCATAGGCGGCAAAACGGTTTTTACAGACGAACGACGACCTCAATCCTCGCCATGCGAAAGCTGCGAGCATGACAAAGTACAAAAGCACGCCGAAAAATCCCATCGCTTCCGCCCAGCCGGCGAATATATAGTCCGCCTGCACTTCGGGAATGCTGTTTATCCACACGAGGCCGCTCCCGATGCCGCTGCCCCAAAATCCGCCGGAACTGATCGCGCGCTTTGCCGCAATGCTTTGATAATTATACGTGCGCACGTGTTCTTCCGGCCGCAAAAATCCGATAATGCGTTCGATGCGGTACGGCTCCTGCAAAATCATAAAGACGAGAGCCGGAATGATGAGCAGGAGCGCAGGCGGAAGCCACGTAAGCTTTGCGCCCGACGCAAAAAACATCAACAGACCTATACAAAAAATAAAAACGCTCGTTGAAAAATCGCGCTGAAAAAACACAAGGAGCGAAAGGAAAGTCAAACCGATGACGGCCGGCAGTACCGATTTTTCATCGGGATTTTCGATACGCGCCTGCTTGTCAAAAAAATTCGCAAGAAAGAGGATGAGTGCAAATTTTGCGAATTCGGACGGCTGCAGGGTAAATGCAAAAGGCATACGTATCCACCGATGCGCGCCGTTCCTTTCAACGGAGATGCCGGGAATGAAAGTCAAAAGACAGAGCACGATCACACCGAGTACGAAAACGGGCAAAATCTTTTTAATAATTTTTATACGCACGCTCGCAAACAAAAAAAATCCCGCAAGAGAAGCGACGATGCTCACGAGCTGCCGCTTTACAAAATAAAACGGATTGCCGAACATACGCTCGGCATAGTTTTGCGAGCATACGAAAAGCGCAAAAATACCGAAACCGCACAAAAGGATAACGCATGCGATAAAAGCGGAATCACTTTTTCGGTACGGCGAAACGGGTCTGTCGGCGAGAAAAAGATAATCACGCATCGCACCCCTCCGCCGCAATGAGCGGAACGATCCGCTCGAGCGCCATACCGCGGGAACCCTTCAAAAGGAGCAAATCCCCGTCGGAAGCGTTTGCAAGGATAAACTCCGCCGCTTCATGCATCGCGTTTTCGGAAGCGCCTGCAATATACAGCGCGCCCGTAAAGCCCGAAGCGAGAGCGGCATCGTAAGCGTATTTCATCTCCGTGCCGATAAATACGATTTTATATGCATTCGCTTTGCACGCATCTCTGCCCGCTTTTTCGTGCACGTCGCGGGACGCCTCTCCGAGTTCGAGCATATCGCCGAGTACGTATATCCTCCGCTCGACGTCTTTTGCGGACGCACAAAACGAGAGAACGCCGGCTGTCGATTCGGCGTTCGCGTTATAGCAGTCTTTGACGAGCGTAACGCGCTTTCCGTTTTTCAATGCGACAACCCCGCTTTCGCTCCTTCCCGAAACGCCGCCGAAAGACGAAAGAGCCGTTTTGATTTCCGCATCGCTTACGCCGAAATATTTTCCGACGGCGACGGCTGCAAGAGCGTTTTCATAATTGTACATGCCCGGAAGCTTGAAATGTACGCGCTCCCCTCCGACGGAAAAAACCGTCCCTGCAAGACCCTCGTCGGACACGAGAGAGACGCCGCTTTTTTCGGCGCTCACGTCCTTTCCGAAATAGACGATTTGTCCTTTGCAGTTTTCGATTAAAAACGGTGCGAAAACGTCCGACGCGGGAACAAAGGCCGCGCCGCTTGAAGGAATATAATCGAATATTTTCCGCTTTTCGGCGGCGATATTTTTTTTGCTGCCGAGTATGCCTATGTGCGCGCTTCCGATATTCGTGATGAGGGCGTACTGCGGTTTTAAAACGCGCGCGATTTCCCCGATTTCGTTCGGTCGATTCATGCCCATTTCGAATACGCCGATTTCATCCGTATCCCTGATTTTAAAAACGGAAAGCGGCAGCCCCGTTTCGGAATTGAAATTGCCGTCGCTCGAAACGACTCGATATTTTTGTTTTAAGACCGCAACGACGAGTTCCTTTGTCGTCGTCTTTCCGCTCGATCCCGTAATGCCGATTTTTTTTAAGCGCGGAAATTTTGCAACGTAGGCTGCCGCCGCATCCTGCAGCGCGTACAGCGTATCGGAGACGATTACAAAAAACACGAGAGGATATTTTTCCGCCAAAAGCGAATACGCGCGTTCGTCGTCTGAATATTCGCTTTCGTTGATAAAGACAGCGGATGCTCCCTTTGCAAGAGACTCGGGAATATAGGCGTGGCCGTTTTGCACGGTACCGACGAGCGGAACGAAAAGACTGCCCGGGACGACGAAGCGGCTGTCGGTCGTAACTGAGGAAAAACAAAATCGGCTTTCGCTTGTGCCGCGTCCGACACTTTTACCTCGGACGGCAGCGACGAGCTCATTTCGTTCCATCAGACTTTGCACTGCCATTCCCCTTCATTTCGACTCGGACGATATCGTCCGTCTGCGCTTTATGCATACCCAGTTCGTTTTCGGCTATCTTTTCAATACGTTCCGTACTCGCCAAAAGGCTTATATCCGTGACGATTTTTTTATTTTCTTCGACGAGCGCTTCCTGTTTTTTTTCAAGCGCCGAAATTTCGTCGGACAAATCTTCGTATTTTCTCGACTGCATGCCGCCCGCGATAAGTAAAAGCGGAATCGAAAGAGCGATGAGGCAGACGACAAGAGTTTCGCGTACTCGGCCGTATTTTCGTTTCATACCCACTCCCATAAAACTTTTGCAGAAAATTGCAATTTCCGAAAAAGTTTTCGCATCGTGCGCAAATGCGCACATATTTATCGGCTCCAGATCATACGGCAGTGCTTAAGCGCCGCGCATCTTCGGCATCGCGCAGTTTTCGTACGACGCGAAGCTTCGCGCTCCGCGACGGCGAATTACTCGAAACTTCTTCCGCCGAGGGTCTTACGGGTTTTTTCGTAAGCACTTCGGCGCACGGCGTCCCTCCGCAGCGGCAAGCAGGTGCTTCCGGCGGACAGACGCAGGCCTTTCCGAGATTCCGGAAATAATTTTTTACGATGCGGTCTTCGAGAGAATGGAACGTAATCACGCCCATCTTTCCCCCCGCCTTCAAATCGTTGAACGCATCGTGCAGCGAGCGCGGAAGCCGCGCAAGCTCTCCGTTTACCGCAATGCGGAGCGCTTGAAAAGTGCGCGTCGCCGGATGTATCGATCCGTGCCGGTATTGCGGAGGCGCCGCATCGTAAATAATATCGGCAAGCGCTTTCGACGAACGGATTTCCCCGCTCGCCCTCGCCTTCACTATCGCACGCGCTATACTGCGGCTCAGTTTTTCTTCGCCCCAGCGGTATATCAAATCGGCAAGCGCCCCTTCTTCCGTACCGTTTACGATATCGGCGGCGCTTTTTCCTCCCGACGGCGTAAGACGCATATCGAGCGCTTCGTCGCAGCGGAACGAAAACCCTCTGCCCGACAGTTCGTAGTGATACATCGATATGCCCAAATCGAACAGAATGATATCGGGCTTCGGAAAATCCGCAGGGTAGGACGCATAAAAATCGTCGAACCAACCGTTGTAAAACATCGTCCGTTCCGCGAAGCATTCGAGCCGCTCTTTTGCGCGCGCTAAAATGCCCGCATCGGCGTCGATGCCGATTATCTTAATATTCGGGAATTGCGAAAGAAATGCGAATGAATGGCCGCCTTCACCGAGCGTCGAGTCGCACATGACCGCTTTTTCGGCGCCGCACGGGGCAAGCAGTTCAAGACATTCCTGCAGCAAAACAGGCGTATGAATCGCTTCCATGCGCTTTCCTCCCCTGCGCTAAAAAAAGATCGAGCCGAGCTCTTCCGCAGCCCCGCGGAACGACGCTTCGCTTTCCTCGATATAGTGCCGATAACTTTCCGCGTCCCACAGCTCGATGTATTTGCTGACGCCGAGCAAAATGCAGTCTTTGGAAAGCGCGGCATATTCGCGCAGACTTTGGGGGATCGAAAGCCGCCCCGATTTATCGAACTCAAGTTCCTGCGCCGGCGCGATAAACCTCCTGAGTACGAGGCGGTTTTTTTCGCTGAACGGAGACGCGGCTTCCATGAGTTTCGAAGAAACGGTTTTCCATTCTTCCGGAGTAAAAAGCCATAGGCAGCGGTCAAGAGCCTGCGTCACGATGAGCACGTTTCCTGCAAGTTCGGAACGCAGTTTGGCGGGAAAGAGAATTCTTCCCTTTTCGTCAAGCGTATTCCGAAATTCCCCTGTCAGCATACTCATGCCACTGCCTACCACTTTTCCCCAGTAATTCCCACTTAGCAACTATTTTATAATAAAAATACCGAATGTCAACGGATAAAACGCCCTTTTTTACAAAGAAATTTGCAATATTCGCCGATTAGCTATATAATTGTATTGTGGAATTCAATAAATAATGATAAATACGCTCAACGAAAGCTCGCTCCACCGCTCTTTAAAATTGCTGTATGCGCTCGAAAAAGGCTGTACAACGGAAGTGAATATCGACGGAAAAATTTACGATGTCGTCGACGCTCTCGGAAACATCACCGAAATACAGACGAAAAACCTTTCGTCGCTGCTCGTAAAAACGCTCGGCGCGATAAAAAGCGGGAGATGCGTTAAAATCGTCTATCCCGTCGTCAGAATCAAATATATCGAAGTGTATGACGAAAAAGGAGTGCTTCTCTCGAAGCGGAAAAGTCCCGTCCGCGCTTCGATCTACAGCATATTCCGCGAACTCACCGGCCTCTATCCCGTGCTTTTAAAAAAACGCTTTTCGCTCGATGTACTCGAAATCGCGATGAGCGAAATCCGCATGCAAAGCGAAACGCCGGTACAGTCGCCGAACGGGCGGCGCCGTTTTTTAAAAAATTGGAACAAAACCGACAAAAAACTCGAAACGATATTCGAAACGCACACATTTACAAAAGCGAGCGACTACCTTTCACTCATCCCCGAATCCTGCCTGCCGCGTTTTTGCACCCGCGATATCGCCTCTTCTCTTGCCGAAAACAAGGATCTTCCCGCTTCCGCAAAAGCGCAAGCCAATCTCATGCTGTGGGTGCTTTCACACATGAAGCTCATCGAAGCCGAAAACGACATTTCCCGCCCGAGATATTATAGAATCAGATAAATAAAAAAGCGGCACCCCGTAAGATGCCGCCGTATAAAAATCGGAATTATTGCACGCGAAAGCGCTTACCAGTTATCGGACATATCGTCTTCGTCGCGGTACTGCAAATCGTACAAGTCGGTGACGACGCGGAGCGCATCGAAATACACATAGTACGAACCTCGCGCTTGCATCGGATTGCAGTCGATTCTGAAACCGACGATGCGCAAACCCGGGCGGCTGTTGTAAAATGCGCTCTGCTGTACGATACCGTGTTCACCGTCCGGAGAAGGCGGAACGACGGCCGTCATCTTTTTCCAGCCGGCAAAACCGAGCGTTCCCATGTACAACTCGTAATTGCGTCCGAACATATCCTGCACGAGTACCGTCAGATGATGATCCTGATTTCGTCCGCACACCCACACGCTGATCGTTTTTGCAATGCCTTCGACCGGCAGCGGACGAACCGACGTGATGTAAAAAGAATTGACGCCGCGGCGGAAAAATTCGACTTTTACGCCGTATACGAACGAATCTTCGTCTTCCTTGCCCTTATCTTCTTCGAGCGTATCTTTCATCGCGGGATTTCCGTCGAAAAGGCGCGACGTAATGACACCGTAATCCGAAGAAATCGTAACGTCCCACGAACCTTCGCGTTCGAATTTGTCGACGTTTATTTCACGGAGCGCCATAGCGGCGGAATCCGCTCCGATCGTTTCGGGCGTCGGTTCCAAGAGGCTCGAATTCTGGGCAAAAACCAAACCGCCTGCAAGTACGGCACAAATCGCCAGTATATTTTTTTTCATTTATTTGCCCTCCGCAGAATTACCGAAATCCGCATCTTTGAGTTCGTAACCGTCAAATATATTCGCAAGCGCCCTCGTAACGTATTTCAACTGATCGAAGAAAATCGTATACGAATCGACGAATTCTTCGGGACTCGTGCGGATTCTGAAACCGAGAAACGACATCGCGTCCCGGCCGCTGCTCGACCTCGAATGCTGCCGTATCCAGCCCGGAACGGAAACGACCATGTTTTTCCATCCGTCGAATGCGAGGTTGCCTGCGGGAAGCGCGTGAACGCGGCCGTCGGCATCTCTGACAAGCAGGTCGAGGAAGTACATATAGTGCGCTCCCCACACCCAAAAATCGATCTGCGTCACCGTTCCGACAAAGGGGATTTCATACGCTTTGCCGTCTTTTACCGGATACACTTCAAACCAGTTGTCGCCCTTCCGTTTAAACGCGATCTGCACACCGAGTACTTTTTGATTGTCCTTGCCGTCTTTGAGCAAGTATTTGAGCGAATTCGGAATACCGTCAAAGTACCCCGTTTTCGGATAGCCGTCGGCGATATAGCGGCTCGCGCTGACGTCCCACGTCCATTCGTTTTCACCTTCGCTGTTGAATTTGTCGATCACAAACGATTCGGTGCTCTTTTGCGTCTGCAGCGTATCTTGGCTGAAAGCCGGCGCCGCAAACACCAAAAGCAGTCCGAAACACATACAGACTACCAAGCCCTTTTTCATGCAAAACTCCTATAAAAACTTTTGCAGGAAGCATCAGCTTCCGAAAACGTTTTAGCCGTGTGCGTACTCGCAACAAGCGCGTCAGCGCGAAGTTTCGAGCGGAGCGCGCACGTTAAATAACCGAGTTTGCAACGCAAACTCGCGGTAAAAAGTGCCGACGCTATTTTGGCGGCACTTTTTATACACTCCTATATCATTCCGTCGGAAATCGTCTGACAATACAGACTACCATACTCTATTATCGGACGATTTTGTAAATTTGATTATACCAGACGATATTATATTTTGAGATACGCGCTTTGTCAAATCGTCGTCAAACAGCGAGAGTCCGGTACATTTTACTTCAAAATCATCCGTGCATTCCAACACAGCCATGATATCCCTACACCCTATTCAATTCCTGCATCATTGCGGGGCGCCGCCGATAGGCGCTGCGGAATTCCGCGATAAGCGTTTGAACCAGGTCTTCGCCGCCCGGATAGCGCTTCATTCTTTTTAACAAATCGGCTATCTCCTGATAGACACCCCGATCCGAAGTATATGCGGCCTTTTTCCGTACGACCTCTTCATATCGCTTCATTCGTATACATTTATCTACATAATATTTTCGGATGTCGCTTAAATCGATATATTTTTTACAATGATCGTTTTTTACAAAAATTCCGACAGCTCGTTATAAAACCCGCGAGATTCATAATACGAAATATACCCGTATTTATCGGCATAACATTTACCAATCCTGTCGATTGCCTGTTTATATATTTTCAAATCATCGCTTGAAATTCCGCAGCGCATTTTTAATTTAAATTGCTGCAAAAGCATCGGATCGTCTGTCAACGCATTGATCAAAAACGCCCTGATATCCTCACTATCGGTATTGTCAACAAGTTCTTTTATCGAAAAAGCCGCACTGGATTCATTACTGCTCGCCGTCTTATTTTCATCATTTTTAAAAGCAGCATTTTCCGTCTTGTTCATAATACTCCTGTCCGCGATCCGATATTTCATCATCGAATAATTTTTTCCGCTCCATAATTACGGTATAGTATACAACAAAAGGAATCGTCAATATATCGTTTCGTTAATATGATCAAGATCGCAAAAACTTTATAAATCCGACAACCAACGAAATACAATAACAAATTATCGCAATGTAAATGGCGGTGTTTTTTTCTTTGATTCTTTTATAAGCCTTTTCATCCTTTACTATTACAAATAATATAAAAATCAATGCCGCCGGTATGATATTCATTTCAATATAGTTCATCAGCACTTTCATATTATTTCCCTAATCAAATATCTTACTGAAATTTCCTTAAATTATTAATAATTATTAATATTACGTACTATACAATCCGCCCTCTTAAAACGGTTCCAGAGGCACAAAACGCTTATACGGTTTTTCATCGGTTATCCTTGCTTCTTGAATAAATATTCTGTCTTTATTGCCGATTGAATCCATAAAAAATTCATATCGCGTATAGGTCTCACCTCCGTATCGGTAATCGTAGAATTCCATATATCTGCTGTATGTTCCGCGCTTATTGGTATAAAATACAAATCCTGCCGTCCCCGCTTGCGGTTTTACTGTCCTGTTATTCGGATACATTTTGTAGATATCAGAAATTTTATAATTATTCGGATCCCATATTATTCCGTTCTGTGCTTTAGGATCAAACCCGTTTTCAAGCGCAGCTTTCCCCGCATAAAAGCCGCATGTCGTATTTGCATCATAAAAAACAAGATTATAGAGCCGAGAAGCGAATATTCCATTGATAATCCATAAAATACAACCAACCGAAAAAATCAAGTCATTGTGATACATTCCACCGAGACACATGACCGACAACGTCGGCAGAGTTACAATAAAATATCCCCATTTTTCTCGTATTCTCATATTCATTTTTTTTATTATAATGGCGGGCGCTCTCTTTTTTTCATTTCCCTTGACAGCCGAGATTATACAGTATATACACTGAATATACGAAGGTACAGTATGCAGAGGATAGTTCAAAAATGGGCAACAGTCTCGGTTTTAGAATTCCTTCTCTTTGGGTAAAAGATAACAATGTAAAGAACGGCAGCAAAATTGAAGTAATTGCTGAAATAAGGAAAAACAGTCATTCTTTCTCAGAAAAAATCGCTTGATAGATGGATTACCTACATTTTATTATTATCATAGTAATTACTTTTTTCTTTTCTTTATATTTTTACAAAACAAACAAGAAAAATTCTAATGTGTATATACCACAGAATAAAAATGATGATGCCGTGAAAGATCAAACACAAAGAATACCTTTTGACGAGAATAAAGCTGAGAATACGGACAAGAAAGAAACTGATGATTATAAAATTGAAATAATATATTATTGGATAACACAAAAAGTTTTTCCAAATAAAAATATAGATTACAATATTTTAAAGGAAAAAATTCTCGAAACAATCGGTTTACTCCCGGAAATTTTAGAAGATAAAACTACATTCATCCAAAAGGAACAAGATGAATTTATAAAGGAAATATTAAGCAGAATAGATTATTCATCTTCATTTAAATATTTTATAATACATAAAGGGCGCAAATTATTTTCAATTTTAAAAAATCTTTTGATTATTATCGGAATCATGTTTTTTATTCTATTTCAGATCGAAATTAGAAAAGAATATGATAATTTTGGTCTTATATATTTTTTATTTTCGGTAATTTCTTTTATGTTCTCATTTTTATTCGGAAAATTTTCAAATAAATTTCTTTCTTCTCTTTTAAAAACATTAAAACCGGGAGACTATATAAAAATAATTTCCGAACCGGATGAACTGATTGAAAAGGAAATCAAAATAAATCAGTTGAGTAAAAACGAAACAATTTTTAATAAAACAACTGTTTTTTTAAGTAAGAAAAAACTGTTATGTGAGGATTTTTTATCTCACAGTTCAAAAATGCCGGACACAATTAATAATAAATTATGTTTATACATAGCTATGGATTATCTGAAAACTTTTTATTCTAAAGAAGCCTACAAAGATTATCTGCTTGAAAAAGAAATCGATGTTTTAGAGTTTATCTGCGGATTCAATCCGAAAGCCGTATCTGTTAATTTTGAACTTGCGCTATTATATTTTGAAAACAAAAGGTTTGACGATTTTTATGAAACATTGATAAAATGTCGAAATATAAACGGATACGATTGGATTATAGAATCATATATCAAATCATATGAATTCTATAAAGCGAATTGTAAAGCCTAACAAAACTTCATAGCCGACATGCGGTCAAGCTGATTTTCGGGTTAAAACAATGATAGACCTATGGCCCTGCAGGCTGGATAAAAGTATAGAAACCGAACGGAAATTAAAATTATGGAAAAAAAATATTTCCCAAAAAACACACACGGAATAATAAGTTTAATAACAGGCATTTTTATGATTTGTCTTGTCCCCTATGCCGTTTATGATTTGATAAAACAATTTTCGATCTTCTATTTTGGAGTTTGTATAGTATATACCGCATTTTCACTAATATTTATTTTTAATTTTTTCGGAAACAGGCTTTTTATAAAAGAAAATACTCTGTATGTAAAAGAATGGTTTAAAATTATATATGTAATTAAAATCGACATGATAAAAGAAGCTGAAATCGGACATTTTTGTAAAGGTTGGTGGAGCCGCGGTCGTACTGTATTATCAATGAAAATAAAAACTGAAAATACAATAATTAAATTTCCGATCGCTCTTTATTCAGGTAAACAGATAAGAGAGATCTTACATTTATTAAATCAACACCCCCGACGCAAGCGTCGGGGTATGTTGTTCTCATAAGGTGGTTGCAGTCGGCTTTAATACCCTTTGTTACGACGCAAGCGTCGGGGTGTTAAACCCTCCGCACGAATAAATAAGATTATGCCCAAGTCGAGGTTCAGGCGGCGATCCGTTTTGCGCGCGGTAACAACCGCATTGCGCTATACAATGCACTTTTTCCCTTGATATATCCTATTACCTGTGCAACCGAATATTTCGGCAGTATCTCGATTAATATACGTATGTGATCGTTCAGCATATGGCCTTCCAAAATTTTACTCTCCTTTTGTCCTGTCAAACGATGCAATTCTTCTAATTTTTTTCTTATCACTCCATACAATTTTTTTCTTCGGTACTTCGATATAAATACTACGTGATATTTATACTCTCCCATCTAAAAAATACAACGGTCAAGCCGGTCTCTTTTTATCTTGACAAATATTCACTTTAGTGCATATAATCAAATCATGTGGGATGTCGGTGCATCAGATGAATATGATGCTTGGTTTCTGACTCTGGACGAAAAATGTAAGGAAGCCGTATTACAGAGAGTGCTTTTACTCCGGCAGTACGGCCATAATCTTCCTCGTCCTTATGCAGATGTTCTTCGTGGTTCAAAAAAATATAAGAACCTCAAAAGAGCTTAGAAATCAAACTCAACAACACATATTACGAGTTTCCTATTATTTTGATTCCGGCAGAAAAGCATTTCTGCTGACTGGTGGAGACAAAAAGAGAAAAGATCAAGATAAATTTTACAAGGAATTTAATCGCTGAATCCGAAGTAATCATCGAAAAACATGAGAAGGAGTTGGAAAAATGAAAGACGCAATCAAAATGATGGAAAGTAATATGTCTCCGGAAGCAGTAAGACGTGCTCATATAAAAGCCGAGCAGGATATTATGTCTATCCGCCTTGCCCAGCTTCGAGAAGAACATAATATAAAACAATCAGAAATGGCAAATTTTACTCAATCTTCTATTTCAAAAATTGAAAAAAGAAAAGATATGAAAATTTCAACTTTAATAGATTATCTTGACAGCCTTGGAATGGGCTTGAAAATCATTACATATTCTAAACTTTCAGTACCAAAAAAACAGGAAAAAGTGTTGTTAAAAGTGTAAAAAAATCTAACAAAGCTTCGTAAGTCGACACGCGGTCAAGCCGTGTGCGACATAAGCAGTTGTTAAGTGAAAAACGAAATAAAGTTTATATTTCAGTTTTTGACTTTCCATTATTGAAAACGGATTTAATTCACTGTATGAAATTTTAGAATAAACACCCAGCACCGTGTTCAAAATCGACATTTTTGCGTATAAACAAAATTATAAGGTTCCGGCGGCAATCCGTTTCGCGCGCGGCAACAGCCGCATTGCGCTTTTAGCTTTCGGGTGCTACACTGTACGTATGAATTACGGATTTTTTCGTACGGCGGCCGCGAGTCCCGAAACCGTCGTTGCGGACTGCACGGCAAATGCAAATCGCATCATAGACGCATGCAAAAAAGCGGACGCACAGGGCGCATCTCTCATCGTATTTCCCGAACTCGCCGTAACGTCATATTCGTGCGGCGATCTCTTTTTGCAAACGACGCTCCAAGAGGCGGCTATCCGCGAAACGGAGCGCATCGCAAAAAAGACGGCTTCCCTTCCGATTCTCATCGCAGTCGGTCTTCCTTTCGCATCCGGCCGATCGCTGTACAACTGTGCGGCCTTTATCTTTGCCGGAAAAATCCTCGCGCTCGTACCGAAAACCTATCTTCCGAACAGCGGAGAATATTCCGAGCGGAGATGGTTTTCGCTCCCAAAAAATGCCGAAGCCGAAACGGTATATTTTTCGAAAGCACATCCGGCCGTTCCGTTCGGATGCGATATCCTCATCTCGGATACGGACGATGAACGCTGTGCGATTGCTTTGGAAATAGGCGAAGACCTTCGGGCGCCCGTCCCGCCCTCTTCATACCATGCGCTTTCGGGCGCCGCGATTATCGCAAATCTTTCGGCGAGCTCCGAAACGGTCGGCAAAGCCGAATACCGCAGGCTCCTCGTCAAAAGTCAGTCGGCACGTACGCTGTGCGCCTATGTCTATGCCGATGCGGGACACGGGGAATCCACGCAGGACGCAGTATTCGCTTCTCACAAGATCATCGCCGAAAACGGAACGATCATCGCCGAATCGAAATCGTTCGACGATACAATTTGTTTTGCCGATATCGACATCGAGCGGCTCGCTTTGGAGCGGCGGAGAGAGACGACGTTTTCTGATTGTGCGGAAAACGAAAATACGCGGCCATACCGGAAAATTTCCGTCGACCTTTTGTCGCGTGCAAAAGCTTTTTCGAAAAACGCACCTCTTTTCCGAACGATCGACGCTTCGCCCTTTGTTCCGAGCGACGAAAGCGGGCAAAGCGAACGGTGGAACGACATACTTACCGTACAGGCCGAAGGGCTTGCAAAACGGATGCGCCACACGGGCGTAAAAAATGCCGTGATCGGTCTTTCGGGAGGACTCGATTCGACGCTCGCCCTCCTCGTCACCGTCCGAGCTTTCGGTCTTTGCGGTTTAAATGCAAGCGGGATCCGCGCAGTTACGATGCCCTGCTTCGGCACGAGCGACAGAACTTACCGCAACGCATGCACACTTGCAAAGGAAACGGGAGTTGCCCTCACGGAGATCAACATCGCCGAAGCGGTGCGCGTCCACTTCCGCGACATCGGTCAGGACGAAAGCCTGCGCGATGCTGCGTACGAAAACGCTCAGGCGCGGGAGCGCACGCAAGTGCTCATGGACATCGCAAACAAAATAAACGGCATCGTCGTCGGCACGGGCGATCTGTCGGAACTCGCGCTCGGCTGGTGTACATACAACGGAGACCACATGTCGATGTACGGCGTCAACGGCTCGGTTCCGAAAACCCTCGTCCGTCGCTTGGTGCGATTTTGCGCGGACAGCACGGACAATAAAAATCTTTCGGCCGTATTGAACGACATCCTCGCAACCCCTGTAAGTCCCGAACTGCTTCCTTCCGAACGGGGCAAAGTTTCGCAAAAAACCGAAGACATACTCGGTCCCTATGAACTGCACGATTTCTTTTTGTACTATATGCTGCGCTTCGGTTTTTCACCTGCAAAAATTTTATTTCTCGCGGACAAAGCCTCTCTCCCGTACACGCACGAAGAAAAACTCCGCACGCTCCGCATATTTTACAGGCGCTTTTTTTCGCAGCAGTTCAAACGTTCCTGCATGCCCGACGGCGCAAAAGTCGGCTCGGTAAGTCTCTCCCCGCGGAGCGACTGGCGCATGCCGAGCGATGCGAGCGCTGCCTTATGGATTTCGGAAATCGATTCGCTGAAATAATATGCTGAGCTACCGGCACGCGTTTCATGCGGGAAATCACGCGGACGTTTTCAAGCATACGCTCCTCGTCATGCTGCTCGAACGCTTCAACGCAAAAGAAACGCCGTACACCGTCATCGACACCCACGCAGGATCCGCGCGCTACGATTTGAATGACGAGCGTGCACGAAAAACGCTCGACGCGCAAAGTGGAATTTTAAAATTGCTCGAATCGATTCCGTACGCAAAGGAATCGCGGCTGCCCGGCAAATCGTCCGACGAAGCGGCTCGATACGTGGAAGCACAGTCCCCCGATCGCGGGCAGCCTGTCCCTGAGTTATCCCTGATATCGCGCATCGATTTGCAGCCGTCACATAAATCGTCCGACGAAACGGCTTTACGGGAATTACGTTCGAAAGAGTGCCGAAACGATTATTTTATTAATTTAAAAAAATATCTTCGCTTTGCAAAAGCCTGCCTCGATGCGGGCTTTTATCCGGGCTCTCCGGAAATAGAACGCGCTTTTATGCGGACAAAAGACTGCCTCATACTCTCCGAACTGCACCCTGATGAAATCGGCGCGCTGCAGCGCAATATGCGCTTAAACGCCGCAACTGCCGAAAACGCACCCGCGGTGCACATTCATCATCGGGACGGATTCGAAGCGCTCCGCGCGCTCACGCCTCCGAAAACGAAGCGCGGCATAGTATTCTGCGATCCGAGTTACGAAGATGCATCCGACTGGGAGCGGACGGCCGCATCGTTTATAGAAACGCATAAACGCTGGGCAGGTGCGACGCTTGCGCTTTGGTATCCGCTCATCGCGGTAAAAAAAATCGAACGGGATGCCATGAAACAAAAGATAATAGCCGGAATAAAAGGCGGAAAAACCGAAAGAGGCGTACTCGATGCGATCTTATGCGTAAACACTGAAAACTCGCACAGGGAATCGGCGTTGAAAGACGTGAATCATTCCGAACCGCCGCGCCTCTACGGAAGCGGTATGCTCGTCGTCAATCCTCCGTGGAAGATAGACGACGAACTCGCAGCCGTACTGCCCCGCCTTGCCGAAGCGCTCGGATGTGGCGGCGCGGGATCATATAAAATTAATAATTATTAATTTAATGAGCTGTCGAAAAACCGCGGTTTTTTAACAGCTCATTGATTTTATATACGGCTTTGCTTTTGTTTAAAACCAAAAGCGCAAACCGACGCTGCTCGGAAAGTACACGGGAACGCCGAACAGACCGCTTGCTTTACCGTCCTCTCCGAACGCAAACTGCAGTTCGGGCTGGATCGCCTGCTGTACGTAGAGTTCCAAAAAACCGTCGGCAAAAAACCAGTTCATGCCGGCAACGGCTCTCGGACCGGTCGAAAAATAAAAGTTTTTCCCGTCGACGCTGAAATCCGTCCTCACCGCTCCTCCGAGACCCCAAAACCAATGCCACAATCCTATGATTTCAGGATTCATAAACCAATAGTCGGCGGTAAGCTGAAGACCGAGCCGCGCGGTCGCAACGGGGGTGCCGTCCGATTTTACGTAAGTATACGGGGCTATAATGTTGAAAGTGCCCGCAAAATAGAGCGGGATGTCGTCGAACTTTGCGGAACATGCAAGTCCCCATGCAGGCGGCGTAAAGCGAGGCGCGGCAACCGGATCGAAGTTCAGCTGCGGACCGATCCCCGTCGCAAACACTCCCGCGCTTGCGGATAAAAGTGCAGCTGCAAAAAGAGCAGTCAATTTCTTTTTCATAGGTTCCTCCATAATTTTTTTCGGAAAGATATATCTTCCGAAAGAGCTTTCGAAAATCATAACAGTTTTTATCAAGCGGGTCAAATATGCCGCTCCCCGTCTGCTTTCCTGCATTATAAATTTCCTCGGAGTATGCAGCCCCCTTTCGCCTGATTCCGGCCGAAGCGGTCTATTGATTTTTATTTTTCAGTTCATCGAACTTTGCGATCATCGTCGGATTTCCTTTTGTGAGTTTTTTTATGGACAGATCGTCGGCTTTGTCGTTTGCGAGACGCAAATTATTTTCACTGCCGATCAGCGCATCTTTAATTTTATTCAAATGCGCAATCGACTTATCAATTTCATCAATCGCGGTTTTGAATTTTTCGCTTGCCAAACGGTAATTTCTGCCGAAACTGTCTTTAAACTCCGTCAGCTGGTCTTCAAAATGAGTGATATCGAGCGATTGATTTTTTGCTATCTGAAGCTGCTTTTGATATTCCAACGAATGCTTCGCCGCATTGCACAAGAGCGTTATCAGAGGGATAAAAAACTGAGGCCTGATCACATACATTTTTTCAAATTTGTGCGAAACGTCAACGATGCCGTTATTATACAGATCGTTATCTTTTTCAAGCAATGACACGAGAACCGCATATTCGCATTTTTTTTCTTTTCTGTCCTTATCGAGTTCTTTAAAAAAGGCTTCGTTCGTGTGCTTTGTCGCAGTTTCATCGGCTTCGTTTTTCATCTCGAACATGATCGATATGTATTCAAAACCGTCCGCAAAATCGCGGAAAATAAAATCGCCTTTCGATCCGGACGATTTCGATACCGCATTGTCTTTTTCAAAATAAGCGCCGGACATGACGGGTCGGAGATATTGTTCGAAAGAATTTTTGCAATGCGCTTCGAGCGTTTCTCCGAGCATCTTCGTCGAAAGCTTCGCTTTCAAATCTTTATAATACGCGATCTGTTCGTCTTTATCTTTCAGCTGAGCTTCGAAAGTCTGCTTCATGCTGTCTTCTTTCAGTTTCGCTTTATCATTCGCTTTTTCAAGCTCATTCGATAATTTTTGAAGCGCGAGAGTTTTTTCGTTTTCAACCTTTTCGATCTTTAACTGATTTTGCGATTCGTTGCTCGCAATTTTTTGTTTCAGTTCGGCGATTTCCGAATCTTTTTTCGCAGTGATTTCGGTTATCGCCGATTTTTTCGACGCTTCGAACGATGAAAGTTTCATCTGTAAATCGGC
The DNA here is from genome assembly GCF_014334835.1 of Treponema sp. Marseille-Q4132. Classification (NCBI taxonomy): domain Bacteria; kingdom Pseudomonadati; phylum Spirochaetota; class Spirochaetia; order Treponematales; family Treponemataceae; genus Treponema; species Treponema sp. Marseille-Q4132. The sequence continues at coordinate 585,273 of NZ_CP060591.1, forward strand.
AATTTGTTTGTTTAACGCGATCTCCAATTCGTGCCGCTCTTTTTGCGAATCCGAAACCGACTGCGCCCTCACCTTTTCAATTTGCGCTTGCAAATCGGCTTTTTCTTTTTGACTTTCAAGTTCGAATTCGGCTTTCGCCTGCCTGAGCTTTTCGAGGTATATTTTATCGGCTCCTTTCGAGAGAGCTTCTTCAAGCGAACTCGTATCGACCGAGTTTATATCCGAAAGATCGATAAAATCGCCTTTTTCAGCGTCTTCATCCAAAACCAATTTGTTTTTGCTTTCAGCCGTTACGCGAATCTTTTTCACCGCTCGCCTCCCTTAAAACCGCCACAGACAGTACGCAAATGTGAGTATATATTCAAAAGCAAATCGCGTCAAAAGAGTTGACCGCTTCGATTTTTTTCGATATAGTAGATAATCGTATCGGTTTTACCGGTACGTTTCGGGCTATAGCGCAGCTGGTTAGCGTACAAGTCTGGGGGACTTGGGGTCCCGGATTCGAATTCCGGTAGCCCGACAAAAAAGGCGGAATCGAAATTTTAACGAATTTCAGATTCCGCCTTTTTCTTTTTTATTGACCGTATTACTTCGTTATAAGCATTACCGAAACGGGAATGGATGATGCAACCTTTTCTCCGTTCATAAGTTTAACGGCAGTCTGGACGGCTGTTTTTCCCATTTTAGCGGGCATCTGCGCGACGGTCGCCGCCATGCGTCCTTCTTTTACGGCGGCAAGAGCATCGTCTATCGCATCGAATCCCACGATAACGATATCTTTACCGGCAGCCGAAACCGCATCGACTGCGCCGAGAGCCATTTCGTCGTTATGTGCGAAAATACCTTTTACATTCGGATTTGCGCGCAAAATATTTTCCGTCGCGATCCTTCCTTCCTCACGTTTGAAATTCGCCGTAACGCTTGCAACGACGTTCGCCTTTCCGTCAACGGCTTCGTGAAAACCTTTGCCGCGATCTGTTGCAGCGGACGTACCCTGGCTCCCCTGAAGCTCGGCGATATCGGCATTTTCACCGACGAGTTTTAAAAGATACGATCCGGCTATCTTTCCTCCGGCGACGTTGTCGGATGCGATCTGAGAAGCTACGCTTTCACCGATAACGCTACGGTCCAGCGAAATGACGGTAATTCCCGCTTTTTTCGCCGCTGCAACGGACGGTGCAATCCCCGCAGAGTCTACGGGATTGACGATAATAACGCTGACCTTTTTCGATATAAAATCTTTGATATCGCTTGCCTGTTTTGCTGCGCTATCACCTGCATCCGCAACGGTAAGCTTGACTCCCTGTGTCTTTGCTTCCTGCTCGGCACCTTGGATAAGCGCAGAGAAAAACGCATTTTGAGCCGATACGGCAAGACCTATCTCACCCTTTTTCATGGCCGACTGTTTCATACCCATCTGCTTTGTACATCCTCCCAGCAAAAGCACGGAAAGTACAGCAGCACTCATAACCTTGTTCATACAACCTCCTGAAGGATATCCGTAAAAATTCGACTTTTGGCAACTGCTTTTATTCTAATCGCTTTTCTCCGATTTTTCTAGTAGCGAAGTATGAAAGGCACGGAAAATTTTCAGTATATTTCGTATTTTGCTTTTCATACGGTTCGAGTACGCCGGAAAATCGCAGTCATACGAAACGATTTTATTTGACGATTTTAAAATATATCGATATAGTATAAGCAAGGGGCAGAGCAATCTGCAAGAATTTTATAAAGATGCGGTACAACGCAATCTTAAGGAGTGTAGCTATGGACAAATACGAATGCACCGTATGCGGGTACGTGTACGACCCGGCAAAAGGCGATCCCGACGGCGGCATAGCGCCGGGTACAAAGTGGGAAGACATCCCCGACGATTGGGTATGCCCGCTGTGCGGAGTCGGAAAAGATTCATTTCAAAAACAATAAATCGCTTTGAAAATCACTGCACGAGAGTATAACGTGCCCGCTCTCCGCCGATAAGACGCGGACGAGTACGCGCGCATACGATGTGTGCGGATCCTATGCTTTTTTGTTCGATGCGGACGGGAACGGCCACATCGCGCAAATGCATACCGATAAGCGTATCGCCGATGTCGATTCCGGCATCGGCTTTTATATGCTCGGTGACGGCGGGCCTTTCAAACATACGGTACGCCGCCGACGCAAACGAGCCGCCGGCGTGAATCCACGGAACGACGGAAACCCTCTCATAACCGTATTTTTCGAGGCAAGCTTCTTCAATGACAAGCGCACGGTTCAAATGTTCACAGCACTGCGCGGCAAGGAATATGCCGCACGGCCGAACTATATCGTATATCGCTTTAAAGACTTCCCTTCCCGTATCTTCGCTCGAAGCCGTTCCGATTTTGTTTCCGAGAATTTCGCTCGAAGAGCATCCGACGACAAGGATACTTCCGGTTTTCAATTCCGCCGCCGAAAGCAATTGATTGACGGTATTTTTTACATCTTCGATAATTCGACTCATATTCATCTTTTTATCCTTGAACTTTTTTTACGGCATACTTGTCCATAAATTCGATTATCTTTTTTTCGTACTCCCTTTGACCGAGTACATAATTGGCCGCGTGAGGAGAACCTTTTACTATGAGCAGCTCTTTCGGAGCCGAGCACGCTTCGTAATTTTTTTCCGACATATACGGAGGCACGAAAGTATCCGCATCCCCGTGTATAAAAAGCACGGGAATTTTATTTTCGGCAAGCGCATCAAGCGTCGAATATTCGCTCAAGCCGAAACCTGCGATCGAGCGGGCAAGCATATCGGAAATCGCGAGCGTCGGAGAAATCGGCAAGCGGTACGAAGTTTTGAGCACGTGAGCGATTTCATCGCGCGCAGAAGTATAGCCGCAGTCTGCGATGATAAACGCAACGTTTTCGGAAAGCTCCGTACCGGAAGCCATGAGTACCGTAGATGCTCCCATTGAAACGCCGTAAAGAATGATCGGCAGCGCCCCGCCGTTTTTTCGATCGGCTGCCGCAGTCCAATCGCGGCAATCGAAGCGCTCTTTTATGCCGAACGTAAGATATGTTCCGCCGCTCTCCCCGTGCGCCCTCTGATACGGGAGCAAAACATTCCAGCCGCGCTCATGAAAAAATCGTACGGCAAGAGAAAAGTTTCCCGAAGGGCTTCCGTGATAGCCGTGCATGCAGACGACCGTTCCTTTCGCATTTTCGGCGCTCACGTAGAGGGCTGCAAGCTTTATACCGTCATAGGACGTGATACACACGGATTCCTTTTCCATCAGGGAAAACGAATCGACGGCGGCACGGAGTTCGCTAAGATACGGTGCAAGTTTTCTCTCGCCTTCAAAAAACTCGGGCGCTTTTTGTTTACGGCGAGAAACCGTCGGGCGGAAAAGCAATGCGTATACGAGCAGCGTCAGAACGGCGAACAAAGCCGCACAGACGCCCAAAGCGATACAAAACATACGTACAGCGCGAGTATACCGCTTTTTTAAAATCATCGCACCACCCCTTAGCGTTTTTCCGCATTACGCCGAACGTTTTCGAAAGCCGAGAGAAAAGCGTATTTTCAAAAAAGACTTCCGAAATTCCACATTTCGATTAACGGTTGAATTTATCGGAAAGTGCAAGGGCGGCCTTTTTTTTCCAATAATCGTCGGGCGCGGATTTTGCCATCGCAGTATAGAGGTCGAATGCAAATCGGTCATTTCCCGCTTTTTGTACGCAGTCGGCAAAATCAGAAAATCCTTTCCACAGCTGCCTCTCGGATGCCCAATCGACTATATCGGAAAATCGCGCAATCTCCGTAAAAAGGGATTCAAGGTTTTGATATTCGAATTCGGGATCCCTCGCTTTTACGGTATTGTGCATTTTCGTAAAAGCGGTAAGAGTTCCGAGCGCGAAGGCTTTCAGCGCTTTATCGGCAAAACCGCGCTCGCCGTAGTACGATGCGAGTTTAAAATACGCATCGAGCGCCGTATAATCTTCGGATCGGAAAAGCGTAAAGAATTTTTCCATCGAACCGGCATCCCCGTTTTGCACGATGAGCATAAAAGCTCTTTCGAAACTTTTATTTTTCAATAAACTCTCACCGCTTACGATGAGAAGCAGATCTTTTTCATAGCCGTCGAAATCTTTTTCAATAAGCGCGATATCGGAAAGCGCGTATAAAATATCGCAGCGTTCGTCGGGAACGTCGAGAAGCGAGGCGCTCTGCCACGCATTTAAAAGATATTGTTTTGCAAGCGCGTACTCGCCTTCCAAAAAGTAAATGCAGCCGATAAGTCTGTCGGCTTCGGGAAAAACGCGGCGCGTCGAAACGTAGGAGACGAGGGCGTCCGCCGAATTATAAAAAAATGCGCTCGTCTTTTTTCCGACATAGCGTTCGACAATTTCGACGGTGTCGTAGTCTTCACGTTTTTTGAGAACTGCGAGCACGTCGGAAAGTACGCCGTTCGCCCTTTGTACTTCCTTTTGCACTTCGCGAGGTTTTAAAGCATACGCAAGCGTATCGGCTTCCCACGCGACCAGTTCCCGCCGAGCGATTTTCGCTTCGTTTGCGAGACGGAGCGCTTCTCCGTACTTTCCGTTATCGAATTCGACGCGCGAAGAACGAAGCAGTTTTATATCGCTCTCAAGATCGCGCGGCTTTTTGGGCCGCACTTGCGCGCACAAAGAGGAATACGAGAGCAATAATACGGAAAAAACAATAACAATCTTTTTCATAGGTCAACCGGTTAGGAATTGAGAAAAACGGTTAAACGAAACACGCTATTTCAGTGTTTCGTTTAATGACCGCACGATCAGTACAACCGATACGTTTTACAGCGTGTCCAATTCTTCTCTGAATACTTTATCGGCATCTTTTGCGTCGACGGTGCGCACTATTTTTCCTTTTTTAAATATGACGACTTTATTGCCCGACCCCGCTATCCCCAAGTCCGCGTGCTTTCCCTCTCCCGGGCCGTTTACGACACAGCCCATAACAGCGACGCTTATGTTTTTATCGAGCGATAAAAGTTCTCTTTGCCATTTTTCGACGAAGGCGTGTACGTCGAATCCGATCCTCCCGCATCTCGGACAGGAAATGAGCTTTACGCCGCCCTCTCTTTTTCCGCATTCTACAAGTATTTCGCGGCCGGCTATCACTTCGTTTTCCGGAGATGATGAAAGGCTTACGCGGATCGTATCTCCTATGCCTTTCGAAAGCAGAGCGCCGAAAGCGAGCGTGCTCTTTACGATGCCGGTGATGAGAGGACCGGCTTCCGTCACTCCGATATGAAGAGGTATATCGTATTTTTTTGCAAATACTTCGTTCGCTTCGATCGTTTCACTTACCGAAGAGGCTTTCATGCTGACGACAAACTGGTTAAAGCCGAGTTCGTCCAATACGGCGGCTTCGCGCGATGCCGTTTCGGAAAGCGCTTCCGCCCTCGACATGGAAGCGGTCTCGACTTTCGCCGCAAGGTCTTTCGGAAAACTTCCCGCATTGACACCGATTCTGATCGCGGCGTTTTTTTCGCGGCACGAGGCGACGACCTTTTCGACGTTTTCACGAGAGCCTATATTGCCGGGGTTTATTCTGATCGCGGCGACGTTGCCGCGGAGACATTCGAGGGCAAGGCGGTAGTCGAAGTGGATATCGGCGACGAGGGGCACCGTGCATTCGGCGGCTATCGCGCAGAGTGCACGCGCGCTTTCCATATCGGGAACGGCAAAACGCACGATATCGCAGCCTATCCCTTTGAGTGCGTGTATTTCTTCTACGAGTAAAGTGCGCTTTTCGGAATCGGCATCCAAACCGACGATGGATTTTTTCCACATCGTCTGTACCGAAACGGGAGCATCGCCTCCGACGGCAATGCGCTCCGTTTTACCGTTTCCGCCGAGGTAAACTTTTTTCGTCATGCGCGCTTTTCGAAAGAACGCTTATCGGCAAAAACCGATGCCGAAGGCCATGACAAAGAGAGCGACCGTTTCGCAAAGACCGACGACCATGATATAGCTCGCAAAGCCTTTGCCCGTTTCCCCGAGCGCATCCGAACCGGCTGCTCCCGCCTGTCCCTGAGCGACGGCAGACGCGCCCATCGCAAGTCCTGCGGCAACGCCGAGTCCGAGTAAAAACAGCGGATTTTTACCCGAATTGAGGATGCTCCTCGTCAAAAGAAATCCGTAAATCGTCTGCGTCAGCGGCGCGCCTGCAAAAACGGTGAGGATAAAAGGTGCGGGCTTATTATTTACGTAACAGCGTTTCCATGCACCGATTGCACCCTGTCCTGCGATACCGATTCCGAACGCGCTTCCGATAGCGGCAAGTCCCATCACGACACCTGCACCAAGCATTCCCAAATTCATAATATCTCCTGATACGCCGCTTCTCTGAACGGCTCATATTTATATCCCGACCACGACATACCGAGGTGGCTCGAAAATTCAAGCGTATTCAATCGCACTCCGTGAACGATAACCGAAAGCACGTTCAATGCGACGTTGAGTCCGTGCCCCGTTACGAGCAGGACGAGGGCGGCGACAAAGAAAATCGCGTGTCCCAAAAGCGGACCCGCCATAGTGTTGACCGTACTCGAAATCGCGCTGCCGGCCAAAGCGACCGCCCACAGACGGATATACGACACGATATCCGAAAACACGTTTACGACACCGAGCACTACCGAAATGATATTTTTACAGCTTTCGAGCACCGCCCTTGCGACGCTGCCGTCGTAATTCGAAAACACGAAGCTCATCAAAAAGCCGCCTCCGACGAGCGCAAGAGAAACGCTGCCGACGGGAACGCCGTACACGACTTTATCGAGCGAAAAGATTTCCCCGCTGATGACGAGCATGAGCACGATGTAAAACATACCCCACAGCATGAGCATGGAACCCAAGTCTCCTATGCACTTCGGAGAGCGTATGTCGTTTATAAAGCACTTGATGTGCGCGACCGTCAGCTGCACGAGCGCGAGCGTAAAGCAAAACACTTGCAGATTTTGATCGGTCGTAAGGAGACTCCGCACGCCGTCGTAGCGGGAAGCGTATGCCGAAGAAATCGGCGGAATCGAAAGAGAAGTAAGCCACGAGGGAAGTTTGTCGGCTGCGATACCGAACCACGTACAAGTGAGCGTTCCCCACACGACCGTCGAAAAAGAAAGGAGTGCAAGGAGGCTCATCATCGGATTCGTTTTTTTACCCGCGGCCTTCGATTTGAGCGTTAGGATGAGCGCAAGAGCGAGCATGATGAGGCCGTAGCCTGCATCGCCGAAAATCATGCCGAAAAAGATCGTAAAGAAAAACAAAAACCATCCGGAAATATCGAATTCGCGGTAGCCGGGAACGGTACCGAGAAAATCGGTGAGCGGATAGATGATGCTTACGAGCGGATTGTTTTTAAGCTTTGTCGGCGGATCGTCGGTCTCTTCGACTTCACTCGAAGAAAGCGCCCAGCCGTTTTGTTTTGCCGCCTCTTCCAAAGCGGAAAAGCCGTCCGACGGAACATAGCCTGAAAGCCACGCGAGATCGCTCGCTTTGCCTTCGCTTTCTTTTCCCATACCCGCATACACGTTTTCGAATTCGATTTCTTTTGCGAGCTTTTTCGCATACGAATCGATCTGACGGCCATACACCGCCTGTGCCGAAAGTTCGGTTTCGATTTCACGGATGCGCTTTATATTGTCTTCGATTTGCACGGAAAGTTTTTCAGTAGCGATTTTCGGAAGCGGCACTTCAAAAGCTTCGGGCGGAAGATTTTCAGGCCGCTCTTTTCCGATAAGCAAAAAGCGCACGTCGCGCTTTCCGGTATTGACGAGCACCGTATCGATGGAATCGTCCAGGGCGGTGTATAAATCGGCCGGCATTTCGTACATCGAAAGCGCTATTCCTTTTTCGGAAAGATATGCGAAATCGTCAGGATCGACGCTGCCCCACTTTGCAAAGCGTTCGAGTTCGACGGTGTCGGCGCCGAGCGCATCGATGAGGGATTTTTTTTCGTCGAAAAGCGATGTAACCGTTTTGCTTTTTTCGGCGATTCCGGCTTCATCGAGATTTTCGGCGCGAACAGACTTAGGCGCTTTTATCTCGGAAAGGATCGCGTATGCGTTTTGCGCGCATGAAAAATCTTCTTTCAAAGCGGAAAGCTTTTCGCTTTCGCCTTCAAGGCTTTCCAAGTGCATGACGCCGAGCTTCCGCAATTTTTCGAGCGCGTCTTTTTTTTCTTTTTCGAGAATGACGACGGAAACTTTTTTCATCGCTACGATCATTTCGCTTCAGCCTCCAGTTTCCGCTTCGATATCTTACTGCGCACGACTGCGGCGACTCTTTCATCGCCGAGGAACACGGATATCTTTCTGATATTTTCTTTCGCTTCGGGAATCTTCACTTTTTCGAAAAGGTTTACGCGCTGCGTCGTCGTGCGAAGCTCTTTCGAAAGGAGACGCACTTGTTCGTCGAGCACTTCCGCTTCCAAATCGAGTTCGAGCGCTCTTTCCATGCGATCGGCCGCCATATCGATCCACACGGGCGTTTCGTAGAGATCGTACTCGGCTCGCGTAAAATCGGCGCCTTCGTAAATCGGAATCTTTACGCCCGCGATATTGCCTGTGCCTTTTCGTATATTGCTCACACGCACCGTATCGCGTCCGAAGGATTCGGCATCGGCGAATACGGCGATCCATTCGTCGAATTCCTTTTCGAGCGCTTTACGCGCATCGCGCACTTCACGCGCTTTTGCATCGATGGCGCGGATTTCGGTTTGGAGCTGCTGCTTTTTGAGCGTAAGCGTCGGAAGATAGCGCTGATACATTTTCAGCGCATCTTTTTGAATCTTTTGCTCGTTTTTCGTCAGCTTGATCTTCGCCATACGTTAATCCCTTTTCGGCCAATACTTATCGAGCAGTCCCGTTTTTATACCCGTTTCCTCTTTTTCGAAACAGTCGGCGAGAATCTTCCAACCCGAATCGAGGGCGTCTTCGAGCGATATGTTTTTAGACAGATCCATCATTTCGTCTTCGAATTCTTTGCCGTATTTGATGAGCTTGTTGTCCCACGCGCTCATCATAAAGCCCATCGATTTTTTTTCAAGCGTATCTTTATACGAAGAATACAGACGTATCATGCCGTCCATGAGAGAACGATGATCGTCCCTCGTCTTTCCGTTGACGTTTTGCTTTAAGCGCGAAAGGCTTCCGAACGGTTCGATGCGGCCGCCTTTGAGATAATACTGCCCTTCGGTGATATAGCCCGTATTGTCGGGCACGGGATGCGTTACGTCGTCTCCGGGCATCGTCGTCACGGCGAGGACGGTTACCGAGCCCGCGCCTTCGAAGTCGACGGCTTTTTCATAGCGGGAAGCGAGCTGACTGTACAAGTCGCCGGGATAACCGCGGTTCGACGGAACCTGTTCCTGTGTGATCGCGATTTCTTTCATCGCATCGGCGAAGTTCGTCATATCGGTCAAAAGGACGAGCACGTCTTTGCCCTGCAGCGCAAACTGTTCGGCGACGGCAAGGCTCAAATCGGGCACTTTCATGCATTCGACCGTCGGGTCGGCGGCCGTGTGGATAAACATAACGGTGCGGCTCATAGCTCCGCCGTTTTCGAGCGTGTTTTTAAAGTACAGGTAATCGTCGTACTTTAAGCCCATACCGCCGAGCACGATGACGTCGACTTCCGCCTGCATCGCAATGCGCGCGAGCAGCTGGTTGTACGGTTCTCCCGAAATGCTGAATATCGGCAGCTTTTGCGAAACGACAAGCGTATTGAACATATCGATCATCGGGATGCCCGTGCGGATCATGCGGTTTGCCATAATGCGCTTGGAAGGATTGACCGAAGGCCCGCCTATCGTTACGAGGTTGTCCGAAAGAGAAGGTCCCGAGTCGCGGGGAGATGCGGATCCGTTGAAAATGCGGCCGAGCAGATTTTCACTGAAACTCACTTCCATCTGGTGACCGAGAAATTTAACGTGATCGCCGGTGGAAATACCGCGGCCGCCTGCGAAAACCTGCAGCGACACGACTTCTCCGTCGATTTTATTGACTTCCGCGAGCGATTTTCCGAACCTCGTTTCGATTTCCGCGAGTTCTCCGTAGCGGACATTGTCGGCTTTTACCGTGATGACGTTGCCGGTGATCGATTCGATTCGCGAATATATTTTATTCATATCATTCACCGTCCTTGAGCAGCGCCGCCGCTTCTTTTTGCAGTTTGCCGTTTTTTTGCGCGTAAAGCTCGTCGATCTTTTTTTCGAGAGAAACGAATGCGTCGTCCTTCCACGTCGAATAGTTCCAGTCGATAAAGAGCTGGCGCAAAGAGTTGAAATAAGAGCGCGCGTCGTCTTTCGAATTCAAATCGAAATCGGATCCGAGTATGCGAAGCACTTTTTCGAGCGTATAGGTTTGGCGCTCGACGCTGACCGAATTGTCGATTTCGTCGAAAGAGTTTTGCTGAAAATACACCGAATCGAGAAAATCGCTTTTCAGATATTCGATATAATCTTCGGTCGTCGTTCCTTCTTCGCCGATGACTTTCATCATCTGGTTGACTTCCTGTCCGCTCTTAAAAAGCGTACGCGCGAAATCCACCCAGTCTTCGCGGATAACGCTTTTGTATTTCGACCACGAATTGAGCGGGTCGATCGCGGGGTATTTTCGGGCGTCGCTCCGCTCGCGTGCAAGACCGTGGAAAGCGCCGACGACTTTGAGCGTCGCCTGCGTAACCGGTTCGTCGAAGTTGCCGCCGGCGGGAGAAACCGTACCGCCGATCGTAACAGAACCCGTTTTCCCGTCGCGCAGGCGCACGATACCCGCACGTTCGTAAAAGGCTGCGATATAGGATTCGAGATAGGCGGGGAACGCTTCTTCGCCCGGAATCTCTTCGAGACGGCCGCTCATTTCGCGCAGCGCCTGCGCCCAGCGAGAAGTGGAATCGGCAAGCAAAAGCACGTTGAGTCCCATCTGGCGATAGTATTCGGCAAGCGTGACGCTCGTGTAAACCGACGCTTCGCGGGAAGCGACGGGCATGGACGATGTATTGCAGATGATGATCGTCCGCTTCATAAGCGATTCTCCGGTGCGCGGATCGATGAGTTTCGGAAAGTCTTTGATCGTTTCGACGACTTCGCCCGCACGCTCGCCGCAAGCCGCGATGATGACGATATCGACTTCGGCGTTGCGGCTCGTCGTATGCTGGATAACCGTTTTACCCGCGCCGAAAGGACCGGGTATGCAATAGGTTCCGCCGAGCGCAACAGGAAAAAACGTATCGATGAGACGTATCTTCGTAACCATCGCGTCAGACGGTGCAAGGCGTTCGGCATAGCAGTCGACGGCGCGTTTTACCGGCCACTTGAACGTCATCGTAATCGTATGCGCTTCGCCCTTTTCGTCTTCGAGGACTGCGATTTCATCTTGAATCGTGTACGATCCCGCAGCTGCGATTTTCTTTACGGTATAGGAGCCGTACATATCGAAGGGTACGAGGATCTTATGCGTAAAGGGACCTTCGGGAACCGAGCCGACGGCATCTCCGCGGTATACGACATCGCCGAGTTTTGCCGACGGCGTAAAGTCCCACTTCGTCGCTTTGGAAAGAGGCGCGACATAGACGCCCCGCTCGAGAAAAAAGCCCGCCTGTTCCGCGACAAGCGGCAGCGGATTTTGCAAACCGTCGTACACTTGACCCAGCAAACCGGGACCGAGTTCGGCACACAAAAGGTCGCCGTCGAATTCGACGGTATCGCCCGAACGTATGCCGTTCGTCATTTCGTAAATCTGCATTTGAGCGCCGTCGCCGCGTATACGGATGACTTCGCCTTTGAGCCGTTTGCCTTCGACGTTTACGTAGCCGACTTCGTTCATCGAAACGTTGCCGTCAAAGGCTATCGAAACCATATTGCCGTTGACGCCGACTACTTTCGCTTTAGTACCCGTCATATTGTTTCTCCCAGTATAGAATCGTACATATTGCGGTATGCCAGAGTACCCGCTTCTTTATTGAATTTTTTCATGCGCACAGTAAGCAAAAGCCGTATGCCGTACTCGTAGACGGCATCGACGGAAAAGTTATCCAAAGGGCGAAGATTATCGAGCACTCCGGTGCGGTATTCGTATAAAAACTTTTCCGCGGAAAGAGGACTGTCCATACCGACTGCGGTGCGGGCAGCCTGCATGATGTCGGCCGTACACGACGGCGGCACTTGCTGCGCATCGCGCTTCATCCTTTGCGCGCGGACTTGCGCAAGTGCAAAGCGGAGACTCCGCTCTCTGTCGTACCACGCATCGAGAAATTTCGAGCCGGTCGGAAAAGGCTCTTTCGGCGGAACAAGCGAAAGAGCGTTTAAAACTTCGACTTCCGCTTTCGAGAGAAAGCGCGAACACAGATCGCGGTAATAGCTTTCCGTTATCGCAAGCGATCGCTCGGCGTTTGAAATGTCGGGCAGCTGCGAAACGAGATAATACTGCTTCACTCGTTTGTCCCTTGAACGGCGCCTTTTAAGATGGCTGCAGTGCGCGGATTGACGTAGGCTGCGAACAATTCGGCAAGGGAATCGGAAGAATAATCGTAAAACGCTCTGCCGTCTTTAACTCCGATCCTGAAACCGGCCGCGAGCGTTTTATCGCTTTTGAGCACGAGCCCCTTTGCGATTTCGTCTTTGAGCGCGGACGTAAGAGCGGATTCGAGTTCTTTCAAATCCTTTTCGGAAAGCAAAACGGAAAGCTCTTTCGCATCGGTATGCTTTGTCCACGCTTTTACCGTTTCGGGAATAAGATTTGCGAGCATATCTTTCGAATATGCTTTCGCCGTTTCAGTCTTAATAATTCTGTCGAGTTCGGCGGTGAGGGAATCGCGGAACGATAAAATCATATTGCGTCCCGCCTGTGCTATAGCGTCTTCGCTCGCTTTTTCCATGCGCTCCGTTTCGGCTTTCGCATTTTTGATGATGCCGTCGGCTTTTTGCTCCGCATCGGAAACGACGGCTCGCGCTTTTTTTTCGGCGTCGGCGAGTATCTCGGCCGCAGAAGCTTCCGCGCTCGCCACTCCGTCTTTTTTTATTTTGTCGATCAATTCCTGCAACTGGACATCCATACAACCCTCGCTGTCTCGGTAAAATAAACGATATATAATCATACCGTCAAAAGCAATTTAATACAATGCCCCGCCCGAGACTTTTGTTCATCATTTCATTTTTATTCGTGCGGAACGTTTACAACCCTCGTTCCGTCCTTTTACCATCGAAATCCGTATACGGTAACCGATTCGTATTTTTTTCCGGGAAGCAAAACGCAGGACGGAAAATGAGCGATGTTCGGCGAATCGGGAAAGCACTCGGTTTCGAGGCAGAGAGCTGCGTGCTTGCCGTAGATGCGCCCGTTTTTGCCGCGCACGGCTTTCAGCATATTGCCGGTATAAAGCTGTATGCCTTTCGCATTCGTGTCGACCGTCACCGTCCTGCCCGATTCGGGATCGCACAATTGTGCAACTCGGATGATTTTTTCAGCAGATTCGGGAACGCCGGAGCTTCCGTTTTTTTCGTCGTAGATCTTCGTAACAAAGCAGTCGTCGTAACCCGTTACCGTTTTTTCGATATCGCGTCCGATGCGTTTTTCTTTCAAAAAATCGTAAGGCGTATCCTTTACGGAAAGAATTTTTCCGGTCGGGATCAAAGCGCTCGTAGTTTCAAGATAAGAGGGGCAGTCGAGTTTTAAAACATGATTTTCGATCGTACCTTTTCCCGCAAGATTAAAATACGAATGATTGGTGAGGTTTACGGGACAGGCTTTATCGCTCGATGCCGTATAACGGCACGTAAGGTTATTTTTTTCGTCGAGGATGTAGCGCACTTTTATGCGCATATTTCCGGGAAAGCCCTGCTCGCCGTCTTTTGAAACGCGCGTAAACTCGACTCCCGCACCTCTTTCGGTCGAAACGATTTTCGCTTTCCACACTTTTTTGTCCCAGCCGTCAAAACCTCCGTGCAGCATATTGCGCCCGTCGTTTTTATCGAGCGTGAAGCGTTTGCCATCAAGCGTAAATGAAGCATTTTTAATTCTGTTTGCAAAACGCCCAACAAAAGCGCCGAAATAGCTCGTATCGTAAATATAGCCTTCGAGCGTCGAATACCCCAGTACGACGTCGGTTTCGATGCCGTCCGAATCGCGCAGCACGATACTCGTAATCCTGCAGCCGTAATCCGTAACGGAAAAGGACATGCGCTTGTTTTTAACGGTAAAAAGCGAAACCTTCGTTCCGTCGGAAAGTACGCCGAAATTTTGCACCGTTGTTTTCATAACTTCTCCCATAAAAACTTTCAGAAGTTCACTATTGCATATCGAGTATCATCTGCACTTCGGTTTTCGAACATGAAAGCTGCTTTGCAATTTGTTCGATCGTAAGTCCCATTTCCGACATTTCGAGCACTTGCTTCGTAAAATTCTTTTTCGGCACCACGGGCGTTTCCGAAAAATATACATCGGGTTTTATAACCGGCACTTTCGCGTACGACGTTCCGTCGCCCATCACGTTCATCTCGGCCTTTGTACTCACTTCTTTTTGTTTGTCATCGAAAAGCGAATGCTGCATTTCCGCAAGCGCTTCCCCTTCTCCCGTTACTGCATAGGACGCGTCGGGGGAAGGCCTGGAGCGAGGAACATTTTTTTTGTAAGTATTCGCGGCGCGGCGGGAAAATTCGGGAACCGTCTTTTTTTCAAGCGTATCGCGGAGAGCGGACAGCGATTCTTTTTTCGCTTCTTCGCTTTGCGCAAGCGCAATTCTTCTGTCGGCTTCTTCGATGAGGCACTTCAGCTGCTTTGTTCTGTCGTCGATGATATCGATCGCGCGGACGGTATGATTGTTGATGTCGCGGATCATTCTGTCCATTTCGGTTCTCGCTTTTTCGATGACGTCGTCAGCCGAAAAGAGACGCTTAAAGCGGACTGTAAAAACGATCCACAGAGCGATATTGATCGCAACGATAGCAAATAATACTGCCGGCACGTTTACCTCGTAATATCTATGTGCTGGCCGATATAGGATTCCCGTACGGCACGCTCGCGCCCTTCGTGTTTTTTTTCGCGCTCTCCGCCTTTACCCTTCTCTTCACTCTCACCGTGAGAAGGAGAAGAGCCGTCGTTTTTTACGGCGCGCGATTGGGCTTCCGATTCGTCTGATGCGGGACGGGAGACGCGTTCGGCTTCTTCCAAATTCTCGCGCACGATATTTTGCTGCTGCATCGCTTCGGCGAATTTACCGCCGTCTTGGGCTTGCGCGGCGTTTTGCGCGATATTCGCCATTTGAGAATACATCGTCTGAAGGTCAATTGGTTGTATAGCCATCGGGCCCCTTTAGTTTGGAAGCGGCTTCGTATTTGCCGCGCTTGACGAAATTGTTATCGAAATAGAACGTTACGCCCGATACTTCGTTATGCACTTCGTCGAGTACGTCGCGCACGTAGATTTTTACACCCGAGTACACCGTTCCCGACGCTTTCACTTTTCCGACCGCTTTCAATTCGCGCAAGTGTTCCTGCAGCGACTGAATCTCTTCGGTCATATCCGCCGATTCCGAATCGATCTGCGCTTTGCGGTCTTTGAGTTTCGTAAGGTTGTCTTCTTTTTCTTTCGGAAGCGAGCGGCGAATCTTTTTTTGATTTTCGAGCGTCGAAATATCGAGTTCGAGATTTTCAAGCTCTTTGACAAGCGCGCTCTGCTTTTCCTGCAGACTGTCGAGGCGCTGCTTTGCCCGCGGATCGAATCCCACTTCGAGTATCGTTTCCGCTCCCCCTCCCGGAGAACCGATGCTCTTTGCGGAAATCTCTTCCGTCGCAAACAAATGTCCGCCCATGATCTGCGCTTTTTTTCCGGTCAAAACGATGTTTTTCATCGCCATAACTTCCGAATTCATAATGCTGTCGATAACGATGACGGATTCGTCGACTTCGACTTTCGCCGCTTGTATGAATTTCGCCCACAGCGATTTTTTACTTTTAAGCGTTCCGCCGTTTTTACCGAATATACCCTGCTGTACGATGATATTGCCGCCTGCGTTGATTTTGCAGTTGCCGACCGTACCGCCGACTTCGATATTGCCCGATGCGTCGACGTTGAAGCCGTCTTCGACGCTCCCGCGGATGATGACGGAGCCGAGGAATTTGATGTTTCCCGTTTTGATGTTGACGCTCATAAGCTGAAGTACGGGTTCCACCGTAATCTTGCCGGCAAAGAGCATAACCTGTCCGTCGGTATCGGCAATGACCGTCATACCGTCGGGAGCGAGAGAAACGTTTTGTCCGAGCGGGATCGGTATATCCTTTCCGTTTTTCGCTTCGGTATAGCGTCCCAAAAGCGTTTTGCCGGGCTTGCCTCGCTCGGCGGGAATTTTTTGTGCAAGGCGTCCGCCTTTGATGACGTTTTGAATGAGGTTCAGCTCTTTAAAATCGACCTGCCCCGTCGCAGATTCCGTCGCACGCAGCTTTTTCGGATCCGTTTCAAAATCGTACGCTATATACGCGTCCCTTCCGTCCTGAGCGGGAGTACCTGCAGCAACTTCGTACGGAGTTTCGTAGACGGGATCGTCGACAAAAGCTTCGATTTTATCTTCTTCAAATCCCGTGACGACGCCTTGAGCGCGGAGCGCACGTTCGATCATCGAATAAGAAACGTCGGCGCCGCTCATCGAAGGGGCGGACGCGACGATTTCCGCTTTCATCTCATCGCTTGAAATGCTCACCGAAACGCTCGCGTCTCCGGCGGCTATGTGCTTGTAGGTGCCGACTTCTTCATAGCGACCGGCCGTACCCTGTCTGATATATTTTTTTACAAGATCGTCTTCCACGGAAACCGTATCCGGCCGCGTAAGCGCCAACATCACGTCTTTGCCGTCGACGGCTTTTCCCGTTCCCGAAGGAAGGAGCACTTTGAGCATGATCCTGTCGCCGAAGTGACGGACATAATACGCGCCGTCTCTGTCGATTATTTTTTCTGCAGCCGATTCCTCATCCTCTCCGAAAAGATCGTCCTTTGCCGACTTCCGTTTTACGTGAACGGTATTCGGATTTTCATAGATGCGAAGCCGCCACGGTTTTTTTCCGAAACCGAGAAAACCGCTGCTTCCCTTTTCGATGACTTCGTATTCGAGATCGGCGGCTTTCGTGTCGAGCTGGACGGCGGCATCGGCGAGCGCTTCATCGATGCTTTCGGCATGGACGTCGACGTTGTGCAGCTGCTTGTCGCGTTCCAAGAGATGCTGCATATCCGCACGTATTTTCTCGAGCGATACCATCACATGATTCCTTTCCTGAGATTCGTCAACTTCGCGCGCATTCTGAGATTCGCTTTCGTATGCAGCTGGGAAATGCGCGATTCGCTTACGTTGAGCACTTGTCCGATTTCTTTAAATGTCAAATCTTCGTGATAATACAAAACGATGACCATCTTTTCTTTTTCCGGCAATTCGTTGATGGCCTGTACGATAACTCTTTTAATCTCTTCGCGTTCGACGATCGCATCGGGGTTCATGCTCGACGGAGATTCGATACTGTCTCCGATCGACGTGTTCGCGGAATCGTCTCCGCCGTGCCATACGTCGCTCAAAGAGAGGACGCTCGTTCCCGATACTTTCATGATGATGCGGTGATAATCGTCTTCACTTACGCCGAGCGATTCCGCGATTTCCGCATCGCTTGCCGTCCGTCCGAGCCGCGCTTCGAGCGTATTGATAGCATCTTCTATTTCACGAGATTTTTGCCGGACGGAACGCGGCACCCAATCGATTTGTCTGAGCTCGTCGAAGATTGCGCCGCGAATCCGGGTGACGGCGTATGTTTTAAATTTGACGTTTTTCGACGGATCGTATTTTTCGATCGCGTCGAGCAGACCGAATTGCCCGAAACCGACGAGATCGTCGAATTCGACGCTGCCGGGCATACCGACGGACACCTTTCCCGCAACGTATTTTACAAGCGGCATATACTGCCGTATAAAAGCGTCGCGCAGTGCCTGCGATTTCGTCTTTCGGTATTCTTCCCAGAGTCTGTCTTCTTCTTTTTCGTCGTTTACCGGGTCTGCCATAGTATGCACCTTATATTAAGTTTCGTTATCCTTTGCAAGCGCAGTGCTTATCGCCTTAGCCATAAGCGTCGTATCCTTTTCACTGTATTTACTCGCCTTATCGGATTTTTTCACTTTGTCCGAAGTGGCTGAAAAAACGGTGTCTTCGACGATTTCTCCGGACGGAGTCAAATCTTCAATATCGGGAAGATCGTCGAGCGTATCGTCTTTCAGCGAAAAACCGCCGTCCGAATCGCTGCCCGCTTCTTTTCCCGAAATCGTCCGGGCATTTTCATACAGCTGAACCGGAACAAAACCGTCATCCGACTGATCCGCTCGGCCGTTCGGCGAAACCCCGCCGTCCGACGTATAGATCGTATCGATACTCCCGTCTGAAGCGCCGGAAAAACGCCCTTCTTTTTCTCCGCCCGAATAATCCTCTTTGTTCAACATCTGATGATTTTCACCGACATAAAATTCAGGAGAACCGTCTTCGGTCGGAAGCTCTTCATCCTGCACGACGATATCGACATTGCCTCCCGTTGTGCCGTGCGCCGCCTCCGCACCGCCGGCCGGCGCGTCGATATTCAAAAACGTCGTACCGATAAACTGCACGACAAATCCCACGAGGGCAAACACCGCGGCAAATATAAAAGCAAAGAGCAGTATGCGTCCGATACCGCCGCGAGAAAAAAAGCCGAAGAAAAAAGAGACGAGGAAGCCTGCAAGCGCAAAACCTGCGATAAACCGAACCTGCTTCACCACACCTCCCTAAAAACTTTTGCAGGATGTTTCGACATTCATACTATTATATACTATAAAATAATAAAAATACAATGCCGCTTTTTAATGACCGCGCACGCCGTACATTCTCCGTTTTCAAAGCTGCATGCTCAGTGCTTTCTTCGCAAAAACTTTTTCAAAAAGTTCGATACGCCTTCATTTTCAGCCGGTTCCGTTTTTTCGATACGGCCGACGATGTGCTTGATGCACATTGCGGGCTTTGACGTCGGATTGATGACGATAAAGGGCTTTTGCCGGATGACGGAAGCCTGCACGACCGGATCGTCATACACAAAACCGATATAATCGACTTTGTAATTCAAAAACTGACTGACGATCGTGATGATGCGCTCGGAAATGCGCTTGCCCTCGTCCGCAGAGTGCGCTCGGTTTACGAGCAGCTTTAAGTTGACCGGATGTTCGACGATTTCCGTCGTGATGATTTTAATAATGCCGTATGCATCGGTGATCGCCGTCGGTTCGGGCGTCGTAACGACGTACACTTCATCGGCGGCGGCGACGAACTGCAAAACATTGTTCGTGATGCCCGCGCCCGTGTCGATGATGATGATATCGGCGGAACCCAGAGAGGCGAACTGTTTTGCAAAATCCTCGAGCTCTTTGATGGAAAGGTTTGCGATTTTTGAAAGCCCGTTTGCACCTGCGATGAATTTGATATTGAATTCGGTATCGAGGATGATCTCCTTCATCGTCTTTTTTTTGTCGATGACGTGCATGAGATTATACGGCGGCACTTGATTGAGCAATACGTTGATATTCGCCATACCGAGATCCCCGTCAATCAAAATGACGCGCTTGCCGATCTGAGCGTAGGCTATAGCCATATTTACGGCTATGTTCGATTTACCGACGCCGCCTTTGCCGCTCGTGATCGCAAGGATGCGCGTTTTGTGCGCATCTTTTGCCGAAGATGTCCGTTTTTTTTCATGAGCGCTGTCTTTCATCAATTCACGCAAACCTTCTGCCTGTTCTTCCATATCCTATTCTCCAAATTCATCTTCTATATGCACGCGATCCACATCGAAGCCCGAAAGCCTGATGAGAAACTGAATAACGTCCGCACGGTGGATGTCCCGCACGACCTTTTGTCCGTCGGCGATGTATGAAATCTTTTTGTTTTTTTCGTGAAGTACGCTGATGATATTTCCGTATTGCTTCGATTCGTCGCACTTCGTCACGATGACGGAATTGTATCCGAACTGCTCGTAATTTTGCATGATATTCGCAAGATCCGATGCTTTCGTAGAAGCGGCGACGGCGAGGTGTATGTCCGGTTTCATACCGCGCACGTCGAGAACGGCTTTCATCTTGCCGATGTTTTCGGTATCGTTCGGACTGTAGCCGCTCGTGTCGATAAAAATCGCGTCGAGATTTTCGCGCTTTTCGTCGTAGAGCTTTTTCAAGTCTTCGACCGTTTCCGCTTTTTCGAGTTCCGTTTCAAAAATCGTACTGTACGAAGCGAGCTGTTCATAGGCTCCGACGCGCATCGTATCGGTCGTGATAAATGCGAACGACGGTATTCTCCGCCCTTCTCTCTTCGCTTCGCTCACCATCTTCGTCGCAAGTTTTACGAGCGTCGTCGTTTTTCCGACTCCCGTGGGGCCTACGATAACGACGACGTGCGGCGGCCGCTGGATTTTTTCCGGCGCGATAGAAATCGTCTTTCCGATCCAGTCGACTACTTTGCGTTCTACGGCTTTAAAATCGTCGAGCGCATCGAGCGTAAAACTCGATTGCAGTTTTTCTGTTATCTCGCTGATGTACGAAAACGTAAATTCGTTTTCTTCCAAAAGGCTTTCGATTTTTTTGATCGACGGATGTTTTTCCGAAGCGGCGAATGACATATTTTTCAACTGCTTCGAAATAGTATCTTCCATTTGGGAGAGGCGGGTATTCATCGCGGCATTGATCGCCGTCACCTGAGCCGCGCGTAAAAGATCGTCTTTGGTTTTATTGAACGCGGCAGCCGCATCGAGCGCATCCGTTCCGTCCCTGGATGAAAGCTTTGTCGTATATGCGGCCGCATTTTTTTGCACATCCTCTTCGCGGTCTACCGTATAAGAAACTTCGACGACTTCTTTTTGCCCGATGCCGAAAAATCCGCCTTTGAGCATCGTGCGTTTTCCGCAGATCGTATACTCGTTATTGAATTTTTCAAACAGCTTCGCTTTGCATTCGTCGAGCGTTCGTCCCGTTATTTTCAATACGGGCATGTCCCGTCTTTCCGCGCTATACATTCTGTATCGTCACTCCTGCTTTATCTTCTGCGATTTCCCCGAGCACTTCGACTTTTATGCTTCTGCCGGCGGCGATTATTTCTCTGTCGGAAATGACGATGATGTCGGGCATTTCCCGATTCGTCATATTCCACACAAGGCGGCGCACCATAGACGAACACATAACAATCGGAAGCCAGCCCTTGCTTCGAAGCGCGTTATAACCGCCGTGTATCGCGCGCTCCCATATCCGCAAATCGACCGGATCGAGGGCGACAAAGGGCTCCGTGCCCCCGCCCTTTGCCGTGTGATCGAGCAGGAGCTGCGACAAATCCTGCGACAAGCTCATAACACGAAGCGTATTGTCTTCGTCGGCATACTGTTTGCATATCTGGAGCCCCAGCGCTTCGCGCACTTTTTCCGCAAGATCCCACGCATTGTGCGTGATCGGTCCGAAGTTTGCGAGCGTTTCGAGGATGACGACGATGTTGCGTATGGACACGCGCTCCTGCAAAAGCATCTTCAAAACCTTTTCGATATCGCCGTAGGTGAATTTGCATTTTTCGCTGTTGAGCACTTCGTCGACGACGACAGGATTCGTTTCTTTGATATTGTTTATGATCCTCGACACTTCCTGCCGTCCGATGATTTCCGACGCATGCGCTTTGATGATTTCCGTCAAATGCGTCGCAATGATCGTCGGAGGATCGACGACGGTATAGCCGTTCCGTTCGGCTTCCGCCCGCTTTTCTTCCGGCAGCCAAATCGCGTTCATACCGAAAGCGGGATCTTTCGTTTTTTCTCCCTGCAGCTCTTCGGTTACCGTACCGGTATTCATGCACATATAGTAACCGAGTCTGATCGTGCTCCTCCCCGCTTCGATGCCGCGGATTTTAAAACTGTATTCGTTCGGATCGAGCGTCATGTTGTCGACGATGCGGATCGGAGGAACGATAAGTCCCATATCGAGAGCGGCTTCGTGCCGTATGCGCGTGATCCGTTCGAGAAGTTCCGCGCCTTTTTCTTTATCGACGAGCGGGATGAGCGCATAGCCGAGTTCGAGCGACAAGGTATCGAGAGGTGCTATCGCCGCCGCATCCGCGGGGCTCGTGCCGCCCGTCTTTTCTTTTGCCGTAGCGGCGGCAGCCTGCGCTTTTTCGCGCACTTGAGAAGCTGCAATACGGTATCCCATAAAAAAGAAAAAAGCTCCGAGCAAAATCAAAAGCACCGTCGCTCCCGCACCGTTTCCGATAAACGCAATCCCCATAAACGCGAGAGCCGCTCCGACGATTTCGTAGATGTGCCCGTCGATCGTAAAGTTTTTCGAAAGCTGTTTATCGAAAGCTTCGTCGGTGCTGCTTCCCGTAACGATGAGACCGGTCGCAAACGAAAGCATGAGAGAAGGGATCTGCGACATAAGACCGTCGCCGATCGTAAGCTTCGCATAAGATAAAAGCGCGTCTCCCGCCGACATGCGGTTGATCGCCATACCGACGGCGAATCCGCCGAATATGTTTATCGCCGTGATAAAGATGCCTGCTTTGACGTTGCCCGAAACGAATTTCGAAGCGCCGTCCATCGTCGAATAAAAATCGACCGAACGATCGAGCTCTTCCTGTTCTTTTTGCGCTTCTTCTTCCGTTATGATGCCGCTGTTAAGACGATTGCCGATGTCGAATTTTTTCGTGCTCATGGAATCGAGCGAAAACCGCGCGGCGACTTCCGATACGCGAGTGGCCCCTTTTGTGATAACGACGACCTGCACGACGATCAAAATAATAAAAATCACAAAGCCGATGACGACAGGCGTCGCTCCCGCGCCTCCGCCGGTGACGATATTCGCAAATGCCTGCACCATAGCGCTTTGACTTTTCGAAAGACCTGCGGGGTTTACGGGATTCGCGAGGATGAGACGCGTCGATGAAATATTGATACCGAGCCCGAAAAGCGTCATAAACAAAAGCACGCGCGGGAATGTTATGAAATTCGTCGCGCGGGGCGTATACATGACGATGAGCAGAACGACGATCGAAAACGCGATATTGAGCGCCATCGAAAAATCGATGAGAATGCGAGGCATCGGTATGACGAGAAAAAGCGCTACGACGACAACTGCGACGCCGACGATATTGCGCTGCAAAAAATTTAAAATGCTTTGATTTGAAATTCGTCTTGCTTCATCAGGCATCAGTCCCCACCCGCCTACTAAAGCCGCTTATGCAAATTCATAACGTGAGCATAGATATCGGCAATAATTCTAAAGTATTCTTCCGGTATTATATCACCAACATCCGTGTTTGCATAGAGACCGCGCGCAACGGGACGGTTTTCCACGACGGGCACGCCGTTTTCTTCGGCTATCCTGCGCATGGAAAAAGCGACTTCATCCTCTCCCTTCGCCGTAACGCGCGGGGCTTCGTAGCCGGCAGCCGCATCGTATTTCAGCGCGACGGCAAAGTGGGTCGGGTTTGTAATGACGACGTCGGATTCTCTGACGGCCTGCGGCATATTTTGCTGAAGGATGGCGCGCTGGGCCTGCTGCAGCCTGTTTTTTGTTTCGGAATCGCCTTCCAATTCTTTGTATTCTTCTTTTACTTCCTGCTTCGTCATCTTCATCTGTTCCATGAATTCGTGCCGCTGCACGAAATAATCGGGAATCGCGATGATAAGAAAGACAACGCTCGCCATTATTAAAATTTCCGCGCTCATAACGCCGATGCGGCGGATCGCCATGCCGATGCTTCCGTTTTGAATTTCGAGCATAAGAATCGGAACGTCGCGCTTGAGCAGCATAAAAGCGAGTATCGAAATGACGAACACTTTGCCGAGCGATTTCGCGACATTAAAAAGCCCGCGCAGCGAAAAAAGCGTATTGCGGAAATACTGAACGAAGTTCGGAACGATTTTTTGAAACTTGGGTTCTATCGTCTTCGTCGTAAAGATAAAGCTGCGGTTTTGGATGATATTTCCCGCAACCCCGCCTACAATGCCGATAATGCCGATCGGCAGAACGAGACGCAAAAAAAAATAATAAAACGCGCGCGCGATCGCGGGATCGTTTACGCTCGATGAAGCGCAGCGCGAAAAATAAAAACGAAAAATCGCCGCACATTCTTTCAGCATCGAGGGTGCAAAGACGATGAGGAGTACGACGCACAAAAGCATGACGAAAGCGCTGTTGAGTTCGGCGCTTTTTGCGACGCGGCCTTCCTTTCTCGCTTTTTCAAGCTTGTATTCCGACGCCTCTTCGGTTCTGCCTTCGTCTTCCGCGGCGAACCACTGAAGGTCGATATACAGATACGCCGGTACGGGAAGTACATCGTTCACGAAGCGCCTCCCGAAATGATCGTAATAAGAGATGTGATGCCCGCATTGAACGAGCGTTCGAAAAAATCGCAAAGCTGAGGCATAAGCACAGCGATGACGAAAAACGACGTGAGCAAAAGAAGCGCAAACCCTTCGGACAAAAGATTCATCTGAGGAGCCGCACGCGCAAGGATCCCCATGCAGATATTGATGAGCAAAAGCGTTCCCATAAGCGGAAGGGCGATGACGAGCGAAGCCGAAAAAAGCTCGGTAAGACTTCCGACCAAAAATCGCACGATGCGCTCTTTCGCTTCGAGGAGGGCAAACACGTTCATCGATGCAAAGCTTGAAACGAGTCCTCGCAAAAACAGTTTTTGGAACCACTTGCTCTGCAAAAAAATCAGCATCGCGACGAGATTCAAATACTGCCCCATAAGCGGGTTTTCGATTTGCGCAAGTGCGTCGTACACTTCGGATGCGCTCAAGCCCATTTGAAATGCAAAAAATTGACCGGCAGTGCTGAACGCGGAAAAAAGGATCGTGATAAAAAAACCGATGATGAGTCCGATCATCGCTTCTCCCGCAAGTAAAAACGCGTATGACAGATCGAAAAGACCGCTCGATGAAATATACGGAGCGTAAGACGAAAAATCGACGTGCGGAACGAGAGCGTATGCCATATAACCTGCAAGCGCTATCTTCGCCGTCCTCGGCACCGAGCGCATCGAAAAGAGCGGCAGCGTCATTAAAAGCGCAAAACAGCGCACGGCAATGAGCAAAAATATCGGCGCATGACTTACGATACGATCGATCACCGCTTTCGTCCTTATCTCTAACGCGCCATAAGCGGTATGAGATTAAAAAGAGAAACCGTATAATTCCTGAGATGCGTAAACATCCAACCGCCGAGGAGCGCCAAAGCCGCAAGGATCGTCAAAACCTTCGGCAAAAACGTCAGCGTCTGCTCCTGAATCGACGTCGTCGCTTGAAAGATCGCAACGACAAGTCCGACCAGGAGAGCTGCTCCGAGCACGGGTGATGCGAGGATAAAAATTTCAAATACGCCGCCGCGGATTAAATTGACAAGCTGACCGATCGACATAACTACCATCCTTAACGCAAAACGGAAACGAAAAGCTGCTGCGTCAAAAGTCCCCATCCGTCGACGAGGACGAAGAGCATCAGTTTAAAGGGCATCGAAATCTGCACCGGCGGCAGCATCATCATACCCATGGACATGAGGATGCTCGCGACGACCATATCGATGATGATAAACGGAATGTAAAGCAGCACGCCTATTTTAAACGCGACGGTAAGCTCGTGTAAAATGTAAGCGGGTACCAGGATATGCGTCGGAACGTCGGCGAGCGTATTCGGCCGATCCATTCTCGCCATAGACATAAAAAGGGAAATGGAACTCGTATCTTCGGCCATCTGCGTATACATAAAAATGCGCATCGGAGCTTCGGCTTCACGGTACGCTTCTTCGACGCCGATTTCCCCGCTCGAAAGCGGACGGAACGAATTGTCGTACACCTTCGTAAAAGTCGGCCACATGACAAAAATCGTCATAAAAAACGCGATTCCGTTGAGGACTGCCGTCGGAGGCACTTGCTGCAGAGAGAGGGCTCGTTTAATAAAATCGAGGACGATCGAAAAACGCAAAAAGCACGTCGTCAAAATCAAAATGCTCGGCGCAAGCGTGAGCACCGTAAGCAAAAGGAGTACTTGTACCGAAAACGCGACTTCTCCGCCCGTTTGAGGCTGCGTAAGGGTTATACCGACGTTCGGCACGACAGGATTCCGCACATTGCGATTCATCTCCGTCGTACCCCTCGCAGACCGTTCGGGAAAATTATTATTTTGCTGAGCGGAAAGCTCCGCACCGCATAAAAGGCAAGCAAGGATGACTGCCGCACGGACGATGCGCACCGTCCGCATCCGATATATTTTTTTTCCTGAACCGATGCCGGACTTCGCCTGCACGAAGCGCGGTTTCCGCTCGGCGCAAGAAGGCGTCGGTTTGCCGCCGAAATCTTTGAGAAATCTCATATCAGTTTTCCGAATCGAGACGGCTTCTCTGCGCCCGAAGCATATCGCGCGCTTTATCGCCGTCGCCGCTGAAAACGCTTTCGCCTTTTTTCGCTCCCTGCGGCATAAAAATCGAAAGGATATCGCCGAAGTTCCGCGGCCTCTTTACGTTTTGTCGAGTATCCGCATAGAGATTCATCGCGTGAATCGTCTCTTTATCGGTAACCTCACCGATGAGGTTGACCGCATTGTCGGTAACTCCGATCAAATACGCTTTATCGTCGAGGAGCGAAACGACGTGCACCGATTTTCCGGGCGCGATCGATACGGAAGATACGACGCGCAAAAATTGGTCGCCTTCCCCGACGTCTTTGTTCATACTGCGCTTCATGAGATAGACGACCGCATACACGCACGCGACGACGACGGCGAGAACAAGGATCATGCGGATAAAAAGCCAAAGCGTCGAAGACGGCCGTTCGGCTGCGGACGGCGAAAGCGCGGGATCCGTTATAGGCAAAGAAGATTCGTCGACGGGCGCACTTTCAGCCCGCTCGATGCGCGTATCTTCGGTCACCTGTGCTTGCGCATACGGCGGAAAAGATACGGCGACCAGCAAAAACGAAAACACCGCCGTTTTTAATAATTTTGAGTATTGCAACTGTTCCCCCACCCTGTAAAATTATCAGCGCAGTTCCGTCACCCTCTCAAGCGAAGACAGGATTTCGGTAACGCGCACGCCGAAGTTTTCGTCGATGACGACGACTTCGCCCTTTGCAATCGGCTTGTGATTGACAAGGATATCGACCGGCTCACCTGCAAGCTTATCGAGCTCTATGATCGTACCTTCTCCCATACCGAGAATGTCTTTGATCTGTTTTTTCGTACGGCCGAGCTCTACGGTCATCTCCATGTATACGTCCATGATAAGACCGATATTGCCCTGCTCGCCGCTTCCGGCGATATTGCCTTGGAGCATCGGGTATTGCAACGATTGTACGTTCGGAATGCCGCTTCCCATCTGGCCCATCATGGGCATCGACTGTCCCATATTCATACTCTGCCCCATACTTCCCATATTGATACCGGGCGAAGCCATCGTTCCCACGGATGCGATATCGGCGGCGCTGAGCGTTCCGCCCATACTCATCTCGGGAACCGAGTTTCCGCTTCCGAGCGCTCTGATCATCTGTTCGGCAGCCGTTGCTCCGACCGCTTCCCATAACGTATAGCCCTGCCCGTCGAGCGAAAGCGGATAATTGAAAAGGACAAATTGATTTTGCGGAACTCTTATCATCGCTTTCGGATCGTTGCGCGCAGTGGGCGGATTGCATGAAATGCCGGAAATCTTGCCCGTCTTTTCGAGGGCTTGGATTTCATCGTTCGTATGCGTCGACACGGTTTCGGCGATAACGGAAAGCGCCATATCGTCGATGTCCGCGTTATCCTCTTTGTTCATAAGACCGACGATCTTTTGCGCAAACTCGGGTGCGAGGATGTAAAGGTGATCGCCTGAGAGCCCGCTCGAAAAGTCGGCGAGAATATTGACGACGACTTCAGGCAGCTTTGCCAAAAGGCGGTCGCGGTCGAGCTGCTCGACGACGGGAGTATCGGCCGAAAAATTCGCGCCGGTCATTTTGTTGAGATTTTCTGCGAGCGGCGTTTTGAGTTCATCCGCAAATTTCTGCAGAACGGCGGTATCCAGCTGTACGGAAGGCATTCCTCCGACCGTGCCGGATGAATTGAGGCCGTCTACGGACACACCCGAAAGCAGAGCATCAATCTCATCCTGCGATATTGCACCATCACTCATACGAATCATCTCCTTCTACAGAAAGTTCTTCAAAATCATCCGCCGAAATATCTTCCAATTTGCCGGTTACCTGCACGGCCATCTTTTTGCCGACGACGCCCGGCTGACAATAAAATTTCTTTTTGCTTCCCACGCTGAGCGTAAGCGGATCTCCGACGCGGATATTCGACAAGCGCACGACGTCTCCGGCACGGAGAGCGAGCACTTCGCGTATCGGCAAATCGATGGAACCGACTTCGGCGACGACGTCCATTTCCACCGATGAGAGTTTTTCTTTCAATGTTCCCAGATACTGCGTCGTCGAACTTCTGCGCACGGAGCTGAACCAAAACTGCGAGGACAGCTTTGAAATGATCGGTTCGATCGTCAAATACGGGATGCAGAAATTCATCATGCCTTCTTCTTCGCCGACTTTCATTTCAAGCGTCACGAGGACGACCATTTCCGACGGAGGAACGATCTGCGCAAACTGCGGATTCGTTTCGATCTGTCCGAGCCGGGGGCGCAAATCGATAACCTGCGTCCACGCTTCCCGCATATTCGCGAGGATGCGCACGATGATGCCTTCCATAACCGACTGTTCGATATCGGTCAAATCTCGGTTTTTATTTCCGGTCGTCGAACCGCGGCCGCCGAACAGACGGTCGATCATGCAAAACGTGATCGTCGGATCGATTTCGAGTACCGCGTTTCCTTTCAGCGGATCCATATTGACGACGGCAAGCGTCGTCGGCGTCGGAATGGATCGGATAAACTCTTCGTACGTAAGCTGATCGACGGAAGCGACGTGAACGTGTACGAGGCTCCGCAGCTGAGCGGAAAGACTTGTCGTCGTCAAACGCGCAAAGGTTTCGTGCATGTTCGACACGGTGCGCAGCTGTTCTTTCGAAAATTTGTCGGGACGCTTAAAATCGTAAATCTTGATTTTACGCGTATCGCTGACCGGCTTAAAATCGTCGGTATCGGAATCGCCCGAGCTTATCGCGGTGAGCAGCTGATCTATTTCATCCTGTGACAGAACTTCGTTCATGCTTTTTCCTAATCAAACCGCCGTGCTATTGCTCGATGACGTCGAGCTGTTGAAACGAAACGTCGCGGATCTTCGAACCGCTTAAAATTTCGTCGTTGATCGCGTTGCGCAATTCTATTTTCAATTTCTGTTCGTTTTGCGGCTTCAACTCGTCGATCGTCTTCTGTGTAAAATATCGGCGCAAATAATCGGTGAGTTCAACTCTCCGTTCGGTTATCTCCGTCGCCGCAACTCTGTCGTCTTTTTTATAACCGAGGAACACGTTGACGACGACGCTCGCGGGAACGTCGTCGCTCGTTCTCGTTCTGATGGCTCCGAGCGATGAGTACCAGTCGAGCACTTCCCGCTGGGCTTGGTATTCTTCGCTCATGGGGATAGCCGTCTGCGCCGACGTATTGCTCGAAACGATGCGTACCGTAACGAATACGACGACGACGATAAGGATCACCGCACCGAGCGCTATGAGTATCCATTTTAATAATCCGGGAACGAGTCCGCCGATTCCTTTTCCTTTCGCACCGCTTCCGCCGTCGGACGCGCTTTCATCGAAATTAATATCGTTGTCTGCCATGATCCCCACCTATACAAACGCACGGTTTACATTCTAAGGAATATTTAATTATACATTGTACCATCAAAAGTGTCCTTCGTCTAGGATAATTATATCGACCCGCCGATTGTACGCCCTGCCTTCGGGCGTATTGTCGGAAAACATCGGGCGCGTATCGGCATAGCCCGCTATCGAAAACTGCTTTTCGTTTACGCCGAAGCCGGCAAGGTAGTGGAGCACGTTCATTGCACGGGCGGCGGAAAGCTCCCAGTTGCTTGCATAAGGAGAAGACGAGGAAACGGGCGTATTATCGGTGTGGCCTTCTATACGGAATCTCCTCGCTTTCAGTTCGGGATCCCTGAAAAACTCCGAAAGGCGCAAGAGCGTTTCGCGCGTTTCGTCGATGTCGAGGGCGGCGCTTCCTTCGGCGAAAAAACTGTCGGATGCGAGCGAGATGACAAGTCCCCTCTCGTCGCTCGTTATCGTTATCTTTTTCGATTTGACTTCGGGCGCAAAGAGGCTTACCGCTTTTTTTCGCGCGTTTGCGAGAGAGCGACCCTTTTCCATAGCCGGCAGAGAATTGATATTGTTTCCCAAATCCGCAAGCCGTCCCGTCGAAAGCGACAAACCGCCTGCCGTCGTTTCCGTTTCGCGCATTTGGAGCGACTGCGTAATCGTCGCAAGCTGCGTTATATCGACTTCCGTCGGATTGTACAGCATGACGAAAAAACAGAGCATGAGCGTAATCATATCGCCGTAGGTCGCTTGCCAAGCGGTTGACGGCTTTTCAGGCTGTTTGCTTTTCCTCGCCATACTCAATCCTTCAAAACGTCGGCTTCGATCGCGTGCCGTGCGACGGGATCGAGATACGTAAGCAGTTTTTGCGCCATGATGCGCGGGTTTTCTCCCGCTTGGATCGCAAGTACGCCTTCGATAACCATTTCTTTCGTCCGCATTTCAGCTGCGTTGTGGCCGATGAGTTTTTGCGCGATAGGACCGATAATCCAGTTCGCAAGCAAAGAACCGTAGAGCGTCGTAATAAGAGCGACCGCCATGTTCGGACCGATAGCCGATTTGTCTTCCATGTTGCGCAACATACCGATAAGACCGACGACGGTTCCCATCATTCCGAAGCCCGGAGCGAAACCGGCCCACTGGTTTACAAGTCCTATCCACGTCATGTGGCGCGCTTCGCACTGGTTCATTTCGTTTTCCATAATCGCGCGGATAACCTGTCCGTCAGTGCCGTCGACGACAAGCCGGAGTCCGCTTCTCATAAACGCGTCTTCGATATCGTCGAGTCCGTCTTCGAGTGCGAGGATACCTTCGCGGCGGGCTTTTTCGGAAAGCGCGACCATATTTTGTATGATCTGCTTTTCGCCGAAATCATATATCCTAAAGGCGCGTCCCATAATGCGGAAAAGGCCGATACACTGCGAAATCGGAGCGCAGAGCCATAACGAAAAATACGAACCGCCTATCGTCATAAAAATAGAGGGCACATCGAAAATCCCTCCCAGAGAACCGCCGGAAAAGATAACCGACACCATGATACACGCGCCGCCGCCTATGATTCCGATTATTGTCGCTATATCCATACTTCCTCACACCTCTTGCGTATTGATGCCGATCTTTTTCCGATAGGCTATGATCTTTTCGATGATATCTTCGGGTTTGTCTTTTACGACGATTTTTCTGCCGGACAGCATCGCAAGCGTCAAGTCCGGATTTTCTTCCATGCTTTCTATCATGTGCGGATTGATCCAATACTTTTTTCCGTTTAAACGCATCACTTCGATCATCGTTATATAATGCTCCGATTGCTTCGAGCCGTCAAGTATTTCAACGCATCGGCAGACTGCCCCTTCGTCGAATAAAAAAATCGCGTCATTTCATTATCGGTTGAGCCGACATACTTGTTTACGGATAATTTTCCGTTTTTTGCGCATAAAAAACTGTTATTACCCCGTGAGGCCGTGCGCTTCCGTTGCGTGTTTTTCCGTTTTATATTAAATTAATAAAAGGTCGAATGCCGAGTTGCAGTAAACTTGAAACCGGAGAAGGAAATTTTATGGGCGCCCGTATTTTTATCATAGAAGATGTTTCCGAAATTGCCAATCTCATCGCGATGTATCTGTCAAAAGCGGGCATGGACGCATTATCGTTCGGTACGGCTGAAGACGCGCTCGAAAAACTGAAATCGGATGCGGCGCCCGACCTCGTCATCCTCGATTTGAATCTTCCGGGCATGAGCGGTTTCGAATTCCTCAAAAAATTCCGCGCCGAATACAAAACGACGATACCCGTCGTCATCGTCTCCGCGCGCGACGCCGACGAAGACATCATAAAAACGCTCGGCTTCGGAGCCGACGAATTCGTCACAAAGCCTTTTTCTCCGCGCGTTCTCGTCGCGCGCGTTCAGGCGAACTTGCGGAGACAGGCCGCAACCGAAGCCGCCGCCGAAGAGACGATTTCGTTCGGGCCGTACACGCTCCTTTTAAACAGCTGCGTGCTTAAAGAAGGCGCTCAAAAAATCGCCCTGTCGGCAAAAGAATATGCAGTCCTCGAATACCTGGTCAAACACGCGGGGGAAACGCTTTCGCCTGAAAAAATTTACGCGGACGTATGGAAAGCGCAGTACGGCGACATAACCGCCGTCGCAGTATACATCCAGCGGCTTCGAAAAAAAATCGAAAAAGATCCGTCGAATCCGGAATTTATTAAAACGGTGTTCGGACTCGGCTATTGCTTTTCAAAAGAATCGATCGCCTCGAAGCAGGGAGCGAAAAAAGACGCATGACGATCAGGCGCCAATTCCATATCCTGCTTGCAGCGATCATCGTCATTCCGATATGCTGCGCGCTTTTTCTTCCGTCGTATCACTACTTTACGTCGCCGGGACGAGCACTCATCCACGATTACAAAGAACTGCGAAAAAGCGATGCGTTCAAACTTTCCATGCGCGAATGGAGTAAGCTCCACGAATATATCCGCCGTATGCCGCCGGATGTGGAAGTCGCCGTTTTTTCGCTTTCAGGATCGGCGGATATTTTAATTTCATCGATCGCAGAACTCAAAGCGGGCACTTCTCTCTCTCCGCTCGTGCTGTGGGGATTTGCATCTTCGACAAGCGATACGTATTTTTATCAATTTACGAGTTTTCGTTTTGCGGGGCGAAGCGATACGATCATTATTTTAAGCCGCGTCAATAAATTCACAAAGCGCGGAAAGCGCGGCATGGATTACGTCAATTATCTGGTCGGCATTCTGCTGTGCTTTGCAGTCCTCGTACTCATCATCATCGCAAAAATTTCCCGTGACATATTTACGTCGATCACGATCCTCGAACAGAGAACACAAAAGATTGCCGACGGAGATTTGAGCGTTCCGATCGCCGACGACGCGAAA
The DNA here is from genome assembly GCF_014334835.1 of Treponema sp. Marseille-Q4132. NCBI lineage: Bacteria > Pseudomonadati > Spirochaetota > Spirochaetia > Treponematales > Treponemataceae > Treponema > Treponema sp. Marseille-Q4132. Next base: position 618,451 of record NZ_CP060591.1, read on the forward strand.
CAGTCGAAAACGAAAAGCAACGAAATCATTTCGCTCACCGAAAATCTTGAAAAGATGAGGAACGCGCTTCTCGACGCGCACGAGCGGCGTACGCGCTTTATCATGGGGATCAGCCACGATCTCCGTACGCCCGTCGCCGTCATCAAAGGCTACACGGAAGCGATTTCGGACGACGTCATCACCGATAAAAACGAAATCAAAAAATCGCTTGAAATAATCGCGTCGAAGACGAACCGGCTCGAAAGCATGATCGATACGCTCATCAATTTTGTAAAACTCGACAGCGCGGATTGGCGGCAAAAGCTCGTTCCCGAAAGCGTCTTTGCAGTCGTTTCCGAATTCGCAAAAAGCGCCGAAATGACCGGAGCGGTTTTTAAACGCAAAATAACGTCGGCGATCGCACTCTCTCCCGAATGCAAAGTGCCGATGGACAAACAGCTTTTTTCCCGAGCGCTTGAAAACCTTTTGAGCAACGCGATACGCTATTCGAAAGACGGAGACGAAATCGCGATTTCAGCGGCGGAAACCGCTGACGCATGTACCGTGAGCGTCAGCGATACGGGAATCGGCATAGCGAAAAAAGATCTCGATCACATATTCGATATGTTTTACCGCGCGACCGATTCGCGCAGGGAAGAAGGCATGGGGATCGGGCTTTCCGTCGTAAAGAGCATCGTCGACACGCACGGCTGGACAATCGGCGTCGCATCGGAAGCGGGCAAAGGTTCGACGTTTACGATAAGGATCCCGAAATGACCCGAGAAGCGCACTCACTGTTTTTCATAGAGAGAGTCGACTCTGCAGCTCAGCCTCAGTGCGGCACTCTTTTGCCTGTCATATCCGGCGGAAGCGGATAGATCAGCGATACGCACGTGTCGTCGTATTTTTCACCTTTATACACCGATCTGATTTCAAAGCGCAGCGTTACCGGACACGAAAGCTCTTTCGGCAATGCGATTTCCTGCAAGTCGGGCGTGTCTTCAAGCTCGCCTTCAATCGGAGCATTCAGTTTATCCGACGTGATGCGATACCCTTTGACGCGGTTATTCTTCGCATAAAGCGATGAATTATTAAATGAAATATAACCGTTAGCAACCAACAGGCTCTTGACAGGCCGCAGATCGAATTCTCCGATATCCATTTCTATCCACTCACCCTCTCCGCTGCCGGATGCAGATTCTACCCATGGAAGAAGACGTATTTTAAGACTCGGATCTCTGATAAAAGTTTCACCGTTATAAACGATATCGTTTTCTGTAAGATAAGAACTGGTACGAATATTTTTTATGCTCGGGGTAAAGTCCATCCATTCAAAACTTTCTTCCGGCTCAAACCATATCGCATTATTGTCGTACAAAAAAAGTCTGCGTTTGGAAAAAAGGAGTCCTAATCGCTGCCTAACGGCCGTACCTTTATCTGCCTGAAAATTTATTTACATATAAAAGTCTATCTTTACGATCCAATGCAAATGTTCCTTTTTCTACTCCTCCGTCAGGAATAACAATCGCTTCAAACTCATACCGTTCATTTTTAAATAAATACCATGCAGGATCGGAATAATTATGGATTTCTTTCTCCCGTACATTTCCATAGTAGTCTCCTTCAACCAACGACGGAACTCCTATAACTTGCGATGTTGATGCCGCAATTGAAGTATTTTTGTTTTCCGATGACGTCTTTGCATACTTTGTGCAGCTTTGCATAAAACAACAAAACATTACCAAAACAATCATTCCTATTATCGTCTTTTTCATACCATACCTCCGTACCGGTTTCAAAACCGTTAAAATTAATTTTTATCTTTTCTGATACGCAATCCGTAGCTGTCCCCTATGCCGACACTGAACGCATCAAGCATATCGTTATATTTTTTTAATGCCTCGTCAGGCAGCACTTGACAGCCGAGGCTCCAGCCTTTCTTTTGTGGTTCTTTACTTTCTTTACGTGAATACGAATGAAGATAAAATACCCATTTTGCAATATACCTTTTTTACCGAAGCCCGGAAGTAGTACCGTATCACTTGTAATTAGACTCGGTTTATCATAATTGTTTAGATTCATCTATGGTAGTTTCATTATCTAATTTTTTTTCATAATCACCTAAAAAGCTCCCCGTATGATATTCAAATCCTCCGTTCAGCCGTCTCACAAAAGCGCTTCCAACAATTCGTTGAGAAACAAAAGCCCTTCTTTCGTGAGCGCGTAAAAGCGCTCGCCGTTTTTTTCCCGCCGTAAAGCCAAACCCCGTCCTTCCCACGATTTAAAAAGCGTTTCCGCCTTTTCGGGAAAAGTGCCGAATCGCTTTTCGTAGGTTTCACGGCAGATGCCGCGCGTCATCCGAAGTCCCATCATAAAGAATTCGAAAGCTTCCGTTTTTTTATCGATGTATTCGACGGAAAAAGGAAGTTTTCCGAATCTGCGCTCCGCAGCCCCTTGCACCGTGCGGAAATCGTCCGAAAAAAAGATACGTGAGCGCAAATCCTCCGCATCGATTTTTTTGCTTTTCCAAAATCGCACATACGATCCGATATCGCGCGTGTTCGTAAATCTCACGGACATATTTTTCCCGTAAAACGTTCCCACAGCTCCGGCGCCAATCCCCGCATAGCTTTCGAGATTCCAATACGCGAGATTGTGCAGGCATTCGCCTCCCCTGCGGCAAAAATTCGACACTTCGTACAGTTCGTACCCCGCATTGCACAAAAAATCGCGCCCCGAAATCCAAAGCGCATCGGACGCATCGATATTGTGCCGAATTTTCCCGCTTTCGATTTCCGTGCAAAGAGGCGTGCCCTCTTCGACGGTGAGCGAATAAAGGGAAATATGATCGGGCGCATACGAGAGAAGCGTTTTTAAACCCGAAGCGAACGATGCATCGGTTTCTTCGGGAAGACGGGCAATCATATCGACCGACAGCGCTTTCGGCCGGTTTTTATCAAAAAGCGAAAGTGCGCGGTACACATCGTCCGCACGGCTCCGTCTCCGCACGCGGCGAAGAGACGAGTCGTTGAACGATTGAATGCCGCACGAAATGCGTGTTACGCCTGAAGCGGATGCCGCATGGAGAAGACTTTCCGTTACGTCGGATGGGTTCACTTCCATCGTCACTTCAAGCGGCGCCTTTCGGGACATTTTTAATAATCCTGAAAAAAGAAAATCGATCTGTTTTTCGGAAAGCAGACTCGGCGTGCCGCCTCCGACATAGATCGTTTTCCACGAATCGATATCGCAGAGCGAAGCTGCAAAAGCCGCTTCGTTCAAAACGGCATCGATATATTCGTCGCCGATTTTTTCGGCGCAAGGTATGCTGAAAAAATCGCAATAGGAGCATTTCGAAGTGCAAAAAGGAATGTGTACGTACAGCGGAAAAGATGCGCTCACTGCTCTACAAAAGGCGGAATTTTGCAAACGGAAAATATACGGCAAGTCCCTTTGCTTTTATGTCGTCAAGACGCACCGCACCCCACAAGCGGGAATCGAGGGCACCCGTGCGGTTGTCGCCGAGTACGAAGTATTCACCGGAGCCGAGCGTGCGCGCTTCAAAGCTGCCGCTTACGCCGATCGCGCTGTCCCAATCGGAGGACACGGAAACGATGTGTACGTTATAAGATTTTTCGGAGCGTTCGAATTCGGTGAGAAAATGGCTGTCCCCCGCAGGCCGCACAAAAACGACGTACCCCTTCATATAGAGGGTATCGCCGGGCAAAGCGACGACGCGGCGGATTTCGGGCTGTTCGCTTGCCGTTTCGCTTCGAAAAAACGAATACTGCTGCGCGGTAAAAAATCTCACAACCGCGTCGGCAGCCGCCATAAAAACGGACGGAGATGATGCGCGGCGCGGTTTAAGCATAACGACATCTCCGCGCAAAAGATTTTTCACGATCGGCGTAAATACGGCACACGAATCGGAAGGGATGTCGGGCTGCATTGAAACCGAGCGGGAGCGGACGGTAAAGAGTGCAAAATTGCGCACGAATGAAACGCCGGCAAAGACGATCAGAAAAAAAAGAATCACCGAAACAATGGTGCGCCGGCGCTGCTTTTTTACATCGAAAGAATAGTCGTACAGCTTTTGCTTCATGCGTGTAACATAACACAAACGCCTCGAGTTTACAATATACAGGCGATTTCATATAATGGGAAAGATATGGCTGACGGAAAAAAGATCATCGCGGAAAACAGAAAAGCCCGCTTCAATTATTTTATCGAAGACTCGATCGAATGCGGAATCGAACTGCGCAAACTTTTTTATCAAAATAGTTTGCTTGCCATCGGTCTGAGCGGCTCGGTGGCAGTTCCGCTGCCTTGCGTTCCGCCTTTTTTATTTATCCGTATACAATTTTTGTGTATATTTCCGGTGCCCTTGTCCCGACTGCTGAATTGAAACCTTTGCGACGATTTCATATAATGGGAAAGGTATGGCTGACGGAAAAAAGATCATCGCGGAAAACAGAAAAGCCCGCTTCAATTATTTTATCGAAGACTCGATCGAATGCGGAATCGAACTGCGCGGTTCCGAAGTCAAATCGATAAAAGCGGGCAATCTTTCGTTCCCCGACGGCTTTGCGGAAATTAAAGGAGGCGAAGTGTGGGTGCAAAATCTGCACATTTCCGAATATTCCTATTCGTCGGCGTTTACCCCTTCTCCCGATCGGCCGAAGCGGCTTTTACTGCACAAAGACGAGATAAAGCGGCTCGCGCGGAAAACCGAAGAAAAAGGCTATACGCTCGTTCCGCTCGAATTTTATTTGAAAAACGGTCGCGTCAAAGTAAAGCTCGGCGTCTGCAAAGGCAAAAAACAGTATGATAAACGCGATACGATCCGCGCTCGGGACATGGACCGGGAAGCCGCGCGCGAATTCCGCAGGGAGATAAACGGCTGATGAAGGAAGCCTTTCGCCGTGCGGCGGCGGTCTTCGCTCTGTCGCTCGCCGCATTCGGAGCTCAAAGCCAAACTTCCCGCAATGTCGATTTTTTCGGCGTCATATCTTCCGATGCCGACGGCAATATGATTCAAATGACGGAAACCCTCTACCTTACGCAGCTCGGCGAAGTGCAGGGCATTTCGGTTACCGACAGGCGGCAAAGCGGTTTTGCCGAAGCGTACAAAGCGCAAGGCGCTCCCGACTTTTCAAAAGCCGCTTCCCCCCTTGCGTTTTACGCGCTCATCGGCAAAAAAGATTCGGCCGGCGGAAAGTGGGACTGTACTATCTGCATCGCCGACGTACGGACAAAGGATATCCATTCGTACACTCAAACCTACGATTCGTATTATAAAATTCTCATGGAATCGAAAAGCTCTCTGCAATCGATATTCGAAAGCCTTTTGAATAACCGAAGCCCGAAAGAAACCGAGCGAACGAACGACACAAATATACCCGACAACCGGAGTCCCGCTCTCTCGACCGATTCGATCGCGGGAACATGGGGCGGCGAAGATTATATCGATAAAATTGTCATTCTCCGTGGCGGACGCGGATTTATCATCTACAAAAACGGCGCAACGATGAATATTTCCGTTTCGGTTGCGGGAAAAGAAGTAAGCGTAACGCAGGCGGGAAAATCGAACGCATCTTTTTTTCCGGAACTGCCGCGCGAAGCCGCCCTTCTCGCAGCGACGGACGCACCGCCCCTTTCGTGGAAACTCACCGTACAAAACAGTTCGACGCTGTCGGGTATAAAAACGACCCTCGTGGAATCGAACGGAAGCCTCGTCCCGGGCAAAGTGCGGATCGAGTGGAAACGAAAGTGATTGCGCGAATGTACGACAGGGGTGCGGGGAAATTTTGATAAAAAATTTTATGCCCCATAGAGTTACATAGTTTGAGAATAAAACAGTCGGCTCGTTTAGAACGTACAATGACCGTAAAATACATCTTGCGGTATTAAGCGCCTATCAGAAAGTAAAAAAGCACGAGGATAAAATCAGTTCTAGATGTCTCACCAATAATGCCCGTAATAGTAAGACAATAGCTTTTTATTGTTTAGCAAGATTGTCTTGAAAAAATCTTTACCTCACCATAACGCAAAATCTTCGAATCTCTTAAAATAACATATCCGTGCTCTTTGTTTTTTTGCGTAAAATGATTATAATAGAGCCATTAAGAGGATTTAAAGCATAGGCACATGATAACCAAAACAAGCTTTCGGCAAGTATAAAAAAACTTCTATTACTAAAGTAAAAGGAAAAGACATTGGGTAAAGCAACAAACGCCGGGGTACATGCAGGTACTGGATTTGAATTTCAGAAACACTGTGCCTTATTCATATATTTAGATAGGTATTTTCAAGATATTGATAAAAGTTTTTTTATCTGCTTTGAGCATTATGATGATTTTTTATTTGCATATCTCAATGATGTTGGTGAACTTAAAGATATTGAAATATATCAAGCAAAAAAAAGTACATCGCAATGGGGATTAAATAAAAAGCTAATAGAACCATTATTGAAAATATTAGATACAATTGATCAAGTAGAAAAAGATGAAATTCAGAAAGAAAAAGATTATAAAGCGTTGTTATTTTTTATTACAAACGGATATATTAAACTAACAAAAAACAAGATAACAGAACTAATAAATGCAGCAAACTTAAAAGTCCCTTTTCTCCAATTACCTGAAATAATACAAGAAGATATAAAAGAGCAAATATTATCATTAAATAAGAGTGCAGCAATTAGTGAATTGACTAAATTGAATTTCCAATACATTGATATTGCCAATACCGCTGAATCACAGAGAGATCAATTAATCGGTATGTTTGGCAGGTTGTTCGGTGAAAAAGTCCATGATCACAAAGCGGCGGTAGACATTCTGCTATCTAAATTTCGCTCAGTTGAATTGACTTTCAACCAAGGAAATCAATCCCGTTTACTGGACGAAAAGAAAAGAATAACTTCTGGTGAACTGTCTGATTGTATGTCAATTATTACTGAAAAAACTATGGCATTTGAACTTTGGCGTACGTATGCCAATAATATAGCCAGAAGTCTTGATATTTCAATGAAGGAACGTAATTCATTTCAATTTTATTTACAAAGCAGCTTTGATCTTTTTAAGGATAAAAAACAGGTACAACACCAAAGAATTAAAGAATTTGTATTTGCTAATGATTTTGTTCTTGAAAAAAATTATAATGATCTTGAAGCCATTAATGATCTTGTTGAACAGTATAAAAAAGAGCATCATGGTTCTTTACCAGATATTCAGCTTCGCGCAGCAATAATTGCTGCTTATATAGAAATGAGGGAACAAAATGTCTAAATACCTTTTTTTTCATCAATTATTTGTATGCAAAAAGAATGGAGAAAAATCTTTTCATTCTACATTCTCAGAAAATGTGAATATTGTTTGCGGCAAAAACACAAGCGGTAAGAGTACTGTTTTTCAATCCATATTATATACTTTGGGTATAAATGATGTTAAAGAAAAGTTAGATGAAATAATTTCGGAAGACGTACTTTTTAGACTTGATTTTTCCGTTTTAGATAAAGAAAGTAAAACAGATTATATCTTTATTCGGGATGATGAGTTTTTATTTGTAATTAACAATGATAACATACTCCGCTTTAATGGTATTAGTGCTGATAATTCAGCAGAACATATAAAACTTAAAGAATATATTCATAGCATACTTGGTTGTAATTTTATGCTCCAAGACAAGAATGATTTTGTATTAGCACCTATAGAAGCATTATTTCTGCCGTACTATGTTTCACAAGACTTCGGTTGGATTTATATCAGAAAATCTTTCAGAAAGCTTGAATTCTATAAATCTTTTAAGGACGATTATCTCGATTATTATCTTGGTATTGATAGCCAAATTGATAGGAAAGAGAAAAATGATCTTCAAAAGAGAATAGATGACTTAAAACAAAAAATAGAGATATATAAAAAGATAAAGGATTCTAGCGAAGTTCAAACAGCAAAAACAAATGATATCAAAGATCCGGGATTTATAAAGGAATATATTGATAAGTTAAATAAAATAAATGGGGATATCTTAGAAGATGAGAAAAATCTGGTTTTACAGCATAATAAATTTGAATATTGGAGAGAAAGAAAATCTGTATTATTAAAAATTAAAGATAACCATGCACATCAATTTAAAGATAATCAGTGTCCGGTTTGCAAACAAATGTTACCTAATAACACTGAAACGATATATCAATATTATCAGGAAACAAATGATACGGTAAACGAACTGAATATATGTAAAAAAAATATGAAAGGAATACAGTCAGAGATTAATTCGATTGAAAAACGCATTAAAAACAATCGAGAATCAGCAAAAGAAAGAGAGCTAATACTGGGAAATAGAAAAATTAATTATTCAACAACATCGGAATGGATAGAAGAAAAAGCATATATTAAACTTAACGATACTATTAATGAAAATATTGGTGAAACAACAATTGAGCTTGATGAACTACGAAAAGAAAAGAAAGAGAAATATAGTGATGAAGCTATAAAGGAAATAAGAAATAGCAAAGAAAAAGAATTTAGGAAAATATTTATTAATAAACTACATGAGCTTGGAGTTACCAGATTTGATAATACTAAGTACCTTAATCTTTATGATATAAATGAATTTCCTGCTCAAGGAGTTGAATTACATAAAATGATGCTTGCCTATTATTTATCATTTTATGAACTGACAGAAATAACAAGCTATGCCCATATTATGTCTTTACTGCTTGATGCAATTTTCAAAGAGGATATTGATGATGATAACAAACTTTTATTAATTAACGTGCTATCGAAATCGATAAAGAATAACAAGCAACTCATTGTATCAATTGCTGAAACAGAAGAATCGCAATACAATGCAGAGTATTATAATGAGAATTATTTTAATAACAATGCTAAAATTGTAAGAATTGGATATTCAAAAAATGAACGAAGTTTTCTTACTAGTAATACTATCACCGATAATAAGGATATATTCGAAGAAACTTTAAGATATGTAAATGAAAATTAACGAAACACTCCTTCTACGAAGAAAAATAAGTGTATCTTTTTCACTGCAATAAAAAAACACTTATAGTACAGAATCCATTTTTTCATTTCACACGCCGTTGTATATTCAAACGCAGCCCGCTTTACCTAAAAAAATCTTCCCACTCTTTTTCTTTAAATCCGACGAGGACTTTATCGCCGGCAATAACGAGCGGCCGTTTGACAAGCATACCGTCAGACGATAAAAGACGGTACATTTCCTCTTCGGTCATGCCGGGAAGTTTTTCTTTAAGATGCAAAGATTTATACAGCAAACCGCTCGTATTAAAAAATTTTTTAAGCGGCAGTCCGCTTTGTCCGTGCCATTTTTTCAACTCGGCAGCAGACGGATTATCTTCTTTGATATGCCGCTCGGTATAATCGATGTGATGATCGTCGAGCCATTTTTTTGCTTTGATGCACGTAGTGCATTTGGGATAATAAATAAAAATCATGGATGCTTCCTCTATTTTTATCGCAGCCGCAACTTCGAAAAACTTGAGTTTTTACGGCTTTCGTTAAATTTAACATACGACACTTTTAATAAATTATCGATATAAAAAATCACAATAGAAAATCACAGCTGTGATAAAAGATATCAAAAACTACCTGTTTCCTTTCGCCCGATTATGCGTCTTGCAGAGCATTTGGCAATTTGCGCTGTCGGTTTTTCCGCGAACATATCTAATCCGGCATACGGAACAGCTTTTTCGCCATTAGAGTATATTTTGCACTATTGTTCAATGATTATTTCACGCGTTCTTCAAGTCCATCCGATCGCTCACCTCTTGACAATCTATATACCGTTTGGTATATTGTATACCGAACGGTATATGACAATAAACGATAACAGCAGAGATGCAATTCTCAACACGGCAATACGTCTTTTTGCACAAAAGGGATACGAGGGAACGGGCGTGCAGGAAATTTGCGAAAACGCAAATATCACAAAACCGACCTTATATTATTTTTTCAAAAGCAAGCAGGGGCTTTTGCAGGCAATAGCTGATTCAAAAGGTGCGGAGCTTTTGCAAAAGTTCGAGCATGCGGCAGCGTACGAACACGATTTTTTGAAAAGTCTGACACGCATCCTGACCGCTGCAATCGATTTTGCGCTTGCGCATCCCGATTTTTTTAATCTGCACAGCGTGCTTTTAAACGCGCCCGGTAATGCGGAAACCGAAGCGGTCTACGCGCCGTTAAAAAAACGCTTCGATTCGGTGTTTTCGGAATTTTTTATTAAATCCGCGCACGAGTTCGGAAATATGCGCGGAAAAGAAGCACTATATGCCGCACTCTACCACAACAACGTTATTTCGGTTTCGCTTTTGTGCGTACATCAAAAATTGTCCGGAGACGATCAAACGATTTACCGCATCGTACACGGCTTTGTCTACGGCGTAGCAAACTGATGCCGGGAGATTTATATGTCAAATTTATTTTCGGATAAAATTTTTTATCACATCTATGCACTGGGAATGGGGAATTGCCCGAAGCGGAATGATTTTGCGTGTCCCGCAGGGGATTTTTTTGAAAAGCTTTCGGAGCAGTTGGACAGGATTCGATCTTTGGGCTGTAACGCGCTCCTCGTCGGACCGATTTTTGAGTCGAGCGCGCACGGATACGATACGGTCGATTATTATCATGTGGATCGCCGCTTGGGGAACAACGAGCGCTTTAAGCGGTTTTGCCGTCTGTGCCGTGAAAAGGGATTCGCAATCGTGCTGGATGCGGTATTCAATCATACGGGGCGGGATTTTTTTGCGTTTAAGGATATGCGGCAAAATGGCCAATGCAGCGCTTACAAAGATTGGTATGTCAATATTGATTTTTCCCGGCGGAGTGCCATGGGCGATTGCTTTGAATATGAAGGCTGGGCGGGCTGTAAGGATTTGGTAAAGCTGAATGTCGATAACGGCGCCGTACGGGAACATCTTTTCGGCGCGATAAAAATGTGGATCGAAGAATTCGCAATAGACGGCCTGCGTCTCGATGCGGCGGATGTGCTGAGCAAAACCTTCCTCGATGCGCTGGCTTCCTTTTGTCGAAGTATAAAGAGCAATTTTTGGCTGATGGGCGAAGTCGTGCACGGCGACTATTCGGAATGGGCGCGGAACGGCAGGCTCGATTCGGTAACGAACTACCAGATGTACAAAGCGCTTTGGTCGTGTCTGAACGATCAGAATATGTATGAGCTTTCGTATAATTTGAACAGAGAATATAACGGCGAAAGCGGTATGTATAAAGACATCACATTGTACAATTTTGCGGACAACCACGATGTAAATCGAGCGGTCAGTGCGCTCACCTCTCCGGAGCGGCATCTGCATCTGTTATACGGGCTGCTCTTTACCGTTCCCGGCATCCCTTCCGTTTACTACGGCAGTGAATACGGTATCAGAGGAATACGGAAAGTCGATTGCGATTACGAACTGCGCCCTCCTCTTCCGCCTTTCGCTCAGCTTCCGGATTTTACGCAGCCGGGTTTCGACGCGGGCTTTGTCCGTACGTCCATCGAAACATTTGCAAAAATACGACGAAGTCATCCCGCTTTGCAGCGCGGTTCATACCGGCAGGAGTTTATTGCAAACCGGCAATTCGGATTTTGGCGCGAATGTTCCGAAGAGAAAATTTTGATCATCGTAAATTCGGATTTTGTGCAGGCCTGTGTTTTTTTACATTCGATTCCGGAGGGCGAATATGAAAATCTGACGGACGGAAGGATATGTCATTCCGACGATTTGAAAGAGCTGCAAACGGCTCCGTGTTCAATACTGATATTGCGTAAAAACGAATGATCGGAAAATCATTTTATTAAATTTATCCGAAAATCATTCCGAGCATCACACCCGCACGGCACCTTGACGCAATATGCGGATCATGCCCGAACTTATATCGACGATGGTCGACGGAAGGGCGCCCGACGTGTCGCCCGATGAAATTATTAAATCGACATCGCTTTCAAACGTTTCGATAATGTCGCTTATTTTTTCAAGCGCGGGTTTTCCGCTTTTGTTGACGCTCGTCGAATAAATAGGGGAAGCGCAGCCGAAAATGACAGTTCTCAGCCATGCGTCTCCGGGGCATCGGTACGCGGCAGTCCCCCCCGCTCTGTCGTTTACGATGATCGTAAGCGCACCCGGCCATTTTGCAAGGAGCAAGTCCGGTACGGCATCCTTTGCATAACGGCGGATTTCGTCGGGATGCGCGATGAGGCGGATAAAAGGTTTTCTTTCATCCCTGCCCTTTATCGCCCGTATTTTTTCTTCGGTTCGAAATGTTTTTTCGCCGCTTTCGACGATACCCGAAAAACCGTATACGGTGTCCGTCGGTAAAATGACGATTTTCCCGCACTTTAAAAAATCGATACAGAGGGAAGACGCTTTTTCGTCGGTTTTCTGCAATATCACCGCGTACCGCCGCCGAAAGAAGCTATGCGCATATTGCCCGCAGCATCGGGAACGCTCTTACGCATTGCCGAAGGAATCCGCTTTTCTTCCGCAAATACTTGCGTTTTTTTTCGCTTCGCCATAACTTCACCGCTTCCGCCCGTAAGCGCCAAAAGCACGAATGTAAGCGCAAAAAACGCGATGCCGCACGCTTTACATGTCCGTTCGCTCATAAACGCTATCGGCTCACGCCGAACGACGGTTCCCGTATCATAGAGCGTCGCTTCGTGAGGACGCAGTCCCGTTATTTTAACGAGTTTTTCCCCTTCGCTCACATAATCGAGCTTACGTGCATAGGCTGCGATAACGTCTTTATCTTTTTCGAGCGCCGTACGTTCGAGCAAAAGTTCTTCGTTTATTTTTTGGATGAGAGCCGTTTGTCTGCTTATCGCGCGTTTTTGTTTTTGCAGCCGATTGTATACGATGATGCCGTCCCTGCCGGCAAAAAACGAAAGGAGCACATATACAAGGGTGCCGATAAAAACGGCCGAAAGAATTTTTGTGCGTGTCATATTTTTTTTATCGGCCGTGCGCCCTATTTTCTGAAACGGAAATATATGTTATACTGTACCGATAGTATAGGCGGAATTTTCCCGTCGGCGTACTGTTTTTTTGAAGCTTTTATGCCGATACTATAACGGATAAACTATGTATCTCTGCATACAGAGGGGAATGATATGGCAAATACCGATAACAAAAACGAACTCGACAGTTACGGTGTCTGGGTAAAAAAAGCTCCGGAATCCGACTCTCAAAAATCCGAGAGCATCGACGATTTTAATTTCGACGTCGATTTGCCCGATTTTTCGGAAATTAATTCACCCGTAAATGAACAAACGCAAAACGATGCGTTTGCCGTCGAAGACGTTTCCATCGAGGATTTTCTCGAAAACGGTTTTTCGGAACCGCCGGTTCCCGAAGATACGCTCGGCACGGGCGATATGCCCGATTTTTTCGGCGCTGCGGAAGAAATGCAAAACGATCCGGTATCTTTTCCCGTATCTTCCGAAATCGAAGATGCTTCCGTGCTCCCCGAACTGCCCGAATCCATGGATGCAATGTTTACCGCTGCCGAAACTTCAGCACCGGCAGAAGCGCCCGTCACAGAAGACGTCGATCTTTCCGATTTCGGAGTCGACTTCAGCGACGACGAAGCGCCCACCGATATCGAATCGGGCGGAAGCGCTTCTTCTGCAAAAAAGGAAGCCTCGCACATCGATTACGACCTTTCCGTTTCTCCGGACGACGGCGCTCTTTCTTCGGCTCAAGCTCAAGCCATACCCGACAGTTTTGACGAAGAAGCAAAATCGCTCGTGGACAATATTTCAGCTCCGCGTACGGAAAGCAACGATCTCCTGCGGCAAATCGTCGAAGATCTTTCCGGATTGAAAAACGAAATCTCCTCACTTAAAACGCAATTTGCGGAATTGAAATCGCGCGGAGGCGCTCCGGCAGCCGAAGTGCAAGCCGGAGGATTTTTCAGCAATCTGGACGAAGATGAAACGATTTCGCTTTCGGGCGACGAACTCGACAATATCATGAGCAGCGCCGATTTTTTAAATAACGAAAGCAAAGTCGACGAACTTGCAGAAGAAAACAAAATTACCGAAGACACGCAAGCCGAAGATCTTTCCGTCGTTCCCGGTATTTCCGAAGAAAATAAAGCGGCCGACGATTTTTCCGTCGACAATTTTTTCTTACAGGAAACAAAAACCGATACGGCCGATGAATTGCCTATCGCGCCCGTCGAAGAAGAACTTGAAGAACTGCCCGAAGAAGCCGAACTCGAAGAACTTTCGGATGCCGAACCGTTCGAAGATATTTCCATTCCGAGCGTCGACGATATTTTGCGCGATGTCGCTCCCGCTTCGCAAAGCGGGCCGAACTTATCCGTCAACGCTCATCAAGGCGATATCGCCGATGACTTTTTCAAAAACGACTCGGCTCCCGAAACGGATGATTTTTTCCAAACGAACGTGCCCGCCGAAGATATCTCATCGCAAAGCGCTGCCTTTACCGACGCGGAATTGACTGCGGCAAAACCCGCATTGAAAACAACTTCACAAAACACATCTTCGAGTCTGCCCGCAAATTTGACGGAAGAAATCAAATCCGTCCTTTTGTATATGGATCAGCTGCTCGAAGATTTGCCCGAAGAAAAAATCGTCGAATTCGCACGTTCCGAACAATTCGCAACGTATAAAAAACTTTTTTCGGATTTGGGATTGTCATAACATGGGTTTGCTCAACCGCGTGTCGGGCGGACAGTCGAAAAAGACTTCGGGACTTTTGTCCCGTGCCGCTCCCCGTATGGAAAAACCCGCTTACGCTTCCTTTTCGGATCTGTGCCGCAATTTCGATATTTTGCACGGATCGCTTTTTGAAATAACGGACGGCTCTTTTACCGTAAGCGCATGCACCGGTCTCGACGCTCAAAGCATTGCGCTTTCCGTTTCATCTCCCGATTTTTGGAACGGAACGATAGGCGTCGATACATCGATAAAAACTTTTTCGAATTCGCTCGGAAATCTTGCGGCATTTTACCAGCTCTTTTCTCCGCGCATAAAAGACCGTCTTTCCTCCGTCCATTTTTTTCGTCTTTCATCCGATATCGTTTTTATGAAAGCCGATTTTACCGGCGAAAACTCTGCTCCTCCGTCCGAAGCGATAAAAATCGCCCTTGAGGAATTTATTAAAAAATCAGGGCATACCGGACGCTCAAAAAACGGCAATACGATTTTTTCAGATATCGCTTCTCTCCCGAACGATAAAAGCGCGCTGTTTTTTTTGCTTTCGACGAAAATCGCGATAAGCCGCACGCTCGTTTCGGTTTCGCCGAAAAGCGATGCCGTCAAAGAGAGACTGTTCAATGTCATCTACAGCGAAATAACCGATATGCTTACCCATTCGTTCTCCGCTCCGAATATGTGCGTACAGGGAAAAAACGGAGAGCTGCATATCGTCCTTTTTTCTCACGACGATTTCGATGAAGCCGTTTTACAGTTTCACATAAGCCGTTTTCTTTCTCCCTTCCTTTCCGAAGCCGCCGATTCTCTCATGCTCATTAAAGCCGGAAGCTCGCGCAGTGCGGAAGAAATCGAACGCTTTGCCGCCGAAGGTTAATTTGGACATTCGTTTTTTTACGGCAAAAAACGGCAGCCTTTCGTGCAGCGCAAACGGCACATCCCTTCATTCATCATATGATCCGGAAAAAGAAGGCGAGCGTTTTGCCGCATCCCTCGGCGCATCTTTCTATCCCGAATATATAATCGTAACCGAACCGGCATTATCCTATTGCGAAGTTTTTCTCCGTAAGCGATTTCCGTCCGCAAAGCTGTGCGCCGTCCGCTACAGCGAAGATTTTTCGGAATCGGATAAACGATGGGATATCGTATTCAATGCGGCAAAAAAGGAGGACGGGCTTTCGGAAAATCTTTTTGCCGCTCTCGGCGAAGAAGGCTTATGCAGCTCTCTCTTTGCGTCATGGCATCCTTCCGCACGCGCGTTCCCCCGAAAAAACGAAGCCGTTTGGCGGGAAATAAAAAACGCCGTCGATAAGGGACGCGACGTTCTTTTTACACGGAGCGCTTTTTCTTCGCGCTGGATACTGAACGCATTTTTTATCTGCAAACACATCGAACGGGCAAAGACCCTTATAAAAGGAAACGCTCCCCTCGTCCTCGCAGCTTCGGGACCAAGCCTTACGAACGCGATTCCCCTTCTCGCCCGCTTTCGAAAATATTATTTTCTCATTGCCGTCTCTTCGGCTCTTTCGGTTTTGACCGCTCACGGCATTGTCCCCGATCTCTGTTTTTCAACCGACGGAGGATTTTATGCAAAGGCGCACTTGGCTCGGCTCGCTTTCGTTTCGGGCATACCGCTTGCGCTCGCGGAAGAAGCGGCGTGCGGCGGAACTATTTTATCACAAAACGATATCGTTCCGCTTTCATACGGCGACGGCTTCGCGTCAAAACTTTTTAAATCCTGCGGCATCCCTTCGATAAAAATCGAACGAAACGGTACGGTCAGCGGCAGCGCGCTTTCCTTTGCAAAATCGATAACGGACGGCCCGATTTTTTTCTGCGGTCTCGATCTGGCGCCCGCCCCCGGCTTGCAGCATGCCGAACCGAACGAACTCGACCTCCGCTCGGAAATTTTTGACATAAAAACATTTCCCAAAGAAACGAGAGCTTCGATTTCGCGCTTTACATCCGGCGCACTTGCGCTTTACCGAAAATGGTTTCAAACGCTTTCAGAAGAGAAAACCCGAAACGTCTACCGTCTCGCACACGAGTACGATTTTTCAAATACGCTCGGTGCAATCGGCGACGTCGATTTCGATTTTTTCGAAAAATCGCTTTCACCGAACGGAACATTGCCGCGCATCGCGGATAAAGCGCTCGCACAAAAAAAAGTTGTACAAAAATCCGCCCTCGACTTTGCAAAACGCCACGGGCGAAGCGACGAATGGCTTCACGAATTTTTTCCTGCGGAATATATTTCATGGAAGCGGGAAACGGACGACGAAGAAAAAGAGCGCAAATCGAAAACGCTTGAACAAAAAAGCGATGAACTTCTAAAAAAAATTGAGAGGCTCTTTTCATGACATCGCTTTTTTCGTCGATCATAACGGCAAAAAACGGAAGTCCGGTTCCGCTTTTTCAAAACGGAAAAAGCATGCATTCCCGCTACGATCCCGAAAAAGAAGCCGAACAGTATGCCTCACGTATGGATGAAGCGGGCTTTTTTATCGTCGCGGGTGCCGGAGGCGGCTACTTTATCAGCGCGCTCAAAAAACGATTTCCCCGTTCCTTTATTCTCGCTGCGGAAAATTCTCAAAGCGATATCGATTTCCTGATGAAGATTCCCGTTTTTAATAATTTATCCGGCGACGAAACCGTCCGTATCGTTCCTACGGAAAAAATTTTCGACACGATGCTCGGGTTTTACGTGCCTGCTTTTTACGGCTCTTTTTCGATAATCGAAACGCCCGCATGGGCAAGCGAAAATAAAATCGGCATCGAAGCGTTTCGAACGCAGACGGCGAGCGCGGCACGGGCGATTGCCGCCGATTATTCGGCGCAAGCGCACTTCGGAAAAATCTGGCAGCGTAATATCATAACGAACTTGGCTCAGATCGGCGTACAATCCGCTCCGGCACGCAGCGTACAAAACGATACGTCGTTCACCGCCCCTATCGGAAAAACGGCTTTGATCGCGGCTGCCGGCCCCTCCCTCGACACTGCCGTTTCGTTCATTGAAAAAAAAAGAGAGGAGCTTTACATCATTGCGACGGATACCGCTTACAAAAGTTTCAGAGAACGCGGCATAGTATGCGACGCCGTCGTATCGATCGACGGACAGCTTTTGTCGACACAGCATTTTTTTTCGGACGCACGAACGGAAAATACGCTTTTTATTTTCGACTTATGCGCAAATCCGAGCGCGGTCCGTTTTATTAAAAAATCGGGAGGAAAAATCGCGTTCGTTCAAACCGGACACCCGCTTTCGCTTTACGCATCGCTCTTTTCGGAATATAAAACCGGTACGGCATTTCCGTTTATCCGCACGGGTGCGGGAACGGTAACGATTGCCGCTCTCGACTTCGCGCTGAAAGCGGGATTTTCGAAAATCGCGGTGTGCGGCGCGGACTTTTCATATTCGGAAAAACCGTATATGAAAGGCACTTATTTCGACGCGCTGTACAATTCGTTTTCGAGCCGCACCGAGCCTGTGGAAACGGCCTTCGACGCGCTTATGTTCCGCACCGAACTTTTTCGAAACGGAAAACGGCGTACGAGCGCGACGCTCGACGCATACCGCAAAACGTTCGAATCAATCCTTTTAGAAACGTGTACCGATATCGACTTCGACGGCTTTTTATACCGCGCAGTTTCCGAAAAAGTCCATCCGCCGCTTCGCTTTTGCCGCACTTTCGATATGCCGTCTTTTATTTCCTTTTTCAAAAAGGATTTTTTGCATTGCGAAAAAAAACTTTCGTATCCCGATTTTTCCCCGGTAATCGCTTCGTTTTTTCCCGCAGTCGCTTCGCTTCGAAAAAACAAACACTTCGACGGAGAGCATTGCGGTATAAACGTTTCGGTGCGAATAAAAAATGAAAATTCATCCGCTGCATTTCCCGAACTTTTGAAACTTGCATACGCCGAGATTCTGAGATATACTCGACAATATGAAACGTAAAAGCATTACCGTCTATTCGATCGTCATCGTCTCCGTGTTTGCCGCGGTGATTATCTTTCTTTCCTATAAACTCGGCTGTGAATATGCGACGGGAAGAGAACGTACCGGACGCGAATTCGACAGGCTGGCATCTTCGGCACGAAACGCACTTTTACGCTATGACGTTTCGTCGCCCAACTTCCGCGACGCATTTTCAAAAGCGTGCGGCAATTACGGCGACTACACTTTTATCATATTAAAAAACGCATCGAAGGTTATATTCATATACCCCGAAAATGCCGAAAGTTCGGAAATACGCGCTTCCCGGCTTTCGGAAATACATTCGAGCAGCTTCCGAACGGGAGGAGACACGTACATTCTCACCGCATCGATGTACCTGATCCGCCCTTCTTCCGTTTTTTATTACGCACGCTTTTCTTTCGTCGTTATTCTTGCACTTACCGTCCTCACTTTGATTTTAATAATTTATCTTGAGTTTGCAAATTCCAAATATTCCGTTTCGTCATCCGCAGATGTCATCGAAGAAAAAACGGGCGCTGCGTTTTCCGAAACGGCAGCCGAAAACACGGATCTCCCCTTTGAAGACGATTTGCCTTTCGACAGCGAGATTTTTTCGGACGGCAATGCCGTACCCAAGGGCGAAACTCAAAACAGTGCCGAAGACGGTTTTTCCGCCCCGTATGAAAAAAAATCGGCCGATACGGCCGACGAAAAAAGCGTGCAAAAAATATCTTACGGAGAATTTGAAAACGATCTGCAGGATACCGAAAGCGAATACGTTCCGCCCGAAACGCCTTATTGGGAAGATGAAAGCGAAATGCAAAACGGTTTTTCGCAAAACGATTTTACGGATAAGTTTTCGCCGCTCACCGGCTTCCATTTGGAACAAAATCTCGAAGAAAGACTCGACCGCGAATTGGTACGGGCTGCTTCTTCCGAACAGGACGTATCGCTTTTTATAGTCCGCATTCAAAACCTTTCGTTCGCTTCAAGCGCATCGAAAAGAATATGTGCGTATCTTTTCGAACGCTTTCAATCGAATGATATGCTCTTCGAATACATGAACGACGGTTTTTCCATAATCAAAATCAATATGAACGTCGACGGGGCTCTTGAAATCGCATCTTCGCTGCGTGAAGATATTATTAAAATTATTAAGGGTGAAAACATGGAGCCGAAGTGTACCGTCGGCATTTCATCCCGATCGATGCGGATGCTTCCCGGAAAGAGACTTATTCAGGAAGCACGCGAAGCGCTCGAAAATGCGGAGGCCGACGAAACTTCTCCGATCGTCGCATTCAGAGCGGATGCCGACAAATACCGGAAATTTATCGCCGAAAAAGATTAGCCGGGTTTCCGAAAATCGAATTTTTCAAAGATGCAGGTTACGGATCAATCGCGCACAAGTATCAAAGAATGCGATTGATATTCGGGCATAAAACGTTTTTTTGCACCGCTTTCAAATTGAACCGAAATAACGAATTCTCCGTCGCCGCTCGTATCCGACGAAACGATTTGTCCGTATCCCCAGTCGTCGTGATAAACTCGGCAGCCCCGCTTCCATTTTTCCGAAAGCCCGCTTGCAGCTTCGAAGCGGCCGCTTTGCAGGACGGATTTTTGCACCTTTTCTCCGAGCACGCAAAAGGCGCTTTCCGCCTCTTCTATAAAAACGCTCGGCTCCATAAACTCCGTTCGCCCGTAGAGGCGGCGGCGGGCGCAGGAGGTAACATAGAGTTCGTTTTGCGCCCGCGTTATGCCGACGTAAAAAAGGCGGCGTTCTTCTTCGAGTTCGCTTCCCGTTTTGTCGCCCCGCGGAAAAATACCGTTTTCCAATCCCGTAATGATCACACGCGGAAACTCAAGTCCCTTCGTGTTGTGCAGCGTGATGAGCGTTACCGCATCCCCTTCTCCGTCATCGCCCGTTTCAAGCGAACGGTCGAGCGTGATCGAATCGAGAAACTGCAAAAGCCCGTCTTTCGTACACGCATACAGCGATGCGCTGTTCATGAGTTCCTGCATATTCGCCGCGCGCTGCGTACCCGATATTTCGTCCTGCGTGCGGTGGTATTCGAGCAAGCCCGACGCGTCGAGCACTTTTCCGACAAAGTGCGAAAGCCGCTCCTCTTCCGAAAACGATTTAATAATGCCGTCGTACGCCCCGCAAAACTCACGAATGCCTTCTTTCGCTTTTTTCCCGACATCGCCCGTACACGCTTTTGCCGCTTCTATAAAACCGATCGATTTTTCACGTGCGCAAAAAACGATCATATCCTGCGTCTTTTCTCCGATGCCGCGCGAAGGCTTATTAACGATTCTGCGGAATGCGATTTCATCACGCTCGTTTGCGGCAAGCGATAAAAATGCGAGCGTATCTTTAATTTCTTCGCGCTCGTAGAATTTCAAAGAGCCGACGACGGCATAGGGTATCCGCCGGCGTAAAAATTCGTTTTCAAATCCGAGCGACTGCGCGTTCGTACGATATAAAATCGCCCAATCGCCGTAAGGAGTCTTTTTTTCCGCATGCGCTTTTTCGATGAGTTCTGCGCAAAATCTCGCTTCCGCATCCTGATCGGGTAAATACACGAGTACGGGATCTTTTCCCGCCCCTCGTTCGGCTTTGAGCGTTTTTCCGATGCGGTCTTCGTTGTTTTTTACGACGGCATCCGCGGCGGCAAGAATTTTTCCCGTCGAGCGGTAATTGCGCACGAGTTTAATAATTTTCGTGCCGGGGAATTTTTTGCGGAAAGTCAATATATTTTGTACTTCGGCGCCGCGGAAGCGGTAAATCGACTGGTCATCGTCTCCCACGACGCACACATAAGTACCGCTCCCCTCGTCAGTGCCCGAAAGCGTCTGCAAAAGTTTGAACTGCGCGACGTTCGAATCCTGATATTCGTCTACCATGATGACGCGGAAACGGAAACGCATCTGCTCGCGCACGGCGAGATTTTCTTCCATCACTCGCACCGGCTTTATTATTAAATCGCCGAAATCGGCGTTTCCCGTTTCGGAAAGCCTTTGTTCATACGCGCGGTAGATTGCAGACAGCTCTCCGGTCGAATCGACGGCGGATAAATCGTCGTCCGGAGTAAGACAGTAATCTTTTGCAAGCGAAATTTTATGCGCGGCGAGCTCGGCCTGCTGGCGTCTGAGCGAGGGAACGGCTTTCATCACGAGAGTGGCCGCATCATCGTCATCGTACACGGTAAACGAAGGAGAAAGGTTTGCAACAGCGGCATAGCGGCGCAAAAACCACGCGCCGAACGAGTGAAATGTGCGTATTTCAGCAAAGCTCGCTCTGTCGTCGAGAGCGATCGCACGCTCGCGCATTTCGTTCGCGGCTTTTTTCGTAAAGGTCACCGCAAGTATGGATTCGGGCGGAATTTTTTTTTCGGCAATGAGATAGGCGATCTTTGTCGTAATAACGCGCGTCTTTCCGCTTCCCGCTCCTGCGAGGATCAAAAGCGGACTGTCCGAATGTTCGACCGCTTCTTTCTGTTCGGGATTGAGCGTTTCCATGTACGGAAGATCCGTCCGTGCATCGGTCATCGAGCATCTCCGGTATCATAAAAATCGCTCGCATATAAAAGCGGCGGAATGGAAGCCGCTCCGCGGGATGCGGCAGGTGTTTTTTTATTAATTATTAAATTCGATACAAGATGAGAATCGATATCGACGCCGCTCACGCTGTCGGCAAAAACGCGCACGACGTTTCCGCATTGGACGGCGCTCCGTTCAGCCTCGTCGTCTCTGTCGTAGCGGACGACGAACGAACCGTCGACATCGGGCGCCTGAAACCACGCGCGTCCTATCGCAAGACCTTCTTCTCCCGCGACGACTTCTTCTATGAGTACATCGTATTCTTTTCCGCACCGCATCTTCAAACGGTCTTCGGTGATTTCGCTTTGGAGCGCTTCAAGCACGCGTTTCCGCTCAAGAGCCGTCTTTTGCGCTACCCTGCCCTTCATCCCGTAGGAGGCCGTATCTTCTTCGCGGCTGTAGGTAAAGCAGCCCGACCAATCGCTTTGTATGTCGGAAAGAAAGCGCTGCGTAGAGCGGAAAGCTTCCTCCGTCTCTCCCGGAAAGCCCGTCAAAAAAGTCGTTCTGATCGCGGCATCGGGAAACGAAGATCGGATATCGCGCACGAGGCGCACATATTCTTTTGCCGTACACTTCCGATTCATCGCTTTAATAATTTCGTCGTCGCCGGATTGAAACGGGATGTCGAAATACGGAACGATGCGCGGATCTTTTTGCATGACGGGAAAGATATCGCGGTTGAAGTGATCGGGGTGAATGTAGAGGAGACGCACGATAAAACGGCCTTTAAGGGCGGAAATCTTTTTCAGCAAACGGGCGAGCGCCGAAAGTTTTTCAGTGCCTTCGTTGACGCCGCCTTCTCCGATACGCGAAAGAGGAAATCTCCCCGTACCGAAAACATCGTCCCCGTCTCCCGTACCGTAGGCCGCCAAATCCTGTCCGATGAGGTTGATTTCGTATACGCCGAGCAAAAGCAGCGTTTCAATTTCATCGATGATGTCGTCCGCGCTTCGGCTCCGCACCGAGCCGCGGATGATCGGAATCGCGCAAAAAGTACAGCGGTTGCTGCAGCCTTCCGTAATCTTTACGTATACGGAATTGCGGTACGAAAGCAGCATCGTCCGCTTTCCGCACGATACGCCGCGCTGCTCCGCCGTGACGACGGGACGCTTTCCCGCAAGAAGAGGACGCACGACGGAATCGATTTTCGAAAGATCTCCGTTTCCGAAAATACCGTCCGCTTCTGGAAGAGAATCTTTCAGCACGTCCGCATAACGCTCGGCAAGACATCCTGCAAGCAATACTTTCGCATCGGGATAATTTTTTTTCGCACGAAGAAGCGCATCGATCGATTCTTTTTTTGCGGAATTGATAAAACCGCACGAATTGACAATGATGATGCGAGCTTTCGAAGCGTCGAATGTTTGACGAAAACCGAGCGACGTCAAATGAGATATGATGATTTCACCGTCGACTTGATTTTTCGCGCAGCCGTGCTCGTCGATAAAAAATTCAGTCAAGTTCGACGACCACCAATTTGTATTTGCCTTCGGTATCGCGTACCCACTTGATATCTTGAACGAGTACTTGACCCGCTTTGCCGATTTCAAGATCGTAATTTTTCGTATCGGCAACGACGGTAAATTTTACGGTATTTCCGTTCGACATCCACACGCGCACGCCGTTATTCGCCGTCATCATGACGACTTCTCCGTTCGTAAAATAATTTTCATTGGAACGCTTTCTGTCCACTCTGTAGCGGAATTCGCACGGTCCGCGGAAGGTCGCATTAATCGTAAAAGGATAAGCGCGGTTGTCTTCGAAAATAACCGACTGTGTATGCTTTTGCGGCGAAAGCGGATTTTGCGAAGCCTCTTCTATGGGGATTTCATCGATCGCAAGCATATCGCCGCCTTGCCGTCGCACGAGCATGCGCACTTCCGCTCCGCGAGACGCATCGGTCGATGAGATATCGGAAACGTAGACGATGACGTCGCCCTTTGCGTCTCCGTCGACGTCGAGCTCCGCTTCTTCGGCCAAATCCGTACGAAGCGTACCGACCGGCGTATCCAAGCCGAGCGCCGTAAGCGTATCGCTTACGGTTAGGATGATTTTCCCTTTTTCCGACGGATAGACGATTTTATCGCCGCGGAACAGCCGCTTTTCAAGCGGCTTATCGGTGAGTTCATAGGTTTTCGATTCCATACCCTGCGCGACTACGACGCTGCCGTTTTTATTCGCGTGAGAAAATTTGAAAATTATCAAAACGACAGCCACCGCCGCAACGACAAAGATGCCGGAGCCGACGACGATCGGTATAAAAAAAGACGATTTGTGTTTAACGAACAGACCGTCGGGAACGGGAGATTCCTGAATGGCTTTACTGCGGTACAGCGACATGACCGCGTCGGGGCTTACGCCGAGGTATTCGGCGTAATTGCGCAAAAAGCCTATCATGTAGGGTTCGCCGGGAAATACGGACGTATCTTCCTCTTCCAAACCTCTGATACACTCGGCCGTTATCGACGTTTCTCGTGCGGCCGTATCTCTGTCGATATTTTTTTCTTCGCGTGCGCGTTTTAAAATCGTGCCGTAACTTTCCATAAAAACGCCCGCCTCATTCGGAGAGAAGAAAATTATTATACACGTTTGCCGACGAAGGCGGATCGTAGATAAAACGCTGATCGGGAATACCCTGATTCAATTTGTAATCGGAAAAAGTAAAAACATATTCCGTACCCTGCGGAGTCGTTGCGGAAATCCGTCTGATAAGTTTCGTCTCCGAGTTGACGGCGATCCTGATCGAACGGAACGCTTCGGTCGTATTGCGCCGGTCAAGAACGAGTTTTATAACCTGTTCGTCGGATGTATTATCAAGCGCGACGGGATCCTGCCCCGTTTCGTATTTGATCGTGTAGTAGCGGCTCATAAGCGAAAGCCCCTGTGAAGTCGCAAGCGATGCGCCGCCCGCGCTCGAAGACTGCACCGACTGCTGGAGTACGGCGGAAGAGCCGGGAAGGTAGATCGTGAGCAGATCTCCGTTAAACAATACGACCTGTTCGGCGGGTGTTGAAAAGTCGATGCGGAGCAAGTCGGGCCGTTTGAACGACACACGGGCTTTCATCTGCCGGCTTCCCATGGATATATTCATATCCGCTTCGTAGTCGCGTATGGTCGCGTAAAAATCGGAAACGGTTTTAAAATAATCGCCGGCAGTCGTAATCGTCTGCGCAAAAACCGATGCACAAAAACATATTGAAAAAAACGCTGCCGCACAAAGAGACGCGTATTTCTTATTTAACATAGAAGTATTTTAATCGAGATAAATCATAAGGTCAAGGCGCGCTTGACAAAAAAAGCGCTTCGATACATAATAACGCACATTGTCGGAGTACGGCGTCAAAAAACGCGGCTACTTTTTTGTACGGCGTCTCCCTGCTTTTTATGCAAATCCATTTCCTATAGTTGCATAAAAACAACCGTATCCTGCCGGAATCGGCACAATTGAATATCGCTAATTAAAGAGGTTTAGAGTATGTCGGTAAAACACCCTAAGGGTAAAATAGTCAGAAGACTCGGCACCAATATTTTCGGCAATCCGAAATACAGTAAGCTGTTGACCAAACGGCCGAACGCTCCGGGCAAAGAACGCGGAGCAAAACAACGCGGCAAAACATCCATATACGGCGAACAGTTGAAAGAAAAACAAAAGTTCCGTCTCGCATACGGCATATCGGAAAGGCAGTTCAGAAATATGTTTGCGCGCGCGCAGCGTATGGAAGGCATCACCAGTGACAATATGCTTTCATTGCTGGAACAGCGTTTCGATAACACCGTTTTCAGAATGGGCTTTGCGGTAAGCCGTGCGCAGGCGCGGCAGATGGTTTCGCACTGCTATTTTTATGTAAACGGAAAACCGGCGAACATCCCGTCCATGCGGATCAAAGCAAAAGACGTTATCACATCGAAAGAAAAGAAAGGTATCCAAAATCTTATCCGGCACAATCTGGTTACTTCGCAAGGTAATCGCGGAAGCTGGCTTACCGTCGACGAAGAAAAACTTTCGGCAACCGTTACGGCTCTTCCCGCAGCAGGCGATATCCAGCCGGTCGGCAATATCCAGTACGTTATAGAATTCTATTCCCGCTGATACATATCTTCCGATAAACGGCGTCCGCTCCGCGCTTTTGAAAAGCGAAAGCGGCAACGACGCCGAAAACATTCCGTATTTTTCAAAATCGAAAAATGCGGAATGTTTAAAAGCGCCGCTGAAATAGCGCGTTTCGTTTTAACTTCGAGTTTCCAAAAGAAAACTTACACGACAAAAGACGCAAGGGCGATGTAGCCGAAAATCGTAATGAGCGTATAGAGCGCCAAATACGCGCTCAAAAAAGCGCTTTCATCTTTTCCTTTTACAAATACGCCGTACGCATAGGTCGGCGGCATGATAAAATACAGGACGGTACCGAAGCGATACAGCGGATCTGACGGGTACATCCGCCCGACAATATAATAGACGATACCGCCCATAAAAAGTGCAAAGACGAGCATGCGCGCCAAAACGGTTTTCAGCGTATCGCTCCATTCGATATTCGAAAAGGTAAGTCCGTAACCCACCGTCATAATGATAACCGGTCCGACGGGAGCTCCGACAAAGTTCAAAACGCCTTCGAAAATATTCCCTACCCGCGTCGATGAAAGATACGGCCCGAAGCCGCTTACGGAGCAGAGTATGCCTGCAAGGATCGCAATATTCACCGGAGTCGCAAGCGATTTTCCGAGTTCCGAAGCACGGAGCTTTCCTTTTGTGCGAAGCTGCAAAATCGTAATGATGACCGCCCACTGTGTGACGGCGCCTCCCGCATCGAAGAGCGCAAAGTGGTACAGCTCGCTTTGTCCGAAAAGTAAAATAAAAAGCGCATAGCCTATCGAACCGCCCTCTATCGTCGCGCACATAAAGGGCGCAACGGGCGTTTTAATTTTTAAAAGAGCGCATGTAAGAATTCCGAGACCGAAAGCCGCGAGGTTCATCAGCGCAAAGACGCCGAGCGTAAGCGCTTCTTTCCACGTAAAGCGCATATTGTAAAAGGCCGCAAAAAGCACTGCGGGAAGACATACTTTTACGATGAGCGATTTGATTTCTTCCACGCCGCCGTCGCTTAAAAATTTCGTCTTTCGCGCCCACATCCCTATAGCGATCATGACGACGACGGGAAGCCCGACTTCCGATATTCCTAAAAATTTTTCCATAAAATTATCAATTAAATATACATAAAAAAAACCCCGCCGCGCGGAGCACGGCGGGGTTACAAAATCTTTCGCTTATTTTTTATTGATCTGTTCGGTATAGAATTCGAACGCTTCTTTGTCGGTGAATTTTTTGTGAACGATTTTTCCGATCGCATCGGCCATCGCAACCGGATGCGCGCTCTGGAAAATATTTCGTCCCATATCGAGTCCGCGAGCGCCGTCCCGCATCGCGCGGTACGCCATTTCAAGCGCTTCTTTTTCGGGAAGTTTTTTACCGCCGGCAACGACGATCGGCACGGGACAGGCCGCCGCAACTTCGTCAAACTCTTCGCAATAATACGTCTTTACAATATTTGCACCGAGTTCCGCAACGATGCGTGTTGCAAGTTTAAAATATTTTCCCGTGCGTTCCATATTTTTTCCGACTGCAACAACGCCGAGCGTCGGTATGCTGTAGCGCATCGCAGCGTTTATCGTCTTGGAAAGGTTGTCGATGCTTTCAAGCTGACCGTCGGCGCCGATAAAGGTTTGAACGGCGACGCAGTCCGCGTTCATTCTGATCGCATCTTCCATATCGACCGCAACGACTTCGTGACTCAAATCTTCCTGCACCATGGACGAACCGGAAGACACGCGGAGCGCGATCGCTTTTTTGCAATCCGGGCGTACACAGGTACGCAGCGCGCCCCTCGTCGCCATGAGAACGTCGACGTGATTGTTGAGAAGCGGAATTAAAAGGTCGAGGCGTTCGAGACCCGAAACGGAACCCATAAAATAACCGTGGTCGAATGCGAACATCACGGTATTGCCGCTTTTGGGATTGAAAATATTCGACAAGTGTTTTTTCATACCCCAGTCGAGGTTTCCCGCTCCTTTTACATTAAAGGATCCGTCAACGGCAAAACGGACATCCGTGCAATAATTGTGAGCGACTTTCAAACCGTCTAAATCTGCCATACTGTATTCCTAAAATTATTGATATCGATAGCAATAAGGGGCAAAGCTGCCTCTGAAAACCGCAGTTTTCAGAGCTTCCCCAAAATCGCCGAAAGCCGGCACACGAAACGAATCATGCGCCGGTTTTATTATGCGTTATAATTTCCCTAATTAGAAATTATACTTGTCCATATTTTCTTTTGTAAATACGGCGCGCTCCGGAAGAAGCACGACGCCGGAATCGCTTGCCGTATAGGCTTTCGGATCGAGCACGGTGTTCGGTTCGACTTTTACGGTACCGATCGTCGGGATATCGATCGTATCGCCGACTTTCATGCTGTGGCCGGTCGCCGCCCAGTACGCGAGGTAGCAGGAAATCGCGCCTTGGATACCGCAGTCCCACAAACCCCAGCGGGTGAGGATGCCTGCGCGGCAGTAATCTTTGATTGCGTTCGGTGTCGCAAAGCCGGTGATCGTCACTTTCTTTTGATTGAGACCGAGGTTTTGCGCGGCCTGGCACTGTCCCGGAAGAGCGGTCGAATCGTTGCAGATGATCAAATCGATGTCTTTGTGTGCGGAAAGAACCGCCTCTCCGACGGTGATCGCGCGTTCGGCATCCTGATTCGAATAGTAATTGGCGGGAGCGACGTTGACCCATTTCGGATACTTTTGGCGGATATATTTTTCGCCTGCTACGTGCCACGAGTTTTGATCCGTAACGGTCGCCTGCGAATAGTGCCAGCAGTATTTGATCGTATCCGAATCGGGGTTTTTGCCTCTTTCTTTCAAAGAAGCGACGCCCATGTCGACGAGCATTTTACCGAGGATATCGGGTGTGCCCTGACTCGTCATAAGCTGACGCGCGTCGGGATTGGAATCGGAGTCCCACGTCATAACGGCGAGGCCTGCCTTGCGCGCGGCTTTCAGCGCCTGATCGACGCCGGCCGCATCGACGGTCGAAATCGAAATCGCGTCCGCACCCTGCTGGATCGCATTGTTGATGATATTGACCTGATTCGCAACCGCCGCATCGGGGCTGCCGTCATACTTTACGGTAAAGCCGACCTGCTTCGCGAGCTTTTGCGCGCCTTCGTTTGCCACTTCAAAAAAAGCGTTGCCGCTGATTTTCGGAATGAATACGACAACAACGTTTTTTTTCGAACCGTTACCGCCTTCGTTCGCTCCCGTAGCAAATGCCAAAGAGCCGACCAAAAGCGCCGCCAACATAATCGACAACAATTTTTTCATAAGATTACCTCCTGATATTTTTCGTCGTCTGTCAGTTTTATTTATTAATAATTTTCCGAAAAGATTTATTTTCGAAAAATTATTTTCGCACAGCAGTGAATTTTCCGGCAATGCGTTTCAGAGAAAAGCCCTGCGCGGAAAGACCTCGGGATGCGACAATGATGAGCAGCAGTATGCCGACGGGTATGTCGAGGTACTGCGTGTTCAATCCCGCCATGGATAAACCGAAGCGCATGATGCCGATGACGAGCGCCGACAGCGCCGTCCCCAAAATCGTGCCCGTACCTCCGGTGATCGCCGTCCCGCCGAGTACGACAGCCGTAATAATCGGAAGCGTGAGCTCTTTGCCGAAATCCGCTTTCGCCGTACCGAGGTAGGACGTCAGCACGATGCCCGCAATCGCCGAGCCGATACCGGAAAGCGCGTATGTCGTCATCACGATAAACTTCGTATTGATGCCGGAAAATTCCGCGGCATTCGGATTGATGCCGCAGAGATACACATAGCGGCCGTACTTCGTACGGTGTAAAATAAAATAGGCGATAAACGCGATCGCGATAAAGAGCAGTATCTGCGACGGGATGATGCCGAAAAAACGGAACTGCGTAAAGGCCGTAAATGCGGCAGGAAAACCGCTGATGCCTTTATAGAGTTCGACTTTTGCAATGCGCGTGATCGAAATCGCCAAACCCGAATACAAAAACGAACCTCCGAGCGTGACGACCATGGGCGGAACTTTCGCATAGGCGATGATAAAGCCGCTCAAAAGACCGCACAGCGCTCCCGCAACAACCGCTATGAGACAGGCGACATACACGTTTACGCCGCTTTGAAAGATAACGCCGATGACGATCGACGTAAGCCCGACAATGGAACCGGCTTGAATATCCATACCGCCTGCGATGATGACCATCGTTACGAAAAGCGAAATGATGCATATCGAAATGAAATCGTTGATCGAACCGAGCAATACCATCGGGCGCAAAAAGCGCGGATTTAATATGCCGAACAAAACGATTTCACACGCGATGACGGCGATGAGCAGCAGTTCGTTTGTAAAAGTAAATCGTTTCTTTTCCATAAAAATTATCTGCTCCCCTCTTCCGCCGTCTTTGCCAAAAGCCGCGCTTTGCGCGCTTTTTCGATCGAATGATGTTCCAAAAGACCGTCTACCGTAACGATCGTTATAAGCAGGATGCCCGTGATCGTACTGTCGTAGTCGGAAGAAAATTTCAAAAATACGAGGATACGGTCGATCGACGCCATGATGATCGCACCGATGGATGCGCCGAACAGAGAGCCGACGCCGCCTGAAAGACTGATGCCGCCGAGCACGCAGGCCGCGATAGCTTTCATCTCGTAGCCGTTTCCTGCAATCGGCGTTACGAAACCGATGCGGCTCACATAAACGCAGCCGGCAACCGATGCGAAAAGCGAACACAGCACGAACGCGCTTATCTTCGTCCGCTTTACCGGAATGCCGATGAGTTCGGCTCCTCCGATGTTATCGCCGACCGCATAAAAATTGCGTCCTAAAGAAACGCGGCGTAAAAGCGCCGAACCTCCGATCGCAATCGCAATCGTCACAAGATAAAACCACGTAATGCCGCCGAGTGTCGCCTGACTCAGCGCTTTATACGCGAACGGAACGTTTTCCACCCACTTGCCGCCGGTATACACGTAGATGAGTCCGCGTACGACGCCGTTTACGCCGAGCGTCATGATGATGGAAGGAATGCCGAGATAGACGAGTCCCCAGCCGTTTATAAGACCGCACACGATGCCGATAGCGACGGCGGCGAAAATCGCGAGCGCCCACGGAGCGCCGTCTCGGATCAAGCTCGCGCTCACTGCGGAAGTAAGTCCCATAACAGCGCCGACCGACACGTCGATTTCACCGATGATCAGCACGAATGCGATACCGATCGACAACAAAGCGAACACGACGCTCGAATTGACCGTCTGCATAAGATTCCGCGCGGCAAGAAAATCGTGATTGACGATGCCGACCAATAAAAACAGCACGATCACGACGATGAGCGAAGAAAGGCTTCTCATTTTGAAAAATCGATTAAAAGACATACGCCGCATTTATCCCACCTTTTCCGTTTCCACGCCGAACGATGCCGCCATCAGCGCATCTTCGTTGATTTCGTTTTTTGCAAATTCGTGATTGATCCTGCCGCGGTACATCGTAACGACGCGGTCGCTCATAGCGATGATCTCTTCCATATCCGAACTGATGAGTAAAATCGCGATGCCCGTTTTTTTCAGTTCGTTGATGATCGCGTATACATCGCTTCTCGCACCCGCGTCCACGCCGCGCGTCGGTTCGTCGAGTATGACGAGACGCGGATTCGTCGAAAAGCACCTGCCGATGATAACTTTTTGCTGATTGCCGCCGGAAAGAGATCCCATCTCCTGAGTATCGCCGGTCACTTTGATATGAAAGCCCGAAATGTATTTTTCCGCAAGTGCCTTTTCGCCGGTAGTATTGATGAGGATCTGCTTTAAGCATGCAAGCCGCACCGGCGTGATATTGTTTCGCACCGTCGTCAATTTGAAGATGCCGTTTAAAAATCTGTCTTCGGGAAGATAGTTGATACCCTTTTCGATGATCCGCTTCGTCTTTAAGCCGGTGATGTCTTCACCGTTCAAATACGCTTTTCCGCCGAGCACTTTGTCGCGACCGTACACGGTCGTCGCAAGCTCCGTCTTTCCCGCGCCGACGACGCCCGTCATACCGAGCACTTCTCCCGAATACACATCGAGATTTATATCGGAAAAACCGTAACCGCTAAAATTTTTCAAAGAAAGCACGAGTTCGCGCTTTGCAGGAGCCGAAGAAATATCTTCGACGTGTACTTTGCTCGCACTGTCCGGTGCAAGCCCTTTGAGCAGCATATCGTAGGTAAAATCCTTTACGTCGCCGTTCATCGTAATCGTGCCGTCGATCAAAAGCGCGATGCGGTTCGCAATGACGAACACTTCGTTGAGCCGGTGCGTGATATAGATGACGCTGACCTTTTTTTTCTGAAGCTCTTTGATGATTTTAAAAAGCGAGTTCACTTCGTCGAACGTGAGCGAAGACGTCGGTTCGTCGAAAAACATAACGCGCGCGGATCGCATGAGACCGCGGAGAATTTCGACGAGCTGCTGTTCCGCGATAGAAAGCGTGCGCGCAGTGCGGTTGAAATCGAGTTTCCAGCCGAGCTGAGAAACGATTTCTGTGAGGCGTTCGTGCAGTTCGCTTTTATTGCCGGGGATCCCCATGACGACGTTTTCTTCGAGCGTCATATTCGGAAAAAGCATCGGCTCCTGCGGGATGAGGTAAACACCCGAAGCGAGAGAAGCCGACGGATTTCCGAAGTGCAGCGGTTTTCCGTCAACGAGTATTTCGCCCGAATCGGGCTTTTTAATCCCCATAATCGTCTTTACGAGCGTGCTTTTTCCCGCACCGTTTCCCCCGATAAGCGCAAGCACGTCGCCGGGGTACACGTCCAAGTCGATGCCTTTGAGCACGGCGTTGGAACCGAAAGATTTATAGATTTTCCGTACCGAAAGCATCGGAAAAGTCTGTCCGTCCATAGTCCGTTTCCTCTGTCAAATCATTTTAAATATAGAACTTTTGTTTTATCCAAAAACATTTTCTGTTTGTTCAGTATAAAACGGAAATTTCGATTTGTCAAACAAAAAGTACAAAATTTAGCGAAATTTATATATTTGATACCGATAAAGCGATATGCTGACAAAATACCGGCAAAATCGGCTGAAATTTATTACCGATATGTATATTTTTTTGTTGTGTTTTTTTTAATGTCGTGATATTATGTTCATAAGACGATATTTTGTTCGGATCAGGAGAAAAAAGACGCTTATGACGGCCGACTGGGAAAAAGAGCTTATCGTGCGAACTGCATGGTATTATTATATCAGAAAAAAGACGCAAAAAGAGATAGCCGATATGCTTTCCGTTTCCCGCATGCGCGTCATCCGCCTGCTCGAAAAAGCCGAACAGGAAAACGTCGTCCAAATCACGATCCACACGAACTTTCGCGGCAGACTCGAAGCGGAACAGGCGCTTATCGATTCGTACGGTCTCGCCGACGCCCTCGTCATTCCTTCCGATGAAATGTATACGTCGGCTTCGCTCAACGACGCGATCGCAAGAGCGGCGGCTATGTATATAAACGAACATTTTTCGGACAATCCGATCATCAATATCGGCTACGGAGATACGACCGGCCGTTTTATGAATTATTTTTCGCAGATTTCGAAAAAAAAGCCGACCTACGTATCGCTCACCGGAGGGGTCAGCATCTATTTGCTGAATACGCAGTCGTCGGCAGTCAACGCTTCCCTCTACCTTATCCCCGCTCCCCTTGCGGCATCGACGCCGGAAATCGTAGAGGCGATCAAAAAAGAAAGTGCCGTCATCGAAATAGCGCGCATGCATGCGACCGCAAGCTGTTCGGTTATCGGTATCGGCGGCGTCGACGACAACGCGACCGTCATCAAATCGGGCATCATACAAAAAAGCGATTTCGATTTTTTAAAAATGTGCGGTGCCGCGGGAGACGTACTCGCCCATTTTTTCGACGAAAACGGCAATTTTATCACGAGCGCCGCCGACGAAAATTTGGTAACCTATCCGCCGGAATCGTTGAAAAAACTGCACAACGTTATCGCCGTTGCGGCGGGAAGCGCAAAATACGTCGCGATCAGAGCGGCGCTTCGGGCGCATTACCCCGACATCCTCATAACCGACGAGGATACCGCACGCTGGCTTGTAAAAAATATATAAAGGGAAACCTCTGAAAAATTCGGTTTTGGAGGTTCCGATATAAACCGACGACACGAGGAGGCACTGTTATGGATAAAAAGTATTTGATGGCCGTAGACGCCGGTACGGGAAGCGTCCGCGCCGTCATTTTCGACGTACACGGAAACCAAATCGAATGCGTGCAGGAAGAGTGGAAGCACCTCGAAGATCCGAAATATCCGGGCAGCATGAATTTCGATTGGGAAAAAAATTGGAACGCGGCAAAGCGCTGCATATCGGAAGCAATAAAAAAAGCGAAAATCGACAGCGGCGATATCGCAGCCGTTTCCACTACGTGTATGCGCGAGGGAATCATCCTCTACGATAAAAACGGAAAAGAACTGTGGGCTTGCGCAAACGTCGATGCCCGCAGTACGGCCGAAGTCATCCAATTGAAAAAGATGTCCCCGACGCTCGAACACGAACTCTATCTCGAATCGGGACAAACGTATTCGCTGAGCGCACTTCCTCGCATCCTTTGGGTTAAAAACAATCTCCCTGACGTATACGAAAAAACCGCCGCCGTCGGCATGTTCAACGATTGGCTCATATACAAGATGAGTGGAACGCTTGCCGTAGAGCCGAGTAACGGTTCCACAAGCGGACTCTTTTCGCTTGCGACGAGAACGTGGGACAAAACGATAGCGGAACGCTGCGGCTTAAAAAGCGATATATTCCCCGAATCGAAAGAATGCGGTACGCTTGCCGCCCGCGTCAGCCGCGAAGGCGAAAAAGAAACGGGTCTCAAAGAAGGCACGCTTCTCATCGTCGGCGGAGGCGATGCGCAGCTCGGCACGATCGGCGTCGGAGCGACGGAAGCGAACGATGCGGCGGTTTTCGGCGGAACATTTTGGCAATACGAATACAATACCGCAAGCGGAAAAATCGACGACCGCTGTGACATCCGCGTCAACTGTCACGCTCAGCCCGCTCTGTGGCAATACGAAGCGCTCGCATTTAAGCCCGGCCTCTTTATGCGGTGGTACCGCGACGGATTTTGTGCCGAAGAAAAAAAAGAAGCCGCATCTCTCGGAAAAGACGTATACGCGCTTATGGATGAACACGCGGCAAAGATCCCCGCGGGTTCGCACGGCATGTTCTGCACTTTTACCGACGTTATGAATTTTTCCGCGTGGCGCCATGCCGCACCGACATTTACGAACTTCGATTTGGATGCCGACAAATTCAACAAATATACGTTTTACCGCTCCATTCTCGAAAGCACGGCTCTCGTCACTTACGGCCACATGCAGCTCGTCAAATCCGCGACGGGAAGCATGCCCTCCGTCGTCACCTTCGCAGGAGGCGCTTCGAAAAGCAGGTTGTGGTCGCAAATCGTCTGCGATGCGCTCGGTCTTCCGCTCCGCATTCCCGCAGTAAAAGAAGCGACCGCGCTCGGCGCTGCAATGCTTGCGGCAACGGGAGTCGGCATATACGCGAGCATCAAAGAAGCGGCGGATGCCATGGTAAAAATCGAAGCGACGCTCGAACCCGACATGGAAAATCATAAAAAGTATATGGAAATGTATAAAACGTGGCGGAAGATATACGATGCCGAACTCGGCTTAAGCGATGCGGGCGTTACAAACTATATGTGGTCCGCTCCGGGCGTCGGCAAACATTGAGTTTCCGGAGGCGGTTAATTATTAATCAATATCGGCTGCGGTGCTTGCGCATCGAAAAGTTTTTATGGAGGATGGTCAAAAGCGGCGTCTGAATTATCGCCGTCGCTTTTGACTTCGAGTTTGCCAGGATGTTTGCAGAAGGCGTGTATAGGTATCGTTCCGATAAAATCGAATGAATACGATACGCTTTATTTTGCAAACTCGATTATTGAACGTGTGCGCACACGCGCACGGCTAAAAACTTTTTCGGAAATTCATATTTCCTGCAAAAGTTTTTATGGAGGAATACAATGTTTATTGTGGATGAAAAAGACAAAGAGTATCGATTTAAGGACAGCGGTCCGAAATATCTGATGAAAGGCCCCCGCATGAATTTCGCAATCGTACAGTTTCAAGCGGGACAGGATTTTCAAGCGCACTATCACGACGTAATGGAAGAAAATTTCTATATACTTGAAGGCGAAGTCGATATCGTCGTCGACAACGTCGTCCATCATCTGACAAAGGGGCAGTTTATCCACATCGAACCGAAGGAAGTTCACTATGTGATCAACCGTTCGAAAAGCGTCATGCGCATGGTTTCATCACTTGCACCTTATCAGGAAAATGATAAAATAGAAGTCGATAATCCCGTACTCAACTGAGGATTTATAAACTGCAGTTTTCTGCAAAATTTTTTATGGAGGTATTATGAATTTATTGAAGAAAAAAGGAATCCGTCTGCTGTTTGCAGCGGCATTCGTTACGGTACTTGCATCGTGTACGTCGGTCCGCGTCGCCGAAGTAACCGGCCGCGTCCGCGTCATCCGTACGCAGGAAGATATGAACGCTCTCCTCGGTTTCAACGGAGGCTGGTCGGCAAACAGTAAAATCGGTTTTTTAAACGAAGATGTCCGCGAATGGAAAGCGGCCGATACGGGTTTGCCGTTTGACGGCGTCGTCATCGAACGCGGAGCGAATATCAAAGTATGCGTCCCGGGTAAAGTCGTATCTTACGGAGAAAAAACGCTTTTCGTTCCGGCAGGAAAATTTATTAAAGTCAAATCGGGAGCAAAACTGCAGATCTGGAGCGGTAAAACTTTGTACGATTTCGATACGTTCCACTTTATCGTGGGCGGCACGGGCACAAACAATCCCGAAGTTTCGCAAAAAGTGAACAGCACCGCCGCGGCAAGCGTCCTGAACGATTCTTTCAAACATGCGATCGACATCGACAAGGGCGGCACGCTCATCCTCGGTTCGAACAGCGCAAAGGCGAACGACTCGGCGGTTCTCTGGCTTGCAGACGGGAGGTCTACCGGAGCCGACGGAAATCCGAGTCCCTATGCGGGATCCATCCGCATAGACGGCGATCTTCAAGTAGTATGCGGCGCCGGCGCCGGCGTTGCCAAAATCCGCACGGTACGAAATCTCAGAGGCACGGGTTCTACACTGACGGGAAGCGGCAGACTGTACATCCGCGGACTGAATAAAATTCACGGCAACGCGATCTTCGCGATCAACGAATTCGACCGCGGAGAATATTCGGACGGTATGGATTGGATCGACGAGCCGTATATCAAACTGGGTACCATCGAAATCGTTGCGGACGGAATCGAAGGTATCTACAATCCCGACGGTACCGTCGACGGAAGCCCGGGATACAGAAACAATGCAACGGCGGGCTTTTACTATGTCGCACCGAGCGGTACGATCGACGTCGATCACATGATCGTAAAATGCACTAACAAAGGTACAACGGCGGATGCGACCGTCGCGTTGGCAAATTTCAATACGGAGCGCGGCATTCTCGGCGGCAAAGTGACGGAGACCGGACCGAAAGCCCGGCTCGGAGATGTGTACGTCTACAACGCCGCGGAAAAAGATAAAGACGGCCCGCTTTCGGCGATATACACCGTACAGGGCGTTTTCGATGCGACCGTCGACGGAAAAGTAAAAGTCGAATGCCCGAACGGAGGAGCGGCGGCGATCGTCGCAACGGGACACAACAGATGGACGGGTGCGGAAAAAACGATTTCTCGAATGGGTTCGGTCGAAGTGACGTCCAAAGGGAAAAATGCATTTTTCCAAAGCGCGGCCTTTGACGGATTCGGCACTTATGTAAAAGGCGACGTAACGGTCAGCGGCCGCAACGACGGAAAGATCGCTCCGTTTATCGGCGCGGTTCCGCCCGGACCGGATATGGGAAAAGGCGGCAAAAGCGGAGTCGCACCCGAAGCCGAAGATGTGCGCCACGAACAGTTTGTCGTTCAAGGCGGTATCGTCGACATAGGCGGAAAAGTTTCGGTCGCAAATACGGACAAAAATTTCTACACGCTCGTAAGCAATGAAAAAGGTTCGACGACAACGGTCGGTTCGCTTTTTATTAACGGAACGCCTCTCGGAGCGAGCGAAAACGCCGTTTCGCTTGGAACGAGCGGACAATCGCGTTTTGTAAATGAAGGCACGTTTACGATTAAAAAATAATCCCGCGTTTTAAGGAATGTTTAAAAGCGCCGCTCAAATAGCGCGGCGCTTTTAACTTCGAGTTTCTTTTGAAAACCTGCGGCCGCGCAGCATGCGCGGCCGTTTTTATATGCAAGAAGGACAACCGTATTTGTCATTTTTTCGTTTTTTCATTATATTATAGCGATAAGGATATTATCATGGAAAAAAAATTGACACCGATTACGCTCCTGTGCGGATACCTCGGAGCGGGAAAAACGACGCTTTTAAATAACGTCCTGACCAATCAAAAAGGCTATAAAGTCGCCGTCATCGTAAACGATATCGGAGAAGTAAACGTCGACGCGAAACTCATCGCCGACGGCGCGAAGATAACCGACACGAGCAGTATCGTTCCGCTCACCAACGGCTGCATCTGCTGTACGCTCAAAACGCAGCTCGCGCAAAACATCGAAAATCTTATTAAAACGGGCAAATACGATTACATCATGATCGAAGCGAGCGGCGTGTGCGAACCCATGCCGATCGCCCAGGAACTCGAAACGATTTCAAACGGCAAACTCGACAATGTCGTCGGAGTCGTCGACGCGAAGCGCCTCGTCGACGAATTTTCCGGCGGAGATGCGCTGCTCAAAGAAAAAGAAGAAGACGACATCGAATCTCTGCTCGTCCAGCAGATCGAATTCTGTTCGACATTATTAATTAATAAAATCGATTTGGTCGACGAAGCCGAATTGAAAAAAGTCCGCGCCGTCATCAACACGATCCATCCGAACGTAAAGATCATCGAAACGCAAAACGGCAAAGTGCAGGTCGAAGACATCATGGGAACGGGTTCGTTCGATTTTGAAAAAGTATACGGAAGCGCCGGCTGGTGCCGCGCAATCGAAGAAGAGGAAGAAGAAGGCGAACACCATCACCACAAAGAAGAAGGCGACAGCGGAAGCGACGAAGACGAATACGGCATAAGCACGTTCATCTATACGAGGCGAAAACCTTTCGACCGTGTAAAGCTCGATTCTTACGCGAATCGCTGGCCGAAAAATATTATCCGCTGCAAAGGCATTATGTGGTTCAAAGACGAACCCGATATGGCGTGGGTATTCGAAACGAGCGGCCGCCAAATCCAAGCGGGGTACTCGGGAGCATGGCTTGCCGCGTGCCCGAAAGCGGAACAGGAACAAGTGCTCGCGGAAAATCCGCAGATGAAAAAAGATTGGGACGCGAAAGTCGGCGACCGAATGATAAAGCTTTGCATCATCGGACAGAATTTGGACAAAGAAAAAATTTCAAAAGAACTCGACGAAGTTCTCGCGGATTGAAAAACCGAAGCGTAAGGTGCTGTCCGAAAAATTCGGCGTTCGGACAGTTCCCTTACCGCGCTTTATTTTTACGATTTGAATTCGATAACATCGAGCTGTGACATACCGCTTTTATCGGAATAGGCTGCCAAAAGTCTATAGAGCATTCTGAAACGTTTGACGCTCTTCATATATCCCGCCATCATTCCCTTTTTCCGCACGGAAACGAAATGAGCGCTCCAGCCGTGCAATTCCTTTTCCGGATCGTCGAGACAAAAATTCGTTCCGATATCGATTCCGGACGCTTTGATCGCTTTCAGATCGAGTTCCATGCCTTTGCGATTTTGAGCGTCGAACGCAAGCCTTGCACCGGGAAAACACTCGGTCATAGCGCAAAACAATTTTTTTCACGCTCGCCCGAAGGAATAAGAGCTTCACGCACTTCGATGACGTTCGGGAAATCCACATTGACAAAGCGGCACGTCCCGTTGTCCGCCAGATGTCCCGTCGTATCCAAACCGCAGCCCATATTGACGATGAGCGCATTCGGATGATCTTTCAAATATTCTTTTACTTCCTGCGCAAGCGCGTACTGTCTCATCGCTGTGGCAAGGGAACCGAGCTTCATCGCGATGCTTTTTTCTTTCTTTTTCAGCACGGAAAAATCGTAATCGAGAGCGGCCATAAGCGCTTCGCAATCGGTATCTTTGAAGATATCGGGATAATTACGGACAGCCCATGCTTTTCCGTACTACGGAATGACAAGCGTTTCCTGTACCGTATTTTTTTCGATTTTTACTTTCCGTTTTACCATAGTTGCTTCACCCTTCCGTAAATATTGCCGCAGCCCACGATCGAAGCGCATGAGCACGGTGCGTAAACGGCGCTTATCCGCACGGACAGCCTGAAAACAATCGGCTTTCGGGCGGCGCCTTTTGCACGCCTCCCGCCCGTTTGCGATTCCACGCGCGGCAGCGGAACCGTCGATTACTTTTTCCCTATTTCACCGATCGCCGATACTACGCCCGCAAGATTTTGAAAATCCGCCGGCACGATGATTTTCGTCGCCTGTCCGTTCGCGGCTTTTTCAAGCGTTTCAAGGCTGCGAAGCTTCACGACCGCTTCGTCGATGCGCACGTCTTTGATCATCTGTAATCCTGCTGCCGTCGCCTGCTGCACTTCGCGGATCGCCTGAGCTTCGCCTTCGGCTTTTCGGATCTGCGCTTCTTTTTCGGCTTCCGCATGTAAGATCGTCGCCTGCTTTTGCGCTTCGGCTTCGAGAATGCGCGCCTGTTTTTGTCCCTCGGCGACGAGGATCTCCGACTGCTTTTGTCCTTCGGCGATCAATATCTTTTCGCGCCGTTCGCGTTCGGCGCGCATTTGCTTTTCCATCGCTTCGCGGATCGCTTCCGGCGGCATGATGTTTTTCACTTCGACGCGGTTTACTTTGATACCCCACGGATCGGTCGCTTCGTCGAGTATCGAGCGCATCTTGGTGTTGATGACGTCGCGGCTCGTAAGCGTCGCATCCAAATCCAGCTCTCCGATAATATTGCGCAGCGTCGTCGCGCTCAAATTTTCTATGGCGAGCATCGGATTTTCGACGCCGTAGGTATACAGTTTCGCATCGGTGATCTGCATATAGACGACGGTATCGATTTTCATCGTAACGTTATCTTTTGTGATAACCGGCTGCGGCGGAAAATCGAGCACACGTTCTTTGAGCGACACTTTATTTGCGACGCGGTCGATAAACGGCGTCTTTACATGCAAACCCGTCTGCCACGTCGCAATATACGTACCGAGCCGCTCGATCACGAAAGCTCTCGCCTGCGGAACGATTTGAATATTCGTGATGACAAGCACCATGACGATGACAACCAATGCGATGACAACATATAAGTTCATAATTCCTCCAAGAATTTATTAATTAACCTGAACGGCATGTTTCGAAAACATTTCAAAATAAAGCTGTGCTTTCGGCAGGAACTTCGTTTGCCGGTTCACACCGAAAGCCGTGAGCGTGTTAATTGCGCTCATTCTTTTTCGGGAACGACGACGGCGGTATTGCCTTCGAGTCTCACGATTTTGCATTCCTTCCCTTTTTCGATAGTTTCGCCGCTTTCCGATCGCGCAGTCCACACAATGCCGAGCGCTTTTACCGCACCCTTATCGAACTCCGTCATGCGTTCCGTAACGAGCACTTTTTTACCGATAAGGCTGTCCGCGTTCGTCGGCATTCTTTTTGCGAGTTTTTTTGCCGCAAGCGGCCGCGTAAAGATAAGCAGCACAAGCGAAAGAGCGGTGAAAATAAAAAGCTGCCATTTAAACGGGATCGGCGCGAGTGACAAAAAGATCATCATAAACGCTCCGCACGCAAACCAAATCGTCGTGAGCGCCATCGTAAGCGATTCGATGACGATACAGAGGATAACGACGATAAGCCACAACCACGGCAAATTATTTAAAATAAGCATCGGCATACTTATAAATATAACATAAAAAAAGTTTTTTGTATATTTTCAAAAGACAATCAGTCGGAGTATCCGAATACCCGCCTGCCTGCGACAAAGAGCTCTTTTACTTTGCCGACGAGTTCCCGGCCGTTGAAAGGGGTCGCTTTCCCCTTACTGAAAAAGGCGTTCGCGTCCACCGTCCACTTTTCTTCGGGATCGACAAATACGATGTCGGCATCGAAACCGGGAGCGAGTACGCCTTTATTGAGACGGAGGATGCGCGCGGGATTTGCCGACATGAGAGCCGATAATCTCTTCGCTCCGAGCTGACCGCTTGCAACGAGGACGGTATTGCACACCGCAAAAGCCGTTTCGAGCCCCGTAAAACCGGGACTGCCTGAGACTTTGTCTTCGAGCGTATGCGGCGCGTGATCGGTCGCGATGACATCGACCGTACCGTCGCGGAGCCCTTCGAGAAGCACGACTCTGTCGTCTTCGCTCCTGAGCGGCGGATTTACGAGCGCGCGTATAAAAGGTTCGTCGGTACCGCAGAGAGCCAAGTGATGCGGAGTGACTTCGCAGGTAACGCGAAAACGTTTTTCTTCCCTCGCTTCGGGGACATAGCGCGTACCGTCGAGAAAAGTTTCGTAGGCGGCGTCCGCTTCGTCGGCGAGGTAGTCCTCTTCATCGTCCGAAAGCGATTCTTTTGCGCTGCGCACGGCATCGAGAGCGGCAGCAGTACTCACATGTGCGATGTGCACATGGCACCCCGCTTCGCGAGCGATCATGATATTTCGGATCGTCGCGCTGTTTTCCGCAAGAGCAAGCAAATCGTTCGCCTTTGTCAAAAGGCTCGCGATTTTGTCGAGCACTTCGTCGGGAACGTCATCGTCGTCGTCCGCTCCCCACGCGGCAAGGTGATAGGCTTCCATCAGTTTGAGCGCTTCATGTCGATATGTTTTTGCCGCGGCGGCAAGCGATGCGTCTTCGCTGTGACAGCTTACGATGATGCCGCGGCGGGAAGCTTTTGTCATAGCGTCGAGCATGACGGAAGCGGATGCGACATCGTTTCCGTCTTCGGTGATAAGCGGCACGCGGGATGCGTCGAGCTCTTCGATGTGTCGGGTATTCGTGCCTCCGAAATCCTTTGTGATGCTCACCGACTGTATCACGCCGGCAAGAGCGAGCGAGGAGGCTTCCCGGTCGATTTCGAGCGCGCTCATCTGAGAGGAAACGACGGGAGTCGTGTTCGGCATCGCAACGACGGTACCGAAGCCTCCGGCACAAGCGGCGCGCAAACCGCTTGTCAAATCTTCTTTTTGCGTCTGCCCCGGATAACGCAAGTGCACATGCATATCGATAAAAGCGGGCATGAGCGTGAGCCCCTGCGCGTCGACGTATTCGACTGAAGTCTGCTCGTAGCCGTCTTCGGCGAGCACGGAAAGCGCGAGAGCTTCCGTCGTTTTTTTATTCGTAAAATAGCCGGTATAGACCGCGCGGATTTTATCGTCCACGACAAGCAGCGCTCCGGGCGTGTCGATCGCTTCGTCGAGGAGGTGTGCATTGTAAAAAAGAAGAGCGCGCGTCACGATTTTGCCTCCACGGGATTTCCGTCTTCACCTGCCGTATAAAGCGCGTCGCAGTATTCGCAGCGGTACAATCTTTTTATGCGGTCGACGAGCAAAAAGGTCGACGGAACGAAATTTTCGCTCGCCGTGATGCAGCGCGGATTTTTACAGCGGAATACGTTTTGCACCCGCGGCGGAAGCGCCATATTGATTTTCCGAACGACCTTTTCATCTTTAATAATATTGACGCAGATATCGGGATCGATAAAACCGAGCACCGAAAAATCGATATCGATGATATTGTCGATTTTGATCATATCTTTTTTGCCGCTCTTTTGCGACGGCACGTTCATGATGAGCGCCGACGTAAAAGGAGAAGCGTCGAGGCCGAGCCGGCGGAAAA
This sequence comes from Treponema sp. Marseille-Q4132, assembly GCF_014334835.1. Classification (NCBI taxonomy): domain Bacteria; kingdom Pseudomonadati; phylum Spirochaetota; class Spirochaetia; order Treponematales; family Treponemataceae; genus Treponema; species Treponema sp. Marseille-Q4132. The sequence goes on from NZ_CP060591.1 coordinate 662,691, forward strand.
TGCGCCAGCCCGTTCCCGCTTTGATATGATCGATCACCAAACCGTTTTTAATCGCCGTTACGTTCATCACCGCCTCCGCTTGTATCGGGAACCCGAAAGACCGCAATTTAAGATCGCTTAAAAAGCCGACCGAATTTTTAAAACCGTCCTATAGACAGCCCGTCAATTTTGCAATGAGCGCCATGCGCGCATACATGCCGTACTTCACCTGCCTGAAATATGCAGAGCGCGGATCGTCGTCTACTTCCGGCGCTATTTCGTTTACGCGCGGCAGCGGATGAAGCACGATCATATCCGGGCGCGCAAGCTTCATCTTGGCTTTGTCGAGGATATAGCTGTCTTTTAATCGTATATAATCCTGTTCGTTGAAAAAGCGCTCTTTTTGCACGCGCGTCATATAGAGGATATCGATCGTATCGATAACGTCTTCGAGGCGACGTACGCTTTCGTATTTGACGCTGGATGCATCGAGTACGCTTTCCCGCATGTATTCGGGGATCGCAAGTTCGCTCGGACTGATAAACACGAATTTATTATTTTTATAGCGACACATCGCCTGCACGAGACTGTGCACGGTGCGTCCGAATTTCAAATCTCCGCAAAAGCCTACGGTAAGATTTTCAAAACCGCCGCGCAGCTCCCGTATCGTCACCAAATCGGTGAGCGTCTGCGTCGGGTGAAAGTGTCCGCCGTCGCCCGCGTTTATAAGAGGACACGACGAAAAGCGGGAAGCGAGGAGCGCCGCACCTTCTTTCGGACTGCGCATCGCGATGACGTCGACATAAGAGGATACGACGCGGATCGTATCGGAAAGAGATTCTCCTTTTACAGAAGAACTCGACTGCGCATCCGAAAACCCCTCGACCGCCCCTCCGAGACGGAGCATCGCCGCTTCGAAGGAAAGACGCGTTCGCGTACTCGGTTCAAAAAAAAGAGCCGCGAGAATTTTCCCGCGGCACACATCTTGAAACGCTGCAGGATCGACGATCATCTGTTCGGAAAGAGAACAGATTTCATCGATCTCTTCGACGGAAAGATCATCCGGCTCTATAAGGTGGCGCCCTTCCAACATGCAAATCCTCCGCTCTTTACGCCCCGCTTTTGCGCTCGGCACAAAAGACGGAGCGGTATTATTAATTAATAATTTCCATCGGCATCAAGCGCCGTTCAATCGATCGTATCCATGCGCGCGACATCCTTATCGTAATCGACGCCCGCGATATCGAACCCGTTTGCGGCGAGAAAGTCGTGCTTGTAGCCTTCGAGGTCGCAGAGCTCGCGGAGATTTTCCTGCGTTACCGACTTCATGCTTTCGAGACATTTTTTCTGCACGTCGTCCGCAAGTTCGAGATCGTCGATTCTGATACGATGCTCGCTGTCGGTCGGAACCGTACCGTCGGCCGTATAGAGCCGTTCGGCGAAGAGGCGCTCCATCTGTTCGATGCAGCCTTCATGCGTTCCCTTTTCTTTCATCACTTTAAATAAAATCGACAGATACAGCGATATGATCGGGATAACCGCGCTCGAACGCGTGACGAGTCCCTTGTTGACGGAAATGTACGCGCCTCCGCCGACCGAGTTTTTCAGCTCTTTATCCAAGTCGAGCGCAGCTTTTTCCAAATCGAGCTTTGCAGTGCCGATCGTGCCGTCGCGGTAAATCGCATGACTGAGTTCGGGTCCGATGTACGAATACGCGATCGTGCGGCAGCCTTGTGCGAGTACGCCCGCATCGGACAGCTGTTTGATCCAGCGTCTCCAGTCGTCTCCGCCCATTACTTTGATCGTGCTTGCGATTTCTTCTTCCGTCGCCGGCTCCGCGCTCGACTCTTTGAGCGTCTCGGTCATAATATCGATGCACTTTCCGCTGTAGGGTTTTCCGCGCGGCTTGATTACCGATTTATAGAGTACTTTCGTATCGGGATCGGTGCGCACGGGACTTGCAAGACTGTAAATTATTAAATCGAATTTGGCTCCGAGTTTTTTCACTTCGTCGATGACGCTCTCTCTCGTTTCGTCGGCAAAAGCGTCTGCATTCAGCGTAACGGATGCAAGTCCTTCTTTTTTCGCCGCGCGGTCGAAAGCCGCATTGTTATACCAGCCGGGCGTGCCGCCCTTCGTTTCCGTTCCCGCTTTTTCGAAAGAAACGCCGATCGTGTCGGCTCCGTATTCGAATGCGGCGACGATGCGGCTCGCAAGTCCGTATCCCGTCGAACAGCCGAGCACGAGTACGGTTTTCGGTCCCGCCCCGCCTTCTTTTGCACCCTTGATGCCGCGCTTCGTTTTTTGCGTCTTGATATACGCGATTTCGTTTTCCGTTTCTTTTGCACAGCCTACGGGATGCGCGTTGATACAGATACTGCTTCGAACCATCGGTTTAATAATCATAACTACCTCTCATAAAAACTTTTGCAGGATGTTTTAACATCCGAAAAAGTTTTTAGCCGTGCGCGAAAGCGCATACGTTATATAATCGAGTTTGCAAAATACAGTATACCCGTACGCATACGATTTTTATCGTAACGATACGCATACACAGTTTCCGCAAACATACGCGCAAACTCGAGATAAAAAGCGGAGGCGCTATTTCAGCCGATGCTTTTTATCGTACCTCTCATAAAAACTTTTACAACTTCGAATCAACTTCCGTCTTTCTTTATTCGTACCGCTTAACGATGACGCACCCGTTGTGTCCGCCGAAACCGAGCGATACGCTCGCCGCCGCATCGATGCGCATTTCCCGGCCTTTATTCGGAACGTAATCCAAATCGCAGCCGTGCTCGATATCGGGTTCGTCGAGATTCATCGTCGCAGGTGCAAAACCGTCTCCGATCGCTTTGACGCAAAAGAGCGCTTCAATAACACCCGCAGCTCCGATCATGTGCCCGGTCATACTCTTCGTCGATGACACCGCCAATGTATATGCGTGATCTCCGAAAGCGCGCTTTATCATTTTCGTTTCCGTTTCGTCGTTCGCCTGCGTCGACGTACCGTGCGCATTGTAATACTGAACCGAAGAAGGCTGCATACCCGCGTCGGCAAAAGCGCGCTCGATGCAAAGCGCTCCCCCCGAACCGTCGGGAGTAGGTGCGGTTATGTGGTAGGCGTCGCTCGACGATCCGTAGCCTCCGATTTCCGCATAGATGCGCGCACCGCGCTTTTTCGCATGTTCGAGTTCTTCAAGCACGAGGGCGGCGCTTCCTTCGGCCATAACGAAGCCGTCTCTCGTTTTATCGAAGGGGCGGCTCGCCTTTTCCGGACAATCGTTGAACGAAGAAGCGAGCGCTTGCAGCACTTGAAAGCAGCCGATGCTGAATCCCGTGATGCACGCTTCCGTGCCGCTTCCGATGCACACGTCCACCCTTCCGCTTCGAATCAAATCGGAAGCAAGACCGATCGCATCGGTACCTGAAGCGCAAGCCGTCGAAAGCGTCCATACGGGGCCGTGTACGCCGAGGAGCATGCTGACGTTCGCGGCAGCTTCGTTTTGCAGCATCATCGGAGCGGTAAGCGGCGGAAGCCGGCTCACGCCGAAGCGGGGATCGCAGTATTTTTTAAAACCGTCTTCGATCGCGTCGTAGCCGCCGATACCGACGCCGTTTACGATGCCCGAGGCATCCGCCCCGAAAGACGATTCGTCATAGCCCGCATCGCGAATGGCCTGCAGAGAAGAGGCCGTGAGAAAGCGCGTAAACCGCGCCATTTTGCGTACGAGTTTATGATCCAAACCGTACGCGTCGAGTGAAAAATCTTTTACTTCAGCTGCAATCTTTACGGGATAATCGGAAGCATCGAAAAGGGTAATTTTCCCGATGCCACTTTTGCCCCCTTTAATGCCCGCCCATGTCGATGCGACATCGTTTCCGAGCGGAGTGACGGCACCCAAACCCGTAATGACTACACGTCTTCGTGATTGAATATCCATTGAGTCAGTGTACAAGGTATGGCATTTTTATTCAATAAGCGGATTGCATACACGCATTATCTTATGACAACGCAATCTTTTTTATGCATAAGATACCATGCGAACGATATCGGCATGAAAACAATTAAAAAAAAATACATAAAAGCAGCATACTATTCGTTAAAAAAAATTACGCAACCGTGCAGATCGCAATGATTACAGCCGCGGATCAGTCGGTTCGCTTTCCGTTGCGAGAACGGCAAAGACACTTTCGTGAATGCGCCTGAGCGGTTCTTTTTTGACAAAACGTTCGAGAGCTTCGATCCCCAACGCAAATTCCTGTACTGCAAGCGCTCTCTTTTTTGCAAGCCCGCGTTTTTTCAGGCGAATAAGATTTTCTTTTTCGCAATACTCCGGGCCGTAGATGATGCGAAGATATTCTTTTCCGCGGCATTTAACGGCAGGCTGCAAAATGGAGCCGTCCTTACCGTATGCGATAAAATCATAGGGCTTTACCACCATACCTTCTCCGCCTTTACCGGTCAAATCAAGCCACCATGTTACCGCATCGTTTGTTTCCGATTCGTCTTCCAAATGCACGATTTTATACGGAGTCATTTTAAAAAGAGTTGAGTCCGCACGGCATATCTCCGCTATATACTCCATATGCCATTGATGATTTTTATCGGAATGGACGGATCCCTCAGTTGCCAAAATATGGAAGGGTGCAAGTTTATAATCGTCTACGCTTGAAACTTCCCAGCAATAGGTTCGGTACGCGGAAACGAATTTTTCCGCCGACTCCTTCTTTCCTAAAAACGTATGCAGCAATTCCCGAGAACCTTCAATGCCGCGCAGTGCCGTTAAACGTAAAACCTCTTCCGCTTCCGAAAGCGCGTTGAGCGCCGCAGATCCGGTTGCGGCATATTGATCGTGAATAAGGCTTTGCGCTTTTGCCGACCACGGCATGAGTTCGGTATCGAGGCACACCCAGTCGGTATCGTGTTTTTCCCAAAAACCGGAACGGGTCAACGCATCGCGTATTTTTTCCAAAAACGCTTTTTCGATTTCCTTATCGTTAAAAAAATTACGCCCCGTACGGGTATAGCAAATACCGAAACCTTCGTCTGCAATACCGAATCGGTTTTCGGCAGTCCGTTCATCCCGACAGATAATCAATACGGCTCGTGAACCCATATGCTTTTCTTCGCAAACTATTGTTCGGATGCCGCGATTTTTATAATACGCAAATGCTTCGAGCGGGTATTCCAAAAAATCGTCGAGCGTACTCGTTTCGCTCGGCGACATGGTCGGCGGCAGGTAGATGAGCCACTTGGGATTAACTGCAAAACGACTCATCGCTTCAAGGGCGGCGATGGAATTTTCTTCCCGAATTAAAATATTGTTTTTAAGTCGCGTCTGAACGATACGCCGTCCCGTAACGTCTTTTATGTCGAGGACATCATCATCCTGATGTTGAAGCGTTATAGAGGCATGGCTGTCGCCGTTTGCGCGTGCCGTCTCTGTCTCCGACGAAAGCGCATTTCCTCGCTCCGCCTTTTCGTTTTCCAACGCATTCGCCGTTCCGAATCCTATCGATTCAATCGGTTTAACCGGTTTGCAGTATATCTTTTGCGCTTTTACCGAAACGAGTTCCTCTTCGGGATAACGCAGCGCCGTGAGCGAACCGCCGAACACGCAGCCCGTATCTATATCGATCGTATTGTTGAGCCACTGGGCGGAGATGACGGGCGTATGACCGTACACGACCTTTGCGCGGCCGCGGTATTCCGATGCCCAGTTGTACCGCACCGGTAAACCGAATTCATCCGTTTCGCCGGTAGTTTCCCCATACAGGCAAAACGAACGCACCGCCCCTGAGCCGCGTCCCTGCATTTCCTCTTTAAGGCCTGCATGAGCGACAACGAGTTTGCCCGAATCCAATACATAGTGGCTGATCAAGCCGTATAAAAATTCTTTTACGTCGCTTTTAAATGCATCGGATTCTCCTTCAAGTTGCTCAAGCGTTTCGGCCAAACCGTATTTTTCCTGTACCGTCTTTCCGTTCAGTTTCTTTTGGAGCTTCATATCGTGATTTCCCGGAACACAGAGTGCCGTCCCGCCTCGCACCATACTCATAACGAGTTTTAATACGGCCGGAGAAGCGGGTCCCCTGTCGACCAAATCGCCTAAAAAAATAACCGTACGATTTTCGGGGTGGCTTACTTTAAATCCGAAGTTTGTTCCGTCATCGGCCGTCGGTTCTATCGCATAATGCAGTTTTTGCAAAAGCGCAACCAACTCTTCATAGCAGCCGTGCACGTCTCCGATGATATCGAATGGGCCGTGCAGTTCGGTTTTATCGTTGTATAATTTTTCCCGCACGATCGATGTAACGGCGTCGACTTCGCCTTCGGACTTAAAAACATACAGCTTTTTAAATCCTTCTTTTTTTAAGCTTTTGGAGGAACGCTTAAAATCCTGCATCTGCCGCCTGATGACATGGGCGGAAAGGGTTCTGTCCGTACGCGCCGCATTTCTGCTTTCGCACAGCTCCTGCGGCATATCGAAAACGATTGCGACGGGAAGAACGTGAAAAGAACGCGCTATATCGAGTAATTTTTTCCGTGCGTCGGCTTGAATATTTGTCGCATCGGCAACGGTGAGCAAGCCGTTTTTAAGCCGCATTGAAATGATAAAATGAAACAGATCAAAAGCATCACGCGAAGAGGTCTGATCGTTTTCATCGTTGGAAACAATTCCGCGACACGTATCCGAAGAAACGATTTCATATTTTGCAAAATGTTTTTTCGCAAAGCTGCTCTTGCCCGAACCCGAAACTCCCACGAGCAGAACCAAGGCCGTTTTCGGTATATTAATTTCCATATGTAAATACCGCCATCTGCGACGGCGCTCCTATACTTTCCTCTTCTTCGCCGACCGGAAAAAACGCAAGGGCATAATTGTTTTTACGAGCAACCTCTTCCGCCCATGCTTTGAATTCTTTCCGCGTCCATTCAAAGCGATGATCGCTATGCCTCATTTTTCCCTCCGGCAGATTTTCATAACGTACATTGTATTCGCTGTTCGGGGTGGTAAGCACGACTGTCTTGGGCTTGGCATACATGAAGATCGATTTTTCCAGTGCTGGCAATCTGTTCGGATCGAGGTGTTCTATCACTTCAACGACGGCTGCGGCATCGAACCCGTCGAAACGCCTGTCCCGATAGGCAAGCGAACTTTGAAATAATGAAAGCCGTTCGCGCTGCTTGGCAGGCAGTTCTTCCCAATGCAGTTTTTCTTTACATTTTGTCAATTCCGAATATGAAACGTCGGTACCGGCAATACGCGTATATTGTTTTTCTTTTAAAAGCAGCTTCAGCAATTTGCCGTCGCCGCAGCCTAAATCGATAACGCTTGCCGCCCCGCTCATACGCACTTTTTCGGCAACGAGCTTTAAACGCACGTCGTGCAGACGTTCTTTTTTTTCTTTTCGTGCAGGCGCTTCGTCGGCTGTTTCGCTTTCATCGCCGCCGCTTTCTTCTGCGTGGAGCACTTCAATGGCGGAACGTACGAGCGATTTTAAATTGATCAAATATCGCGAGACGATGATTTCCTTTTCAGGATGCCCTTCGATCCAGCCCTTTCCTTTTCGAAGCAGCTTATCGACTTCATCCTGCGTGATAAAATAATGCTTTTCGTTATCCAAAACGGGAATCAAAACATACAGGTGCGACAGTAATTGCTTTAAAGGCAGTTTGTTTTTGAGCGTAAGGGTAAAATATTTTCCGTATCCCCATTCGGGAAACTGCGTATCAAGCGGATGCCGCTTCGCTTCGACCGTGTAGCCGAGCGGTTCAAAGAGCTTTTTAATCAAGACTTCCCCGCCGTGCGGAGCCGGCAGCACGGAGATCTTTGCCGTTAATGAAAGCGGCAGATCGACGAATTCCGGTCGTTCTTTACAGTTTCCGTTTAAGGCACTTGAAAAGGCATTTGAAATTGCCGTACTCATAAATGAAGAAGCGACATAGGGACGATCATTGACGTATTGTCCGAGTAAAAAATCTTTTCCCGCAAAATTCTTTGCGTTACGCACCATGCCGACGGGATCGATATCCAAGAGGATGGCCGCCGTCGCTTTTTCTTTTCCGTATTCGGGGTAAAAAATATACACCTTGCCGACCGACAGCTTCGCCGTCTGCAGTTTGTCGGGGTGCTTATGCAACAGAAAACTTAAAGCTTCGGCGTTATTTCCTTCAGCCGTTATCGTCAGCAACATATCCGCTCCGTTTTGATGTTTATGCAATCGTATTGGAAATTTCCAAAAATTGTGCTTATTTGAACAAGCTTAATTATATACAAAAGAAAAACGGCTTGCAATCAACGCGTATTTTCGTGCGTATCCTCTTTTTATCCGATATCTTTGACAATCGAGCACTAGACATTTCGATATATATTATTATATAATATCGATTACATTACATGGTAGACGTGTTTTCAGACACAGGGAGGATAGTTGGCCTATACTAACAACAATAAGGGCTTACGGATTAACGAACAAATCCGCGTACGGGAAATCAGGTTAATAGATGATGAGGGTAATCAAAAAGGAATCGTACCTACGATTGATGCGCTCAGAATGGCTAGGGATGAGGACCTCGACCTTGTTGAAGTTTCGCCAAACGCGAACCCGCCGGTCTGCAAAATACTCGACTTCGGCAAATACCGGTTTGAAATGGAAAAAAAGCTCCGAGACTCCAAGAAAAACCAAAAGGTATTAAAGCTCAAGGAAATCCGTATGCAGCCGAAAATCGGCCCGGGCGACCTTGACACGAAAGCCAAGCATGTGCAGGAATTCCTCGACGAAGGCAATAAAGTCAAAATCACGATCCGCTTCCGCGGACGAGAATTGGCTCACACCGAACTCGGATACGGAGTCCTGCAGGAAGTTCTGAAAAGGCTTACTTCCGCATACGTCGTCGAAAAACCGGCCGCTATGGAAGGCAAGTTTATGTCGATGATCATTTCGGGAAAGGCCAAAACAACAAGTGAGGTAAAATCGAATGCCTAAGATGAAGACGAAAAAGTCCGCCGCCAAGCGTTATTCGCTTACCGGCAGCGGAAAAGTCAAGTACAAAAAAATGAACCTCCGCCATATTCTCACCAAGCGTTCTTCAAAACGGAAACGCCAGCTCCGCGCTGCAGGAATTATGGCCGAAGACTCTGCTAAAAAAGTAAGAAAGCAGATGCTGCCGTACGGCTGATCTTTAGGAGTTAAAACATGTCAAGAGCAATAGACGGATCAAAACGTAAAAACCGCCGCATCAAAATCCTAAAGCTTGCAAAGGGTTTCAGAGGCGACAGAAAATCGAATTTCAAAGCCGCAAAAGACGCGGTCGTAAAAGCGCTGCGCCACGCCTATGTCGACAGACGCGACAGAAAGGGCAATTTCCGCGCGCTGTGGATTGCACGTATCAACGCGGCCGTCCGCGACGAAGGGCTTTCGTACTCCCGCTTTATCGACGGCTGTACCAAGGCAGGTGTCGCAATCAACCGAAAAGCACTTGCAAATATGGCAATCGAAGATCCCGCGGCGTTCAAAGCAGTCGTGGACATCGCAAAGAACGCACTGAAGGCATAATATGATATCGCTCGATCAGATTCTTCTTCTTGAACGAAAAGTGGAAAGCGCTGTGGAAAGAATCTCACAGCTGCAGTCGGAAAACGATGCTCTGCGCACCAAGTGTGCCGAGCTCACAAATGCGCTTGCCGACAAATCGGAGCGGCTTTCCTCTATCGAACAGGATCAGAGCAAGATCGAAAACGGCATATTAAAAGCGCTCGACCGGCTCAATTCAATCGAAAATTCCGTACTGAGAGCCGGAAGCGCAGCCTCCGCTGTAAAAGCTCCTCTAAGTCCGAAAGCGCACGAGAGCGCGCCCGTCACTGCCGACGAACCGAAAAAATCCGAAGCGGACGGACAGTTCGATATCTTCTAAATGGGTTCCCTCCAAATCGACCTGCTCGGTTCTTCTTTTGCGATCAAAGCGAACGAAGAATCGGCTTACCTTGAAAAACTGCTCGGCTATTATAAACGCATCACCGAAGAAGTAAAAAAAACGGGCGGCTTGACCAAGCCCGTCGAAATAGCGATCATGAGCGGCATCACGCTTGTCGACGAATTATATAAAGAAAAATCGAAAAATGCAAAACTCTTAAACGGAACGAAGGAAACCGACGATGAAGAAGCCGAACGTCTCACGCTCCGCATGATAGACAGGATCGATAAGGCGCTCGAGTGAAACCCGTGCATGTGTGGGTGGATGCCGATTCCTGTCCCCGAGCGGTACGCGATTATATTATTAAAAAAGCGGCGGATCTTTCACTTGCCGTCAGCTTTGTCGCAAACCGCACCGTTCCCGTCGATGAAAAATTATTAATCGATAAAAAATTATCTTTCGAAAGCGTCATTTGCGAAAACACGCCCGGCGCGGCCGACGACTATATCACAAGCCGTGCGGAAAAAGGCGACATGATCGTCACGCGCGACATTCCGCTTGCAGCAAAGCTTGCCGAACGGGACTTGTGCGTATTAAACGACCGAGGTATGTCGTACACAAAAGAAAGCGCAAAAAAAAAGCTTGCCGACAGAAATTTCAATATGCAGCTTGCAGAAGCGGGGCTTACCGGAAACAAAAAAAACGTCTACGGCAAAAAAGAATTCGCACTTTTTGCCGCATGTTTCGATAAAGAGATAATCAAATTGATCCGCGATCGATCGCTCTCGCTGCTGTAAACAATACGGCTTTTCGCAAAATATTTGCAGTCGAAGACGTATGCTTTTTACAGCGGCGTTATATTCGATTTTACGATCTCGGCAGTCAAATACTTTTAAACGGATTCTCCGTGATTTTCAGGAGCCGATTCTTCGTCGGGATATGCGAGCAGGATGGCCGAAATGCGGCTTTTTACCTGCAAAAACGCCGCGACGATTTCAGGGTCGAACTGCGTACCCGCTCCTTTTTCGATCTCTTCAAATGCCTTTTCGGGAGGCCACGCGTCTTTATACGAGCGGCGATGACTGAGCGCATCGAACACGTCGGCAACGCTTATGATACGAGCGGCGAGCGGGATCGCATCCCCTCCCAGCGCTTCCGCAGGAGGAAGCGGCTCGCCTATTTTATACGTGCGGTAATCGACATTGCCGGGATAACCCGACGGCGATTTATCCCACGCTTCGTGATGATGGAGCGCAACGTCGCGGCACATCGAGTCGAGCTGGGAAGAACCGTCTCCGAAAATCTGCGCACCGATGCACGTATGACTTTTCAATACGGCGCGGTTTTTATCGTTCGGACCGTAGCGCTTCGGACTGTGAAGCACCGCATCGGGAATGCCGACTTTGCCGATGTCGTGAAATTTTGCGGCTATTTTCAAGCAGTCGCGGAAACAATGTTTTTCATGTTCGGGAATATTATGATCGAATGCCCAGCGGTCGTAGATTTCAAGAGAATTTTCGGCGACGCGCATAACGTGCGGATACGTTTCTTTCGGATCGCGAAGCTCGGCCATCTTCAGCATGCGCTGCACCATCAAATTCGTCTGATACGTATTTTGCAGCGCTTGTCGGACGTTCGACGCAAAGTGCGTAATATAAAGCTCCGCGTCTTCATCGAAGCCGATAAGTTTTCCCGATTCGTCCTGTGCGTTTATGAGCTGCATGACGCCGAGCAGTTTTCCGGACTGCATTTTGAGCGGCAGCGTATAAATCGATTTTGTGTGATATCCGGTTTCGATATCGTTTGCTTTATTAAAAACATAAGGCTTATCGGCAGGAATCCGATACGCATCCTGAATGTTGACCGGCTCTCCCGACAGCGCCACATAACCGGAAATCGATTTTTCATTGATCGGAACGGAAAACGAAAGATACGGAAGCTTTTCTCCGGGTTTGAGTTTTTTCAGCTGCGTATCGTTTTGCGCGTATTTTATACGAAGTTTACCGTCTTCGATTTCGTAGATGGAACCCGCATCGGCACGGACGATGGATCGCGTTTCGGTAAGAATCCGTTCGAGAAGGACATCGATATCTTGGATTTCTTCAAGTTTTTTTTCAAGTTCAAAAATTTTCTGCAGCTTTTGCTCTTTTTGTACAACACTTTTTTTGGACCGTTTCATGCGCAGTTTCCCTATTACGATATCGAATACAAATCCGCTTACTCCCCCTCCCCTTTATTATATCGGCGTTTAAAATAAAATACAATGTAAATTTATAATATATAAATCATAATACCGTTTTTCGAATCAGAGAAAAATATATCGGCCCCGCGCCTCTTTGTACGTCGGGCAGAACATGAAAACCGTATTTTGTCTTTTCGGCTTCGGGAAAAAGCGTATCGCAAAACGGCAGGAGCCTTTGTCTTTCGCGTGGAACGGCATCGAGTGCGATTTTTGCCGTATCGAATTTTTTCAAAAGCCGCTCTACGATGCCGTCGTTTTCGGCCGGAGCAAGAGCGCACGTCGAATAAAGGATATAACCTTCAGGATTCAGCATACGGTAGGCCGACGACAACAGAGCCCACTGAGCGATTGCCGAAGTTTTTATCCGCGAAGGAGTCCACTCGGCAAGGTATTTTGCATCGGTAAAAACGTGACGCTCGGACGAACACGGTGCGTCGAGCAGGATGCGGTCAAAACGCGCGTTTTCGTCGAGGCACATTTTCGCACCGTCGCACAAGCTCGCCTTTACGCGCGCAAAAACGGTTTCGCAAAGACAATTTTCAAGGACGCGCTTGAGTCTCCGGCAGCGCTCACGGGAACGCTCGTTTGCAACGAGCATTGCATCCTCTTCCATAAGCGATGCGAGGACGAGCGTTTTTCCGCCGGGAGCGGCGCAAAGGTCGAGAAGCGTATGGGCGCCTGAAAGCGGAAGCGAAAAAGCCGCCAAAACGCTTGCGGCATCGAGAAAATACGGCTCCTTTCCGCCCGCGTTCCACGCCGCATAGCGGACATCGCCCGAAAGCGCTTCTCTTATTTTCGGCCATCGCTCTCCGTACAGCGCCGAATAGTACGCTTCGAATCCCGCCCTTCCCGAAAGTTTTTGCGCTTCTCTATCTTTCCGCATATCGCGCTCCGTCCATGCATCGCTTTCCGCTAGAGTTTTGCATTTCGATCGGTATCCGCTTCCGATACCCGTGTGCACTTACCGGAATACACTTCGGCGACAAAAACATCGTTTTCTTTTTTTGCGATTCGAAAGGCTTCCGCCCTCGCCCGCCTCTCTTCGCCGTACCTAAGTGCGTCCGTACTTTGAGAGGCAGTAGCGACGTACGGCAAAGTACCTACGCTTTGAGAGACAGATCCTGCGTACGGTACTGCGGAATTTTGAACGACACGCCAAACGCCGTCTCTTTTTTCAAGCGAGAGAATACCCCGTTCGATTTTAAAATCGATAACGCGGCGTGCGGACTCTTCGATCCGCTTTGCAAAGTCTTCATCTTCCCTCGCGCGCGAGACGAGCAGCGCATGTTGGCGTGCAAACTTTTTTTCGGAAATCATAATCACGTCGACGCCCGCTTCGATCGCCGAAAGCGCCGCACGCTCCGGAGGATAGCCGTTTTCCGCAAGAGCCGCCATAAAGATATCGTCCGAAAACACGAGACCTTTAAATCCGAGCTCGCCGCGAAGTTTATCGTCTATCCAAATACGCGAAAGACATGCGGGAGTGCGGGGATCGGCAAGGGAAACGCGGGCGTGCGACATGAGTACGCCTGCGCTGCCGCGAGAGACAAGGCGGGAAAACGGATAGCGAACCGTTTTATTAAATTCTTCTTCGGTAATATCGATTTCGGGCAAACCCGTGTGCGGGTCGGTATTCGTGTTGCCGGGAAAATGTTTTATCACCGCGGCGACACCGTTATTTTGCAGCGCATTGAGAGACGCCGTTCCGTATGCGACTACGCTCGACGCATCGCCGAAACTTCGATCTCCGATAAAGGCTTCGTTCGATTCGGTACGCGTTTCAACGACAGGCGCTATATTGACGGTAAAGCCGAGCAGCCGCATCTGCAATGCCTGCAGCGAATAGAGTCGATACGCGTCCGAAACGGAAAACGTTTCGGCGACGGCTCCGTTTGCGGGGAGCTTTCCGGAAACCGCCCTAAGCCGGCATACGTCTCCACCTTCCTGATCGAGGGCGAAGTACGGCGGAATGCAGCCGTGTGCAGAACAGTACGAAAAAATCGAATCGGTAAAATTAATAATTTTTTCAGGAGTATCGGCGATATTGTATGAAAAGAAAATATAGCCGCCGGGCATGAGCGCTTTAGTGCGCGAAGAATCGGTCCATTCGACAGGAGTGAAGACATCGTCGCCGACGAGGTTTTCCATAAAGAGCTGGGCGGCTTTTTCTTCGATCGTAAGGGATGCAACATAGGAAAAAAGCGCATCCCGTTTTGCAGTAAGCGTGCGGACGGCATCTTCATGCACAACGCGCGCACACTCTCTCATAACCCGCTCGCGCCGCATTTGCCGTCTTTCGGACACGGAACACGAAGTAAAAACAAAAGCTGCAATCAAAAAAAACGCGACAACGTTCCGTACACTCCGCATACAACGGAGTATATGCCTTTTTGGAGGATACCGCAAGAGTTCGTTCGGGGTACATCCGTGTACCCCTCACTAACGTATTTTTGCTTTACGCAAAAATACGCGGCTGCTGTGCTAAGATGCGACACGGCATCCGTGCCGTGCATTGAAAGCGGAGTGCAAAATGAGGCGAAGTTCCCCTCACCGCTTGCAACGAGCGCGTCAGCGCGAAGTTTCCCGCGCTGAAATCGGCACAAACGGGGCGTTGCGGGGTGTCCCCGCTGGAAGGGGTAGGGGCTGTCTCAAAAGTCGGTTACTTTCTCGACAGCCTGTCGAGTTTAAAATTAAGTCTTTATATTATAATGACTTAATTTTAAACGTCGCATATAAAATCAAGGAATCTGTCCAAAAACTGAAGTTTTTGAACAGCCGCGAGGGGAAGGCTTTCCCCCTTATTAAATTTCGGCGCGTATTCGAAACCGGAATTGCCCGGAAAACGCTTATCGTTTATACTGAACGCATGAAAAAAATCGGCATCGTCACCGGAGCGAGTTCCGGAATGGGGGAAGAATTCGCGCTTGAGATCGCACGGCAAAAAAAGTGCAACGAAGTCTGGCTCATCGCGCGCAGAAAAGAAAAGCTCGATGCGCTCTGCAAAAAAATCAAAGCGGAAAAAAGCGTCGTCCCCCGCGCCGTCTGCATGGACATAAGCGGACGCGAAGGGGTCGAACGTTTTGCAAAGCTGCTTGAAAAAGAAGGCGGCGATTTTACCGTCGTCATACTCGTCAATAACGCGGGCTTCGGCACCTACGGCCCCTTTTCGGAAACCGACGTCATGCGCGAACTCGATATGATAGATTTGAACTGCACGGCGCTCACCGGCCTTTGCGGCGTATCGCTTCCGTATATGACAAAGGGATCGCTCATCATCAACACGGCAAGTCTCGCTTCTTTTTCGCCGCTCGGAAATTTTGCCGTCTACGCCGCGACGAAAGCCTACGTGCTGAACTTTACGCTCGCGCTCGCAGCCGAAGTGAGGGATCGCGGCATACGGGTGTGCGCGCTTTGCCCCGGATCCGTGAGCACCGAATTCGCGGAAGTCGCGTCGAACGGCGCGCGCAAAGAAGTGCTGCACGGGGTTCCGGCAGACAAAACGGTCGCGCACTGTTTAAAATGCGCGGAACGAGGAAAGAAAACCGCGCTCATGACATGGAAGTGGAAACTTTTCGCCGCAGCGAGCCGATTGCTCGGCCGCTATACGATCGCGCGCTTTACATACAAACATTGGAAGCGCCCGTATAGGAAATAGGATGAGAAGGGGCGGCGGAAAACGATAAGGAAACACCGATGAATAAAAACGACTGTATCATTCGTTTGGAAAAGAAAGAGGAATACCGGAAAGTTGAAAACCTTGTACGCGAAAGTTTTTGGAATGTATATCGTCCGGGATGTCAAGAGCACTATATTCTACAACAGCTGCGGAATGATCCCGCATTCGTTCACGAGCTTGATTTTGTGATGGAAAAGGACGGCAAACTCATCGGGCAAAATATCTTCGTTAGAGCAATGATTAAAGCCGACAACGGAAATGACATTCCGATTATGACGATGGGGCCGATCTGTATTACGCCGGCGTTACAGCGAAAAGGTTACGGAAAGATTCTGCTTGACTATTCCCTTGAAAAGGCGAGAGAACTCGGCTGCGGAGCCGTGTGCTTTGAAGGCAACATCGATTTTTACGGTAAGAGCGGTTTTTCTTATGCGAGTGCATACGGCATCAGATATCATGGATTACCGGAGGGAGCAGATGCGTCCTTTTTTCTTTGCAAAGAATTGATTCCGGGTTATCTGTCCGATATTACCGGAGAATATGCCGCACCGAAAGGATACTCAGCCTGCGACGAGTATCCGAATAAGTTTGCAGTATACGAAGCGGGCTTTCCGGACAAAGAAAAACGAAAGCTTTCCGGACAGATTTTTGATTAAAAAGTATTTATTTATAGGAACCCGTCTGCTTTTTATGCTTTACTTTTACCGATATGCGCTCGGAACGGCTTTTTGAAATTCTCTTTATTTTCCGACGAAGAACTTTTTTTCCAAAGGCGCCGGAAAATAAAGAGAAGACTGAAACGGTTCTGTAATGACATTACAATCCTATTTTCTTACAAATGAGTTTAAGCGTTTTTTTGGGGTATGCATTCGCATTAATATAAATGATTTGATTTGAGTTTCCCCTAATATCCAAATGTAGATTTCCTTCATTTTTTATAAGTGCATGCCCCATAGAAACACTCGTTATTTCACTGAGCATAATTTTTTCCGTGCAAACAAAACGATAACGTTTCGTAAGAACACCATCCTTTATTATTATATGACCGGCATCCATAACATAAAACATAGTAAATGCCAAGAGCCAAGAAATCACAAATACACCTATCCAAGATTTCCAATAATCAATATCAGTCATCCAATCCAAAAAAACATCATTATAAAGCCCAGTCCCAATACTAAATGACAAGGCGATGAGGGGTATAACAATCATAATTACAACTGAAGCGGTTTTCCACCATACAGGCAAAAAGATTTCTTCATTTCTTTTTAATACTTTTCTCTCATTAAAAAAAGCTCTGAAATTTAGAATAAAACTTTTCATTCGGGAGCCTTCATAATTAAGTCGCTTTGATTTATTTCCGCCTGTAGATAATTTTTATATATTTTTTCCATCGTTTCCAAATCTATAACATTCAAATAAAAATCTTCTATCGTGGAAATTCTCTGATCGCCTTTATCTTCTCCCATACCGATATAAACGAGATAGCGTTTGTTTCCTTTTTCGATAGTGTAAAAGCCCCATTTACATTCATCAAAGTAGGGCACATTTTTAGTGTTCCCGATGATCTCTATTTCATAGTTTGAAGGTATATATCCGACGGAGGTTAAATATAATTTTCCTCACTACTGTCCAAGATAAATTAGATACTATTTAAAGTCTGTAATTCGTGATATAGTTAAGTTGGCACACAAAACAATATCACATAAGGAATTACAGACATGAATAAATATAACACAAAACTCGGACAGTTGCTATCTTTACTAGAGAGACCTCAATTTGAAAAATGCGTAAAAGCGACAGGGGCTGACAAGCACTGCAAAGGCTTTTCCGCATGGCAGCAGTTTGTAACTATGGCTTATGCACAGATAGCAAATCCGCACGGACTTCGAAGCCTGGAAAACTCGCTGAACGCAAATAAAACCTGCCTGTATCATCTGGGAGTTCAAAAAGACGTGAAGCGCGCGACAATTTCGTATGCGAATACTACCAGAAAACCCGAGGTGTTCGAGAAGCTGTTTTATTCACTCTCGTCAGCCCTTGACCGGAATGGACGCAAGAAATTCAGAAAGGATTTCTACGGAATCGATGCGACAGAGCAGAGCCTGAATCTGCATGATTTTCCATGGGCGACTTTCAGAAGCACAAAAAGCGGTGTCAAAATTCATCTTACCTATGACATCAATAACAGTCTGCCGAAATATCTTTTCATAACCAATGTAAACGAACATGAAAATAACACGCTGAAAAAAATGAATATCGCCAAAGGATGTACGGTCACATTCGATAAAGGCTACTGCAATTACGCGGTTTTCGGAGATTTTTGCCGTGATAAAATCTTTTTTGTTACAAGATTAAAGGAAAACGCACAGTACCGTGTCATTGAGGAACACGAAAGCAGGAATAAGCACATAACGCTTGATAGGACGATCGAATTTACCGGTATGCAGACAGGCAGGAAATGTCCTTTTCCTCTGCGAGTCATAAAATCCGTTGATGAGAAAACAGGAAAGGAAATTAGGATTCTGACAAACATATTCAATCTGAGCGCCGGATATATCGCCGGGATGTATCGGGCCAGATGGAACATCGAAATATTTTTCAAGACAATAAAGCAGAATCTGCGAATCAAGAAGTTTTTCGGCCGGACAGAAAATGCCATAAAAACACAAATCTGGATTGCGCTGACTGTGTATCTTCTGTACATGAAACTGCGGCAGCTGTGTATATATAGAGGCAAAAACTTTACAAACTTTATGTCGGAATTAAAAGTCTGCCTTTTTGAACGAAAGGACTTATTTGAATGGTTTGCCGGAAGCCCGCCTCCTGCTGTTTACCATCCTAGTGATTTTCAACAGGAGCTATGGGCATGATTTTATCTTGGACAGTAGTGTTTTTAAAGAATCGATTTCATCTTTCCTAAGACACGCGACATCCGGACACTCTCGTTTTTTCCCGATTGCAAAGCATATTAAAAAGTAAAATTTTCAAATCCCTTATCAACAACTCATATTTTTACACCGTTGATTTCATTTAAGGCTCATGCTATAGTCGACATGACAGGCTGCGATACACAAGCGCATCAGATACATTGCGATAAGGGTTATATATGAGTTCCGATTTTCCGCTCAAGCACGATGAGCTTTTAAAATTAATAAAAAATTTCCCGACCCCTTTTTACCTTTACGATGAAAGGGCGATCCGCGAAAACATGCGCCGCTTTACCGCGGCTTTTTCCGCCTTTCCGAAGTTCCGCGAACACTTCGCCGTAAAAGCGATGCCGAATCCCTATATGCTTAAAATCCTCGCGGAAGAAGGATGCGGCGCCGACTGTTCGAGCTTACCCGAACTCATGCTCTCCGATTTGGCGGGTATCGAGGGAGAACACGTCATATTTACATCGAACGAAACGCCCGCTTCCGAATTTCAATACGCATACGAGCACGGAAACCTCATCAACTTGGACGACATCACCCACATCGATTTTTTAAAAAAAGCGCTCGGCGGCAGATTACCGAAGCTGCTATGTTTCCGCTACAACCCCGGTCCGCTCAAGCAAGGCGGCAACGCGATCATCGGAAAACCCGAAGAAGCGAAATACGGCCTCTCGCGCGAACAGCTTTTCGAAGCCTATGCGCGCTGCAAAGAAGAAGGCGTCGAACGATTCGGACTTCACACGATGGTCGCTTCGAACGAACTCAATCCCGATTTTTTTATCGACACGGCGGATATCCTCTTCGATCTCTGCGTCGAAATAAAACAAAGACTCGGCATAAAAATCGAATTCGTCGATTTGGGCGGAGGCGTCGGCATTCCGTACAAGCCGGAACAAAAAGCGGTCGATCTCGGCTATGTAGCGCGCGGCATCAAAAAAATCTATGACGAAAAAATTATTAAAAACGATCTCGATCCTATGGGCATCTACTGGGAATGCGGCAGACCCGTCACCGGCCCCTACGGTTGGCTTATTGCGACGGCAATCCACGAAAAACACATCTACCGCGATTATATCGGAGTCGACGCGTGCATGGCGGACTTAATGCGGCCCGGTATGTACGGCGCTTATCACGAAGTGACCGTCAGCGGAAAAGAAAACGCGGTAAAAGACAGGGTATACGATGTCGTCGGATCTCTGTGCGAAAACTGCGATAAATTCGCCGTACAACGGAGCCTGCCGAAAATCGATATCGGCGATATTTTAATAATTCACGATGCGGGCGCGCACGGAAGAGCGATGGGATTCAACTACAACGGAAAGCTCAGAGCGGGCGAAGTGCTCATGCGGAGCGACGGTTCATTCAAAGAAATCAGACGGCGTGAAACGATTGCCGACTATTTTGCTACGCTCGATTTGGACGGCGTAAAAAATTTCAAATAACAAAAGATTACCGCTTTTCGATTAATCGGCACACCTCATAATAACACTATACCCCGATCTTAAGCGAAGTATGGTGACTAATCTATCGTCCTTGCATTTTTTATTTGCGTTTCAAATATTTAATCGAATCGAGGGCAACAGCAGCAATTAAAATCAACCCTTTAAATACAAACTGCAGATTCGTATCAATGCCGAGGAACGTCAGACAATAAGTCAAACCGGTAAATATGATAACGCCGATGACGGCGCCTCCGATTTTACCAATACCGCCGTTAAATGAAATACCGCCAACGACACAGGCCGCGATCGCATCGAGTTCATACCCCTGCCCTGTGCCGGCGCTCGCATTCGCTTTAAATGCTTCAAAAAACGAGCCAAATCCGTAGAACACACCGGCCATAGCAAAGATACCGATCGTGACCCAAAATACACTGATACCGCTCACGCTCGCCGCTTCCGAATTACCTCCGACCGCATACATATTCTTACCGAAAGTCGTTTTATTCCATATAAACCACGCGATAAATATAGCAACAACAGCGGGAATTATTAATTTGGGGAATGTTATAAATTCGCCGTTGAGGAATCCGAGTTCCCATCTGCCACCGAGCATATCTTTAATACCCGCATCAATTGAACCGACGGGTGTGCCGCTTGTACCGAAAAAAAGAAGACCGTAGATGATAAGCTGCGTCGCAAGCGTTGAGATAAACGGATGGATTCGAAGCTTTGCGCTGAACACGCCTGCAAAACAACTGAACAGCACGCAAAACACGATCGATATGACAAGTGCAAGGGCAAGCCGAGCAGGAACGGGAAGCGGAGTGAAATCCCATGCGCCGAGATGAAAAAAAGTTACGATATTTTTTCCCGGATGCAAAATAAGTCCCGTGATGACAGAGCCGAGTGCAACCATTCGACCAATACTTAAATCGGTGCCGGCTATGAGAATGAGCCCCGCAACACCGAGCGCATAGAACATACGCACAGAAGCCTGTTCGAGTATCGTAAAGATATTCGGCAACGTTAAAAGCTGTCCGTTTCCCGAAATAGGAGCGACTATGATGCACACGATAAAAAACACGAAAATTGCCAAATACAAACCGTTATTTAAAAAAAATTTCGACGGCTTGAATTGATATACATAATTTTGCCAGCCGAGCGATATATTTTCCGAAAAGCGAGGAGAACCGTTTCTTAAACTGCGATTTTTTTGCACGCGATCGACATATGCCTGATTTTTTGCCACTTTCGCGCGGTCGACGTCGGATACGTATTTGCTGTGCGCGTCGAAGAGAGCCGCCTTATGCTCGTAGCCGTTTATCGAAAGCGCTTCTTTTTTTGCCGTTCGATCCGCAAGCGTCGTTTTTCCGCAATACGATTTGACGATCGCTTCGCGCCGTCGGTTAAAATCCGTATTGATCGCAGCGATATCGTTTTTATATTTTTCCGCAAGAGAAGCGATCTTTTTATTTTGCGCATCGTGCACGCTTCGTATATAGATTCCGGCAATTTCATTTGCATACGCAACCGCTTCCTTTTGCAAAATCGAAATTTCATTTTTATTTTTCGCGGCGACGACGCGGGCTTCGGCGATCTGCCGTAGGTCTTCGGCGATCCGCGCATTGCGAGCTGCCGAATCGATAAGCTTATTGCGTTTAAGAGATGCGATGTCCTGCTTGAGCTCGGAAATTTTATTTACACCGTTGCGACGCAGCTCAGCGAGTTTATCGCCGTATTCTTTCAGTTTTTTGTCGTCGTCAAGATAATTGCCATATTCGTTTTCCATACGTCCTCCGCATTACAGATATTTCGCCGAAAGGCGCAAGAGTGCTTCCTGATCGGTATCGTTCGTATCGACAACACCCGCGAGCCGATGATTCGACATAACGGCTATACGATTCGTAATGCCGAGAATTTCCGGCATTTCGCTCGAAACAACGATAATCGTTTTTCCTTCTTTTGCCATTCTAATGATAAGCTGATAAATTTCATACTTTGCCCCGACATCGATACCACGCGTCGGCTCATCCATGAGAAATACTTCGGGGGAACGTTCAATCCATTTTCCAATGATGACTTTTTGTTGGTTGCCGCCAGAAAGAGAAGTGATAATTTCATCGGCGGACACACATTTTGTTTTCATCTGTGTAATTTCGCGGTTTGCCGCTTCATATAATTTCCGATTCGACAAAATGCCGTTCGATTTGTAGCTCGCAAGATTTGTAATTGTCGTATTAAATTCTATAGATGCTTTTCCGAACATACCGTTAAACTTCCGTTCTTCGGTCACAAGGGCAAAACCGTGTTCCATCGCATCGCGACTGTCCGCAAAGTAAAGGCGTTTCCCGCCGTAGCTAATTTCTCCCGATGCAATGGTTCGCACGCCGAACATCGCCTCAAGCAATTCTGACCGCCCGGCACCGACAAGACCGTAAAGTCCAAATATTTCACCTTTCCTGACGGTAAACGAAATATCTTCAAGCACCGGTTCGTACTTTGTCGTAAGCGATTTCACTTCAAAAATATAATCGCCGGGAACGTTATCGACATCAGGATAACGCTTTTCAAGAGAACGCCCAACCATTGCCGAAATAAGCTCGTTCATTTCCGTCGTTTTAGTGTCTTTCGTCAAAATCATTTTTCCGTCGCGGAGAACTGCGACGTCGTCGCACACAAGAAACACTTCATCCATTTTATGAGAAATATAGATAAATGACACGCCTTTTTTTTTCAGATTTTTAACGATCGAAAAAAGTTTGGCAACCTCGTTTTCGGTCAGAGAAGAGGTTGGTTCGTCGAGCACGATTATCTTCGCGTTGTAGGAAACCGCTTTTGCGATTTCGACCATCTGCCGCTGCGACACGGACATCGATCTCATGATCGTGCGCGGATCGACGTTCATATCCAAAGAGTTGAACAGCTTGACGCTGTCTTTCAACATCTTCGCTTCATCGATTACGCCGAAGCGTTTCGGATATCTTCCGAGATAAAGGTTGTCCATGACGGAACGGTCAAGACATTGGTTCAGCTCCTGATGTACCATCGCGACACCGTTTTCAAGAGCCTCTTTCGGGCTCTTAAAATCAACGGGCTTTCCATCAAGCATAAACTGCCCTTCATCTTTAGTGTAGATTCCGAACAGACATTTCATCATCGTAGATTTACCCGCTCCGTTTTCGCCCATCAAACCGAGTACGGAACTTTTTTTTACCTCAAGATTGATACCGTCCAAAACTTTATTTTTTACAAAAGACTTTGAAAGATTTTTTACCTCAAGGATAATATCGTCCATTATACGCACCTTATTAATTTAACGCATTTGGTTTCAAAAAAGGCCGTGTCCTTTTCGAGGACACAGCCTTGTCCGATGCAATCAAATCAAAAACTATTAATACTTGAGTTTATCGGTATAATCACGACCGGAATTTGTTTTAACCACATTGATCGCGTATGCATCGTAATTGTTCAGGTTCGTAAATTTGTCAAGACAACTCGATTCGTTTTGACCGTCTCCCTGAACAATGGTAAGATCAAGATTCATAAACGGCGCATAGTAGCGGAGCGCAGGCACATATGCCGATGACAACCAGTTGTCGCCGGAATTGAATACGGTGAGCAACACTTTTTTAGCAGGGGCATTCGTCTGCCTAATTCCCGCATCGCGCTGACCTGCCGTATACTGTTGACAGTTGACTATATTTACACCGGAATTTTTTGCCAGCAGCGCACGCGCATCGGATATATATTCCATCAGCGGGGTGATTTTATTGCCATACTGATCGGCTTCCGAGATTCCCTTTGTATATACATCGCTTCCCGAAAGACCATCGAGCAGATTTCGCAGTACTTGCAAAGTTCCCGCTGCCTGCGCGTCCGTATTCTGTGAAACCGTACCGCTGAGCCTCCCCGCACCGATTGCTTCAATCGCATCCGCATTCGCATCGTATCCAAAAATCGGAACCCCCGAGGGGTAGTTAGACGCCTGAAGACACCCCATTGCCATACCGTCGTTGTTGGAAACAACCATATCGATCTGCGTACCGAAACGCGTAGCCCAACCGCTCATCGCATCAGTTGCCGCGTTCGCATTCCATGTCGAACCGTCCGTCCCCGTCATTGCGCGGCTTTCAAGTTCGATAACGCGCATCATCCTGCCGCCCACTTGTACCGAGCCTTCTTTTGATACACCCGGATCGGTCGAACCGTTCCACGTTCCCAGCGCTTTACGAATACCTTCCGTACGCGCCGTTGAATTATTGTGCCCCATATCGCCGATACAAAGCACATAACCGATTACTCCATCGCCGTTTCTATCGACCGATACGGGAGATGCTGCAAGATAATCAGTAATGAGCCGTCCCTGCACCGATCCTCCGTCCAGACTGTCAACACCCACGTAGTAAGTCTGCGGATTCCAATTCATAACCGCCATATCGATTTCTCCCGTCGTCGGATCAGACGGCTGACGATTATAAAACACGAGCGGCTTATCTTTATTTTGAACCTTTGCCGCCTGCTTGCTGCATCCGATAAACGCGATACCGATGACCGCCGAAAAAACGGCAGCTGCAATTGTTTTTTTCATTCAATTACTCCTGAAAACATGAACCTGCCCAAACAATTCAATCTTCGGACAGCTTCCTTGTTTTACTATACAATTTTACTTTTATAGGTTCAATTTCGAGATCTTTAATCTCGAAATTTAAAAACCCTTTCGAAGTGCAAGTAAATGGCAAGCCTTGAAAACAAATAAGATTATACTCAAGGCAAGATTCCGTTTGCGCCCCCGTTTCAAGCGTTAGGATTACGGAAAGCCTACTCCAAAAGATCGGTCGCGGCATACACAGCGAGTTTGCAAAGCAAGCTCGGTAGTGAGTGCAACAAACAAAGTTCTCACCGAAAGCACACCTTTATTTAAACAATAGTTTCAATACTCATCATTCGCCCTTACAGTATACAGCCAAATAAGAAATTGTCAAATGAAAATTATCTACACACTGCTCCTTACAATATCCGTTACATCTACTGTAAAGTTTTCCATCAATCACATGCAACGAACCGTATCGGATGCCCCAACAACACATAATCCCCTCTTCTATAATAAATTAGAATTCCGTGCTATAATGAAAAAAGAAGTACGCTTTTGGACACTTCTTTATAAAAGCTTTTTTAGATGTAGAGGTAAAAGTATGGTTGACAAAATGAAATCAGAATATTGGGGGGACGGCATGGACGCAGGCACGGCGATAAGCGATGCGCGAAAAATGACACGTGAAATTTGGCTTCAAGAATGTTTTCCCGAATGGCATCACATGCTCAACCAACAGATTGAAAATATGCAGGTTCCTAAAAGATCTTTTGCACTTTGGATGCTCGGTGGCCCCTCATGGGCGTTTAAATCTTCGGGTGGCGTGACATTTTTGATTGATAATTATTCAGGGTCTTCATCAACGAGCAAATATTCATCGGACGGAGCCTGCCGCATGACCGGCGCGTCATATTTATCTTGGCTTCGTATAAATCCTCATGTGATCGATCCTTGGAAATTTAATCGACTTGATGCAGTATTCGCAACGCATCCTCATTCAGACCATGCCGATTTTTATACAGTATCCGCAACACTTCAAACGACGGACTGCAAATTCGTCGGTCCGAAAAACGTATGTGCACTGTTCAGAAAATGGAATGTTCCTGAAGACAGAATCATCGAAGTGAAGCCCGGTGATACTTTCAAGATAAAAGACGTAAGTATATATGTGGAAAAAAATTACGACTACATGGCATGTATGACCGGTGATTATAAGATCAGTGAACCTTTCGATTTTGATGCAAATGCCGTTTCATTCATCCTCGAATCGGGCGGCCATTCCGTCATTTTCGTAGGCGACACGCTGTACAATGACGGTTTTACTGCAGTCGGACATCGTCACAAAATCGACATCGTCATAGCGGCGATGGGACATAATGCCCCGGGCATTTCCGACAAAATGAATCCATGGGATGTCATGCGCGTAGCACAGAATCTCCGCGCAAAAATCGTCATACCCGACCACTACGAAAACTGGTCTAGCAGCGCGATTGATCCGCATGAGCTGCAAAAAATAGTCGACGCGAATGACAAAAATTTGAAAACCTGTATTATGAAAAGCGGGGGTATATATGTGTATCCGCGCGATAAAGACATGAGAGAATATATATATCCTGATTGGCGCGAAAGATATGACTGGGAAAAAAGCATCATGTATGGAACTATAAATAAAACTAAATGATCGTTATTACGAAAAACACCGATTAAGGCAATATATAATAATCTGTACTTTTTCACACAGCTTTGCTGCAATATAAAAACCGCAAAGCCGACAGTAATAACGCATTTGGTTTCAAAAAAGGCCGTGTCCTTTTCGAGGACACAGCCTTGTCCGATGCAATCAAATCAAAAACTATTAATACTTGAGTTTATCGGTATAATCACGACCGGAATTTGTTTTAACCACATTGATCGCGTATGCATCGTAATTGTTCAGGTTCGTAAATTTGTCAAGACAACTCGATTCGTTTTGACCGTCTCCCTGAACAATGGTAAGATCAAGATTCATAAGCGGCGCATAGTAGCGGAGCGCAGGCACATATGCCGATGACAACCAGTTGTCGCCGGAATTGAATACGGTGAGCAACACTTTTTTAGCAGGGGCATTCGTCTGCCTAATTCCCGCATCGCGCTGACCTGCCGTATACTGTTGACAGTTGACTATATTTACACCGGAATTTTTTGCCAGCAGCGCACGCGCATCGGATATATATTCCATCAGTGGGGTGATTTTATTGCCATACTGATCGGCTTCCGAGATTCCCTTTGTATATACATCGCTTCCCGAAAGACCATCGAGCAGATTTCGCAGTACTTGCAAAGTTCCCGCTGCCTGCGCGTCCGTATTCTGTGAAACCGTACCGCTGAGCCTCCCCGCACCGATTGCTTCAATCGCATCCGCATTCGCATCGTATCCAAAAATCGGAACCCCCGAGGGGTAGTTAGACGCCTGAAGACACCCCATTGCCATACCGTCGTTGTTGGAAACAACCATATCGATCTGCGTACCGAAACGCGTAGCCCAACCGCTCATCGCATCAGTTGCCGCGTTCGCATTCCATGTC
Source organism: Treponema sp. Marseille-Q4132 (assembly GCF_014334835.1). Lineage (NCBI taxonomy): Bacteria > Pseudomonadati > Spirochaetota > Spirochaetia > Treponematales > Treponemataceae > Treponema > Treponema sp. Marseille-Q4132. The sequence continues at coordinate 690,042 of NZ_CP060591.1, forward strand.
GAACCGTCCGTCCCCGTCATTGCGCGGCTTTCAAGTTCGATAACGCGCATCATCCTGCCGCCCACTTGTACCGAGCCTTCTTTTGATACACCCGGATCGGTCGAACCGTTCCACGTTCCCAGCGCTTTACGAATACCTTCCGTACGCGCCGTTGAATTATTGTGCCCCATATCGCCGATACAAAGCACATAACCGATTACTCCATCGCCGTTTCTATCGACCGATACGGGAGATGCTGCAAGATAATCAGTAATGAGCCGCCCCTGCACCGATCCTCCGTCCAGACTGTCAACACCCACGTAGTAAGTCTGCGGATTCCAATTCATAACCGCCATATCGATTTCTCCCGTCGTCGGATCAGACGGCTGACGATTATAAAACACGAGCGGCTTATCTTTATTTTGAACCTTTGCCGCCTGCTTGCTGCATCCGATAAACGCGATACCGATGACCGCCGAAAAAACGGCAGCTGCAATTGTTTTTTTCATTCAATTACTCCTGAAAACATGAACCTGCCCAAACAATTCAATCTTCGGACAGCTTCCTTGTTTTACACAATTTTACTTTTATAGGTTCAATTTCGAGGTCTTTAATCTCGAAATTTAAAAACCCTTTCGAAGTGCAAGTAAATGGCAAGCCTTGAAAACAAATAAGATTATACTCAAGGCAAGATTCCGTTTGCGCCCCCGTTTCAAGCGTTAGGATTACGGAAAGCCTACTCCAAAAGATCGGTCGCGGCATACACAGCGAGTTTGCAAAGCAAGCTCGGTAGTGAGTGCAACAAACAAAGTTCTCACCGAAAGCACACCTTTATTTAAACAATAGTTTCAATACTCATCATTCGCCCTTACAGTATACAGCCAAATAAGAAATTGTCAAATGAAAATTATCTACACACTGCTCCTTACAATATCCGTTACATCTACTGTAAAGTTTTTCCATCAATCACATGCAACGAACCGTAAATCATATCGCTCGCTAACGATAATAAGCGAGTTTCGTTTCGATCCTCGCAAATACGATTTCGACACCCCAATTCATCGCAAGATAAAAAATGCCCGCGACGAAGAGCGGCATAAACGAAAAGAGGCGGCTCTGCGTTTCCTGCGCGACGCGCAAAAGTTCGGATACACCGATAACTTGCACGAGAGCGGTATCTTTGACAAGGGTTATCACTTCGTTTCCCATAGCGGGCATGATCCGTTTGACAACTTGCGGCAAGACAATGTAGAAAAAAGTTTGCCGCTTCGTATAGCCGAGTACTTTCGCCGCTTCGTATTGCCCTTTGGGAATCGACTCGATGCCGCCGCGGTAAATCTCCGCAAAGTATGCCGCATAATTGACAATGAGCGCGACAATAGCTGCAAGAAAACGAGGCCATGCGACGCGAAAATCGGTACCGAAATTATTGTTGAACCAAAGGCACAAAAGACTCGGACCGAAGTAGACGACGAGCAGCTGCAGCATGAGAGGCGTGCCGCGTATGACGAGCAAAAACGCTTTTATTATGTTTGAAAGTATTTTATTTTTCGCCATACGCCCCGCGCAAAACGGAAAGGCAAGCGGGAGCGCAAAAAGCAGCGTCAAAAAAAACACTTCGAGCGATGTTACGCTTCCGCGCAGCATCGCCTGCAGCATCTTCGCCATTTATTGTCCAATCACCGAAATATCGCGGCCGAACCACTTTTCCGAAACGGCGGTAACCGTTCCGTCTTTTTGCATATCTTCCAAAACACTCTGCACTTTATCGCACAGCGCTGCGCTCCCCTTACGGAACGCGATACCGTAACTTTCGTAAGAAAGCGCTTCATCGATGACGGTAAAGGGCTTTCCCGTCGCGGCTATGCTGTAATTTGCGACGACGCTGTCCATGACCACTCCGTCGACTCCGCGGATATCGAGGTCATTGAGAGCGGTAACATTGTCTTTTAAAAGCACTTGTTCTTTGAGCGAGCTCGAAAACTCCTTGTTTCCGTCTACGGCTTCCTGCGCACTCGAACCGCTTTGCAGCGCGATCTTCTTCCCCGCCATATCTTTTAACGACGTAACGCCGCTGTCGTTTCTGACAACGAGCACTTGCGCGTTTTTCAAATACGGTTTCGTAAACGCAAGCGCTTCTTCTCTTTCTTTCGTCATCGTAAAGCCGTTCCAAATGCAGTCGATTTTACCGGTATTCAGCTCCATCTCTTTCGCACCCCAATCGATGGGCTGCGCTTTAAAATCGACGCCGAGCCGCTTCGCCACTTCTTTTGCCAAATCGATATCGTAGCCGACGATTTCTCCGTCAGCATTGCGAAAGCCGAGCGGAGGAAACGAATCGTCGAGTCCGAGTACAAATACGCCGCGCGAAACGAGGTCGTCAAGCGACGTATCGCGAGCGGAAGCCGCATTCTGTTTTTTGCAGCTTAGGCTTCCCAAAGCGATAACGAGCGTAAAAAACAAAACCGAAAATACTTTTGCCGTTTTTTTCATTTATTGTCTCCTGCAAATAAATTAATAATATACATCTCATCGCGCCGGGTAAAAGAGGCGAGCGATTTTATATCAGCACACTTCGCCGTCTTGTCTGTCCGCGTCAAAACCGTCTTTCTTTTGCGAAAGTCTTCAGCGCCCGTATCTGCTCCGCAACGCGCTCGGCGGCAGGTCCGCCCTCGGTTTTTCGAGAGGCGACGCAGGACTTTGAATCGATGAGCGAATAAATATCGTCTTCGATGAGATCCGAACAGGCTTTAAAATCTTCAAGCGAAAGTTCTTCGAGCCTGCATTTTTTTTCGATGGCGATGCGCACCGCCTTTGCCGCAATGCCGTGCGCCGTGCGGAACGGAATGCCTTTGCGCACGAGGTAGTCGGCGACATCGGTCGCATTGAGATAGCCCTCTTCGCAGGAGCTCTCCATACGCTGCGTATTCCACGACGCGGAAGCGATCATATCCGCAAAAACCGACACGCACATGCACACCGTATCGAACGCATCGAAAAGGCTTTCTTTATCTTCCTGCATATCGCGGTTATACGCAAGCGGCAGGGCTTTCATCATCGTCAAAAGAGCTACGAGATCGCCGTATACCCTGCCCGTCCGTCCGCGGATGAGTTCGGCAAAGTCGGGATTTTTTTTCTGCGGCATGATCGAACTGCCGGTCGACCATTTTTCGCTCAATTCGATAAACGAAAATTCAGACGTAGACCACAGCACGACCTCTTCGGCCGCGCGCGAAAGATGCATCTGCAAAAGTGCAAAGCACGATGCGAATTCGATGCAGTAGTCGCGGTCGGAAACGGTGTCGAGCGAATTGGGCGTCACGCCGTCAAAGCCCATCAGTTCCGCTTCGAGTTTTCTGTCGAGCGGAAGCGTCGTTCCGGCGAGCGCTCCGGCGCCTATGGGAGAAAGCGAAATACGCTTAAGCGCATCGGAAAGCCGTTCCCAATCGCGCGTAAAACTCCACGCCCACGCGCACAGATGATGAGCGAGCGTCACCGGCTGAGCATGCTGCATGTGCGTAAAACCCGGCATAATCGATTGCGTGTGGCGCTCGGCGAGGCAGGCAAGCGTTTCAATGAGATGTACGACACTTTTTTGCAGTTCGGGGATCGTCCGTCTGAGATAGAGCCTTTCGTCGAGTGCGATTTGATCGTTTCGGCTTCTGCCCGTATGCACTTTTTTGCCCGCTTCTCCGATCCTGTCGGTGAGCGCGGCTTCTATAAATGAGTGAATGTCTTCGGCGGAAGCGTCCACGGAAAGTTTACCCGATGTCATGTCGGTATCGATCGAGTCGAGCGCGGCAATAATCGCATCGGCTTCCCGGCGCGAAATGATGCCCGTACGCGCGAGCATTTCCGCGTGCGCTTTACTCCCGAAAATATCGTCCGAGGCCATGCGCCGATCCGCGTAAATTGAAGTTTCAAACGCGACTGCAGCGGCGTCCGGCCCTTCGGAAAAACGGCCGTGCCACAGAGCGGCGTGATTGTCTCCGGTGATCGTACCGTGTGTATCCATAATTTCAAGAGTATACAATACATTGTTTTTTTTTACAATGATTTGTATACTTACCGGAGGGTAAGCGTACCAAAGAATATTCTTTTACGGGAGTGCGTTATGTTAAAAAAATTATCCGTCATCGTTTCGGTGCTGATTTCGGCCGGCTCTCTTTTTGCCGTACAAATCGATACGGCGCTCCTCGATACGGCAACGCGTCCGGACTATATTGAAGATACGTCCCCCGTGCCGAAAAATGAATTCAATAGCGCAAAGCAGATACGCGATATGGGCCGCAGGCTCGGCGGTAGTATTAAACGGCAGGACGCGCAGCATAAAAGCGGTGAACATTACGCATCGGGCGCCCCTTCGAAAAAATACCGCGCGCACCGCGTACCTTCGTCGGACTCGCTTCCGGGAGCCGACATCATCTATATCGCGCCGAACGCAAAAGTCGGTACGATCAAAGCGCTTGCCTTTATCCTTTCCGGCTACATTGAAGCGGCCTACGATTTACCTCTAAACGAAGCGGATACCTTAGCGCAAAAAGTATGCTGGTGGAATACGAATCATTACGACGATCGGAATTATTTTACGAAGCATTTCAACGCGCGCATACTCGAATCGTTTTCCGATGAAACGGCAGTCATCGGTCTTGCCGATTCGTACAAAAACTGGGCGGGACACGCGCGCATCGTCATCCCCTTTGAAAAAATAAAGGATACACAGACGGCGGCAAAAGACGGCACAAAACAAAGCGCAAAAATCGATTCGAAAAACAAAGACGCACAAAAAAACAGCGATGTCGAAAAAAATACGGCGCAAAATAAAAAAGAGGACGCAGGCAAAGGCGCGGCGCAAAACGATGCCGATAAAAACGCCGCAGGTACGATGCGGAACACGCTCCGAAAAGAAGCGCTGCAATTTAAAACCGTTCCGGCGAACTATAAAATCCTCTTCGGAGCGCTGTGCCTTGCCGCGCTTTTAATCATCGTGCTGCTCGTGCGGGTCATCATCGATATGGCAAGAAATTAATATCGCTCGTGTATCGTAAACGAATACTGTACATTTCGTGCGCGTTACATGCGCGGCACGGATGCCGTGTCGCAATTTTGCAAAACAGTTGCGCATTTTTGTAAAACAAAAATGCGGTAGTGAGCGGGCTGTCTCAAAAGCCGGTTACTTTTTCGACAGCCTACGAGTTTAAAATTAAGTCTTTATATTGCAGTAACTTAATTTTAAACATCGCATAGTAAATCAAAGAAACTTTCCAAAAACTGAAGTTTTTGGAAAACCGCGAACGAATACTGCTCGGATTTGCTCTTTTAAGTCGGGCGGTGAAAAACGCCTGACTCGTTTTTCTTTTATCCGTGCGGAGGCTTTCATATCCTTTCAGATGCAATAAAAGATATGAAAGCCGACTGCAATTCCTTATGAGGACACACGGTGTAACGCTTGAGTTGCTCCGTGTGATAGGAGACGCGCATAATTCCTGCGCGGGGAACTTCGCGCTTCGCGCTCGTTGCAAGTCGCGCACTGCTCGGATTTGCTCGCTCCGTTGACAGCAAAATGCAATATCACTACCATCATATAGAACAAAATCACAAGCGACGGCGAATGGAATACTTTCGCCGCGCAATCGTTTTTCAAAAGGAAAATACTATGAAAAGAATCATCACCGTACAGGATATTTCATGCGTCGGAAAGTGCTCGCTCACCGTAGCGCTTCCCGTCGTTTCCGCGATGGGAGTCGAAGCCGCCATCCTTCCGACAGCAGTGCTTTCGACGCATACCGCATTTAAAGGTTTTACTTTCCGCGATCTCACGGAAGACATCACGCCGATATGCGATCACTGGAAAAAAGAAAAAATTTCATTCGACGCGATTTACACCGGCTACCTCGGCTCTTTCGAACAGCTCGATTTGATGAAAAAGATGTTCGCCGACTTCGGCGGAAAAGACGTGCTCGTCTTCGTCGATCCGTGCATGGCCGACAACGGAAAACTCTATCCGGGCTTTACGCAGGAGTTCGCATTCGCGATGGCAAAGCTCGCAGGTCTCGCCGACGTCATCGCGCCGAATATGACCGAAGCGTCGTTTATGCTCGGCATTCCGTACAAAGCGGCGGGCTCATACGATGAAGCGTACATCAAAGACATACTCAAAAAACTCGCAGCCCTCGGCTCAAAACGCATCGTTTTGAAAGGCGTCGAGTTCGCTTCCGAACCCGGCAAGATCGGCATCATGTCCTACGATTCGGAGAGCGGCGCTTATACGAGTTACTTTCACGAAAAATGCGCGACAAGTTTTCACGGCACCGGCGATATCTTCGCAAGCGTCTGCGTCGGCGCTCTCATGCGCGGTCTTTCGCTCGAACAATCCTATGCGCTTGCGGCGGACTTCGTCGTCGAATCGATTAAAGCGACCGTTTCGCACAAAGACTACAACTGGTACGGCGTCGATTTTGAAAGCGCCATTCCTTACCTCGTAAAGCGGCTCGGAGCATAACGATTGCGTTTATTATTTATCCGGCACGGCGACCCGAATTACGATTTGGACATATTGACCGAAAAGGGAAAGCGCGAAGCAGCCCTGCTTGCAAACCGCGTTTCAAAATGGCAGGTTACCGATTTTTTCGCCTCGCCCTTGGGACGCGCACAGGAAACAGCCCGAATCGCGATGCAGGACACCGGACGCAAAGCCGAAACCTGCGATTGGCTGCAGGAATTTCATTATAAAGTGCGGGATCCCGAAACGGGTAAAAACAAAATCGCATGGGACTGGCTCCCCTCTTTTTATACCGACCCCGCAAACAAAGCGCTCCTCGACGCCGACAAGTGGATGCATACTCCCGTTATGGAATCGGGCAATATCGCACAGCGCTTCGAAGAAGTGTGCGGCGGCTTTGACGGCATCCTCGCGCGCTACGGCTTCGTGCGTGAAGGCGGCATCTACCGAACGGACGGCACGCATTGCCAAAAAGGCGTATTCAACGATTCAATTGCGCCCGTTAAACGATCCTACGACGACCGAACGCTCGTCTTTTTTTGTCACTTGGGCGTCATGTTCGCGATCATCGGCCATCTCGTAAAAATATCGCCCGTGCAGTTGTGGCAGGGTTTTTACGTCGCGCCGACGTCGGTGACCGCACTCGCATCCGAAGAGCGCGTTCCCGGCACCGCATTTTTCCGCGTACAGACTTTCGGCGACACGAATCACCTGCACGACGGAAACGAAGCGCCTTCGGCCGCAGGATACTTTACCGACGTATTTTACGATTAATAAAATTTTACAATTGCAGAGCGCTCATACGCTGCGCGAACGTTTATTCACCGGCGCAGCAAAACCGCGCCGCCGCTCGCATCGCGCAGCGCGTCGGAAAATTTTTGCAATTCGCCGCTTTCGATTTCTCCGCTTACGCTTACCGCCGATTCGAAGCGTTCTGCAATATCAAAAAGACGGAACTCTTTCATAATGTGCCGAAGCTTTTCATAGGCGGCATACGAAGCGGTAAACGAAAAGCACGTTTTTTCGATAAGCTCCGAAAAGGCACCAAGCCTCTCGGCTTCTTCGATAACGGCCTTTGCCGCATCCGTGTACGCTTTAACAAGACCGCCCGTACCGAGGAGTGTTCCGCCGAAATAACGCGTAACGGTCAAAAGCGCATTCGTACAGTTTTTCCCGCACAACACATCGAGTACCGGACGGGCGGCCGTTCCCGAAGGCTCGCCGTCGTCGCTCATGCCGCGTATCTGTGCCGAAGGGCCCACGACGAAAGCGTGGACGACGTGAGAGGCGTCGGAGTATTTCGCTTTTTGAGATTTTAATAATTCGCGCGCATCGCTCTGCGACGTACAGGGCAAAAGTTCGGCAATAAAGCGCGAATGCTTTACGAGCGTTTCAGAAACCGCATAGCCTGTAAGCGCATCCAAAAAACTTTTCTCCGCTCAGGCTTCTTTCGGAGGCTCGACGTCGACAGATTCGACTTCTTTCGAAGCTGCGCGCGTCCCTTGAGCTTTCAAGCCCTTTTCAGGGAAAGCGGACGCTTTGAAACTTTCATCGAGTTTTTTGATCCGCGCTTTTTTCGCATAATGCAGGGTAAACGTAAAATTTTTCCGCGTATCGACGTGGAGCACTTCTTTGCCGTCGGGTGCAAAAAAATAATCGCGGTTCATGATATAGCCTTCGACGCGGCATCGTTTAACAAAAACGTATTTCGTTTCGGGGTCGCGGTAAATGATCGTAAAGAGCACTTTCGAAAGACTTTCTTTGTCCGCAAGCCCGCACCAAAACATACCCGGCCCGACGAAAACTTTTTGAGGAGAATCGGTTACGCTGAATATGCCGCTCCGCCGGACAAAGAGCACCCTGTCGTACGGAGTAATTTTAAGCGCTTCGATGCCGCCTGAAACGCCCGTTCCGAGATAACCCGACGTGCCGTCGTATTTGAGCGGGATGTCGCGTTTGACGATTTCTTTGACGTCTACTTTTTCGATATCGGCTATCGTCGTGAGACGCTGCGTCCTTTCCGCGTCAAGCTTTGCAAGCAAACCGTCGAGCCAGCTTATCGCATAAGCTGCGAGATGCTTTAAAAGCTTATCGATTTCTTTGATACGGTTTTTCGCAGCTTCCACTTCCTGACGGTTTTTGTTGATGTCGTAAAGCGAAATGCGGCGGATAGGAATCTTCAGCAAGTGATCGACATCTTCATCGGTTATGGGGCGCAGGAGCTCTTTTTTAAACGGTACGAAACCTTTTTTTACCGCGTCGACGACTGCCTCCTGCGTTTTCATCTGTTCGATATTTTTATAGATGCGCTCTTCGATAAAGATGCGCTCGAGCGTCCGCAAATGCAGCTTTTCGAATTGTTCGGCACGCTCGACGGTGAGTTCGTCTTTCAGCACGCCGACGAGCTGCTTTGCATGAAATTTAATAACGTCGGTTACGGTAATCTGTACCGGCATATTGTCGCGTATAACGAGCAGATTGCAGTATATCGTCTGTTCGCATTCTGTGTACGCATAGAGCGCATCGACGATATCGGAAGCATACACGCCGCGCGGAAGCTTTATTTCGATATTGACGGTTTCGGCCGTGTAATCGTTGATCGACGCGATGCGCACTTTATTGTTTTTAGCGGCTTTTTCGATCGAATCCATAAGCGACTCGGTCGTCGAACCGAAGGGCAGTTCGGTGATCGTAATCTTTTTTTCATCGCTTAAATCCATCTTCGCTCTCGTAACGATTTTGCCCAAGCCGTCCTGATAGTCCGACACGTCGATGAGACCGCCCGTTTGAAAGTCGGGATAGAGCGTAAACTTTTCGCCGCGCAGACATTTTTTTTCGGCTTCGATGACTTCGCGGATATTGTGAGGAAGGATTTTCGTACTCATGCCGACGGCGATTCCCTCCGCGCCCAAAATCAGCACGAGAGGCAGCTTTGCGCGGAACATAACGGGCTCTTTATTGCGCCCGTCGTAGCTCGGAACGTAATCGGTAATCTTCGGATTGTAGAGGATATCGCGCGCAATGGGACGCAGACGGCATTCGATATAACGCGCCGCGGACGCCGAGTCTCCGGTGTAGAGGTTTCCGAAGTTTCCCTGCCGGTCAACGAGTAAATCTTTATTGGCAAGAACGACGAGCGCCGAATAAATGGATGCGTCTCCGTGCGGGTGATATTTCATGCACTGCCCGACGACGTTTGCGACTTTGTGGAATTTGCCGTCGTCCGCTTCGAGGAGCGTGTGGAGGATCCTCCGCTGTACCGGCTTCAATCCATCGACGAGTTCGGGGATAGCACGGTCTCGAATAACGTAGCTCGCGTATTGAATAAAATTGCTGTCGAAAAGATTTTTTACGTATGCCATACCGTTTCAGTATACAGCAAATGAGGATTTCTGTCTTGCAGCGCGATACGGCGAATTATACCATATATCCCAAACACGAAGAAATCTGACGGGCGGTTTCACAAATCATATAGACATTCGCATCCATCTGCTCTTTTGCAATATAATTTTCGAATGCGCTCATGCTCACCGCTGCAACGATTTTTCCGCTTGAATCGCGGATCGGAGCGGCATTGCAGTTATCGTTTAAGATAAGCTCTTCGCGGTCGATCGCATATCCCTGTTCCCGTACTTTCCTCAGTTCACGCTGCAAGAGCGCATAGTCGGTAATCGTGCGAACGGTGAATTCTTTCAACCCGCCGTTTTTGTCGATAATCCTTTCAAGCTCTTCGGGATACAATTCGGAAACGAGTACTTTGCCCAAAGCGGAAGCATGGAACGGAACTTTTTTCCCCGGTGTAAAATACGTTTTGAGTACAACCTGCCCGTCGATCCTGTCGGTCTGCACTACTTCGCCGTCATAAAGAACTCCGAGATTGATATTCGCTTCGGGAAAACGATGAGCGAGCATTTCCATATACGGAAGCGCGAACTTCCGTATATCGATCGAAGAAAGCGCGCGGTTAAACAACTTTAACACTTTAAGTGAAACCGTATACGTCCCCGTCGCTTCGTTTTTTATCAAATATCCCGCAGCTGTCATCGTCGAAAGCAGACGGTAGGCCATATTGACATTTACCTGCAACGCTTTCATGACATCCTGCACCGTAAACGAATCTTCCCGTTCGGCCGCCATGTCGAAGATCGCGAGGCTTCGAGAAACTATTTTTACATTATATTTTTCTTCTTTATCGCCGGTCATATTACGTGGAGTATACCGATATTGCAGATAAAATGAAATATCGGTATATAATTTTCATTACCGTACCATACACGGTTTTTTAGAATCGAATTTCCATCCGGAAATAAGATGCTGCATACCGATATCATCTCTGCGATCCCCGTACGGAAGTTTTTTATAAAGCGCATTTGCTTTAAGAATCGCGTCCATATCGATTTCAAGACCGAAGCCCGGTGTGTCCGGAATGTGAATCCTGCCTTCGGTGATTTTATACGGAGAACGGGTAAGGTGCTGTCCGTCCTGCCAAATCCAATGGGTATCCATCGCCGTCACCGAAGGACAAGCGGCGGCTGTTTGCGCGAAAATCGCAAGCGATATATCGAAATGATTATTCGAGTGACAGCCCCATGTCAAGCCCCAGTTATCAAGCACTTGGCCGATGCGCACCGAATCGCTCATCGTCCAAAAATGCGGATCGGCGAGCACTATGTCGATCGATTTTTCTACAACAGCATGATAAAACTGTCTCCAATCGGTTGCGATCATATTCGTCGCTGTAGGAATCCCCGTCCGCATTTTAAATTCCGCCATCGTTTCGCGCCCCGAATAGCCGCCTTCGGTACCGCACGGATCTTCAGCGTATGAGAGACAGCTGTCCTTGCACAGACGAACGGCATCGGCAAGTTTCCACGCGCCGTTCGGATCTATGTTGATGCGCGCATCCGGAAATTCTTTCCCAAGCGCAGCAACCGCTTCCATCTCTTTTTCTCCGGAAAACACGCCGCCCTTGAGTTTAAAATCCTTAAATCCGTAATATTCTTTTGCGGCATGAGCCTGAGCTACGATACCTGCCGTATCCATGGCGGGCTTTCGACGCGTGCGAAACCAAATATTGTCCGATGCATCTTCTGTGATATAACGCTCGTCGTATTTTTTTCCGTCCGCCTGATAAAACAAATAGCCGAGAACCGTAACGTCATCCCGTTGCTTGCCGTCGCCCAAAAGTTCGCATACGGGAAGACCGAGAAACTGTCCCCATAAATCAAGGAAGGCGGCTTCAATTGCGGATTCCGCATGAACGACGTCTTTCAATTTCGTTAAATCCAGATTTTGTATGCCGTCGCTGTTTTTTGTTCTTTCATTGTGACCGGTTTTCAGTTTCGCGACAATCGTTTTATATTTGCACACCGGCTGTCCGACGACAAAAGGAATAGCCTCTTCCAGCGATTTCGTAATCGCTTCTCCGCCGTGAACTTCTCCGATGCCCGTATGACCGGCATTATCTTTTAAGATAACGATATTGCGCGTAAAAAACGGTGCATGTGCTCCGCTCAGTGAAAGCAGCATACTATCATAACCTGCAACGGGATAAACCTGCACCTGTGTTACAATCGGCGTATCGGCATTCGTCATATATCCTCCGAATATTAATAATAAACAAATCGACCGCGTTCAGCTTTTTGCGGAATTTCCGGCACTTCGCATCGAATGTATTCCTTTAATAATCGAGCGGACGATTGAAAAAAATGCAAGTGCGATAAATATGATTGCGATAGGATGCTTAAATATTTCAAAAGCATCTCCGTTCGAATACTGCAACCCGCGTCTGAGATTTGTTTCAAAATCTTTTGCAAGGATAAAGCCCAGTATGAACGGCGGCAACGGCACACCGACGACTTTCATCACATATCCGATAACGCCGAACAGCAAAAGGCTGAATATATCAAATACCCGATAATTGAGCGCGTACGATCCGATACAGCACAAGACAATAATAACCGGCAATAAAATATATGACGGGATTTCTAATATTTTTACGAAACCGCGCAGGCATGTAAACATAATAACAGCCATAAAAACCGACGATAAAATCATAGCCGCATAAATCGTATAGACGGTCTGCGCGCTCGTTTGGAAAAGAAGCGGACCCGGGGTAAGGCCGTGCAGCATAAATCCTCCGAGCAGAATCGCCGTAACGCCGTCACCCGGGATACCGAGCGTAAGCAGAGGAATCATGGCTCCTCCGATGCTCGCATTGTTTGAAGTTTCGCTTGCTATAACACCGTCTACAATCCCCGTACCGAATTTTTCGGGATGCTTCGATGAATTTTTCGCAACCGAATATGCGATGAGATTGCTTGTCGAACCGCCGATTCCGGGAAGAATACCGATCCCGAGCCCGACAGCTGCCGAGCGGATGAAATTTCCGATTTGATCTTTTATTTCGCTCCACGTAAAACCGAGACCTTTCAGACGATAGTCGGTCATCAAAACGTCTTTGTGCTCCGTAACCGCCGTTTCAAGAACTTCGCTTACCGCATACAAGCCGACCAGAACCGGGAGTAAGGCGAATCCCGAAGTAAGATCGAGCGAGTTGAATGTAAAGCGTTTTGCCGAATCGATCGGTGCAAGCCCGACGGTTGCAAACATCATACCGAACAATGCGCTTAGCAAACCTTTTACCATCGACTTGCCGGCAAGGCTGGAAATAAGCGTCAGCGCGAAAAGTGTCACGCCGAAATATTCCCAGGGACCGAAACGTATCGTGAGCGCCGCAAGGGGTTTTGAAATGACAACCATTGCCGCGATGCTGAAGACCGTTCCGACAAATGAACTGAATATGCCTACACCGAGTGCTTTGCCCGCTTCACCTTTCAACGCAAGAGGCCTTCCGTCGAACGTCGTCGCAATCGAAGCGGGGGTACCCGGCATATTCAGCAAAATAGCCGAAACCAGCCCTCCAGATGTACCGCCGATATAAATCGCAGTAAGCATCGATAGACCCGTTTCTTTTGTTAAAACATACGTAATCGGAAGCATCATAGAAATACCTGCAACCGTTGTAAGACCGGGAATGGCGCCAAAGATAATTCCGAATACGACTCCGAAAATTATCAAGCCGACGGTAAGCGGTTGGGTAAACAGATTTATAAAACTTGAAAACAGCATAGTATCCCCGTCAATATCCGAAAATGCCCCTCGGCAAAATCAAACCGAGCAGATTATTAAAAACCGTGTACACGAGAAAAGAAACGGCAAGCGAAAAGAGAACCGTAAAGATTCCGGTTTTCGCATTTTTACGCGGAAGCAATAAAAAAATCATTGCCGAAAGATAGAGAACGGTTGAAATGATAAAACCGAGTTTATCAAATAAAAAAATATAAACGGTAAGGAGTGCGATCGCGAAAACAAATTTACCGAATACATTCCGGTTTATACGTACCGACGTACCGGACGCTTCAGCGAAATTTTTGTCCGCATTCCGTTTTTTTAATTTGAAAGCGGATTGTATAACGGTAGACAAACCCAACACAGCCATTATGACGGCCAGAATTTGGGGCACGATTTTCGAAGATAGTCCCGCATCTCCGAACGGATTATATGACTCTATCGAAAACGTCCCGGCAAAATACGCTATCGCCAGCAGGAAAAAAAATAATCCGATACCTAAGTCTTTTTTTATTTTTTGTTCCATAAGCATATCTCCTTTATACGGACAATGCGGCAAACGATACCGTCCGCCGCATTTGAAGCTTGTTATTTTTTTATACCCGCTCTGATTTGATCGCGGATCGCCATAAGCGCATCATATTGCGATTTATAAAGAGCTGTCGTCGCCGCAGGATCTTTGTACATCGGTGTTTGATATAATTTTTCCAAATCCGCTTTGTACTGCGTATTCGTCTTAATAATTTTTTCACACGCAGCGGCAAATTTGGCGACGATCACCTTATCCGTGCCCTTAGGCATAAAAAACGTATTATCGTAGCTGTAGCCGCAGTCTACACCGAGCTCTTTCAATGTCGGCACATCTTTAAGGATATCCGAACGTTCCGTACTTACATTGGCTATTATTCTCAGCGTACCGTTTTTTACATAATCGATAACTTGGCTGTAATTCAATTCGGTCACATCGACATGATTGCCGAGAATAAGCTGGAGCCTCTCTCCCGATCCGCCGGAGCTGACGATGTTAAACTTGGCACCTGCAGCTTGAACCGCGATCCCTATCCATTGCGTAGAAGCACCGGTATTTGCGGTAAAGCGATATTTTCCGGGATCTTTTTTCGTCGCATTCACGACATCCTGATATGTGCGCCAATCGGGATGCTGCTTCGCATTGATGAGGAGCACTTCATCCGATGCACGGGAAAATACGCAGACCGGTTCAAAATCCTGATAACCGAAATTGACCATGCCGGAAACCTGTGCCATGTGCATGGATATTTGATGAACGAGCACGGTGTATCCGTCATTAGCCGCATCCTTTGCCTGTGCCGCACCGATCGTCCCTCCTGATCCTGCAACATTCGTCACAACGACGGGTTGCCGGAGTTCCTGAGTCAAATACTTTGCAAGCGTGCGCGCATTGACATCCGAATTACCGCCGGCGGCAAACGGGACAATGAGATTGATCGATTTTTTCGGCCAATCTATTCCGGCCGCATCTTTTTCTCCGTTTGCAAAAACGGAGAAAGTTGCCGCTGCCAAAACCGAAAATCCGACAATTAATTTTTTCATAACAACTCCTTATTAAAAAACAATTCATATAAAACGATGAGTATTCTCGTCGTTTTCACTCAACTCTTACCTAATAAGCCCCATATCCTTTAGAAGCGCGCGAAGCGTTTCCCGCTGCTCGCCGCTCAAAGGCCGTATCGGTGCCAAACACGTTCCCGCATCGAATCCTTCAAGTTCCAATCCCTCTTTAATAACTTCCGGAAAGGTTCCCATATTGCATGCAATGCGAAGCGGATTAAGTGCAAACTGAGCATCAAGGGCACCCTTAAAATCGCCGGATTTAAATTTATCGTAAATATCCGCGACCAGACGAGGCGCGACGTTTGCGCAGGAGGCGATGGAACCGGCAGCCCCGGAACAAAGACCCGCATAGATAAGTGTATCGCGTCCGATTAAAACGCTGAACTTGTCATTGTCCTTTGTAAGCCGCAGGTATTCCGCCGAATTCGTAAAATCTCCGGTACTGTCTTTAATGCCGATGATATTATCGATTTCGGCAAGACGGGAGACGGTACGAGGCTCTATCGTTACATTCGTTTTCGGTTTATTGTTGTACATGATCACCGGAAGATCCGTATTTTCCGCAATCGTTTTGTAGTATTCGTACAATTCATCTTGCGTTTGAGAAACGAACATGGGAGTAAGCACGGAAACGGCATCGAAACCGACATCTTGGGCAATATGTACTCGCTCTATCACTCCTCTCGTTGTAATATGGCTTGCACCCGCATAGATCGGAACGCGGCCTCTCACTTCGTCTTTTGTCGCTTCAAATATGTACCGTATTTCATCTTTGTCGAATGCATAGAATTCGCCGGTTGTGCCGAGAGGGAAAATACCGTGTACGCCGCTTTCAATCAAATGATTAACAATTTTCCTGAAAGCTTTTTCATTAAACTTTCCGTCATCGGTAAACGGCGTTACAACCGGCGGAATGATTCCGTAAGGTTTAAACATCGCACAACTCCTCGCTGTATGTTACCTGACCAAACAGGGTTTTTTAGGATCGAATTTCCAATTCGGAATAAGATACTGCATGCCTGCGCTGTCGTCCCGGCCGCCAAGACATTGCTCGGTATAGAGTTCATGCGCTTTTCGTATCCGCTCCATATCGGGCTCGATCCCCAAACCGGGCTTTGCAGACAGTTCGATATATCCGTCTTTTATGGAAAGCGGTTTTTTCGTAAGGCGCTCGATACCTTCCTGCCAAATCCAGTGCGTATCGATCGCGTTCAGATTTCCGGGCACCGCAGCCGCCGTATGTGCGATCATCGCAAGCGAAATATCGAAATGATTATTCGAATGCGACCCCCACGTCATACCGAACTCGCTGCACAGTTGTCCGACCCGTACCGCACCGCGCATCGTCCAAAAATGGCAATCCGCAAGCGGTATGTCTACCGACTGAAGCTCTATCGAATGACAAAGTTCTCTCCAGTCCGTCGCAATCATATTCGTTGCAGTCGGCATGCCTGTTGCACGGCGGAATTCGGAAAGGATTTCTCGTCCCGAATACCCCTGTTCCGCACCGCACGGATCTTCGCAATACGTCAAAATACCGTGCATATCTTTGCATAATTCTATAGCTTCGGAAAGCGACCAAGCTCCGTTCGGGTCGAGCGTCATACGCGCATCGGGAAACGCTTTTTTCATCGATTTGATAATTTCGATTTCTTCACGGCCGGAAAGAACACCGCCTTTCAGCTTAAAATCTTTAAAACCGTATTTATTTTGTGCAGCTTTTGCAAGAGCTATGAGCGTATCGGCGTCCATGGCTTTGTTACGGCGGAGTTTGTACCATTCGCACGGAGAATCGTCTTCAAAAGTATACGGCAGATCCGTTTTTTTTGCGTCTCCGACAAAAAAGAGATAGCCGAGCGTCAAAACCTTTGTACGCTGTATGCCGTCGCCGAGCAAATGGGCGGAAGGAACTTCGAGAAACTGCCCGAGCAAATCGAGAAGCGGCGCTTCGATCGCCGTAACGACGTGAACGCCCGTACGCAAGTCGAAGGTCTGCAAACCGCGTACGTCTTCTCCTCCTTTACTTTTCAGATAATCCGAAACTTTTTTCAGCGTATTTTTATAATCGCCGAGTCCACTTCCTTCAACAAGCGATTTGCATTCTTCAAGTGCTACAGTAATTTTTTTACCGCCGGGGACTTCTCCGCATCCGACTCTCCCCGTACTGTCGGTTAAAATGACGATATTGCGCGTGAAATAAGGGGCGTGAGCCCCGCTCAAATTCAGTAGCATGCTGTCTTTGCCGGCTACCGGATATACATCCATCCGCTTTATTACAGGAATTGCACTCATCCGACTATCCTACTTTCCGATTTTCACATTCGTCATTTTTTCGTAGTATTTTGCAAGCGCACTGTGATCGTCTTTTTCAAAACCGTCGGCTTTCAGCGCCTGCATCATTTCCATAACTTCGGCGGTAAGCGGAACGGGAGAAGTCACCGCGTGCGCCGCGTTGAGCGCGTTCGTCAAATCTTTGATATGGAGTTCGATTCTGAAGCCGGGCTTGTAATCGTGCGCGAGCATCATCGGTGCTTTTGCATTCATAACGGTAGACCCTGCAAGGCCGCCCTTTATCGCTTGGAACACGAGTTCGGGGTCGACACCGGCTTTGCGTGAAAACATCAGCGCTTCCGCGAGAGAGGCGATATTGCAGGCGACGACGATTTGATTTGCGAGCTTTGCGACGTTTCCCGCACCGAGTTCTCCGACGTATACGACCGAGCCCGCCATCGCTTTGAGCACGTCATAATAGGTATCGAACAGTTCTTTTTTTCCGCCGACCATAACCGACAGCGTACCGTCTATCGCCTTCGGTTCGCCTCCCGAAACGGGCGCGTCGAGCATATCGACACCGAGCTTTGCAAGGTCTGCTCCGATTTTGCGGCTTTCAACCGGATCGATAGAGCTCATATCGATGAGGATCGAGCCTTTTTTGACCGTTTCCGCGATGCCGCCCTTGTCGAAAACGGCCGCACGCACGTGCGGAGAATTCGGCACCATCGTGATAATGACGTTGCATTCTTTCGCAACGGCAGCTCCGTTTTCCGCAGCCTTTGCCCCGCAGCCTACAACTTCGGCGACCGCGTCTTTATGGAAATCGCATACGACGAGTTCGTGTCCCGCTTTGATGAGGTTTTTGCTCATTGGCCTTCCCATAATACCAAGTCCGATAAATCCTATTTTCATATATACCCCCGAAATATAAAAATCCCTTTTCCTACAATCTCATATTACGGATATTTTTATATTAACCTTCCAAAATCATAAGGTATACCGGTATTTTTGTCAAGTAAATTTATATTTTTTTAATATATTTATATATATTTTATAAATTAAATTGATTTTTATGTATAATATCGATATAACATGAAAAAAAATAGATCAAATTCAGGATTTAGTATGAAACTGTGGGTAGTAAAATGAGAAAATAAAAATTACCGCACGTTTTTAAAAACACACGGTAAAACTATGAGATAAAAATCAACAGCATCCACTATCACGGAAGCCGCACGAAAAGCGAAATTTTCGGCGTCCCGCATCTTTTTGCAGTACGCGTCATTAAAAAGCGCCCTTACAGCGCGTCGAAAAAGCCCTTGGCTTTCAAGAGTTCCGCATTCAAAATGCCGCCGAGCGCGGCACCTCGTTTCGTATTGTGGCTCAGCGAAACGAATTTTACGTCGAACACGTTACACGAACGGAGACGACCGATAACACAGGCCATGCCTCCTTCGGTTTCGCGGTCACGCCTCGGCTGCGGGCGGTTTTCTTCGGAGCGAAGCACGATCGGATGAACGGGCGCGGACGGCAGCCGCAATTCCTGCGGAACCGAGCGATAGCTCTCCCATACGCGCGCGATCTCTTCGAGCGAAGGTTTTTTCTCCTGCGGTAAATCGAAGTCAAGGTTTACGCAGGCGGTGTGTCCGTCGACGACGGGAACGCGCGTACACGTCGACGATACGGCAGGACCTGCCGCATTGACGATTTCGCCGTCTTTGATCGAACCGAGTATCTTCAAGCATTCGCGCTCGGTTTTTTCTTCTTCGCCCCCGATAAACGGCACGATGTTATCGATCATATCGAAGGACGGCACGCCGGGGTACCCCGCCCCGCTGGTCGCCTGCAGCGTCGTCACGATCATACGCTTAATCGGATAGCCCGCCCGGATGAGGGCGTGGATCGGCATCATATAAGTTTGCAGCGAACAGTTCGGCTTTACGACGATAAAGCCCTTGTCCCAGCCGTAGTGCCGTTTTTGAAACGCGATTACGTCGAGGTGCGCCCAGTTGATTTCCGGCACGAGCATGGGCACATCGCTCGTCCAACGGTTTGCACTCGCGTTTGAAACTACGGGAATGCCCTCCGCCGCATAGCGCGCTTCGAGCGCTTTGATTTCGTCTTTGCTCATTTCAAGCGCACTGAATACGAACGCGCATTTGCCGAGCGCGCGCGGCGCGTCGTTCGCATCCTCGACGATAAGCTTTGCAACGCCCGAAGGAATGTCAGCACCGATGAGCCAGCGGTTTGCGACCGCTTCTTCGTACGATTTACCCGCGGAGCGCGGGCTTGCCGCAACATAGCTCACTTCAAACCACGGATGATTTTCAAGCAGCGCGATATAGCGCTGACCGACCATGCCCGTCGCACCGAGCACGCCTACCGGTATCTTTTCCATAACAATTTCCTCTATTTACGCAATCCGCACGCCGAAAGCGCTTCTTCGATAATTTTTTTCGCCTCATCGCTCACGTCGACGAGCGGCAAACGCACGCTCCCCGAAGGCAAACCTTTGACACGCATCGCATATTTTATCGACGTGGGATTTCCGTCGACAAAGGCCGCTTTGAAAAACGGCAGCAGGCGATAATGGATTTTCCTCGCCGCATCATAATCACCCGAAAGAGCCGCCTTTACCATTTCCGTAACCGGAGCAGGGGCCGCATTCGAAACGACCGATACGACGCCGTCGCCGCCGCATGCTATGAGCGGAAGCGTCATCGCATCGTCCCCGCTCAGCACTGCAAAATCGGGATGCTTCGATTTAATCGTCGAGATAACGTCCGTCATCTGCGAAATGCTGCCGCTCGCTTCTTTGACGCCCGCGATATTCGGCAAATCCGCGATGCGCGAAAGCGTCGGCGTATCGATATTTTTTCCGGTGCGTCCGGCAATATTGTACACGAGGATAGGAATGCCTACGCGAGAAACCGCTTCAAAGTGCCGAAATATGCCTTCGGACGAAGGTTTATTATAATAAGGAGTTACGACGAGTGCGGCATCCGCGCCCGCTTTTTTTGCGCGCTCCGTATAACGGACGGCATCGCGCGTATTGTTGCTGCCCGCGCCGAGGACGACGGGTACTTTGACACCCCTCTCTTTTTCGAATGCACGCACTTCTTCCATTACGACATCGATGATACGCTGCTCTTCGTCTTCATCGAGCGTCGGCGTTTCACCCGTCGTACCGAGCGGCACGAGTCCGTCGATACCCTCTTCCATTTGAAAATGGAGCAGTTTTCGGTATCCGTCATAATCGATCGAACCGTCTTCTTTCATCGGCGTAATCATCGCCGTAAATGCACCGCGTAACCGTATCATAATCGCCTCGCATTTTCGAATGATGAACGCATTATCGCACGTTTATGTTTTTTGAGCAATGCATTTTATTTTCGACAGCCGGTCGTAAAATCGACTTCATTGACAAGCGCTTGTCCGTTTGCAAAGCGCTTCAAATTATCAAGCGCGATCGCAAAGATGCGCCGAAAAGTTTCCGGTAAATGATAGCCGCCTGCAACATGCGGCGTTAAAATCAAATTCGGCGCTTTCCAAAGCTTCGAATCGACCGGAAGCGGTTCGGGAACGGTCACGTCGATTGCCGCACCGGCGATCAATTTTTCCGTAAGCGCTGCATAGAGATCGTCAGAGTTTACGGCGCTGCCTCGTCCCGCATTCAAAAAAAATGCCGACCTTTTCATACGGGAAAATCGCGCTTCGTTCCACATTCCCTCGGTCGACGCATTCGACGGCAAAACGGACGCTACGACATCGGCACGCTCCAGCATTTCGTCAAGTTTGTCGATCGCAGCGACTTCATCGAAAAAATCAAGCGATGACGTGGCCTTTCGTTTTATGCCGATCGTGTAAGCGCCGACGCCTTTGACGAGACGGGCAAAATACGTTCCGATATCGCCCGTTCCGGCTATCAAAACGCAGGCGCCTTCAGGCGTCGTCACATCTCCCATATCGGTCCATGCGGATTTGTTTTGCGCATCGCGATACAGGTGCAGCTTTTTCATAAACATGAGCATGACGGCGAACATGTGCTCCGCGACGGCTTGTCCGTATGCGCCGGTCGCATTAGTAAGTTTCGCGTCTCCGGGAAAAACGCCGGGAGCGATGTACGGATCGGCGCCTGCGGAATTGAGCTGCATCCATTTGAGATTCGAAGCATCTTTTAATAAAATCGGATCGGCGTTTCCGAAGATGATTTCGGCACTTTGTATGATTTCCTTTGTCGCTTCATTTGCCGCACAGTACACGAGTTCATATCGATCGTGCGACGCAGCTTCAAGCGCGTGCTTTTGTTCGGCTGTCAAATCCCACAGACATACAAGTTTTTTCATATCGACCCCAAATTAAAAACCTTCCGGCAGCTTTGCACATACCGTAAGCATATCGCCGCTTACCGGATGCGGAAACGAAAGCGAATACGCGTGCAGAAAAACCCGTTCCGCTCTTTCTCCGCCGTAGCGTTCGTCGCCGAAAATCGGCATACCGCAAGAAGCGAGGTGGATGCGGATTTGATGCGTGCGTCCGGTAATCGGCCGCGCTTCGATCTTTAATAATTTTTTTCCGTCTTTCGTGCATTCGCCGAGCACCGTAAAATCCGTACGCGCAAAGCGCCCTCGCCCGTCCCTTACTTCGCCCCACATACCGCTTCCGCCGAGCTTGCCGATCCGGCTTTCGACGCTGAAGCTCGTTTCAGGCGGCGCAAAAGGTTTTGCGGCAAGAGCGCAGTATATTTTTTGCACGCCGCCGCTTTCGAACAATTCGTGTATGCGCACATTTACCGAACGCTGTTTTGTAAAAAGCAAAACCCCGCTCGTCGTTCTGTCGAGGCGATGCATGATACCCGCGTACGGCTTGTTTTTAAGCGAAGGATTTTTTTTCCACAGCCAAGCGATGATGGCATCGTGCATATTGTCCCGCTTTCCCGCAATCGTCGGTTCGGTAAGAAAAAAAGCGGGCTTATCAACGATTATTAAAAAATCATCTTCGTATAAAATCGATTTTTCGGAAAGCTCGAAAGATATGTCGCCGTTTTGCTTTTCGTAAAAAAATTTTCCCCGATCGATTTTTACGGCGATATGGCTTCCTTTTTTTATAGCGTACGCGGGGATGCGGCGCTGCACGCCGTCAGAAAATACCGCGCCTGCAATAATGAGACGGCGTATTTTGGAATTGCTTACGGATGCTTCACCGCCGAAATATTGCGGGAGCTTTTTTCGCAAAAGCTCGTCGAGACGGGAAACTTCATCGGCGATAAAGAAAATCGTTTCCACCGCAGAGCCGCTTTTTATGCGGATTTTCCGCGCTATAAAAGAGCGATGCCTAAATCGGCACAATCTTTAATTATCTTCTTCGGCCAAATGCTCACCTGCGTTTCACCGATGTGCGCTTTTTTGAGTAAAAACATACACAAGCGAGACTGCCCGATGCCGCCGCCGAGCGTCTGCAGCAGTTCGCCTTTTAATAATTTTTTATGGAACTCGAATTTTTCGCGGTCGGTACAGCCCCGCTCTTTGAGCTGCGCTTTCAGCGATTCGGGAGAAACGCGAATGCCCATGGACGAAAGTTCGAGCGGCGCTTTCAGCACACCGTTCCATACGATGATATCGCCGTTCAAGCCGCGGTGTCCGTCGCCCGTTTCGGTAATCCAATCGTCGTAATCGGGTGCGCGTCCGTCATGAACGGAACCGCTCGGCATTTTTCCGCCGATGCCGGTTATAAACACCGCGCCGTATTTTTTTGCAGCCTTCGCTTCCCGCTCGTGCGGAGTAAGATCGGGATATTCGCGTTCCAAATCATCGGCATATAAAAGCGTAATATTTTCCGGGAGAGACGGCGCGATCGAAGCGTAGTGATCGTAAATATAAAACTCGGCGCGCTTCAGACAACGGTAAATTTTTTTTACGATTTCGTGCAGGTAAAACACCGTGCGATTTTCAGGTTCGATCGCCATTTCCCAATCCCACTGATCGACATACAGGGAATGGATCGCATCGAGCGTTTCGTCGGGACGGATCGCATTCATATCCGTGTAAATGCCGAAACCCGATCGCATACCGAGTTCCGTCACTTTCAAGCGCTTCCACTTGGCGAGCGACTGTACGATTTCCATGCGCTTGTTTTCCATGTCTTTTACCGGAAACGATACCGGCCGTTCGACGCCGTTCAGATCGTCGTTTACGCCGAGTCCGCTCTGTACGAAAAGCGGCGCCGTAACGCGCGTCAAATTCAATTCGGTCGAAAGCGCCGTTTGGAAAAAATTTTTTATCAGGACGATTGCGTGTTCCGTCTCTTTCGGATTCAGTATCTGCTTGTAATGCGCCGGCAATGCATTCATAAAACACCCGTAATTAATAATTATTAAATTATATCATGCACCGTGATAATCTATAAGCGTCGTAACGCGTATCGGATCGAGCACTTCTTTGTAGTGCAAATCGGCAAGTCCTATGACGCCGAAAAAGTCCGAAACGATCCCTCCGCCCTGTTCGATAAGACTGCGGGAAGCTTGGAGCGTTCCGCCCGTCGCGATCAGATCGTCGACGATGAGATAACGCTTTCCTTTTCGGATATCCGACTTATGCGCTTCGATTTCCGCTTGTCCGTATTCGAGCGAATACGCGCACGTATATTTATCGCCCGGGAGCTTTCCTTTTTTGCGCACGAGCACGAGCGGGATACCCATGCGAAGCGCAAACGGAGCCGCAAACAAAAAGCCGCGCGATTCGACGCCGGCAACCGCATCGATATTTTTATCGCGGTATATGTTTACCATGCTGTCGATACAAAACGAAAACGCCTGCGGATTGACGAAGATGCCGGTAATATCGTAAAAAAGAATCCCCGGCTTCGGAAAGTCGGGAACACGACGGATCGCGCCGTCGAGCACTTCAAGATCGGTCATAATTATCGATTTTAATGAACGGTCTGCACCTCGTCAATACGAAGGTTTATTCGTTTTTACGACGAAAGTTCCCATATTCATGCGCCGCGTGCGCACGTCTGCGAGGTAGGCTTCAAGTAAAACCGCATCGTTTTCCGCAACGGCTTTTTTCATCAGCGCAAGCTGCTTTTCAAATGAATCGATATGTGAGAGAAGTTCGTCTTTATTTGCGAGAAAAAGTTCCGTCCACAGCGGCGCGTTGATCATCGCGATGCGCGTCAAATCTTCAAAACTGCCGCCGCCGAATTCGGTTACGCTTTCGTCTTCGGCGCTTTTGACGAGAGCGGACGCGATGACGTGACAAAGCTGGCTCGTAAATGCGATTTTTCGATCGTGAGTTTTACAGTCCGTTTCGACGATGCGCGCAAAGCCCATCGCAGCGATGAGGCTTTTTATGAGCGCGACGTTTTCGGCTTTATTCGAAGGCTGCAGCATCAAAATATAATTCCGCCCTTTAAAATACGCACCGTTCGAATTGACGTAGCCTTCTTTTTCGCCGCCCGCCATCGGGTGTCCGAAAATAAAATCGACATCATCCCTCGAAAATTTTGCAAGGCCGTCGGCTAAAAACGTTTTGACGCCGCTTATGTCGGTGACGATAGATGCGCTTTTAAAATCGTTTCGATGCGCTTTAATAAATTCGAGCGTTGCGTGCGGATAGAGGCAGATATACACGATATCGCACTCGGAAAGCATCGCACCCGCTTCACCGGGAGCAAAGCCCTTATCGATAACGCCGTCGCGGACGGCAGCGTCGAGCGTTGCGCCAAGCGCATCGCACGCAAAAATTTTTCCGGCAGCGCTCGGCATATCGAGCACGTTCGAGCGTATCGCTTTTGCGACTGAACCGCCCATAATACCGAGTCCGACTATGCCGTAAACGGCGTCCTGAAGATTGCTCATTGCATTCATAATTTCCTCCACAAGCTGTGCGCATTATGCACGGTGCCGTTACACGCTTCGTCCTTCGATTTCCGCTCCCCGGGCAAGCGTTTTCATCAAAGAAGCGAATTCGTCCGGACGCAGGCTCTGCTCTCCGTCGCACAGCGCACGGCTCGGATCGTTATGCACTTCGATGATAAGACCGTCCGCACCCCCGGCGACCGCCGCCTTTGCAAGCGTCGGCACCATCCAGCTCATGCCGCACGCATGGCTCGGATCGATGATGATGGGAAGATGGCTCACTTTGTGCAAGTAGGGAACGACGCTCACGTCGAGACAGTTTCGCGTATAGGAATCGAATGTGCGCACACCGCGCTCGCAAAGTATGACGTTTTCGTTGCCGCTTGCCATAATGTATTCGGCGGACATGAGCAGTTCTTTGACCGTCGCCGCCATGCCGCGTTTTAATAAAATCGGTTTTCCCGCCTTGCCCATTTCTTTTAATAAATCGAAGTTTTGCATATTGCGCGCGCCGATTTGAATGATGTCGACGTCGGCAAAATACTGCAGCTGACGTACGTCCATCAATTCAGTGACGATCGGAAGTCCCGTTTCGATTTTTGCCGATTTTAGAAATTCAAGTCCTTGAGCGCCGAGTCCTTGAAACGCATAGGGAGAGGTGCGCGGTTTGAACGCTCCGCCTCTCAGCAGTTTTGCACCCGCCTTTTTGACTTCTTTTGCAATCGCGACGACCTGCTCTTCGCTTTCGACCGAACAGGGACCTGCAATCACCGGAACCGTATCGCCCCCGAAACTTACCGCACCTCCTCCCGTGCCGACGGCAATCACCGTATTGTCCGGATGAAAAGCACGGTTTGCCATTTTGTACGGAGCCGTAACGCGCTTTACGTCTTCTACGATCGGATCGGCGATGACGCTTTCGGTATCGAGCTTTGTCGTATCGCCGAGTAAACCGAGTATAGTCGCTTCTTCACCGCGTGAAACGTGTACGCCGTAACCCTTTTCTTTCCACTGCCGGATAAAACTCTCCATCGCGGCATCAGTCGCACCTTTTTTCAAAATAACGATCATCGCATACTCCTATAAATAATTTAAAAACAAAAAAGGGAACTCCGGAGAGTTCCCTCTGTTTACTTGCTTTCAGTAAAACACGCACTCGGTTTTTACGCCGGCAGGACTTCTCCGCATGAAGTGAAAAAACGATAATAATAATAAGAGTATACCCCGCGCAAGAGGCCGCTTGCACAAAATGAGCGCATATCGTTTTTTACGGAAAAACCGTGTTTCATGTTTTTACTCTAGCGAATAATAATTGCGTTTGTCAAGGGCATTGCAGACTTCGCATATATCGTTTTTCGAAGTCCGTGTAATACAATCGATTTACTTCAGCGCTTCGTCAACCGATTCCCCGACCGATTTGCCGCTTGTCACAGCCCTGCCGGCACCCGCACGCTTGCCCTACTCCAAAATCGCGCTGCCCGTATACAGGCGATAATAGCGGCCGCCCGACGCGATGAGTTCCTCGTGCGTACCGCGCTCGATAATCGTACCCTGTTCCAGCACGACGATTTCATCCGCATTTCGGACGGTGCTGAGGCGGTGCGCGATGACGAACACAGTTCTGCCTTTCATAAGGCTGTCCATACCTTTTTGAATGAGCAGTTCGGTTCGCGTGTCGATCGAACTCGTCGCTTCATCGAGGATGAGCACAGGCGGATCGGCGACGGCAGCGCGTGCGATCGCAATGAGCTGCCTCTGCCCTTGGCTCAAATTTCCGCCGTCGCCCGAAATAACGGTATCGTATCCCTTTTCAAGCCTCCGGATAAAAGCGTCCGCATTTGCAAGACGCGCCGCGGCGGTAATCTGCGCATCGCTTGCTTCCAAATTGCCGTAGGCGATATTGTCGCGTATCGTTCCGGAAAAAAGGTGAGTGTCCTGCAGTACGATGCCGAGCGAACGGCGCAGATCGTCTTTTTTAATTTTATTAATCGGAATGCCGTCGTACGTGATACTGCCCGAACCTTCGGCGACGTCGTAAAAGCGTGTCAAAAGATTTATCACCGTCGTCTTCCCGCTTCCGGTGGAACCGACGAGCGCGATTTTCCGTCCGGGTAAGGCGCGCATACGGATGTCGTGCAAAACCGTTTTTCCTTCGCCGTAGCCGAAACTCACGTGATCGAAAGCGACGTCGCCTCGCAATCGTATCAATTTCGTGTCGGAGGGATCTTTCCATGCCCATTCGCCGGTATAAGCGAAAGACTGCACCAGCTTCATTTTTCCGAGTTTATCGCGCGCTTCGCACGCATTGACGAGGCACAGCCTTCCTTCGTCTGCTTCGCTTTCTTCGTCGATAACCGCGAACACCCGCTCCGCACCGGCGAGCGCGTTCAATATGCCGTTAAACTGCTGACTCATCATCGTTATCGGCCGGCTGAAATTCCGCGTGTACTGCAAAAAAGCGGCGATAGAACCCAAGTCGAGCTTCCCGCCGATGACGAAGAGCGCACCTGCGACCGCGACGAGCGCGTACTGAACGTGAGAAAGATTTTCCATAAGGGGCATGAGCATACCCGCGTAAGTATTCGCGCGAGAACCCGAAGCGCAAAGCTCGCCGTTGAGCGAAGCAAAAGAGGTGATCGCTTCGCGTTCGTGGTTGAACACTTTGACGACGCGCAGCCCTTCGATAAGCTCTTCGACATAGCCGTTTACCCGTCCGATATTTTTTTGCTGATCGCGGAATGCGCCCGCGCTCTTTTTTCCGACAAAAGCGGCGAGCAGCATGATGAACGCAATCGAAACGACGGCGATAAGCGTGAGCGCGGGACTCAGCACGATCATCATTGCGAATATGCCTGAGACGGTAATGACCGACGAAAAAAGCTGCACCAAACTCTGACTGAACACATCGCGCAGCGTATCGATATCGTTCGTAAAGCGCGACATGATTTCGCCGTGCGCCCGGGTATCGTAATATTTTATCGGAAGCGTTTCAAGTTTTTCGAACAGATCGCGTCGGATGCGGAAAAGCACGTCCGACGAAATATGCAGCATGATACGAGAACTGCCCCATGAAGCGAAAGAGCCTGCGGCCAAAATCGCAAAAACGAGGGCAAGCATTTTAATAAATTTTATTAAACCGGGATTTTGTTTTCCGATAAGAGGAATGATATAATCGTTGAGAGCGGGTTTTATCGCATACGAACTTACGACGCTCGAGCCTGCATTTACGGCGATAAGAACAAATACCGCGATCCACAGCGCTTTGTATTGCGCCATATAAGACGCGAGCCGCCTTATCGTCGAGCACGTATGTTTCGGCTTCGCATAGCCTTTTTTTCCCGAGTCGTCCTGCCGGCATATCCTAGTCCCCTACCGTCCGCTGCGACTCGTACACTTCTTTGTAGATCGCATTCGATTTTAACAATTCTTCATGCGTGCCGAAACCGCTTATTTTTCCTTCGTCGAGCACGAAGATGACGTCGGCGTCCCGCACCGATGAAATGCGCTGTGCGATGATAATTTTCGTTATCTCAGGATGTGAAGTTTTCAAAGCGGAGCGTATGCGCGCTTCGGTCGCCGTATCGACCGCGCTCGTGCTGTCGTCGAAAATCAATATTTTCGGATTTTTCAACAACGCACGCGCAATACACAGCCTCTGCTTTTGCCCGCCGGAAATATTGACGCCGCCCTGCCCGAGCACCGTATCGTAACCTAACGGAAAAGATTCGATAAAGCCTGCAGCATCGGCCGCTTTGCACGCCGCAACGATCGCTTCGTCGCTCGCCTCTTTATCGCCCCACTTGAGATTTTCTTTTATCGTACCGCTGAATAAAACGTTTTTTTGCAGCACCGTCGAAACGCCGTCGCGGAGAGAAGTCAAATCGTAGCGCCTCACATCTTCTCCGCCGACCCTTACCGCACCGGCACTTACATCGTACAGGCGGGGAATAAGCGAAACGAGCGTCGTCTTCGAAGATCCGGTACCGCCGATGATACCTGCAACTTGACCGCTTGCAATGTGCAAGCTGACGTTTTCAAGTGCGAAACTGCCTGCGCTCTCGGAATAGCGGAACGATACGTTTTCAAAATCGATCGAGCCGTCTTTAATAATTTTCAGTCCGGCTTCGGGAGAAGCGACGGAGCTTTTTTTATCGAGCACTTCGTTTATGCGCGCGATCGACGCACGGCAAAGCACGAGCGAAACGAAAATCATGCCGAGCATTAAAAGCGACATGAGGATTTGCGTGATGTACGAAAGAAAACTTACGAGCTCTCCCGTTTTCATATCGCCTGCAATTATCATATTGCCGCCGAACCACAGAGAAGCGATGATCGTGCCGTACACGGTCATCTGCATGACGGGCCAAATCCACAAAACAACTTTTTCCGCCGAAACCTGCGCACGTCTTACGGCGTCCGCCGAAAAAGCGAATTTTTCGCATTCGAATTTTCCGCGTACAAAAGCTTTTACGACTCGGATCGCGATGAGATTTTCCTGAATGATCGTATTGAGCGCGTCGTATTTTGCAAGCATTTTTCCGAACCGGGGATACGCTTTCGAAGAAACGAGGGCGATGGCGATTATTAAAACCGGAATCGAAACGAGAAAAATCGATGCGAGGCGGCGATTTATAACGTATGCCATAACCGTACCCGATACGAGCATAAAGGGCGCGCGCACGCTCGGACGGATGAGTGTTTGATACACGTTTTGCGCATTCGTCACGTCAACGGTAAGGCGTGTGACAAGTGAAGCCGTTCCGAACTCATCGATATCGGCGAAAGAAAAATCCTGCACGTTTGCAAAGAGCTTTCGTCTGAGGTTGTACGAAAATCCCTGAGAAGCGGAAGCTGCAAAAAAGGCTCCGGCCGCACCGCACAAAAGAGAAACGAGTGCACAGCCTGTCATAATGCCGCCGGTACGCACGACATAAGCGATATCGCCCTGCGCCATGCCCACGTCGATGATGCGCGACATGATGTACGGGATCACCGTCTCCATGACAACCTCTCCGATCATCGTAAACGGAGACAAACACGTATATGCAATATATTTTTTTTCAAGCCCTCTGGTAAGATTCTTCAGCGTCGGCATGGCCGGAAGTATAGCACGGCAAAAAATATTTTACCATACGTTTTTTCGGCATACGTTCGTTCGCCAAATTAATAATTCGATAAAATCTTTTCGAGCTTTTCTTTTCCGATGATTTTCATAAAGCTTGCAAGCCGCGGCCCCTGCTCTTTGCCGATGAGTACACGGTACATGATACCGAAAAGCTCTTTCGGCTTAATGCCGCATCCGACGGCCGCGTCGTAAATCTTTTGCGAAAGCTCCTGCTCTCCGCTCGATTCGACAAAGGGCAGCACATCGCTTTTCATTTTTCCGACAACCTCTTTTTCCGCATCGCTTAACGCGACCGCCCCTCTTTCGATACGGAGTGCAAATTTAAAATCTTCCGGAGCGCATTCGGTAACCCAATACCACGCACACTCGCACCGCCGCTTCAAACAATCTTTTTGTTCGTCGCGTACGCCGTTCAAAGATGCGATAACCGCGTCGATATCGCCCGAATAGGTCTGTAAAAGCGTCGTGAGCATTCTGAAGCCGATTTGATACGGCATGACGTTCGGCATCGCCGGCTCCACTTGTGAAAGCAGGTAAACGCGCTTTTCGAGATTTGCGACGTCGTCGTTTTTCGCCTGTTCGAGACCCCACGCGATACGCTCGGTGCGGTCGTAGGCTTCGTACACCGTGATGACGTCGAGGTCGAAGCTGATCGCAAATTCGTGATCGACTTTGTTGACGGCAAAAATATAGCGCAGCACTTCCGGCTGGTAGACGGCGAGCGCGTCGGGAAGCGCGATGACTTTACCCTTCGACGACGACATCTTTCCGGGGATTCCCTTTAAACCGACAAAATCGTATTTCATCGTAACGGGCGCATCCCAGCCGTAGACTTTTTTCGAAACGAGCTTTGCCGTATCGTAAGAACCGCCGGGACTCACGTGGTCTTTTCCGCCCGGCTCGAACACAACTTTTTCTTCGTTCCATCTCATCGGCCAGTCGACTCTCCAGCCAAGCTTAAAGCCCTTCGACGTGCGGAGGTCTTCGGCCGCTTCGTGTCCGCATTCGCATTTGTACGATATGCCGTATTCGCCGTCGTAGCCTGTTATCTCCGTCGTATCGCGATTGCATTTCGAACAAAATACCGAAACAGGCCAATACGCGTCGTCCGCTTTCATCTTGTGTGCATCGTCGCGATATTCGTTCAGACACGATTTAATAAGCTCGCGATTTTGCATTGCCTTTTTCATGCCTTCGGCGTAGCGGTTTTCGCGGTAGCGCTGAGCCTGATATAAAAATTCGGGATGAATGCCGACTCTCGGAAGCTCCCGCTCGATATCGACTTCGTGATGGCGCGCATAGTTTTCATCGCGCCCTGTCGTATCGGGAACCATCGTAATCGGAAAGCGAAGATATTTTTTCAGTTCGTCCTGATTCGGCATATTCGCGGGCACTTTGCGGAACACATCGTAATCGTCCCACGAATAGATAAATCGCACGTTTTTGCCGCGGTCGCGCAGCGCGCGCACGACCAAATCGACCGTGATGATTTCGCGGAAGTTTCCGATATGCACGGTACCCGACGGCGTTATGCCCGAAGCGCAGGTATATAAATCGCGCTCGCCCCGCTCCGAAATGATATTGTCCGCGACGCGGTCCGCCCAATGACACAAAAGTTTTTTATCGACACCCATATTGTTTCCCGATTGCAATTTGTTAAATTAACAGCGCAAAAAATGCGCGGATTTGCTATCCTATCACGAGTGAAAGGAAAAGACAACACGTTTACTTTACCCGAGTCTCGTACGTCTTGCGCGATGTGCGCGTTTGCACGGCGGCGCATGTGCTTTTATATTTCGCATTTTGCGCCAAGCCATTCCCGCGCCGCACCGAAAGTGCTATACTCATTTTATGACAATAGCACTTATCTACGGCGGAAAAAGCGGCGAACACGAAGTATCGCTCATGTCGGGCGCGGCGGTCGCGCGGCACATCGACAAAAAACATACAATCATTCTCATCGGCATTACAAAAGACGGACGATGGTTTTTACAGGACGATGCCGAACTCGGCCGCGTGAGAGCGGACGCAAAGGCGGCGCTTAAGGTAACGGAAAAAGAGGGCGCTGAAATAAGGATCGCACCCGGAATGAAAAATGCGGCCTTTTCGGCAGGCAACAGGATACTCGATATCGACGTCGCGTTCCCAGTCCTTCACGGTACGAACGGCGAAGACGGCACGATTCAAGGACTCTTCGAAACGGCGGACATCCCCTATGTCGGCTGCTCCGTCGCATCGAGCGCACTCACGATGGACAAAGAAAAGACAAAGGTCGTCCTTCAGACGGCGGGCATTCGGATCGTCCCCTACGTTACGCTTCGAAGAGCGGATGTGCTCGATTCGCGCGCCTACGATGCGCTCGTAGAAAAAGCCGTCAGTACACTCGGCTTTCCGCTTTTTGTAAAGCCATCCGCGGCGGGCTCTTCGAACGGCGCGGCAAAAGCGGAAAACGCAAAGGCGCTTTCGGTCGCACTTGCGGACGCTTTTTTGTGGGACGATAAAGTGCTCATCGAAAAAGCGATAAACGCCCGCGAACTCGAATGCGCCGTCACCGGCAATACGACGGCGGCAGAAGGCGGGCGCGAAAGCGTTACCGTATACGGACCCGGTGAAATCGTTTTGACGCACGAGTTTTACGATTACAATGCAAAATACAAAGACAGCGACGGCGTTCGCATACCGGCGGACATAAGCGAAAACGTGCGCGAAAAAATCAGAAGCATTGCGCTGAACGCGTACAAAATCGTCGACGCGTCGGGTTTGAGCCGCATCGATTTTTTTCTCGACAAAGACTCCGGCGAAATCTATCTCAACGAAATCAATTCGATGCCGGGCTTTACGGCTATCAGCATGTTTCCGAAAGCCTGCGAAAGCGAAGGCTTGAGTTTTACCTGCCTCACCGAATTGCTGATCGAAGAAGCGATCCTCCGCCGAAAAGAGCGAAGCGTTTTAAAAACATCGCGCTGAGTGCCGTATTTTTGCCGCGCAAAACTTGACACACGAACGGACTTCGGACGAAACTTTTTTGCCATCCCGCCCTTCGCGGCTCGCTCACACTCGGCGTCCTCGCTTTGCTGCGGTCGCTGCTTCGCACCGCTTCGCGCGGGCGTAGGTTGCATTTTTATGCAATAAGCTTATGCGCCGAGTTCCGCACGGATCCGTTCGAGGATGTCGAGGGTTTGCAATCCGTCTTCGAGCGTCGATTCGAGCGGAGCGATTCCGTCGAGAAAATCGACGCAGCTTTTCACCATATTCGAAAAGCAGCGTGTCTTTTTCGGCGCGGAAACTTTTTTATCTTCGGCAAGCGAATAAAATCCCGTGTACAGCTTCGCTTTTTCCCTCCGGTAAAATTTCGCATAGCCGTTCCCGATCGCGACGGCCCCTTCGGTTCCGAGTATGTCGACGCCGAACGAAAAAAAACGCGATCTCCCGCTCATCGTAATCGTGATGTCGGGACAGACATCGGACGCGAAATGCGCGGAAAGATTTTGCACGACAGAGGGATCGCTT
This sequence comes from Treponema sp. Marseille-Q4132, assembly GCF_014334835.1. Lineage (NCBI taxonomy): Bacteria > Pseudomonadati > Spirochaetota > Spirochaetia > Treponematales > Treponemataceae > Treponema > Treponema sp. Marseille-Q4132. The sequence goes on from NZ_CP060591.1 coordinate 724,014, forward strand.
TTATCGCGATATATGCCCGTAATCGACATATTGTACAGCACGCTCCGTCTCGTTTCCGTTTTCGCGCTGTGCGAAGCGTCCGACAGCAAATACTGCACTATATCGACGAGGTGCGTGCCGTCGTGAAAGAGACTGTATTCGCCGGACGCTTCGTATTTTTTACCGTAGACGCGAAGGCCGGAGCAGAGTTCCGCGCGCACGCGCTGAACTGCACCGATTTTTTTTATGTAGGATTTTGCTGCCGCGTAGTCGTCGGCAAAGCGCCGCTCGTGGTTTACGAGCACGGGTACGCCGTATTTTTTCGCTTCGTCGGCAATCGTAAGTCCGTCTTTCATGGAGAGCGCGACGGGCTTTTCCAAAATTATTAATTTCGGCTTACTCCGTATCGCTTCGAGCGCCACTTCCAAATGCGCGCTTTCGTTGACCGCAACGACGACGATATCGGGATTGCAGGCGGCAAAGAGATAGCTCGCCGTATGATAAGAAGCCGCACCCCGGCAGTACCGTTTCCACGCCGCAAGTTTTTCGGCATCGGTATCGCAGCCTGCAATGATGCGTATGCGGGGATTTCCGCGGAGAGATGCCGTGTGGCTTGCCGGCTGCTCGCGTTTTTTATCGAAACCGAGCGTAAAACTGATCCTCCCCGTACCGATTATCGCTGCAGTATATTTTTTTTTACTGCGCATCTTTGCACCCCGTAAGAGCGGCTTCAACTGCATCGATTATGTAATCGGGCGTACTCGCTCCGGCCGTAATACCGACCCTTTTCATTTTAAAATAATCGCTCGGGATCTCATCCGCCGTTTCGATCAAATCGGCACGGCATGATTGTGCTCTTGCGGCAAGCAAAAGCCGCTTCGTATTCGCGCTGTTTTTGCCGCCGACGACGAGTACGCCGTCCACGTTCGGACAGAGCTTTAAAAGCGCATCCTGCCTCGCTTTCGTCGCGGGACAAATCGTATGTATGACGGTGAGCGAGGGACACTTTCGTTTTAACAATTCCGCAATTTTTTCGAATTCCGTTTTACTGAAAGTCGTTTGAGAAAGGAGCACAGCTTTTTCATTTTCCGAAAGCGAAAGCGTTTCGGCTTCTTCGACGCTTTGCACGAGTATGAAACGCTCTTTCGCGTACCCCGCAATTCCCGCGACTTCTCCGTGTTTTTCATCGCCTGCAAACAGCACCGTACAGCCTTTTTGCGCGGAAGAGGCGGCAAGCTTTTGACTTGCAGTAACGCGGGTGCAAGTTGCATCGACGATCGTGCAGTTCCGCTTTTTAAGCGTTTCGATCGTTTCAGGCGGCACGCCGTGCGCGCGGATGATGACGACGCTGCCGCATTCGGCTTTTTCGGCATCGTTTTCGCCGAGTACCGAAAGCCCCTGCTTTTCAAGCGCTTCGAGGGCAAAACGGTTGTGGATGAGCGGACCGAGCGTATATAGTTTTTTTCCGGGATTGTCCGAAATCGCCTTTTGCGCCGCATCGAGAGCATGGCGCACACCGAAACAACAGCCGAGGACATCGGAACGGATGACAGTCATAGAGGCAGTATAGCTTGAACGGCGAATTTAGTACACTGCACGCACAATAAAAAATGACGCGATAAGGAAATTTCGACTGCAGGTTTTTAGCGTCGCACGAAATACACAGTATAAAAAACCGCCTCACGCACCAAAACGCAAAAAAAATACCGCGCACTCCTGCGCGGTATTTTTCAAAACTATATCAATAAAATGTGCTTACACGCTTACTCCGACGTCGAACACGCCTTTTTGGAGTTTCAGCGAATGGTGAATGCCGTATTCCGGTTTCCAATTTTTTCGCGTCGCGGCGATAAATCCGCTCGAAATGAATATGGATGAATAACAGCCGCTGACAAGTCCTACGAGAAGCGCGAGAGCGAAGTTTTTGATATCGCCCTGCGTAAATACGTAGAGGGACGCCGCCGCAAACATCGTCGTCACCGTCGTGATGATCGAACGGCTCAGTGTGTCGGTGAGCGCCTGATCGATGATGTCGTTAAATTTTTTCGTGTCTTTCATGATCGGCAAAAGCGCGCGTTCGCGGTCAAGGATAACGATCGTCGCGTTGATCGAATAACCGACAATCGTCAAAATCGCCGCTACCGTCATCGTCGAAAATTCCATCTGCGACCACACGATAAACGTTATCATGATAAGCGAATCGTGGATAAGCGCAAGTACGGAGCCGAGCGCGAAATCCCAGTGAAAGCGGATCGTCGCATACAGCCATATAAGCACGATAGCAAAGGCAAGCACGATGATCGACTGCACTGCGATCGCGCGTGAGAAATTCGAACCGATAAAATCGGTACGGACGACGACTACGTTGTCATCGCCGAATTTATTTTTCAAGTTCGTCAAAACCGTATTTTGCAGATCGGCGCTCGATTTTCCGTCGCCCTTATCGGCCATGCGGATCTGAAAACTCGCCGCATCGCCCGCACCGAGCTGCTGAATCGAAATGCCTTCGACCGACGAAAGCGCTTCGCGCACTTGCGAAACGGCGACATCTATTTTTCCGGCGGAATACAAGCGGTACGGAGTCGACGAAAGTTTATTCGATGCGTTCGTATCGACGAACAAATCCGCCGTCGAAGAAGATGCGTTCGAATTGACTTGCGCGCGGATTCCGTCGATCGCATTGAGACTCGACGCGAGATCTGAAACCGTTTTGTTCGCGGCGAACGAAAGCGTTTCTGTTTTATTTTCCGAACCCGTTCCGCTTATGACGACATCGATCCCTTCGCCGCTCATGTCGAGGCTGACGTTCGCACTGCCGGAATAACTCACGTCCAAAACGGCGGGTGCGATGCGCACTTCTTCGAGCAAACCGGGACGATAGTCGAGACCGAAATTGATGCCGCGTATAAAAAATCCCGCGATGCCCGAAACGATGATCGCCGCACTGATGACCGCGCACGGAAGGAAGCCTTTGCTGAAATGTATCGTTTTTCGCGTCATTATTTTACCCTCCAGCTGATGCTCACGGTATCTTTACGGAACACGTCGGTATTGAAATCAAACATAAGGTGCGACACGAACAGGGCGGTAAACACGGAAGAGACGACACCGATCGCCAAGCTGACCGCAAAGCCCTGAATTGCACCGCTGCCGAGCTGCGACAAAAACATCGCCGCGATAAAGGTCGTAATGTTCGAGTCCATGATAGCCCAAAACGCATTGCGGAAGCCTGCAGCGATCGCTGCCGTACGCCCTTTGCCGTCTGAAAGCTCTTCTTTGATGCGCTCGAAAATAATGACGTTCGCATCGACCGCCATACCGATCGTCAAAATCATACCGGCGATGCTGGAAAGCGTAATCGTCATATTGAACGCCGAGAGCACCGAAAACATGATGTAGAGGTTGAGTATCTGCGCGACGCACGCGTTGACGCCCGCACCTTTATAGTAGACGAGCATAAAAAACATGATCGCACCGAGACCGACCAACACCGCAATGATGCCCATCCGCTTCGCCCTCTGTCCGAGAGAGGCGCCGATGACTTGCTGGCTTTCGACCGAAAGCGGCACGGAAAGCCACGCCGTCTGCAGCACTTTTTGCAGCGTCTGCGCTTCTTCGAGATTGAAACCCGTTATCGCAACGCGGCCGCCGGTGATCGCGGTATTGATCGTCGCCGCCGAGCGGATCCTGTTGTCGTTTACGATGGCGAGCCGCTCGCCGACGTGAGCCGACGTAAACTCGCCGAAAATCACGGCGCCTTCGCCGTCGAGTACGAAATCGACTTCGGGGCGGTTCGTTAAATTGTCCGAACCGACTTCCGCCGATTTGATATGCCGGCCGTCGAGCGCGATTTCTTTTTTTACGGCAAGCCAGCCGATCCGATCTTCGAGACCGTAATCGTCGTTTTGATAGAGACCGAGCACTTCGCAGTCGGCGGGGATAACGGAAGCGTCGAGCAGCGTACCGTCGGAAGCGAAAACGTTTCCGGGATTTTGCAGATAATAATTATTAAACGCTTGAGTTGCCGCATCGTCGACGAGACGGAAATTCAAAATGCCCTTTCCCATGATGATCGTATTGATGGCATCCGCTTCCGCAGCTCCCGGGATTTCGATATAGATGCGGTCTTCGCCCTGCTGACGGATCACCGGAGACGTGAGACCGAAGCGGTCGATCCTGCTCGAAAGCGAGTCAATCGCCTGCTGCATCGCGTTCGCTTTGAGCGTCGCGCTCGATTCGGCAGTATCGGCACCTTCCTGATTTTTTACGGCGGCGTCGAGATCCGCTTTAACGATGATGTTCATACCGCCGGACAGATCGAGTCCGAGTTTTACCGAATTCTGATATTGCTTTTTCGCTTTTAAAATAGCGTCGCGGTAGCGGGCCTGCACCGCTTCACGGAATTCCTGTTCGCTTGAAAATGCGTTGAGCACCGCGCTTTTCGTCAAAGGCGACGGCACTTTCGCACCCATATTTTTATAGTTTCGCGCGACGATCTTTTTTATCCAGCCGTAGGATTCTTCGAGCTGAGCGTTCGGATCTTTCCGCGCCGCATCCGTAAACGCCTTTACGTCGTCGGACGCTTTTACGGTCGCGTAATCTTTGATGCTCTGCAGCGAACCGAGTGCGAGCGCTTTCATCTCTTTCGGCGTGCCGTAGTACCAGCTGATCGACGGCCACAAAAAAGCGAAACAAACGGCAAGCACCGCAAGCAGGATTACAAAACGAGTACGTTTATTCATGCTGACAGCTCCGTTTTATTTCTTTTCCTCTGAAGATTTTTCCGAAGATTTTTCCGCATCGGCGTCGGAAGATTTTTTCGCGTCTTTTGCCGGAGCTTCGGGATTTTCGATTGCGGCGATAGCGCTTCGCGTAAATTTGATCTTTGTCGCATCGTCCACTTTCACGATGACGTTTTTTTCGTCAACCGAAGAAACGACGCCGTGAATGCCGCCTATCGTAACGACTTTATCGCCTTTTTTCAGCGCGTCGAGCATTTTCTGCGTTTCTTTTTGTTTTTTGCTCTGCGGGCGGATAAGGAAAAAATAGAAAATAACGACGAGCAGCACCATCATCACGATCGATGACATAAAACCGCCGGTTGTCGACGCACCGCCGGCCGCTCCGCCTTCAGCTGCGCCCATTAAAAAAGGAATAAACGACATTGTATAGCCCCTTCATTTTATTAAAATTTGACAAAAATGCCAGTTTTATGAGCATATCACGAGAGAAGTCGGCGCGTCAAGAGCGATGCCGGAGATGCGAAAAACGGCGATACATCCGTTCGCGCGGTAATTTTGCCGTTGTAAAAAACCGGAAAGATTTAAATTGCACATCTGAAATAGCGCCGTTCAGTTTAAATCTTCCTTTGCCTCTACAAAAATCAGTCCGTCGGGCGGCGTGTCTTCTTCCGCTTCCCAGATTTCTTCCAACATTTCATATTTTTGCGTTTTTTCGTCATAAGCCCAAAACTGAGCGTGATAATGCGTCGGCCACTCTTTTGGCTTGTCATAACTGATAATTCTCAGTCCTATTTTTCCCTTATATTTTACAAAGTCGTAGGGGAATGGCTTAGGGGTGAACCATTCTTCTTTTGTATAATTTTCATCTGACCAGAATTCCTCCCAGCCAAAAAAAGCTGAATACAAAACTTTTTTCCATTCTTGATTGACATATTTGTAAATGATAAAATTCGTCGCCGTATCACTTGCATGTATACTCTCTAATGAAAAAATCTCGTCGTTTCCATCAGTATCAATATCTTTAATATAGCTGAGTGTGTTTTCAATTCTATTTGCTTCACATTGAAAATAAAAATTTGAATCGTAATAATTACCGAAATAATTCGGTTTGTGTAAAAATCCCGGAAAACGATAATCCATCATATCAAAAATATAATTGGACTTGTCGGTATTGAATTCGATTTTTTGTATCCAAACGGAACTTTGTTCCAATAATTTGTTATCAGATAATTCATACAAATAACTATAAATTACTTTGGGATCATAAACATAATACCAGGCAATATAATAAAAATCTTTATCAAAGGATGATAAAATCACCTTTTTTGTAGAAACAACTTTCGTAGCGCTCATTTCCTGAATTTTTTGATCCGTCAGCTCATAGGGAAACCGCATCATCTTGTAGGGATCGTTTTTTATCTTTTTTAATTCATATTCTTTTTGGGTACTTAAAATTTGTTCAAATTTCCTTTCCAAATCGCCGCAGAAACAATTTGAGCAAATAAAAATTAAAAAAAATAATGAAGTCAATATTTTTTTCATAACCTTCCTTTCCGCTTCCCCTTTCCTCTACACCGTCTCCGATAAAAAATCGACGATGTTTTTGTGAATAACGCCGTCCCTGCCGAAATCGACGCGATCCATGGACAGCACGTATTTCGGAAAATTGTCTTCAATCGATTTATACACCCCGAATTCCCGCTCGCGCGTTTTTTCGTCGGTCAACAGATAGGCGACCTGATAATAAAAAATCCGATCGTTTTTTTGCGCGATAAAATCGATTTCCCTGTCTTTCAGCTTTCCGATTTTTACCTCATAACCCCTCGACGCAAGTTCGATAAACACGATATTTTCCAGCGTCCGCTCTATATCCTTTGTGTTGGAAAATCCCTGCGCCTGCCGGAACCCGTGATCCGTTACATAATATTTTTCGTCCACTTTGAGGATTTTTTTGCCCGCCATATCATAGCGCGGAACTTTTTTAATGATAAAAGCATTTTGGCAATATTCCAAATAATTTAAAATCGTATCAATCGAAATATTGCGTTTTTCGTTTTTAAAATAATTTTTAATGCCGTTTGCCGAAAAGGTGTGCCCGATATTTTCAAGCACATACGATAAAATGCGGTTGAAGCCGTCGACGTCCCGAACATTGTTGTACTGCAAAACGTCTTTGACCAATACGGTATTATACACATCGTTTAAATATTTAAAACAGGGAGAAGCGTCCAAATCAAAATAGCGCAAAAAAGGCATTCCGCCGATCTGCAGGAATTTATCAAACAGCGCTTCTTCGGATATTTTTTTATTTTTAAAAACCTGCACAAATTCGACGAAGGTAAACGGATAAATTTCAAACGCCGTATACCGCCCCGAAAGCAGTGTTGCAAGATCGCCCGAAATAAGCGTCGAATTCGATCCCGTTATGTAAATATCGCAGTTTGTATCCACGCTGAGACTGTTGACGACTTTTTCCCAACCCGCGACCATTTGTATTTCGTCGAAGAAAAAATACAGTTTCTTTTTTGTTCTTTGAATTATAGGCTGCAAATAAGCGCGCAAAGCCTTTGCGGTAGTTATATCGAAAAGTTCGGCCGACTCGAAATTGAGGTATATTTTATTTTTGTCGGGTATGTTTTTTAAAACTTCGTCTTTTATTATCGTTAAAAGCGTGGACTTTCCGACCCGTCTCATACCGGTCAGCACTTTAATAACCGGCTTGTCTACGAATTGCGCAATCTGCTTTATGTATTTCGGTCTGATAATACGGTTCACAAGCGAGCTCCTTGTCGATTTCGACTGTAATCGATAGATTTGCCAAAACGACAACGATTTCGATTATAGTCGAAACGATCGATAAAATCAACACGATTTCGATTATAGTCGAAATATCAGAGGGGTTGCTATACTACAAGATATCCCTTCCCCTGTTCAATTCCTTACAGGCAATATAAAAATATCGTTGATACAAGTGTCCTGATAATTGTCGCCCGCATATACGTCTTTTATAATAATTTTAATCGTATCGTTTGCTGTAAGCAACCTGTCTTTAAGCAAGTCCTGGTATCCACTCGTGTCGTCAAGGTGTATATCTTTATAAAAGGCATCGTTTATATAGACGGAAAGCGTTTTCGGTCGGGAGTTGGCGCTGTATAAATCGGGACGGGAATAATCGACATAGCCGATTGAAATGAATATTTTTTGTTTGCCGAATACTTCGGCATATGAATTGTTTTTTTTCAATGAAAACTCAAGCCGTTCTCCGATACCCTGTCCTTGTACGCCCTCGCACCATGGAGCGCCCCATACCGTACGTTTTTCGGGAAAATTACAGCCCATATCGTTTATCGAATAGCTTTTTGTTTTTTCTTTTAAAGATGAACTTTGTTTTACTTCGGTATCGTGCACATGATATTCCCATGTATCGTATGCATTTTTTGCGCCGTACAAACACGTACCGTCTTTATTAAGCAAAACAAAAAAATATTCATTCTTAAAAAATACGGCTTCCCACTCCGTGCCGTCGCTTTTTTTTACTTCGAATTTTTTACCGTCAAGTGAAATATACTGTCGGTCGGATTCCGTATATCGTATATATGGTACACCGTTCTTTTCGATGGTTGAAAATGTGATTGTCTGATCATAGCTGTTATAACGGCTTCCGAGTGAGCGCTCTTGTATATGCAACGTATTTTCATTGAGATAATACGTTGCATCCTTATCGCCTGAGGAAAACGTATATACATCGAATCCGCCAAATGAATTATCGCTCACCGACCGGTTTTCTCCTGCATAGGCGGCTGTCATAAGAGCTAAAGGCAGAAAGAATCGTGTCAGCAATTTTATTGTTTTCGGCATATTCATCTCTCCGGCGGAATGCGCAAATACAATATTCCGCTCATTGCGGTATCCTCATACTTTGTTCCCTTGTAAACGCTTTTGATTTCAAACGAAACTTCGCCTTCCAACAGGCATGCAAATTGTATTATCTGCGGCTCAGGGCTGTCTTTTAGCGTTATCGTTTCTTGAAACGTTCCGTTTCGGACAATCAACTCCTTTATTCGTGAATTTTTAAGATATAAGTCTGGTCTGCCGGAATCTATAAACCCGTTTAAAAATAAAAACGTATCGGAACCGAACGGTACATTAACGGTTTGCACTTCTCCGATACCGTCGCCGCTTATACCTTCGACCCAAGGATTTATTTCCAAATAATACCGTTTGTTTTCCCGATTATAGGCAAATTTTACACCGTTGATTGTCTCCGTCAAAAACGAACTGAACGATTGATACTGCGGCTGAAACAGAAACGGCGACGTGTATCCGCGCACAGTATCTCTGAGAATATATTTTGAACTTTTTTCCAATCCCCACAAACATAAAGTCGAATTGCAGTCCTTTAACAAGCAAACTTCTCCGGAAAATAATATTAAAAATCGCCGTGTATCCGTATGTAAATATAAAAAGCCGTCCTTTCGGATAAGCGCATACGGAGCTGTGTATACTATTGCCTGTGCCCATTTTTCTTCGTCGGTGTTGAAAGCCGGTTCGGCAATTTCAATCGTGCCGTCTTTAAACGAAAAATAAAATCTCGGATTTTTTAAATCGATAAAGTAACCGCTGTAAATATAGGTTTTGTTTTCAAAGCCGTATTGTTTCGCCCGAACATCTTTTAATGCAGGAGTTTGAGAAACTCCGCTCGCTCCGAAAAATAGTGTAAAAAATAGAATCATTCGTATTTTTTTCATTTCTTGCGGAATAGTACCACTTCTATGAGTTTTATTACAGCAGATACAGCACGTGATCGCCGCACCTCCCCTATCCTTCGAGGGCAAAGAGGCGGCGGCAGTTTTCATCGACGATTTCACCGAGCGCTTCGGGGCTTAGGTTTCGCGCTTTTGCGACATAACGGTAAACGTGTTCGACAAAGAGCGGCGTATTCGTTTTGCCGCGGTACGGAACGGGGGCGAGGTACGGGGAATCGGTTTCGCAGAGGATCCTGTCCGAGGGAACGTAGCTCAAAAGCTTTTGCATTTCGTCCGCTTTGCCGCGCTTTGCGTACGTAACCGAACCGCTGAAACTGATGTAGCAGCCGCAGTCGAGAAAGGCGCGCGCTTCTTCGATGCCGTACGAAAAACAGTGGATGATCCCTCTGTCGTATTTCGAATTTTTTATGCACCGATACGTATCTTCAAAACCGTCGCGGCTGTGTACGACAATCGGAAGATTCAGTTTTTTTGCAAGCTCGATCTGCATTTCAAAAAGCTCGCACTCCCCTTCCCTCATCGCCCGATCGGAATCGCTTTCACATTTTCCGTCGGCGGCCGCAGGATTCCAATGCCGGTCGATGCCGCACTCTCCGATGGCCGCAATCTTTTCGGAAAACGAAGCGATATCTTTTTTGAGCGTTTCTATCATCTCTTTCCGATGTACAATCGCATCGGGAGACGGCCACAAGCCCGCAGTGTAATGCAGCATACGCCCGGCATTTTCTTGCAGTTCTCCGCTTACGAGTGAAAGGGCTTTTTCCAGTGAGGCTTTTCGCGCAGACAAATCGCCGCATTCGGTACCGATATCGAGGGCAAAAAGACAATTGCGCTTTGCCATTTCGGAAAGGATTTCCGAGCCGTCGCCGCCCCTGCGTTCGCACATCTTGAAAAAATGAAAATGAGTATCAGAAAACATAAAGATTTTTTGCCAGGAACCGGAATCGAACCGGCACGGCATTTTAACTGCCGAGGGATTTTAAGTCCCTTGTGTCTACCAATTCCACCATCCTGGCGACACATGCGCTCCACTATAACTTGTATGCGGATTTTTGTAAATAACCCGATTGTATTCGATAAAATAAAATCCGCATCTTGACGAAACGTTCGATATCCGATAGAGTAATCACTACACCGCTTTCAGGTGCGCGATTAGCTCAGTTGGTTAGAGTACAAGCATGACACGCTTGGGGTCACTAGTTCGATTCTAGTATCGCGCATCGGAAAGCGGTATTTTTATTTTCCCGACTATATCGCGTCCGCGTTAGTGCGCGAGCCTCGCAACGAGCGCGTAAGCGCGAAGTTTCGAGCGGCGCACACGTATACGGGCGAGTTTTCTGCAAGAAAACTCGAAGTTAAAAGCGGCGCGCCATTTCAGCGGCGCTTTTAAACCTCACTTTTCCGACAGTCCCTTTCGCGTTTAGAATTTTTTACCCATGATCGCGCGGACGGCTGCGATAAAGATGCACGAACCCGCAACGCCGATGATTATCGAAGAAGCGAATCCCCCGCCGCCGATGTTAAGCGCATTCGCAACGGCGGAACCGACAATCGAACCGATGATGCCGATCAGACAGTTCATCCAAAATCCGTGTTTGCTTTTCATAAAAATTCCGGCAAGCCATCCGATAAGCGCACCGATTACAATCGTAAAAATAATTATCATCACCATAAGAACACCTCGCATTTATTATAGCATATAAAATATTCTTTTACCATTTCACAATAAACGGCAACATATCGATCCTCCGCACTTTTCTTCGGTTTTCAGATATGCTTTTAATTACTGTAGTATAGAAGACAGAGCGCACCCTACACCGTACCGTTCAAAAACCGTATCGCATAAAGCGTATATAAAGACACCGCAACGTTCAACGCTTCTTCATCGATATCGAACATCGAGTCGTGATGAGCGGCGACCGTTTCCTTTTTCGCGGGATTTCCGGTTCCGACATAGGCGTAGACTCCGGGCACTTTAATAATATATTCGGCAAAGTCGTCACCGCCGAGAGAGGGCTTTCGCTGCGTAATCACTTTATCGCTTCCGAAAATATCGAATGCGAGACGCTGCACTTCGAGAGCCGCTTCGCGGTCGTTGATAAGCGGAGACGTAAAATCTTTCCATTCGATTTTTACCGTGCCGCCGAATGAAGAGGCGATATTCGATGCGAGCGTTTCAAGCTGCCCCTTTACCGCTTTCCTCGTTTCCGGCGAGAGCACACGGATCGTCCCTTCGAGTTCCGCTTTTTGCGCTACTATATTGTAAGCATCCCCCGCCGTAAGCTTTCCGACACCGATGAGTACGTTGTCCATCGGAGAAGTACGCCTTGTAACGAGCGCCTGCAGAGCGACGACGATGTGACTTGCAATATAGACGGCATCGACTCCGAGTTCGGGCGTCGACACGTGCGCGGGGTAGCCTTGCACGCTTATTTTAAACCAATCGACGCTCGCGTTGTTCGGTCCTTCCATTGCGACGACGGAACCGACGGGAACGTTTGAGGCTGTATGGATGCCGAACGTGCGGTCGGCTCCGTCGAGGAAGCCGCCGTCGACGAAGATGCGCGCGCCGTATCCGATCTCTTCGCCCGCCTGAAAGGTCAAGCGCACCGTACCACCGAAGGCATCGGTATGAGACGCGAGAATACGCGCGGCACCGATGAGAGAAGCCGTATGCGCATCATGTCCGCACGCATGCATTTTGCCCGGAACGGTCGACATATATTCGCAAGCGTGCGTTTCCTGAATCGGAAGCGCGTCGATGTCGGCTCGGAGCACGATCGTTTTTTTACCGGGCTTCGTTCCCCTGATTTCGGCATACACACCCGTTTCGCCGACTCTCTTATGGGCGATGCCGGCAGCGTCGAGTTCGTCTTCGATTTTTTTTGCGGTGTTGAATTCTTCCCGTGCGATTTCAGGATGCATGTGGAAGTACCGCCGCAAACCGACGACATACCGATGATCGTTTTGTATTTCAGCCGTCAAGCGCTTTTCGACTTCATCCATACGCGTATTCTTTTTACCAGCGGACTGCAGCGTCGACTTTTTTTACCGTCGCTGAGGCCGTATTCGCATCGATCGTACCGTATGTAAATGCCGGAAAATACGATTCTTTGTACTTCGAAAAAATATATTCGGCAACCGTCTGCGATTGATAGGCTTTCACAATCTTCGCATAGAGCGCGTTGTCTTTATCTTTCGTGCGGGCGACGATAACGTTGACGTAGGGATTGTCGCCCGAAGAAGACTGCTTTTCGATTATCAATCCGTCGCGCGAGGGAACGAATCCCGACGGAATCGCATAGGTGCCGTTTATCGTCGCACCCGCATAATCGTTCAGCGTCTGCGGCAGCGTATTTGCCGTCTGCGGCACGACTTCGATATTGTACACGAGCTTCGTAATATCCTTCATTTCAGGCGTATATCCCGCCGAGGGGTTCACTTCGATAAAGCCCGCCGCTTCAAGCAGTTTGATACCGCGGCTCAAATTCGTTCCGTCGCTCGGAATGGCGAGGCGGAGCGCGTTTTTCCGAACCGCCTTCGTTCCGTTCGTGCCGGCGGCTTTTTTGATATCGTCGACGCTTTGGTATTTTTTCGAATACAGCGTCAGCGGCGCGATGAGCGTATCGCCGATAGCCGTAATTTTGTAGCCGTTTTTCGACGCATCGTTATTGAGATAGGCTTTGTGCTGAAATGCGTTGAGATGGATGTCGCCGGAATTGAGCGCTTCGTTCGGAAGATTGTACGCGCTGAATTCGACGAGCTGGATTTTGATACCCGACTTTTCGCTGTCGAGCACATACTGCACGGCTTTCCACTGATCGTTTGACGATCCGCATACGCCGACTTTTACCGTCGCCGCACCCTTCTTTTGCGCAAAAGCCCCGCCTGCAATCAAAGCGCCAGCAAAAACGGCGCTCACCAATTTCTTAATAATTTTCATATGATTCTCCTATATAATCAAAATTCAAGGCTGTCGAAAAAGTAACAGACTTTAAGCCGGCCTTGTTTCTCTTAATTTTTTTCGTCTCCGCCGATTCCTACGGAACGATCAATATTGTTTTTTAACGAGCTCGCGGTTCGTCGTCCTTTTTGCGAAAAACGAACCTATAAACTGCAAAAGGCAGATAAACAGCAGCAGTACGATGATACACGCATAGATGATATCCTGATGATTCAAACCCTGCCCGTAGTTGATTGCGAAATCGCCGAGCCCGCCCGCGCCGACGGCGCCCGCCATCGTCGTAAGACCGACGAGGGAAATCGCCGTGATCGTCGTTACGCGGATGAGTTCCGGCACCGATTCGTGAAGATACACGCGGAAGATCAAACCGAACGTACCGCTTCCCATACTGCGCGCCGCTTCCGCCTTTCCGGGATCGACGTTTTCAAGGGCGGTTTCGACTTGACGCGAAAAAAACGGCACCGTTCCGAAAATGAGCGGAATGATCGCACCCTTCACTCCGATGGCCGTTCCGACGAACGCTCTCGTAAACGGAATCAAAAACACGAGGAGCACGACAAAAGGAATCGATCGGAATAAATTAATAAAAATACTGACGATCGTGTAAAGGGTTTTGTTTTCTTTTATACCGTCTTTTTTGAACACGATAAGAAGTACGCCGAAAATCATGCCGAACACGAACGAGATTGCGCCCGATATGATAAACATTTGAAACGTCGCGGCACAGTTGGCAAGAAATTTATACCAATAGGAATACAGATTCGGTAACCATCGTTCTATAAATTCCATCATTTGCCTCCGTCGTGAATGATATTTTCAAAAACTTTTACGTTTTTACTTCGGAAATACGAAAGAGCGGCGGCGACGTTTTGCACATCTCCCTTTATCACAGCGATAATCGCACCGAGCGGCTCCCCATGAATGATATCGACGTTTGCGAGTACGATATTCAAATTGACGCCGAACTTTCTCGACACTTCCGAAATGAGCGCATCGCCGACGGCATCTTTTTCGAACTGCAATTTAACAAGTGCGCCGCCGCCTTGCGTGCCGATAAGAGCACCGCCCGATGCGAGCATGTCGATTTTTGAAAGCGAAGATTGAGAAGCGATAAATTTCTTTGTAATCGCCTGAACGGGAGATGCAAAAATGGTATACACATCCCCTTCTTCGACCACTCGTCCGTTTTCCATCACCGCAACTTTATGACATATCGATTTGATAACCGACATTTCGTGCGTAATGAGAATGATCGTAAGATTTAATTTTTTATTGAGCTCTTTTAAAAGCGAAAGAATCGATTCGGTCGCTTCGGGATCGAGCGCACTCGTCGCTTCGTCCGAAAGCAGCACGCGCGGATTGTTTGCAAGAGCGCGCGCAATAGCTACGCGCTGCTTTTGTCCGCCCGAAAGTTGAGACGGATAAGCCGCCGCCTTGTCGGTAAGACCGACCAGTTCAAGCAGTTCGAAAACGCGGGAGCGGATTTCCTCTTTTGCAAGCCCCGAATACGCAAGCGGATATGCCACGTTTCCGAACACGGTCGAACGGTCGAGCAGATTGAAATGCTGAAAAATCATGCCGATTTTTTTGCGCACTTTTTTCATTTCGTGATTGGAAAGCCGTTTGAACTTTCCGCCTTCGCTCCATGTAACATCCGTGCCGTTCACCGAAATCGAACCGCTGTCGGGAACTTCGAGTAAATTGATACATCTGACAAGCGAAGATTTTCCCGCTCCGGAATAGCCGATGACGCCGAAAATATCGCCGTCGCGAATCTGAAGCGACACGTCTTTGATCGCTTCGACATGCGCATCTTTGAGACGATACGTTTTGTTGACGTTCTGTAAGACAATCATAATAACACTAATAACCTACTGAAATACTAGTATATATAATTTCACAAATACAGTCAACAGACTTCAGGAGAAAACAAAAATCGCATACTTTCCGCACCGACAGATCGATTAGAAAACTTGACTTTTGGAAATGACGATGTACAATAATAGTATATTCAAAAACGGAGAAGCAATGAACACCCTCACGGTACTGCTCGAAAACACGCAAGCCGAACTGAAATCGGTTTCAGTCGAACACGGTCTCTCTCTTTTGCTCCGCATCGACGATAAATCTTTTTTATTCGATACGGGCGCGACGGGCATCTTTACCGGCAATGCCCGCCTCATGAACGTCCGGCTCGACGACGTGGAGTGCGTCGTCATAAGTCACTCTCACTACGATCACGCAGGCGGTTTCGCCGCTTTTGCCGAAAAATACCGCATACGCGAACTCGTTACCGGTCCCGATTTTTTTCTTCCGAAATATAATTTTCTAAACGGTGCGTTTACGTATCTCGGCGCAAGTTTCGATAAAGCGCTGCTCGACAGACGCGGCATCGCTCACAGAAAATGCGACGGCTGCCTGCAATTGAGCGATTCGCTCTACGCTTTTTCGGGATTTGCCCGCACTTATGCATTCGAAACGATTCCCGAACGCTTCGTAAAAGGAGTCGTCGGCAATACCGTCCCTGATTTTTTCAACGACGAAGTCTGCCTCGTATACGACGACGGTGCATCCCTCACGGTCATCGTCGGCTGCTCGCATCCGGGCATACTCAACATGACGGCATCGGTAGCCGCGCACTTCGGTAAACCCGTATCCGCCGTCTACGGAGGCTCTCATTTGGTCGAAGCCGACGACGAACGCATCCGAAAAACGATCGAAGAGTTGCAAAAGCAGGGCGTACGAAAAACGGGATTTTGTCATTGCAGCGGAAACCGCGTCCACGAAATACTCGCGGAGACAAATGCCGTAACCGACTGTCGTCTTGCGACCGGCAGCGTCATCGTACTTTAATCACAGGTATTATCAAAATTATTAAACCGTATCGCATTTAATAATTTTGAAATTATTAAAAAAGCAGGAGGCTTTAAATGTCAGGTGCGTACATGTTGGCGGTTATTATCGTTGGGGTAATAGCCATGATTCTTGCGATCAGCAAATTGAAAATTCATCCGTTTATCGTGATGACGGTCATTGCGATCGCCGTCGGTTTGCTGTGCGGAATGAACACGGAAGACGTTATCAACAAAGTAAAAGCCGGTTTCGGCAACATCTTAGCGAGCATCGGTATCGTCATCCTCGCAGGTACGATCATAGGCACTATTCTCGAAAAGACGGGCGCCGCTCTGACGATGGCGAATACCATTTTGAAACTCGTCGGCAAAGAACGCTCTGTTCTCACGATGGGATTGACCGGTTACGTAACGGGTATTCCCGTATTTTGCGATTCGGGTTTTGTCATCCTCTCACCGATCAGCCGCGCACTTGCGGCACAGTCGAACAAATCGCTTGCAGTCATGGCAACGGCGCTCAGCGCAGGTCTGTATGCGACGCACTGTCTCGTTCCTCCGACGCCGGGTCCCATCGCAATGGCGGGTACGCTCAGCGCAAACCTCGGTTTGGTTATCGGAATCGGTCTTTTGATTTCGCTGCCGGCGACGTTTATGGGAATCCTGTATGCAAACAAAGTGGCAGGTAAAATCGATATTCCGGCTAACCCCGAATATACGGTAGAAGAACTCGTAGAAAAATACGGCAAGCTTCCGGGTGCGCTGCACTCCTTCGCTCCGATCCTCGTACCGATTATCCTCATCGCGTTAAAGAGTATCGGAGATTTCCCGTCGCATCCCTTCGGCACCGGCGCCGTCAAAACGTTCTGCTCGTTTATCGGAAATCCCGTCGTTGCGTTGCTGTTGGGTATCGCTCTTGCGACGACGCTCATTCCGAAATCGGAAAAAAAGAATACGCTTTCATGGGTTACCGACGGAGTGACGAATTCTGCGGGCATCCTCGCCATCACCGGCGCAGGCGGCGCATTCGGAGAAATATTAAAATCGCTTCCGCTCGCGGACGCGCTGAGCTCGACGCTTTTGCAGATGAATGTCGGCGTTTTCCTGCCGTTCATTATCGCGGCGATTTTAAAATCCGCGATGGGCGCGTCTACGGTCGCGATGATTTTGACTTCGGCAATGGTCGCGCCTCTCATGCCGGCTCTCGGCTTTACGTCGGAAATCGGCAAAGTACTCGTGATCATGGCGATAGGCGCGGGTTCGATGACGGTGAGCCATGCAAACGATTCGTACTTCTGGGTCGTTTCGCAATTTTCCGATATGAATACGCAGCAGGCGTATAAGTGCCAAACGGGTGTAACGCTCGTACAGGGCATTACGACGATCGTCGTCGTATTTATCGTTTCTTTATTCGTACATTAATAAATTGAATGCCGAGTTTTGAAAGTATGAGTGAATAAAGCCGTGCGTTCGGCGAGAACTTCGTTCGCTGCGCTCACTACCGAGTTTGCTTTGCAAACTCGCCGTATATACCGCGGTCGAGCTTTTAGGGCAGGCTTCCGCAAGCCTAACGCTCGAAACGGCACGCAGCCGGAACCTCGCCTGCGCACGCTGTTATGTGTGTTCAAAACTCGGCATTCAGCCGATGTGCGAAACGAATGGAGAATTTTATCGCAGAGCGTCGATATTCGCTTTGCCCGGCAAAACGAAGGGCAGCACGTCTTCCGCAGAATCGATTTCGATGCGCACTAAAAACGGCTTTCGCTCCCGTTTCGGGGAAAACGCTTTTTCATACCACTTTTCATCTTCGGCCGCATCCACGGCATCGATACCGAAACCTCGTGCGATTTCAACAAAATCGACGCGATGAGAAAATTCGCTTGCGGCATAGGTTCCGCCGAAAAGGTATTTTTGCTGTTGATATACCATGCCAAGCGTGCCGTTGTCGAAAACGATGACCGTCACCGCAAGGTTTTGCTCGGAAAGCGTTGCAAGCTCCTGAATATTCATGAGGATGGAACCGTCGCCGGAAAAACACACGACGCGGCATTCCGGATTCGAAAGAGAAGCACCGATCGCGGCGGGCAAACCGAATCCCATCGTACCGAGAGAGCCCGATGTAAGAAATGTTCTCGGCTTTTCCACGGGATAATATTGAGCCGTCCACATTTGATGCTGACCGACATCCGTCGTAACGATGAGTTTGTCGCGCCTCATACCCGCTTTTTCCGCGAGGAGCGGAATCGACGCGATGCACTCGCGGGGATTGCCGTAGGGCGATTTTTTCGCAGCACCGCAAAGGGTTGAAAAGGTTTCCGCTTTAAGGCGAATAATTTTTTCAAGCCACACGGCGCGCGCTTCCGCGTTTTGCCAATTCGAGGCGAAAAGCTCCTGCTTTCGGGAAGCAAGCTGCACGAGGATCGGAAAGACGGAGCCGACGTCGGCGACGACGGAAATATCGGCATCGATGATTTTATCGACTTCGGCAGCATCGACGTCTATGTGCACGACGCGCGCTTTCGGACAAAACTTCGACACGACGCCCGTCGCCCTGTCGTCGAAGCGGACGCCTGCGGCTATGACGAGATCGGCTTCGTGCATAGCGACGTTTGCAGCGTAGGAACCGTGCATGCCGACCATACCGGCAAACATTTCAAAAGAGGAAGGCACGCAGCCGATTCCCATAAGACTCGTCACTACCGGCAGACGATAGCTTTTCAAAAATTTTTGCAGTTCTTTTGCAGCCGATTCCGAATTGCAGCCTCCTCCGCAAAAAAGAACGGGACGCCGAGCTTCGGCAAGCGCATCGGTTATGCGATCCATACTCGAAGCGTATTCCGACGGCGGCGTATGAAAGCGGATATCGTGTATCGTAACGGAGGCGATATCGGGCCAAGAATCGAATTCGCATGAAGCGAGCTGTACGTCGCGCGGGACGTCGATGAGTACCGGTCCCGGGCGTCCGTTTATCGCAATCGCAAAGGCTTGCGGAACAGCGCTCAAAAGCTCTTCCGGAGATTTTACCATCATGCTGTGCTTTGCAATCGGAAAGGAAAGTCCGAACGTATCCGCTTCCTGAAACGCATCGGTGCCGATAAGGCTTGTGTTCACCTGCCCCGTGATCGCGACGATCGGAACGGAATCGCTTCGGGCATCGGCGACCGCAGTAAGGAGATTCATCGCGCCCGGACCGCTCGTCGCAAAGCATACCGCCGGCTTTCCGCTGCTCCGCGTCATGCCCTGCGCAATAAAACCCGCAGCCTGTTCATGGCGCACGAGAACGTGACGGATCGAACTTTTCGCAAGCGCGTCGTACAGCGGCAAAATCGATCCGCCGGGAATTCCCGCAACGACGGATATGCCTTCCATTTCGAGCAGCTTGACGATTATTTCGCTTCCCGTCTTTTTCATAAATATCGGTTACAGTTCAAACTGATCGATCTGCGATTCGATCTTTTGTATGGCCTCTTTCACCTGCGTCGAAATACTTTCCAATGCGGCACCCGTTTCATTTATCTGCCGTGCACCCATTGCCATTTCATCCATACCTGCTTTCATACCGGCCGCATTATTTTGCAGTTTGCTGATTTCGGCAAGAATCGATTTATTGCCGGCCGCCATTTCGCGCGATGCATTTTGAACGCTTGTCGTATTTCCGTTTACAATGCGCAGCGACGCGTCTATCTGTTTCGAACCTTCGTTTTGTTCCTGCATTGCCTGCTTGATATACAGCACGAACTGATTCGTAACATTCAATTCGTCGGACACCGATTTGAACACGGAACTCAATTCGGCCGATGCGCCGACGACGCTGCTTATCGCCTGCTGTACGTTGCTGAGCTCTTCGCCGATACGCTTCGACTGTGCGGCCGACGACTTCGACAATTTACGGATTTCATCCGCAACGACCGCAAAACCCTTACCCGCTTTGCCGGCATGAGCCGCTTCGATAGACGCGTTCATAGCCAGCAGGTTCGTCCGCGTTGCGATATCCGCGATTATCGTATTCGCACCCTGCAGCATATTCGATTGAGTTTCTATCTGCCCGATACGCGTATTGACATCGGTTTGTTTGATAAAACCGTCCTGCGCTTTTTCCCGCAACAAAGAAAAAGAGTCCACCATTTTGTCCACGGATTGATTGACAGAAGCAATGCTGACGATCATCTCTTCGATGGCAGCCGAAGCCTCGGTCATACTGCTCGATTGATTTTGAATCATGCGCTCAAGAGAATCGATATTGGATGCGATTTCATTGACCGAACCGACAGTCTGTTCGACGCTCGACTCCTGCTCGTCCATCTGAGCGTGTATATTTTCGATATTCGCGATGATTTCGGTGATGGAACTCGACGTATCGTCCGCACGGCCGGTCATATCTTCCCCGGCCGTAACGAGCGTGGCTTTGCTTTCTTTTACGTCTTTAACAATCGCATACAGTTTTCGGATGAATTTATTAAATCCCGAAACGAGCGTACCGATTTCATCGTTCGAAGGAACATCGAGCTGGACGGAGAGATTGGCGTTTCCTTGCGAAAGAGCCGTAAACGCCTGCGACACTCTTTGAAGCGGGCGCATAAACAAACCGAAAATACGGTTTGCAATAATGGAAACGAGGATGACGAGCAGTATGATGACCGCCGCGATAATCTCAAGCATCCTAAGACCGATCGTTCTTATAAGTTCCGCGCGCGATGAAGAAAAATTGCTTGCAAGCGCCCACATACCCGCGGGCTTTCCGGCAGTATCGAAAACCGGCCAATAAACGACATAATATTGATCCTTTCCGATCCTGTCCATTTCCGCGTACATTTCACCGCGGGAAAACACCGCTTCGATACAATCGTCACCGATAGGCGGAGCGAGCATGTCACCCGCCTCATCAGCGATCGTCGATGAAACCGCTTCCGTGCCGTCATAGAGCATGACATCGCAGCCGAACGTGGCGCGCGCTTTTTGCAAAAAATCCGCCGACGATACGTTGAATCCCGAAACGACCGCTCCGATAATGCGCCGCTCGCTGTCGTATACGGGGCATCCGGCTCTGATGGCAAAACGGACGAGTACCCCTTTTTCGTAGGAATACGTCGCACGACCTCTGACCGCTTCTTTGACCGCTCTTTGATTTATGATATTGTCGCCGTAGCGTTCCGAGTGTCCGCGTGAAATGATGTTGCCGCTCGTGTCGGTTAAAACGATAAAGTCGACACGCATCTGTTTTGTGAGTTCGGAAAGAATTTTATACGCATACTGGTGATTGCGATTGAGCGCCGCCTGAACGACGTCGGGACGGCCGGCAATAGATACCGCAGCCCCCTCCGCACGCAAGCCGAAATCATCGAGCAAAATACGATACCCCGAAACGCTTGCCCTTGTCGCCTGCTCATGCTGAGCGGTCAATATGCTGTAAAAGAAAACTGCAAGCGCAACGCCGGACACGATTGCCGTAAAAAATACCGTAATCCTGTTGACGCTGCTGAGTTTCCGTACAAGAGACGTTTGCTTTTTTGCTGCAGGGAGTTTATCGGAAAAAGCGGTTTGTGCCATAGTGTTTGCTCCTCTTTTACATCTTCACGCATTATGAAGCTTTTGTCAATTATACATTATATATATGAAAAAAGATATATCAAAAAAAACGGATATCTGTTATACTGTTAGTATGAAAAAGATATTGCTCGTCTCATCGAATAAAAAAATTATCGATACGGTGAGGGAAGGCTGCGCAGCATTTTCGGACGATTTCGGCACGGATATCAGAACGGACGCCGACGATATCATCAGCTACATCAATTACGAACTGCCCGAAATCAAAATACTCGACTACACTTCCCCGAACATCGACTGCGGGAAAATTCTTTGCGAAGTGAACTCCGATCCGTGGCTGCACTACGGAGGTATCATCGCGGTTTGTAAAGACAGAAAGCAAATGCAAGAGCTCGAAGAGCTCAAAGATTCCAATATCCTTTCAATTCAAACGATAAACGATTTTTCAGTTCACTTTATTCACTTGCTGCGCATCCTGTGGCAAAACCAGAAATTTCTTTTAAACCGCGGTATGCAGGAAGATTTCGGCGGCGAAGAAAACGGTACGTTTATCTGCGGCAACGATCCGCTCGATATCAGATTCTACACGTCGTTTCTTATTAATTATTTATACAGTACGAACAGAATAAACAGCGACGACCGAAGCGCCCTCCGGATGACCTTGACCGAACTTTTGACAAATGCGCTCGAACACGGGAACTTGCATATCTCATACGAAGAAAAAACAAAATGGATGGAAACGCACGGGGACATATTCAGCCTCATCACGGAACGGGCCGCCGATCCGCAATACGCAAACAAACAGATTACGATCACGTATGCGATCGGCAAACAAAAATCGACCGTATCGATTCAGGACGAAGGAGACGGTTTCGATTGGCGGAAATATATCGGTAAAAAAAATACGGATGACGAAGCTTTGCACGGCAGAGGCATCAGTCTCGCAGCGGAACTCGTTTCGAAAATCGCATACAACGAAAAAGGCAATCAAGTCGTATTCGAAATCAACAACAGAATCGACGAATCGAACACGGTGCCTCAAGTCATGTCGAATTTCGAAACGGTGACATACACGGACAAACAAATCGTCTGCCGCCAAAACGAAGCGACGACGGATCTTTTCTTTATCGTATCGGGCCGCTACGCAGTCTATTCCGGACGGAAGCTCGTCACCGTCATGTCGCCGAACGACGTGTTTATCGGAGAGATGTCGTTTTTGCTCAACGACAAACGCTCGGCAACGATCCTCGCCGTCGGCAACTGCAAACTTATTAAAATTCCCAAAGGCGATTTTCTCCAGATGATACGAAAAAATCCGCACTACGGTTTATTCCTTTCGCGGATGCTCGCGCAGCGGCTTGAAAAACAAACGCACCGGACAATCGAGCTGAACGCACAGATTGCAAAACGGCAGGAAGGCGAAAAATAATTATTAAGTCGGATTCCGGCTTTTAGAAAACCCGAAACCGAACCTGTTATGATGCCGCATTATTATTATAAGGAACTGTCGTGTCGCTCAACTGCAACGAAATAAACGCAATCCTCGCGGAACTCGATCTCGAAGGCGCTTTTATCCAAGACATCATCCAGCCCGGCTATGATACGCTTGCGCTCTGCACATATAAAAACGGAAGAGCGCTCACGCTCTTTATCTGCACTGCGCACTCTTCATGCCGCATACACGAGACGAAACGGAAAATCACGCGGAACGATAAGCCGCTGCGTTTTATGGAATTTTTAAAATCGCGCATAAAAGGCTCCCGCATCGCCTCGTGTGCGCAAATCGGTTTCGATCGGATTATTAAAATGACGCTTACGCACGCCGACGAAAGTTTTATCATGTATATACGTTTGTGGAGCGGAGCTGCAAATATCGTATTGTGTACGGAATCGAACATAATCCTCGATACGATGTATCGCCGTCCTGCAAAAGGCGAAATCGCGGGCGGTACTTTCACGCTTCCCGAAGACGAAAGAGCGTTTGCGCAAAAAGAGCATCCCGTCCGCACCTTCGGAGATATCGAAGAACGCTATGCAAGGGAGCATCCCGATGCCGCACCTCTTTCGTTCAACGAAAAAGTCGATATGTGGTACGGAGAGCATGCCCGCACTCTTTCGCGCGCGGCGCTTTTGGCGCAAGCGGAAAAATGGTATGCCGCGCAAAAATCGAAAAGAGAGGGGGCGCTCGAACGGCTGAAA
The DNA here is from genome assembly GCF_014334835.1 of Treponema sp. Marseille-Q4132. Classification (NCBI taxonomy): domain Bacteria; kingdom Pseudomonadati; phylum Spirochaetota; class Spirochaetia; order Treponematales; family Treponemataceae; genus Treponema; species Treponema sp. Marseille-Q4132. Next base: position 748,057 of record NZ_CP060591.1, read on the forward strand.
GCGAAACGGGAATCTTTTAAAAATGCCGGCCAATACAAACATCAGGGCGATTTGATTTTATCATACGGATATTTGCTCGACGGTAAAAGCGATTTTTTAGAATGCGACGATTACGATACCGGAGGAAGGGTGCGGATCAAAATCGATCCGAAAAAAAATGCACAGGAAAATGCGGCTGCATATTACGAGCGGTATAGAAAAGAAACGCGAGGAGCGGAACAGCTCATACACGATATCGAAATCGAAAAAAAAGAGATAGCAGCTCTCGACAAACGCTACGGCGACATCATACGCGAACAAAATCCCGTAAAGATAGAGCAGCTGCTCAGACGGAACACAAAACCGGAGCAGCAAAAGAAAAAAACGCATCCGGGTCTCGACTACACGGTCGACGGCTGGCTCATCATCGCGGGGCGCGACGCGGACGAAAACGACGAGCTTTTACGCCGCCACGTCCGAGGTGAAGATCTGTGGCTGCACGCGCGCGACTTTCCGGGAGGTTACGTTTTTATTAAAAACCGGCCGGGAAAAACCGTACCTCGCGATGTGCTGCTCGACGCGGCAAACCTTGCAGTCTACTATTCGAAGGGGCGCAAAGCGGGAAAAGCCGACGTCTATTATACGAAGGTAAAATATCTCCGCCGCGCGAAAAACGGGCCGAAAGGTCTCGTGCTTCCGACGCAGGAAAAAAATATTTTCATCACTCTCGATCAGGCGCGGCTCGACCGCCTGGACGATATCCGGCGGGAATTGCCGCACGAATAAAAACAAGAGGAAGTGCCGATTAAATGCACTCCTCGTTTTAATCAGCACTTTCCCGGCACGGCTTTATAAAAAGCCGTATTTATAAAAGCTTCGATCTAAAAGCGTTCTGCCCTTCCGGAGGATTTACGCCGATACAAACCTGCGCTTCCGCTCCGCTCCGTCGGCGTATGTACGTTCGGTCTTCCGTGCGACTTGAATTTTTTTTCGCCGAAGCCGCCGCTCCTTTCAAAACGTCCCGATTTCTTTTTCCCGCCGAAAGATTCGCCGTCGCCTCGAAACGATGAACGCGATTTTTTTTCAAAACCGCCGGATTTGGAATCGACGTGGATGTGCGGAACATCCCCGCCTCTTTTGGACAATTCGAGCGCTTTTTTTGCCGAATCGGCGGGAAGACTCAACAGTGTAAAATTCGCGGCCATATCGATGCGGTCGACGAAGCGCCCCGGAATATGGAGGAGATCGCTGAAATAATCCGCAATTTCGCGCGGACCGTATCCGTCGCGCCGTCCCATCTGCACGTAGAGGCGCACTTGATCGCCCGCCTCTCCGAACGAAACGCGGCTTCGAGCCGCTTCACCTTTTTGACGCGCAATCTTTCCGTAACGGGAAACATCGAGCGATGTGCCGTAGAGCACGGACATAACCGCCGCGAGCACGTCTTGGGCGTCGTTGTCTTTGCAGAGCTCTTTCGCCATCTCCGCAAACTGCGCGTCTGCTTTGATGAGAGCAGGCTTTTGAACTTCCGCATCATCATATGTTTCCGTATCGGCCGGCGCGTTCGTATCGGATACCGCATCGGAGATATCCGCCCGCTCATCGGAATTATTAATTATTAATTTATCGGCATCATCCGATTCCGAAACGCGATCGTGCCGCGGAGACAAGCCGATATCGCTTTTAAGTTTATCGAAAAGCCGCTCTCGTTTTTTTGCAACAACTTCTTCGATCGTCGGAACGGATTCTTCTTTGAGTTCGCCCTTCGTGCTTTTTCGGATCGCATTTTGCATATAGCTGAGTTTGCGCTTCCGCTCTTCGGGACGGACAAAGGTGATCGCCGTTCCCGCAGCTCCCGCCCTGCCCGTACGGCCGATACGGTGCACGTACGTCGCACCGTCGAACGGAAGTGAATAATTGACGACATGGCTTAAGCCCGTGATATCGATGCCGCGGGCGGCGACGTCGGTCGCGACGAGGATGCGCGTTTTTTTTCGGCGGAATCTCGCAAGGATTTTTTCACGCTGGCTCTGTGCAACGTCTCCGTGAAGAGCTGCAACTTCGTAGCCGCGTTCGTCGAGCTGGCGCGCAACGGTGTCGGCGTCCATTTTCGTCTGTGTAAAGACGAGTCCGTAAAAATCGTCGGAAATATCGATGAGGCGCACGAGGGCGTCTATCTTTTCGCTTTCGCGGAGCACCCAAAATTTCTGTTCGATGAGCAGCGGCTCGTCGACGACGCCTTCTTCTTCGACGATTTCGTATTCGCCCATAAACTGAGAAGCGATTTTGAGAATCGGAGCAGGCATCGTCGCGCTGAAAAGCAGGATGCGGCTCGCGGGATTGGCTTTTTCGAAAATCGCTTCGATGTCTTCGATGAAACCCATATCGAGCATTTCATCGCCTTCGTCGAGAATAAAATAATCGATTTTGCCGATGTCGAGCGTACCGCGTTCGATGTGATCCTGAATGCGGCCGGGAGTGCCGACGACGATTTCAACGCCGCGTTTCAAATCGCGTATCTGCGACAGCATCGACGCGCCGCCGTAAACGACGCAAGTGCGCGGAAACGTTCCGTCGGCGAACGACTGCATTTCGGTGCACGTCTGAACGGCAAGTTCCCGCGTCGGCTCAAGGATGAGCGCTTTGACGTGATCGCTTCCTCCTCTCAAGCGCTGCACGAGAGGCAAACCGAATGCGGCCGTTTTTCCCGTTCCCGTACGCGCGCGCGCGATGACGTTTGCGTCTCCGCCCAAAAGGCGCGGAATTGCGAGAACTTGAATCGGAGAAGGAGTGACAAAGCCTTTACGGGCTACTGCGGCCAAGGTCTGTTCGTCCAGACCGAGGTCTTCGAAAGAGATGTCTTCTGAATCCATGTGTATACCTGTACCCTGCGGACAAACGCCCGCCCCTGATTTGTGTGACGGGACTGACAGGAAGCACTCAAGATCCGGAAAATCGATAGATGCGGCTTTACACGCCGCGCATGCGTCCATCAGACACAGCACACATAGCTTTACTCTAACGTAAATAACAAACAATTACAAGTGAAAATCGTGATATAATTTTAATTATTTCGCATATATTACCGTTTTTTAGAAACGCTTTACGGCATCCGGTTTGATTTTTTTGCCGTTCTGTGGTATACTGTGCCGATATGGCAAAAACTACGAGTCCGAAAAAATCGGCAAAACCTGAGGCGAAAGCAAAGACATCGGTAAAAGCGAAAAAAGCTCCCGAAAAGTCTGCAAAAGCAGCATCCAAAACCGGTGCAAAAACAAGCGGAAAATCCGCAGCAAAGCCGGCGGCGAAAAGCGCTGCAAAAACGGGCACCAAAACTGCGGTAAAAAAATCGGCAAAACCTGAAGCAAAAGCAAAGACATCGGTAAAAGCGAAACAACCCGCGAAGGCGGCATCCTCAAAGGCGGCGGCAAAGAGCGTTTCGAAAATTTCAACGGCGAAAAAAGCCGTCTCAAAAAGCACGCCTCCGAAAACGGGAACAAAAACGAGTGCAAAAGCAGCTCCTTCGAAATCCGCTGCAGGAAAAGAGGCTGCAAAAAAATCAAAGATTTCGAGATTCCGCGTAAATCAAAAAATCGTCTACCCCAGTCAGGGCGTCGGAAAAATAACTGCCATCAATGCCCAGCTTTTTAACGGCGAAATGGTACCGTATTACAATATCTATATCGAAGCGTCGGATATGACCGTCATGGCGCGCGTCGAATATGCCGAAGAACTCGGTATCCGCGCCATCGTTTCCGCTTCCGAAGCGGAAAAAGCGCTCAACCTGCTTTCCGACGATTTCGAACCGATCACGTCGGATTGGAAGCTCCGCTACCAGATGAACCTCGACCTGCTCAAAAAAGGAAGCATCAACGACATCGCAACGATCGTGCGCTGTCTGTACAACCGCAGCAAAGTAAAAGAACTTCCGATCCTCGAACGCAAGCTCTACGATTCCGCGCGCAAACTGCTCGAAGATGAAATTTCGTTTGCGACGGGAAAATCGCTCAAAGAAGTCGAAACGCTTATCCATATCAAACTTGAGCCGCCGGGATCCGCGCCCAAAGTCAAGCACGTCATCAATATCGACGATGACGAAGACGACAACCTCATGGACGACATGAACACCGGCTCGAACGAATCTGACGACGGAGATTCTTCAGGCGATGACGATTCGTCCTACGACGACGATTCGTTTTAACGTGTGAATGTCAAGTTTTGAAAGTATGATCTGATAAAGTGTGCTTTCGGCAAGAACCCGTCCGCTTAGCCGCGGTCGAGCTTTTAGGGCAGGCTTTCGTAAGCCTAACGCTCGAAGCGGCACGCAGCCGGAACCTTGCCTTTCGCACAATTTTACTTATTTTCAAAACTTGCCATTCGGATGGAGAGCGAAACGGATGGAAAATTTCGAGTTTTATTAAACTCGAAATTAAACCTAATAGCATGAATGTCAAGTTTTGAAAGTAAAGCATCATAAAAATGAATAAAAGACATAAACTCCCCGCCGCCGTCATCATCGTCGCGGCGGGCGCTTCTTCGCGCATGGGCGAAGGCGTGCGGAAGCAGTACCGGCCGCTCGGATACGGCACCGTTCTTTCCGAATCGGTTAAGCCGTTTTTAAAAGCGCTCGACTGCGCCTCTCTCGTTATCGCAATCCCTTCCGATGAAGATGATGTTCTTGCACGCGATGCGCTTTATGCGGATACGGAAATGGAAACACTTTTGCAAAAAACAAAACCCGTTTTCGTGCGCGGAGGGGCGACGCGGCAAAGTTCGGTAAAAATCGCGCTTGAAAAAGCCGCAGAAAAAATTACGGACGGTATCGTTTTGATTCATGACGCCGCCCGCCCCTTCGTCACCGAACAAATCATCGTTCGTACCGCACAAGCGGCGATCGAATACGGAGCTGCCGTCCCTGCCGTTTTGCCGACGGACACGCAAAAAATCATCAACGCCGAAGGTTTTATTCTCGAACACCTGAAGCGGGAACGTATGGCTGCGGTTCAAACGCCGCAAGCTTTCGATTTTATGCGCTTGCTCGCTTCTCACCGCAAAGCGGAAAGCGACGGAGAAGCATATACGGATGACACTGAAATTTGGGGAAAATACGAAGGAGACGTTATGACGGTGCAAGGTTCGCCGGAAAATAAAAAGATCACCTATGCGGAGGATATACGGATGACCTCCTTTCGAACCGGCTTGGGCTACGATATGCACCGCCTTATTCCGGGAAGAAAATTGATTATCGGCGGAGTCGTCATTCCGTTCGACAAAGGTGAAGACGCGCACTCCGACGGCGACGTTCTCCTCCACGCCGTAACCGACGCGCTCCTCGGAGCGGCCGCGCTGGGCGATATCGGAAGTTTTTTTCCGCCTGAAGATGCCGCATGGAAAGACGCCGATTCCGTTTTTTTATTAAAATCCGTTTGGAAAGAAATACGAAAGCTCGGCTGGCACCTTATTAATATGGACTGCGTGATAAAACTCGAGCGTCCGAAATTTCTTCCGTACCGCCGGCAAGTAATCGATTCGATTGCACAGGCTCTCGGAGTCGAAAGCGCTTCGATCTTCGTAAAAGCGAAAACGGGTGAAGCGCTCGGAGATGTCGGCAAAGGAGAGGCCGTAGAAGCATGGTGCACTTGCCTTCTCGGCAAAAACTGAATACGCGCCGACGGCAAAAAACCGTAAAAGATATTCGGTTCGAAAAACTTGCCGCTCTCGTTTTACCTGCGCCGCACTTTACCGATGCGGCGCGTTTTTTATTCGGGCATCTCCAGCACCATTTCGATTTCCGTCTGCGTGCGCTTCATTGACCTCGCGATTTCTTTTACCGTCCATCCCTGCTGTTTAAGCTGTTTGATATTGTCCCTGTCCTGCGGAGACAAGCGTTTATCCTCTTTTGCAGGATGCTTTTCCAAATCTTTTTTCGTCAGCTGATTGAGCAGTTTGAACTTCGATTCGATATCGGTTTTAAGCTCTTCAAGGCGCGCTTCGCTTCTGCCGATACCCTGGCGCGCCGACGTAAGCGCATCCATGCGTTTATCGGCTTCGTCGAGAATCGCATCGAGAGATTCGAGTTTCGCCACCGCCTGCGCAAGCTTCGGACCGCTCTTCAAAAGTTTGTCGACGTCTTTTTGCACGTCTTTGATTTCCTTGGGAAGCGATTCGGTTTGACGTGTGCACTGCTTCAATTTGTCTTCAAGCGTTTTCAAAGAATCGAAGGATCTGTTGACGTCTTCGTTCACCCGTTCGATTATCGTCTGTTTTTGTTCGAGCCTGTCGTAAGAGCCGCTAAGCGAATGCAGTTTTTCCTGAAAATCGCGCACCGCAACTTCAAAGTTTTGAAGCTCGTCGTACGACGTCTGTAAACCGCTTATCTTTTCGTCTATAGACCCTGAAAGATTTACCATCTTTTCGTATTTTTGTCCGATCGAATCGACACGCGCTCTTTGCACATCGAATTCTTTCAAGCGTCCGTTTATATCGTCGTACATTTTATGCAGCGCTTTGAAATTGTCGGCAAGAGAAAGAGCGGTTTCATTGTACGATGCGAGCCGGCTGAAATCTTCATCGAGAGCCGAAATACGTTCGTCCAGCGATTTTTTCATCGCTTCCGCTCTTTCATAGAGCTGCATTTGCGAACGCACGTTTTGGATTTCACGGTTCAGCTCTCCCAAACGGCTTTGCATTTCATCCTGATCGCTTTGCATTTTAAGCACGAACTTAGCCTGATTTTCGCTCGCTTGAGATTCAAACGAATTGATTTTTCCGCGAAGGTCGCTCAGCGTTTTCGCAGAATCGGCGCTCTGCCTGCTCACACGAGACTCGGTATCTTTGAGCATTTCTTCGTACATGGATTGCAGACGCGCAAGCATTTCTTCGGAACGCGACTCATACATATCGAGCGATTCATCGGTTTTCGCCTGCAGTTTGCTGACCGAAGAAGAAAGAGCGGCTTGTTGCTCTTTCATATCCGCGGAATAATTTTGGAAATCCGCGAGAAGCGATTCGCGCGCTTCATCGATTTTATTTTGTGAAGACGATTTCAGCGTATCGAGCTGATCTTTAAAAACGGCGCGAGATTCGTCGAGCTGCTGTTTAAGCTGCTGTTTCCACGTATTCAGTTCGGAACGTGCGGCATCGATCGTGGACGCGCTCGTCTCCTGCTGATCGCTTACGGCTTCTTCGATTTTTTTCAACCCGTCGCTCAATTCCGATTTTACCCGCTCAAGCTCGTCGTTCATCTTCGCTTCGTATTGACCGGCGACCGTTTTTAAATACTCGTCCGAAATCGTCTGCGTTTTATTTACACGCTCCCTCGTTTCTTCTTCAAAACCGTCAATTGTCTTTGCAAGGCCGTCTATCCTCTCGCGAAGCGAGCCGTTTGCCTCATTGAGACCGGAAGCGATACGGGCAAGCTGTTCGTCGTTTTTTTCCTGAAGAGAATCGAGCTTGGCTTTTAAATCTTCGCCGTACTTCATTTCAAGCGCACGGCGGTCGTTTTCATAATCGCCCGTAAAGAGCGCAAGCTTTCCGTCAAACGAATTTTTCCACACCGCCAAATCTTCGGTGATTTTATCGCTGCGCGTTTTCAAATCGTCGTCGATGCCTTCTTCAAAATCTTTCAGCTTTGCACTTACGTTTCCGAGCGCCGATTCTTTGAGCGCGTCTACCGTCTGTTCCAGAGCTTGCAGCTGCGATTGAAGCGCTTCGGAATCCGCCTGTACGGAATCGGAAAATTCCTTTTGCGCTTTTTGCTGACCTGCGGTAAACGAATCGAAATCGGAGAGCACTCGTTTTCGTATTTCGTCCATCGCTTTGCGCAAATTCGCTTCAAGCGAATCGATATCTTTACCTGACGTTTCGAGCCTCGAAAACTGATACGCCAAATCTTTTTTATACGAACCGAACTGAGAATCGATCGCATTGAGCGCATCGGACTGCTGCTGTTCGCACTGTTTCGCGATTTTGTAAATCGATTCGGAAAGCGTTTTGTCGAAGTCCGCAAGTTTCGCCTCCGACTGCGCACGGAATTTTTCGATCCGTTCATCGATGAGCCGAATCTTTTCCGCAAGTTTGGGTTCCGCGTCATCGGCTTTTTTTTGCGCTTCGTCGCAGGCAGCGCGAAGCTCTTTGATCGCGTCTTCGGCATCGCGTACCGAATCGTCCGTGCGGCGGGAAATTTCGACAAGCGTTTCGGAAAGCGAAGTTTTAAACGCATCGATTTTATTTTGCACTTGCCCCTGATATTTTTCGAGACGCTCGCCCGAAACGGCCGAGAATTTTTCAAAGGCGGCCTTTTCCTTTTCGTCGGCGGCGGAAACGGCGTTCGCAAAGAGGTTGTTGTACCGCGACTCGATATTCTTCACTTCCGATTCGAGCATCGCACGCAGTCCTTCAAGGCTCTTTGCGTTTCCGGAAACGTTTTGCGAAATGAAATCGGACGTCGCCTTCGCTTCCGAAAGCGATGCCGCAAGCTCTCTTTTGATTTTTTCGATCTGAGAAGCGTATTCGGAACCGAGTGAATCGATTCGCGCATTGATGTCGGCTGCAACCGATCCTTCTTTTTCGTCGTATGCCGCCGCGATCGACGCCGCCTGTTTTTCAAGCAACGAAGCTTTTTCTTCATACGAAGCGTTCAACTTTGAAAAGAGCGCGTCGAATTTCGCATCGAGCGAAGCGATACGTCCGTCGTTTTTTCCGTCTATCGATTCGAGCTGTTTGGCATATTTTCCCTGCGCCGAATCGATTTTTTCGTCGTAACGCTTTGCAAATTCGTCGATATGCTGTTTGTATTTTTCGTCGAGAGAAGAAAGCTGCTTTTTAATATTCGAAACGATATTGCCCGTCGAATCTTTAAACGCCGCAACGGTTTCGGAAGTTTTTTGCGTAAAGGCGTTATCGATTTCGGCAATTTTCGCTTTATAAGTTTCGGACAAAGCGGAGTACCGCTCGCCGAGTGCCGCATCCGTTTTCGCCGCAAGCTCTTTATATTTTTCCGAAAGCGCCCCATACTGCGCGGTAAGAGCCGCATCCGTTTCGCCGGATTTTTTCGTATGCTTTTCGGAAAGGAGCGCATACTGCTGATTGAGTTTTGTACCGTAATCTTCGAGCTTCTTTTTATATGCATCGGTAAACTGCACATACTGCGCGTCGTATTTTTTTATCATTTCGGCGGTACGGCTTCCGATCGCGGCATCGATTGAAAGCGCTTTGCCGGAAATCTCTTCGAGCGCAGCGGCAATACCCGAATCGACTTTGGACGAAAGGGCGTTCATTTCATTTTCGTATTTGTCGGAAAGCTCTCGGTAACGCTCGCGGTATTTTTCATCGACATCGGATTCGACTCCCGCAGCCGCTTCGATCGCTTCATCGACTCGCGAGTTCACCCGGCTTTCAGCTTCGGCGATACGTTCATCGACGAGGGCTTCGATTTCGGCGATCTTATCTTCGATCGCTCGTACGTAAGTGTCGCTCCTCGCCTGCGCCTGTTCGCTCAAATGACGGAATGCGGTATCTTCAAGCGCATCCGCTTTTTTCGCCGCCGAATCGTATACGCCTTCTATCTCCGATCGGAAGCGGCCAAGCGCATCGTCGGCCTGCTTTCCGAGAGAAGCGATATGTTCGGCAAGTTCCTTCGAGCGCGCATCGTATTCCTGCAGCAGTTTCGTTCCGAGCAGTTTCAGCTGTTCGCCGTTTTTTTGCGAAAACTCTCCTGCAATATTCGGAATCTTTTTTTCGATTTCGTCGATCGTCTTTTTTTGCGCATCGATGCGCGCGTCGAGCTTTTCAACGATGAGCGCTTCTTTTTTCAGCCTTGTCAGATTTTCTTCGACGTTCGCCGTCATCTCCGCGAGAGATGCAAGCGATTTGTCATAGCCGTTGATCTTCGCTTCCGCAGCCGCGATCGCATTTTTATATTTTTGCAGTTCATCGGCGCCCGCCAAAAAATCGTCGCGCTCTTTTTGGAGGCGTTTGATTCCCGCAGTCGCCTGAAGATATTTCGTTTCGAGCTCCGCGCCCGCGCCCGCTATATTCGCATCCTGTTTTTTAAAATACTCGTCAAAACCTTCGAGCCGCTTATCGGCATAACGCTTGACCTTTTCCATTGTGTTGTTATCGCCGTCCAGTTTTCTGAATACGACGGCGATTACCGCGGCGACAGCAGCCGCTATCAAAATTGTGACGATATCCACTTTTCCCACCCGTGCGGACTAAACCGCTTTATCGATTATATCACATTTTCTATTGTAACACAATTTTTCTCAATTGACGATAGTCGCAAAAAGAAATATCGGCTTTTCGACAAGACATACCGAAAAGATTCCGCCAGCGCGGTTCGAAATGCGCAGCTTTCATACCCGCATCCTTTGCGCCGACGACATCGTATTTGACGCTGTTTCCGACATATAAAATATGTTCCGGCGAAACGCCCAGTTTTTCGGCAAGCACGCGGAAAGGATGAGGCGACGGCTTCAGCGCACCTGTGGTTTCCGTCCCCAGCAAAACGTCGCAGTATTTCCGAAGCCCCCAGAGACCGCCTTTTTGTTCGGGAGGAAAATCCGACATAAGCGCAATTTTCAAACCCGCATCATGCAGCGCATGAAACGTTTCTTCGACATGATTGCACAGGGGGATCGATTCGAAAAACGGAGAAAGCCCTTTATATACGATCCGCTCGAGCCGCTCTTTAGCCGCATCGATGCCGCATCCGATCCGCTTCGCAAGCATTTCAGCCTGCGTCGCGTAAAAATCGTCAAGCACGCCCATATCGTGAATCTTCGAACGCACGATCCCGTACTGCAAAAAGAATTGATTGAATCTGAAAAAATGAAACATCATGCGCGCATGAAGATCGAGCGGCTTATACAATGTGCCGTCGATATCAAATGCAACCGCCTGTATGTCTCCGATGTTCGCTGTGAGCACTCCGCACCTCTTCTTTCAAGCTTACCGTAAAATTCGACGATTAACAATAGCGGATGAAAGTGCAGACGGCTGCATTCGAATACTCGACATTCAAAACTTTTATTCTGCGGTATATTTATATAGAACTCTTTTATGATTTCGAAACGCATACACAATTCCGTTATCGGTATCGATTTTTATCTTTTTGATTTTTATCGCGCTTCGTTTTTTTGAATGTAAATTTTCATACAGACATAAAAAACCGCTTTCGTCTATGAGCCAATATTCGACAGGTGCACTTGCATAGATACCCTTCTTTCCGTATGTACACAGCACATAATTGCTTCCGTCGGAATCTTTTTTAAACACGAACTGTTCCGTATCTTTTTTCGAGACGAGTTCAAATCTGTGGTTGACGATTTCATCTTCATTCCACGCGGGTATCGCATGGGAACTTTTATACAGTTGAATAAAATCCCGTATTTTCAAAACGATTACGCTTCTGTTTTCCAAAGACAAATCTTCACAAGATTTGTCTTTACAGGAAACCGAAATAGGTAAAACCAAAAACAATACCAATAGTAATTTTGCCGTCATATCGGTTGCATCACGCAGTCTTTATCTTCCGCCGACAAGGTCTTTGCGCCTCGTAAACAAGCGTCCGCCCCTGTTTGAAAATTATCGGGTAACGAAGCACCCTTACAAATCTTTTGCATCTTGAAAATATTCCGCGTAGACTTGCAGATGAACGTCTTTATTTTCTTCGGTCGTCACAAAAATATCGTAAACCTGCACATTCCTCAGCCGAGAAAACATTGCAGGATCCGGAGCTTCCTGCGTTCCGTGCATTTCAGCATCAAGATCTTTTTCGTCGATCACGTCGAGCATTTTTGAAAACCGTATACGGTTCTTTTTTATCGCATTGTTCAATTTTTTCAGGGCCGATTTTTTTACATTATACAAAGTGACCGTATATGCAATTTCATCGCCGCTCGCGTCAAGCGCCTGCACCATCGAAGTGCATTTTAATCCCGTAATGTGAAATTTTTTATCATTTGCCGAAGCGATTGTTAAATCCGCATTTTCATTCGGGATGATGTTTGTTTGAACGGCAGTAATGCCCAGATCTTTTATGATCATGTCTTTAAAAAACAGGGCGACATCATTGTTTACTTCCGTAAGTATTTTTTCGGGTTCATACTCATTGGCAAAGATGCCGTTGTATCCGATTGCCAGTAAAATCAACAACAAAAGCTTTTTCATTTTTCCTCCTAATCGTTTTCCGCCGCAAATAGGGTTATTTTATTACAAGCATCTTTTTTATCATTCGGGTAAGATTCAAGCCCGATCAGGGTAAAAAAAACTGTCCGAAAACCGAAGCTTTCGGACAGTATCCAAACGGTTTTTTCCGCGAGCATTTCAAAACTTCCGCTTGAAGCGGTACTGATGCCCTACTCTTCGGCAAATCCGGCTGCGGCTTTTTCGGCGCGTGCAGCAACTTCTTTGCTTTGAATGTCTGAAGGCGCCTGTTCGTAGCGCGCGAATTCGTAACTGTAGTCTCCGCGCCCTCCGGTCATCGAACGGAGTCCCGTACAGTAATCGAAGAGTTCCATCTGCGGAACGTCGGCTTCGATGATCTGTCTGCCGCCGGGTGCGGGATTCATGCCGAGTACGCGGCCCCGCCGCTTCGTCAAATCTCCCATGACGTCTCCGGTGTACGCATCGGGTACGACGACTTTTAAATTAACGATAGGCTCAAGCAGTACGGGACTTGCTTCCATAAAGCCTTTTTTAAACGCGAACTTCGCCGCGGTTTTAAATGCGATTTCGGACGAATCGACCGGATGATACGAACCGTCATAGAGCGTCGCCTGCACGCCTACAACGGGGTAAGCAGCAAGCGGGCCGCGGGCAGTCGATTCGGCAATGCCTTTTTCAACGGCGGGAAAATAATTTTTCGGTACGGAACCGCCGACGACTTTTTGGTCGAACGCGTACGGCTTTGTAAAATCACCGGTCGGAGCAAAGCGCATTTTGACGTGTCCGTACTGCCCGTGCCCGCCGGTTTGTTTTTTGTATTTGTGTTCGACGTCGGAATTCTTTTTTATCGTTTCGCGGAACGCAACTTTCGGTTTTTCGATCCGCAAATCGATCTTATATTCGTCTTTCAAAATACTTTGAATGACGTCGAGGTGCAAATCTCCCATACCGTACATGAGCATCTGTCCGTTGACGGAATCGTTGACCGTTTTAAACGTCGGATCCTCCGCGGAAATTTTTGCCATCGCCTGCGCGATTTTATCGACATCGGCTTTATTGACCGCGTGATAGCGGAGATAGGTATAGGGAACGGGAAGATCCTGTTTCGGATATTGAATCGGCGTCGCCTTCGTCGAAAGCGTGTCTCCCGTTTTTACGCCGCTGAGTTTTGCGACGGCGCCCAAATCGCCGGCATGGAGTTCGGATATTTCCGTCGCTTTATTGCCCTGCATGATGTAAAGCTTTCCGATTTTGAATTCGGATGCCGTCGATGCGTCGTAGACGAGATCGTCGGTTTTGAAGATGCCCGAACGGATTTTAATAAGACTGTATCTGCCGAGGAAGGGATCGACGATCGTCTTAAATACGAATGCGGTTTTCGGCTTGAGTACGTCGAAGTTCGCTTTGAAGATTTCATTCGTGCTCGTATTGATGCCGGACACTTTGCGGCTTTCGGCTGCAGGCATGTACTTTTCGATATCGTCCATGAGGTTGTACACGCCGTGCACTGCCGTACCCGAACCCATGCATACCGGCACGATGGAACCGTCCTGTATGGAAAGACGCACGGCTTCCCGTATTTCCGTTTCGGAAAATTCTTCGCCCGCAAAAAAGCGTTCCATAAAATCTTCCGACGTTTCGGCAACCGCTTCCATTAGGATAGTATGATAAGCTGCCAAATGCTCTTTCGAATAATCGGGTATGTCGGTCGGTTCGACGACGCCGATCGCTTTATAGCGGAACGCTTTTTGCTGAATGACGTTGACGTAGCCGGTAAACTTGCCCTCGTCGCGGATCGGCATATTGAACGGAGCTATTTTTTTGCCGTAGACGGCAGTCAAATCTTCGATCGCTTTTCTGTAGGAAACGTCGTCGATATCCATATCGGTTACGAAAAACATGCGCGGCAGATGATATTTTTCGCACAGCTCCCACGCTTTTTCGGTACCCGCTTCGATGCCCGATTTACCCGACACGACGATGATCGCGCCGTCGGCGACGCTCATCGCTTCATCGACTTCGCCGGCAAAATCGAAATAGCCGGGAGTGTCGAGGATATTGAATTTATAATCGTTCCACTCGACGGGAACGAGAGAAGTTCTGATCGATATGCCGCGCTTTTGCTCTTCTTTGGTAAAATCGCTGACGGTGTTTTTGTCTTCAACGCGGCCGAGCCTCGTCGTCAGTTTGCTTAAATAGCACATAGCTTCGACGAGCGTCGTTTTTCCCGCCCCTCCGTGTCCGAGAACGGCAACATTTCTGATTTTATCGGTTGTGTAGACCTTCATGATGCACTTTCCTCCAAAATTTTATAAATATATAGTATTGTACTACGGTATCGGCGAAAACGCAAATAATTTTTTTTCGGAGATTGCAAAAGATGGTAGGAAATTGCGGAAGATCGAAGGTTTACTGTGAAGCGGCGCGGAAATCCGAAAAGGTCTTACTGCGGGTTGAACGTTGCGGTCGTACGCATGCGCGTAAGATGAATAAAATCGTTTCGGAACGTGCGCGAGAATTCGGCGAGCGTCGATTCGGCGTCGTTTCGGAATACGGCGCACTGAAATTTTCCCGCATCGTCAAAATACGGAAAGAAAATTGCGCATTGGTTGAACGCGTGCACTTCTGGAATTCTTTTGCGGTCGGTTTCACGAATCGCCGCGAGGTAGCATTCGCCGGGATATTCGGCTGCAAAAACGTACAAAAGAGAAGCCAGAGAAGATGCGGGATAGCCCGAATCTTTGACATAGCCGACGGTATTTTTTATGCCGTCCGCCGTCATCTCCGCCGCAAAGGGATCGAGCGTCATATCGACACCCGATTCCGGATATCGGTAGGTTTTGCCCGTCGCGACGGAAAACACGGCCGCAGCCAAATTGCGCGTCCAGTCGAGCGCAAAGGATATATTATATTTTTCAGAAACTACGCCTTGATAGCCAACGGGATCGTAACTCACCGTCGGTTCGAGGAGCGGCCGCCGCTTGAGTCCGCCCCGTGTCATCGGATAGACGATGCCGTCGGCGATCCACTTGACGAATCCCGCGGAAGAGAGCGACATTTTGCCCGCGTCTTCGGCGTGCATGCGGCGGGGCGCGCCGGTTAAAATCGACACGGGATTTCCGCTTTCGTCATACATCGCATCGTCGGCATAGACGAGGTTTGCAAGGCGGGAACGGATGACACGTATCATGGAAAGGGTCGTATCGTATGCGCCTTCCCGCCTGACGGTATAGCGCCACGGAAGCGTATGCTTTGTGAGATTTACGACATCGGTAAACGGCATCGCATAAAAGCGCTCGAAGGGAAGACCCGTCGGAACTTGACGCGCGCAATAATTTCCGAAAATGACAAAATCTCCGTATGCGCTTTTTCCGAGCGGAGAAAATTGGACGTACACGCCGCTGTCGGGCGCAAAATAATAACGCACGCGAAGAGGATTTCCCGAACGCTTGTCGCGGACGAGGATCCAGCTCCCCGGCGCCGACGACGAATAGACGTCCTGTACCGCCGTTACTTTGCCGCTTTCGGAATATACGTCGACCGGCATTTCGGTACGGGGAGCGACCGCGACGGAAAAAGTCGTATCGGTTTCTTCAAGGCGGATCTGAAAGCGGTGTCCGTCTTTTGCCGTACGCACTTCGGTGCGGTTTTCTCTGACGGCCGAAAGCGGGGACTCAAACCACGTTTCGCGCAGCTCTTTCCGGATGTCGGACGAATCGGGGAGGAGGTTCTGAGCGAAAAGCACATTCGCCGCTCCGCATACGAAAGAAAGTAAAATTAATAATTTTCCGACAGCACGCCGCATCGGCATCCTCCCCTGCACTCTCATGTATTCACCGGCGCTAGCACCGGAGGACGGTTTCCCGCCGCGACGGGTTCGAAATCGGTAAAGCTTACCGCTCCTTCTGCCAAACGTATTTCGGGCTTTACGAGGGAGCCGTCGCTCATCACGATCATGCCATCTTCGTTTTCGTCGGGATGCTTTCCGATCGGCGCGTTCGACAATAAAAGCTTCAAACGGTTGAGCTGATTGACTTCGCTCGAACCCGGATCGTAATCGATCGCGCTGATATTCGCACCGGGAAAGCGCCGGCGGAGCTCTTTTATCATGCCCTTTCCGGTAACGTGATTCGGAAGGCAGGCAAAGGGCTGCACGCACGCGATGCTCGGCACTCCCGTTTTGATAAGCTCGACCATCTCCGCCGTGAGGAACCAGCCTTCGCCCGTGATGTTTCCGAGCTGTACGATGTCGTCGACGCTTTTCATCTGCTCGTAGATCGTTTCGGGCGCGTCGAAGCGCCTGCTTTTGCGCAGGTACTTTTCGATCGGCTTTCTGAACGATTCCGTAAACCACACGAGAAGGCGCGCAATCGTTTCGGTCTTTTTGGGGAACGCGAGTTTTTCGTGGCGGAAAATGCCGGTCGAAAACGTATACAGGAAAAAGTTCACCATGTCGGGCATAACCGCTTCCGCGCCTTCGCGCTCGATCGTATCGACTATCTGATTGTTCGCCGTCGGATGGAATTTGACGAGGATTTCTCCGACTATGCCGATGCGCGGTTTTTTGATCGGCAAAAGCGGCAGCGCATCGAAATCGTCGATGATGTTTTTTACGAGTTTGTGAAAACCGCGTACCGAAAGAGAGCGCAGCTGAATCTCAGCTCTGCCGTTCCATTTTTCGTAAAGCGCGTTCGCCGAACCCTGCACTTTTTCGTAAGGGCGCGTCCGATACAAAACGCGCATGAGCACATCTCCTATCATCGAACTCATGATGAGCCGTTCGAGGAGAGGAAGCGTCACTTTAAATCCCGGATTTTGTTCGAGACCGTTCGCGTTCAGCGACAGTACGGGGATGTGTCCCCAGCCCGCGTCGTTCAGAGCGCGCCGGATAAAGCCTATGTAATTCGTCGCGCGGCAGCCGCCTCCCGTCTGCGAAATGATGAGGGACGTATGATTCAAATCGTATTTACCCGATTCGAGAGCGGCGATCATTTGCCCCGTGACGAGGATCGACGGATAACACGCGTCATTGTTGACGAATCTCAAACCGATATCGACGGCGCGAGGATCGACCGCATCGAGTACGACGAATTTATAGCCGGAATATTCGAAGGCTTTTTGAAAGAGGCGGAAGTGGATCGGCGACATCTGAGGAGCGATGATCGTATGCGTATACTTCATCTCTTTCGTAAACACCTGCTTTTGGTACGAAGCGCTCTTTACGACGGGTTTTTGATGCCGCCTCTCGCGCTCCTTTACCGCGGCGATGAGCGAGCGTATGCGTATGCGCACCGCGCCCAAGTTCGAGCCTTCATCGATTTTAATAAGCGTATACATGCGTCCCTTTGCGCGCATGATTTCATCGACCTGATCGGCCGTAACCGCGTCCAGCCCGCAGCCGAAACTCGTCAGCTGCACGAGTTCGATGTTCGGCATGCCGGCGACAAAGGAAGCCGCGCGGTATAATCGATTGTGATACGTCCACTGATCGATGATGCGCAGCGGCCGCTCAATGCTGCCCAAATGCGCAACGCTGTCTTCGGTAAAAACCGCAAGCCCCAAATCGTTTATGAGTTCGGGGATGCCGTGGTTGATTTCGGGATCGAGGTGATACGGACGTCCTGCGAGCACGATGCCGTTTGCGCCGCGTCTGATCGTCTCTTCGATCGCTTCGATACCCTTTTCTTCCGTATCGCGCCGGAACTTTTCCTGTTCCGCCCACGCTTCGTCCACCGCGCGCGCGATGCGCTCTTTTGTCAATTTCGGAAAGTGCGGGATAAGCTCTTCGGCCAAACGCACGGCAAGACGGTCTTTATCGTAAATCGGCAAAAACGGATCCATATACAGAATGGAAGAGTCCTGTCTGAGCGAATCGATATTGTTGCGCAGCACTTCGGGATAGCTTGTGACAATGGGACAATTATAGTGATTGCCCGCAGTCGAATCTTCCTGCAATTCGTAGGGCGCACAGGGATAGAAAATAAATTTTATACCCTGCTGCAAAAGGCTTTCGACGTGTCCGTGAGAAATTTTTCCCGGATAGCACACCGACTCCGACGGAATCGTTTCAAGCCCTTTTTCGTAAACCGTGCGCGACGATCGGGAGGAAAGGCGCACGCGGAAACCGAGCGCAGTGAAAAACGTAAACCACAGCGGATAATTTTCGTACATATTGAGTACGCGCGGGATGCCGACTTCTCCCATCGGCGCATCTTCGGCGCGGAGCGGAACGTAGTCGTTAAAAAGCCGCGCGTATTTCCATGCGAACATATTCGGAAGCTTCGCTTCTTTTCCGGCCGCGGCATTCGTCGCTTTTTTATTGCTCGCGTCGAGGACATTGCCGTCGAGTTCGGCTCCCCTCTCGCAGCGATTGCCCGTGACGAACTTCCGCTCGAAGCCGCCGGTACTGAACGTGTTGATCGTCAAAAGACAGTTATTTTGGCATTTGCCGCAGCGACGGAGATCGAGTTTAACGCTGAACGAATCGAGATCGGAAAGCGTGGCGATGCCCGAACGGATTTCATGTCGAGGAGCGCCGGGTCCCTCTTCGGGCTTCGGAGCCGAAAGGTCGAGCCACTGATCGTAGGCGATGAGCGCCGAACCGTAGGCGCCCATGAGACCTGCGACGTCGGGACGAAACACGTGTACGCCCGAAATATTTTCGAACGCGCGCAGCACGGCGTCGTTGTTGAACGTACCGCCCTGCACGACGACTTTCGTGCCGATGTCGCTCGCCTTGCGCAATTTAATAACTTTGAAAAGCGCATTTTTAATAACCGAATACGAAAGACCCGCGGATATGTCGGCGACGGACGCACCTTCTTTTTGCGCCTGTTTGACGCGGCTGTTCATAAATACGGTACACCGGCTTCCCAAGTCGACGGGCTTTTCGGCGAGCAGCGCTCTTTTGCTGAACTCGCGCACATCCATACCCATCGTACGCGCAAAATTGTCGAGAAAGCTGCCGCAGCCGGAAGAACAGGCTTCGTTCAATTGAATGGAAACGATGGCGCCGTCTTTCATGCGAAGGCATTTCATATCCTGCCCGCCGATATCGAGCAAAAATTCGACGCCCGGTACAAAAAAATCGGCGGCACGGAAATGCGTTATCGTTTCGACTTCGCCCGCATCGACGTTGAGCGCCGCCTGAAAGAGCGCTTCTCCGTAGCCGGTCGAAACCGCACGCGCGATGTACACGTCTTTCGGAAGACGCGCATACAAGCCTTTTAAAACTTTGACGGCAAGGTCGACGGGATTACCCGCGTTCGCCGCGTAAAAATCCCACAGGATCCTGCCTTCCTGATCGATGAGCACCGCTTTCGTCGTCGTGGAACCCGCATCGAGGCCGAGAAAGACGGGACCCTTGACACTATCCAAATCGCCGCGCTTCGCTTTTTCTTTTGCATGCCGACTGACAAATTCGTCGAGATCGCTTTGACTTTTAAACAGCGGCTCCAAGCGCTGCACTTCGCTGAGTTCCGCGCCGACGAGGTTCGAAAGACTGCTTCTGAAATCGGCGACCGTCGGAAAAGCAAAATCCGGCATACCCGAATAGCGGCGGTCTGCCGAATACGCGCAGCCCTGTGCGACGAAAAGCTGGGAATTTTCCGGAACGATGATTTCGTCGTCTTTTAATTTCAGCGTAACGATAAAGCGTTCACGCAGCTGATCCATAAAGTGGAGCGGGCCGCCCAAAAACGCGACGTGACCGCGTATCGGCTTTCCGCATGCAAGACCGGAAATCGTTTGATTGACGACGGCTTGAAAAATGGACGCGGCGATATCTTCGCGGCGGGCGCCTTCGTTGATGAGCGGCTGTACGTCGGTTTTCGCAAAAACGCCGCAACGCGCGGCAATCGGGTAGATCGTGTGCGCGTCTTTTGCAAGAGTATTGAGACCGTCGGCATCCGTTTCAAGGAGAGCGGCCATCTGATCGATAAAGGCTCCGGTACCGCCCGCGCACGTACCGTTCATGCGCTGTTCGACCCCGCCTTTAAAATACGTAATCTTCGCATCTTCGCCGCCGAGTTCGATGACGACATCGGTGAGCGGGATGATCGTTTTGACGGCAGTCGTCGCCGCGATGACTTCCTGAATAAACGGAACGGAAAGCCACTGCGACACGGACAATCCTCCCGAACCGGTCACTTTGACGGTAACCGCGCGTTCCGCTCCGCCTGCGATATTTTTTTCGAGAAAGTCGAGCGCTTGATTTACGACGGATATGATCGTGCTGCGGATATCAGCGCGGTGACGTTCGTAGTCGCTGTATATGAGCGTATCGTCGTCGTCGAGTACGGCGATCTTTACGGTCGTCGAGCCGACATCGATGCCGATACGGATCGGAAGCAATTCATTATGGAAAGCGGTCTGTGTTACTGCCATAAATTCCTTGTTAATTCTTTCCCGTTTTAACTCTCTCTATTATAATAGTAGTAAAGTCTAAAATAGGCAAGTTGAACGATTTTGCAAATTGACGGCAGGTGCGATCCTATGTGCACATACGGTACCGTAAAAGATCCGCGCGATCCGCCGCGCGCATAAGGCGCAAGCGAACCGTACGGTATATCGTTTATTCGCCTAAAAACAATTTCAAATCGTCGTCGACGGTGCCGATCGTTGCAAGACCGAAATTCTTTACGAGCACGTTCAAAACGTTCGGCGACAAAAACGCCGGGAGCGTCGGCCCCACGTGAATGTTTTTTACGCCGAGGTACAAAAGCGCAAGGAGCACGATGACGGCCTTTTGTTCGTACCACGCGATATTGAACGCAAGCGGCAGTTTATTGATATCGTCCAAACCGAAAATCTCTTTGAGTTTGAGCGCGATGAGCGCAAGCGAATACGAATCGTTGCACTGCCCCGCATCCAAAACGCGAGGAATGCCGCCGATATCGCCGAGATTCAATTTGTTGTATTTGTACTTTGCGCAGCCCGCCGTCAAAATGACGACGTCTTTCGGAAGCCGCTTTGCGAATTCAGTGTAGTATTCGCGCGACTTCATCCTTCCGTCGCAGCCGCCCATCGCAATGAATTTTCTGATCGCTCCGGACTTTACCGCATCGACGACTTTATCGGCAAGCGCAAAAACCTGCTCGTGCGCGAATCCTCCGACGATCGTTCCGCTTTCTATTTCTTCTGGAGCTTCGCAGCTTTTCGCCTGTTCGATGATCGCCGAAAAATCTTTTTTTTCTCCGTATGCGCCCGGAATGTGACGGCAGCCGGGAACGCCCGTCGCGCCCGTCGTCCACAAGCGGTCTTTGTAGCTGTCGGGAGGAATCACGACACAGTTCGTCGTCATTAAAATGGGGCCGTGAAATTTTTCGAATTCTTCTTTTTGTTTCCACCACGCGTTTCCGTAGTTTCCGACAAAGTGCGGATATTTTTTAAACGCGGGATAATAATTTGCCGGAAGCATTTCGGAATGCGTATACACGTCGACGCCCGTCCCCTGCGTCTGCTCCAAAAGCATTTCCATATCTTTCATATCGTGTCCCGAAATCAAAATGCCGGGATTTTTCCGCACACCGATATTGACCGTCGTCGCTTCGGGATTTCCGTAGGCGCCCGTATTCGCTTTATCCAAAAGCGCCATACCCTGAACGCCGTATTTTCCCGTTTCAAGCGTAAGGGCGACCAAATCGTCGACCGAAAGACTTTCATCGAGCGTTTTCGAAAGCGCCTTTTGAATAAAGGCGTCGACTTCTTCATCATCCTGCAAGAGCGCGTTCGCATGCTTCGAATACGCAGCCAACCCTTTCAAACCGTATATGATAAGTTCGCGCAGAGAGCGCACATCTTCATCGCTCGTCGCAAGAACGCCGACCGTCGAAGCTTTCGCATCGAAACTCAAAACATCGCCTTTCCATGTCGCAGCTTCCGGAAGACCCTCCCCGCCCGATACTGAAGGCAAAAGACGCTCGGTCACAGAGAGCGTCTCTTCGATCCGCTTAATAATCGACTCTCTGTCGAAGTTCGCATTCGTAATCGTCGTAAATAAATTGAGCGTTACGAGATGATTGACGTCTTTGCTTACAGGAAGCCCCGCTTGGCGCATCTTCGTCGTTACGCACGAAAGCCCCTTCGTCACATAGATAAGCAAATCCTGCATCGCCGCCACATCGGGCTTTTTACCGCAGACACCCGAAACGGTGCAGCCTTTGCCGCCCGCAGTTTCCTGACATTGGAAACAAAACATCTTAGCATCCATACAAGACACTCCTTGTTCTTCTGTATAATTTCGCGCCATACGCTTTCAAACGCTTGCGTTTACAGTTCGAGTATACTAAAATGACGCATGCGATGATGTGGTAAAAACCACGTCGATTTTATATCGATTTTATCGGGCAGTGCGGCGCAAGGAGGCGCAAGTGGATACGGCGATGCTTCGTTCGCTGAAAATCTTCAACGGCATGGATGAAAAAGAAACCGTACGTGCCGCGGCCGCGCTAGGTGTGTGCGAGCGCGCATATAAAAAAGGCGAAATTATCTTCCATACGGGAAACACGATCGATACGATGGGCATGGTGCTTTCGGGCAGCGTCATCATCGAAAACAACGATCTGTGGGGCAACCGGACGATACTCGGCTACATCGGCAAAGGACAGTTTTTCGGAGAAACCTACGCGCTTTTGGAAAACACCGTACTCCTCGTCGATGCGTGCGCGAACGAAGACAGCCGTATCGTATTTTTTAAAATCGGTACCGTCCGGCGATTAGCGGCAAGCGGAGAGCCGTGGCTCGTAAAACTTTTGTCAAATCTTCTTACGATTTCCGTCCGTAAAAATATCGCGCTGTCGGAGCGGAGTTTTCACACCGCCCGCAAAACGAGCCGCGCAAAACTTCTGTCGTATCTGAATTTCATTTCACTGAAAAAGAAAAGCACCGAATTCGACATTCCCTTCGACCGACAGCAGCTCGCCGACTACCTCAACCTCGAACGGACGGCGCTTTCGAAAGAACTCGGAAAAATGCAAAACGACGGTCTCATCACTTTTCGAAAAAATCACTTCGTGCTGAATAAAACGAAGTCACAGAAAAAATAGAGGCGATCCCAACACTCGCATCTTTTATCAATGTATGATTCTATTTCGCCGTTTGCCCTTGTTTTCATTGCGCGCATAAAAAACGCCGACCGCTTCCAAAGGAATCGATCGGCGTCGAATTTGAAAATCCTTAATCACACGGCGTTTAAATTCGAAATTGCAGCACCGCGCGATTTTGTAAAATATGTTTTCAACCGCGCTCAGTCGGCTGCTTCTTTGAATTTGTCTGCAGTCGTCCCCATAGTCCCTGCTGCAGCGGTATAATCGCTCAGCTTTCCTTTCGGCACGGTAATGCTGTCCGCACCCAGAGCAGGACAATTGTCAAAAGTCAGAAGGAACTCTCCCGGAACGTAATTACATTTAAGCGTAACGGATGGGAGCTTCGAACAACCGTTAAAACACTGAGACATCTTATTGACTGCGGCCGAAACGACAGGCGCATTTTTTAATTCCTTACATTCGTTAAAACAAAAACTGAGAGTCGTAACGCTTTCCGGCACGGCGGGTGCCGTCGTCAAACTGGTACACTTCTTAAAACACCCCTGCATCGTTGTAACACCGCTCGGAATGCTCGGCGCTCCCGTCAACTCTGTACAACCTTCAAAGCTTCCCATCAAATTAACAACACCGGAGGGAATATTTTCAACGGAAACCAGATTCGTGCACCCCCCAAAACAGTATTCCATGGATGTCCCCGCCGCAATATTTGCCGGCAATTTAAGAGCGATCTTTTTACCGGAATCCTTCAATCGTTTACCTAATTCACCGTGTACGGCAACCTCTTCAACTGTATCGAAAGTACCGATTAAATTCGCCGCCGGTATGTTTCCCGTTATTTCGATATAGTTGACTTCGGTCGAAGAAGCGCTTGCAAGGTAGCCGGCCAAATTGCCGTAAGCAACCGCTGTGTACTGCGAAGAAGTTCCGCCGCCCCCGCTGTTGGAAGGATCTTTACAACCGGTCAACGCGCTTAAAACCAACAGGATACTGCCGAGCAATACCCAACTCTTGTATACTTTTGTATACAGTCTTGAATTTTTCGTATTCATAAACACCTCCTGGTATTGTGTTGAATATAAATAACACACCCGCGTTACGGGTATCGTATTCATAATATAACACATTTTTAATTTTTTTCCAAATGCTTTGCGCGCGCATCAAAAACGCGGATTCCGTTTTCATGTATAAAAAAACGCCGACCGGTCCGCAAAGGAATCGATCGGCGCCTTACGGACGATCATGCAGGCGGAGCAGACTCACCTTGATGTGCGCACGGTTCCCAGCCAGCCCAGCATAGTGTCCAGCACGAGGCGGCTGTTTCCGCATTGACAGTGGTTCGACGCCGCTTCTTTGTCGGTGAACAGCCTGAACGTTACCGATTTTGCACCGGTGAGCGCATCGATTTCTTCTCGGTATAAATGCCGATCGATAAAGTGATCTTTTGCGCCGTGCAAAATGTTTGTGCGCTTGCGGATCGTCGTAGCGCGCCCGAAAGACAATGCGAGCGTCTTTATATATCATACCGTTTTTTATGTCCGCTCGCATTTTGAAAGCCTGCCGCGCCCGCTTTAGCGGCCGGTATCAAAACTTCGCCGCCCACGCCGAAAGAAAAGCCGGATCCTGTTCGCCGTTCAGTACTTTGCCCCCGACGATTTTCGCTTTCGGTGCGCTCGGCTGTAAATGAGAAACGGCTTTATCGAAACCGAAACCGCTTCCGCCCGCCGTCGCGAACAGCACGATTTTTTTGCCGCTGAAATCATATCGCTCGACGAAGGTATTGATAATCGACGGCGCAATCGACCACCAAACGGGAAAACCGATAAAGATCACATCATAATCGGAAATACGCGCATCTCCACCCGCAATCTCGGGCCGAAACGACGGATCGGACATTTCTCTGCTCGTGCGCGATTGTTTATTCATCCAATTCAAATCCGCACCGGTATACGGCTTGGCGGGTTTGATTTCATACAGATCCGCGCCCGAAGCATCCGCAAGCATGCGCGCCGCATAAGAAGTTTTACCCGTTACGCTGAAAAATGCAACCAATTTTTTCGCCATAGCCGTATCTTCCTCTTAACAATTAATAAATTTCATATCAGATTTATTAAATATCTTCATGGCGGCTTTTTGCGCCTGCGCCGCAAAAACCGGGCTTTTCGGGATTCCGCCGTCCGGCTTCATTCCTCCGCTCGCAGCGCTCGCTTCGGAACGGCTTCGCCGTCCCTTCAATCCCTGCCGCACCGTAAGCGCAAATCACAGCGTCGCCGTACCGCACGGCAGGAATTTCGTCAGCAATCGAATGAGGTCCGTCAATCAAACGAAACGCCGATTTCGCGGTAATAGCGTTTTGCGCCTTCGTGCAGCGGCAAGCCTGCAATATCCTTTACCGCATCCTGCGCCTTCAATCCTTTTAAATTGCGCTGCGCGTTTCCGAGTTCGTCGACGTTTTCCCAAAAGGTTTTCGTGAGCATATATACCGTTTCATCGTCGAGCGTCGAATTGCAAAACATCAACATTTTAATAGCCGTCGTGCCGACATCCGCGTTTTGTCCGGGATAGGTTCCCGCGGGAATCGTATAGCGCGCATACCACGGATAGGATGAACGAAGCTTTTCGAGAATATCGTCTCCGATCGAAACGAGCGTACATCCTGACGAGCAGGCTTGAGAAACGGCGGCTGCGGGAATGCCGCTCATAATCCATGCGCCGTCGAGCGTACCGTTTTGGAGCATATCGGCAGCATCTCCGAAAGCGATGTATTCGGTTTGAATGTCGGACGGATAGCTCAAGCCCGCCGCGGTAAAGTGGTTTTTGCATTCGCCTTCAACGCTCGATCCCGCAGCGGCGACGGCAAAGTGTTTGCCCTTGATGCCGGAAAGAGATGCGATGCCGGACTTTTTTGTAACGACGACCTGATTCGGATTAAAGTACAAACCCGCAATGATGCGGAGGTTTTTATTCGCGGCGCCTTCAAAGCTGTCGGTACCCTTATAGCTTTGAAAGCAGTTCGAACTTACGGCGATCGACACTTGCGACTCTCCGTCGGCGATCTGATTGAGGTTGTCGATGCCGCCGTTCGACGCTTGACTCGACGCGCTTACAAAATCGATTTTCGTATCCCACACATTCGTGATCGCGGCTCCTACCGCATAGAGCGCCCCCGAAGCGGATGCCGTCGGAAATTTAATCGTCACTTTTTCGTGTCCGCCCGCCGCAGTTTTTTTTCCGCTGCAGCCTGCAAGTACCGCGGCCGCAAAAACCGAGGCAAACCCGATCTTCATTTTCATAGATACGTTTTTCATATTTCTCCCATAAAAACTTTTGCAGAAAGTTTCAACTTTCGAAAAAGTTTTTAGCCGTGCGCAAACGCGCACACGTTCAATAGTCGAGTTTGCAAATACAGTGTATCGTACTTATGCGATTTTTATCGGAACGATACGTATACACGGCTACTGCAAACATCCAAGCAAACTCGAGATAAAAAGCGGCGGCGATATTTCAGACGGCGCTTTTTATCGTACCTCCTTAAAAAACCGAAAAGTTTTCAAAAAATCAACCGTGCGTTTTCACAGAACAAATACAAGCATCGCACCGGTATTAATAATTATTGACGGATATTTTATCGCGTAATCGTATTTTTAAGCAACTCCGCTTATGAGCGCTTTTCCGAATCGGAAATCTTTTTCGCCGGCACTCGATTTTTTACGTATTGATAAATGCTCACCGCAGCGAGGAGCGCAAAGCCGATCACATCGGAGGCGACACCCGCATAGAGTAAAAGAGGAGCGATCGCGATAAGAGCTGCGCGTTCGAAAAGGGATGCGCGGCGCAAAAGCCATCCTTCAAGACCCGCTACGAGCGTGACCGTTCCGACCGATGCCGTAAACACAGACCAGAGGCTCATCGCAAGAGGTGCGCTTCCGCTTCCGATGAGCAGCACCGGATTTGCCAAAAAGAAAAACGGGATCAAAAATCCGACCAGCCCTATCCGCACGGCAAGCAGTCCGGTTTTAAGCTGATCCGAATCCGCGATGCCGGCTGCGACGTAGCAGCTGATTGCGACCGGCGGCGTGATATTCGAAAGACATGCGTAGATGAGGCAAAACAAGTGCGCCGCTATCGGAAGCACGCCTGTCTTTATTAAAACGGGAACGGCGACAGCCTGCACGATAACGTAGGCCGCCACGCCCGGAACCCCCATCCCCAATATCGTCGACATAACCATGACGAGGAGTCCCGTCAAATAGATGCTGTTGTTAGGCACGACGTTTAAAATCACGTAACCCATATTGAGGCCGAGGCTTGTCAGCGTCACGGTTCCGATGATGACGCCGATGATAACGCAGGACACGCCGACGCCGACGGCACCTTTCGCACCTTCGACGCAGGCGGCGATTATTTTATCGCCCGTCATACGCGTATCTTTTCGGATCCAGCTCGCGCCGACGGCCGCAAAAATTGCGGCGACTGCCGAAAGAAGCGGTGTAAATCCCTTTGCCATCATCGCGATAAGAAGCACGAGCGGGAGCACAAGATGCCCCTGCTCTTTCAGCACTTTTACGGCATCGGGGATGTGCTCTTTCGAAAGGCCGGGAAGTCCCATACGCTTCGCTTCAAAATGAACGGCGAGCAGAATTCCCAAGTAATACAAAAACGCGGGCACGATCGCTGCGAGCATGACGGTCGTATAACTTATGTTTAAAAATTCCGCCATGACAAAACCGACGGCGCCCATGATCGGGGGACAGAATTGACCGCCGGTACTCGCCGTCGCTTCTACAGCTGCGGCGAATTCTTTTTTATAGCCTGTCCGCTTCATAAGCGGGATCGTAATCGTACCGGTCGTTGCGACGTTTGCGACGGCCGATCCGTTTATCATGCCCATGAGGGCGGAGGCTAAGACGGCGACTTTTGCAGGTCCGCCCGGTGTGCGCCCGACGAGCGTCAAAGAAAAATCGTTGATGAATTTTGAAAAACCGCTGTACTTTAAAAAAGAGCCGAACACGACGAATAAAAAAATATACGTCGCAGACACTCCGACGCCGACGCCCAAAATTCCCTGAGTGCCCCAAAACTGGGTGACGAGTACGCGCTTTATCGTAAAGCCGTTGTGGCCGAGCTGCCCCGGAATATATTTTCCGAAAAAATTATAGGCAAGGAAGAGCGCCGCAAGAAAAGCAAGGTTTCCCGAAGTACGGCGGGCAGCTTCAAAAACCACTGCGAGCGCAAGAGCGGCAACGGCGATTTGAAAAGGCGTGACGCGGCCGCCGCCCCGAGCGAGTGCCGTATAGTGAAGTATAAAATAGCCGAACGTAAAAAAAGCAAACGCGATGAGAAAAAAATCGACGACGGGAGGAAAGCGGCGTTTTCGATTTTCTTTTTTTGTCGCAGGATATAACAGGAACGCAAACAAAAGCAAAAAGATGCTGTGAAACGCGCGCAGGTTTACGGCGCTCATCACTCCGACGGTATTGAAATACAGCTGAAAGACGACCCAAACGCAGAGCAAAACCGAAATGACCTTTTCCGTCGGCCCGGTATACACTCTGGTACGGGAATCGGTATCCGTGTCTTCAAGCAATTTTTGCGCAAGAGCAGCTTCGGTCGATTTCGGCATACGGCTTCCTAAAAGTTTATATGCGCAAGATTGTATAAACATACATCGGAAAAGTCAATGATTTTGAAATTCGGCTCACGTTAAGGATTTGACAAAACGAGGACGACATCTTTTAATTCATAAAAATTTATGTACAATATTAGAGGGTAGTTTTATTTCTTATAATGCTGGAGGTCATATGAAAAGATTCCGTATCATTGCCTGTATTTCAGGCATTGTATTTTTAGCGGCGGCCTTATCCTGCGGAGGGAAAAAAGGCATGGCAAAGGACGGTACTTATACCGGTACCGCAATCGCCCATAACGGCCCGCTCACCGTCGAAGTAGGCTTTGCAAAAGGCGTCATCACGTCGGTAACCGTAACGCAGCACACTGAAACTAAGGGTGTAAGTGAAAACGCTATCGCGAAGGTTTCCGAAGCGATCGTAAAAAACAATTCTACAAACGTCGATTCGGTAAGCGGCGCTACAATCACTTCTTATGCTATTAAAACGGCCGTACAGAACGCGATCGAACAGGCAGGCGGACAGCCGAGCAATTACGCTAAAGAGGTTTCCAAAGCAAACGAGGGAGACAAAACGCTCGAATGCGATGTTGTCGTCATCGGCGCCGGAGGCGGCGGTATAACGGCAGCTGCGCGGGCGCAAGAACAGGGAGCGAAGGTTATCCTCATCGAAAAGAACGGACAAGTAGGCGGCGACACCGCTCTTAACGCAGGCACCCTCATAGCGACCGGTTCGAAGTTTCAAAGAGAACAGTTAAAAGAAACCAAAGACTCTCCGGAACTGGCATACAGCGATATCATGCGCATCGGAAAAAATGTAAACGATCCCGTCTTGGTTTCCATGATCACCAAAACCATCGGCAAAACGGTAGACTGGCTCATCGACGACATGAAAGTGCCGTACAATGTTGCCGCAACACAATACCCCGATCATTCGGCTAACAGGCAGATCGGCGTTGTAGGACGCTCTCCGGCATTCTTCG
Organism: Treponema sp. Marseille-Q4132; assembly: GCF_014334835.1. Taxonomy (NCBI): domain Bacteria; kingdom Pseudomonadati; phylum Spirochaetota; class Spirochaetia; order Treponematales; family Treponemataceae; genus Treponema; species Treponema sp. Marseille-Q4132. The sequence goes on from NZ_CP060591.1 coordinate 777,855, forward strand.
CCGCTATGCAAAAGAATTTTGAAAACCTCGGGGGGACATTGCTTTTGGAAACAAAAGGTGAATCCCTAATCTTCGAAGACGGAGAAGTAAAAGGCGTTACGGCAAGCGACAAATCGGGCGCAAAAATTACGATCAACGCGGCTTCCACCGTTATCGCCTCGGGCGGTTACGGAGCGAACACGAAGCTTCTTCCGAATACCCTCACGGGATATATGTTTTACGGACGCAGCACGGACACGGGAGACGGCTTTACGATGGCAAAAGCAATCGGTACGGATACCATTAACCTCGACTGCGTAAAAGTCTACGCACAGGGCGTAGAAACAACTCCCGGAAGAGCTCTTGCGGCGACGGCATCTTCTACCGCAGCTTCCAACGGACACGGAACGATATACGTAAATACAAAGGGTGTTCGCGTCGTAAATGAAACGGGAACACTTGCAGCACAGACGGAAGCGACCGTAGCGCAGAGCGACAAAATTCTGTATCTCTTAATGGACGAAGATGCGTACCGCGCATACGTAGCAAAGAGCCTTGAAGACAAACTCATCGCATCCGAAAGCGATATCGACAAATGGTACAATATTTCAAACGACGGCAAACCCGTAATCGCAAAAAGCGCAAATCTTGACGAACTGGCAAAAACTATGGGCATAGACGCAAGAGCATTGCAGACAACCGTCGCAAAATACAACGACAACTGTGCAAAAGGAGTCGATCCGGAATTCGGCAAGAAAAACCCCGTCGCTCTTGCATCGGGCGGCACGTACTACATCGTAGAACAGCGTCCGCGCTTTTCCACAACCTTGGGCGGTTTAAAAGCCGATGCTTCCATGCAGCTGCTCTCAGGCGGAAAGCCCGTTAAAAACTTATACGGAGCCGGAAGTGTTGTAGGCGGTGCAAACGGACGAGACTCGATGACTGCAATGATGAATTCATGGGCGATCGGTTCGGGACGCATCGCGGGTGAAAGCGCTGCAAAAAACGCAGGTAAATAAATAATCCGAAAATACACTTTGTAGAAAACGATACCGAAGCGGCAATTCCGTTTGACGTTTTCGTCCGAAATGTACCGTCTCCTCGCGGCATTGCATCGCGAGGAGATTTCGTACCGGCATCGTTCTCATGTATTTCATTTTCATGCAGTATCGAAGATTCGATTTTTGAAATACAAAACATAATAATAAAAAGAAAACGATCGATATGACGGTGATGCTTGGAAAAGAAACGCGCTTCAAAAAACCGAAGCGCGCAAAAATGAGCTATTGCAGATTCGAACTGCAGACCCACGCCTTAAAAGGGCGTTGCTCTACCTACTGAGCTAATAGCCCGCGCATAACATAGGGGTTACTATATTATTTTTTTTCTTCCGTGTCAATAACCGGCAAAAAAATTGTAATGGAATTTCATTCGATATTCGGGCTTGTATACATCGTCAAATGTTATCTATTGCTAACATTTATAAAATTCGCTATACCATAGTCGAAGCTTGATACACAAGTTTTACGGAGGTTATATGAAAAAAACGGCGATTACCGGCATATTGTCGGCAGTGCTTTTAACGACGGCGCTTTCGTTTGCCGCAGCCGATCCTGCGACGGATGTAAAGATCGATTACAAAATGGATCTTTCCTTAAAGAATCACGATGCCGATTATTTTACGTGGACGGTCGGAAACCAAACCGTGCAGGACAAATTCGATGCCGCATCGGGTGCAAGTCTCAACGGCTCTACGAGGGCATTCAACGCAGTCCGCTTCGCCGAACCGACGAAGGACAGAAAAGCTTCCATGCCCGCAGGGCTTCGCAGCGTATTTTTATTTGCAATTGCAAATCCGTCGTTTGTAAAAAGTCACGGACTGCAAGTGACGAATAACGCAGGCACCATTACCGTACGTTTTGTCCGCAAAACGAACGCGTTCGAATTGAAAACCGATAAAAAGGGAAATTTCAATCTGCTGACCGGATCGAAGATCGCAAAAAACGTCACCGACAAAAAAGACGACGGTTTTGTCGTCAAACCCGAATACTTAAAACAAGGCGGAGACGCAAGCAATATGGCCGACATCGATTGGAGCAAGATCCCGCTTGAAAAGGATGCGTTCAATCCTGACGCCGCCTATCACTACGACGGCAACGTAAAGTTTACGTTGAAAAATAATGTGCTTCGCATCACAGGCACGCTTACCCGTGTAAAATAAATCGCTGTAGCGCAACGGCGAGTTTAAAAGCGTTTCTAAATAAAGATATGCTTTCGAAACTCGCCATTCAGTTGATACATAAACGGGTGAAAAAAGCCCGTACGATTTTACAAACAGCCGATGTCCGCCCTGCCCGGCTGCCCAAGACAAGCGGCCTACGGGTTCAGCTCCCACTCTCCGTATTTATCGACGATTTTCGTTTTCATGCTTTCCATCGGGCGCCACACGACAGAAACGGTCACGTAGGGATTGAAATCATAACGTTTGCTTCCTCCTTCCGTTACAAGGCGAGGTGCAACTTTAAATGTCGTATTGAAATCCCAATCGTGCAGATCGTGCGTAAACGTAAAGTTCAAGCTCTGCAGTTTGAATCCGGAAGATTTGCGCTTGCTTTCGTCGTCGAACCTGAACGAATCGAGCAAGTCGGCAAAGATATTCGATTCTCCGGGAATGCGTCCCTCCGCTCCGAACATCTTTTGAAAATAGCGGTACAGCACGGAATTGCGCGACGTCGACGAAAACGTAAATTTGACGAATTTATTAATTTCGAAATTGATCGACGGCGTAAAAAGAAAATAGCTGTTCGTCGGACGCAGGAGATCCGCAACTATGCTCGTCGAAAGACCCGGCGCGATTTTGATGCGGTTTTTCCAAAAGTAAAACGTATCCTGGGGTAAAGTGTATGCAAGCGAAAGCGAATACGGCAAAAACTCTTCTTCGGAACGGGCCTGCCATCCGAGCGTTCCATCGAAATTGTAGCCTTTCGTATACGACATCGCATACGAAGCCTGCAAGCCCTGCCACGAGAGAGAAAGGCGCAGCGCATCATGCCGGTATTTATCCCAGTTATAATTATATGACTGCGTAAATTTCAGCGTATTCTTAAAAAGTGAAAGCGTACATGTCTGTTGTACAAGCTTTCGCTCCCACTCGTCACCCGCAGCGCTCTTTTTCTTAAATCCCGTCGTAAGCGAAAACGTCGTATACGGAAAGGCGAGAGAAAGAGTACCGGTGTATTCGTCGACTTGCGGGGGGAGCGTCATTGAAAGCGAAAGCGACTGCGAAAAGGCATCCCCCTCGTTCATCGCATAAGTGAACGCAAGCTGATGAGCGGTTACCGAATCTTTATCGGTAAAATCGGGACCGTGATATTCCCATGCGGGATTGTCGACATCGCCTGTAAATTCGCTTCTGAGCAGTTTAATCGTCGAGTTGTACGTAAAGCTCGTATTTTTAAACATGCCGATATAATAAAACGGTTTGACGCTCAGCGTATTCGTATTGACGATTTCCTGCGTCGATGCTTTCAAATCCGCGACTTTCAGAGAATCCGCCGCTTGAGACGTATAACCGCCCTTTGCGGTATCGGTCGAAATATAAGGATGGCGCTGTATAACGGGATTATACGATACTCCGTTCGTAAGATTGAAAAAGCCGCCGCCGTAGCTTGCAGCCGAATCGATCGAAAGCGGGGTTTTAAATGTATACATCGAAGATCGGACGGCATCCCATTTGAAATCTTCGGGCTTATCCAAACCCGTCGCCGAATAGGCAAGCTGAGACGTAAAAGAAGGTTTCAGCGAATACGTAAGTTTGTAGTCGAAGCCGGGAATCGCCGTAACTGAAAGGGACGGAACCGTAAGAGACGGAAGCGCTTTTTCGAAAAACTTCGCATCATCTTTCGCGTCGGTACCGGAAGGGTTTTCGGCATGCGCCGTATCCGAAGCTGCGAGCGCGGTATCCGCCGTATCGGGATCCGTGCCGCCCGTATTTACTGCAGCACTTGCCGCTTGTTCGGCTTTCGCTTTTTCTTCGGCGATCTCTTTTGCCGTTTTCAATTCGTCGGGAGCAATGAGCGGCACTTCAAGCGTATTCTTTTTTGCCGCATTCGTTTCCCGCGCCGGATACGAAAAAATCGTTCCCGAAAGCGAAAGAGAAGCCGTTGCAGGCGTAATCTGCGACGGATAATAAAATTTCCGCTGGGGAGAATATGTTTTCAAATCATCCGTACTTGAAAGCGAATTATTAACAATGGAACCGTATACGACCGAAGAGTTGAGCGAAACCGAAAGAGAAGAAATATACGGAGCGACGGGAAGCGATGACGGCAGCGAATAGGAACTTGCGAGCGTCCATGAAAAAGACGATATTTCGTTGACGGTTTTCGTTTCTCCCGAATCGGTACCCATCGACGTGAGATAGCCGATCCAATCCATCGTTTCGCCGCGTTCGGAAAAATCATCGGTGATAAACGGATCGGAATATAAGGGCATGGACAGCGAAAGCGAAAAAGGTTTACTCAGCGTAAATTTGAAGTTCGCACCGTAACGGAACGGCAGCGCAAGTCCTAAAAAATTCGATCCGTCGGAATATTTTTTCCCGGAAGCCGCATAGGGAATATGATTTCCCCGGGAATCGCGAAACACGGTATTGCTGAACGCAAGGCGCGCCGAAGAAGCGACTTCCGTGATATAATCGTTCGGCTTAAAAGCGCCTTCGAAACCGGCCGCAAATCCCAGATTCGAATACCAGTCGCCCATGATTTTAAAATAATTCGCCGTACTGCCGGTATAGTCTTCGTCGAGATTGTGCAGCACGATACCTTCGAGCTTTTGTTTTTTCAGCGTCGAGGGCCTCATAAAATTGAACAGCGCTTTAAGACTATCGCTGTCATCGCCGTCTTCTTTTTTTTTCGACGTATCTTTCGGAACGTACAGCGGCTTTCGCCCGTAAAGATAGGCGGTCGTCTGAATAAAATATCCGCGCCGTACATCGTAACCGAATACGGGATTGTAGACGAGTTCGTCTTTCGGATAATAAAATGCCGGAAGATAAAGCACGGGTACGACACCCACGTATAAGAGCGCATTGAAAAACGCAAACTCGCCGCCGGGAAGCAGCCAAATGCGCGTCGCGTCTATATGCCAATGAGGATTTTCGTCGTCGCAAAACGTGAGACTTCCGTTTTTAAAAGCGACCGTATTCGATTCGCTCCTGCCGAACATATCGGATGCGACGATGAGCGTCGAACCCGACGGCAAATTGATCGAATCCGTCTGCGTCTGCACGATGCGCCCGTCGTCGAACACGCCTTCGAGCGTCGACGTGTTGAACATGAGTGACGATGCGCTCGCCGTACTGTTGCCGGCCGCGCCTCCCGTCTGTTCCATCGACACGCCGCCTGAAGCGTACATCATCTGCGTCTTTCTGTCGTAAGTGATTCTCTCGGCGCGGATCGTCGTCTTCGTGCTTCCCTTCGCAACGGAAATGCGGACGGCTCCCGAGAGCACTATCGTATCGTTTCCCGTCTCTTTATTTTTTTCATACGACGTCGATTGCGAATGTTCTATCGTGATGACGGTTTTTTCTTCCTGCACCGTACGCGGCACCGATGCATCGTCCGCCGCTCTTGCACGCTGCATACCGGCAGAAAAAAAGACGAACGAAAAAATTAATAATTTTACGATACGGCGTTTCGATCCAATCATTTTTCAATCATTTTTTTCGTGCCGATTTTTTTGCGGCAGGACGGAGCTTTTCGCGCTCGAGCATCTCTTTGATATAAGAGCCCGTATACGACTGCTTGACTTCGGCGACTTCTTCGGGCGTTCCTTTCGCGATGATATTTCCGCCGCGGAAACCGCCTTCCGGCCCCAAATCGATTATCCAATCGGCTTGGCAGATAACGTCGAGGTTGTGCTCGATCATGATCACCGTATTGCCCGCGTCGACGAGGCGCTGAATCACTTCCATGAGCAGCATGACGTCGGCAAAGTGCAAACCGGTCGTCGGTTCGTCGAGTATGTACATCGTTTTGCCCGTCGAAGTGCGCGCGAGTTCGGTCGCAAGCTTTACGCGCTGCGCTTCTCCGCCGGAAAGTGTGAGCGCCGACTGCCCGAGCTGGATATAGCCGAGACCGACCGACTTCAGCGTTTCGAGTTTGCGAGCGACGTGCGGGATGCCCGCAAAAAAATCGCACGCTTCTTCGATCGTCATATTGAGTACGTCGTTGATGTTTTTGCCCTTGTACGTTACGTCGAGCGTTTCTTTGTTAAAGCGCTTTCCGCCGCAGACATCGCACTGGATGTACACGTCGGGCAAAAAATTCATTTCGATAACGATAGTCCCCGCGCCTTGACAGTTTTCACACCTGCCGCCTTTTACGTTAAAGCTGAACCTGCCCGGACCGTAGCCCCTCGCTTTCGCTTCGGGAAGAGAGGCAAAGAGATCGCGTATGCCGCTGAAAAGCCCGACGTATGTCGCGGGGTTCGACCGAGGCGTGCGCCCGATGGGGCTTTGATCGATATTGATAACTTTGTCGATATTTGAAACGCCTTCGATCTTTTCGAATTTGCCGACAGAGTATTTTGTACGCATAAGCTTATTGCTGAGCGCGGGATAGAGCACGTCGGAAAGCAGCGTCGATTTGCCGGATCCCGAAACGCCCGTTATACATGTAAAAGTGCCGAGGGGAATCTTTACGGAAACGTTTTTCAGATTGTGCTCGGTCGCTCCCGTAAGTTCGATACAGCTTCCGTTGCCGCCCCTCCGCTTTGCCGGAATCGCCATGCGCAATTTTCCCGCGAGGTATTGCCCCGTAACGCTTTCGGCAACGCGCGAAACCTGTTCGGGCGTTCCCGCCGCAACGACGCGGCCTCCGTGTACGCCCGCCGCAGGTCCCAAGTCGACGAGATAGTCCGCGGTTCGAAGCGTCTGTTCGTCGTGTTCGACGACGATGACCGTATTGCCCGCGTCGCGGAGATAGGTCAGCGTGTCGATCAGTTTTTGATTATCCCGCTGGTGCAGCCCGATCGACGGCTCGTCGAGGATATACATAACGCCGACGAGGGCGCTTCCGATTTGCGTGGCAAGCCTGATCCGCTGCGCTTCGCCTCCCGACAGCGTTTCCGCCGCACGCTCAAGCGTGAGGTAATCGAGTCCGACGTTTTTCAAAAAGCGCAGTCGCGATCGTATCTCTTTTAAAACTTGAGACGCGATTTCGCTTTCGGAATTCGTCAATCGTATTTTGTCAAAAAAATCGATCGAATCGAGAACGGAAAGTTCGGTGATTTCCCAAATATTTTTTCCGCCGACCGTGACACCGAGCGCTTCGGGACGCAGTCTCTTTCCGCGGCACGCGGCGCATTCGCGGTGCGCCATGTATTTTTCGAGGTTCGTTTTCATCTGGTCGCCCCACGCTTCCGTGTAGCGCCGCTTCATATCATCGAAAAGACCCGGCCACGCCTGATCGTACACCGAATACCCTTCCCCGCTTTGCTTTTCATATTCCCAGTGGATAGCGTCTTTCGTACCGTACAAAAGCGCATCTCTCTGCTTTTTTGTCAATTTTTCGATCGGCGTCGACAGCGTAAATTTATACGCGTCCGCAAGCCCCTGTATGCGCGCCGTATTCCACGCGGACGAAGGATTGTACGGAAGGATCGCCCACTCGTCGAAGGATTTGGATTCGTCGGGAATCATAAGATTCAAATCGAATTCCATCTTTTCGCCCAAACCGGTACATTCGGGGCAGGCGCCGAAAGGATTGTTAAATGAAAAAAGGCGCGGCTGCAGTTCGGGGATCGAAATGCCGCAGGAGGGGCACGCGTTCTTTTGCGAAAAAAACACTTCGGATTCCGAAGATGCTTCCCCGCCTGCAGCATCGTTTTTTTTCGTGACGATGATGGTACCGTTCGAACTTTTGAGCGCGGTTTCTACCGAGTCCGCCAAACGCTTGCGCACGGAAGGCGAAATGATAATCCTGTCGACGACGATTTCAATCGTGTGTTTTTTTTGCTTGTCGAGTTTGACCGTATCTTCCAAATCGGCCATAACGCCGTCCACCCGCGCGCGCGCAAAACCCGCTTTCCGCGCGTCTTCGAACACTTTTTGATGTTCGCCTTTTTTTCCGCGTACCACCGGCGAAAGTATCTGCACCTTCGTACCCTCCGGCCAGCTCATCATCGTGTCGATGATTTGGTCTATCGACTGTTCGGCGATTTCGCGTCCGCAGTTCGGACAGTGCGCGTGCCCGATGCGTGCAAAGAGAAGACGGTAATAATCGTAGATTTCGGTGATCGTGCCGACCGTCGAACGGGGGTTTTTGTTCGTCGATTTTTGTTCGATCGAAATCGCAGGAGAGAGCCCTTCGATCAAATCGACGTCGGGTTTGTCCATCGTACCCAAAAACTGGCGCGCGTACGACGAGAGGCTTTCCATATAGCGCCGCTGCCCTTCGGCAAAAAGCGTGTCGAACGCGAGCGAAGATTTTCCCGAGCCGGAAAGACCGGAAAGCACGACGAGTTTATTGCGCGGCAAATCGATGTCGACGTTTTGCAGATTGTGCTCGCGCGCGCCTCTGATACTTATTTTTTCGCCCGTGACGGGCGCGATATTTTTCGCATATTTTTTCAATTGATAGGATGCGGATGATGCCATAGTACACATAAGTATAGCGCATAAGAGCTTCGCGCTCAAGGCGATTTTTCAATATAGGATTTGCCGCTGCCTCGCGTTCCGCCTTTTTTATTATGCTTTCTTTTCCGCGTATACATTTCCGATGCAGTTGCCCTGTCTATATGACTGCTGCCGCCCCGCAGCGGAAGTTCCGCAAAGTACGCTTTACGGCAGGTATTCGCTTCGGATGTTTTTCAGCGATAAAAAGAGGCGCATCTTTTTCGCATCGTTCCCGCCGGTAAGCCCTTCGAGCAAAAGACGCGCTTTTTTTCTTCCCGAATTATCCTGATAATCGCAGGTACAGACGGAAGACGCAAAACCTTTCAGCCGGGCGTAGTCTACGAGCGTTTTTTCGCCGACATAACACAGCGGACGCAAAATCGTAACGGGATAATTTTCATAGGAAAGTTTCGGCGGCATCGTCGAAAGTTCGCCCCGCTCGAGCATATTCATAAGGAGCGTTTCGAGTATATCGTCGAGGTGATGTCCGAGTGCGATTTTATTGAATTTATGTTCGATCGCATAATGCAAAAGTTCCGTCCGCCGCTGCGTCGAACACCACCAGCAGTTCATCTTTTGTCCCTTTTTGAGTCGCGCGATCACGTCGGCGCCGATGATTTCAAAGGGCACGCCCAGCTCGCAAAATAAGCGCGCGATGCCTTCGGGAAAAGCGGGCGCAAAATCGCTTTGTACGGCGACGGCTTTATACGAAAACTTGCAATCGGGGCGCAGGGAGCGGAGCGCAAAATACTCGACGAGGGCGGTCGAATCCTTTCCGCCCGACGCGCCCACGAGGATGCGATCGCCGTCTTCGATCATCGCGTAATCGAAAACGGCTTTATCGATAAGACTTTGAAGTTTCGGATGAGAGGCCATCGCGCGTCAGCGCTTTTTCAAATGGACGGCAAAACCGTTGATCTCTTTATCGAGATAGATGAATTTCAGCGGCGACTTTTCCGCATCCCCCGTCCACTGCGCGCTGTCGGCGACGGGTTTAAAACCGCGATCGGCAAGGTAGGCGAGGGCGCGTTCGATATTGTAAGTCAAAATTCCGATGTGTCCGTTTTTGCCCTTTACGCCGTTTTTCATCAATTCGAATTCGGTTCCGCAAAACCACGACGATTTTCCTTCGACGCCTTTAAAGCCGAACGCTTCGAATTCTTTTACGCCTTCCGCGCATTCGCCGTCTCCGTGGAAATTGATGCCGACATGGGCAAAACCGAATCCGAGAGAAGCTTCGACCGCTTCTTTCGACAAGCGCGTAATTTCATCCCATTGTTTCGCTTTGATAAGGCTGCCCTTCACCATCCAACTGCCGGAAACGGCCGCGACGTTCGACAACGCAAAATAATTTCCCATATTGTCGAGATTCAATCCGCCGCTCGGAAGAAATTTTATACGCGGAAAGGGACCGGCAAAAGCTTTGAGCGCAGCGCAGCCGCCTGAAATTTCCGCAGGGAAAAATTTGAGCACGGAAAGACCTTTTGCAGCGGCCGCCGTAATTTCGCTCGCCGTAGAAACTCCGGGATACGTGACGACACCGTGCGCGATGGAATAATCGACGACGTCTTCTTTAAATCCCGGAGAGACGATAAACGCCGCTCCCGAGTCGATCGCAGCTTTTGCAAGCTCGACGCTCGTCACGGTACCGGCTCCGACAGTCATTGCGGAAACTTTTTCGTGTACGTCGCGTATCGCGCGTGCGGTCCCTTCATAATCGGACGGATTGCGGAAGGTGATCTCCATTGAAGTGATGCCGCCTTTGAGAAGCGCCGTCGCAAGCGGAACCGCATCATCCGGCGAATCGAGCGCTACGACGGGAACGATACCCGTTTTATGCAAAAGATCGTACTCTTTTTCAAACATATCCATACCCCTTGTTAAAATAATATGAGAGCGCCGCACTACACTTGACTGTACAGGCCGCTCAGTTCGCTTCGCCACGGGAGATCGGCATCGCGCCCTTCCCACTCTATCGTCTTAATAATTTTAAATGATTTTACGTCGCGCGGATCTTCGTAGCGCAAAAGCGCAAACCTTCCCTGCCCGATGTATGCGATTTTTTCGTTTTCACCGAGCGTTTCCGTTTTTTGCAGCTGTTCCAAAATACAATCGAAGTGCGCGGGTTTTCCGGAGGCTTTATCGACGACGGCGCTTGCCATCTCTTCGATATCCTTTCCGCAAATGGGACAGACGACGCGGCGCTGCTTGAGCTCGCGGATTGCTTCGTCTTTTTCTTTTTGCGCTGCGATATTTTCATAGAGATGACGCTGAACGGCGGCATCGCGGAGTTTTGTATTTTTATCGTCCGTCCGTTTGAGAGAGGGAGAGCGGGGATTTTGAGCGTTTTGATTTTTCCAATCCCTTTTTACGCGTCCGCGCTTCGTATTTTTTCCCATATCCGCTCCGTTATTCCGTAAACAGCGGATCGTCTTCAGGGTTTTCAATCAATTTTTTGCTGATAACCTGAGCGATCCTCTGTACGGCCGTATCGATATACTCCGAGTCCCGAATCATTTCCCGCAGTGCGAGCAGGCGGGGCGGCAAATCCGCTTTTTGTTTTTCGAGGACGAGGGTAGTTGTTTTCAGACCGGAAATCATACAAGCTCCGAAAAAGCATTTTCAATGTGATATACGGCCGGCAAAGACGGCATATCCACAACAATCACATCGTATCTGATATAGTGCTTACTATATTGTCGATTGTTTGAGAGAAAACGTTTAGACGTTTCTATAATTTTTTTTTGTTTCCGGCCGTCGAGTACGCGCGACAGCATATCGGCGTTTCCGTTCGGAAGCGTCTTCACTTCCGCAAAAACGAGTACATCCTTCGACGAAGCTATTATATCGATTTCACCGATTTTTGTCTGCCAGTTTCGCGCAACGATCGAATAGCCTTTTTCGGCCAAATAACGCGCAGCTTTTTCTTCCCCCGCTTTTCCGATCGATTTTTTTGAAGCGCTCACGGACGAACGCGGCGCTTCAAGCTCTGCGCGCTCGGTCAAATATTTACCGGCATATCGTCGTCGACGGGTTCGAGTTCGTCCACGTCTTCGAGATTCGCATTCGCCTGTGCATCGATTTCAGCCTGAGAAAGCACGTGACCTACGGTGAGCAAAAAAGGAACATTCCAATTTTTGAGCGCGGCAAGGTGGTACGGCTTTGCCGGTTTTCCCGCTGCGAGAAACATGTTTTTTCCGTCGTCAAAAAATACCGGTGCGGAAAAACGCATACCTTCTTTAATATCGTTTTGCGTAAGCTTCAAAAAACCTGCCATACAATCCCCTCGCATTCCTTTAATAATTTTACGCATCTCTGAAAATCCGATCGATTTTTGAAGATGCCTTTTATCGTTTTTTATCCTGCATTTTCAGTACAAAGGCGAATATACCCGCGAGTACGCCCCACGTTTCTTCCGGCACGTACGAGCCGATTTCTCCAAGCGTCAAAACGTCGGCAAGGTTCGCATTTTCGACGACGGCGATACCCTGCTCGTTTGCTATTTCGACAAGCCTTTCCGCAGCTTCACCCCGAGCCGATGCCGTTATAAAAGGCGAAGGCGCACCTTCCGGATACTTCAGCGCGACCGCTTTTTTCATACGCTGCCTCTGACAACGGAAATACCGCTTTCTTCGAAAAAGCCCGAAAGCACACCGCTTTCCGTCCGTTCGACGCTGAACGATTTTCCGCCGAACGCCGCTTCGAGCGCTTTTTTGAGCAAAGCGCTTTCACCCTCACGCTCTTCGCCCGATGCGGCATAGAGCACGCGGTTTCGTTCTTTATGTAAGTATATCACAAAATAATAAAATTGCCCACCGAAATCGAGCGTTGCCGTATATTTTTCCGCCTTTTTTTGCCGCGCATCCGCAAAAAAACGGAGTACACCGTTTCCTGTTTTATCCCCGCCGTCGAGGGAAATCTCGAAGGGGAGCTGAATCCAGCTTGCGCCTGAAGAAAAGCCGCGTTGATTGAAAAGGGTGAGAACGCCGCCTTCGCTTTGTTCAAGCGCCCGCCCCGAGAGTATGCCGCAAAAAAACCGCCGCACTTCCGCTTCGATTTCGGAAACGAGTTCTTTCAGCGGCCGCCCCTCGTCGGAGCCGCTTCGTATGTGTGTACCTCCGTCTTGCAGCGAAGCCTCGCGTCCAAAAAAATCGCTTTCTCCCGCGTTTTTATCTTTTCCGCCGTTTTGCCGACCGCCGCTCTTTTCATCCGCTCCTCCTCTCTCCGCCCTGCCGCCGCTTTCAGAGGCGGCATCGCTTCCGGAGCCTTTATCGCTTTTTTCGTTTTCACCGACGATAGCGGCGACGGCATCTTTTTCCATGGGGATGCCTTTTTGCGCCAAAAGCAGAGCGGCTTGCGCCGCTTCTTTTTCACGACCGGGAAACGACTGCGCGATGCGGCGCGCATCGGTAAAAATCTTCTCATCGAATTTCATGCCGAGCTGCTGCATCGCGGTAAAAAGAGAAAGGGTAATATAATCGGGAAAAAGATTGAGAGAAGTAAAATAGCGAACCAGCTCCGCATCGGAGAGCGTTCCGTCGGGATTGAGCGCCGTCGAAAACGTCGTTACAAGATGTTCGTTTGAAAAAGGGGTATCCGCGATAAGCGGTGAAAGGACGAGCGTTCCGTCTTTGATTGAAACGGAAGCGGAAAAAAGAGCACCCGGCACAAGAGGTCTTTCCGACGTAACGGAAAACCTGCCGCCCGCAAAAGAAGCGATATACGAGTTTTGCCCCGTCTGTGAAAGGATGCGCACGGAAACGACATCCCCTTCGCGAATCTCGTGCCGGTTCGGCATAGCGGAAAGGGAAGCCGTCTGAACGTATACGCGGGAAATCGTATCCATGCGCTAAAAAAATTATCGAGGGTCTGTCTAAAAAGCAAGCGACTTTTGAGACAGACCCATCCGCTTCTAAAAACCGCTTGAGTTTTCAAAAGCGGCACATTATTTCTTTTTCGCTTTTTCAGCCGCTTCCGCTGCGTGTTCTTCTTTTTGCTCTTCTTTGATTGCAGCTTCCTGAGCTGCAGCCGCGGCATCGACTCGGGCATTACGTTCGGCAAGAGCCGCGGCGATGTTTCCGCCGACGCGCGTTTTAATGCGCTTCGCTTTACCGACCGCATCGCGGAGGTAATAGAGTTTCGCACGGCGGACTTTACCCGGACGTACGATTTCCACCTTTATGATACGCGGCGAGTGCATCGGAAAGACGCGCTCGACTCCGACGCCGTACGATTCTTTGCGGACCGTAAAGGTTTCGCGCGTACCGCCGCCGTTTTTCGCGATGACGACGCCTTCGTACACTTGAATACGTTCCGTTTTTCCTTCGACGATTTTAAAGAAAACTTTTACCGTATCGCCGACATTAAATCCCATAGCGCTCGCACGCTTTTGTTTTTCTTCAATACCCTTAATGATATCCATCTCAGTCTCCAGCTTCCCGAGTCCGTTTCGCCCGCTTCTTTTTTCCGGCGGTTTTAAGCGAAACCTGCTCCGTAATTTCCTTAATAATTTTTTCGGCTTCCGATGAAAGCGTACCCGCGCTGCGCGCAGACGCTATCAAGTCCGGCCGATTGGCAAGCGTTTTCGCAACGCTCTTCCGCAGCCGCCACGCGCGTATCGCTTCGTGGTTTCCCGACCGCAGCACTTCGGGCACTTCTTCACCCCGATAATTTTGCGGCCGCGTATACTGCGGATATTCAAGCAGTCCGCCCGAATAGCTTTCTTCGTCGAGCGATTCCGCCGAAATGACGCCGTCGATCAGGCGGTACACCGTGTCGATGACGACTTCCGCCGCAACCTCTCCGCTCGACATAACGTAATCCCCGATCGAAATCTCTTCGTCGACATATCGATCGATTATCCGCTGGTCGATCCCTTCGTACCGTCCGCAGATAATGACGATTTCGCTTTCGCGGCTCAACTCAAGCGCTTTCGCCTGCGTAAAAGGTTTTCCTCCGGGCGTCACATAGATGACGCGCTTTTTGTACGCCTCTACGCTGTCGAGCGCTTCCCCGAGCGGCTCGGCGAGCATAAGCTGCCCCGCTCCGCCGCCGTACGGACCGTCGTCACAGGAACGGTGTTTATCACGGGCAAAATCCCTGATATCCGTCAAGACGCAGGAAATAATTCCCTTTTCAACCGCTTTCGCCATAATCGAATTTTCGAAGTACGCGCGCAGAATATCGGGGAATAAGGTCAGCACGGTAAATTGCATGGAATCACTCCAGAATCCAGAGGTGCATCAGCTCCACCGTTTTGCCTTCGATATCGACCGCTCCGATATGCTCCTCCGTAAAAGGAACATAGACCGTTTTCGGTTTTCCCGAAACGGTGCGTTTGACATCGTCCGCAAGAACGCTGCAAGCCTCGGAGATGCGCACTTCCAAGAGCTGCGCCGCTCCGCCTTCCAATACGTCCGTAATCTTGCCTATCGTTTCGACAGGCGCGGCCGAAACCGCCGATCCGTTTTTGTCCTCATATATGAGAGAACAATCTTTTAAATCATCGATGTACCATTCTCCCTTTTTCAAGGGATATGCACACTCGCGCGGTACGACCACTTCCCATCCGTTGTACTTTCGTACCGCTTCGGGAGAATCGATCCCCGCCAATTTCATAAACACGCAAGTACCGCCCCAGTCCGCAGATTCGACTCTGCGCCGCTCGGTTTCCTCGCCGTGCCGTAAAGTGACATCCTTGAGCGAAACGATGTGATCGTACGCGCCGGAAGCACTCTCTACTTTACATTCACCCGTAATCCCGTGAGGACCGCGGATAAAGCCGACTGCAAGCTGATCTTTCATCTGCCTTTCAGTCTAATATGTCGAGACTGTAATGATTTCCGTCCCTTGCCGCCGATGCGCTCAACACCGTGCGCATCGCTTTTGCGATACGGCCGTATTTGCCGATCACTTTACCGATATCGCTTTCAGCCACTTTCAGCTGCAAAACGGGTCCGCGTTCGCCCTCCGCTTCGGTTACCGAAACCGCAGAAGGATCATCGACAAGCGACTTTGCAATATATTCAATTAAATCCTTTTCCATTCAGCCGCCTCGATACAATCACTTCGCGGAACGGATTTGTTTGTTGAGCAGCTTACCGACGATATCCGTCGGCTGTGCACCGACTCCGAGCCAATACTTTGCGCGTTCGACGTCGATTTTGATCTGCTTTTCCGCAGCTTCGATCGGCATATATGTACCGATTTCTTCGATCGCCCGGCCGTCGCGCGGAGAACGCTCATCCATGACAACGACGCGATAATACGGACGTTTTTGCGTACCGAACTTTTTCAGTCTGATTTTGACCACTGTAATCCTCCGTAGAACTCGAACCGAACGGGGTCAAGTCCTAAAATAGCACACCCATCGGTGCGAATATTTATTATAGCGGAAGCGGGGGGGGAGAGTCAATTGGAGGGGAAAAGGCTTCACGGAAATCAATTTTTGCTCGAGTATTGTTTAAAAAGTTGATAAAGTGCTAAAGTAAGTGTATGAGGTGGGAAACATTAGAAGAAGCACTTGCAGTGCTTGAGACGGAACGGGAATACGACGGGTATTTTTGCAGCGTACAAGACGCGGTTATCATCGTGATTTTGGGAAGCTTGTGCGATTTGCAAAGCGTAAAGAAAATCCACGAGTGGGCAACGACCGAACATGTCAGAACATTTTTGGCAGAAACGTTCGGAATCAAACGAATACCGTGCTATTGGTGGCTGTTAAGCCTGCTTGGAATCATACGGCCGGAATCATTGAATGAGTGTATGAAACAATGGGTAGCTTCGGTTGTACCGGCTCTTGCAGCAAAACTTGAGACGGAAGAGAAAGAACAAAGCGCGAAGAAAAAGAAGCAGCCGTTGACGATAGCCATAGACGGAAAAGCTATCCGCTCAACGGGAAAGATGAAAAAATACGACAGTCCCTTGCATATCATCAGTGCACAGATAGGGGAATTGGGGTTGACGCTTGCCCAAAGAACGGTCGAATCAAAGAGTAATGAGATTCCTGCCGTACCGGAATTGATAAAAGAGCTTGAAATTCAGGGCTGTATGGTGGTCGCGGACGCAATGAACTGTCAAATAGAGACTGCCGAGGCGATAATTGAGGCAAAAGCGGATTATTTGTTAAGTGCGAAGGGCAATCAGGAAGCACTTATGAACGATATCGCGGAGTATGTTCAGGATACAAAGCTGAGAGTGACGATGGACAGCATCACACGAACGGAAAAGGGACATGGGCGGAAGGAAAGGCGCAGTGCGTATACGAGTGCAGATGTTTCATGGCAGCCGGGAGGACGAGTATGGCCGGAACTCAAATGTATTGGAGCAGTGCATACACGATTTGAGACGAGTAAAGGGGTGACGGAAGAATGGCATTATTATATTTCAAGTAAAGCGTTACGAGCGGAAGAGCTGCTCCATCATGCAAGAGAGGAATGGTCGGTGGAATCGATGCATTGGCTGTTGGATGTACATTTTGACGAGGACAGATGCAGGGTGCAGAGTAAGAACGTACAACAGAATCTCAATATGCTGCACAAGTTTGCGCTTAACATAATCCGCATACACAAACGTGAATCACAATCGAAGCTGCCTTTAAACGGGATTATGTTCCGTGCACTTATGAATCCTCAAGCATTATTACCGCTTTTGGGCAAAACTTGATTTCCGTGAAAAGGCTTGTATAAATTCCGGCCATTTTTTTTACTGCAATATCGAGATCGTATTTTTTTACCGCTCGGAAAGCATTTGTTGCTATTTTCTCGCCGAAAACCGGCTCATTATATACCTGCAGTATCTTATTTATCATTTCAGATGGCTTCTTCAGATCAAACAACAAGCCGTTAAAGTTATCCGTAATCAAAGAGTTATGTCCTCTGTTTTTAGAGCAGACACATACTTTACCGCATGCCATAGCTTCAATTATGTTTACAGGAAGCCCCTCTCTGATGCTTGAACTAAAGCAAATATTACTCATCTTTTCAAAAAGCTCGACATCGTTACGATAGCCCAAAAAGCGGCAAACTCTTTGTAATGTCATTTTATCAACCAATTTTCGTGCAAAAGGTAAAGTTTCCTTTCCTATAATCAACACTTTTAAATACGGAATCTTTTGTACCAACTCCGGAATTCTCTTTATCAAAAATAACTGATTTTTATTTCGATTACATTCTGCCACAATGGTTACGATAAAATCTTTGGGAGAATAACCTAATTGCCTACGTATAGTATTTAGTTCTATGGCAGATACCGATGTAAATTTTGTAAGATCGACACCTACTCCATCCATGTATTCGACACGCGTAATTTTACTAAATTTATCAACTGCCCTATCATAATCTTCTTTATTGATCGTCACCAAAACATCCGTATACTTCGCAAGATGTTTTTCTACAGGATAATAAAAAAGCCAATTTAAAAGCGGCGCACCCCTATAAAAATGAAAACCGTGCGCCGTATATATGATTTTAATTTTATGCTCTTGCCGAAGCTTTTTTGCCGCGAGACGCCCAAGCACGCCACCCATAGGGGTATGACAATGCAAAATATCATATCGATTTTCTGCAAGAAGTTTTTTCAGCTGTCTTAGCGCTTTTACATTTTTCAATGAAAACGGAGAACGCGCAATATCGATCGTATATTGATTATCGCAATCTTTTATAAATTCTTCTCCTGCCGAACAGTAATCTACCCGCCACCCCTGTTCATGAAACCAGCGCATATACGGCAAGTTAAATTTGGAAAAATTGGCGGTATTTGAAAGAAAAAGGATTTTTTTCATTGTTATCTAACCTCTATTGAAAAAAATAAATACGTTATAGTGCTAGAAGAATTTACCATTATATATAAATTTCCGCGACAGCAAACATTAAAGCATGAAGAAGAGGATATCCAAGCATACGAAATGTGTCCGGCATACCAGCGGCATTTAAGAACTTATGTTGATGCAAAAGATTTTCTGCTATAGACAAGTATGAACCGGTAGCCGCTGTAACTATAAGATTCGAACTGTTAATAATCGGCAATATGACAACAACCATACTCCCCCATAAGCAGTAGTATTAAAAGAAGATTTTTTGGAAAGCATATTTACTACTGAAAGAAAAATAAATACGGAACAATACCGGAAGAATCAACGATCAATGATTTTACGAACCATAAAAAAGAAAGAGGCAAAAGAAGAGAAACAAGCAAAAATCTTTCACTTTTCTTTAAAGAAAGTAATATATAAGGAGCAAGAATAACAGCAAATATCCAGTAATAAGCAGTAAGACGATTCAGTAAAGAAAAGCCAAATGATAAGACTTGTACCACAAGTCCGAATATACAAGCGTTATATGCAATTGTTCTTCTATTATGAATTGAATATGATTGTTTTCTAAACAAATATCCTATTAATACAAGTATTGTAAATACAAAAAGAAAGAGATTTCTACCCTCTCCGGCAACAACACGGCTTGAGTAATCGTTTGTTTTATAAAAAGTAACTACAATTGGAATTAAAAGTGATGTTATTGCAAGAAAACAGAAAAAAGAAAAAACAATTTTTACCATGAATTCAAATTTATGTTTCGTAAAAACAATCGGTTTATATAGAAATCCTATAGCTGCGGTCGCATGAAAAGTTCCTGCAAGACCAGTAAACAGAACCCATTTTTTCCATCGCTTTTCTAAAAGATATGAAACTCCATAAAAAACCAATAAAGTTGCAAACACTTGCCTGATTTCACTGCATAGTCTTGGAAACCCCTGTTGCATAATAAAAACGAGGAATGATGTTGATACATCGATTGATAAACGCTTCAAACAAACATACAATAAAATAACACCAAGTGCCCCGTACAGTTGCATGAATACATAAAATTTCTCTGTAAAATGCCCTATAATCCAATTTAACAGTGCATATCCGGGATCAGGAAATAGAATAAGTTGTTTTAATGTAAGTACTCTGATAGTTAAAAACTGAGGTTCGTAGTTCGTCAAATCTCCGCCAACTGTTTTTTTCCGCAGAACAACTACAAAGAAAATAATCAAAAAAGACAAAAAACCATAGATTGTCTTTTTTTGTTTATTTTGTGAAAACAAAGATGCGAACGCAAGAAAAGATAGTATTACATAAACAAATATATAAAAAGTCATCAAGTCAAACCGTAAGTTCGTTATTTCGCGTTAAAACTTCGCCTGAATTCAATAATTCTTCGTAACAACTTTGCCTTTGTTGTTCTATAAATAGTTCCTTCATACACATTAGTTTCTGTTCCGCCAAACTTTTTCTTAAAAATTGAAATATTACGAACATCATCATTTTGTATATTATAACCGCCCCAATCATATCGTAAATAACCAAAGAGTTTTAGTTTTTTCATATCAAACCAATGTAATTGCCGGTTTGCCCATCCGTATATTTTCTTATCAATTACATCTGCAGAACGAAAAAGAGAAAAACTTTTTGATAAAATTGCAACCTTATCTTTTTCATCTCCCAAATATATATGATACACTAATTCTTTTCCCCTATATTTATTAATAGAAAGATTCAATATCCCAAAAGAAGACATTTCTTTGTAATCCGCCATCAACTGCTGAAATGTTGGACAACTCAAATTTTTTTCTTTTCTGAATTCTATATATACTTCCGCAATATGCCGCAACATATCTTCAGAAAGCATATCACTTGAGAAAAAAAACGGTTCACAACCTTCTTTTTTAGCTTTATTTATCTCTCTTCTGGTTGAAGAATCAATTTTATTAAATCATTCATCTTCTGATAAAGTTAAATCGGTTATAAGCGTCCCCCCCCCCCCGTCACTTGTATACTATTAACCAATTGACCATTAATATTATTGTAAGCATACACATATCTGACAATATCTCCTTCATGTAAAGGTTCTGAATTACATTCAGCTATAATTCTAGTAAAACCCAGTTTTCTTTTCTTATTAATAATCATTTTCTATACCTTCTATCGCTAATTTTATTCATAAATCGTCTAATTCCAGAATAAAAACCCGAAATATATTCCCTACATTCGGTACGCCAGCTATTAAAAAGAACCATAACGATGAAAAGCAATATCGCAGTGATAAAGCTCTTGTAAAAGAATCCTAAGAAATTTCCGACTTTCATATGGCGAATTATAACGTATACTATAGCAACAACACAGCTTAGTAAAGAAACATATAAAAGGATATCACCTACTAAGGACACTATATTGACTTTGAACAAATATTTTGAAAGAACAAACGATGAGGAAACAATAGTTATTGCTGAGGCGATTACAGTAGCAAGAAGAATACCATTTATACCAAATTTACTTCCGAAAAGCACCGAAAGGAATATATTCGCCAAGGCACTTCCCAAATAACAATATTTGTCCTTAACATATAATCCTGCTCCCCATTTAAATGCACTCAGTAATGCATCAAAACCATAGGATCCAAAAACACATGATAATGAGAATAAAAGTACAAAAGTCTGTCTAAGCAGAAATTGCTCACCCAGCCAGACTGTAATAAATGAATTAATTAGTATAAAAAAGCAACCGAAACAAAAAAACACCATAATCATATATGCGAACAATAATCTTTTGAATAGTTTGAATACTGTTGATGAATCTTTTTCCGCTATATAATTTCCTATACTCGCAACAAATGAAGTCTTTACGATCTGTAAAAAAGCATACAAACAATATGCAACAGTGATATAATTAGCATATAATCCTGCGGTGTATAATCCCAGCAACTTGGTAATTATTATTGTGTCTGTTCCTGTAAAAAGCACATAGGAAAAGTGTATCCAAAAACCGGAATAAATTTTCCGCTTAATCACAGTTTTATCTGAAGCTGTAAGAATTTCCGGTTCTTCTGAAAAAACAAAGCCATAATCATGTTTGCATTTATATTTAAGTAAAAAAATAGGAATTATAGCACAAATTGTTTGAAAGGTAATAAATAATTCAAAAGAATGAAATATAATAAGAGCAAAAATTTGCAAACCATACTGAATAAAAGAAAAGACTCGTGTAAATAAAACATAAAGATAGTTTTTCTGTGCTGCATTCAACAGAGAAATATAATGACTATATAAATAAGTAATTACTGTCTTAATAAGAAAAAGGCTGTAAACATATTTTATATTAGGTATTGAAGAGTTCCCGATTACCCACCCGAAACAGGGGATGCACGCAAGCCCAAAAACTATGACAAAAAAAGTACAGACCAAGAAGAATTTGCGCATTGTAATTAATAGTGCATATACTTTTTTCCAATTCTTTTGGAAAATCGGAACATAAAGGCAACTTTCAAAAACGCCACCTGCACCGCTTTCTGCAATAGAAATCACCGTAAGCACATTTGAAAACAAATTATTTACACCAAGATACTCAGTCGCTAAATATTGCAAGAATATTCTACGGACGAACAATCCCAAAACAACAGAAACAATTTGGGTCCCGACTCCTATACTTAAATTAGTAAATACATTTTTTCTTCTTGTTTCCATAAATTAAATTTTTTCGGCTATAAGGAGAATTTCAAAGGAGCCATATGAACTCCTGTACTTGCAGGTGCAGTAATTATGAGCCCCGCCACTATTATAATACGAGCAAACTCTTTTACTGCTAATTCCGGAGAAACAATATGCTCAAATACTTCCGTACAAACAACAGCATCAAAAGACTCTGCCTTCACCGGGATATTTACTATGTCGCTCACAATATCAATACGCGATGTACCCCATATTCTTGTATCACGTATATCTGATGGCGTGAACAATGCATTTTTTTTTCTGAAACAGCAATCCCCTCATACTGACAAAAATCTTGCGCCACATACAGCACATACTTCAAGAATTGTTTGTTCTTGCATTGCCCAGCACCTGCATCCAAAACTTTTATTCCTTCAGGTAACGCCTCCAAACGCGATTTTATCCATATCATACGCTTATGATAAAGAAATCTACTCTAAAAATTAGTATACAATTTTTCTTTTAGATTATGTCCTATCATTTTTGTGCTCCTATTCTCAATCTGTATTATCCGGTTCTATATACCCTTTCCAGCCGAGTGTCGGTTCGAAGTTTAGAATATCTTCCTTTTCAATCTCTTTTATGTGTTTACCTGAATATTGTTTTACATTTGATTTCAAAATAATTTCTGAAGTATCCTTTGATGCCAAAGATAAATCTTTTGATTTTCTTACACACTGTAAGGTTGGAATTTTCTCTATATCAAATCCCATTAAAGTTGCAATTGTCTCATCGAAATACACAGGATTCATTCCTGCAGCTACAATTCCGACCGGCTTAGGCGAAGGAGAAACAGGCCCTTCTTTTTCTCCTGAAATAACCACATCAGCAACAATAAAACATTTTCGCTGTATAGTCTCTTGAAGTTTCCCCTTTTTATCTGCGTACAGTAATATTTTATTCAGATCTGTTATAGTTCTGCTTATAGTATGATTGCCGTACCAACTGCCTTCCGAATAAACATCTCTTTTACCCAAATGTCTAATAATATGCGCTCGGTAGACCCATTTAATAAAAAAATTAGCTATTTTATATCCACTAACATTTTTTTTAACCATACAAATATTTTGATAGTCATACAAATTGCTGATAATCCGTTTTGCCAATGATCTATCTTTATACTCATCACCGGCACCTGATTCTGCATCCCCCTTAATATGATGCGGCAGATACTCTTTTCTTACATTTATACCTACTAAGTTTTTTAATGCTCCTGTAATTCCGGCTTTTCTATGCGTTTTAGGTTTTGGCATATTGATGACTACATCAGCGTCAAGAACATAATTCGAAACATAATACTCCTGTGTATTTCCATGATGATGTTGAGGTAATATTCTGGGGTCATATGTCGTAACACGGTATTTAGGGCTCTCTGTGCTAGGAGCATTGTAAAATTCACTGGCTTCTCCAATATTTATTACAGTTCCGCTTGAGCTTGAATTTATAATTTGGATTGGCATACCATCCTTTGTTACTGTTGATAGTTCCCTAAAATCAACCATTTCAATATTTATACCTTTCTGAATATAAAATTCAATTACTGACTTGTATCCGCCTTGATTCATTATATTATTAAATACACAGGCGTGCATTGGAGCATCGCCTACTACGATTTTCCCGGTTCCTTTAAGAGCAATAACTACATAATCAATGACAGCTGCAACAACCGAAGGTTGTGTATAAAGACATTCTGTCCCCCCATCATTATTTTGATTAAAATCCATAACAAGGTTTGGTTTTAACAAAACTGTATTTCCAGGTTTAATTATATCTCCAAGAGGGTTCCAAAATTCAGAACCATAATTAAAAGGATCCAGAGCCATCAAATGGAAACATTCTCGGACTGCTTCATATACTTCATTTTTCTTTTCTGAAATTTCGTCAAATAGGTATTCCGGATATGATTCTTTTGGTCTACCCGTCGGATTTTCAGACGGATAAGCCATCCCCTTCATTTTATATACGGCTACGATTGAATCATTCATTATGACAATAATATCCTTTGCTTTATTTTATTTTTATCAGTTTTCCAAGTTTCATATCATATTCAAAAGGAGAGAATTCTTCAAATCCATTACCTGGATAAAAAGTTAATTCGCCAAAATAGACATTCCCATTACATTCATAAAAATCAACTCTAAGAAAAGGAACCCCCTTTGCAAGTTTTTCTGCAAGATTTACCATACTTTCAAAATTTTTCGGTTTTGGAATATTGTCCTCACTTTTTTGATAGTGTCTTTCAAATGGTTGCAACAACCAATTCCTATCAAAAAAAGTTACTTTCAGTCCTGTAGAAGAATATCGTTCAGAACAAGTAAAAACATATTCGACTTTTCCATTAAAACACATGAACTTATAATCAATTAAATCACACCCCCCATTAAAACAGAATGCTTTATAATCTTTTAATTCAAAACCGCTTTCATCAGTCATATAAGTTTCTGCAAGTATACGCGGTGTTATGTCTTTATAAACCCATTCACGGCCAGCCCAATAATTATTCTTCTTCATCCAATAGTTTATTTGTTTCTTTGCTTTTCTTCTGTCAAATGAAGATTTATCTTTGCAGATAATAACACCCATATGAGTACATTTTAAAACAAATTGATTTGGTAAGGAATCAAAATTTATATCGTCAAATTTATTCCATACACCCAATGTTGGAATTATATGCTCTTCCCCAATCTTTTCTGCAACAAGTTTTTTTACCTCATACTTGTCTACCATCGCGGTATATTCCGCCTTTCTGTTATAGAGTTTTAGCCATTGTAGTTTCTCATTGAATGTCTGAGGATCCTCCAGATTCAACTCATATCCCATTTTTGCCTTGAATAAACGTTTAAGATACAAATCATCCGGCAGCCAATTGTAAAATCCGCGTGCCGCAAGTCGGCAAAAACGCCAATCCGAATCAAACAGCGCGCGTATATAATTCTTTATATTCATACTATTTCCTTTTTTTTATTAAACATTGTTTTATAGCACGCAATATCGGATGTATATGGAACTCATAAAGGCAAATAAACTTTTCTTGAATAATAGATATTATAATATTTGACTCTCTCAAAGTTTTTATTTCCAAAAAATCACAAAACATACCTAGGTTTTTTTTTATATATGCTTCAAATGATATAAAATCATGCTCCGACATTGTGTTTGTATGAAAACATAATGTTGTAATTCCTTTACAAGGTTTGATATCTGTCCCAAAACATCGGACAGGAATAAACAAAATCCCATTTCTCACATAGGAAGATAAAGATCGTCCATCCGAAACAATCCGGATTCCTACATTTTTCAATGCTTTTATAGTTGTTCTATCATATGAATGTCCGGGTGCAAAAAAAATGTCTGTTGAAAACCCTTTTTGTTGCAGTACATCCATTCCGTATTTCAATAATTCAAACTGCGTTATATAGGATTTACCGGAAAACTCACTTTTAGGTCTATTTGTTACTAAACCTTTTGATGTACTGTCATAAACATGATAAACACCATGCATCGCAATTGAATAACCTTTTGAAATACATTCATCTATAATTTCTTTATAGCCATAATTAACAACCTCTACACATAATTTTTTATCCTTATTATCCGGAACAATTCCAAGTAAAGGTTTTATATTGTATTTATCTAACAAATTCGTCATTCGTTTGAAATTTGTAAAATTCATTGTTTCACAAATATCATCGAGACGAACTAAAAGTATTTTTGTTTTATTCATTTGGTAATTGTATATAAGAACCCCATTCCAACTGCATTTCTTCAGGCTCAATTTTGTTACAGCCACCGGCATGATGAAATGTTATTTCTCCAAAATAAATTTTTCCTCCGACGTTATATAAATCTATACGGCAATGGATAAACGGCTTCGAAAGTTTTTCAGCAATTTCGAGCATACGATCCCAATTAATCGGTTTCTGTAACAAACATGGATCAAAAGTCGGCCTTGTAACTTTTATTGGAAGCAAATTAAACTCTCTGTCATACACATTTCGCTTGGCATTTGTAGAGTGCCCTCCCTCTACATCCATAGTGTTAATGTCGACCAATAAAAATTTTACTTTACCATTGAAGCACATAAAACGATAATCGATTAAGCCAGCCTTTTCGGGAGCTTCAATAAAGTATTCATAAAAAATTTTGGGTTCAATACCTTTGTAATATATTCTCTAGACTCCCAAAAATAATCTCTATGCAACCAATATGCAAATTTCCTCCTGAATTTTTTATAGTCGAAAACTTTACTTCGATCAAATAAGGTATTACAACCCGATGTATGATTGCATTTTATCACACATTTATCAGGTAATTCTGAAAAATCTATAACCTTATAACTTTTATATGTTTTTTCACCAATTCTTTTAAGAATATCCTCAAACCCGCAGGAACGCACATATTCTCTGGCAGTTAGTTTATCCGTACATGTTTTATACAACGGATTTTTATCATAAAGCTTAAGCCCTAAAACTTTCTCATCAAAAGTTTTAGGATTCTTTAAGTCTACAGTTTTTCCACATTTTCTCTTATATGTATTTTGTTATGTATTTTGTGTGAACTCTTCATCTGTAAACTTATGTGTCTTATTATTTTTTTTATTGCGAAGATATATATACAACGGTAAAGTTAGGGCATTATTTCCAAGCCAATCTTTATAACTCATAATTTATCCTTTTTTATTTAATTTCATAATATTTTAATGGCAGTTCAAACCAATTAGGTTTTTCATTAAACGTTTTCGGATGATTCCAATCTATCTTATAACCGAAAGCAGCCTTGAAATACTTTTCCAGATATTTTTTATCTGAAAAATGAAAAATTTTGTCCGACATTTTTACAGTATATTACCCTGAGCGGTTTTGTTATCAGGAATAAAACCTATTACCTCTCCAACCACATTTATTTTGAATCGCTTATCTCTCTTGCATAATCAAGATATAAAGTTACGATTTTTTCTTCAGAATATGTTTCCTGAATTTTTATTGCTTCTCGACTGAACTTTTTTCGCAAAGAAGAATTCCTTAAAAGGTATAACAATTTATCCGCCAACGTTTTTGAATCCGCTACAGGAACTAAAAACCCATTTTCTCCATCTTTTATCAGTTCCCTCGGACCAAAATCACAGTCGCTAGAAACGCAAGCACAACCGCATGCCATAGCTTCAATTAATGCATTCGGCATACCTTCAGCCTTACTTGAAAACACAAATATTTCATATTTTTGTAATTCCACATCTATCGTCTTTGAAAAACCTTCAAAAACAATACTTTTAAACACTCCAAGTTCTTGAGCTTGTTTTTCCAAATTTTGCTTTGAAATACCTTGTCCATATATATGTAATGTCGCATCAGGTTCATACTGTAAAACGATGGAAAACGCTTTTATCAGTGTTTCATAATCTTTATGCGGATGAAGTCTTCCTACCGAGCAAATAGCATTTTTTATTACATTAGAATCTGTTCTTTGCACCTCTATCCTTGGGGCAATGTTTCCTATTACGATACCTCTTTTCTGTGTATACTTTGGGTAGCAACTTTGCGCACCAGCCGTTTGAAAAACAAAACCATCGCAAAATCTTAAGAAACGATTCACCGCAAATCTTCGATTTTTTGCCAATGCATGAGGATTTGCTCTTTCCGCTCCGATTATTTTGCAATGCGTTTTAGAACCAATTCGACCCAAAACGGCAAATGGAATCATTGTAACAATAAAGCAGAACATTACATCAGGCCGATACGCTCGCATATACGATCTAATCGCTTTTATATTTCCCAACGTTCTTTTGATTGCGAATTTTGATTTTTTACCAATATCAATAATTTGAACGGACGGGTTAACGGTATACGAGGGATTTTCAGTGTTAAAAAGGAGCAAATCAACTTGTATACCATGACGCACAAACGCATTTGCTAAACGAGAAACCATTCGTTCAGCACCTCCGCCTTGTAAAGAAAACGTTAAAAAAGCTATTCGCATATTACCTCAAAACATTTATTACAATTCTATATGCCCTTTCCAACCGAGAGTAGGTTCAAAATTAAACAAATCAGTTCTTTTAATCTCAGATATTCGTTTACCTGCATATTCCGATACATTGGAATTGAGGATAATTGAAGAAACATCTTCTGAGGATAAAATCAATTGTTTTGTATTTCTTAAACAATTTAAGGTAGGGATTTTATTTATATCAAATCCCATAAGAGTTGTTATTACTTCATCAAAATAAAGCGGATTACTACCGGCAGCAATGATACCGATCTTTTTGGGAGATGGAGCCACAGGGCCTTCTTGCTCTCCTGAGATAACCATATCGGCCACAATAAAACTCTTACGCTGTATCGTATCTTGTATTTTACCTTTTTTATCAGCATAGAAAAGAATTTTATTTAAATCGGCTATAGTCCTACTTATAGTATGATTCCCATACCAGCTTCCTTCTACAAATACATCCTCCTTTTTTCCCCATATCGATTTAATAACATATAAAATACACTTCTCAAAGATCTTTGCTATATAAAAGCAAGCATAATTCTTTTTCGCTATACACAAATTCTCAAAATCACAAAGATTACTTAAAACTGACATCAAAATGGACTTATCTTTATATTCATCTCCACTTCCTGTTTCCGAATCACCTTTTGTGTGATGCGGTAAAAATTCTTTTCTAACATTTATTCCTACAAGGTTTTTTAATGCTCCAGTGATCCCTGCTTTTCGATGAGTCTTCGGTTTCGGCATATTAATAACCACGTCAGCACTCAGAAGATAGTTTGAAATATAATATTCTTGGGTTGGACCGCTATGATGAATTGGCAAAATTCTCGGATCATAGCTTGTAATCCGGTACCGTGAACTATCTTCTTTTGCACCGTAAAATTCCGATTTCTCTCCGAGATTAACAACAGTTCCTTTTGAATTTTGATTAATCGTCGGAATTAAAATTCCATATTCTTTTTTAGAAGTAAGTTCTCTGAAATCTACAATTTCAATCTGTAAGCCTTTCTTTTTATAAAAGTCCAATAATTCTTTATACCCACTTTCTTTTAACAAATTGTTAAAAGAACACGATTGCATGGGCGCATCACCAATAAAAATTTTACCAGTACCATTTAAAGCAATAGAAACAAAATCAACAACAGCAGCAACGACAGAAGGCTGGGTATACAAACATTCTGTTCCACCTTTTTTATTTTGATTATAATCCATAACCAAATTCGGTTTTAATAAAACAATGTTTCCCGGCTTTATAAGTTCATAAAAAGGATTCCAATTCTTGGTATTATAATGCTCGGCATCAAGCCCCATAAGAAATAAGGATTCACGAACTGCCCTATATACTTCGTTATCATTTTTTGAAATTTCTTCGAAAGGATACTCCGGGAATCTATCTGATGGTCTAAAAGTCGGATTTCCTATAGGATAAGCAGCTGTTTTCATCTTATATAATGCAACGTTACTGTCAGCGATCATATCTACAGTCCTAATTATATTTCAGAAATTGTATATAAATATTTTCCGGATTTTAGAGGCTGTATTATATCTTCTAGCATAACAAGTATTTTACATCCTTTGCCCATAGTCAACCGAATCTTTTCTTCTATATCTGCAATATCTTCCTTGTTTGGCTCAATATATCCGTTTGTAAGTTCAATATGAAGCTCTATGATTTCATAAGATTTCTGTATAACCTGAAATCTTTTCACCCATTTTTTACCATAAAACAAATGCGTAAAGTATTCCCCGTCAATTTTTTTTCCATCTTTTGTCTTAAAAATATGAACCGTTCTTCCTTTTACACTACGTAACAATGGGGTATTTCTGCCACATTTACATACAGTACTAGATTCCAATACTCCAACATCACCAATTTCATAGCGAATGAGTGGCATAGCATAGTTTAGTAAATTCGTTACCAAAATATTGCCGTCCTTACCTGCTGGAAACCTTTCGCCTTTTTCATTTGCTATTTCAACATAGTTTGTAAACATATTACAATGCAAGTGGTTATCAAAAGTGCAACCTATCGCTATGCCGTCAACCTCCCTAGATCCATATTGATTAATAACAGGACAATTAAATATTTTTTCTATATATAACTTCCACTCCGGATAAAGGGTCCCCGCACTTGTTATAATACACTTTGGAGAATATACCTCAACCTTATTATTATCAATGTACTGAGCTAACTCATACACAGATTGTACATATGCCCTGATTACTTTAGGCTTCCATCTATTAATCAGAGCAACACAATCCTCCATTCCCTTATCCGACAACAAAAAGCTATTTACAAATTTTGAACGTCGCACGAATTTATTTATAATCTTGGCTCGTATTCCGATAGTCCCTTTAATTATATCACGCTCAGAGCCCCATAAAACTAAAAACTTATCCCCTAATTCATATCCACCATAAGTCATAAAATATGTGTTTGCATCGTACAGCTTTAATCGTCTATCCCGATGAATTTCAACAGGTTCTCCTGTTGAACCTCCGGATGTATCAACATCAAAAGGGATGGGTTCATCAGTATACAAATTTGAGCCTTCTGTTCTTATTATTTTTTTTGTTAAAATAGGAAATTGAAGAATACCAGTTTCTATCGTTTCAGGCATAAGCATAATATGAAGTTGATCTTTTAACCTTTTATAATATGGGACATGTTCCATAGCATAAGTACAAAGCTTATATAATAAAAGATTTCTTTCCGAAATATTCGTAGAATAACTTCTAAAAGGTTTTGCGACACTTTCATTATAGATTCGCGACCATTCTTTTCTTCCACTAAATAATAAAGCCAAAGGAAATATAATCCGCTTTATAAGCATTTTCGGAATATCTATCATAATTTCCAAGTACCAGTTCTACAGATTTTTTTTATACCACTCTATCGCAGCTGCAATACCGCGTTCAAAACTCCAATCCGGGTTATACCCAAGCAGTCTCTTTGCCTTACTGATATCTGCATTGCTGTGTTTGATATCACCCGCACGGTCAGGACCAAATTTCGGTTCAACATTCACACCAAGCGACTTTGTAAGTCCATAGTAAATATCAATAAGGTATTCGCGACCGCCATAAGCAATATTAAACGCATTACCAGCGGCTTCATGTGGGGCAAGACACGCTTTTAAGTTTGCTTCTATAACATTTTCAATGTAAGTAAAATCGCGGCTCTGCTTTCCATCTCCATTAATTATCGGAGTTTCTCCGGCAAGCAACTGCTTTATAAACTTTGGTATTACTGCGGCATAAACTCCGTTCGGATCCTGGCGGCGACCAAAGACATTGAAGTAACGCAAACCATAGGTATCAAGACCGTAATGACGAGTGTACTGTTTCGCCCATTCCTCGTCAGCGCGTTTCGTAAGTGCATAAGGCGAAAGTAAATTTCCTTCACGTCCTTCTGTTTTGGGAAGATTAGGTTCATCACCATATACACTAGAACTTGAGGCATAAACAAACTTTTTTATACCATTTTGACCCGCCGCTTCCAGCATATTAAGAGTACCGGTGATATTATTTGCACAGTAAAAAAGCGGCATCTCTATTGAGCGAGGAACACTTCCCCATGCAGCCTGATTAAGTACAAAATCAACACCTTTACAGGCATTCATACAGGTATCAAAGTCTTTGATGTCCCCTTTTACAAACATGTAGTTCGGATTATCTTTGAACAGGTCTACATTTGCCTGTTTGCCAGTCGATAAATCATCAAGACAGCGAACTTTGTAACCAAGTTTTAAAATTACTTCACAAAGGTTAGAACCAATAAAACCGGCACCGCCTGTAACAAGGAACAATGTATTTTCTGGAAATCTTACCTCTGCATAGCCCATTCTCTAATTCTCCTACAATCTCCAATATACATAACCTGCATCTTCATATTCAAAACGATTAAGTAATCCTTTCAAATCAAGAAGAACTTTCTTTCCTTTTCCGAACAAAGAATCAATATCAGACATCTTTAATGTCTTAAATTCTTCATGGGCAACAGCAAGAATTACTGCATCCATATCTTGAATTGTATTCATGTTCACGAATTCAATTCCGTACAATCGTTTTGCTTCATCACTATCTGCCTGCGGATCAGCAATAACAGGAGTAATGCCGTATTCTTTTAGCTCATTTACAATGTCGATGATTTTTGTATTGCGGGTATCAGGACAATTTTCTTTGAATGTAAATCCAAGAATTGCAACCTTTGCATCACGAACATACTTATCAGAAGCAATCAGTTTCTTAACACAGCTCTCTACAACATATTTTCCCATATCATCATTTATACGACGACCCGAAAGAATAATCTGACTATGATATCCAAGCATCTCTGCCTTGTATGTAAGATAGTAAGGATCGACACCGATGCAATGACCACCAACAAGACCTGGCCGAAACGGCAAAAAGTTCCATTTTGTCTCAGCCGCTTCAAGTACGGACTTCGTATCAATTCCCATTTTATTGAAAATAATAGAAAGTTCGTTCATAAATGCTATGTTTATGTCACGCTGAGAATTCTCGATAACCTTTGCAGCCTCTGCAACCTTTATACTCTGAGCACGATACACCCCTGCATCTACAACAAGTTCGTATACCTTAGCAACAACATCAAGAGTTTCCTTGTCCATACCGGATACAATTTTTCTTATAGTTTCAAGACGATGCACCTTGTCACCGGGATTGATACGCTCGGGTGAATAAGCTATCTTAAAATCCGTTCCGCATTTCAAGCCGCTCTCACGTTCAAGAATTGGCACACAGATATCCTCAGTCACTCCCGGATAAACAGTAGACTCAAATACGACAACAGAACCTTTTGTAAGATTACGTCCAAGAATTGTACTTGCCCCTTCAACAGGAGAAAGATCTGGGGTATGGTCATCATTTACAGGAGTTGGAACAGCAACAATGTGAAATTTTGCCTCACGCAGTCTTGTTTCATCTACTGTAAACTGAACCTTTGTGTTTTTAATAACTTCATTGCCAACTTCTTTTGTGGGGTCAATACCTTTTTTATAAAGCTCGATTTTCTTTGCATTCAAATCGAAGCCTATTACATCAATTTTCTTTGCAAAGGCAATCGCTATCGGCATTCCTACATAACCAAGACCAACAAGAGCAAGTTTTTCCTGTCGATTGATAATTTTTTCATACAAATCTGTATACATTTATTTTTCTCCTGTTAATAAATAACTTATATGGTCGAATTTCGAGATAAATCTATGAAGAGATGTAAATCTTTCGAATTTTGTAAATAGAACTTGCCTTGTGATTTTATCTTGAACAGAACGTTTTTTCATTATAACTCTTCCTAAAACTTATTTCCATTTCAAATACCAAATACAAAAACTGCAATACCTACACCTTCCCCCTTTCCGGCGAATTTGCTTTTCCATACCAGCACAGTTTTCTCGCCATAGTTCCCAGAGTGTGTAGACATTGCGCTTATTTATGGGACAAGCTCCCTTCGTAAATAGTTTGCAATCAAATTGTCAGTATAATATAGCACAGTTAATTCTTATCGTCAATTTATTCAAAAGCTGATTTTGAAGCTGATTAAAAAACTATCCTAATTCTTCATATTTCAAATCAAATGTTAGTCCGTTATCCGTAAGAGAAGAACGCACTGTAATTCGTTTTTGCTTTTTATTTACTCTGAGAATGCTGCCTTCATATCCTACAAGCGGCCCTGCTATTGCTTTTATTTTTTGACCAGGAAGAAATTGAAGTTTTGAAACGCCTAAGACTTCGCCGTCATTTATCAGAAACCTCAATTCTTCTAATGCTGCTCCAATTATCTTGGTAGGATTCTGATTATCCCGCAAAATCCTGCAAAATCCTTTTATCGCACGAAGTTCAGTAAAAAAAGCTGCCGTCAATTCTTCAATTTCAAAAAATAAATATCCCGTGAAAAGAGTTCCCAGAAACCAACCCCGTCTTTCGGTATACATCTTTCTTTGAAAAAAATAAAAATGTACAGAAGGATATTTCTCTTTTAATATTTCAGTTGCTTTTTCCTTAAACTTTTTTTCTTCTCCTGTAAAAATCATTATACAGTAATATTCCATAATAAATTTCCAATACAGTGCGATATTTGGGAGCTTCTAAAAGCCTCATTTTTTAGAAGCGTTCCTTAGATGTATTTGCAATCAAATGTACGTCAATGGTCACAGACTCCATATACCTTCGAGTAATTAACTATCATTTTTTTCCGGTTATTATATCTCCATATTATTCTTTTTGTAAATATAGCGAAAGAAAACTATCAAAGCCATGTGACATTTTCTCGTGGGCAACGACTGAACATGCCAAAACATTCTTAGCAGAAACGACCTTTTCAAAAACTCACATGCAATTCACGAACGGCTCACCGCTTAATAAAAGCCGTATCTTTGTGATATACCTTTCCTATGCACGTGTTTTGGAAAAATGTCTGCAGCATAATTGATTATCGGGAAATCAGTTTAAAGATGCTTGCAACCCTTTCGGATGTGCCGTATTCGACGATTATAAACGGAAAGAAGAAAAAGCTGCAGCCGTCAATCAAAACGGCATCTAAAATCGCTTCGGCGTTGAACAAGTCGATCGAGTCTCTTATGTGCGATACGACACGGCTTCAAAGCGAATGCAGCGTTTTTAAATTAAAAAAATCATTCCGCAAAAACGATATCGCTCTCTATCGCAAATACGAAAGCATCATCGCTTATCTCGAAAAGCTTCCCGTCGGCACACGCGAATCGATTATCAATTTAATTTTAACCGTCGCCGGAAGAAATACCGACCCGGAAAGTGAATCTAAAAAATTGGCAACAAAAGAACATACTGCACACTATGTTACGGAAAACGATGATTAAAGGGAGAGAAAACGATCTCAAAAGACGCTTAGTTTTTCGACAGCCTGTCCAAAAATTGAATTTTTAAGAAAGTCCACTCCCTCTCAAATACCGGTGGAAAAATCACGGTTCGAAAATGCGGATTTCCCCCGTTCTCAACACACGCTATATGCAATAGTGCGAGTTGCCGCACCGCGCCTCTTGTTGTCCCGTTGCACACACTCACGGCAGCCGCCCTCATGCGGACAGTGGCACATTTACGCCGCCGCCCGCAATGGAACCGCCCCGCGCACCCGCTTCCGTCACTCAAACGAAAGTCCGTCCGCCCCCGGTTTCGCCGTCACTTTGATCGCAGTTCCGTCGGAAAATTTTCCCTCAAGCAGCTCTTTTGCAAGCGGATTTTCGACATACGTTTGAATCGCTCGCTTTACCGGCCGCGCGCCGAACGCGGGATCGTAGCCCTTATCGGCGAGGAAGGCTACGGCTTTGTCGTCGAACATGATTTTAATTCGTCTGTCGTCGAGCCTGTGCGATACGCGTTCGAGCTGATTTTTGACGATGCCGGAAATGCAGCTTTGGTCGAGACGTCCGAACATGACGATTTCATCGATGCGGTTTAAGAATTCGGGGCGGAACGTCGATTTAAGCAGTTCGCTCACTTTTATTCGCGCGTCGTGCATTTTTTCCGGCGTATCGGCGTCGAGGATCACGTCGCTTCCGAGGTTACTCGTCATGATGATGATCGTATTTTTAAAGTCGACGAGGCGTCCCTGTCCGTCGGTCAAGCGTCCGTCGTCGAGTACTTGAAGCAACACGTTGAATACGTCGGGATGCGCTTTTTCGATTTCGTCGAAAAGCACGACGCTGTACGGACGGCGGCGCACCGCTTCGGTAAGCTGTCCGCCTTCATCGTAACCGACATATCCCGGAGGAGCGCCGATCAGACGCGAAACGGAAAACTTTTCCATATATTCGCTCATGTCGATTCGCGTAAGCGATTTTTCATCGTTGAACAAAAAGTCCGCGAGTGTTTTCGCAAGTTCGGTTTTACCGACGCCGGTCGGACCGATAAACAAAAAGCTTCCGAGCGGACGATTCGGGTCGCTCAAGCCGGAGCGGTTTCTGCGGATCGCGTCCGAAACGACTTGCACCGCATCGTTCTGTCCGATAACGCGCTTATGCAGCACGGATTCGAGCTGCAAATATTTTTGCTTTTCGCTCGACAGCATCTTCGTAACGGGGATTCCCGTCCACTCACTGACGACGCGCGCGATGTCTTCTTCGGTCACTTCCTGCCGCAAGAGCGATTCGCGTCCGCCCTCTTTTTTGCTTCCGGCTTCCGCCGCAGCGGAAAGTTCCTTTTGCAATTCGGGAATAATGCTGTACTTCAATTCGGCGGCTTTCGCGAGGTTTCCTTCGCGCGTATATTTTTCTTCGTTGAAGCGCGCCTGTTCGAGTTTTTCTTTGACGTCGCGGCTCTTGTTGATATCGGCTTTTTCGTTTTGCCACTGCAGCTTCATCGCATCGCGTTTTACCGAAAGGTCGGCAAGCTCTTTTTCGAGTTTTGCAAGCCGCTCTTTCGACGCTTCGTCGTCTTCTTTTGCGAGCGACTGTTTTTCGATGGACAGCTGCATGATCTTCCGTTCGATTTGATCGAGCTCGGTCGGCTGGCTTTCGATTTCCATTTTGAGCCGGCTCATCGCTTCATCGACGAGGTCGATTGCTTTGTCGGGCATAAAACGGTTCGTGATATAGCGGTTGCTGAGGACAGCCGCCGCGACGAGCGCTTCGTCGTCGATCCGCACGCCGTGGTGAATTTCGTATTTTTCGCGCAGACCGCGAAGGATCGCGATCGTATCTTCGACCGACGGCTCCGAGCAATAGACAGGCTGAAAGCGCCTCTCGAGCGCCGCATCTTTTTCGATGTATTTCCGATATTCGTCGAGCGTCGTCGCTCCGATCGCGCGAAGCTCTCCGCGGGCGAGCACCGGTTTTAATAAATTCGAAGCGTCCATAGAACCTTCGGACGCGCCCGCACCGACGATCGTATGCAGCTCGTCGATAAAGAGTACGATCTGTCCTTGGCTTTTTTGCACTTCCGTGATGACGGCTTTGAGCCGCTCTTCGAATTCTCCGCGGAATTTCGCGCCTGCGACAAGAGAACCCAAATCGAGGGCGAGAAGTCGCTTGTTTTTCAAACTTTCGGGAACGTCGCCCGATGCGATACGGCGGGCAAGTCCTTCGACGATGGCGGTTTTTCCGACGCCGGGTTCGCCGATGAGTACGGGATTGTTTTTCGTGCGGCGGCAAAGCACTTGCATGACGCGCCTTATCTCTTCGTCGCGACCGATGACCGGATCGATTTTATCCTGACGCGCAAGAGAGGTCAAATCGCGGCAGAATTTTTCGAGCGAGCGCATCGAAGATTCGGGATCGTTGCCGGTTATCTGCTGATTGCCGCGAAGGGCTTTCAGCGCTTCCAAAATCGCTTTACGGTCGATACCGTGCTTTCTCAGCATATTGCCCGTACGACCGTCCGATTCGCTCATCGCAAGGAAAATATGTTCGGTCGAAAGGTATTCGTCGTGCATATCTGCCATAGCTTTTTCGGCCTTTGCAAGCGTTTTTTGCGCTTCGGATGAAAGCGACATCTGCACGTTGCCCCTCACCGTCGGGTAAGAAGCGAGCATTGCGTCGTTTTCCCGAAGCAGCGTTTCGACAGGCACGCCGATACGCTCGACAAGGGGCGGAACGATACCGTCCTTTTGCTTTAAAAGCGCGTCGAGTATATGTTCGAGTCCTATTTCACTGTGATCTTTTTGCTGAGCAAGAGCGCTCGCCTGCTGCAGCGCGTCCTGCGTTTTAAGTGTAAAATGTTCGTAATCCATGCTTTAAACATACTCACGAATTGCGAATAAAGCAAGAATTTATTTATCTACGGCAATGGCAACGAAAACTATATTTGCTAAAAAACAATGCTTACGTAAAAAATCGGCTGCACTCCCTGCAGCAGCCCTGCCGTTTGCACAGGGAACTTCGCGCTCATTGCAAG
The DNA here is from genome assembly GCF_014334835.1 of Treponema sp. Marseille-Q4132. Lineage (NCBI taxonomy): Bacteria > Pseudomonadati > Spirochaetota > Spirochaetia > Treponematales > Treponemataceae > Treponema > Treponema sp. Marseille-Q4132. Next base: position 815,920 of record NZ_CP060591.1, read on the forward strand.
TGCCGCGGCAGACGTAATCGAAATCGCACTGCAAGTTGACTGCGATCTAGGCATCGAACTTCGTGTTAGTCATTATACAGCGAGTTTAAGTTCAGTAATGACTTTCGACATATTTACGTAATCTTCATCATCATGCAAAAGAGCAATGTTATTCTCAATCGCAGTTTCTGCAATAAGCAAATCTATTGTACTGCGGATTGTAATGCCTTTTCTTCGGCATCTAAAATTCAATTGGGCGGCATTTTCAAATGATTGTACGCCAAGTTTAAGCGAATACAAGGGGATATATTTCAAATAAGATTTTAAGGTTGAAAATTCTTTTTCATCTTTTGAACCTTGTAAAATTTCCTAATAAATAAACTCATTAATACAGAAAGGCTCTTCACTTTGTATCAAATTATCGAAAATTTTTATTCCTTTAGTTTCTCTTCCCTTGAAATAATTTATAAAAACCGAAGTGTTCACAAGAATCATTATACACTCCGCATAGCTTTGTAGTCATAATTATCTGAAAATTGAATTTTACCTTTTAAGTCTACCAAAGATTTCTTTTTTGTTTTTTCCGGATAATCAAACGATTCCATATATGAAATGACCATTTGAGCCTTTTCATCATCAAGAAGCGTAAAATAATCCATCGCTTTTTCTTTCAATGCAGTCGAGACCATAAAGACCTCCATTTTCAATAAATCATATTTATTATAGCATGATTTATTGAAAAAAACAGTTGTTTTATTGCAATGCTGATATACTTATCAGCCCCATCAGCTTTGTAATAGAAGACGGCAAGGTTCAGATTTCGCCTTCTTCGGCTTGCCCGAATTCACAAAGCGCAAAAGCGACGTGTGCGTCTTCGATGATTTCGAGGCTTTTGCCGATACGGCGGTACAATTTGATTTCTCCCGTTCCGCTTCCGCCCGAAAGCAATTTCATCACTTTTCGGTTTCCTTCGGGAAGTTCGATATTGCGTACAAAGAGCTTCGACGTGTGACACACGATATCGATATCGATAACCCATTTTTTCGTATCGGCGCTCACCGACCAATGCAGCCGCTCGCCTTCTTCGTCGGCGGGCATTTCGGTGCAGTCCCACAAAATTTTTTCCGACGCACCTCTTTTTTTCGCTTCAAGCGCAATGTCCGTATCTTCGAGTTCGAGCGCGAGGGAGAGACTGCTTTCAAAAATTCCCTGCACGGTAAAGCTTGAATTGAACAATGCCTTTCCGCTGATTCGGCTCGTCAAATTCGACGACGAAATATGAAAATAAGGAGCCGGAAACGTACGGAGAAAATGAGCGTCGATATAGCCGTAGGATTTTTTCGGAAGCACGCTGTATTCGCGGCCGTCGAGCGTAATGCTTCCCGAAAATGCAGCACGCACTCCTGCGGGAATCCATTGCTCCGTGCTTCTTTTATAACCTGCTGAAAATTGTTTTTGAATTTCACAGCGCAGCTCCCATGAAACCTCTCCCGCATCGCAAAAGTATTCGGGGTGAGATGCACGCTCTTTTGCCGTACATGAAAGAGAGCCGGAAAGTCTCCCGTCGTCGAAAGAACAGTTTCCGACGGTGATCGGAGAAGGCCGAAATCCGCCCGCAGTATCTTTCAGCGAGTAATAGCCGCAAATCTGTTTCGGTTTTGTACCGAAAGTTCCCGCGCGAACGGCGACGTACGACGGAGTTACGATCGATTCGGCGCGCAGATTGAGAGCGGCTTCCGTTCCCGCAAGCGCATACTGCAGATCATCTTCGGAGATGGAAGTGCGCGATTTAAAACCGAGTACGCTTTCGTCCGGAGAAAGAGAGGCATTGAGCATTTCCAATTCGATAAAAAAAAGCTGCTCCGTACCGGAAATCGCATCGATACCGGTAAAGACATAACGAGCCCACACAATGCCGTTTTTTTTGAGCGCCGAATGCGGTTTAAATCTGCTGAAATTAATAATTTTTTTCGGAGCTGTCATGGCAAATCTCCGGCCTTACATTATCCGAGAATTTTTTCGATACTCTTGGTAATCGCTTTTTTATCGCGCGGAAAATTGGCGTCGAGGAATTCAAAGCATTCGACGGCTGCGCGCTGTGCGTGTTCGTACCATATAGTATACAATTCCGATTTTATATCTTCACCGGGATACGGCGCACCCTGCACGTCGGAGACGAGATTGCGCAGCATCCGTATACATTCTTTTGTTTTTTTGTCCATCATACACGACACCTCGTTTTGAGTATTATAGCGACAAATCGATAATAAAGCCAGTGCCTTTTACCGATTTATCGCAGATTACCGCAGTATTTCCTTCGGCGATCGAGCGGGCGTTTTCAGCCGCCGTATGTAAAGAAGCGGCATCGACCGAAAGGATCGCTTCTATATACTCGCTCCATTCTTCATGAGTCATCGCGTAAAGCTTCCGCAAAAATCCGCGCGAACCGCGCGACTGAGGAGACTGGGGTTTCGTCACGTCTCCGTATGTTCCCGTCACTGCACGGGAAACATCGGTATCGCTGAAACGCATAGCGCACACGTCGTCAAGGCAGCTTTTAAATGTTTTTATAGATTCGAGCGGAGACGGATCGCGGTAGGTAGTCATCGAAAAGATTTCGGTTGAAATATCAAAACCCGCCGATGCGCCGTATGCGCCGCCTGTCGTCCGTATGCGCTCCCAAAGGATATTACCGCGCATCCAGTGGCAGAGCACCGTAAGAGCCGCTTTTTCCCGCATCGTCAATCCGCCGAGATACACCGATTGCGCCGCATAGCCGACTTGCGACGAAAGTGCGCACATTTCAAAGCGTTCGCCGTCTTCTTCTCCATGGGCTTTTGTAAGCGCATAGTATTCGCCGTTTTCAGGCCGGACAAGAGGCGAGAGCGCGTGCAAGCCCGCCTTCCGTGCGAATTCGGGAATGCGCGGAAGCACGGTTTTAAGCGATGCTTCGTCGGCCGTAATGTGAATAAGACCTCCCGCATTCCGAATCGATTGGGCCATATCGGAAAAACGATTCCCGACCGAAGCGGGATTTTCTTTGCAGATCTTTTCGATCGCCAAAACCTGCGCGACGCCTCCCCACGCTTCTTCGACGGCGGAAGACCTTCCGAGATTCCGTGACGCTCTGAGTTTTGCGTAGCGCGAACCGGAAGGAATGACAGACGAACGGATATCATTTTTCATTTCGTCCAAAATCGTTTTGACTCGCTTTTCATCCGAAAATTCCGGAAACGCGATAGCTTCTCCGAAAAGCGCGAGCGCTTCATTCGTTTTTTCGACGGGCAGCTTGACGCTGAACGAAAGCCAATCGCGCCCGATATAGTGTTTGTCGCGAACCGAAAAAGCCGCCTTTTGCGCATACGCGCTTTTATACGAGTCGCCCGTCAGCGTGCGCACCCCCATATCGCCCGAGCAGAGGGATGCGGCGGCGGCACACTCGTCCCATTTTTTCCCGTTCCAGCCGGTATTCGTCGCACAGGCGGCAAAAGCCGGAATATAGGGATATGCGCCTATAGGAAGCGCATCGGCAGGATAACACACATCGATATAGACGATACCGCCTGTCGCTTCGCGGTTTACAAAAAGCTCTACTTCGCTTCCGTCTGCGCCTAAGCATGACGACACGTCGGTTACGATCGGCTCGACTTTCTTTTTCAAATCCGACGGAAGAATATGCGGTATGCACGCAGTCTCTTTTTCCGTCTCTTTCCGCTTTTGATAGGCGTGAAGCGCTTCGGTGTTCCGCCGCACTTCACCGGCATCGGCGCTTTTTGCAAGAGATGCGATAAGCTCCCTCTCTTTTTTCGCACGTTGTTTTAAAAACGAAGAAGCGGGCGTTACGACGACGAAAGAGCGGGCGGTGTTGTCCAAAAAAACGCGCCGTATGAGAGAAGCGATATAGTTTGTATCGGCGGCGATTTTTCGCTTGACCCTATCGAAAGCCGAGCGGTAGCCGAGCGTCGATGCGGGAGATGCGCCGTAGTTCCAGCCGTTCAGTGCACGATCGGCGAGTTCGAGAGAAAAGGGATCGCCCCGCACGCGCACGACTTCGCGGTTTGCAAAATCGACGGCAAGGACTGCCGCATCGATATCGTTTTTCGGAATGCCGTTTTCACACAAATCGACAAGTGTGGAAATTATTAATTTTTTTACCGCATCGGCATTTTTTTTATCGACGCCGCTCAATCCGAAATAGAGCATTTGACAAAACGCTTCGGCGCCTCCGCCTGCGACGAGCCGTTCGCCCAAACGCGAATCGGTCAAGGCTTTTGCGACCGGAGAGCTGTCGTTTCCTGCGAGAAGCTGCAGCAAAAAGATCACTTCCATCGTATCGTCGATATTCGAAGAAAGGCCGTATCGCCAGTTGAGCGTTACGTTCGATTTTTTCGCATCCGACGCGGGGCCGGCCGCGTAGACGACCGCTTCTTCTCTCATCGCTTTCGGCTCTTCAAGTTTTCGAAAGTTTTCGCCGAACGCGGGAAAACTTTTCGGCACATCGGGAACCGGATAGATTTTTTCAAGGCGATCGAAAAAGCTTTGCTGCATAAAATCGAGCTGCGTTTCCGTCTTTATATTTCCGTATAAAAACAAAAGACAATTTGCAGGATTGTAATACGAACGATGAAAATCTTTAAAGCGCTCATAGGTAAATGACGGAATGACGAGAGGGTCGCCGCCGGAATCGTTTGCATAGCAGGTGCCTGAAAACAGGCTTTTGAATTGTTCGTCGAAAGCGACGGAATTGAACGACGAATAATTTCCTTTCATTTCGTTGTACACGACGCCCTGAATCGAATAGCCGCCCTTCCCGTCATCTTCAAGGCGGTGTCCTTCCTGATAAAATGTTTCTTTTTTTAACAAGGGAAAAAACACCGCGTCGGCATATACGTCCATCAAATGAAAATAATCTTTTTCGTTTGCCGAACTTGCGGGGTACACCGTTTTATCGGGATAGGTCATCGCATTTAAAAACGTATACACGCTTTGATTCATCAAATTGACAAAAGGCTCTTTGACGGGAAATTTTTCCGAACCGCAAAAAACCGAGTGTTCGAGTATGTGCGGAGCTCCCGTCGAATCGGCGACGGGAGTACGGAACGCAAAGGCAAAGAGATTTTCTTCATCGTTATTTACTAAGTGAAAAATTTCGAGTCCCGTCTTTTTATGGCGAAGATACAATCCCTTCGATTCGCAGTCGGGGATATCGGAAACCGATATGAGGTCGAAGCCTTTATAAAATTGTTTCAACTGTTACTCCACGTATTCGCCGTCGTCCCGGCCGTCGATTTTAAATTTGCCTTGTTCATATGCGCTTCGCATCGCACCCAAAAATTTTCCGGTCACGTCGTCGCAGTCGCGCTTGAGCATGGGCTTGGCAAGCTGCTCTTCTTCGAGAACGGTATCGCCTCTGCCCTTCGAAACATTGTATAAAATTTTTTTTCGAAACGGTTCGGGTTTTCCCGCGATGAGATAGGCGATTTCCTTTTCGCTCATCGCCCTCAAAAGCTCCTGGAGAAAACGGTCGTCCGATTTTTCGACGTCTTCAAGCGTAAAAAGCCGCTTCCGTATGTCGTTTGCCAAATCGGCATCTTCTCCGGAAATCGTTTCGATGATTTCGTCTTCCGACGCGAGCGGCATACGCCTGAGGATTTCGGCAAGCGCGCTTTTCCCGTCGATCGATTCCGCTTTTTCCGCAGCAAGCGAAAGCGATTTTTCGTATATCGCTTTGTCGGTGCGGGCCAGCACATCGGGAGAAACCGGCTGCATTTTCGCAAGGCGCGAAATCACATCGCGCTTTACATCGACGTCCATTTTCCCGATAACGGCGGCAGCTTTTTCAGGCTTTATACGGGAGAGCACGAGCGCCTGTACCGCAGGCGATTCGTCTTTTAATAAAAAATACACGCGCTCGCCGTCCGCCGTGTTGAGATATTCGAAAGGTTTTCCGCCCGCAGACGAAACCGCTTTTTGCAGCATCGCTTCTGCCTTTTCGGTACCGTACGCTTTTTCGAGCATTTCCCGCGCGATGTCCGCGCCTCCGCTCTGCCGCGCCTGTTTTAACAAGCCTTCGAATTCGGAAATTATTTCGGACGCTTCTTTCGGATCGACGCTCCTGATCGATGCGATTTCGGGAATGATTTTTTCAGTCTGCGCTTCGCTCAAGTGCCGCATGACTTTTGCAGCTTCATCGACGCCGATTATTAAAAGGAATTTTGCGACGCGGCGATAAACACTGTCGCCCGACGGGCTTTCGGGAATTTTTAATAAGCCGCCTTTTTTCAGCGTGTCCGCCGCGCGGGAAAGTCCTTCGTTTCCGCTTGGGTTTCCGGTACGCGCATTCTGTAAAGCCGCCTGTTTCGAAAGCGTTTTACTTTCGGAAAAAATATTTGCAATTTTTCGATTGACGCCCTCAAAGGGTTTGTTCGATCCGCTGCCGGTCAGCGATTGTGAAAGCCGTACCCGTATGCCGTCTTCCTCATTCGGCACCTGCATTCCCGCCGATCGAAGCGCGCTCTCATCCGAGGAAAGCTCTCCCTTCCGCGCGCCGTTTTTATATGCGTTCGCCCGAATATCGTTCAGATTCATAGAGTCTATAATATAGCGAAATAAAATATCGGGCAAGGCTATGGATTAACGGAAACGAGGATTCCGCCAAAATACGGGCAGGGGTACCCCGGATATATTTTCGTTTATAAAAACATATCCGGTTGGGGGCGGTGCTTACAATACAGCAGTCTTAAATTTTTACTTTATATCTTTTATCTTTTCCGCTAAAAACAAGTAATTTTCATACGCTTCTTTTATATGCGGCATATCCAGTTTTAAAGCATCAACGGGGAACTCGGTCAGAGATTGCGAACGCAAAACCTCTCTTCGCAATGTATTCACAAACGTTCTGAAGCTTTTATTTGTAATACGATTATATTCCACCGATTCGAGTTTACTTTGACGATAAAATTCCTTCAACGTAGTATTTTTTACGGCTTCTTTATCATCGGCAAAAATTTCATCGTATCGTAAATCGACTATTTGACCTTTTTCATATATGACTTCGAGTCTTGTGCTTATGCCGCAATCATAGGGTTGAGTGATTCCTACATACCTTTTATCGGTAGCTTTTTCTTTAACTTCTTTCGCCATCTCTTTGAGCAAGGGGACAAAACCGTTTCTCGCACTGTTGGATGAACCGAATAAGGTTTTGTATTCGAAGTCCAATTTTTGATTCTTTAAAACCTGCCATTCCAAATAGCTCATTCCGTTTATAAGCGTAGCCAGCGTATAGTCGGTTCTCGGACTTTTCGCCTGAAAAAAGCCGTAACCCGAACGGCGTTTTGTTTCTCCCGCCCATTCGGAAGCATAGTACGTAACGGGCGGTCTTTCATTCAGCTCTATGTGTACTATCTCGTTATTATTAACCACGACCTCGGCATACGCTTCATAGCCGCCGTCAAAGACTTTTTTGCCGGAATAATAATCGCCTGTGATGATCCCCTTGGGAGGTTGAACCGACCAGTACATGGCATTAATTTTTTCCTGACCTCTTTTGGTTTTTTTCTTCGCTATTTCCATAGCTTCCAAAACTTTAGGATCGGTTTCCAATTCTTTGGAAACTCCCTTTTTGCCGTCATACTTCAATGTCTGGGAATGATTTATCATGTCCGCAACTGTTCTCGATGCGCCCGACGATGCATCATAATCATACACTCTGCCGTTGATAACGATTTCGTTTGAGTTTTGATCGATATATTTATAATAATTCGGAGTGTAATTTATCTCTTCCCTTTTTTTATTTTTAAATACATAGTCATCCAGATTAATAAGCGTTTTCCATTTATCAATCTGACTCAGGGTAGGAGCCGACACGGCATCAACTTTCTTTGATGCTCCCGCTTTGGCATCCGTCTTGGAAGGAGTTTTGGCATTAGCTTGTAATGCAAAGACTCCCGACAACAAAAGAATCTTTAAAAGATTGTTTCCTTTTTTCATAATGTATCATCCCCTATCAGTAATGAATTTGAGTAATCCTAACAAATTTTATTAACTTTGCATAGGATACAGGTGCAGATTTGAAAAAACAACTGCCCCGAAACGACTTCAACGATAACCGAAGATACCCGCATACGGAGCTATGTTGAATTAGGCAGTCAAAAGAAAAACGCTGCAGCTCAAAGACCTTGCAGGCGAAAAAATTCTCATACACAACAAAATCGGCTTTTGGTATTCGGTATGCAAACGGAAAATACCGGGCGCGGTATTTTTGGAACAGAGCGAACTTTCCGCCCTGCGCGAAATTGTAAGTGCAAGCGATTTGCCGTCATTCAGAACAAACGTTACGAACAGTCTTGATTCCATTCCTTCCGATAAAATTGCGATTCGCCTGTCGGATCCGGAAGTGAACGTGCGGTTTCGGTGCATATGCCTGACCGAAAAAGAAGCCGAATATGCGGCGTTGTTTGACGCAATGGAAAAAAGATAAAAAATATGAGAAAATAAAAACGCTCAAAAAGCGAGAGTAAAAACACGGCTAAAAACTTGTTGTGTATACTCTTATTGCCGGAAATCCGTTCGCTCTTTTATGCGGAAACGGCGCAGGATTATTACGATAAAGCGGCAGCAAAAAATTCAACTACGAAACAGCAAGTACGGGAGAAATTATGAAACGATTCGATGTTACGGCAATCGGTAAAATACTCATAGACTTTACGCCTGCAGGCAAGTCGAAAAACGGCAGAACGCTGTTCGAAGCAAATCCCGGAGGTGCTCCGGCAAATGTCGCAGCCGCCGCGGCAAAGCTCGGCGCACGAACCGCTTTTATCGGAAAGATCGGAAACGATGCCTTCGGGTGCGATGCAAAAGCGGCACTCGAAAATTGCGGTGTCTGTACGGGATCGATGAAGACGGATCCCGATCGGCACACAACGCTCGCTTTCGTGTCGCTTTCTTCTTCCGGCGAGCGATCTTTTTCGTTTGCGCGTTCGGGAGGTGCGGACATCAATCTTTTGCCCGACGATGTCGATAAAACATTGATACAGGGCAGTACGTTTTTGCATATCGGCTCTCTTTCATGTACCGACGAACCCTCTCTTTCAGCGACGCACAAAGCGATCGACACAGCAAAAAACGGAGGGACATTCATATCATACGATCCGAACTGGAGAGAACCGCTGTGGAGGGGCAAAAAAGAGGGCATCGAAACGATGCGCTCCCTTTTCAAATATGCCGATTTTGTTAAAATCGCCGATAACGAACTTGCGCTCATGTACGGAGAAAACACGCCGAGAGCCGCACGGGAGATTCTCGACGAAGGCGCAAAGCTCGTCTGCGTAACGCTCGGCAAAGACGGCGTCTTCTATAAAACGCGGGAATACGAAGGTATCGTATCGATCCCGCAATACAATATCGAAGTGCGCGATACGACGGGCGCAGGAGACGCTTTTACCGGCGCGCTTGTCTATCGGCTGACTCGGCGTGAAAATCCGTTTTCATTTACCGAAGACGAACTCAAGCGCGATCTGCACTTCGCAAACGCCGCCGCAACGCTCTGCGTGTCGCGATACGGCGCGATCCCCGCATTGGCTTCTCTTTCCGAAACGGAAAAGCTCCTCGCTTCTTTTCCCGACATCAGCGGCAAAGGCCAGTGATCCATGCAAAGAGTTCGTCGAGATCGTAATCGCCCGAATGTGTCTTATCCCACGGATAGGCGAAGTCTACGGAAAATCCGGCCGCTTCAAGCTTTGACGAAAGGATAAACGGAACGGCAAGCGCCGTGTCGCTGTCTTTCGTGCCGTGCCTGATACGCCAATATTTTGCCGAAACGGCGGCAGTCGAATTGCTATAATTGAGCGGATTCATCATTTTTATAACGAAAGTTTCCGCCGTTTCGATACCCGCTTTTCCGTGCTCCGTGCCGTACTTCGTAAAGTGACGGAACTCGAGCATCTTATTACCGAAGAGATTGTTTTCTCCGGAACTTCCGTCGAGCGCATCGAATGCCGGAGGCAGTTTTTGCCGCCCGCGGTACGCAATATACGCGTCGAAATCGACGGCGGTCACTTTGCCGTTTTCGATCGTCAAAAAATCGTATTGCGACATATCGACACCCGAAGCGAGCGCTTTGTTTGCGGAATCGATGACGAGGAGCGCTATCGCGTCTTTAAATGTACCGTTTCCGTCGGCATTGAGCAAAAGCGGCGTTCCGTTCGATACAAGTTTTAAATTATTAATATATAACGGAAAAAGACTTTTCAAATCGGATGAAACGCTTTGCTCGTCTTCGGTGAGCGTTCCTGTAACATAGGTGCGCTGCACTTTATAGTCGAGCATCGTAATATCCATTTTACGGTAATCGTTGCAGCCGTTGAACTCCCACTCGTATGCAGCATCCGCGTGTTCAAGATCGGTGATCGGACAATATGCGGAAACGGCAAAGATGTCGTCACGGGTGCGTGCGGCGCCAATCGCACGCAGATACGGCTCGTAATCGCTGCTGTTGCCGCTTGCGCCGAGCAAAGCCGAAAGCGCACCTCCGGCACTCGTACCGTTCGAAACGATTTTTTCGGCATCGCCCGGCATGATACGGTCGTTATACCGGAGATAGCGCACCGCAGCTTTTAAATCGACGATGCATGAAGGAGCTCTTCCCACATCCGACGTGCGTCCGCGCGCACCGGGAGAGGCGACGACAAATCCGTGCAACAGCGCATACGCCGAAGCGCTTACGTTTTTACCGTCACTGTCTGCAAGCGTTATCGGTTTTCCCGGCATATAGCCGCCGACCGCATTCGGAAAAAAAATCGGAGCCGTTCGTGCATTATAGCCTGCAACCTGCCCTCCCGAAAAATACGCTGAAGGAATATAGATATTCATGATTTGATAATCCGTATCGACGGGATTTTTTACGTACACGATATTTTCGTACGCTCGGTATCGTACCGACTTTTCTCCCGCCGAAAACGTACGCTCTTCATATGCATTCGGATCGAATACGATACCGTTCCGAGCTTTACCGCCGGATACACAGGCGCAAAACAACAGGACGATTGAAAAAATCAATATTAATAATTTTTGCATATAAACCTCGCACAGCATTATAGTACCGATATTGCAATCGGATTGGAAGCGGTTTAGCGGAACGCTTCGCTGCGAGGTAAACTGTTTCGGCGCTTTTTAAATAAGCCCTTTCGAAACGGCTGTACGCAAAAACGAGTTTAATTTCGTTTGCCAGCCTTTACCGTTTTTTTTCAAATTTTCCAGCACATCGACGTCAATCCTGATGCTCATGACTTTTTTTTGCGGCTTCCATAAATCACGGTCTAAAAGATGGCAGGGCTTCATTTGCTTGAGCTGCGCATTCGTCAGTTTGGGGCAATCTGAAAAATCCTTATTCTTAAATTTTTTAATTTCTTCCGAGCGTTTTTTGGATATTGCCATAATATTTTATCTCCTCTTTCGATACGGCCGGCCGTGCAGACACAATCCGTATTTTTTCTCGCTTATCGACATAAACGACAACACAAATAATAGCGCTCCCGATATCACCCAAAACGATATATCTGTCCTTGCCTATCATCGAATTCTTATCGTCATAAAATTCAATCGAATTCGGATCCTTAAAAATTTCAGACGCTTCTTCAAAAGTCAATCCGTGTTTTTCTTTAGTTATTCGATCTTTTTCACTATCCCATTCAAATCGACCCTTGGTTACCGTCATGCTCTCCTCTGTTATATAATATATAATTGTATTACATTTCTGTCAATACTTTAAACGTTTGCCATATTTTTAAGCACCATTGTCCTGTACACGAATCTCCGGTACTATCCGCATGTATGAAAATACGTTATACCGTATATGTGATGATTCGACAAACGCATTTTATCGGCGTGCTCATTCCCGAAAACCTCCGTGTTCCGCTTGAAGCGTGCCGCGCTTGGATGAGAGCACGCTTCGGCTGCAAAAGCGGACAGGGCACACCCCTGCATATAACGCTTGTGCCGCCGTTTTACCTCGACGAAAACTTTTCCGAACGCACCTTGTTCGAAGCGCTCGCCGAGGCGGCATCCGCGTGGAATACAAAAAGCAAAACGCTTTGCTGCGCGGTAAACGGTTTCGGCGCTTTTTCTTCGCGGACGATCTTTGCGCACGTCGAACCGTCAAGCGAATGGACGGCTCTCCGCACTCTCGTCTACGATTCCCTTTTAACAAAATGCCCGGAAACGGCAAAGCGCGATACGCGAACTTTTGTACCGCATATCACCGTCGCAAACCGCGACATACCGCCCTGCGCGATCGAAGATGCGCTTTCGTATTTCGATTCGCTCGATCTGCATGAAAGTTTCGACGTACGCTCGATAACGCTCTTTGCCATGAGAGAGCGAACATGGACGGAACGCGAAACCTTTGAATGGTAAAAATCAATAAAAAATCGATAGTGAAATCGTACCGTACATAACGGGGCTGTCTCAAAAGTCGGTTACTTTTTCGACAGCCCCGTGTTGACTGCACAAATCTTACCGAAGCAAGCGAGTTGAAAACCGTTTTCCGCCGTGCTAAAATGGGGCTATGCAGGAATTCAACGACGACACCATCTATATCCTCGATTCGTACGGGCTCATCTACCGCTGTTATTTTGCGTTTATTTCGCGGCCGCTGACAAACAGCCGCGGGGAAAACATTTCCGCACTTTTCGGTTTTTTCAGAAATCTGCACGCGGTGTTTACGCACTATAAACCGCGTTACATCGCCGCGGCTTTCGATTCGCGCACGCCGACGTTCCGCCACGAAATGTACGGCGAATACAAAGCCAACCGCGCAAAAACGCCCGACGATCTGCACGCGCAGATTCCGTGGATCGAAGACATCCTCGCATCTCTCGGCGTTCCGATCCTGCAGTGCGACGGCTACGAAGCCGACGATATCATCGCGACGGTTGCGGCAAAGGCGGCGGCAAGCGGGCGTACATGCCGCATCCTTTCGGGCGACAAAGATTTGATGCAGCTCGTAAACGGCACGACGCAGATTTTAAAACCCGACACCGCCCTCGTTTGGAAAGCGATCGATTCGAACGGCGTTAAAGCCGAATGGGGCGTCCTTCCCGAACAAATGCTCGATCTGCTTTCGCTCATCGGAGACGCATCGGACAACGTGCCGGGCATAAAAGGAGTCGGGCCGAAAACAGCGTGCAAATACATCGACGCGTACGGAAACCTCGACAACATTTTCGCACATGCCGATGAAATAAAGGGAGCCGCGGGTGAAAAGCTGAGGGCGGGAAAAGACGACGCGTATTTTTCACAAAAATTAATAAAATTGTGTTACGACGTGCCGTGCGTAAAAAACCTCGAAGATGCACTTCCTCCCGTTTCGTTCGACTTCAATGCCGCAGCCGAAAAGCTTTCATTTTACGAAGCGCCTACCGTCGCAAAAACCTATGCCGCTCTCTCTGCGGAAAACGAAAGCACAGGCGCCGAAACGGACGAAGTGCGGAAAGCCTCTGCGGCGGAAAAAGGCGCTCATCCGGCGCGAAAAAATGTCGTAAACGCTGAAGAAAACGGAAAGGCAAAATACGAATCTTCCGAACAGGGACCCGATACGGAAGACCTTCCGATTCTCAAGCCGCTTACGAAAAACAAAGGCGAATACCGCGCCGTAACCGATATCGAAGAACTCAAAAAAATCGTCGACGGCATTATCTCATCGAAAGAAAAATGTGTCGCCTTCGACTGCGAAACCGACAGTCTCGACACGATGAGCGCTTCTCTCGTCGGCTTTTCGCTGTGTACGGAACCCGGCAAAGCAGTCTACGTTCCGCTTGTACTCACCGATGCGCTTTTTTCAGGTCCGCTCATTTCAAAGCAGGATGCGCTCGCGCAGATCGCACGGCTCTTTACCGACAAAGACATCACCGTCGTCATGCACAACGGCAAATTCGATTACGAAGTGCTTCGCACGAACGGCATCGCGCTTAAAGGCGGAGACTACCCCGTCCCTTCGTGCAAAATCGCCGACACGATGGTCGCCGCATGGCTGCTCGATCCGGATAAAACGGGAGGTGCTTCGTACGCACTCGAATATCTTGCGGAAAAAAATCTCTCGCTTTCGGGGATCGAATACGACGATATCGTACCCAAGGGAGGAAGCTTTGCCGATGTGCCGCTCGATAAAGCCGCCGACTACGGTGCCGAAGACGCCGATTTTACACTGCAGCTTTGGCATCTTTTCCGTGAACGGCTTGAAAAAAATAAATTATTAAATTTATTTACCGATGTCGAAATGAAGCTGCTTCCGATCCTTGCGGAAATGGAACTGCGCGGCATCCACGTAAATACAAAAGCGCTCGACAAATACGACGCCGAACTCACCGGTGAAATCGAAACGGTGCAAAAAGAAATATATGAAATTGTCGGACACGAATTCAATATCGCTTCTCCGAAACAACTGCAGGAAATTCTATTCGAAGAATTGAAATTGCCGCACGGTAAAAAGACGAAAACGGGGTATTCGACGGACACGACGGTACTCGAAGAGCTGTCGGCTTATCATCCGGTACCGCAAAAAATTCTCATATATCGCGAAAAGACAAAGCTGCAGTCGACCTACGTCGAAGCGCTGCCGAAACTCTGCGATAAAAACAAACGCTTGCACACGAACTATATGCAGACGGGAACGGCCACCGGACGGCTTTCATCGCGCGATCCGAACTTGCAAAACATTCCGGTGCGGAACGAAGACGGCAGGAGGATCCGCTCAGCCTTTACCGCTTTGCCGAATACGCATCTCATTTCGGCAGACTATTCGCAGATCGAACTTGTCGTCCTCGCTCACCTCTCTGGTGACAAAAACATGTGCAAAGCGTTCAGCGAGGGCGTCGACATCCACCGCGCAACAGCCTCCCTTTTATTTTCGACACCTCAGGAAAAAGTTACGGCGGATGAAAGACGCATCGCAAAGACGATCAATTTCGGCATCATCTACGGTATGAGCGCATTCCGCCTCGCGCGCGATTTGGGCATTTCACGAACGCAGGCGGCTTCGTTTATCGAAAATTATTTTACGCAGTATTCGTCGATCAGACGTTTTATCGATTCGACGATTTCGTTTGCCGAAACGCACGGATACGTCGAAACGATTTTCGGACGCCGCAGAAAAATTATTAATATTAATTCCCGAAACCGCGTGGAAAAAGCGGCTGCCGAGCGCGTCGCGGTAAATACGCCGGTACAGGGAAGCGCGGCGGACATCGTAAAACAGGCTATGCTCGACGTGGACTCATCTCTTCGAAAAGAAAAAAACGGCGCACGCCTTTTACTCCAAGTGCACGACGAACTCATTTTCGAATGCCCTTCGGAAAAATCCGTCCTCGATGCGACGATCGCTCTCATACGCGAAAAAATGGAAGGCGCGGTAAAGCTTTCGGTTCCGCTCCGCGTTTCGATCGAAGCGGGTAAAAACTGGGGAGCCTTTCATTGATCATCTGTGTTACGGGTCCCATGGCGGCGGGAAAAAATGCGGCGGCGAAGCTGCTTGAAAAGCGCGGCTGGTTCTGCATCGACGCGGACACTCTCGTCCACGAGGCGATAGAGAGCGAAGCCGATAAAATCATCCGAACCTTTTCGCAGGATGCGAAAAAATGCGGTATCGATATCGTGAGGCAGGATGGAAGCATCGACAGGCGCTCGCTCGGAAAAATCGTTTTTTCCGATGCATCGCTGCTTGCAAAACAGGAAGCTATCGTCTATCCCGCAATCGAAAAATGCGCGATGCAAAAAATCGATTCGCATGAGGCGAAAAACATCGCGCTCAATGCGGCCGTACTCTACAAAACGCCGACGCTCATGCGCTTGTGCCGCGCGATACTCTACGTCGAAGCGCCTTTTTGGATGCGTCTTTTACGTGCAAAAAAACGCGACGGAGAAACGATACGCGCTATCTGTAAACGCTTTCGCGCACAGCGCGGCTTATATCGAAATTATAAACAAACCGGCATACCGATCGTCAAAGTGCGCAATGTTTCATCGCTTTCCGCTCTCGAATGGAATACGGAAAAAGCGCTTCGGCGTATCGAAGGTTTAAATTGAACGTCTGAAATAGCACCGTTCAATTTAACTTCGAGTTTTCTTGCAGAAAACTCGCGGATGTACTGTGCGCCGCTCGAAACTTCGCGCTTACACGCTCGTTGCGGGGCGCGCGCACGGCTGTGGCATTTTCGAAAATCGACATTTTCCGCAATGCCGCATTTTAAGGAACGGCTTTCGGTATAAGATTTTTTTAATGCTCAATCGATCCTCGTTTTCGACCTATAAACAAATCACTTAATTATATTTTCCGCGTGCCGATATTTACAGTAGAGCAGTATACGGCATCTCGAAAAATTCGCCTTGAACGATTTTTTCGAGATTTTGACGAGTTGTAAATCGCTGCGGTATCGCGAGTTACAACATCGCATTTTCAAAGTTACCTCTAAAAATTGCTGTTTTTAGAGGTTCCCGATACTCACAGGGGAAAATCATGGAACAAAAAGGTACTTTATGGATCATCGCAGCAGTCGGCATATTTTTGCTTGCCGTCCTTTTACCGGCGATCATCCTTTTTAAACCCGATACGCACAAAGTACAGACAACGGCACCGATCGCAAAACCCTCATCGGGCGGCTGGATAGCGACAGGGACATCTTCTCCTTCCGGCAGCGTTTCCGAAAATGAAACGGCTAAAGGCGATGTACCTGCAGATAAAATCGATTCCGAAAATCCGGTAAAGCCGGAAATCGGCGGAACGCAAAGTACGGAACGGAGCACGACGCAAGTGGGAGATATGACCGTATTTGCGCAAAATGCGACCGTGTACGGTTTTGAAACACAGAGAAATACGCAGAACGCCCCCGACGGTTCCACGCTGATCGATTTGAATACGCTCCGATCGGACGGCACTTCTCCGAGCGATACCGTTACGGCGAAAAACGAAACGAGCGCCAAATCGATGGAGACGGCGCGACAAACGGCCCGCGCCCCGCAGACCGAACAAGCGCAATATTCCGCAGCGGAATCCCGAAGCACGGCGGTAAAAAATCCTGCGAAAAAACCGTCATCCGAACAAGCGAAAACGGCGCAAAAAAATACCGCGGCAAAAACTCCCGCATCTAAAAATACCGTTTCGCCGAAAACGGCACAGAAAAATACCGCGACAAAACCCAAAGCGAAAACGAGTACGGGAAAAACGCAATATTGGGTACAGGCCGCTTCTTTTGCAAATAAAAACGGCGCCGATGCGGCACGGAGCGTTCTCGACGAAAACAAAATTCCCGCCGATGTGTTTACGTACAAAGACAGTAAAGGAAAAGTGTTTTACCGCGTGAGGATAGGTCCCTACGTGACAAAAAGCGAAGCCGAATACTGGCGGACGCGGGTTGCGCAGATAAACGATTTCAAATCGGGAGAAAGCTATATCACGCAAACTTCTTCAGCGACGGATTGAAAACCGCCGACGAAAAACTGTAATTTTCAGAAGCAGACAGAAGTGTTCCCCTGCTGTCGAACCGGATGCAAAGCGCGTCCGGTTTTTTTATCTTCGCACATAAGGCTGACCCCCGACTCAAAGCGTGCGTCAGTCAAAACGCTCCCGCGCAGCACTTCTTTTGAAATCGCCTTGTAAAAACTCTGAAATACGGTTTTTACTTCAGGAAATGAGTGAAATTTGCTCATTTCCTGAAGTACTCACATATATTCCTATTTGTAGGACTAACATCGAAATGCCTGTACTTCTTTTCAGGAATGTTATGGGCATTTTAAATTAATATGCAGAACTATTTACTAATCCCGAAGGAAGTAATTTGTACTCAATAATATTACAATTTCAGGAATAAATATAAATAAAAAAATAAACAAAATTAAAGCATCGGCTTTATCTTGAAAATTTTTTATTAACTTATCCGATACATCTTTTAGAAAGGAAAATTTCTAAAATAGAAAAATAAAAAACATAGGATAGCCCAAGCAACCGGCCTCACCCAAGCGGAAATCGAAAAGCTGTAGCCTTGCTCCCTCTCCGCACTCCCGCATAATTCCGCCTGCGCGTGTCCGCTACCTCACGTCGCTTTCGTCAAGCCCGTACTGTTCGTTTTCATCGTTCAGTCCTGCGGGTTCCACGTGTACCATGATGTCGTACACGTCGGGGATGGCGCATCGGACGGCGCTTTCCACTTGACAGGCGATTTCGTGAGCTGCCGACACGCTCATCTTTCCGTCCACTTCGATATCCAAATCGATATCCCAGCGCGAAGCGATTTTTCTGATCCGTGCTCGGTGCGGATGCGACACTCCTTTTACGGAAGATGCGGCGTCGAAAAGGCGCTTGTATATTTCGCGGTCGGTGTTTCCGTCCATGAGTTCGGTATTCATATCCGAAAAGATCGCTATCGCATTTTTAATAACCCATGCGCTTACGAGGAGAGCGGTAACGGGATCGAGTGAAGGGCAGCGGAAAAGACGTGCCGCGCCTATACCTAAAAGCACACCCGAAGACATGACGATATCGCTTTTCATATTCTGTGCGTTCGCTTTGATTATGGCGCTGCCGCTTTTTTTTCCGAGCGTATACTGTGTTACGGCGAGTATCGCTTTTCCCGTAATCGATATTGCGGCTGCAGCGAGTGCTGCAGGACTCACTTCGCTTTTGTACGAGTGTCTGATAAGAGAGCCTATGGACGAAAGGGCGAGCTGAGCGCCGGCAAAAAAGATGACGAAGGACAGCGCCATCGTCGCCGTAGTTTCCGCCCTGCCGTGTCCCCACGGATGCTCTTTGTCACCCGGCCGCGAAACGACAGTGCTTACGATGAGCGTCATAAGCGCGATCGCGACGTCGGTGAGCGAATCGATGCCGTCGCCCATAACGGCAAGGCTTCCCGAAACTTTCGAAAGAAAAATCTTTACGCATGCGAGCGCAAGATTTCCGAAAAGCGCGATATATCCCGCCCGCCGCATGAGAACGATATGTCTTTCATTTCTGTCCGCCGTGTTTAATTCCATAGCGGGTAATTTTAACAAATTGTATGCGGCTCTACAAGCGCGACGACAACGTGCGTCGACCGTGTGCGGAATGAAATCGATGAACGAAAGTGAGGGGCGCGGCGAGCGGTATCGTCATGAAAACGTAACCGTACCGTATTGACGGAAAAGGGGAAGCGTCTTATTATTCCCCTATAATGATAAAGATTGCAGTGATAACGGGCGCTTCGAGCGGTCTCGGAAGCATCTATGCGAAACTCATAGACGGACGGAAAGATATCGATGAGATTTGGCTCATCGCACGGCGCGAAGACAAATTGCTTGAGCTCTCTTCGTCCCTCGAACATCGGACGAATATTCTTCCGCTCGATTTGACAAAGCCTGCGAGTATCGACAGACTGGAAAACGCTCTCAAAGCGAAAGCGGAGCGAGTGCCCTCGTACGATCTCTCATCCGCAGATGAAAAAAAAGGCGGGGACGGCATGACGATCGCTTTTCTCGTAAACTGCGCGGGTGTAGGCAAAATCGGCAATTACTGCGATATAGAACGCGAAGATAACGAGCGCATGATTGCGCTCAACTGCACGGCATTCGTCAATGCGGCGAATACCGTTTTACCGTATATGAAGAGGGGCGCAAGAATTATCAATATTTCGAGTACGTCCGCGTTTCAGCCGTTTCAGCACCTCGCCGTATATGCGGCGACGAAAGCGTTCGTGTTGAGCTGGTCGCGCGCGCTTCACTGGGAGCTCTTTACGCGCGGCATCCGAGTCACGGCGGTGTGTCCTTATTGGATGAAAAAAACGGAATTTATTAAAAACGCGGAGTCGAGCGGTATTCCTTCTTCTCATTCGATTCGTAATTTTCGTTTCGGCGACGATCCCGTATTTGCCGCGCGCCTTTCTCTTTGGGCAAGCGCTTTAAACTTGCCTGTCGTAACGACCGGCGTTGTAAGTACGCTGCACCGCCTTATTGCAAAGATTATACCGCGAGGGATCATGCAGGCATTGTGGGAACTTTGGCGCCTCTTGTAAAAGCGGGCGCCTCGACATTCGTGCCGTTAAAAGTCGAAATTATCGGGATCCTGTTTTGCGATGCCCGTATCCAAATCGCTTATCTTTTCCATTTCATCTTCGGTGAGACTGAAATCGAAGATGTCCGCGTTTTCTTTGATGCGTTTCGGATCGACGGATTTCGGGATCGTAATGATGCCGTTTTGATAATCCCAGCGGAGCGTCACCTGCGCCGCGCTTTTTTTGTGCGCTTTGGCAATTTCGGCGATCGTTCTGCTTTCAAGCACGATGCCGCGGCCGAGCGGACTCCACGCTTCGGGTACAATCGAATGAAGGGCGCAGTATTCACGGAGACTTTCTCGAGTCAAAAACGGATGGCATTCGAATTGATCGACTGCCGGAACGACCTTGGAAACGGCGGCGAGTTCTTCGAGGTGGTGCTCCAAAAAATTGCTTACGCCGATTGCCCGCACTTTTCCCGACGCAAGGAAGTCTTCCATGTATTTCCACGTGTCGATGAATTTACCCGGCACCGGCCAGTGAATCAAATACAGATCGATATAATCGAGTTTGAGCTTGTTGAGACTTTCGTGAAACGCATCTTCCTGGCGATTGTCTCTCTGATCCTGATTCCACATCTTTGTCGTCACAAAAACTTCTTCGCGCGGCACGCCGCTTTCGCGGATCGCTTTGCCGACTTGCGTTTCGTTATTGTAAAAGGCCGCCGTGTCGATGAGACGATAACCGCATTCGAGAGCCGTCTTTACCGCTCGAATCGTCGCGTCTCCCGCTTTGTAAACGCCGAGTCCGAACTTCGACATGAGGATGCCGTTATTGAGCGTAATTCTTTCGTCAAGTCCCATACGAAACCTCCGTTATTAAAAACTGCAACAGCACATTCAGTATAATAAAATAACGGGAAAAAATACATCGCTTGAAAGACGGTAAACGGGGAAATAATAATTGCAATACCGTTTCGATTTTATATGCTGCGCGTTTGCCGACGGAAAAAATCGCCCTTTGCGTATGGACGGAAAAAACGTTATACTCGTGCCATGCAATTTTCAAATCTTTTTGTCATCCTCTATTGTGTCGGAACTTTTCTTTCGTTTTTATTACATAATTTTATTGAGAGAGTCCAATACCTGTTTCGGAAAAAATACGGACGCGATATACCTCCGGAACTCACGCCGTATATCACATCGCGTGATGCGGAAAAAACCTGTGCGTATAAAGATGCGCGCTATCGCCTTTGGGTTTTCGAATACGGCGCATCGACGGCGCTCGGTGCGGCTTTGCTGCTTTCGGGCTTTTATCCGCACGTCTTCCGTGCGCTTAAGTCCGTATCCGACAATCCGTATG
The DNA here is from genome assembly GCF_014334835.1 of Treponema sp. Marseille-Q4132. Classification (NCBI taxonomy): domain Bacteria; kingdom Pseudomonadati; phylum Spirochaetota; class Spirochaetia; order Treponematales; family Treponemataceae; genus Treponema; species Treponema sp. Marseille-Q4132. Next base: position 837,273 of record NZ_CP060591.1, read on the forward strand.
CGCTGACATTCATCTTCGCGCTTACGGTATCGATTCCGTCCGCCGTCTTATCGCTCCCGTTCGAATGGTATGAAGAGTTCGTCATCGAAAAGAGATTCGGTTTTTCTTCGATGACGCTGCGGCTTTGGATCGCAGATAAGTTCAAATCGTTTGCCGTCGCTCTCGTCGTGTCGGTGCTTTTACTTTCTGCGATGACGGCGATCTTCGAACACGTGAGTGCATGGCCATTCGTGCTCGCAAGCGTTTACGTTGCGTTTTCGCTTCTCATGTCGTTTATCTATCCGCGCCTCATAGCCCCTCTTTTCAATAAATTTACGCCGCTCGGAGAGGGTGCGCTCAAGTCGCGTATCTCCGATTTTATGGAGCGTACGGGATTCAAATCGAGCGGAGTTTTTATCATGGATGCGTCGAAGCGCAGCAAACACTCGAACGCGTATTTTACGGGCTTCGGAAAAACCAAGCGCGTCGTACTTTACGATACGCTCGTCGAACAGCTTTCGGTCGATGAAGTCGGCGCCGTCCTCGCGCACGAACTCGGCCACTATAAAAAACATCACATCGTAAAGCGTTTTGCCGTGACGATCCCTCTCGTATACATCGTCCTCTTTGCCGCCGCCCGCCTTACTTCATGCGAAGCGCTTTACAGCGGATTCGGTTTTTCCTATGATGCGGCGCTTCCGTACATGAAATTCATCGCGCTCTTTTTGTTGTCGGAAGTTTTCGGCGGCTACGGCATCTTCGTTCGGCTTGTTTCCAATTTCTTTTCGCGAAAAGACGAATACGAAGCCGACGCATACGCAAAGGAATTGTGCGGCTCCGGAAAGCCGCTTTCGTCCGCGCTCATTGCATTGAATCGGGAAAACAACGGCGAAGTGCGGACGGCGAAAATCTACAGCGCGTTTACGTATTCGCACCCGACGCTGCTCGAACGCCTTCGCGCGCTGGAGTAGGGGCGCGGTTTTCGCTGTGCTTGCAGGCTTATAAGCGGGCGAAGTATCGCCGTAAGCGCAGCTTTATCAGCCGATACTTTCCAAGCTCGCCATTTACCCTTTTAATAAAACATCGAAAAATAATAACTTGTAATGTCGTCTTCTCCTTTGCCCGAAAGCTCGTACGATGTCGTGTGAAACAAAAGGACGCATTTCGTATCTTCGTCGATGAGGTGTGCGAGCGCATAGATGCCGGGGCGATTGTCGCACACCGCGTATATCCACGTCTTCTTCGACGGCGCATCGAAAAAAACGCGCGAAGATGCATCCTTGCGAGCGGTTTCTTTTATATCGCTTAAATGAGAAAAGTCGGTCGAGATCAATAAAAAATTGTATTTTCTGTTTCGGCGTGTAAAGTAAGGCGCGAGTGCACTTGTCAATTTTTCGGCATCGCTTTGGTTTACGGGCGGTTCTCCGCCAACGGCGACGGCTGCGACGCGGGCGTTCGGAAAATACCGTGCGATATAGGGGATGAGCGTCGTGATGCCGTGTTCGAGCGGAAACACTTGCGCATCGTATGAAACGCCGAGCGCCTTTGCGAGGGCGGCTTCCTTTTTTCGTTCGGTCATCGTTATGCGTCCGCTTCCTGCGTTCCATGAAACGTCGTCAAGCGACCACGGTTTTGTCGAAAGATTCCAATGCGAGGGGCTTACGATAAAAAACGTCCGCACCTTCCGCCTTGCGGCGATTTCGCGAAAGAGAGCGTCGATTTGCCCGTGCGCGAGCAAGTGATGGCTTACGGTTGCCGCCCACGGAAACGAATCGGAGGGCGGAAGCGCTTCGAAGGGAAGCTCGATCGAATACGGTTCGCTATCCTGCTCTGAGGCCCACGTCGGTATGAAATGCACCGCATCCGCCTGTTTCCTCTTCAGGCGGAAAGCGCACATACATACTGTTAATAATGAGGCGGCAAAGAGTGCGCTTAATAATATGAAAAAACGCCGTCGTCGGGTATGATCCATCCTCTTTCCCAAAACGGATAATACGCTTCGATATTTCCGTCTTTTCGATATACGATTTTTTTCCACTCTTCATCGGTCATACGTTTGTTGATCGGTACGACGAATTCCGCGTAGCTGAAACAATAGCCGACTGCGATACGCTTGCCGCCTTGTCCGTCGTTGAGCGCGACATAGATGCGCAAAGGAGATGCGATACCCGTTTCGAGAACCGTTCCCGACTCCGCATCCGTAAATACATCGGCGACGCATGCCATTTTAAAAGCATCTTCGTCGTTCGTGTATGCGGCGTCGAAACCGTTGTGAACCAAAACGTATTTTTCGAGTTCGGCGGCGATTACGGGTATCCATCGATTTTCTTCGTCGCTTATCAGTTTGTCCGCCGCTTCTTTTTTGCATATCGCGAGTATCTTTTGATACATTTTCAAAAGACCGTTGAGCACGATTTCCGCATCGGGGTTGAGCAGATCGTAAGTCGTGTACACCGAACGCAGCTTTTGTACCGAATTGAGCGATGCGATCCAAAACGGAATATTCGGTTCGATATAATGCGTCGGGCGCGGAATCGGCTCGGTTCTGAACGTCGGCTCGAAATCGCCGTCGCCGCCTTTTTCCGCATAGGACTGTTTGGTATATAAAATCGTATCGTGCCGAAGTTCCGCCCACGCGCCGTGAGCCGTTATAAGAGATTTTAAATTCCACAGCGGTGTTTCGGTAAAATAAAATCCCGCACCGCTTTCAAATTGTGCAAGCGTTTTGATTTGACGCAGCACTTGCGTATAATAGGTTTTATTCCAATAGGCGTCGCCGTACGAATCGATTTCGCGTTCGATCGCATCAAGCGTTTCGCGGAAGCCGATCGCTTCATGCGCTTTATATTCGTTTTCCAAAAGCAGATCCGCCGAGCGGGAACCGAACGCTTTTATGATATCAAGAGCGCTTACCATAGTGCGGCCGTAGATCGTATCGCCGACGATTTTCAGAAGACGGGGAGAAGAAACTCTGTAATGAATTGCCGAGTCGAGCGTAAAGCGCTGACCGAAAAGTCTCCAACCCGCAGGCGGCTCTGCCCCATCATTCGATCTGCCGTAAAGCGCGCTTTCGGAAGCGATCGCAGGGGGACGGAGTTTTTCCCGGCACAGCTTCATAAAATTAATAATATTTTTCCTGTCGGACGACCACGATGCGAAATCGGATGTGCGCGCCTCTTTCCACAGCGGAAGCACGTCGTAAAAACTCAAATCGTCCGAAAGACCGATGAGATCGGTGATCGGATTGAAAAGCGAAGCCCATTGATCATAGAGCGCCGCATTTTTCCGTACCGTATCGATTATAAAAAGCGCGGCTTTTTCCGCTTCGAGAGTCTCGCCCGAATCGACCTTTTCACGGGCGATCAAAAAGTGAATGCGCCCGTACCACATCTGCGCGCGAAAATACGCTTCGAGCGCTCCGTTTTTCGTGTAGTGGCCGCGCGCTTTGTACTGCGAAAAGTCTTCCCGTACGCTCGGAAATACGGAAAGCGGCAGTGCCGAACCGAAGCCCGTTTCCGTTTGCGCTTTTTTTATGCGCTTGTAATCTTCGACGACTTCTTTCGGGTACTCGGAAAGAATTTTATTTTCATCGCGCTCTTCGTATGTTACGGTTTTTTCGTAGCGTATATTTTTTTCGATTCTTTCGGGCGCCGTACGGAGAAGTGCTTCGGCGACTTGGAAATACATGATCGCTTTGTTTTTCGTTTCGGTATCGGCGTCCGTATTCGCTTGAAGAGAAGCGATACAGTTTTGAGTGAGCGAAAGCAGCTTCGGCATAAATGAGAACTCTTCCGTGTATTGCAGCATTCTGTCGAATATGAGATGCTGCGAATGCGCAATCAAATCCGTCGATATAAAATGCGGGATAAACGAATCCTGCCTGTCGATTTCGCGGTAAAATGAAATCATATCATCCGGGCGGTAATATTTCCGAAGCGGTGTTTTTTGAAAGGCGATTCTGTTCGCTTCGAGCACCGATGCGACTTCTTCGCCGAGGGGTGTATACCCAACGACGGGATAAAACGCATCGTAGTCTGAATGCGTTCGATAAAGCTCTGCGGAAATTCTGTTTTTTTCGGGCGGATCGTCGAGACCGAAGAGGTCGGCGCCGAATACATAGCCCGTTTTGCCCTGCCATTCTACGGGATAAAACCAATTATAATTGTCTTGAAACGGAAATGTGCGGTGCGTGTAATCCGGCTGCGTCGTATCGGCATTGATGATTTTTTCTCCGAATATCCTGACGATAGAAGCAAAGGGAATAGGAGTGCCGTGCATATCGTTTTCGTTTTTGATCGAAGCTTCTCCGTTCGATATATTGATATCGAAATCCGATTCGGGGTAGAGCATGCATACGCGGCTTCCGACTACAGCCGTGCGAGCATAGTTCATCCCCTGATCGGGAAAAGGCACGAACGTAAGAGCGTCATTTACATACCCTGCGTGAGCGTCGGTATGAAAGGCACTGTCGGCGGCACTGAGCCGTTCGAATGATACGGCGCTTGTATTGTTATAGCGGGGGAGCGGTAGGATTTCTTCGGCCGTTTCCGCTTCGGCCGTCGACCTCATTTTCGTCTCCTGACGCGCAGGATCGACTTTCGCTTTTGTGCAGCCTAGAAGTAGTACCGATAGAAAAAGAAATATGTATGCGCGCATGAGTGTAAGTATAACGCCGTGCCGCCCTTTTAACAATATATGCCCGCGCGTGCAAAAAAAATCCTGCCCGATGAAGGCAGGATTTTACCGGATTAACGGATTTTATTTCTTTTTAAGATCTTCCGCTTTGATAAAATTCAATTCGCCGCGCATGAGCGTTACGTCTTTACCGACTGCGCGGTTGATCCATTTTTTTGCTTTATCGAATTCGTCATAGTGGCGGAAGCCTTTGATACGCAGCGCATAGTCGAGATCGTATTCGAAGTTTCCGATATAGACGAACTGCGCGCCTTCGGGGATGGCGATTTTTACAAGAAGCGGCACATCGAAAAAGTCCTGATAGACGCTGAAGAGTCTGCACCGTGCATAGTCGAGCGTTACCGTTCCGTCGGCGCCGATTTTCGCAGTATAATAAAACGGTTCTTCGAATTCCCATTTGGGAGAAAAACTTTCACCCATCGAATAGGTGCTCGGCTTCGGATCTTTCGATATGGACAGTCCCTCTTTACGTCCTTCGATATCGATCGGCGTTTTAAAAGAAATCCTTCCGACGACAACAACTTTATTGCCTCCGGGGATTTTCACCGATTTTTCTTTTACGTCAGCAGCAAACATAGCCGCGGCGGCAAGCGAAACGCATAACGCGGAAATCAGTAATTTATTTTTTCTTTGATTCATTTGACAGTTCCTCCATGCGTTTGGTGATAACCGGTTCCCAATCGGTTCCTTTGAAGTAGGGCAGCATCGCTTTGAGCGACGCATATTCATTTTTATGTTCGGGATCGTTTTTTTCGTAATACATCAAACCGGGTTTTGTCAGTACGAAGTCCACTCCCTGTATACCGCAGTATGTTATTGTGTCGTTGTATGCTCCGGCATTTCTGTATCCGTATATTTTGATTTCGCTGCCGCGCGGCAAAGGCTGTATAAAAAACAGCGATTTCGTTTTTGCAACGGCGACGAAAAATGCCGATGTTCCCGTCTTTGTCGCGTTTACCTGCGCCTGGTAGTATCGGTAGCCGAACGCGGGATTTTGCTGATAGACGCCGAAATCGACGTATTCGCTTCCGAACAGGACAGTCGAATCTTTCGGACTGCCCCAGTTACCGCTGGTTACGGCCTTTTGGACTTTGCTTTTGCTTTCACCCATCCTATAGCCGGATATTGAAAAACAACCTGTCAGCGCCATCACCGCAGCGGCGAGTGCGATAACTCCGATCTTTTTTTTCATCGAATACCTCCTCTGAAAAACCTTATGTCTAATCGTCGCTTTTGAAATATAGAAGCGGCGTCTATTCCCGTTCAGCCAATTTTATACCGATAAAGACCGTCATATTGTTTACGTTTTCGGTACCGTTTCCTAAAAAGGCCGCGTACAGCGAGTGCATATACTGAATGCCTGCCATAGGAGCGAGCCAATCGGTTATGCGGTACGACGCATAGACGCCGCCGCCGATACCGAAGTAAAAACGATATGTGGATTCGTCGCTTAAGATTGTTGCTATATTCGTAAGGCCTATCCTCGTTTCCGCAAAGGGAGCGACGATGAATTTGTTGAATGCGAGCGGAACTTGGAAGCGCAGCGCCGCACCCACCGTCGTCATGGTTTCGGGTCTTATGATATAGCTGCTTCTCCCTCCTATTCTGACGTTGTTCACTTTTTCGGTTTGGATAAAGGGACCGCCTCCGAAATAGGTGTTCATAAACAAAACCGAAAGATTGAAGCCCGGCGTCTGCGATTCGAACGCAAAGAGCGGCCCGACTGTAGCATTGATAAGATAGGGATCATCGATTTCAAGGCCGGTTACGCTGCTTGCGCCGGATCTTTTTTTCGCTTTCTTTTTCGACGATTTTTGAGCTTTCGCTTCACCGAATTCGGAAAGTCTCCAAACGCCCTGTTCTTCCGTCCACAGAGACGGGATCGCGTCCTTACCCTGAGGCGTAAAGGAAACTTTCATGCCGTTCGTCGATTCTTCCGCAGCGCTTGCTTCGGTCGTAAGCGCGCCGTCATCTCCTTGAAAGGCTTTCCACACTTTGTATGCGAGCGCATAGCGCAAGCCTTCGATCGGATCGTAGGCGAATATTTCGACGATTATGGAACGGACGCTCGAAGGAGCTGTTGCAAGTACATCGAGAAAATCGTCGCCGCCGGCTTTTGAAACCATTTCGTTTGAAATGTATTTTCCGAGCGAAAAGAAAAGTTCGTTTTTATCTGCGGTCGATTTTACGAACTGTTTTACACGCTCGTCGATATTTTGTTTTTTCTCTCCGGCGATATTCCGTTGTACGAAAGATTTGATGATCGACGCGGGAATTGAAAAGTTCGTCGATTCACGGTAAGTGGCTTTCCACGTATTGATTCCGATAACCGAATATCCCGCTTCGGATTTTGAATCGGCCGTCAAAAGCGGACCGCCCGAGTTTCCCGCATCGACTTGCGCCGAATGCTGGATGAGCGTCGAAATGTCGGGGGAAAGGAGTTCTTTGATTTTCGCCCGCGCATTCGTTACCGTACCCTTGCCGAGCTGCCACATCGGATCGCTTCCCAATCCGGGGAAACCCGCCGACCACACTTCATCTCCGTCACGGACGGAGATATTGCTCAGCGTTAAACCTTTTCGCGTATACGAATCGGGCAGGGCGACGAGCGCGATATCGATGTCTTCATCCACCGCGATGATTTTAAGTTCTTTGTAACTCGAATTGGAACCGTCTTCGTTTTCAAATTCCACGTTGACCGTTTCCGCTTCTTTGACTACGTGCCGATTCGTGATGACATAAGGTTTGCCGTTCGATGCGTAAAATACGAAGCCTGAACCGAACGAGCCTTTTAAATACGCGTCGATATTTTTTGCATACGAAGCGTATCCGCGGTTTTCAAGTCTGTCGCGGTAATCTTTTAAAAAGGTGACCGTATCTTTCGGTAAATTGCTGCGAACGACGCAGACATAATTCCGAAGCGGTGCCGCAAAAACTGCTGTGACTGAAAAGCACAGGACCAAAACGCCGTAAAGGCATTTTTTAATAAAATTGCTGATCTCCATGATCGTAAATTATACTCAAATGAAAGCGGATGCGCAATATATTTTCCGTTCGTATTTCCGTCGCGGCGATTATCGAAACGGGCTCTTAAAATTCTTTGTGCAGACGCGGCAGTTCCCGGATCCACACATCCGCCATGTATGCGTAACCCGAAACGTTCGGATGAATACCGTCTTCGCACATAAGTGAACGATAATCTTCCGCTTCGAGGAGCGCCATGCGCATATCGATATACTGGACGCCGTGACTGAGGGCGTATTTTTCGATCGAAAGCGAATAGAGTTCGTGCGTTCTGTACAATCTGAATATATCGCCGTCGAGAAATCTGTCGATATTTTGTTTGTTTTGACCCGATGTGATCGTCTTATACCAGTTGTCGATAACGAGAGGCGGCATCGTCATCAAAAGCGGGGTGATCTTATGTGCGCGGAGCGTTTCCACCGCTTCGTCGAGCATGCGCAAAAAGTCCGGGAGCGGGTTCCGCATCTTGTGCGGAGCATCCGGGTTTTCGCTTATCGGCGTCCAATCGTAATCGCAGTCGTTGCCGCCGCTTTCGACGATGCCGAGGTCACAGCTTAAACCTTTTTCCATATCGCGCTTGAGCGTACGAAGCGCTTTATTGATGACGTTACCGAATACGCTTTTATTGATAAGCGTAAACCTAAGTTTTTTTTGAGCGAGGGCGAGACTGTTTTCATCTTCGAGTACGTCAAAACGGCTGTCACTGTAACCGGTGACCGCTCCTTTTAATATCGAATCGCCCCAGACAGTTATCGTATGTATTCCGTTTTCCATAAATATGCCTCTTGTTTTGTTACGCTACACGCATGCACTTTGCGCGCGCAACATATATCCGCTATATGCCGAGCATCGCTTTGGTAATGCCGAAGTAAATCAAAAGCCCCGTGATATCGACTATCGTCGTGAGTGCGGGACTTGCGATGAGCGCGGGGTCGACTTTGAACGCGGCGGAAATAAGCGGAAGGGCCGCACCGATAATGGTCGCGGAGATAACCTGTGCCGCAAGCGCGAGCGCGATGGCGATCCCTATCTGTACGAGGGTGAGAGTGGCGGGGATGGTCGTCCCTCCGCTCATAAGATTGACGCGCAAAAATGCGATCAAACCGAGTACGAAACCGAGCATGAGCGAAATGCGCAGCTCTTTCCATACGACGCGCAGTATATCGTGCTTGTCGATTTCTTTCAGCGCGAGCGCCCGAACAATAACCGTCGCGGCTTGGCTTCCGGTATTGCCTCCCATATCGGTGAGCATAGGCATGTAAAACGTGAGCAGCATGAGATGCGCGATCGTATCCTGATAGGTCTGCAGTACGGCGCCCGAAAAAAAATCGAATATCGCGAGTACGACGAGCCAGATGACGCGCCGTGAAAAATGCGTCCACGCGGACGTGTTCAAGTACGACGTTTCCTGATGTTTTCCGGTGATCGCCATAAAGCGTTCCATATCTTCCGTACGCTCTTCTTCGACGACGTCCATCGCATCGTCGTGCGTGATGATGCCGATGAGGAGCCCTGAGCTGTCGACGACGGGGAGGACGAGGAGACCGTATTTCGTTATCGTAAACGACGCTTCTTCCTGATCGGCGTCCGCAGTGATTTCCGCAGCCGGCTCTTTTTTTATGGAAGCGAGGGTCGCTGTAGGTTTTGCGAGGATCAAATCGGTGAGCGTTACGTAGCCGCAGAGTTTTCTTTCTTCGGTGAGGACGAATATGACCGATACCGCTTCTTTTTGTGCGCCTTCGAGCCGTATGCGGTTGATCGCTTCCTGTACCGTAAACGATTCGGGGAACGCGACGTAATCGGTCGTCATAACCGAGCCGGCCGTTCCTTCGGGGTAAGACGAAAGCTGTTTGATTTCGTCGCGCTCTTTTTGCGCGAGGAGCGGAAGCACTTCGTCGAGCCGGTCTTCCGAAATCGATTTTGCAAGGTCTGCGCGTTCATCCGGCGGCAATATTTTGAGCAGCCGCGTGAGTTCTCCGTCGCTTAAAAGCTCGGCGGTTTCGGATTGGAGCGTATCGGGAAGTTCGCGGAAAATATCGATCGCCGTACGCGGATCGAGATGTTTGAACAGATGATATACTTCTTCCGCTTCCAATCCTTCGATGAGTTCGGCGACTTCCGTCGGGTGAAGGGTGCTCAAAAAGCGTGCGACATCGGCATACCGTTCTTCTTTGACGAGGGTTTCGATGTCGGGCGAAAGCAATTCTGTTTGCATGTGCGGCCTCCGAAGCTATGAGATTGAACCTATGATAAACGGTTTGCGCGTCGTATTATAGCATAAAACGTATAAAAAGAAAAATATTGTACGATAGGAAAAGCAGGGTTTTATCCGTAAAATAGATTTTAAAGGGGGACAGCCCCTTGATTTTATGTGCGACGTTTAAAATTAAGTCATTATAATATAAAGACTTAATTTTAAACTCGACAGGCTGTCGAAAAAGTAACCGACTTTTGAGACAGCCCCTGCCTCTTCCTGCGGGGACACCCCGCAACGCCCCGTCCTTCGTACAGTTTGCCGCGCAGGAACCTTTTTCGAAAAAACCGTCATCCGAACAAGCGAAATATTTTTACGTACAAAGACGGCAAAGGAAAAGTGTTTTACCGCGTGAGGATAGGTCCCTACGTGACGAAAAGCGAAGCCGAATACTGGCGGACGCGGGTCGCACAGATAAACGATTTCAAATCGGGAGAAAGCTATATCACGCAAACTTCTTCAGCGACGGATTGAAAACCGCCGACGAAAAACTGTAATTTTTATGCCTACGCAGCGAATAATCCGGTACGCTATATAGACCCGGATGGGAATCAAATTGCCCCAGCAATACCGCTCCCAGAAGTTGTAATGGAACTTAAACAAATAGGGCAAGAATTGAGAAATTCTATGCCGCAGTTGGCAATCGCAGGTTGTATTGTTCTTGGTATTGCATTAATTGCAGAAGGGGTTAATTATGCTCAAAACCAGAGTTTAGCAAAGGCTCTGGAAAAAATTAATTCGGCAGCAGCATCTGTTGTTGCAGGAGCTCCTTCTCCATTACCGCCTGATGATCCTGACAGTAAAGGAACACAGACTAGCTCAAAAATATTATATAATAAAAATGGCACACATATAGATGTTGAAAATCCAGGGCATAGACCTGGGTAAATACATGTACAACAGGAAAATTCTAAATATCTGTATGATATGGGGAAAAAAGCATTTGTTGATAAAGTAGGAGATTTAGCGCCTAAAGCAATTCAGAAATTGCCGGAAGACCCTAAAATTGTAAAAGCTATAGCTAAAGGACTAGAAATTCTAGGGTATTAATATGAGTAATCTTGACTTTCTTATTAACTTTCACTTTGTAATATTTCCAGAATTTTATACAGTTAAAGATTCTGAAAATAATGAATATGTATTTTTGCGAACAGAAGATGATAAAATAAATTCTATAAAGTCGGTAGCTGATAAGACTCAACTTGAAGCCTATGAAAATCATATACATCTTTTTGGAAAAGTGGGAAAAAAACATCAAAGTGATGCGGTAAAGGTCGCTTATCTAATCACATACAATCTTATAAAAGAATTAAAGGTGCAGTTTCCTAATAAAAAATTTCATGTTTATCTTGATTGTGATTTTACAGATCACACGATAATAAGATTCCATCAACATTGGATAAATGAACCACCTTATTATAACGTAAAAGAGTTTTGTACAATAAAAGAATATACTATTGGTATGTAATATTTTTTTAGAATTATGTATATCTAAGTACGTAGTACTACACTTTGCGTTCTTCCCCTGTTCGAAAACATTAGCTTTTAGTCCTACAAATAGGGATATGTATGAGTGCTTTGGAAAATGCTCGAATTTCGCTCATTTTCCGGAGTAACAAACGGATTTCGGAGCGGAAATGAGCTGTTGCATTACGAAAAATTATTATTCTCCGCAAAAAAAACGGATTTTGCTGTTGAATACAGCTGAAATTCGGCGTAAAACGCACCTTCGGCAACCATATTGCAATTTGTATGCCTATGGGGCCAATAACCCGGTACACTATATAGACCCGGATGGGGAGAAAAATAAAGTAGCAATAGTTGGAAATGCCGATAAGTGGGGAGAGAGGAAATCCTTTTATGAAGCAGCAGTAAATACTGGCTATACCGTTGTATCAACTAATTGGATTATTTGGTTAAAGGGCATAGGGAATTATGGCGCGACTACTTCTGGTCTAAATGCAATAAAAGCACTTCGAAATAACGCTTCAAAAGATAATCCAATAACAGATTTATATTTTTCTACACATGGCGTGCCTTACGCTATTGGTTTTGGTAATACCGGTAATAATCTTTATGAGAATAATGTTTCTGATTTTATTTCTGGTTTTAAACCAGGAAAAGAAGCAGCTTTTATCACTGATTTGAAAAAATTAGTTGATGAAGGATTAATGGCAGAAGATGTTACGATCGTATTGGGTGGATGTAATAGTGGTGCCGATCCTAATAATCATAAAAATTCAACTAATGTAAATACAAAAGCATGGGCAAATTCTAAAGACCCTATAAATATAGCGCAAGCAATTTCAAAAGCATTACCAAAAGCAACTGTTATAGCTAATAGAACAGGTGTAGACTCCGATGTCGGTCTTGACAATATAGTAATTTACAAAAATGGAGTTGAACAATGAAAAAAAATAATATCATATATTATTATATATGTATATTTATGCTACTGAGTTGTTCCGGCCCTCAACAGAGAAAAATAAATCGCGAAGAATTGAAAAAGATTGACCAGAAAAACCCTATATTGTTACATAAAATCAATGCGGTTCAAGGAGAGTTTTTGATTTCTTATGTAAACCCGTTTGTATATCAAGTAATTCCGGTTCACGAAACCGATTATCTTTATAAAATATATTATAATCGGTTTGTAAAATATAACAAAGTTCAAAAACTTAAAAAAGGAACTGCTTATAAAGATGTAATTCGGAAATTAGGAATCCCGATAATTATAAAAGATAAAGAGGAAAAGGAAATAGTATATTTTCAAAGAGGGTTTTCGTTTACAAAAGGATTTTATCTTTATTCGTATATAATAATATTGGGTTTTAAAAATGATTTATTGGAGTTTTGCAAAGAGGAATACTTTTTTAGGCCATAAAAAAATGAAATCCGAAAAGACCGGTATGATAATGCTGCTCGTATGGGAACTATAGTAAGTGATGAGCTGGCTATTAAGCTTGCAGAATTTTATCTAATCGATTTATACGGTGAGCGTATAAAGAAAAGATTTCCATTGGAAGCAACCTTAAAAGATGAAATAATGATAAAAACACAGGATATCTGACTTTTGTTAATTTTAATTACGAGTCCGGCAAAAATGATCATTGGGTCGGGGTAATTGGATTTGTTGAAAAAAATAGAAAAAATTATCTTATGATTTCCCAAACATCTATTAATGATAGTGCGGTGGGAAAAGAAAATTTGAGAGGTAAGCAAAGATGGTTGAAAGATGACAATGGTAATATTTTAGTTCCTGTATCAGAAACAAAAGGGTATGTAAATTTCAAAGCTCCGGTTGTATACGAGTAAGAGAGGTGAAACTATGAAAAAGATTTTTATTATTACATTTATAATTACAATTGTGTTTCCGATATATTCACAAACAATCAAAAAATTAGCCCCATTGTCAAAATCGGAAACTTTAGATTATTCCTATAATCTTGATAAAGATATTTTGACTATTTATAAAATTAATGAATCAAAAAAGCAGATTTATTTTGAGAATACAGAGGCTTTATGGGGCGGTTATCAGATTTCAAAAGATAAAAAAACAATGATTTTTTGGAAGAATACTTTTGAAAGGAGTATGCCTTTATATTATTTAGATGGAAATACCGGAGATGTTAAATTTCTTGGAAAAGTACCTTTCGGTGCTCGTATGGATGCGACAGGGATTTATTTAATGAATGAGGATGTTTATAATTCCGGCGTTTTTACAATTTTCAATTTAAATACGGGGAAAATCGTAAGTGAAATAACTTGGAATGTAAAAAATAAAGAAAAATGGACATCAACAGGAGCGGTATTCGATATTTTAAGAGCTGCTGAAAATGGAGAATATGATTTTATGATTCTTTTTTCGATAGAAAGGCTCTGTATTTCAAAGGCATTTGTAAAAATAACATCGTCGAAGGTTTTTACGGAATTTGATGACAGCAATTTGTCTGAAATACAATTAAGACAATCTGCAAATTACGGAAATAACTTTACCGGTTGGTATTAATAATTTTCCTAAAATCCGGTAATTTTCTCTTAAGGTATCAGATATTATGAAAGAAATTGGTTTTAAACATGTACTTACCCCAGGTGGGCTCGAAAGACAACTGCAAAACTCAGATAAAGTTACAGAAATAAAGATGTATAAAAATGAAACAGACAAAACTATTATTAATAATGAAGATAAATCATTATTTGCTAAAGATTCAGATATGTTAAATGGTCGGAAAAATTCTATGAATACTATTTTTGGAAAAGGAAAATGGGATTACTGGACAAAAGATAAACAAGGCAAAGAAGGCTTATTATCAAAATTGAAAGAATATAATTCATCTAAATCCGGTTATATGATTCTTGGTATTTTTGATCTTAGCGAGGCAGCAGAGAATGTCGATAACCATATGGTTGGAATAACAAGATTACCAAATGAAAGTGGTATTTTTGAAGGTACTATAACAGAAACCGGTAACGGAGATAGAAATAGACTTTCCGCTCCTAAAAAAAAGAAAGTTTATTCAATGAATAATTTAAAAGAAATTCGAATAATTAAGGTGGATGAATGATGAGAAAAATTATTTTATTTTTTATTTTTTCTATAACGATTCTTCTTTATTCTGCTGAAAAGGATATTCCGTGTGTTTATATTATTCAGGATAATCCTTCGAAGTATTGTTTAAGTGTGTATAAAAAGCAAGGTTCGATGTTGAAATTAATTAGGAATATATCTTATGATGATTTTCAAGAACGTTACAGCTATATTCAGACAGATAATTATTTGTATTATGTTAATTATGATGAACACTTAATACGCTTATCTTTCCTTACTGCCGAAATTGAAGACACAAAAATAAAGACAGGACTTGGTTTTTCAATATCAAAGGATGATGAGTTCGTATGTGTTTCTGAAAAATCTCCGATTTTAAATAATTCATCTGAAACATTAATTCCTGCTATTTATAATTTAAAGAATAACAAAAGAGTTTTTATAAAGAATTTTTCTCCCGATTTTCTTTTAGATGATATAGGTATATCTCTTGATACTCAATACAATGAAAAAGAAAATGGTTTTGATATCGAATATAATTGGGATACTCCTGTTCCAAAATTTAAAGGATTCATTGCGTTGAATAGTTTTAGCTATATACAAAGAAAATAAGCTGTTGAAGACTTTAAATGATTTAGGTTTTCAAGATTTATCGAAGAACCTGAAAAATATATTTATTCCAATGAGAGACAGTGCAGTTTCGGAAATAGAAATAACAAATGAAGTATTATTTGATTTTTTTGTGCTCATTAATGTTTTTTACTGCTTGTGATACATCGAAGTTTTATTGCGAAGATGAAAAACTAAAAATTGAAGTTGAAATTAAGAAAATTAAAGAAATTGAGCGAAATACATATAAATTAAGATGTTGTGTAAGGGTTCAGAATTTAACAGATGAAGTTTGTTTGTTTGATTTGAAAAAAATTCAATTGCAAATTGAAAATAAAGCTGAATATGGGGTTTATATTGATTCAATTGCAAGTAGATTAATTGAAGTTCAAAAGATAAAACCGCGTATGATGTATAGCGAAAATGTATATTGGATAGTTCATTCAAATAATAAGGTAGTACTTCATAGAATAAATTATTCAGAGGTATGATACAAAGGTTCTTGATTCGGAATGCTGAAAGATATATCATATTTTTCTCGGATAAAAACAATCGGTTTTAATATAGAATGGCTTGACGGCCAGGATATATGCCCGGATGATTTGTATGTTAATAGTGTTGCGATCAATTAAAAATATTATTCTTCAAATACTGATGTTCTAATGCAATCTGATATGCCATTCGACCCGAAAGATCCTAACAGATTAAATAAAATGATGCGCATGCTGATAGTTACAAAGATTATCCTTATAATGAATAACTCAATAGAAGGAAGATATTAATGGTTGATAAAAAGATATTGTTTGTTTTTATTATTTTTATTGTAAATGCATTATACGTAAATGCGGAAAACAAAATGGAATATGATAAATACCTTGAATCACAAATGTTTGTTGAAACAGAAAATGGTTTTGTTTCAACAAAAGAGATGGCTATTAAACTTGCAGAAATTTATCTAATCGATTTATACGGTGAGTGCATAAAGAAAAGATTTCCATTGGAAGCAACCTTAAAGGATGAAATATGGTATGTAAGCGGAACTTTGCCGGCTGGATACGAAGGAGGAATTCCGATTATAAAAATTTCGAAAAAAACGGGAGCCGTATTGGGATTTATTAATTCAAAGTAGAACAGATAGAAAATGCGATTAAAACACGTGATAATGTTGTTGATAAAGGCTTACATATTTCTGTTGGGAAAAAACGGATTATATTATTCATAATGATTATGAAAAAGACACCCCTTTTTTATCTTAAAATACTTAACTATGTCGGTTTTTTCCTTTTGGCGGTTGGAGGAATATTATCCATATTAAGGTATTTAGTTCCGGGAATGGCTAGTATTATTTCGGGTATAATTTTTATTATACCTGATTATTGGGCATTTTATTTCAATAAAAAGGACAAAGGGAATGGTTGGGATAAATATTGGCTTAGCAAATTTGTAGGGCTGATAGCTATGTTGATACTATTTGTCCTTGGATTTATTATCATTTTGATTGAGCGGTTTAATTAGTACTGGACAATAATCCGTATCTTCAATGGTTAAAGATAGGTAGAATTTTATATGAATAAAGTCTTTTTTAGAATTCTGATCACATCTATATTTCTGTATTTGTATATTTTTCTTTTTCTTTATCTTTCAATAAAAGTTGAAAGCTTTCGAATTTTTTTCTTGAAGTTTATTTCAATAATTAAAAATCGAGCGATAGGAGAAGCATTTTTTATTATAATATTTCTTCTGATTCCTATTTCATTGATTATTTATATCTCAAGGAAGACAAAGAGATAAAAGAAAATTAAAATGGATTTTCGACTTTATATTTTAAATGGATATGGGAAAATAGAAGAAAAAATACTATTTTGTAGGCGGCTGGACTTATCATTAGGTACTCCACATCCGGTGTTTTCCATTCCAGCGAAAATCCCGGATGTTAGTCCTACAAATAGGGATATGTATGACTGCTTCGGAAAATGCACGAATTTCGCTCATTTTCCAGAGTAAAAAGCGGATTTCGGAGCGGAAATGAGCTATTGCGTTACGAAAAATTATTATTCTCCGCAAAAAAAAACGGATTTTGCTGTTGAATACAGCTGAAATTCGGCGTAAAACGCACCTTCGGCAACCATATTGCAATTTGTATGCCTATGGAGCCAATAATCCGGTACACTATATAGACCCGATGGAAGGTTTAATAAAAACCAATTTATATTTGCAGCTTTACAAACTCTCGGTGGTACAGTAGAAGTGATTTTAGGGGTTGTCGGGGAAGGACCATCCGTAGAGGCGTCTACCTATGCGGTTATAAACGGTACATGGAATGTTATCGAAGGTATTGCGGGTATGCTTGCTGCAGCAAAAGATACCAAATATGAAGGAGCTATTTCAGTAATTACAATGAAATTTTCTGGGAAATTGGGTGCAAACCAACAGCAACAGAAATTAGCAGGAAGTATTGCTACACTTGTAGATATGGTAATAGATGCAACTGTGACAAAAGGTATATCGTTGATTGCTGATGGAGCTCAAGCAGTATCTAATTCAGCGAAAATAATAAAAGGGGTTGCAGAGATTACTTCT
This sequence comes from Treponema sp. Marseille-Q4132, assembly GCF_014334835.1. Classification (NCBI taxonomy): domain Bacteria; kingdom Pseudomonadati; phylum Spirochaetota; class Spirochaetia; order Treponematales; family Treponemataceae; genus Treponema; species Treponema sp. Marseille-Q4132. The sequence goes on from NZ_CP060591.1 coordinate 854,960, forward strand.
TCCGCTTCGGAAGGAAAGATAATTTTAGATGTTGCAAGAGAGACAGAAGCGACATTGACTGAAATTCGCGAGAGAGAGAATGGGGATAAAAAATGAATAAGATTGAAATACTACAGTATTTTGGTACAGCGCTGCCATTTGTTGTGTGTGGAATTCTCGGTTTGACGAAAGTGATACGTGATATTAATGGATCTCAAAATATTTCTCCGCAACAAAAGATTAAAAAATGTCTGATTATAAGAATATGTGCAGTTTTATTATTTATATCTGCGGTAGGGATTATTACCTTATATTTTATAAATTATCATAATACATATAAAGATTTGAATTGGCGACGAACAGAAAGCAGTAATTATATTTCAGAGATTAATAATGATCAAAATTGTACTGTTATCTCAATATCAGAGAAAATGTTCCAAAATGCTGATAGCATCTTTGAACAAGAAAAAGAACGATATGAGAATAAAGGATTTGATGTTTACTATAATAAATTTTCAAGAAGAAATGAACGACAGCTAAAAAAAAATAATGCAGAGCTTTACTCAAAAAGTACCTATTAATTATGATGTGAAAGATTTTTTCTCTGTTATTATCACAAATACACAGCCTAAGTATGCCGGTATAGAGTTGTATATTTTTGCATATACGGCTACAGCTGATATTAAGGTGTCAATTATTCCTGCAGAAAATAAATAGGTATGGTGCCGTATACAAAAATCGCAGTGATTTTATCCTTTGCAGGAGAACTAATATGAAAGTAATATATGCACCTAAAAAATATTTTAAATTAGCAAAAATGGACTATCTTGTTCCCTATTATCAGCAACTGCAAGAAGCACTACAAGATGATTTAGCAAACGAAAAGCAGAGGGAAAAATGTTTACTACAAGATATGATGTTATAATGATTTTGGTAAGTATAGTTATACTGCTTTACTCTGTATTTTATATTTCGCGAACGGGAAAGAAAGATTCTAAAATATGGAGTAAACGGATGAATATAATTTCCATTGCCGTGCTTATCGGATTTACAATTGACTTTATAATGAATTTTTTCAAACTGTGGTAGAATTATTTATAACTCGATCGTAAAAACAACTGTACATTTTTTTGTATAGCTGTCCGGAAAACTTGCGCGGTATAAATCTTGTGGAATAGAAAAATGACTTTGTTCTTGAAAAATTATTTGAAAATGCTTAACGACACCGGTGTAAATAATAAAGACAATATGATTATAAACATCGGTCTTTTGCTTGAGAAAAATATTTCAAAAGATAATCCTACAGATTATTCTCTCTTACTGCCTCCTGAATTAGTAAATTTATCGGTTTCACATGAAGATATTGATGAAATAATTAACTCTTTATTAATACTTTTGAAAAACAAACCAAGTTGTTCAAGTCGTATTGTATGGGCTGTAGGAAAAACATTCGATGAAAAAAAAATTGAAGCATTACTCTTTACCCTTTTTCAAATAAAGTATTGCGATGACGAAACATTCAAACAAATAATTTTTCTGACTGATGTTGTAAAAAACAAACAAATAAATCGATTGGTTCATGAAATAGAATTATTCAGACTATCCTAAGTATGTTAGGAAGTCTTCAAAAATATGCAGCGGAAATGCGCAAGGAGTTTTCAAAAACAGCTGTATTTTCCCGCCGTTTTCAAGCCGGATGTTAAACGCACCCATTGTTTCGCATCCGGTCACGAGCAAAGCACGCTCCAATCAAAGCGCTCCCGCGCGTGTAAAACTCTCCAAAACGAAAGCGTACCTCGGTTAAAACGTCCGCGTACAACACTTCTCATAAATTTTCCGATAAAAACTCCGAAAGCGAAAAATTACGGCGAATATTAGTGTATGAATCATCGCTGTATATTGATCGCCGCAGTCTTCTCGGTATTTTCGCCCGCACATCGATTATCCGCTGCCGAAAAACCGGAAGCTGAACAAAAAACACACTTGAACGCGGAAGCGAAAGCGGAGCGAAAATCGGAAGCGCTCTTTAAACGAATCGATATAAGTTCCTCTTCTTCATTTCGATTCAATGCCGCGGATTTCGATCAAGCGGCGGCCGGTACGGCTTGCGCTATGCGCGCACTTTTCCGCGACGCCGATCTGCGGTTTTATGAAGCGGTATCGGATATCGCCTTACCGAATTTCAGAAGAGCTTCCGTTCGTCTGCCGCAATACGGGGCGGCTTTATCGCTTACACGGGTGCTGCCCTTTCCGCTGACGGTAAAAGCCGGCACGCTTTCTCCGGGCGGAAGTTTTTCGCGTCTTGCCTCGCCCTCACTTTCTTTTTCGGCATCTCCGTTTGCAAAATCGTTTTCGACAAAAACGGGCGTCGTATCATCGCTTCCGTCATCCGGAGGCGATGAAAAAGAATTTGCGCTTGCGGCCGACATTCGTTTTCCCGAAAAAATGCGGCGCTTTGCGGGATCCGGTGCTTCTTTTTTTTATCGAAAGGACGGAATCTTTGCCGCATCGGCGGATATGCGCATCAATTTGCCGCACATGATGAGCGCGGCCGTTTCATTTACCGGAGGATGTTTTTTTTTCGAAAACAACTCGTCATCGTGGTTTTCCGAAATCGCATTTTTCAAACCGGCAAAGTATTCTGCTTTCGCATTGCAGGCGCTCTTTTCGGCGCCGAATCTTACATCGATTTTTACGGCAAATTTATACGATCAGCCGTCAGGAAAACCAAGGCTTATATATAGAAGCGAAAATACGGTTTTTTTCGGCGGATTTACGCTGCTCGCATCCGCATTCGTTTCGGACAGGCGCGGCATCATCGTCCCGAACGGTACGGCATTGAATACGCTTTACCAATTCCGCATCGCTCCGCAGTATACACACCGCTTTTCCTCTCCCCGCTTTCCCGCACTCACCGTCGGAGCGTCAGGTGTCATTCGGCAAAAATACGTCCCTTCGGATAATACCGAACAAACGAGCGTCAAATGCGGCTGCGGTTTGCAATATTCGGATAAAAAAATATCATCACGCCTTATATTTGAAACGGACAGTATCGAATTTCCGAAAACGAAAAAAAACGATTCCGTACGCTGTACGTTTTCCGGAAAATTTTCACAAAAGACGGAAAAAATCGGCTTAGGAATACAGCTATCGTGTTCATTTTCAAAAAAAGAGACGGAAGAATCGTGCAAAATTTCGATCGCACATTCGAAAAAAAACCTTACGGTTTCAGGCAATGCCGGATTTTCATTTAAACAAAAAAACGGCGAATACGGCGGAGGCGCCGCATCGCTCGGATTTTCCGCTTCTCATACGAGGAAATTTATTAAATATACGTTCCGGTTATCGGCCGCCGGAAAATATTGATAATTTTTGCGCTATTCTGCGGTATTGAATAAAGCTCCGTAATCGGTTATATTTATTTCTTACTGTAAGGTGGAATTTTTTTTTATAAAGAGGTAATCAATATGGACTTTGATATTTCCAAAATACGAAATATCGGTATCAGCGCCCACATCGACTCAGGAAAAACGACTTTGTCGGAACGCATTCTGTTTTACTGCAACAGAATTCATCAGATTCACGAAGTCCACGGTAAAGACGGCGTCGGCGCAACAATGGACAGTATGGAATTGGAACGCGAGCGCGGCATTACGATTCAATCTGCGGCAACGCAGGTTCAATGGAAAGATTACACAATCAACTTGATCGATACGCCCGGACACGTCGACTTTACGATCGAAGTCGAACGGAGTCTGCGCGTTCTCGACGGCGCCATCCTCGTTTTGTGCGCGGTCGCGGGCGTTCAGTCGCAGTCGATCACCGTCGACCGCCAGTTGAAGCGCTACCACGTTCCCCGCATCGCATTCGTCAACAAATGCGACCGTCAAGGCGCGAATCCTATCCGCGTGTGCAAACAGCTGCGCGACAAACTCGGACTCAATGCCCACATGATGGCGCTCCCGATCGGGCTTGAAGACAAACTCGAAGGCGTCGTTGACCTCGTCACGATGAAAGCGCTCTATTTCGAAGGACCCGACGGACAGGAAGTTCGAGTCGCCGAAATTCCCGCTCACATGGTCGATGAAGCGAAAAAATACCGCGCGGATTTGGTCGATGCGGTATCGATGTTCGACGATCAGCTCATGGAAGACGCGCTCGAAGGTAAAGAAACCGAAGAAGAGATCATCGCGGCCGTCCGCAAAGCGACGCTGGCGGAGCAGTTCGTCGGCGTATTCTGCGGTTCGGCACACATGAACAAGGGCGTGCAGCTCGTGCTTGACGGCGTTACGCGCTATCTTCCCGATCCGACCGAGGTGCATAACTATGCGTTCGATCTCGACAATAACGAATCTCAAGTCGAACTCTTCAATGTCGCGGACAAGCCGACCGTCGCGATCGCGTTCAAACTCGACGACGGTCAATACGGTCAGCTCACCTACGTCCGCGTGTATCAGGGCACTATCCCGAAAGGCTGCGAACTGTACAATACGCGCGCGCGTAAAAAGTTCAAAGTCGGACGCCTCGTGCGCATGAATGCGGACAAGATGGAAGACATCAACGAAGCGACGCCGGGCGACATCATTGCCCTTTTCGGCATCGACTGCGCATCCGGCGATACGTTCTGCGGCGGCGGACTCAATTACTCCATGGCGTCGATGTACGTTCCGAATCCCGTCATCTCCGAATCGATTACGCCGAAAGAAAAAAAAGACGCCGCTCAAATGGCGAAAGCGCTCAACCGCTTTACCAAAGAAGATCCGACTTTCCAAACATACGTCGATCCCGAATCGAACGAAACGATCATCAAAGGTATGGGTGAACTGCACCTCGCCGTCTACGTCGAACGCATGAAGCGCGAATATAAGTGCGAAGTCGTCGTCGGTCAGCCGCAAGTCGCTTACCGCGAATCGATTACGCAGAGCGCTCCGTTCAACTATACGCACAAAAAGCAAACCGGCGGTTCCGGTCAATACGGACGCGTTGCCGGTATTATGGAGCCGCTCGCGGACAAAGATTACGAATTCGTCGATGCGATCAAGGGTGGAGCCATCCCGAACGAATACATTCCGTCCTGCGATAAGGGTTTCCGCAAAGCGATGGAAAAAGGCACGCTCATCGGCTTCCCCATCGTCGGCGTAAAGATGACGATCAACGACGGTCAATACCACCCCGTCGACTCGTCCGACATAGCCTTCCAGCAGGCTGCGATCGGAGCTTTCCGCGAAGGTTACGAAAAAGCGAAGCCTGTTATCCTCGAACCGATTATGAAAGTGTCCATTTCGGGACCGACCGAATTCCAGGGCAATATGTTCGGTCTCATCAACCAGAGACGCGGCGTCATCATCGATACGACCGATGAAAACAATACGTCGACCGTAAATGCGGAAGTGCCGCTTTCGGAGATGTTCGGCTTTTCGACGATCCTCCGCTCTTCGACACAGGGCAAAGCGGAGTTTACGATGGAATTCCTCAAATACGGACGCGTACCGAACGCCGTAGGCGAAGAACTGATGAAAAAATATCAAGAAGAGCGCAAAGCAGCGCAAAAATAACGAGATGCGATAAAAGCGGTGCCGGCGTTACGGCATCGCTTTTTCACAAGCTCAATACTTTCTGCAAAAGTTTTATAGGAGGCAGCTATGGATAAAAAAGATCTTATCAACTACAGCCCGGTGCGCAGCTTTGACAATATTGCCGACGGAGGACTGAAAGCGGGAGAGATCGGACTCGTCACCGCCAAAAAGGGCGTCGGCAAAACGGCGATTCTCGTGCAGTTCGGTCTCGACGCGCTGCTCAAAGACGAACAGCTCGTTCACGTTTCGTTCGACCAGCACTCTTCGAACGTCATTTCGTGGTACGACAGCATCTTTACGGAAATAGCGAAGAAAAAAAATATCGCCGACAATCCCGAATTGAAAGACAGCATTATGCGCGACCGCATGATTTTGAATTTCAGTCAGGAAACCTTTTCACTCACAAAAGTGATAAATACGCTGAAAGCGCTGAAAGCAGGCGGCATCGCCGTTTCCGCGATCGTCATCGACGGTATGAACATGGATAAAGTGAGCAAAGAAGACATCGAAGCCGTTTCCGAGTTCGTTAAAGAAGAAAAGATGACCGCGTGGTTCAGCGATACGAAGGCGAATACGGATTTGGCGGGTTCCTGCCGTCCGGAACTGCTTCCCTTTTTCGATGCGGTGTGCCATCTCGCAGCTTCGCAAAACGGCGTTGCGCTCAGCGTTTTGAAGCTCCGCGATAAAACCGCCGTTACGGGCACGGTAAACCTCGATCCGAAAACGCTGCTCATGTCGGCAAAGTAAGATTTACTTTTTACTTTCGATTATCCGATCGGAAAACCGCGGCGGAATTTGCTTTCGCCGCCGAAAGCCGATCGGATATTTTTTTATATGCGTATGTGCAAAACCTGCGCACTGCGATGTATACGAACGGTATACGCAATGCGCAACAGCACTCACCGTATTGACAAATATCCGTCAAATACGTATATTGGATAAGCAATATATTCCCCGATTGTGTAATGGTAGCACCGCAGATTCTGGTTCTGCTTGTGGGGGTTCGAATCCTCCTTGGGGAACGCAAAACGCCGAACACACACCGTGTTCGGTTTTTTTTCCGTATCGGGTCCCTTCGTCTATCGGTTAGGACGAAAGATTCTCAATCTTTAAAGACGAGTTCGACTCTCGTAGGGACCGAAAATACGATTTTTTTAATTCTTTATAATATAATAAATTACAGAGTTAAAAAAAATAAACTCCCTACAAAAGTAGCCAAAAAAGCAGCCGCTTCAAAAATAATAACAGTCATACTATGATTCATACGGGACATTCCATAGATTTTGTGATAGAATTGCGCCATGAATATTTTACGGACTCTTGCAATCGGAATTATAATCGGTATGGCAAACGTGATCCCCGGCGTTTCGGGAAGCACGATTGCAGTGGTTTTCGGAATTTACGATAAATTTATCAACGCGATAACCCTGAATATAAAAAAAATTTGGCTTAACAAAAAATTCGTACTGCCGATCATTGCGGGGATGGCGTCGGGCGTGCTCATTTTCAGCAAAGTCATAACCGTACTTTATGAAAGATTTCCGGTACAGACGAATTTTTTCTTTACGGGTTTGATTATCGGAAGCATTCCGATGCTTGCCGCACTCGCGACAAAAACAAAAAAAGGTGCAAGAATCGAAAGAGCGAAAATCGTTTCCATTATAGTCTGCACGCTTATCGGGGTAGCCGTTATGATTTTGTTTTCCATACTTGAATCATCGTTCGGCACTTCTCAAGACATGGCGGGACCGCTTCCCGCTTTTTCGGTAAAACTCGCCTTAAAAATTTTTATCGCCGGACTTTTAGGTGCGGTGGCGATGATCGTGCCGGGAATTTCCGGCTCGCTTTTAATGCTCATTATGGGCGTTTATCCGATCGTGATAAAAAGCATACCCTCGCTTTTTTTGCCTGAAAGTTTTTTTACCGCGTTGATCCTTCTTCTTCCGAACGGATTCGGCGTGCTTGCGGGACTTTTAATCGGAGCGAAACTCGTAAAAAATCTTTTGGAAAAAGCGCCGAATCACGCATATGCCGTAATACTCGGACTTTTGTGCGGCTCGGCTTTGAATATCTGCCCGCTTACAAAAAATCTTTTTCAGGGCGATTTTCTAAAATCCCTTTCCGCTTTTAACGGTATTTCGCTCATTTTATCTTCGGCGGCGGCTTTGATCCTCGGCGGAGCCATGTCGTTTTTAAGCTCGAAGTTTTCACCTTCGGAAGAGTCTTCCGTGCGGCTTATTTAAAATCCCGCTCAAACCTTGTTTTTTGATATACGTATTCATAAAGAATATCGTCGAAATTTTCGTAGCCGAATTTTTTATGGATTTTTGTGATTTTCCACTGCTTTATATTTTCGATGTGGGGATACGGAAGCCAAAAAAGGCGCCTTGAAAAATGCCGGATCACGGTATTTTTATAAAGGAATTTTTGGTCGTTGAAACGCTGCGGCAGTATTTTTTTTCTGACGGTGCTGCGGATAATCGCGCTTTCATCGGCAAATGTCAGTTTTTTCGTCTTTATAAGTTTTCGGCTTTTTTCAAAGAGTCCGGTTTCGCGGCATTTTTTCATATTGAACAGCAGCACGCCCGCATTTATAAAATTCGGATTTATAAGAAACTTTCCGTAGTGATCCCTTGAAGCCGCATATTCGTAACCTTCAATATCCGTGTTCCAAAGGAGGTCTATGTCTCTGTTGAAAAGCAAGTCGATATCAAGGTAAAGGATTTTTTCAGGGATCTGCGGCTCCATGTCCGCAAAAAGCCTTATGAGCGTATAAGGAGAACAATAGCATCCTTCATTCGGGCATAAGGCGAACTCTTTTTCGTATGTTTCGGTAACGTCGATTTTTACGACGGAATGCTCGGGATTATACGACTTTGCAAGTTCGTCAAGAAACCTGATTTGCCTGTCGCTGATCGCCGTATAGTCGGCTTTGAGCCTTGTAAGATCCATCGTGAATATGTAAAACCTTATCCCCTCATCCGAAATGCTCCTTTTAAATATTGAAAGCATTGTCGTAATCATGCCGTCAAAAACTTTATCGTTTCCGCAAAAAAGGATGCTTTTCATTTTATGCTCCTACACGAAACCGTCCGAAAACTTCAGTTTCCGGACAGCTTCTTTGATTTTATATACTCTCTTTTTTGATGTACGTAACGATTTCAACATCGTTTAGGGCACTTCTCCGGCACATTGCATTGTACACTTCATCTCTCAACTTGCGCCGCCTTTCCTTCGGAGAAATTTTTTCGTCGGCAAAAAAAGGCCCGTCAACATAGGTGAGCATTTTCGGATTTTTGGAAAAGCGGCGTTTTTTATAAACGTTTGTAAAGCAAAATACGGGACAGCCGTAGTCGATCGGATATTTAAATGAAACGTCCGGAAAAGGTCTGATCTTTGTATAGAACGGCCAGATATGGGCTTCCGGATATATGTAAATGCTTTTATTGTGATCGACGTGGTATTTTACGGTTCCGATGAAATTCTTCATCGCCGAAAAATTATCGGGCAAAGGGAGCGCTCCGAGATAGGGCATTATTTTCCCCCATATCGGCATTGAAACGTTGTTCGGGTGAACTATGACAAAAGCCTGCTGCGGAAAACTCACAAAGGTCGGAACGAGAGGGTCGGCAAAAACATTCGTGTGGTTTCCGTATACGAACATCGGCCCTTTTTTGTATTTTTTCAGGACGGAGCGGTTCATTATCCTGTGGCGGAATACGAGTTTAAGATAGAGAACGGCAATGGGCTGGGCAAAAATTCTGTGAAGGAAAAAGCGTTTTACCTTCCACGAAAAAGTCTTTCCGCCGTAGTCGTAGTTTTCGTCAATCGGACGGGGGGTTATGACAGCGGTTGAAAATTCATCTCGGAGTTCGTCGGAATAATAGACGATCTTTTTTATCTCTGACATGGTGTAAAAATGCCGGAATCATTCCGAATAGGAAAGCGGTTTTCCGTATACGGATTCATACACTTCCTTCCAAACTTCATAATTCCTGTCCTTCATATACTCGGCGTTCTTTTTTACGGAAAGATCCGCTTTCGGATAAATCGGTTCGAGGATGTGGATCGTATATTCCTGTACCGGAAAACCGAATCCGTCCGAATGGTCGGAATCTTCCATGGTTATGAACATCGGGATTACGGGAGCATTGTTTTCGGCGGCAAAACGGTATGCACCGGGCGTAAGAGGACGCGGCTTTCTGTAGTTCCACCACATCGCCTGTTCGGGATAGATGAGAATATGCCTGCCCCGTGAAAGATATATTTTTACCGCATCCATAAAATTCTTCATCGTGGAAGGTAAGCTGCTCAAAGGCATGGTATTGCAGTGCTTAAACAAAAAACCGTAAAATCCCGGAAAATTCGTATAGTTTCCCTCACGGCAGACTTTCAAAAGTTCTCTGTGATAGACGTGCTTTTCTATAGCCTTGTATACGGCAAAATTGTCCATGGGATTGAAGTGATTGCAAGTGATTATTGCGCCTGTCCTTTTTAACGGAATATAGTTTTCAAGACCGCGTACTTCTTTTATAATCATCTGTCTCGATTTCATAAGACCGAGAATATGGCGGCGTGCGAGCATATTCGCAAACTTCATCCATATTTTGCTGGAAATCTTTTTATTCAGATAGTCGACCATTTCGGGACGGAGCGGAACGGTCGGAGGATCCTGTTCGACATCCTCCGAAAAACGCCCCTCCCTTTCATAGGCTTTTATCTTTTCTACGATTGCAAGGCGCTCGGGATCCCGTCCGGTAAAAGATTTCGAATCTCCGTTGTTTTTTCCGATGACCGTTTTTTCCGACATAAAAAGCTCCTCTCCGGACTTTCCGATATGATTATTTCGTCCTGTTTACCGTGTTCCAATAATTATCGGGATCGTTCGTATCTTCAATCGCCATTTGCTTGAGTCTTTCAAAAGCTTCGGCATCGCTTCTCTTTTGCTCAACGCCGTATGAAGCTTTGATTTTCAAAATATTTTCATAGAGGGGAGTCTTTTCGGCGCATTCCCAAAAATATTCTTCGTAAAGAACGTGGTTGTAATGCCAAGGCTTCCAGTTTATTTTGTAGTGGATTATCTTTAAGTTCTTTTCGTCAAAACCTTCGGTTTTGTAAGCGGACTTGTTCCAGCCCACATCGAGCCATTTTACTTTGTCTTTACACAAAACATTCAGATAGTCTTCGTCCTGGGTGATTCTGAACTTGAATCGGTTCATAAGAGCGATGAATTTTTCCTCGATGTTTTCTTCCCGATATTTTTTTGCATTTATTAGAAGAACTCCCGCACTGAAGTATTTTTCACGAGGAACGCCGAGAGCCTTTTCCACATAAGTTCCGAACACATCGAAAGACTGCATAACCTCTTCGATTGCGGCACCGACAAGATTATCGCCGATATCAATATCGTAGAGTTCGGAAATATCGCCCGTCACGACGATGTCGCTGTCAAGGTAAATTACCTTATCGTACTGAGGAAAAAATCTCGGAATGAATATTCGGCAGTACGTTTCCCTCGAATAATAATCGCGCAGATGAAAAGTGCCGGAAGTCTTTTCCATCTCCTCGCGCAGCGAAACAAATTCGACGGATGCATTGCCGGGCATTGCAGCTTGACAGATGGTTTCCAACTGTTCGATATATTCACGGTAAAGGTCCGTCGTTAAAACATAGACCTTATAAAAGCAATTTTCCGACGCCTTTTCCAGCATCGATGCCAAAGCGACCGCCATAAAAGGCGCATAGTTGTTGTCCGTAGCAAAGAAGACCGGTATTTCTTTTTTATCGGTTGAGTTTATACGCATAATTTCGTAAGTCTATCACGAATCGAGAAATCTGTGCAATATCGATTTTTCTTGTAATAAATCCCGATTTTTTGTATCCTGTAAGGGTGAAAAAATCGGCAAAAAAAATAGCGGTATTGTTTTCCGCCTTGGTTTTATTTCAGGCGTCCGCAAAAGAATTCAGTCCCGAAGAAAACGCTCTCATTCAAAAAATATTCGATTTCAGACTCAAGCTCAGATCATTCGACACCGAAGACGAATGCATCGAAAAAATCATCGAATACCGCGATTCTATCTCCGATGAAATAAAAGCCTTTTCCGAAGAAGCGCAGATCACCTGCACCAATATGCTTTCAACGGCGCAATACAACTGCGAATATGCCAAAGACATGAAGTCCCCGAACATGGAAAAGATTCTGCGTCCCCAGTACGAAAAAATTATGCAATTTACCCGTGCAAATGCCGCCGACCCGAATCCGTGGTTTATTCTCACTTCGGCGGACATACTGAACTCAATGATGCAGTTTTTACCGCAATCGGAATCCATAAAAATCGGGCTTCAGGAAAAAAAGGACTACGCCGACGTTATTAAAAAAAATCCGACAATGAGTTTCGCCTACACTCTTTCCGGCTGGTGGTATTATTATGCGCCCGCAATCGGAGGCGGAAGCAAAAAACTTTCAAAGGATTTTTTTATTTCCGCGCTCAAGTACGCAAAAAGCGACTACGACAAGTTCTACGGAAACATAAATCTGGCGCAATTTTATTTTGAAGAAAAAAATACGGCGGAATGCGAAAGGCTCATGGAAGAAGCGGAAAAAATTCTTTCGGGAACACGATATGTAAAATTCCTAAAAAGCATAAATGAGATCGGCTATTCGCTTTTTGATTACAACATGAATTCGCGGCGGGATAAAATAAATCAAAAATTGGCGAACCGCTAAAACGGATAAAGTTCAAATACCGCACGAAATCTTGCATACATTCCGTTTCCGCTATATACTTAAACCGCGTACGAAAATTTGCTGCAAATACCTGCATTTTTTATGGGAGTCCGCTATGACAATCGAAGGATATTTTGACGGAAAAACCTTTGTGCCGCTTGAAAAACTTTCTTTGAAACCGAATCAAAAAGTGCAGATTACGGTTCTCGACGAATTCCTTACGTCCGAAAAGCAAAAACAAATTTCCCGAAAACACGGCAAAGACGACAATAAAAAATAAACCGTATACCGGCGAAACCCGCAAACGGGACTGTCCGAAAACTGAAGTTTTCGGACAGCTTCATCGATTTATTGTGCGATCATCAATGCAGGAAAAGCGACAAGATAAATATTTCTACAACACCTGCTATACCGAGCACAAGCGTACCGAGCGTCTGCGTTTTATAGCCGCGTTCGGGCGACATAGCGCCGAAATTCGTAACGACCCAAAAATACGAATCGTTCGCGTGACTTACGGTCATGGCGCCGGCACCGATCGCCATACATGCGAGCGCCGCACGTACCGGAGAATCGAGACCGAGAACCGGAAGCAGCGGAGCAATGATGCCTGCAGAAGTCACAAGCGCAACGGTTGAAGAACCTTGGGCCGTTTTCAAAATCGCGGAAAGGATAAACGGAAAGAGGATACCCATCGTCTGAAGTACCGTCGCGTGCATTTTGATATAGTTTACCATATCCGAAGACGCGATAACTTTTCCGAGAACGCCGCCTGCCGCCGTGATAAACAGAATCGGGCCGGTAACTTTGAGCGTTTCTTCCACGATCGTATAAAAATCCTTTATTTTATCGGCAAGCTTGAGCTGCAGCACTGCAAATGCGGTACCGACGCTGAGTGCGATAACCGGAGTTCCGAGGAATTTAATAATATTGACTCCGAGTCCTTGCATCTTTGCCATAGCAACGACGGAAGATGCCGCCATAAGGACAACGGGAACGACAATCGGTGCAAGCGCGTTAAAGCCGTTCGGAAGTTTTTTAAATTCGGCAACGAGCTGTTCGTAGCTTTTCGTCACCTGACCCGCATCGGCTTCATCATCCGCACGGACACGGGAGCCGATATATTTTGCAAAAAAATAACCTGCGATAAGCGGTAAAACGGAACAAAGCGCGCCCATGCCCATAACGAGCAAAAGATTGTCGCCGATACCGAGCGTATTCGCAGCGGCAATCGGACCCGGCGTCGGCGGAATAAATACGTGTGAAATATACAAACCGAATGAAAGTCCGGTCGTCATCGCAACGGAAGAAGCGGCGGTTCTGTTGACGAGCGCTTTACGGATGGGATTCAAAATGACGAAACCCGAATCGCAAAACACGGGAATGGAAACGACCCAGCCCATGAGCTCTATGGCGAGGACGGGATGATTTTTTCCGACAAGATGAATGATCATGTCCGCAAGTTTCAGCGCCGCGCCCGTTTTTTCAAGTATGGAACCGATGAGCGCACCGAGGATGATAACGATACCGATACTGGTAAAAGTACCGGCAAAGCCCGCGCCGATAACGTTTGCAAGTCCCTGCACCGTTTTTCCGTCGGCGGTTTTCATGTCGACGAGCGGAATACCGGCAATCAAACCGAGCAGCAACGAAATGCACATTATCGAAATAAAGGGATGGATTTTGAATTTTGAAATTGCAAAAACCATGACGATAATCGCAATGACAAAAACAAAAATAAACGGTAAGCCTGTCATATATAATGACCTCCTTTTTTGTCAATTATAGTAACACGAGTTTTTAAATTCTGCAAGAATTTTTTTTTATGAAATACGGATATGCGGATTGTAAAAGATATAACGCTGTACGGACAAAATATAAAACGGAAAAGCGGCACGGCGGTTTTGTGCAGCTTCGGATTGACGCATGGCGGATTCGAACCGCCTACCTACTGCTTAGAAGGCAGTTGCTCTATCCAGATGAGCTAAAGCGTCGTAGAGTTTATAGTACAGTAAACACGCAATTCTTGCAATACGCAAAACAGGGTTTACGGCAAACAATATTAAAGAAACGAAAAGCGAGCCGAACACCGAACGGGCTTTATTTACATAATGTAAAGCGATAAATCACATAAAGCTTTCGGCATTTTTTCGGATGAAAAAGTTTGATACGAAAAGATTTTTTTCATTCGATCCGTTCGGTAAAAAATCGATCAGCGGGCGGCGCCGCTTTTACCGCCGTATTTTACATAGCCGATACCGTTGAAATTAAAGGTATCGCCCGATATTTTTCCGCGTTCATCATACGTCGAAGAAACGGAAAGCCACACGCCCTTGAGTGCATTAAACGTCGACGTAACGGTAAGCGTGATTTCTCCGTCGGATTGAGCATCGCCGGAATAAGTTCCTCTTTCGGTTTCGATTTCGCCCGACCTTACTCCGTCCCTTCCGTAGGCGCCGCGTGAAAACGTATTGTTTGCGTAAAAGCGATAAAACGTATAACCCGATTTATCGCCGGCACTCATACCGTAACGGTATTCCGCAAGTCCGCTTCCCTTCTTCGTCGATTTACACGAAGCGAAAACACCGAGCGCGGCAAAAATTGCGAAAACGACAATCCATTTCCCAACGTGTTTCATACGACATCTCCTGCAAGCGATTATACGGCAAAGGCGGCGTTCCGCCATCACCTTTAAATCAGGCCGATTCTTTTAACGCTTTATTGTAGCCCGAATACCGACTTTTGTAAATCGCCGTTCGAAGATTGCTGTTCGAATATGCAGAAAACTTCGTTCCGCCCGTTTACAACCTCGCTCGTACGGCGGCACCTACGAAGTCTGCGCCGGTAAAGCGGGAAATCACTATCTTCGTATGCGCCGGCTCTACGAAAAAGAGCAGATGTATGTTATTACGATTTTGAATACTTTGCAATTATATTTTGCAATTCAAAAAGTGCCGATTTACGCAAACAGAGGACAGTCGATTTCCGATCTTTCATTTCATCCGTCAAAGCATCAATAAAGTATCCGTCATATATATATGCGTCTTTTAAATACACCGAAAGAAAATTATCTTCGCCCTTATCGGTTTTATAACAAAAAACAATATCCGGACGATCGGAAATGCAAATTCTTTTCATTTTCGCAGATAAGACAATACGCCAAACCGTTCGCACTTCTTCATCCGAAAGACGGCTGTCATATATTTTCAATTCTGTGTACATCGGGTATTTTTTATCACAACCGATAAATGCAAAACAAACAAGCGATAAACATAAAAAACGTATAATCTTATTCATTTTTATTATTATTCACCGGAACCTCGCCGACAGTCGGCATTAAGCGATATCTTATGCATAACTTTTCGTACATATTAATAATCCCGTTTTAAAATTTGGAGTGCAAAACCCAAGAGTCACACTTACTGCAAAGATCGTTATCGTATTTTTGCAAACGTTGCAAGGACACGCAGTTTTTGCAAAAACTGCCGAATCTCACGGTATAATAATTATTTACCGTCAGGAATATTTTTTTCTTCAATCACAAAGGCTTGTTCATATTTTGTAGTATATGAATAGTTAATAAAATACGGTTTTCCGTTTTCATCGTACAACTCTTTTAATAAATCTCCGTCAATAAAGTAAGGACTTAATTTATATCGGCCGTTCCATTCAAAACGTCTTGTTGAAAAGAAAAAACAAAGCTTATTTTGATATAAACCGAAAAACTTTTTATTGAAATCGGCTTCGATAAATCTTTTTTCCGGCGGATAAAAAACAATATGTTCGGGATCCGTTATATCAAAAATAAAACATATACAGTCATTATATTTACCTATATTCCCTAGAAGCATCAAAAAAGTCTTATCTTCAAAATTTGCGGAACACAATTTTAAGCTATGTAAATCGAAATCCGATTCATTATAAACGAATTTCTGACCATTGATTTCAAACTTACCTTTTCTACACTCTTTATTATTACCCATCGGATAATACAGAAAAGTCTCGATGCCTTTTATATTTTCAATTGAAAAAATCCAGCATGTAGAATAATCGGAATCTTTTATATACTGAGGTTCAAGCGTACCGCGGTCTTTGATTTGAATTTCTTTATACGGATATTCTTTAAAATCAAATAACGAGCGTAAACTTGTATCCGCAAAGATCAGAGTACTTAACAGCATCAAATATACCGATATAAGTACTTGCAGAACCCCTGCTCTTATCCCCTGAACGAACACGTTGTCTTTTTTTCTTCGCCTCATAAAATACCTCAGTAGCTTTCCAAAAGCCGTTTCAAGTCAGCCTTTATCTCTTTCGCCGATATACGATCAAACGATAAGTAGCACGGTAAAAATCCTTTTTTCCTATTATGCTCTTCTGTCTGTGCTATCATCTTTCCCGTTACAACAACGTGAGGACGTGCACTGAATCGGACACCAGCGGCTCTGCTGTCTTCCTGTAATTTTTGATACGCTTCTCCTCGCTCCCTCAATATATCATATAGATATCTATCAAATGAATAAATTATCCTTTCAGAAAAACCTAATGTCCATGCAGGTGTAGGTGCATCGGTCACCAATAAATAATCATCGTCGATATTCGGAAAATCGTGATAGCGCATAAAAAAGATATCTGTTGCATGAGGTTTCAATTCGTGTCCTTGCACGCTCATCGCCCCTCCCCAACATTCATAATTAATAAGAAAAAAATCATTCTCCGAAACTCTCGTTTCCCTAACGCAAAAACCTTTTGTCTTTAGATAAATCGCAAATACTCGTATTATAAAATGTCTCGCGTATAAAATCTCTTTAGCCGTCAATTGTCCCCAATCTTTTGATGCATCGATATGCATTATTTCCATATTAATAATCCTATCTTAAAATTCGAAGCGCAAACCGCAACGTTTGCACCATCCGATGTCGAATAAAAACCGGAAGCCGTCTCCGCACGGGGCACCTTCGTTCGAAAGGGATGACGAAGCGCAGCTGTGTGCTATTGGGGACCTCTAAAAAGCTGCAGTTTTTAAGGCTTTTCTTTACAATTAAAGTAAACTAAAGTAAACGCACGGATAGCTTCTTTCCAAGAGCATAGGCAAAACGCTCGATTGTAGAAAGCGATGTATTGAATGAAGGATTCAATGCGTTATCAACGGCTGTACGAGTCGTATTCATCCGCTTTGCCACAGCCGATTTTGTAAGTTTTTGTTTTGCCATTTCAGCCTGTAATTGAGCAGCGATTACTTTTTTGGTTGCAAGCTCCCGTGCTTCTTCATAGAGACCTTGCTCTTTCATAAAATCGGAAAAATCCTGTCCTACCCTTTTCATTTGTTTTGCTCCTTATAGTCCCTAAGCCTATTTTTTGCAGTTTCTATTTCATCTAACGGTGTTTTCTGAGATTTTTTCCTAAAGCCGTGAAGCAAAATCATTGTGTTCGCGTCTACGGTAAAAAATATCCGGCAGATTCCGTCTGAAACGGTAGAACGCACTTCCCATAAATCAGAATCCATTTTTCGGCATAACGGGAATCCCATCGGAAAGCCCTTTTGTACGGCAAAAATATCAGAACCAACCTCACGTCTATCATCCCTGCCGAGTTCAAGCAAAAAATCTCGGCAAGGTTGATTTCCGTATTTTGTCTTGTAAAAGGCCGCTTCCAAAGCTTTTTCGCGTTCCACAATCATAGTGTACAATATATTGTGCACTATGTCAAATTATTTTCTCAAACGCACAGCAATCGCACACTGTAAGCGCCGGTGAAAACCTGCAATCGTAGGCGCTTGTCGTATCCGCCCGCTCCCGCATCATCCTCTTAAAAATCGGGTTCGCATTCGAAGGCGACCCGCTCACCCCTTACAGGATGGATAAACGACAGATACGAAGCGTGAAGCATGAGACGCTCTCCCTCCCCGCACCTTCCGTACAAAGAATCGCCGACAATCGGAAGACCGAAACCGTGCATATCGCTTGACGCGACGCGGAGCTGGTGCGTGCGCCCCGTGTGCGGAATAAATAAAATGCGCGTCACCTTTCTGTTTTTCCCGTCGATTCCGCGGTACCAGTTGTAGCCGAGTTTTTTCCATTCGGTGATGCCGAGCTTACCGTTTACTTCGTCGTAGATGCGCTTCGGGCGGTTCGGCCAGTCGAGCGAAAACTTCAATTCCATGCGCCCTTCGACGACGCTTGGAAGAGGAGCGCATCGGCCGGGAGCCTTTTCGAGAGATCCGTCAAGCAGTGCGATATAGCGCTTATGCACATCGCCTTTTTCGAACTGCATCGAAAGCGAGCGCTGCGCGTCCTGCGTAAAGGCGAGCACCATGAGCCCCGACGTTTCCATGTCGAGCCGATGTACCGACGGATACGGAATCGTTTTAGGAAAGAGGCGCTTCATGCGGTTTACGATGCAGTCCTGTTTTTCAGGTCCCCGACCCGGAACGGAAAGGAGGCCGCTCGGCTTATTGACGACAAGGATCACGTCGTCGCGGTAGACGATTTCAAGGCCGAGCATCGAAGGCAAAACGAGCGCGCAGCGTTCATCGCACGGCGGATAGGATGTGCCGCTCTCTTTACTTTGCGTCGCCTTACCCCAATACATTTCATCCATACTCACGGGAAAAAGCGAGTGCGAAAACGCATAGTCGAGCAGCTTCGGCGCACAGCAATCGCCGGTGCCTGTCGGCGGCAATTTCGTTTTACAGATATCGGTGAGGCGCCGAATGTTTCCGTCTATGCAGTGAAATCGATACAGTTCATGTACTTTTCGAAGCGACTCCGTCGTTAATATTTCACGCTCTTGGGCGATGCGGCGAAGATCGTTTTCGGGAGCGCTTTTCAATTCCGCGGTCAATTCGTGAATGCGCTTGTCGTTCGGTAAAAGCGCGCGGGCAATAAGCTTTGCATTCACGATCGGCGGCACCCATATTCCCTCGGACTCGCCTTCGGCGACGAGACTGTTGCCCGAAACCGCGTTGAGAATTATTTTATTGCCTTCGGCATCGGCACAGACGAGACATCCGATCATAACGCCGTGCCCGTCGCGCTCTTCACTCGGAAGCGACACCTGTTTTAAAACGAGAGAACCCTTTTGAAGCCGCTCGAAAATCTTTTTCAGATAGAGGTGTGCACGTTTTGTCGGGAGAGGCGGAAACATCGGCTAACAAAGCCTCGCGCACTCGGCACCGTAATCGATTCCCGTAAAAATTTTAAACTGTTTATAGCCCTGATATTTGAGCATTTCTTCGCCGTTGCACGTTTTGCAGCCCGCTTCCGCAGCGCGTGCCATAATCGGCGTAACTTGAGGCACGTACACCAAATCGAATACCGTTTCCGTTCCGGTGAATTGATAAAAATACAGCGGGTCACCGTCTTTCGACGCTTGCCCGTCCGAGCTCATACCTTTCGACGTAGTCTGAATTATGATGTCGGCGTACTTTTCGATTTTTTTTGCAGCTTCCGGTCCGAGCGGTGCATAGTCGAAGCCGTACCGTTCGGCGAGCGCTTTTGCATGAGAAAGCGTTCTGTTGAAGATGCACGCTTTAGCGCCGAGAGACTTGACGGCGTACGCGACTGCTTTTGCCGCACCTCCGGCACCGATGACGGCGACACGGCGGCCGCGGAGTTTTTTTACGCCGAGAAAGCGCAAAAGCGCCGTTCGAAATCCGTACGCATCGGTATTGCTGCCGGTCCATCCCTCGTCCGTGCGCACGACGGTATTGCACGCACCGATCGCCTGCGCTTCTGAATCGAGCTTTATCAATTCGGGTATCACGGCTTCTTTATGCGGAACGGTTACCGCAAGTCCCCTCACGCCGAGAAAAGATGCACAGTCGAGTACATCGGAAACGGACGGCGAACGCAGCGGCAAAAGAAGCGCATCGATATTATTAATTTTATATCCTGCGTTGTGAAGCGCGGGGCTCGATGTTTTCGGAAGCGGCCATCCGGTCACCGCATAAAGCGCAGTCCGATCGCTTAAAGCGCGGAAACGGTATACATCGTTCAGCGTAATCGGATCGATGTGACCGATACTTGCGATATTGCCTTCGGTTTCTTCGGGCGACACGTAAGTCAAATACGAATGAAGCTTATATGCCAAAATACGCGTTACCTGTCCCATCGGTCCCATCGCGCACAGTATGTGCTCATAATCCGTCATCGACTCCGCTTCGCGGAACATATCGACGACATCGGAAAGCGTTTTCGGCATGCATGCGATCTTAGGAATTTCATAGCCCGTCGTGCGCATCGCTTCGCACTTGGCTTTGAGATTTTTTATCGGCTTTTCCATGTCGTGACAGCTTCTGATGATGCGGACGCCGAACGCAAGGCATGCATCCTGTAAACTCGGAACCCGGAAATCATCTTCAAAATCGACGTATGCGAAATTCTTTTGCGGATTTTGATCGGCAAACGCAAGCGCGCGTCCGAAAAGCATCGTCCGCGACATTTCGTTGCTCGCAAATCGTCCGCCGTCCGCCGTCCGCCGGATCGTCAGTATGCACGGAACATTGACCATAGCCGGAAAACGGCGCACCGAAAGCTGTTCGTCGGGAGCAAGGAAATCGACGCGGAGTTCCGCGACATCGATATAGCGGTTATACTTCCGCACGAGAGCCGCGTTCTCTTCGAGCGTCGAAGCGGTGAGCGTCAAACAGACAAGCGGCTGACTCATCGGCATATCCTCATCGATAATTATTGATTTATCTGACGGTGATCCGCTTGCGTTCCGTTTCTCCGGCAGACGACACGACCGAAAGGATGAGATCCGTACCTTTCGGAACGGCGTACGGAATCGTAACGGCACCTCCCGGATGCGAAAAAGTCACGATCGTATAGGCGTCTCCGTCTTCCGGTTTCGCCGCCAGTTTTACCTGTACGGAATACGGATAAGCGGGCAGCACGGCATCGAATATACCGTATACGTTTCCGCCCAGTGTTTGGCGCGGAAATGCGAATTCGACGGCGACGTGTGTATAGTTCGGAACGAGTTCTTCCTCAAAAGTCTGCTCGCGCACCACCGTTCCCGCGTTTTCGCCCGGACCCGCTTCGTGCGAAGTAAAATCGAAAACAAGGCGCGTGCGGGCCATCTGCTGGAGTACGTCGTTTACGGAATTGCCGAGCAAATCGGGAACTCGCGTATTTTCGAAATTCGGTCCGCGGCTGACGACAAAATGCACGGTTACGGGATCGGTTATACTCGTACCTTCCGGCGGATCCTGTTCGAGAATGGTGCCGGCTTCGGCGGTATCAGCTTTGTACTGCGGAGAAGCGATGACGATAAGCGGCTTCGCCGTTCCCGCAAAGAGCGTCTGCAGTTTCATGCGCACCGCGTCGATATTTTCTCCGATATAATTTTCCACGTGATCGATGACGACGCCTCGGCTTACTACGAGCGAAATGTGACTGAAGCCTTTTCTGATTGCCCCGCCCGAAGGATTCTGTTCGAGAATCGTCCCTTCGTCGCCCGGCGTTTCCGAATAGCGCAGCTGGATTTCAGGGTACAATTTTTTCGCCTGCATTTCGATAAGCGCCGCGGTCAGTTTTTTTCCCGTAACATCGGGAACGAGCACTTGTTCGGGACCTTTTACGTTTACGCTAAAGACGGCAAGACATGCAAGCGACATCACGACAAATGTTGCGATGACGGTCATCAAAAGCAATTTGCCGTTCGATTGAAGCCTTTCAAACACAGCGTGAAAATCGATCCGCAAAAATTTTTCTTTTAATTTTAATAATATATCTTTGAGCTTCATATCAATCATATCCTCGACGGTTTTTTATCGTATCATTTTCCGCACACATAATCAATGTTTATAAAACGGCGAAAACGAAATGCTCCCCAGCAAAAAATTATTAAAAAGCGATAAACGCATTTTTTCATCTAGCGTACCGTCGCATCAACGGACGACGATCTGCCGCCTTCTATCCGCAAAAACACTTGATTCGGAAGACAGGCCGACCATTCGCCGCTTTCGCTTATCGGCATGGACTGCACGCAGGTTTTATTCGGACAAGGAGAATCGAGAAAACGAACCGTACCGTCCGAGATTTCGATACGCGACGTACCGATCGCACCTTCGATATCGATAATTCTGTCTTTCGACATATCGTACGCAAAAGTACCGCGGGGAGTATGCACGAGCAGTTCTTTTCGATTCATACCGCCGCTGTACGCGTATGAAAATGCATATACCGTAACGGCCGCAAAAACGGCAAAAACGGCGATATCGATCAGTTTAATTTTCCGAAAGAAATTTAAAAAAAAGCTTGACATTACGCCACCACTATAGTATATTTTAAGCAAGCTTGTAAATAAGCTGATAAACTCTCTCCGATGTCCAACTATGTTGGACGGTAGAGGCTCCGGGTGGCGTTGTCGTTCGGAGCCTCTATTTTTTTTTGCCCTTACCGCAATCCGAGACGGAGCGACTGCGCGTTTTTGAGCGCACAATCCATACCGAAGCGTACCGCATCGGAAAGCGATTTCCCCGCAAGCAGACTGTGTATCATGCCGGCGGTAAGCGCGTCTCCGCAGCCTATCGTATTGACGACGGGTACTTCTTTGTTCGGAACGGCCGAAAAATCATTTCCGTCGTACACCCACGTATCGAATTTGCCTCGGCTTATGACGCTTTTTGTCCCGTAATCTTCGAATATTTTTTTTGTAACGGAATAAACGGTTTCACGGAGAGCATCGGAATTTTCATTTTCGAAAACGACGCGGCCCTTTTCCACGGTTGCCACAAGCTCGGAAAGATTCGGCTTAATAACATCGGGACGAAAAAGGAGCGAACGCCGTAAATCTTCTCCTTTTAAGTCGAGTACGACAAGCTTTCCCAGCTCTTTCGCCCTCGCCGTCATGCGGGAATAGAGATCGGCTTCATAGCCTTGGGCGCGAGTGCCGGTGATAACGAGCGCATCGAATTGTCCGATAAGCGAATCGAATAAATCGAACGCGCATTTTCCGGCGCCTTTTTCGACGGCGAGCGGCTCCTGCACGATTTCCGTACTCGTCTTTTTTTCGCCGTTGACGATATTGATACACGTTCGCACGGGGCTCGCTGACGAAAAATATTCGAGGATGATATTTTCCGCCTTACAAAGATTGAGAAATTCACCTGCACGGCTTCCGCCCAGATGCGTCAATACGTGCGCTTCGGTTCCGAGCTGCGTCAAAACACGAGCGACGTTTATCCCCTTACCCGAAGGGAGGGTAAAATAATTTGCGGTACGGTTCACTTCGTTTTCATAAAAAGAATCGAGTACGACAGTAAGCTCAAATGTCGGATTCAAACAAACCGCGAGCACTTTTCCGGATTTCATTTTGCGGCTCCTAAAAAAATATTATTAAAAAATTATTATACGGATCGAATTTCAGTTTTTATTAAAACCGAAATTATTGTCCGAAACAAAGGGTGACGAAAGTTTTACAGGCACTCGAGGACTTCTTTTCAGACCGCCTTGCCTGCGCTTCCGACGACGTCGATCAGCTCCTCCGCAATGACGGCACAGTTTTCAATCACCGAGCGGCAAACGTTTCGGGGATCGGCATCGGGCAATTTTGCGTATTCGTTTTTTACGGTATCGGAAATGCCGTGTACGCGGAATTCGGTTCCGACATTGATTTTACGTATGCCGCAGGCGATCGCCTTTCGTAAATCTTCGTATGATACCCCCGTACCGCCGTGCAGCACAAGAGGGATGTCGGGAATCAATGTATGGATCTTTGCGATGCGCGCAAAATCGATTTTGGGTTCAGCTTTATAAAACCCGTGTACCGTACCTGCCGCAACGGCAAGGCAGTCGACATGCGTATCGCGGACAAAGCGAACGGCTTCTTCCGGCTGCGTAAATAAAGCCGACATATCATCGACTTCGATATCGTCTTCTTTACCGCCTATGCTTCCGAGTTCCGCTTCGACCGTGACGCCGTACTTTGCGGCGTATTCGACAATGCGTGAAGTAATGTCGACGTTTTCGTCGTAGCTTTTCGAAGACGCATCGATCATAACGGACGTAAAACCGTCGTCTATACAGCGGCGGATCATATCGTAATCGCGGCAGTGATCAAGGTGTACTACCATATCGATTCCGTAATCTTCGCTTACGCCTTCGCACATTTTTACACTCGCGTTTTCTCCCATAATTTTCGTACCGCTTACGGTCGCCATAGCGATAACGGGACTGCGTTTGTTTTTTGCCGCCTGCGCTATGCCTGCAAGATTTGAAAACGTAAAAAAATTAAATGCGGGAACGGCATAGTTTTCCTTTTCCGCTTTTGCAAGTTCATACTTCATCGTCACCAGTGCCATATTCGCTTCTCCCGAAATTACAGACGCAAAAACACGGTGCGCCGTTTCGGTATTTTAAAGTGCATTGCATATTTTTGCAATGTGTAAAATTATTGCGATACGGAACGACAGCCGGAGCGTTTTTACTCATTTTTCACGATGCGTATGATCGCGCTGCCGAAGCGATCGGCTTTTACCGAACCGATGCCGTATACGCGGGAAAGTTCCGTTTCGTTTGCCGGTTTTTTTGCCGCAATGTCGGCAATCGTCCGGTCTCCGAATATGACGTACGGCGGCACGTTTTCTTCTTCGGCGATTTTTTTCCGCCACGCTTTGAGTTCCCGCGCGATGCGGAGCGCATCTCCGTCGCTTTGATCGACGATTTTTGACGGAAGCGATTTTTTTGCAGCTTTGCGCGGAAAGCCGAAAGAAGCGGATCCGGAAGATGAAAGTGCGGATTTTACGGCAATATGTCTCTCTTCTTCCGCTTCGAAAACTCCAGGAGAAATCGGCAGTTCGATTTTTTCACGCGAAGCCAAAGCTCGCTTTGCTTTTTGAGAGAGAGAAAGCACTCGGTAGTCTTCGGATTTATAAAGATAGCCCGCATCGACAAGCGCTTCGGTAAGCGCAAACCAATCGCGCTTCGGAAAGTCTTTTCCGATACCCCACGTCGAAATGGAATCGTGTCCGTTTTCCGCAATGCGTTTGGCACGAGAACCCGTAAGTACATCGATGACATAGGACGCGCCGAAGCACTCGCGCGTACGGAGAATGCACGAAAGAAGCTTTTGAGAGGGAAGCGTCACATCGACCGACGGAAGCTCTCCGGCTGCGCAGACGCTGCAGCATAAAGAAGCATCCTGACTTACGCCTTTTTCACCGAAGTAGGAAAGCAAAAACCGTCGGAGACAGGTCTTTGACGATGCATAAGAAATCATGCTTTGCAAAAGCCGCTCCGATTTTTTTCGGTCGGCGCTTTCGTCGAAAAACCAGCGGATTTTCCGAACGTCTTCCGCACCGTATAGAAGCAGCGCGTGAGCGGGAAGTCCGTCGCGCCCCGCCCTGCCGATCTCCTGATAATATTGTTCGACGGATTTCGGAACGGAATAATGGATGACAAAGCGCACGTTCGGTTTATCGATCCCCATGCCGAATGCGACGGTTGCAACCATGATGAGCGCTTTGTCGCGGATAAACGATTGCTGATGCGATGCGCGTTCGGCGTCGCTCAAACCCGCGTGATAATTCAGCGCGGAAAATCCCATATCGCAAAGAGAGTGCGCAAGATCGTCGACTTCGCGCCTCGAAAAACAATAGACGATGCCGCTTTCATCCGGATGATTTTTAATAAAATGTACGACTTGACCGAGCGCGTTCCGCTTGGGCTGCACTTCGAGAAAAATATTTTCACGGTTAAAACTCGCGACAAAAACTTCGCATCGTTTCATGCCGAGATTTTTAATAATATCGGCTCGCACGGAAGCCGTTGCAGTCGCCGTCAGCGCAAGGCACACGGCATCGGAAAAAAGACGGCGCACGGAAGCGAGTTCGAGATAATCGGGACGAAAGTCATGCCCCCACTCGCTGATGCAGTGCGCTTCATCGATCGTAACGCAGCTCACTTTGACGCCGTCGGAACAAAACAAATCTTTTAAGCGCTCCGTCGCAAGACCTTCGGGCGAAACGTAAACGAGCTTTATCTTTCCCGAACGGATATCGTCCGAAGCTTTTCGATAGTCGTCCCATTCGAGCGTGCTGTTTAAAAACACGGCGCTGACACCGTTTTCGGCAAGGGCGGACACTTGATCCTGCATGAGCGCGATAAGAGGAGAAACGACGATCGTAAGCCCTGCAAAGATGAGAGCGGGAATTTGGCAGCACAGCGATTTACCGCCGCCGGTGGGCATAACGGCAAGCGTATCTTTTCCGGCAAGCACCGATGCGATAATCTCTTTTTGAAAGGGCCGAAAAGAATCGTAACCGAAAACGGCTTTCAGCACCCGCTCCGGCTCCGCACCGACAAAGTCGGCCGCATCCGCTTTATGTACCATAGGGCAATTATAGCGTTTCACCGAGTACTTGCAAACATACCGCTATTACGGTATAGTGACATCTATCCTGCCGGCATGGTGGAATGGTAGACACGAGGGACTCAAAATCCCTTGGCCGCAAGGCCGTAAGAGTTCAAGTCTCTTTGCCGGCAACAAGAAATTTCACATCAGCAAATAAATCAATCATAAAAAATATAGTCGTTATATTGCCGAAGGAGACTTGAACTCCGAAGCTCACATATACTCGATTTATTTTCCCTCGTGAGCTTTTATCTTCGCTTCGATCGCCGCGATCAGTTCATCCATCGGCATTTGACTGCGCTCGCTCATCATAGAAACGGTCGCCTTCGGGATCATGATGCGGGCGAGCGGCGTTTGAAGCATTTTAAATGCGGGATTGATCGACGGAAGTTCGGCTTTCAGCCACGGGTAAACCGCAAGCAAATCCGAAAGCTTCGTTTCGCTTTTGAGCGGCAAAACCTTTGTGCCGTTCGCACTTTCCGAAAAATGTTCCGGCGCGGCCGATTCCGCTCCGGCACTTTCTTTTTTCGGCCGGCTTTCCGCGTCCGCTGTATTGCTTCCCGAAGAAGTATCATCGGCATAGACTTTTTCTTTTTTGCCGCTGCTCCACGTTAAAAGCGTCTGCGAGCCTTCAAGACTTCTGATATGAGTGCAGTCCTGCATCATCTCCAAAACGCCGCGGAAACGCCCGTCGGCATCGCGCACCGCAATATACGTGATATAGATAAAAAGGCCGGGCTTATTTATCCAAAACTCCGCTTCGCTCTCTTCGCCGCTTTTGAATTTTTTAATAATTTCTTCGACGATATGAACGCTCGCTTTCGGGTGACAATTTTTTACGTCGCGTCCGATAACGTTTTTGCTGCGCGGAAACACGCGGTGTTCGGTATCGGTGTAAAAGCAGACGATTTCATTTTCGTCGACGTAGGAAATATCGACCGGCATGTGTTTATAGATCAAATTGATTTGATCGAGCGTCAATCGTCCCGTCGTAACCTCGAGCTTTTCACCGGAAGAAGCTGCGTAGCCGTGTTTTTGCAAAAGCTTTGCAAGGTCGCTTGCAAAATCGCCGCCTGCACCCGACGCAGTTTTCGCATCCGCACAGCTGCAGTCCAAAGAAGCGGCCGCTCCGCTTTTTGCGGAACTTGAGTTTACATCGATCCACGCAAAACCGATTTCTCTGTCGCCGATTTTCATATCTTCGAATTCTTCCGGCGTGAGCATCGCAAGAGAAGTCGGATACAAAATCGTGTTTTCTTTGGAAATCAAATCGCGGACATCGGCAACGATCGTCGGCTGCATCGCGAGAAAGGCGTCGTCTTTGCCTTCTTCCAAAAGCGTGCGCGCGTCTTTTATCTCGTCGCGGATAAAATCGTCGAGCGTCCACATCGTCGTTGTCGGGCGGTCGAAGCCTTTGCGCTCGAGCATGGAATACAATTGATTTTGCTTGCGGGAAAAATGCAGACGATACTGCGCAAGCTTATCGTAGATTTCGAGCCACTGATTTTTGATGAGCGGGTACTGAACCAAATCTTCGATTTCAAGCATGATTTTTAAAAGCGCGTCGTTTTCGCGGTAATAACACATGATCGGATGATCGGCCGGCAGATCGGGGCGGGATGTGTCCATGATATCTTCAAAGAGAACGAGCATGCCTTGAATGTTTTCTTTGCGGCATTCGTCGTCTTCGAATTCTTTGAGTTCCTGTTCGGCAACGGCGATTTCCTGAGGTGTAAGTTTTTTTACTTTTTCCTTTAAAATCCGCTTCGCCTCTTCAAGGCTCATACGCCCGCCGTTGTAAGCGTCTTTTATTTCCAAAACCGTTTTCAGTTTTTCTTTATCGATATCTTTAAGATAGTGCATCATGTTTTCCATAAAATAACCTCGTGCGTGTTTTTAGCATTTTTACGCCGTTTTGTCAATTTGTTATAGTACGCTAACCATAACAACCGTACCGGGAAATATACTCTCTAAAACCGGTATATAACCTAAAAATCGGCTGTACTCCCGCGGGAGCATGTAGCATAACCGCGCAAATTTTCGCGCGGGTTTGTTGTAAGTTCGTCGGACACCGGCATAGAAGAGCCGTTTCGAAAAAGCGCACCCTACTCGTCCGCATTTTCCGGTAAAAAACCCGTACACGCTTTTCGGTATTGTATCGCTTCTTTTACGTGCGCTTCCTGTATGACAGTACAGCCTGCCATATCCGCTATCGTACGCGCGAGTTTTACGGAACTTGAAACGGCGCGCGGAGAAAATCCGTATCGCACCGCTGCGTTGTCGAGCAGCTTTCGCCCGCCTGAGCTCATCGGACAGTATCCGGCAACCTCTTCGGGCAAAAGTTTTGCATTTTTTTTACCCTGCCTTTTCCGCTGCACTTTTACCGCACGCGCGATTTCCATGCGTAATTCGGCGGTCGTCGTCCGTACAGCGCTCGTCCCCACGCCTTCGTTGTCGACGAAAACGCGCATATCGATGCGGTCTAAAAGCGGGGCTGAAAATTTATTCCAATAGGTTTCGACGGCGCGGGCGCTGCACAAACAGATTTTCGATTTCGATCCGAAGTTTCCGCAGGGACAGGGATTTGCCGCCATGAGCAGCTGAAACGACGCGGGATAAACCGTCGAGCGTCCGGCGCGAGCGAGCGTTATGCGTCCGCTTTCGATCGGTACGCGGAGCATCTGCAGCACCGACGAACGGAACTCGGCGGCTTCATCGAGAAAGAGAACTCCGTTGTGTGCAAGCGATATTTCTCCGGGGATACAGCGTACGCCGCCTCCGCACATGCCTTCGATCGTCGCAGTTTGATGCGGTTCGCGGAAGGGAGCGATCCTGACGAGCGGTTCGCTTCCCCGCATAAGTCCCGCAATCGAATAGATGCGCGTAACCGGCTGAGCTTCTCCGACATCGAGGAGAGGAAGCAGTGCTTGAAATTTCCTCATCGCCATCGTTTTGCCGCAGCCGGGAGCGCCGACCGCAATGAGGTTGTGACCGCCGGCAGCGGCAATCTGCAAGCCCCGCACAAAAAAACTTTGCCCCGCCACATCGGCAAATTCAAAACCTTCGGTAACGGGCGGAAAGAGTACGCCCTCCGTTTCGACGCAGTTTTCCGGTATAAAGGCGCTTTGTTCCGATCGGCTCCGCTCGGTAAAAAGTTCATCCGAGTCGAGCGCGGAAAACGCATCTTCGAGAGATGCCGCTCCGTACACTTTCATACCGTTCACTTCGCGCGCTTCGTCTTCGTTCGAAAGCGGCACGATGCATTTAAAAATCCCCGATGAAGCGGCAGTGGAAGCGGCAGCGTGAACGGCGCGCACGCCTCGCACATTTCCCGAAAGTTCGAGTTCCCCCATGACGAGGACGGAAGACGAATCGGAAAGCGAATCTTTTCCGCTGCGTGCTTGGAGGACGGCAAGCGCGATCGCCAAATCGAAGCCTGCGCCTTCTTTCCTCATATCCGCAGGCGATAAACTGACAAGCACGCGCTCCGGCGGAAAGTCGAAGCCGGAATTCTGCACGGCAGCTCTCATGCGCTCTCGCGATTCTTTTACCGCGCCGTCCGCAAGACCTACGATATCGACAGCGGGAATACCGCGGCGGATATCCACTTCAACCGTGACGAGCGCGCCTTCGTACCCGAACGGCGAAAACGAAAAAATCTGCATACGCATTATGCTCCCTGCACGCAAAATCTCCCCGTATAAGGATCGTCTGCAACCGTGCAGTTTCGGAACATGTATGTAAAAATTTTTAAAAAAAATATGTGGCACGGCCGACCTGTCCGCAATTCTGCAAACCGCAGGCCGGAAATCACGCGAAGGCCATTACTTTGCCAAATGCGGAAGCAGTTCTTCGTAATAAAACCGATCGTCTATTTTTTTACCGTCGGCTGTATAACCGAGTTTTCTATCGGCGCGGATTTTTTCGCCGTGAAAATCGCTTCCCGCAGTAACGAACATGCCGTGCTCGTGCGCAAGCGATTCGAGGCGCTTGCAGTCATGACCGCTCGCTCCCGGATGATAAGCTTCGATCCCTTCCACTCCGCGGGAGTGAATATCTTCCAAAATCGTCCCGAGATGTCCCCATGACACATAAAGCGACAGCGGATGCGCGATGACAGGAGTGCCGCCCGAATCGACAATCGCCTGTACGGCTTCATCGAGATTTGCGCCGGTACGTTCGGCGTAAAAGGGTTTGCCTTTTCCGAGATATTTTTCAAAGGCTTCCCGATTGTTTTTTACCGTATTTTTGTATTTAAGATATTCGGCAAAATGAGGTCTTCCGACGCAACGGCCCGGAAAAAGGCTGCAAAGCTCGTCGTATGACGCATCGATGCCTTCTTCACGCATCTTTTCGATTATATGCAGATTCCGTTCGGTGCGTTTTTTTTGCAAAAAATCTACAAGTTCCTCCAAAGACGGCGAAATATGCGTAAAACCGAGTCCGAGCAAGTGGAATTCGCCGGTCGGCCATCCCACAAAAATTTCGATTCCCCGTATAAAAACAATATGCCGTTTTTCGGCGGCTTCGGCGGCTTCGGAAAGCCCTGCAACCGTATCGTGATCCGTTATCGCAAAAACGGAAATACCGCTTTCGTAAGCCTTTTCGACAAGCTCGGCCGGACGGTACTGACCGTCGGATGCATTGCTATGAATATGTAAATCAATCATCAAAAAGAGCATAGCACAAATAGATGATTTATGATATAATACTGTAATGTACCAGGGGATTTTGTATGCCTAAAGCGATGCAATATACAAAAGGATCGATCGTTTACTTTGAAGGGGATAAAGACGAACGGATTTTTATCCTGCAAAAAGGTATTCTCGTCCTTACAACGACAGATGTGGAAACTCATCAGCCCGTCACCGAGCAGGTAAAAAACGGCGAGTTCTTCGGTGTCAAATCCGCACTCGGCCGTTTTCCGCGCGAAGAAACCGCAACCGCGCTTACCGACTGCGTTTCGATCGCTTTGACCATACAGGAATTCGAACAGATATTCAGCAGCAACAAAGAGATCATCATGAAGATGCTCCGCGTCTTTTCAAATCAGCTGCGCCTCATTCATAAAAAAACCGAAGCGATTCTCAACAACGTTCCCGAAGATCAGCAGACGGGTATGATCGCCGTTGCAAAGAGTTTTTATAACGATGAAGAATACCTCTCGTGCTGCGACATCTGCGTCAAATTTTTATCGCTCTATCCGAACACTGCGAAAAAAGACGAAGTCGCAAAATTATATGCCGATGCGAAACTGCGTAACACGAAGATAAAAGAAAAAATAAAAAGCAGCGATACGACCGAAGAAGACGAAGAAGCTTCGGGCGCGCTGAAGCAGTTCGCACTTCCCGCGTTCAAACGTTTTGCCAAACAATATAAACCGGGCAATGTCATCATCAGCGAATTCGAACCGGGTAACAGCTTTTATCTCATTCAGTCGGGACGCGTGCAGCTCGTCAAATGCGTAAACGGCGCAAAGAAAAATCTGGACATCATGAAGCCCGGAGAATTTTTCGGCGAAATGGCCATCCTCGACAATTCCCCGCGCTCGGCAACCTGCGTCGCGATCGGCAACGTCGAATGCCTCGAATTCAACAAAGAAAATTTCCAACTGCTCATCATGGGTAATCCGCAGATCGCCATTATCCTATTGAAGCTTTTTTGCAAACGTATCTACGACCAACGGCGCAGACTCCGCACGCTCGCGATCAAAGACGTACAAGCCCGCATCGCCGACGTATTTCTCATGTTCGACGAAATGAATCCTTCACCGAATGCGCCCGATCGGCAGCGGAAGTTCAACGTGTCTGCCGGAGATGTGGCGCATTGGGCGGGACTGTCTCCGGAAGCGACGCGCGATGAAATTAATAAATTCGTCGAAAAGCGGAAAATCGAAGTGTACGACAATTACATCGTTGTAGACAATATCGCCGATATGAAGCGTATCGTCGACACGCGAAGCGGTCTTTCGGAACAAAAATAAATTTTATTAAGTCGTATTTACACATTGCCGCGAAATCAATAACTTCTTTCGCCTACTTCAATTTTCACGATAAAAAAACCGCCGTCGATTCCCGACGGCGGTTTTATGCTGAGGCTTAGTCTATGTAAGCTTCTATTTCTCTACAGTTACCGCGCATCCGCGACAACCGTATCGCCTGCGAGCTTACCGAATACGACCGTATCCACGACGGCATTTCCGCCCAAGCGGTTCGCGCCGTGAATACCGCCGGTGATTTCACCTGCCGCATACAAACCGGGGATAACTTTGCCGTTCGTGCCGATAACGTGTCCGCTCGTGTCGATCGTAACGCCGCCCATCGTGTGGTGAACACAGGCTTGGCGCGGAGTTGCAACCCACGGGCCCTTCGTCAGCTTCGTCGAATAGAGCGTTCTGCCGAATTCGTCGCGGCCGGAATCGACGCTCGCATTGAAGGTGTTGATCGTCTCTTGGAGCGTCGCAGCGTTCATGCCGAGTTTTCCGGCGATTTCTTCAAGCGTGTCGCCCTTGTAGATGTAACCGTTCGATTCGAGATAGTCGAAGGTAAAGCCGTCCGCGCTTCTCCAATCGGGATCTTTGATGTCTTTATACTTGTCGCCGTCGCCGGATTCGAGCATATAGAACACTTTATCGGGCTGCGCAAAAACCGCGAGACAGATATTGTCGCGTCTGCCGCCTTCGTTCGTAAAGCGTTTGCCTTCTTTATTGATAAAGATGATCTGGTCGGTGCCGTTGACGTCTCTCGGCGGATACTTAGTCAGCTGCCCGTCTTTTAAGTTGCCGAGATACAAAAGCTGGAGCTGTTCCATATCGGTGAGTGAAGCGCCTGCAGCGACGGCCATTTCGATGCCGTCTCCCTGAGAGCAGGAAAAGCGGTTCGTCGTCGCGACTTTGCTCAAATCCTGCCATTTGCCCGACGTATTGTATTTTTGCACCATCGCGCCGTTTGCGGCAAAACCGCCGGTCGCGAGAATGACGCCGTCCTTTGCCGAAAGGGTAAACTCGTTGCCGTTTCTGTCGGCGCATACGACGCCGGTAACTCTGTCGCCGTCTTTAACGAGCGATTTGCCCGTCGTCTCTACCATGACCGTAATATTGTTCATCTTGGCGATGTTTTCGACATAGGTCGAAATAAAGCCCGTTCCCATCTTCATGGTACTCGTGTGAGTGCGCTCCCACAGAGAACCCGCTCCCTGGCTGATGACGTCGGAAAAGCTCATACCCAAATCGTCGATCCAGTTAAGTCCGTCGTATGCGTTGTAGCACAGCACTTTGACGAGATTCAAATTACCGACTTTGTCGCCGCCGTTCCACGTCTGCAGCGCAAACCATTCTTTCGAATCGAAGAGGTCGGTTCTGCCGCTCGCTTTGTACGCGTTCCACTGCGAGCGCACCTGCGCTTGAAGCGCGGCGTGCTCTCCGCTTTTCGGAGCTTCGGCAAGAGCCGCTTCGATCGTGCGTTTTACAGCATCACCCATCGTCGCTTTTTTCTGCAGCGCTTCGTCGGGCGTATTGTAGATGGCGCCGCACACGAGCGTGTCGCCGCCGACTTCGCCGTTCTTTTCTACGATGATAACGGATTTATTCTGCTGACCCGCAGCGATAGCCGCCGCAAGACCCGCACCGCCGCCGCCGACAACGACGACATCCGCGCTCGCATTTGCAGGAGCGGGAGCCGCTTCGGGTTTCGCATTCCAATCGGAAGGATTCGCTTTCGCCTCTTTCAGACAATTCGACACCGCAGCTTTGATGGCAGCCGACGTGATCGTCGCACCCGTCACGACATCGACGTTGACCGACTGATGCTTTACGATTTCGGCGGGAATCAATTCGACGGGGGACGCACCGCCCGCCGTCAGAATCGTGCCCTTCGCATCCATCAGCGGACTGCCGATTCCCGGCGTTTCCGAGTTTTTCGTAACCCGTACGTCAGCGATCTTTTTGTCTGCAATCGTAACGGATACTTCGATTGCATCGTTCATACCCTGTATGGACGAAGTGTAGGTTCCGTTTTTGATCGATTTACCGCCGCAGGAAATCAAACCCGCAACGGCAAATGCGATCAGCGTAAATGAAAATACCTTTTTTTGCATTATTCATGCCTCCAAATATTATTAAAGGGTCGCTGTTCAATACAGCGATTCCTTTTTATGGTATGACCATATATCCGTTTTGTCAAGAAAAACGGCAAAAGTTTTTAGAATCTTGCGCTTATACATACGCCTGTCGGAAAAACGGAAAGCGACACGGCTTCTTTACGCTTTTCAACCGCCTTATGAGATTGCCGACCGATCATGTGCAAGAGCGGTATGCCGATACCGAAAACGGTACCGAAGGCGGCGCCCGCAAGCACGTCGGTCAAAAAGTGATTACCGCTTGAAAGACGCAGCACTGCGACCGTGGCAGCAAGCGCATAAGATCCCGCGCTCACCGGAATATTCCACAGAGAACGGGGAAAGTAGACTGCAAAGACGAAACTCGTAAACGCGGCTGCGGCAAAAGCCTGCATCGTATGTCCCGACGGAAAAGAATTATTCCAATCGCCCGAATCGACATATTTTTGCGGATAGCCTTCGAAGTACATATAAGGACGCGCGCGGAACGTGAGCGATTTTATAAAATCTTTTACCGCATGCGTGAGAAGCATCGTTTCGGCATACATAATACCGATCGTAATCCATTCGTGTCTGTCTACGGATGCAAATACGAGCGGGGTCGCCATTGCACCTCCTATAAATACGTCTCCCGTTATGTCGAGCGCGCGCGAATACGGGCGCATAGCCCAACGGTCGAAAGGATTTACGTCGTCGCGATTGTACGGAGTCCCGCCGAAAACGCGATCGCTTTTAAAACGGAACAAAAACTGATCGGCCGCAAAGAGTCCGATACCGCTCCCGATAAGGACGGAATCCGTTATCGGATTCAACGAAAAATACTGCCGTGAACCTGCGACATAGGATAAAAATCCGCTCTTTCCCGCTTCGGTTTGCGAAACGCGATCTTCGAATTTTTCGGTAAAAACACTTTCCGAATAAACGGAAGCACACGACAGAACGGCAAACACACACAGAGAAAAAATCGATTTCATCATTTACGTATTATTATATGAAAACAAAGCTGCACTGTCCACAGTCGCAGGCTTATGAAAAAGCGATGTCTTGCCGATAAAGCCCATTCGCTTTATATTATATATATGCCTCAAGAATACAACAAATCTCGCATCGCGCGAGGCATCTTCTATATCGTCTGTTCGTCGTTTTGCTTTGCACTTATGGGAATGCTCGCCCGCCTTGCAGGCGACATCCCCTTTATGCAAAAAGCGTTTTTCCGCAATATCATCGCCTTTTTTATCGCTTTCGTATTATTGATAAAAGAGCAGCGCGAAGGAAAGAGGCCGTTTGTACTGCCTGCGGGAAGCGTCCGGTTTCTTTTTTTCCGATCCGTCGCCGGTTCCCTCGGCATATTCGGAAACTTCTATGCGCTCGACAAAATAAACATCGCCGATGCGTCGATCCTCAACAAGATGTCGCCTTTTTTTACCGTCATTTTCAGTTTTTTCATACTCGGTGAAAAGATCATGCCTGTCCCGCTTGCGGCGATTTGCGTGTCGATTGCAGGAGCGGCTCTGGTTATAAAACCGTCGTTTGAAATCACGGCAATGCTTCCCGCTCTTGCAGGATTTTTGGGAGGCGTAAGTTCGGGGTTCGCATACACCTGCGTACGCCGTTTAAGAATAATGAACGTAAACGGCAAACTCATAGTCGCCTGCTTTTCGCTTTTTTCATTGCTTCTTGCAGTCCCGTTTTTGCTCTTTCACTTTTCTCCGATGACAAGCCGACAGCTCCTTATCATGCTTGCTGCGGGCATTGCGGCCGCAGGCGGTCAGCTCACGATAACGGCGGCATACAGCGAAGCGCCCGCCGCAAAGATCAGCATATTCGATTATTCGCAGATCGTTTTTTCATCGCTTATGGGATTTTTCGCATTCGGTCAAATACCCGATGCGATGAGCTTCGCAGGTTATGCCCTCATCATCGCCATGGCGATCGTCGTATTCGTATACAACAGACGGCATAACAATTCCTAATTATTAATTTGATTGATAAACCATGTGTAGAGCGCATCGGTACGGCGTTTAAATGCGTCGGCCAAATCCACTTTTATAAAGAGGACCGTTACCGTCTGCTTTTGCCCCGTAACGATTGCGGAAGAAGAAAAGAAAATACCTTCTTCGAGCGGATACGCCGAAATGCACATTTCCATTTCGCGCTCTTTTAAGCACGTCACTCCGTGATACTTCATCGGCGTGCAGTTCGTGATTTCGAGGAAGATTTCGGATGCGGAATCGGTATACGTATGGAGATACGTATTTTCGCCGAACGACGTATCTTCCTGAAACACGTAGCGCCGGTCGGAAGCGGGAACTTCGCTTGCAACGGGATCGGCCAGCGCGGTTTCCGTATGTTCGGTATCTGCAATGTAGTATGAACGCGTAAAAAGCGTTTTCGGTTTATAGCCCGCGCGCCGTGAAATATACGTAATGCCCTTTTGCGCCGAAACACGTCCGAGCGCATTGTAGAGGGAAAGAAGCTTTTCATCCGCACTCATACTCTTCCACGAAGCGGGATACGGGATGAGCGCACACGATACGACGGCAAAGCCGCTCTTCCCCTGCGGAGATGCCGCAAGTTTTTTCGCGGCGGCGCTCGAAGAAGGCACGTACTTTGTCAAATCTTCTCCGCTTCCGTTGCCGAAGGAAATCACCTTTCCCGCAGCAAGATCGGCCGCCTCTTTTTCACCGAGATTCGGAAGAGCGGCCGAAAGGCGCTCGGCCTTTTTCACGGCGAGTTTATACCCTACATCCCCGTATGAAGGAAAAACAACGGTAGACGAATCGGCGATCCCTTTATCGCCTGCGGAAACGGAAAGCATACAAAGCGATACCGCTCCCGCAAAGACGATTTTTTTAACAATGTGTTTCATTTATTTTAATTTATTCCGTCGGACGCTTTTTCAAAGAACCGCTTTTTACGACAGCCTGTCCTTTACCCGCTTTTTGTTCCATCATTGCGCGCACGGTAAGCGGCAAACCGAAGAGCGTGATAAAGCCGCCCGCGTCGCGGTGATCGTAGAGATCGCCGGTCGTAAAGCTTGCGATGCTTTCGTTGTATAAGCTGTACGGAGAAAAGGAACCGGCCCCCTGTATCGTGCCTTTGTACAATTTGAGGCGTACCCAGCCGCTCACGGTTTCTTCGACTTTGTCGTTGAACGCCATGATGCCGCTCATGAGAGAGGTAAACCACAAACCGTTGTAAATGAGCTCCGCCTGCTTGAGCGCGATCTGCTGCTTGTAGTGATAGGTATCGCGGTCGAGGCACAAGTGCTCGAGTTGTTCGTGCGCGTAATACAAAATCGTTCCGCCCGGCGTTTCGTATACGCCGCGGCTTTTCAAACCGACACAGCGGTTTTCGACGAGGTCGATGAGACCGATGCCGTTTTTTCCGCCGATTTTGTTCAGCGTTTCCATGAGCGAAAGAGAATCCATTTTTTTACCGTTGACCGCGACGGGAATGCCCTTTTCGAATTCGATCTTTACGTATTCGGCTTTATCGGGAGCCGCTTCGGGCAGCTTCGTGATTTTGAGCATATTTTTCCAGTCGGCTTCATTTTCAGTCTTTTCAAGTTCGAGGCCTTCGTGACTGATATGCCAAATATTTTCGTCGCAACTGTACGAAGAAGATTTTTTTACCGGAACGGGAATGCCCCTCTTTTCAAGATATTCGATTTCGTCTTCGCGGCTTTGGAGATCCCACTTAGGATCGCGCCACGCGGCGATAACGCGGAGATCCGGTGCGAACGCTTTGATCGCAAGTTCGAAGCGGACTTGATCGTTACCCTTTCCCGTCGCGCCGTGACAGATCGCAACGGCCTTTTCCTGCCGAGCGTATTCGACGAGGATTTTTCCGATAAGCGGACGCGCCGTCGACGTACCGAGCAGATACCGGTCTTCGTAGAGCGCACCGCCTTTCAGCGCAGGCCAAATATATTCTTCGATATATTCTTTTCGCGCATCGACGACATAGCATGCCGAAGCGCCCGTTTTAATCGCGCGCGCTTTTATCGTTTTCCAATCGTCGCCCTGCCCCAAATCGATGCAGACGGCAATGACATCGTAATCGTAATTTTCCTTCAACCACGGAATGATGACCGTCGTATCCAGTCCGCCCGAATACGCGAGAATCACTTTGCTTTTTTTAGCCATACGAAGCCTCTTTTCGATAAACAAATTTCTGTAAAGGATTGTACCAGCAATCGCACAGTATGGCAATCACGAACGACAGTGAAAATATTTTACCGTACGAGCGGATTGTGCTATACTCGCCGTATGGACAGACAAAAACTGCACGACAGTATCGCGCTTCACACCGAAATGACATTCGCCCGATCGAGCGGAGCCGGCGGACAAAACGTAAACAAAGTCAACACGAAAGTACACGCATCCGTAGCGCTCGAAAAAATCGAAGGATTGTCGGAAGCGGAGCGATCTCTCGTCATGCAGCGTCTTGCAAAAAGCATACACGAGGGCGTTATCTCCGTCGACGTGCAAGACGAACGCTTTCAGGAGCGGAACAGAAAAATCGCGCTCGAACGGATTGAATCGAAAATCGCAGGCGCGGCGCGGATCGAAAAAAAGCGGCGAGCGACAAAGCCGACAAAGGCTTCGCGTGAACGGCGCTTGAAGATAAAAAAACTGCGCGCGGACATTAAAAAAAACAGGGGAAAAGTGCGGGTGTGAAAAAACGTATGTATCGGCTTCATTTCAATCTCGACACATTTGTTATTCCGGCAATTCTGTTATTTCCGCTTTAATTTTTTCATAATTATTCAATAAAAAACGAAATCATATATCATCATGCATTTTCGATTTTATCAAATAAACGATATACAGTATGAAAAAAGCCGCCGTATAAATCGGCAAACATCTCTTTTTCAGATATATTGAAGAGTCGGTATAAAATTGATAAATTTTCATGGGTATCGAACCTTGATACGGTCCGTTCATCGCTATGAAAACCATTTGCATTATTGTCAATAACAAACAAATTAAAAACGCATTCCTTGCATAGATACAATTTTTTTTTGCCTTTTGTTTTTTTCTGCGGATACTTTGCCGCTGTGCGGAGGCGCTTTTATCGTGATCGTCCATTCGTTTTTTCTCCCCGCTTTGCGGAATATACGCCCGCACCGTGAAGCGCCATCGCCGCGTTATCGCTACCGCCTCCGCACCTGTTCCAATCCGCGCTTGAACTGAGGGATGCGTGCACAGGCGGTCGTGTTGAGCGGGCTCGTATCGCCGCGCTGCAAAAAATGATAGGCGACGCCTGCAATCATAGCGCCGTTGTCGCCGCAAAGTTTGAGCGGCGGAAATATGCACGTGATATCGCGCCGTTCGGCGAGCAGCGCGCGCAAGTGCGAATTGGCAGCCACTCCTCCGCCTGCGATGACGGTCGTAAGACCTGTGTCTTCCACCGCGCGGAAAAGACGCGACGTGAGTGTGCGGCACGCAACGTCCTGAAAGGACGCGCACATATTTTCCGTCGTCGGTTCGAAGCCTTTGTTCAAAAAGAGATCGCGCTGATGGATGACGGCGGTTTTCAATCCGCTGAAGGAAACGTCGTAGCGGTGTTCGCTTTCGTCGAGTTTGGGGACCGGAAAGGAAAATGCGCGCGCATCTCCCTCTTTCGAAAGTTTATCGATAATGACGCCGCCGGGATAGCCGAGGTCGTAAAACTTGGCGACTTTATCGAAAGCTTCGCCGACCGAATCGTCGACTGTCGTACCGAGCACTTCGATATCGTCGAATCCGTGCACTTTGCAGATGATGCTGTGACCGCCTGAAACGAGGAGACCGAGATACGGATATGCGATATCGTTTGCGAGATGCGCCGCGTAGAGGTGACCGAGCATGTGGTTGACCGCAATAAAGGGTTTTCCCGCCGCCCATGCGAGCGTTTTACCGTAAGTCAAACCGACGAGGAGAGCGCCCATCAATCCCGGACGGTTCGTCGCAGCGACCGCATCGATGTCGCCGAGGGAAAGGCCCGCCTCTTTGAACGCCTGCTTTACGACGGGCAAAATCCATTCGGCGTGCTTTCTGCTCGCGATTTCGGGGACAACTCCTTTGTATATTTCGTGAAACGGGATCTGCGTCGCAACGACGTTGCTTAAAATAACGCGGCCGTCTTCGACGATCGCCGCCGCCGTTTCATCGCATGAAGATTCGATACCGAGAACTTTCATCTTTACTCCAGAATATTATCAATCGGCAACTTCTAAAAATTGCAATTCGCAAAATCGTTAAATTATTAATTAATAAATTATCAATATGCCGCATTGCGGACATTGTCAACTACGGGCGGATAAGCGCGCCGGAATTGCTCACCGTCGTAAACGCATACCCCTTGTTTTTCAGCACGGGATAGAATTCGATTAATATGCCCGGCAAAATATCCGCCGACCATATATGCCCGATCATTATCGCCGCTCCCTTCGCGTTCGCGATGCCGATACCGCGCATGATTTCGCGGATGATTTTTTCGCGGTCTTTGGTATTGTCGAGAAACACGTTCCGCGAATAGTAGGGTATGCCGAGCGCCATAGCCGCCTGCGGTACGCGCGTTTGGCTCGTCGTTCGCGAATCGAGAAAAAAGACGCCGCTCTCCTTTGCCGCAAGCATCGCAGCTCCGATTTTCATTTCGTCTTCGCTGATGAGAGAGCCTTCATGATTGTTGATTCCGGCGACCGGACCGATTTCGGCGATATTTTCTTTTATAAGCGCTTCGATCGAAGACGTCTGCATATCCGCCGTAACCGCGCCGGGACCGGGATTGACGTTCAAGTTTACCGCCTGCATGGGCTGGTGCAGCATCACTTCATTGCCCGACGCGCGCACTTTGTCGGCACACGCTTTCGAATGCACGAGCTTTGGCAAAACGGACACGGTGATCGGAAACGGGAGCGAAATGAATTTTTCAAGCTGCGAAAGGCTTTGACCCGCGTCGTCGAATACGAAAACGAGCTTCGCGCCGTTTACCGCCTGCGGGATGTCGGGAAGCGGAGATGCGGGTACTGCGGGAGTTACGGGTACGGAAGACGAAGGCTTTACAGACGAAAGCGGTTTTACCGATGCGGGATTTGCCGGCTGCCCCTTGGATGCGGAAGACGAGGGCTTTGCGCTGCCGGAAGATTTGTTGTCCGCGCTTCGATGAACCTGCGCTTCGACCACGCGCTCCTTTTGCCTTACGTTTTCTCCCTCTACGTTTTTTTTCGGCACATCGCTCCGCGACTCATCCCGTCCGGCGCCTTGCCGCTCATCGGATTTTCCCGCGCTTTGCTGCGGCTTTTGCAAACTTTGCCGATCGGCGTTTTGCCGAGCCTCCGCCGTGCGCGACGCATCGCCCGCACTATCCGCATTTTGTGAGGCGATCCTATGCTCGACGGCGGTATTTTTCGGATTGCGTCCCGAATTGACGATGAGGAGTGTAAAACAGGCGGCAATGATCAAAACG
This sequence comes from Treponema sp. Marseille-Q4132, assembly GCF_014334835.1. NCBI lineage: Bacteria > Pseudomonadati > Spirochaetota > Spirochaetia > Treponematales > Treponemataceae > Treponema > Treponema sp. Marseille-Q4132. Next base: position 897,167 of record NZ_CP060591.1, read on the forward strand.
CAGAGGATCGCCGTCTGCATGGAAGAAAATACGATTTTATGTTTTTTGCCCGGAATCCGACGGGGAGAGGACTTTGTCCGAGTAGAAGATTTTTCGGAAGATCGCGAAACGGTTTTCCGCCCGTGTGTGCGTCCATTTTGTGCCATAATGCGTATTCTATCACGTATCGCAGGTTTTGAAAACGCTCGAAAAAAATATCCGTAAGAAAAAATATCGCCTAAAAAAAATCTACGGCAGAGTTACATAACACCTTGCCGAACCCGCCAAATCGATTCTGTCGCCGTTTTTTAATACGAGGACGAATTTCATTTTCGCCCAATACTCCTGACATTCTTTCAATATCGTATAAATCAAATCGGTTTCCGGAAGTTCGAAGTATTTTGTCGGAACGCCGGTAAAAGTATAGACCGTTTTATTTTTTTTGATTTTGATAGGAAGCCTACCCATAAGCTCGCCGCCGTTATGCACATCGTATACGAATATGTTCGCCTTTTGCGTTTTCGCGGGCTTTTCCGCAAGCGTTATCGTATAAGCGATATCGTCCCACATGTGATAATTGGCATGTTCAAAAGCGACGGTACCTCTTTCCCCTGCAGGCGGCTCATCGTTTTTTTTATCGGTCTTTTTATCGGAAAAATCTTTTTCATCCGAATAAACGATTTTTGCATCGTTCCACGCGTTCCATGCAAGCGACCACTTTTCGGTATTCGCATTTTTATCGATCAGTATGTATTCGAGCGAAGAGCAATCGCCGAAAGCGCAGGCCCCGACATAGCGTACGCTCGCAGGAATCTCGATGCGTTTTAACGAAGACACGTCGAAAAATGCGTTATAGTTAATTTCCTCAAGCCCGTCGGGAAGCCTTATCTCTTCGAGCTGCATACAGTCAAAATAACGGAGAAATTTTGTACTCATCGGCAGCACGCATCTGCGCACATTTTTGATATGAAAAAGCTCGAGTATACAATCGTCGTCTGCGTAAGTGCATTCCGACAAATCCAAATCGAAATACAGGTTTTTGGAATTTTTTGTTTTCCACGTCAGCGTTACCAAGCTGTTTTGCGTTTCGGAAGAGAGCACGTCTTTTATTTTTATCGAAACGGTTTCGCCCTCGGCACCGGATGCGATTTTATAATTTTCGACATAAGATTTGAATTCGGAAACCGTAAAGGTTTTTTGAGCGAACGCTGAAAACACCGAGCAAAACACTGCAAGCGCGATAATCGATTTACGCATAATTTCTCCCGGAACCGGCCGATAGGCGGTGATTTGTTACATCATAAATGAAATACAAAGTTCCGTCTAGTTACGGGCAATGTCGATGCATATCGCAAACCGATTTTCACAGCGGAATCTAGGGGAAGTGCGCGAAGAAAAACGATTACAGCTTTTCGACTTCCATTTCCGAAAGGCCGGTCATTCTCATAATAAAATCAAGTTTGCAATTTGCCTGCTTCATCAGCTTTGCCGTTTCAAGTGCTTTTTGATGTGAGCCTTCCGAAAAACCTTTCGTTTCACCTTCCTGCAATGCTTCTTCACGCTGCACGGCGATGTCGACATCATAATCGTATTCGGCAATTAACATGTTTATTACCTCCCTTGATTTTCGCTGTAAGTATTCCCGTAAGACGTCGTTTTGTATGCATTCTTTGATCGCGTTCTGAAAGCCGTTCTCGCTGTCGAGCTTTGTATGTCTCCTCACGGCTTCTACGAACAGCGTGTATTCTTTCAGCGGTTTGCACACACGTAATATTTTACTGTCTTTAGTATAATTGATATTCCTCACGCTGACAACGAGTTCGAGTGCAGGTTTTTCGGACATCGCCATAAAAGCGTCGGAAAAACGTAATGTCGCTTTTTCGGGGTAATCTTCTTCCCCGTTGTAGAACACGTAGAATTCGGGCGTCGGTATCTTTTTCAGCCGTCTAAGATAACGGTCGCGCGGATTTTGGATGCATTCGTAGAGGCGTGCAACGTACTGCAAAAAGCGCAGCGGCATATTCGCGTTGACAGTCGATTGATGTTCGACTAATACGATGATCTTTCCGTCTACGAGGCAGGCGACATCGTTGCGGAAAGCCATGTACATCACCTGTTCGAGCTGCAGCAGCTCGAGTTCCGTCGATGCGTCGAGCTTTGTCCCGTGGAGAGCGTTGTAGAGCGAGAGAAAATTGCTCTTTGCGTTTTTGTCTTCACCGAAAAGATCGACGAAGACGGAATCCTTATACCGCCGATTATGCCTTGCCATAAAACCTCCGGTATATATATCGCGGGAATATTGCGATTTCGGCGGTTTTCAGGAGAAATTTTCGGTAAAAAAAATAGAGTATACAGCGGAAAACATTCGTCCGCGCAGCTGTTTCGGCGTTTCGATCGTCGTACGATGATACCGCGTTAGGCGCCGGAGCAACGCGGAGCGGCCACTGGAGCGAGCGCAGCGGCTGGAGCGAAAGCGGAATTGCGGAAGCGCCGGCGGGCGAAGCCCGCAACGCCCGTGTGTTTTTACTCCACATCGTCCTTTATACACGGGGCAGTAATCTGCCGTACTGTAAAATAAAAGACCGCTGCAAAGCATTTTATATTGCCCTGCAGCGGCGCACTGAAACTCTCTCTTTCTCCGATGTTCTCTATGCGGTATGGTTATGCCGTCAGCGTTTCCTCCGCCGCGCTTTCGAAAGCCGATGCGCTTTCTTTTATAAAACGCATCACGCGGATTTCGATTTTGCGCACGGTTTCCGAGGAAATACCGAGCAGCCTGCTCGTTTCAAATAATGTCCTCCGTTCCATCCTGTCGAAATCGTAACGGCAGAGCATGACTCTGCGTTCTTCTTCCGGCAGCGAATCGATAAAAGTGCGGACTTCCTGTTTTAAGATTTTTCCGATCGCGGTTTCTTCGGGACCGGAAGCCGTATCGGGAATACTGTCGCCGCATACGGTATCTTCATAATCGCTGCACGGCGAATCGAAACGTATGACGTTCCACGGCATGACGGAAATATCGCGCACCGTTTTTTCTTCGACATGCAAAACTCGGGCGATGTCCGCATCGGACGGCATAAAACCGTTTTTTGAAAAAAGCTCTGCACGAACTTCGTTTATTTTCCGAAGCAGGACGATTTTATTGTCGGGGATATAGATATCCGTCGATTTCGTCTGCACGTAGCGCTGCATATATTGCACTATCCACGGATAAGCGTAGGTCGAAAAACGCGTGCGGTACGAGATTTTGAATTTTGAAACGGCGGTCATCAAACCGATATTTCCTTCCTGGATCAAGTCCATAAAAGGCGTTTTAGAATCGGCAAAACGGCCGGCAATACTGATGACAAGACGCAAATTCGAATTGATAAAGCGCGTTTTCGCCGCTTCATCGCCCGACGCAATTTTTTTCAACAGCGATTTTTCTTCCGATTCGGAAAGCAAGGGGTACGATTTGATTTCATTGAGATACAATGCATACACGTTATCGTTTTGTGTTTTCATACATCCGCTCCGGCTCAAAAATCAGGGTCTATAGCGCCCGTCCTTTTCAAAACGGGGCATCATCCCTTGCCGCCTCTCCGATATATTTTACGCAGACAAACTCTCGATTATCTATAATGCAAAAAATGTGCCAAGAAAGAAAAAACCGCAAATTTTTATATTGTTTTTTAATTCATTATAATACAATAAATTAAATATCGATATCCGGGAAAAATATGATTTTAACAAAAAAATAAGCCGTATATAAAATAAGACGGCGTATACTTTTTTATACGCAAATACATATAAATATGCAGACTGTATACAAAAGTATACAGCAGCCGTAATTATTTGCTTAAAGGCGTGTTGTTTAATGAAGTTTTTATGCGAAACGATATAAAGCGCGAAGTTCCACTCGCCGCTTGCAAGGATCGCTGAACAGAAAATTCCCCGCTCCCCCTTATATGCTAAAAAATTGCGGCGCCCCTTTCCTCTTGATGATACGGCCGGCGTTTTATGTTATATTTGAAACGAGGAATACTATGGGAAAAATAACAAAAGAATCGGCACGGCGTTTTTTTTCAAAGCCGTCGTCCTATGCATTGCTGCTCGTCCTCTTCATCGGAGCGTCGGCGGTAAAAAGCAATTTTTACATCGTCGATGAAACTGAGCAGGCCGTCGTCACGAGATTCGGCAAATACGTCGAAACCGTCGGACCGGGTTTGCATTTTAAGCTGCCCTTCGGCATCGACAAAAATTACAATATTCCGGTGCAAGTCGTTCAAACGGAACAGTTCGGTTTTCAGACGATCGAAATGAAGCGGAACAGCCGCTATCAAAACGGCATCGTCGCCGAATCCACGATGCTCACGGGAGATTTGAATATCGTCGACGTCGAATGGATCATTCAATACCGCATCGTCGATCCGAAAGCGTGGCAGTTCAACGTCGAAGACCGCACGCGTACGATCCGCGACATCTCCCGCTCGGTGATCAATACGCTCGTCGGCGACCGCGCCATCCTCGACATTATGAGCGCGGAACGCACGAACATCGAAATGCAGTCGCGCGATATGATGAACGACAATTTTGCAAAACTCGGTTTGGGCATACACGTTACGACGGTCAAGCTGCAAAACATCGTTCCGCCCGAGGGCGTGCAGGATGCTTTCGAAGACGTCAACAAAGCCATACAGGATATGAACCGATTTATCAACGAAGGAAAAGAAGCGTACAATGCCGAAATTCCGAAAGCTCAGGGTGAAGCCGACAAACAGATTTCGCTCGCGCAGGGATATGCGGCGGAACGCGTAAACCGCGCGAAAGGCGACGTCGCCCGCTTCAACTCCGTATACCGAGAATACCGGCGATCGCCGCGCGTTACCCGCGAGCGCATGTATTTGGAAACGATGGACGCCCTTTTCAATTCCGACACGAAGAGTACGCTCATCGACGGTAAACTCCAAAACCTGCTGCCGATAAAACAGCTTTCGGCTTCCCAAGGAGGCGCGCAATGAAATCGATCAAACGTATCGTCCTGCCCCTCGCCGTTTTTTTATTTTTGTTAATTTTTTTCTTCGCGTCCGGCCCGCTCTATATCGTCAGAGAGGGAAATCAGGCTGTCGTCACGAGATTCGGAAGCATCGCCGAAGTCCGCACCGATGCGGGATTGTATTTTAAAATTCCCGCAGCCGATATGGTGACAACGTATCCGAAACGCATCCTTTCGATCGACGGCGATCCGCAGCGCATTCCGACAAAAGAAAATCAATTTATCGTCGTCGACACGACGAGCCGATGGAAGATAGCCGATCCGAAATTGTTCTACACGAGTTTTAAAACGATCGAAAACGCAAGCAACCGCCTGAGCGACATCATCGATTCGGCGACACGTACGGTCGTCACCGCAAACCGTTTGAGCGAAATCGTGCGCTCTTCGAATATCATCAACGAGCGAGCGGCAAAGGCCGTCGCGGCGGAAGATGAAGAGACGAAAGAAATCGAATCGCTTGTAAACGTCAATACGACGATCGAAGCGGTCGTGCGAGGCCGTGGCGCGCTCTGCGAAGAAATGACCGCAGCCGCGAACGCCCTCGTTTCGGACTACGGCATCACGGTTATCGACATCGTACCGAGGCAAATAAAATATTCGGACGAACTCACCGAAAGCGTATACAAGCGCATGATAAAAGACCGCAGCCAAGTGGCGCAGGCATATCGTTCGCTCGGAGAAGCGAAAAAAACGGGATGGATCGGACGGCTCGAAAACGAAAAGCGCACGATTTCTTCCGACGCGTATCGCCGCGCCGAAGAGATCAAAGGACAGGCGGACGCGGAAGCGGCGCGCATTTACGCCGAAGCCTACAACCGCGATCCGGAATTTTACGCGTTTTGGAAAAGTATGGAATCGTATGCGAATACGCTTAAAGGCCGCGATGCGACGTACAGCACGAATATGGATTACTTCCGTTATCTGTATTCGCCGGAAGGCAGACGATAAGGCCGTCGGCTGAATGCGGAGTTTCCAAATGATTGTATAATAAAATTATGAGTGAAATTATATTCGATACGGGATTAAACGAATCGGCATTTGCCAAAACCCGTTTTTCAAATTTGCTTTCCGAATCGGGCATCGCCGCCTGCGCGGATAAAAATTTCGGATCCGATATGACGTTTTCGTTTTCCGAATGGAAATTCGACGGCGTCAAAACGATCGGCGACGGAGATGACGCTCACGTGTATCTCTGCGGGCGGTTCGGTGAAGATGAAGAGATGCTCTCTCTTGCGGAAATATTTTTGAGGGCGGAAAAAGGCGGAGAGGCCGAGCGCTATGAGGCGGCAGCCGCTTCCTATGCGGCACTATGCGCAATAGAAGAAGCGAAAAAAGAAAACGTAAAAATCGAAAACATCGGTGCGGGCGGCATCTATGTAAAAAACGCGGCGGGGTTTGCAAAAAAACCGGCTCTCCTTTTTTTGCCCCAAACGCTGTTCGATAAAGCGTGCGCGACCGGCGGCGAATCCTATGCAAAACTGCAGGGCTTTTGGATAAGCAAATCGCTTTCCGAAAGACGCAGCGCACTTTCTTTTACGCAGGCGGTCATCGCTTACCGCGCCCTTGCAAAGCGCATGCCTTATGACAAAAGCGATGAGAGCGCGCGAAGTACCGACGAATACGATAAAAATTATATGCGTCTCGAGCACGTCATAAACGGAGTCGATAAATCGCTTGCCGAAAGCGTCGATGCCACGCTTGAACTTCCGTCGCGCAGCGTGCAAGCCGGACGGAAAAAAGCAGACGACACGGCGGGCACAAAAGCGGACGGCACGGCGGACACCTTGCATGCGCCGGACGGGCAAAAAGAAAAACCCTTTCTGCTTCAAGCTTTTTACGCCGAACTCGGAATCGCTGACGGCACGCTGAAAAAAGTGCCGCACCCTGCAGCCCTCCCTCAAGCGGAGTTCGACGCAAAAGTCGCATCGTATTATAAATCGAAAAAACGAAGCGTAAGCGCCCGCCGTACGTTCAGGCGCAACGCGGGAGCGATCGCGGCCTGTTTTGCGGCTACAGCCCTTATCGCATTTTTTGCTTTCGGCGCGGTGCGCGATGCCCGACACCGACCGTCGGCCGTCGGCCTTACATCTTTTGAAGTTACCGAAGCCTTTTACGAAGCGATACATACGCAAAACGTCGAACTCGTCGGCGCAATGTCTTCGGGCAAAGTGTCCAAGCGCTACGGCGATATCGTCGGCGGCATCTACGTCGTAAACAAAGCGAGGAGCGCCTACGATCCGAAAAACGGCATCGTCGACCCGGAAACATGGTTCGCTTTTCTCTCCGAGGAAAATGCGGGAACAAGGCGAGACGTATACGGCATTACTTCTTTTACGCTCGACGGCAAAGAAAGCTCACTTGAAGTCCGCGTGCCCGAACGGAGCGAAAAGAAAACGCCGGTAAGAGGCGAAGGAGGCGCACCGCTCGACGACGGCGCTCAAGCGGTACATACGGCGGAATATTACACCGTGCGCACGGACGGCGAAACGGGCGATTTTATCGTAGAGCGTAATCGCGATACGGTAAGGCTGACGTATAAAAAAAACGAATGGGCAGTCACCGGCATCGAAGAAAAAGAGAACGATGTGCCCGTCGATACCGCAGCGTTCAAATCCGATGCGCTCTCCGCCTTGCAAAAACACGGAGGAAATGCCGTCCTTGCCTCAGGCGCGCTAAAAGAAAAATACCCGTGGGTGCCGGATCCGGACGCCGTGCGGAAAGCGGCGGAGCGGAATCGATGAAGACTTCAATCCGGAACGGCCGATTGCAGCGGTAAATTGGGGGATAATCGGTTTTGCCGCATCCGATCGCGGCGTACGAAACTTCGCTTCTTTACCTAAAGCTGTTGAGCGGTCATCCAGAATACGTCCGGCACGACTTCGACATAAAACCGATTTTTGTCATATTGACAGCGCGGAAACGATGGGTTATCATAGAGCGTACGTTTAAATTATTTTGGAACGAGGAATTGTCTTATGGAATACAATGTCGAAAAACAACACGAAAAAGGAAAACTTCACGCAATCGAACGGATTCGCGCTTTGTGCGATGAAAATTCGTTTATGGAAATCTATTCGGGTGTGCGTCACAACTGCACGAGCTTCGGCATGGAAAAAAAGGATATGCCCTACGACGGCGTCATCACCGGATTCGGAAAGATAAACGGAAGGACGGTCGCGGTATACGCTCAGGATTTTACGGTGCAGGGCGGCTCACTCGGTCTCATGCACGGCAAAAAAATCGCCGAACTCATCGACAAGGCGGTCGAAGCGCGGTGCCCCGTCATCGGTATAAACGATTCCGGCGGAGCGCGCATTCAGGAAGGCGTCGACGCGCTGTGCGGCTACGGAGATCTCTTTTATCAAAATGTCCGCGCATCCGGTTCGGTGCCGCAGATTTCGATCGTCGCAGGTCCCTGTGCGGGAGGCGCCGTGTATTCGCCGGGCATCACCGATTTTATCTTTGCGATCGACAAGATAAGCGAACTCTTTATCACCGGACCGAAAGTCGTCAAATCGGTTATGTTTATGGATATCTCGTCGGAAGATTTGGGAGGAGCGGCGATCCACTCGAAAAAATCGGGCGTCGCGCATTTCCGCTGCGAAAGCGAAAACGACTGCTATCGAAAAGTGCGCGCGCTGCTCGACTACATCCCCCACTATTTCGGCGACGATCTCGCACAAAACGAAAAATACAAATTCGACGCAAAGAAAAAAGCGAAGCGCATCGAAGAAGTCATCCCCGAAAACCCGCGCGCCGGTTACGATATCCGCGAAATCATCAACTGCTGTATCGACGACGATTCGTTTTTTGAAACGTCGGCCGAATTTGCGGTAAACTGCGTCACGGGCTTTGCGAAAATCGAAGGCAAGTCGGTCGGTATCGTCGCAAACAATCCGATGGGCGTCGGCGGCGTTCTCGACTGCGATGCGAGCGACAAAATCGCGCGCTTCGTCCGTTACTGCGACGCTTTCGGCATACCGCTTTTAACTTTCGTCGACGTTCCCGGCTTTATCCCCGGCCCGCAGGAAGAGCAAAAAGGCATCATCCGGCACGGCGCAAAAGTGATCTATGCATACAGCGAAGCGAGCGTTCCGAAAGTAACCGTCATCGCGCGCAAAGCGTACGGCGGCGCATACATCGCGATGTGTTCGAAACACCTCGGCGCCGATTACGTATACGCGTGGCCGAAAGCCGAAATCGCGGTTATGGGTGCGGAAGGCGCGATCGGCATTTTGTACGCAAAAGAGCTCAAAGATCCGTCTAAGGCGGCCGAAGTCGCGGCAAAGTCGGAAGAATATAAAACGGAGATAATGACGCCGAAAATCGCGGCGAAGCGCGGCTATGTCAGCGAAGTGATCGAACCGCAGGAAACGCGAGAGCGCATCGCACGCAGTTTCGAAGTGCTCGCTCGAAAGCGCAGCATGGACACGCCGCTGAAAAAGCACGGTAATATCCCGCTGTAATCGTCCGCGGCATGACGCGCGCTTGCAGTCCCTCATGCCGCAAAAAGATTGAAAAGCAAATTACTGTAATGAAGATACGGCTGCGCACATGCGCGGCCGTTTTGTATATAAGCGTATTCGACTGCTTGATAAAAAATCGATACCTTCTGTTTGACACTCCTCCGAGCCGCCGTTATAATAAAATACAAATGAAAATATTTCTCGGCATTCCGGCAGCTGACGGAATAGGACTCGGAAAGGCCTTCGTCATTCCCGAAAAGACAATAAAAACCGTTCCTCAAAAAACCGTCCGAAAAGAAGAAAAGGATGCCGGCTGGGAGCGTTTTTTATCGTCGGTACGCGCCGTCACCGAAAGGCTCGGCGCCGAACTCGACCGCCTGCCGAAAAACACGGCGAACAAAACACAGCGCGATCTGCTCGAAGCCTATACGCTCATGCTCGGCGATCCGATCTTTGCCGCCGAACTCAAAGATTCTTATGAAAAATCGAACGTAAATATCGAACACGTCGTCGACGTAAAATCGGCCGAATATGCCGAAAAACTGCGCAACGCGGGCGACGACTATTTGGCCGAACGGGCAAGAGACATCACCGATGTATTCGCCCTCGTACTCGACGATATGCTGTGCGTCCGCGAATTCGACGCAAACGAAGTGCCTGAAGGATCGGTCATCGTCGCGTCATCCCTTTCACCGACGGATACGATCGCCCTTGCAAAACGAAAGATCGCGGCGCTCGCACTCACCGAAGGCGGCCTTTCGAGCCACGTCGTCATATTGGCACGGAACTACGGCATTCCCGCCGTCGTCGGCATCAACAATATCACGCATCAAATTCAAACGGGGGAAACAGTCGTCGTAAACGGCAAAACGGCGGAAGTCATCGCCGGCCCCGACGACACAACGCTCTCCGAATATCGAAAAAAGATCGACGAGGAAAAAGCACACGGCGAAAAGCTTAAAATATTTTTAACAAAATCCGCCGAAACGAAAGACGGTACGAAATTTCAATTATATGCGAATATCGGCACGCCGGAAGAAGCGGACTTCGCGGTAAAAGAAGGCGCGGACGGCATCGGCCTTTTCCGAACGGAATTTTTATACATGAGCACCGTGCATGAAGCGGGAAACTACGCGTACCGCCCTTTCGACGAAGATGTGCAATTCAACGCGTATAAGCACGCGCTCGGCGCTATGAACGGAAAACCCGTGACGATCCGCACGCTCGACGCGGGCGGCGACAAACTCATTCATTCGGCGGATATCCCGATCGCCGAAGAAAAAAATCCGCTTATGGGACTGCGCGCCGTACGCCTTTCCCTCGCCTATCCGCAGCTTTTAAAAACACAGCTGCGCGCTTTATACCGCGCAAGCATTTACGGAAACCTGCGCATCATGCTGCCGCTCATCACGACCGTCGATCAGGTCAAGCAGTGCAAATCGATCGCGAAAACGGTGCGGAGCGAACTGCGCGCCGAAAACATTCCGTTCAACGATAAGGTTCCGATCGGCATCATGGTGGAAACGGCCGCAGCCGCCCTGCTTTCCGATTCGCTTGCAAAGCACAGCGATTTTTTTTCGATCGGCACGAACGATTTGACGCAGTACACGCTCGGCATCGACAGGGAAAATCCCGCAGTGTCGGGACTTTACGACGAATTCAATTTGGCCGTCCTGCGCCTCATCGCGATGACGGTCGATGCCGCAGGAAAAGCAGGCATACCCGTTTCCGTGTGCGGCGAAATGGCAGGAAAAAACGACAGCGTTCTCGTGCTTTCGGGTATGGGACTTCGCAGTTTGAGTATGAGTGCAAAATTGATTTCCGGCATCAAAGAGCTTTTGTCTCGCTTTACGATCGACGAATTGAATGCGATTTCGGCAAAGCATCTCAACAGTTTATAATAATTAATAATTACGGCGAACGGGATTATCGACTATGCAGAAAAAACGCAAACCTGATTTTTCAAAACCGCTCGAAAAAAAACGATCGGAATCGATCGTACAAAAAGCAACGGATGAAAAGCGCGATAAGCTGTTTGCAAACTGCCCCGTCGTCGTCATCGCAGGCCGCCCGAACGTCGGCAAGTCTACGCTCTTTAACCGCTTTATGGAAAAAAATATCGCGATCACCGATCCGACTCCGGGCGTTACCCGCGATCCCGTCGAAGGCACGGCGCTCATCGCGGGAAAACCCGTTCGCCTCATCGATACGGGCGGCTACAAACTCGAACGGAAAACGGGCACGCAGGAAGCCGCCCTCGACGAACTCGTCGTCAACCGTTCGCTCGATGCGATACGGAAAGCCGATTTGATTTTGCTCGTTTTCGATGCCGAAGAACTCACCGCCGAAGACGAAGAGCTCATCGGAGAAATGCGTCCGTATCGGGACAAAGTCGTCGCCGTCGTCAACAAAACGGAAGGCGGGCGCAACAGAGAGCAGGCTTACGATTACGCAAGATTCGGCTTCGGCGATTTGATTTTCATTTCGGCCGAACACGGCGATCACATTCCCAAACTTTCGGATGCGATCGTTTCGCGCCTCGATTTTTCATCCGTCGTCGAAACCGACAAAACGCCGGTCGTACGGATCGCGATCATGGGAAAGCCGAATACCGGAAAATCGACGCTCGCAAACCGTTTGACGCATTCCGACGCTTCGATCGTCAGCGATTACGCCGGCACGACACGCGACGTCGTCGAAGGTGCCTTTTCGTACGGAGGAGCCGACTTTCAAGTGCTCGATACCGCCGGCATCCGAAGAAAGACGAAGGTAAAAGAAAACGTCGAATACTATTCCGTAAACCGCGCGATCAAAACGCTCGATGAATGCGACGTCGTCATATTGATGATCGACGCACAGGACGGATTGGACGAGCAGGTAAAAAAATTGTGTGCGCTCGCACACGAACGCGGACGAGGCATCGTCTTCGCGCTCAATAAATGGGACACGCAGGAAAAGGGACGCGCCTCTTTCCGCAAAGCGGCGGAAAATATCCGCATCATGTTCGGACACATGGAATACGCGCCGATCGTCGCGCTTTCCGCACTCGAAGGCAAGGGCATAAAAGATTTGCTCGCTACGGTGCTTGAACTCTACGCTCAGCTTACGCGAAAAGTCGAAACGTCGGTACTGAACGCCGCTCTCAAAGATTGGCTTTTTCAATACCCGCCGCCTGCAGCGAAAACCGCGCATTTTAAAGTACGCTATATGACGCAGACAGGCGTCAATCCCGTGTCGTTTTTGATCTTTGCGACAAAGCCCGAATCGGTACCGCAGACGTACATCGCCTATCTTAAAAACAGGATCCGCGAAGATTTGGGATTTAATAAAATTCCCGTACAGCTCGAACTGAAAGCGAGCCGGCAAAAATGGGAAGACCGCACGAATAAAAGCTGACGGAGAAGCAAGTGGCATCGTATTCGATCGGCGACGTAGAAGAGATCACGGGCGTAAAAGCCCACGTGCTTCGCTATTGGGAAAGCGTGATACCCGGATTCGCTCCGCAAAAAAATATGGCCGGACACCGCGTATATTCGCAGCGCGAAATCGATATCATCCTCCGGTTAAAATACCTTATCAATATTAAAAAATTTACGATCGAAGGCGCACGCAGTCAAATCATCGAAGACGCGAATCGTCTCGAAGACGATGCGGATACGCTGCATGCGATCCACGATTTGCGCACCGATTTGACCGACATCTACCTTACGATGAGGAAATACCGAAAGCATGAATCGAACTGACGGCGCAAAGCGGTACGAAAAATTTATTAAAAAAGACAGCGCGGCAAAAAATGCCGAAACGCGCGCTATGCTCGACGGCGCTTCCGCGGCAAAACGAAAACCTCCGCGAATATACGATGCGCCTGCCCAAGCGAAACCGAAGCCCGCTCCCGCGCGGCAAAACCCCGGTATTTCGCAATCGATACGGCGCACATCGCCGAAAGACAAGGCGGCGTACCGCGCACCCGTCTCGGCAATTTTGAAACGGCGCAGTATGTTTTCCGCCGATGCGATCCCGCCCGACGCGCGAAATGTCATCGCCGAATTCGACAAGATATTGCAAAGCGTATTTCCCGCAAACGGCAGACAGCTCGCTTCTCTTCCGAAAAACATAAACGCGCTTTCGCACGCGCTCACCGACGAGCGGGGCAAACGGAGAAGAGGCTATATGAACGCGCCCGAAACGCTTTCCGCATACGTTCGCTATTTTTCGTGGTGGAACATCGTCCGCTTTACGCGCCTCTTTGCAAATTTTGAAAAAGACGCGTTCGCACTTTCGGACGGGGACGCCTGCCTCGATGTCGGAAGCGGCCCTCTCACCGCCGTCATCGCGCTGTGGCTTTCCCGCCCCGAACTGCGGAACAAAAAACTTACGTGGTACTGCATGGACATATCGCAGGCATCCCTCGCGCTCGGAGAAGATCTCTACTTTTCGATCGCAGCCCGAGTCCCGCCTTCCGATAAAAACGCCGCCCCTCATTGGAATATCGTGCGCATAAAAGGAGAACTCGGAGAGCCCATACGGCAAAAAGCCTCTCTCATCGTCTGTGCCGACATGCTGAACGAACTGCGCGAAACCGATGCGCGGAGCGACGAAATACGCGCAAAACAGTACGCCTCATCGCTCCTCTCCTATGCGGCAAAAAAATGCGACCTTCTCGTCATCGAACCGGGAGTGCCGTCCGCCGCACGCATTATCAGCTTGATGCGCGACACCTTGCTTAAAAAGAATATGACGATCGTTTCACCCTGTCCGCACGCGGACGCATGCCCGATGAACGGATACCGCGCGCATACGGGAAGCGCGTCGAAGTGGTGCAACTTCGCCTTTTCGACGGAGGACGCGCCCCCCTCTCTTTTGAAACTTTCGAAAGACGCAAAGCTTCCGAAAACCAGAGCCGTCGTAAGTTTTCTCTTTGCCCGAAACGCTTTCGAAAGCGGGAGCGTAAAAGCGGTACGCGGATGCACCGACGAAGCGCCAAAAACAAAAAGCACCGAATTTCCGATCCGCATCGTAAGCGACGCCATCACGCTTCCCGGCCGCGCTTCGGGACACTACGCGTGCAGTCCGCTCGGATTGACGCTCGCAGTTCCCGCATCCGGAAGCCCGCTTTTTTCGGGCGACAGTATCGCAGTCGGCACGCTCGGCAATCCGGCACGGCTTCCGAAAGACGAAAAAACCGGAGCTTCCGTCATCAGGATTTGAGATTCTCCCAAAACATACCTTGACTAATGCCGCCGCTCGGTATACTATTTTTATGATTATTATTTACCCGCAATAAGGAGAACACGATGAAAAAAACAATCGCAATTCTGTGCGCACTGCTTGCAGCAAGTGCAGTCTTTGCAATGGGAGGAGCCGATTCGTCCGCATCCGGAAAAAAATCGCTCCGTGTCGGCATGGTAACCGATGCCGGAACCATCGACGACAAATCATTCAATCAAGGCACGTGGGAAGGCATCCTCCGCGCACAAAAAGATATGAACATCGAATGCAAATATCTGAAACCTGCGGGAACGACGGAAGCCGACTATCTCAAAGAAATCGGAAACCTCGCGGATGCGGGCTATCAGATGATCATCTGCCCGGGCTTCAAATTCGAAACCGCCGTTTTCGCAGCGCAAGACAAATATCCGAAAGTCAAATTCGTCATCCTCGACGGAAAACCGCACAACGCCGATTATTCGGTATACAAAACGGCGCCGAACGTCGCGGCCATTTCGTGGCTCGAACAGCAGTCCGCCTTTATCGCGGGCGTCGCGGCCGCAGTGCAGGTCAAAGAAGGCAGCTTCGGCTTTATCGGAGGCATGGAAATCCCCGCCGTTCAAAAATTCAACTGGGGATGGCAGCAGGGCATCAAATATGCAAACGCGAACTTCGGCACTAAGATAACGATCAAAGCCGAAAACGTCATCTATCAGGGAACCTTCAACGACGTCGCGGCAGGTCAGCAGCTCGCAGCTTCCATGTTCGATAAAGGCGTCAAAGTCATCCACGCAGCGGCAGGCGGCGTCGGCGTCGGCGTCATCAGCGAAGCGAAAACGAGGCGCTCTACCGGCAAAGACGTATGGGTCGTCGGCGTCGACGTCGATCAATACAACGACGGGCTCATGCCGAACGGAAAGAGTGCCGTGCTCACATCCGCTATGAAATTCCTCGACCGCGCTTCGTACGATATGATCAAAGCCGAACTACAAGGTCAATTCCCCGGCGGCAAAGAACTCGAGTTCACGGCGAACAACAACGGCGTCGGCATCCCCCTCAAAAATCCGAACCTCTCGGCGGAAGCGCAAAAACGCGCAATGGAAGCATTCGAAGCTATCAAATCGGGAAAAGTTATCGTTGCGGACAATCCTGCAGGATTAATAAAATAAAAATCGGGACGAAGCGGTCGGAAGAACCCGCCCTCTGCGGCTCGCTCACGCTCGGCCGCGTCCCTCGCTTGCGCTCGCTCCGCGTCTGCCTTCGGCACCGCTCCGCGCGGGCGTAGGCTGACGGTGTAAAAGCACCGTCGAAAGCAGACCCTTTACAAAGACGGCGCACTTCCCTTCAATTTATTAATTATTAATAATATCAACAGCTCCGCGCTTTTTCAAGCAAATCGCACACGACCTTTTGCGCGATCAAAAGCCCGGCGGCCGCAGGCACGAATGAAATGCTTGCAGGCGGTTTTTCATAAACCGAAGGCTTTTCGGTCGAAAAGAGCACCGGAACTTTTTCTATGCCCCGCTTTTTCAATTCCTGCCGAACGACGCGCGCAAGCGGACACACGCTCGTCTCGGCTATATCGGCAATGCGAAAACGAGACGCATCGAGTTTGTTTCCCGTACCCATGGAGCTTACGACGGGCGTCCCCGCGTCCTTCGCTCTTTTAATGATTTCTATTTTTGCAGCGACCGTGTCGACCGCGTCGACGACGTAATCCCAGCGTGAAAAATCGAATCGATCTTTCGTGTCGGGAAGAAAAAAACAGCGATGGGCCATTACGGTACATTCGGGATTGATGTCTCGGATGCGCGCGGCGGCGACATCGACTTTATACGCGCCGACCGTGCTGTCGAGCGCGTATATCTGCCGGTTTATGTTCGAAGCGGAAACGGTATCGTTATCGACGATATCGAGAGAACCTATACCCGCGCGCGAAAGCGCTTCGACGACAAAGCCTCCCACGCCTCCGATACCGAACACGATGACGCGGCTTTTTTGCAGCGTTTCGACGCCGTCATCCCCGACGAGCATCCTTGTCCGCGAAAAGCGCTCTTCATCGGACCGAGCGCTTCGGTCTTTACGCTCCCCGTCGGCAGCGGGCGTTGCCGCCCCCGTCGCGCTTTCCGTATCGAACACCGTCAAACAAGACCCCGCCGCGCTTACACTGCGGATATGACGAGCTGCATATCGCCTTCGAATACCGCCCGCCCGTACTCATACGGAAGAATAAAGTGGCTTCCCTTTCGAACGGCTTTTCCGTCCACAGTCCCTGCGCCTTCGACGACCGATACGAGCATAAATTTTTGATCCTGCACGATCTCAGCCCTTCCTTGCACGCCGAGCGTCCACACGGAAAAATACGGACAGCTTACGAGTTCGCCGAGATTTTTGTTGATCGTTTTATGAGGATTTTTTTGCGGCAGACTCTCTTCGAACGGCGCCGTTATGACGTCGATGCTCTCGGCAATATGAAGCGCGCGCGGTTTTCCGTCGCTGCCCGGCCTATCGTAATCGTAAACGCGATAAGTGACGTCGCTGTTTTGCTGCGTTTCAAGCAAAAGAGTGCCGCCCTTTATCGCGTGAACCGTTCCCGGCGAAATAAAGAAAAAATCGCCCTTGTGTACCGGCACTTCGCGGATAAACTCGTTCCAGCGCTTTTGTTCGATCATATCGCGCACTTCGCCGCGGTTTTTCGCATTGTGCCCTATGACGATCTTCGCACCGGGCGCGGCATCGAGAATATACCAGCATTCGGTTTTACCGAGAGAGCCGTTTTCGTGTACCTTTGCGTACGCATCGTCGGGATGCACTTGGATGGACAGGTCGCGCTCCGCATCGATGATCTTCGTCAAAAGCGGAAAACGCTCTCCCGCCTCTCCTCCGAAAAGCTCGCGATGCTTTTGCCAAAGCTCCGAAAGGCGCATACCGGCAAAAGCGCATCCTTCGACGGTACAGTCGCCGTTCGGATGTGCGCTGATCGCCCATGCTTCTCCGACATGATCGCTCGGCAGTTTATAACCGTATTCGGCGAGGCGCTTCCCTCCCCACACCGTATCTTTTAAAACGGGATCGACAAAAATGATTTCACGCATTGCATTCGTTCTCCGCAGCAAGGTTCGTATATTTTGCAATCGCATCGGTATCTTTCGCTTGCTTCGCGTAATACAGCAATTTGTCCGCAACGGATCGGATATTGTCTTTATATTTTTCTTCAAGATAATTGATCATCGCGATATTCAAACTTCTCCGCGTGGACTCGATGATCGTCCTATAGAGGACATCTCGCACCATCACATCTTTAAACGTAAAGAGCGTCCGCTTTGCATTGTTGCAAATGATAAAGCCGCTCTCTTCAAGTTCGGTAAGCGATCGCTCGAGGACTTCGGAAGAAATCGTTTCGGACATAAGCGCTTCAAGCGCGGAAAGCGAAAACGTTCTGCCTATAGCGGAAGCATTTTTGCAGATAACCTGCGATTCATACGAAAGCGCATTGAGCTGTACGACGATAAGGTTTTCGATAGTATACGGGATCTTTATATCATCGATAGGCTTGACCGGATAATAATACCCCTTATTATTTTTAATAATTTTTTCATCAGAAATGAGACTTTCGACAATGATTTGGATATACAACGGATTACCGCCGGACAGAGCAACTATTTTCGCCGAAAGCAGTTTATCGGGCGTTTCGAAATTCAAAAGTTTTGCCGTAAGCCGAGAAGCGGCCGTATCGCTTAAAGGTGCGAGACGCATCACTTTAATATTGTTCAGAGAAAAAATCCTCTTTATCTTTTTCGACTCGCGGGAAACGGGCACGACAAGAATCGGCGCGTTCTTGGGCTGACGCGAAATATACGAAAGCAAATGCAGCGAAAGACTGTCGGCCCATTGCAGATTTTCAAGAACGATGACGAGAGGATGACTTTCCGCATAACTTACGAGCAGCGTATATACGAGGGCAAAAAAGTGCTGCTGCTTTGTCGCCGGATCGAGGTGCGCGGTTACCGGATTTTCCACGAAACTGTAGCCGAGTACCGACAGAAAATACGACACCCAATTTTTATGAGCCGGAAGCTCGCGCG
Organism: Treponema sp. Marseille-Q4132; assembly: GCF_014334835.1. Lineage (NCBI taxonomy): Bacteria > Pseudomonadati > Spirochaetota > Spirochaetia > Treponematales > Treponemataceae > Treponema > Treponema sp. Marseille-Q4132. The sequence goes on from NZ_CP060591.1 coordinate 915,940, forward strand.
CGAATTTGTTCAGTACGTGCAGCAAAAGCATTTCACCCTGCATCGAATCGGTTATGCCGACGACGCGCTTTATAATGTCGCTCCACAAAAAAAACGGAGTCGAAACTTCGTAGGGATATGCTCTTCCGTACATGACAACGGTATCCGTGTACGACGCCATAATATCCGAAACGAAATCCTGTACAAGGTAAGATTTTCCCAAACCGATATCGCCGACAATAGGAGCAAAGCACAACTCTCCCTGTCTGATTCTTTCATACAATGCCCGAAGAGCCGAAAGTTCACCGCTTCTTCCGAAGAGCTCCGTTTTATGATTCACTTTTTCGACATCTCTTTTGATTGACAAAAGATGATATACGGTTTGCATTTCGGAAAAACCTTTGAGCATAATACCGGGCATCGTTTCCGTTTCGCACATCGCATCGGTTTTGGATTTCGTCGCTTCATCGATAAAAACGGTAAAACTTCCGTGGTTCGTCGCGTTCATCATGAGGCGTGCGGCAAAGTTGATCGCGTTGCCGACGATCGTAAAATCTTTGCGCATATTCGCACCGAATTCTCCGGCGTAGACGACGCCGGTGGAAATGCCGACGTTTACGATAATTTTACCGCCCGCCTTTACTTCTTCTTCGATCAGCTTGTGCGCAAACAGCAAGGCCATACGTTCTTTATTTTCGATTGCAACGGGCATGCCGAAAAATACGGGAAAGACGATACCCTTGTCGCTCAAATCGGGCTTTCCGCAATAACCGGTAAAACGATTCGCGATATCCTGCAGATCTTTATAAATTTTATTAAGACTTTCATAACCTTCGGCGATAGACGCTTCGCTGACGGCCTGTCCGAAAACTCCGTCGAAACGAACCATACAGCACGTGACATTGCGGTATTCGCCGTCAAAGCCCTGCACATTGTTTTTTATCCGGTTGAAGATAACGGGATTGATAAACGAATACAGACGATTGTAAAAACGCGGATTTGAAAACCATGTTTCCACGTCGATATATTCCGGACGTTCGACCGAAGCGGCAAAATCTTCAGGGATATCGGTAAGATGATAAAAACCTTCCTGTTCGGCAAAATAGCGCTCAAGCCCTATTTTACACGCAAGGTTCCACACGGGAATACTCACGACGATTTCCTGCATCGTACAGGCTTCTTCCATTTTGATCGCTTGGATGACTGCCGCACCCGTAAGCACCGGCGTCATCGAATATTCCGTGTCGCCGAGAAATATCTGAAAGATTTCCCCCTGCCCCATACCGATTTTCGGCTTCAGAGTAAAATTAACAAACTCTTCGGAAACCGTATTGTAGTTGTTGCTCAGTTCGAGGATGAGAATCATCGCCGCAAGCGCACGCCGTAAATTGTTTTCATCGCTTTCGTCTTTCAATCTGTTGAAACAGATGAGAATCGAATCGCCTGCAAATTGAAACACGGAGCCGCCGAATCCGCGGACGGTTTCTATAACGACCGAATAATAATCGGACAGCGTATTCGTAAGATCCGCAACGTCGCGTCCCGTTTTCATATAGCCGTCGACGATTTTCGTAAAGCCGATGATATCGAGGTAAACCATGACGCCTTGAAATTTTTCTATCGTTCTTTCAAAAAAGCAGCTGGGAGATTCGCCCATCATTTTTACGACGCTATAGGGAACATAACGCGTCATAAAAAAAAGCTGTTCGGGCGTTATATCGTTATCAGTACGCAAAATGCAGTCGATGCAATTCTCTTTCATTAACAAAAACCCCAAAAATCAAATTGAACTTTCTGTATCTTCCGTCAGTATAATATAATTCACCGCGCGACTTCAAGGGTACGTAGACTTATGCACGCATTGCCCGTATTGCATCCGCTGCGGAAATCAATTTTTAATCGCAGGATTTTCATCGGCCGGACGGTTTCGATCAGCTGCACGTACAGTACAATTTCCCGCATCCGCTTACGGCATCTCCTTTTGCTGTCAGATATTTTCGAGCAGCTGCATCGCTCCTTTTTCCTTTTCGGCGAGACTTCGCAGGAGTTCCGACGCTTGCAGCACGTACCGTCTTTCACCGGTTTTTCCGACGTTTTCAAAAAGCGCGATGACGCGCGACCAGTCTTTCGCAATATCCGTAAACGCTTTGTGTGCTTTTTCGATCGCATCGTGTTTCGTCAAGCGATAAGCTTCGGCTAAAAAATCGCGGTAAAGATTTCGAAACAGCGCTCCGCCGGTCCCCGCTTTTTCCATCAACATCGCGCTCGCGGCGAATTCCGTTTTAACATCTCCGGAGCCGTCGAACCATCGTATGATTTCGCCGCTCGCTTTTTCAATACCCTTGTACGAAAGATTTTTAATCGGAGGAGAAAGATACGCCGCCGCATTACCGCGGATCGCTTTGACGACGGCTTTTTTGAGCGGAATGCATTTTTCTTTTTCGATTGTATAATACAGATTTTTCGACGACATCGCTCCTTTTTCGCTCCGAGCCGCTTCCAAACTTTTCAGCGACGTCACCGAAGAAGTACCCTGCTGTTTCGTATCGATTAAAAACGCATTTTTATCGTCATAACCGATAATGGCGACGTAGTGTCCTGCAAAATGTATCGGATGCGAAAAATATTCAAGGTGATAGCAATCGAGCTTTAAGCCGACCGCTTTGCCGGCATCCAACAGCGCTTTAACTCCTTCCCACGCTTTTTTATGCGAACTCGTTTCTCGTACCGTAAGTTTCAATCCGAGATTTTTTGCGATATTCGCAGTGAGTACGTCGGGCTTGACGCGGCCGCCCATAAACGGAAACGTCATCGTTTTCATGTTCCATATAATAAAGTTTAAACCTTCGCCGATCCCGAACAGCATCGGTTCTGAAAGCTCGATCCCCAACTGATGCAGCAAAGTTCCCGTCGCCGTAGTTTCGCAGTGCTGTCCGATAAAGGGTTTTACCGATACGTTCATTTTTTTATCCTCCTCAATTCCGCGCTTATCCAATCCGCTTCGGTTTTCAACAATGCTTCGCTCAAAGAGAACAGCTCTCGTGCAGAACGCGGTGCATTTTTATTTTCCGTAATCTTTTTTTGCAGCGCTTGCAAATCTTTTTTTATTTCGTTTCGCCGATTTTTAAAAGCGTCGATGAGTTCCGAAGATTCCAACAGCCAGCTTCCGGCCAATCCCGTCATAAAGTGCATATTCGAAGGCCGCCGCTTTTCGATTCGTTTTTTTGTTTCTTCTTTCAGAATCACCATACCTTTATCGGTTATGGAATAACGCTTTTGCGCTTTGCCCGCCGTATGAGCGCCGGCCGCCAAACCTTTTTTTTCAAGTCGATCTAAAACGTAATAAATTGAAGAAAAGCCGACTTCAGTCCACTTCCGCATGCCCCGCTCTTCGATGAGATGTTCGATGTGATAACCGTGCTGCGGTTTTTCGGCTAAAATGCCGAGCAGCAGCAGCTCCGTCAATGATATATCCATGGTTAATATTCTAGTACTAGAATAAAGAAAAATCAATCGCGCATAAAACATCCGATAAAATTATCAAAATAATGAGTCGGAACGATATGTCGGATAGTTTCAGACGGTTTCAAGCATGATCGTAAAGGGGCCGTCGTTGACGAGCGAAACTTTCATATCGGCACCGAAAATACCGTGACCGACAGAGCGGAACCGGCTCTCGCAGTAGGACAAAAAATATTCATATATGTTTTTCGCATAAGCGGGTTCGGCCGCGTTTTCAAAACCGGGCCGGTTACCACGGCTGCAGTCGGCGTACAGCGTAAACTGCGACACGACCAAAAGTTCGCCGGCAACATCTTCGAGCGATAAATTCGTCTTTCCGTTTTCGTCTTCAAAAATACGAAGCTTACGGATTTTTTCCGCGAGCTTTTCAGCGGTCTCTTTTGTGTCTCCGTGCGTAACGCCTAAAAAAACGAGAAAGCCGCGAGAAATGGAAGCGCAGTACTTACCGTCCACCGATACCGATGCGGTGCTTACGCGTTGAATCAGTGCTTTCATTATAAAAGTATTCCTTACATAGCCGGATGCATGAGCGCCGTTTTATTGCGTTTTGTCATACACGGGGCTTTCGGCAAAATAATAATATTTTTTTATGCGTTCGGCAAGGCGCTCGATTCGGACTTTTTTTACATGTATGCGAAAAAACAAAAGGCAGGCGGATAGAATCAGAAAAAATCGAAAATACGCTTGACAAAATCACCCTGCATGAGTATCTTTAAAACGATTCCGCAAATCGGGGGTGCACCGGTTTCGACGGATACGGGAAAGCTTGTACTGCAGGTAAGGCCGCGTTTCCTTTGAAAACGCAAAAAAACATAACTGCCAAACGTGAAGAAGACTTCGTGTCTGAAGACGAACAGTTAGCTCTTGCTGCGTAAGCGGCGACTTAAAGAGCCGGAAACCCGTCCGCGCCGCTCTGAGCTGGCGGGATTTCCGTCGTAAACCGGAGCTTGCTGCGTACAGTGTCCGATATGTGCGCAGGACATCTATCGGAATACGGAGCGGACACCTGCTGTGCCGTTAAACGCTCCCGACAATCACCTCGCACAGCTACACCTGTAGATGTACCTGTTTTACGTACCCGGACGGGGGTTCAATTCCCCCCATCTCCAAAATGCATTTCGTAATTTTAATAAAACGGGAATTGAACCCCGCGAAGCGAGCGCCGAGCAAGTGCGAGGAAGATGCGGCCGGAAGCGAGCGGAGACGGCTTGAAGGAGCATACAGGATGTATGTGACTGAAAGCGGTTCAATTCCCCCCATCTCCAAAACGTATTTTATACTGATACTATAGACGAGGTGCTTGTTATGGACGTATTCCTTTCAATAACCTTTCTCGTCATTTGTGCCGCTGTCGGCGCTCTTATCGGCGGCTTTATCGGTAAAGTTGTTTCAATTTTACTTTCTCCTTTTATAAAGCGCTCGCTTAAAAAACGCGGTGTGCAATGATCGCTTTATTTATTCTTGCCGTAATAATCAGCGCCGTTTTTGGCTTTTACTACCTCGTATGGCTTCTCGTAAAAGCCGTTCATAAACGCCTTGACGATAAACTCCCGTCCGTCGCTCCAGAAAAAATCGATTTACTCGTCGCGCTCGGGCTGTTATTCCGAAAGAATTAACGCTCTGGCAATTTATTAAACCCTCGCGCGCCCCTTTATTTTCCGCGCTTTCCTTTACGGGCAGCGCCCAAATACGTTTCAGCTTTGTCATCATTTTGTCTTTACCCGGCTTTGAGCAATGGTAGCTCATAATTTCGTTTACGGCGGTGACGATGCCGGAAAAGCCGACGAAGTCTAAAAAAATCTGCGGTCCCGTCATAATTCCTCATGTATATAGTCATTTTTGTTTTCTGTTTTTTGATAAAATTTTATACTTGACAGATAATCAACACCCCCGACGCAAGCGTCGGGGTATGTTGTTCTCATAAGGTGGTTGCAGTCGGCTTTAATACCCTTTGTTACGACGCAAGCGTCGGGGTATTAAACCCTCCGCACGAATAAATAAGGTCGTATGTTGTAATTGCTCGAATGCGTATAGCGATTATACGCCTCTTGGGGCGCCGACCGCTCGAAAGGGCGGTTTTTATTTATTTATTACTTGACAAAAAAAAACAAATACGTCATATATTGTAATTGTCCGAATGCGTATAGCGATTATACGCCTCTTGGGGCAACCTCCGCTCGAAAGAGCGGTTTTTTATTTTAATGCCGCAAGAAAAGCCCCGTAATTACGTATAGCTATTATTTTCTCAATTATTGTTATAAAACCGCACTACGGCAATCCTCGCGGCTCCAGCAGGGTATTTTAATCGTCGGTGCTCGGTATATCTGTTTCCATAATAGCTATTGTTTCTTCGATAGTTGAAAGCCTAATTATTTTTCCGTTGTCAATGGCATATTGCGGATAGCCGACACAAGCCCCTTCGTTTGATTTCAGTCATACTGAATATATCTTGTTTCCGCGCCAATCGGGGCGGGCTTCGTATGTGTCAAAATCTGCGCTGTGTTCACCGATAAAATCTTGAATTGTCATTTTTTCGCCTCCCGTAAGATTTCGTTTGCCGCATTCCGTTATCCAATCAAACGATTTTTGACACGTTGGCTGCGACCGAAGAATGTAATCTGGATTTTTCCCTAAAGCAACGGAATACTCTTTTCCGAAAGATACGACGGCACTGGAATTATATAACTGTTTTATCCGTTTTTATTCGGAAGGAACATATACCGTAACAGGTACTTATAAGCGTATCGAAACCGCAACGCTAAACGGCAATCTTTATACAGATACCATTACTAAAAATATAGTAACAGTCAAGATTTATAAATCTAAAACGGAAATTTCAAATTTATTTCATGTCGATTTTATAACCGATACCAACGAAACAATAAGCAATTATTATGAATGGCAACATCATCGCTACAACGTGTGGCACAATAATAAAATCAATGGCGATATTGTCATTCAGAAATTTTAATTCTTAAATATCCTCTGCCTCTGTTTAAGTATTTTTTTTAATACGCCAACCTCATCTTTCCATACGCTTTGATTCTGCCGTCATTTTTTTCATAATTCCGTGCGGTAACTCCGTTTATTTCGTAAACACCGTCATTGTTATCATCTTTTTGCGTACTGTCGATAAAATACACTTTTTCATTTTCTATTTTATCGAAAATTGCAATATGGGTAACGCTTGCCGTATCGGCTTCGCCCATAAAAATCAAATCACCCCGTCTCGGAAATCTCGTTGGCGTGCTATAGTTCATATAAATGGCTTTTGCAGACGCATCGTCGAAAAGAAGATTATACTTCGTATCGACAAGGGCATATTTATAACACATTACGACAAGACCGGAACAATCGATCCCCGCCGAACGAAGAGGCGATTGTCCCCCGAGTTCATATTGCATCCCTGTTTCTTTGTACAGCAGCGCAAATTCAAATGCGCGGCCGCATATCGCATCGGGACAATCGATCTCCGTAAAATCGGCGATACTATTACTGCAGGAAACAAACGGCAACATTGACAACAATGCGATAATCCAAAATGAAATAATCCCCGATCGACTCATCCGCATACTTCTCATCCGTTCCGATTTCAAATCACATAAGCGTGTACGTCTGCACTTTTACGCACCCGCTTATGCGTACAATTTCCGTCGCCGCGCTTTCCTACTGCAGCGCCGCACGCACGGCGTCGATCTCTTCTCGCGTAAGGCCGACTTTTGTGCGGAGGTAATTTTCGACGACTTTTCCGACGTTCCGATCGGTAACGCCCCGTCCGCCGTTGATCGATACGAGCGTACCGATGATGACGCCTCCGATCATATCGTACTGCTCCGTACCTTTTTTGACGCCGAAATAATTTTCGAAGCTCGTCATATAATCGGCTTTGATTTCATTGAGCGTCGCGCCGCACAGCGCTTCGAGCAAAGCGCACACATAGCCCGCACGATCTTTTCCTTCATTACAATGAACGATATAAGACGCGCTTTTCTTTTCACCGATAAAGACGAGAGCATCGTGCAATTTTTTAATAAAATCTTCATCGGCAAACGAAACTCCCATATTGAGGAAAACGACATTACCTCTTTCCGCAAGCGATTTATAATACGGCGCTTCTTCGATATGTTTCCAAGCGCTCTCGCGGCTGTCCGCAAGGTTTACCGCAGCTTTTATACCGTTCGCCTTTATGAGTTTTTCGGCATAAGGGGCGCGCGCATCACCGTAGACGGGATTACACGATCGATACAAGCGGACGGATGCAATGCCTCCCGCTTTTACTTCGCGAAAATTGGCAAAGATTTCGTCGGATGCGTAGTCGCTCCGGTTTTCGCTTTTTTTAAGCTGACGGATTTTATAGTCGGCAAGGTATGCGCCCTTTCCTTTCATCGAGACGGCGACGGGAGTGCCGGCTGCAGCTCCGCTCGTTTTGGCAAAATTGCCCATATTGATTGCGAACGAAACGCCTCCCTTGCTCAAGCGAATGAGGTATTTTCCGTTATCGACGTCGCTGTAATTCGTACACACGGGAGCATCGAAGGTGAAAGCGCCCGCCTTTACCGACACGATATCGCCCGGCTCGAAACCCGCAGCGGTAAATTCATCCTGCGTAATGCTGAGCGCGCAGTTTCCGTATTTGTCGATCGACGAAACCGTCGTTTGAACGCCCGCGCGGGGGGATTCTGCGGAAACTTTTTTTGTCGTCGCGCAGCTTGCCGCAAAAAATGACGCGATAAAGAGCAATGCTATCGTCATCACACGTACTTGTTTTTTCATCATGATTCCTCCATGATTATCGATTATATCACAAAAAGCCGAGACCGGACACGGAAAAAATATTTAAACGTTGAACCGCGCGGTATCGGTGTATGATCCGTTCCGCACGAATAAATGCCGTTCAAATCGAAACGAATTTTTTGTAAAGCTTTCGGCGCACCGCATCCGTTACACCGATCGCATCGAGGTACTGAATAACGCCTCCGTAATTTTTGTGCAAAAAGGCGAGCAGCTTTTCCATATTCGTATAGTGAGAACCCGAAACATCTGCCATAAAGCCTTTGATATATGTGTGGCTCACTTCGTAGTCGGCTACGATGTCCTTTTCATCGACGCCCGCGATCGTATATAAAAACATCGCGGTAAGTCCCGTGCGGTCTTTTCCCGCAAGGCAGTGAAACAGAGTCGGTCCTTCCGCATCGGCTAAAAAAAACAGCACTTTGCGGAATTCATCGCCGCTCACCGTGAGGAGCTGCCGATACATATTGTACAGCGTGTGCGTCATATACACGTCTCCGTTCACTTTGAGTTCATGCGGACGGATGGAACCCAGTACCGATATGTTTTTATAAACGCAGGACTTCGGCAGGCAATCGGGACGGGAAGCCGTTTCTTCAGGATGGCGAAGATCGAGGATCGTCCGTATACCCAAATCTTCAATGCGCTTCAAGTCCGCTTTCGTCGCTTTTGCAAGTTCGGTCGAACGATAAAACACTCCGTATTTTGTCATCCCGCCGCCGCTGCATTCCCAGCCGCCGAGATCGCGGAAATTTTCGATGCCGTCAAAACGCAGCCGTCTGTAAGCTTTCATGTACCGTACTCCCATAAAAATAATCTGTAAAATACAAGTATAGCATAAAAGGCAAGGAGAGCGAAAGCGGAAAAATATGCGGCAGGAGAAAACGCAATTTTCAAGTGATTTACAAAAATCGGCATTCGAGTTATTATCAATACAATCTCTTGATATTATAGGTACGCACATGGCACTCGATGAACGATTACAGACAATCAGGCACAGCTGTTCGCACGTTATGGCGGAAGCGATCAAATATCTCTATCCGGGTACGAAAATCGCGATAGGCCCCGCAATCGATACGGGCTTTTATTACGACTTCGATTTTCCGAAAGACGTCAAATTTTCGGAAAGCGATTTTCCTGCGGTCGAAAAAGAGATGCGGAAAATTCTTTCGGGCAATCACGAATTCGTGCGCAAAGAGATTTCAAAAGACGAAGCGCTTTCTCTTTTCAAAGACGAGCCGTATAAAATCGATTTGATACAAAGCCTTCCCGCAGACGAAGCGATCTCCACCTACGAACAGGACGATTTTCGCGATCTTTGCCGCGGACCGCACGTATCGAGTACGAAAGAGATAAACGCGCAGGCTTTTAAATTGATGAAAATTGCGGGCGCATATTGGCACGGAGACGCAAGTCAGCCGATGCTCACGCGCGTGTACGCGGCCTGTTTTGCAAAGCCGGACGATTTGAAAAATTATCTCAAAATGCTCGAAGAAGCCGACAAGCGCGATCATCGAAAACTCGGCATAAAGATGGATCTCTTCCACATAGACGACGAAGATCCCGGTCAGATTTTTTGGCATCCGAACGGCTGGTCCGTGTACATAACGCTGCAGGAATACATGCGCAAAAAGCTTGAAGCCGACGGCTATATGGAAGTCAATACGCCTGCGATCATGCCGCGCACGCTGTGGGAACGGAGCGGACACTGGGGACATTATCAAAAAAATATGTTCATCACCGAAAGCGAAAAGCGCATGTTCGCGATCAAACCGATGAACTGTCCCGGCGCAATCGAGATATTTAAAACGCGGACGAGAAGCTATAAAGATCTTCCGATGCGCCTTGCCGAGTTCGGTCACTGCGTACGCAACGAGCCGAGCGGCACTCTTCACGGCATCATGCGCGTGAGAGGCTTCGTGCAGGACGACGCGCATATTTTGTGTACCGAAGAGCAGATCGAAAGCGAAGTCGCAAAGTTCTGCAAACTCCTCGTCGGCGTATACGGCGATTTCGGTTTTAATAAAAATCTCATCGTCAAACTGAGCACGATGCCCGACGATCACGTCGGAGACGAAGCGACGTGGCATCACGCCGAAACCGCTCTCGGGAATGCGTGCAAAGAAGCCGGTCTCGACTACGACGTACAGCCGAAAGAAGGCGCATTTTACGGACCGAAGCTCGAATTTACCCTCGTCGATGCGCTCGGCCGCGAATGGCAGTGCGGTACGATTCAGCTCGATTACCAGCTGCCGTCAAGCGAACGGCTCAACGCGGAATACATCGGAAAGGACAATCAAAAGCACCATCCGGTTATGCTGCACCGCGCCGTGCTCGGCTCTCTCGAACGCTTTATCGGCATCCTCATCGAAAACTACGCCGGAGCTTTTCCCGCGTGGCTCCACTTCGAACAGGCGGCCGTCGTTCCCGTCGGGCCCGATTTTTACGAGTACGCGGAACAAGTGCGCAGCGCGCTCTCCGAAAAGGGCATACGCGCAAACGCATACATCGACGAAAGCAATATGAAAAGCAAAATCAAATCGATAAGCTCGGAGCGCAAAACGCCGTACATCCTCATCGTCGGACAAAAAGAAAAAGACGAAGGTGCGGTAACGGTCCGCTTCCGCGCCGACAGCGGTCTCGAACAAAAAACGTTTTCGCTCAAAGACTTCGTCGCCTATGTGCAGGAAAAAACGAAAACGCATTACAACGGTATTTGACCGATTTTTAAAACCTGCGTTTCGGCACTTCGTTTTAAGCGATGTACCGAAAGCCGAATTCTGTCGGCGCCCGTCCGCGTGCGGATAAAGCCGACAGCGTCTTTATTCCTTTATCAAGGGAGCGATCAGCCATGAAAAAAAGATTATATAAATCGAATGATAAAAAAATCTGCGGCGTGTGCGGCGGCATCGCCGAATACTTTGACACCGACCCGACCGTCGTCCGATTTATCTGGGGCATTTTAACGATTTTGAGCTTCGGTATGGGCGGCATCCTCGCCTATATTCTGTGCGCCTTTATCTTTCCCGATAAATCGAAAGCGCATATTTCGGACGGAGCCGAATACGATACGACTCACGCATCGGAAAAAGACTAAAAGCCGAATATCGAATTTTGAAACTATACGCCGAATAAAGCCGTGCGTCCGAAAAGCACTTCGCTCGCCGGCTCACATCGTTCGGTTTTGCCTCGCCGTGTATACCGCGGTAGAAATTTAAAATCGGGCTTCCGTTTTTGGGCAGCCCCGCGAACTTTCCGGCTACAAAGCAAGTATCGTATCGATTGCGCGATCGACGTAGTCGACGTTCAAGTCTTCGATCGTACCTAAATCGACGGCAGCCGAAGATTGTTCTTCTATCGGAATCTTTGCAAGCACGGGAATATTGTAATTTTTTGCAATCGCTTCGATATTGCTTTTTCCGTACACGTTGATGATTTCGCCGCATTTCGGACATTTGACGTAGCTCATATTTTCGACGAGACCCAAAATCGGAATCTTCATCATCTGCGCCATCTTCACCGCTTTTTCGACGATGACGCGCACGAGCTGCTGAGGAGAAGAGACGATGATAATGCCGTCAACCGGAAGCGATTGGAATACCGTAAGCGGTACGTCGCCCGTACCCGGCGGCATATCGACGAACATATAATCGACGTCGCGCCAAATGACGTCCGTCCAAAACTGCTTTACCGCACCCGAGATGACCGGTCCCCGCCAGATAACGGGATCGGTATTGCTTTCAAGCAAAAAATCCATGGACATGAGCTGAATGCCGCCGTCCGTCGTTACCGGATGAATCGTCTGCTCGTCGCCCTCGGCGCGCGCAGAAGAAAGACCGAACGCTTCGGGTATGGAAGGTCCGGTTATATCGGCATCGAGGATCGCCGTATGTTTTCCTTTTCGATTCATGGCACAGGCCAAAAGACAAGTGACAAAAGATTTTCCGACACCGCCTTTTCCGCTTAAAACGCCGATCACTTTTTTGACGCTGCTTTGTTCGTGGAGCTTTGCGCGCAAATCTCTTTGTTCGCAGCTTTTTCCGCACGAGCCGCAGCCGTTATTGCAATTTTGTTCTTCCGCCATCATATGCCTCAACTTCGATTACGGCCGCTTTCCGAAAACCGCAGAAGTTTCCGGCAGCTACCGTATGTATAATGTACTCATAAAAGAAGGCGGCGTCAACTTTCATCCGCCAATGCCGAAAGCGTTTTTCCCGAAAGCCGATAGACGTTCCAATCTTTCATCCGCTCGGCTCCGATCGAAAGATAAAAATCGATACTCGGCGTATTCCAATTCAGACACGACCATTCAAGCCTTCCGCAGCCGCGAGAGACGGCGATGCCGGCAAGTTTTATTAAAATCGCTTTTCCGACGCCGCGCCCGCGGTATTCGGGAAAGACGTAGAGATCTTCGAGGTAGATGCCCGCGCGACCGAGGAATGTGGAAAAATTATGAAAAAAAAGCGCAAAGCCGATTTCCTTTCCGTCTGCAAGCGCAAAAAGCACTTCGGCTTTCTTTTTATCGAAAATCCATTCGTTCAAAAGCGCTTCAGTCGCGACGACCTCATCTTCCATCTTTTCGTATTGCGCGAGCATTTCAATAAAGTGCAAAATAAGCGGCACATCTTTTTTTTCGGCAAATCGAAATCGAATATCGTTCATAATTCGAAGTATAGCATAAAGGATACATGCCGTCAAAATACGGGAAGCAAGTTTTTCCGCTTGAGCAGATAGAGGATGGTTACAAAGATAAAGGACAATAGCTGCGCCGTTACGATCCGTACAACTTGCAGATGATCGCTTCCCCTGCTCGAGGCAACGTGAACGATATTGATAACGCTGTTGTTGAAAAAGTGTTCGGACAAGCCCGCCCATACAGAGCCGGTCATTCTGTATAAAAAGCTCATCTTCAAACCGTAGACGAATGTGAGCGCGACATAGCCTGCGCCCAAAAGCAGCATCGGAGCAAGCTTCATCTGCCCTTCGATAAACGAGCGTACGGGCATTATCAAATGCCACAGCCCGAACAATAATGCGGTAATAAATATTGTCATCCTACAGTCATACCGCTCGCGCAAAAGCCGTGTAAAAAGCCCGCGGAACAAACCTTCTTCCATCCACACATTGAGCACATTGAATAAAAGAATAAAAGCGATGCCCGTGCTTACAAACTCGGTACTCTTTACCAGTGAAAAACCGCCGGACGCTATCTTCAAAGAAGGAGAGGCTTCCTGAACGTACAGCACGATGCACTCGACCGCATAGGCGATCGTGTAAAAGCCGAAGCCTAAAGTCAAACCCAAGCCGATATTTTTAAGCCGACCGTCGCGTACAAAACCGATGTCGCTCCAATGCAAACCCGATACGAAAAGCACGGCGAAAATTACAGCGACGCCGCACGCTTTATGAATAAAGTTTTCACCGATAACGCTTTCGTCCGTTTTGAGCACAAAATATTCCCACAGACGGAACGCATAGCATATAAAGTATATTGCAATACATACCGACAGGGGATATTGAAAGAAAGCATTTCCTATTGCATTTGTATTGTATTTCATTCGTATTTTCCTCCGCACAACAGTATACCACAAGAACAAAAAAATATCCCCTGCACAAAACCGTCAGAGCGATTGTACGCCTCACAAAGAACGAGAGAAATTGCAGCGATGCGTATAAAAATACCGCGTCATATACGCCCAACAAAAGCCGTCATCGGCATTGCGCCTTTTGCGTTTAATTGTTATGGTAGCCTTTATGGTTTCGATCGAACAAGTATCTCCGGAAGCGTTTCCTCCGCAAGATAATCTCTTTCAAACGGCGTTTTGGGGAACATTTAAAAAATTTGCGGGACAGGAACCGCGTTTTTTTTCGGCGACCTTTACCGACGATGACGCTTCATCCGCATACACGTTTCCGTTTATGATCCTCCTGCGGCACAGGCATGACGGCAGCTGTTATGCATACGCGCCGAAAGCTCCGTCGATTGCGCTGCCGGCCGAACAGAGAGGCACGCTTCTCGAAGAGCTCGCGCTCGCCCTCCGTCCCCATGTTCCGGAAAACTGTATTTGTCTGCGCTTCGATTTGGCATGGAGGAGCCGGTACGGCGGAGATGAAATCCTAAAACCGGAAACGGCGCAGCTTGCGCTCAACTGGGGAACAAAAACGCACAATTTGCGAAAAGCGTCCGGAAACCATCTTGCGCCCGACACCGTCATTATCAATCTGTCGCTCACTCCCGAACAAATTCTTTCGCGCATGAGGGGGACGACGCGGAACTGCATACGCCGCGCGTACAGGAGCGAAATCGATTTTGCCGTCGGCGGAATCGATATGCTGCACGACTGGTACGGACTCTACGAAGAGACCGCAAAGCGAAAAGGTTTTTATTACGAAAGCGAAGATTATTTCAATACGCTGTTTTCGCACAAGCGCATTCAGGAAAACACCTTTCACGAGCCGCCGCCTCATAAAAAAATTGAAACGAAAAAAAAGGAAATCATTCCACTCGCCGCCCCCGCCCCGCTTCCGCAATTCCATATCATGACCGCATCGAAAAGCGGCAAACTCCTTTCGGGAATCATCATCGCTCTGTCCGGACACAACGCGTATTATATGTATGCGGGCTCATCGGAAGATTTGAAAGAACTTATGGCAAACTACGGACTTCAATGGGAAGCCGTACGTTTTGCGCGAAGCAAAGGATGCACGAACTACGATCTCATGGGCATTCCGCCGAACGGCGATACGTCAAATCCGATGGCGGGTTTGTATCTTTTTAAAACGGGATTCGGCGGCGAAAAAGTACGTTTTGCCGGTACATGGGATTATCCGTATGACGAAAAGCGCTACGCGTATTTCAATCTCGAAGAGCAGATGCGGTAAACAGGATAAAAATCGTCGGGATAGGGCGGTTCGAACGCCCGACATCTTGCTCCCAAAGCAAGCGCGCTACCGGCTGCGCTATATCCCGAAAGCAAAAAGAGTATAGCCCGAACGCACCGTTTTGTCAAAGCGAACACACACAAAAGCGCTCGTATCATTCTACTCGAAGATAACAAATCTGCAGACGAATATTCTTTTTTTTCATACCGGAAGCACCGGCATAATCGGCAAGCATATTAATATGTAAGTCCTTTAATTTGCAATCCCAATTCGTCGGCAATCCATTTTGCATCATACCCTTCGTTATCAACAATACTTATATCAGCTTCGTGTTCTATTAAATATTCACAAATATCTATTCGACCGATATTGACGGCATACATCAAAGCACTGCATCCTATAGAATTTATAGCGTTCACATCTATTTCATGATCAATTAAAAACTTTACATAATCAAAACGACCCATTATAACAGCACCGAACAACGCTGTTGCCTTATCTTTATTTTTTACATTTATATCTTTTGTCCTTTTGTAAATTATATCAAGTATTTCTACTCCAGTTGCGGCAGCATACCAAAGAGTACTACAACCGTCAGAATCGTTAAACACAGAAACATCCGCGTTATATTTTATAAGCAGTTCAAGCCCTTTTATATTATTATTCACAATGCAATTAAATATTATCGGCGTATGCATTGTCGGTGATATAGCATCGGGGTTTGCTCCTTTTTTTAATAAAAATTCTGCAATATCATAATGATTATAATATAAGGATCCCTCTAAAGGGTTTATCATAAACAACCCTTCAACCCCGTATTGCTCAACCGATCTGGGACCGAATTTTTTATAATATTTTTTTACACCCTCCAAATCACCGTTTTCAAGATACTTTGAATATTCGGCAAAATCTTCTAATGTAGGAAAATCTTCTTTACAGGAAACAACCGATAAGACCGATACTATAATCGATACATATATAACTATTCTTTTTATACTCATTTATTTACATCTCCATGCCAATCTTGATTCCCACCCGCAAAAATCATTCCACCGCTTTATTACCTTATCTCTTTTTTACCGTATAAAAGCGAACATAATTCTCCAACAAATATTCCCGATAGGTTCCTTTATATCCTTTCGAAACGGCATACTTACGGACTGTCGGAATATGAATCAGTATACTCGTACTTTAATAAAAAGCAATCCACACAAACATCCGCCATCCGCGGGCGGCTGCACACATAAAGCGCTGGACAAATGCACAAAAGCGCTGTACAGTAAAACACATGACGAGCGACGGCAACAACGGCACATCCGCTTCCATTCTCACCGGATCCGTATGGCGTTCGCTCCTTTCCTTTTTTTTCCCCATTCTGCTCGGTACTTTTTTTCAGCAGCTGTATAATACGGTCGATGCCGTCATCGTCGGGCAATTCCTCGGCAAAGCGGCCCTTGCCGCCGTAAGCGGGGGAAGCGGCGTCTACGTCAATCTCCTTGTCGGATTTTTTCTCGGAGTATCGAGCGGCGCGACGATCATAATCTCTCAATTCTACGGAGCAAAGCGCGAACGGGAACTAAGCCGAGCCGTACACACCGCTATGGCGATGTCGATATGGGCGGGCATCTTTATGTCCGTCGCCGGTTTTTTCGCATCCGCTCCCGCGATGAAAGCGATATCTACGCCGAGCGATATCTTTGCGCCTTCGGTAATCTATCTGCAAATCTATTTTATCGGAGCCCTTCCGATGTTCGTTTATAACGTCGGATCGGGTATTTTGCGCGCGCTCGGCGACAGCAAAAGCCCTTTTATCATTCTCGTTGCGGGCTGTATCGTAAACATCTTTCTCGATCTGCTTTTCGTCGCGGTCTTCCGCTTAGGCGTTGCGGGGGCGGCGTGGGCGACCGTTATTTCGGAAGTCATCTGTACGGTTTTGACGCTCGTAAAACTCATGCGGGAGCCGAACCGCTATGCCCGCCTCGTCATCCGAAAAATCCGTTTTACGCCGCACCTCCTTTCACGCATGAGTGCGATAGGGCTTCCTGCGGGCATTCAAGCTTCGCTTTATACCGTTTCAAATTTAATAATTCAATCGAATATCAATTCGTTCGGAACGGATGCAGCTGCGGCATGGGCGGCATACGGCAGGCTTGATTCCGTCTTTTGGATGACCGTAAGCTCCTTCGGCATTGCAATCACAACCTTTGCCGGTCAAAACTACGGCGCGCGAAAGATCAATCGCATGAAAAAGGCGACGATACAGGGACTGGGTATGGCGGGAGCCGCCGCCCTCTTTTATACGCTGATTTTTTATCTTTTCGGACAATATTTCTTTTTGCTTTTTACGCACGATGAAGCGGTAATCGAGCAGGGAAAATTGCTGCTGCATTTTTTGCCGCTCTTTTTTATCGCCTACGTTCCGATCGAAATACTTTCCGGCACGATCCGCAGTACGGGCGAAACGTTCAAGCCTATGATCATAACGATGCTCGGCGTATGCGTGCTGCGCGTCGCGTGGATTTTCACAGCCGTTCCGCTGCATAACACGCTCCTCACCGTCGTCGCCTGTTATCCGATCACGTGGACTGCGACTGCTATAGCTTTTTTTATCTATTACTGCAGAGGAAAATGGCTTATCGGCAAGGCTACGGATTAAACGCGCCGTCACGCACCGACGGCAGCCGAAAGCTCTTTTGCATTACTGACGATTTTTTGCGCTCCGTGTTCGGCAAGGAATCCGCGGTCTTTAAAACCCCACGAAACGCTGATGCACGGGATGCCCGCATTTTTTGCAGTTTCTATATCGACTTCGGAATCTCCGACATACACGCAGTCTTTTTTTTCAGCTCCGATTTTTTTAATAATTTCAAACACCGAATTGGGCGCGGGCTTCGTTTTGATACCCTCTCTCGTTCCGACGGCGGCATCGAAAAGGCGCGGAAAATACATTTCGGCGAGAATCCGCACGGCTTCATCCGGCTTATTTGAAACGACGGCAGTCTTTATGCCGGACTCGCGCAGAGATGCGAGCAGTTCGGGAATGCCGTCGTAGGGTTTTGTCGCATCGGCGCAGTGAGCTTTATAACGGGCGTTATAATCTTCGAATACTTTATCGAAAAGGGCATCCGCCGTACCTTCGGGCACTGCGCGCCGAATCAATTTTACCGCACCGTTTCCGACAAAGCGCCGCACTTCTTCGCGCGTCCGCTTCGGAAGACCGTTCGCTTCGAGAGCGTAGTTTACGCTTGATGCCAAATCGTCGAGCGTGTCGAGGATCGTGCCGTCCATATCGAAGATAACCGCTTTATAATGCAATCCGCTCATCGCTTTACGCCCCCTTATCGCCGTGTTCCGAAATATACCCGCCGCCGAATCACTGTACGACGATATTGACGAGTTTATCCGGCACGACAATCATTTTAATAATTTTTTTGCCGTCGATGTGCTTTGCCGCGCTTTCCTCCGCAAGCGCCGTCTTTTCAAGTTCGTCTTTCGGCGTACCGCTTGCCGCTTGAAAGGTTGCGCGGAGTTTTCCGTTTACCATAACGGCTATCGTTTTCGTATCGTCGGCAGAATATTTTTCGTCGATCGCGGGCCAGGTTTCATATGCGACCGTCCCGTCGTGACCGAGTTTTTGCCACAGCTCTTCGCCCAAATGCGGCGCGTAGCACGAAAGCATTTTGACAAAGCCTTCCCACATGACTTTCGGCACGACGGAAAGCTTCGACACTTCGTTGATAAAAATCATCATCTGACTGATCGCCGTATTGAACGAAAGGCTTGCCGTATCGTCGCTCACTTTTTTTACCGTCTGCGCATAGGTTTTCCGCGCAGATGCAAGAGAAGCGTCGTCGAGTGTGCCGAAGATATCGATATCGCCGATTTCCTTTTCGCTCACGTTCCACACTTTTTCGAGAAAGCGGTTTATGCCGACGATGCCCTGCGTATTCCACGGCTTCGACATCGTCAGCGGCCCCATAAACATTTCGTACATGCGCACGCTGTCCGCACCGTAGAGCTTTATCTCCTCGTCGGGATTTACGACGTTTTTCAGCGACTTGCTCATCTTTGCGACGACGCGTTCGAGTTTTTCTCCCGTCGCTTTTTCGATATAGACGCCGTCTTTTTCTTCGACCATGTCGGTCGGCACGAGGGTTTTATTTTTGCGCTCGTATGCAAACGACGTGATCATCCCCTGATTGACCAGACGGCGGAAGGGTTCTTTCGTAGACACGGCTCCGATATCGTAGAGGACTTTGTGCCAAAAGCGCGCGTACAAAAGGTGAAGCACCGCATGCTCGGCGCCTCCGACATAGAGATCGACCGGCATCCAGTATTTTTCTTTTTCGGGAGCGCAAAAACGTTCGCCGTTGTGCGGGTCGAGATAGCGCAGATAATACCAGCAGCTTCCCGCCCACTGCGGCATCGTGTTCGTTTCGCGTTTAGCTTTTCCGCCGCACTTGGGGCAAGTGCAGTTCACCCACTCGTCGATTCCCGCAAGCGGACTTTCCCCCGTACCCGTCGGCTGATAGGTTTTTACATCGGGCAGCACGAGGGGCAAATCCTTTTCGTCGACGGGAACGACGCCGCAGGCAGGGCAATGCACGAGCGGGATCGGCTCTCCCCAATAGCGCTGACGGCTGAAAATCCAATCGCGCAGTTTGTAATTTACCGCTTCTTTGCCGATATCTTTTTCGGAAAGCCATGCAATCATGTCTTTGATCGTCTGTTTCGTAGCCGTTCCCGTAAAGGCTCCGCTGTTGATCGAATACCCGTCAGCACTCGTGCAAGCATCGGCGACGTTGAAGATTTCGGGATGCGCTTCGACAAGTTTTCGATATGCCGCCTCGTCTTTTGCGGCATTCAATAAAATCGCCTGTCCCGCTTTTTCGTCTCCGCCGCCGAGAGAAGCGACTTCTTCTTTCGATGCGACGACTTTTACGATCGGCAAATCGAATTTTTTCGCAAAGTCCCAGTCGCGCTCGTCGTGCGCGGGAACGGCCATAATCGCACCGGTGCCGTACGAAATAAGTACGTAGTCCGAAATCCAAATCGGAATCTCACGACCGTTTACCGGGTCGATCGCACAGCTTCCGGTAAACACGCCCGTTTTATCTTTTGCCAAATCGGTGCGCTCGAGGTCTGATTTTTTTGCAGCGCTTTCGACGTATGCGGCGACGGCTTCTTTTTGCCCGTCGGTCGTAAGCTTTGAAACGAGCGGGTGTTCGGGCGCGATAACCATGTACGTTGCTCCGAAAAGCGTGTCCGCCCGCGTCGTGTAAACCGTGAGCTTATCTCCGCTCGCTTTGCCGTCTTTGCCTCTGACGGCAAAATCGACTTCTCCTCCCGTCGATCGTCCGATCCAGTTTTCCTGCATGAGCTTGACGCTTTCAGGCCAATCGAGTTCGTCCAAATCTTCGAGCAATCTGTCGGCGTACGCGGTGATCTTTAAAACCCACTGCCGGATCGTTTTGCGCGTAACGGGTGAACCGCAGCGTTCGCATTTTCCTTCTTTGACTTCTTCGTTTGCGAGCCCCGTCTTGCAGCTCGGACACCAGTTTATCGGAGAATCCGTTTCATAAGCGAGACCGCGCTTGTACAGCTGTAAAAAAATCCACTGCGTCCATTTATAATAACTTTCTTTGCAGGTGATGACGCACCTGTCCCAATCGTAGGAAAAGCCGAGCGCTTTGATCTGCTGCGTAAAGTGTTCGATGTTCGCCATCGTTGAAGCCGCCGGATGCGTGCCCGTTTTGATCGCATAGTTTTCGGCGGGCAAACCGAATGCATCGTAGCCCATCGGATGCAAAACGTTATATCCGTTCATGCGGAGATAGCGGCAGTAGATATCGGTCGCCGTATAGCCTTCAGGGTGTCCGACGTGCAAGCCCGCGCCGCTCGGATACGGAAACATATCGAGAACATAACACCGCTTTTCTTTCGGCACCGATTCGTCTTCCGTCGTTTTGAACGTTTTATTTTTTTCCCAATATTTTTGCCACTTCGGTTCAATCGATTCAAAAGGATATTTCGACATAGGTACTCCAATCGTTTTCGTGCGCGCTGCAAGCTCTTCAGCTCACATCGGCGCATTTTATTTATTTTTGAAAATTAAAAAAAGACGCGCACAACGAAAAGTTCCGTAAGCCGCGCGAGCGATTTTAATCGGCGTTTTTCATTATACTTGCACGGAAAGACAGTGGCAAGACGGCGCAGGCGCGAATTAAAATTTTACGATTCGTATGCGTGCAGCTGCTCCGTCATAAGCGGGATGAGCTGCTTTTTGCGAGACACGACGTCTTTCAAATAATACACGTTTTCTTCGAGACGCGGGAAAGTCACAAGCGGTATAAATTTTTCGTCTCCGACCAAAAACAGCAAACTCGACAGCTGCGTAATATCCGTGACGAGAAGAGCGGAAAAAAGCAATTTCCGCGAACGCTGTTCGATTTCGAGTTCTTCGATAAATTCTTTTTTGCGGTCGAGAATCTCTTTCGTATCGTCCACTTCGATTTGGCTCACCGTATAATTCACTTTGTCCTGCACATACTCTTTCATGTCCTGCGTAACGAGGTCGTGCGCGCTCCGCCCCTTGATGCGGCTTCCCGAAGCGATCACGTCTTTACCGAGCTGCTTAATATCGAGACCGGTGATATCCGAAAGATAGCTTGCCGTCTCCCGATCTTCGTCCGTCGTCGTAGTGGACTGCAATATGAGCGTGTCCGAAAGGATGCCGCACAACAAAATGCTTGCGATTTCGCGAGGAATCGGCACTTTGTATTCGCGGTAGAGATTCGTTATCAAAGTCGATGTCGAACCGACCGGCTTTGAAATAAACATAATCGGATAATCCGTAGAAAGAGTTCCGAGCCGGTGATGATCGATCACTTCCCGTATGCGGTAATGAGCGATGCCGTCGACCGCTTGAGAAGCTTCATTGTGATCAACCAATATCAATTCGATGCCGGGCTCCTGCAGGAGGTCGTGTTCGGAAATGAGACCGACGAGTTTTTTATCGTCGTCGATAACCGGAAGACAGCGGCACGGAGATTCCTGAATGAGCGGCCGTATCTTCGCGACGGTATCTTCCGGATGTACGGGCGGAACATCGGCGTCGGCCATAACCGAAACGGGAGCCGCATACGGAATAAGCATCGCCGTCGGGGACGTCGCATAGGGACTGATGATAACCGACACTCCCCGCTCTTCGGCTCTTTCACGCAGTTCTTTTTTCAGCGGCTTTCCGAGCGTAATGATAAGAAGCTTTACGCCCGCGTCGATCGCCGCGCTCTGTATGTCTTCCCTGTCGCCGGTAATGACAACGGCATTTTCGCTGTTGTGTTCGGAAAGCGTATCCGAAAAAGTTTCAAGCGATGCAGCACCGACGAGTACCGACGCTTTGAACACGGCGTTTTCGTTTTTGACGATAACAGGCTGCGCGTGTATCGTATGCGCGATGAGCGCAATGCTCGTCGGCAAAGAGGTTTTATATTCGGGATCCAAAACGGAAAGCACGTTTTGCGCAAATATATTGTAATGGAGCATTGCCATATACGCGCCCTTTTCGTCGACGACCGGCAGCACGCGGCTTTCGAGTCTGTCCATAACGCTGATGGCATCCCACACCGATTCGTCTTCGCCGACCGCATCGCACGAACCGCTCATAAAATACGCAACTTTCGGAACGACGTTCGAAATATATTTCGGATACGGTACTTTAAAACGATTGAACACGTATTCCGTCTGCGGAGAAAAATGCCCCGCACGGCAGGCGATATAATTCTTTTTGCCGAGCAGCTCCTTTAAACGCGCGTACGCGGCAGCCGCAACGGCACAATCCGTGTCGGGATTTTTATGCCCGATAATATAAACGGTCTTTTCTTTCATAACAATATTTTCGTGCAAAACTCACCCTTTGTCAAACCGCATGTCGCACGCACTAATGCGGCACTTTCAAGAAAGGCACCCGCATTCGATCGGTTCTCAAACAATGCTCGCAAGAAAAACGCCGCTCGGGAACGGATCTCCGACCGGCGGCGTACGATTTTAATTCCAAGGAAATGGAGCAAGTGTAAGTTCTATCGGAGTCCCCAAACCTTCAAAAGTGAATATCAGAACAAGATCTTTTTCATTCTCTACCTTATTCATACGGATCGATGTAATCAGCAGGCTATATTCTCTTGGTGCTTGCCCCTTTGCTATTGAAACATATTGCTTACTTGCTACAGCAAGGTCTGCGAGTTCCGTTAAATTATTTACGGAAAGATAATAATCGTCCGTATTGTGGTGATCATAATCGATCAAGTGTCGGTTTTTAAGGGCAAATCCTTCAGGAGTTTGGGCACCCAATAATTCAATATTATTGATCTTTCTCTTTAGCCATTTAGTTTTTGCAACGCCTGTATTGCCGGTCTTTATAAGGCTAAATAAAAAATTCTGTTTTAGGAAGTTTTCCGATAGTTTCATAAAACCTGTTTTCTCAACATGGACGGGTTTTATAACGTACGAACCGTTATACGTTCCGTTTTTTACATCAGCAATAAACTGATTTCGTTGAATATAGTAGTTAACGCTTATTGTACCGGAATAGTCATCTGCCCCAATACCTCTATCTTTCGGTTTGTCCAAAGCGTAAGATAAATCGGAATCACCGTGGACGTCTGTTATCTGAATCTGTCCGTCGGATTTTTTATAAGTGTCTTGATATTTTTTAAATTTTGAACCTTCGCCAACATTGAATATATCGCTTGGCGTAGCATTTAAATATTTTGCACGCGCATAAACATAAGAAGCAAATGTATTTGCCGGTACTTTAATTATTTCGTCCTTAACTTTTTCGGCAACATACTCAAATACGTCATTTTCTGTAAAATAATCATATTCAATATTATGAAATGCCGGCCCTACAATGGTTACCGGCACTTTTTCGGTTTCTTCCGAAGCTCCTTCAGCCAATTTCTTATAAATAAGTTCATATTTTGGAGTAAGTTCTATTTTACCGCTGTTTTCTGCAAAGTCCGCAGTAAATTTATAGGGTTCTGCAGAATTGGCAATATCTATAACTTTCCCGTTTGCAAGAGTGAATTTTAATTCAAGATAATCTGCGATGTTTGCAGCATTCTTTAATAAATTAATAAAATTCTGCAGTTTTAAGTTATCTTCCAGTGCCGCATCAAATTTTAGTTTATCTCCAAAATTTTTTGAGAATGGTACACTGTTATAGGGGTGCGTAAATCCTTCCATCGTTATTGTGTTGGAAAAATTTTTACCGTTTTTCGTACCCTTTACTTTTACGGTAAACGTTCCCGCTTCATCGTCATATGCAATAAAGTTTCTTTCAGTAAATATAACGCCGCTTGCCGCCGGCATGCCGTTTGCAATTTTTTTTGCCGCGGCCGAAGCTGTTATCGAGCCCTTTGTTAAGCCGAACGCCCCAAGCACATCCGCTTCGGTCAATTCATACGGATTTTGCGGAACGACGGGATTCGTTCCGGGATTTTCCGGTTCACGGCAGCCCGCCGCAAACAGCAAAAAAATCATCACCGGTACGGCGACAGATTTCGACAGTCCTTTCATCATAAAATCTCCTCGTTGTATTTTTGCATATAGTATTTTATTATAATTACAGTATAGTGAAAAATACAGAAAAAAACAACGTTTTGCAAAAACCGGCGCTTCGGTTGCCGTCCGTCCTTTTTCGTGTTAAAATCGCCGCTATGGATACGCTTTCAAATAAAATCGTACCGGAAAATCTTCCCGGCGAATTTAATAAAATCTACGGCGGCGGGAAAAATTCAGTGCGCGTCTTTGCCGCTCCCGCACGCATCAATATCATCGGAGAACACATCGACTATAACGGCGGAAAAGTATTTCCCTCGGCAATCGACCGTTTTCTCTACGTAACGATCAGAAAACGGGACGATTCGCGCATCAGCTATCGAGACTTGAAATTTCCGGGCATCTACAGTTTCGATATACGCGACGAGTTCGCATACAAAAAAGAAAACGGCTACGCAAATTACTTAAACGGCATCGTGACGATTTTAAAACGAAGAGGCTGCGTCTTTTCGGGCGGCTTCGACGCGCTCATTGCAAGCGATATTCCTCCGGCAGGCGGCATTTCATCGTCGTCCGCCCTCGAATGCGCCTTCGCGTTCGCGCTTTCGGAAGTTTTCGGTTTCGGCATTTCGCGAAAAGATATCGCCCTTATCGGACAGCAGAGCGAACACGAATTCATGAACGTCAACTGCGGCATTATGGATCAATTCATCATCGCGACGGCGAAAAAAAATACGGCTGAACTGCTCGACTGCGCGACGCTCGACTTCGAATACGTGCCGCTTGCGCTCGGCGATTGCCGCTTCGTCGTCATGAACACGCAAAAAAAACGACAGCTCGCCGATTCGAAATACAACGAAAGGAGAGCCGAGTGCGCCCGCGCTCTTGCAATATTACAAGAGGCAAAAATTCCGCTTCACACCGCAGGAAAGTATACGAACACGGAGGACATTCCCGACCTGTGCGCTTTGACGCCGAATCAGCTCGAGGAGTGTAAAAGTGTTTTTACCGACGAAACGATTTTCCGCCGCGCGCGCCACTGCGTCACCGAAAACGCACGCGTCGCAAAAGCCGCAGCCGCTCTCAAAGAAGGAAATCTCTCAGCACTCGGAACATTATTAAAAGAATCGCACGCATCGCTCAGAGACGATTACGAAGTGACCGGTATCGAACTCGACACGCTTGCAGACGCCGCAAATGCCGAGCGCTCGTGCATTGGAGCCAGAATGACCGGAGCCGGCTTCGGAGGATGTGCGATCGCGCTCGTAAAAAACGGCGGCACGGAAGAATTTATCGACAGGGTGCAGCACGCGTATATAAAAGCGATCGGCTATGAAGCGGCCTTTTTTATATGCGAAAGCGCGGACGGCGTACGAGAGATCGAAACGGCACGAAGCTAACGCTGCCGAATCGGCGCAATGCGGCGCAAAGTATGACACAGACCATACGGCGGTTGATCGAATTTGCAAGACGTCTCAGTTTTCGTCAAACTGCCTGTTCAATTTTACGAATGCACGGGAACGCTTGCTTTCATATATCGCCGTAACGATCCGCACGGCGCAAAGCCCGTCTTCTCCCGAAATGAACGGCTTTCGATCGCGGATAATCGCATCCGCAAAATCGCAAAACTGTTTTGCATGACCTTCCGAAAGAATCGCTTTAGGATCCGACACACCCCCTGCCGAATTGCTTTTTTTCCCGAAGCGCTCTCGGATTTCCTCATCTTCTTTCCGCTCGTCTTTGAATTGCCACACTTTCAGCATATCTTCTTCGATAACGGCAGTCCCTTCCGTTCCCGTTATTTCTATTTTTTTTAATGTTCCCGGATACGATCCCGTCGTTCCCTCTATAACGCCGAGAGCGCCGTTCGAAAATTTCAACACCGCGGCTCCCGTATCTTCGACCGCAATACGATTATGTGCAAGCGTTTCCGTAAAAGCGCCTATTTCCGTTACCGGCCCCATAAACCACTGCAAGAGATCGACGGCATGGATACTTTGATTCATGAGAGCACCGCCGCCGTCGGTTTCCCACGTACCGCGCCACGCACCGGAATCATAATAGGCTTGACTGCGAAACCATTTCACATATGCGCTGCCCAAGACAAGAGTGCCGAAACGCCCTTCATCGATCGCTTTTTTCACGAGACGCGGCGCATCATAAAAGCGCGATTGAAAAATTCCCGAAAGCTTTACACCTTTTGCATTTGCCGCATCGATAATTTTCCTGCAGCGTTCGACGGTAATCTCAAGCGGTTTTTCGACAATAATATGTTTTCCCTTTTCGATCGCACCGAGCGCCGTATCCAAATGGCAGCCCGAAGGCGTCGCAACGGAGACAGCCTGAATACCGGATGAATTGAAAAAACTTTCCAAGTCGGTGTAGGGATCGAGCCCATATTTTTGGGCGAACCGATCCGCTTTATCCGGAGAAGGACTGTAACAGGCTGTGAGTTCGCAGTTCGGACATTGCGCCAGCGCTTCGGCATGAACGTCGGCAATGGAACCCAATCCGATTATACCGAATTTGACTTTTTCCATAAGAATATCATAACAAAGCGGGAGAGGATGTCAATACGACACGATAGGGTCGGACAAAGGGCTGTCTCAAAAGCCGGTTGCTTTTTCAACAGCCCGTCGAGTTTGATAAAACCCGCAATTGAACTTATAATTTTTTACGGATTTGCATCCAGCCATGCCTGCCATTGGGCTTCGCCTTTGTCGAGGGTGACTAATGTACCAACATATCTATTTATTCTCTTATTTATGGCATAATTAATAAGATACGGATAGGCGTTAGTTTCACCTTCAGGATCGTCCGCATAAATATCGCCTTTATAATATATCCCGTAAGTAAATATTCTATTAGGCTGAAAATTATTATCACACACGTAAATGGCAATAACATTTTCTTCTTCGTCAAAAGCCGCTCCCCACAGTGTTATACCATGTCCATACTTACCTTCATCATGTACGTGTACTCCGACAGCCTTTTTGGAATTAGGATTAAGAAGTGCGTCTTTTAATATTTTTTCAAATATTTTTTTTGTATAAGTACCTTCTGCCGCAACAGGATCCTTTCCTTCCTCTTTTCCAAAAACATCTTTGAATAGGGCAGGAGAATATGTTGTGTTTATTGCCAAACCTTCAAGTCCATAAAGATACCATCTGAGCCCGGAATATATCCAATTCCCATTGGTGGAATTTGGGCATTTCTTGCGAAATTCATTTGCTATGGAACTTTTTATGTTTTCATCCGTATCAGGAAGCCCGCGTTTATAATAAGGATTATACATCTCGTACATAGCAGGATTATTTTCTTTTGTTATACCTTTCTTTGCTATGTACTTTTCTACATTTTCTTTGTTTTGTAAAAACCACCAATGCAGCATATTGGAAGAACTTTTTGCCCAACACTGACTACCATCAGAAAATCCCTGATTGTTAGAACCTGTTGGTCCCATCTTTCGTGTGTTAAAAAATTTTGTATGTTCCGTTTCATTCCAATAAAAAACATAAGGCATTGTATGATATTCCGGTGGATTCGAACCTTGGATTTCGACAAGCTCTTTTTCTCCTGCGGCAGGGCCTTCTATTCCATACACCCACTTTATCGTTACATTCGGGTTCTCATTCTTTTTTTGAGTGAGTTTTACTTGCAATTCCTTACCTGCGGAAATGACATATTTATGTGTCGTATTATCTTTAAATTTGATATATGCCGTTCTATCCCATACGGTTTTATTTTGCTTAAGACTTAAATGTACCGTATCCGTGTTTGCATCCGTATTGTCTTTACGAACAAAGGTGAGCCATGCCTTTTCACCTGTTCCGCCCCCTACGACTTCAGGTGTATAGTCAAGTTTTCCGTCGACCGTTTTTACCGTAAATGTAAAATCATTATTTCCGTTACTTTCATACGGAACATATAGGTTGTCTATGCTAATTGAGGGATCTGTGGTTTTTTGCTTCGTCTTAAAATGAACTTCTTTTTTAACAGAGGGATTATCTACAGAGGTTATGGTTACCGTTGCTTCTCCGACATCGTGATAGGCTTTTATTGACAGGTTTCCATCGCCGTTCGGCCATGCTACATTCTCATCAGATGAAGTAATTCTAAGCTCTTTATTAGCGACATCATCCGGCATTACTTTCAGCTTGAGTTCATACGACTCGCCGATAACCAGCTCGATCGGATTTGCAGGTTCCTCTTCAAATTCGATGGAAGTAACATGGACAGGGGCCGCCGTAACGGTAACGTTTATTGTCTTTTGCACGCCGTTTGCCGCACGTATCGTAATTTCCGCAGCGCCTGTTTCATGTGCGGTAATCAAACCTTCGGCATTTATCGAAGCGATTTCCTCGGCGTTTGACAAAAAAAAGAGTCTTTTATCCGACGCATTTTTCGGCAAAACGCTCGCCTGCAGGCGGTACGTATCGTCCTTGACGATGGAAAGAGAATCACCGACGGAATTAATGTGAATGCCCGTAACCGCCGTATCCGTATCGGTCTTGGATAGATCGTTCGCACAAGATACAAAGAGCAAGGCCGACAACGATACAAACACAGCGATTTTATTTTTAAATAAATATTTTATATTGTGTTTCATATTGTATAATATACAATATTTTCCATTTCTTTTCAAGTGATAAATCAAATAAATTCAATACCTCTAATAAGTCAATCCAAGACATATCCCTTGCACAAAACCGATCTTACCTCAGAAAACATAAACGGACATAAAAAAAAAGGATTACCGGAAACCCGATAATCCTTGTACTGCGGAGAACCTGACTTGAACAGGCACGGCTCGCGCCACTAGCACCTCAAGCTAGCGTGTCTACCAATTCCACCATCCCCGCGTGTGAACGAAAGCATATCACAAGGCACAAAGCGTGTCAAGTATACGGCGCAGCGGTACACGGAAATCAAGTTTTGCCCAAAAGCGGTAATAATGCTTGAGGATTCATAAGTGCACGGAACATAATCCCGTTTAAAGGCAGCTTCGATTGTGATTCACGTTTGTGTATGCGGATTATGTTAAGCGCAAACTTGTGCAGCATATTGAGATTCTGTTGTACGTTCTTACTCTGCACCCTGCATCTGTCCTCGTCAAAATGTACATCCAACAGCCAATGCATCGATTCCACCGACCATTCCTCTCTTGCATGATGGAGCAGCTCTTCCGCTCGTAACGCTTTACTTGAAATATAATAATGCCATTCTTCCGTCACCCCTTTACTCGTCTCAAATCGTGTATGCACTGCTCCAATACATTTGAGTTCCGGCCATACTCGTCCTCCCGGCTGCCATGAAACATCTGCACTCGTATACGCACTGCGCCTTTCCTTCCGCCCATGTCCCTTTTCCGTTCGTGTGATGCTGTCCATCGTCACTCTCAGCTTTGTATCCTGAACATACTCCGCGATATCGTTCATAAGTGCTTCCTGATTGCCCTTCGCACTTAACAAATAATCCGCTTTTGCCTCAATTATCGCCTCGGCAGTCTCTATTTGACAGTTCATTGCGTCCGCGACCACCATACAGCCCTGAATTTCAAGCTCTTTTATCAATTCCGGTACGGCAGGAATCTCATTACTCTTTGATTCGACCGTTCTTTGGGCAAGCGTCAACCCCAATTCCCCTATCTGTGCACTGATGATATGCAAGGGACTGTCGTATTTTTTCATCTTTCCCGTTGAGCGGATAGCTTTTCCGTCTATGGCTATCGTCAACGGCTGCTTCTTTTTCTTCGCGCTTTGTTCTTTCTCTTCCGTCTCAAGTTTTGCTGCAAGAGCCGGTACAACCGAAGCTACCCATTGTTTCATACACTCATTCAATGATTCCGGCCGTATGATTCCAAGCAGGCTTAACAGCCACCAATAGCACGGTATTCGTTTGATTCCGAACGTTTCTGCCAAAAATGTTCTGACATGTTCGGTCGTTGCCCACTCGTGGATTTTCTTTACGCTTTGCAAATCGCACAAGCTTCCCAAAATCACGATGATAACCGCGTCTTGTACGCTGCAAAAATACCCGTCGTATTCCCGTTCCGTCTCAAGCACTGCAAGTGCTTCTTCTAATGTTTCCCACCTCATACACTTACTTTAGCACTTTATCAACTTTTTAAACAATACTCGAGCAAAAATTGATTTCCGTGGCAGCGGTATGTGCAATATCAAGCGGCTCGAATCGCCCGTTTGCTTTCGGAAAGGCTGCCGGCTTTTCGCCGTACACGTTTATTTTTTAGAGCGCATGGTGTCCCGCGTCTCTGCTTTGAACGGCCAAGCGCTCTATTGACACGATTGCGCAGGTCATTTACAGTAAACGAGGTTTGAGAGCAGTCAGCAGTAAGGAGTTAGTATGTCCGCCGAAGAATTATTTTCGTATGACGACGAATACGATGACGACGATTTCGATGCCGATGACGATTTCGGCAGCGACGACGGAGACGAAGAACTCGACGAATTCGACGAAGACGCCGATTTTTTCGAAGACGATCCTCTTGAAGAAGAAGACGATATAGACGAACCCTACGACGACTACGAAGAAGAAGACGGGTACGGCGCCGTACGTGACGATGACGAAGATTTGTCGGAAGACGACGACTTCGATGATATCGACGACGACTCCTATTGATATCGCTCTTTAAAAGCCGATCGGCGCGCTTTCATTTTTTAAAAATTTCCGACAGACTCGGCTTTCAATTCCGATTTTATTAATTATTGTTTTTTATTTCAGGGCGACTTTTTGCGGCAAACCGCAAAAACCGGGCTTTCCGAGGTTCCGCCTTCCGGCTCCATTCCTTCGGAACGGCTCCGCCGCCTCTCCAATCCCTGTCGCTCGCAAAGCCTTTTTCCGCTTTGCATTTCCTCCGAAACTCGCAGCACTACCGTGCGTTAATTATCAAATTCCACTCGGCGGCCCGCATGCCACAGCTTTTCCAAATCGTAAAAGCCCCTCGCCTCGCTCGACATCAAGTGTACGACGATATCTCCGAAATCCGTGAGCTGCCAGTCGTCGCCGTCGCTTTGTTTTCTGCGAGTGCGGTAGAGTTCGAGTTCGTTTTCTTTCGCGTAATCGCACGCCTGTTTATATAAACCTTCTTTGTGCGCCGAACTCGTAACCGTAGCGATGACAAAATAATCCGTCCAGCTGTTCAGCTCCGAAATATCGATAAGCGCGACGTCTTTTCCTTTGCCGTCTTCCATAAGCCGCGCGAGTTCTTTCGCTTTTTCTTCCGTCGTTTTCATACTGCAACCCTTGTGTCAATTTGCGGACGGGCGCACATAGCGGCCGTCAAAATCTTTTCCCAATATAATCGTAAAGTCGACGCTCGCAACCGATTCGTTCGAACTGTCGCTCCTCACTTCTTCTTCCTGAATATTCGTGCAGCGGATAAAATCGCCGACCATTTTCGCGATTTCCCTGTTGCCTATATGATCGATGATCACCGTCTTTTCGTAATCGTTTCTGTCGGCATTCTGCGTACTCAAAATATCGTAGCTCGCGTTTTGAAACAAAATCGCCGTATTGTGCGCGAGTCCCTGTACCGTCGTGCCGTTTTGTATTTCAAGCACGTAAATACGGCTCGTCATCGTGTTGCCGGTGGATATGAGCATATTCGTCGACTGAGCGACAGCCTGTTTGATAAACTCGCCGCCGTTGAGCGGAAAGACGAGCTGTTTGCCGTCGACGGTACTCACTCTTCCCGTTACGTTTTGCCTCATGATATATTCCGTGTTCATCTCCGCAAGCAGCGACATGTGCGTGATAAAATCTTTCGCATCGAGGTTCGATGAAAAAAGCGGCAAAAATTTATCGATATTTTTTTTCGCGAGCACCATGGCTTTGTTTTCGCCTAGCTGCGTAAAATAAGCGATCATGATGTTTTGATAACGCTCGTATACATCGGTATCGGTCTCTTCGCTCAAACGGTAACGAAGATAGGTCGAAACTTTATCGCCGTCGAGCGTTACCGCACCGGAGGGCAAAAGCCAGCGCTCCCCGTCCGGGGAAAGAGAGTCTACCGGTGCGGAAATAAAAACGCGCAAGCCGCCCATCATATCGGTCAGCGTGATAAAATCGTCGAGCTTTACGATCGAATAAAAGGGGATCGACGTTCCGAGCAGCGTTTCGATCTGCCGGAGATAAGCGCCTATTCCCTTTTCGCGATAGATGACCGCGATACCGTCGGTGCGTCCCTGCGTGCCTTCGACACCTTCGAGTACGCGGTAGATGCCGCCGACATTGTACGGGATATTGACGACGGCCGCTTTTTTCGAAACCGGATAATAAATGACGACTTCCGTCATAAGCGCATTTCCGCCGCCGTCGTCGAGCACATACAGCGTGCGGATCACCTGATCGTTTTCGAGGCTTTTGCCGACCGTATCGGTGCGAAGCGACATCGCGATAAAAACGGAAACGCCCGCGATGATGGCGAATATGAGGATCAAAAACAGTATGCCTTTTTGTTCGTCACGGATATGCATATATCGTAACAACTCCTTAACAATCTAACGGCGATTCAACGAGCGCAAAAGTTTTTCCGATTCGGGCGCGACGGCGCATCCCTTTTTTTTCAAATACGCGATTCCGTCGGCCAGTACTTTTTCTACGAGTTCGTCGAGCGAAAGACGATCGAGAGACGCCGTATACGCTTTTGTCGCCTGCGGACGGCCGGGTTCGATTTTATCCGCCGCATAAACGGCTTTCGAAAGAGGGCACATACCTTCTTCTCCGAACGTGTGCACGGCGACCGCCTGCAGTATGTCTTTATCGGTTACGCCGAAATCGCGGCGGAGCATAAGAGCTGCCGCGCGTCCGTGCAAGAGCGAAGGCTTTTGCGCTTCAAGCTCCGAAATCGCTTTTCCGTCCTCGCAGGCAAGCGCCGCGATCTTTTCGCCGCTCATGTCTTTGCACATATCGTGCGCGATACCCGCAAGATAGCCGCGCGAAGCGTCCAATCCGTATTTTTTACAAAGCCGGGAAGCGGTTTCGGCGACGCGCAGCGAATGTTCGTAGCGCTCTTTTGTTAAAACCTCTTTCGCATAATTTTTGACGCGTTCGGTGAGCGCGGAGATGCAATCAGAATCTTCCGTATCCATAGAGCCGTTTCCGTATAATATATCGAAAAATGCTTTCGGGAACAAGGTAACGCCAGCTTTTTCCCGAACCGATGCGGGAGCGGATTTCGGTCGAAGAAAGCGTAAGCTGAGGATTGTCGAGAAGTTTGTGCGGAAACGGAAAAGACACGGACGCCTCTCCTCCGTCAAATCCGCCGGTATAATTTCCCAGAGGCGTATTTTGAAAGGCTTTGAGCGCTTCCCCCTTGTCTCCGTCCCGTCTCCGCGCAATGACGATATCGGCAAGGGATGCGACATCGGATGCGCGGTACCACTTTTCGAACTCGCGCGCATTTTCCTCCCCGATGATGAGCGCGGGCTTTCCTTCGATTGAGCCACCGAATTTTTTAATAATATACTCAAGCGTATCGAAAGTGTATGAAATGCCTCCGCGCCGGATTTCGCACGCTTCGGCGGCAAAGTGCGGAGAATCTTTACAAAACGAGCGCACCATGCCGAGCCTGTCTTTCGCAGAAGCCGCATCCGTAAAACGTTTATGCGGCGGGATATATGTCGGAACGAAGAGCACTTTGTCGAAACCGAGCTCTTTTACTGCGATTTCGGCAAGCATGGCGTGTCCGATATGCAGCGGATTGAACGCGCCGCCGAGCAAAGCGATTTTCATGAGCGCTCCGTCCCCGGATACTGCGTTTCCATATTTTCGTCGACCGACCGCGTCGAAAGGAACGACGACTCATCATTTCCGAGAGAAGTCTCTCCGTCCCGAGCCTCAGACTCTACGCCCGAAGCGGCATCGACCATATCGATGATCCCGATCTTTGCGCTTCTCATATTCATATTCGCGGTAACCGAAATCGCGATAACGGGAGTTTCCTTTTCCGTTTCACGAATCGATTTAATAATTTTTTGTGCGTTTTCCGCAGCACCTTCCACGTCGATTTTATTGCACAGTACCATTTTCGGCTTTGCGGCGAGCTCGGGCGAATACGAAGCGATCTCTTTTTTCAGCGTAGCGTAAGCGGTCATACAGCTTTCGTCGGAGCAGTCGATTATATAGATGAGACAAGCCGTGCGTGAAATGTGTTTTAAAAATTTAAACCCGAGTCCTGCGCCTTCGGACGCGCCTTCGATAATTCCCGGTATATCGGCGATGATGATATCGCGCTCTCCGTCGACGCGGAGCACTCCCAAGTTGGGGATTTTCGTCGTAAACGGATAGGGCGCGATTTTCGGACGCGCATTCGTAAACGCATTTAAAAGCGACGATTTTCCGGCATTCGGAAAACCGACGAGACCCGCGTCGGCTATGATCGAAAGTTCGAGTCGGAGCTTTCTCACTTCTCCCGGAGTGCCCGGATGCGCGTAGCGCGGCGCCTGATTCGTCGACGACTTGAAATGGACATTGCCCCAGCCGCCCTTACCGCCCGTTAAAAAAACGAAGCGCTCGTTTTCGTCTTCGTCGGTAAAATCGTGAATGAGTTCGTCCGTTTCGGCGTCCCGTATCGTCGTGCCGGGCGGAACGGCGATAACGACATCTTCTCCGTCTTTGCCGTATTTGTTCCAACCCGAACCGTCGCCGCCGTTTTTCGCTT
This sequence comes from Treponema sp. Marseille-Q4132, assembly GCF_014334835.1. Lineage (NCBI taxonomy): Bacteria > Pseudomonadati > Spirochaetota > Spirochaetia > Treponematales > Treponemataceae > Treponema > Treponema sp. Marseille-Q4132. The sequence goes on from NZ_CP060591.1 coordinate 951,353, forward strand.
TAAAGACGACTTGATTGCGGAGTTTTGCAAGCGTGCGCATATTGCGCTTGATGCAAAACACGACGTCGCCTCCCTTGCCGCCGTCTCCACCGTTCGGTCCCCCTCGCGGAATATATTTTTCCCTGCGAAACGCGATGCAGCCGTTCCCGCCTTTTCCCGAACGGACTTCGATTACCGCTTCATCTGCAAACTGTACCATACTATTCTCTTGTTTATATCCGGGGCAACCGCACTGGAAACCTATAGTCTCTAAAAATAGGGTGTAACATAAAAAATCGGCTACACTCCCGACAGCAGCCTGCCGTACGCCGCGGCAGACCGTGATCGGAATCGGACTACACAAACTTTTTTCGCAAAAAGTTTGCTTGCCATTCTTTATAGTACGGCATTGCAGAAAATGTCAATTTTCGAAAATGCCGTACTCGTGTGCGAAAGCACACACGTAGATACACAAGTTTGTCTCGCAAACTTACAGTTAAACGGGACGCGCTATTTTAGCGCCCCGTTTAAACTCGGTCTGAGCGGCTCGGCGGCAGTTCCGCTGCCTCGCGTTCCGCCTTTTCTTGTGTAAGTATACGCTTCTTTTCTGTGTATACATTTCCAGTGCAGTTGCCCTGCTATTTTCATTTAAAATTACCCTAAATAAAAATACCCGGCGCAGGCTGTGCTGAACCGGGTATCGTCATAGTGTCAAACAAAATTTTACGCGTTTGCCGGAGCAACGGAAATATATTTTCTGTTCATCCGTTCGTGGTAGACGACTTTACCGTCCGCCGTCGCATACAGGCTGTCGTCGCCCGCGCGCTTTACATTGCTGCCCGGAAAAAATTTTGTTCCGCGCTGTTTGACAAGTATGGAACCGGCCGTAACCGCTTCTCCGCCGTATCGCTTTACGCCTAAACTTTTCGGATTGGAATCGCGTCCGTTTTTGGCGCCGCTGCCGCCTCTCGATCTTCCCATAGTATACCTCGTTTAATCAGTTTGTATCTTCAATTCTACGTTGAGCGGATATTCCCGCACAAGGGAAGCAAGTCCCGCTTCCAAAAATCGCCCGGCATATACGAGCGCCGCCCGTGATTCCGCCGGTGCGCTTTCCGCACTCACATCGAAATCCAAGCTCCCCCGCTCCGAAGCGTCGGCTCGAACCAAAATACCTTCCGTCTCGGAAAGTACTTGCATCGTCGTACGCAGCAAAACCGTAACGGCGCTGCAGACGATGTCGCCTCCCCTCTCGGCAAAATGCGCGTGTCCCCGCGCCCTGCACGATGCGAGCGCTCCGTCTTTGCCGCAGGTGAGCAGCACGGAAATCATTACGCGCCGATAATCTCCGTTACGGTAACTTTCGTATACGCCTGTCTGTGCCCGATAAGCCTGTGGTAATCCTTTTTCGCTTTGTATTTGAACACAAGCACTTTTTTGTCACGGAACGTTTCCCCGACTTCGATTTTGACTTTAGCGCCCGCAACGTACGGAGCGCCGACGCTGATTTTGTCGCCGTCGCTTACGAGCAAAACGGAATCGAGTTCGACGGTCGAACCCTTTTCTTCGCTCAATTTGTCGACCGTTAAAACGGCGCCTTTTTCCGCTTTATATTGTTTGCCCTTATATTCGATAAGTGCGTACATGGCAACACTCCTGATTATTAAAATAATGCGCGCAAAACAGCCGCACACAAAACGGGGATTATGCAGCACCGTCTTACACTGCGCGTATCGGTCATTGTATCGGAAAAGGCGGGGCTTAGTCAAGCGTTTTTGCCAATTTCCGATACCCGACCTATTAAAAAACGCCGCCCACAGACGTGAACGGCGCTCTTTGAAAGATTTTCGGATCGTCGAAAACTACCAGCGGTAGTGTGCAAACGCTTTGTTCGCTTCGGCCATTTTATGCGTATCTTCTTTTTTCTTAAACGCCGTACCCGTGCTGTTGTACGCATCGAGCAATTCGGCGGCAAGCGTTTCTGCCATACCGTGTCCGTTTCTGTTGCGGGCGGCTGTGATGATCCAGCGCATTGCAAGCGCTTCTTTGCGCACGTCGCGGATTTCAACCGGAACCTGATAGGTCGCGCCTCCGACGCGGCGGGATTTTACTTCCACCATCGGCTTGACGTTTTCGAGCGCTTTCAAAAACACTTCGAGCGGATCTTTGTCGGTTTTGGCTTTTAAATTATCCATCGCGGTGTACACGAGACGCTTGCACGTTTCTTTTTTACCCTGCAGCATCATGCGCGTGATGAATTTCGAAACGACTTTGCTGTTGTATTTTACGTCCGGCATAACGGGACGATCGATCGATTTTTTATGTCTTCCCATTTTCTGATCCCCCGTTACGCTTTAGCGCGTTTTGCGCCGTATTTCGAGCGGCCGCGTTTGCGTCCGTCGACACCGAGCGTATCTTTCGTGCCGCGGATAATGTGATAACGTACACCCGGCAAATCCTTTACACGTCCGCCGCGCACGAGCACGACCGAGTGTTCCTGCAAATTATGACCGATACCCGGAATATATGCAGTCACTTCCATACCGTTGCTGAGCCGCACACGCGCAATTTTTCGAAGCGCGGAATTCGGTTTTTTCGGCGTCATCGTCATAACACGAGTGCATACGCCGCGTTTTTGCGGACACGAATCGAGAGCGGGCGCTTTCGTTCTGTTTGCGCTCGACTTGCGTCCCTGATGAATCAACTGATTAATTGTAGGCATTGCCTATCTCCTATCGCAATAATTAATAATCTTTAACAAAATCCCGGTCAGCACCCCGGAATATAATCCGCCGTTATCCTGAAAACGGGGGAATTATATGATACTTCATTCCCCCGTCTCTCGTCAATAGCTCAATCCGCTTCCGGCTCTTCCGCATCGAAAGCCGCATCTTCTTCCGTCATACGGAGTGCTTCCTGCTCTTTTTCGATACGGCGGCGTTCGAGGATTTCATCCATCTGGATATCCAAATCCCTGTCGCTTCCGTCGAAAAGCTTGATGTGACGGTAATTTCTGATGCCCGTTCCTGCGGGGATCATGTGACCGATTGCAACGTTTTCTTTGATGCCGTGCAGGTAATCTGTCGAACCGGAAATTGCGGCGTTCGTGAGTACGCGCGTGGTTTCCTGGAACGATGCCGCCGAAATAAAGGAATCGACGCCGAGCGAAGCTTTCGTGATCCCCTGGAACATCGGGCGGCCGGTAGCCGGCTGTCCGCCTTCGTCTTTTACGCGCTTATTTTCTTCGTGGAATTTGTATTTGTCCACTTGCTGCCCGTAGATAAAGTGCGTATCGCCGACTGCAACGATTTCAACTTTGCGCAGCATCTGGCGCACGATGATACCGATGTGCTTGTCGTTGATATCGACGCCCTGCGCACGGTACACCTGCTGGATTTCATCCATAAGATAATTTTGCAGCGCGTTTTCACCGAGGATGGCGAGAATGTCGTGGGGGCTCGGAGAACCGTCGCACAGCGGCTCTCCCGCTTCCACGCGGTCGCCGTCGCGCACGAGCATGCGCTTGTTCATCGGAACGGCGTGATCGTGCACTTTGCCGAATTCGTCTTCGACCGTCACCATGCGCTTGCCTTTGGTGATTCCCTTAAATTTGACAAGCCCCGAAATCTTCGCAAGCACGGACGGATTTCTCGGCTTGCGCGCTTCGAAGAGTTCGGAAACGCGCGGAAGACCGCCGGTGATATCGCTCGATTTCGCCGCGACTTTCGGCAGCCTTGCAAGCGTAACGCCCGCGGCGATCTGCTTTTTGTCGTCGACGTTCAAAACGGCGCCCGCCGGCAGATAATAGCTTCCGAGTTCGTTACCCGCTTCATCCGTGATGAGAATACGCGGCTGCTTTACGTCCAAGTGCAAATCGGTGATGATGCGTTCGATGTTTCCCGTCTGCATATCGTGCCGCTCTTCGAGCGTCGAACCGACGATGATGTCTTCAAAGTGCACGTAGCCGTCGCTTTCGGCGATGATCGGTTCGCTGAACGGATCGAATTCTCCGATCGGCTTTCCCGCAGCAACTATGTCGCCCGCTTTGGCGTAGATCGTCGAACCGTTTGCGATTTCGACTTTCACTTCGCTGCTCGTCAAATAAACCGTATCGCCGATGATCATAATTTTCGCATCGGCGGACGCTTTTACTTCTCCGCTCTTTGCCGTCATAACGACACTGCCCTTTAAGATGCGGTCTCCGTCTTTTACTTTGACGGACGCATCTTTACCGATTTTGATTTCATCGATAATGCGGATAACGGTCATAAAGCCTTTGCGCGTAAAGAGCCACTTGCCGCCTTTTACTTCTACGTGCGTACCCGCGACCTCTTTGATAAAGGCGTTGAATTTGAGAACGATGTGATTTTCTTCCGTTGTCTTTTCGGCAGCCCCTCCCGAGTGGAAGGTTCTGAGCGTAAGCTGCGTACCCGGCTGTCCGATCGACTGAGCCGCAATGATACCGACGGCTTCTCCGATTTCGACGATTTTGTTCCGCGCGAGGTTTTGTCCGTAGCAGCGAACACAGATGCCGTGGTGCGCTTCGCACGTAAGCACGGTGCGCAGCTTTACTTTTTCGACGCCCGCTTCATCGATTTTTTTCGCCAAATCGCCGTCTATGTAGCGGTTGACATCGCACAAAAGTTCTCCGGTAATCGGATGGATGACGCGCTCGATCGTATAGTGGCCGACGATGCGCTCGGAAAGCGGAACGATAACTTCGTCTCCGTCTTTGATTGCCGCATAGTCGATGCCGTTGATCGTACCGCAGTCGTCTTCGTTGACGACGACATCCTGCGCAACGTCGACAAGCCTCCGCGTCATATAACCTGCGTCCGCGGTTTTGAGTGCGGTATCCGACAAACCTTTTCGCGCACCGTTCGTCGAAATGAAGAATTCGATAACGGACAAACCTTCTTTAAAGTTCGAGCGGATCGGCAGTTCGATGATGTCGCCGTTCGGTTTTGCCATAAGGCCGCGCATCGCCGCAAGCTGTGAAATCTGTTTCGGAGAACCGCGCGCGCCCGACTTCGCCATCATGTAAATCGTGTTGAAACCGTCTTTGTCTTTGGCGAGGTTGTCCATCATTATCTTTGAAAGTTCATCGTTCGTTCTCGCCCACAAGTCGGTAACTTTTTGATAACGCTCTTCGGCAGTGATGATACCTTTCGAATACTGTCCGACGATCTCTTCGACTTCTTTGTTCGCTTTGTCGACCATCTTTTTCTTTTCGTCGGGAACGAGGATATCGTCCATGGAAAGCGTCGCGCCGTAGAAGGTCGCGTTTTTATAACCGCATGCTTTGATCGCGTCGAGCATCTTTATCGTGAGCCAAGGGCCCTTCGTGTGATACACGTGTTCGATCATTTTGCGCAGCTTTTTGTCGTCCATCTGCTCGTTTACGTAGTCCACTTCGTCCGGCATCTCTTCGTTGAACGCGAGGATGCCCGCCGTCGTTTCGATCACTTTGCCGTTGTACGGAGCTTTTTGAACGGGAGCTTTGATCGCAGCCTGCCATTCGATACTGCCGTATTCGGCGGCCATGCGCGCTTCGTCGCTCGAACTGAAGCGTCTTCCCGTACCCTTTGCGTTCGGTTTGACCGACGTCATATAGTAGATGCCGAGCACCATATCCTGAGACGGATAGACGATCGTGTTGCCGTTTGCGGGATCGAGCAAGTTGCGCGCAGAAAGCATGAGCGTCCAGCACTCCATCTGCGCCGCCTGCGTCAGCGGCACATGGATCGCCATCTGGTCGCCGTCGAAGTCCGCGTTGAACGATTTACACGCGAGCGGATGCAGTTTGATCGCTTTGCCTTCGACAAGTATGGGTTCGAAGGCGAGAATGCCGAGCCGGTGCAAAGTCGGCGCGCGGTTCAGCATAACAGGGTGTTCGCGCACCACTTCATCGAGGATCGCGTACACTTCAGGCGATTCCTGTTCGACAAGCATTTTCGCTTTTTTGATATTGAACACGACGTCTTTATCGACGAGCTTTTTCATGATAAAGGGCTTGAAGAGTTCAAGCGCCATCTTCGTCGGAAGTCCGCACTGCCACAAATGCAGTTCAGGGCCGACGACGATGACGGAGCGTCCCGAATAATCGACGCGTTTTCCGAGCAGGTTTTGGCGGAAGCGCCCCTGCTTTCCTTTGAGCATATCGCTTATCGATTTGAGCGGACGATTCGATGCGCCTTTTACGACGCGTTTTCGTTTACTGTTGTCGAAGAGCGCATCGACTGCTTCCTGCAGCATACGCTTTTCGTTTCTGATGATGATATCGGGAGCCGAAAGCTGCTGCAGCCGCTTTAAACGGTTGTTGCGGTTTATGACGCGGCGGTAGAGATCGTTCAGATCGGATGTCGCAAAGCGGCCGCCGTCAAGCTGTACCATCGGACGCAGATCCGGCGGAATGACGGGAACGACGTCCAAAATCATCCAGCTCGCTTTATTGCCCGATTCGCGGAAATGCTCCACGATTTCGATGCGCTTTAAAAGCCGCTTGTCGCTCTTTGAACCTTTTTCGATCATCTTTGCGCGAAGCTCGGCGGCGAGCGCGTCGAGGTCGAGTCCTTCGAGCAGCGTTTTGATCGCTTCGGCGCCCATATCCGCGGTAAAAGTTTCACCGTAGCGTTCGCGCGCTTCGTTGTATTCGTCTTCGGTCAAAAGCTGCATCTTTTTCAAATCGGTGTCGCCCGGCTCTATGACGATGTACTTTTCGTAATAAAGCACCGAGCGTAAAGATGCAACCTGCAGATCGAGCAGGAGTCCCATGCGGCTCGGCACCGAGCGGTAATACCAAATATGGCTCACCGGAGCCGCAAGCTCGATGTGTCCCGTGCGTTCGCGGCGCACTTTAAAATCGGTCACTTCGACGCCGCAGCGGTCGCAGATAACGCCTTTGTAGCGGATCGATTTGAATTTTCCGCAATAGCATTCCCATTCTTTTGTCGTGCCGAAAATACGCTCGCAAAAGAGTCCGTCTTTTTCGGGACGCAGCGTGCGGTAATTTATCGTTTCGGGTTTTTTCACTTCACCGTACGACCACGCGCGGATCGTATCGGGAGAAGCGAGTTTTATTTTAAGGCTGTCAAAATCCTGAATATCACGCATTGGCATTCTCCTTGTCAAAACCGGAAGCGGCTTTATCGATCAATTCCTGATCGCGTTCCGTCAGGGCGATCTGCTTGCCCTTCGCATCATAAATCGTAAAGTCGAGCGCAAGACCGCGCAGCTCCTGTACGAGTACGTTGAACGATTCCGGCACTCCGGCGGGAGACGACGGGTCGCCTTTGACGATCGACTCGTAAATCTTCGAACGGCCGTTCATATCGTCCGACTTGATCGTCATCATCTCCTGCAGCGTATTCGCCGCGCCGTAGGCTTCGAGCGCCCATACTTCCATTTCGCCCAAACGCTGACCGCCGAACTGCGCTTTGCCTCCGAGCGGCTGCTGCGTAACGAGCGAATAGGGACCGGTCGAGCGAGCGTGCATTTTATCGTCAACGAGGTGGTGCAGCTTCATAAAGTAAATGACGCCGACAAAGATCGGATTGACGAAGGGAACTCCGGTGCGCCCGTCGTGCACGATTTGTTTGCAGTCGGGAGAAAGACCGGCTTCTTTGAGTTTTTCCGCAATCTGTTCCTGACTGGGTGTTTGGAAAGCGGGGCACTCGTAGTACTGACTCAAATAGCGGCCGGCCATGCCGAGTTCGCTTTCCATGATCTGTCCGATATTCATACGGGACGGAACACCGAGCGGATTCAAGCAAACGTCGAGCGGTGTGCCGTCTTCGAGGTACGGCATATCTTCGATCGGAAGGATGCGCGCGACGACGCCCTTGTTTCCGTGGCGTCCGGCCATCTTGTCGCCTTCGCAGAGCTTGCGCTTGTTTGCGATAAGCACTTTGACGACTTCATCGACGCCGGGGTTCAAATCGTCTCCCTGAGTCCTCCGCAGCCGCTGTATATCGATGACGACGCCTTCGACGCCGTGAGGAACGCGCAGCGACGAATCACGCACTTCTTTTGCTTTTTCACCGAATATCGAATTTAATAATTTGAATTCGGGCGTCGTTTCGGTTTCGCTTTTCGGCGTAACCTTTCCGACCAAAATGTCGCCGCTTCTCACTTTAGCGCCGACTCTGATGATGCCTTCCACGTCGAGATTGTCGAGCGTTTTCGAAGCGGTGTTCGGAACGTCGCGCGTGATCTTTTCGGGACCGAGTTTCGTTTCGCGGATTTCGATCGTAAATTCTTTTATGTGGATCGACGTATACATATCTTCGCGAACGACGCGCTGAGAGATAAGGACGGCGTCTTCGTAATTGTATCCGTTCCACGGCACAAAACCGACGAGGATATTGCGTCCGAGCGCAAGCTCTCCGTTGAACGTCGCAGGTCCGTCGGCGAGCACATCTCCTTCTTTTACCGTTTCTCCGACGGAAACGGTCGGCCGCTGGTGATAGCAGGTATCCTGATTCGTGCGCTGGTATTTGAGCAGGATGTATTCGTCGAGCGGGTCGGTCTTTTTTGCACCTTCCGGTTTTACTTTGATACAGTCGCTCGTCACCGATACCACTTCACCCGCGTGTTTCGCTTTGATGAGAACGCCCGAATCGTAGGCCGTCTTTTGCTCCATGCCGGTGCCGACGATCGGCGGTTCGGGGAACAGGAGCGGTACCGCCTGGCGCTGCATATTGCAGCCCATGAGCGCGCGGTTCGCGTCGTCGTGTTCGAGGAAGGGAACGAGGGATGCGGAAACGGAAATGACTTGGCGCGGCGAAACGTCTATATACTGCACGTCTTTCGGCGAGCGCTGCGTATAGTTTCCGCGGTTGCGGCACGAAATCATATCGGCTGAAAACGAACCGTCTTTGCCGATGCCTTCGACGACCTGTCCGATGTAGTATTTGTCTTCGTCCATCGCGGAAAGGTATTCGACTTTACCCGTCACTTTGCCATTTTCGACTTTGCGGTACGGAGCTTCGAGAAAGCCGTAATCGTTGATGCGCGTAAAGATTGCAAGCGAAACGATGAGACCGATGTTCGGCCCTTCAGGTGTTTCGATCGGACACATGCGTCCGTAATGCGAATAGTGGACGTCGCGCACTTCGAAGCCCGCCCTTTCGCGGGAAAGCCCACCGGGTCCGAGCGCGTTCAAGCGCCTCTTGTGCGTGAGCTCGGCAAGCGGATTGACTTGATCCATAAACTGCGAAAGCTGCGACGAACCGAAAAATTCTTTGATGGATGCGACGATCGGTTTGATGGAAATCAAATCCTGCGGCTTCATCGTTTCCGTTTCTTTTAAACTCATGCGTTCTTTTGCTATGCGTTCCATGCGATTGAACGCCGTCTTCAGCTGATTCGTCATGAGTTCGCCGACGGAACGGATGCGCCGGTTGCCGAGGTGGTCGATATCGTCTATCTGCTCGTCGCCGATGTATACTTTGATGAGATACTTCATCGTCTGAATGACATCTTCGCGGATAAGCGTAAAGTCTTCGACATCATCTTTGTAGTCGAATTTTTTGTTAAGCTTATAGCGGCCGACTCTTCCCAAATCGTAGCGGCGTTCGGAAAAGAACATGGACGCCAAATCCTTTTCGGCGGCTTCGACGGTGATCGGCTCTCCCGGCATAAGGATCTGGTAGACGGCCGAAAGCGCGTCCTCTTTCGTCGGTTCCATATCGACGGAACCTTCTTTGACGTAACGCACTTCTTCGCGCTCAAAGCAGTTGATGATCATCTGCGAATTGAGCGATTCGTTTTTTTCGTCGGCGCCCTTGCCTCTCGTATCGAATTTGATGACGACGATTTTACTCACGCCGTTTGCGATGAGATCGTCGATTTCGTGCGGGTGCAGGCGGATGCCGGCATTGAACAGGCGCTTTTCTTCGTTCGTATCTTTGTCGCGCAGGATAACCGCGCTCGCCAGTACTTTATCGACGAGCTTTTCGCGGGAAGCGTTATCGCTCTTTACAGGCACTTCTTCCGTCGCATAAAAACAGCGGATAATCTGTTCGCGCGTATTGTAGCCGAGCGCACGCAGCAAAATCGTACCGAGGATTTTCTTTTTGCGGTCGATTTTGGCAAAGATCAATTCTTTCTTTTGGTCGATTTCGAATTCGAGCCATGAACCGCGATACGGAATGATGCGGCTCGAATAGACGCCCTTGTCATGGCAAAAGATGACGCCCGGCGACCTATGGATCTGTGAAACGACGACGCGCTCCGCTCCGTTTATGATAAAGGTGCCTCTGTCGGTCATGAGCGGGATGTCGCCCATGTATATGTCTTTTTGCAAAATGGTTCCCGTCTGGAGAAACACGAGCTTGATGACCGCTTTCAGCGGCACGGCATAGGTTAAACCCTTTTGCTTGCATTCGAGTTCGGAAAATTTAATATTGTTGAAATCGAGTTCGTACGAATCGAATTCGAGGTTCATATCGCCGTTCGGGCTTTCGATCGGAAACACGGACGTAAATACTTCCTGCAGTCCCTGTTCGAGCGGCTTTTCGCGATTTTTAATTTTGTTTGCTTGAAGAAAACTTTCATACGACGAAGTCTGAATCGAAATAAGATCGGGCACGTCCATGAAATTGCGGATGTCTTTGCCGATGTAGCGGCGATCGATCGTTCGGGTTTTTGCGAACATCTGGTTCCTCTATGTGAAGTCGGGCGTTCTTCCGCTACAAGGAGAAACTCTCCTCAGCACGAAAGGCGCCTCGTGTTTCCGTGTTGACTCGGAAACGGCGGGTTTGCCGCAAAACGGCGGAAAAGCGCGCAGGATATATTCGAGCGCGATTCGATTCCGCCTTTTTTCGCAGGCGTTTCAATCGTTCCTTAAAATTGCACAGCGAGTAAATCTTCGGATTTAGGAGCTGTGCAATTGGTGCGCGCAAGCGCACACCTATATCCGCGAGTTTTCGAAAGAAAACTCGATGTTAAAAGTGCCGCGCTATTTCAGCGGCGCTTTAAACCTTCCTTAAAATTGCACAGCGAGTAAATCTTCGGATTTAGGAGCTGTGCAATCGGTGCGCGATTGCGCACGCGTATATAGTCGAGTTTCCTGCAAGAAAACTCGAAGTTAAACGAGACGCGCTATTTCAGCGTTTCGTTTAACCGTTCGGAAAATCGAGAAAACCGTTCGAAAACCGAAATCTTCGAACGGCTTCGTTTCCGTACGGAAGTCTCGAAAAATTTCGATTTTTCAAGATTTCCGTCAAATGCAAATTGCTTATTTTTTGCTTGCGGTACCGCCGGCTTCCGTGAGCTGGGCGATGATCTTGTCGGCATCCGCTTTGCTGACGCCTTCTTTGACGACTTTCGGAGCGCCTTCGACGAGCGTCTTCGCTTCTCCGAGACCCAGTCCCGTAATTTCGCGGATCGCTTTGATAACCGGAATCTTTTTCGCCGGATCGAATTTTTCGAGCGTGATCGTAAAGTCGCTCTGCTCTTCGGCTGCCGCTCCTCCGGCCGCGCCGGGTGCCGCCGCAACAGCTACGGGAGCCGCCGCCGTAACGCCGAATTTTTCTTCCATCGCTTTGACGAGATCGGCTGCCTGCTGAACCGTCATGTTCGCAATTGCTTCGAGAATCTCTTCATTCGTAAGTGCTGCCATATTATCTTCTCCTAAAAAATAATAATTATTCGTCCCGTACGGAACGATTCCGGCTTCGTCTTTTTAAAAAGACGGCCGGTTTTTATGCGGACAGTCGACAGCAATGAAGCCTGACCGCAGTTTATACACACAGTGCCGGGATTTTGCAAAGTACTGCAACCCCGTATGCGATTTTGCCCGCGACGCGCGCACATCGAAATCCGGTACGCACTTTCGTTCACGCATCTTCGGCATTTCAAAGATCGCGCTCCGAGCAATACGCGCGCCGAAATCATCCGGAGCGCGTTTAAAGAACCTTACGCTTCGGGAGCGGCATCCGCTTTCGGAGCTTCGGCTGTGCCCTCTGCCGGTTTTTCGGCGGGAGCCGCATCGGCTTTAGGTGCTTCAGACGCAGGAGCCGCATCGGCTGCCGGAGCAGCCGGCGCTTCTTCCGCTTTCGGTGCTTCGGGTGAAGCATCTCCGCCGGCCGATTTTTTGTCGACATAGGCCTGCAGCGTCGCTGCGAGCTGGCGGGCAGGTCCGTTGATTGCGGACATGAGCATCGCGATGAGCGTCTTTTTGCCCGGAATCTTCGAAAACTCCGAAATCTTCGCCGCATCGTAAATCTCTTTGCCGATAAAACCGCCTTTGACGTTCAAAGTCGGCGCGTCTTTCGTAAAGTCGAACATCGTCTTTGCAACTTCGTTCGAATCTTCTTTTACCATCGCGACGACGGTCGGTCCTTTAAGGTAATCGGCAACATTGTCGATCTGCATATCCGCAAACGCGATGCGCGCGAAATTGTTTTTGACGACTTTAAGGGCGGCGCTCTGTTCGCGGAGCTTTTTACGAAGCTGCGTGATCTGTTCGACCGTCATACCGCGGTAATCGGCGAAAATGAAGTCGTTGTAATCGGCAAATGTCTTTTTCGCTTCTTCTATCGCAGCCGTTTTTGCAGGCTGCACTTTTTTTGCTTTGACGGCCATGATTATTCTCCTTCCTTATAGTCGATCCATACGCCGGGTCCCATCGTAGAACTCAGGGAAACGGTCGCGATATAACCCGCTTTCGCATCGACCGGTTTGCGTCGGCGCACTTCGTTTAAAAGTACATCGACGTTTTCCGCGACTTTACCGGGATCCATCGACACTTTGCCGACCGCAATGTGAATGACGCCGCCTTTATCCGCGCGGAATTCGGTGCGTCCTTTTTTGAGTTCGCCGATCGCGTGAACGATGTCGTTCGTAACCGTTCCCGTCTTCGGGTTCGGCATAAGACCTTTGCGTCCGAGCACCATACCGAGGCGGCCGACGTCTTTCATCATATCGGGAGTGGCGACGGCAATGTCGAAATCGAGCCAGCCGTCTTTTACCTTTTGAATATATTCGTCGGCTCCGGCGTACGTTGCACCCGCGTCGAGCGCTTCTTTTGCACGGTCGTCTTTGCAAAAGACGAGTACTTTCTTTTCAGCGGTAAACTGATTCGGAAAGACGAGCGTATCGCGGACGCTTGCGTTTTTGCCGAGTTTGAGAGAAATATGAGCTTCGACCGTTTCATCGAAAGCGGCATATTTCATATCCTGCACCATTTTGCACGCGTCGGCGACGAGGTATTTTTTCGTAAGATCGTATTTTGCTGCAGACGCGCGATATTTTTTTCCACGCTTCATATCATGCCTCCACATCGACGCCCATACTGCGTGCAGTACCGGCGATAATTTTTTTTGCCGCTTCGAGATCGTTCGCGTTGACATCGGGGAGCTTCGTCTTGGCGATCTCTTCGAGATCCTTTTGAGTAAGCTTTCCGACTTTATCGCGGAGCGGATTTCCCGAACCCTTTTCCAGCTTGAGCGCCTTTTTGATGAGGACGGCGGCAGGCGGGGTCTTTAAGATAAACGTGTAGGATTTGTCCTGATAGACGGTGAGAACGACGGGGATGATAAGTCCCTTTTCCATCTTTTTCGTTCTGTCGTTGAATTCTTGGACAAATTTCGGCGCGCTCACTCCGTGCGGGCCCAACGCGGGACCGATCGGGGGCGCCGGCGTCGCAGCTCCTGCAGGGCACTGCAGTTTAATGACAGCCGTAACCTTTTTTCCAGCCATAATGAACTCCTTAATTGGTGCGGGTGTGCCGCATGCGGCATCCCTAGCGAAGCGCGTATGTCCGACGGACCGGCGCTTCTCCCAAAACAGGTATACTCTCCCGCCGCGCGTGCGGCGGAAAGATTTTGTCCGCGCTTTTTAAGCACGGATCCTGATTCCGAACTTTGTTATATCTAGATCTTTTCAACCTGCATGAGGCTGACTTCGACGGGCGTCGCGCGGCCGAAAATCTGCACCGTAACGCGAAGCCTGTCTTTTTCCGTATTCACTTCGTCGATGTCCCCGCTGAACGACGCAAAAGGACCGTCGATAATTTTCACTTTGTCGCCGACGGCGTACGACTGCTTGACGCGCACGGTTTTTTCGCCCTTTATCGCGCCGGACTTTTGCAAAAGATTTTTCGCTTCATCTGCGGAAATGGGGCGCGGACGATCGCTCGGATTCGTTCCGACAAAACCCGTCACGCCCTGAATGCGGCGGATCGCCGTACACGTCTTTTTCCAATCAAGCTCCGGCAAATCCATTTCGAGCATGATATAACCCGGTAAAAATTTATTTTTGCGCGAATGCTGTTTACCGTCTTTTAATTCGATAATCTCTTCAACGGGAACTTTGACATCCGTAACGACAGCGGGATCTATATCTTTCGATTCGAGCAGCAATCTGATTGTCTTTTCGATCTTCTGCTCATACCCCGTATAGGTATGCAGAATATACCAATTCTTTGCCATGCAGCGCTTTCCTATTTCATGATCGCGCGGAACGCGGCGGTAAATCCCAAATCGAGCAAACCGAGTATAACGGCGACGACAAAGGTCGAAACGATAACAACGATTACGGAAGAGACAACGTCGTCACGGGACGGCCAAACGACTTTTTTAAGTTCGGCTTTGCTTTCGCGAAAAAACTGAATAACTTTTGACATAGTACCCCCGCTTAAAATAACAGGCCAGGCAGGATTCGAACCCACGACAGGCGGTTTTGGAGACCGCAACTCTACCAGCTGAGCTACTGGCCTAAAAAATGACGTTTGCGCACGGGTGCGGCAAACATCGGCTATATAAAACCGTTTTTATAAAATTAAAAACGGACAGAACGCTCCGAGTAAAACGCAAACCGAAAGCCGCGTCTCACCGTCTGCGCGCTATTTTACTTTTGTTTCTTTATGAACGGTATGCTTCCGGTCGAAGGGGCAATACTTACTCAATTCAAGCTTACCCTGCGTGTTTTTGCGGTTTTTCATCGTCGTATAATTTTTTCGTTTGCATTCCGTGCACTGCAGCGCAATGATTTCAACAGCACCTTTCTTTTTACTCGCCATAATGATATCCTCTGACTTAAACAGTAATTTCGACTGTTCGAGCCCCCGTGCAGAATCGAACTGCAGACCTCAACCTTACCATGGTTGCGCTCTACCGACTGAGCTACAAGGGCAAACGCGTTTTGTAAGTATATAGAAGTGACGATTTTATGTCAACAAGCGCATCGACATTTTACCACACGGTCTACCCGTATACCGCGCAATACAAACCCCTTCTAAAAACGAAGCGCATTCGGAAAAGTAAAAATCTTCCCCGAATGCGAACGATCTCACATCGATAAAAATAAAAACTGTCTCAAATCAATTGTCAAACGAAAGCTTTACTTTAACCGTTCCGACGCTTTTCTGTACTTGCGCATTCCGGACAATCGATACACCGGTACCGACGCTTTCGGTTTCGGCCGGAGTTCTCATGCTTGCGGCGACCTGCGAAGCGGCCGCGAATGCGGATGTTGCCGGATCCGAAGTCATGCCGTCGGAAGAAAACGCGGCGGCTTGCCCTCTCAGCACGACAACGGTACCTGCCGGAGCCGAAGGCGCTATATCGGAAGCCGGAGTTGCAGCGTTCGACTTTCCTTCAGCCGGTACGGCATTTACAGCGGAAGCGATATACGAACGCGCGCTGTACGCGGCGACAGCTCCCTCGGAACACGAAATCACACCGTCTCCGCGAAAATCGAATTCCGTACCGCGGACGGAAGCGACTGCAACGGGATTTCTCACCGTATAATTTACACGGCGGTTTTCAAGGGGTTTTACCGTAGATTTTACCGCACCCGTATTCAAATAGACGGCAACCGTATCGCTCTTTTCGCTTGCAACAAGCTTTTCCAGGGTAACCCGCGTAAGCGCGCCGAGCTGCAGCAAGGAACCCTTACAGCGCAGCGTCGCTTTCGACTTAAACCCCGTCGATATGACTTCCCCTTCGGAAACGATATCGTTCACGGCAAGCGGAACCCATTTTCCGCCGCGTTCGACTTCCACTTTGCCTTCCGCAGCAACAACCGTTGCGGGAGCGGCACAAAGCGGAAGCGCAAAACACAAAGTTATAAGCGCAGCCGAAACCGCATTTTTAATTTTAATAAGATCCATAAACAACCTCCAAACAGTAATAATTAATAAAAACGATTGCCGTATTGCATCGTAAAACACAGTCGCTCAAAAAACAAATGCCCCCGAAACGGAAAGACAGAGTTTATCGTTTCCTCCGTTTTTCCCTATGTATTGATATAGGGCCGACGAAAGCTGCAAGTCGTGAAAAATATTCCATATCGCGTCGATACGCCATTGAAAACCGTTATATGAAAAGGTATTCGGACAGGCAAAGACGACGGCGGCCGAAGCTCCGACGTAAACGCGGGATAAAAACGTATAAGTGCCTGAAATTTCCGCTTTAAGCTTGCTTTCGTATTCGGTGCCGAAGTCGGCCGTCTCCGAAGCCGAAACCGCGGTTTGCGACGTAAATCCGCGGAAAGAAGATATCGCTCCGTGATCGCCGGATGCGTACACACCGGAAAATCCGATTGACGCTTTTTCAGCGGGATAAAACGACAGCGTCAGCTTCGATAAATTCGATAAATTGGGAAAAGAAGCCGTATTTGCCATAGAGAGCGTCGTCGACGCGGCGTAAAACATATTGTTCAAAACGGGACCTGAAAACATCAGCGTCGTGTAAAACCGGTTATAATTGTCGCCGGAATAATCGATAAATCCCCATTGTTCGAGCGTAATATCCTGATTTAAAAACAGCGACGGGAAATACAGCGAAAGCCCCAAAGGTATATACGAGGGTCCCATCACATAGACGAAAGAGGCATGCTCCGACTTTACCGTCGTATCGGAAAAGCGGCGCAAAATGACGACATCGTGACTGTTGAGCAGCCGCGTCGTCCCGCCGTATAAACTCACCGAGCAGACAGGCCATGAATACTTTGCGTAGATGCCGTCGCTTGTTTGATTGAAAATAATTCCCGTCGCATCGTTTACCGAAAAACGCCCTGCACCGAATTCGAAAGTATCTTTTTGATTCGGATGGAAAGTGCCGCTCAATTTAAATAAGTTGATATCGACGATATTCTTTACGGTACCGCCTTTTTGATCGTAGCGGAACTCGTATGAAGCGTCCGTACCGAAATAAAGCTTGCTGCCGATCGGCGAAGTAAACCATAGATGAACGCCCGCGCTTTCATACCAAAAAAGCGAGTTGAATTTATCGCCTTGATATTTTGTCGTACTGTTCAGTTTTCCGCCCCAATCGAATGCGCAAAGCGGGGCAAGCAGCAATACGGCAAACGCCGCAGATAAAAGAGTTTTTTTCATTGGGCTTCTCCGTATTTCCGCAAACAAAGGGTATACATATTCAATACATCGGTACCCGACGCTTTTTTCGACGGATCGGTACGTTCGGGAATGATGCCGTCCGTTTTAAACTGCCGAAACGCATAACGAGCGGAAGCTTTGGTCGCACGGTACATAAGCCCGCCTTTGATATGCCATATTTTCGCCATAAGGCGTGAAAGCTCGGCGAAGGTCACCGGGTCTTTTACATCGGCGCCGGGAGCGGCCTGCCCCCGCTCGACGAGAACGCGCAAAGCATCGGCATAGGAAGCGTTATCACTTATAAAGCCCTGATATACGGCTGAAAGATAGCAGACTGCGCCGTACGAAGCTTTATCCGCAGCGATGAGTTCGCTTACAAAATCCGCACGCTGGGCGTACGCCGCCATCGACAAGACGAGTACGACCGGCAAAATAAAACTTTTTTTCATTTGCATCCCCTCGCTTTATATAAAATTATTCAAACAAAATATGAAAGCTCAATATAGTATAACATAAATAATAAATAAAAACAATTAAAAAATCGATGCCGCAGGCTCAAGCGCGCGTAAAAGCATATCTTCCGAAGCAGAACGGGCAATAAAAAATCGGGAGTTTTTCCGGCAAGAGCTCTGCCGGCTATACTCATAGACCGGTCGGTATATCGATAAAGACGGTTTCCATGCGCAGATCTTTTTCAAGCTTCGCGCGCACAAGGTTTACGCCGACGGTTTCGGTTTCGTAATGTCCGCCCGCGATAACGTTGATGCCCGTCTCTTTTGCAAAGTGATAATCTTCGTGCTCGAAAGCTCCCGTAATATACGCATCCAAGCCTTCGGCCGAAGCCTGGCGCACGTCTTCGCCCGCCCCGCCGGAAATGATTCCGACAGTACGGATTTTTTGGGGTCCGAACGGAAATACGGCGGCTTTTTTTTCAGGACGCATAACAAGAGAGGCGAGCTCGTCCGCCGAAAGAGGAGAACGAAGCACGCCTTTTACGCCGATCGTCATATTTTTCCACTCGCCGAAAGGCTCTCTTTTTTTCAAACCGATGCGGTCGGCGAGCCCTGCGTTGTTTCCGAGTTTTTCATGTGCGTCGAGCGGGATATGATATGCGCACAATGCGATATCGTTTTTTATAAAAGCCGCAATGCGTTTATACTGAGAGCCGGTTAAAACCGTACAGTCGCCCCAAAACAATCCGTGATGCACGAAAAGAACATCGGCGCCGAGGGAAGCGGCTTCGAGAGCGGTCGCTTCGCACGCATCGACTGCAAAGGCAACTTTGGAAATCGGTTTACGGTCGGGGGCTTCGTTTTGAATTTGAATACCGTTGCGGGATATATCGCTCGGAAAATTCTCTTTTTTCAAAAACGAATTAAAATACGCGTCGAGTTCGAAAAGCGTCATATTCTTTCCTCTCCTTGTCCCTGATTATCGGATCCGCCGAAGCGTTTCCGAAACGAGCGTGTGCGGCAGGCGCATATCCGCATCGCGCGAAAGACCGAAAAAAGCCGCAAGCAGCGGATCGGTTTGTTCGATCAGACCGAAGCCGGGCGTCCGGTATTGACCGACACTGTCCAAAGCGAGAGCGCCTTCCACGCTGCCGTTCGCGTCTCTTATAAAATCGACGGCAGCCGCATCCGCCATACCGTCGCATGCGATAAAAAGTTTGACATCGTTTCCGAATTTTTTTTCGGCTATGGCGCGCATGGCCGAAAACTCGCGGATCATGCCGAACGTGTAAAAATCTTTTTGACGCAAAAAATAATCCCGCCGAAAGAGATACGACGCCGTCATCGCAAATTTCCGAAAAAAACGCAAATTTGCAGCCGAATCGAACCAGCGCCCGTCGGAAGCGTAAAAATCGCAAGCCATAACCGTATAGCCTTCGGCGGCAAGCAGTATCATATAGGGACGATACGCAGCCGCATCCGCCCTTTTATCGCTTCCGACGATTACGACGGGAGACGTTTTTTTTTCGCCTTGCCCTTCATATATGTAAAGGACGGCGGAACTCCCGTCGAAATAAGCGGCTTCGGAAAATCCCGAAGCGAAAGAACCGGAAAGCCTCGTTTTCGTTTCAGAAACGCCCAAACGGCTCGGATCCGCCGCAACGGGCGCAAAGAAGACGGCAATGACTGCAAGCGCAATCGATACGATCAAAATCAGCGCCGAAAAAACGATAAAAACGGGACTGTAATGATCGACATAGAGTTTCGACGCCAAACGGGAAAGCGCACGGATATTCGTAAAAAACGCGATAAGCGCAAGTATAAAAAGAGAAGCGGAAATAAAATCGATATTCCATGCCAGGATTTGCAAAACGATGACGATAAGAGCCAGAGGCGCAAGAACGGCGGCAGTATCGAAGCGCTCGTATTTAAGAAAAAAAATCCGCGCACTTGAAGCTGCAAGCAAAAACGCCGCAAGCAAATCGCCGAAAACGGAATAAACCATATCGTCATCATAGCCGAAAAGGACGAAATACGCAATAAAATCGAACGGATTATATTTGTCATTTTATTCGATATGTGTTATAATTTATTAATCGATTCGATTTTAGATTTTGCAAAATCGAAATCGAATCCTATTCATTTTAAACCGGTTTTTTATCGGCACTTCGGAGATATCATGGCCGCTCAAAAAATAGCAGTCGATCTTGAAAAGATCAAAACGGCAATCCATTCGGGCATCCCCCTTTCGATTACGACATACACGCTCCCGCGCGAAATGGAAACATATATGGGAGATATACTCAGCGCGTTTTTAATCGAATTGGATCAGCAGCAGATGATTCAATACTTGAGCTACTGCCTGAGCGAACTGATGACGAATGCGAAAAAAGCGAATACGAAGCGCGTCTACTTTTCGGAAAAGCATCTGAATATTACGGACGCGGGCGATTATAAAGCCGGTATGGCGACGTTTAAGGCGGACACGCTCGGCAACATCGAACATTATCTGCAGCTGCAGAAAAAAGCGGGTTTGTATGTAAAGCTTTTGCTGCAGGTACGCGCGAACAAAATCCGCATCGAAGTGCGGAATAATTGCCCGCTCACCGTTTTCGAATACAAACGCATTCACGATAAGCTCGCACGGGCGCAGCAGTACGCTTCCATTGAAGAAGCGCTTTCACAAATTCTCGACGATTCCGAAGGCGCGGGTCTGGGTCTGATCATCATGATTTTGATGCTCGAAAAAATCGGTTTGACCGAAGAGAATTTCCAAACGGTTTCGGAAAACGGAGAAACGATCACGCGCATCATACTGCCGCTTTCCGAAAAGACGAAACGAGAGCTTTCGGTCATCGCGCTGGAATTTATTAAAACGATCAACAATCTGCCGCAGTTCCCTGACAATATCGTCCGGCTGAACCGCCTTTTAAACGATCCCGATTCGAAGATGTCGGATATAGCGATGCAGATAAGCAACGATGCGACGCTCACCGGAGAATTGTTAAAGCTCGTCAATTCCGCGGCTTTCGCGCTTGCAAACCCGTGCGCCAATATTGCGGATGCGGTAAAGCTCGTCGGTATCCGCGGTATCCGAAATCTTTTGTACAGTATCGGCTCCATTAAAACGCTGTCAAACGTTCCGGGAAGCAAAAAAACGCTGTGGGCGCACGCATATCAAGTGGCATTTTACGCATACAATATGGCACGCAATTTTTGTCCGAACGAGCGCGCGGTCATCGACGATGCATACATCTGCGGCTTGCTTCACGATATGGGAAAGATCATTTTCGAAACGGCGCATCCGGATTTACTCGAACGCGTTATGTCCGTCTGCAGCGGAAAAGGCATTTCAAAAGAAACGTTCGAAAAATTGATATCCGGAGTAAATCACGGCGAAGTCGGCGCCCGCGTTGCGGAAAAATGGAATTTTCCGGAAACGGTTTCGAACGTTATCCGCTATCACCACGAACCCGAAGAAGCGCCTCAAGATATCCGAAAACTCGCCTCGCTCATATACCTCGCCGATGCGATCGCGCACTACCAGCAAGGCGATATCGATTTTTATCAAATCGATCCGGACGTACTTTCGCTTTTCAAAATTACGTCGGAAGCACAGTTGAAAACCATCTCCGACAGAATGTACACCGCATTTAAACGCGACCGCATATAAACAGGGCGAATGTCCGGTTTGAAAAGATGAACCGATAAACTCTTCCGGCGAAACCTTCGTTTGCCGTACTCACTGCCGATGAAAAATCAAATCGCTTTGCCTTGTGCGACGGATTGCGTCCACGAAGCGAGGAGTACACCTAAGGCTACGCCGACGTTGAGCGACGCTTTGAGTCCCTTCATCGGAATGGAAACGCATCCGTAATCGGCACGATCGAGCGCTTCGGGGCTGAGCCCGAGTTCTTCCGATCCGATGAGGCAGATGCCTTGCTTCGGAAAAGCGAAATCGGAAATCGGCGTGCCGCCCGTTTCGAGCGCAAAGACCGGTATCTCCGGCGGCAAATCGTCAAGCGCTTTTCGTTCCCAGCCGAGCGTTTCGATGCAGCCCATACCGCTTCGAAGCGCACGCGTTTGGAGGGGATCGGCACAAAACGGAGACAGATATACCTTATCGACACCGAAAGCTTCCGCGCTCCTGAAAATCGATCCGAGATTGAACGGAGAGCGTATGTCTTCGGCATACACGCACATACCCGCATAAAAATCGCGCTGCTTGACGAGGCCGTTTTCATCGAACGGTAAAGCGTGCGGCGCTATAACCAAATCCCATTCGGCCGGCAGCGTTCCGATGATTGCAAGAAGATGATTTCGCGCGCAGTTGCATACGCGCCGCTCGTCGAAAGGTTCGGCATCGATAAGCGAACGGAGTTCCGCAGCTGCGGCTTCGGACAGAGAGGGATCGCGCAGCACGATTTCCGCAAGGCGCTTGGTATATGCCGCCCTCGTCATGGACGGAAAATCGTACGAAGCGCCTTTTTCCGCAATACCTGCAATATCGCGTTCGAGAGCGCCGAACGTAAGCGCGAGTTTCCGCCTGCGCTGCCCTCCTTCAAGCTGAAACAGTTTTCCCGGCTCAATCATAGCGATTTTGCAAATGAGGCGGTTCAGTACACCGATTTGATAAAATCGAACAAGTCATCCGATGACATACTGCGCGGCAGCGTGTTTGCAAATTCGAGCCGTCCTGCGTCTTCTGCCGGGAGCGCGAGCTGTTGAATCGAAATCGACAATTCTTTTAGGCGCGACGGCAGATTCGCTTTGGCAAGGAGCTGCCGAATGTACTCCGCAAAACGGGCGACCGCTTCTTCGCCGTGCACATCGGAAGGAACGATACGCGAAATATGCGCAAGTTTTTCGACGCGTTCGATTTTGAATTTGCCGGCGTCTTCGATGATGCTCGGAAACAAAATCGAAGCGATAAGCGAACGCGAAACGCCGAATCGTGAATTGATGCACAGCGAAATAAGCGTGCCGAGTCCCGGTGCGCTTGCGGCGGCGGCGAGAGAGGCCATACAGCCGGCCTGCGATTTGAGGATTTCTTCCGGAGTCGTGATTTCAAGCGTCGGCGAACCGCAGAGCGCGTACCCCATAAGTTCGACCGATTTTTCGACAAGCATATCGCTGAAAAAATTCGCCTTTTGCGAAAGGTATGCTTCGAGAGCGAGACACATCGTTTCAACGGCCATCGCGGTATTTTGATTGTCGGTGAGCGTAAGCGTCAAATTCGGATCGACGAGTGCAAGCTTGCAGAGCGTACCCTGAGCTTTGAGCAGTTTTATTTGCCGAGAGCGGGAATCGACGATAGGGATCATATTCGTGTAAATAAACGGAGCGCGGACCGTCGTCGGCACACAGACGAGCGGCAGCGCTCCCGTCGTCGGAACGGCACCGTCGACGTAATCGTAGAGATCGTGGTTTTCGTTGTACAAAGAAGCGACCGCCGAGGCGACATTGAGCACTTTCGAACCGCCTGAGGCGATGATGCCGTGGATGCGTCCGTCGCGCGCGAGGGCGAGTATGCGCTCGACGGTTTTCGTATCCGCGCTCTCACCGAATTCGTTAAAAATAAAATAGTCGATTTTACGTTCCGAAAGCGGCTCGATCAGTTTATCCGCGAGGTTCACTTCTTTTAAAATAGGATCCATGATGATGAGAAAACGCGAACCGTATTCGCGTACGTACTGTCCGATGCGGCTCAGCGTATACGGACCCAGCACGATATTCGGTGAAATACGGAAAATAAAATCGGCCATAGAACTCTCCATGATAACGGCGGACATAAACAAAAAAAAGACGGAATGATACTTCCGCCTTTTTTTACATCGATTATCTTTTTATCGGCAAATGCCTATACGCAGGATAATTAAAGTCCGAAACTCGTCATAATGCGATCCGCTGCGGAATCGATTACGGCATTACTCAGATAAGACGGGTCTTTAATCTTTTCTTTTACGGCTGCGATACGGTCGGAGCGGACATCCGGTGTTTCTGCCGAAACTTTGTTCGCGTAGTACAAAGCCGCCATGCGTTTCGCTTCGTCGGAAACGCTGATCGAATCGCTGCCTACTTTGGGCGCTCCCTGTTCATTTATCCGGTGAGCGTTCTGTACATTGTTAAGAGGATTTACTCCCCCGATTTTGTCTATCATCATTCCGTCCTGCCTCTCTACCGATTAATTATCGGCAGATTTATCAGAAAGTTTAATTTTTTTTACGCCCGAAACGAAAACCGCACATTCGCCTTTTATCGACTCTCGGGACACAAAATCGTCGCGCAACGCCTGCGCCGTTCCTTCGATAATCTCTTCGTGCAGTTTCGTGAGCTCCCGTCCGATCACGATACGGCGCTCACTGTCAATATCGGCTAAATCCTCGAGCAACTTGAGGATCCTGTACGGCGATTCGTACAAAATAACGGCATCGCCCGAAAAAAGCAGCTCTTTAAGGCGGCGGCGGCGTTTTCCCGGCGAAGGCGACAAAAATCCTTCGAAAACGAGGGTTTTTCCGCCGGCTCCCGCAACGCTTACGAGGGCCGTGAGAGCCGAAGGACCGGGAACGGGAACGACGGGAAAACCCGCATTGCGCACGATACCCGCCAAAAGGGCGCCCGGATCGCTGATGCCGGGAGTACCCGCGTCGCTCGCATAGGCGACGTTTTTACCGCTTTTCAGCAAATCGACGATTTTTTCGGCCGATTTTTCTTCGTTTTGCGCCCTGCACGACACAAGAGGCTTTCGTATGCCGAAATGCGTGAGCAGTTCAAGCGTATGCCGCGTATCTTCGCACGCGATCACATCCGCCGTTTTGAACGTTTCGAGTGCGCGGAACGTAATGTCGCCGAGATTGCCGATCGGCGTTCCTACGATATATAACGAAGCCACGATGTGTCAGTATAAACCTTCAAGCGCAAATTTGCAATGATAAAACGACAAAAATATAAAAAATACAAAAAAGAAATTACTTGTCAATTTATATATTTGCATATAGAATGATATGGCTATGAACAATGTTCTGCTGATAGATGCTTCCCCGCTTTTTAGAGAGTTTTTAAAGGACAAACTTTCCGCAGAAAAAGTCTCGGTTACGGTGACGCAGGGAAAACGCGACGCGTTTATTAAAATGATTTCAATTCTCCCCGATCTTATCATCTACGAAGTAGAAGATGATTTTATCGAATTGTTTCATTTTTTGGAAAAAAAACGCTCGAACCCGAATGCAGTCCGTATTCCGATGATCGTTTCGGGCCCCGTCGCAGACCGCGCAAAGCTTTCGCAGTTCGCACAGTTCGGCGTCACAAAATATTTCAACAAACCTATAAAATTCGACATCTTTTTTGAAGCGGTCGGTCAAATTCTCTCCCTCGCATTTTCCATGGATACCACTCCGTGCCTGCTCGACATTCACCGCAACGGCGACATCATCTTTATAGAAATCGCCGAAGGTTTGAACCGGGAAAAACTCGCACTGCTGAAATACAAACTCATCGAAATGATCGATTCGGGAAAGCTCGCCGATCCTAAAATCGTTCTTATGATGACGAATCTCGATCTCAGCTTTGTCGACGGATCGAATATCGAAATGCTGCTCAACAACATTCTCGCAGCCCCGAAAGTTTTAACAAAAAATGTTAAAGTGCTTTCGTTCAATTCTTTTACCCGGGAACTTATAAACGGCCATCCCGAATACGACGGCATTGAAGTCGTAACGGAACTCTCGCACGTACTCAATTCGCTCATCGACAGCAGCGCCGCATCGAGCGTATCCGAACTCGTCGCGGAAAAAATATTGTCGCCGTCGGGTGAACAAATACGGGGGTCGGTCGATACGCGCTTTCATTCGGACTTGGGCGTCAATCAGGATGACACGGAAACCATCGGCAACGTTTTACGCATAGCACTCGTCGATGACGACAGCATCATTTTAAAGATTCTTGAAAACGCATTCAAAGCCGTAAGCGCAACCTGCGATTTGTATTCGAGCGGCGCGGAATTTTTAACGGGCATCAACAAACACCGCTATGATCTCGCAGTCGTCGATATATTGATGCCGGGCATTTCGGGCTTCGATATTTTGGCGCGTCTCGGCAGCAGCGTAAACAATATCCCGGTCATTATCTATTCGCAGACGACAAAACGCGAAGATGTCATACGCGCGCTCAGCCTCGGTGCGAAGCACTATCTCGTAAAACCGCAAAAAGCCGAAGTTATCGTACAAAAGGCGATAGAGCTGCTCCATGGAAAAATCTAACATCGATCCCGGCCAACGTCTGGCATTTTTGGCAAACACCGTACATGAGATCCGCACTCCGGTGCAGACGATTGTCGGTACGCTGGAGCTGCTTTCGGACACGCGTCTCAACAACGAACAACAGGAATACGTGCGCCAAATTCAATTCAGCACGAACGTACTCCTTTCTCTCGTAAACGACATACTCGATTTTACAAAAATCAAATCGAGGCAAATCGTACTCGAATCGATTCCGTACGATGTCGTCGCTCTCACGGAACAGGTCGTCGATCTTATAAGTATGGAAGCGTTCGGCAAAGGCATAGAGCTCGTCGTCGATTCCGATTACTCCTTGCCGCAGTTTATTATCGGAGACCCGACGCGCATCCAGCAAGTGCTGCTCAATATTATTAAAAATGCCGTCAAGTTTACACAGTCGGGCTATATTCACGTATCGCTTGCAAAAAAAAACGAAAATACGCTGCTGTTTGAAATCAGCGATACCGGCATAGGCATTCCGAAAGAAAAACAGGAATATCTTTTTACCGATTATTATCAGGCGGAAACGTCGACGACGCGCAAATACGGCGGAACGGGTCTGGGGCTTGCCATATGCAAGGGACTCGTTTCGGCGATGAACGGCGACATAGGCGTACGCACGAATCCCGACGGCGGATCCGTTTTTTGGTTTACCGTTCCGTTTTCCGCCGCTCAGAATTTGCCGGCTTCCAACACGAAGACAGCCGCTCCGGCGAATACCCGTATCCTCATCGTCGACGACAGCATCCTCGCGCTGAACAGTATGCGGCAAAAACTCAATTCATGCGGTTTATACAATATCTCGTATGCAAAAGATGCGGACGAAGCGCTTTTGAAAATGAAAAATGCGAGCCACCTCGGAAAAGCTTTTTCGCTCGTCTTTATCGATATGGGTTTACCGAAAGTGGACGGCTGGCACCTCGCGTGGGAAATCAAAGAATGCAATTTTACCGATACGAAACTGTACTTGCTCGTTCCCGAAGGCAGGATGGGCGCCGAAGCGAAGATGAAGCTCATCAATCTGTTTAACGGCTATCTTTACAAACCCGTCAAACGGCATCTCGTGCAGTCTCTGCTCAACGACATATACGACGTACCGACAGATCTTGAAACGGTCGACGCAAAGCAGCCGAAAGCGGACGAAGCGAACCTTGCTGAAAACGAAGTAAATATCACGGAAGGCATGACGATACTCGTCGCCGAAGATCATCCGCTGAACAGAAAACTCATCGTAACGTTTTTAAAAAAATTGGGTGCGCCGGTCATCGAAGCGGAAAACGGCGAGCAGGCCGTCGAAGCCGTCAAAAAAAACCGCGAAATCAATATGATCTTTATGGACATCCAAATGCCGGTTATGGACGGTATAGACGCGTCAAAAAAAATCAAAAGTGCGGGCTACACGGGGATCATCGTGGCATGTACGGCAAACAACGACGAAAACGATTTCGCTCTGTATCGAAAAATAGGCATAAACGATATCCTCGTAAAGCCGTTTAAGCGGGACGATATAAAATCGCTTATCGAAAAATGGCGCACGGTTATCGAACTGCCCGTAGCACCTAAAATTACGATGCTCGACAGTATGATCTCTTCCGAAAACACGACATGGAACCAAAAAGATTTCGAAGACACGATCGGAGGCGATATAGCGCTCGGAAAAGAACTGCTTGCGGAATATCGAAAACAGTTTATGAGCTTCGTACGCGAAATCGAAAAAGCAATCGTCCGAAAAGATTTCGAAACGCTCGGACGCATCGGACACACGATCAAAGGCAGCTCGGCTGCGATCGGCGCGTACGTGCTCTCAAACCGGGGTGCGTCAATCGAAAAAGAAGCGGGAAAGCGCGACATCGAAAACATAGAAAAAGATTTTGCCGCGCTCAAAGACGAATTTGTGATTTTCGAATTCAATTCGAACGAATGGAAACGAAAGTGGGAATAAGCGCAAAACGCATAGGGATTTTTATACGAGGATACAATGAAAACGAATTACCACATGCATACGACATTTTGTGACGGAAGCGATACGGTCGAAGCGATGGCAGCGGCCGCATTTGAAAAACAATTCGACATCATCGGATTTTCGAGCCACAGCATGTACCCCTTTGCAGGTGACTGCCACATAGCACCGCGCGAATTTAACAATTATGTAAGCACGGTACGGAATGCGGCAAAAGCATACGAGGGGCGTATGCAGATCCTGCTCGGTTTTGAAGTCGAATATATGCCCGGTCTTTCGGTTCCGCGCATGAGCGATTATGCCGCTTTTCAGCCGGATTTCCTCATCGGCTCGGTGCATTATCTCATAACGGAAAACGGCACTTTTTCCGTCGACGATAAAACCGAAAAAGTGAAAGAGGGACTCGAACGTTATTTTAAAGGAAACGCAAAAGAAGCGGTGTGCATGTATTTCGCACTGCAGCGAGAAATGCTGCAAAAGGGCGATTTCCTCATCTGGGGACATCCCGACGTTATCAGAAAGCGCAACGGCATCCTGCATTTTTTCGACGAAAGCGAAAGCTGGTACCGCAGCGAACTCGTCGCGACGGCGAACTCGGCAAAACATTCGGGCGTTATCGCCGAAATCAACACGGGCGGCATCGCACGCGGCGCGATCAACGACGTTTATCCGTCCGCGGATTTTCTTTCACTGCTCCACGCTTCGGGTGTTCCCGTCATGATCAACTCCGACGCGCACCGCTCGGAAGACCTCGACTGCGCGTTCGACAGAGCCGAAACCGCGGCAAAAAAAGCGGGCTATACGGAAGTTTTATTTTTGGATGCGGGCTTTATACGGCATAAAAAAATTTAATATCCTTTCCCCCCACAAATAAACGGGAAACGGCAGCGAATCGTCCGAGCGTTCAGCGGCGCTTGCGTTCTTCTTCGGATGCGCAGTTTACGCACATAAGTGCATACGGCAGCGCCTTTAAACGCTGCTGCGGAATATCTTTGCCGCATTTAATACACTTTCCGTATTTTCCCTGGCGGATGCGGTCAAGAGCGTTGTCGACAAGCTGCAGGCGTGCGGCATCCTGAGAGCCGAGCGAATCGAGCAGCGTACGGTCGATCGCATCGGAGGCGACATCTATAACGTCGCCCGCAGCGACGGTTTTTACCAATTTTTTCATATCGTCGCTCTGTTCCGCAAGCGAGGTAAGAATAGTCTGCCGGCGCGCGAGCAAATCTTTTTTCATGCTTTCAAGAAATTTTTTATCCATAATCGATTAACTCCGTGCAATGAATCCGCACCCGTGTTGACAAGCGCGGAGATTTTATACATACTGAACAGTATACGACCAAATCGGAATAAAAACAAGGTTAAATTGAACGTCTGAAACAGCGCCGTTCAATTTAACTTCGAGTTTTCAAATGAAAACTCGCGGATATACGTGTACACGTTCGTACACGAATTACGCAGCGGAGGAACTGTGGCGAAAGAAGAAGCTATTGAAGTGGAAGGCGTCGTAAAAGAAGCGCTCCCCAATACAACATTCAGGATCGAATTGCAAAACGGACATCTCATCCTTGCGACATTGTCCGGAAAAATGCGAAAGCACTATATCAGAATCGTGCCGGGCGACACGGTAAAAGTCGCGCTTTCTCCGTACGATTTGAACCGCGGCCGGATCATCTTCCGCCAACGCTGAAGCGCGTTTCGACGGCGCGCATTTGCGCTGCAACGAACTATACCGTAAAGCGCACCGATTGTTCCCGATTTAATAATTAATAAATTAAAAACGGGCGATCCGCAGTTTTCCGCTTTATTCCTGTCTTCCCAATTTAATAAGCGCGATGGCGGATTTTACCGCACCGATGACGCCGCCGACAGTTACAAAGAGGCATAAAATTCCGAAGAGCGGAAAAAAGCCGAATATGCTGCTTGCGATTATGCCGAAAAACGCCTGTCCCAATTTCGAATAAAGCTGAGAACGGAGCGCTTCCCGCGTATCCCGTTTCTTTTCGTTTGTCCACGTATAGGTATAGCGCCGCTCGGCGTTTTGCCGTCCGCCGTAATTGCTGCCGAACCACTGCCAAAACATATCTTCGTCGCCGGAGCGGGTGCCGCCGTAAGAACCGTACGCATACTGCGCGTCTTGCCGGTACTCGTACGCAGTTTCGGCTTGCCCGAAGCGATCGTACTGTGAACGCTTCGTTTCGTCTCCGAGCACATCGTAGGCGGCATTTATCGCTTTGAATTTTTCTTCAGCCGCCTTATCTCCCGGATTTCTGTCGGGGTGATATTTGAATGCGAGTGTGCGGTACGCTTTTTTAATTTCATCGGTGCTTGCCGTTTTCGAAACTCCGAGCACCGCATACAAATCCTGATTCATCAGCTATAAAATAGCCGTTTCGGACAAATGTTACAAGTGCCTGCCGTCCGTACACCAGAGACGAGCAAAAACATACAGCCGCTCCGAACGGAAATCGTTCGCGTTCGGAATTCTAAAACAGCGTGATCGAAAACGATTTTTCAAAAACGGCGGAAGGAGGAAGAGAATTGCCCCACTCTCGTTCGCTCAATTCACCCGAAAAGCCCGCGAGGTCGCAGCGACCGTACCACGGTTCAATGCACAAAAACGGAGCGCCCCTTTCCTGCGGCGACCACAAACCGAAAACGTCGGTATCGAAGTCGACTCTCACGAATTCTTTTTTCGATTTGTCGAGCAATGTGACCGCTTTGACACCGCTCTTTTCGAAGATAAGCGCATCATGTGAAAACATGTCGTCGGTAACCCGCACGGTGCCGTCCGAAAGCGAAAAGGAATCCGTCTTCTCCTGTACAAGACCCGCGGCATTTATCGTACGAGCGGTAACCCGATCGATTTTTTTGTCACCCGAAAAACGGATCGTCCAGTCGGTAAGCTTTCCGCCTTGCCCCGGACACATAAAGCCCGGATGCGCGCCGAGAGAAAAATACATCATCGATTTTCCGGTATTCGTCACGCGCCACGTTTGCGTCAGCGTGCTTCCCGTAATCGTATACGTGATTTCAAATAAAAACGGAAACGGATAAACTTTCCGCGTTTCATCCGTATCGGAAAGTGCAAAGCGCAGATAGGTGTCCGTCCGCTTTGAAAGCGCAAACGGCACGTCGCGCGCAAATCCGTGCGGCGTCATGGGGTATGTTTTTCCTTCAAAGCGATAGACTCCGCCGTTCAATTTTCCGACGAACGGAAAAAGGTTCGGAGCGGAACGATTCCATACGACCGAATCGGCCTGCCACAGATATTCCGTACCGCTCTTTTTCAACGATACGAGTTCCGCACCTTTTAAAACCGCCGCAATCGATATGACGCCGTTCGATATTTCGTATTGCATATATGCCTCCCGTATTCACAAAAGCGCCGCTGAAAAATCGGTCGATTTCAGAGCGTCCTTCAATTCAATTTTTCAAAAATACCCACGTGGCGCCGCTGCCTCCCATACGCCGATCGGGATGACCGGAGCGGCCGCAGCGTTTATCCTCTTCGATAAATTTTCTTACCTCTTCTCCGAGCACGGGATCGCTTCCCGTCGTATGGATCCCCTTTCCGTGCACGATGAGAATTTTGCGAAGTCCGCGTTTTACGCAGTCGCCGACAAAAAATGCAAGTCTGCTCCTCGCTTCCTCCCGCGTCAGTCCGTGCAAATCGATTTTCGCTTCGACCGGAATTTTTTTTACGTAAAGCTGCGACCGTTCACGATTGCGCTCCGCTTCCAAAGATGCGATCTTATCTTTATCGACGACGCCGTAGCGGCGAAGCCACGCTTCCTGCGGATCGATCCGTTTTGAAAAACCGTTTCCTTCTCCCGAACAATCGGAAGACTCTTTGCCTTTTTCCGGCGCGTTCGCCTTTTTTCCCGAAACGGAATTTCCCCCATGTCCCTTCCGCTTCGCTTCTTTTTGCATTTTATCCCATTCATCGAGCACCGCACCGAAATCCATAATATCCCCGCATTATCAATTAGCTACCGTATCGGAGCGACCGACGACGAAATTACCCAGCCGCCGGTCGTACCGTATTGGATATACATCCATTTTCCCGCAGTTTCTTCGATGCGTACCCGTTCGCCGCTTCCGATCGGAGAAACGAAGCCGGACGATTCATCCGGAACAAGCCGTATTTCTCCTCCCTTAAAAATACCGTATACCGCCGAAAGGCGTATTGCCGAAGCGACGGCAAACGCAAGGACGATGCAAAAACCGCATAAAACCGTATATGCGAAAGCGCGTTTTTTTAGGGCAAAAAATACGACGCACAACAACGCGAGCACTCCGGCGCAAACTGCAAAAAGCGTGCATACAGCGGCTTTCGGCTCCGCTTTTCCCGACGTGATCCCCAGATTCGCTTCAAACGCGCGGCGGGCGGATACCGCTTTCCACGGAAAAAAAGCGTGCCGTTCGGTACTCCGAAGCAATGCAAGCGTTTCACAATCGGCTTCGGAAACCGCACGAATGGTATTTTCGTTTTCGGGATTATCGACTTCGGAAAACGCATAAGAAAAATAACTTTCATTGCTGTCGCTTTCATCGGAAGGAGCTGAAAGCGCGGGTACAACGCGGATCACAGCTGCGGGAAGCGAAAGTTTTACCCGTGCACCGCTGTATGCGCTTGTGCTGAGTTCAATGTCGGGGAGCGCCGTATTTCCGCTTACGAGCGGCTGCCATTCGAAGAGCGCTACGGGAATGGGATCCGTCGTAAACAGAGAAGATCGCGCGGCACTGTCATTGATTTCATAGCGCCACAGTTCCGTTAAAAGAGCGTCTTTCGGTGCCTGCCACGAAAAGCGTATGACCTGTACGGCATATTGCAGATACAACGTAAATAAAATTTTTTCACCTGCAGGCAGGGTAAACAGCGGCTCATCGTTTACCGCATTATCGGATACCTCCGTACCGTTTGCAAATTTAATAATCAGACGCGGAGAAGTCGAAGCGGGATTCTGTTCGATATTGACATCGGCAAAAGGAATCTCATACGGACGCCCTTTGATGCGCACGCGCAGAGGAGGAAGCGTATAAATGCGCGCATCGCGAAACGAAAGCCATATAGCGATCTCGGTTCCCGTTTGCATACCGGCTTCGGTATAGTCGGTCCTGCGCATCGACACGACGCTGACGCCGGAAGGCAGTTCGGGTGTATCTGCCTGTATGGAAGACGGCTTTACGTCGGGGATAATGAGCGAAAACATATATTCGTTTCCCGAATAGAGCGCGCCGACGGGAGGCGTTACGCGGAGTTTTTGCAGATCGGGAAGCGTTTGAGCGCGGAGAAAACGGGTATCGATAAAAATCAATAAAAACAATACCGCGAATACCGTTTTGCATGCAGGCTGAAATATTGATAAAATTAATAATCGACGGAAGAATTCGATTCTGCCGTATGTTCGCTGTTTTTCCATTGTTTTTGATCGTTCTCCCGTATCCGTTGGTATATCGCGCTTTCGACGGCATTGATCGCATCCGTATCTTCGGCAAGCGGCACGAGCTCTATTTCTTTTTCGTGTGCTTCCTTTACGATCTGCTGCCGGCGCGCGATTTCAAGATTTTCCTTCGCCGCCGTTTTTGTACCGTCGATTTTCAGCGCTTCCCGAAAGCATGCCGCAGCTTCGGTATAATCGCCGCTCCGATAAGCGATAATCCCCTTATTGTAATAGGCTGCGAAACGCACTTGCGGAGGAGATACCGGCGAGATATTTTTCAAACAGGAAAGAGAAGCCGTGTATTCGCTCTGCATGATATAAGTCGCAGCCAAATTGTACCGTGCGTATTGTTCGGAAAGCGCGTCTCCGTTTTCGGCAGCCCTTTCTCCGACACGCAAAAAGCCTGCGATCGCGCTTCGATATTTTTTTTGATACCACGCCCAAGAACTTACCGCGGTTTCTTTCGCATTTGCGATCCGTCCGGTACACGAAACAAATAAGAGCGAAGATGCGCAAAGCAAAACGGCAGCCGCCTGATTTTTATGAAAGAGCCTGCGATAATTTTCAAAATCGAATTCCGTTACGGCAAAACTCAACACGAATGCCGCTATCGAAAAAATTAAAAAAAGCGTATACCGCTCGACGGGTTTCGCTTCGTATGAAACGGTAATCGCTTTTTCGTTTCGAAGCGGCTTCAACAGTTCGAGAGCCGATCCCGCTTCCGTCGCATCGATATAACGCACCGCCGCTGCAGAATTATAACGCCGCGCGTAAAGCGATGCCTGCTCGGCGGCTTTTTTCATCTGCTCCGATCGGAGAAAAGTCGTCACTTTCGTTTTTCCGTCGCCGGCATTTATTTCAACGCCCTGCTCTCCTCCGAATCCGACAAGCGAAACGTTTACTCCTCCTTTTACGCAGGATTCGAGAGAAAGGGCAAGCTGTCCGTCGGTTTCATCTCCGTCCGTAAAAACCCAAATACGCTCGGCCTGTGCCGAGTCCGGAGGAAAGGAGCGGAACGCGGCTTCAATGCCTTTGCCGAGCGACGAGCCGGCGGCGCTCATGAGATTCGGTGAAAGCGTTTCCAAAAGAGAGCGCACGATTGCCCTGTCTTCCGTAAGCGGAACGACGATGATACCGTCGCCCTTTGCCAAAACGACCGAAACGGATACGCCTTCCATACGCGATAAAAGCATGTCCGCATAGCGCGATGCCGCTTTGAGCCGCGTCAATCCTCCCGGCGCATCGTCCGCTGTCATACTGTATGAAATATCGAACACAAAGGAGACCGCGCTTCCGCTTTTTTGTACCGGAACTTCGTAAGTACCCCATGAAAATCCCGCATACGCGAGAATCAGCATAATCCACGCAAAACACCTGAGCAGCGTCCGAACGACGAGCGTACGCGAAAGATTCAGCATACGCTTTGCGCC
Organism: Treponema sp. Marseille-Q4132; assembly: GCF_014334835.1. NCBI lineage: Bacteria > Pseudomonadati > Spirochaetota > Spirochaetia > Treponematales > Treponemataceae > Treponema > Treponema sp. Marseille-Q4132. Next base: position 986,241 of record NZ_CP060591.1, read on the forward strand.
TTGAAAATTCGTATCGACGGAAGCGATCCGCTTCGAGTACGCGACAATCCCGCGGTAACGGCGCATTTCGGCAAGCACTATCGGCACGATCAGCGCAAGAGAAAAAAGAGCATGGGGACGTTCACAGGAAATTACCATATCAAATGAGCTCCTGCAGATAAACCCTGCATATAAACAACACAAACGCAAATAAAATTACCGCAGCAACGATAAATCTGTCGTAATAGCGGACGCTTTCGGTACGCAAGTGATAGCTCTGCACAACGTTCATTTCCCTGCCGATCGACGAAAGCACGTTCGCCAAATCGCCGATCGTCTGCACGCCGTAATATTTTCCGCCGGAAATCGAAGCGATGCGTTCGAGCGGAGCGGAATCGAAATCGGATTGAAGATACCCCGAATACACGCGCCCCGTTTTCGGATCGACATAATCGAGAGGTGCCGCCCCCCTCGTACCGATACCGAGCGTATAGACGGCTATATGATTTTTTTCCGCAAGTTCGGCTGCAGTTTCGGGATGGATCGAACCGGCATTATTTTCTCCGTCGGTAACGAGGACGATGCATTTTTTCGGAGCGGCGGAAGAAGAAAGGTGATAGACCGCCGTACTCAATCCCGTACCGATTGCGGTACCGTCGCCGAGACTTCCGATTGCAAGAGAATCGAGCCGTGAAAAAAATACGGAACGGTCGGTCGTGGGAGGTACGACGATCGCGGCTTCGGTCGCCATAGAGACGAGACCGAAAGACGTACCGCCGCTGTCCGAAGAAAGCGTACGTATCGCGCGGCGGGCGGCATCGAGACGTCTCATATTTGCGATATCTTTTACCGCCATGGAAGGACTCGTATCCACGACAAAAAGGATATCCGCCCCTCGAGACGTATACACGCGCTCCTGACGATAAGAGACCGGATCGGCAAGAGCGGCGATGACAAGGATGAACGCCGCAACAATGAAAACGCGGGAAACATGAGAAGCGAAACTGCGCAGCCGTCCTTTCCATTCGAAAGTTTTTCCGCCCCAATCGGCAAGCGTCGCAGGAAACGCGATTCGAGTAAACACCCCCAGCGCCCGCAATATAAAAAGAGCGGGAATAAAGAGCAGTAAAAAAAATGCCGCGGGATTCCGGAAATCAGGCATAGAAGACGCTCCGGTTAAAATCAACAATTAAATCCAATACACTCATTTCAATTGTCTCCCTCGAAGCGTTCGACGGCATCGCGCACGATTCTGATAAGGGACGAGCGTTCGTCCGCCTTAAGATCCGCCGCAAACTCTTCGGCAGGTTCCTTTTTCGAATCGATGGAACCGCGGGCATAACGCACGTAATCGGTGCGGCGCAAAACCGCCGCAAGCGACATGGCGCCGGATTGGGTTTTTTCGGACATCGCGCCTGCCATAATCTTTTCAAACGTATCCATGATCGCGGGGCTCGAAACGGCGCTGAATCGATAGCCGAAGCGGAAATCGAGGTAGCGCCTGATAAGCTGCTGCAGCTCCGTACAGAATTCAGCATCGTCGATTTTTTTCCCGGCACGTTCGAGCCGTTTTAAGCTGCGGTATAATTCTTTTGCGTTTTTGGCATACAGGCGAAGAAGCTTCCACGTTTTATACGCATCGCACACGGACTCGCGTTTTACGACGAGTCTGAAGATTACAATCAAAAGGATAACAGAAAGAAGAGCCGCAAAATAGAGCGCATACATCGTTCCGGGAAGGAGAAGCGGTCCCATACTTTCGCGAAGCTGGGCTTCGTCTTGATCCTGCAAAATCGACGAAACTTCAATGCTTTGCACATCGATGATAAAAGGAGCGGCAGCTCCTCCGTATACGGCGGCGGAAATATCGAACATCGGAAAATCGATGGAGCCGGTATTCCACGGAATAAAAAAAAGCCGGAATGTATAAAGAAGACCGTTCCGCGCAAGCGACGCATCCAATATCGTATAATCGTCGGTATCCGTCTCGAAAGGAAGCGACTTCAGTGCGATTTCCCGGGAAAGAGCGCTATCGTTCATATCCGCAAAAAAATCGACTGCGGAGCGGAATGTGTAGCGGAGTTCGGCCCTGTCGCCGACATAGATCGTTTTCGGCATAACGACCTGCGTCGTATCGTCTTCGGTAAAACCGGCGGTACTCACACATATCGAGATGCAAAAAAGAATCAATAATTTTTTCATTGTCCCCGCCCTTTATACGAAAAAAAATTCGAAAGGACGCGGACGACCTCATCGTCGGTTGAAAGACTAAGCGGAACGGCGCCGTGACGGATACAGGTTTCCTGCCAATGCGCGACTCTCCGGCGGTTATCGTTTCTCCACGCATTTCGAAAGGCCGGCGAAGAAGACGGAAGCACGAGGCGCACAGTCGTTTCGCCGTCGATAAAGGGTACCGTCCCGATTTCCGGCAATTCATTGTCACTTTCGTCGGTTATACGCACCGCAATGACGTCGTTTTTTTGTGCGAGAGAAGCGAGCGATGTGATCCATCCTGTCGTCCGAAAATCGGAAAAGACAAAGACGAGCGATCTTTTTTTTAATAATTTTCCCGCACCCGTGAGTGCGCTTCGGAGCGCGGAACCGGAAACGCCGTATTCGTCGACTTCATCGAGACGCGCAAGCAAAAGCATCGTCCGCTTCCGGCCGCTTTCCGGAGCGCATGAAAATTGTATGTCGCCGTCGAAAAAAACGGCGCCGATACCGCTCACGTTTATCTCGGCCGCCATCGCGACGAGAGAGGCCGCTTCGGCTGCGGTACGGTAGCGCGTTTTGCTCCCCGTGCCGGAAAACATCGAGCGTGAACGATCGACAACGATAAAAATCTGAAGTTCTCTCTCTTCTTCGAAAAGCTTCACATAGGGCTTTCCCATGCGCGCGGTCACGTTCCAGTCGATAGCGCGCACGTCGTCGCCGCGAAGATATTCGCGCACACCGCTGAATTCGATCCCCTGCCCGCGGAACAGCGAACGGAAAGAGCCCGTTTTAAAACTGTCGGCGAGAGAAGCGGCGGTGAGACGGAGCAGCGCCGCCTGTTTTGCGAGCGTTTCTCTGTTGACGGCGAGCAGATGTTTCATCGCTAGGGAACCGGAACGAAATCGAGGATGCGGGAAATGATTTCATCGGCGGTGACGGAATCCGCGGCGGCTTCGTAAGAGAGCACGAGACGATGACGCATAACGGCGGGAGCCGCAAGCTTGACGTCTTCGGGCAGCACAAACGACCGCCCTTGAAAGAGAGCGGCCGCTTTCGCACACTGTAAAAGCGCGATCCCTGCGCGCGGAGAAGCGCCGAATGCGATATAGCGCGTAATGTCGTGTTCGGACGCTTTTTTATCGGAAGAAGGGCGAGTTACCGATGTAAGCGAAACGATATATTCGATAAGCGCATCGTCACACACGATTTTTGAAAGCAATTTTCGAAGCGTGGCGATATCACTCGAACTCAAAATTTTTCGAACGGGAACGGAAGAAGCCGTACCTCCCGTCTTCACGACCGCGAACTCCTCTTCGGCTTTCGGATAGGGCACGACGATCTTCAGCAAAAAGCGGTCGAGCTCAGCTTCGGGTAAATTGTAGGTACCTTCCTGTTCGATAGGGTTTTGCGTCGCGAGTACGAAAAACGGTTCGGGCAGTGCATACGACGTTTCGCCGATCGTCACTTGCCGCTCTTCCATCGCTTCGAGCATGGCGGACTGCACTTTCGCACTTGCGCGGTTTATCTCGTCGGCGAGCACGACGTTCGCAAACACCGGCCCCTTGCGCACGGAAAAAGTGCCCTTTCCCTGCTCATAGATAAGCGTACCGGAAACGTCGGCGGGAAGCAAGTCGGGCGTAAATTGAATGCGTTTAAAATCCAGTCCCGAAATTTGTGCAAAGGTTTTGACGGCGAGCGTCTTTGCAAGTCCGGGCACGCCTTCAAGCAGCACGTGTCCGCCTGCGATAAACGCCGTCATAATACCGTCGAACAGCACATCCTGACCGATAAGACGCTTATGGGCTTCCGTACGGCACGATTCGATAAGGGCACGGCTTGCTGCAAGTTCCGCTTCACCGACACTGCTTTTTTCCATCTGACAACCTCAAAGCCTGCATACATTATTATAATTGACAATCTCACCGTATTTCAGAATAATCTATTTTATCATGTTGAACCCTTTAGCACAAGAATTAAACGAACGATTGGAAGATTCCGTCGCAGGCGCATTGCTTTCCGAAGAAGGCTTGAGAATGTACTTTCCGAAAGGGATAATTGCACAGAGCGAAGAAGCGAAAAAGGGAGCGTCCAAAGCGAACGGGACGATCGGCATGACTATCATTGACGGAAAACCGGCGATCCTTCCGTCCGTTCAAAAAAGCGTTCCGTCTTTAGATGCCCGTTCTCTCGTCGCGTATGCGCCGACGGCGGGGCAAAAAGAGTTTCGCACGGTTTGGCAAAAACAGATAATCGACAAAAATCCGCTTTTAAAAACAAAAAAAATATCGCTGCCCGTCGTCGTACCGGGGCTTACCGCAGGCATTTCGTATATCGCAGACCTCTTTATAGACGAGAAAAAACCGCTCGTCGCTCCGGATCCGTCGTGGGACAACTATGCGCTCATCACCGAAGCGCGGCGGGGAGCAGAACTGCACCGATTCAATTTTTTTAACGGCAAAAAAATCGATATGGCGGCGCTCGAAAATGCGGTCAAAAAGGAAGCGGCCGCCTGCTCTTCGGTACGGCTGCTTTTGAATTTTCCGCAAAATCCGTCGGGTTACAGTCCGACAAAAAGCGAAGTTGTTGAAATCTGCCGCATCATACGAGAGACGGCTTCCGACGGTGTAAAATTATTAATCATATGCGACGATGCGTACTTCGGACTCAACTACGAAAACGATATCGAAGAGCAATCGCTTTTTGCTCACATCGCCGACATCCATGAAAACGTGCTTGCCGTAAAAATCGACGGACCTACAAAAGAAGATTTCGCGTGGGGGTTCCGCTGCGGCTTCGTTACCTTCGCTTCCAAAAATTTCAGCGACGAACACTGCGATGCGCTTGTAAAAAAACTCATGGGCGTCATACGATCTTCCGTTTCGTGCAGCGCAACTCCTTCTCAGTCGCTGCTCATGCAATCCTATACCGATCCCGAAAACGAGGCGCAAAAAATCGCATTCCGAAAAATTCTCGAAGCGCGCTACCGCGCCGTAAGGAGCTTTGTCGATTCTCATAAGTCGAACGCAATCGAAACGCTGCCGTTCAATTCGGGCTACTTTATGAGCTTCCGTCTCAACGGAATCGATGCGGAGACCTTGCGTAAAAAGCTGCTTTCCGAAAAAGGCATCGGCACCATATCGATCGACAGCCGTACGCTCCGCGTCGCATTCAGCAGCATAGATGAAGATAAAATCGAATCGGTGTATACCGACATATACGACACAGCCGACGGGATGTACCGTGCTCTCTGAATCGCCGGAAGCCGGCGTACTGCCGAACGAACGAAATGCCGCTTCGTCACTCGGACGAGGGGGCGGAAAAAACGCAGCCGTTTTGCCGTGCGGCAAATCCTTTCAAACGGGCAGACAGGCGATGCGCGTCAGAAAAATTTCACTGTCCGTTTTCGGTCTTTTTTTATTTGTATTCTTTTTTGCGGGCTGTTCGCTCAAACGCGAAACGCTTATCACGATATGGACGAATATACCCGAATTTACCGAATACGGAGAACTCTTCAACAATACGCACGACAAAAAAAAAGTCGTCCTCGTGTATAAAAAAAATCCGTCGGAAGCGATTGCTTCCAAAACCGAAAAAAATCCGCCCGATATCGTCGTCGCTCCGTGGCTTCGTACCGATAAAACAAGCCGCTATTTTCGAGCTATAGACACGATATTTGACGGAGGCGGTCTCTCGCATTCGATTTTCTACCCTCCTCTTCTCGAAGCGGGAAAAATCAGACAGGCGTATTATCTTTTGCCGGTAAGCTTCAATCTCCCGGCCGTCATCTTTTCAAAAGAAAATACGGCGGCGGTCGAAGACAATTACACGCTGTCGATCGAACAGATAAAAAAGGCGGGAAGCGCTTTCAACGAACTGCATAAAAACGGTACATACTCCCGCATGGGATTCGTGCCGCAGGCGGGGAACAGCTTTCTCTATTTTGCGGTAAAAGCGAAAGGCGCGCAGTTCCGAGAATACAAATCGTCGTTTACGTGGAACGCCGACAAACTTTCCGATGCGATCGCCTATCTCAAAAATTGGTCGAAAACCGTAAACACTTCTTCCGAAACCGAACAGGATTTTGCGTATAAATATCTGTCCATGCCGAACTTCAAGCGTGTCACGTCGGGGCGCACACTGTTCGCATATATTACAAGCGACGCTCTTTTCAGCCTCACGCCCGAACAATCGGAACAGCTCGACTACCGCTGGATCTATGAAAACAATAAAATACCGATAGAAGATTCCTTTGTTACGCTCGGCATTCCCAAGCACGCAAAACACGCAAGCGCCGCATACGATTTTATCGAATGGTTTTTGAGCGCGGAAACCCAGCGCGCCATACTCGAACGCAAAGCGAAACAAAATCTCGACATACATCAATTCGGTATCGCAGGCGGTTTTTCTTCGATCAAAGAAGTAAACGAACATATCCTGCCCTTGTACAAAACAATGCTTTTAAGAAATACGCCTCCGACCGATATGCTCGGCGTACCGGAAAAGCTGCCGGCCGATTGGGAACTCATAAAAGAACAAACCGTCATTCCGTATCTCAGAGATGAAATAAAAAACACCGGCGACACACCCGTCCTCGATTTGCCGACGCGCATCGCAAACAGGGCAAAGCCGAGTTACGAACAATAATGCACCGCCAACTTCGATCGCTTAAAGCTGCCGCAACGATCAATAACGTATGCTCGCCGCAATCGGTAAATGATCGGAATATCCCTGTCCCGTGAGCATCACATACCTTAGGGGAACGCCTTCTTCGTCCGCCCACGGCCCGTCAGTTTCGGCGGCAAACGAAACGGCTTCCGCCGTTCCCGATATGAAAAAGTGATCGATCCGTTTTCCCGTCCCGTTATAATAATAACTGTACATCGTGCGCGCGTTTTCCGAAAGCCACGGCGATTTGACAAGGCTTTCGGACACGGTGCCGAAACCCGCCCTGTGCAAAACGACGCTGCCGCTTTCCGCACCCTTCGCAAATTCTCCGATATCGCGGTTAAAGTCTCCGCATGCTACGAACGCCGTGCCGCCCGATTCCGTCAGCAATCCGGCAAGGACTGATGCCTGCCAATCGCGCCAGATTTCGCTTTCTTTTTCCCCGCCCAATTTCGATTTCCAATGATTGATGCAAACTGCAAGGCGTTTGGAACCTGCAAACACCGACAAACTGATAAGGGGACGCATACGCGGCTGTTTCGCATGAGTGCGGATATCGAGAGCGTGGACGGTCATCGCACCGAGCGGATAGCGTGAAAGAACGGCACAGCCGAGCGCGTCGCCGGGCGTTTTGGCAAAAGAAGCGTAATTCCAATTTTTTTTAGCATCCCATGAGCCGCCTGCGAGCATGTTCGCAATATCGTATACGACTCCTTCGTTTTCTATCTCTTCGAAAACATATACGTCGGCGTTGAGTTTTTTTATCACGTCGCACAAGCGTCCGAGCCGGGCGGCATATCGCTCGCTTCCCCATTTCGATTTTGACGATTTGAATTCGGCATATTCGCTTCCTTCGGTATGCGCATCGAAAAAAGTTTCGGCATTCCAATTTACAATGCGTATCGTCTCGCCTCCGCTTTGCCGTTCGCCGCCTCTTTCCTTTACACCTTCGGCGGACACGGCGCATCCCGCACCCAAAAGCAAAATCGGCAAAAAATATGCGATCCTTATTTTTTTCATGGCCTTTCTCCGTACGATTTTCGCTTTATAAACGGGAACTTGATTGCCCCGAACACGATAATCGTCCGACAGTATAATCGTCTGCAATTGCCGTTTTTGCGCGGTTTTTGGATTTTTTTATTGATAATTTTTTAGGCACGAAACGGAAAGCGCGCCGACAGGTTTTCGTAAAACGATGCGGTATCAATATACTATGCGAAAGCGCGGCACGGCGCACGGGCTGTACCGCGCAAACGCATTATTCTGCAAGAGGCTTCATCGAAGTCATATAAGCGCGGAGACGGCTTCCGACTTTTTCGATCGGGTGATTGCGGATCTCGGCATTGACGGCGACGAGTTCCGTATTGCTTACCGAATTGCAGGCATCGTTCATCCCCTTACCGATCACATCGATGCCGACGGAAGGCATGAATTCCTTTTCGAGGAAGGGAACGGCGGCATTGGCAAAGAGCGCGCAGCCGTATTCCGCCGTGTCGGAGATGACGCGGTTCATTTCGTAGAGTTTTTTTCGATCGATGAGGTTTGCGATGAGCGGCACTTCGTGCAGCGATTCGTAATAAGCGCTTTCCGGCATAATGCCCGCTTCGACCATCGTTTCGAATGCGAGCTCGCAGCCGCACTTTACCATGGCGACGAGTAAAATGCCTTTATCGAAATACTCCTGTTCGGAAATCGCATCGTTCGATTCTTCGGTCGTCTCAAACGCCAAGCGCCCGGTCGCCTCTCGCCACGCAAGCAGATCGCGGTCGCCGTTGTCCCAATCTTTCATCATCGCCGTGCTGTACGCTCCGCTGATGATATCGTCCATGTGTTTGCGGTAAAGCGGCGTTAATAATTTTTTCAGCTGCTTTGAAAGTTCGTTCGCTTTGATCTTCGCGGGGTTCGACAGGCGATCCATCATATTCGTAATGCCGCCCCACTTGAGCGCTTCCGAAATATAATTCCATCCGTGCTGCAGAAATTTTACCGCATAACCCGGCGCGATACCGTTCGCCGTCATCTTATTGTAACACACGATCGTGCCCGCCTGCAGCATACCGCACAGAATCGTCTGTTCGCCCATCAAATCGGATTTCACTTCGGCGACGAAAGACGATTCGAGAACGCCGGCTTTACTTCCGCCCATCGCGACGGCGAGCGCTTTCGCTTCAGCCCAGCCGCGCCCGTCGGGATCGTTTTCGGGGTGAACGGCGATGAGATCGGGCACGCCGAAACCGCGCTGGAATTCGTGCCACACTTCCGTGCCCGGCCCCTTCGGCGCGCACATGATAACGGTATCTTCTTTCGGGATCTGCATACCTTCTTCGACGATATTGAATCCGTGCGAATACCAAATCGTAACGCCTTTACGTGCATATTTTAAAACTTCGGTGATAACCGGCGTGTGCTGTTTGTCGGGAGTCAGGTTTCCGATCACGTCGGCGGAAGGGATCATCTGGGCATAGGTGCCGACTTTAAAACCGTTTTCGACCGCATTTTTCCAGCTCTGCCGTTTTCCCGACACGGCGCTTTCACGGAGCGCGTACGCGACGTCCAAACCGCTCGCGCGCAGACACAAACCCTGATTCAAACCCTGAGCGCCGCAGCCGACGATGACGATCTTTTTGCCTTTGAGCGCTTTCACTCCGTCATCGAATTCGTCTTTCGCCATTGATCGGCAGTGACCGAGCTGCAAGCGTGCTTCGCGCCACGGAATCGAATTAAAATAATTTTTTCGTTCACCCATACAATCACCTCTGCGATACATTGTTATTAAAATGAATTGTTCGAGGGCGTTTTTGCCGCGCGCTCAAACGACTGTGAACAGTATAGACGAATAGACCTCGTACGTAAAGATAAGCGGATAAAATCAAATTTTCTTTCCGCAAGAACGGCGGCAAAAAGGATAACCGTTTCCTTTTTTCAGCGGCTGAGCGATTCGAGCGGAATGAGATCGGGAGACGTCGTCGGATTTTCGAGTGCGAGGTATTGTTCGAGGAGCGCCTTTTGCTGGGCGCTCAAGCGGGAAGGCACTTGCACGACGATTTTAACGTAGAGGTCTCCGCGGCGGGAAGTACCCGTATACGGCACTCCTTCGCCTTTGATGCGCAAAAGTTTTCCGTTCGACGTTCCGGCAGGCACTTTGAGACTCACGCGCTTGTCGTCGAGGAGCTGTATCGTTATCTCCGCGCCGAGAGAAGCCTGTGCCATCGTAATCGGAACGGCACAGTAGAGATCCTGCCCCGAACGTTCGAAAAAGCGGTCGCCTGCGACATGAATGACGACGATCAAATCCCCCGCAGGTCCGCCGTTCTGACCGACATCGCCTTGGTGCGGTATGTCGATGCGTTTACCGTTATCGACGCCTGCGGGAATCGTCAGCGTCATCATTTTATTTTTTTCCTGCACGCCCGTTCCGTGACATACCTGACAGGGATTGTCGATGACCGTTCCCGTTCCGCGGCAAGTCGGACAGGTTTGCTGCATCGCAAAAAATCCCGCGCTCCGCCGGATCTGCCCCGTTCCCTGACAGGAAGGACAGGTTTTACTTTTAGCTCCTGCAGCGCCTCCTGTGCCGTGACAGGTATCGCAGACTTCGTTATGCGTAAAACGGATTTCGGCTTTCGTGCCGAACACCGCAGCTTTAAATGATATTTCCAAATCGTAGCGGAGCGTCGCGCCCTGAGCAGGTCCGTCGGAACTTCTGTGCGAAGAAGAAGAAAATCCGCCACCGAAGATATTTTCGAATATGTCGCCGAAGCCGCCGCCCATGCCGCCGAAAAGGTCGCTGAAATCGTGGAACGCATGCGAGTACTGCGCACCGCCTGAGGCACCGTCGACGCCTGCAAAACCGTATTGATCGTAGAGAGGACGCTTTTTGTCGTCGGAAAGCACTTCGTACGCTTCCGTCGCTTCTTTGAATTTTTCTTCGGCCGCCTTATCGCCGGGGTTTCTGTCGGGATGATATTTTATCGCAAGTTTACGGTACGCCTTTTTAATTTCATCGAGAGAAGCGCTTTTGTCGACTCCGAGCACTTCGTAATAATCACGTTTTTCCGCCATATCTTCTGCCAAAAATCAGTATTCGCAAAACTATAACATAAAAAACACCTCCGACGCAATCGGACGGAGGTGTTTTCGCGTCTTACGGTAACGCCGCCGATACACGGGCAGCGTTCATATCCGCTTTGCATGCCGGGCTTCGTAAATCACCCAAGCCAGCTATGCGCTTTATTTGTCGTCGTGCACTTCGTATTCGGCGTCGTCGGCTTTACCTTTGTCAAAGCCGCCCGACTGCTGCGAGCTTTGTTCGCTTCCCGCGCCGCCCCTTTGTCCCTGCGCACTCTGCTGCTGGGACGCCTGCTGCTTGTACACTTCTTCGGCGATCTTGTAGGACGCCTGCTTGAGCGCTTCCGTCTTCGATTTAATCTCTTCGACGTTGTCGCCTTCAAGCGCTTTTTTCAGCGCCGCAACGGCATCATCGATCGCCTGCTTGTCCGCAGCGTTTACTTTGCCGTCCAAATCTTTGAGCGTCTTTTCAGTCGCGTAGATGAGGCTGTCGGCATCGTTTCGCGCATCGACGCTTTCGCGTTTGGCTTTATCGGCCGCGGCGTTCGCTTCCGCATCTTTTACCATACGGTTGATCTCTTCTTCGCTCAAACCGCTGGAAGACGTGATCTGGATGTGCTGTTCTTTGCCCGTACCCAAATCCTTTGCGCTGACGTGAACGATACCGTTCGCATCGATGTCGAAAGTAACTTCGATCTGCGGTACTCCGCGCGGAGCGGCAGGGATTCCGACGAGGTCGAAATTGCCGAGCGTGCGGTTTTGCGCCGCCATCTCGCGTTCGCCCTGCAGTACGTGAATCGATACCGCCGTCTGTCCGTCGGCCGCCGTCGAAAAGATTTGGCTCTTTTTCGTCGGGATCGTCGTATTGCGCGGAATGAGCTTCGTAAAGACACCGCCCATCGTTTCAATGCCGAGCGAAAGCGGGGTTACATCGAGAAGGAGGACGTCTTTGACATCCCCTCCCAAAACGCCGCCCTGAATCGCAGCGCCGACCGCGACCGCTTCGTCGGGGTTGACCGAGCGGTTGCCTTCTTTGCCGAAAATCGCTTTGACGACTTCCTGCACTTTGGGCATGCGGCTCGAACCGCCGACGAGGAGTACTTCGTCGATTTTATCCGGGGTAATACCCGCATCGCTCATGGCTTTTTTGCACGGCTCTTTCGTCGCATCGAGCAAGTCCGCCGTCATCGCTTCAAACTGCGCGCGTGTCAGCGTCTTTTGCAAGTGCTTGGGGCCCGACGCATCCGCGGTGATAAAGGGCAGATTGATATCCGCCGTCGTCTGCGACGAAAGCTGGATCTTTGCGTTTTCCGCAGCTTCGCGCAGGCGCTGCATCGCCATAGCGTCGTTCGACAGGTCGATGCCGCCGGTATCTTTTTTAAACTCGTCGACAAGCCAGTTGATGATTCGCCTGTCCCAGTCATCGCCGCCGAGCTGCGTATTGCCGTTCGTCGATTTGACTTCGAAGACGCCGTTACCGAGCTCGAGGATGGAAATATCGAACGTACCGCCTCCCAAATCGTAGACGGCGATCGTCTTTTCTTTCGTCGAATCCTTATTGAAACCGAATGCGAGAGAAGCCGCCGTCGGTTCGTTGATGATGCGCTTGACGTCGAGACCCGCAATTTTTCCGGCATCCTTCGTCGCCTGGCGCTGCGCGTCGTTGAAATACGCGGGCACCGTGATAACCGCTTCCGTCACCGGCTGACCGAGGTAATCCTCCGCCGTCTTTTTCATCTTTTGCAAAATGAACGCGCTGATCTCCTGCGGGCTGTACTGTTTTTTTTCGCCGTTCTGCTCGATTTCGACTCTCACGTCTTCACCGTGGTCGATAACCTTGTACGGCAGCTTCGTCGCCTCTCCCTTCAATTCGGAAAAGCGATGCCCGATGAGGCGTTTAATGGAGTACACCGTGTTTTTCGGGTTCGTCACCATTTGGTTTTTTGCCGGAAGCCCGACAATGCGGTCGCCCTTCGACGTAAAGCCGACGATGGACGGAGTAGTTCTTCCGCCTTCGGAATTCTGAATGACGACCGGTTCACCGTTTTCCATAACGGCGACGCATGAATTCGTTGTTCCCAAATCAATACCGATAATTTTTCCCATTTCAATATCTCCTCAATTATTTCGAATCGGATTTCTGTCCGGCTTTTTCGTCCGATTGAACCGAACCGTCGGGCATAGTCACCATAACCTTTGCGTGTCTGATAATCCTGTCTTTTAACTTATATCCCTTTAAATATACTTCTTTTAAAACCGGTTCGGCAACAGCGCCCTGCACGCTGCCGATCGCTTCGTGTTCGTCGGGATTGAAGGTATCGCCTACCGCTCCGTAGCTCGACAGATTATACTTGTCTTCGAGCATTTTGACGAGCGACGCGTTTATCATCTTTACGCCGTCGGCGATCGATTTGACGTCTTTCGCGTTCGACGCAGCGTCTACCGTACGGTCGAAATTATCGAGACTTTCAAGCAGATCGTGCAAAAGAGTTTCGTTCGCATAATCGAATACGTCCTGTTTTTCTTTCAGCATACGCTTGCGGTAATTGTCAAAATCGGCCGCACGGCGCAGCACTTGATCTTTCAAATCGGCGTTTTCTTTTTTGAGCTCGTCGATTTGCATTTTAAGCTCCGAAAGCGCATCTTTACCCGAATCTTCCGCCGAAAGCTTTTCGCCCGATTTTTCGGAAGCGCAGCTATTCGCCTTTTCAGCCGACTTGCAGTCCGCAGCATCTTTTCCGCCGCTTGCCTTCTCTTCACCTGTCGGCGCTGTCATCCCGGCGTGCGCTTCGCCGTTCAGAGGCGTTCCGTTTTCCGTTTTTTCCTTTTCCGATTCACCCATGTACTGTCACCTGTAAAAGTATTTACTATAAATGTACTAAGCGGAGCGCAAAGCGTCAAGAAATTTGTATACGATTTAATTTTCCCGGATTGTGTTAAAACGATCGGTGCCGATTTTTTTTCTTGCGTTTTGAAAATCTCGTAGTATAATGAAAGCATTGATCGGAACCGAAAGGATATTCAATCATCGATATGTCATCAATTCGGTTCTTCCTATGGAGGATTTTATGAAAAAGTTGGCAGGAGTACTCGTATTGTTTGCGCTGGTTTTCGTCGGCTGCAAAAAAGCCGATAAAAATGCATCCGCAAACGACGTCAGTGGCAAAATCGTCATCTATACGTCAATGTACGAAGACGTCATCGATGCGGTAAGCAAAAAACTCAAAACGCAATTCCCGCACCTCGAAGCGGAATTCTTTTACGGCGGCACTGGAAAAATTCAAGCAAAAATCGCCGCGGAAAAAGACAGCGGCAAACTCGGCTGCGACATGATGATGGTCGCCGAACCCGCCTATTCGCTCGAATTGAAAGAAAACGGCATGCTGCACAATTATATGTCGCCGGAAGCTGCTTCCCTTTCGTTCGAATACGATAAAGAAGGCGCGTGGTATCCGGTACGCATCTGCACGATGGTTCTCGCCTACAACCCCGAAAAATATTCCACAAAAGAAATACCGACTACGCTCAAAGATTTCGCGCTCGATCCGCGCCTTACCGGCTACAGTTCCATGTCGAACCCACTCACGTCGGGCACCGCTATGGCATCGATCGTCGGCCTCCTCGACGCGTACGGCGAAGAATATTTCGTCGGCCTCGGAAAGCAGCGCGTGGCAATCGAATCCGGCTCCGTCGCGCTCACCAAGCTCGAAACCGGCGAATGCAAAGAGATCATGATACTCGAAGAATCGGTATTGAAAAAACGGCAGGAAGAAGGTTCGAAGCTCGCGGTCATCTACCCCGAAGACGGAGTATTGTGCATCCCGTCGACGGTTATGACGGTCAACGAAAAATGGTGCGCAAACAATAACATCAAAGCCTGCGAAGCGGTGACCGACTGGCTGCTCGGCAAAGACGGACAGCAGTGCATGGTAGACGGCTGGATGCATTCGGTCAGAGGCGATGTCGATTACGTTCCCTACGATTCCATTCCGAACAGCGAAGCTTATGCAAAGACGATCCCGATCGATTGGGAAAAATGTTACAAAGAACGCGATTCGATCCGCACGGCATTCGAAGAGCACGTCACTATAAAAAAATAAACAATCACCGATCCCGGACTGCGCACGAGGCGGCACGCTTTGTGCGCGCTTTTATTTTTGCGCATAAGCGCACGACTTGTGCGGCTCTTAAATCCGGAGATTTACTTGCCGTACGATTATAACAAAAGGGAATAGCAAATTGGAAAGTCAAAAAAAACTGTATTTCGATTTCAAATGGGTAATCATCTTTTTGATTGTCGGATTCCTGCTCATCTTTCAAGTGCTGCCGCTCGTCTACCTGCTCGTCCGCTCCATGTTCATCAACGGGCGTTTTTCGCTCGAAGGCTTTAAAAACATCTACTCATACGCGCTCAACTGGACCTGCTTAAAGACGACGCTCGTTGCGGCGACGCTCACGATGCTCTTCGGCGTTCTGCTTTCGTTTCCGCTCGCGTGGCTTGTAGGCCGCACGAATCTCTACGGCAAAAAAATATTCCGCACCGTCTTTGTCATGACCTATATGGTACCGCCCTACGTCGGTGCGATGGCGTGGCTGCGCCTCTTGAACCCGACCGTCGGCACGATGAACGTTGTTCTTGCAAAGATTTTTCACCTGTCGCAAAATCCGTTCAATATCTACACGGTCGGCGGCATGGTATGGGTGTTGACGACGTTTTATTATCCTTATGCGTTTATCACGATTTCACGCGCGATGGAAAAAATGGATCCCTCGCTCGAAGAAGCGTCCCGCATATCGGGTGCCTCTCCGCTGAAAACGCTTTTTACCGTCACGATTCCGCTCGCGCTTCCGAGCCTCATCGCCGCGGCTTTGCTCGTATTCGTCGCAGCCGCTTCGTGCTACGGCATTCCGTCGATCATCGGAGCGCCGGGACAGATATACACCGTGACGACGCGCATCATCGACTACGTGCAGATCGGAAACGATGAAGGACTCACTCATGCGACCTGCCTCGCAGTTTTTCTCATGGCGGTCGCGTTGATAATTTTATACGTGTCGAATTTCATCGTCGGGAAAAAAGAGTACATCACCGTATCGGGAAAATCGACGCATCCGTCCATCGTCGATTTGGGAAGATGGAGAATACCCGTTACGATCCTCGTCACACTCTTTGCGATTCTCGTCGTCGTCATTCCGTTTTGGACGGTCATTTCCACGTCGGTTACGATGAACATGGGCAAAGACGTATTCGCCGAAAACAATATCACGTGGCGCTATTGGAAAATCATCTTTTCGCGTAAATCGATTTTAAACTCGTTTAAAAACAGCATCACTTACGCTTTCCTCGCCGCGACTTTCGGCATGATCGTCAGCGTCGTCATGGCGTGGCTTTTAAAACGCACGGAAGCTAAGGGACGCGAAATCCCGGACTTTTTAATAACCGTCGGAAGCGGCACCCCGAGCGTCGTCATCGCCCTGGCTCTCATCATGACGATGACCGGAAAATTCCGCATCAACATCTACAATACGATCGGCATCATGGTTATCGCGTATATGATCAAATACATGATGATGGGTATGCGCACCGTCGTATCGGCCTTTACGCAGATAAGCCCGTCGCTCGAGCACGCCGCTCAAATTGCGGGTGCGGGCTGGGTACAGCGCTTAAAAGACGTCGTGCTGCCGCTCATAAGTCCTTCGGTCGTCGCCGGCTGGTTTCTCATCTTTATGCCCTGCTTTTACGAGCTGACGATGTCGACGCTTTTGTATTCGAACAGTACGAAAACGCTCGGCGTGGAATTGTTTACGTATCAGACTTTTCACAGTCAGCAGACGGCCTCGGCACTCGCAACGGCGATCCTCGCGATCGTCATCATCATGAATACGGTGCTGAATAAATTGACAAAGGGTAAATTTTCGATTTAGCTTCGAGCGCGCAAGATGCTGCCCTTCCTGTAAAAGTTTTATCCATTAGTTAGGAGAAATTATGTCAACGGTAAGTATTAAAAACGTAACGAAAGTATACGACGATGAAACGGTCATCGATACGTTCAACGCTGAAATAAAGGACGGAGAGTTCATAACACTGCTCGGCCCTTCCGGCTGCGGGAAAACGACGCTGCTTCGCATGATAGCGGGTTTTAGAAAACCTTCGACCGGTTCGATTTCGATCGCCGGAAAAATCGTGTCGGACGATACGACTTTCGTGCCGCCGGAAAAACGCGGCATCGGCATGGTCTTTCAAACCTACGCGGTGTGGCCGCACATGAACGTATTCGACAACGTCGCTTATCCGCTGAAAATTCAAAAGCTGAAAAAAGATGAAATCAAAAAGCGCGTCGGTGCGATCCTCGAAATCGTACATTTGAGCCAATACGAAAAACGTATGCCCTCCCAGCTTTCAGGCGGTCAACAGCAGCGCGTAGCACTCGGACGCGCCCTTGTCGCCGAGCCGAAACTGCTCCTTCTCGACGAACCGCTTTCAAACCTCGACGCAAAACTGCGAGAAAGCATGCGCTTCGAAATCAAAGACATTCAAAAAAAGCTCGGCATCACCGTCGTCTACGTCACGCACGATCAAGTCGAAGCGATGACGATGAGCGATCGAGTGTTTTTAATAAACAACGGCGTCGTACAGCAAGTCGGATCTCCTCTCGAAATCTACCGCAATCCCGTCAATCAATTCGTCGCGAACTTTGTCGGAAAAGCGAACTTCCTGAAAGGGACGGTTTCCGGCGGCCGCATTTCGATAGCGGGAACGAATCAAAGCGTACCGTATTCGGGAAAGCTTTCGGGAAACGTCGTGCTGACGCTGCGCCCGGAAAACGTAAAGATCGTTCCGTCGGGAGGAGACCTCACCGGCACGATTCAAAACATGTACTATCTCGGCAACGAAAACGACTGCCGCGTCGACTTGGGCGGCGTCTCCGTGCGCATCATCGCAGATCCGCACAGCTTCGATTCGCTTTCAGCCGGTCAAAAGATCGATATGAAAATTCAGGATGAATTGGTATACGCCGACGACGGCAAAGACGATCAATATAAAATTTTGACGTGATGAAAAACGGAAGCCGCATCGAAGTACTTTACGGCTTCCGTTTTCCGCGCGGGGCTTGTTTTATTCGTGCGGAGGCTTTAATACTCCGGCGCCGCTTGAAGCTTCGCTGCGAGGCTGCGTCGGACTTGTTGATTTATGCCGAGTGCCAAGCCCCGCTTCCGCTCAAAGATTCGCCGTGAGCGTATAGCGGAATTGGCGATTAAAAAAAATCCGCAAAAAAAAATTACCCTTTTTTTTCATATCGTGTTATAATTGTACGAACGTATATCGAAAAAGTGCAACACGGAGATGCGGTGAAAATTTCGTACAATGAATTTCATGTAAGTAAAAAAGTCAGAGATCTCTGCCGCTTTAACGAAACGCTGTTCGCATCCTCCGGCAATATAATTTTCTCCGACATATATCAAGTACGCTCTTTCGCCGAAAAACTGAACGCGCTTTTCGATAAACGAAACGAACATGAAAAGCGTATTTCTGCAGGCGCACTCAACGCGATGGGTCTCATCGACGAAATATTTCACTACGTGTGTATGCTGTATCGAAGAGATGCGGCGGCAAAATCGTTCAGCGATCTTCTTGCAAAACTCGATGCCGAATTCGGCGCGGCGCACATGGATGACCTTCTTTTATCGTTTATCGACGAGTTTCCGCCGCACGCCGTTTATATCGGTAAGATAAGCGCTCAAAACTATCTTTCACAAAGCGCATTCGATGAAGGAACAAAACGAAAGCGGACAAACCGTGAGCAGACGCTCGAAGAACTTATACTTCTGCACCTCGCAAACGAAAATCTCGCATTTAAAAAATTCGGCATTTTATTTGATGACACAAAACTCGCCCGCAATGTGCTGTACGTAAAGTCGTGGGATATTATTAAAAGTCATTTCGCTTTGCTTCCGCCGTTCGGACCGTTTCGGCACGATCTTATTTCCATGCTGAAAGAACCCGTCGTCTACAACCCCGAAAGCCTCAAAGATCAGCTCGATTATATCCGCACGCACTGGGCGACGATGCTCGGAGATCTCATCAAGCGTCTGCTTGCCGGCATGGATACGATACAGGAAGAGGAAAAAGCGGCGTGGCACGGCGGAGGTGAAATCGAAGCGGTACCGTACAGCTATGAAAATCTTTCAAAAGAATACGAGCGCTTCAGTACGGACAGCGCATGGATGCCGCGCGTCGTACTCATCGCAAAGATGGTGCTCGTATGGCTCGATCAACTTTCAAAAAAATACGGACGCGCGATCACCCGCCTCGACGAAATTCCCGACGAAGAACTCGACACGCTTAGGGACGAAGGCTTTACGGGACTCTGGCTCATCGGCTTGTGGGAGAGGAGCTATGCGAGCAAACGCATAAAGCAGATCAACGGAAATCCGGAGGCGGCCGCAAGCGCATACAGTCTCTACGATTATGAAATCGCTCATGATATCGGCGGATGGAGCGCGCTTGAAAATCTCCGCACGCGATTATGGCAGCGCGGCATCCGGCTCGCATCAGACATGGTGCCCAATCACACCGGCATGGATTCGAAGTGGATCGTCGAAAAGCCCGATCTCTTCGTTCAGCGGAGAGACTGCCCCTTCCCTCAGTACACGTTCAACGGCGAAAATCTTTCACGAGACGGGCGTGTCGGAATCTACCTCGAAGATCATTATTATACGAAAACCGACTGTGCCGTCATATTCAAACGGATCGACAACTACACCGGAGACGTACGTTATATCTACCACGGAAACGACGGTACGGGACTGCCGTGGAACGATACTGCTCAAATCGATTTTCTGAACCCCGCCGCGCGCGAAGAAGTGATGCAGGAAATCATCAAAGTCGCAAAAAATTTTCCGATCATCAGATTCGATGCGGCGATGGTGCTTGCAAAAAAACATATCAGACGATTGTGGTATCCCGAGCCGGGACACGGAGGAGACATCGCGACGCGGAGCGAAACCTCTCTTTCAACGGAAGAATTCAACCGTGCGATTCCGAACGAATTCTGGAGAGAAGTCGTCGACAGGATCGCAACCGAAGTTCCCGACACGCTGCTGCTCGCCGAAGCTTTTTGGATGATGGAAGGCTACTTCGTCCGCACGCTCGGTATGCATCGCGTCTACAACAGCGCGTTCATGAACATGCTCAAAAAAGAAGAAAATCAAAAATACCGCGACACGATAAAAAATACGCTTCGCTTCGATCCGCAAGTGCTCAAGAGGTTTGTAAACTTTGTCAACAATCCCGACGAAGAAACCGCCGTCGCACAGTTCGGTAAGGGCGACAAATACTTCGGCGTGTGTACGCTTATGGTTACGATGCCCGGCCTTCCGATGTTCGGACACGGACAGATCGAAGGCTTCGAAGAAAAATACGGCATGGAATATACGCGGGCATACCGGAACGAGAGCCCCGACGAAGGTTTTATAGCGCGGCACCGGCGTGATATTTTTCCGCTTATGAAAAAGCGGCGGATTTTTGCGGATGTCGAAAATTTTTTATTTTACGATCTGTGGAACGAAGGCGGAGTCGATGAAAACGTATTCGCCTATTCGAACAGCGCGGACGGCGAGTATTCGATCGTCATCTACAATAACGCATACGAACGGACTGCAGGCTGGATCAAAGAATCCGTACCGTATGCGCTGAAAACGGGAAACGGGGAAAACGATAAAACCCTCGTAACGCATTCGATAGCCGAAGGCCTGCAGCTCAGCGATACAGACGATACCTACTGCATTTTCCGCGAACAACGTTCGGGACTCTACTACATCCGCAAAAACGACGACATACGCGAAAACGGTTTGTTCGCTTCGCTGAACGGATTCGAATCGCAAGTCTATACGGATATCCGTCAAGTTGCGGATACCGACACACACAAATACCGCATTCTGTGCGAAACGCTTGCAGGACGCGGCGCGGAAGATTTCGATACGTTTTGGGAAGAAATCGAATACCGGGAACTGTATAAAGCCCTTGAATCCTTCGCCGCGGTATTAATACCGAAAGTAAAAATGCTCTTATGTCCGGACGACAAAGCTCCCTGTGAAACGCGATCCCTTACCGAAAAAGCGCGGCAAATCACGGAAGAAGTAAAAGAAAGCGCTCTCGCATTTTATACCGTCGCCAAGCGCTTTGCGGAAAACGGCGGCGTTACGCTCTCTTCACCCGAAACACAATTCAAGCAATTTAATAAAATATTTCTCACATCCGTATCGTCGTATGAAAAATTATTAAAAGAAAAAAATTCTCTTGATGATAACAAAGAATTATTAAAAACAAAAGACGCCGATGATATCATCGCTTATTTT
This sequence comes from Treponema sp. Marseille-Q4132, assembly GCF_014334835.1. NCBI lineage: Bacteria > Pseudomonadati > Spirochaetota > Spirochaetia > Treponematales > Treponemataceae > Treponema > Treponema sp. Marseille-Q4132. The sequence goes on from NZ_CP060591.1 coordinate 1,007,526, forward strand.
ATGCTATCCGAAAAAAATCTTCCGATCTTATTAATTTGTCTTGCAACGATTGCGGAACTTGCCGCCTGCGGATGTGCGAAAAAATTTAATTTCGCGCGAAAACTTGCCGAATATATAAAGCGAACGGGATGTCCGAACTGTCCCGATCGAAACGAACTGATGAGAGTGATTGCACTTGCACCTCTTGCCGAAAAAACAGTATTATTAAAGAGCTTGAAGACGGCGGCATACGATACTGCTGTGTATTTGATGCAAAGCGAAAACGCTCCGATGCTTTCGGGAAGCAATCTTTTCGACGGCATACGGTGGTTCAACAAAGAACTGTCGGACAGCAGCTTGACATATTATATCGCTGCCGCAACTTTGTATGCGCAGAATGAGAAGAAGGATTTTGTACGCGCGTTGTATTTTCTTCTCAATGATGCTAAAATAAAAGCATCATTTAAGTGCGAATTATTTATTAATCAATTCGCACCGAACAAAGGTTCTAAAGCTTTACCTCCCGTCGGGAAGAGAGAAGCTGCAAAGATAACGACTGTCGGTTTATCCGGCAGTAAGCACAAGGAGTTGACTATGGAGACAACCACAGCAAAAAAACCGGCTGCAAAAAAAACAACGGCGAAAAAGCCCGTTGCAAAAAAGACTGTTGCTAAAAAAACAACAACGAAAAAGCCGGCCGTAAAAAAAGTCGCCGCAAAAAAAACAACGGCGAAAAAGCCCGCAGCAAAAACGACGGCGAAAAAGCCGGCCGTAAAAAAAGTTGCCGCAAAAAAAACAACGGCGAAAAAGCCCGCAGCGAAGACGACTGCAAAAAAACCGGCAGTAAAAAAAGCACCGGCAAAAAAGCCGGCGGCAAAAAAATAATCAAACAGTTATCGGAAATATAAAAAAAGCGGTGCATTGTCACCGCTTTTTTTATTAACATATACGGATTTTACGGCAGACGCAGCAGTACGTCGTCAGCCTGCTTTTGAAAATAATCTCGAATGCGATCTCGCGCATCGCCGGTATCCTTTGCATTTTGCATCTGCGTTTGAAAATAATACGCAAATGAAAAACCGCGGCAGTAATACGTAAAAAAACGCTGCATGCGAGTTTTCCAAAATTCTTCCGGCTGATACTTTTCAAGCATATCGATAAAGTCGAGGGCGAGCCGTTTGCGATCGATCACCGCAGCAAAACTTTCATGCCGCAAGTCGGCGGCAAGTTCGGCAAAGAGCCAGGGTTTTTCGATCGCTCCCCGCGCGATCATAATGCCTGAAGCGTGAGGAGCGGCACGCAGGGCATCGTGCAACGACGGCGGATCGTGCACACCGCCGTTTAAAACGACGGAAACGCCGTCATCCGCATATCGCAGGGCAAGGCGCTCGACGTATTCCCACCTGAGAGGCGAACGGTATTTTTCTTTACTCGTGCGCGGATGCAATGCAAAAAGCGTCACGCCTTCGGAAACGAGCATATCGCACAGCGAAAAAAATCGCTCGTCGGTAAAATGTTCGTCGCCGAGGCGGAGCTTAACCGAAAGTCTTTTTCCGGATCCCGAAAGCGCATCCCGCACGCTCCGCACCATAGCGCGAGTTTCGGAAGCATCTTTCGAAAGCCATGCCGCCCCCGCCCCGCTTTTGATTATGTCCGGAGCCGAGCATCCCATATTGATATCGATCCCGATTCCCGAAAGCTTGCCGATCATGGAAGCGGCTTCCGCAAGGTGTTCGGCTTTCCGTCCGGTAATCTGCCACACCGTTTTTTCCGGCGCAGGATCGGGAATGACATAGTATTTTTCAAAAGGACCGCCGTTCACGAAAGTGGCCGCGTTTATCATTTCGGAATAATATTCGTCGCAGCCGCCGAAGCGATCGACGATGGAGCGGAAAGCCGCGTGTGTAACCGTTGCGACAGGCGCGCAAATCAATTTCATAGCGCTACTATATCACGTATTAAAAGTCGGTAAAAGCACGTTGCAAGGGAAGCGGGCATTCGGGCGCTTTTGCAAAAAAAACTCCCGTGCTACAATGAATTATGTACGAAATCGAACTGAAAGCGCATGTCGAAGACCGCGGGGAAGTCGCCCGCGCGCTCGATTCTTTTGCCGAATACACAGGTATGCTTACCAAGCGCGACGCTTATTACCGGCTGCCGCGCATTGCGCCGACCGATACGGAGAGGTCATCCTCGAAGCGCGCTGACATAAAAGTGCATTCGGAAAATACAGCGGTACAGGGCCATATCGGCTGCCGCATACGAAAAACGGTTTACGAAAAAACGGGCGAAACGAAAATCACGTTTACGTATAAACGAAAAGAATTACGAAAAGATGCGGACGGCATCGCGGTCGAAGTGAACGATGAAAAAGAATGTACGCTTTCCGAAACGGATGCGATCGAATCGTTTATTAAAGATGCGGGCGGCGGCATTTCGCACGTAAAAGAAAAAATTATTAAAGAATGGTATGCCGAAACGGAAGCGGGAAAAGCGCACATCGAGCTGTGTACCGTGCCGCCGCTCGGAGACTTTCTCGAAATCGAAGTGCTCGCAAAAGACGATACGCATACGAAAAACGCAAAACGCGCGATCATGTCGATTTTCAAAAACTGCGGTATCGATGAAAACGCGATCGAAAGCCGCTATTACAGCGATATGCTTACCGAAGAAAGAGCGCGGACGGAAACGGCAAGCGGCAAACAAAACGCGGACGATGCGCTCTGTTGAAGAAAGGCGTATTATCGTTTATCATCGCTTGGAGGCCGAAATAATGTTCGACAGAAAAAAATATAAATCGTTTGTACGTATTCAATTAAAAAATCGGAGGACAGTGCCTGTACTCATGACGCTCATCACGGCACTCGTCCTGCTGCTTTTATCGCTTCCCTCGATCAAAAAATCGATCACGATGTACAGCGAAATTTTGCAGGCATCCGCTTTATCGCTAAATAAAAACGCACTCCTGCAAATCGTGCGTAAATATCAAGAGTCGTCGCCGCTCGATTCGTTTTTAAGCTGGCTCGTGTTTTTCGTAACGGCAATCTGTACGATCTCACAATACTGCGTGTACTTGAAAATGTCGCGGGATCCCGAACCCGTATCGATCGGAGATTTTTTTGCGGGTTTTGCGCACTGGCTCCGCGCGATCGGAGCGGCGCTGTGGAAGCAGATTTGGATGTTTTTGTGGATGCTCATCTTTATCATACCCGGCATGATTATCATCTTCGCATCCGTCCGCTCGCTCAATCGGTGGCTGATCGTCTTTATCATCCCCGCTGTCATCCCCTACATCGTCAAGGGCATAGCGTATTCACAGATGAATTATATCGTTGCAGAATTCCCTCACGTACCGGTAACACAGGCCCTCGACATCAGCAAAAAAATCACTCGGGGATATAAGACGGATTTATTCGTTTTGTACTTGAGTTTTTTGGGATGGTATTTGCTTTGCGCTTTGACACTCGGTATCGCCTCTCTGTGGGTTATACCGTATAGGACAATGACATGCGTAAATGCGTATCACGCGCTTATGAAGCAGGCACTCGAATCGGGCGTCGTCACGATCGAAGATATCGGAGACACCAACGGAGAACAGTATGGCAAAAAATAAAAAACGCGGCGGAATCGCCGTATTCGTCATCATTTTGCTCGTTGCGGCGGGCATCGGCATCTACACGATAGCGACGGACAGTTCGCGCAATGACGGCGGCACGGGATTTTTTAATAATTTTATCATTCGCAAAAACTACATCGCGTCGCTGTACATCGAAGGCGTCATCGAAACGGAAAATAAAACGTACAATCACGAATGGCTCATCGACACGATCCGTTCGCTCGAAGACGATGAAAAAAATAAAGCGATTTTACTGACCGTCGATTCTCCCGGAGGCGGCGTCTACGAATCGGACGAAGTGTATCTCGCACTCCGCGATTACACCGAACATACCGGCCGGCCGGTCTATGCGTACATGACGACGCTCGCAGCTTCCGGCGGTTATTATATTTCATGCGCGGCCGAAACGATATATGCGAACCGCAACACGCTCACCGGATCGATCGGCGTCATTGCAAGCCAATCGGTCGATATGACCGAACTGCTCAAAAAGCTCGGCGTCAAAGTCGAAACGATCACTGCGGGAAAAAACAAGAATATGCTCAACATAAACTCGCCGCTCACCGACGAACAGAGAGCCATCATGCAGTCGATCGCGGACGAAGCGTACGAACAGTTTACCGCCATCGTCGCAAAAAGCCGAGGTATGAAAATCGGCGAAGTGAAAAAACTTGCCGACGGCCGCATCTATACCGCGTCCCAAGCGAAAAAAAACGGACTCGTCGATGAAATCGGGACATGGGAAGATGCGCTCTCGTCTCTTCGAAAAGAACTCGAAGATAACGAAAGCGTCGTAACGACATTCCGCTACGAAAAAAAAGATTCGCTTTTGGAAATGCTTTCGGAAGCGGCAAGCAAAGCGGGAAAAACCGATGCGCTCATCCCCGATGCGATAAGGCGCGAACTCATGCTCGGTATTTCATATCCGGCGTATATTTACCGAAAGTAAATGCGGCAAGGATCGGAGGGGTGAACACAGAGCAACTTCACCGGAAAAACCATATTCTCTAAAAAATAGCATGTAAAGTAAAAAAATCGGCTGCACTCCCGGCAGCAGTCCTGCCGTCCGCCGCGGCTGACCGTAATAAGAATCGGACTACGCAATCTCTTTTTACAAAGAGATTGCTTGCCATCGGTCAGAGCGGCTCGGCGTCAGTTCCGCTGCCTCGCGTTCCGCCTTTTTTGTATAGACACACGTTTTTTTATATATACATTTCCGATGAGGTTGCCCCGGTACAGAGAAGCCTTTTATCAATCTTTGAATACGCGGTCGACTGCGTCGGCGAGCAATTCGAGTTTCAGAGGTTTTCGGAAAAATTTTTCGATGCCGAGATCGACGATGCGGTTTTCGTGTTCTTTGTCTTCGAGCGCGGTTACGACGATGACGGCGGGCTTTCCGTATGAATTGTCGGCATTGATTTTGCGGCAGAGTTCGAAACCGTCAACGCCCGGAAGATCGAGATCCAAAACGACGCAGCGCGGTTTTTTCGAAAAAAGCTGTACGCCCGCTTCGAAACCGTCGAACGCTTGAATTATCTCAAGATCCGGAAAACGTTCGCGGATAAAACGTGCGACGAGCGTGTTAAAAGTTTTATCGTCGTCGATGACAAGCAAAGTAGAAGAATTGTATGCCTCGCAATTCGAACATGCACTCAAAAGTTTCATGGGAATGTGCATATTGCGCTCTCGCATAAAATCCGCAAGATCGTCGGGGTATACGCGGTACTGACCGCCGGGCGTTTTGAACGCTTTGAGATAACCGCTGTTTATCCAGTTGATTGCCGTTTGATTTACGACGCCGCAGATATTTGCAACTTCAAGAGCGGAATATATCACCGGTTTTTCAATTTTTTTCGCCATAGACTCTGATCCGTGTTTTAGATAACAAGGTGTATAGTATAGCGCATCGCTGGGGAAAGAGCAATCGGTCGAAAACGGCACGAATATGGGCCGAAGCGACATCGGTTGTATTTCACGCGATCGGGAGCGGCGGCAACGGATCGATATTGCCGAAACCGTATCGATACAGGGTATGCACAAAAGCGCGCGTGTGTTATAATCGACGTATGCAAATCATTCCCGTTGCGAGCGGAAAGGGCGGCGTCGGCAAAAGCCTTTTGTCGGCAAACCTTTCGATTGCGCTCGGTCAGGCCGGCAAAAAAACAGTGCTTGCGGATTTGGATTTAGGTGCATCGAATCTGCATCTCGCGATCGGTCAGCACGTGGATCCGGCGGCAAGTCTCGGCGCGTGGCTCACCGATAAAGGCGAATTCGAAGACATTATCGTGCCGACCGATTATGAAAACGTGAGCTTTATCGCAGGCGACAGTCAAATCCCCGGTCTCACCTCTCTCAAGCCTTTCCAAAAGACAAAGCTCGTGCGCAGTTTTCAAAGCATTGACGCCGATTACCTCATCCTCGACTTGGGAGCGGGAACGCACCAGATCATCCTCGATATGTTTTTGCTTTCCGCACAGGGCATCATCGTAACCGCTCCGACGGTCACCGCGACGCTCAACGGTTATCTCTTTCTCAAAAACGCCGTCTTCCGCCTCATGTACACGACGTTTAAAAAAGGGACTGCCGGATACGACAGACTCGAAGCGCTGCGTAAAGATTCGACGTCGCTCCAGCGGCTTTATATCCCCAAATTGATTGAAACCCTCGACAAAGCCGACCCGGAAAACACCGCGCTCTTTTTGTCGCGCGTAAAATCGTTCCGGCCGCGTCTCATCATGAATCTCATCGACGATCCGAAAGACGCGGACAAAGCGCAGCGCATACGCCGTTCGTGCAACCAATACCTCGGACTCGATATCGAATATTTGGGAATCATGTACCGCGATTCGCTGCAGGAAAAAGCGCTCGAGTCGCAACTGCCGATCATCGTATATAAACCGCAGGCGGTACTTTCGCAGGCGATCTACCGCATTGCCGAAAAAGTGCTCGCATCGGAAGCGCATAGTTTCGACGACGCTTATGCCGCCGATACGGACGGAGGTGCGACGTTCCAAATGGCGGAAGAAGAAGCGAACGAAGATTACGGCTACAAACTGTCGGTCATCGACGATTTGGTCGGAAGCGGCACGCTCACGATAGGAGAACTCGCCGAAACGATCAAAACGCAGCAGTTCGAACTCACGCAGTTGAAAAAGGAAAATATATTGTTAAAATCGAAATTGGTGCAGGCTGCGGCCCAAGGCTTTAAGGTATAAGCGATGTTTTTACCCTTGTATTGCAATTATCCGTCGTGGATCCATCCGGAAATTTTTCCGGGCATCCCCGTACTCGGTCTTTTGCGCTGGTACGGTCTCATGTACATATTCGCATTCGGCACGGCGTTTTTCGTGCTGAAAAAAGAAATGCAGGAAGGCGCGCTCGACAGCAAAAACTACAAAGCGACCGAAGACGACATATTCGGTTTTATCGCTACGGGGATCGTATTTTTGCTCATCGGCGCGCGCATCTTTTCAACCCTCGTCTACGATACGAGCGGCATGTACCGAGAACGGCCGTGGCTCATCTTTTGGCCATTCGATACGGTAACGCATAAATTCACGGGCCTTGCGGGCATGTCGTATCACGGAGGCCTTATCGGAGGCCTTATCGGCACGATCGTATGGTGCAAGCGGCACAAAAAAAACACGCTCCAATGGATGGACGCGATAGCGGCCGCAATCCCCGCAGGCTACACGTTCGGCAGGCTCGGCAATTTTTTAAACGGAGAGCTCTACGGAAGGATCACGACAATGCCGTGGGGGATCGTCTTTCCGCAAGCGGAAAAATTTTCGGCAAGCTTAAAATGGGTGCAGGAATTTGCGGCAAAGATCGGCATGGAAATTTCGAGCGCGACCGTAAACCTCCCGCGCCATCCGAGCCAATTATACGAAGCGTTTTTCGAAGGCGTCGTACTGTTCGGCATACTGCATCTTATCAGAAAACGTAAAATATGGGACGGCATGATTTCGGCAGCATACGTTTTCGCTTACGGCGCATTCCGCTTCGTCATCGAATATTTTCGGGAGCCGGATGCGGATTTGGGTTTCCGCATCGGAAAGGATACGGCTTCACCCGTCTATATGAACGCTTCTCTCCTCAATTTTTCAACGGGGCAAATCCTCTGCTTTTTGATGATGCTCGCGGGCATCGTCTTCGCCGTAGTTTCTTATTGTTACGCGAAAAAACGATCGAAAGAAAACATACTTTAAGCGATAAGCTTCGTTTGCAAAACTTGCACCGACAACAAGACAGGATGTTTGCCGTCAAAGGCTTTCCGCTTAAAAAAACCGCAGAGGCTTCCCCCTGCGGTTTAATAATTTTGATTAATTATTAATAAAGTCGAAGTTTGCGTTCATTGCCGCCGCACAATTTTTACTTTGCGCTTTTAGCGTAAGAAGCCGCGCTTTCGCCTGCGATGCGGCCTGACGTCCATGCAAATCCGCACGCAAGTCCTTCATACGGAGGATAGCCCCTGCCCGCATAGTAACCGCCGGCGCTCGTTCCCGCGGCAAAAAGACCCGGAATGGGTTTGTAATGCTCGACGTCAAGCACGCGCAAATGTTCGTCGACTTTTACACCGCCGATCGTTCCGAGAAATACGGCGCGGCAGTCGAACGCATAAAAGGGGCCTTGCGATACGCCGAAGCGGAGCGACTTTGCGGACTTCCCGTAATCGGTATCGTTCCTCTGCGAAACCATCGTATTGTAGCGGTCGACGGAAGAAGCAAAACCTTTTTCATCGAAACCTGCTGCGGATGCAAGCTCTGAAAGCGTATTTCCCTTCCACGCCGTTTTACCCTGTACTGCAAGTTCCGCAAGTTCGGTCAAATTACCGCCTTCTTTGCTCGGCCCGGGGCCGCTGTAGGAAAGGCGAAGCGTATCGCCGTTCGTGTAACTGTCGAGGGTCGCCTGATCCGTGACGATAAAATAGCGTCCGCCTGCGGCATAGGCGGCATTCGCCCAAAACGCCGTATCGTAGACGACGTCTTCGTTTGCGAAGCGGCTGCCCTGCCCGTCGACCCACAAAAGCGGCGACTGCAAAAGCCACGTAAGCGCTGATGAAGAATATCCTGCCAGTTGTTCGCTGCTCGACTCTTTTGCAACGGTGCTTTCGGCAAGCTGGCATGCGTGCAAAAGCGGCGTCGCATCCCAATCCTTCGCTCCGGCTTTCAGCATCGCGTCCAAGCCTTCGCCCATGCTCGGCATACCGATAAAATTGAGGTAGGGCGTTTTGAGTTCCCGCCGCACGCGTTCGACGTCTCCGCCGAAGCCGCCGGTCGCAATGACGACCGATTTTGCGCGGACGGTGAGCACGCCTCCGTCTTCTTTTTCGGCTTTTACGCCGGTAACGGTACCGTCGGTATTTTGTATGATTTCGGTAAGGCGCGTATTCGTGCGGAGTTCGGCTCCCATCTTTTTGAGATTCGCATAGAGATTGTCGAAGCCCTGAGTGCTGTTGTCGTATTTATGATAGCAAAATGCCTCGTACGCATCTCCCTCGTGCGCAAACTGCGTCGTTTTCTCCTGCAAGTGAAAGGTCATGCCGTAGCCCGTAAGCCAATCGATCGTATCGGCAGCTTTATAAACGATAGCACGGGTAAGCGGCCCGTTTGAAAGATATTGATTGAATTCGAGGAGACGGTGCACGGCGACGTCTTCGGAAAGACGCATACCCTTTGCCCGTTGCAGTTTCGAATCGACCGCAAAAAATCCGGAAGCGAGCCGACTGTTGCCGCCGTAATTCGAAAGTTTTTCGAGAATCAAAACGCGCAGTCCCGCTTCCGAAGCGGCAAGCGCCGCAGCCGTTCCCGATCCTCCCGCGCCCGCAACGACGACATCGACCGTAAGCTCTTCGTCGGCACCGCTTTTTGCAACGGATTTTTTATACGCGGCAAGTTTTGCACCCGATTTTTTAAGCGCGGCTTCGGCGGCCGAAAACACAGCCTTACTCGTAAGCGTCGCACCGGAAACGCCGTCGAGCGCAATCGTCTGAGATGAAACGATGGAACGCGCGAGCTTTTCCGCAGCCGCGCCGCCGATGTTCGGCGTTTCATTCGGAGCCGCGATAACCGCCTCCGTGATTTTGCCCGACGCATCGAGTGTCAGCGATACCGTAACCTCTCCTCCGAAACCCTTTTCGGAAGCGGAATAAGTTCCCGCTTTTACGCCGGAACAACCCGCCGCAAAAAGCGCAAACGCGGCAGCAAAAGCAAACGGCACGATAAATTTTCTCATACAATCCTCCGTAAAAAAAATCCAAGACACTATCGATTTTTGAAAAAAGGCGGCAGTATTGCAGCCTCTCTTTTACGTATTCGATCGCATTACAACTATAGCATAATTATTGAAAATTTGGGAAGCTCGTATGCGGCACTCGGAGCATCGTAAAAAAAACACTGCTCAATCCGCAGCCGAATTAAACAGTGTCTTTTTTGAAAATACCGATGATATGTGTTTCCTCTTAAACGCTTTTGTACACCGCTGAAAATAACGCTTTGATTTTCAGCGGCTCCGTTTTCAGATTTGCGCATTCAGCGTAAGCGGCACTTGCACCCGCGATGCGGCGCTCAGCGCTTCAGCACCTTTGCCAAGTCCGCGGCGGTAAAGTGCAAATGCTCCGCAACTTTTTCCGCCGGCCCCGATTCGCCGAAGCTTTCGATACTGAAGATATCGCCTCGATCTTTTACGAAACGGAACCATTCCGTACCGATACCCGCTTCCGCGGCGACGACGCGCTTTGCATTTCCGATGATTTTGTTTCGAGCCGTATCGTTGGCTTCGGAAAACCGCTTCAAATCGATAACCGATACGATGCGGATCTTTTTTTCGGGAACGAGCTTTGCCGCTTCAAGCGCCGTATTCACTTCGGATCCCGATGCGAGAACGGTAATATCAGGAGCGGCGCTGCCTTCCTGCACGACGTAGGCGCCCGTGCGGATCGTCTTTTTCCAATCTTTGTCGGCTTTTTCGTATACGGCAAGTTTTTGCCGGGTGAGCGCGAGGCAAACCGGATGATCTTTGCTTTCATAGGCCGCCTTCCACGCTTCGACCGTTTCTTCGGCATCGCCCGGACGGAGCACTTGTACGCCGGGGATCGCACGAAGCGCGGCGAGCGTTTCGACCGGCTGGTGAGTCGGTCCGTCTTCGCCGACGTAAATAGAATCGTGTGTAAAAACGTATATGACGGGCTGCTTCATAAGAGATGCGACGCGCAGCGATGGACGGAGGTAATCGCTGAACACGAGGAAAGTCGCACAGAATGGACGCAGACCTCCGTGCAGACTGATACCTGCGCTGATTGCCGACATCGCAAACTCGCGGATGCCGAATTCGATCATGCGCCCTTTTCGGTTTTCAGCCGAATAGATGCCGTCCAATTCGTCGATCTTCGTTTTGTTCGGCCCGGTTAAATCGGCCGAACCGCCGACGAAGTTTCCGTAACGCTTTGCGATCATGACGATCGCTTTGCCGCTCGCATCGCGCGTCGCAAGAGAGTCTCCGACTTTGAACGAAACGTCGGGAACGTCTGCCGTCGGAGAGTCCGTATGAAAAGCGTCCCACTCTTTTCGAAGTTCGGGATTTTCTTCAGACCACGCTTCGAATTCTTTTTTCCATTCCTCTTCGCGCTCCGCATACGCCGCTTTTTTTGCGGCAAAATAATCGTAGGCTTCGGGGAGGACGTAAAAATCTTTGTCGGAAGGCAAACCGATCGCTTCTTTCGCAGCCTTTACGCCTGCTTCTCCGAGGGGAGAACCGTGTACGTCGGGCGTGCCCTGCTTCGGCGCGTATTTTCCGATGACCGACGTAAGCATGATGAGCGTCGGTTTGTCGGTACATTTTTTCGCTTCTTCCGTCAATTTAATAATTTTTTTAGGTTCGTACATCGAACCGTTCAAAACCTGCCAGCCGTACGCTTCGTAGCGTTTTGCAATATCGTCGGTAAAAGCGATATCGGTCGAACCGTCTATGCTGATTTTATTTTCGTCATAAAATACGATGAGCTTTCCGAGCTTCAAGTGTCCCGCAAGGCTCGACGCTTCGGACGCAACTCCTTCTTGGAGACAGCCTTCGCCGACGAGCGAATACGTATAGTGATCGACGATTTTACGAGAAGCCGTATTGAATCGCGCGGCAAGCATCGTTTCCGCGATTGCAGAGCCCACCGCCATCGCCACACCCTGTCCGAGCGGGCCGCTTGTATTTTCGACTCCGTCCGTCGCGCCGTATTCGGGGTGCCCCGGACACTTCGAACCTACTTGGCGGAAACTCTTTATATCGTCGAGCGTTACTTTGTAGCCCGCGAGGTGCAAAATCGCATACAGCCACATAGAGCCGTGTCCTGCGGAAATCAAAAAGCGGTCGCGGTCTGTCCATTTCGAATCGGCGGGATTGTGTTTTAATATTTCTCCGTAAAGAACGGCCGCCAATTCCGCCGCTCCGAGAGGGATCCCCGGATGCCCCGAATTCGCCTTTTGAATGGCATCCATCGAAAGGCTGCGCACGCTCGCCGCAACGGCTTTCATCGCTTTTTCGTTCATAATCGCTCCTATCAAAAATAATTAATAATTATTAATTTAATAAAATAATTTATGAAAATCATACGATGAAAAAACGGCAATCCTGAAATTAAAAACAGTGCAATACATTCGTCGTTATTTTACGACGATAAAGCCGTTTCTTTTTTCCGATTTGACGGCATCGCTAAGCTCGCCGCTGATATCTTCAAAATTGCATTCCATACCGTCGAGCGAAGCTTCGATCCGATCGACATCTTCGGTCGCAGCTGCGGGCTCCCGTTCGATCATCTCCAGCATGTGCAGAACATGATTGAATATCTGCGACAGGATGACGAGCTCCTGCTGCGGATAGCGCTCAAGATTTGCGGCAAAGCGGTCGATTTCCAACACGAGCTGATTCGCCTTCCGATACAACGCAAGCGCACGGCGGCGCAGCGGCCCGATATAAAAATCGGCAAACCAATTGTAATCTTTTTTTATTATAGCGTGGCACGAATCGATGTGCAATAAAAGAATTTTCCGTTCTTCGGGTTTTAAATGAACTCCGTCAGGCAAAATCCGGTCGAGGATGAGGTCGGGATCGTATTTTTTTTCGAAAAGCTGATCTTCGATATAGGCGTCGAAAACAAAATCGGGAGCCGCTAAATCTTCGAACATCCGACCGTAGGCGTCCGCATCGGCGTTCAAAAAATTATTCCATTTCCCGACGGCGGGAACTTCTTCCCCCGCTTTCCATATACGCGTTTCAACACCGAAGGGCTCATAGGCGACTTTGCGGCTTTGCTGAAGCAGCTCTTCGACCGAACCGCAGTGTACCGTACACAAAGCTTTGCCGTCGTCGAGAAAAACGCAGGCAAGCTGCTCTTCGATCGATGCGCAGGGGCCTGCGGCATCGAAACTTTCAAGTAGATCCGATTCGAGCCTCGCGTACCAATTTTGCCGTTCGAGATCGTCGGCTTGCATGCGCATAGGGTTTTCATCGCGCTTTACCGGCACGACTTCGATTTGCCCGAAATCCCAATCGACTACGCGGCACAAAATACGGTCGCCGTATTTAAAACCGCAGTATTTGACAAGGGGCTCAAGGGAATTGACCGTAAGGCACACTTCGGACGGCAGCTCAAAATCCTGAGATGCCAAATCGATTCCCTCGTTCGCAGGATCGGAGGCGATATATTGAGAAGCGAATTCCGCGCCGTAAAGCGCAAAAAGATCGGCCGCATCGGGGCTTGCAAAAGTCACAATCTTACGCGGAAGCGCTTCGCCTTTGTATGTAAAAGTAAGCGACGACGGAAACATTTCGGGATCGACAAAAGGCATACACCTCGCTCCCGCCGCAAAACAGTTGTGTTCGACTTCGCCTCGAGTCGGCTTAAAGCTGAACCAACGGTTCGAAAATGCGCCCGCTCTTGTGATGTACAGCCCGTCGTCCAACATAAAAACACAATCGCTTGAAGCGAGGTAATCTTCGCATATCTTACGTGTCACGCGCATACCCATTTTGCCGAGCATGCGCGCAAAATCCTTATCGGAAAAAACTTCGCGGTATGTTCTGAGAAATCTGTCGATAAGGGTTTTTGTCTGCGCTTTCATCTTTTATAAAATACTGACAGTCCGCCGCAAAAGCAAATCTTTACGCGCTCGGTCACACGACGCGGATATCTTCCACCGAAACGCCGCAATCAGAAAGCACCGACTGCATCGCTTCGAGCGTTATGTCGGTCGCTTTTATCGTGAGGCGGCGTACACCGGGTTCTTTCAGTTCATCGGTAACGACGGAAACGATATTGCCGTTGAGCGCCGCTATCTTTTCGGCGATCTTTGCAAGTCTGCCGGGCTTGTCGGCGCTGCTTATCGTCACGCGCACGCCTTTGTGGCGGGCACCGAACATATTGGTAAACAGGTGAAAGAGATCGCTTTCGGTCACGATGCCGATGAGGATATCGTCTTTCATAACCGGAAGGCATCCGATTTGGTTGTCGACCATAATGCGCGCCGCTTCTTCGACGATCTCGTTTTCGGAAACCGTTACAACTTTTTTCGTCATGACTTTTTCGACGGTCAGCTTGGAAAGCAGATAGCCGATTTCATACATGTCGAGCGTGGTCGCATCGGAGGGACCGGCTTTTGCCAAATCGTTTTTTGTAATGATGCCGGCGAGTCTGTCGTTTTTATCGATGACGGGCAGCTTGTTGATGGCCTTTTTCGTCATAAGCGCTTTGGCTTCCGTAAGCGTCGTTTCCGGAGAAACGTACACCGGGTTTCGAGTCATCACATCCTTTACAATCATACAAATCCTCCTGCACCCCAAGGCAACCGAGCCGGAAACTATGTCATCTAAAAAATAACATGTAATGTAAAAGCGGCTGCACTCCCGGCAGCAGCCCTGCCGCTCGCCGCGGCAGACCGTAATCGGAATCGGACAGCGCAATCTTTTTTATAAAAAAAGATTGCTTGCCATCGGTCTGAGCAGCTCGACGTCAGTTCCGCTGCCTCGCGTTCCGCCGCTTTTTATGTACTCGATACACTATTTTCATACCTAATACATTTCCGACTCGGTTGCCCTGTTCTGCATTTCCTTAGTATTATAACACATTCCGCGCGATTTTACCGCTATACCGTGTTTTTTTTATCGGCCGCCGTTCGCGCGTGATGATTTCAGCCGCCGAGATAGGCCGCTTTTACCGCGGGATCGGCAGCGAGATCGGACGCCTTTCCGCTTTTCGATATTGCGCCCGTTTCGAGGATGTACGCGCGGTCGGCAACGGAAAGCGCTTTATACGCATTTTGTTCGACGAGCAGGATCGTCGTCCCCTCTGCGCTGATTTTTTTAATGATTGAAAAGATTTCATCGACGAGGATCGGCGCAAGCCCCATAGAAGGTTCGTCGAGCAAAAGCAGTTTCGGAGAAGCCATGAGAGCGCGGCCCATCGCGAGCATCTGCTGCTCTCCTCCGGAAAGCGTTCCCGCATTTTGCTTTAAGCGTTCTTTTAAGCGCGGAAAAAGAGCGAACACTTTTTCCGTATCCCGCCGGATTTCCGCCTTGTCGCGACGCAAATAGGCGCCGAGTTCGAGGTTTTCGCGCACCGAAAGGTTTTGAAAAATGCGCCGGCCTTCCGGCACCTGAATCAAACGGCGCTCGACGATTTTGTCGGGTGGGCAATCGGTGATGTCTTCTCCGTCGAAAAAAATGCTTCCCGCATCCTTTTTCAAAATATTCGAAACGGCGTGCAGCGTCGTCGTCTTGCCCGCGCCGTTCGATCCGATCAGCGTGATGACTTCTTTGTCTTCGACCGAAAACGAAATATCGTGAAGCGCTTTGATCGCGCCGTATGAGACGGTGAGATTTTTAACTTCGAGCAGCGTACCCATCGTGCCCCCTTATATATAGATTAATAAAAGTCGATTCCCTTTTACGACGCGTCCCGGCCGAGATAGGCTTTGATGACCTGCGGATTCGTCCGAATCTCTTCCGGCTTTCCTTCCGCAATGACGCGGCCGTAATCGAGCACCATGATATGTTCGCAGATCCCCATGACGAGCTTCATATCGTGTTCGATGAGCAAAATCGTCAAATCGAATTCCTTTCTGATAAAATCGATCATACGCATGAGTTCCGCCGTTTCCTGCGGATTCATTCCGGCCGCCGGTTCGTCGAGCAAAAGCAGCTTCGGCTTCGACGCAAGGGCGCGCGCGATTTCCAGTTTACGCTGTTCGCCGTAGGGCAGGTTGCGCGCGAGTGAGTCTTTTTTACCGTCGATTTTAAACAGCTGCAAAAGGTGCATCGCCCGTTCGCTCATCATTTTTTCGTCGCGCCTGTACTTCGGAGTACGAAGCAGCACGTCGAGAGGGGAAACCGTACGCGATGAGTGCAGCGCGATGCGCACGTTGTCGATCACCGAAAGATTTCCGAAAAGCCTGATGTTTTGAAAGGTGCGCGCGATGCCGATCGCGTTGAGCCCCGCGGGCTTCATTTTATTGATGATACGGACTTTGCCGTTTTTATCCCAAAACGAAAGTTGTCCGGAAGTGGGCGTATAGATACCGCTGATCATATTGAACAGCGTCGTCTTTCCTGCGCCGTTCGGACCGATCAAACCGTAGAGCCCTCCTTCACGCAGTTCGCACGAAAATTCGCTCACCGCGCACAAACCGCCGAAGATGATCGAAACGTCGGTTGCTTCGAGCACGAGTTTTTTTTCATCAGCCATTGTGCGCCTCCGTTTTTTTGCCGCGCGCGAAGATCGAAGCGATTTTATCGAAGGCGCGGACAAATGAAAATTCTTTCATCCCCATGAGTCCCTGCGGGCGGAATATCATCACGATGATGAGGATAACAGGGTAAATGAGCAGGCGGTAATTTTGCAAAAAGCGTAAAAACTCCTGTACATAGGTGAGCACAAAGGCCGCAAGCACGCTTCCGGTCGTCGAACCCATGCCGCCGAGTACGACGAAAATGAGATAGTCGATGCTTTTCGTAAACGACGCCTGGTCGGGTTTTACGAATCCGATAAAGGGCGCGTAGAGCGCTCCTCCGATACCTGCAATAAAAGAAGCGACGACGAAACCGAGCATCTTATATTTAAACACGTCGATGCCCGCAGCATTCGCGGCGATTTCGTCTTCACGCACGGCGAGGATCGCGCGTCCGTAAGTCGAGCGTATAAAGTTCTGCACCAAAACGACGAGGGCGACAAGCGTTCCGACGATAACCGTATACGCGAGAACGGGATTGAGCGCGAGCGCGGTCGGAAACTGTTTACCGTTCGGGCCTCCCGTCCATCGTTTTAAATTGACGAGTACGACGCGGATTATTTCACCGAAGCCGAGCGTTACGATCGCAAGGTAATCGCCTTCGAGTTTGAGCGTCGGAAAGCCGATGAGAAATCCGAAAAAAGAAGTAAGTATACCGGCTAAAACGATCGAAAGGGGCAGCGGTACGTGCGCGTTCGTCGAAAGCAAAATCGTCGCGTATGCACCGATCGCCATAAAGCCCGCCTGCCCGAGAGAGAGCTGCCCTGTGATGCCGCAAATCATATTGACGCTGAGCGCCATGATCGCGTTGACCGCCGACAGCGTGAGTATTTGCGCGGTATACGCGTCGATGATTTCCAAGCGTATGAGGAGGGCGGGAAGCGCGACGGCAAGCAGCGCGCACACACCCGGAACGAGCATATTTTTCAGCAGTTTATCTTTCATAATTATTAAATCTCCGTACACGCAAGCGCATCACACTTTTACCGTGCGGCTCTTTCCGAATATACCCGACGGCTTTACCAAAAGGACGATTATTAAAATGGAAAAGGAAATCGCGTCCGCATACTGCGACGAGAGAAAGCCCTTTGTGAGTGTTTCCGCGATGCCGAGCAGGATGCCGCCGAACATCGCGCCGGGGATCGAACCGATACCGCCGAGAACGGCCGCGATAAATGCTTTGAGACCGGGCATATACCCCATCATCGGATCGACTTGCGGATAGGCGGTCGCATACAAAACGCCGCCCGCACCTGCGAGGATCGAGCCGATAACGAAAGTAACCGCGATAATGCGGTTGACGCTGATCCCCATCAGAGAAGCGGCCTGCATATCGAATGAAACGGCCTGCATCGCTTTGCCCGTCTTCGTCCTGTTTACGATATAATTTAAAACGATCATCAAAAACGCACTCGATGCGATGACGATACACTGGATATTCGATACGGCAAGAGAGCCGAATAAAAAGTTTTTTACCGCAATCGTCGGAAATTGGCGAGGATCGGGACCGACGAAGGGCAGCACGCGCATCGTATTCTGCAAGATGAGTTCGACCGCGATCGCCGTGATAAGCGAATTGAGGCGCGGAGCCGAGCGGAGCGGACGGTAGGCAAAGCGCTCGATGACGAGCGAAAGCAAGGCGCAAACTACCATAGCCGCGGCGAACGCAAGCACGAGGCTTACGGGAGTGACGCTTGCTGCGACCGAAGGCGCGGATCCGAGCGCGACAAGCACGAAGTAGCCCGCGTACGCTCCCATCATGACGACGTCGCCGTGAGCAAAATTGATAAGTTTTACAATGCCGTAAACCATCGTATAGCCGAGCGCGATGAGAGCGTAGATGCTGCCGAGCGAAAGCCCGTTGATGAGCTGCTGTAAAAACAGTAAACCGTTATTCATAGCCGATTCCTAAACCTTTTCCAACCTTTTTATTTTCTGTATTAAACGGTAAGTTTTACAGTACCATATCCGCGCCGATTATTCAATAAAACGCTCATTAATAATTATATCCTGAATATCGAGTTTTGAAAGTATTATCTAAATAAAAGATATGCTTTCAGCGAGAACCCGTCAGCTTAGCCGCGGTCGAGCTTTTAGGGTAGATTTCCGTAAGCATAACGCTCGAAACGGCACGCTGCCGGAACCTCGCCTCCGCACAATTTTATTTGCTTTCAAAACTCGCCATTTAGTTGCTATCCGAAACAAAAGGAAAATAAAAAAGGCGCCGGCTTCGCAAAGGAAGGGGCGCCTCTTGCCGTGCAAAAAAGCTTTAGGGATTGACCGTCGTCTTATACACGCTCGTCAATTTTCCGTCCGCTCCGCGCACGAGTTCGAGCATGACCGCGGATTTGACGGGATTGTGCCGGGCATCGAAAGTCAAATGCCCCGTAACGTAATTGCCGTCCGTCTGTTCAAGCGCCGAACGGACAGAAGCGGCGTCGAGCGTTCCCGCTTTTACAATCGCATCGCGCAGCATGTACACGCTGTCGTAGCCGAGAGCCGCAAACGCGTTGGGCGCGGAATTGTATTTTGTCTTGAAAGACGAAACGAATTTCTGCACCGCAGGAACTTCCGAATCGACCGCATAGTGATTCGAATAAAATCCGTTAAGCACTTCGTCGCCTGCGTTTCCGGACAGTCCGTCCCATCCGTCCCCGCCGACGATCGGCGTCGTTATACCCTGCATACGGAGCTGACGTGCGATGAGCGCGACCGTACCGTAGTAATCGGGAATATAGACGACATCGGGTGAGGCGTTTTTGATTTTCGTAAGCTGCGCATTGAAATCCTTATCGCCTGTCGAATACGATTCGCGCGCGACGATCGTTCCGCCGCCGGCTTCGAATGCTTTGACGAAGTTTTCTTCAAGTCCGACGGAATAATCGTTTTGGATATCGTACAAAACGGCGGCGCGCTTTGCACCGAGCGTTTCCGTTGCGAATTTGCCGCCGACCGTTCCCTGAAAGGGATCGATAAAACACGCGCGGAAAATATAATCGCCCGCATCGGTGATCGCCGGAGCTGTCGCCGCCGGTGCGATTTGAATGACGCGCCCTGCCTGTGCAAGCGTCGTCACCGCCTGTACGCAGCCCGAGGTCAGCGAACCGATAATGAATTTGACTTTGTCTTTCGTCGTCAATTTTTTAAAGGCGTTGACGCTCTTGTCAGGCTTGCCTTCATCGTCTTCTCCGATAAGAACGATTTTTTTACCGTTTACGCCGCCCGATTCGTTTATTTCATCGATAGCAAGGTCGATGCCTTTTTTGCATTCGACGCCGTATACGGCGACGTCGCCGGACAGCGGAAAGATGCCGCCTATGTTAATCATATCACTTTCGCTTTTGGAACAGCCTGAGACAAAAAGCGCCAAAGCCGCAGCAAGCACAAAACCCGCACATTTACCGAGCATTTTCATATCGAATACCTCCGAACCATGATCTTAAGTATGAGTAAATATATTCAAAAATATTAAAGTTTGTCAAGCGCGCTGCAAATGCGTTTCGCTGCGCACAGACAGAGCAAGCGCATCAAAAACCATATTCCCTAAAAACAATGGTAACACAAAAAATCGGCTGCACTTCCGGCAGCAACCCTACCGTTCGCCGCGGCAGGCTGCAAACGCGGGAAACTTCACACCCCGCCGCCGAGCCTAAACGCGTTTTGCCGATTTTTTTGCAGAGGGCTTTGAAGCGTCTTGGAGCGCTTTTGCATGAGCTTCAGCTTTGACGATATCTTCGAATTCTTTGCCGTCCATCGTTTCTTTTTCGAGCAAATATTTCGCGATGTATTCAAGCAGCTCGCGGTGCTTTTTCAAAAGCGCAACGACGGATTTATAGCGCTCGGCCATGACGCGCGCGATCTCTTCGTCGATGTATTTTTGCGTTTCTTCCGAATATTCGCGCACGAGCTGCGGTTCGGTAGCCCCGTATCCCTGTCCCGATTTTCCGAGCGTAACGTTTTTGAATCGTTCGCTCATGCCGTAATCGGTAATCATTTTGCGGATCGTGTCGGTTGCGCGCTGAATATCGTTTGCGGCTCCCGTCGAAATCTCGTCGAAAATAACCTGTTCGGCAGCCCGTCCGCCGAGGAGAACGTCGACTTCGTTGATCAAATCGCGTTTCGTCTGCAGCGTTTTTTCTTCTTCTTCGCGGTACTGCGTAAAACCTCCGATACCGTGAGAACGCGGAACGACGGTGATCTTGTTGACCGGCGGATAATCGGGCGTAAAAGCGCCGACGAGCGCGTGCCCCGTTTCGTGGAACGCGACGATGCGCCGCTCTTTTTCGTTTTCCTTTCGCGTCTTTTTTTTGAGACCGATGCTCACTTTGTCGATCGCGTCGTTAAAATCGGACATCGTCACTTTTGCGTGTCCGTTGCGTACGGCAAGGAGTGCCGCTTCGTTTACGACGTTCGCGAGGTCGGCGCCCGCAAAACCTATCGTACCGTGAGCGAGGGATTCGAAATCGACGTCGGAATCGAGTTTGACGTTTTTCGCATGGATGCGCAAAATCTCTTCCCTGCCCTTGACGTCGGGACGTTCGACGGGCACTTGGCGGTCAAAACGGCCGGGGCGCAAAAGCGCGGGATCGAGTATGTCGGGGCGGTTCGTCGCCGCAAGAATGATCAATCCTTTTTCGTTATCGAAGCCGTCCATTTCGACAAGGAGCTGGTTGAGCGTCTGCTCTCGTTCGTCGTTGCCGCCGAGGTTGTTCATGCGGCTTTTGCCGATCGCATCGAGTTCGTCGATAAAAATAATACACGGCGCTTTTTCCCGCGCTTGGCGGAAGAGGTCGCGCACGCGGCTCGCACCGACGCCGACGAACATTTCAACGAAGTCCGAACCCGAAATGCGGAAAAACGGCACGCCCGCTTCTCCCGCTACGGCGCGCGCAAGAAGCGTTTTACCCGTACCCGGAGGCCCGACGAGCAGCACGCCCTTCGGGATCTTACCGCCGATGTCGGTGTATTTTTTCGGCTGCTTTAAAAAATCGACGACTTCGATAAGCTCGTCTTTCGCTTCGTCGACACCCGCGACGTCGGAAAAGCGCGTTTTCACTTTTCCCTCTTCGACGGCTTTCGCGCGCGACTGCCCCGCACCGAAAATGCTTCCCATACCGCCGCCCATGCCGCTTCCCATCTTTCGAAGCACTAAAAAATACATAATGAAAATAAAAACGATGGGTATGAGATTGGCGAGAATTGGAAGCAGATAACCGTTTTGCCGAAGCACGAATTTATAATCGACGCCCTTTTCGTTCATCAGATCGATAAGCCCTTCGCTTAGGCCCAGTACGCCGAGCGTTTTGTATTCCTGACGGCTGCGCGTTTGAACGGGAAAAAGCATATAGCCCTTCGCGCCCTGATCCGAAGACACCGAGCGTTCCGGCCCGTAGCCGGTAAAATACGTTTCACCGAGTTCGACCGAAACGATCTTTCCGTCTTCGATGAGACTGCGGAATTCCGAAAAATCGATAAGATTATCCGGCTTGGCCATAACGAACATATTGACCAGTGCAAGAACCGCAAGCACGAGAAGTATAAGAGCCCACAGCGGAAAATGCGAGCGGTTATTGTTGTCGTCTTTTTTCTTTTTATCGTTGTCTTCCGGTCCGGCAAATTTGAAAAAATTGTACGGATCGTCTTTGTTGTCGTCTTTTTTATCGTCGATTTTATCGCTCATCAAAAACCTCGCTGGGATACATTTCGGTACTTTAAATATACGAAATATCCTCCGGTTTGTCGACAGAAAAAATACTTCCTCCGAATAAATTTTTATATAAAGTTTCATTTTCAAATACCGATACTGATATACGGATGACTGTTATTTTCGGGAAATATTTGCTGCATGGGTACACGGAGGTTGAACATGGGCTATAATCAAGCGTATAATGCATATAAAAATACCAATATCCGCACGGCCAGTCAGGGGCACCTCGTCGTTTTACTCTATGAAGGAGCGGTACGGCAGCTCTCAGCCGCTGCCGATATGTTCGATTCCGCGAACACCGTAAAAGCGCGCGATATCGAAAAGTTCAACAACTGTCTGCAAAAAGCGCAGGCGATCATCACGGAGCTGCAAGTGTCGCTCGATATGGACAGGGGCGGAGAGATCGCAAAAAATCTCATGTCGCTGTACATATTTTTCAATAACGAACTCATGTCGGCAAACATCAACCGCGATAAAAAAAAGATCGATTTTGTACTGTCGATGATGACCGAACTTTCCGG
Organism: Treponema sp. Marseille-Q4132; assembly: GCF_014334835.1. Classification (NCBI taxonomy): domain Bacteria; kingdom Pseudomonadati; phylum Spirochaetota; class Spirochaetia; order Treponematales; family Treponemataceae; genus Treponema; species Treponema sp. Marseille-Q4132. Next base: position 1,030,119 of record NZ_CP060591.1, read on the forward strand.
CGCGTGGCGGCAGGCGGCAAACAGCACGGCAAATGCGCCGGCGGCGACGGTCGCAAATGCATTGAATATAGAAGGCTGAACCGAGAGGTGATCATGCAGGAACTTTCACAAAACGAAATAAACGAACGCGTTGCCGTACTCAAACGATTTAAAACGCTGCTCGAACAACAGCGCGACAAATTCCGCGAATATCTTTCAGTGCTCGAAAAACAGCAAACGTCGATTACGGAAGAAAACACCGACGCGCTCATCGCGCATACGGAGCTCGAACAGCAAGTCGTTTCGAATATCGCAGGCCTGCAAAAAGTGATCGTACCGATGGAGGAAATGTATTCGTCGATAAGGAGTTCCGCTCCGGAAGGCGAAAAGCGCGCGCTCGAATCGATTCAAAAAGATCTCGCACACTTGCAGTCGCAAGTCCTCGCCCAAAACGAAAAAAACCGCAGCCTGCTCCGCGTTCACATTGCGGATATTCAAAAGCAGATGGAGCGTATCAAAAATCCCTACCGCGGTAACAGAAGCGTCTATGCGCAAAAGCAAAGCGTCGGAAGCTTTGTCGAAGTGCAGGCATAAGAGGGCATGATCGCAATCATCGCGGCGTATGCAAAAAACCGCGCGATAGGCAAAGACGGAAAACTCCCGTGGAAATTAATAAACGAACTGCATCATTTCCGCGATGTAACCGCGGGCAATATCGTAATCATGGGACGAAAGACATTCGAGTCCATAGGCAAACCGCTTAAAGGCAGAACGACGATCGTCCTTTCGAAAAACAAAATATTTTCCGAAAAACGGCAGCCCGAAGCAAAGCTCTACGAAGCGCGAAGCATACCGGAATCTCTTTCGCTTGCAAAAACGCTTTCGGCAAAAAGCGATCCCCCGGCCGATATTTTTTTTGCGGGAGGCGAAGCGGTTTACGCCCAAGCCCTGCCGCTTTGCAGCGCGCTTTATATAACGGAAATCGACACATACGTCGACGGAGACGCTTTTTTTCCCGAGTTCGACGAAACGCTTTTCGAAAAAAAAATTATTAAAAAGATGAACGACGACGTTTTCCCCTGCACGTACATCCTGTATACGAAAAAAAACGCCGGTGATTATCCGCACGACCCTTCCTTTTACACATAGCGCATGTATCGCTTGCAAAAAAAACGCGTTCTGCGGTATCGGCATAACGCTTTCGCCGTGCTTACGAGTGCTTCCGTCAGCGGAACACAGCTTCGGCCAAACGCACGAAAAGCGGAACGGTGAGGAAGCTCAGCGCGGAGGTAAGCGAAACGACAAGACTCGCATACGACGTATCTTTTTCAAAGACGGCGGCGAACATCGACGTGCTTATACCCGACGGACAAAGGCTTGCAATATAGAGCACGAACATAATTTTTTTTATGTCGGGAAAAGATGCCGAAAAACGAAGTACGACAAACATAAACGCGAGCATAACGAACGAAGATACCACTAGGCGGAGCAGTATGACTTTTACGGCGTGAACGATGTACAATGCGCTTTTCGACGGAACGCGGAAGTCCGCAAACAATATGCCGAGGATCACCATCGAAAGGGGCGTATTCATACTCCCAACGAGCGCTGCAGGATGAGCGATGAATTGCGGCAGTCTGAACGGCAGACAAAAAAGCGTAAAACCCGCAGCGACGGCGATTATGCTCGGATTGAGCAGTACTTTTTTGAGTTCGATTTTGCCGGACATTTCGAAGCTTCCGTACGTCCATATCGCAATATTGAATACGGCGATAAATCCCGTGAGATAAAAAACACCCTCGTCGCCGAACACTCCGTGTACGAGCGGAATGCCGATATAGCCGCAATTCGTAAACACGACGGCAACGCGGTCGATACCGTCGAGAGCCTTACCTTCCGCCGTTTTTGATCGGGTAAAAATACGCGCGACAAAAGCCAAGAGTACGATCATCGCCGCACTCAGGACTGCGATAACGATAAACTGCTTTATTTTTTCGCTGTCATAGGGAGCATCGAGTATGTGCAGCAAAAGACAGGGAGCAACGAGATAGAGGAGAATTTTGCTTAAAAATTGCTGTTCGGTTTTTCCGGGCCGTATTTTCCGCGCAAAGAAAAACGAGACCGAAACGATACACAGCATAATTACGAGCTGTTTCAATACGAGCAGTGCCATAGGATTCCTTACATATTCATCATAACGATGTGATGTCCGCTCGGCAACCGACAGCCGTCCGCGATTTTTTTACACTTCAAAACCCGTTTTCCAATGCCACACGGGTTTTGCGAGCGCGTTTGAAAAGGGCTGCGTACGGTTAAAATCGGGAAGCCAGCTCGTATCGTCGGAAAGTTCCTGATAAAAAAGATATTCGAAATCGTGAGCGTCGATAAGGTCGCGGAGATCGGTATCTTCGGCTTCGCTTACGAGACGGTTTTCGATCGCCGAAAGCGCAGCTCCCCGTTTTACACGCTCGCTTTCTTCAAAGGGTACGGGCGTATACTGCGACATGAGCGAAACGAGCGCTTTGCCGTCGGCATAACGCTTGAGCCATGCGAGCGTATCGGCCGTTTCGGAAAAGCGTCCGGGCAAAAAAAGATGGCGCACGATGACGCCGCGCTCGATCTTTTCCTTTTCGGTTCCGTCTTTTGTCTTTTGCACGAGAGTAAGCGGAAAACGCTCGATCATCCATCGGACGGCGAGAGCGGCGGCTTCGGGATAATTTTCCGCACCGAAGAGATGTTTTGCAAGTTCGGGCGAAAGCGTTTTCAAATCGGGCAGCCATACGGACACGAGGTCTTCGAGCAGTTCGAGCGTTTCGACCGATTCGTATGCCGAAGAATTCCAGCAAAACGGAATCGACAGTCCGTCTTCGCGTGCGCTTTTCAAATAAGAAGCGATGAGCGGGATCGCGTGACTTCCGGTGACGAGATTTATGTTTTCAGCGCCCGCATCTTCGAGCGTCCGGCAGATTTTAACAAATTCGGTTCTGTCGACGGCGCGTCCCATGCCGTTTTGCGAAATCTGATAATTTTGGCAAAAAGCGCAGCGGAGCGTACAGCCCGTAAAAAAAATCGTACCGCTTCCGCCGAATACGGTAACAGGCGGCTCTTCGCCGAAGTGCAGACACGCGGACGCGATGCGGAGAGCATCCCCTTCTCCGCACAATCCGCGCGCGGTTTTTCTGTCGGCGGCGCATTTTCTGGGACACTGCACGCACGGAGCATAAACGCCTACGCCCGATTGTAAGGGCGGCGGAACGCCGTTGCGGAGCGAAGCGGAGCAATGAAGCGGAGCGGAACCCTGCAAAGCGGGTTCTTCGATCCGCTCCGTCCGAAAGGATTGCGGCATAAGGTTACACCGCTTTTTGTTCGACGAGAGAAGCCATGAGCGACGAAAGCGATTCGATCGGAAGCGTTTCGGCTTCATCCTGTACGAGAGAGGCAAGATTTTTCCAGTCGAGGGGAGAAAGGCTCGACGTGTCGCCTTCGCCGCGCAAAAACGAAAGTATCGCGGCAAGTTTTTCGGCGTGCTCCCTCGTCGGCTCGTTTTCGATATCGGGCGACGAATCGATATACTCGGCGAGCCAATAGTTCCCGGCCGCACGGGGAAGATCGCCGAGACCGCGGATAGCGTTTTCGAGGGAGCGCGCGATTTTTTCGCACGTTTTTTTCGCGTCGTAACGGCCGACGCTTTCCGCCCGGTCGCGCTTGGCCGCGCGTGCAATATCGCTCAGGAATTTTTCCGTATAAGTCATAGACTCACGGTATACCGCGAATGCCGATTTTTGTAAATTACCCCGCGGGGGCGTGGCGGGGGTACGGATGCAAAAATCATCAAAGCAATGTAAAGACGAAGGCGACAATGTAAAGGCGACAGTTGTCCGGCCGGTATTAAATCGATAAAATAATAAGCGCTGATGCCCGAAGGGGCACGATTCGAAGATACGGAGAAAGCCGATGAACGGATTTTCAAAAATGACGGCCGCTATTGCCTTTTGGAGCGGCATCGCTTTATTGATTACAGCCGTTTTTATCGTGATTTTTCAAAAAACGTGTTTGGCATATTATTTTCATGCGAGCGGGCAGTCCGAGCATATTTTTATTATTCCATGGAGAGAGCTCATTCAGTATACGCTTACGACCCTTATTATCGGATCGTATCTTTTTACCGGTAAAAAAATTCAAAGACGACCGTACTCCTTATTCTCTATTTTTATATGCATATAACGGTGCTGCTGACAAATCCGCTGACGAATATCCTTATCACAACGTTCAAAGCGCAAACATACGGCGCCGATTATCTCGCTGTTTACAATGCGCTCGTTTCGTTTTTTGCCCATGTATCATTCCCCTTTTTATTATTGTCAAATTCACTGTTTCTCCTGTCCGCCGGAAGCTCTATTGCGTATTGTAAAGACGCGCCCGTTACGGAAACACAAGCGAAAAACGCTTCATCGAAGAGCAGAAACTCATTGATATGCCTCTCGGCATTATTAGGACTTTTGGGCGTCGATCGTTTTTATGCAGGCAGAAAAGTGCTCGGAACGCTGAAAGCGCTATGCGGCTTAGTGCTGATCGCGGGGCTGCTGTCGCAGTATTTTTTCTTTCAAGAATTCTTGTTTTTATTTATTGCTTTTCCTCTTTTTCAAATAGCCGGTAAGATAACCGGCGCCGTTTTTATTTTTGGTGTCGTCATTTGGAATTGGATCGATTTTATTTTTGCAGTAACGGGAAAAATGAAGGACGGAGAGAAAAAGGAAATCAAAATATGGTAAAAAAGAAAACGCGTATCGGTATTCCGCAAAAGTGTGAAATGCCCGCCGAATACGGTCGCAGGTGGAGTACCTGCAAAAATCATTAAGACCATTACGGAGGCTTAACTATGAAAAAACCATTTTGTTTATTAACGCTGCTGCTTTGCATCGGGGGCATCGAAAAAACCGCGGCGACGCAAACGGGCGTGCCGACAGCCTTTACGGTGCAGGAACGCAGCTTCCTGAAAAACGGTATGAAAATATACGGCGAACTTTTTATTCCCGACCGCGCATCGCCCGTGCCCTTGGCCATCCTTTCGCACGGATTCGGCGGAAACCGCGGAAGCGTTAAAGGCTATGCCGAATCTTTTGCGGAACGGGGTATTGCCGCATACATTTTCGAGTTTATCGGCGGCGGCGATCATATCAAAAGCGACGGAAAAATGACGGAAATGTCGGTGCTTACCGAAGCCGAAGATTTGATTGTCATTTTCGATAACTTAAAAGCCGACTCGCGTTTTAAGGCGGAGCAAATCTTTTTATTCGGAGAAAGCCAAGGAGGATTCGTGTCAACCTATGTCGCAGCAAAACGCCCCGCCGATGTCGCGGGCCTGGTTTTATTATATCCCGCTTTCGTGTTGCATGATTACGTTCGGCGGCGCACTCCCGATCCGGAACGGATTCCCGACACAATGAAGCTGCTCGGAAAAACCGTCGGGCGGATTTACAATAAGGATGTTCTGTCCTTCGATATTTATACGTTGATGCCGCAGTATTCCGGCAAAACGCTCATCATTCACGGAAGCGACGATCCGCTTGTACCGCTGCAGTATTCGGAACGGGCGATCAAAACCTTCCCCGATGCGAAGCTCATAAAGCTCGACGGGGAAAAGCACGTCTTTTACGGAAACGCGATGCAAAAAGCCGCGGAAGATGCGGTAGAATTTGTACAAAGCATAATCGGCGAAAACGCTGCCGCGCAAACGGGCACGCCGACAGCAGTTAAGGTGAAGGAATGAAGGGCAAGATGACCATTGTCCGCGATGACATATATTATTCATCCTTTAATAAGCCGCTCTTAATATATTTTTTCATCAATTCATAAATATCGTTTTTTCGGTCTCCGCCGCGTCTTATTCCGACGGCAACAACAATGACTTCTATTTCCGTCTCTCGCACTCGATAAATAATTCTATACCGCTGTCCGACCGAACGGATTGAACGATATCCTTGTAAATTACCCTTCAGAGGTTTTCCGACTTTTAGCGGTTCGGATTTTAAAATTTCAATTTTTTCCAAAATGAGCGCTTGTGATTTTTGATCCAATGACGCAATATAATCGGCTGCAATCTGCGTCAGTTTTATCGAGTACATAAAAGCTTTTGTTTAAATGAATCGAAATCGACTAATTTATTTTGATTGATTTGCCGAATACCGACAGCAAGCTGTTCGGAAAGCTCTTCATCGGATAAAATTTCGAGCGTTTCGCGAATACTTTCATAGGTATCCCATTTTATTAAAGCAAACACTTCTCTACCATGATTGGTAATGGAAATTGTATCGTCATAATCCATAGTATGTTCAAGGGAAGTGATTTTTTTTCTGGCTTCCGTAATTGTCATCGGCGTAATCATTGTCGATTCCTCCGCAGATAGTGTACATATTTTTGCACAAAATACAAGTACAAACAGCCGGTAATAATGCGGCTGCCGCGGCAAATTCATTCTTCCCTCTTGACTCAAACCGAACCTTAACTTGTATACTATTTTACGGAGGAAACCTATGAATGAATTTAACGGCACAGCCGATACCATGCTTATTCCGATGGCGGCGCGAAATACGGAATACGGACTGGTCTTTACCGTATAAATGTGATAATACATATCCATGCGCTGTATAAAAAAAACTGCCGTCATTATCGCGTTCCTTGTATATTCGACGGGCTTTCTTTATGCGCAGGAGTCCGAATGCGATCTTGAAAATGAAAGCAGATACCAAATAACAACCGAATTACGGCAAACCTCCGGAGAGTTGCATCTCCGGATTAATGAAACGGATGCCGCCCTGTATTTAGACGGTGTCAAACAGGGAAATCTTTTCGTCTGTTTTTCCTTGGGAACAGCGGCTAAAAAAAACTACGACGGTTCATACACGTACTTTGAACAAAACGGCATACGCGGCTGCGAATGGATACTGAAGGTTCCCGAAGGGGAACACATAATCGAAGTAAAAAAATTCGGCAAAAAGACGGCCGTAACAAAGGTATACGTATTCGGAAAAACACAGGTTGAACTTGATGTAAGCTTACAAGACGCGGATTTTGAATTGATTTCTTTTTCCGCCGAAAAAAAGCGTTTTAATCCGTATAATCCGGGTACATTGGGAATGTGCCGTTTCAATTTTTCCGTTACCGCTCCCGGAGAGGGTATGCTGGAAATATACGGCGCGGACTCCCGGCTTGTGTATCGGAGAGGTTTAAAACCGTTCGCCGCCGAAAACGTACACAGCACGTGGGACGGTCGAGACGAAAACGGAGCAATCGTTAAAAAAGGTATCTATACGGCTTATCTTCAAGTACGGGGAGCAGCCGGTACCGAGTTTATACAATCCGAACCGCTTTCCGTCGCAGTAGATACGGCTCCATCCGTTCCTCTCAGCCTCTTTTCGACAAGCGGATTGTCGGCAGGTCTTGTTCCTGCAGCGCACCTTATGCCCAAAGGAAGCCTGTACGGCGCAGGTACGTGCGGCACCGATTTTTCCCTGAGCAAAGGTTTTAAAACCGCTCCGCTCTTCTTAGGCTTTGCCTACGCACCCTTGGAATTTTTGGAACTTTCATGTACGACGGGAACTGAAATAAAACTCTCACGAGCAAATCCCCTTATCATACAAGGTTGCTTAAAAGCCGTCTGCAAAAGCGGTATGTTCCGATACGGGGCACTTTTAGGAGGCGCGTATTCGTCCGGCAAAGCCGCAAGCGTTTTTAATGAAGGAATTTTACATACGGGAAGCCTTTTTGCGATCGATCACGGTCCGCTGTGCATCGGAGTGTCGGAACAGGTATTTTTCGGTATCACAGGAGGAGAGCTGTACCCGCTTAACGGAAATTTAAAAACGGGAGTATCGGGCAGTTTTCAAAAAGGATTTTATGCGGTACATCTGTCTGCGGTTTTATATTCGCCTTTTTCATCAAGCGGCATGCAGGGTTTCGGCCGTATACAGGCAGGAAGCGATGTGTGTGTATTGATACCGAAAACCCTGTGTATGCCCGGCGCGGGAATATATTATACGCGGGATAAAAACGGTGAAAACGGCTTTACCTTCCGCATCGGAGCTGCCATATATCATTAAATCGTGCGTTTATAAAACTTAATCAACAAACCCGACGCAGCCTCCCAGCGAAGCTTCAAGCGGCGTCGGGATATTACCCCCTCCGCACGAATAAAAAATACCGGTATTTTGGAAACGATACGAGCTATAGCATTATAAAAAAGATTGACAAGCATACATAAAAGAAATACAATTTAGATATACAAAAGAGGTGTTTTTAATGACAGTCGTTCAAGGGCGTTTTGAATGGGATAGCGAAAAGAATGAAATAAACATTAAAAAGCACGGATTCTCTTTTGAAGGAATTCTTAGCGTGTTCGATGATCCTCATTTTATCGAAAGAGCGGATTTAGAACATTCAACTATCGAAGAAGAAAGATTTATTGGATTCGGCAGTATAAACGGATTAGTAATCGTTGCAACAATTTTCATAGAGCGGGATCGAATAAGAATTATTTCTTCACGTCTTGCAACAAAAAAAGAGGAGGCTTAAATTGAACGTCTGAATAGCGTCGTTCAATTTAACTTCGAGTTTTCTTTCAGAAAACTCGTTCATCGAACTGTGCGCAAGATGCGCACGAATTGCACAGCTCCTAAATCTGAAGATTTACTCTCTGTGCAATTTTAAGAGGAGACTTTTTATTATGAACAACAAAAAAACTTTGACAGCTGAAAGAGTTGCAGAAATCAGAGCAAAGGGAATTGATTTTTCAGATATTCCCGAAATTACGGATTTTACCGGCTTTCAACCCAGATACCCGCAATATTTTAAACCTAAAAGAGAGCAAGTTTCAATTAGATTAAGTAAATATCTCGTTGATCACTTCAAGGCAATGGGTAAGGGGTGGCAGACAAAAGTAAATGATTTTCTAATGGAAGCAGTAGATAAAGGTCAAATATGAAAACGTACTTAAAGTGTATATTTTCACTTTATCTTTTTTTCCTTTTTGATTTGTTACCGGTTTTTAAAGTTTAACAACCTCGACGCAGCCTCGCAGCGAAGCTTCAAGCGGCGTCGGGGTATTAAACCCTCCGCACGAATAAATTTCTCCTGTCAACAAATTCCCTCTTGACTCAAACCGAGCTTTAACTTGTATACTATTTTACGGAGGAAACCTATGAATGAATTTAACGGCGTAGCCGATACCATGCTTATTCCTATGGCGGCGCGGATTTATGTGTCAAAACGCTTTCCCGAATATTTTTATGATAAAACGGCTTTGGAACTGGAAGGGAAAATCCCTGCGGATGCGCTTGAGCGGATTCAAAAATCATCTTCCGAATACACGATGCTGGCTTCCGTTGCCCGCTATTATAATTTTGACGAAATCATTAAAAATTTTCTTAATCGACACGAAAGGTGCAATATCGTAAATCTCGGCGCGGGACTGGAAACGGCCGCTTTTCGGCTGCATGCGGACGGCACGATTTTTTACGAAATCGATTTACCCGAAGTGATCGACCGGCGAAAAAATATTTTGGGCGCAAAAGAAAACGAAAAGCTTATCGCAGCCGATATTTTCAACTTGGAGTGGGCGGAGCACATCGACACGTCGCTCCCGTCTTTACTGATTGTCTCGGGCGTATTTCAATATTTCCGCGAAGAAAAAATCGTGCGGTTTTTATCTGACGTAAAAAAGCGCTTTCCGAAAGGAGAATTGATTTTCGACGCGACGAATGAAATCGGTATAAAATACGCGAATAAGTATGTGCAAAAAACGGGCAACACGTCGGCGCAAATGTATTTTTACGTAAACGACGGTCAGGCTTTTGCGCAAAAATGCGGTACGGAACTCGTTGAACAGCGTACCTTTTATACCGCAGCGCGGAAAATGCTGAAGCGCAAACTCAAGCTGTACACCCGCATCGCGATGAAAGTGTGCGACGACGGCGGAAGAACGATCATCCTGCATTTAAAGCTTAACTGAACAGAGCGGACGAGCAAGGGCTTTGATGCGATCGAAACGCTTATCGGCTTTGTTCTGCGAGACGGTCTCTTAACAATTTTGCACGCGCATGAGTCGGAACAAGGGCGAGCGCATAACCTGCCGAACGGAGCGCTTCCCTCGTTTTGCCCTGTGCGCCGTAGATGAGCGCCATGCGGTATTGGATTTCTGCCCGCTGCACAGCGTCCGCCGCACGGACGAAAGAGGCCGCATAGAGATCGAGCGCCTGTATGTTCGAACCGAGGCTTTCGTATATCATTGCGAGGTTCATGCACGACGGCGTAGAGACGAGGGAGGAAATCGTTTTGCCGTCCGTGCCGCCGCCGCTTTCGTACACGCAGTATTCGTAGAGTCGTATCGCCGTATCGGCAAGCCGGCTGTAAGCTGCAAACCACGCCGCATATTCGGCTTCGCGGATCGTCATATCGCGGACACTCGAAGCGCACGCTTCCCAAAAATCGCGCGACGGGTCAAAACCGTATTTTGCGGCCATGCTTTTTCGAAAAAGGCGGAAAGCGTCGTCGTAACGCCGATAAGCTAAAAGGCGGTTCAGCGCAAATTCGAAAATAACGTCGGGATAAACGTTTGCGCCGACGCTGCCGCGTTCGAGTTCGTTCCATACGTCGGATATTTTTTCATCCGGTGTCAGAGAAAAATCGGTTTCGTATTTTAAATGCAAGCGCGCGATATACAGCACGGGATTATTGATTCTCTCGAGGCTTCGATCGATACGGTATTCGGCGTCGCTCACCGGAATCTTTGCGCGCCTGTCGTAAGCTTCCATCTTGAGCGTCGCAAGGCCGTTGTCCCTGAGCGTGAGTTCCTGCATATCTTCCGCCGGAGGCATACTCGTCCGCCGTGCAAAATCCGCATACGCGATGAGAGCGGGCGCATAATCGGGCCACGCGTTTACCGTATCGGTCAAAAGGCGGCTCGCTTCGTCGTCGTTGCCGTTCGCTTCGGCGTACAGGGCGCTGTTGACGAAGAGAGAAGGCAAAAGAGAACTCACATTTTCGTCAGCGATGTTCATACCGCCGGTATTCCGCTCCATTTGGGCAATGACGCTGCGCCTCGCCCGCTCGGCTTCTTCCGTCTCCGAAAGCGCGATATGAGAGTCGGAAAGAACGGCGGCTATTTCAACGGGCGATACTCTGTGACGGGAACGGATCGAAGATGTCGGATAGAGCGAGTGGGCTTTTTCGGCATAGGCGGCCGCTTCTCCGAAACGGCGGGAATCGAACATGACGAGACTCCAAAAAAACGCGTCTTCGACCTCAAAGCAGTCGGCGGGTTTTACCGAATACGCCGTATCGTAGTTGCCGTCTTTTAAGCAGATAAGCGCCGCGTTGCGTAGCCAGTACCCGTCTTTCGAGCCGGCGTATGCGTCGCAAAAAATCGAAAAAAATCGATTGTCGAAATATTCGGAAGCGCTTGCTCTTTTTTCGGATGCAAGTTCACGTAAGTACGCTTCGGAATATACCGAGCCGAAGCGCGTACCGCGAAGGCATTCGGCGATCTTTACCGCTTCCGCCCCCCTTCCGGAGCGCATCAAAAACTGCGCGTACACCGCGGACATTTCGGGATTTTTCGGATTGCGCTTCAATCCGCGCACGAGCGTCTTTTCCGCAAGAGCCGTCTCTCCCATTTCAAAATAGCGGCGGTATATGCCGATGCGCGACCACGAATCGTATACGTATTTTTCGGCTTTTTTCAATTCCGAAAGGGCATCCCTATCCTGCCCCTGTTCGCTGAGCGCGTCGATTTCATCGAGCATGCCGGTAAACGACGAACGGGATGCGCTCATCTTGCACGATGCGGCACATACAATGAGATAAAAATTAATAATTAATAAAAACAGAGGTAAAAAGCGCGGCGCAAAATGTTCAGGCAGTTTTTTCATAACGCCCCTCGTTCCGCCCGCTATTCGGCGGACGCATCTGCGGAAGGCGGTGCCGCCCTTTCCGCAGAAGACGGCAAAACGGAAGAAGCTTTACCTACTTTATCGAGCACGGCGTTGATAAAACGAAACGAATCGTAGGCCCCGAATTCCTTTGCGATTTGAATGGCTTCGTCTATGACGACGGAAGCGCCGACGTCTTTTTGATATAAGAGCGAATACACGCTCATGCGCAAAATGGACAAGGATACTTTATTTACGCGGGTGAAATCCCAATTCGCGGCGAGGTGTTTTTTTATGTTTTCGTCTATTTCGGAAAGATGCTCGACCGTACCGGCGGCCAAAAGCCGTGCGAACGCGTATTCTTCTTTGTTCGCGTTTTCGGCGGGAACTCCGTTTTCCGACACCCACGAAAAAGTGAGCAGGTCTTCAAGCGGGATACCGCCCACTTCGTAAGAATACAGCGTTTGAAATGCAAGCACCCTGCCCTTTCTGCGCGACACGGGATTTCCTTACCAGCTTAAAAGTTTATCCAATTCGGCGCCGGTTTTTTTGCGGTCGACATTTTCGCTTACGTCGAGCGATTTGGAAATCTCGTTTGCGGCCTTTTGCAAATACGCCATCTGCTGCTGCTGACCGAGATACTGCTTGATGTAATTGTAAACGGTGATCGTCGTTCCCGGACGGACGATATCGCTCAAACCGAGCAGTTTCGCGTCGTATTTTTCTACGATGGAATAAAATTGATAATTCGTGTCGTTATCCTGCACGTCGGAAATGTATCCGGGAGTGCGGGAAAAGAGTTCGAGCAGCACGCGATAAGATATGCCGAGCTGTACGGCGCTCGTTTCGGTTTTGTTGATAAGCATTTCGCCCGCTTGAAAACCGGATTTTTCAGCTTGAGAACGGACTCCGATCTGCGTACGTGCGGAGGACGGATCCTTTGCGTTTTTGAGCGTATTCCACATTTCCGTCGCTTTCGCTTTCGCATCGTCCGGAGAAGATCCTTTCGGCACAATGACGAGGAAGAGGCGGAGCATATCGCTCCACACGAAATTCGCTTTATTCATTTCGTAAAACGAACGGATATCTTCGTCGGTCGGAGCGACGTTGCGCAGTTCGGCTTCGCGCTGCTGCTGGATATACTGCTGCGCCGTGATCTGCGCTTTGAGGTAGTCTTTATACTCGGCGATGGACATGCCGGCCTGCTGCTTCATAAACTCGTCGAGCGACATCTTCGTCTGCTGACGCACAATCGTATTGAGTTCCTGTTCGGTAATCGTATCGTTTCTGCCGATCATCTGCGACATCGATTGGAGAAAGTTTTGATTTACCGTACTGTCGGGAATGGAAATACCCGCTTTTTGCGCCGCCTGATTGATGAGCTTTTCGGAAATGAGCGCGTCGAGCGTTTGTCTGCGTTCGTCGACGGTCAGCACTCTGCCCGCCTGCTTTTCGTACACGCCGACGCGCGTTTTAAGCTGCTTGACGGTAATCGATTCGCTTCTGTTGAGCTTTATGACCGCGAGCACTTGCAAATCCGACTGCGCGAAAACGGACGCGGCCGAAATCATCAACATGCAACAGATGAGGGTAAAACGGTTTACTTTCATTGTATCTAAGTCCTTTTCAATAATAACAAATTGTACTGCGATGTGTTACACGAGCGCATACCGGAACGAAGATGCGCCGGGCGCTAAGCTCCGAGCGGAAGCCCTCCCGAGATGACCGCACGGATGCGGCGAACTCCTGCCGACGACGACTGCTCTTTCGTTATCTTAAACTGTCCGATCTGCGCCGTATGCTCGACATGCGGACCCGCACACACTTCTTTGCTGAAGTCTCCGATGGAATACACCGTAACGCGCTCTCCGTATTTGTCGCCGAAAAGCGCGCGCGCTCCGGTGTCTTTGGCGTCGTCGAGGCTCATCTCTTCCACCGAAACGGGAAGGTCGCGCGCGATCTGTTCGTTTACCAAATCTTCGACTTTTTGCACTTCTTCTTTCGTCAATGCACGCGAAAAAGAAAAATCGAAGCGGAGGCGTTCGGGCGTAATATTCGAACCCTTTTGCGCGACTTCCGGCCCGAGCACCCGCTTGAGCGCTTCGTGCAGCAAGTGCGTCGCCGTATGATATTTCGTCGAAATCTCCGAATGATCGCCGAGACCGCTTTTAAAAGCGCCGGCGCTCAGCGTACGCGATTCTTCCTGATGCTTTTTTTCTTCTTCTTTGAACGAATCGATATCGACCGTCATACCGTGTTCGCGTCCGAGCTCTTCGGTCAGTTCGATCGGAAAACCGAAAGTATCGTAGAGCCTGAAAGCGACGCGGCCGGGAATCGTTTTTTGCGGATTTTTTAATAAATTCGGCAAAAGCTTTTCGAACTCCGCTTCGCCCTTTTTCAGAGTCGCAAGAAATTTATCTTCTTCCGCGCCAAGCTGTTCGAAAATAAAATCTTTTTTGCCTTCGAATTCGGGGTAAGCTTTAATGTATTCGCCGATGACGACGTCCGCAGGCTTGGCGAGAAAGGCGCCTTCAATGCCGATCTTCCGCCCGTGGCGCACCGCACGGCGAATCACTCTGCGGAGAATATAGCCCGCGCCGACATTGCTCGGCGTTACCGCTTTTTGGTCGCCTAAAATAAAAGTCGCTGTGCGTACGTGATCGGAAATGATGCGGATCGATATGTCGACGTCTTCGTTTTCGCCGTACTTTTTTCCGGAAAGCGATTCGATGCAGCGGATGATCGGAACGAAGACATCGGTTTCGTAAACGGATTTCATACCGCCGAGCATCGCGACCGTGCGTTCGGCTCCCATGCCGGTGTCGACGCATTTTCGCGAAAGGGGTTCGAACGTACCGTCTGCGGTTTTATTGTACTGCATAAATACGTTGTTCCAGATTTCGACGTATTTTCCGCACGGACAGCCCGGCCGGCAATGAGAAGCACAGGCTTCTTTCCCCGTATCGTAAAAGATTTCCGTATCGGGACCGCAGGGACCGGTCAAACCCGCAGGCCCCCACCAGTTGTCGCTCCTCGGCAGATAAAAAATCCGCTCGCGCGGAACGCCGCAGCTTTCCCAAATGACGGCCGCTTCGTCGTCGCGAGGCACCCCTTCTTCGCCCGCAAACACCGTCACGGAAATTTTTTCCGGCGGAATCGCAAGCCATTCTTTGCCCGTCAAAAATTCCCAGCTGAAAGCGATCGATTCTTTTTTAAAATAATCGCCGAGCGACCAGTTGCCGAGCATTTCAAAAAACGTCAAATGCGACGGATCTCCGACCGAATCGATGTCGCCGGTACGCACACACTTTTGATAGTCGGTGAGCCGCGTTCCTTCGGGATGATTTTGCCCCGAAAGATAGGGAACGAGCGGCTGCATGCCGGCGGTCGTAAACAAAACGGTGGGATCGTTGTCGGGAATGAGCGACTGACCGCTTATTTCCGCATGCCCTTTACTTTTAAAAAACGCGATATATTTGGATCGAAGTTCATCTACAGTCATAAATTCGATAATATAAATTCACCGCTTTAATGTCAAGGCGGAAACGGCTCTTATATCGAGGACATATGATATTTTCGCTTATGAGCGGTGAAAGAGCACGACTCTTTATTCGGATAAAGCACGCTTAATCGTCGTCGAGACCCCACCAATTTCCGTTCATACGTTTCCATGAAGCAGTAAAAGACAGCGATGGTGTGCATACAATCTCCACTTCGTCGTCGAAAAAGTCCGGTACCTGAGTATTCGTGCCCGTATCGTCTCGCAAGATCGGATACCTTTGCATATCGGCTTTCGCGTGTTTTTTTATCTCCTCTTCGGTAGGACTGGAATCTCGATACTCCACTATCACCTTTCCGACTTCATCGACAAGCGGTCTTACGATGACAATCTTTCCGTTTTGTCCCGGAGAAGACCGGGCAGCTCTAAGCTGAATTTTCGTTTCGTCTTCAAGTGTTACAGATCCGCCGAGTCTCAGTTCACCCCCTGTATTCACATCAACAAGAGCACTGCTGGTAGGCGACACGGTACCCTCGATCCGCACATCGGTAAACGAAAGGGGTCTGCCGGAAGAAACCGAAAAGTCTTTCGCTTTCAGTTTGCAACGCTTTCCCGAAATAGACGCGAAATCGACGGAATGTTTTAATCCGTTATCGCTCGTAGAAATCGACAGCGGAACGCCGGAAACGTCGATATCGTCCATTAAAATGATGACGCCCGCTTCGTCCGGTCCCAAACCCTTTACAGCGCCCAAAGCACCCGTCATATTACCGGAGTAACTCCCGTAAAAGTGCGTCGGCTTATACGGCGTGCTCTGTTGCGGAGAATATGTGCTTTGGCCGTATGAGTTTATGACACCCGCTCCGTTTTGCGTCGCAAAATAGACGGGCGCATTTTCATTTTTTTTCAGCGTAAGGGAAATATCGTTTTCTCCCGTACCGGGCGTATAAAAATTATCGGTAAAATAGTAGTTTGTTCCGGCCCAATTCACAAGGGAATCGGGCGAAATCCCGGAAAAAACGGTATGCTCCGTTTTTGCGGAATTCGTATACGTGACGAGGACGCATACGAAGCACTTCGTCTTCGCTTGTACGCGCTGAAAAAAGAGCGGCTGCGGCCGCGATAGATCGGCTCCCTTCCGTGACACGGCTTGAATGAGTCCTTTATAACGCTGCGCTTCGCCCTCGCTCGGCGGAGAGAACTGCCCATTACCAATATTTTTGATTTCGGCAGGATCGGCATCTTCACCGAACAAAAAGCCGTAAATCGACCACTGTCCTTCCGAAACGCCGGATGCAGCCCTCGCATGGGACGAAACGCTTTGCGGCACTAAGGGGGGAACCGTAAATGCAATACCGTCCGTTTCTCTGCCGCCGAACACATCGCTGCAGGACAAAAAGGCAAAACCGACAAAAACCGCCGCGGCGGCAAAAATCGCTTTTTTCATAACGCTCACTCCTCTATAATATACCGTGTTCACAGTCCGCCTGCGGCGCACATCCGAAAACGGTATGTCATACGGTTCGATTCCTCCTTTATATAAAAGGTGGAATCCGCCCTATGATATTGTAGCATAAACAACAAATAAAAACAACTTTTTCTTTGATACGTTTTTACCGGCTCCCGCTCCGTAAAAAAACGGCCGCCCTTTCGGACGGCCGTTTTCGTTACATTACATTTGTACGATTTTTATGCGCTTTACGCGCACTTTGCACATACGCCGATCAGAACGGGCGTTTCGCAAGATAGTCGTACTCCTGCCACGTCCGCTTTGCGGCTGCAGTCGCTTTTTCGAGCAGCATATCCGCACGCTCGGGATTCGCGGCTTTCAGTGCTTTGAAGCGGCCTTCGGCGTACATATAGTCGGCAAGCTGATAGTTCGGTTCGCGCGAATCGAGCTGGAAGGGATTGAGTCCCTGCTCTTTGCGGCGCGGATCGTAGCGGTACAGCGGCCACAGTCCGCATTCGACCGCCTGCTTTTGCAGCTTCAAACCGTCACTCATATTGATCGTGTGGTTGATACAGTGCGAATAGGCGATGATGAGAGACGGACCGTCGTAGCTTTCGGCTTCGCGGATCGCTTTAATTGTCTGAGCCTGATTTGCGCCCATCGCAATCTTTGCAACGTAAATGTAGCCGTAGCTCATCGCGATCATACCCAAGTCCTTTTTCGCAATGTCTTTTCCCGCCGCCGCGAATTTTGCAACCGCGCCGAAAGGAGTGGACTTCGACATCTGACCGCCGGTATTCGAATATACTTCCGTGTCGAGACAGAGGATATTGATATTGCGTCCCTGAGCGAGTACGTGGTCGACGCCGCCGAAACCGATATCATAGCCCCAGCCGTCACCGCCGATGATCCAGTTACTCTTTTTAATAAAGTGATCGGCAAGCGACAGGAGTTCTTTCGAAAGCTCGTCTTTATTGTCTTTCAGTGCCGCTTTGAGCGCAGCGACATTTTTACGCTGCGCTCCGATCGCCGCGTCGTCCGCCTGCGTATTCGAAAGGAGCGCGTCGATCTCTTTTGCGGCAATGCCCTTTTCCTTCACTTTCGCTGCAACTTCGCGAGCGTATTCGGCAAGTTTTTCCGCCGTAAGGCGCATACCGAAACCGAATTCCGCCGCATCTTCAAAGAGCGAGTTGCTCCACACCGGTCCTCGCCCGTTTTCATCCGTCGCATACGGCGTCGTCGGCAAGTTGCCTCCGTAAATGGAAGAACAGCCGGTCGCGTTTGCAATCATCGCGCGGTCGCCGAAAAGCTGACTTACCATTTTGATGTATGCCGTTTCACCGCAGCCCGAGCACGCACCGCTGAATTCGAAGAGCGGGCGCTTCATCGAAAGGCCTTTGGCCGATGCGAGGTTGAGCGTCGAAGCGTCGACTTCGGGCAATGTAAGGAAGTAATCCCATTTTTTACTTTCGGCTTTTCTGTATTCGGGCGTAAAGAGTTCCATGTGCAGCGATTTTTTCGGCTGCGTCGGGCACGCGTATACGCACAATCCGCATCCGGTGCAGTCGTCGGCCGAAATCGCAAGCACGAATTTCTGTCCGGGTTTGGCAGGCTTGAGCTCGATGCTCTTGAATCCTTCGGGAGCTTTCGCCGCCGCATCGTCGGTGATCGTTTTCATGCGGATACACGAGTGCGGACATACGAGAGCGCAGTTACCGCATTCGATACACGTCGCTTCGTCCCAACACGCTACCCGCTCGGCGATACCGCGCTTTTCGTACTGCGTCGTCGCAACAGGGAAAGTTCCGTCGGCAGGCAGTTTGCTGACCGGCAGTTTGTCGCCTTCCTGAGCGGCCATTGCGCCGAGTACATTTTTGATAAAGGAATCGTTCGTGTTTTTCATCGCCGATTCCATCTTGAAGTTGCCGCCGACCTTTTTGCCTTTAAGATCGACTTTTTCGACTGCAGCAAGCGCCAATTCGATCGTCGAAATATTTTTATTGACGACGTCCTGACCTTTTTTGCCGTATGTCTTCGTAATGAATTTCTTCATGTATTCGACGGCGACATCTTCTTTCAAAACGCCCGAAATCTTAAAGAACGCGGCAAGCATGACGATATTGATGCGGTTGCCCATACCGGCTTTTTCCGCGATCTTAAACGCGTCGATGACGTAAAACTGCGCCTTTTTTTCGAGAATGCGTTTTTGCTGTTCAACGGGGATTTCTTCCCACACGTGATCTTTATCGAAGCGGCTGTTGAGCAAAAAGATTCCGCCCTCTTTCAGATACTGGAGCATGTCGTACACGTCCATGTATGCGAATTTGTGACAGGCGAGGAAGTCGGCGGCCGTAATCAAATACGGGCGGCGGATCGTCCGCTTGCCGAAGCGCAGGTGCGACACCGTAATGCCGCCGGATTTTTTCGAGTCGTACGAAAAATACGCTTGAGCGTTGAGGTCGGGGCGCGCGTCGCCGATGATTTTAATTGCGATTTTATTCGCGCCGACCGTACCGTCGGAACCGAGTCCGTAGAACATCGCTTCGGTCATACCCTGTTCGGCGATGAAAAAGTCGGGATCGTATTTCAGAGAGGTTTTCGATACGTCGTCGTTGATACCGATCGTAAAGTGATTTTTCACTTTATCTTTCGCGTCGAGATTTTCAAAGCACGAAATGACCATCGCAGGCGTAAACTCTTTCGAGCCGATACCGTAGCGGCCGCCGATAATCTGCGCTTTGCGTCCTGCTTCTTCGAAAGCCGTGCATACGTCTTCGTACAGCGGTTCTCCCAAAGCGCCGGGTTCTTTCGTGCGGTCGAGTACGACGATTTTTTTCGCCGTTTCCGGGATCGCCGCGAGGAATTTATCCGCCGCAAAAGGACGGTACAGGTGTACTTTTACGACACCGACTTTTTTGCCTTTCTGCTTGCACAGATATTCGACCGTTTCGTGAGCCGTGTCCGCGCCCGATCCCATGATGATCATAACCGATTTCGCGTCTTTTGCGCCGACGTAATCGTAGAGTTTGTATTTGCGTCCGGTAAGCTTTGCGAACTTCGCCATTTCGCTCTGCACGATCGCCGGGACAGCTTTATAATAATTGTTGACCGCTTCGCGGCTCTGGAAGTACACGTCGGGGTTTTGCGAAGTACCGCGGATTTCCGGCCGTTCGGGATTCAAACCGCGCTCTCGGTGAGCGCGTACGAGATCGTCGTCCACCATGCCGCGCATCTGATCGAACGACACTTCATCGTATTTTTGGATTTCGTGCGATGTACGGAATCCGTCGAAAAAGTGCAAAAACGGAATGCGCGAACGAAGCGTCGCCGAATGCGCGATGACCGCCATATCCTGCGCTTCCTGCACGGAGTTCGACGCGAGCATAGCCCAGCCGGTTTGACGGCACGCCATAACGTCCGAATGATCGCCGAAAATCGACAGGGCGCTCGTTGCGATGGCACGTGCCGCAATATGAAATACCGTGCTCGTCAATTCGCCTGCGATTTTATACATATTCGGAATCATCAGGAGCAAGCCCTGAGAAGCCGTAAACGTCGAGCTCAACGCGCCCGCCGTCAGCGCACCGTGTACGGCACCGGCCGCTCCCGCTTCCGATTGCATTTCGACAACCGTCGGCACCGTGCCCCAAATATTTTTTTCGTTCTTTGCCGACAGATCGTCGGCAACCTCACCCATCGGGCTGGACGGAGTAATCGGATAGATCGAAATTACTTCGCTCAGCGCATGTGCAACGCGTCCGACCGCAGTGTTCGCGTCGAGCGTTACTTTCTGTTCTTCTGTTGCCATGGCAGCTTCCTTTTCTTGAAATGTATTGATTTGAAACAAGTATCAATTCGCAACTTGTATTTTACACCCGATGGCAGGGATTTGCAAGAGCGCGCATTGCATCACGTTAAATCTAACCGAAAAAAAAGCCGTTCCTCACGTAAAAATCTAACCCAAATCTGAGTCACAATAGAAGCCCGAAGGAAGGGCACCATGGGGTTAGATATGAAAACGAAAAAGAAATTGACCGAAGAAACGGCAAAACGCTACTGTACGGCAAACAAGAAGCGCAAGACGAAAATCATCGACGAGTTCACCGCAACCACCGGCTACAACCGAAAATACGCCATCCACATCCTCAAAAACAGCGCACGCATAAAAATAACACACTTCAACAACGTCGAAAGAAAGAGTGTACAGATCATCAAAAAGCCTCGTAAAAAGCGGCACTATGAAAAATACTACGGTCAAGATGTGCAGCGTGAAGTTATTCGACTGTGGCTATTTTCGATGTACCTGTGTGCAAAACGGCTCGTACCCTTTATCCGCGACAATATCGATTACCTTGCCCTCAAGTTCGGCTATACTGAACAACTGAAAACAAAACTTGCTCACATATCAAGCGCAACGGTCTCAAGGATACTCAAGCCGGAAATCCCCAAGCATTCCATCCGCGGTATTGCAACGACACGACCGGCAAAGAATCTCAATAAACTCATTCCGATCCGCACCTTCTTCGATTGGGACGAACGAAAACCGGGCTTTTTCGAAGCCGATACGGTCGCTCATTGCGGTACAACTACGGAAGGACAGTATATTTGTACCCTGACACTCACCGACGTTCATTCAGGATGGACGGAAAATCGTGCGCTTTTGAATAAAGCTCATCGGTGGGTCAAAGAAGCGACAGAGGACGTGAAAATACACTTACCCTTTGCTATGAAAGGCATTGACAGCGATAACGGACGTGAGTTCAAAAATATACAGCTTTTGCAGTGGTGTGAACTAAATCATATTACGTTCACCCGAAGCCGGTCGTACAAAAAAAATGACAACTGTTTTGTTGAACAGAAAAACGACAGCGTGGTAAGGCGTATTGTCGGCTACTATCGATTTGAGGGAGAAGCTGCCTGTGTTGTCTTAGCAGAACTGTATGAAAGTTATAATAAGCTCGTTAATTTCTTTTTTCCCTCGATGAAGATTATTGCAAAGCAACGAATAGACGCAAAGGTCATAAAGAAATATGATGCGGCTAAGACTCCCTACCGAAGGCTTATGGAAAGTAAGGAGGTAAGCAAGGCGGTAAAAGCTGAGCTTTTCAGGAGAAAGAACAGATTGGATTTACAACAGCTGCTTGACAAGACACAACTCTTGCAGCGTAAGCTTATCGCTATGGCGGTGCAACGGTCATAGCTACGGTTAGATTTTTACTTGAGGAACCGAAATCGTTTCGGTTAGATTTTTACGTGAGGAAATACGGAGCGCATGGAGCCGGTTGTCGGGTTCCGGCATGGCGGTTTTCGTATGTTCCGTCTTTGCATTTTTACGGTTTATCATTCCGGTAAATAATGCGATACGTTGACGGTTCAAACGATATGACTTATACTGATTTTTCAAGGAGCGTTTCCATGGCATATTTTTTTGACGAACCCTCACACACATTCGACGAATACCTTTTGATTCCGGGCTATACGTCCGAAACGTGCATTCCCGCAAACGTGTCGCTGCGCACGCCCGTCGTCAAATACAACAAAAAAGCCGGAGACGCCTGTCCGCTCATGATGAACATACCGATGGTATCGGCCGTCATGCAGTCCGTTTCAAACGACACGCTTGCGATCGCGCTTGCACAGGAAGGCGGCATCAGTTTTATCTACGGTTCGCAGACGCCCGAAGATCAGGCGGCGATGATAGCCCGCGTCAAATCATATAAGGCGGGGTTCGTACCGTCGGATTCCAATGTCCGTCCGGATCAAACGCTCGAAGAGCTCACCGCAACCATCGAAAAAACGGGACACTCGACGGTCGCCGTCACCGAAGACGGAAGCCCGAACGGAAAGCTCGCCGGCATCATCACCGAGAGAGACTTCCGCATCAACCGCTGTAAAAACGGCGCGAAAGTGCGCGACTACATGACGCCTCTTGAAAAATTAATAAAGGCGGAAGCGGGCATTTCACTCGACGATGCAAACGATTTGATTTGGGATCATAAAATCAATCAGCTTCCGATCGTCGATAAAAACGGCAACTTGCAGGCGCTCGTGTTCCGAAAAGACATCGAAAACCGCGAAGAGCACCCGCTGGAAATTCACGACGCGCAAAAACGCTACACGGTCGGCGCCGGCATCAATACGCGGGATTATATGGAACGCGTGCCCCTTCTTTTGAACGCGGGAGCCGACGTGCTCTGCCTCGATTCGTCCGAAGGATTTACCGAATGGCAGCGCCGTGCGCTCAAAGACATCCACAAAAAATGGGGAGAGGGCGTTAAAGTCGGTGCCGGAAACGTCGTCGACAGAGACGGCTTCAACTTTCTTGCCGAATCGGGCGCCGATTTCGTTAAAGTCGGGATCGGAGGCGGTTCCATCTGCATTACGAGGGAACAAAAAGGAATCGGACGAGGACAAGCGACCGCGACGATCGAAGTGGCGAAAGCGCGCGACGAGTGGTACGAAAAAACCGGCATCTATATTCCGATATGCTCGGACGGCGGCATCGTGCACGATTATCACATAACGCTCGCGCTCGCGATGGGCGCGGACTTCGTTATGCTCGGCCGATACTTCGCAAGATTCGACGAAAGCCCGACGCACAAACTCATCGTCAACGGCAATTACGTTAAAGAATATTGGGGTGAAGGATCGAACAGAGCGCGCAACTGGCAGCGCTACGATTTGGGCGGGGCGAAAAAGATGGCCTTCGAAGAAGGCGTCGACAGCTACGTTCCGTACGCCGGAAGCCTCCACGATAACGTGCAGATAACGACGAGCAAAGTGATCCACACGATGTGCAACTGCGGCGCCCTCACGATCCCCGAACTGCAGCAAAAAGCGAAGATAACGCTCGTAAGCCAGGCGTCGATCCGCGAAGGCTCCGCGCACGACGTTATCGTCAAAAACACGAGCATCCGCGCCGACTGAGCGGCAAACGTTCCGAACGATAAGACTCCGCTTTCAAAGTCCGGATTCAGTCGAAGAGCTTTGCCGTTTCCGCCATGTAGCGGATGAGTACACCCGTTTTATCTTCCATTGTTTTCGCGACGATAAAAACGATGCCGTCGCCCCGTTTATTGCACAGTATTTTTTCGATCTTATACGACGTTACGCCCTTTCGGACGACGTCGGGCGAGCCGATTTTTTGCCGCTTTACGACGCTGCCGTTTTCATCGATCCTTTCCATCAAAATATAAAACGACGACTTCGCGCTTTCACCCGCACCGCTTACCGTCGGGATAAGCCGTATGCGGTATGTCGACTTGCTTCCGATTTTTCCGGTAAAATCTTTAAAGACGATTTCATCGTTTCCGTCTTTGCTTTCATCGCCGCAGATGTAGAGGATCTGATCGGGAGATGCGGGTGTGCAATTATATTTTTTCGTATCGAAATAACTTTTGGCCGCAAGCGAATCGTAGACTTCGCGTCCCGATTTTCCCGCCGTAACGGAAGACGGATGTATTTTATACGTACCGCCTTTAACGAAATCGTTTTTTGCGACATCGACCGTATAGATTTCAGCCCAGCCTCTAAAGGATTTATCGGTTTTGCCGTACTGACCGAACAGATATATCGACCCGTCGGATGAAAATCCCGCATCGACAAAAACTGCGGCATCGCCGGCAAGCGCACTATATAAGCAGAGCGCGAAAATCAATCCGCCTGCAATAATTTTTTTCATACGGCATCCTCCCGTCTTTTACATTGTCGGAATTTCAGGGCAAGTCTTTACTATTATTTCCGTTGCGGGTATCATCGTTTCTATGACTATCAAAACGCGGAATTATTTTTTTCTCGCTCTGGTTATCGCCTTTTCGGTATTTCTTTTAGCCGCTTCCGCAATGCTCGGATATTCGGTTTACTCGGGTACGCTCACCCGTCCGGATATTTTTCCGACCGAGCGCATCGCGGGTTTTTATACGAAGGGTTATTCGTTTATCGCGACGATCGCATCGATCTTTACCTTCGCGCTGTATGCCCTGCTTGCCGTTATCTATCTCTATGTCCAATTCGAAAAAACGCAATCGACGGAAGTGATTTTTTTTGCGCTGTTTCTCATCGGCTGTTTTGCGGAAACGGTACGGCTGTGCGTGCCCCTTTTCAATCTGTGGCATGAGCTTTCGGTTTTTTTGCTTTTTATAGGGAGGGCCGGCCTCTTTGCGCGGACGCTCGCTCCGACGGCGCTCCTGTTCGATGCGGTTTTCAGCGGAACGGAAGCGCGCCAGCACGTCGAGCGGAACCTCGTCATACTCATCGTGCTTTCCGTCATGATTTCGATGCTGATGCCGCTCAACACCGCAATCGTCCTTCCGAACTTTTGCATAAAATGGGGAAGCGGAAAAGCGTTTATCGCAATCCGCGCGCTCATCCTCGCCGCGTCGATCCTTTCGCTCTTCGTCAATGCCCGCTCGCTCGGAACGAAAGACGCATCCCCGTTCGGCTTTGCGGCTTTGGCTTTCGGATACGAAATCTCTTGCTATGCGACTTCATACGCGGCGGCGGCCGCGGGAGGGATATTGCTTTTCGGAGGAACGGCGGTATACCTCAAAAGTCTGCACCGAAAATATCTGTGGCAATAAAATCAGCGCATTAATAATTCCGCAAGTCCGCCGATCGCAACGGGAATGACAAGGTTATCGAAGTCGCCGAGGGGAATAAGCTCTATCGCCATCGCGGAAAGCGCCAAAACAAGCGATACGAATCCGTTTTTGCATACGGCAAACGACGAACACAATACCGCAAAAAAACACGTGAGACTTCCCGCAACCGTTTTTCCGTGCGTAAACGGAATGACCGTGCGGCCGAAGAGTTTTCCGCCGAGACTCGCAAGTCCGTCGCCGAAGGCGAGCGCATAGATGCCGATACGGGCGGCTTCGGGCTTCCACACGAGCACGGTAACGATGATGCCGAGTACGAGCGTTACGGGACCGAGTACGAATTTATTTTCATCGCGTTTTCGCGAAGCGACTTCGGTTATGTGCGATACGACGGGAACGGAAATGCCGCACTTTCTGAGCGTTTCGGATGCGATATAGAACACGAGAACGGCTGCAAGACAGACGATAACCGGACGGTACGCAAAGGTCAAAAGAGTCGGGATAAGCGCGCTGCAGATGTGGATCGTTTTCCGGACCAGCTCTTTTTTTATGCTGTTTTTATATTGCGCCTGCAGTATGCCGGCTCTGTTTTCGTCGGCGCTCATTGCGTCAATTCCTTTTCACCGGTGAGAATCTTCGGAATATCCGTATAGATCGCAGGTTCGTAATCCGGCATCGGGTGACTCATATAGCGCATATTCTGTTCGGCAAGGTTGCTGCCCGGAAGGCGTACCATCGTCGCTTCGTTCCGCGTAAGCGCATCCCACGCGCGCATCGACACGGAAAGCTGTACCATCGCGTCGGCATTCATTCTGCTGTTGCCCGTGCGCCGTGCAAGGCGGAAAAGCGTAACGCCGAAATTATTCGCCGCTTTCAGATAAAGTTCCGTGAGCGCGTCTTCGGCGGCTTTTGTCTGCGTAAACGCGATCCCTTTTTTTGCAAATTCGGCATCGAGATTGTTTACGAGCTGTTTGTAATAACCCTCGGCCGCATAGTTCGCATCGCGAAGCGAAAGCGTATTGCCCATCGCAAGCAGCAAGTGATCGTCGTCCTGCTTTTCGGCGCCGGCTTTAATAAACGAACCGACCGCGCCGTCCAAATCGTTTTTGGAATATTGTATAAAGCCGATACGGTAATGCAGGGACGCCGTATCGTAGTGCGTGCGTATCGCAGAAAGGTAATCGTTATATGCACCCTCGTAATCGCCGCGGATAAAATAATCGATATCGCCCGAATCGGCATAGAGTTTCCCTATATTTTCGTTTCCGGCAAAGCCGCTGTTCGCCTTTTCGCGCTCGTACAGTGAAATCCCGTCGGTATATTTTTCTTCCGCCGTCAAATATTCTTTGCCCGAAACGTACTGTTCTCCGAGCAGACGGTACGAATCGATCTGCTTATAGATATCGCGGCGGCGGAGATGCTGCGAGCGTTTTTCAAACAACTTGACCGTGTGTTCGAGCATCCGCACGGCGCGTTCCGAATCGTGCATCTGCACAAAATAACGCGAAAGATTATAGGATGCGACCGGATTCGACGGATCCGCAGTTACCGCGCGGTCGAGCATATCGCGCACGTCTTCGATCCGCGTGCGAAGGTATTCGTCTTTGGGCGGAAGCGGTCCGTACAATTTGTCGAGAAGGTATCCGCTCATCTCGTTCCAATCTTCGGCATCGAGCGATTTCGCTTTCGGATAAAATCGGTCTTTGAGCTGCAGCACTTCGCGGAGATTGTCGGTACGCACAAAATAGCGCATCATGCGCGCGAGATATCGATCGGTCGGTCCGTAGAGCTGCACGAGGGAAGCATACTGTTTACGCGCTTCTTCGAATTTCGCAGGATCCTTTTCGGTCGCCCACTCAAGGTAAATATCGCCGAGCAGGAGTATACCGTCGGAATCGTTTATGTGATAGTCGAGAACGCTCCGCCTGGCAATCTCTTCGGCCTTTTCATAATTTGCCAAATCGTCGCATTCCATACGTGCGTATTCGATACCCGCTTCTTTATCGTAATTAAAATAATAAAGGATATTGCGGTACATCCGTTCCGCACGCAAGTATTGCTTTCGTTCGCGGTATGCGCGCGCATATTTGAAAAACCATTTTTTCTGCAGCTGCTTGCCGGCCGCTTCATTGAACAGCATCTCCGATTGAGGATATTCGTCAGCTTGAATGAGCGCATACCCCTGTTTGTACAGATCGTTCGCCCTCAGCGGGCGCCAGATAAAATTGAGCGTAAAAATTATCAAACCGAGTACTGCGGCGGCAGAGAGCAAACCGAGTACGATGCCCGGAACGATCCTGTTTTGCAGCTGATATTCCAAAGACGCTTTGTACGCATCGTATTCGGCTGCGGTACGGCGTTCAAAATCGCGCGGAACGGGAATCGAGATGTCGAGCATCTTTTCAAGGTTCGCGGCAACTTGACGAGCGGGCGCTTTATTGAGAATTTTTTCAACGATTTCAAATTGTGCGTCGTCGGTAAATTCGTTTGCAACGAGCAGATTTTCGACGGCGAGGCGTACGTTGAGCGGATAGTGCGCGAGGTTTGCAAGAAATTTTTCATACTGCGCATCGGTAAGCGTATTTTTCGGCGGTTTTCCGCCTTCGGCGGCACCGCGGAAATCGGGCGCTGGCAATTTGATGCGGCCGCTTTTATCGGTTTTTACTTCCGCCGTATCCGAAAAACCGGGAATTTCAAAATCGTCGAGATCGCCGTGCATACCGCGTTCGAAGTCGGTTTTATCATCTTCGGATTTTGAAGGCGCCGTAACGGAAAAATCGAGCCCCTCCATTTCGGACGTATCGAAGTGTTCTATCGGAATAATTTCTTCGCCGTTCTCTTCCGAGCCCGCATCGCCGAAACGTCCATCGCCCGATGCCGTTTCACCTGCCGCCCCCTCTTCTCCGTCTCCCATATCAAAATCGAAATCGAAAGTATCGGGATCAAAGCTTTCCGGCGACGGATGAGGAGCAAACATATCCGAAGACGGTTCTTCGCTTTCTTCGGCAGCATCCCCGCCGAGAGAGATTTCATCTGAAGAGGAAAAGGATTTCGGACTTTGCACCGTTTTTTCGGTTTGCGTTTTTTCATTGCCGAAAGAAAAATCATCCGCTGCGGCAACCGGCGGATTTTCATTCATTTCGTATTCTTCGCCGCCGAGAGAGATTTCAGGAGAAGCCGTATCGGCCGAGGGTTCGGAAAAGTCGGGAGATGTTTTTTCCCGCCCGGGACTGCCGGCAGCAGGCGAAAGTCCGTCATCATCGAACATCGATGAGAAATCGAAATCGGGAAGTTCCAAACCGTTCGAAGCCGTATCGGCGGAAGAAAGCCGACTGCTGCTCGCATCCGCGTCAATCGCACCGCCCGGCCTTCGGCCGGCAGCCGCAGAAAAAGACGCGTCGTCGGAACCGAACGTTTCTGCCGTTTTTTGTCCGGCAGGCATTTCGCCGAAAGCCGATGTCCGATCAATATCTTTTTCCGAAAGCGCAGGTGTACCCTTGTCCTGTACGGCGAGATCGCTTTCGACTTCGGGCATATCTTCCGGCAATTCGATATTCATATCGATCGTCGGACCGCCGGTATCGAAATCATGAGCCCAATCGGAAACGGAAGATTCGGTCGGTGCGGAAAGATCCGCGCCCTTCTTTTGCTCGACAAGCGTTTTTTGAGGAGAAGGCGTAAACGCATCAAGCGGAGGAAGCGCAAACTCGTCGTTGCCCGGAATAAGAGCCGATGACGCGCCCGCATTCGGTTCGGGAACGGGAAAATCATCGAGAGACGGGAGATCGGGTACGGTATGAGCGTGAATTTCGGGAGGAAGAGGAATATCCGGCACGGAAGATGAAAAGCCTTCGTGCGAAGGCAGCGCAAACGCATCCTGAGCCGCATTGTTCGTTTGATAGGCGGCGCCGCTTCGGTTCGATGCATACGTACCGCCCGACACATCGGATGCGCTTTCTTCCGGCAGCACATCGCTCGCATCTTCCGCTTTACCGCCCATATCGCCGAGCAGATCGTCGAGATTCATATCGGCGATCGACACTTCCTCAGGTTCTGCTTTTTCGATTTTTCGTTCCGCTTCATCGGCAAATTGGGAAAGGTCGGGCATTTCCGTCTCTCCTGCCGACGCGGACGGGATAACGGGATTGAGCAAACCGGAAAGATCGGGAACGCCGGCCGAAGACGATTCGGCACTCTCTTTCGGCGCCGCACCCTTTTTGCCCGTTCCAATGATATCGGAAAAATCTTCAGCTTCGGACGAAGTTTGCGCCGGTATCGCCGACTCGGGACTCTCCGGCATACCGAGAACAAAATCTTCGGAATCATCGACATCCCGCACCGTTTTCGGAATCGGAATTATGATCGGCTTTTCACCGCGGGATGCGCGCGCATGTACCTCATTGCCGAGTGCGAGAATATCTGAATTGAATTTCTTTAGTTGGCTTAACCCCGGCATAATCCACCCGATTTATTGTATCGCTAAAACGCCCGTCTTTACAAGTATTTGCCCTGCGTAGTCTTTATTAGGTCTAATTTCGAGTTTTCTAAAACTCGAAATTTTCCATTCGTTTCGTTCACCAACTGAATGGCGAGTTTCGAAAGTAAATAAAATGATGCGGAGGCGAGGTTCCGGCTGCGTGCCGTTTCGAGCGTTAGGCTTATGGAAGCGTACCCTAAAAGCTCGACCGCGGCTAAGCGGACGGGTTCTCGCCGAAAGCACACCTTTATTTAGAAATACTTTCGAAACTCGACTTTCGACCTATTATAATAACGGATGATTTTCACGCATACATTAGAAAAGTCTCGAACGGCACTCGCTATCTTTTGCCGATTCGGTAAATCTTCAGCGCCGTTTTGCCGATAATCGGAGTATGAAACGCTTTCTTTTTTTACTCTGTGCGCTTCAAGCCCTGCTTTCCGCCGTATCTGCAGCGGATTATAACGATGAAACCGTTCTCGAAATCCGCGGCGTCGGCGTACCGTACGAAAAAGACGATACGGTCGTTTTTACCGCCGATGCGAAATCGCGCTTTACCGGCATCGCGTTCGATTTTGAAGGATACAAAACGATCCATCCTTTCCGCATACATACGATGCGCGACATGGACGGAAAAGCAAAAGGTTCGGTACTGTTTTATATTTTACATCGTCCCGAATCGACACGAAGCCTTTCATATCGCCTCGTCATCGACGGATTGTGGACAACCGATCCCGCAAACCCCGACAGCTACTACGACGAAAAAGAAGGCATCTCTCTTTCGCGCTTTACTTTCGCTTCCGATCTGCCGCAAAAGACCGCGTCCGCAGCAACAAACGCGTCGTCTGAAAAAATCGTACGATTTATCTGCCGCGCAAATGCGCATCAAAAGATATATCTTGCAGGCTCGTTTACGAACTGGGATCCGTGGATTTACGAAATGAAAGAAACGTCGCGCGGCTTGTACGAAATCGCACTGCCCCTGCCCGCCGGTACGCATTATTATAATTATTATTCGGGAATGGACGCGCTCACCGACTCGACGAATCCGAACAAAGCGTACACAAAAGACGGTCGCGTCGCATCGGTCATCACGGTGCCGTAGGCGACGGGGAAAACAATACAAGCCGTCAGCGGAACAATCGGTTGTACCGCAGGCGGCTTGATCGGTTGTCGGCTTTGAAAACGGCGTTATGTGATTGTTCTATCCCTCGATTCAATTTACCGCATAATACTTTGCATATTGAGAAAGTACTTCATTCATCATAGTCTGATATTTTGTATGATTTTTCTTGGCTTCTGTTTTGAAAAAATTAATACAATCGGAATCAATTGAGATTGTTATTTTTTCTTTTGTTGATTTTTTTACAAGCTCTGATGGAGCAGGAAGGAAATCCGCCACTAATACGGCAGAATCCAATGCTTTCATTACTGATTTTTCGGGGTTACTGTAAATGTTCTTCATAGAGTTTCTTTCCTTGACGCCAATATCCTGCGCCGAAAATTCTAATGTTCTGACCGCGTATTGTAAAACGTACCGTTAAAATTCCTTTGTCTATTTTTCCAATGCAAAAATAACGTTTTTCTGAAACGGAATGATTTACATCCTCTAAAATCATACGGTTTACGTCAAAAAAAGTATCCTGCGCCTTTTCAAAAGAAACCTTATGCTTCTGAATGTTTTCAGAGTTTTTATTTTCATCCCACTCAAAGGTCATACACATATATATTATACATATTATTTTATGTATTTGTCAACAAACTGTTTTATAAAAAGCGGTGAGTATGTAATTTGAAAAAGCTTTTTAAATTACCTTATTAAAGCTTAATGTATCTTTTCAGCAAGCTTGACTTACTGAAAAGATACTCCTTTGTTTTTTAATCGGCATATACAACCTCCGCAGATTCAAAATTTCCATTATCATCAAAATAAATATATAATTCCCACATAGCAAGGAAACCGTCTGATTTTAACCAATAAGAGACTTCATTATCACTTATTCTACCTTCAAGTTTTGGTTTTCCCAGCAAATCAAATATTTCAGTTCTTTTTGGTTTATCTTCATTTAATTTTTTAATAAGCGAATCGGTCATATAAAATCGATTTTTTTCTCTCATCCATTGTTTTTTGTTAAATGGAATCTGTTTTTGTGAACATGAAACAAATATTATACAAAATAATATAAATATAACCGTAATTTTTCTCATTTGTTATCCCATTACAGCACCCCATAGGGGCGTCCACATAACATTGTTTTAAACCGCAATGCAGCTCGACTGCGTTGTCGGCTTTGAAACTTTGTTATACGTTCATAATACAGATGGATTCTCTGTTCCACCTAACAATTTCCTATAATACATTATTGCCTGTTATTTTATGTCTGAAATCTTAAGTCATATAAAGTAATGTTGGATAATCTATACATATTGTTAGAATAAAAATAAAACATAAAAAAATAAAAAAAATTATATCGATTAAAAAATATTTGTATTTTTTATCTTTAAATCTCAAAATAATACTTACAATTAAGAATACAAATATTAATAATACATAAATTGAGACAAAAAAAATCTCAACTGTAATCCATTTGCTACTAGTATACGAATTGGAAGTTATGATTAATCGATGAATAATTGAAATTATAAAACTAATAAATCCGGGCAAACAACATACAATAAATAATATTATATCTTTTTTTAAATTCTTAAAAGTTATCTTATTCATTCAATCCCTTAATTTAATCTTTATATACCTCGCCCCCCCCACCCCCAGCCCGCCTAACAACTTTTTCGCAAATACCGCTATCTGCCGAACCTCTTCGCGAGAGCTTCCATGTCGAGAGCGTTTCCGCCGAGTTGATTCATAAACTGCGCCTGCATACCGCGGTTTTTGCTGAGCTTTTTCATCGCGAGTTTCGTCTTTTCAAACTGCTTTATCAATTTGTTGACGTCGGCGACTGAAGTCCCCGATCCTTTTGCGATGCGCTTACGGCGCGCAGGCCCGATGATAAAATGGTTCGCCCGCTCTTTTTTCGTCATCGACAGGATGATCGCTTCCTGTTTTTTCATGCCGTCCGTATCGAAATCGCGCCCCTGCATCTGCTGTGCGATGCCCGGCATCATCTCCATAAGCTGCTGCATACTGCCCATCTTGCGCACTTGCCGAAACTGCGTGAGCATATCGTCGAGCGTAAACTCGTTGCGCGCCATTTTCTTCTGCAGCTTTTCCGCTTCTTCGCGGTCGACCGTTTCCTGGGCCTTTTCGACGAGCGAAACGATATCGCCCATACCGAGGATGCGGCTTGCGATGCGGTCGGGGTGAAAGACTTCGAGGTCTTCGGTTTTTTCGCCCGTACCGATGAACAGAATGGGTTTACCGGTCATCGTTTTAAGCGAAAGCGCCGCACCGCCTCTCGCATCGGAATCGAATTTTGTTAAAATAACGCCTGAAAGCGAAAGCTTTTCGTCGAAAGTTTTTGCGATGTCGACCGCGTTTTGTCCGGTCATCGCGTCGGCAACGAGAATCGTTTCATCGGGAGAAAGCGCTTTTTTAATATCGACGAGTTCGGCCATCATCGCTTCGTCTATCTGCAAGCGCCCCGCGGTATCGACGATAAGCGTATCGAGCGAATTTTTCCGCGCATAGTCGAGCGCATCTTTTGCAACGCGAACGGCGGATACGCCTTCTTCTTTAAATACCGGCACGCCGATCTTTTCGCCGAGCTGCGAAAGTTGTTCGACGGCGGCAGGACGGACCAAATCGCACGCGGCGAGCAGCGGCTTCCGACCTTCTTTTGCCAAGCGGTATGCAAGTTTATGCGCTGCGGTCGTTTTACCCGAACCCTGTAAGCCGAGCAGCAAAATCACCGACTGCGTGTCCGGTCCTTTTAAATGCAGATCGGTTTTCGCGTCTCCGAGCATCGAAGCGAGTTTGTCGTAAATGATTTTAACGAATTGTTCGCCGGGATCGACGGCGCGAAGAACTTTTTCGCCCTTCGCTTCTTCGATCGTCGAATTGACAAAGCGGCGAACGACGCGGAGATTGACGTCCGCTTCGAGGAGCGCCGTCTTAATGCGTTCGACCGTATCTTCAATATTTTTTTCGGTGATCGTCGATTTTCCGCTCACCGTTTGGATAATCGATGAAAAGGTATTTGTTAATTTTTCAAGCATAGGCCGATTATACCCGCCCCGCTTTTTTTTTGCAATGCAGCGCGCGAACAAAGCTCCTCACGGAACGAGCGCGATGGCACTGTGCTGCGGACGGAATGTCCGCACGTTCGCCCTCGCGCTTACTTTTCCTGCGTCAAAAGCTGTGCGATAAAATCGCGCGGAGAAATTTCCTTATTCAATATGCGGTACAATCCGTCGCAGATCGTCAGCTTGAGATTTTTTCTTTGCGCGATTTCGTGCACGTATTTGCACGCGATCGCACCTTCGGAAAGATAGCCGAGCTTTGTCATATTTTCGATCAAATCGTCGAGATTCGAAAATTGCGACATGATATCTTTTTTAATCAAATCCTGTCCGAAGCGGCGGTTTCGTCCGTATTTGCTTTTGCACGTTACCTCCAAATCGCCCACGCCCGCGATCGACGTAAAAGTTTCCGCATGAGTCGCGCCCATCGCAAATCCGAGCGTTTGAATTTCGTTTAAGCCCGCGGCCATCAAAAGGGATTCCGCATTGTCGCCGAATTCTTCCGACGTTTCGGCAAGCGCATCCATCGCACCGTATACGACGGCGATGATATTTTTTGCGGCGGCGCAGATCTGCACGCCGACGACGTCGAACGACGAATAGGGCAAAATCCCCGGCACGCGCAAAAGCTCCCGCACTCTGATCGAATTGCGCGGGTTTTCGCACGCGGCGACGAGTCCCGTGATCTTTCCGATCGCAACTTCTTCCGCGTGGCTCGGACCCGACACGTAAACAGTGCATCCCTTGTAGATGCCCGGCAAAAGATTTTCGATCGTCGTAAGGACGAGCTTCGGCCCGTCGGCGGCCGGCACAAAGCCCTTCGTAAGAACGGCGATACAGGTACTGCCGTCGGCGATACCGGGAAGCGCGGTGATCTTTTTTACCGTGTCGGCGATATACAATGACGGAGAAGCGATTATTAAAAATTCTTTGTCGGAAGCGACTTCGGCTATATCGTTTGAAACGGAGATGTTTTCCGACAGCCTGTAGCCCGGCAGATACCGTTTGTTTTCGTGATCATTGTTGACCGAGTCGGCGACGTCCGCTTCACGCGCCCACATCCGTATCCGGTGATTACCGCGGGCGAGCGCTTGTGCCAAACCCGTACCCCATGCACCGCTTCCGAGGATGCCGACAGATTTCGATTCCATAGCGATTCCTTATTTTAATAATTTATTTAGCGCGTGCCGTACCGAATACCGTGCGGAATTTTCGGCAAACGGCTTCGACAGTATACACGCGCATACGCTCTTTTGCAATCGATACATTGATCGGACACAAAAATCGATTTTTATATAAAAGTCAAAACGTCAAGTTTTAAAAGTATGAGCTTAACAAAAGGGGAAAGCCTTCCCCTCGCGCGTACTTTGTTGCGCGCTGCCCCTTCCAGCGGGGACACCCCGCAACGCCCCGGATGGCGGTGTGTCAGTCTTGCGGCGTTTACGCTTGCGCAAATTCGCAGAACATACCTCTACTGTCCGTAAAACTTGTTTTGTATCCGCACGCAGTATATTCTGTTTTATTACGGTAATACTTCTTTAAAAGTTATTATTAGGAGGTTCCAATGAAAACGGTAAAAAAGAGTATGCTGATTGCGCCGGCATTCGTACTGCTGTGCGCGCTGTTTATTACGGGCTGTCCGCAGCCACGGAAATCAAGTTTTGCCCAAAAGCGGTAATAATGCTTGAGGATTCATAAGTGCACGGAACATAATCCCGTTTAAAGGCAGCTTCGATTGTGATTCACGTTTGTGTATGCGGATTATGTTAAGCGCAAACTTGTGCAGCATATTGAGATTCTGTTGTACGTTCTTACTCTGCACCCTGCATCTGTCCTCGTCAAAATGTACATCCAACAGCCAATGCATCGATTCCACCGACCATTCCTCTCTTGCATGATGGAGCAGCTCTTCCGCTCGTAACGCTTTACTTGAAATATAATAATGCCATTCTTCCGTCACCCCTTTACTCGTCTCAAATCGTGTATGCACTGCTCCAATACATTTGAGTTCCGGCCATACTCGTCCTCCCGGCTGCCATGAAACATCTGCACTCGTATACGCACTGCGCCTTTCCTTCCGCCCATGTCCCTTTTCCGTTCGTGTGATGCTGTCCATCGTCACTCTCAGCTTTGTATCCTGAACATACTCCGCGATATCGTTCATAAGTGCTTCCTGATTGCCCTTCGCACTTAACAAATAATCCGCTTTTGCCTCAATTATCGCCTCGGCAGTCTCTATTTGACAGTTCATTGCGTCCGCGACCACCATACAGCCCTGAATTTCAAGCTCTTTTATCAATTCCGGTACGGCAGGAATCTCATTACTCTTTGATTCGACCGTTCTTTGGGCAAGCGTCAACCCCAATTCCCCTATCTGTGCACTGATGATATGCAAGGGACTGTCGTATTTTTTCATCTTTCCCGTTGAGCGGATAGCTTTTCCGTCTATGGCTATCGTCAACGGCTGCTTCTTTTTCTTCGCGCTTTGTTCTTTCTCTTCCGTCTCAAGTTTTGCTGCAAGAGCCGGTACAACCGAAGCTACCCATTGTTTCATACACTCATTCAATGATTCCGGCCGTATGATTCCAAGCAGGCTTAACAGCCACCAATAGCACGGTATTCGTTTGATTCCGAACGTTTCTGCCAAAAATGTTCTGACATGTTCGGTCGTTGCCCACTCGTGGATTTTCTTTACGCTTTGCAAATCGCACAAGCTTCCCAAAATCACGATGATAACCGCGTCTTGTACGCTGCAAAAATACCCGTCGTATTCCCGTTCCGTCTCAAGCACTGCAAGTGCTTCTTCTAATGTTTCCCACCTCATACACTTACTTTAGCACTTTATCAACTTTTTAAACAATACTCGAGCAAAAATTGATTTCCGTGGTCCGCAGCCCTTTGAAAATAAGCCGAATATACCGAGCGGTCCCGACCCGAATTTGAAAATCGAAAACGGCGTGCTTAAAGGCTATAACGGAACGCCCTCGGGTACCCTCGTCATACCGGCGGACGTTACGGAAATAGCGCCTTACGCCTTTTCAGGCTGCACAAGTTTGACGGCAGTGGATTTTTCTTCCTGTACCCGACTTACAAAAATCGGCGGCGGCGCATTTTTTGAATGCACGGGAATAACCGGAACGGTAGTTTTCCCGGCAAACCTTGAGACAATCGGCGGCAGTGCGTTTTATTCGTGCAGCAACGTTGACGGCTTTGATTTTTCACAGTGCAAGCGGCTTACTTCAATCGGCAGTTGGGCATTTACAAAATGTACGAAAATAAAGGCGGTGGACTTACCCGCAAGTCTTGAAACGATTAAAGGCGACGCCTTTGAAGGCTGTACGGAACTTAAAAAACTTACGGTGCAAACCGGCGGTTCCTTAGTCGCAGAAAAGGATATCATTTACAACCGCGACAAAACAAAGATATTTTGCAGCGCACCGAAGATAGAATCGATTGACTTTCCTCCGGATATTAAAGAGATAGAGGAAGCTGCTTTTAAAAGTTGTACGAATTTAAAAGCGTTAAATTTACCCGACAGTGTTGAAAGCTTGGGTTTTCAGGCGTTTTCCGGATGTACGGGAATAACCGGAAGGGTGCGTCTGCCGAAAAACCTCACGACAATCGGCGTCAGTGCGT
The DNA here is from genome assembly GCF_014334835.1 of Treponema sp. Marseille-Q4132. Classification (NCBI taxonomy): domain Bacteria; kingdom Pseudomonadati; phylum Spirochaetota; class Spirochaetia; order Treponematales; family Treponemataceae; genus Treponema; species Treponema sp. Marseille-Q4132. Next base: position 1,067,878 of record NZ_CP060591.1, read on the forward strand.
TTTACTCGTGCAACAAAATTACCGGCTTTGATTTTTCACAGTCTATCAATCTTGCCGAAATCCATAATCTTGCGTTTGCAAACTGTACGCAAATAGAGACCGTGAACTTACCCGCAAGCCTTAAAACGATTGTAGGCGACGCCTTTTCAGGCTGTACGAAACTTGAAACGATTACGGTAGATTCTGCAAACACATCTCTTAAAGTTCAAGATAATATCATCTACGATAAAAAACAGCCCGGCAGGCTGTTGTGCAGTGCGCGGAGGATAAGATCTGTTAACTTTCCCGCAAATCTTACGGAAATAGCGATCGGCGCCTTTTCAGGCTGTACGAGATTAGCAGAAGCGGATCTTTCTTCGTGTACCGATCTTAAAATAATCGGTACCGATGCGTTTTCCGGTTGTGAGGGCTTACTGCAGTTAAAGTTGCCTGCAAATCTTAAAACTATCGACGGTTTTGCTTTTAACGGTTGCCGAGGAATAGAAGGTTCGGTAGTTTTGCCTGAAAAGCTTGAGACAATCGGTATGCTTGCTTTTAACGGCTGCAGCAGGGTTGATGAATTTGATTTTTCAAAGTGTACCGCTCTTACCGCAATCGGCAGCAGTGCGTTTTCTTACTGTAAATCGGGTGCTGCGTTTAAGGTAAAAAAGGGCAGTGCAATAAAAGCAATGCTTATAGCAAGCGGCGTTGCCGAAAATCAAATAGAAGAGATCGAGTAAAACGGCCGATTTCGTATAAAAATCATTCGGGCATTGATAACCGATGCCCGAAATACGGCGTTTACAAAAGACTGTCCGCCCGATATAGTAAGCCTGTCTATGGACTACTATATTTTCCGCAGTAAGGACTTGCTCGTACGTAAAGATTCGCACGCGCTTCCCGACGAAAAAACGTGGCTCGCTTTGCGCGAATCGAAGTCCGTTTGCGATATTTTTTCGGAAACGCCGTACGCATACACAGCCGCCCTCCTTCAAGACGGTGCAGTCGACGAAAATTACGAACTCATTCCGATTCGAAGCTATTTTGCCGAACACGACGAAACTGAAAGCGCCCGCGCCGCACGCGCAAAGGGAATGCTCGCATGGCGGCGTACATACAATTTTTGCCCTTCCTGCGCCTCTCCCCTCGCCGACGATGAAAAGCTTTCCGCTCGAAACTGTACGAACTGCGGCGCGCAGTTTTTTCCGCGCATCGAGCCGTGCGTCATCGTGCTGGTAACAAAGGGCGATAAGCTCCTCCTCGCAAAACACCGTACCCGCAATCAAAACATCCATACGTGCATTGCGGGTTTTATCGAAATCGGTGAAAGTGCGGAACAGGCGGTCGTACGCGAAGTGCACGAAGAAGTCGGCATCGAAATAAAAGACCTGCGCTATGTCGGAAGCCAGGGCTGGCCCTTTCCCGACCAGCTTATGCTCGGCTTTCGCGCCGAATACGAAAGCGGCGACATACGAGTGCAGGAATCTGAACTCGTCGAAGCGAAGTGGTTTACGAGAGACGCTCTTCCGCCTTTCCCTAAACAGGGGAGCATGGGCTGGCGCCTCATCACGGGCGTATACGGTTAGAATTTAATATTATCGATATCTTCCGGGCCGACGACGCAAAACCACCTGCCGCCTGCAATCCAATACTTTCGGAATGCACGAAGCACATCGTCGGCGCTTACCGAAAAAAGTTCGGCGATTTTTTCGTCGTACGCATACGGGTCGCCGAACATGAGGAGGCTGTATGCGAGGCGCGAAGCGACTCCTCCGTTCGTCACGGACGAAGCGTAAAACGAATTGACGTATTGATTTTTATAGCCTCGAAGCCTGTCGGCGACGGGTGAAAAAATATACGAGCCGTCGTCGTTTTTTCCGTCGATCACTTTGCCCGATGCGAAAATCGCTTGGGCTTCTTTTTCAAAGCGCACGACGTTCTCCAAATCGCTCGCCTTAAATATAAACACGTTTGCAAGTCCCGCCCGCATCGGAATGACGGATGCGCTCGGCGAATAACAGGCGCCGTATTTTTCGCGCACGACGTTAAAAAGCACTTGCGAATACATGGAAGCGGCGAGAGAAGCCGCAAGCATATCATCGTCAAAGAGCGAGGGGCCGCCCATCACTTTTTCAAGATAGCCCGTGCCGGAAGCGGCTTTGCTTCCGATGACGATCGGTTCTCCCGATACGGTAAGCGGCGGCACATCGGGGATGAGCAGCTCGTAGGACTGAGAGGGGATCGAGCCGAAAGCGGCGTCGAGTTTTTTTAATAATTTTTTTTCATCGTAATTTCCGACCGCAACGATCATAATGCGCCTCGCGTCCGTATCGCGCTCGTGCAGGAAGCGCATCGCTTCGACCGTTATATTGCCGATCGATTCCGGTTTTACCGACGCGCTTGCCGCATAGGGATGATCTTTAAAAACCGTCCTCGTCATCCGATAGGCGAGCATGCTTTCCGGATCGCTTTCCAAGCGCTGCATTTCCTGCGAGTAATCGGTCATAAGATTTTTATACTGCTGCGGATCATACAAGGGATGCAAAAACGCATCCGCAAAAACAGGCAACACTTTATCGAAATAATAATCGATACAGCTCATCGAAAGGACGGCGCCTTCACGCGAAACCTGCGGCAGAATCGAAAAACCCGTTTCGTACGCGAGAGCGCGGAGCTCATCGTACGTGTACTTTTCCGAACCGCGCGTCATCATATCGAAGAGCGCCTTTTCCAAGCCGGAAGATTCGGGAGAAAGGTAGGAAGTTCCGCCTTTGACGATGACGGAAAGAGCGAGTTTTCTGTTCGCCGTATTTTTTCGGATGTAAAGCGGGATGCCGTTCGAAAGGCGGAACTCCCGCACATCCTTCCGGACGGAAACGCACCCCTCGGCGGCTTTTACGTTAGCGGTTTTTACCGACGCGCACGAAAGGATAAAAGCGGAAAATAAAAGCGCGCAGAACGGAATCGATATCCGCCGAAAGAAAGCCTGTCTCTCGCCGCCGCGCCCCGCGGACGCACGCGAATCGAAACAATCAACAAGCCGGACGCAGCCTCGCAGCGAAGCTTCAAGCGGCGTCGAAGTATTAAACTCTCCGCACGAATAAAAAAACGAACGTATATAAAATCCTTTCATTTTACCGCCTCCGTGTCTTTATACCAAAATGCGGTATCGGCGGTGATCTCGGAAAAGCCCGCCGCGGCGAACGCTTCTTTTTGCTTTTCATACACGGCGGGATTGACGAGCACCGTGACGAGCGCGTTACGCTCCGAAACGTATTCCGTCAAAAACCGATCGATATCGTCTTTATCGATTTTCATCATATTGTCGAGATAGCGATAATAATAATCCGCATCCGCAGCGATCCACCAAAAACGGAGACTCGTCTTTACGCGCTCGGCCGTTTCTGCGTCGTCGATAAACCTATCCTTTATCTTTTGATATACGCGCGAAAACTGCCGCTTCGAAAAAATCGACGCGTCGCCTCGAATGCGCCCTACGATGTTTTCCGTAAGCGTCGTATAAAAAAGAGCCGCGCGCTGCGCCAAATCCTTTTCAGGCGAAAGAAGCAAAGCGCCGAACGACAGCGTACTCGTCGCGCGAGTGGTCATATAGCCTTCCCACAGGTACTCGGGATCGGGAATGCCGAGCGCTTCATTTTGCATCATCGTTCGAACGTAGATGCCCTCGGGATCGTCGAAAAAGTAGCCGAGCATATCGGCGGCATAGGTCGCCTTTCTGTCATAGCCCGCATCGGGACCTCGCCAGATGACGGACACTTGCGCCGTATCGATCGAAATCCGGTCGTAAGGCATAACGCGGAAGGTCGTGCGCGGAAGCGGATCAACAGGCTGCCTTTCGATCGGCGGAACCCACGGATCTTTTCCGCGTTCCCACGAACCGTACAATTCTTTTGCAAGCGCATACACTGACTCGGGATTTACGTCACCTGCGATAAAGAGAGCGGCGTTATTCGGTATGTAGTAGGTTTTTTGAATAGCGCGGATCTGATCGACCGTCGCATTCCTCACGACGGCGGGAGAACCCGCAGGATCGCATCTCCACGGATATTTCGGAAAAAGCGTCTTTTGAATATCGTATCGGTAAATCGTATTCGGATCGGAAAGCCCTCCTTCGATTTCCGAAAGCACGACTTTTTTTTCGCGCTCGAATTCAGCTTCGTCCAAAAGCGGTGATCTGATCGCATAACTCCAAAACTCCATCCCCTCTCGGAGCAGTGCCGACGGTACGGTAAAATAATAATTGACGCACTCGGATCCCGTCGTGCCGTTCCAATCGGGTACTCCCATATCGCTTATGGCGCGCTGCACGCTCGCGGCATTCGGGTACTTCGCGTTGCCTTTGAACATCATGTGCTCGTAGAGATGAAAGAGTCCCGCATTTTCGCTCGTCTGCGCGATGCCGCCCGCCTTTACCGCGATTTCGATATACGCAAGAGGTGCCGCATGATTTTCGACGACGTATACGTCAAGTCCGTTTTCAAGCTTGTAGCGGTGTACGTTTTTGATCGGCGTCTTTTCCGCAAAAGAAAAAAAGGCTGTCGACAGAAAAAAGAGAGCAAGGACGATTCGTTTTAAAACAGTCATACCGGCAGTATAACAAAGGACGCACGGGCGCGCAACGACGGAAGCAATATATGCTTCGGATAAAAGCGCATATATTCCGAGCGTCAGCGGCCGGAAGGACGCCGGAGGCGTTCCGCAGAAGGCGCGAGCCGCTGCGGAATGAAGCGGAAGCGGAATCCTGCAGGACGCGACCTGCCGCACGGCAGGGGACGCCAAAATTAATAATTATTAAAATATATCCTGCATGGTATACACGCGGCCTTTTTGCAGCGTTCCGATTTTCAGTGCGGAAGAAAATCGTTCGAGTGCGCGGACGGCACCGAAAGCAAATCCTTCACGGCTTCGAGCGCGGTGGGTAAGTTCGATCGTATCGGCTTGTCCGTCAAAAAACACGGTGTGCTCTCCGGGGTTCGAACCGCACCTCGTGCTTGCAAGGCTCAGTTCGTTTTCTTCGGGCTTTCTGTGAAAGGAGTCGGAGACGATTTTCGTTTTCGTCGTATATTCGGCCATAATGCGCCGTGCTATTTCGAGCGCCGTACCGGACGGGCTGTCGGCTTTTTGATTGTGGTGCGCTTCCCATACCGCGACATCGTAGTCGGAACAGTCTTTCATAAGGCGGGCGGCTTCGGAGACGATTTTGTAAAACATATTGACGCCGATGGAAAAATTCGACGAATAGAGTAAAGCGCCGCCCGTATCTGCGGCACGTTTTTCTACCGCCGGAAGGCTCTCCGTCCAGCCCGTCGTTCCGACGACGAGCGGGAGCGAAAGCGGAAGGAGCGAGTGCATATTTTCGACGGCAACCGACGGACGACTGAACTCGATGACGCCTTCGGCTCCGGAGGATTTTACCGCACGCGCCGTATCTTCCGCCGAAGCGGGTTTTACATCGGCATCGAAAGCTGCCGGATCTGCGGTAAGAACGATGCGGTGGCCGAGCCGTTCCGCAGCATTTTTAATCATGTGCCCCATCTTTCCGTAGCCGACGATCGCAATATTCATATACACTCCAAAATTGTTAATTATTAATTTTCAGATCAACCTTCGAATTCGAAACGCCGGACATCAAGCAAAATACGCTTTGTGCAGCACACGCACGGTTTTATCGGCTTCTTCGTCGTCGACGATCATGCTGATATTCACTTTGCTCGCGCCCTGACTGATCATCTGCACGTTGATATTTTCATCCGACAACGCTTTAAATCCCGCCGCGAGGATCGCCGAAGAATGCAGCGCGTCGCAGATGATCGACACGATCGCTTTTCCGCTCCTTGTCCGCACTTCGGCGACGTCGCTCAAATCGCGGATCAAACCCGAGAGATCGGTCTTTGTATTTACCGTCAGCGAAACGGATACTTCGCTCGTCGCAATCACGTCGATGCTGATATTCCATTTTAAAAACTGATTGAATATGTGCGCAAGAAAGCCGACCGCACCGAGCATGCGCGTCGAAGCGATATCGATAAGCGTTACGTGTTTGACGCCCGTGATCGCGCAGACGGGAGAAGCTTTTCCGTTATGCGTTTCGACGATGATCGAACCGGGGCTTTCGATATTGTACGAATTTTTTACGCGGACGGGAGTCGCAGTGCGGCGGCAGGGGAGCATCGAACGCGGGTGCAGTACTTGCGCGCCGAAAAACGCAAGCTCCTGCGCTTCTTCGTACGTTACTTCGCGTACCGGCTTGGCGTCGGGGCAGATGCGGGGATCGGTCGTCATGATGCCGTCGACGTCTTTCCACGTTTGAATCTCTTCCGCCTTCATCGCAGCTCCGATGATCGTCGCAGTCAAATCGCTTCCGCCACGCCCGAGCGTCGTAATATTTCCGCTTTTGTCTTTTGCGATAAAACCCGTCACGACCGGGATGCGCCCGTCTTTTCCGGAGGCGTATGCATGCAAATGCTCCGGTATCGATTGCCACACTTCATCGAGGAGTTCCGCCGACATAAAATTGCCGTCGCTTACGATGCCGATATCCCATGCATCGTAAGGTAAAGCGGGAATCCCTTCTTTTGTCAAATAAGCGGCCGCGATACGAACCGACATGCGTTCGCCGAAGGACACGAGATAATCGCGCGTGCGTTTTGTCAATTCTTTTATCATCGAAATGCCGGTCAAAAGCTGCGTCAATTCGTTTATTAAATCTTCGATCGTGCCGCTCGGCAATCCGAGTTCGCGCAAAGTTTCAAAATGAAGAGAAGCGATACGCTCCATGCCCACGACTCCGCCGAGCGCTTTATCGGCAGCTTCGAGGAGGTGATCGGTCGTGTCTCCCATCGCGGAGAGCACGACGACAGGTCTGCTCTTTTGATACGCTTTAATAATGGATGCGACATGCCGGATACGTTCCGCATTTGCGACCGACGAGCCGCCGAATTTCATAACTATCATAGCTGTACTATAACAATGCGCGCCGTCTTTTGCAAGTTTGGATGCGGGACTGCTTTTACGGCGGAATTCGATACGGAGATAATTCAGAGGTTTTTGATTTTAGTTTAAGCTCGTCGATTGCAACATAGACCTGCAGTATCTTGGCACTGCAGGTTCAGGCATCCGAGCGGTATATGAAAGTCCATCACTTATTTGCACGGTAGATGTTCCGCACCGGCAGTATGCAATCGCGCTTTAAGTCCTGCCCCAATGTAAATTTGTATTCACGGCAAAAATGTGCCGTAAGCTCAAAGATACGCAGGGTCATCTTATAGACGTCTTTAAAGATCGGAAGTTCGTAATACAGTGCCATATAATCCGATTATTTTTTCCCTTTGATTCCTCTTTTTTTAAGAATTTCTTTCCAGTCGTAATAGATTGTTCCGGAAGGATTTTGCGTAGCCGTATATTTAAATTGGGCGAATCTTTTTTCTTCTTCAAGTACATACATCTGTATCGGATCCGCAGAATTATTACAATATTTTGCTACCCATATTTTAAAGGCGCTGAGCGTTGCTATGTCACGGCATAAAACCCGTTCCGCATTTTCAAGCGATAAGCTGTTATAATAGCTTCCGATTCTCCATATAGACGTATAAATCCCCCTCCCTTGCAGATTCGTATTTTTTTTCAGATCGGGATATAAAGCGGTTAGATACTCTTTATTTTGATTGTAGGATAATCGAGGCAGAAAAAAACCGGCATTTCTTTCTTTTTCATTGCTTGGCCAACAATATATTCCCAGCATTTGTACCAGTTCGTAAGACTCTCCGACAGGTTTTGAAACGATATCCGTAAAATGTATTTCATTCATAGTTTTCCTCCAAATTTTTCTCCACGCAAACCGGCGGTGCCGGTTTGCGTAAACAGTTAAATAGGTAACGTTCGCTCCGCTCACGTTAAAAGCCGGCTATACAACACAGATTGTAATTGAGGGTCTTGTACTTGCTGTGAAGGTAGCCGCTGCCGAAATCCGCAAGCCACGCATTGTCATTGAGGCTGGAATGCTGCGACGACGACCAGTACTGGGTCCAGCTCGTCCCGAGACTTGCATCCGCATAGGTACCGTCAAGCCCGTTTATTTTCGAAAGACTTGCATTTATCGCCTCGCGGTTTTTGTACACTTCGCAGAGTTCGGCTATGCTCGGCATATACCATGCGGGACGGGCAGAGCCGAGTTTGGATTTGTACGTCTCATTGTACGTATTCACCCAGTCGAAAGCGGGGTAGTTTACGGCGGCATTCGCCGTTCCTTCGGGGTCTACGGAACATATATAGTCCCAGTTGTCGCTTCCGCCTTTATCTCCCGTAAAAGTTGCCGAAGCGGCAGCTCCGTTTCCCGTTACGCTCGGCGTGCAGACGATCCCTTCGAATTTCGTGCCATCGCCCGTCGTTTTGTCTTTTGCCCACGACAAAGAAGATGTACTTTTGTGCAGTGCGATGCCGCACGGAGCGCCGTAACTGTTCCTTCCGCAGATGACCGCAATCGGCGGATTGCTCGGATCTACTGCCGTATAGTCCTCTTTTGTAACGCGCGTTCCGTCCGCCAGTACGATTTCACCCGGTACATAGCTTCCACTGTAATCCTGTACGGAAATCGTGCCCGTTTTGTTTGCGTTTTTGCAGTTCACCGTAACCGTATGTTCTCCCGCCGTATAGGGACAGCTTACTTCTGCAGTCGCCTTCGTATCGCTTACGACTTTGAAATTCGCAAAGGTCGCACCCGTACCGCTGAAGTCGGCTGCGCTTATACTGGGAGCTTTAAAGTTTTTTCCGATAATCATGACGGGAAGCTTATTACCCGCATAGCTTATGCCCGCACGAGGAATAGAAACTTTCGTAATGACGGGGTCGTCATAGAGCTGTACATCTGCGGTTTTCGCATCTTTTTTACCGTCAAAATAAAGCGCAACGGTAAAGACGCCGCTTTCAGCCGGCAGCGGGACGGAAGCGGTGAACTCCGATGCGTTTCCGACGCTTGGTGCGACCGTTACCGTGCTCGCACTTACTTCCTGCCCCGCAGAGTTCAAAAGCTTTATCTTCGTTTCGCCTCTGATATCGAAATTCGCTCCCTTTACCTTTACCGAAACGTTCGATGCCGAGCCGAATTTGATCTGTGCGGGCGAAAGGATGATTTCTTTTACCGCTGCGGGAGCGGAAACAATAAAGTTTGCAGTCGCCTGTGCGGGCGTCGCACTGTTTACAATCGCCTGTACCGTATAGGCCGTACCCGCTTCGGTCGGGCTTGCCGGAACGGGCGCCGTGACCGTCGCAGTCGCTGTATTGTGCGCCGCATCGATCGTCGCCGTTACGGGAGACTCGGAAGTATGACCGTCCGTCACCTGTACCAAAAGGCTTGAAAGCGTATTGAAATTGCTTCCCGTTACGGTTACCGCTACGGAGCGGTTCGTCATGATCGTATCCAAGTGCGTGCGGTCGAGGCTTATAGCCGTTACTTCCGCATAGAGTGTCGAACGCACCGTTACGCTTTCTTTTTCGCTTTCGTTACCGAGTTCATCTTTTGCGGTAAGGGATATCGTATATTCGCTGTTGTCGGGACTTATGCCCGTGATTTCATAGCTTGTGTCGGTTTTTGAACGGAGCACTTCAGTTTCGCTTCCCGCGCCTTTTTTCCAGCGCAAAACGCTACCCGCAAAGTCGGCGTCCGCGGGATTCGTCCACGTTACGGTGATCTTTTGACCTGCCGAACTATAGACTGCCGAAAGGTTTTGTACCTTTGCAGGCGGGGTTTTATCTATATTGCCGACGGTGATCGTCTTTATCTCGCGCCTCCCGTCATTATCCATGACCGCAACGGTATAGGTGCCGTTGACGCTTACCGTAAAGCTGTTGCCGGTAATATCGGTACCGCTTGTCAAAACCTCGTCTACGGTTTTTATGCCCGCTGCCCATTTGGCAGTTTTCACCGACGTACTCGATGAAACGCTTACCGTAACGGCACCGTTTGTAGGGGTCGCGGGGCTTTGCGTAAGCGTAATCGTCATAGGGGCGCCCGGTACGGATGCGCTTTGCGTACGTGCCGTTTTGCTTAGGCCTGCGCTTTTATTGAGCGATTTGTCGACGGTTTTTACCGTAAAGGTGTAGTCCGTGTCGGCGCTTAAACCGTCCGCACTATAGCTTACGACTTTCCCTTTTTCGGCTGCAAGATATATGGCAGTTTTAAGCGAGCCGTGAGCGGGGAGGGCCGTGATCTCTACCTGATAGAGGTCGTCGTCGGCAGGGTTTTTCCAGCTCAAATTGATAACGCTTGCACTTCCTGCAACCGCCGTAAAGTTTGCAACTTCGGCCGGCGGCGTCGTGTCCTTCGGCGGCTGTGCCGGCGTTTCGGCATTTTGCTGACAGCCTGCAAGCAAAAATACTGCGGCAAGCGCGATAAAAGCCGCCGCAGCCTGACGGAAAAACACAAAACGTTTTTTTCGATTCGTCTTCATATTGTCTCCTAAATATTTTTCTCTATTACCTACACCTATACGTGTAGGCTGCCTACACTTGTGCGTGTAAGGTGTCCACACCTATGTGTGTAAGCACCCTACACCTATGCGTGCAGGGTGCCTACACTTATGCCGTAACGGTAAGCGGCTTTGCAAAACGTCCGGCTTTCATCGCTTTAAGCGGTTTTCCGCCTTCGGCAAGTTTTGTCCTTACTTCCACATAATACGTTCCCGCCGAAAGCGAGTTCGGTATCAGCGCCGTAAGGCGGGCGGGTTTGTTTTCGGCGATGACGGAGGCTCGAATCTGTGTCCCCGTTTCCGGCACGAAAAAGATCCCCTGAGACTCGTCTTTCGCGTCGAATTTCAAACGGCTCCCCGTTATCTGCACGATGCCGCCCTTCGTCAGCACCGTATTTACCGTGTCCGAGACGACGTCCTTTACTTCGGTAATATACGGATCGGTGCTTGCAATTTGCGTTTTTTCGCACTTCACTTCCTGCAGGGCATCGCGAAGGAGCGTTCCCGCCGTCATATTGAGGTTTACCGCGTGACGCTTTTTGTCGAAAGAGTCGTTCGCTCCGTCGAAGACGCCCGAAATGCTCATGCTTGTATTGAAAAGCGGCGTATTGAGCGCGCTGCCGTTGGCGATGACGAGGGCGCACACTTCCCCGTACACTTGCAGTACCGCCGCCGCATCGGCTCGGGTTACCGACGAACCCTTTTCCATCATCAAGTTGATGATTTCGTCAAGCGTGTACGATCTCACATCCGCTGTCTGCGCCATATAGTTGTCAGGCGCCGGCGTCAGCAAATTTTCACGCAATGCATACTTCAGCATAAGAACCTCCTCTTGTATGAAACCATCCGCTTCCGCGAACGGAAAGCGGCATACAAACAATGAAGGGGAAACTGCAAAACGCGCGGAGAAAGCGTTTCCGCTCCGCGCGCAGAATATGAGATAAAGCTGTCGGATTTTATTTAAAGAGAGTTTGCCCTCAGCCGTGAAGCCGTGAAGCCGTGAAGCCGTGAAGCCGTGAAGCCGTGAAGCCGTGAAGCCGTGAAGCCGTGAAGCCGTGAATTTTGCGCGATGCGCGTATGCGTGTCAAGTACTCCGTACGACATATACGCTGCAAATACGTTTTTCATCGCCTACAGTATATGCCGTATGCGCGGAAAAGTAAAGGCATTAATAATCACGGAAATCAAGTTTTGCCCAAAAGCGGTAATAATGCTTGAGGATTCATAAGTGCACGGAACATAATCCCGTTTAAAGGCAGCTTCGATTGTGATTCACGTTTGTGTATGCGGATTATGTTAAGCGCAAACTTGTGCAGCATATTGAGATTCTGTTGTACGTTCTTACTCTGCACCCTGCATCTGTCCTCGTCAAAATGTACATCCAACAGCCAATGCATCGATTCCACCGACCATTCCTCTCTTGCATGATGGAGCAGCTCTTCCGCTCGTAACGCTTTACTTGAAATATAATAATGCCATTCTTCCGTCACCCCTTTACTCGTCTCAAATCGTGTATGCACTGCTCCAATACATTTGAGTTCCGGCCATACTCGTCCTCCCGGCTGCCATGAAACATCTGCACTCGTATACGCACTGCGCCTTTCCTTCCGCCCATGTCCCTTTTCCGTTCGTGTGATGCTGTCCATCGTCACTCTCAGCTTTGTATCCTGAACATACTCCGCGATATCGTTCATAAGTGCTTCCTGATTGCCCTTCGCACTTAACAAATAATCCGCTTTTGCCTCAATTATCGCCTCGGCAGTCTCTATTTGACAGTTCATTGCGTCCGCGACCACCATACAGCCCTGAATTTCAAGCTCTTTTATCAATTCCGGTACGGCAGGAATCTCATTACTCTTTGATTCGACCGTTCTTTGGGCAAGCGTCAACCCCAATTCCCCTATCTGTGCACTGATGATATGCAAGGGACTGTCGTATTTTTTCATCTTTCCCGTTGAGCGGATAGCTTTTCCGTCTATGGCTATCGTCAACGGCTGCTTCTTTTTCTTCGCGCTTTGTTCTTTCTCTTCCGTCTCAAGTTTTGCTGCAAGAGCCGGTACAACCGAAGCTACCCATTGTTTCATACACTCATTCAATGATTCCGGCCGTATGATTCCAAGCAGGCTTAACAGCCACCAATAGCACGGTATTCGTTTGATTCCGAACGTTTCTGCCAAAAATGTTCTGACATGTTCGGTCGTTGCCCACTCGTGGATTTTCTTTACGCTTTGCAAATCGCACAAGCTTCCCAAAATCACGATGATAACCGCGTCTTGTACGCTGCAAAAATACCCGTCGTATTCCCGTTCCGTCTCAAGCACTGCAAGTGCTTCTTCTAATGTTTCCCACCTCATACACTTACTTTAGCACTTTATCAACTTTTTAAACAATACTCGAGCAAAAATTGATTTCCGTGATTAATAATTGATAATTCGTAATGGGTAATTGATTCCCCTCTTACAGCGGCACAAACACGACGGTCTGCTGCGGTATATCGATATTCATCGCCTTGACTTCAAGCGTATCGTTCAGTTCATATTTTTTTTGAGGGGCGATAAATAAACAATTCGAACGGCGCAAAGATAAAAAACCCGCCGCATCGCTGCGGCGGGTTTTATTACCGACAAATCGGTTTACCACTTCTTTTCGACTTTATCGCAGATATTCGGCTCGCCTTCTTCCATAGAGAAGAATTTCGCCTTTTCCATATTCGGAACGAAGTTGAGCGTATCGCCGAGACGGAAGTCCGCATTTGCCGACGTTTTAACGATGAGGTTTTGTCCCTTCGTCGTAACGACATAGAGGTGCGTTTCCGAGCCGAGCGGTTCTTTGTTCGTAAGCTTCATCTGCATATTGTTCGACGCGGCAGGCTTTTCAGAAAACGCGACGTCTTCGGGGCGGATGCCGAACGATACTTCTTTGCCGACGAAAGCTTTCAGCTCTTTTGCCTGCGCGTCCGTCGGAACGACTTCAAACGAACCTTCGTCGCATACGATCTTGCCGCCTTTTTCAGCGACTTTGACCGTCATAAAATTCATCGGCGGCGTGCCGATAAATCCCGCGACGAATTTGTTGATCGGCGAATTGTACAAATAGAGCGGTGCACCGATCTGCTGAATAAATCCGTCTTTCATAACGACGATTTTCGTACCGAGCGTCATAGCTTCGATCTGATCGTGCGTAACGTAAATCATCGTCGCCTGCAGCCTCTGGTGCAAAGAAGCGAGTTCTGAACGCATCGTAACGCGGAGCTTCGCGTCGAGGTTCGACAGCGGTTCGTCGAAGAGGAATACTTTCGGATTGCGCACGATCGCGCGTCCGACTGCAACGCGCTGGCGCTGACCGCCGGAAAGCGCTTTCGGTTTTCGGTTCAAATACTGCGTCAAATCGAGCTGCTTTGCAGCATCTTTTACGCGGCGGTCGATTTCCGCTTTGTCCATTTTGCGGATCTTCAAACCGAATGCCATATTGTCGTACACCGTCATGTGCGGGTACAGCGCGTAGTTTTGGAACACCATGGCGATGTCGCGGTCTTTCGGCGGAACATCGTTCATCTCCACGCCGTCAATGTACAGCTTGCCTTCGGTAATGTCTTCAAGACCCGCAACCATGCGGAGCGTCGTCGATTTTCCGCAGCCGGACGGGCCGACGAAAACGCAAAACTCTTTGTCTTCGACCGTGATATTGGCGTCGGTGACGGCACGCGTCATGCCTTCGTATACTTTACCGACACCCTTCAGTTCAACTTTTGCCATAAAAGGCCTCCCTTGGGGTTATATTATGAAATTCAGTATACGGCAAAAAATACGAGCTGTCAAACGATTTTTTTTGACAGATATCCGGCAGATATCCGGCGGACAGATATCCGGCACAAAAAAAGGCTGCCGAAAAGTTCACAGACTTTTCAGGCAGCCCTTTTTATTCAATAATTTTTATATCAGCGGGCATCTTTTAATGCAAGCTTTGCCGCTTCAATCAGAGCCTTGCTTGTCATCGTCGCACCGGAAACACCGTCGACTTCAAAAGAATTCGCTTTTACCATCACCGGTAAGACACAAAAGCTGCGGATAATACGTCGCGAGCTGTCAATCTTGCGGCACAAAAACGACTGTCTGCTGCGGGATATCGATATTCGCCGCCTTGACTTCAAGCGTATCGTTCAGTTCATATTTTTTTTGCGGTGTGATAAAGGCTTGCATATCGAGCGACGGGATATAGAGCTGAACCTGTTTGTCTTTTTTATCGACGCACACAGCCTCCCCCGTCCACTCGGGATTTTGTAAAAGATATACGAGCTTCCAGTGCGTTTCGCTGCAACGCGACGCTTTCCGTGCGGCAATCGACGCGATATCGCCTTCACTGATGCGCATGAGCATATCGTCTTTGTCGATGAGCGGCCTGCCGGCCATAAACGCGCGCAGCTGTTCGTGCGCGATCAAATCGCCGTAGCGGCGGAGGGGGCTCGTCACTTGGCTGTACATAGAAACGCCGATCGCAGCGTGAGGCGCGGGCGTAATGCCGACGCTGCGCTTTCGCATACAGCGCAAGAGACGAAAATCGCCGGCAAGTCCCGGAGGCAGATCGGAGGGAACCGAAGGCGCTTCCTGACTTACGTACGGAAAGGGAATGCCGTTTTTAAACGCGAAACGAGCCGCGCCTTCTCCTGCAAGGAGCATCATCTCTCGCACCATATCGCCCGATTCGTAGCGGATCTCCGGTTCGATCGAAACTTTTTTCGTCTCTTCATCGACACTGATATGCACTTCGGGCAAATCGACCGAACAGGCGCCCGCTCTCTTCCTCCGTTCGATATTGCGTTTTGCGATATCGAACAAGGATTTCAATTCGGGCGAATCTTTCAGCGCATCCGCTTTTCCATAGGTAAGGCGCTCGACATTCACGAATGTTTTAAAAACCGCGCAGTCGGAAATGCCGCCCTTGTCGTCGAATAAAATCCGAAACGAAAGCGCGCGGCTCCTCTCGTTCAAACCGAGCGCGTAATCGGCAAGGGAAGTTTCCGCAAGCATACGACTCGTCCCTTCGGGCAGATAGAGCGTCGTTCCGCGTTCTCGCGCGGTTTTGTCGATCGAACTGTCAGGCATGACGCTGGAAGCGGGATCTGCGACATGCACCCACAGGTATTCGCCGTCCCACGAAACCGCATCATCGGGATCTTCCGACCACGCGTTGTCGATCGCGTATGCCCGGCTTTGCACGCAAAGCCGCTCTTCTTCGGGCGGAACGGCAAGCCCCTCCGATGCCGACGTCATCGAAAGCCCGTAGCGCGTCGGATACGGATTTCGCGTAACGGACCATACGCCCGTATCGATGAGCAGCTTGTGCGCCTTTTCGGGCGTCTGTGAAAAACCCGCCTCCGCCATAGCCTTCGATTTGTCGGTCTGACCGAGCGCGAGAGATTCGACTTCGCTCATATACTTGGAGTCGCCGGGAAGTTCGAGCTTTTTTTGTTTGAGCCGCTTGATAAAGGCCGCGCGCACCTCTCCTTCGTGCGCCTTTTCGTATGCTTTTTGTTTTAATGCCGCTATTTCTTCTTCGCTCCGCACCACAAACGCAAGCGTACCGGATTTAAAAGATGCGGTATCGAGGGCGAACTCGTCGCTTTCGGAAATCGCTTTATAGACGGCAAAACTTTCGTCCGCCGAAAAAGACGGACGCATGAGCCGGGCGATATCCGAAAAAAGGACGGGCGACGACGCGGTGCCGGGATCGGATCGAAGCAGTTCGTAAGCTTCGGAAAGCTGAGCGGAAATCGTGCCGTCGGAAAACGAAAGGAGCGCATCGAGAGACGAAGCGGGTCCTTCGTGCAGCACAGCGATATCCTTTTCGCGCACTTTAAGCGATACGTATGATTTTTTTCCCGTCGCGGACGACGAAGGACAATATTGAATCGCATATTTTTCGCCTTCGACATCGGCGACGAGCGCGCATTGATTTTTGTAAAGAGCGACGGCGTTTTTTCGAATCATACGCCGTATTTATACGTCCAATAAATTCCGAACGACCACGCCGATCGATTTTTTCCGTCAAAGGCCGTGCGGTTTTCATAATCGAAGTCGATCGAAAGCGAATGGCGGGTATTAAACAAAAATGTCGCCTCCGGACGGATGTCGAAAATAAAACCGCCGGTATAATCTTTCGTCGCCGAGTACGTCGCATAACTTCTGTCGCCCCAGCGTTTGTCATAAGAGCCCCACGCAAGGGACGACCATGCGCTTAAAACCACATTGCGCGAAACCGCAAAGCGCGCGAGGATACCCGTGTAAACGGCGGGACCGTAATTCACATTTTCAAACCAATTCAAACCCGCTTCGGGACGGATCGTCAAATCGATTTTCGGAAAGGAGATCGTAACCGCCCCTCCCGTCGTCCACGCCATATCCGCATCGTTTTTATCGGCATCGATCGAATCCCAGCCGAACCATGCGTCGATAACAAAGCGCTTGTCGAAGGCAAGCGATATGCCCGTATACAGATTGCCGTCCCGTTGAAATATCCCTTCGTATGCAAACGATGCGCGCAAAAAATCGACCGGATGCACTTCCGCTCCGAAGTTTATAATCGGAGCATCGGTATTCGCTCCGCTCGGAATCGCAATGCCCGTTTGAAAGACGTCTTTATAGCGGTAGCGCGCCGCGATTGCCGTCTTCGCATATTTATTCGCGACGGGAACGAAACCGACGACATCGTACGAACCGGGCGCATCGGGAGTATAGCGATAACGGTGAGCGCTCGCACTCCATACATTCCAATCGCTCCCTCCCTGTGCGACGCCGTGCCGATCGTCGTAAGACGTGCTGAAACCGCCGGCGCGTATATGCGCTCCCGCTTCCCACACCCATGCACCGTAGCCGGGTGCGGGACCGACCGACCAATTGAGTTTCGTACCGACACCCGCGTCGAAGCCTTTAAACGGATGCATCAAAAAATTGATATAATACGGATCGGATCGCGTATTCAAATGACCGTTCGCGGCGTTATTGTATGTCACACCCAGAGGCGCTCCTATGCGCTGTACGTTATTCGTATCTTCTCCGCCGTTATAATAATGATAGGAAAGCGCCGAACGTTCCGTATTTTCGATCGAAAAATTATCGAGCGTGTTATCGCCGTCGTTCCAGCGCGCGAGCGCGCCCCAGTTGATCATACCGTCGATCGTAAAAATACCGACATCGACACGCGCTTGAAGCGTATCGATAATGCCGTAATATTTGGCTCTTTGAGATCCGAGCGGTCCGCCGAATCCCGTCCACACCGTATTTTCAACTCCCGTTTTTTGAAGTACTTGAGCTTGAACCGAAGCGGCGATAAAACCGGCTGCGGCAAAAATCATGCATATTTTTTTCATATTACATCTCCCGATACAAAGGACATATTCGAACGCTTCCGCTTTCGGATAGTCCGTGAATCTCTTGCGAATTCTATATAAAACGGAATGAGCCGTCAATGGGCTGCAATCGGCACAAACGGATATGACGGCGAGGAGATAAAAAAGAGTTATTTTCAACTCGGTTTGGAAAAGACACAAAGCAATTATAATTTTAAAAATTCTTCCGGGCTGATAATTCTTACCGGCGAATTCTTAAACCCGTTTTCTTTATCACGTGTAATAATATAATCCAAAATGAGTGTGCTGAAAAATATCCGATATTTTCTCCGATGACGCAAGAATTGATTATTTTAGAAGCGTTTTCCGAATACGGTTCCCGTTTTTGAACCAAATCAAGTACGATATTTGTATCAATTAGAATATGAGTATTTTTCATCCAAGGCTTTTTTCAATTCTTGTTTTTCATCGATTTTACGATCCACACTGCCTTTTATTTTATTAAAAAAAGACAACCCCTTTTCAATCTGCAAACTATCGGTTTTCTTTTTTTTGAAAATCAATGTCGTTATTTTGTCGGAAAGAATTTCCAAATCCGATAAATCAAGCGAATCCAATCGATTAAAATAATTAAATGCCGAATCGGACATACATTCCTCCTAATCCCTAATTATAACATACATTCGCTTATAAATAAACAATTCGAACGGCGCAAAAATAAAAAGGGCTGTCTCAAAAGTCGGTTACTTTTTCGACAGCCCCTTTATTACCGACAAATCGGTTTACCACTTCTTTTCGACTTTATCGCAGATATTCGGCTCGCCCTCTTCCATAGTGAAGAATTTCGCCTTTCTCAGCGACTTTGACCGCATAAAATTCATCGGCGGCGAAAATCAATCTTTCAGCGCTTCGCTTCCCGCAATACGGCCGAAAACGATGATATCGGTGATGGCGTTGCCGCCCAAACGATTCGTACCGTGAATACCGCCGACAACTTCGCCTGCGGCAAAGAGGCGCTTAATCGCTCCTCCGGAAACGCTCTGCACGCGGGTGTGCGCATCGATCGCGACACCGCCCATCGTGTGGTGCGTGGAAGGCGTCACCGTTTCTATATAAAACGGTCCTTCGGCAATCTTTCTGAACGCGCCGGTCTTTTGAAACTTCGGATCTTTTTTGCCGTCGACAAAGGAATTGAATTCCGTAATTTCGGCAGCGAGAGCGGCAGCATCGATCCCGGCGGCTTTTGCCGCATCTTCCAGCGTATCCGCCTGAACGAGCAGATTCGTCGCTTTCAGCTGTTCGAATTCTTTGGCATGTATCTGCGTCATCTTTCCCACCGATTCGATTTCGCTTCCCCACACCAAATACGCACATTTGTCCGTCTGTGAGAGGATCGCCTGCGAAATAACGTCGCGCCTGCCGCCTTCGTTTACAAAGCGCTTTCCTTCTTTATTGACTAAAACGGCGCCGTCAAAGCGGGAATTGGCGACATAGGAGATGATCCCCGTTTTGGGATTGCAGGTAGGATAGACTTGAATATAGCCCATATCGACGAGCTTTGCGCCGGCAGCCTGTGCCATGACGATACCGTCGCCCTGCGCCGCCTGTATGCACGTCGTTTTGTATTCGCTTCCGTATGCGGGATTGTATTCGACGCGCATCGCGACATTCGCTCCGAATCCGCCGGTCGCCAGCACGACGCCTTTTTTTGCGGCAAACGAAACGGTTTTACCGCCGTTTTCAGCTTCAACGCCCGTAACGGCATCGTTTTCTTTCAGTAATTTTACCGCCTTCGTTTCGTAAAAGATATCGATTCCGAGCGCTTCGCATTTTTTTACGAGCGCTTCGGTTATCGTATAGCCGCTGTTTCCGACGGGGACGCACGCGCGGGGAACCGAATGCCCGCCGAACTGCTGCACGCGCTCCTGCATAAACGGAACTCCGATATCGTCGCGCAGCCAATTGTATGCCGCAACGGAATTGCGCGCCATAATGCCGACGAGTACGGGATCGTTTTTATTGTCGCCGCCCTTCAGCGTATCTTCGGCAAATTTTTCGACGGAATCGGTTATTCCCTTTTTTTGCTGCAAATCGGAACCTGCGACGTTCAAGCCGCCGCCGGATACCATCGTATTGCCGCCCGCAAATCCGTTTTTTTCAAGCACGACGACGGAAGCGCCGCCCTGCTTTGCCGTAATAGCCGCCGTCAAACCGGCGCCGCCTGCGCCGATAACTACGATGTCGTATTCGTAGGAAGTTTTTTCCGCAGCCGGACGCAGCGTAACGGCCGCCATCGAAGCGATCGTCTTATCCGATGCGCCGGCTTTTTTTACCGTTTCCTGCATGATCCGCTTGACGCAATTCGACGATATCGTCGCGCCGGTGAGCGTATCGACTTGAATGCTGTTGTTTTCCGTCATAGCGCGGCACAAAAGATCGACGGCCGCCTGTCCGAGCCCCTTCGTCTCCGAGCTTTCGACGGTTTTAATGTCGGCTATCTTTCCGTCTTTGATGACGGTTTCCAATGTAACCTTTCCGTTGTGCCCGACGGATGACTCCGTGTACGTTCCGTCTTTTAATTTTCCGGACGCGCCGCACGCCGTAAAAACGGCTGCGCATACGATCAAAAGCGCGCATGCAATTTTTTGATGCAGTCTCATTGCGATTACTCCTAATGATTGATAATAAAACGTTGAATATGCCGTCATGTTATACTATTTGCCGTAAATCGACAAAGCGAACAGGTTGTATCGAAAACTTTTGATATTTTCTTAGGCGTCTAAAACATTCGGAAAAAATTCCCGCTCAGCAATTGCCGGGGAATACGTATTCGAGATATTCGCGCGCGATCGAAACCGCGCGGTACACCGTGCCGACCGGCGTCGCCTCCGTATCCGGCATGCGCCAGTGCGGAAAAAAGCGCGTGATGTGCAGCGGAATCTTTTTATCGATTTTCGAAACCCACTGCGCGAGCGAGCGTATCTCCTCTTCGCCGTCGTTTTTTCCGGGAACGATGAGCGTCGTAACTTCGACGTGCGTCTTCTTCGCCGAGCGTGCAATCGTATCTTTGACGACATCCAAATCGCCGCCCAAGCTTTCGTACCACTCGCGCGTAAATCCTTTTAAATCGATATTCATCGCATCGATGTACGGCAGCAGTTTTTCGATCACAGTGCTGTTGACGCAGCCGTTTGTAACGACGACGTTTTTCATGCCGAGAGCGCGTACACAGCGCGACGCATCGCGCACGTATTCCCACGACACGAGCGGTTCGTTGTACGTGTACGCGACGCCGATATTGCCGCGAGGAACAAGCGATAAAGCTTTTTCGGCAAGGGATTCGGGCGAAACATACGCCGTTTCGATGTCGCCGCCGCTTTGCGAAATCTCCGCATTTTGGCAAAACGGGCAGTGCATATTGCAGCCGAAACTTCCCGCCGACAAAATCATGCTTCCGGGAAAAAATCGATAGAGCGGTTTTTTTTCGATAGGATCGAGGGCGAGCGCGGTAAGCCGTCCGTAATTGAGAGGGACGATGTTTCCGCTTCTGTTGATCCGGGCGCGGCATTTTCCCGTCCGACCTTCGGCGAGAGAGCAGCGGTAAAAACACGTGTCGCACGTCACACGCATTTCGCCCTCAGCGCTTTTCACGAAGCTCTCCCTGCTCCCTTCCCGTGTTGCGTTCCCAAAACACGCCGTCCGTATACCCTTGGATCGACGTATCGCGCTCCGCCCGCTCAAGACGCTTCAACGCAAGGAGACAGTAGTCTTCGTTGATTTCGATACCGCAATACCTGCGCCCGAGCTTTTTTGCGACGACGGCCGTCGTACCCGAACCGAGGAAAGGATCGAAAACGAGCGAGCCTTTTTTCGAACTCGCCAATATCAATTTTGCGATAAGCTTTTCGGGCTTTTGCGTCGGATGCTCGGTGTTTTCGCTCATCGACCAATACGGCACCGTGATGTCATCCCAAAAATTCGACGCGCCCGTCAAACGGAATTTTCCGTCGTCGGCTTCCTCCCAATCTTTCGGTTTTCCGTCTTTACGATAAGGCGCTATGACGCGCCGCTTTTGCTTGACCGCATCCGCATCGAAATAATAATCGCCGCTTACCGTCGCAAAAAAAATATCTTCCGAACAATTTTTCCAATTCGCTTTCGCCCCGCGTCCCTTTTCCCTCTGCCACGTAATGCGGTTTCGCACCGTCAAAAAACCGCTTGCCGCCGTGTACACAGATGCCGCGCTCTTCCAATCGCCGCAAATGTACACGCTCGCATTTTTTTTAAGGAGCCGAACGACACGCGGAAACCACGAAGCGAGGTAATCCGCATACGCTTCGTCTCCGCGAGACGCGAATTTTACGCCGCCGAAATTTTTCGTGATATTGTACGGCGGATCGATTATCATGAGATCGACCGATTCCGACGGAAAAAAATCGATCGCATTGAGCAAGTCGCCGTTGAATATCGAATCGACGATTTCATCTTTCGAAAGCGGGGCTGCCGCGCGGCGTATGAGCGGCTTTAATAATTTTCTGTCGTCCGTCGTAAGAACTGTCGTACGATTTCTCGGCGAAAGTATTTTTGTACCTGCATCGTCTTTCATTGCAATACCCGGAATTTAATAATGGCGCACGACTTCAAAGCGTTCGAGTTCGGGATTTTCACTTTTGTCGATGCCGCCTTTTTTGCACGCGATTTCGATCTGCTCATCGACCGTATTTACCGTTTCAAGGTTCGGCAAAAGCAAGCCGCGCCTGTTTCCCTTCGTCACGATGACGCCGTAGCGTTTTACATCGAGCGCTTCTTTCGACGAAATTTTTTCAGGGCTCGAAAGGACGTCGACGCTGTAGACGAGAGATGAAAGTTCGTCTTTCGTCACTTCGGAAAAGCGCGGATCGGAAGAGGCTGCGCTTACTGCATTGTGCAAGATCTCTTGGGCGATACTCTCCCAAACCGGCGCAATCGTTCCGATACAGCCGCGGAGCATGCCGTCTTTTTTCAGCGATACGAAAACTCCTGCGCGGTTTTTGAGCAAGTCGCCCGAAAGCTCCATACGCTCGGAAGTACTTGAGCATACGGCCGCGCCGCCTTCGATGCGAAGCCTGCCTTTTGTTCGCACATAATTTTCGACCGCAAGCCTTGCGAGGCGGACGTATTCGTCTTCGTTTTTTTTCCGCGCATCGAGAGCGCGCTTCTCTTCCGCTTCGTAGCGCTCCAAAAAATTGCGCGTTTCGTCGCACCCGGTCACGTCATAGGCGCAGACCCCATAGCCGACGCCGAAGGGTCCTTCGTAAGAAAGCTTTTCCGCTCGGACTGCCGTGCGGTCGAGACTGCCCGCCATAATGATAAACGAACGGTGTCCGCACTCCGCGGCGTTTTCACAAAAATCGGGACTGAACGAAAAAAGCTTTCCGAAATCGGCACGTTCCATGACGTCCATGATGCGCTCATCGTATACCGCCCCTTCCGCGCGATACCCGTAAGGCCCGTCGGATTTCAGCACGTGCGACAGATCGCCGCTTGCGACGACGGCAATTTTCTTTTCCGTTTTTTCCGCCGCTCGACGGATACATTCGCCGAGCGCATAATGCGCTTTGTACGATTGCCCCGAAAGACCGATGCGCACGAGTTTATAATCGGTGTAATATTTATTAATAAAATAAAGCGGCACCGCCGTACCGTGATCGAGCGATGGGCGCCTCTCCCCTTTCGTACCCGCCGCGAGAGCTTCTTTATCGGCTTCGCTGCAAAGGGCTTTAACAAAATCGGCATCGTAAAAAAGATGAAAGCGAACTTCCGGCGCACCGAAATCGGAAAAATCACCGAAGGCTTCGATACCGGGAGAAATATGAAAATAATCGCGGTAAAGCGGTGCGTGCGGAGACGTGACGACGATCGTTTCGGGCTTCAGACTCGCAATTTTTTTTGCAACCAGCACATACGCGGCAATTGTCGCCGCAATTTCATTTTCCCTGCCCTTACCTACTTCATGTACGATGAGAGGCGGATGCGGAACCATAAACGCGCCGATTATCGCCATAGCAACTCCCTTTTAATAATTATTTTTCATGCCGCCTCTGCAAAAATGCGGCATTTTTATCCGCAATTTTAAATAAAAACCGCACGTATAAGTGTACTTCATTTTGCCGAAGTCGACAAGAAAATATATAGACGCCGTAAAAAGCGCCGAGCAGTAAAAAACGAATTTATTTTTAATCGATATGGCACGATTTGAAAATCTGTGCTATAGTAATATTAGCATAGGCTACCTTTTTAACTGCGCGCCTGGCGCGTTTTCAAACCATGCAGGAGGTGTTATGTCGCTGAGCGAAACGGAGGAAGGTTTTTCCGGGAAAATAACGGATATCGCAGGAGATGCGCATTTTATCGGAAGGGTTACGTCGATGGGGCTTACGGTCGGCTGTCCGCTCACCGTCGTGAGACATGAAAAAAAACAGCCCATACTCATCGAAGCGCGCGATACGCTGATCGCAATCAGCTGCGGCGATCTCGGTAAAATTTTCGTAGAAGCGGAGAAGTGATTATGACAAAGACAATCGCATTGCTCGGACAACCGAATTCCGGAAAATCCACGCTGTATAACGGACTTACGGGCTCGCACCAGCACGTCGGCAATTGGCCCGGAAAAACGGTAGAACAAAAAGAAGGCTATTTCACTATCGACGGAGAGCGATACATCGTCGCAGATCTTCCGGGAAGCTATTCCCTTTCGGCGGGGTCACAGGAAGAAGAGATAACGCGCGCCTACATCGCATCCGGTAAAGCCGACATCGTCTGCATACTCGCCGATGCGTCACAGCTGAGGCGAAACCTCTACATGCTCGCCGACTTCGCACCGATGCGCGTACCGGCCGTTTTAATTCTCAATATGATGGATGTCGCAAAACTGCAGGGAAAATCGATCGACACGGAGAGCCTTTCAAAACGGCTCGGCATCACCGTCGTTCCCTTTGTCGCCGCCGACAGAAAAAAATATCCCGAACTGAAAGACATACTCCGAAGCGAATTTAATAATCCGAAAAAAATCGATACGGAAAAACTCGACGCTCTGTGCGGCGGTGCAAAAAGTGAAATGGAACTTGCGAACGCCCGCTTTCAATGGATCGAAGCGCTGCTCGACGGCGTCGTCACAGGCGAAAAAAAGCGCGCAGCACTTTCAAGAGCCGACCGCATCTTTACGAGCCGCCGCTGGGGAAAGCCGTTTTCCGTCGCCGTCATGCTGCTCGCTTTCGTCGCGTCGATGATCATGGCCGTACCGCTCATGGGACTCGGATCGTTTATTCCTCGTCTCGCATCTCCCCTCCTCCACCGCCTCATGCAAGCCGGACACGCGGCTCCTTTTTTGGAATCGCTCGCTGCCGATTTGATCCCGAACGTCGTATACTTTGCCGCCGCGATGGCGGGCTTTGTCGTCGGCGTAACGTTTACGTTTACGGCGCTCGAAGAGACGGGATTTTTGGCGCGCATTTCCTACGCTTTCGACGGAACGATGACGAAGCTCGGGCTGCAGGGAAAAAGCATCTGCCCCATGCTGATGGGTTTGGGCTGCACGATCGGAGGAGCCGCAGGCGCGCGCGTCATCGACAATTGGGGACAGCGCATACTGACGATCATGCTTACGTGGGCGGTACCCTGCGCCGCCATCGCTACCGTCATGCCGACGCTCGCGACGATCTTTTTCGGCGCTCACGGCATCCTCGTCATGCTCGGCATTTATGCGTATATGTTTTTTATGATATTCATCACGGCAAAGATTTTCGGCAACAAACTTTCGCCCGCCGCCGAGCGTACCGGCATGCTGATGGAACTTCCGCCGTATCACCGGCCCAGGTGGGCAAACGTGCTTTATACGTCGGTTGCAAAATCGTGGGATATCTTTAAGAGGGCGCTCCGCGTCATATTTTTGATTTCGGTAATTTTTTGGGCGCTTTCGTTTTCATCGACGGGACGCGCGGAAAACAGCATTATCTATCGATTCGGTATGTACATCGAACCGGTTACGCGATTTTTCGGATTGGGCTGGCAAACCTTTATCGCTTTTCTCGCGTCCGCCGTTTCAAAAGAAGCGGTGCTCGGAGTATTGAATTCGCTTTATGTCGGAACGGGCGATGTCATGACGGCGACCTTTTTGTCGAAAACCGCCGGCGTGTCAAGCGGAAACCTCGCATCCGTTTTACCCGAAGCGATTTCAAAAGCGGAATCGCTTGCCTTTATGTTCGCCGTTTCGTTCAACGTGCCCTGTCTCATGGCCGTTACGGCGACATACCGCGAAACGCATTCGCTCAAATGGACGGCATCGATCGCGCTTTACTATATCGCAAGCGCGCTCGTCCTGTCGTTCATCGTATATCACATCGCGGTTTTAATAATGTAGAGGATTCGTGCGCGAGCTTCGCAACGAGCGCGTAAGCGCGAAGTTTCGAGCGGCGCACGTGTATATGCAAGTTTTCAAAAGAAAACGCGAAGTTAAAAGCACCGCGCCGTTTCACAGGCGATTTCAAATGTACGATTTTTAAAGACCGCCCCGTATGTACCAACGGGGCGTCTTTTTGCAATTGTAAAAACAAAGATAAGAAAAAAAAGCCAACTACCGGACTTGAACCGATCACCGCCGCATTACGAATGCGATGCTCTACCGGATGAGCTAAGTTGGCAAATATGTGCGAACTATAGCATAATTACCTGATTATGGCAATATGCTTTTTTTCCGATCCGCTTATTTTTTCTCTTCGCGTTCGCGCGCTTCTCTTTCTTCGCGTGCAGCTTCTTTTTTGTCTTTGATATCGGCAACACCGATAAACAGACAGATAAGCCCGACAAGAGCCGAAAGAACGGGCAGACAGCCTTTGAGAAAGACAAGTACGTCCGCGCCCCAGTTGAGCGGAAACGAAGGATGCAATGCAAAAAAAGTAAATGCGATAAAAATGATTCCTGCAATCAACGACACCATAAGAACTCCCATACATTGTGTGTATTGGAATATAATAACTCGAATACGAAGTTTTGTAAATCACCGTACAAAGCAAGGTACCGAAGCAAGAGTATCGAAGCGGAATATGAATGAAAATGCAAAACTCCTGCGCTCGACTTAGTTTTTGCAAAACGATATACTGCAAATCGATTTACATAAAACGGCGGCACGATTGATGGAGCGCAGATATTTCGCCGAAGCGGCAAAAATCACTATTCCTGTATTGTTCGGTTATCTTGCAATCGGTATTCCGTTCGGACTCATGATCGTAAACGCAGGCTATCCCGTGTGGATCGCTCCGATTATGAGTATAACGATGTACGCGGGAGCCGGACAATACGTCGCCGTCGGTTTGTTCGCTTCGGGCGCGCCGCTTGCGGCGATCGTTTTCACCGAACTCCTCGTCAATATCCGCCACATGGTATACGGACTTTCGCTCATCACGCGATTTAAAAATACCGGCAAGTGGAAGCCGTATTTGATCTTTGCTTTAACCGATGAAACATATTCGCTGCTCACAAGCTGTACCGTTCCCGAGGGAGCCCGTGAAGGCGCGTTTTACGGCACGATCGCCCTGCTCGATCATCTGTATTGGATTGCAGGCGGCGTCATCGGAGCGGTCGCGGGCAAATTTATTCCGTTTTCGTTTGCCGGCGTCGATTTCGCCCTTACGTCTCTTTTTATGGTGCTGCTCATCGAACAGCTTGCAAAATCGCGCGACGCAACGCCTCCCCTCATCGGAGCTATTGCCGCCCTCACCGCGGTCATCCTTTCCCGCATCGGAATTCTTCCGTCGGGGCATATCCTCATAACCGCCATTGCGTTCGCACTCGCAGCGCTCGCAGCGGTAAAAGGCAGAAAATTTAAAACCGAAACGGAGGCATCCCGATGACACCGCTTACGCTTAAAGCGGCGCTTATTGCAACGATCATATCCGCGCTTGTCGTTTTTTTGACGCGGGCCTTTCCGTTTATAGTTTTTTCATACCGTGATCCGCCGCGCATCATCTCCTTTATCGAAAAATATATTCCGCCGATGATCATGGCCGTCCTCGTCGTCTACTGTTTTAAAGACGTGGAATTCGCATCCCGTCCGTGGGGACTTCCGTCGATCATCGCGCTCGGAGCGACGGCGCTTTTGCACTTATGGAAACGAAATGCAATGATAAGCATATTCGGCGGAACGGTCCTGTACATGGCGCTCTCGCGCCTGCCGTGCTGACAGGATATTGATATACACAAAATCGATCCGCACACATACATATATATATATGCACGAGTTTTCAAAAAAACTCGAAGTTAAAAGCGTCGCGCTATCTTAGCGGCGCTTTTAAACCTTCCTGTGGAGTTTCATCCCGATTTCTGTTATATTTAAAGGTATGGCAGAACTATTGGCGCCGGCGGGCAATATCGAATCGCTCGACGCGGCTATCGGCGAAGGTGCCGATGCGGTATACCTCGGACTCAAAAGCTTTAACGCGCGGCTCCGCACGACGAATTTTGCATGGAATCAATTCGAAGCGGCGATCGATGCAGTTCATCGGCTCGGTAAAAAAATATACGTTACGGTCAACACGGTGTGCGAAGAAAATGAGACGGAACGGCTCTACCGTCTCCTCTCCTATCTCGACAGGGTAAAACCCGACGGACTTATCGTACAGGATTTCGCCGTCATCCGCATGGCACAAGAGTTTTTTCCGTCGATGGAATTGCACGCATCGACGCAGATGAACGTCGAAAGCGCATCGGGTGTCAATCTTTTGAGCAAGGAAGGCGTAAAGCGCGTCGTCCTCGCGCGCGAACTCGGTCTCGAAGAAATCAAATCGATAAAAGCCGCGTCGACGGCGGAACTCGAAGTGTTCGTACACGGCGCGCTGTGCGTAAGCGAATCGGGGCTCTGTCTTTTTTCAAGCTTTCTCGGCGGCAAGTCGGCAAACCGCGGTATGTGCACGCAGGCGTGCCGACGCTATTATGCGGCGGAAAAGAGCAGCGGCATTTCGGAAGGATATTATTTTTCACCGTGCGATCTCGAACTCATCTCGCAAATTCCCGACCTCGAAGAAGCGGGCGTCGCCTCATTTAAAATCGAAGGGCGTATGAAAAGTGCGGAATATGTCGGTGCCGTAGTAGCCGCTTACCGCTATGTTATGGATCACTGGAGAGAAGACAAAAAAGGAGCGGTCATAACGGCAAAGCGTATGCTCGCATCCGATTTTGCGCGATCCAAATCGTCATATTGGTACAATTTTAAAACGCAAGCCGAAGGCGTCGAAAAAGCGGGTGAGGAGATATTGAATCCCGATCAGGCGGGCGGTACGGGCATCTATCTCGGTAAAATCGCCGCGCTGAAACCCGCTCCCGCGGACCTCATCGAAGCGGAAAAGAAAAACTCAGCCCCCGATACTCCGCCCGAACAGATTCGCATTCAGATGGCGCGCTTAAAAGGCGGCTCCTACGATCCCGACCCCGGAGATTCGATCCGACTGCACCGCAAGGACGATTCCGGACGCATAAGCCGCAAAGTGCGCAGCGTAGAAACGGCGGACGACGGTACCAGGTGGATAGACATACCCGGCGGTTTTCAAGTCGGCGACAGCGTCTATCTTTTACAGACGAAAGCCGCATCGAAACGTTATCCGCGCGTCCTCGCACGCGACGTATCGCAGTACAGAAGACAGCCCGGAGATGAAAAGCTTCCCGTACTCGACTTGACGAGCGTCGGCAAAAACGAACTGCAGTTTTTTCCCGAAGGCTTATATGTACAGGTGTCGTCCATAGCGGATGTATTCGTCGTCCAATCGTCTCATCCCGTGCGTGTTATTATCGAACTGAACAGCGAAACGTCTTACGATCTTGTAAATCACAAAACCGTGCTGCCGCTTTCCAAAAAGCAGCTCATCATTTCCCTCGATCCTTTTTGTCCGCCGGAAACCGAAAACTCATTGCGGCAAACGCTCGATGCGCTCATCGCTGACGGCTTTATGACGTTTATCGCAAACAATATCGCACACATCGCGATGTTGAAAGGCAAAAAAGGCGTCAACGTTATCTCAGGCCCCTACCTCTACACATTCAACCGATGGGCGGTTTCGTGGCTCGAAAATCAAAACATCGGCGCCTTCGTCATGCCTTATGAAAATTCGCGGAAAAATCTTTTGGCGACTTTTCCGCCGTCCGTCCGTTCCCGTATCCTCGTGTCCGTGTTCGCCTATCCCGCGCTCTTCCGTATGCGGTTTAAACTGCCGCCTTCGTACGATTTTACGTATTTTACCGATAAAGAGGGCGCTTCGTTTAAAGTCAATTCGACGCCGGACGGTTCTTTCGTCATGCCCGAAACCGCATTTTCGGTGACGGATAAATGCGATCTTCTCTACAGCGACGGCATCAAACGTATTTTGCTCGACTTTTCGAAAACGAAAGTGACAAAGCCCGAGCTGCGCGAAGTGATGAATTCGCTTATTAAAAAAATCCCGCTCCACGGCGCATACCGCTTTAATTGGAAAGAGGGATTTTACGTGCCGAAACGGGTCGAAGAACAAAAGACGCGCGAAACGGAAACCCGTCCCCATACAAAAAAATGAGGGAATGCCGTCCGGCACCCTACCGAACGGCCGCCTCGTCTTTTTTAAAATACCGCACCCTCTTCTTCCGTCTCTTCGAATTCGTCCGCCGATGCCGCCGTCGCTTCTACGATACCTGCAAGTTCGGCGCTCGGATCCGTTCTTTGTCCGACTTGCGGTTTGAATTCGATATGCTCGGCTATGATCGTAACGCGGCTCACATTCTTTCCGTCCGCTCCTTTCCAACGGCTTTGCTTCAGCCTGCCCACGACGCGCAGCCCCCTTCCTTTTGTAACGCGCTTTTCGCAGTATTCGGCCATTTTGCCGAACGCTTCCACATCGAAATACGAAACTTCTTCGACGCCCCTTCCGTCTCCGCTTTTGTACCATCGATTTACTGCAAGCGGTATAGTACACACTTTGCAGCCGTGCGGCGTTTCTTTAAATACGACATCGCGCGTAATGTTTCCTTCGAGAATAATCGAATTTAATTGATTCATAAAAACTCCTGTGTCATACCGATTCAAAACCGTATCACCGTCTCAAAACCAATCGGACACCTCTAAAAACTCGGTCGGATTTTCGGAGACGCCCAAGCCTATATTGCCGGCCGGCAAAAATTTTTTCCTTGCAGCGCGCATTTTATATATCGAGGAGATTTTTCATTTTCGGAGTTTTTTAGGACAAAAAGAGATAATTTTTTGTAAACATATCCGCCCTATCCGTCCGCAGCACTTCAAAAATAAAATCTTGCAAAACCACTTTTTTTTTGTATAGTGGTTTTATACGAGAAATTCGTGGAGGTGTTTTATGAAAAAAACGATACGTTTTTTTACGGTTATGCTTTTAACCCTTGCGGCTCAGGCATTTTTTACAAGTTGTAACGGCGATGTCGGTTCCGACTCCGGAGCAACACATTACACTGTTACGTTTTATAAAAACTACGAAGGTGCGGATCCTGCAAGTTTTTCGTTTTACTGCGAAGAAGGAAAATTTTCAACGCTTCCCACGCAATTGAGGAAAGGCTACAAGTTTTTGGGATGGGCAAAAAAAGCGGATGCAACGGCACCCGAATACGCCGGAGGCAGCAGCGTAAAAGTCGAGTCAAACCTTGCGTTTTACGCTTTATGGCAAAAAGTCGAATCCTTTAAAGTTACTTTTGACGCAGGATTTATAAAAGACGGCGACAGTGCGGCGGAAACGAAAATTCAAACGGTAAACGTTTCTTCATCAAGTGAAAAATTTACATTGGATAAAAACACGTTTACCCGCACGGGCTATGTTTTTGCGGGTTGGAGCAAAACAAAAACTTCTTCATACGATTCCTATAAGATTGACTACAAAGATGCGGAAAGTGTGGAATATTTTTACGAAGACACAACGCTTTATGCGCTCTGGCTCGAACAGTCAAAATCAATCAAGATTACGTACAACAAAAATGACGGAACGGCAACGCCGGAAGAAATATCTTACTATGTTGAAAAAGGAAAATCTTTCACACTGCGGGCAAATACTTTTACAAGAGACGGAATGTCTTTTGCCGGCTGGTCAAAATCAAAAAGTTCAAAGAAAAAAGAATACGCCGACAAAGAATATATCTGGTCATCTGTAAACAACGACATGACTCTTTACGCACTCTGGCACGACGACGCACATTATGTCATCACCTACTATTCAAACTTCGAAGGTTCAACGTACGACTACAAAGAACAGACTTTAGCAAAATCGGAAAGCGGTGCGACGGGAACCCTTTTGAAAAATACTTTTGAACGCACAGGCTACGTTTTCTACGGCTGGTATACTTCACGCTATCTTCCGGAAGATTCCGGAACAGTGTCGGAGTTTTTTACGGACGAAGCAAAAATCACTTTGAAAACGGATGAAAACTTATACGCCTGCTGGCTTGAAGACAAAGTTTCGGAGGCGGTAAAACTTACTTTCAACAAAAATGACGGAACAACAATTCCTGAAGAAACAAGTCAGTACGTAAAATACGGAAGCAAATCGCCTTGGAGTTGGAAAGTAAACTACAATAAACTCAAACCCAATACGTTCACTCGGGAAAATTACGAATTCTTAGGCTGGGCAACATTTTCTTCTGCAACAAGCGCAACTTACAAGGATGCTGAAACAGATGTTTACTTTACCTCCAACACGACATTGTATGCCGTCTGGCAGTACAAGGGACCGGTTGTTATCACTTTTAACGCAAACGGCGGAAAAGATTCCGACGGAAACACGACTGTAACCCAGACTATAACCGCGAACACTTACACAGGATTAAAGGCAAACACCTTTGCAAAAGAAAATTACAGCTTTACAGGCTGGGCTAAAACGAGCGGCGCAACATCTCCTGAATATAACGATAAACAAAGCGTAAAATTCTCCGAACCTGCCGTTACGCTTTACGCCGTGTGGAAGGCAAATCCGGTAATAACATTTTACGGAAACGGAGGCTCTACAAAGGACGGAAAAACGACGACAACACAAAGCATTCCTTACGGAGTTTCCACAGCATTGAATGAAAATCCGTTTACAAAAGCCGGAAGCACATTTTTAGGCTGGAATAAATCTGCAAGCGGAACGGTTGCTCAATACACCGATAAAGCAAGCATATCTATTTCTGAAGATACGAGGCTTTATGCGGTTTGGAAAGACGATATTGTTTTGACCTTCAATGCAAACGGAGGAATCGGCAGCGATTTTACAAAAAAGATAGCATACGATACGGCAAGTTCTTCCTACAAATTTACCGTCCCGGAAAGCACGTTTACAAAGACCGGGTACGTCTTTATCGGATGGGGAAATTCCGCAAGTTCCAAAGATGTGTCGTACAAGGCAGGAGAATCGGCATCCGCTTCAGAAAGTAAAACTTTGTACGCACTATGGGCAAAAGAATCCGTTCCGGTAACATTTGACCCGAATACGGACAACGGCGGAAGCGGAACCCCATTTACCGAAAATCTTTCGCTGAACACGACCACGCTGAAATACGAGGGAACGTTACCTGCAAACACGTTTACGAATTCAAATGGAAATTTCACGGGTTGGTGTACTTACAAAAAATCAAGTTCTTACCAGATAGGAGAAATAATGAGTGCGGGATCGGAAGTCTCCCTTTCGCCTTCACAGTTGCCGAATACCGAAGGCTTTACACTCTATGCCGTCTGGAATCCGAAAACATATACGGTAACGTATAATCTCGGCGGCAACGGCACGGACATTGTAAAAACCGTACCGAACACCGCAGTAAAATACGGCGAAACTATTGATTATGTTTTAGAAGGCGTTCCTACACCCGCATTGACTTACTACAGCCTTACAGAGTGGCACTCAGTTGTTTACGGGAGCAAAAGGGCGGGAGCGACTATAAAACTTAGAAGTGACCAAACTTTCTATGCCGTATGGAAACTGAACGGTACAATTTTAGATAAGAAAGGCGTAGTTTCCTCAAAGTCTCAGCACAGCTTCACATTTACGCTTTTAAACGAATCCAGTTTGGTTTTCACTGCCACTGCAAGCGGCTCAAGCGGTCTCGATTTTTGGCTTTATGACAGTAACGCCACGAAGATTTCAGATAAAACGAAACTAACATCTGAGACTTACACATTGAAGTTACAAGCGGGAACTTATAAATTGGTCATAAACAATGGTAACTGGATGAATGATAAAACTTACACGATAAAAATAGCGCCTGCGGCGAACTAAATGCATACCGGCTCCGGTCTGCTCAAAGCGGCCGGAGCTGTTTTTTTTGTACGGATGGAGATCTCACCTGCCGCGTTGAAGTGAAATGCATTGAAAATCCGAAAGCGTTTTACACATTATTAAACAAGAGCACCGTATCTTCTTCAGCTGCAGTACACCCGCCGGTACACGAATGCACTGCGCAAAGTTCCCCGAGCCGCTCGCAATTTAAGCCATTACCGGCTGCCGCAGGATCGCGCCCGAGGTATCGGCTAACCGTTACTGATAAGGCGCAGTATGTACAGCTGCACATACATAAACAGAGATTCCTGTTCGCTTATCTTTTGCATATTCGGCGTTTTAATAAGGGATTCCGCAAGACTCCGCACTCGTTCGATCGTAAACGTCTGAGCCGAAATCGTATGGATAACCCTGCGCATATAGCCGCGGATCAGAGAATTGACGTCTTCGGTAAGCTGGCGGTGCGCATCCGGCGATATCAATTTATTCCATTGTTTGCAGTACGAATCGAGCTCGCGATCCACAGTCGAACCTTCCGGCACGAGATCGTTTTCAACCGTCTTTGCAGCCTGCATGATCGCTTCACGCTTTGTCGCGGGACGGATGTTTTTATTCGTCGAATGCGTATCCCGAACTTCTTCTTTCTCTTCACCGTTTTTTTTCTTTTTCGGACCGCGCATAAAAAAGCCGATAATCTGCGAAACGATCGGGATCGAATACCAAAACGGCAAAAGGATTTTCGCGTTTGAAAGCACTGCAGAGTTGCTTATCATGAGCAATTCGCTGTACGGCAAAAGCCGTCCGTTTGAAAAAAGCCGAAAATTTCCGCCGTTCGTGCTGTTTTGCAATTCGATGTCAAGCAGCGTCAAAAAGTTTGCGTTGAGCAGCGCATACAAAACGGGAGACGTTTTTTCAACCTGAGTTTTAAGAACCGATTCGAAACGCTGCTTATCGTGCATTTCGGAAAGCTTTTCAAAATTTTTGAGCGCCTTATACCATTTGTTTGTGAGATTCTGCTTTATGGCACTGTGCGCTTCGTTGCACAGCCGTATGATAAGCGGAAACACCTTTGTCTTATAAACGAAATAACGCGTACCCGAATCGACTTTAAAAACAAGGAGGTGCGGCAAATCACCGTCTTCGCTTTCAGTCGTAAGCCGCTCGAGAAATTTTTTCAAGTCGGCATCGCTGTAGCGATTGCTGAGCGGCATACCTTTGGAATCGGTCATCTTGATGATCGCGCTCATCGGATAAAAATACGGAGGCTTGTCAAGAGAAGCTTCCAGCAATTCAAGCGCTTCGTCTTTTTGCTGCAGCTCCTGCACTTTATTTTTGAGCATTAAAAGATGCAGTTCCGCAATCGCCACCGCCTGCAAAAGATTCGTATCTTCGAGCGTCGTATCTTTTACTTTTTCAAAATCCTGCCTTATAAAATAGCACAGCTGACTCCACGAATAAAAAGAACTCGACGAAGATTCCAAGAGCTGCGACGGACTGTCCTGCCGTGAAACGAACTGCTCAAAAAAAGTTTTTATCGAAATCTCTTTTCCCGGATTTGCATTGCGCAGTTTTTTCAAAAAATAATCGTGGTACTCTTCTTTTTTGAGCATCGCACGGATTTTCGACAGCGCCGCATCGGTGAGCATCTGTACGGGCACGCATTCGGGAAACAGAATGGAAGGCACGTTGCGCGGGAGCTGTACGACATAGAGTTTCGGCGATTTCAAATCCTGTTTTGCAAACAAAGCTGCCAGCAAATCGGATGCCGTCCGTTTTTCAAGCGCGTCCGATGAAAGCTGCTTCGGCAAATCCGCCATCGTAGGAAAGGGAACTGCAGGATTGAACGCAAGCTCTTTGTAACGCTGCGCAAACCTCACCGTATAATACATGATGACAATGACAATCTGTTTTTCACCGTCACGTTCGAGAACGGAAACGAGACGCTTGCTCTCAAGCTTTTGCAATTCGGCGATAACCGTATCTTCCGTATTGCCGAGATACACATCCAAGCTCGGCTCTTCTTCGATATAGTGCTGCGCGTATTTTTTTATGTAATCGCAAAAATCACGCAAATTAACAAAAGCGGATTTTTGTTTGTTCGCATACAAACGGAGAAGCGTGCCGAAATTTGTTATCACCGACATAATTTTCAGTATACCAGAGAAGTCGTTTTTCGACAACACGATTTATTGAAATTTCACTGCACTTTTTCACTGATACTGAAAGGTCAAATATATCCAAAGGGGGAAGCCTCCCCCTCGCTCCCGGCCTTTTCATTGCACGGGCGGCAAACTCCGAAATCGCAACCTTTCCGTGATATATATATCGGATGTTTTAGAGGAGGTTTTATGACAACGCATAACCGTCGGTATAAAGATTCCGTCTTCGTCGATTTCTTCGGTGAAGACAAAAACGCAAAGACGAACTTTCTCTCGCTTTACAATGCGCTTCACGGCACTTCACTCGACGCAACTACGAAGCTCGAATCGCTTCGCCTTGAACAGGTAATGTACATGGCCTTTCGCAACGACGTCGCCTATCTCGTCGACGGTAAAATCATCGTGCTTGTTGAGCATCAGTCTACAGTCAATGCCAACATGCCGCTGCGATTTTTGCAGTACGCCGCGTGCCTTTACGAGCGTATCCAAAACCCGCACGATCGCTATCTTCGCCGGCTCAAAAAGATTCAGACACCGGAATTTTACGTATTCTACAACGGTGAAGAAGATTACCCTGAAACCGCAACGCTCCGGCTATCCGATGCGTTTATAACGATGCCCGAAAAGCCGACTCTCGAACTCATTGTCAGCATGACGAATATCAATTATAATAAAGACAGTCAAATCTTACGTACATGTAAACCGCTGAAAGAGTACACATTGTTCGTTGAAACCGTACGGAGACATACAAGGCTCGACAGCAAAAACGGTTTTAAGAACGCGATCAAAGAGTGCATACAAAACGATATCTTGCGCGAATACTTGCAGCGGAAAAGCAGGGAGGTGATGAACATGTTAATTGCCGAATACGATTATGATGTCGATATCGCCGTGCAAAGAGAAGAAGAACGCGAAATCGCATTACAAGAAGGCTCATATCAAAAAGCAATCGAAACGGCAAGGAATTTACTCGCACTCGGCCTCTCGATTGAAAGTATAGCGCAAGCTACCGGCCTGACAGAAGCGGAAGTCGAACAACTGTAAGCCTATGCTGAAAACTCGAAGCTAAACGAGACGTGCCATTTCAGCGTCTCGTTTAAACCTTCGTTAAAATGCGATCCGATATCCCACCGTATTTCCTCACGTAAAAATCTAACCGAAACGATTTCGGTTCCTCAAGTAAAAATCTAACCGTAGCTATGACCGTTGCACCGCCATAGCGATAAGCTTACGCTGCAAGAGTTGTGTCTTGTCAAGCAGCTGTTGTAAATCCAATCTGTTCTTTCTCCTGAAAAGCTCAGCTTTTACCGCCTTGCTTACCTCCTTACTTTCCATAAGCCTTCGGTAGGGAGTCTTAGCCGCATCATATTTCTTTATGACCTTTGCGTCTATTCGTTGCTTTGCAATAATCTTCATCGAGGGAAAAAAGAAATTAACGAGCTTATTATAACTTTCATACAGTTCTGCTAAGACAACACAGGCAGCTTCTCCCTCAAATCGATAGTAGCCGACAATACGCCTTACCACGCTGTCGTTTTTCTGTTCAACAAAACAGTTGTCATTTTTTTTGTACGACCGGCTTCGGGTGAACGTAATATGATTTAGTTCACACCACTGCAAAAGCTGTATATTTTTGAACTCACGTCCGTTATCGCTGTCAATGCCTTTCATAGCAAAGGGTAAGTGTATTTTCACGTCCTCTGTCGCTTCTTTGACCCACCGATGAGCTTTATTCAAAAGCGCACGATTTTCCGTCCATCCTGAATGAACGTCGGTGAGTGTCAGGGTACAAATATACTGTCCTTCCGTAGTTGTACCGCAATGAGCGACCGTATCGGCTTCGAAAAAGCCCGGTTTTCGTTCGTCCCAATCGAAGAAGGTGCGGATCGGAATGAGTTTATTGAGATTCTTTGCCGGTCGTGTCGTTGCAATACCGCGGATGGAATGCTTGGGGATTTCCGGCTTGAGTATCCTTGAGACCGTTGCGCTTGATATGTGAGCAAGTTTTGTTTTCAGTTGTTCAGTATAGCCGAACTTGAGGGCAAGGTAATCGATATTGTCGCGGATAAAGGGTACGAGCCGTTTTGCACACAGGTACATCGAAAATAGCCACAGTCGAATAACTTCACGCTGCACATCTTGACCGTAGTATTTTTCATAGTGCCGCTTTTTACGAGGCTTTTTGATGATCTGTACACTCTTTCTTTCGACGTTGTTGAAGTGTGTTATTTTTATGCGTGCGCTGTTTTTGAGGATGTGGATGGCGTATTTTCGGTTGTAGCCGGTGGTTGCGGTGAACTCGTCGATGATTTTCGTCTTGCGCTTCTTGTTTGCCGTACAGTAGCGTTTTGCCGTTTCTTCGGTCAATTTCTTTTTCGTTTTCATATCTAACCCCATGGTGCCCTTCCTTCGGGCTTCTATTGTGACTCAGATTTGGGTTAGATTTTTACGTGAGGAACGGCTTTTTTTTCGGTTAGATTTAACGTGATGCAATGCGCCCACTTGTTTTTCCTGCGCCCTGTGATTACAATACCCTTACTATGAAATCAAAGCGAATGGCGCAGCTGCATCCCTACGTACCCGGCGAACAGCCTGCCGACAGAACATACATCAAACTGAACGCAAACGAAAACCCCTATCCGCCGAGTCCGAACGTAATTTCAGCCGTTAGCGATTTTATTAAAAAGCATCCCGAAAAACTTGCACTCTATCCCGATCCCGACGCCGGCAATCTTCGAAAAGCGATCGCCGATATGCTGAACAGAACGGGCGGCGTCCTTGCACGCGCCGTTTCCGAAAGCGAAAAATGCCGGCCCGCCGACGCGGACAGGATCCCCTTTACCGTAACGCCCGATATGATTTATGCGGGCAACGGAAGCGACGAAGTGCTTTCGTTCGTGTTTTATGCCTTTTTCGATTCCGATACGAAACTTGTCACGCCGGAATTTTCCTACAGCTTTTATCCGGTATACGGCGGCTTTTACGATATCCCTCTCGATTTCGTTAAACTCAAAAGCGACT
Source organism: Treponema sp. Marseille-Q4132 (assembly GCF_014334835.1). Classification (NCBI taxonomy): domain Bacteria; kingdom Pseudomonadati; phylum Spirochaetota; class Spirochaetia; order Treponematales; family Treponemataceae; genus Treponema; species Treponema sp. Marseille-Q4132. The sequence goes on from NZ_CP060591.1 coordinate 1,107,128, forward strand.
GGACGCTCGACACGAAAACCATGATCGAACGGGAAAAAATTAATAATTCCGGAATCATATTTGCAAATCCGAACGCACCGACCGGACGTTCTCTTTCGCGGAACGAAGTGCGCTCCATGCTCGAAGAGACAAACCGTGAGCGGGTATTCGTCGTCGATGAAGCCTACGTCGATTTCGGCGGCGAAAGCTGCATCCCTCTTCTTGCGGACTTCCCCAATTTGGTCGTCGTGCGTACGTTCAGCAAAAGTTTTTGCGGAGCGGGTATGCGGCTCGGCTACATCGTCGCATCTCCCGAACTCGTGCAGACGGTCACGACGGTAAAAAATTCGCTCAATCATTTTCCGATCGACGCGGTCGCTCAAATCGCCGGTATCGCCGCGTGTGAAAACGATGCATACTACGCCGACTGTGCAAAAAAAATTGCCGCAGAGCGCGAAAAATTCTCCGCCTTCCTCTCCTCTCACGGATGGGACTGCATTCCGTCTTTAGCGAATTTCGTCTTTGCCCGAAAAAAAGGACTTGCCGGAGAAGATGCGTACCGCCGCATAAAAGAGCGGGGTATTCTCGTCCGCCGCTTTGCGACAAAGGGGATCGAAGACTATCTCCGTATCACGATCGGCACTCCCGGCCAAATGCGCACGCTCCGGGAAACGATCGAAACACTGTAAGATCCGAAGCGCCGCGCAGGTGTTGCGATTACACCGCTCGAAGCGAAAACAAAGCGTACGGATAAAAAAACGGCTTTAGGAACGAGTTATGCTCCGAAAGCCGTTTTATAATTTTGAAAAGCGTTTCAAAAATTTGAATTTTCAAAAAAGCGCCGCCGTCTCCCGTCCCGTATCAGACTTTAAACTTTCCGACTTCGGAGGCAAGACTTTCGATACTCGCTTTATTTTTTTGTGTGAGCGAATTGACATCCTGTATGGCGTTATTGATCTGCGTCACGCCGGAAGCCATTTCGTTCATACTGTCCGTGATAATGCGCGTCAAGTCGTCGAGCTTACGCATTTCGCCGGCAACCTGTTCGCCGCCTTTCAACATTTCTTCAGATCCCGTCTGTACTTCCGTCGTTACCGAATTGATGTCTTTGATTGCGGCGAGCACTTCTTTACTGCCCGTCTCCTGTTCGCGCATGGCTTCGGTGAGACGGCTGCTCATGGATTTTACTTCTTCCGCCAATGTAAAAATGATATTAAATTTTTCTTCGACGATTTTGGAAGAAGCGGCAAGCATACCGATTCCGTTGCCGAGCGACTTCAGCGTAGCCGTTATCCGTTTACCTTGTACCGAAGAATCTTCTGCAAGCTTTCGGATTTCACCGGCGACGACGGCAAAGCCCTGCCCCGCTTCCCCCGCGTGAGCCGCTTCGATTGCAGCGTTCATCGCAAGCAGGTTCGTCTGACTTGCGATATGCTGGATAACGCTCGACGCTTCCATAAGCGTTCCCGATTCTTCGGTGATGCGCTGCGTAATACCGCTTGAATCGACAAGCGTATCTTTTCCTTCTCCCGTCGCCGAAGAAAGATCCCTAACGACGCTGTCGGTTCTGTCGAGCGTCTGACCGATGGAACCGATATTTGCAACCATCTCTTCTATGGCGGACGAAGACTGAGCGACGCTCGCAGCCTGAATTTCAATGCTGTTGTTCAGCTGTTTTATCGTCCTGATAATTTCTTCGATCGTGGCTGCCGTTTCGGTAACGCTCGCAGCCTGCGTGAGCGCCTGCTGTTTGATACCGTCGATATTGCTGTTTATTTGGTGAATGGTACTTGCGGTTTCGCTCATATTCGATGCAAGCTCGTTTCCGGATGCTTGCATTACACCGGTGTTTTCACCGATCGATTTTATAGCGCTGCCGATTTTTTCTATAGTTTGATTGAAGTATGCCGAAAGCTCGGTTACTTCGTCGTTGCCTGCGATTTTCAATCGGACGGTCAAATCGCCGTCACCTTCCGCAATGTTTTTTAAAGCATGACCGACACTTTGAATAGGCTGTACCATTTTACGGGCGGTAAGATAGATGATTATCAATACGGAAAATAAAATGACAAGCCCCGTAATATCCATGGCGATAGACAGTACATTGACCGAGTTCATAAATTCTTTGTACGGAGCTCTGAGAATTACCGCCCAGCCGGCTAATTTGGTTTTTGCATACGCGGCTATATTATACGTGTTTTCATACGTATAATAACCGACTCCCGGAACTTCGGATTCCATCGCAGTTTTTTCAAGCGCCGCAAACGATTTATAACTCGGATCCGTTTCCGCCGCATTGACGGCGTTGAAGCGCCACTGTACGTATTCCCGATCAGCGTCCGCAATCCTGTTGCCGGTCTCTCCCAAAACATAACAGTTTCCCGTTTTCCCGATCCTGATATCGTCGATGACATCCGAAAGCGTATCCGCGCTGACGGCGCAGGCAAGTACGCCGGTGATCACATTGCTGTCGTTTCGGATAGGAACGGCAATGACGATAACCAAATTGTCATCCGAACGGGAAACAATCGGCTCGGAAATATACGGCTCTCCTCTTCGAGCAAATTGAAACCATTCTCTGTCCGCCACAAAAAAGATTTTACCTGAAAGAGTGTGGCGATAGCCGTCCATATCCGTTATATCCATTTCCGATATTTTCTCATTGTGTGCCGCTTCTTTCCGGAGTATTTTTACTTTTTCCGAAACGGAAACCGAAGGATCGCGCAATTCGGGCATACGCGCTATACCGTCCAAAAGCTGAAACCACGCCCGGATTCTTCCGTCGATGATTTCGGCAACATCGACGGCTTTATCCGTCAAATGCGTTTGAACCCGTCCGGTTACGGTTTTGCGCGTCGATCTGATCGCATAGACGGTTTCCCCGATCAACACGGCTGCAAGCAGCAGCCCGAAAATAATTGTTAATTTTTTGCGGATTGAAAAGCGTTTTGTTTCTTCCGTGTCACTCATGCGCGCGCCCCCGATTTGCTGAAAGAAAAAGCGTCGGTACTCTCTTTGTTCATTCTTCGGAACCCCTTTTGAAAGCAAACACCCTTTTACACTGTCAGGTTCAATTTCGGTATTTAACCTTAGTAAATAAGTATAAGCCATTTTTTCTATTTAGTCTATCAGTTAATTCACGGATCGGAAAAAGAAAAACGGAATATATATCCTCCGAAAAACGGCCGGAGCTTGAAAAAAACCGCCCGTCTCACGGCTGCAGCCCTGCCGTTCACGGATGCCTTTTTTGCGCAAATGGTGTATACTGATTGCCGCTGCAAACGATATGCTCAATGAATAAAACGGGAGAATCCTATGAAATTTTTAATCATATCCGATCTGCACGGAAATATTTCCGCACTTGAAAAACTCGACGGAGAATTTAAGGCGGCGGACGCGGTTTTGTTCGGCGGAGACTTTGCCGCATTCAATCACACGGAAACGGGTCTGCCCGCCCTTGAAGCGCTGTGCAAAAAGCACGATGCCGTTTTTTCCGTCATCGGAAACTGCGACGAACCCGAATTCCTGAAAGAACTCGAAAAACGGGACGTCAGCGTCGAAAATACGCTCGCATACGTGGGCGGCGTCTGCATTGCGGGAAGCGGCGGAGGAAGCAAATTTACCGGCACAACGCCGAACGAGCGGACGGAAGAAGAGCTTCTCTCGGATTTTTCCGTCGTCGAACACGCTTCCGGCGGTACCGGCAAAAAAAGCGATTGGAGCAATCTCATCCTCATCTCGCACAATCCCCCGAAAGACACGAAATGCGATGCGGTAAATCCCGCTTTGCACGCCGGTTCGCAAAAGTTCCGTGAACTTATAGAACGCCTTTCGCCGCTCGCAGTCGTTACCGGACACATTCACGAAGGTGCCGCAATCGATACGATCGGATCTACGACGATCATCAATCCCGGAGCGCTCCTCGACGGAAAATACGCCGTTATGGAAACGGCCGAAAAAGACGGAACTATGCGCGTCGTTTTTGCGGAGCTTCGAACGCTCGACTGAAAAAGAGCGAAGCGGACGGCCGCGCAGCTTTCATATCGAATACGGCTGCGGCCGTTTTTACCGACGGCAATCGAACTTCCGCACAAATAAAAAGGGCTGCCCGGACGGACAGCCCCTTGAAAAAGAGCGTCTGTCCAAAAACCGAAGTTTTCGGACAGCCCCTTGATTTTAGATGCGTTCACACACGAAGCGCAAACGGACTACGCCGTTTTTTTAGAACTTGACGGTTATCAAAACGCCGAAGTTGTGAATGAGAAGTTTGTTCAGCGTTTTGGTGATTTCTATACCATCGCCTTCATGTAAGTTCGAGCCGAAAGCGGTGAAGAGATTTCCGAGCAGGTTCCAGTATGCGTCAGCCGTTACGTTTTTGGAAAAATACCACGTAAAGCCTGAAGAAAGGTCAACATGCCCCGTTTCGCTGTCGAATTTCCAATTGACTGTTCCCGTAGAGGCAGTAACCGCACCGGTTGCAGTATTCCGCGTTTCGTTTTTAATAAAATCCCATCCGAGCTCCGGAATCGCAAGCGCGGCGCCCATGTTAAAGCGGAATTTTGCAGGGACGATAAAATACGACATACCCAATTCAAGATCGGGCACAAAGTAAAGCGTCGTCGTGTGGATTCTGGAAGCATTATATGCTTTCGTACCGGAGCTTTCAGTATAGTCATAACCGTTTGATTCAAATTTCATTGCCATAGTCACGCCGGAACCCATTTTAAAAGCGAATCTCGCGTCGGGTTCGAAAGTCAGTTCCCAGCGGGGCTGGAGTCCGATCACATTCTTAATCTTGCCGAAAGATTTTACATTGACCCCCGTGTCAACGGCAAAGAATGTCCAATCGGTGTCGAGCGCGAGGGCGGCGTTTTGCGTTATTGCACCTTTTTTGTAAAAGTCGAACGATACGCCCGCGTCTATGTCGAGTATGGTATAGCCGGTATCGGTAAGAGCCGTGACCGTGCCGTTCGTTTTCGTTTCGTCCTTGATCGCCTTGGAACGCAGACCGATCGCCCCAGATGTTTTAAAAAGCATTTCACCGACGGGAAGGTTCATACCGGCTCTGATCGTCGTATCGAATTCGAATTTATTGCTGCTTACTTCGGTATTTGTAGCATCGGTTTTTGTATAACTGTTGCCGGTATTCGGTTTGAATCTGACGTCGGCGAGGAAACCCAAATTGTTTATACCGAAAATCACTTTTCCTTCAGCACCGTCAGTTTCGTTCGTCTTATTCGTAAGCGTATTCTTTCCGTTGTTGTCGGTTTCCGTTTTGGAAGTCCATTCAACTCTTCCGCCGAACCATGCACCCATATAAAACGGATTGAACATGCGTGAAAGCCCTAATTCTATATTACTTTGTCCGCTCTGACCGTATCCGAGGTAGCCGAACATATTTTTCGGCTGGACATTGCTCCAGTCGTTTACGCTCATAAAATCATCGACATCGGTTCCGAACAGAGTCGCCGTACTTCTTTTCATCATGGATGTTTGAGCAAACGCAAATCCCGCTGCCATGAAAACGGCGCCGACAAGAATCTTTTTCAGCAATTTCATCTTTACTCCTTTTTGCGGCTCTCGCTGCAAAGCTCGTGAATTTATCCGGCGGACAGTTTTACCCGCCGAACATCACCATAAGTATATGCCCCGAAAACGAATATTGTCAAGGATAAAAAAATGAAAGAAAAAAAAAACCGCAAAAGGAACGGAAAAGTTACAAAAATTGCGAAAAAATCCTGTAAAAAAAACGCCGATTTTTTACACTTGCAGACTATAGTATCAGAAAGCGGTTTCTAAAAATTGGAAACCGTAAAAAATATGACGGCCATGCATTTTCCGATAGCCGCCATAAGCGGAGGGGCCGGGCGGATCCGCACAAGTACGCATTCATAAAAGGAGGTCTGCATGGAGTATAAAAACTCGGAAGCGATAAATCCTAAAAAAGATTGGGTATTTAAGCTGATGTTTTCAAAAGGCGATGAAGGAAACAAAGCGCTTATCAGTTTTCTCAACGCATTTTTGGAAGAATTTTACGGAAAGATACGCAAAGCCGATATTTTAAATACGGAGCTTACACGGGAAAGCCCGAACGGCGAAACGTATCATTTGGATCTTTTGGTTAAAACCGATAACGGTCTTATCGTGAATCTTGAAATGCAGCAGTTTTGGAAAAAGTCTTTTCCGCGAAGAAATCAACTTTATCTGATGCGTACCGCTTCCCGTTTTTTGCAACAAAAAACCGAAGAAGGCGATTTGTTGTACGCTATAGGCTTGACCGTGTTCGGTTGTTCCGTACCGGAAACGGCTGCGCTTCCGGTTATGAGCGACGATTCCATAATTCAATCACGGAAATCAATTTTTGCTCGAGTATTGTTTAAAAAGTTGATAAAGTGCTAAAGTAAGTGTATGAGGTGGGAAACATTAGAAGAAGCACTTGCAGTGCTTGAGACGGAACGGGAATACGACGGGTATTTTTGCAGCGTACAAGACGCGGTTATCATCGTGATTTTGGGAAGCTTGTGCGATTTGCAAAGCGTAAAGAAAATCCACGAGTGGGCAACGACCGAACATGTCAGAACATTTTTGGCAGAAACGTTCGGAATCAAACGAATACCGTGCTATTGGTGGCTGTTAAGCCTGCTTGGAATCATACGGCCGGAATCATTGAATGAGTGTATGAAACAATGGGTAGCTTCGGTTGTACCGGCTCTTGCAGCAAAACTTGAGACGGAAGAGAAAGAACAAAGCGCGAAGAAAAAGAAGCAGCCGTTGACGATAGCCATAGACGGAAAAGCTATCCGCTCAACGGGAAAGATGAAAAAATACGACAGTCCCTTGCATATCATCAGTGCACAGATAGGGGAATTGGGGTTGACGCTTGCCCAAAGAACGGTCGAATCAAAGAGTAATGAGATTCCTGCCGTACCGGAATTGATAAAAGAGCTTGAAATTCAGGGCTGTATGGTGGTCGCGGACGCAATGAACTGTCAAATAGAGACTGCCGAGGCGATAATTGAGGCAAAAGCGGATTATTTGTTAAGTGCGAAGGGCAATCAGGAAGCACTTATGAACGATATCGCGGAGTATGTTCAGGATACAAAGCTGAGAGTGACGATGGACAGCATCACACGAACGGAAAAGGGACATGGGCGGAAGGAAAGGCGCAGTGCGTATACGAGTGCAGATGTTTCATGGCAGCCGGGAGGACGAGTATGGCCGGAACTCAAATGTATTGGAGCAGTGCATACACGATTTGAGACGAGTAAAGGGGTGACGGAAGAATGGCATTATTATATTTCAAGTAAAGCGTTACGAGCGGAAGAGCTGCTCCATCATGCAAGAGAGGAATGGTCGGTGGAATCGATGCATTGGCTGTTGGATGTACATTTTGACGAGGACAGATGCAGGGTGCAGAGTAAGAACGTACAACAGAATCTCAATATGCTGCACAAGTTTGCGCTTAACATAATCCGCATACACAAACGTGAATCACAATCGAAGCTGCCTTTAAACGGGATTATGTTCCGTGCACTTATGAATCCTCAAGCATTATTACCGCTTTTGGGCAAAACTTGATTTCCGTGTAATTCAATTCATTTATGTTGCCCTGAATGAGCTTATAGATTATACTATAAAAAAAGATATTTCGGATTATACCGCAAAAGATTTTTGGATACGTTTTTTGAGCAATTACGAACAGGACAAACAAAGCGGCATGCTCGAAAAATTGTGTGCCTTGGAGGAGGGTCTGAAAATGGCGGAAACGACACTGTGCAGAGTAACCGAAGAAGAGCGGCGCATTGCATGGGAATTGTCCGAACAAAACTATCGGGAAATTCTTGCCGCCGAACGGGAAGAAGGCGAAGCTCTCGGCTTTGAAAAAGGCGCCTACCGAAATAAATTGGAAACCGTAAAAAATATGACGGCCATGCATTTTCCGATCGCCGCCATAAGCGGGGCGACCGGTCTTTCGGAAGCCGAAATCAAAAACTTGCAGTCCGAATCTAAAGCGTTGTTTTAAAAACCTTTATTCGTTTCCGGCGATGCGGAATCCCATATAATCGTAGGCTTCATTCGGATCGAATGCATAGCGGTCGCCCGCGTTGATAAAGGGCGTGTATTCGGAAACGCTGCCGCCGCGGCTTACACGTTTCGAACCGTAGGCTCGCCCCGCTTCCCGTGCGTTTTTTTGTTCCCCGTAATCGGAAAACCAATCCCAACAGAATTCGAGTACGTTGCCGCTCATATCGTATATGCCCGCTCCGTTTGCATTTCCCGAACCGGGAGCAGGCGGCGCGTCGGGAGCGAAAACCGTACCGGCAGTTCCTACGATCCGCGTCGCATCCGCATTGCTGAAGTCCCACGCGACAAGCGACATACCGGTTTCAGGTATGCCCGATTCCGCCGTTTCGCCGCTCGGCGCATCGCCCCTCTGCATGCCGCTTTTCGTTATGCGGGCGGCGTATTCCCATTCCGCTTCCGTAGGCAGCCTCCAGCCCGAAGCGTTCCAATCGCATTCGGCCAGGTCGCACGAAGCGGTATCGGTCGAATCGCGCAGCACTTTTCCTTTGTATGAATAGCACGGTTTTTTATTTTCGATTTCGCTCAGTGCATTGCACCAGACGATCGCATCGTACCAGTTTATTGCGGTAACCGGCTGAAACGCATCGGCGTCGGACGGAAAACCGCCGCGCTTTCCTTCGGAACCGCCCTGTCCGGGATTTGCGAAAACATAGCCTTGCCGTTCCGCTTCAACGCGCACGCCGTACCAAAGAGCGTAAGTCGTTTCATATTTATTAATTTTAAACGGGGCGACGGTGCGGGAAGCCGTATAGGTTTGACTGTTTTCCCCGATGACAAAGGTATTCTTCGCTCCGTCAGGCGGAAGGCTTACCGTATCGATACCGCTGAAAACCTCGCCCTTCCCTTTTGCCGAAAGCGGAAGCGTAGTGAGCGCCGCCAAAAAACTTATTAAAATAAATGCGCCGGTATGTTTTTTCATAAGCCTTCCTTAAAATTGCACGGCGAGTAAATCTTCAGATTTAGGAGCCGGGCAATTCGTGCGCGAGTCTCGCAACGAGCGCGTAAGCGCGAAGTTTCGAGCGGCGCACACGTATATGGGCGAGTTTTTGGAAAAAACTCGAAGTTAAACGAAACGCGCCGTTTCAGCGTTTCGTTTAAACCTTCTCCCTAATTAAAATAAAAACAAATAAGAAAAGTTTCAACAAGAAATCGATTCGGCGGTGGCGTCTGCGGCAAGTGCGGAGACAAAATACACGATCACGAATCGATCGAGTGCGAATCGCGCCGATTATTTTTTTATCGATGTACGATCGCGGAGCATAAGCGCGGTGATGATCGTCGTGAGGATGCAGCCGCCGGAAATGACGAACATGCCGACCCACCCGTTGCTTGAAAACGGCAGCGGTACGTTCATACCGAAAAAGCTCGTGATAAACGTCGGCACCATGAGCACGAGGTTGATGACGGTAAGACGTTTCATACTGACGTTCAAATTGTTCGAAATGACCGACGTAAACGTATCCATGAGTCCCGCGAGAATATTGTTATAGGTTTCGGCCATACCGATCGCCTGCCTGTTGTCGATGTCGACATCGTCGAGCCAATCGTAATCGTCTTCGTCGAGATTTAATAATTTCGTTCGCCTCAGTTTTTGCAGCAAAAGCTGGTTACTTGTAAGAGACGTCGTAAAATATTCGAGAGACTTTTGCAAATTGAGAAGCTTTACGATTTCTTTGTTTTCGATCGGCCCCTGCAGTTCGCGCTGCATGGCAGTCGTCTGACGGTTTATCTCTTTGAGATAACGCAAAAACGTCGTGTCGGCGCGGCTCATCAGTTTTATGATAAAAGCCGGAAAATCGTCGAGCGAAATTCCCTTTATGGCACCCGAAGCGATATCGCCGAGAACGTCGCAGCTTGCCGAACATATCGTAATGATCGTATTTCCTTCGATGACGATGCCGAGCGGAATCGTATAAAAAGGCACTTCGGCGGAAGGATCGTACATAGGCATACGTATGATGATGAGTACGTATGAATCGCCTTCTTCGATACGCGAAAGCTCGTCGGGGTCGAGGACGTCGACTATGTGATCGTAGTCTATGCCGCAGCTCGCCTCAAGCAGCGAACCGTCAATGCTCGTTACATTACGCGCGTCGACCCAGGTCCTGCTTGAAGCGTCCAATTGCGTTCCGATACCGCGGACAAATTGTCCGTTTTTTTGCTGCCAATAAGAAATCATCGCGGGTGAAATCTTAACAGAAAAAAGCGCAAAGCGCAATGAACGGAAACGGAACAATATGAAATATTGTCTTTTCGGGCTATGCTGTGCTATAGTAATATGAGGGTATAAAATTATTATTGATGATATATAACCGTTAATGTATACAGTTACACGAATAATTACGGCACATAAGTAAAAGATTCTATGACAATAAAAGAATTTGAAAATAAATATTGGTACATGAGTGAACTCAAAGCATTTGCAAAGTCACTTAAAATACCTGTTGATTCAAAAATACGAAAAGATCAACTTGAGGCGTTGATTATTCAATTTTTGAAAACCGAAACGGTAAATCAAAAGAATCGTTTTCGGAGTAAAAGCCGGGATAGAGATATATTGAATAATCATACGTATGTCGAAAATTTCAGCAACAAAAAAGAAACATGGGAATTCATACAGAGTGAAATGGATAAACAAGTTCCGGGATTAAAACCGAAATCGGGTGCAAAATATTGGCTTAATCGCTGGATTGAAAATAAACTTTCTCATGGTGAGAAAATAACTTATGATGATGTTATTTGTAAATATATTCGGTTAAACCAAACTGAAGGAAGGCTTCCGCAAATTCCATCCTGTAAATTTAATAATTTTATAAGCGATTATCTGGCGAATGAAAAAAATGCAACAAGAGAAGATGCTTTGGACGCATGGACTAAGCTAAAAGATATGAAGATCAAAAAAGATTATATAACGTGGAAAAAGAATAAAAATACATAAAAAATTTCGTCTAACACCCGCTTCAACGCTGACGAACGGGACCGAGTCCTGTTGCAGATTAAGCGGATATTAGACGGACGGCTTACCGAAGTGCTTGGGATTAAAAATGGATGACAATATTGATGAAACAAATGTAAATGAAAAAAATATCGATTACAGCAAGTTTGAAGAATTGTTTTTCGAAAATGTTAGAAAAGGAAAAAAATATCAGCATTTTCTAAATCTAAGTTCTCAATCGGATTGTATGCTTATTCGAAGTATTTTAGCTTCAATGAAAATTCCGACCTATGTTGAAGGTGAAAACATGAATAAAATTTATGGAGGTGCTTCAACTTTTATAACAACTGTCTTTAAAATAAAATTGTATATTCTGATCGATGACTACGATGAGGCATTTATAGTCGTAAAAGACTATATTAAAAATAAACTGAAATCTCTTTCTTCTCGAAAAGGGAAAGATAACTATTTAAAGGCTTTTGAAATACTTTCCGCTCCTTATATAATTTCAAATTCCCAAGAAATACTCGGTATTTCAATTATGAGTAAAAAAACAATGGACGAAAAACCGAAAGAAAATATTTTTTTTCAAATTTTTAATGCTTTGTTCAAATTTATTTGACAGTACGTATAGATTTTGCTATTCTATACGTAAAGAGGTTCGTATGGATGCAAAATTAACTTTAAGCATGGACAGTTCCGTTATTTCTTCAATGAAGGGATATGCTTCCGAAAATAATTCCAGCATATCACAGATTGTTGAATCATTTTTCAGAAATTTGCTCTCTTCTCAATCGAAGAATAAAAAAATATCTCCGCTGGTTCAAGAATTAAGCGGAATAATTCCTGTTGAGAAAACCGACAAAAGCGATTATATAAACTACTTGGAATCAAAGTATGAGTAAAGTGCTTTTTGTCGATTCCGATGTCATTTTAGATGTGCTTGAAAAGCGTGAGCGATTTTATGAATATTCCGCTCAAATTCTTTCTTTGGGTGATGAAAAGAAGGTAAAGCTCGTTACAACTTCTTTGGCTTTTGCAAATATTTATTATTTGCTTCGTAAGCATTTAGGGATTGAAAAAGCAAAAGAAAGTTTAAGAAAACTCAGGATTATTGTAGATGTGATTTCCGTGAATGCAAAGGAAGTCGATTTGGCTTTAAATTCGGAGCTTTCGGATTTTGAAGATGCGTTGCAATATTTTACGGCATTGGACGGTAAGATAGAATTTATCATCACAAGAAATGTTTGCGATTATAAGAATCCGAAATTGATTGTCCAGACTCCGCAGCAATATATAGAGGGGCTTAATAACAAAAAATAAAACCTAACAAAGCTTCGCAGTCGACAAACGGGACCGAGTCCTTTTACAGGTTAAGCGTTAGTTAGACGGACGCCCGCACAACGGCGCAAGGAAAGTAAACAATGAAAAAAATATTTTGTATATTATTTTTATTCTCAGCTATAGCAAGTTCAATTTTTGCAGATAAAAATCGTTTTTATGAAAATGGAAAAGTAATTGATACAATGTATGTTGATTCTGAGGATGGATTAAAGGTTCGTGATTATCCATCTTTAAAATCCAACAGACTTTGCGGATTAATACATCGTCTTCCTGTAAAAGTTGTCGCAATCGGAAAAGAAGAAACAATTGATGGAATTACAGCTCCATGGGTAGAAATTCTGATTCCTTGCTATGAATGGAAAAGTGATAAAGCCGAATACGGGTGGGCTTTTGGCGGTTATCTGTCATCAAAACAGCCTGATTTTGTCCCTCCAAAAAATGCAGCTGAATTACAACAGTATTTATCATCTGTGGAATATTGGGATGAATATGAAAACAATAAAACAAACTATTATGTATTTAGTTTTAACCTTCTAAATGGAAGCTTCTGGCACGGTGGTGAAGGTTCCGGCATAGGCGAAGGTGGTAATTGGAAGACTCTTTCAAAAAATAAAGTTTACTTTCATACAAGTTATGTTATGGAATATGAGGAAGACAGTTCTTGGGAACTGGTTTTTAAGTTTGAAAAAGATGGTTCATTTAATTATTCTTCCGGAAAAAGTATCAATTATTGTTACCCGAGATTTAGCAAAAAAAACTGGTCGCTATATTCTGTTACAAGTAAAGGAAATTACATAACTTATTATGCCGGAATTAAAGATTGGAGTCCTTATAATGTTAGATCGATCGAAGAAATAATTATGGAAGCTATAAGCTGGGGAATATCAGCAGATGGAACTTCTTACGAGAAAAATTATCATAAATATTGGAATCCAATAATGGCAGAACATCAGAAAAAAGCCGATGCTATGAAATGAAGTCGCATAACATGAGGTTCGCAGCCGACAACGGGGCAAGCCGATTTGCGGTACAAGCCATTGTTAGAATGTTATAACATCTAATATAATAAATTCAAAAAGACATTAAGAATAATTTTATTCATAAAAAGGATTATTAAATAATGGCATAATACCGTTTTCAAAGCAATCAGGCTTCAAAGATTTCCCTAAAATAATTGATGACAATGATGACGTTATTTATTATGTATCAATTGCTTTTTGTAAATGAAAACATTTGAAGATCTGACAGTATTCGTTTTTTCCGACCCTGTAAAAAAGCGTGTAAACGGTACGGTTTAAATAAAAACGGACACCGTCGGAAAATTCAGGACAATGATACTCAAGTAAGTCGTCACAACTGAAAGGAAAAAGTTCATTGCGTCGTAGATTCCGACGATGCCGCTCGAGGCTTCGTATTTTATTTTATAAAAAGTTTTTTTACGTCAAACTTATTGTCAATCATTCCGGAAGCGTACATAAAGTCGGCGGTTTTCTGCCAGCCTTCCGTATCCGCCTGAGTAAGTTCCGTTGAAAAATCGTAAGCTGCAGACATATCTTTTACAGCCTGATCCGTAAGCCCGAGATATTTTGCCGTTATTGCAAACGCTTGGTCTTTGTTTTTTGCTATATAGTTTGCAATTTTTTTCTGTGCCGAAGCCAGTTTTTTTATCACATCGGGATTTTGCTTGTAGAACTTTTCCGTTGTTGCAACTGCAATGATTGCGGCGATATATCCGTCGCCGTCCGTAATCTTATGGTAGCCCTGCGCTCCTGCATTATATGCTGCAGCGCCGGCAAGAAGCGCTACATCGATGCTGCCGCCGTCCAAAGCGGCTTTTGCTGCAGGGATCCCCATGCTCACATAACTGACATCCGTGATTTTCATTCCGGCAGAAGCCAGATACGCAGTTAAAAGTTCGTGAAGGTTCGTTCCTGCGGGACCTGCAATTTTTTTCCCTCTAAGCGATTCGGGGGAATTGAGCGAAGCATCCTTTGAATACAGACAGAACGCTTTGGGCGCGCGACTGTACATGTTAAGAACTTTGATGTCCGCGCCGTTTGCCGCAGAAAGTATTACGGAAGAACCGCCTACAGCATACAAAATCTGCACGTCGCCGGAAGCAAGAGCCTGTGTCTGTTCCGCGCCGGAAGTAATTTCCGCGTATTCCACAGGAGTTCCCTTAAATTCATTTGCAAAAATCTTCTGATCTTTTTCAATGATTGAAGGAATATTGAGCGGAGAAGTTACATAAGTGAACGTAAGCTTCTTTAATTCTTTTGCCTTGGCAAAAACGACTGACGATGTTGCCATCAATACTGCTGACAACACAATGATAAATTTTTTCATATAACCCCCTATAAAAAATTTATTTATTCGTGCGGAGGATTTAATACCCCGACGCTTGCGTCGTAACAAAGGGTATTAAAGCCGACTGCAACCACCTTATGAGAACAACATACCCCGACGCTTGCATCGGGGGTGTTGATTAATTAAAATCCAATTGCGCCATAATCTGCCGCTTAAGATTTAAAAAATACTCGTCCATGAGATTTCTATTCTCTTTTTCAAAATCAATATCGAATTCGTGTTTTACCCTGCCCTTTTCTATTACGGCAATCTTATCCGCCAAAGTTATCGCTTCGTCTATGCTGTGGGTCACAAACAAAAGGCTTTTGTTTTCTTTTTTTTCTATTGAAATCAGCTCTTTTTGCATCTGCTCGCGCGTAAAATAATCCAAGGCGGCAAACGGCTCGTCGAGCATTATAAAATCTGCTTTGTAGGCAAGCGCTCTTGCTATTGCGACCCTCTGCTGCATTCCCCCTGAAAGCTGAAAGGGATACGCTTTTATAAAATCCTTGAGTCCTACCATTTCTATCAGTCTGAACACTTCTTCTTTATTGTATTCCGATTTTTTTAGACCGAACTTTGTATTCCCGAGCACGTTGAGCCACGGCATTAATCTCGGTTCCTGAAAAACAAAGGTCGTCTTAAAATCCTTCTTAAACTCAATTTCACCGGAATCCGCCGTTTCGAGCCGGCCGACAAGCCTTAAGAGCGTTGTTTTGCCGCAGCCGCTTTTTCCGAGCAGTACGGTTATTTTGTTTTCCGGAATTTCCAAATTTATATCGTTGAGTACATCAATCTTTTTTGAATCGACAGTAAATGATTTTTTTATGTGCTTTAAATTAATTCCAGCCATTTTCCGCCTTTCCTTTCAGAACTTTGTTTAAAACAATTCCGAAAATCTTGTCGGTAAGATAGCCTACCAACCCTATTACGACGATCCCTACTATCACTCTGTCCGTCCTGGACATTGTCTGTGAAAACAAAATCATGTGGCCGAGCCCCGTAGAGGCCGCAACCATTTCCGCGCCGATTATCGCCCTCCATGCGTAACCGAGTCCGACTCTCATTCCCACTAAAATGTCGGAAACCGCATTCGGAAGGATGATTTTTGAAAAACATTCCAGCTGCGAATATCCGAAAGATTTTCCGACTTCTATCAATTTTTTGTCGCAGCCGGTAAAGCCTTTAACGATATTCATATACATAGGAAAAAACGAAGCGAGGATTATTATTATTGTCTTGGTGGTTTCTCCGATTCCGCACCACAAAATAAGAAGAGGGATCATGCTGATCGGAGGAACGTTTTTAAAAAATTGAATTAAATATTCAAAAAAATTTTTTGAAAACGGAATTACCGAACTTATCATTCCTAAAACAAAGGCGATTATAAACGCCAGCAAAAATCCCCTTGCCACTCGCGAAAGGCTTATCCCGATGTCAACAAAAATATCTCCGGATTTTATCATTGCGATAAGACTGTTAAAACATTTTTCGGGCGACGGCAGTATATAAGAGCTTATTATTCCCAATCTGCATACGACAGACCAAACAAGCACAACTGAAAAAACAGTGAGTATCGCAGGAATAAATTTCAACGAGCCGATTTTTCTTTTTTTCATAAAACGCCGTCCCCGTTATTGCAGCCGTTTTTACAATAGAGCATTTCAATTAATTTATAGCCGGACACATCTTCCGATTTAAAAAAATTCCGTATTTTCGCGCTCCCGGTTATGCTTTTTGTCTTTACTTTAAGAGGAGAAAAAAATCCCGGAGGGATCGGACTTTTGCTGAGAATCGTTTTTTGCAAACTACAGTCAAGTTTTCGTGCAAAATCATTCCACGTAACAAAAACCGTGTTTTGTATTTTTAAGGCGTTTCCGTATTCCGCTAAAGATTTGCACGGCGTGGTTATAAATATATTTCCTTTATCTCCATAGTTCCGTGATATTTCTTCGGCGCAGTGAATCAAAATCGGCTCTATCGGAGGATATATGACATCCAAGTTCGGAAAAGAATTTTTTACTAATTGAACGGCGAAAGGACAGCGCATATCCATTACGGTTTTATTTGCAGACGAAACCCTTTGTTTGTATTTGTCGATAACTTTTTTTATCCAGTCGGTTTTACACTCAACGATTTCAAAACCCTTAGCCGAAATAAATCTGTTTAATTCCTTCTCATCATACATATTTTTAGAAACGGGATTTATAAATACAAAGTTCATAAAGTTTATCTACGCTAACAGAGAGTAGCAAAAACCAATTACCTAGTCAATTACTTAGATTATAAAATTCTTTCAGTAAAACGTGGACGTTTTTTTCAATCTATTCCTCTTTTCCGCGCCGATCGACATAAAAACATAAAAAACTGCACAAAAACTTCCGTTTTTTGACGCTTTACGGCGATTTATACTGTGATGAAAACGGATACCATGATACGTGCGGCGGATATTGCCGCGTTCGCCGATTTACATGCGGACGGAATGCTCTGTGCGATTTTACGGCAGGCGCGATCCCTTTCCGCCCGTGAAATCATTATCGGAAAAACGGCGGTCGTTTTCAGAACGCACCGGACGTTCTATGAAAAGATGACGCTCTTACCGGAATATACGAGAGCGCTTATACATCGCATAGCATCGCTTTCGAAGATCGACGGTCGCATACGGCTTTACGGAAAATTCGTTCACTTCGGTACGGATCCCGTTTTGATATACACCGTCTTTGTGCAAAGCATCCTCGTACTCAGCCTGCCCGATCCTCCCCTGTGTTTACCGCCGCTTGAAGATATGGGGCTTTCCGAAAGTCAAATCGAAAAACTGCGGGACATACGCATGCAAAAAAGCGGGCTCGTTCTGTTTTGTTCGCCTGATGAACGCGATATTTTAACGGCTGCCGCATCGATTTTTTCCGATATGTATCGAGGCGAAAACGCATTGCACGCGGCCCCGCCTGTCGTACGGCGCCTCTGCGACAAAGCAAGCGTTCGAACGGCAATCGAAACGGCGGTACATTCATTTGTCTTTGCAACGATTGCATCGCGCGATACGGCATCGGCCGTCGGCTTGCTGAAAAAATTTAATACCGGAAAAGCGACAGCCTGTTTACGCTGCATTATCGCGCACGAACTTCTATACGACGGAAGAGATATTCATCTGCTTTTCGATATCGCGTTTCCGAAACATCCTCCCGAAACACTGCCGAAGCGCTTATCGCCCGATCCGTACAGTGATGATCCTCTTTCACATTGTACGAACGTCGCGTCGGAAATATTAAAATCGCTTAAACTGCATTCGCGTTTACCGCGTACGGTAAAACCGGTCGTACCGGGAAAATCAATTATATCGCACGGAACGAAATTCGTGCGCGAGGCGGTGAGATGAAAAATAAATTAATAATCGGAGCGAAAAGCGTGACTGCGGCCGAAAAAGCCGGATCGAAAAACGGATGCAGAGCGAAGAAAAGCGCCGGGCTTTACACTTCGGCAAAATCGAAATTCGCGTTCGCAGTATTGTATCTCTTTTGTTTTGCGCTTCCGATCCATGCACTCGCTCCGTACCGTATAAAGGGCGAAGTGTCCGCCGGATCGGATACGGCGTTTTACGAATACGGATGCGTCGCGCTGACGTTTTACAACGCAAGCAAACGGACGGTTCGAAAATTTTCCGTCGTCGTATTTTTAAGCGGAAACGACGAAATCATTTCATTTTCGAACGAAAACCCTATCGTTTTCGAATGCGATGAAAACGTCGCACCCCGTACTGCAGTGCGGAGGGAATTCGGACTCGACGATTATATTTCGGAAATGCAGGATGAAGCGTGTCAAATCGATTTTTTATACGTGAGCAAAATAGAATACGATGACGGCGGCGTTTGGGAAGATCCCTACGGCGTACATGCGATGTAAGCGGCCCTCGTACCGCAGCGTCCAGCTCGCCGCGCAGCTTCTATTCCATCAACCTGCACCGTCCGCGGCTTCCGGACTTAGGTATAAAATTACAATAGCAGGATCAATAACAGAAAAAAAACTATGCATAAAAGTTTTGATGATTTGACTATCGCCGATGATTTTATGTTCTGCAAGGTTATGCAAAACAAAGAACTCTGCAAGATATTCCTCGAAATGATTTTATCCGATAGAATCGGAAAGATAACGTATCTTTCAACACAATACAATATCACCACATACGAAGAAGCAAAATCGGTTCGTTTCGATGTTTTGGTACAAAACCAAACGGGGAAAATATATGATATTGAAATGCAAGTGAGCGACGAACATAATCTTCCTAGGCGGATGCGTTTTTATCAAGCGGCGATCGATATTTCCGTTTTGGATAAAGGAAATTCCTACAGCAAGTTGAACGACAGCTTTATCATTTTTATCTGTTTATTCGATGCGCCGGGAAAAGGAAAGCCCGTTTATTCATTTGAAAATATCTGTCTCGAAGATCGACAAATACTCTTACACGACGGGGCAAAAAAGGTTATAATAAATGCGGCGGCTTTTAATAAAATTGAAGACAAAAATTTAAGCGGTCTTTTGAAATATATAAAGACGGGAAAAGCGACGACGGAGTTTACAGGGAGATTGGAAGATATGATACAGACGGTAAAAGACAACGAACAGGCGCGAAATGAATATCGGATAATGTCGGCTACGATGATGGATGCAAGAGATGAAGGAGAGCGGCGGAAAGCATTGGAAGTAGCGAAAAATTTCAAACGTCTCGGTGTTTCCGTAGATATCATTGTAAAAGCAACCGGTCTCGCACATAAAGAAGTCGAAAAGCTCTAGGTGATTGTCAATCGGCAATGTACCGATTAACAATTACCGCGCAGCTTCTATTCCATCGCTCGCCGCCCACCTTCTATTCCATTGACCGGCACCGACCGCGGCTTTCGACTCGGTTTTGACGACTGATAATTTATCCGACGAATTCTTTTTTCAAAAATGCGAGGTCGAGTTCGGGATAAAGCACGTGCTTTGCAAGGAGAGAGCGTACGCGCTGTTTCGCCTTTTCCTGCACGGCGGGATCGAGGACGATTTTCCCTTTTGCGGGTTTTCCGTCTTTTGTCGTGCCGGGCTTCGTACCTTTCAGCACCGAATCGATTATCGAAGCGATTTCTTTCATATCGGCTTCCGTCATACCGAGCGTCGTAATGCCCGGAGTGCCCACCCGTATACCGCTCGTCCACCACGGACCGTTTTTGTCGAAAGGGAGCGAGTTTGCGTTGAGCGTAACGCCGCACTGAAACATCGCCGCTTCCGCCTGCCGTCCGGTCAGTCCGTAAGTCGTCACGTCTATGAGCATGAGGTGATTGTCCGTGCCGCCCGTCTGGAGTTTCATACCGAGCGAAACGCATTCTTTTGCGAGAGCGCATGCGTTTTTGACTACATTGTGCGCGTATTCACGGTATCCGCTCGAAAGCGCTTCTTTGAACGCAACCGCTTTTGCCGCGATGATATTTCCGAGCGGGCCGCCTAAAACCATCGGGCAGCCCTTGTTTACATCGTCGATGAATTCTTTTTTGCAAAGAACGAGCGCTCCCCTCGGGCCGCGCAGCGTTTTGTGCGTCGTCGACGTGACGATATCCGCAAAAGCTACCGGATCGTAATCTCCGGTAAAAACTTTGCCTGCAACGAGACCCGCAAAGTGCGCCATGTCGACCATGAGCACGGCGCCGCACTTGTCCGCGATTTCACGGAGCCGTTTAAAATCGATTTTGCGCGGATAAGCGGAAAAGCCTGCGAGCAAAATAAGAGGCTTTACTTCCATCGCCTGTTTTTCGATCGCGTCGTAGTCGAGCAAGCCGCTTTCTTTATCGACCGTGTACGGAATGCTTTCGAACATCTTTGCCGAAACGTTCATGCGGTATCCGTGCGTGAGATGCCCGCCCGAATAATAATCGAGTCCCATGAGACGCTGCCGCCCGAATCGTTTGCGCAGTTCTTCCCACTGCGCCACCGTCAAATCCGACACGCTTTTTACGCCGAGCGATTCAAGCGTCGGCATTTCGATTTTGTGATTGAGAATCGCCCAATAGGCGACGAGGTTAGCATCGCAGCCCGAGTGCGGCTGCACATACGCATAATCCGCGCCGAAAAGTTTTTCGGCTTCCCGCGCCGCACAGGATTCGACAGCATCGATATTTTCGCAGCCGCCGTAATAGCGGTGTTCGGGATAGCCTTCGGCGTACTTATCGGTAAGGAGATTTCCCATCGCTGCCTGCACGGCAAGCGAACAGTAATTTTCACTCGCGATGAGTTTTAAGTGCGCTCTCTGCGTTTCGAGTTCTTTGACGACGCTCGCGGCTATTTCAGGCGCGATCGCTGCCGTCTGCTGCAGATTTGCGACGTAAGAAGTCATCGCCGCGTTCGGTTTTCCGTTGCACGATGCAAGATAATTTTCCAAAGGACTTGCCATAAATTCTCCCATAAATTTAATAGATGAATCATAATTGAATCGAAAAAAAAATGCAATCTTCCGAATATGTTTTTCGATCGCAAGTTTCGGGCAAAGGCCTTTCTGTTGTTTCGATCCTATACTTGACACGGTTTATTTTTTCTACTAATTTTAATATGATTCTGGTTCTCTAAAGACAGTTCTGATAAAGCTTTCTTTCGTATGAATGTATGTTTCTTCAGATTACGGTATTCAGAAAACGCAGATTGCAGCTGGCATCAGCAAATAAAAAATGCCGTATTCGGCAAGAGGAACATTGTATATGTCCAAAAAAATTTACGTCGGCAACCTTAACTATGCCACAACAGAGGATACTCTGAAAAACAGCTTCGCTTCTTTCGGTGAAGTCGCTTCAGCAGTAATTATTAAAGACCGCTTTACGGATCAGTCGAAGGGTTTCGGCTTTATCGAAATGACGGACGAAGGTGCCGCGGATAAAGCAATCGCCGACATGAACGGCAAAGAGATCGACGGCCGCCGCGTGCGCGTCAACATTGCCGAAGAGCGCCCGCCGCGCCGTCCGAGATTCGACAACGGCGGAGATAGCCGGTAGTCGTTCGCTTCGTCTTACATCGAAAATCAAAAAGCCGGGCTGCACTGATGCACTCCGGCTTTTTTTATGCTATACTCTTTTTATGAATTTCCTTCCCGCAGGATTTTCCGAATATATCGCGGACGGCTGCGACAGATGCGCGTTTATCCGCTCCTATCTCACAGAGCGCGGCGTTGAAAGCATCGTGATGCCGGTTGCCGGGAAAAATCACGTATACGTTAAATTTCCGACGTCGCAGTATAACCCTCAATTCCGAATCAAAACGGTGATCGCGCACTACGACCGCACGCCCGGAAGTCCCGGAGCGAACGATAACAGTGCAGCGAATTTTTGCCTTATGGATTGGGCCGAGCGCTTGCAGAACCGATCGGATTTTCATAACGTCCGTCTGCTTTTTTCGGACGGCGAAGAGTTCGCATCCGGCGGCGTCGCTTGTCAGGGAGCGTTTTCACTCGCTTCGCTTTTTAAACGGCTCGGCATCACAAACGACGACGTATACGTGTTCGACTGCATGGGACGCGGTACGATTCCGATTCTTCGTAAGACGATTTTACCGCTCGCCGCACCGTACGGCCTTCGAACGCGCTTTGCCGCTCTCGAAGACCGCGCCGAAGAGCTTTTACGCCGTTCGGCTTCACGGAGATGGCTTACGCTTCCGTTCGCATACAGCGACAACGCGGGTTTTATCGCATGCGGTATTCCCGCCGTCGCCGTAACGATGCTGCCGGAAGACGAAGCGAATGCATATCTTACAGCTCTTATAAAAGAAAAATCGCTCGAAAACTATATCGTCAATCATACCGTCGATGTGAAAAGCGATGCCGAATCAAAAGAAAAATTATTAAAATTACAATCGATGGTACCGAGAACGTGGCGGCTGATAAACACGAAAAACGATACCGAACGGACGCTGACTCCCGAGAGCTTTACCGTTTTCGCATCGATCCTCGACGCGCTCGCCGACGAAAAAACGCTCGCAAGTTGAGATGCCGCCCGATCGAACGTTCTGCATACCGTGCGAACGGCGCGTACACGAAATTTCCGGCATGCGAACGTTCCGTAGTATGCGCAAACGGGCGGCGCGTTACTCGTCCATGATAGTGATTTCGACGCGGCGGTTTCTCGACCGGCCTTCTTCGGTTTGATTTGTCGCAACCGGCTCCGCCGCTCCTTTTCCCTGCGTAAATACGTGATACGAATCGCGCACCCCGAGCGTGACCAAATAATCGGCGACGGACTGAGCGCGTTCTTCGGAAAGTATTTGCCGCGCTTTTTCGTTTCCGCGCAGCGCCGTGTGCCCCGTAACGAGCAAATCGTTTTTATACGCTTTTAAGATGTCGGCGATCTTTTCGAGTTTGCGTTTTTCGCTCACGCGGAGGACGGCAGAATCGGGAAGAAACTGAATCTTTTCGAGGCTGATCGTCAATCCTTTTTCACCTTTTTTTACCGATACGTCCTCGAGCCCGAGTTCCGCGACGCTGTCCTGAATTTTTTTCATCGTGCTGTCGTCGTTGACGCGCTCGAATTCGGTCACTTCCGCTTCCGCCGTTCCTTGAAACGTAAACGTATCGCCGTAATAGGTTTCGATGACGATTTTGAAATTTTCATGATAGTGATCGATTTCACCGCGCTCATTGTCCCAGTAGAGCGTTTGGTGCGAATGTCCCATCGTGATTTTCGGGCGATTCATCAGCTCCGCAGTACGAGCCGAAATATCGCCTTTCCGCACGTCGATTTTCGGACTTTCGAAATACAGATTGTACTGCACGTCGATGACGTTGAAAACCCTGCCGCCGGAATTTTTAACAATTCCTTTGTAGTTGTACGAAGCGGTAAACGGCACTTTAAACGGCTTTTGCAGCGCGAAAGTGCGGCGAAGATCGTGCGCTTCGTGTCCTTCGGCGCTCCACGTGTCGCCGGGTTTGACGGGCGTTTCGAGAAAGATCGGACAGTCGCGGACGACCGGCATAAAATACGCATCTTCCATCGCGTATATGCCGCGAGCGCTCCGCGTAAATACGCTTTTGTATTCGTCGCCCCATGAAAAGTGCGCACCGTTCGTACTGCTCGTCGAATCTTCGGAAGACATAAAGGTCGCCTCGCATACGCCGCTTCCGTCCGTGTGTACGTCGGTAATTTTTGCGGAAATGCGCGTTACGATTTCCGCGTGATGATTTTTTCTGCCGTTGACGAAAACGTCTTCGTGGACTTTCGAAAGCGTGCGGTACGAATCGCCTTTTTTGTATTTAAACGATAAAACTTCGGACGGCACTCCTTGCGTAATAAGCGTTTCGTTTTCAGAGGTTTTGCTTCCCGCCGCCTGCGGAAACAAAAGCGCACCGGACATAAAGGCCCACCAGATAAAGCAGCGAATTTTTTTATCGATCGAAAAAGCGGACATGGCAACCCCTTTGAACGTCGTTTTTTATCACAGTTCGATATCATTATCGGCGGAAAGAGGTTGTAGTTTTAGAGACTGCATCGCTGAAAAAGCGGCTTAATTGAAAGGCCTCTCGAACGCGCACTGCAGCACGAAAAAAGATTCCGCAGCTATCGATCCGCTTTTAAAATTATCGCGCAGAGGCCGTTCATGTCCGCAATCATTTTGCGGAAAAACGAATTTTTTGCCACAAATCGTCGTACTTTTCGAGGTTTTCGCCAATGTCGAGTTTCAGTTCGCAGTGCGCCATCTCTTCGGTCGTGTACATCGGTGTCGTCGTCATATATTTCGCAGCTTCCGTGTTGACCGAGGGAGGGAAACGGAACCAATCGACAAACTGCGCGTAGATTTCCGGACGATGAATAAAATCGATAAACTGCATCGCAAGATCGTAATGCTTTGCACCCTTTAAGATGACCATCGAATCGATATACATGGGGCCGCCTTCTTTCGGTATAAAAAAATCGATCGTCGCGGCTTGTTTATCTTCAGGGACTTCGCCGTATACGACTTCGGCGTACCCTTGGCACACCCAAAAATCTCCCGCGGCAAAAGATTTTCCGAATCCTTCAGCATCGAATTTGACAAGATTCGGCTTCCAATCGTTTATTATTAAATTTGCGGCGCTTTTGAGTTGGGCATCGTCCGTCGAATTGACCGAATACCCCTGATACGCGAGCGCGTCTCCGATAACTTCCCGCATATCGTCCATCATGGACGCATGCCCCCGAATGCGCGCATCGGAAAAGATGCTCCAGCTCCGCTCGTAATTCGAAAAGCGCAGTTTGTTTACGGCGATACCCGCCGCTCCCATATAGTACGGAACGCAATATTTCATCGTCGGATCATATACGGCTTTTTCGAGAACGAGCGGGTTGATATATTTTTTATTTTCAAATCGATTCAAATCGATTTCCTGCAGCATACCCTGTTTGAGCATGATCGACGCGTAGTCCTGCGACGGAAAAGCGATATCGTAGCCGGACGCGCCGGCCATGAGCTTTGCATACATCACTTCGTTCGAATCGTAGGTATCGACTTTTACCCGGCAGCCGTATTCGCTTTCGAACCGGCGGATCGCAGTTTCCGGCACGTAGTAGGTCCACGTAAAAAGATAGAGTACGTTCGACCGTCTGCGTACGCCGCCTTCTTTCGAGCAGGATACGAAACCGAAAACGCAGCATACAAGCGCCGCCGTTAAAAAGCCGTCGATAATTTTTTTCATACGTTTCCTCAAAATAATAAAGGAGCTTCCGAAACATTTAATGAGAAGCCGCTACCGTTTTAAGTCCCTTTCGAAGTCCAAAAGCGATAAGACAGGTTGCAATGATCATCACACACGAAAGAGAATTGATAACGGGAGAGACGCCGAAACGTATCATCGAATAAACGTACAGCGGCAGCGTCGTCGACCCCGGACCCGACACGAAAAAGGTGATCACGAAGTCTTCGAGTGACATCGTGATAGCGATGAGAAAACCCGAGAGGATGCCCGGCAAAAGAGAAGGAACGACGACTTTGACGAGCGTCTGCAATTCCGTGGCACCCAAATCGTGCGCTGCTTCGATGATCGAAAAATCGAATTCGTCGAGACGCGCTTTTACCATGAGATAGACAAAGGGCAGACAAAATGTTACGTGCGCGGCAAAAATCGTAAAGAGTCCGAGCGGTATGTGCACTCGGCTGAAAAAGATGAGCGTGGAAACGCCGACGATGACTTCGGGCAAAATCATCGGAAGGTAGGTAACGCTCTCGACAAATTTCCGCCCGCGAAACCTATACCAACTGCAGCCGATCGCCGAAAGCGAGCCGAGAAGCGTCGAAACGGCAGCCGACGTAAAGGCGACGATGAGACTATTTAAAAGCGCTTCCCACAAGGATCGGGAATCGAAGATGAGCGCTTTATACCATCTGAGCGAAAGACGCGTAAAATCGGCACCCTTACTGTCGTTGAACGAATACACAATGATAACGACGAGCGGCAAAAACAAAAAAACGAGGGTAAGCGCGAGCATTATATTTGAAAAGGAAAATACCGCCGCTCTGTGCTTCCACGATTTTTTTGCATGCCGAGCGGGTTCGGACTGCCGCCTTTTTTTTACGGCAGGAAATAAAAAGAAAAAGACATTGATCATTTTATGATTCCTCCCGTAAAGGTATGAGCGCTTCCGTTTGCAGTATAAACTTCATCTTTTGCATTCGAAGATTTGAGTTTGGCGTCGCGTCTGTTCGAAAAACTCATCCATAAAATACCCGCGATGCTGATGAGCGTTATGATCATGGAAAAAGCGGCGGACAGCGGCCAGTTGCGCATCTTTTGCACTTGATCGACGATGACGTTTCCGAGCATATACGAATCTTTTCCGCCGACCAAAAGCGGCACGGCATAAGCGCCGAAAATCGGGATAAACGTAAAGATGACGGCCGTTACGATACCGCTTCTGATTCCGGGAATGAGCACTTTTACCATAGCCTGCATTTTGTTTGCGCCCAAATCGCGCGCGGCTTCGAGCAGCGAAAAATCAAATCGGTCGACGGCGGTGAAAATCGGTAATATGGCAAACGGTAAATACATATACACCGAAACGAGGATGACCGCATTTTGATTGTACAAAAATTGTATGTAATCTTTGGTAATGCCGAGCGATATGAGAATTTGATTTAAGATACCGTCGTTGTTGAGGATCGACATCCACGCAAAAACGCGGATAAGCGAATTCGTCCAAAACGGAATGATTATTAAAAAAAGCAAAAGCGTTTGATGACGGCTTCGTGCCATCGCATACCCGCAAGGAATAGAAATAAGTACGGTAAGCGCAGTCGAAACAGTCGTAATTTTGAGCGTCCGAAGTACGAGTATGCCGTAATTGGGATTGAACATCCGACGGTATGCTGCAAGCGAAAACTCCCATTCGACACCGCCGTACAATCCCTTTTTTAAAAAACTGTAGACGAAGATGATGAGTATCGGCGCGATAAAAAATACAAAGAGCCAAACTCCCATCGGCCACGCGTATGCCGTGCCCTGATTGATCGTGCCGTCTTTTGCCGCGGGAGGTTTCGTATCCGTCGCTTTCATTTTTGTATGTCCTCGACGATATAACCGTCTTCCGCCGCCCATGAAATATAGACGTCGTCTTTCCATTGGATGGCAGGTCCGTCGTCGAAATAAATCGTGTGCTGTTTGAAAACTTTGACGAGCGCGCCGTTTTCGAGCCGCACGTAAAACTTCGATTGGAAACCGGAATACACCGGTTCTTCGACGATGCCTTTGAACACGTTGATGTCGGTGCGGCCATGCGTTTCAGGCGGCTCTTTCGTAATACGGATTTTTTCCGGACGGATCGTAAAAGCGACCTTTTGCCCCTTTTGCGTCGGACCGTAATCGGTTACCTGCATATAGCGGTCGAGACTCGCCGTCGCTTCGGTGTCGCTCGCAAGCGGTGCCTGATGGCCGAGCGCGGGAACGGAACAGGTGACCATATAGTCGGGATCCTTTCCCGGTGTTTGATGCGGTACGCAATCGACGACCTGCGCTTCGAAGAGATTCGTTTCTCCGATAAACTGCGCGACGAACTGCGTCGCAGGGCTTTCGTAAATTTCGAAAGGCGTTCCGACTTGCAGCACGTGTCCCGCATTCATGACGGCGATGTGATCCGACACGGAAAGCGCTTCGCTTTGATCGTGCGTCACGTAGATGAATGTTATGCCGATTTTATCGTGCAGATTGTCGAGATCGATGAGGAGATTTGCGCGGAGCTTTGCATCGAGTGCGGAAAGCGGTTCGTCGAGCAAAAGCACTTTCGGCTCGTTTATCAGCGCGCGTGCGATCGCAACCCTCTGCTTTTGTCCGCCCGAAAGCTGATTCGGTTTTTTATGAATGTGCTGATCGAGCTGCACGAGGTGAATGTAATGCTTCACTTTTTCGTCGATCGTTTCTTTCGGCACTTTTCTCAAGCGCAGCGGAAACGCGACGTTTTCGTATACCGAAAGATGCGGGAAAAGAGCGTAGGTTTGAAAAACCGTATTCGAATGGCGCTTGTCCGGCGGAAGCGGGGCGACGTTCGTTTCGTCGAACAACACCGCGCCTTCATCGGGATATTCGAAACCCGCGATGATACGCAAAAGCGTCGTCTTACCGCAGCCTGAAGGACCGAGGAGGGAAAAGAATTCTCCCGGCTCGATTGTAATATTGATATCGTCGAGAGCGATAAAACCGTTATCGAATCTCTTCGAGACATGCTCAATGGTAACCCGGCTCCCTTTCACTTCAAGCAACCTCGGTATAATGTGATGACAGAGCCGCTCTCAAAACGGCTCCGATGTAGGCACATTATATACAAAGGGAATGGGGTATGCAAGCAGGCAACCGCTACCGCGCTTTTTCAAAAACGCGGCACACTTCGTATATGTACGCTTCGTGATAATCTTTACCGGGGTAGCAGTCGACGTCGATATTTTTATCGACAAAAAGTTTCGGGTCGAAAAACTGCGAATACAATTTTTTCCCGACGATGACAAGCTCGGCTTCCGCTACGGCGACGGTGCCGCTTATCGGATAGGGACTGATACCCGCCTTTTTCCACTTATCCGTATCGCGGCCCGAAATCGTACCGCAAATTTTCAGCGCGTCGCGATACCCGTCGGGTAAAAAAGAAAGCGTTACCAAATCGTGCGAATCGACAAAGCTTTTCGTAAAGCGCTGCGGTCGGATAAAAATCTGCACGACGTTTTTTTGCCACAAACCGCCGAACATACCCCAGCTCGCCGTCATCGTATTGCAGTCTTTTTCTGTTCCGGCGGAGATAAGCATCCATTGCTGCAGCACTTTCGAAAAGGGATTGAACGAAAGTGCCGATATCGGTATTTCACGAAACGAAGGAGTATTCATAATTATTATTTTAAATCATCGTACTCCGGAGGTCAAGCGACAAATCGATACGATCGGTATACCGATACCGGAAACCGTATTTTCCGAAACGCGGCATGCAACGTAAAAACCGGCTGCACTCCCGGCAGGAGCCCTGCCGTGTGCGGGAGAAACTTCCGTGTGCTATTCTGCGGGGTTTACCGCACCTTTTACGATTTTTTCGACCCGCCAATTTTCTTTCGTATGAAAAACAGTATCGCCGAGCGTGCCCTTTTCGGCTTCACGGCGGAGGGCAATGCAGCCCGACCGCTTGAGCATTTTCGATGCCGTCAAATCGGCGGTACTCGCAGCATCCGAAGGCAGATCGCTTTTCCAAAATCCTTTTGCCGACACAGCCTGTGCCGCCCCTTTTATATTTTCATTGCTCCATGCCGTACTCCCTGCCGGCGCATACAATACGGCATCGAGTACATCGCCGGTAAAAGAATTGACAAGCATGAGCACATCCTCTTTATCGCCCAAACACGCTTTTTCGTTCGGCGACCAAATATCGCGCATCACGGGAGACGTATACCATCCGGAAGAAAGTGCGAGGTCGCTGCCCGTTTCGCTCACACAGCCTTCCCCCTTCGTACGCAAGTGAACGATTACGGTTTCTCCGGCTTTTACTTCCGCAGAAGGAAGCGTAAACGCCCGCTCGCTTCCGTCCGCCGCGCTTTGAAGACTGAGTCCCGCAGCGTTTCCGCCCGTAAGCGCATAGAGTTCGACAAACTCGCACTTTGCATCTCCTCCTCCGCTCGGTGCCGATGCGAACTGAGGATGGATGCCGCTTATAACGATTTTCGGAATACGTCCGTTAAAACCGACGAACGGAACATAAAACGTAAGCGAGTTGCCGTTTTCATCACGGGCTTCGCCGTACAGCGCATAATGCGCACCGGCTTCAAGCGCTTCGGAAGCTTCGGCGATCACGCTTTTGCCCTCGTCATCGTACGACACGCTCACGGGAATTCCCCCCGTTTCTCCCGACGCGGCCTTCAGGATCGGCGATATTTTACCCTGCTCCGGCAGCGCTTCGCCGGCCGAAAAAGATGCCGCTCGGGTAATGACCGCTCCCGTAATCGTAACTCGCTCGGAAAACGAAAGCGTCACCTGCCGTTCGCTTTTGGCTGTGTAAGATTCAAGGACGGGCGCCGCATAATCGCCTCGAAGCAGCTGCAAACCTTCGTCCGTCACTTTGCACGACACGGGGCAAAGCGAAAACAGGATACAGGCGGATAAAAGCGCCGTCTGCAAAAGCCATATCCACACTCGGAAAGATTTCCGTTTCATTTCGACCTCCCGACGACGGAGCCGCCGCTTCAATCCTCATGGGGACAGAAAGCACGACTTTTGTCGTCGTATAATAAATCGAGAAATTTGTTCAAAAACGGAGTTTTTATGAAAAAAAGAATAGAAGCGAATATAAGACCGTCTCCGTCAAGCTTTAAACAGCTTCCGAGACATCGCCGAAAACATAGTTTTATTTTTAAATACTTTCGAAACTCGCCGTTTCGACTACATAACTTCGGTTACCGAACTGATAATATGCAACACTTTCGAAAATCCCGTCGCTTCGATAGCATCGCGGCTTTCCGGCGAAGGAGAGAGCAAATAAAGCGTATGCCCCTTATCTTCTCCGTCGTTGAACGCCGCCATAATCGTTCCCATGCCCGAATAATCGATTTCCGAAACTTGCGACAGATCGAGTACGACGTTACCGCGTTCGATCTCATCGTACAGCTTTTGCTGAAATTCACCGATCGTATACGCGATGACCGCGCCTTTGAGTTCGTACAACACGTAATTCGCGCCGCTCTTTTCCGTAATCGTCAATTGCTCCATAGATATCTCCGAATATTATTAGAGGTGCCCTATATGTATTTGATAACGAGGGCGCTTACATCCGCTTCGATTTCTTTCGACATGAATTTAACAAGATTGTCATAGATGAACTGCGCCATACGCGAAGCGGGGTATGTCAAATTCGAAAGCATAACCTGCTGTACGCGCTCTTTGCCGAACGTTTCGCCGCGGAGCGAACGGGAAGAAAGAACGCCGTTCGTACAGGAAAGAACGACATCTCCTTTGGCAAGTTTTATCTGCCGCACCGAAATATACGGGGCGATATCGCGCACAAAACCGAGTACATGACCGCGTCCCTGAATTTCGATAACGTTGTTGTACGATTGCGTATATACAAAAATCGCGGGAATACCGCAGTTGATGTAGTACATTACGTCGTTTGAAAAATCGACTAGCGCAAAAGTGCCGTTGAAGATGGTTCCTTTCGGAAGGCTTTCGCGGATAAATACATTGACTTTTTCAACGAGTAATTTAAAATCGCGGGTTTCCGAAAGAAAGGTTCGGATAATCGATTTTAAAATGACCATATTCATACTCGCCGCGATTCCCTGACCGCTCAAACTTCCGATAACGAAAAGATGCGTATGATCGTTGATCCTGATCAGATCGATAAACTCACCGCCGATATTGTGTGCCGATTTCATGATATAACCGACATCCGCTTTCGGATTTTCTACCGGATTAACGTCTTCCTGAATCGAAGAGATGATTTGAGACGACATACGGATTTCGCGGTTGACCGTACCGATGATATCTCTGTTCGAAATATTACGCATATAATAGCCGAACACGAAAAAGTACGAATACAAACGAGTGAGAATGGAAATATCGTAATCGGTATAATGGTCGCCGCTCGTTTTCAAACCGAGAGTGATACAGCCGAGGAGGTTCCGTCCTTCGCTCAAAAGAATGACCGCATCGGATTGCGTATCCGCAAAAAAAGCGGTAAGGGCATCTCGAGCTTCGACGACATCGCTTCGCGCATCCATTTCCGAAACCGAAATGATGTTGCGGCCGGCATTGAGCAGTATACCGAATGCGGGGTTGTCCGCGCGGACGGGCGTGATTGCGACAGCGGATGAAAACGCGTTTTCAAGATACTCTTCGCCGTTATTGACAAATACGGACATGGACGAACACTGCAGGTTTCTCGTAAATATGTTATACACGCTCATGAGAATTTCGTCCATTTCACCGCTGTAATCGATCGACGCCAAATCGCTTTCGAATGCGCTTTGGTAGTCGGCGGGACGAAGGCGGCGCGTAGTCGTAAGATACGTTGACATTGCCCAAATAAACACGAGCGATAAGGCGGTACCCGCGATCAAAATAACGTTGAACAGCAATGTCAAACCGCCGAAAAACGGATAAAGCGAAATAAAAACTCCGACGACAAAAACGCTCGGAATGATATAGGCGAACAAAAGCCTCAAAACAAAAACGAGGGCGTCGCTCGCCGACGGCAGCGCTTCGATCGTTTCCGAACGCAGTAAAAAGAACAAAAGGAAAGCATACGAAATCGGATAGAGCAGATAGAAACCGGGAATATGGCGCGACAGAAAATTCAAAAACGCAAAATTCGCCCACATGACGGCAACTGCAAAGAATTGGATATATCCCTGATACTTTTCAAGACGCGTTGAGCGGTATTCGTTGAGCAACAGCATAACAAGTACACAGGAGCCCGGCAGCACAAATCGATACAAAACGGCAAAAGCGGTAAACCAGTCCCATGTAAAAATTCCACGAAGCTTATTGGGAAAAATATACCGTGCAATTATCTTTACGCCGGCATCGGAAGAAATGATGACTACTTGAAATTTTGTAAATACGATATACAGCGCAAACACGAAAAAAGATATCATCAAGACGACGATGAGCGGCATCGTGCGTTTTATCTTCCGCAAAATAAAATAAAATGAAATATTCGTCAAAAAAACGGCTTCCATAAAGAAAAGCAGTTTTGAAACTATGATAAATGTTCCTCCGCCGAGCTGAAGCGCCGGTGCTATGGCGAGCAGCGCCGAAACGATCGCTCCCAATGAGACATTGTCGGTAAGCCGTTGACTGTATATGCCCTTTGTGCGGTGCAGATAATTCGTATAGACGGCAAGCCAGATAAAAAATACGGCAAATCCGAAATCGAGAATAATAAACGCCATATCAGCCTACCTTCACAGCCATCATCGTGACGTCGTCATGGAGACGCGCGCCGCCGTTGTATTCGGGAATAAGGCGCACGATATCGTTGATAAATTCCTCAGGCATTTTGTCGGCGCTTGTACGAAGCGTTTCTTGAAAGACATCGCTGCTTCCGAACTGAATGCCGTTCGAATCCATAATCTCCGACAAACCGTCGGAAGCGATGAGGATCATATCGCCGCGGTAAAGTCTCCGCTCTTCGACGGTGATATCGCCCAAATCGATGATACCGACGAGACTCGCATTCGATGCGAGCGCTTTTACTTTGTAGCCGTCCGGCGCACGCGAAAGAACGAGCGGGTCGGACATGGACGCGTTGATATAGCGCATCGTCATTTTATCGGTATCTATGAGGCCGAGAAACAATACCGTGTATTTATCCTGAAGCTTCATATTTTTTATAGCGCGGTCAATCTCGCGGATAACGCTTTCAAGATCTTCTTTGTCGTCGATGATCTTCAGCGTATTGACGACGAGCCCCATGATGAGTGCCGCAGCAAGACCTTTTCCGGAAACGTCGCCGAGGAGGAGGAGCGTTTTGCTTTTATCGATTTGCAAAACGGAATAATAATCGCCCGACACGTTTATGAGCGGTTTATAATACGCGGCAAGCTTGAGCTTTCGGATCGAAGGCATTTTTTGAGGAAGGAAGGAACGCTGAGTATCCGCAAGCAGCTGCCATTCTTTCGTCAGATCGGAAATTTCGGTGAGACTTGCAATCGTACGGGAACGCGACTGAAAGCGCGAAAACTCTTCATAAAACTGCCGAAAAGCATCCGCATCGAAGAGTTTCGTGTACCGGCAAAAAATAAAAAGATGCTGTGTGCCGCATACGAAGAAAAAACCGCGCGCATCTTTGGCATGCGATACGATACCGAGCGAATCGTCGATGAGGTAGGAACCCTCCGGCCATGAAAGCGGAAAATTGCGTTCGAGCGTATCGCGCACGGATCGAGAAGATGCCAAACGGTCGGGACTGTTGTACAGAATATAATTTTTTTCTCTGTCGACAAAGAGTACGGAACAACCCGCTTCTTTTTCCAGAACATCTGCAAATACCTTATAGAGATCGTCGAGCGAATAACAAAAACGCAGCCTGTTGATAAAGCGCGTCAAATAACGCGTTTCGCCCTTTTCGAAAATCTTTCGGCGCAGCCTTTTGTCAAGCGCGGAACGCACGGTATCTCCTCCGATCAGCAAAAGAACGAAGATAACCGAGGGAATTGATATAAGCAAAGAAAACGAATAC
This sequence comes from Treponema sp. Marseille-Q4132, assembly GCF_014334835.1. Classification (NCBI taxonomy): domain Bacteria; kingdom Pseudomonadati; phylum Spirochaetota; class Spirochaetia; order Treponematales; family Treponemataceae; genus Treponema; species Treponema sp. Marseille-Q4132. Next base: position 1,141,496 of record NZ_CP060591.1, read on the forward strand.
TCTTTTATCCGTTCGGGCATGAGCATCGTTGAAATAACGATAAAAAGGATTAAAATGGCGGCATTGACCGAAAGGAATATCAGCCGCTTGCGCGTTTTATACATAAATACCTCGATAACATTATGAAATAACCGTTAATTCTTATTCACGTAGTATAGCACATTATCGAGGGTTTCGCATAGATGGGCGCTTCCGAAAATACCGAGCAAATTTCAAAAGCGCCCGCCGATCGCTATGCGGCGTCTTTTTCTTTTGCCGCCTGTTTTACTTTTTCTACCACTGCGCCGTCGCGTTTTTCGCAGATTTTGCACATCGTTTCTCTGCCCGCCTCGATCGCTTCCTGTACGCTTCCCGCAGTAAGTTCTTCGGTTCGACTCAAAGCCGAACAGTCTTCATGCGTGTGAAAGCGTTTGCCGTGCGGCGTCCAATACACTTGCTGCGTGATCCCCGCCTGCGCATACGATTCCGCCGACACGGGATTGAAGTCGTAGCTTGCAAGTCCCCCGATAATAAGGAGAATGGCCGCTGCTGCAATACCGATCGCTTTCGTGCGTTTATCGGTATCTTTATTCAAAAGTAAAAGAACGATAAACGGAACGAAGGCCGCCGCACACGCAATGACGCCCATATTGTTCCACAGCCAAAACTTCAGCGCATTCGCTTCCGACGCCGGTGCGATGCGATTCGCTTTTTTCCAAAGCTGGGCACCCGCAACAACGGCAATAAAATCGACGATGAGAAGGACGATTCCCTGCACGAGCGGAGAAAACTTTACTAAAAACGGAATGACGATTTTTTCCGTCATCGCGCACAGTGCAAGCGCTTCAAGAACGATTGCGAAAATCCACAGCGCCGCAGCACCTATTCGAAGCGGCAGCGCGCTCCCCTGCTCTCCCTTCGGAGCAGGCGCCGTCTTTACCGTCTTTCCGGTCGACGCCGACACGATCCTATGTTTTACCGCCATATATACTCCCGTAAATTATTTATTTTAATAAACCTTTAAGCAAATTGCCTGCGAGTTTCGCAGTGCCGGATGCTCCGGAATTTTTTGCCGTTCCCTGCGTTTTCGCACCCGATGCGCCCAAAAGTCCTCCGAGCACGTCGCCGACATTTACGTTTTTCATAACGCCGCCGATCAAAGCCGAAAGCGCATCTCCGGAAGTATTGTTTCCGGCTGTTTTTCCGAGAAGGCTCATCAAAAGAGGAGCTGCCGCGGCAAGGATCGCCGATACGGTACCGGCGCTGGTACCCGCCGTCTTTGCAATCGATTTCGTCGTCGAAGCCGCACTCGATCCGAGCAAGTGCTTGATGATCTTCGCACCGTCGTCCAAATCGACGTCTTTCATAAAAGTGCCGAGATTCGCCGTACTGACGCCGGCGTGTTCCGCGAGTGCGGAAGCGAAACCTTTTGCGGACGCTTTATCAGAAGCCTGTTTGTCGGCGCCTTTCAAAAGCGCCGGAAGCGCTTGGGCGAGAACCGTACTCACCGTACCGCTGTCGGTGTCACACAATTTGCCGATGTTCGAAACGCTCGATGAACCCAACAATGTCGTCAATATCGATGACGCATCCATATCTTCCTCCATAAAAACTTTTGCACATACCTTTTAAAATACGTGCAATATAAAAAATACCGGCGCCGCAAGATACAATGTCCCCTGACGTCGTTTTGCATAATCGCGCATCTATGAAAATTATATCGAGCGGGTTATCCGCCGTCAATAAATCGCGTTGCAAAAAACGATGCATACGTTTATACTTACGGACACACGGATGTTCCGTATCAATTTTTGGAGGATCTTATGTCTAAGGTAATCACGTTCGGAGAAATCATGCTGCGCCTCGCGCCGGAAGGCTACAAGCGTTTCGTACAGGCGGATAAATTTGACGTCGTATACGGGGGTGCGGAATCGAACGTCGCCGTTTCTTTGGCAAATTTCGATGTACCGGTTTCGTTCGTCACAAAGCTTCCCGCTCACGAAATGGGAGACGCGGCGCTCAACGAACTGCGCAAATTCGGTGTCGATACGAAACTGATCGCGCGAGGCGGAGAGCGGCTCGGCATTTATTATGCGGAAAAGGGTGCAAGCCAGCGCGGATCTTTTGTCATCTACGACAGGGCGGGATCTTCTTTTCAAACGGCATCTCCGACAGACTTCGACTGGGAAGCGATATTCGACGATGTGTCATGGTTTCACTTTACGGGCATAACGCCCGCGCTCGGAGACAATGTCGCGGCAATCTGTCTCGAAGCGTGTAAAAAAGCGAAAGCGAAAAATATCACGGTGAGCTGCGATTTGAATTTCCGCAAAAAATTGTGGACTTCGGAAAAAGCGGGCAAAGTCATGGCGGAACTCATGGAATATATCGACGTGTGCATTGCAAACGAAGAAGACGCGGAAAAGGTTTTCGGCATTTCGGCCAAAAACACGGACGTAACAGGCGGCAAGCTCGATAAAAAAGGCTATGAAGACGTCGCAAAACAGTTGGCGGACCGCTTTCACTTGCGGCAGGTTGCAATCACGCTCCGCACGTCGCTGAGCGCATCGGACAACAAATGGGCTGCCCTCCTCTATGACGGCAAAAATTATTATTACAGCAAAGAATATCTCATCCGCATCGTAGACCGCGTCGGAGGCGGCGACAGTTTCGGTGCGGGACTCATCTACGGAAACGTAAAAGGTTTCGATCCGCAAAAGACGGTCGATTTCGCCGTCGCCGCAAGCTGCTTAAAACAGACGATCGAAGGCGATTTCAATCACATTTCCGTAGGAGAAGCGGAAAAGCTTATGGGCGGAGATGCGTCGGGCCGAGTGAGCCGCTGACGGGACGTTCAACGGAGAACAGCAGTTATGAAAAAAATCGTTACGCTCGGAGAATTGCTGCTCAGGCTCAGCGCACCGGGGCATGAACGCTTTTTCCAGTCGCCGAATTTTGAAGCGACCTTCAGCGGGAGCGAAGCGAATATCGCATGCGAACTCGCGCAGCTCGGAAACAGAGCTTCTTACGTAACCGCCGTCCCTGACAACGCAATCGGAGAAGCCGCTCTTTCGGAAGTACGCAAATACGATGTCGATCTTTCCTCGGTGATCCGAAAGAACGGCAGAATCGGTATTTACTTTCTCGAAACGGGCGCGTACCGGCGTCCGTCGAATGTCGTCTACGACAGGGAAAACAGCTGCATCGCCGAAGCGCTTCCGTCCGATTTTGATTGGGAAGCCGTTTTTGCGGACGCATCGTGGTTTCACATAAGCGGCATCACCCCTGCCGTTTCCGAAAACGCATACCTCACGACGATCGAAGCGATCGCCCAAGCAAAAAAACGGAATATCACCGTTTCATTCGACATCAACTATCGCGCAAAACTGTGGCGCTACGGACGGCGGGCGGAAGATGCTGTAAAAGAAATCGTCAAATCGGCAGATATTCTCATCACGAACGAAGGGCACATTCGCTTTTGTCTCGGTATCACGGTCTCCGGCTACGATACGTCGAAAGAAGGATTGCCCGACGAATATTTTGAAAAGATTTCGCTCGCCGTAAAACGCGAATACCCCAATATTCACACCGTCGCCCTGACAAGGCGCAGAACGTACACTTCGGATATCAACGATTTTTCGGCACTCCTGCACGACAAAAACGGAACGTTTTTCGTATCGAAAAAATATCACATCGAAAATATCGTCGATCGCGTCGGAGGGGGAGATGCGTTTGCGGCGGGACTCATACACGGCTTTCATCACTTCAAAGACACGCAGTACGCTCTCGACTTCGCAACTGCGGCCGCAAGCTTTAAGCACACGATCCCCGGCGACATCGCGATTTTCCGAAAAGGAGAATTGGAAGCGCTCGTCGAAGGTGAAGCGACGGGAAGCATCCAGCGCTGAAACGATCCGCCGTTTTTACCTGCACGGACGAGAACGTACCGTGTGTACGCGGTCGACAAATTAATAATTATTAATTTGTATCGATACGGAACGCCTCCTTTTAAAATCGGACCGGCGGCACGGCAGACATCCCTTTTCCCGCGGCCGATTTATAGGTTACTTGCCTGCTTTGAGATTTTCTTCGAACGCCTTTCTGTCAAAGGGCGCGTAGATGGGATCTTTCGGCACGTAACCCGCATCGTCCCACAACGAACTCGTGATCATCAAATCGGCGCTGTAGCGGTTGCACGCGATCGGTATATTGTGGATCCTGCACTGGCGTAAAAGCATTTGAATGTCGGCTTCGTGAGGCTGCGGATTCAAATCGTCTATAAAAAAAACCGCAAAATCGATTTCTTTTCGAACGACAAGCGCCGCGATTTCCGCATCCCCGCCCATAGGTCCCGAATGCATGCACGTGATATCGCTTTTGATACCGCGCTTCATAAAGGATTCCCGCACGAGCGTGCCCGTCGTTCCAGTACAAAAAAGTTTGTGCGCCGAAAGCATTTCGGAATTGTTCAGCGCCCAGTCGACGATATCGGCTTTGCGGTTATCGTGCGCCACAAGCGCGATCCGTAGTTTTCGTTTCATAGGATGTTCCTCCGAGTTTAAAAATCAAAACGCCTTTCGAATCCGCGTAGCGTAACCGAAACCCGCACTGAAGGAGATACATCTATGCCGATTATGAGGTAAGGCCTTGTAAAAGCCTGCGTTACTATTTGAGTAGGCTCGGGAGCGGTTATCGTGAACACCGTTTCCAAACCGTCTTTCGTATATACCGCGGAATGCAGTCGTATGCCATAGCCTCCGGTATTAAAAGTACCTGCACATACGGCGATTACCTTTTTCCGCTTAAAATCGATTTTCGGAGAGTCGACCGCGCCGCCGCGCAAAAGCGAATAGAGTTTATCCAAATCGGCTTGATTTTCGATTACCGCGGCGGTAAATTCCGCACCGTAACTTCCCTCTGCAAGGATTTCGTATGAAGTTTCCACATGTCCCTCTCGTTCGCTCAAAACGGTTTCGGGGTAGAGATCGGCGTTTTTACCGCTTCGTACAGGTGCACGAAGCAGATGGCCGACCGATACGGGCGCTTCGTCCTCAGCGGTATGCAATTTTGCGGGAATCGATTTACACGCACTCGAAAAAAAAGCGGATAAAACAATCAAAAGGATATATTTTTTCATCTCTTCAGAAAGTAGCATATATCATTTTTTTTATCAATATTCGCACCGGTCTGCAAAGCGCAATCGGCACGATGTCAATCCGCGTCATGCGGCGGCGGGCACGGGAAGATACCTTTTTCGCACACGATATGCGAAACGTTCGCGTCGCGGACTCCGGCGGGGACATCGCTTATGATTTGGCAGGAAAAACAGAGACCTGCCAAAACCGGAAACGCATAGGAAATCCGCGCAATATAGCGGTCGTAAAACCCCTTTCCTTTTCCGAGCCGCCTGCCGTCACAAGAAAAAGCGAGAGCGGGTACGAGAAAAAGAGAGGCGTGCGGAAAGTTCTTCGTATCGGCTTTTTCGAGAGCGGTTTTCGGTTCCGTAATACCGTAAGCGCCGATTTCCGTCTGTGCTTCAAACGAAAGAGCCGCATCGAGATAATAAAATTCCATCGTACCTGCCGTATCGATACAGCGCGGAAGCGCAACTCGTTTTTTGTCTTTCAATGCGGATGCGATGATGCCCCTCGTTTCGACTTCGCTCGGATCGGATACGAATATAAAAAGGGTATGTGAGGCCGCATAGAGTTCGGAGCCGAGCAAGAGGCGCTCGATTTTTTTCGACGCCGCACCCGCGCGATTTTTTTCGGCGGTAAATTCAAAAATCACCTTCCGCATCGCCTGCCGCACCAAGCGCTTTTTTTCCGCAAGTTCCGTTTCGTCCGATTGTTTCATAGATCGCCGCAAGTCTCCGTCACCGATCATTCGGAAACGCGAATTGTTTTTACTCCGTTTTCTTCAACTACATACAATGCCATAGATTTAAAAAAATCGATCACGGCGATTTTTTTAACGTCTTTGCAATCTTTTTCATAGACGCCGTAATTTTCTTTTATTTGATTGTAGATACGCAATCTTTCTTTGTGCAGCGCAACGGAAACCCTGTCGTATTGTCTATTTGTTTGTATATATCCGAATACGCACCCCGCAAAAAACGATACCGCCGCTGCGATTATAAAAAATATAGTGTGTGTTTTCATTTTCCTTCCCTGTTGATTTCTTTTAAAAATTTATCATAAAATTTGATAATTTTCAGTCTGTTTTAAAAAATCTTTCGGGGAGATAACTTTTAAATTCGAATTTGTAAAATCACGCGGATTACGAGTGATAATTGCATCAAAGTTATGCGATTCAGCTACCACATTTTGTACAAATGGAGTTCTGTTCAGCAAAATATCAAGGACTATATTCGTATCAATCAATATCCGCATATTTTTTAAGTCGCTCCTCGCGGTATTCTGAAAGTTCTTTTCCGGTATCGGGGATCGCCCCGACGAGGGAATCTATTACGGATAAAAGAGATTCTTTTTTCAAAATTTTCGGGGAAACGGTATATGTAACGATAACCTCTTGTCCTTGCTGAAATTGCACGGACGAATCCAGTACTATTTGAGTACCGTTATAATACCCTTTAGCCGTAGCAAGCATATATGCCCCCGTTTTTTATTAGATTATACCACAGTTTGCGAAAAGTTGACGCGATAAATCCGCCGTAAAATCTTCTTTTCGCAGGCAAGCGCCCGCTCCCTGTTGACGATACAGACACAAAATAAGTATATTATAAATATATAAAGATTGTAAGACTTTATATACTCTTACACAAACGAAAGCCGTCGTAAAAGGCGGAAGCTTTTTATCGACTGCGGTTTTTGCGTTGCGGAAACCGCGGTTTGCGCTTTTCGGCGCGCAGCTGACGGCAGCTTTTATCACAGGAGCACAGCATGAAAATCAAACCTTTAGCGGACAGAGTTCTCGTCAAAAACGAAAAAGCGGAATCGAAGACGGCATCGGGCATCATCATCCCCGAAGCGGCACAGGAAAAAACGCAAACGGCAAAAGTGGTCGCCGTCGGCCCGGGTACCGAAGAAGACAAAATCACCGTAAAAGTCGGCGAGCGCATCATGTACGACAAATACGCCGGCACGCAGATAAAAATCAACAACGAAGACCACCTCATCCTCAAAATGAGCGATATCATCGCGGTCATCGAAGACAAATAAATTACAAAGATATGCCGATCGCAGAGGCTGTCCTTTCTTTTCGGGCAGCCTCAATTTATTTTAAAAGACAATGCGGACCCGCGGTCTCGCTGAAAAAAATCGAAAAACCGTACTCCTCACCGTATCGGGATCATTTTGCAAATTCGGCGAGCGCGGTTTGAAGGGCGGCGATGCCGTAAAGGGCTGCGGTTTCGCATCGCAAAATATTTCCCGCAAAGTGAACGGGCGTAAATCCGGCATTTCGAAGCGCCGCCATTTCATCGGGGCTTATGCCGCCTTCGCTTCCGACGGCGATCGCCGCGCACGTGACGCCCGTAAAAACCGCATCCGAAAGCGGTACGCAAAAATCGTTCCGCTCCGAGAGGACGACGGCGGCGGACGTGTTTTGCGCTTTTTCACTCATCCGTCTCCACGCTTCGCACGCCCCCTTCACATCGACGGTTTCCGCAACGGAGGTTTCGACCGATGAGCCGCTCTGCTCGCGAGCTTCTTTGATGATCCTTGTAAAGCGTTCGTTTTTGCCTGAGAGAGAAGCGATGCTGCCCTTTTGCGAATACTCGCCTGCGACGGGAACGATCGTCTTCACTCCGCACTCGCAAGCCTGCCGCACAATCATTTCCATTTTTTGAGGCTTTGCGATAAATTGAAAAAGCGTGTATTCGACGGCACGGCAATTTTTATCGACGGCAGAAGCTCCGACTCCGCGGGAAACGGAAACGCCTTCGCCTCCGCACTTTTGCAATACGGCAATGCCCCGTGCGTCATCGATACGGCAGAGGGTCATGGGAAAAAGGAATCCGCCCGGAATCCGCACGTCGAGCATATCGCCCGGCTTTGCGCGGAGGACGCGGCATAAATGCGTAAAATCTTTTCCCGAAACGGAAAGGAGTCCCCTGTCGTCGGGTGCGGTATCGGCGATAAATTGCCGCACGTTTTAAGTCTCCGTACGCTTTGTCGCTTCGGCTTCATCCTGCAGTTCTTTCAAGGTCTTCGCCGACCGGACGAGCTTTTGGAAATCGTTCGATTTCAAAATTTCAAGCGCGGCGTTCAGTTGGATGTCGTAATCCGAATCGTAGAGCATCGCGGGCTTTAAGCGATTTACGCGGACGCGGATGAGGCGGCGAAGCAAAGCCGCATTGAGCGGATATTTTTTTTGCAAAACGAGGGCATAAGATGCGATATCGCGTTCTGTCATGCCGCTGTGCGAATCGACGTAGGATGCGATCGTATTCGATTTAATAAGTTCCGCGTACGCTTTTTCTTCCGCTTCGCTCAATTCGGGATAAAGCACTTCCCTGTCCGGAGGAATACCGACTTTATCGATATTCGTATCGCTCGGAGTATAATAGCGCGCCATCGTAATTTTAAAACCGTCCGCATTGCTGAGCGGGATGACCTGCTGTACCGATCCCTTGCCGTAGGTACGCTGACCGACAAGGTATGCGAGGTGATTGTCTTTGAGCGCCCCCGCCAAAATTTCCGATGCCGAAGCTGATCCGCGGTTTATAAGAACTACGATCGGCAGACCTGCAGGAACCGTCGTTTTTTTCGCGTTCGCGGTAAAGACTTTGTTTTCAAATGCGAGACGGCTCTTCGTTGAAACGAGCGTTCCCGAATCGATGAATTTATCCGCGACGTCGGCGACGCTCGTGATGAGCCCGCCGGGGTTGTCGCGCAGATCGATTATTAAATTTTTATATTTCGCTTTTCCGAACGAGTCGAGCGCTTCCTGTACGCGCTTGGACGTATCGGGCGTAAATTCGATAATGCGGAGATAGCCCGTCGCACCTATCATGCCGTACTTTACCGTCGGCACTTCGATGAGCGCGCGGATGAGCGTTACGTCGAATCGGATGTCTTTGCCGCGTAAAATCGAAACGGTAACCGGAGTGCCCGCTTTGCCGCGTAAGTGATTGAGCACTTCTTCCATCGTCATGGGAGGCGTAGCCTCTCCGTCGATCGCAGTGATATAATCGCCCGACAAAATACCGGCTTTCGCTCCGGGCGTATCTTCGATCGGAGAAGCGACTTCGACGTACGCGGGTTTGTCGGCGGACGATTCGAGTGGCTTACTGATGGAAAGGCCGACACCGCCGAAATTGCCGGCAGTCGTATCGGAGAGCGGGCGCATCGTATTTCGATCGAGGTACTGCGTATAAGGATCTTTCAGCGAGTCGAGCATACCTTTGAGCGCTCCTTCGTAGAGCACTTTCGGATCGATTTCATCGACATAATTTTGCTGTACAAAATCGAATACCGCAGAGATTTTTTTCATGTATTGAAAATTCGAAACGGCTTCGCCGCCGACAGGCGACTCGGCAAAACATTGGGATGCCGCAACGGAAACGATAAACGCGCATAGAACGGAAACGGCGAAGCGAAGTGCTTTATTATTCGTTTTAATAACAGTCATACGTATCATTGTATGACGGGAAGCTGAAAATTGCAACACGCACGCATCAATCTTCTTCGCGCGTCAATGTAAAAGTGCGTCCTTCGGCGGGATAGCACTCATCGGGTGCGATGCGCACGGGATCGAGTTCGAGCGTGTGATAGTCGGTTTGGACTTCGGCGGCACGGAGGGAAGAAGCGGGAATCGTTACGGTTTTAAAACGCATTTGATAAGCGCTTGAAAGCAGCTGTGAGTTCAGAGACGACCGGAACTGTACGACGTGTTTGCCCGCAACGGCGCCTATTACATAAATGCCTTCATCGTATGTGTTATCGCCCGAAACGGTATACGTCGTTTTTCCGAATTTGATAACGAGACCGTTGTCGGTTTTCCATTCCGGCCATTTCGTAAACGCGCTTTCGTATTCGCTTTGCTGCCGGCTTTCGGGCGTAAAAGATGCGAACGCCGTCATTTTGCGGTAACTGCCGTCCCACAAATTATTTTCTTTAATAATCATGCGTACGTCGTCGATGATGTGAATACGCACTTCATCGATGCCCGCAAGCGAAATATCGCAGCGGCGCTGCATATTCGTAATCGATTTGTTCGTCGTCGTAATGTAAATGCCGCTTCTGCGCAGATTGCTGTCTTCCCACGCGTATACCTCTTCGGTATCGTCGTAGAGGAAGATCACTTCTTTTTGCGCATGATCGAAAAAGAGATAGCGTATGCCGGCCTGCGAAGACGACGTCTTATACCACAAGCCGTCGAGAAAATCGGCGAATGTTTCGACGGTGCCGTCTTGAATGCGCGCAAGCTCGCGCGCGGCGATCCTGCTTCCGGTCACGCGCACTTGCCGCGTTTCAACGTATTTTTGTTCCCTTTCGTTCCATCGGTATTCGGTTTGGATTTGACTCAAATTCGCATTTTCGCCGCTGCCGGAATCCTTTGCGGAACCGTATACCCACACCGGAAAACTCTCTCCGCGCGACTGCGAAAGTTCGTACGACATCGAACGATCATCCTGCTGAATAAAGATCGTACCGTCGGATTCGAAATCGCCTATCTGCACGAGTTCGATTTTATTGCGTTCTTTGCGCATCATGTAGATTGCCAAAACGCTCGTGCCGTCGTCTTTGACGCCTTGATACACGAGAGCGTTTTGATGTTCGCCGAGCATATCTATACCGGTATAGGAAAAGGTGCGCGTGCGGGAAATCTCCGTCGTGATTTCGGCCGTGCGGATATATGCGTTCCGTTCCGCATCGTAGATGCCGACGATGAGTACGAGATAGTGTACGCCTTCTTTGCGGACGGCGACGACCTGATCTTCTTTCATATCGTTATTCAAATCGATGGACAGCGTGCTGATAAGCGTTTCATTGAGCGAAAGCGGCACGAATGAAGTCATCGCTTCGTTATTGGACGAAAGGGCATCGCCCGATGATTGATTTTCGGCTTCTCCCGGAGCGACGGGCGTTACGATGCGCGCACGAGGAAGACGCTCGGACGACTCTCCGACAAAGAGACGGACGATGAAAAGGATCGCGATGATGACCGCCGCGATCATAAAGAACGGAGGAAGGACTTTATTGAGTTTTCCGTTTTTCGATTTCGCACCGCGTCGGGCGGACGAAGCGGGTTTTGATGCCATAACGCTACTATACAAAAAAACACTTGCACGGGGCAAGTGTTCGGGGAAAAAGAAGCTTGAAAGCACCGCATCGTTCGCGGCACTTTCAGTTTATCAATACATACCGCCCATATCCGGAGACGGAGCTGTCGGCGGCGCTTTCGGTTCGGGGATATCGGTGATCGCGCATTCGGTCGTCAAAAGCGTACCCGCAATCGACGCCGCGTTCGTGAGCGCGGAACAGGTAACCTTTGCCGGATCGATGATGCCCGCATCGACGAGATTTTTCCACTCGTTTTTCGCAGCATCGTAGCCGACGCCTTTCTTTTCGGATTTCGCTTTTTCCACAACAACCGCACCGTCGATACCCGCGTTGTCGGCAATTTGGCGGATCGGTTCTTCGCACGAGCGCTTTACGATCTTAAAGCCGACTTTTTCGTCTTCGCTGATTTCGGAAGGAATCGCTTCGAGAACTTTCGACGCTTCAAGCAGCGCAAGTCCGCCGCCTGCAACTACGCCGCTTTCAAGAGCCGCGCGGGTCGCCGCAATCGTGTCTTCGACGCGGAATTTCTTTTCTTTCATTTCCGTTTCCGTCGTCGCGCCGACGTTGATGACCGCAACTCCGCCGGAAAGTTTTGCAAGGCGTTTTTGCAGCTGTTCTTTATCGTAGCTCGACGTCGTCTTTTCGATCTGCGTTTTGATTTCTTCGATGCGTTCGTTGATGGCGCTCTTTTTGCCCGCGCCGCCGACGATCGTCGTATTGTCTTTGTCGATTTTGACGGCCTTCGCTTTGCCGAGCATATTGATTTCGGCGCTTTCGAGTTTGAGACCGACTTCTTCGGTGATCACTTGTCCGCCGGTCAAAATCGCGATGTCCTGCAGCATATCCTTTCGTCTGTCGCCGAAGCCGGGCGCTTTTACCGCGCAGCATTTGATCGTACCGCGGATCGTGTTGAGTACGAGCGTCGTGAGCGCCTCTCCGTCGACGTCTTCCGCGATGATGATGAGGGCCTTTCCTTCGTTCGCGACTTTTTCAAGGATCGGAAGCAGGTCTTTCATCGTGGAGATTTTTTTGTCGTGGATCAAAATATACGCATCGTCGTAAGAGGCTTCCATGCGTTCGCGGTCGGTTACGAAATACGACGAAATATAACCGCGGTCGAATTCCATACCTTCTACGGTGTCGACCGTCGTGTCCATGTTTTTCGATTCTTCGACGGTGATGACGCCGTCTTTGCCGACTTTTGCGATCGCATCGGCGAGCATTTTACCGATTTCGGTATCGTTATTTGCGGAAATCGTCGCAACGTGCGTGATGTCTTCCGCGCCTTTTACCTGTTTTGCATTTTTATTGACTTCATCGACGACGAGCTTAACGGCTTTGTCCATGCCGCGCTTTACTTCGATAGGGGTCATGCCGGCAGCAACGGCTTTTACGCCTTCGCGGACCATCGCATAAGCAAGAACGGTCGCTGTCGTCGTGCCGTCACCCGCATCGTCGTTCGTCTTCGATGCGACTTCGCGCACGAACTGAGCGCCCATGTTTTCATAGGGATCCTGCAGTTCAATCTCTTTTGCAACGGTAACGCCGTCTTTCGTGATAACAGGCGAACCGTATTTTTTGTCATACATAACCATACGGCCGCAGGGTCCGAGCGTTACTTTTACCGCTTTCGAAATCTGCTCAACTCCCGCAAGCAATTTTTTGCGGGCATCTTCATTGAATAACAACTGTTTAGCCATTTTAATGCAACTCCTTACTAAATCGTCTTTAATGCATCGTTTTTTTTCGCAATTAAAGTTAATGCTGACTTATAATTAAAGATATAAAAAAAATCTCAATATGGCAACAGGTTTTACGGAAAATCGATAAAAAAAAGCGCGTAAAATGATAAGATTTTGACGATTTATATTGCGTGAAAAAGATATCGATATTATTCGCCCTTTTCCTTCTCGGATCGGGGATGACGTCGTGTAAAAATCCGCTCGACCGAACGGAAGAGGTTACGTTTTCGCTTCCTTCGTGGCCGCCCTATGAGTGTGCCGAATTCCCTCCTCTCGCCTATTGGGAAATACGGTACGCGGGAGGCGCGCAGGCGGGGTGCGTCATTCGCCTTGATGCGGGAGCAAAAACCGTAAGCCTCGAAGCTGCAGCCGATCGTCCGCTCGCCGTAATCGCCCAGCCGATAAGCTGCCACGGCGAAACGGACACCTTATTTTTTAAACCCGCAGGCTGCATCTGGCCGCATGAAAGAAAACTCGGCTGGGAAAGCGGTTTTGCAGCTTTTGTGTGTATGCGGCTTTACTCGCCGAAAGGCAGAACAAGCGGAGGCGCGGAATCGGCGAACAACGGAAATACATCGGTAAAGAGCCGTGCTGACGAAACGGCAAACGGCGCATACCTTGCGACGTTCAATTGGAAAAAATTATGCGATACCCTTGCCGAAAAATCCGCCGACACGGAACGCCCTTACGATCCGTGGAAAGCGGACACGGAAGCCGTCTGCACTGCGATCGCGGAACATTCGTTCGGCGCGCCGCTTCTTTCTATGAAAAAGACGGCGCTTATTACGATATCGGAACTCGAACAAAAAGCAAAAGAAATCGGTGTGCCGCAATCGGGCGGTACGGAAACATCGCATGCGCTTTTTATGCCGCAGTATATTCCGCTTTACCGCACGCAGCGCAAAACGGGAAAAACGCTTTTCAAAAAAATCGACATCACGAGCTTTTTGTACACGATCCGAAGCATCGCCGCTGTGCAGTACCGCGCGGACGGCATTCCGGCACTTGCAATATCGGCCGTACCGCTATACACTGGGGAACAATGAAATGCAGATATATAGCCGTACTGTGCGCCGTCCTCTCGCTCGCTTCGTGCCGCGGAAAAAATCGGCAAGCCCCGCTCACTCTTTCGGACGCAGCTTCGGGGAAAAAAGCTCATACATGGTATTGTTTTGACGGCGGAGCAATAAAAGAAATCGACGACGTAAGGCGCGCGCCGATGCAGGCCGAAAAACCGTGGACGGAAGCCGTACGCATTTCATCGGCATCGAGTGCTCTCGGAAACGGAAACGAAACGCCCTGCGCATACGCCGTCGTCAACAGGCTCGGCATGATCGTCTTTACCGGCAGCACTTTCCGCTTGTATACGGATGCAGCCGTCTTTGCCGACAGAACGGCCGGCAATCTCGTATTCCAAAGCGATACACCGATTTTTTCTCTGTACAAAAGTACGTTTTTCAACGCATCGCTTGCAAACAACGCTGCAGGCGGCGTACATCACTTTCTCGTTCTCTTCGATACGGCCTCGAGCGTTTTTTACCCGCTCATCACGTGTACGTCTCTCGCCCTCCCCTCCGAATCCGAGATAACGGACTTCGTGTGGGACGGAAAGGTTTTTGTGTGTTCGGTAAAAAAATCCGCAGAAGAAAAAACCGATTTTTCATATCTTTCCGTACAGCCGAAAATTCCGCTCCTTTCGATTTCGCCTTCTTCGGCAAAAAACGATCTCCTCATCTCCGAAACGGATGCCGATGCATATCGATCTCAGGCAACCCCGGTCAATATCGCATTCGCACCGAAACGTTTGCAGGAGCTCGCATCGCTCGTTGACGAAGATACGGCGTTTTTCGTAGAATGCCGAACGGCAGGCGGACACTCGCCGAGGCGCTACACGAATCAAAAGCAAAACGACGATGCCTCACCTCTTTCGGCGAACGCGCTCATCGCCGACACTTACGCATGTCTCATGTTTCGAGACGGTACTACCTACGTAAGCGGCGCGCTCTACGGACGGCATATCGTAAACGGCGGAAAACCCGTCGCATTCAGATTGCCGAAACTTCCCGAGGGCTTCGCATACACGACCTTCGCGGTTTCCGGCACGACGATGTACGCGGCATGGGAAGAAAGCGATTTTTACAAAACGGGCAAAAGCGGTTTTCTCTCCGTCGATTTGGAAGCGATCCTCTACGGAAGCGTTTCCGATACTGCACGGTAAACGCCCGTATTTTCGGTAGATTTTTCATAAAAAACTTACGATAATAGAAGTATGAGCGATAATCAGACTTTTTTCGGTACGCTCGAAACGGCGATCGCGGAAAAAACGGAAAACTTAAACGCAAAAGTGCTTCCCGGCGTGCTTTCGAATTTTCAACTGCTCCATACTTGCGTCAAAAACATGTATACCATGCTCGTTCAGCGCGCACTTATTAAGCCCGATCCGTATAAGCTTGAAAAAAAAATCACGGAAATCATACTGCCGGACGAATCGGCGTATATGGAAAACGAGCGCTCCATCGTCATGGGAACGCGCTTTTCCGACTACGAAAGCATGCTCGAATTCGTATGCACGTATTATAAATTTTCAACCGATCACCTCGATTTGGCGCAGACAAAACGCCTGCTCGATTTGGCGACCTGTATCGACTGGAGAGCGTTTTCGATCAACAGTTCGAAGGTAAACACGAGAGGACTCGCGACGCTCGTAAACGAAGCGCACATCCATGCTCCGCAGATGGTCTTGAGTCTCATAAGCGATTCTCTCAACAAAAGCAGTGCGGCCGTTTCCGCTATTCATTCGGGCTTGACCGATTTTGTAAATTTCCAACGCGAAGCTTATAAGTTCGAAGTGCGCAAAAAAGTGATCGAAAATCCGGCGTTCGATAAAACAACGCTTTCTTCATTCAGCGCGGAAATTGCGGAAATCAAACGTCTCTTTCCGAAAATACTCGGTAAAAAACAATACTACAGCGAATTGATTCAGGAAATCGTCAAGGAAGATTGTGCTCCCGAAAAAGAACAATTCCGGCAGCAAGCTCTCGCACGTCTGCGCATCGCGGAAAAAAAAGTGCGGGAAGTAAAGCAAAAAGTAAACACGAGAGCCATGCTGCTCGACACCGTACTTTCGCTTTCGGCGCTTGCACCCCAATACGAGCAGGTCATCTCAAAGGTCGAATCGAATCACGCCGTCCTGAGTTCCGAACACAACAGCTTTTTCGATAAATTAAAACGCGCGCTCAGACAAGCGTTCAATCTCAAAGCCGCTCCCGAAGAATACGAACTGGTTATCGTAAATCAAAAAAACGAAGCGCGTACGACAAAAAAAATCGAATACAATACCTTTTTCGCGCTCCTCGTGCGGAAACAGCAGTTTTTGCAATCGTTCGCCGATACGCAAAGCGAAGAGTTCCGGAAGATTACGGCCGCAGCGGAAGAAACGGTACTCGGTTTTATCAACCGGCAGCTTACCGACAACCGGGAAATTCTTTTGCAGCTCAATGCGCTCGACGAATATTTCAAATCTCAAGCTTCCGCGGCAAACAAAGACAAAATCAAAGGAATGAAGATGGAACTCGTCACGATGAAAAATACGCTCGTCAAGTCGAATCAAAAGCGCGCCGAATACGTGTCCGTCGCCGAAGAAAAGATGCAGCTGGAAAAATTGGGAATCAATGAAGATGGGTTCTAATTTCAATAAGATCGATTTTATTAAAAAACGGTGCTTCGTTCTTTTTGCGACGGCGCTGTGTACGGCCGCCCTCGTTTCGCAAACGCACGACGATGTCCTCCCCGATACGGACATTCCCGAAATCGACGGTTCCGGCGAATTTTTCGAAGCGGAAGCGGTCGACCCCGCGCTGCAGCGTAATTTTACGATTATTGTTCCGGCACATGAATACGATTTGAATCCGCACACGGCTTCCTACAGTTCCGAATCGCAGATCCTCTCATCGCTCTATGAAGGACTTTTTTCGTACGATCCCGTAACGCTCGAACCGAAAAACGCGCTCGCCGTTCGATACCGCATTTCGCGCAATAAAAAGCGCTGGACTTTTACGCTCCGCAAAAACGCGAAGTTCAGCGACGGCTCGCCTCTGACGGCACGGGACGTGTGCGACGCATGGCTCGATTTGCTTGCGGAACCGCGTGCGCCCTATTCTTCCTTGCTCGACATCGTCGAGGGAGCGGCGGCATATCGAAGCGGAAAAGGAAGGCGGAATGCGGTCGGCATACGAGCGCTTTCCGACACGACGCTCGTCGTCGAGCTCGCCTCTCCTGCAGGATATCTGCCGCGCGTACTGTGCCACAGTGCGTTCTCCGTCTATAAAAAAGATACAAGCGTTTCAAGCGGCGCATTTTCCATGCAGCGGAACTCGAACGGAGAGATGATTTTAATAAAAAATAATAATTATTGGGATGCCGAACATACGCATATCGAGCGGATCGCAATCGTGCAAAGCGACGACGCCGATGAAAACGCGTTTTTATTCAACACGGGAAGCGCCGACTGGATAGCGGGAAACGTTACCGTTCAAAAACTGCTCGACAAAGACTGCGCTCAAATCAACGCGGAATTCGCAACGGAATATTTATTTTTCAAAAGCCGGAAAAAAAGCGTGTGGAACAATCCCGATCTGAGAGCCGCCCTCCTCGAAGCCGTACCGTGGGATGAACTCCGTTCGCAAGCGTTCGTCAAAGCGCCGACCCTCGTCTATCCGATAAACGGTTACCCCCAAGTCGAAGGCTTTACGTATACCGACCCCGACGAAGGGGCATCCCTTATGTCCGACGCGAAAAAAAAGGCGGGCATTCCGCAAAACAGGAGACTCCCGCTCGTGATCGGAATTCCCGATACCGATTATATGAAAAAGCAGGCGGCGATTTTGGCAGACGCATGGAAGACGCTCGGTGTCGACGTCGAAGTACAAACTTCACCGATAAAGCGCTACCTTGAAAGCATCCCGTCGTGGAACGCAGATCTTTTTTCGTATACGTGGATCGGCGATTTTGCCGACCCGCTCGCATTCCTCGAACTCTTCCGCTCGGCATCGACGCTCAACGTCGCGCAATGGAAAAACGCAGAATACGATAAACTGCTCGGAGAAGCCGCGCTCTACACGGGCGAAGAACGGACAAAACTGCTCGCGCGGGCGGAACAGATTTTACTCGATTCGGGCGAAGTGCTGCCCGTTTCGCATCCGGTAAGCCTCAACGTCATCGATTTGGAAACGGTCGGCGGCTGGTCGTCGAATGCGTTCGATATCCACCCGTTCAAGTATCTGTATAAAAAACGAAAAACAAGCCCGCTCCCGAACATCGTTTCGCGGTAAAAAGCTGCTCGCTCCGAGCCGCACATCGAATTTTAAAATATTATTTATACATACGGACGAAACGGTCGGAAGAATCCCGCCTTTCGCGGCTTGCTCACGCGCGGCCGCCTCACTCGCGGCGCTCGCTTCGGCGGCTGCCTTCGGCACCGCTCCACGCGGGCGTAGGCTTTTTCCCTGAGGCTCGCACATCCTGTGCGCTTTCCGCTTCGCGCGGCAGCTCCGGTTCAAAACTGGCATATCGACAATGTACCGTCGTCTGCTAAATAAAAAAGTCGTACCTGCTACGGTACGACTTTTCGCCCCCTGCAGGTTTTGCCCTCTACTCGCATGCTTCCTGCATGCTCGCTCCGGGCCGCCTCCGCCGCCTGCCGCGCACATCCTGTGCGCTTTTCGCTCCGCGCGGCAGCTCCGGTTCAAAACCTGGCATATCGACAATACACCGTTGTTTGTTAAATAAAAAACAGCTGTCGGTTTATGACAGCTGTCCGCCCCCTGCAGGTTTTGAACCTGCGACACATGGATTAACAGTCCATTGCTCTACCAACTGAGCTAAGGGAGCACGTTTTTTCAAACGTAAAAATAATAATAGTGAAAGCGTAAAAAAAAGTCAATATGTGCATCGAATATACGGCACTGAATAAGGATAACGGATAATTGCCGATTTACCCAATCGGTTACCTCTAAAAACTGCCATTTTTAGAGGTAACTTTGAAAATGCGAATTATCCGTTATTACCTGTTACAAATTATTTATATCTCCTCTTCATAACCGCGAGAATATTTAATCGGCCTCCACTTTTTGTCTTTGATTACTTTCAGTTCGGCAGTGGTAAAGCCCGTATAGTTACCCTCGATAATACCATAGTTACCCCCGATAATACTACCATTTTCTTCGGTAGTATAAAGAACGCAATATGCGTTATCGCTGTTATACCTCTTAGGTAAATCGTTAAAGAGTTTTGTAAAAGCATTTCGGTTAAGCTTATTGACGTTGCACCGCAGCTCTTTTAAGTTATTTAACCCCTGCACATTCAGGCTTGTAAGCTGATTGTGGGAGCACGACAGATCTTCTAAGTTATTTAACCCCTGTACATTCAGGCTTGTAAGCTGATTGCGGGAGCACGACAGATCTTCTAAGTTATTTAACCCCTGTACATTCAGGCTTGTAAGCTGATTGCTATCGCACCACAGGAATTTTAAGCTATTTAACCCCTGCACATCCAGGTTTGTAAGCCGATTGCCAATGCAGTGCAGCGTTTCTAAGTTATTTAACCCCTGCACATCAAGGCTTGTAAGCCGATTGACGCTGCAGTACAGCGTTTTTAAGTTATTTAACCCCTGCACATTCAGGCTTGTAAGCTGATTCTGTTCGCAGAACAGCTTTTCTAAGTTATTTAACCCCTGCACATCCAGGCTTGTAAGCTGATTTTTGTTGCAGCCCAGCGTTTTTAAGTTATTTAACCCCTGCACATTCAGGCCTGTAAGCTGATTCTTGTCGCAGTGCAGAACGTCGATATCCCCTTTTAAGATAACCCTATCGCCGTTTGGGTGTAGGAAGATGGCATCCCCTAATTTACCATCCATTTCGGTTTCTGTACATCCTACCACAATTATCTTATTATAGCTTAGAGTTTGGGCTTGAATTTTAATTTCGTCTGTATCGGGGCTAAGATAAAGGATTGCTCCTTTTTCTACCGTTACGTTGCAGCTTACCGTCTTGTTACCGTCTTCCGTAGTTGCTGTAATTACGGCGGTACCTTCGGCCTTACCCCTTACATTTCCGTCTTGGTCTACTTCCGCAATTCCGGAGTTGTCCGAAGCCCACGTTATTTTTTTGTTGCTTGCATTCGCGGGATTGATTGTTGCAGTCAGTTTAGAGCTTTCTCCTGATAGAAGGTTCAGTTCCGTTTTATCGAGTGTTATACTCTCTATGTGTATAAACTTTACCTTTACGGTGCAAGCTGCGGTTTTGCCTCCGTCTTCTGTGGTTACGGTAATTACGGCGGTGCCTACGGCCTTACCCCTTACATTCCCGTTTTGGTCTACTTCCGCAATTCCGGAGTTGTCCGAAGCCCACGTTATTTTTTTGTTGCTTGCATTCGCGGGATTGATTGTTGCAGTCAGTTTAGAGCTTTCTCCTGATAGAAGGTTCAGTTCCGTTTTATCGAGTGTTATACTCTCTATGTGTATAAACTTTACCTTTACGGTGCAAGCTGCGGTTTTGCCTCCGTCTTCTGTGGTTACGGTAATTAGGGCAGTACCATCGGCCTTACCCCTTACATTCCCGTTTTGGTCTACTTCTGCAATTCCGGAGTTGTCCGAAGCCCACGTTATTTTTTTGTTGTTTGCATTCGCAGGGGTAATTGCTGCACTTAACTTATAGCTTTCTTCTACCCCGAGATCCAGTTCCGTTTTATCGAGCCTTACACTCTCTACGGAAACTGCTTTGTCCTCAATGTTTTGCGGACAGCCTGTAAACAAACCGGTAAACAGCATAAAGAGTGCCGCTCCCGTTAAAATTTTTCTTGCATAGTTCGATGTTTTCATAAAAACCCCCATTAATTTATTTTAGCTGTGAATATATCTTTTCCGTATTCAAAAAGGCTTATAAATGTACCTATGCCAAAGCCGTTTTGTGCTTGTATGATTTTTAATACACCTAAAGCCATTTCTTTTACATTCTTATTCTTATCAATAAATTGCTTGATCAGTTTTGCGCTTTTTTCATCGCTTTTTACAATGTCAAGAAGTTTTTTATTGTTTAAAAACCCCTTATTTTTGGCAAAGCACAAAAAGCTTGAAAGTTTTACCTTTATAAGCTCATTATTAAAACTTGAATCGGTGTAAAAGCCCTCATCTTTTAAACTTTGAACAAAGTCGGCTTTTATAACAGGGTCTTCTTCAAGGAATACCAAATAATCGCCGTCTATTGAGACCTTAGTGCCGTCTCCCATCTTCTGCAATAATTTAACAAGATTTTTCGCCTTTTCATCCTTACCGTACTTTGCATTTGCATCAAGAATGTAGGATTTTAACCTTGTTTCGTTTATTTGAAGATTTTGAGCCTTTTCTCTGTTGTTTTTTCCGTCTAAAAGGCCGTACTTTTCAAAAAGAAAAAAGAGCAAACAGTCCAAGTCCCTTTTGGGCATACTGCCGAAAGGATGTTTTTGCAATTCTGCAAATAAGTCCTTAGAAAAGTGTTCTAATGACTTTCCGTCGTAATCTTTATTTAATTTCATATTACCCCATAAACACTTACTTTAGAGGACCTCTAAAAACTGCAGCTTTTAGAGGCAACATTGAAAATGCGAAAAAACCGCACAGCCGAAATAAATTGACTATGCGGTTTAGATTTGAAATGGTGCCGATATAAGAAAAATAATTTTTAAAAAAACTATCTGTTAGAGATATTATAACTAACAGAGAAAATGGGGGGGGGGGTAAGCTATAGCTGACATTTTTATTCCCTTCCTGTCATACAAGTATGGAACATTAAAAAGAATAAATTGTCCGTCAAAAACAGCTTTTTTATTCATGATTTTACTTTAGTCCAAAAAAATAAAAGATGTCAATAGCTTGACACCTATAAGACACCTTGCAAGCGCATTTGCAAAACTCCTGTATGAAATCTATAAAGCCGTAGCGCCCGCGCAGCTTTTATTTCAAAACATAAAAAATCAAAATGTGATGAAAGTCGCGATCATCGAATATTTCCTTTCCGACAATCAGCGTAAAATCGAAGAAGAGTTTACACAGGAAGCGATCGCGGAAAAAAGCAAAACCATGCCGCTCCGGCAATTTACCGAGTACGTCCAGCAACAGCTCCAAACGTTTATCGACGAATTCACCCTTGAACGAACGACGATGATCGAACAGCGGTACAAAAAGAAAAAGCCGCCTCAATCAAGGGGCGGTTTTTCTTATCAAAAAAATAGTATGTTACGGAGTAATGGCCGGTACATCCGATTTATATTATTGTATTTTAATTTACCTTTCAGTAAACCAATCTTCCGGCGGACACGCTTTTTTTCCTTTTGCATCACGTATCGCCTTTTCTTCCCTCGCGGATCATTTCCGCCATCGCCAAAAAATCGTCGGCTTTTAAAAGGGCAAGCCCGCGATCTTCGTCGCCCAAAACCACGAGCGCATCGCCCGCTTTTATGCCGAACACTTTGCGCGCTTTTACCGGGATCACTATCTGCCCCTTGTCGCCGACGGTAACGGTTCCGAAAAGATGCTTCCCCTTCGGCGGAACGGCAAGCCCGAAATTCGATTTCGCCTCGTGGTTTGCAAGATCGTCGAGCGATACGTCCAAAGCTTCGGCAAGCAGTTTGCTCTTTTCCAAATCGGGAAGCGTATCGCCTGCTTCCCATTTTGCAAGCGCTTGGCGCGTTACACCGACCTTTTCGGCGAGGGCTTCCTGTGTAAAGTTCCGCAGTTTCCGCAGCTGAACGATATTGTCTTTAAGCATATTTCCTCTTTTTTATGCCGAGCAGGCACCACCTGACAAAGGGAATACGCACGACCGCTTCATAGAGCAAAAAAGCGCCGAAAAAAGAAGCGAAAGCCGCAATCGCGTATGCCGGCACTGCGGAAAGTTTTGCGTACCGTGCAAGGAGCCACGCCGTAAGCGTCAACGGAAAATAATGGAACACATATAAGCCGAAGCTCCGTTTTGTCATAAAGCGCGTAAAGGCGGACTCGCGGTCATAACGGCGCTTCATCAGAGCCAAAAGCGCAAGCGAAGCAAGCCATGCGTAAACGACCGCCGAAACGGAATTGACTGTCGGCATGACGGCATACTTATCACCGAAGTGCAGATAGAGATACAGCGCTCCCGACAACAGCGCCGCAATACCGAGTGCGATGTCGATTTTAGCGAGCCGGTCGATAAGATTTTCATGCGAAAATACAAAATAGCCCAAAAAGAAGGCAAAAGCGTAGATGCCGAAGCGATACACCGTAACGACGGGCGTGTTTAAAATAAGCCCCGAAAAATACAGCGGAATACCCAAAAGCAGAAGTACGAAAACATTTGCTTTGCCGCATAATTCGTACAGTCCGCCTTTTTCAAATTTTCTTATGAGTGCAAGCAGCATCGAAAAAAGCCACAGCATTTGTATAAACCACAAAACGCCCGTTCCCGATGCGAACATGATCGCAAATACGGCGACGCGCGGCATCGTATCGGGAATCCCGTCAAATCCGCCGGCAAGGCTCATATTCAGCAGGCCCTGAAGCCAGCCGAAAAGGAGGAGTCCTATCGTCGACGGCACAAGCAGCTTCCTCGTCCTCGTGCGCACAAAATCGCGGATCGAATGCGTTTCAAGGTAGCAGCGCGAACTTATTCCCGCAACGATAAAAAGCAAAATCATAAACCACGGATATAAAATATACAGCAAAGCGTCCTGCACCTGCGTTTCGGAAAATGCACCTATACGGGTGTACGGCGGCATAACCGCGTTGTAAATAAAAATCACGTGATACATAACGACCAAAGCGACCGTCAGCCATCTGATATTGTCCAAATAATGTTTTCTCATACAATTCACACCTTTGCAATTATTGTTGACACAGTATAACCCCAGCAGCGCGGCGCGTCTATCAACAAAACATAACCCCATACGATTATTTTGTCAGCTTTCGTTGCGGACGGCACCGTTTTGCCATCCCGCCCTGCGCGGCCCGCTCACGCTCGGCCGCTCCGTTCGCTTCGCTCTCTCCGCGTCTGCCTTCGGCACCGCTCCGGCCGGGCGTATGCCGTATGTGACCGCATACATCCTCGCTCTCCGTTCCCGACGGAAGGGCTGCTGCCGGAAGTTCCGCCGTTCTTTTACATTGCATAGTATTTTTTAATGTCCGCATTTCCGGAACCTTCGCTCTGCAAGCGCATTTACAAAAACCGCCGTTCAAGTTATGATATACGCGGACGCTATGGCAAAAGCAAAATCATCCGGCGGAAATTTCATTCAAAAAATACTCGCATCCATTTTAGGCTCCGACGATCCCGAATACGAAAAAAAACGGCGGCTCAAAGCGATAGCAAAACGCCTTTCGAAATCGCACTATCATTTTTACAAACCGAGCAGCGGCGAAATACTTCCGTCTTTTCCGAAGCTCCTCTACGAAATCTACAAAGCCGTATCGCCGGCACAGGTTTTATTTCAAAACATAAAAAATCCGAACGCCATGAAAACGGCGGTTATCGACCACTTTCTTTCCGACACTCAGCGCAAAATCGAAGAAGAGCTGACACAGGAAGCCATAGCCGAAAAAAGCAAAACGATGCCGCTCCGTCAATTTTCAGCCTTTGTGCAGCAGAGGCTCGAAGCGTTTATCGACGGATTTACCGACGAACGCACGGCCGTAATCGAACGGCGCTATAAAGAATTGCAGGCTTTTAAAGATTTTTGTTCTTACGATTATTATTTTACATTGAAAAAATTCAACGCGTCTCTTACCGAACGCGATTTTTCCGTACCGCCGCAGTTTGAAAAAACCGACGGCAAATACATCGTCGACGATATCAAAGATTTTACGACGCTCATGTGGAATATAACCGACAATATCGATTGGGCGCCGATGATAAAAATGCTCAAAGACATACGCGGAGTCGAACCCGTTCCGATCGGCGTATGGAAAAAAATTACGGCGAAAATGCAGCACATACAGGCGACGGGCATATTCGATATGACGGTACAACTGATCACGCAGGATCCCGATTATACGCCTTCGGTAAGTCCGATATCGGTAAACATCGTCGAACCTTTTATCAATAAATTCAAAATCGAAACGACGGCTGCCTTAAAAAAACTCGAATCGGCTGAGACAAACAGCAAAGTAAACGAGCTGCTCGTAAAGCTTTTCAATACGACATCCCTTTCATATTTGAAAAATTATACCTCCGAAAACGGTTCCCTGCTCGAAAAGAAAAAACTTGCCGGCTATCTCTATTGCGACGCGCTCAATTACGTCAAAGGCTTTCTCATCGAGTTTGTTAAAAAAGACATACGCGAATACTGCGACCTCGTCCTCGTGCGCGGCGCGTGGGTATCCACACCCGTGTCGATGCCCATGTCGAACGCATACAACGATCTGCTCTCCTCATCCGAAGCGATCACCTCTTTCGACGACGGCCTTGCCGACGACGGAGAAGTCGGCATAAAAATCAAAACGCTCCTGCCGCGCACACAGCATGCGCCCGATGCGGCGGCGATCATCAATCGGCTCGTCGGCGAATCGAACGCACAGGCAAAGACGTACATCGTAAAAGCGACGCGCAATCTCATCACTATCGGCAAAATGATAAAGTGGCTCATCGACGATGAAAAGAAAAAATCGCCGGAAGTGATCACGAACTGGAAAGAAATCGAACGCGTTTCCGACAAGCCGCCCTATGAAATCGGAGCCGCCGTCTATCAAAAAATCTACATGTTTGCACTGCTCATGCAAACCTGTATGGGAGGAGCGGCGCAGTAAGGGCACCGTTTCGCCCCTCGCTGCAAGTGCGCCGTAAACGCTACGGAAATACCGTACCGCACTCATTGCAAGCGGCGCCGGGAATTTCGCGCACGCTGCAAGTGCGCAATCGCTTTTTACGAAAACGCTTTTACCGCTTCGCAGCCACTTTATGTGAAAGCGCCGTACCGAGCATTTGAATCAATTCAACCATAATCAAAATCACGATGACGGCGATCGCCATGATTTCGGAGCGAAAGCGCTGGTAGCCGTAGCGGATCGCAAGGTCTCCGAGCCCGCCGCCGCCGATAGCGCCCGCCATCGCCGAATAGCCGATCACGTTGATGACCGTCAGCGTCACGCCGTCGATAAGAGAAGGCAGCGCTTCGGGAATGAGCACTTTAAAGATGATCTGCATCGTCGTCGAACCCATCGCGCGGGCGGCCTGAACGACGCCCCTGTCCACTTCTTTGAGCGCCGACTCGATGATGCGCGCAACGAAGGGAGCGGCCGCAATCGAAAGCGGAACGATCGTCGCCTTTGTTCCGATGCTCGTTCCGACGAGAACGCGGGAAAGCGGAAAGAGCACGATCATCAAAATGATAAACGGAAACGAGCGGAGCGCATTGACTATCCTCGTCAAAATCTGATACAGCGCCGGACGCGGCCGGATTCCCGACTGCGGATCGCTCGTACACAAAAGGATACCGAGCGGAAAACCGAGCAAAAGGCTGAACAGCGTCGAAAAGACGACCATGACGGCAGTCTGCGCCGCAGCATCGCGCACGAGAATTATTATTTTATCGATATTCATCCGTCATTCTCCTTCGACCGAAACGCCTTCGCTTTTCAAATACGCGATCGCTTTTGCGACTTCATCGGCATCGCCTGCGATATCGGTTATAAGCGTGCCGACGCGGCTTTCCGAAAGTTTTTGTATGCCTCCCGCGCGTATGTTGAATTCGACGTTGAATTTTTGCGCCATACGGCTCAGCACCGGCTCGTCGGTGAGCGTGTTTGTAAAGCGCAAAACGTATTTGCCGCCGCGCTCCGACCAGCGCACGATGCCACTTCCCCCTCCCGCTTCTTTCGTCGGCGTCAAGTTCAGCAAAAAATCCCTCGTCACATCGCTTTTCGGATGTAAAAAGATATCGTTTACCCTGCCCTCTTCGACGACGCTTCCTTTATCGACGACCGCGACGAAACTGCACGCGTCGCGCACGACTTCCATCTGATGCGTAATCATCACGACGGTGAGATTCATTTGATTTTGTATTTTTCTTATTAAATTTAAAATCGATTCGGTCGTCTGCGGATCGAGCGCGCTCGTCGCTTCATCACAAAAAAGGATATCCGGCTTTGCCGCAAGCGCACGCGCAATCGCAATGCGCTGCTTTTGTCCTCCGGAAAGCGTACTGATCGGAGCGTTTCGGCGGTCGGCCAAATCGACGATGGAAAGCATTTCCTCCATTCGAGAAGCGATTTCCGCTTTCGGCGTACCGCATATTTCAAGCGGGTATGCGACGTTTTGTCCCGCAGTGCGCGAACTGAATAAATTGAAATTTTGAAATATCATACCGATCCGCCGGCGCCGGGCTATGAGAGCGGACGGACAAAGGTCGTCCACGCGATCTCCGTCGTAAAACACTTCGCCCGAGTCGGGTTTTTCGAGCAGGCTTATCAAACGCACGAGCGTCGATTTTCCCGCACCGCTTTTTCCGATAATACCGAAAATCGTATTCGACGGAATCGAAAGACTTATATCACGCACCGCATTTATTTCGGAGCCGTGCGCACCGCCTTCATAGGTTTTAACAAGATTTTTTAAGCGGATTTCCATCAGTGAGCCGCCTTTTGTTTTCGCGCGTCTCCGTCCGGGTACAATCCCTCGACCATATATTTTTCGGGGATCTTCGCAGGCTTGCCGTCTTTGACGCTCGCCCACGTGACATCGGCTTCGACGCAGACGGTCCCGTCTTTTTTGCGTACGACTTGATGAAAAGTTCCCTGAATGACGCCGAGCTTTACCGGTTCTACATCGACGAACAATTCATCGTCGAGAAAAGCCGACGCTTTATAATAGATGTCGATATGTGTGATATAAAGATAATAACCGTCCGCAACGAGATTTTTATAATCGAAATCGATTTGATGCAGGTATTCCATCCGCCCGTATTCGAGGAAGTTCAAATAAACCGCATTGTTTACGTGACCGTACGCATCGCATTCATAGGTGCGCACGACAAGAGGTGCCGTATATTTCATGACGACAGTATAAATAAAAACGACACGCGCGACAACTCATATAAATTGATAATGGGCAATCAGGGCCTTATCCGTTAGCCGCTGTCATTTAATAACGGAATCGACCAGACGTTTAAACGCTTCGTCCTGCACGACGCCGTCGAAGGCTATGCCGGAAGCGATCGAAAATACGCCGTCGCCTCCTTCGATGATGACGCCATCCGAAGCGGGCGCGAGGTTTTGTATTTTCTCTTCATGCGATGCGAACGAGGTAAACGAAAACGGAACGGCGCCTTTTGCTTTTTCAATAGGCTGAATATCCTCCGCATCGACGGCATCGCCGTTAGCGGCTCTCGGGCTTTCCGCGCTTACGTCCGCGGCAAAGGGAATACCGGTATACGCCGCATCTTCTTTTTCCGGAGATTTCCGGCTTTCGTCTTCTTTCCGTTCTTCATCGAGGAATAAAAAATTCGGTGCGGAAACGACATCGAAATCGATCGGTTTCGCTTCTTCCTGCAAGATGCACTCATTTTTCGGCTCGCCCAACTGCAGCGGTTCGGCAAATATATCGTCGTCGGGTGCGGGAATATCGCCCGCCCCGTCCATAAACAAATCGATGTCGACGTCTTCCATTACAGGCATTACGGCATCGGTTTTCGAAGGCGGTGCGGAAGGTGCGCTTTCAACCGACTCGGCGATTTCCGTTTCGACCGCTGCGTCCTTTTTTGCCGCATCGGTTTTCGAAGGCGGTACGGATTCCGCGGCGATCAAATTATCAAAAAAGATTTCTTCGATTTCCGCCGGAGCGTTTACCGATTCGGTATTTCCGTCGAACAAATCGTCGCTTATCGCACTTTCTTCACCCATGCGTATTTCACCGAAGGCATCGATTTTTTCATCTTCGGAAATTTCCTCACCGCGTGTTTCGAAATCCGCCGTATCCGCAGTTTCGCTTTCAGAAGTTTTATGTGCGCTTTCATCGCTTCGGTTTTCATCGGCCGCATTTTCGCCCGATCCGTTTTTTTCACTCGATTCCGATCCGTTTTCATTTTCAAAGAACGCTTCTTCCGTTTCCGTCGCCGCGTTTACTATTTCCGTATTCGTTTCAAAAAATCCGTCCGCTTCGATACTTTCTCTTCCGAGCGATATTTCCGTCGCTTCTTCATCGGACGATTTTTCCGGCGCGGCGTTATACGGAGTTTGTACCGCACCGCTGCGCAAAATCTCTTCGAGCATTCTGCGTATCTCTTTCGAATCCGGCAAAGCGCTTGTTTCGGACGCATTCGTTTTGACGCTCAGCGCACCGAGAATTTCTTCCCAGCTTTTATCGATAAGCGCTTTCGTTTCTTCGGAATGCCGTTTCGCCCGCTTTCCGAGACTCTCTTTAATAGCTTCGGAAACGTCGTTTTTTCGAGATGCGATTTTTTGAGAAACGTCGGCCCAATTTATAGTTTCTTTATTTTCAAAATATTCGTTGATGAGCGCAAGCTGAAAGCGCTTCACTCTGTCTCGAATGACGACCATATCGTCACGGCGCAGATTGAACAGCATAAAGATCGTAAGAAAGAGCGTAATAAAAACACACGTAAGCAAAAGAAACTGCACCGTATGCGGCATGATAAATATCGAATCGCGGTAAACACCTGCCGTTTTAATAAAGCGGCTTCGGTTGCTCGAAATCAAAATCCAATAAGATTCTTTCGATTCGCCGCCGTTTGCGGAAATTGACGCTATTTTGTCGGGGCCTTTCGAATCGACGCGCCAGCGCGCGACCGCTTCCCGTTCGATGTCGTCGCGTCCGAGGGAGGGCATGCCGAACACGAATCCGCCTATCGCTCCGCTGCTGTCGGAAACAAGATCGCCCGTGTTCCCGACGGTCGTAAGATTCCGCGCGATAAGCGTACGATTGAAATCCTGTGCACTGACGTAAAAGACAATCGTACCGCAGTATATGTCGTACGGATCATAAAAAGGAAACGCGAACAATATTCGATTGTTTTCTCCGTCGAACACGATGCGGTACTTCCGACCGTCGGCGGCATCGGGTACTGAAACTTTAAAGAAAGCAACTTCGGCGCTGCCGAAGTGCGTGCGCAGTTCGTCGTAATTTTTATATATGCGCATGCTGTCGGTTTGTTTGAGAATGTCCGACGGATAAGTGCTGAAATGAACGCTGCGTCCGTTAACGTCGATGAGACGGATTCCGTCGAGGCCGCTCGCTTCCGAAAAAAGAGAGGCTGTCCTGCGCGTGCGCTGCTGTACGTCGCTGTCCGCCGGAGAAGACAGCGCATATGAAGCGACCGAGCTGTCGGAAAGATATGCTTTTTCTCCCGTACCGAATTGTTCGAGAAGCGTATTGATGTAGGTTTCGCTGCATTCCGCGACCGAATCGAGCTGCTTTCGAATATCGGCTATCTTCGCCGGCTCGTAAAACCGCGCTTCGATTTTGGAAAAAAGCCCCGCAAATGCCGCAACGACAAAGCATGCAAATATAACGGCTGTCGTTAAAACGCTTACGGCAATTTTTTGTCCTGAAGTCACTTAGTCCTGTCTCCTCTTACAGTATCGGCATAAAACGGATAAAAATCTAGCGGCATTTGCCGTCCTGTCCGCACGGCAAAACATCGCCGTAAGTATTCCCGTATTCAAATACCGTTTTCAAAACCGCGATTCGACCGCTTTAAAATACTTTCAAAACGGAGCGTTTATCCGTATAATGACGCGATGGAAGAACTGCAAAAAGAAACGGAACGAAAAACCCGCTGCGTACTCGTCGGAGAGCCGGGCAACGATCTTCGAGAACTCAAAAGCCTTATCGACACGCTCGGCATGGAAACCGTTTCGGCGATTACGCTTTCGCGGCTTGAAGTGCAGCCGGCATACGGCATGGGCAAAGGCAAAGCCGAAGAAATCGCAGCGGGCGCGAAAGAATGCGAAGCGGACTGCATCATCTTCGACTTTACGCTCGAACCGACGAAGCAGCGCAACTGGGAAAAGCTTTCGGGCTTGCCTTGTTTCGACAGGGAAGAAGTGATTTTGCGCATCTTCGCTTCGCGCGCGCAAACGCATGAAGCGGTTTTGCAAGTCGAACTCGCCCGCCTCGAATATTCGCTGCCGCGTCTCGCACATATGTACGGCGATTTGGCAAGGCAGCGGGGCGGCAATTACGGTGCAAAGGGTTCGGGAGAAACGCAGCTCGAACTCGATCAGCGCCAAGTGCGCGAAAAAATCTTCCGCGTCAAACAGGAACTCAAAAGCATCGCCGCAGGGCGCGACACTCAGCGCAAGCGGAGAAGCAAATTTTCCGTTCCGTCGTGCGCGCTTGTCGGCTACACGAACGCCGGAAAATCGAGTCTCTTGAACGCGCTTACGGGAGCGGACGTATTCGTCGAAAACAAATTGTTTGCGACCCTCGACCCGACGACACGGCGCATGAGGATAAAAGACGGAGGCGAGATTTTGCTTACCGACACCGTCGGCTTTATCTCAAACCTTCCGCACACGCTCGTCAACGCGTTCAAATCGACGCTCGAAGAAGCGGTGCGCGCCGATCTTTTGCTCATCGTCATAGATGCTTCGGATGCGAATGCGGAAAAGCAATACGAAACCGTGTGCCGCGTACTCGGCGAAATAGGAGCGGTCGAAAACGAACGCCTCGTATTATTAAATAAAACCGACGCGCTCGAAAAAGACGGAGGAAGACTTGCCGAACTGCGCGCACAATTTCCCGACTCTCTTTCCGTAAGCGCAAAAGAAAAGACGGGCTTCGGCGAACTCAGCGATAAAATTGCGGGCACCGTGTTCGGGAAACGCTGCAAATGCGTACTGCCTCCGGACAAAAGCCCGCTCCTCACCGACATACGCAAAGGCGGCCGCATTTTAAGCGAGCAGTGGCTCGAAGACGGCGTACACGTAACAGCCTATGTACGCGGAAAATCACTTGCCCTCATCGCGCCGTATCTGGTAGAGTAACGTATGCAATCGATTTTAAATCGCGTGCTCGCCGTCATCGCTTCTCTTTTGGCGGCGGCGATCGTCATCGGAACGCTCGTGTCGTTTGCGCTGAAAAAAGCGCACCCCGGAAAAAACATCCGCACACCCGACCCGTCCCCGCTTTCCGTTTCGTCGATGAGCGCTCCCGACAACACAAAGCTCGACGCCTTTACGGGACTCGGAAGACTGCGCGCGGCGACAAAACCCGATCCGAAAAAAGCGGCAGGCGGAACTCCCGTCGTCATAACGCCGTGGCTTTCCTATCCCGCAGGCGACAGGGCTTTTTACGAAGAGCTTTCGCAAAAAAGTACGATTATGCGAACCGTCATCACGGAATATTTTTCGAAGTATACGGAAGACGAACTGCTTTCACGAGGTGAAGAAAAAATCAAAGCCGACTTGCTTGGAGCGCTGAACGAACGTCTTTCGCTCAACAAAATCCAAGCGATCTATTTTTCGGACTATCTTTTTATCGAATAGATAAAACCGATAAAACTTTTTTTTGCACGGTGCGCATCTTGCCGGCACAAACGGAACACACAAAGCGCGTGTCCCGTTCGATGAGCAATGCAGCTCATGTCTGCGTGCGCTTTACCGCACGCATTCCACACGAGCGAAATCCATCAATACTCCCAAGTATACACGATACCGCCCGCAACTTCTTTCGGCAAATCGCTTGATGTGAGCTTGAGCGTGTCGCCGTCTCTCACGTATGTAATCTTCCACAATTCGTTCATGCTTTCACGCGTTTCCTTTTTTTTGCCGTTCGTCCACGTTTCCGTTTCTTTGCTCTTCACGGTAAACGTGATTTCCGAATCGGTCGCCGTCCAATAGCCTTTCCATTCGACTTCCGATGCAAAACCCTGTTTCCACGTGATTTCCATCGTTCCGTCGCGATCGAATTCCACTTTGACGATTTTATCGGTATCACGGACGATCCAATCGCCCATGACGGAATTTTGCATAGGGCCCGCCGCTCTGACGCGCTTCACAGGTCTCTCCCCATACATAGGAGAGCGGACGTCCGCATTCATTTCGCGCTGCGCAAAGTCGCCTCCGTGCGGCAGTTTTTTCGAATTCGATTTGTGCGAATCGGCAAAAACCGAACCTGCCAAAAGCAACGCAGCGATACCCGCCGCAACCGTCTTTTTAATAATTTTTGTTTTCATATCATGCTCCCAAAAAAATGTAGTACGGTGTTCGCACCGTCCGACGTAAAATATAGCGATTTCCGCACCTTGTATCATGAACGGAGCATTGGAAAAAGATTAAAAAATTTTAATCTGAAACGGCGATACAAAACGGCGAAAATACCGTATGATGAAACTATGGTCACGGGTAAAAAAATCACCGGCACGGCGGCGCTTATATTTTTTATATGCTGTACGATCGCACTTTCTCAAAACGCACGAGACCCCAAGGGTGCGCGCCCGTACCGCGGTATGCGCATGAGCGGCGCCGACGATCTGTTTTACGTTACGAAAATCGAAAGCGAAAACGAAGAAAACGATCGTATCGAAATCGAAATCAAATTCAATATCCCTCCCGATCCGCGTACGCTGCGAAACGAGTTCATCCGCATAAACGGTAAGCCGCTGCCGCCCGACACGCGTCTCGTTTTCAATAAAGCGGGAACGAAAATAAAAATACTCCTTCGCAAAGATTTTATATTCGATGCGCATGAGCGACGCGATCGGCCGTTCCGAATCGATTTGCCGGATGCGAAAAGCTTTAACGCGATTCCGCTTTATCGGACGGATTTTCCCGACTTGAAAATCGACGGAGAATACGAATTCCGTTTTGTAAACGCGATGCCGAAAAAAATGCACGACGGGGGACACGGCGAAATGCGCAATGTCCGTCCGCGCAATGCACGACCGAACGACGGGCAAAACGGTATGCATACCGATCCTTCCGGTCACATGCAGGGCGCTCATCCTCAAGATGCGAATACCGGTATCTGCGGCGAATACATACGTTTCGAAGAAGATTAAAACGGCACAGAGGATTTCAAGGAGGCGATCGATGGCGCGCATTCTTATCGTAGAAGATGACGAAGGCATCGCGGATTTTTTGCGGCTCGAACTCGAACACGAAGGATTTGAAGTTCGGCACGCGGCGGACGGAAGAAAGGCGCTCGAGCTCTTCGAAAGCGACGCTCCCGACATCGTACTGCTGGATATCATGCTTCCGAAATTGAACGGACTCGAAGTGCTCCGCCGTATCAGAAAGACGTCACGCCTTCCCGTCATCATGCTCACCGCGCGCGGCGATACGCTCGACAAAGTGAGCGGGCTCGATTCGGGAGCGGACGACTATCTTGCAAAACCCTTCGAAATCGAAGAGCTGCTCGCGCGCATGAGAGCCGTCATGCGCAGAAACGAAGCGCACGACGCTAAAAAGCTGAAGCTTCGCGGTATGGAACTCGACCCCGGCAGTATGGAAGTAACGGTAAACAAAGAGCGTATCGCTTTGTCGAAGACGGAATACTTTTTGCTCAAAACGTTTATCGAAAACAAAAACATCGTTTTGAGCCGCGACAAAATCATCGGCACGGTGTGGGGAGAAAATCACTACATCGACGAAAATTCGGTCGACGTATATGTGCGCTATCTCCGCGCGAAGATCGACGACAAAGCGGGCGAAGAATACATTTCGACCGTACGCGGCGCAGGATACGTTATGCGGGACTCGGAAGATGAAAATTAATAATATCGCCCCGCCGAAAGAAGCGGCGGAACGGATACAGGCAAACGCGACGGAGCAAATCGCACGCACAAAAACGAATACGGTAAAACAAAGTGCGGCCTCAGGCATATCGATGCGCGTGTCGACGGTGCGCGAGCTCGCCCTCAAGTTTTCGCTTTTGCTCGCCGTCATCGTCGCTTTGTTTTCCGTCGGTATCATCCTGCTCCTCCGCGCGCATACGAGGCAGAGGCAAAACCGCGAACTCGTTTCGGCGGCACAGTCTGTCGGCGAATCGCTAGCCAAAGGTCTTGTAAGGGAAGCGGAGGACGCTCTTCCGTACTACATCACGTTTTGCGTATATGAAAGCGGCACGAAAGAAGTTCTCGCGACGAACGATCCGTTTTTGCCCGTGCTTCCTCCGACGCCGAAAAAAGCCCTGCGCTATACGGCGAAAAATTATTTTTCGGACGGCGATTTGAATATTTTATACTATGCCCGCCCCTCCGACTCGCAGGATTTCGTTATCGAAACGGCGCTCAATATGGATTCCGATACTGCCGAATCGATACTCGCCGATCTGCCCTACATCCTCGTACCGGTAAGCATCCCGCTGCTCATCATCTCATATATCGCTTCTCTTTTTATCGCAAAACGCACGATGAAAAGCGTACGCGTCATGACCGATGCGGCGAAGAAAATCAGCGTTTCACGGCTCGGCGAACGCCTGCCCGTCTCAGGCAGCGGCGGCGATTTCGACATCCTCGCGCAAACTTTAAACGATCTGCTTTCGCGTCTCCAATCCGATTTCGAACGCGAACGGCAGTTTACCGCCGACGTGTCACACGAATTGAAAACACCGATCGCCGTCATGCTCGGACACGCAAACCTTTTGCGCCGTTGGGGAAAAAACGATCCCGCGCAGCTTGAAAAATCGCTTTCCTCGCTGATCCGCGAAGCGCATTCGATGGAAGCGATCGTCGGCAATCTGCTCGAAATTTCACGCTTCGAAAACGGACGTATTACATTGCATGCAAAGCTCATCGATATCCCCACCCTTTTCGAACGGCTCGCCGAAAATACGAAAGCGTACGCTCCCGAAGCGTCATTCAAAAAACACATAGGCGTGCAAAAGGTTTATACCGACGAAGAGCTGCTCTACGAAGCGTGTACGATTGTGATTTCCAACAGCATAAAATTTGCGGGCAAAAAAGCGAGCATAAAGCTTTCATCCGCGCGCTCCGAATCGGACGGCTTTTGCGATATCGCGATTTCCGACGACGGACCGGGCATCGCAGCCGGTGCGCTTTCGCATATCTTCGAACGGTTTTACCGCGAAGACGAAGCGCACGAAAGAAGCGGAGGAGGCGCGGGATTGGGATTGTCGATCGTAAAAAGTATTATGAGCGCGCTCGGCGGAACGGTGCACGCCGAAAGCGAAGCGGGAAAGGGATGCACGATCGTACTCGCCGTGCCGGAAGCGAAGCGCGAAACGTAAACACGTGACAGAGTCCGTTAAAAATCCAAGCGCGTTTTTGGATTTTTTTTACTTGGTTTTAAAATAATTCACTGTGCGTGCCGACCCGTAAAGCAGTCAAAACTAAGATATCTTCTTCTTTTTTATAAATTAAAACCACATCGGGACGGATATGACAGTCACGGCATCCCTTGTAATTACCAAGCAAGGGATGATCTTGATATTTTGCTTCGAGCGTTTCGCCGTTCAAAAGTTTATCGATAACGATATCAAGTTCGCGGATAATCTTTTGATCGGTAAGTTTACGATAATCTTTTTTAAATTTCGTCGTATATTCAAACCGATATTTCATTCCGCCAAAGTTTTTTTTGCTTCCTGCCACGAAGCAAACGGAATCCTGTGCCCGTTTTTTATTTCATCGTGTATGACATCCGCTTCTTTTATCGCTTGCAATGTTTCGTCGTTGCAGGTATCCAAGCGCACGTCAAACGGAAATCCACCCGCTTGTATGGACTTTCGGAGAAAAACATTGATCGCCGTCGTTAAATTGAGACCGAGAGCATTATACAGAGACTCGCTTTGTTTTTTAATATCGGAGTCCATTTTTATACTGAAAGTAGACGTCATCGACATAGATATTACATCTCCCGTACTCGTTTATATATTAACTATACGGCTATTGTGCTGTAATTTCAAGTATATTTTAATAAGCCTATCGCAGCAAGCCGAGCGGATTCACCGTCTTCCCGCCTTTAAAAACCGTAAAGTGCAAGTGCGGACCCGTACTCAACCCCGTATTGCCGACACGGCCGATGCGCGTATTCATGTCGACGTTTTGTCCGCGCACGACAGTTACCGCGCTCATGTGACCGTAAAGCGTCCGATACCCCGAATGATGAGAGATGATGACATAATTGCCGTAAGTTTCGTTGTAGCCGACGGCAGCAACGCGCCCCGGAAGCGCGGCATACACCGACGTACCGTGAGGAGCGGCCATATCGATACCAGAATGAAAGGTGCGCGAGCCGGTAAAAGGACTCTTCCGCCATCCGTAATACGACGAAAGCCAGTACCGTCCGTGCAGCGGCCGCCTGAACAAGTCTCCGTTTATTTCCTGTTTTGTAACCCAATCGAGTTCCGCGTCGGGAACGAAAATCGTAACGCCGGAATCCATTGCCGCAGTTTTGGAAAGCGAATTGACAAGCGCACACTTATCCGCACTCACTTCGAATTTCGCTGCGACCGTTTCGGGCGTTTCGCCGTTTTGTTTGACCGTATACAAGATGCCGGGCATCGACGGAATCTTCAAATATTGCCCTACCTGCAAAAGGCGCGATTGACGGATGGCGTTTACGCTGATAATCGTATCCTGCGTTACGCCGAAGGTATCGGCAATGACGCCGATCATATCGCCGGATTTGACGCGGTAAGTAAAATACGTAAGCTCTTTTGCCGCCGTTTCGCTTTCAGGAAGCAGCGCGGCGGCGGAAGCGATATCTTCATCGGAAGCAGAAGAGTCGGTAACAGAGAGGACATCTTCGGAAAATTTCGGAACGCCCGGCGTTTCAAGTCCGCCGACGCCGTTTTCGGTTCGAGCGCCGCCGGCAAGAGAAGCTCCTGCGGCACAGACGGTAGCTCCGATACAAAATGCCGCAATACTGCGGAACACAAGCCTGCCCGCCGATGAAGGAATGAGCGTATAAAATACATTCCGCAGCTTTTTTATCATAACATCCGCCGTTTTTTTCAAACCGTCTATAAACATGGATTTTACCTCAAATTACCGCAAATATCAATCGAGCGCCCGATCCACCGCACTTCCGGCAGCAGGCCTGCCGCACTTTCGACAGCAGTTCTGCTCTTTGCGCGGAAAACTTCGCTCTCATTGCAAGTAGTGCGGCAGCACCGCCTCGCACTCATCGTTCACCCCGCGGTACATCACTTTTTTCCGATACCGACAAGATAAGTTTCAAACGATTCGGAACGGCATGCGGCGGGTTTAAACCCCTTCGCCGATTCGAACATGCCGCGCATCTTTTGCAGCAGCATCTGCTGGCTGCCGTTTTGAAAAATCTTTACCGCCATATTGCCGCCGGTTTTCAGCATGGACTCCGCATACCACAGCGCCATATCGACCAGCTGTTCCGAGCGCGCCGTATCGACGATGCGGTTGCCCGTCGTAAGCGGAGCGGCATCGCTCACGACGATATCGTAAGGCCCGAGCGCACCTATCTTTTCTCTGACCGTTTTTTCATTCAAATCGCCTTGAATAAAGGTCAAATTATCGCCTTTGACGTTTTTTGCAAGCTCGTTCAAATCGCATGAAACGATATGTCCTTCCCCGTTAAACTTCCGCAGTAAAAACATCGTCCAGCTGCCCGGAGCCGCGCCCAAATCGAGGGCGGTACAATTTTTCGGATTCGGAATAAAATCGAATTTTTCGTCGATCTCCTGCAGCTTGTACACCGACCGCGCGGGGTACCCTTCGGAAAACGCTTTTTTCGACCAAAAATCCGGCTCCGCATAAGCCTTCGATTGTTTTGCAGACATATCATATTAATTTCGGCAAAAGAAGGATATTTCATGAGGGACGGCACGTATCTGCCATCCCGCCCTCCGTAACTCCGCTTCCGCTCCGGCCGCATTCGCGTCCGCTTCGCGTTACTCCGGTCGGGCGTAGGCGTAACGTGAACACAGCGCATTTTTTAAGAAGCCGCAACGCTGCGCGCCTCCAAAGAAAGGCGTTGTTTGCACTCCGTTAATGTTGTATATTATATATATGGACAGCGTATTTTCTTCACGCCTTGCACGGATCGAAGCTTCTCTCGAAAACGCGCTCGCATCGGATGCGGCGTGGAAGTTCGCCTCTTTCGGCTCGCTTTCAAGCGGCGTTCGGGACACACACATCGACTGCCTCACCGCCCCTTGCAAAAGCCTCATCGCGCTCGGAGGAAAACGCTGGCGCCCGCTTTTGCTCGTGCTGTGCGCAGAACACGCGCGTTCTTTTTACGGCAGCCGCTCGCTTCTTAATGAAAACGAAACGTATTCGCTTGCTCCGCTCGTCGAATTCGTGCATACGGCGAGCCTCATCCACGACGATATCGAAGATTCGTCCGATATGCGGCGAGGAAAGCCCGCAGCGCACATCGTCTACGGCATAGACGCCGCGCTCAATGCGGCTTCGTGGCTTTATTTCGAAGCGCCCCTGTGCATCGACCGACTCGCAGTCTCCCCCGAAGTAAAGGCGAAACTCTACGCACTTTACGCAAACGAAGTGCGCCGACTCCACCTCGGTCAGGCGGCCGATATTTTGTGGCACAAAAATCGGGAGCTTTTTCCGTCGATCGAAGAATATTCGGCGATGGTACAAAATAAAACGGGAACCCTCGCTTCGCTTGCGGCAAAAGCGGGTACCTTCGCAGGCGGCGGAAGCGGCGAAGAGATGGAACGTGCCGGAAAGACTGCCGCCGAAATCGGGGAGGCTTTTCAAATACTCGACGACGTACAAAATCTCACGACGGGAAACCCCGGCAAAAAACGGGGCGACGATATCGTCGAAGGAAAAAAAAGTCTGCCGGTGCTGCTTCACATAGAATCGCATCCCGAAGATAAAGCGCGCATCGCAGGGTATTTTGCCGAAGCGCAGAAAGACGGCATCGATTCGCCTGCGGTCGAAGCGTGTATTTCGCTTATCGAACGAAGCGGCGCCGTCGAAAAGGCGTTTGAAAAAGGAAAAACGCTTGTCGGCGAAAAGAGCGCCGAACTCGCTTCCCTTTACGATGTATCGGGAAAATCCGAAACGGCAGAGCTGATCGTCGATTTATTCGCTTCAATGATAAAAAAACAGGAGACAGATAAAAAGCATGCTTAACGAAACTGCGGAAAAGCTCAACAATCAGGCGATCATCCTCGCTTCGCACGGAGACTACACCGAAGCGATCGCATGCTTTGTGCGCGCGCTCACTATAGAAAACGACAATTCTCTTTTGTGGTTCAACCTCGGCATCACGTACCGCGACGCGGGCAATTTGGCAAATGCACGCGGCGCGCTTACAAAAGCCTATGCGCAAAACTATACCGATGAAGAAATCGTCGAAGCGCTTTCACTCGTGTGCTTCGGACTCGGCGATTTTGCAGCGGCGCTTTATTATTGTGAAGAAGGACTTGCCTACAATCCGGAAAATCCGCATCTGTGGAATACGCTCGGCGTCATCTACTTTAACCGGCAAATGCTTACTGCAGCCTGCGACGCGTTCGAACACGCAGTCGCGCTCAATCCGTATTATTACGATGCGCTCTTCAATCTTCGCGACACGTACAA
Organism: Treponema sp. Marseille-Q4132; assembly: GCF_014334835.1. Taxonomy (NCBI): domain Bacteria; kingdom Pseudomonadati; phylum Spirochaetota; class Spirochaetia; order Treponematales; family Treponemataceae; genus Treponema; species Treponema sp. Marseille-Q4132. The sequence continues at coordinate 1,181,973 of NZ_CP060591.1, forward strand.
AGAACTCGAAAACGAAAACGGCGCGAAAGAATGCTCAAGACGTATGAAAGAAATCGAAAAACACGGAGTACCGAAATGAATACCGAATACATCGTCACCGCAGCGGATTCGAATACCGTTACCGTAACGCCTGCGGAAAACGGCAGCGCGTGCGCAACCTGTCACGCGAACTGCAAATCATGCGCATTGCACATCACCGTGGCAAACACAAAACGATTCGACGTAAAGCCCGGTCAAAAAGTACGCATCGGACTGTCCGCAAAAGATGAAGTTCGGCAGAGCTTTTTATCGCTCGCCCTTCCCGTACTTGCCGCCGTCATAGGATTTTTCGTAGCATCCCCGATCGCATCTTTGTTCAATGTCAGCGCGACCGAACAGCTGCGTTCTCTCTGCGTACTCGTTTTCCTTTTTGCCTCGGGTTTTTCCGTCATGCTCGCCGCAAAAAAAAGAAGGAATCCCGAAAAACTCGACATCGCAGCCGTGTATCAATAACGCGACTACCGACGTGGGGCTGTCTCAAAAGTCGGTTACTTTCTCGACAGCCTGTCGAGTTTAAAATTAAGTCTTTATATTATAATGACTTAATTTTAAACGTCGCACATAAAATCAAGGAAGCTGTCCAAAAACTGAAGTTTTTGGACAGCCCCCGACGGTATTACAATTTACCGAAATATCAATAACGCGGGCGCCGAATAAGTCGGGAGTCGAAAAACGGCCAAGCCGTTTTTCTTTTATTGGAGACGCTTACTTCGAATGCGCGCGAACGAGTTCGTTGATTTTTCCGGCCATGCGATCAAGCGGTACTTGCTCCTGTACCGCCCCCAATTCCCACGCGACTTTCGGCATACCGTATACGATCGACGACGCTTCGTCCTGACCGAGCGTCCACGCGCCCTGTTTGCGCATTTCGGCAAGCTGCGCAGCTCCGTCTCTTCCCATACCCGTCATGATGACGCCGAGCGCACGGTTTTGGTAAATCTTCGCAACCGATTCGAAAAGGTAATCGGCGGAAGGACGATGCCCGTTTCTCGGCGGATCCTGCGAAAGCTTAATGACCAAGTCCGTTCCTTGACGCACGACATAGATATGATAATTGCCCGGCGCGATGTAGACGTGAGCGGGCAAAATAATATCTCCGTCTTTCGCTTCCGTAACGTCGAGCGGACAAATTCGGTCGAGGCTGTTTGCGAATTCGGAGGTAAAGCCCGCCGGCATATGCTGTACGACGAGGATCGGCAGGGGAAAGCGCACGTCGATATCTTTAAAAATATCGCGGAGCGCGTTCGGGCCTCCCGTGGAAATCCCGATCGCAACGACTTCGATGCGGCCGCCTTCGCGGATCGGCGTAACGACGGCGGGCTCTTTATTTTTTTCAGCATTCCACAGCGCGGGCGCAATCGCAGGATTTTTCGAAGAGTCGATGCCTTTTTTTTCGGCGACGAACCGCTCGGCTTCGCGCATCTTCAGCTGATGCGAAAAATATTCCGGCTCGTACGTCTCTTTTCCGTGTTTCTGCGCATACACGCTGCCGTAAGAAGCGATCAGTTCGACAAGATGTTCGGAAACTTCCGTCAAATCGGTCGAAATGGCACCGCCGGGTTTTGTAATAAAATCGCTTGCGCCGAGTTCGAGACATTCCATCGTAACGGCCGCTCCCTCCGTTGCGAGGCTCGACAAAATGATGACGGGAATATCCCATCCGCGCTTTTTACGTTCTTTTAAAAATTCGACGCCGTTCATCACCGGCATTTCTATATCGAGAATAATTACATCAGGTTTTACGAGCGGAATTTTATCGACGGCAAACTGTCCGTTCATCGCGGTCGCCGCAACGTGCAAACCGTCCGTGCCTTCAACGATCCGCGACACGAGGTTTCGCATCAACGCGGAGTCATCGCAAATAAGTACTTCGATGTTGTCCATTTTTATCTTCCTGTTTTAATATGTCCCCGTCCGGCGTTATTCCATTTTTTGGTACAAACACGCCCAGTCGGTTTTTAAAAATTCGAATTTGGTTTTCATGCCGAAAAGCGATTCCGAATGCCCGATAAAAAGATATGAATGCGGCGACATTGCGTCCCAAAACCGCTTAATGACCGCCGTCTGCGCCGCTTCATCGAAATAGATAAGCACATTGCGGCAAAATATAATATCGAAATCGTGTTTTCCCGAATCGTGGCTGAGATTATGATAATCGAAATTGATCGTGTCCATGATATCGCGATTGATTTGATATCCGCCCGACGATTTTGTAAAATATTTCGCAAGGTAGTCGGCAGGCACGCCATCCACACGGTTGTCCGCATAAAAACCGAGCCGCCCCACCATGAGCGATTTGAGGGAAATATCGGACGCGGTGATTTTAAACGTAAACTGAGGAGGTAAAATCGTTTTTAAAATCATGGCAATCGTATACGGTTCTTCGCCCGTCGAGCAGCCTGCACTCCACACGCGTATCACATCGGATCCGTGCTGCTTTTTATAATCGATGAGATGCGGTACGACATAATTGATAAGCGCATCGAAATGAGGCTGAGTCCGAAAAAAATGCGTCAGATTCGTCGTTACAGAATCGAGCATCTCTTTCATCTCTTCTTTATCTTGTAAAATCAGCGTATAATATTTCGCTACGGAGTCGAGTTTTTTTTGCCGTAAAAGTTCTCTGATGCGGCTGTCCAAAACGGAACGGTTCGTACCGGAAAATGTGATACCGCTTTCGTCATAGATAACTTTACGGAACATTTCAAATTCCGAATCGCTCAATAAATCCGACATGAATATTATTTTACAGTATTTTTTGCTTTATAGCTAGTAATATTTTTCCGCAAAGCGCAGAGGAAGTGCGTACGCGGCGCATCCGTATTTCGTATCGCGCCATAAAAGAAAATCTTCGATGAGATCGGCCGATTTTTTTGAAACGCTCGTAAGCCGCCGCGCGCTCCCTGCACCTGCGCCGCCTCCATATATGACGAGCGGGTCGATATAGCGCATCTTTACGTCGAGCGATACGCAAAAGTGATTTTCCATCGCGTCTTCCGTATGTTCGATGCGCGTCATCGTTCGGAACGTTCGCCAGCGTTTAATAAATTCTCTCTGCGGAGAAAAATCGGATGGGCTCGGGCAAGCGGTGTCGTCAAAAAAATCTTCACTTGGCGTATCGGAAGCCGTATGTGCGTTACAGGAAGCGGCGCACACTACATCACGGTTGCCGCCGGCCGCATTTTCGCTATACAAATCCCCGCACGCCTCAGCTTCGCCGTGTACATTATCGTTCGCCGCATTTTCGCTTTGTACGCTTTCGCTGAACGAATCGAATCGTCCGATGATTTCGCGCTCGGTTTTTTCATAACAGTCTTTTTCGGAAATCAAACCGATCGCGATCGCGCGGTCGACGATATCCGAAAGCAGCTTGAGCGCAAGTTTGTTTTCGTTGAGCTGCAGAATGTGTCCCGTGCGGCAAGTCTTTTCACAGTAGGCTTCCGCAATTTTTTGCGTTCGAAATCCGAGTTCGCTCTCTCCGTCTTCGTTGATGCAGATCGCGATGTCCCCGTACGCTTCCGCGATTTCGGAAAGCGTCCAGCTTCCTTCGAGCGAGGCGCCCGAAGGGAACATGTATTCAAGTCTGTCCGCCGAGAGACGCGGGAGCTTGTTGTCCGCAAGCGGATAGACGTGATAGTCGGCGACGGCATCGATCGAAATACCGTCGGATTTCAGCATGGCACAAAGGGCATCGTCGTCTCGGATCATCGCTTCGTTTTCGTTTTCCGTCGATTCCTGAGTGAGCGCGTCTCCGTTTCTGAAATCGGCAACGTGACTGAAAACGGGCGTCGAAACATCGTGCAAAAGACCCGCGAGCGTTTCAGCCCTGTCGTGCGTAAAGTGCCACAGTATGAGCGCGACTCCGATGCTGTGATCGAGCCTTGAATAAAAAAATCGATTCCGATAGAGCGGCGTCCAATCCGTGCCGCACAAAAGCCCGATACCCGAAAGCCGCTGCAAAACCGGGAGATCGATATAATTATTAATAAATTCGGGAAAATCCGCAGAGAGGATACGGTGATATGAGGCGATCGGAAAATCCGTATTTTTCGGAAACGCAGACAGCATAAGGGGCCACGTCATATCGTCGAATCGATTTTTTCGCATGGCGTCATTATAGCACGATTTTGCGCTTGATTAAATCGACCGATTGAATTAGGATTTTCCCGCGGCGGCTTTTAAATAACGCCAAAAAACTTTTTTGAGACGTATTTGCGCCGTTTTTAAAATTATGAATATCTGTCTTTTTACCGCCGACGAAATCAATAATCCGCTTCCGCTTTGCGACGAACGCGCACGGCATATCGTAAAGATCCTTCACAAAAAAACGGGCGACACATTCAGCGCAGGCGTCATCGGAGGAATGGCGGGAAAGGCTTTGATTACGGATATAAGCTCCGGAACGGAAGGAGGGGCCATACGGTTTTCGTTTACGCCCGAAACGGACGGAAAAGAGCTTTCGCCCCTTACGCTCATCGTCGGCTTTCCGCGCCCGATCCAGCTCAAGCGTCTTTTGCGCGACGTCGCGGGTCTCGGCGCTTCGCACATTTTTTTGACGGGGACGGAACTCGGTGAAAAATCCTATATGCACTCGTCGCTTGTCGAGCGGGGGGCGGCGTATAAAATGCTCCTCGACGGAACGGCTCAGGCGGGAAGCACGCACGTGCCTTGCCTCTCGCTGCATAAAACGCTTGCCGAATGTATTGCCGCCGCGGATAAAGAGAGTGCTATTAAAATTGCGCTCGATAACGTAAACGCGCCTCTTTCGCTTACGGCCTTTCTTTCGAAAAAGAAGGGTGAAAAACTTTTTCCGTGTCCCGTTATCGCGGCGATCGGAAGCGAGCGGGGATGGACGGATGACGAGCGCGCGCGCTTCGAAAACTGCGCTTATACGCGCTGTTCGATGGGTGAACGGGTTTTGCGCACGGAAACCGCGGCGACGGCCGCAGCTTCGATCATTTTGGCGGAAATGGGAATATTGGGCTAATTTAAGACAAACAATTTTGCCGAAAAAGAGACCTCGTTTCCGGCAAAGATTTCAATACGGAATTCCGTCGGCTGCAGGCGCGGACATGTGCTTCGATGAAAAGACGAGCGCGACAAGCGTAACGATGTACGGAAACACTTTGAAGATGACCGTCGGCACGACGTTGAGCGCGGGGATCGCCTGCGACACATTTGCAAGCGTCGTAAAAAATCCGAAAAAGAACGTCGCGCCTAAAATACCGAGCGGCTTCCACTGCCCGAAGATGAGCGCCGCGATCGACAAAAAGCCGAGACCCGCGACGCTGCCGTTGAACTCGCCGCTGTACGTGACGAGCATAACGCCGCCGCCGAGCCCCGAAAGCGCACCGCTTGCGAGCACTCCGAACCAGCGCATCCTGCGCACGTTGATGCCCGCGCTTTCTACCGCCGACGGGTGTTCGCCGCAGGCGCGCAGACGCAAACCGAACGATGTGCTGTATAAAAGCCAAAACGAAAATCCCCAAAGGGCAAGCACGAGCCACGTCGACCAGTACGAGCGCGAAAAAAACAGCGCGCCGAGTACGGGAATTTTTGAAAGAAACGGAATGTCATCGCGCACGATGCCCATGACGATAGGAATATTGCCGCTTCCGGTGACGAGGCGCGCGACGTATACGGTGAGAGCGGCCGCGAGCATATTGATCGCCGTTCCGGAAATCGTCTGATCGGCTTTCAGATTGATCGATGCGAACGCGTGAAGCGAAGCGACGAGCATACCGCACAATATTCCCGCCGCCAAACCGAGGGCGGTATAGGCGCCGTGCGGCAATACGTTTTCGGTGAGTTTGATGACGAATGCGCTTCCGAAATAGCCTGAAAGCATGAGTCCTTCAAGCCCCAAGTTCGTAACGCCGGAACGTTCGCTGTAGAGACCGCCCAAACTCGTAACGAGCATGGGAATCGTATATGCGATGACGTACGGAAAAATCTGCGAAAAAAGTTCCCACATATCAGCGGCCTCCCTGCGCCGTACGCTGCGCGCTGTCGGAATTGTTATTATTTTCTTTCCGCTTTCCGCGCATGGCACGGAAAACGCCGTTCCACAGCCGTTCGAACAAAATGCTCGTGGCGGTAAAGTAAATGATGACGGAGATGATCGTGTCGGCGATTTCAGGCGGAACGGACGTCATCGCGTTCATAAATCCTTTACCCGACTGCAGTATGCCGAAAAATACCGACGCGAGCAAAACGCCGACGGGCGTCGAAGCGCCGAGTAAAGCGACCGCTATGCCGTCGAAACCTTGAGAAGGCATGACGCCGATCTGCATATTGAGCGAATAGCCCGTGTAGTAAGAAAGACCGGCCAATCCCGCAAGCGCGCCCGAAATCATCATGGACAAAATGATGCTCGAATTGACGCTGATGCCCGCATATTCCGCGCAGCTTTTATTTGCACCGACGGCTTTTAAACTGAAGCCGAGCGTCGTTTTACCCAAGCAAAACTGCACGGCGACGAGGGCGATGACCGCAATAAAAACGCTTAAATTGATATACGTGGAACCCGCAAAGAGATTCGTAAGCCACGGAGTACGGAGCGACTGCGTTACGGCGATCGCGGAGCTTTCCGTTTCGAGCGACGGCCCTTTGAGATATGCGGGAATATAATAATACACGCTCCAATATGCGATCCAATTCATCATGATCGTCGATACGACTTCGTGCACGTTGAATTTCGCTTTAAAAAAACCGGGGATCGCGGCCCACAGAGCGCCGCCGAGCGCTGCGCACAGGATCAATGCAATGAGATACAGCGGACGCGGCAAAAAGAGATAATGCGCCGCTATCGTCGCGACTATGCCGCCCGCGAGCATTTGCCCGGAACAGCCGATATTGAACAAGCCCGTTTTATACGCGAACGCAAATGCGAGGCCGGTAAAAAACAGCGTCGTCGAAACGGCGATCATGTTTCCGACGCGCTCCGAATTCATAAGGCTGCCGCGGAACATATAGAGATACGCTTCGATCGGATTTTCTCCGATAACCGCCATGAGAATACCGCCCGCTATAAGACCGAGCACGACGGCGCTCAACGCAATTAAAAACGGGCCGCTTTTCCACTCTTCGTTTTTTTCACCCTTCCGTTTTTTTGCTTTTCCGTTTTTTTCGATATGAGTTGCCCCGTGCTTCATCGGTGATCTCCTCCGTGTTTGACGCCCGCCATCATAAGACCGACCGCGTGTTCGTTCGTTTCTTGTGTTTTTACGATATCGATAAGTTCGCCGCCGCTTATAACGGCGATTTTATCCGACAGATTGAACACTTCGTCGAGTTCGAGCGAAACGAGCAGGACGGCGTTTCCCTTGTCGCGCTGCGCGACGATCTGTTTGTGAATATATTCGATCGCGCCGACATCGAGCCCGCGAGTGGGCTGAACGGCGATGAGCAGTTTCGGCTTTACGGAAAGCTCGCGGCCGATGATGAGCTTTTGCTGGTTTCCGCCGGAAAGTTTTCCCGCAGGCGATTTTATCCCCTCGCCCGATCGGACGTCGAAATTATTGACGACGTCTTCGGCGTATGAATTGATATATTTGTCGTCGAGGATGCCCCGCTTGCTGAAAGGCCAACGGTAAAAATCTTTGACGGCGATATTTTCCGCAATCGATTCGGTCGGGATGATACCGCGCTTTTGCCGGTCTTCCGGAATATGCGCGATACCGCTTTCGTTGCGTTCGCGGATTGTAAAAGCGCTTGCGTCTTCCCCGTCGATAAAAATCGAACCGCCTGCGATCGGCGTCAAACCCGTGATCGCTTCGACGAGTTCGCTCTGCCCGTTCCCGTCGACGCCGGCAAGCCCGACGATTTCGCCTTCGTGTACCGAAAGGGAAAAGTTTTTGACGCCGGCGACGTTTTTCGCATTCATGACGGAGAGATTTTTTATTTCAAGGATCGCGCGGCCCGGACGTGACGGCGCTTTATCGACTTTAAAATTTACCGGACGGCCGACCATCTTCGCCGCCATGTCCTGCATGCTCGTCGATGCGACATCGACAACTCCGATCATTTTACCGCGCCGGATAATCGTACAGCGGTCGGCGACCGTCTTTATCTCATTGAGCTTATGCGTAATGAGGATAATCGATTTACCTTCCTTTGCGAGATTTTTCATAATCCGCATGAGATCGTCGATCTCCTGCGGCGTGAGCACCGCCGTCGGTTCGTCGAAAATCAATATCTGCGCGTCACGGTACAGCATTTTGAGTATTTCGACGCGCTGCTGCATGCCGACGGAAATGTCTTCGATCTTCATATCGGGATCGATATTGAGTCCGTATTTTTCACTGAGCGCTTTAATTTTTTTCGACGCTTCTCTTCGGTGCAGCACGAAGGCGCCTTCGTTTCCGAGGATGATATTTTCGGTGACGGTAAAATTGCGCACAAGCTGAAAATGCTGATGCACCATGCTGATGCCGCATCTCGTCGCATCGTTCGGATTTTTGACGGCGGCTTCTTTGCCGTGCACTTTTATCGTACCGCCGTCGGCATGATAGAGCCCGAACAAAATGCTCATGAGCGTCGATTTGCCCGCTCCGTTTTCACCAAGTATCGCGTGGATTTCGCCGTATTTTACCTGCAGCGTGATATCGTCGTTCGCAACGATGCCGGGAAATTCCTTTCTGATGTGAAGCATTTCGATTACGTAATTATCGCCGCCCATTCACGCCTCCGATTTTACACTTGAGATTGTACGGAACAGTCGTATCAAGGCAAGGGCACCGGAACCATATTCGCTAAAAACAACGTATAATATAAAAAGCCGGCTGCACTCCCGGCAGCAGCCCTGCCGTTCACCGCGGCAGACCGTAATCGGAATCGGACTGCGCAATCTTTTTAGCAAAAGATTGCTTGCCATCCCTTATAGTGCGGTATTGCAGAAAATATCAATTTTCGAAAATACCGCACTCGTGCGCGTAAGCGCACACGTATATACACAAGTTTGCTTCGCAAACTTGGAGTTAAACCGGACGCGCTATTTTAGCGTCCAGTTTAAACTCGGTCTGAGCGGCTCGGTGTCAGTGCCGCTGCCTCGCGTTCCGCCTTTTTCATGTTATTATACGCTTCTTTCCCGTGTATACATTTCCGATGCCCTTGCCTTGTCTCCGTACTGCACAGTATAGCACAGATTGCAAAATTGCGGTATAGGATTTTTTGCCGGCGCGCACGCTTAGCCCGCCGTCATAGTAAACGGCACGGATTGCAAAACCGAGGTATAGAATCTTTGCCGGCGCGCACGCTTAGCCCGCCGTCATATTAAACGGCGCGGATTTCAAAATCGGGATATGCAATTTTTTGCCGGCACCGCAGCCGTATCAAATAAAATGCTGTACCGAATGATGCTCTATCAGGTGCGTTTTGACGCCGACGATATAACTTCCGAACATTGCGCTTAAAACGTCGAATGCTGCGGCAAACGAACAGAGGATAGGCGCGACGGGACGCAAAAGGAGATAGCCCGTTTCGAAGCCGCGTCCGTAAAGCGTACACAGCACCGTAAGCGCGATAAAGGGGCCGCCTGCAGGAAGTCCGCCGAGCAAAAACGACAAGCCGATCGACATGCAGTAAATCCACAGGATATTGCTTACGGGAATCGTCATGTATGCGTAGGATCTCCAGATGACGACAAAGCCTACCGTCACGATGAGCGCCGCCCCGCCGCGCGCAAAAATCGAAAAGAGCGGATATGCGATGCCGTTGATCCTGCGCCGTATGCCGAGGCTTTCTTTACCCGCTCTCATGTTGATCGGCAGCACGAAGTTCGTATCGCCGCTGAAAAACGCGGTGATGATCGAACAGAGGCTCGCATAGAGCACGCGGTACGGGTGCGGATCGTGACAAATATAATGCAAGAGCGCGGGATAGATGCCTCCCGCGACAAGTATGAATATGCCGAACAGGAGGAGGATGAGCGGAACGAAAGTGCCGCCTGTTACGACCGTGCGAAATTGTATCGCCCAGCTGCACATGACGGCTATCATGCCGATCGAAAGGACTTCGGTAAAGAGCGTTACGATATTGTAGCAGAGTTTCGAAAGCGCATCGGTAATCGTCACGATCGGACGAAAGGCCGCCTGATCGCCGGTACACGCGCCGCCTGAAAAACACGCGAACAAAAATGCGGGAAACAAAAACGTACCGTTTATGAGCGTTTCAAAAGCGGACGACGGAAAGAGAGAGCGTATCAAATCGTTTATGTTGAGAGAAGCGGCTTCGGCGGCTTTGTCCGCAGTGATGGGAATGCGCGGCAGTCGGATCGCCAAAATCGCAACAAGTCCTATAAAAGTCAAAAGCAATGCCGAAACGACGGTTACGGCTGCCGTCCACATGCCGGTTTTTAAAATCATCTTCGATTCGCGCAATTTGTTGACCGCCGTCATCGCGGTAAAAAAAATAAGCGGCACGACGATATATCTGCCGAATCTGACGATCACTTCCGTAATAAAAGCGAGTGCGGAAGAAGCCGCTTCCGAAGTCGACGGTACGGCAAACGAAAGCGCGGCGCCGAGCAGCGCTCCGATCAAATACTTGAGCCAAAGTTTCATAGTGCCAGTATAGCACAGCGCCCGCACTTCGTACAATCGCACACACGTCGTACGTTGCCGTTCCGGCCTATGCCCGCGTGGAGCGCCGCGAAGCGTTCCCGCCGCAAACGAAGGTTTAAACGGAGGCGGCGGGAATGAGGGTTACCGAAGCGCGGAAGGCGGGATGGCAAAACGGCGTCATCCGAATAATCCGAATGACGACTTTTTATTTGCGCAACAGTATGTTATAGTATCTTATATGGAAAAGACAATTTTGATTGCGGGAAAAGATTTGCCCTACGGCGGAGACTTTGCCGACGGCATGGCGCTCGCAGGATACAATGTCGTCGTAACGGGCAACCCGGAAAGCGACAGCGCTTCCGTTACGGCTGGCGATATCGTCATCGCATCGTGGAACAGACCTTCTTCCGTTTCCGCCCGTTCCCTCGTGCTGCAGGCGGAAAACACATTTACCGTCATCGATGAAACGGTGCTTTATTTCGACGCCGCGGTATACGCGCAGCAGTTTACGGCGCTTTCGCCCGAAGAATGTACGCGCGCGATCGACACGATGATTGCGGGTTATCACTATTTGACGATGGAAATTTTGAACCGCATCGAACAGCGCAAAGCGAACGGTAAACTCATATACATCGTGCGCCATCATCCGAATATGGCCGACGTCATACGTTCTTCGGCGCTTCGGAGCAGTACCGCGTCCGCCGCAGGGCCCTTTGTCAGCAGCGCCGAAGCCGCATTTACCGCTTTTGCCGAAAATATCGCAGCTTACGCCGGAGACAAGCAAAACGTTTCGGTCGTACTCGTCTCTTGCGACGTCCAAAACGAAACGGCTGAAAAAGACGGCTCTCTCGCATCGTGGCTTGCCGATTATCTCGCCTCTCTCGATGAAGCGAAAAACAAGCGCAGCGCAAAGCAGTCGCTTTCTTGGATAAAAGCCGGCTCGAAGGGACCGGGACTGTTGTCGCGCTTTATGTAGGAGAGGAAAGAACGGATTATGATAAAAAGAAATATTTTTTTATTTTCCGTATTATTATTTTTCCGTCCAATGTTCCCGGATAATACACAAACTCTTTCGTTTTTTCCTATTGCGAAATACCAAGTCAATGATATTAAAATTGATGATATAAATTCATTAGATTTAACTTATTGGATTAAAGAAAACCCGTTTACCGAATTAGAACATGGTAAATCAAATATAGAAATAAACAAGGAATTTATATTTCTTTCCGGCTCTAAATTTATTGTAATCAATACTATGTGGAGTGCAACATATTTAGAAGGAAGTGAGGAATATATATTTGACAGCAGCTTACTTGGAGTAGACGGTGAGTATTTTTACGAGGTAAATAACGATGGTAATATTGAAAATAATTATTTCATTATCAGAATTATAAATAATAAATTATTTGTATATGATAAAATAACAGAAAAGGAATCTATTTACATTTGTGTTAATAAAGCTCTATAGTAAGTCCTCTCTTTTTTTAGGTACCCCACATCCTGTGTTTTCCACTCCAGCGAAAGCGCCGGATGTTAGTCCTACAAAGGTCATAAGAAATCTTCGGTATTGATATAAAGAAATAAAGGAATGATATATGAAAAAGAGCATTGATTCTAAATTATTTATCGGTGTTATAGCAATAGGTATTGTTGATATTATATTGTTTATATTATTTTCTATGGGATGTTCATTGGATTCTTATATGTTAATTCCTTTTGTATTTATACCCGGTGGTATTATTGCATTTGTTTTTAACAATATGATAAATAAAGTATCGTATACTGCATATAATAACTATGATAAATATTTTTATGTTCTGCTGTTTGTCGTAATTATTATACTGATAGTATTAATTGTCGTTTGTGCGAGAAGATGATATAAATTATGACGATTTCAGCTGGGCGAAATAAGATCCCTCAAAAGATAAAATATATAGTCCTTATAATTCTGACAAGTCTCGCTACGTTATTTTTTGAGAGGGTAATTGAAGTAATACGAACATTTAATCCGTATTATGATACGGAAAAGGTTGTCGAGCATGCGATAGACTTTATTGTAAATGGTAAATTCAGAAATTCTTCTGATGACATAATTTTTACAACAAAAGTTAACGGAAACATTGCATTACTGGAAAACATGTATTATGTTGAAAAAAGAGTGGAATATGAAGAATTTGCTCAAATAAATTATATTTCCTCATATTCTACTGATGACGAATCATTGCATAATGCATTTTTAGATTTGCAGGCTAGATTCAAATGGGATATATGGGATGAACAAAAATCTTTTTATACACGCCTTCGAGAAGCTTTCCGAAAAAAGAGTTTGAAAAAATATAAAGAAAGTACTGCGAGTATTCTTCTTAAAGAATTATCTGAGGATAAATCTTTTTATGTAATTTGTAATAACTTTTATAAGGAAAAAAATCCGGACAGAAATTATTATATGATTCAGATATATATGCAGAACAAAGATGATTTTGTATATATGAGTCATTTTGATTGGGGCGAATTAGTTGGAAAAGTTGATAAGAAAGATTTAACAAATAAATTCAAAATACAGTTTGATAACTATTTTGCAGATAAGGATGCATTACAAAAAGCAGATATCGAACCGGATTCAGGAAGCAAAAAATGAAAATGAATAAACCATTAACTATTTTTTTTATAAGTATGTCTTTGCTTAGTTGTAAAAGTTCAAATATAGTTAAAATCGACCTGCTAATTGATTCTAATAATGTTTTTATGAACGATTTGATAACTCTCTATGCCGGGAGTTATAATGCAGACACAGGAAATATAACTATTTCTAAAGATAACCTTGTTTCGCTTGAACAGCAGCTGAAAGCATGTATCGAAGTAGGATTGTTTAACACAAACAATTATCTCGAATGTAAAGAAAAAAATATTGATTATTTATATTCGTTTTTTGAAATTGAACAAGGTAATATTATGTATAAACAGAAGGAAAGTTATAAACTGATTTATGACCCTCAAAATGAAAGAGCCATAAAGACAGGCAGAGAAACCGGTTATGTAAAAATTCCTGATTTAAATGTTAAAAATGAATTGTTATTACTGATAAATTATTATTCTTTTTATAAGGAGTTCGGTATGGCTTTAATGAAAGTAAATAAAAATTTCTTTATAGATTTGGATAAATATAATTTTGAAATTAATTCTTATTTTCAGAACTATGGCGGAAATACTTTTTTGAATAAATAATTATTCGATTTAAAACACTAAAAAGATATAAGTATAAGTGTAGGTGAGCAAATTTTATCTACAGTGTTGGCGGAGACAAATGATTAATGAAAAAAATAATATTTATAAGAAATTTGATAATTGTGGTTTATCCTATACTTTTTATTTTTCTATTTTATAAGTTTCCTTTTCTAAGGGATATATTGGATAGGTTGATAAAAAATTTTCAAGATAAAGCCAATGCTTTAATTTCGTTTATGTTTTTATTTATATTTATTCCAGAAATTGTAGTATTATTGAGTACAAATTACTTCTTTAGGGATTAGTAAATATTTTTACAAGCGGGAGCGGAACTGTTGGATATACCTATTTAGCGGAGGAGATAAAGAATGAAAAAAATAATTTTTTCGTTTTTAATAGCCGTAGAAACAATAATTATATTTTTATTTATTGTAATACAAAATAAAAATAGTATTGTTAATAAGCAAGATTTTTATGAATTCAAATTAGATAATGGCTGTACAGGGGATATTTTCTTTGATGATGATAGGAACAAACTTTGTGGCTTATCCTTTACCGATATAGAAAATCATCATTTCAATATACTTTTGAATAATGAGCAAATATGTTCCTTTAATATTGGGAGTAGTGATTTCAGTACTCATGCAATGAAATATGAAAATGATACTGATAGATTTATAATACACTCAGATGATATTGAAGGTAAAAATATTATTTATGCAATAAAATATTCGGATATACCGCAGATAATTAGCGGTAAAGATTTTTTTGCTAACGGAATAGTCATTCAAGCAGAGGAACCTGCAAAATAAAAGAGCTTATTATAAATTGTGATTGCTGTATAGTAATTTTGAGGACACGTGATATTTTCGTATATTTTGATACACTACATCCAGCGTTTTCAATCAGTCTAAAACCACGGATGTTAGTCCTACAAATAGGGATATGTGTGACTGCTTCGGAAATTGAGCGATTTCCGTTCAATTTCCGGAGTAACAAACGGATTTCGGATCGAAAATGAGCTGTTGCGTTAATAAAAATTATTATTCTCCGCAAAAAAAAACGGATTTTGCTGTTACATACGGCGGAAATTCGGCGAAAAACGCACCTTCGGCAACCATATTGCAATTTGTATGCCTACGGTGCCAATAACCCGGTACGCTATATAGACCCGACGGGACAGTGGATTGATAATGAAGACGGAACATTCACTGCAGAAGCAGGAGACACCTTGTACGATTTATTTGGTGAAAATTGGCAAGAAAAATCAGGTTTTACACGAGACCCTAGAACCCTTCAAGTTGGAGAAACAGTTGGTAAAAAAAATAAAATAAATCCTGTAATTGAAAACACACTTTCTAATGTTTTTATAACTAGTAACGATGGAAATAATACTCCATATGATGATAGGTCTGCGTCTGAAAAAGTGGGTGATTTCCTTACAGCAACTTCTTTATGCTTAAATTTTATAAGTATGGTTTGTTTATATACTGGAAATATTGCAGTAGCAGAGACTTTAGATGGTGTTGCAATGATATGTGATTTAGGAGCCGCAGTCTCATATTCAATCGCAGGAAAAAGAAAACAAGCAGCTGGAGCTATAATGTCAGTAATGCTAGATGTTGTGCCTGGACCATATAAATTCAATAAAGGTGCCGCAAGATTTGCAGAAACTGCAACTGGAAAATTTGTTGCAAAGGCAGCTGGGCGGAGTGCGAATATGACTCTAAAGGCATTTGGTTTAATGCAAGGCGGTATAAAATGAAAAATACTATAAAGGAAGAAATACAGAAGACAAAACAACTAAAAGAATATGCTAAAAATATGCTTTGTATTTCAATTATTTTATTTATCATACAAGTTATTGTTGTTATATTAAATGGACGATACTATGGGAATATTTTTGAGAAATTACAACAATTCTATTCCGATAAATCAATATATTTAAAGGCAAGAGCAGTCCCTGTATTTGTTTTTATAAATTTTTTCGGATACATCTACAATATAATAAAATTAAAAAGAATCTCTAAGAACAAAAGTAGTATACCTTGATTCTTTCTACCCCCACATCCGGTGTTTTCTGCGTTGCGAAAGACACCGGATGGTAATCCCACAAATAGGGATATGTATGACTGCTTCGGAAAATGCTCGAATTTCGCTCATTTTCCGGAGTAAAAAACGGATTTCGGAGCGGCCGGGCTCAAGCGATATAAAAAACTATCGAAAATTTCCTCAAAAACCGACATTCGATTCATTATAAATTTGTTATAATTTTTTTTGACAAATGAATATTTATGTGATACGATTATATTTTATAAACGCTTTCAGCCGTTTTATAACAAAAAGTACGGCCGTTAAGCTGCTTAATGCGTAAAAAAAATGGAGGATCACACATGAAAAGGATTGTCGGTTTTATTCTATTTGCATCGCTTTTTTTGGCTTCCTGCGGAAAGTCGAATGCGAAAAAAAGCGGGGGAACTGCGGGGACAGGCCACAAGGAAGAGCTGATTATCGGTTCGGCAGTCGATATCAACAATCTCAATCTTCAAAAGCAGGCCGATCAGATCAACAACATCTGTTTGAAATTGACACACCAGGGGCTTTTTCAGCTTGACAAAGAAAACCGCCGTATCCCCTGCCTCGCAACCGAAGCGAAATGGATCGACGATCATACGATCGAAATTACCCTCGTTCGCAACGCCTGCTTTTCGGACGGAACGCCGCTGACGGCAAAGGACGTCAAGTTTACGTACGACATGGCGCTCACCAATCCCGTCGGCTCGAATCTTACCGGTCTCACTTCGACCGATGTCGTCGACGACTACACCGTACGGATGCACATGAGCGATTATTCAAACGATTTTCTCATGAATCTCACATTCATTCCGTTCGGCATCCAATCGAAGGCCGCCTACGACAGCGGTATGAAAGAGCCGTGGCTCATCGGCTCCGGTCAATATATATTCGATAAATGGGTTGAAGGCGAATATTCGACCTTCGTCAAAAATGAAAAATACTGGGGCGACAACCCGGGAATCGCAGAACGCATTACGTTCAGACCGCTGCTCGAATCTTCAAGCCGCGTCATCGCACTGCAAAACGGTGAAATCGATGTCTGTATCGATCCTCCCATAAATGAACTCGATATTCTCAAACAATCACCGAACATCACCGTACACGAACAGGCGGGTACGCGCTTGTTCTATTTCGGTGTCAACTGCACGAAAAAACCCTTCGACAATCAAAAAGTGCGCCAGGCGATCGCGTGCGCAATCGACCGCGAATCCGTCATGCAGGCGGCGGTCAAAGGCAAAGGAACGCCGCAGACGACCATACTGAACCGCGGTCTGTGGGGATTTTACGACGATATGCCGGGCTTCGGCTACGATGTCGAACGCGCGAAAAAACTGCTTGCGGAAGCGGGTTTTGCAAACGGATTCAATACGACGCTTACGATCGCTAACTCTTCGCCGTATATGTCCATCGCGCAGGTCATCCAGTACAACCTGAAAGTGATCGGTATAAACGCGGAAATCAAAACGATGGAAGACGCGACGCTCAAAGCGACGTGCAAAGCCGGAACGCAGGATATGTTCTTGTGGAGATGGAACGAAACGATCCGCCCGGACTGCGTATACCGCGATCTCTTCTACACCGGAAGCGGCTCGAACTTCCATCACTATTCGGACAAAGCGGCGGACGTTCTCGTCGATAAAGTACTCAAAGACAAAGACGCAGACCAGAGAGCGGCCGACAGCAAAGAGCTGCAAACCTATCTCGTCAATGCATGTCCGCAGGTTCCGCTCTATATTGCAAACCTCGTCATTGCCTACAATAAAAATCTTGTTATGCCTTTCTTCCGCTCGGGCGGCGACCACGAATGGTTTAACGCTTATATAAAACAATAATTTTCATTACCGCTTTCAGACGACACCTCCGGCAAAAATCCGCGGGTGTCGTCATTCTTATTCATACAGACGGAGTATTTTAGAATGCTGAAATATATTATAAAAAGAATTCTCCTCATGTTTCCCGCAATTTTGGCAACTTCTTTTATCATTTACTTTGCCATGAATATGACGGGCGGAGATCCCGCGCTCACGATCGCTCCCGAAAATGCAACCGAAGCGCAGCTCGATCAGATCCGGATGGAGCTCGGCTTAAAAGATCCGCTCATCGTCCGCTACGGAAAATATATGCTCGGTATATGCAAGGGAGATTTGGGAAAGAGCTATGTTACGAAAAAAGACGTATTCAAAACGTACATGGAGCGTTTGCCGAATACGCTTCAACTCGCTTTTTCCGCGGTTTTAATCGCAACGCTGCTCGCCGTACCCTTGGGGATTTATACCGCGATTCATCAAAATACGTGGAAAGACACGGGCGGCATGGTATTCGCTTTATTCGGCGTTTCGATGCCGAATTTCTGGCTCGCGCTCATGCTCATCCTTTTGTTTTCCGTCCGTCTGCAATGGTTTCCTTCCGGCGGAAAAGGCGGACTCAACACTTTGATACTGCCTGCCGTCACCGTCGGCTTGGGTTTCGCCGCACTCATCACCAGAACGACCAGAAGCGCCATGCTCGACGTTATCCGCCAGGATTATATGACGACCGCCCGCGCAAAAGGCGCCGGTGAAAAAAACGTCATCTTTCAGCACGGTTTACGCAACGCCCTCATCCCGATCATCACGGTTATCGGTATGCAGCTTTCAAATGCGCTCACCGGTTCCGTTCTCGCGGAAACGGTATTTTCATGGCCGGGTATAGGCCGCTTGATCGTAGATTCCATTTCCAAACGCGACACGCCGATGGTTACCGGCGCAATCATCATGTCGTGCGTACTCATGGTCGTAGTAAACCTCGTCATAGACCTTATATACGCTTTTTTCGATCCGCGCATCAAAGCTCAGTACGCTAAAAAGGGATAACAATATGTCAATCAATAAAAAAAAGGAAACGGTAAAAAGCCGCTCGCTTTTGCAGCAGACATGGCATCGCCTTTTGAAAAACAAAGGCGCCGTCATCGGAATGATATTTTTGATCGCCCTCGTCGCGGTTTCCTTTGCAGCCGGTTATATCTACGATTACGACAACGACATCATCGCCATCAACGTCAACAATGCCCTCCAAAAACCGTCGATGCAGCACTGGTTCGGTACCGATAATTTGGGAAGAGACATCTTTGCGCGCATCCTCTACGGCGCACGCTACTCTCTTATGATCGGTGTCGGAGCCGTCTCCATAGGACTCGTTATCGGAATTACGCTCGGAGCCGTCGCGGGATTTTACGGCGGTATGATCGATCAGATCATCATGCGCATCGTCGACGTTTTTTATTCGATTCCGAATATCATGATCGCAGTCGTCATCGTGTCTCTGCTCGGAACGAGTACGGTAAATCTTTTGATCGCGCTGTGCTTTACGTGTGCGACGAGCTTTACGCGAATCGCGCGGGCTGCCGTCATGACGATCCGAGATCAGCAGTATGTCGAAGCCGCATACGAACTCGGTCTTCCGACGTGGAAAATCATTATCAAACATATTTTGCCGAATTGTCTTTCGCCGATAATCGTTCAGGTAACTTTGCTCATCGGTACGACGATCATCGCCGCATCTTCGCTTTCATTTCTCGGAATAGGAGTGCCTTCTCCCGCTCCCGAATGGGGTGCGATGCTTTCCGAAGGACGCAAATACGTGCGGGTTGCAGGCTATATGTGCGTAACACCGGGCATCGCGATAATGCTTACCGTTTTGGCCTTGAATCTTTTGGGCGACGGCTTGCGCGATGCGCTTGATCCGAAAATGAAAAAATAATACGAGTGTAAACTATGTCCGAAACTGTTCTTGAAGTAAAAGATCTTATTGTGCATTATGAAACCGACGACGGCTGCGTCGAAGCGGTAAACGGCTTGAGCTTTTCATTGGAAAAAAAGCAAACGCTCGGCCTCGTCGGCGAAACGGGTGCGGGAAAAACGACAACCGCGCTTTCCATACTCCGCCTTATCCCCTCTCCTCCGGGAAAAATCGTCAGCGGCTCCGTGAGCATCAACGGCAAAGACGTTCTTGCGATGAAACAGGAAGAACTGGAAAAGATGCGCGGCACCGACGTCGCCATGATTTTCCAGGATCCGATGACCGCATTGAATCCCGTCATGACCGTGGGCGAACAGATTGCGCAAGTGTATATGCTGCATGAAAAAATCAATAAAAAAACGGCGTTCGAAAAAGCGAAAGAGATGCTCAAGCTCGTGGGGATCGCCGAATCTCGCGCATACGATTATCCGCATCAATTTTCAGGCGGCATGAAGCAGCGCGTAATCATCGCCATAGCGCTCGCGTGCAATCCTCAGCTGCTCTTCGCCGACGAACCGACGACTGCCCTTGACGTTACCATTCAGGCACAGGTTTTGGAATTGATCCGCGACCTGATCCGAAAACTCGGCATGTCCATGGTTTTGATCACCCACGATTTGGGCGTCGTTGCGGAAATCTGCGACAACGTCGCCGTAATGTACGCGGGGCGCATCGTTGAAACGGGCAGCGCATGGGAAATCTTCAACGAAACCGCGCATCCGTATACCGAAGGCTTATTCGATTCGCTTCCGAACTTAAAGCAGCGGGGCGAAGAGCTCGTGCCGATCAAAGGCATGATGCCCGATCCGACAAATCTCCCTGCGGGCTGCGCTTTTTCTCCGCGCTGTCCGTATGCGACCGCAAGCTGTTCCGCCGCCGTTCCCGGTATGCGATGTATTCACGGAACGCATTACGTAGCCTGTACGGCCTATGACAGAGCCGGATTCAAATTGCGGGGGACAAAATAATGGCAAAAACATTGCTCGAAGTTCAAAACCTTACAAAATACTTTGCGACTCCCGCCGGTCAGCTCCACGCGGTCGACGGAGTCAATTTCAAACTCGAAGAAGGAAAAACGCTCGGCATCGTAGGAGAGTCCGGATGCGGAAAATCCACAACCGGCCGCGTCATTTTGAAACTCATCGAACCGAGCGGCGGCAAAATCATCTTCGACGGAGAAGATATCACAAAATACAGCCGCAGCAAAATGCGCCCCTTGCGCACGCGGATGCAAATGATTTTTCAAGATCCGTTTTCAAGCCTCGATCCTCGTCAAACGGTTTCGCAGCTCATCGCCGAACCGATCATCGAACACAAACTCATACGAGGCAAAGCGGCTATCGAAGAGCGGACGCTAGAACTTATGGAAACCGTCGGTTTGGCGAGCCGCCTTATGAACAGCTATCCGCACGAACTTGACGGCGGCAGACGGCAGCGGATCGGAATCGCGCGCGCGCTTGCGGTAAAACCGAAGCTCATCATCTGCGACGAGCCTGTAAGCGCGCTCGACGTTTCCATTCAGGCGCAGATTTTGAATCTTTTGAAAAAACTGCAAAAAGATTTGGGACTGACGTACATCTTCATCACGCACAATCTCGCCGTCGTCAAATATTTTTCGGACGATATCGCCGTCATGTATTTGGGACAGCTCGTGGAAAAGGCTTCGTCGGACGATATATTTGCGTCCCCGACGCATCCGTACACAAAAGCCCTGCTCTCCGCCATTCCGATCCCGAAAGTGACGAAGGAAAGAGTACAGCGCCGCTTGATCCGCGGAGAAGTTACGAGTCCCGTCAATTTGCCCGACGAATGCCGGTTTTTAAAACGCTGCGACGAATGCGACGAAGCCCTTTGCCGCACAAAAAATCCGGAATTGAAAGAGATTGCGCCGAATCATTTTGTCGCCTGCAGCTGCATCCGTTAACCCGTGATTAATTAAACCGCAACTAAAAATCTACCCCGATACCCTTTTAGGGGCATCGGGGTTTTTTCGTGCGAAAAAAAATACGGCGGCCGAACGAATCGAAACCGCCGTACATCGTTTGCGCTGCAGAAAATGCGTCTGCAATCCGGTTTTGTGTTTTGAACACTCACGGATATACGTGCGCGCCGCTCGAAACTTCGCGCTTTCGCGCTCGTCGCGGGGCGCGCGCACTAAAAATTTATTTTATTAAATTCGCTTTTTTCATAGCCGTCGCAAGCGCTTCTTTGAACGCGGTCGACGTCATCGTGGCGCCTGAAACCGTATCGAGGTTCGCGCTTTGTTTTTGCAGCGCCTGCTCGGTCAGCTTCGCGATCGCTTCGGGGCCGATGCCGGGCGTTTCGGAGTGTTTGATCACTTTGATGTCCGTCATCTTGCCGTCTTTAACGGTGATCTGTACGCGAACCGTTCCGCCCATACCCTTGTCGGATGCACCCGTAAAGGTATTGTTTGCGGCACCCGACATGCTCGTATAGTTGAAGATGGAACCGGAAGCCGCGACGGTTTTTTGACCGGATGCGATAGCCTTCAATTCGGCTTCTTTGTCCGAATGCGTTTTCGTTGCGCGCGTAGAACCGCGTTCGCTGAAGTACGAAGCTTTGTCGGTCTTCGTCTTGTAGTTCGTTTCGTCTCCGGCAAATGCGGGATCGAGCGCCGTGCTTGCCGTCGCAAATCCGTCTTTATCGACGGAAGCGGCGGAGCGGCCTGCGATATAACCCGCCGTGATGACGCGGCCGAGACCGTGCACTCTCATACCACCGGCGGATTCGCCCGCGCAAAAGAGGTTCGGAATGAGTTTTCCGTGCAAGTCGACAACCTGCATTTTGTTATCGACGCGCAAACCTGCAAGCGTGTCGTGAATATTCGATACCGCCCACAGCGCGTAGAAGGGGCCGGTTTTGATTTGATTCTGGAGCGTTTTCTTTCCCCAATCGCCGTCTTTTCCGGCCGCGACAAATGAATTGTAGCGGTTGACCGTGTCGACGAGGGTTTTGGGATCCATCTTGATGTTTTCGTAGTATTTGTTGACGATTTTTTGTGCGAGTTCTTCAAGCGTGTCCGCTTTGAACGCATAACCGCCTTCGAAATCGAGAACGCCCTGTTCCATAACCCAGTCGTTGCGTTTTGCGGCTGCGTCGTCGACGATAGCCCATACCGGGCCGCCGTAGCATTCGGCGTTTCCGTCGCCGTCCGCGTCGATAAATACGCTCGATGCTGCGCTGTTAAAAAAGCGCTGATATTCGGGGCCGGGGAATACTCCGCGGTAATCGTCTTCGTTGGCAAAGCGCTGACCGAGCATATTGACGACGATCATGCTGTTGAGATCCATTTCGATACCGGTTGCTCTCGAAAGCGCCCAGATTTTGCTGTCTTTCATAAAGCCGCGGCCGTAGCCGTACTGGCAGCCGATGCGGTTCGGCGCTTTCATCTGCGCGCCGCCTTCGGTCATTTGATAGGACGAAAGCGACATAAGAGCGGCACCGATTTCCATTGCGGCGATTTCACCCGATGCATCCTGATCGGAGAAGGGCATACCGCCCAGGCCGTCATATTCGGGGCCGAGGCGCGGGTCGAACATCGTGCGGAATTGCACGTTGCCGGTCGAACCGCCGGTCGCGATGATAACGGCTTTGTTCGCTTTGATGTTCAGCGTTTTTTTCGTGTTATCGATATTTCCTTCCGTCATAAGGCTCGTAAGCGGTTTGCTTTCGCCCGGAAGAACGTGCGGCGTATAGTGAGCCTGTACGCCTAACACTTTTCCGGACTGAACGCCTTCGCGGTAGATTTTGTCCATGTGGTAGTTCAAAAGGAATTTCGCACCTTTGTCGCGCAGCGATTTTTCAAGCGGGCGGGTAACCGCAACGCCTGCAGCCGTCGTGCCGGTGTATTCGTTTTTCCATTCGCCGCTGTCGGAATAGGTCATGCGTCCGACGCTGTCCGGATCCGATCCGCCGTCGCGGTAGTAGTTGCGAACCATCGGTTCGATTTCCAATACTTTGACGCCGTTCTTTAAGATAAAGTCGTACGCTTTTGCCATGCTGTTCGCAACGGAACGCACTTGGGAAAATTCGTTAAAGCGCGAATCGACCGCCTGACCTCTCGTGTGATCGTAGTAATACAAGTCGGCCGAATCTTCGATGCCCCATTCTTTTTGCGAAACCGTGCTGCCGCCCGAATGAAGCTGACCTTCACTGACCGCCGCGTGTCCGCCGACATCCCAGTTCGTTTCCACGAACAAAACGGATGCGCCGTCTTCGATCGCTTTAAGACCTGCGGGCAAACCCGCTCCTCCCGCTCCGATGATGACGACGTCCGCTTGATAGTCCCATTTGACTTTCGTGCCGTTGCCGCAGCCCACAGCGAGCATCATAGCGGCGCACACAGATAAAATCGCAATCTTTGACAAAACGCGATTGTCCGATACTTTCATATATGCCTCCTAATACAATAACCCTGCCAAAATCATACGCCAAGCGCATTTTTTTGCGCACATATTATATGTCTTTCGAATATTTTTGTCCAGAATATAATTGACAATTTCAAACCGAAACATACTGAAACGGGGATTGACAATAAGGATAAAACCAATCATATTATCACCCTACATAAATTTTTGAGGCGGATACGGTGAAAAATACGTACAAAACAAGAGTCTATCGGGTACTTTTAAATCTCGTTTTCGGAACGACGGCGGCATTGTTTATCGCATTTATCGCATCGATATGGCTTAAAAGCACGCTATGGTTCGTTTTGATTTTTGCGGCATTTTTAGCACTCTATATTCGGACGGTCATCATAGGCAATATGATCGTCATAGAAACGGACGGTTCGACTCTGTCCGTAAAAAAAGGTAAAAAAATCGACACGTATCGGCTTGATGCTACATCGATCAGAGCGAAAACGGTTACATCGAACGGCGAAACGGAATGTACGCTCTACCTGACGCGGCAGGGAGAAAACGAGACGACCGTAAACTGCGAACTTATCGGTATCGCTCAGTTCGAAAAATTGTTAAGCGATTTGGGTATCGACGGCGATCCCGTCACCAAACTGGATACCGTCACGGAAAACCGAAACAAATAACCGCTCCGAATACGGAACGGCCGGAATATTTCGATTTTAAAAAACCTAAATTTATTAATACCTAAGGAGAATATTATGGACAGCTCTCTTTCCAATGCAAATAATATCACGCACGTATATTATTTTATCATTATTCCGATCGGGATCATCGCCTATGCGGCATATATGTTTTTCCGGCTCAAAGGCGACGGCCGAAGAAAACAGAACTGGCTCGAAGCGCATCCGGATGCGGCGAAAGTATACATCGGAAAAAACAATTCGATTATAAAAAAACTTATGCACCGGATACAAATCATATCCGTCGACGGCGAAAAACCGATTTTCTTTACGGAAAAAATGATAAACGGATTTTTTGTCGCACCGGGAACGCATATCGTCGAATCGTCGTTTTCAAAAACGCGCCCCGGCTTTTTCTACCGAAGCGTTACGACAACCTATCGGCCGAGCAAACAGGAAATCACCGCACAAACGGGAAAGTCATACAATTACACGTTCGACACTGAAAGCGAATCCTACCGCTTCGAAGAACTCGGCGTTTAAATCAATACGGGACGCACCGCGCGGCGTCCCGTCAAAGCCCGCCCTCACCCGAAGCACTCCGTATCATTTTTCGTGAAAAGCCGTGCCGCAATAAATAATTGATAATTTTATCTTCCCGCATGCCGAGCCGACTGCATTTTTCGAGCGCTTTTTTGCAAATCGCCTCTTCCGAATTTTCCGAAAAGAATTCGTCGAGCGCCGCATCGGCAACTTCCCTCGCTATACCGCGAAAAGCGAGTTCGGAAGAAAGCCTCGCCCTTCCCTCCAAGTGATTGATTTTCCGTGAGGCGAGCCATGCACGTGCAAAGCGCGCATCGGAAAGAGAGCCTTCGCGTTCGAGATAATCGAGCGCGTTTTCGATATGGCGCTTTTCAATGCCTTTTGCACCCAGTTTTCGCGTCAAATTAAAGCGCGACTGTTCCGCCCTCGCCAAATACGAAAGCGCTTTCGATTCCGCGGCGTAACAAAATCCCGCGTCGATGATATCTTCTTCATCTTCACCGGAAAATACGCTGCCGTCTGAAATCGATTCGGGGGCAAGGTGCGTCAAATATGCTTCGCGGATAAAAAAAGCAGGTCCTTCTTCGGTCGTAATTTTTATACAACCGGAGGATACCTGCTTCGTTTCTGAAACGACCACCGCTTAACGCTTGCTGAATTGGAATCTTCTGCGTGCGCCGCGCTGACCGTATTTTTTGCGTTCCGGCATACGGGAATCGCGTGTCAGGTAGCCGTTCGCTTTAAGCGCCGTGCGGGAATCCTGATCGATTTGAACGAGGGCGCGAGAAATGCCGTGGAGGCAAGCCGCAGCCTGTCCGTTCATACCGCCGCCCTGAACGGTGATGAGGATATCGTATTTGTTGTCGTTCGACGTAACGAGCAGCGGCTGGCGGACGATCTGCACCTGTTCGTCGGTAACAAAATAATCCTTCGGCTCTTTTCCGTTAATAACGATTTTGCCCGAGCCGTCGCGCACGAAAACACGCGCGACCGCAGTCTTTCTTCTTCCCGTACCGATTGCCAAATTCTTTACCATACTGAAACTCCTAATCAAACTTCAAGCGGCTGAGGATTCTGCGCTTTATGCGGATGGTCCGCGCCTGCATATACTTTTACATTGCCGAAGAGCACGCGGCCGAGCCGATTGTGAGGAAGCATGCCTTTAATGGCGCGTTCGAGCGGCTCGGACGGATGACGGGCAAGAAGTTTTTCAAACGTAAAGTGTTTGAGGTTGCCGACAAAACCGGTATAGTTGTAGTACATCTTCTTTTGCTCTTTTCCGCCGGAAACCGCAACTTTGTCCGCGTTGATGATGACGACGTAATCGCCCGTGTTTTGGTGAGGCGCATACGACGCCTTGTGCTTGCCTCGCGCGAGAGAAGCGGCTTTTGCGGCGACGCGGCCGAGCGGTTTACCTGCAGCGTCGATCACGTACCATGCGCGTTTTATATCCTGCGCTTTTACAAAAATCGTATCCATAATAAAATCCTGTAAAATAAAAGTATGCGTGTCCGATAACGGTGCATCTCGCTGTCGAACACAAAACGTCGGTGAGCAGCCGCCGTTTTACAATACGGGGAAGCTTATTGTATCTTATTTTCCGCCGCTTAGTCAAGTATATTGCCCTTTCGTCATAACATCGATTTAGTAAATATTTCTTGCTTTTCCGGCAAGATAGTTTATAATAACGCTATGACTTCAATACAAAATGTTGCAGAATACTACGATGAATTATATCCCGTAACCGCCGAACAAAAAGATTTTTACGCACGTATCGGAAAAAACTATACCCCGCCCGCACGTTTTTTACAAATCGGCTGCGGTACAGGTTCGCTGGAACACGTTCTTGTCAAAGACGGAGCGGACGTAACGGGTCTTGAAGTTTCAAAAGAACTCATCGAAATAGCGGCGCTGCGCCGAAGAACGCAGCTTATGCCCATACGTTTTTTTCAGCTTTCAACGCTCGATATGACACGTTTTCTCGGAAAAAAATTTTACAATGTCATCTCGTGCTTGAACAGCCGCATCGCATTTATCAAAGATAAAACGCTTTTGAGAAAATTTTTTTTCGATTGCAAAGCGCTGCTGTCCGAAGGCGGCACGCTCGTACTTCATCTCTATAATTTTTCGGCGGTCTTAAAAGGCGGCACGACCGCCCTTCCCTGCCGCAGCAGCATCAGAGTAAAACTTTCCTCGTCGGTTTCGGCCGGTAAAGACGATAAATTTTTTCTAAATCAAACGCTCGAAACCGGCAACGGCAAAATTCTTCCCGTTATGCAAAACGAAGAACTGTATCCTCTCGTAAAAGATGAAATCATCCTGTTCGCACAGGAAGCGGGGTTTACGGATTTTTCGTTTTACGGCTCATACGCCATGGATGAGTTCAACGACGCGGACAACGAACTCGTCTGTCTCATACGGTAAAAACGGCCGCAGGATAAAGCTCCCGTCAGCCGATGCGCCAGCGGTTGTTCGAATCTTTTGCAAAGCGTTTTGCGTTTACTTCGAGCAGCCGCCCGTCTTCTCCGAGCATTTTTACAATCGACGTAAGCGGATTCACTTCGGTAATTTTGAAATTCGTTCCGTCATAAAAAAGATGAATTCCTTCGGACGGCAGATTTCTGCGTGCATCGCTGTACCAATCGAATTCGTACGAGAGACAGCACAAAAGTCTGCCGCACTGCCCCGAAATCTTCATCGAGTTGAGCGAAAGATTTTGATCTTTTGCCATGCGGATGGATACCGGTCTTATTTTATCGGAAACGGAATGGCAGCAGTACGGACGGCCGCAGACGCCGAGTCCGCCGGTAATGCGCGCTTCGTCACGCACGCCTATCTGCCTGAGTTCTATGCGCATTTTAAATACGGAAACCAAATCTTTGACAAGTTCGCGAAAATCGACACGGTTGTCGGAACTGAAAAAAAACAGCGCTTTTTGCTCGGCGACGAGAAAATGCACTTGAATCAATTTCATATCGAGATGATGAGCCGTAACCTTTTCTTTAAAGACCGCGACCGCTTCTTTTTCTTTAGTCTGCAGCTCTTCCGATCGCTTCGCATCTTCTTTCGAAACGATACGGTCTATATCGACGATATCGTTTCGGCGCACGCCGCGCGGTTTTTTCGTTTCACCGAGTACGAGTGCGATATCGCGTCCGTACCGCGTCGGCACGATAACCCGCATACCTGCTTTTACACCCTGTACGTTTTCCGCCGTCGCATAGATGCTCTCGCGCGAATATTCGAGCTTTAAATGATACAACGGTTTATCCGGAGTAAAATCCGCATCTCCCTGCTCGCTTTCATCCGCAGCATCTTCAAGCGCTTCAAGGTTTTCGCTTTCATCATCTATATCGTTTTCAAAAATATCGCTCATGACAGCCTCTCCCGCACTTTCGCGCGTTTTTCGGTTTTAACAATCGGATTATTAATTTTTACGGCAGCATCAGGACGCCAATACGTCGACGAGCAATCCCTGAATCTCTTCAACCCGCTTCAAAATGAGCAGTTTGTCGATTTGATTCGCAAGAATTTCCGACGCAAGATCGTTGAGTTTTTCATCGATGATCCGCAGCTGCACGACAACTTTTTCTTTTTTCGTCCGCCGATTCGGCATCCGAAATTCTTCAAGCTCAAAGCTGTATTTTACGACGTACTTCATAAGGGCGCTTACCGCACGCCGGTATTCGGCAAAGGCGTCTTCCGACATGGAATCGACAAGCTTGTCTCCGGCGGTCGTCACTCGGTCTTTCAAAAAAACGACCGCGTCTTCGGCAGACATACCCGCGATTTCGGCCGGAAGCCCCGCCGACGCAAGTTCATTCGCTTCTTCGTTTTTTTTCAGCATTGCGGAAAATATTCCCGTCTTTTGCCGAGCGCCCGATTTTTCTTTTTTTTTCGCTTCCCGCGCCGCCTCTCCCGCAGCCGAAGACACCGCGGTAAAATAAAGCGATTGATTAAGCGGGTCGACCGTGTTCATGCAAACGCCGCCTTTGTACGGATGGCTTTCGCTTCGAGATAGCGTTCAGACGACGCAAGATACTTCGCTTCATCTTTAATGGAAATACAATGACCGTGAAAGATCACCTTTTCTTCGATCTGCACTTTTTGCGAAATGATATCGCCGATGACGGCGGCCGACGAAAGCAGCGTTACGCTTTCTTTTGCAATGATGTCGCCGAGTACGATGCCGCCGACAATTGCGGACTTCGCAGTAAGATTGCCGCACAGCCGAGCACGCTCGCCGATCTGCACGTTGCCGTCGGTATGGAGATCGCCGCGTACGTCGCCGTCCAAACGGACTGAACCGTTTATCCGCAGATCGCCTGAAACAGCCGAACCTTCACCGATAACCGTGTTGATCGAAAAGTCGTCGGATCGCAGCGCCATAAATCAGTTCGAAAGCTTTACGTTGATATATTTTGCGGGATCCACGACATCCGAACCGATATGCACTTCGTAATGCAGGTGCGGTCCCGTCGTAACGCCCGTGTTGCCGACATAACCGATGACATCGCGCTGGGAAATAAACTGACCCTTCGTCACGCGGGAAGACATGAGGTGCGCGTAGCGCGTATAGATGCCGTGCTTATGTTTGATAATAATATAGTTGCCGTAACTCGCATCGTAGCCGACCGTAACGACTTGCCCGCTCGCCGTCGCGATGACCGGATCGCCCGAACGATAGGTCGAAAAATCGATGCCCTTATGAATATACCACTGCCCCGAAATCGGATGCACGTTCGGTCCGAACGCCATGGAAATATGCGCGTTGATATTTTTCAAAGGCCAGATACTCGGAATCTCCGTAAAAAGCGTATTTTGATTTTCGAGCATTTTGCCGATCTGTTCGACAGGCTGTACCGCATTTTCCAGATAGGATGCAAGCTGCTTCACGTCTTCCGTTTCACGCATGGAACCCGCTACCGTTTCCTGTGTGCCGAAAAGCGAAGAAAGGTCGCTGTTCGAAACCGACGCACGCGCAACGTTCGAACTGTCGGTAATGCCGAGCAGGGCAAGCGACTGCGATAAGGACGTTTGAAAGCGCTTTGCCGCCTGCATGAGATTCATATTTTCGTCACGCAATTCGTCGAGACTCGCCTGTGTCAAACGGTTTTGCGATGACAGGCGCGATATTTCGGCACGCGAACCGATTGCCTTTCGGTCAAAGTAAAAAAACGAAGCGACAATACCGAAAACAAGCACGACGCCGAGACCGAGTGCGAAAACATTCGTTTGAAAATTAACAACTTTACTCTGGGAATGCGGAACGATCATTATCGTCAGCTTACCGTCGAGTATCTTAAATATGCGGAGCGCCGCATTTTTTATGAAAGTCAAAAAAGAAAAAAACGCGCTGCTCGTTTTTGAAGCAACCTTTTTTTCCAACTTTTTATATTTTTGCGTTCGAGCCACAATCTCGCTCCTGTTCCACCCGAAAATAAGCCCGCTAAGATACAGGCTTCAACGCTCTATTTTAGCACATTCGGCACGGTTATGTCAAATAGTTAAAATCTCCATTTTTCGGCAAATACATCGGCGGCAGCCGTCTTTTTGCAGTAACAAATTGAAGTTAATAAGGCAAAACGCCGAAATAAAGATACAAAGTTATGGATTTTTTTGTAAGGTTTTCGAAAAAAATGACAAATACATTTACTTTAAAAGAAATATCAAACAAAACAATACACGGAAAATATGTAGAAATTCCTTCAATACAAAGAGGTCTTGTTTGGACTCCTAAACAAGTTGAATTCTTGTGGGATTCTATTTTGCGAGATTTCCCGATAGGAGGTTTTGTTCTTTCGGAGAATACCAAAGGTTCTTATGACTTAATGGATGGACAGCAAAGATTTAATTCAATACAGATTGGATTTGCCCAACCGGATAAAAACTCTAAAGCAATTCTTTGGCTCGATCTTAAACCCGGTGATACCGCACGAGGAATTACGCGAAAATATTATGTAAAAGCTACAACGATTTCACATCCGTGGGGATATAAAAACAATGATGAATGCAGTGTACTTTCAGCCAAGGAAAGAAGAACCGCTTTGACATTATATTATGATACAGATTCCAAAAATATATATAAAGATGATATTAAAATAATCGATACATATCCATATGAATCCAAAGATGGTTTTCCTATACCTTTAGCCTTTTTCCTTAATAATGACGCAAGGAATTCGGGAGATTTTTTACAAACTATTACCAAAAGTGTAGAATCCTTACCTGAAAAATGGCAAACAAGATTCTGGAATGAAAAGAATAAGAAATTATTAGATAATAAAAAAGAAAAATTATACGAATTATTTTCTCGAATAAAATCTACATACAGAGTACCTTTTAGTATTCTTCCAAGAGAATCTATAGAAAGAGAAGCCGATACAGAGATGAATTCAGAAGTACAATCCGATTTAGAGATATTATTTAATCGCTTAAATACAGGTGGGACTAAAATAACTCAATCGGATCTATCGTATTCGGCTATAAAAGCATATTGGAGTGAAATTAACAGTAAGAATGAGGAGCTTGCAAAAGAGTTTATGCCGGCTCCAAAATTAGTTATGCTACTTTTCCGTTTATATCTAACTTTGGAAAAACCTTATTGTGAGAAGTTCGAACCTCAATTATCTATAAAAAAAATCCGTTCTTTGGCACTGGATCAAGAAAAGAAAAGCAAGATTACAGATTTTTTTCTGGACGATGATAAAGCTAAAAAAATTTTAGACTCTGTTAGATACGCTTTAACAGATATCCCTAAATTCGTTCAAATGAGAATCTTGTCTGAAAAACAAGAATGTTTCTTATTGTTATTTTTTTTAGCGGCCAAAGGATTCGATTTAAATAAAATAAATGCAAAAGGGCTTATCTTATTATTCTTTTGGTTTTGTCCGGATATCAATTATACTTGTAATACATTACTTAAAAATTTATCAGAATGTTGTAATGAAACAGATATTCTTAACGAGATTAGGAATTCTATTTGCTTCCTAATTGAAAATGAAAAAATAGTAATTATATATAGTCCACAAGATATAAAGGACGGTCTTTTAAATGAAAAAGGAGTATTGAAATCAGATTTTAAAAGAGAAGCTGTGTTTCCTTTTTTACGCAGAGTATTATCAATGAAAACATGTCTCTTGTATGCACAACGAAGTTATATTGATATTCTATTCCCCAAATTTAATCCTGCTGATACGATTGCATGGGAAGATCACAATCGTCCTTGGGATTATGATCATATTATGCCTAAAGATTGGTCTTATAACCATTCTAAGAGTGTTCTTAAAACAAGGGTTGATTTCTGGCGTGATACTATAGCTAATTTGGCTGCCATTCCTTTTGAAATAAATCGAGCAAAAAGTAATTATGATAATTATGATTATTATTCATTGCATACCAAAGAATTGTTCTTTGATGAAGGATACAGAGAATTAAACACTTCAATAACTTCAAATGAGCAAATGGTAACAAAATTTGAAAATTTAGTATTTCAAAGATTTATGAAGATTTATTCTGAATGCTATAAGGCTTTTTCAGATCTAATCACATACAAAGAACCGGAGAGAATAGGTATATTAAAAAATATTATTTCAAAAGTTGGAAATAATTCCAAAATATATTTTATTAATTCTCCCTATGAAACAGAAGTCATCAAACGAATTGACTATCTTCATACATGGTTAAGTGTTGGGATAGAACTTTCAAAAAACTGTATGCTTAGTTTTACGTGGTATAAAAATTTAACCAGTAATAAATATGAGTTTGGTCTAAGAAAGCATATAAACAGCGGTGAAATAGACAGAAATTGTTATAATAATAACAAGGAATTGTTTGATGAGTTGGCAAAGGATTTTAACTTTAGCATTGAAAATAAAGGATGGTGGTATTTATTAAAATCAATTAAGCCGGAGGAAGCAGCAGAAAAGATTCTTGAAGTTTACACCCGAATAAAAGATAAAATAAAGTAGATATTCATACTATCGGATCCGTGCAAAACTGCTTTCTTTTACAACTTTTACAATGAGGTCACGGTGAGACTTTATCGAGCTGAATAACAAATCGTTTTAGGAAACCTTTGTCACGGCTAAAAATAGCGGATAAGACGTATTGCAACTCCTTATATATTACTGTGTTATAATATGAGTATGAGCGACAAACTTTCAGAAGAAGAAAAATATGAACGTAAATTAAAACGAGAAGAAAGACAACGTGAAAAAGATCTCACTGATCGGCTCGATAAACGCGGCTATGAAATATTGCGTATTTTACGAGATGCTCCGAATCATCCTGAAGTAAAATACAACTCAAAATATTTTGAAGAGTACTTCCAAACATCAAATATTACCATTCTACGAGCGGTAAAGAAACTGAAAGATATGGATTTGCTTGAGGAAAAACAAGTAAACGGAAGCTATGTCATCAAAAAAGATGTAGAACAATTTTATTCGGAAGAAACACAAAAGAATATTGCACTTGTCGCAAGCATGAGAGGTCTCCTGCTGCGGTATAAAGACACCCCGCTTTATGACAGTGTTACAGAGCTGATTCATTTTCTTGAACCGAAAGTTGCGAAGGAGGATGCCGTTTTCTCATCCGGCCGCATAATTGTTCCCCCTCAAATGGAATATGACATCAACGTCAAAAACTGGGACAGAGTTTATGAAGCCATACAAAAAAATCATAAAATCAAATTCCGTTATATAAAATCATATACAAATAATGATGTCATCCGTATAGCCCGGCCGTATCAGCTGATACTAGATAATGGATCCGTCTATCTTTTTGCTTATAGTGAATACGCCGACCTTGTTCTTTTGTATGATTTGAATTTTATGACCGATATTGTTGTCACAAATGAGGAATTTCAACTCCCGAAAAATTATGATTTCAACAATTATTGTGCAGGCGGAAGACTCGGTACTTTCAAATGTGACAATATCCGGACATTCAAAATCCGCTTTACAGGATACGCGAAAGACTGGATTAAATATCATAAATGGGCAAATGACCAGAAAATAGAAAAAGAAACAGATGATTTTACAACCGTCAGTTTCACATCGGCTCAAGAAGAAAAGGTTTTCGAGGAAGTCTTAAAATGGGGTTCTCAGGCAGAACCTCTTGCCCCAAAATCTTTGGTAAAACATTGGAAACAAGAGATTACCGCACTTTATGAAAAAATCAAATAATTTTAAATTATAAACTATTGCAGCTTGACAGCTTTTCGGATTTATTATTATTCCAATCAATATCTCCGCGTGCTCAGTATAAATATGAGATACCATCATGTAGTAACGATAAGCGAAATTATTCCACCGCTTCCCTTAATTTTTCCAGAATTTTTACCATGGCGAAAGTGTCCAGCTCACAGTAACGAAGAAGATGTTCTCGCCATTCTCCGAGTTCCTTCTTATCCATCTTTTGCATTGCAAAGAAAACATTGCTTGCTTCACTACCGTTATGAACTCCTTCGAGATTATGATAATTAAGTCCGGGTTCATCCGGAAATAAAGCCGGCAACACATATTTAATTGAATAAGACCCCTGCATTTCCTTTGTGTAATACCAACGTTTCCGAAATGGGAGCATTATATCTTTAATATTGTCATGAATATTCATCAAATGATCATGCAAATCGGGATATAAATCCGCTAACGCACGAATCTGTCCTTTTTCAAATCCCATATTATAAGCCGCCGTACACGCATCCGGAGGAATATCGCGACAAAGTTGTTTTGCAATCTGACGCCGAGGATCACTCCCGGGATAAGCAAGACATTCTTTATGTTTAAGCACAGCTCCCTCTTTCTCAATATAGTGCAGCGAATATTGGAATACAATCTGTTGATACGGAGAAGAATTATCGTAAAGCGGAACTGCAGGATTGAATGTTTCAAAATCAAGAAAGTAAAGAGGATAACTTAATGTTGAAAGAAACTTCTTTATCTGAGGTTTATCTATCTGAGGCGGAAGATCCTTGATTTCAACTTCTATCTGCTGAAGATATTTTCCTTCCAAGATTCCGGCATCGTACAACTGTTCAAAAGTAACATAGCCATTATCATAATACCATTGCTTATTTCTGAGGCTGGCAACTTCCCAGACCGTATGACTGTTATCCTGCGGCATATCACTTGCACAATGAGACCAATAACCGCACTCATAGGGATCGGAACACTGACAGCCAATTTTACATTCGGGCTCTGTTTCATTTTTAAGATACTCGCGGAATTTTTTAATATTTTCTTCTACTTCGCCGAGTTTTTCTTTTACGGTTTCCGTCAAATCGACAATTGAAAAGAGTTTATCCAGTTCAAGCTCTCCGTGACGAACATACTGATTATTTATATGAACGAGGCAAGCTTTTTGAACATCATAGCCGAGTTTAGTAAGCACATAATATTGATAAGAGATATCATGTTCATAAATCCATCGAACACCTGTTGAACTTTTTACTTCATAAAACGCAACCTTCTTGTTTCCAAGATTACGCAAAATATCTACACTGCAAAAACATCCGTCAAAACTGAATGACGCTTCACAAATATTCCGGACAGCATCTTCTATGAACTTTTGAGTTGCAGGTATCATATCTCCGAGCTTTTTTGTAAAAGGAACTTCCGTATAATCACCGAAAAGCCCCATAGCCAAATCCCCGACATCATTCCCTGTAGAAAGAATTACCGGATTCATTACGCCGGCATCAAACTCATCAGGCATATTTTCTTTTAGCCAAAGAATTTTAGGGCATTGAATACCGCAGCAATAGCGGAACTTTGAGAAATGATATTCCCTCATTACGACCTCTTTATAATATCACCAATCGCCGACAGCGGAAGCTGCGGGCAAACTTCGGCATTTACTTTGTTAATATTCCGTACATCCTGCACTCGCATGAACATTCGACATCATACGAATACGACTCCCCCTTTACTTCCAACATACATTCTCCTTGCCTCGTCCCTCATATTTTATTACACTTTTTGTCCTATCAAAATATGATAGACTCACATTTTTCTTCCGTCGGGACTCGAAACAAAAACCCGGGCGACGAAAACTTATATGCTACTTATTGTACTACAGAAGATTCTGCAAAGAATAAAATTGAACATAGATAATTCCTTCTCTTTTGTTCCCGGTTCGAGAAGGCCGACAATACAATTTGAATGGAGTTTTATATTTTGATGATGAGGTGCTTTTCATAAGCACCCGCCGTTCGGTATGCGTCGTGTCTGATGGGCAGACATTCGCTTCATACCATCGAAAAAACTGATTACTCCGCATTCTTTGCGGAAGTAATATAATTCTTTATCATATAAAGAATTACAACCTTGAAGATGATCGGACTTGAACCGACCCCTTCGTTCAGACGCTTCCTGCGCCTTCCTTAGGGCGCCTCCGTACGCTGCCGGCGGCATCCCTGCCGCCTTTTCCTCGCACTACTCAGATATATTTCAGTAAGTCGGAAGGTGAAAAACGGCAGAGCCGTTTTTCTTTCATAGGAGACGCTCGCAAATCCTGCGCACTGCTCGAATTTGCTCGCTCTTCCTCAGCACGCACTCCGGTAGTCGGTTCTTTACAAATTTACAGTCGGATTTATTATCAGCAAAATAACAGTTAGTTTTTTATTTTTTTGGAGATGATCGGACTTGAACCGACCCCTTCGTTCAGGCGCTTCCTGCGCCTTCCTCAGGGCGCCTCCGTACGCTGCCGGCGGCATCCCTGCCGCCTTTTCCTCGCACCTGCTCGGCGCGTACTCCGGTAGTCGGTTCTTTATAAATCGACAGCTGTATGTAATATACCGCGCATAACGGTCAGTCTTTTATTTTTTTTGGAGATGATCGGACTTGAACCGACTACCTCTTGCATGCCATGCAAGCGCTCTAGCCAGGTGAGCTACACCCCCGTGTTTATTTACTATAACAAAATTTCGTCTGCACTGTCAATAATGCGGTGCACTCTAAATACAGCCGATCCCGATCGTAACTGACGCGGCAAGCGTATGCACGTTTCGGCACGACCGATCGGCATTTGAAAACGGGACCGGCAAAAAGCGAATGTTTAAAAGCGCCGCTAAAATAGCGCGGCTCGTTTAACTTCGAGTTTTCAAAAGAAAACTCGCGGATATACGC
Source organism: Treponema sp. Marseille-Q4132 (assembly GCF_014334835.1). Classification (NCBI taxonomy): domain Bacteria; kingdom Pseudomonadati; phylum Spirochaetota; class Spirochaetia; order Treponematales; family Treponemataceae; genus Treponema; species Treponema sp. Marseille-Q4132. Next base: position 1,219,388 of record NZ_CP060591.1, read on the forward strand.
GTGCGCTCTCGCGCACTAATGCGGCATTTTCGAAAGTTGATACTTCCTGCAATGCCGCATTTATAGGAACGTTTAAAAGCGCCGCTGAAATGGCGCGACGCTTTTAATTTCGAGTTTTATTTCGAAAACTCGCGCATCAACGTGTGTGCTTTCGCGCACTAATTGCACAGCTCCTAAATCTGAAAATTTACTCGCTGTGCAATTTTAAAGAATGCTTTTTGAAACAGCCCCGTTCCATCCGTTTCGTTTATCCGGCCTTATTATTTATTCAGCCGTTTTTCCAAATCGTCGAGACATTCGCTCAGTTCTTTCGGCAAATGCTTTCCGAACTTGGGATAGTGATTTTCGCGGATGTCTTTGATTTCCTTTTTCCAGCCGTCGACATCGACAGAGGTAAGCGCGGGCATATTTTTCTTATACTCGTCGCTCAATCCCGACGTATCGATTGCGCCTTCTTTCGGCATATAGCCGATCGCGGTGTCGATGTAGTTGTCTTTGCCGTCGCAGCGGTCGAACACCCACGCGAGGACGCGGCTGTTTTCGCCGTAACCCGGCCACATAAAGTTGCCGTCGCCGTCTTTGCGGAACCAGTTTACGTAGAAAATCTTCGGCAGTTTATCTTCGGTCGATTTGTGACCGATGTCGATCCAATGCGCGAAATAGTCTCCCATATTGTATCCGCAGAACGGAAGCATCGCAAAAGGATCGCGGCGCACTTGTCCGACTTGATCGGAGATAACGGCGGCCGTCACTTCCGAACCGACGATCGAACCGAGGAAAACGCCGTGGTTCCAGTTTCTTGCCTGATGCACGAGAGGAATCGTTGAAGGTCTGCGTCCGCCGAACAGGAAGGCGCTGATGGGCACGCCATTCGGATCTTCCCAATTCGACGCGATACACGGACACTGATATGCAGGCGCGGTAAAGCGGGCGTTCGGGTGCGCGACGCACTGTTCTTTGTCTTTCGGCGTTTTGTCGTTTTCCGGGCACGGGCGTTTGTTGCCGTGCCAATCGACGATCTCTTTGCCTTCCGGTTTGTAGCCGATGCCTTCCCACCAAACGTCTCCGTCTTCGGTCAGGCCGCAGTTCGTAAAGATCGTATTCTTCGACGCAGCGCGCATCGCGTTGTAGTTCGATTCGTCCGATGTTCCCGGCGCAACACCGAAAAATCCGTTTTCGGGATTGATCGCGTACAAGCGGCCGTCTTTGCCGAACTTCATCCATGCGATATCGTCTCCGACCGTTTCGACTTTCCAGCCGGGCAGCGTCGGGCGCAGCATAGCGAGGTTCGTTTTACCGCAAGCGGACGGGAACGCACCGGTGATATATTTTACTTCGCCTTTCGGGTTCGTCAATTTCAAAATGAGCATGTGCTCGGCAAGCCAGCCTTCATCGCGCGCAAGCACCGTCGCAATGCGGAGCGCAAAGCATTTTTTGCCGAGCAAAGCGTTTCCGCCGTAACCCGAACCGTACGACCAAATCGTGCGTTCTTCGGGGAACTGCGAAATGTACTTGTGCTCCATGTCGGCGCAGGGCCAAATGCCGTTGTCTTTTTCGCCCTTGTTGAGCGGCTTTCCGACCGAATGCAGACACGGGATCCATTCTCCGTCCGTGCCGATATTGTCGAGTACTTTCGTTCCGACTCTCGTCATGATGTCCATATTGCACACGACGTATGCGCTGTCGGTGATTTCGATACCGTCTTTGCCGATCGCCGAACCGACCGGCCCCATGCTGAACGGAATGACGTACATGGTGCGGCCGTGCATACAGCCTTTGTACAGCGCTTTCATCGTCTTTTTGAGTTCTTCGGGATCTATCCAGTGATTCGTCGGACCGGCATCTTCTTCTTTTTTCGATGCGATAAAGGTACGCGCTTCAACGCGCGCGACATCCGACGGAAGCGAGCGGAAAAGATAGCTGTGCGGCTTTTTTTTGAGTTCGGTCGCGAGTCCCGCATCGACGAGCTCTTTCATAAGCCTGTCGTACTCTTCTTTCGAACCGTCGCAGATATAGACGCTGTCCGGCTCGCACCATTTTGCCCACTCTTCAACCCACGCTTTGATTTTAGCGTTTTTCAAGTCTTTTATTTCCATAAAGAACTCCCATAAAGACTTTTGCAGGAAATATCAATTTCCGAAAAAGTTTTTAGCCGTGCGCGAGAGCGCACACATTCAATAGTCGAGTTTGCAAAATAAAGCGTATCGTATTCATGCGATTTTTATCGAAACGACACGTATACACGTCTTCTGCAAACATCCAAACAAACTCGAAATAAAAAGTGTCGGCGATATTTCAGACGACACTTTTTATCGTACCTCCTATAAATATAAAATACTTACGAAAAATTTAACGGTGATGATTCCTTACCGACTTTATAAGAAATATAGCGCATTTACCGGTTTTTGACAATGCTGCGATTCGTACCGCGCGGCCTAAGCCTGCCCAAAACCGTATTCTCCGAAAGTGAATCGTCTGCCGCCTTACCTTTTTCACTCGCTGCGAGCCGCCAAAAATGTCTCGATTTTTATCGATGCAGATTTTCTTTTGCAAAGGTACGCGCATCGACGGGACGGCTGAACAGGTAGCCTTGAAATTTATCGGGGGCGAACGGAAGCAGTTTTTCCACACTGCCGTATGATTCGATCCCTTCCATACATACCGTCATACCGAGCGCATGTGCCATATCGACGATAAATTCGATTATCTTCAAATCTTTCATATCGCCCGAAAGCGCTTTTTGAATAAACGTATAATCGAGTTTAAGCGTATTCGCGCGAATATCCTGCAGATAGCGGAGATTGGAAAAGCCCGTACCGAAATCGTCGATATCGATTTTGACGCCGAGCGCCGACAGCTCGGAAAGCATCGATTGAATTTCTTCATCGTCGATATTCCCGCTTTCGGTTATTTCGAGCACGATATTTTTCGGATTGACTCTGGTACGTTCGAGGGCAATCTGCACTTCACTCACAAGATTCGACTGCAAAATCTGCACGAATGAAATATTGACGCTCACGTAGAGATCGGGAAAGAGCGTGTTCCAAGCGGCGCACTGCGCAAACGCTTTCATGAGTATCCATCGGCCGACCGGAACAATCAGTCCGCTCCGCTCAAGTATGGGGATGATTTCGCCTGCGCCGACCGTGCCGAAACGATCGTTTTTCCATCTTAAAAGAGATTCCGCACCGACGACGATTTTTGACAAAGAGCCGCCTGCGTTTTTTTGCACTTCTTTTGCGTTTACGATCGGCTGAAATACAAGCGTAAATCCCTCGAATTTATTTTTTATGGAATCGCGTATGGCGCTTTCGATTTCAAGCGCACGAAGATAAAGCGCGTATTCGCGGGCGTTGAACAGACACAAGGTATCTTTTCGGTTATTTTTCGCCGTCGCTACGGTAAACATGAGTTTTGCAAGCATTTCCGTAAGCGAACTCGTATCGTTGATAAAAGCGATGCCCCCTGCTGAAACGGTAAACATACGTTTATAGCCCGATTCGTATTCGGCTTCGCGTATGCTCTGCTTTATGCCGCTGTAGCTGCGCCGTATTTCGTCGGCGTTCCCGCCCGTAAAATTCATCAGCAAAAATTTTCTGTCCGAAAGCAGATAGACTTTGGTGCCGTTTATACATTGTTTTTTACACGCTTGCGCAAGGATGCTGAGGATCTCATTACCCGCTTCAAAGCCCGCATGTTCGTTTATGGAAATAAAATTATCGACTTCGATCTGCACGGCAAAACCGCTCAGCGAACCTTCAGTCATGCGGGCGGTATCGAAATCGAACTGCGCGTCGCGTTCGGATGCAAGACTGTCGTCTTCAAAAAACGCATGCTTTTCCCCCGGATTGACCGAGCCTGCGACTATTTCTCCCCACGACGCAGAGATGCGCCGCATTCTGACTTCGGCGGGAATATATTCGCCGTATCTGTTGCGGATATGGTACGAAGAACGGATACTTTCTTTTTTATTTGATATGATCGATTCGATATCGGCGGCACAGCGGACACGTTCGTCTTCGTATATGAGCGTAATGATTTTTCCGACCGCGGCGGAAAACTGCGAGCAGGGCAAATCATAGTGAGCCAAAGTACGCTCGGAAATAAAAAACATATCGGAAGATATATCGTAAACGAAGGCGAACGAATCGGTACAGATTTCAAGAAGCGATATGATATTTTTTACGATATTTAAATCAATTTCGTTCGCCAACTTTTTATCCTGCTGTACTGAGTGCTATATTATTACTATATAACAACTTATACAATAATGCAAGATTTTCACCTCGCATTTGCTGCAGGACACCCGCACAAGCGCGGGCGAACTTTTATTTTGCTCCGGCTTTTAAGCGTTCGACGGGAATGCGCTCGGGATATTTCCCCTCGGTAAGAATTTCGGTTAAATACTTATTGTCCAAAATCATATCGTCGCGGATAAGCTGCCAGTTGCATTTTTTACGGAAGATGATTTTGAACAGCAAAAAATTCATAATAGGCCCGATGACGGGCGTCGTTATGCCGAAGGATTCCGTGTGCGAAAAACGGCAGCCTTCTTTTGTCCGCGTTCCTTCAAAGGTGATAAAAGCGGTTCCCTTGACGCTTTTAAATACGAAGCGAAAATGATTGTCGTCGCGTTCGCTCGTTACGATGGTACCGGTTACGTCGTAGTCGAGTCCCATAACGATTTCGTAAAAGCGGACCTTGCTGCCCGCATGTACGTTCCCGTCGTACAGTTCGCACTCCAAATGATACGGACTCCACTTGACGAATTCCTCTTCAAAATTGTCGGCCCACGCGCAAAGCTTTTCAAACGGCGCGCTAATGTCAACCTGTTCATGCAAAGTTATCATACACAATCCTCCTATATTTTTCTTTTTCCGCAGCCGGCGCGTTCAAAACACCGGCGCAAAAGTCAATTATGCAGTCCATGAGTTTTCGGGCGCTGCCCTCTTTTTTTTCGTGAACGTAGCCGAAGTCGTACATCATCTCTCCGATGCCGCCGGCAATAAAAACGGCCGTTTTGTGAACCGTTTCGGCATCCGCTTTGTACCAATCCAGTGAGCGGATAAACAGTTCCCAAACTTCAACAAATTTTTGCGTCAATTCTTCTTTGAGTTTTAAAGCGTATAAAAGATTGTCCGGCGAAGCGGCGGCTTCTTTTCCGTGCGCGTCGGCTTTTACCGTTTTTAAAAACAGGGACGTTACTCGGACCATAAGAGATTGCGCATCGTCTTTGTACGCGTCGATTGCATCCTGCACGGATTTTACATAGCGCTCGGTATAACGGCGCAAAACGGCTCGATAAATTGCATCCTTCGATTCAAAATAATAATAAAAAACGCTCGGCGAAGACGTCCGGTCGTTTGCCTCATCCAAAATATCCCGCACAGAAGTGTTCGTATATCCTTTTGAAAAAAACAGCGTTGTCGCCGCATCGATCAATTGATTTTTCCGGCTCTCTCTTTCTTCGTTTTTATCGGACATAGGCTTTTTCCTTTTTATAGAATACTATTCTACAAGAATTATAGAATATTGTTCTACAAAATACAAGAGGCCGACGTTCGTTTTCTTGACGCGCAAAACGCTTGTTATTACTATATATACATGCGCATTGAAAATCCGTCCGACGCTTCGCGGGTTCAGCATCCGTTTGCACCGGTATACGATTCCGAAAGCCGCGTCCTCGTTCTCGGAACCATGCCTTCTCCGCGCTCCCGAACGGCGGGCTTTTACTATATGCACGGGCAAAACAGGTTTTGGCCGGTTATCGCCTCTCTTGCCGGAAAAGAGCTCCTTTATCCGAACGACGGGGGAAGCAAAGCCGTCGATGAACGGAGAGCGCTTGTCATGCGGCACGGTATCGCACTCTGGGACGTACTTGCTTCGTGCGATATAAGGGGAGCCGCCGACACGAGCATAAAAAATCCCGTGCCGAACAATTTTTCAAAGATTCTTGCATCGACGCATATCGGGCGTATATATTGTACGGGGCAGGCGGCATATACATTTTATACAAAGCTGTGCGAAAAATCGACGAGCATACGCGCTGTATGTCTTCCGTCGACGAGCAGCGCGAACCGCGGCCGTTGGCCGCTGGACGCATTGATTGCGGCGTATCGTCCTTTATTTGATTGAAAATACATAAAAAAAGAACAAGAGAGCTGCGTAATGAAACACCTTTTTATAAAACACAGCGAGCGGCAGGACGAGGTCAATAAAAAAGCGATAAAAAAAGCGGACGAACTCGGAAAGGCAGCCGAAAAGCGAGATGCAAAAAAGATCGGATCGCGTCTTGAAAAAATGAAACGCGGACCTGTCGCCGACTTATGGCACATCGTCGAAGCGCTGTGGGCGGGTTTCAACTCGCCGGATATTCCGACCGAAACGAAAGTTATGATAATCGGCGCGCTTGCGTACCTCGTCAGCCCCTTCGATATCGTGCCCGATTTTTTACTGCCCGGCGGTTTACTCGACGATGCCGCGGTTATCGCTTTTATCTACGCGCAGTGCAAGGACATCATCCGTGAAACGATTCCGAAAATGTCCGCGCAGGTAAAAAACGGCATCCGCAGCGTCGGAGATGCGGCATCCGAGCAGATAGGACGCATCACCGAAGACGCCGTTTCCGCGTCGGTCGGAAAACAGTTTCAACGGTACTGCACGCGGACGTTTTTCAATTCGCTTGTAAAGCTTTCTCTTTTTACCGTATCGATGTTGCTCCTTTGCGTGTCGAATCCCTCATGGGCGCCCGGTATAATCGCAGCGTCCGTTCTGCTGATAATTCTCGGTATATGGTTTATTATCTCCGTTTCGTTATCGTGCATTTCGTGCATCAAATTTTTTAATAATTTTTTTCCGGCGCTCAAACAAATCCGTACCCGCGAAGCGCAAAATACGCTCGCAAATCCTCGCTATAAAAAATTGCATGTGCAGGATATTCTTGCAGAAGCCGCTTACACGGCGCTGGCCGAAGATGTCTATGCCGAATCGAAACACAAAAAAGCGCTGTATGCGTTTTTTTTCCGCTTATGGAACGAAGGCAAACTGCCCTCATGGATTCCGCGGAAGCGTGCGATGGCCGAACATTTGTGGAACGCGCTCAAATCGCGCATCGTTATTTTTATCGGAACGATTTCGGGCTACCTCATCGTCTACCATGTATTTGTGCGGAATTTTCTTTTACCCGCCGTAACCGACTATACGCTGCCCGAACTGCTCGCCTACCCTTTTATCTGTATTCGAGATTTTTTCCGCTGAAATGCCGAGCGTACCGAGCGTTTCCGATCGGTCAACTTTTCCCGAATACTTTTTCTTTTAATTTTTGTGCGGTGGGAGTCGCCGCAAGTCCTCCGAGCGATGTCTCGCGCAAAGAGGACGGCAGCGCTTCTCCTACTTGGCGCATCGCAAAAATGCATTCGTCCGCCGGGATTTCGGATGAGATGCCCGCAAGGGCCATATCGGCGGCCGAAAAAGCGATCATGATCCCCGCCGCATTGCGCTTGATACACGGAATTTCGACGAGTCCCGCTACCGGATCGCACACGAGTCCGAGCTGATTGGAAATCGCAATGCCGCACGCATCGGCGCATTGTAAAGGTGTACCGTGCTCGAGTTCGACAAGAGCTGCGGCGGCGATCGCAGCGGCGCTTCCGCATTCCGCCTGACAGCCGCCTTCGGCACCGGCGATGTTCGCTTCGTTCGCTATGACCATGCCGAACGCGCCTGCGGTAAAAAGGGACATGACCACCGCTCTGCGGTCGATTTTTTTATCTTCATACACGGAAATCAAACAGCCCGGAAGAATGCCGCAGCTGCCGGCAGTGGGAGACGCGACGATTTTACCCATAGAAGCATTGCAACCGGAAACCGCCAAAGCCCGGCTCAGCGCGCGCGTTATAAACGAACCGCACAGCCCGCCGCCTGAAACTTCGGCATAGTGCAGCATTTTATAGCCTTCGCCGCCGGTCAAGCCCGACATCGATTTTTGATTTTTTTTCTGTCCGTATTGTACGGCTTCGATCATCACTTGAAAGCTGCGATCCATTTTTTCGTACAATTTTTCACTCGTGCTTTCCATTTCCGCAGCCTGATCGGCGATGACGATTTCGCTTATCGTTTTGTTTTGCGCCAGTGCGGCTTCCGTCAATTCTGCAATCGATTTATATGCAAGCATAGGTTAAATCGCCTTTATTAATAAAATATGTATCACATTCGGAATGTGTTTGATATCTTCCGTAAGCCCGTCCGGAATCTGTCCGTCGACTTCAATCGTCATGAGCGCCGGCCCGCCTTTAAAAGACCTCGTCAATTTAAAGTTTCCGATGTTCATCGTTTTGTATTCTTCGAACATGAGATTCGTAACGGCGGCGACAAGACCCGGCTTGTCGTAATGCAAAACCAAAAGCGTATTGTTTTCGCCTGAAAAATCGACTTTCATATCGTTTATCCGCGTTATGCGGATATTACCGCCGCCGATACTCGACCCCTGCACGATAATTTTTTTACCGTCTTTTGCGGTTATGGAAAGGCGAGCCGTATTCGGATGCGTGTCGGGTATGTCGACGGGAACGATTTCGTAGCGGATGTGTTTCCGCTCGGCGATCGCAAACGCGTCTCTGATTTCGGGAGAGTCGCTGTCAAAACCCATGATTCCCGCGAGCAGCGCCCTGTCCGTGCCGTGCCCCGCATAAGTTTTTGCAAAAGAACCGGAGAGTTCGACGATGATTTCCGCAGGTTCGGCACCTTCGAGAATTTTATATGCGACGCGCCCGATACGTACCGCCCCCGCCGTATGCGAACTTGACGGCCCGATCATGACGGGTCCGATAATATGAAATACGTTCATAGATGTACCGAATATAAATAGTATCATTACGGAACATTAAAATCAATTATCGGGCACATCGATTAATTGGGGTTAATTGAAACTATGGCGGTTGTACCGAAAATGCGCTATACTTACGGCCGTAGCGGAGGCATACATGAATGTGTTGGTAATCGGCGGCGCCGGATACATCGGCAGTCACGTCGTTAAAGAATTGATGAAGCAAAAGCACCGCGTAACCGTTTTTGACAATCTTTCGAGCGGGCTGCGTCAAAATCTTTTTAAAGAAAACGAATTCATATACGGAACGATTTTAATACCCGGCGATTTGGATGCGGCATTTGCAAGAGGCTTTGACGCTTTTATCCACTTGGCGGCTTTCAAAGCGGCAGGCGAATCGATGGTGAGTCCCGAAAAATATTCCATTAACAATATCAACGGTACGCTCAATATCTTAAATGCAGCCGCTTCTCACGGCTGCAAGCGTATGGTGTTTTCGTCGTCCGCAGCCGTATTCGGAGAGCCGCAGTATCTTCCGATAGATGAAAGCCATCCGAAGCATCCCGAAAATTATTACGGCTATACGAAGCTTTCGATCGAAGAGTTTATGGCGTGGTACGAAAAACTGCGCGGCTTGCGCTTTGCAGCTCTCCGCTATTTTAACGCCGCAGGCTACGACGTCGACGGCGAACTCTGCGGTCTCGAACAAAATCCCGCAAACCTTTTGCCGGTGATTATGGAAGTTGCCTGCGGTATGCGCGAAAAGCTTAAAATATTCGGGAGCGATTACGATACGCGAGACGGAACCTGTATCCGCGACTACGTGCACGTAAGCGATTTGGCCGCCGCCCACGTAAAAGCGCTCGAATACATTGCAGAGCACGACGAAAGCATTTCGGTAAATCTCGGAAGCGAAAAAGGCACGACGGTTACGGAAATGGTCGAAGCCGCACGGCGCATCACGGGCCGCCCGATCCCCGCCGACTATGTCGAACGCCGTGCAGGAGATCCCGCGTCCCTCGTTGCGACGAGCAAATACGCATACGAAAAACTCGGCTGGAAAGCGCAGTACTCCGATGTAGATACGCTTGTCCGTACGACGTGGAACGCATATCAAAAATACAATGCACGATAGTATTGCGCTGTGAGGTGAAAAATGGATAAAGATACGAAACAAAAACTCTTCGATTATATTGCATCTTCGAAACGCGATATCGTCGCGCTCGAAACGCTTTTGACAAGCCATCCCGCCCTCGCTCCTGAAAACGGCGGACAGGGTGAGATCGAAAAATGCGAAGCGCTTATCGCGTGGCTCCGCGAACAGGGTTTTACGAATATCGAACGCTACGACGCGAGCGATCCGCGCGTTGCAAGCGGCATACGACCGAACGCCGTTGTAACGCTTCCCGGCAAATCGGACGATTTTTCGGTGTGGGTTATGGCGCACTTGGATGTCGTACCCGTCGGCGAAAAATCGCTGTGGCATTCCGATCCGTGGAAAGTCGTCGAAAAAGACGGCAAGCTCTACGGGCGCGGCGTCGAAGACAATCAGCAGGGACTCACGTCCGGCGTCTTTGCCGCCCTCGCCTATATGAAGTGCGGCATCGTCCCCGAACACACGGTCAAGCTTTTGTTTATGGCCGACGAAGAAGTGGGCAGCGAATACGGCATAAAATATTTATTAAAAGCGCACAAACTTTTCCGTAAAGAAGACATCATCGTTATTCCCGACGGCGGAGACTCAAAGGGAGAAACGATCGAAGTCGCCGAAAAAAATATTTTATGGCTCCGCTTCCGCGTAACGGGAAAACAGACGCACGGTTCGCGGCCCGACACCGGATGCAACGCCTGTCTTGCCGCCGATGCACTCGCGCTTTCGCTCCACGACATGAAAGACGTTTTCGACAAACGCGATCCGCTTTTTACGCCCGACTGTTCGACTTTTGAGCCGACGATGAGGATGCAAAACGTCGGCAGCATCAATATCATTCCGGGAGAAGACGTGTTTTGCATGGACTGCAGGATCATCCCGTGCTACACGCTCAAAGAAGTGTACGCTGAAGTCGATAAGCGCTGCAAAGCGATAGAAAAAAAATACGGCGTAAAAGTCGAATATACGATGCCGCAGGCAGGCGAATCGCCGGCAACTCCCGTCGACGCTCCCGTCGTACAAAAGCTGTCCGAAGCGCTCAAAGAAGTGCACGAAAAAACCGCGCGCACGATCGGTATCGGAGGGGGCACCGTCGCAGCTCCGCTCCGGGAGCTCGGCTACAACGCCGCCGTATGGAGCACGCTCGACGATATGGCTCATCAGCCCGATGAATACTGCATCCTCGACAATATCGTTTCCGACGCGCAGACGCTCGCATTTTTGTTCGGCGCGTAAACGGCGCGCAATTTTTACAGAGGCGACCATGAACTTTGCCGCAGTTGAACACCGTTCGTTTGACAATTACTGTTATCCGCTTGATAAAGATACGCTTTCGATACACATACGCACCGGAAAAGATATTCGGCGCGTAACGCTTGTGTGGGGCGATCCGTTCGACCGCGGCCTCATGGGAGGTGTGTGGAATTGGAGCGGAAAACGCACGGAAATGACGGACATGCGCGAGCTGCCCGATCACCTGTGGTGGTCTCTCGCGGTAAAGCCCGAATTCAAACGATGTCAATATTATTTTGAACTCGACGACGGAGAGCAAACGCTGTGTTTTGTCGAAAACGGTTTTTTTACGCAAGCGGATTTGAAAAAGCAAACCTTCCCTTTCGTATTTATATTTCCGTGGATGAACGAAGCCGATATCTGTACGCCTCCCGTATGGCCGGAAAATACGGTGTGGTACCAAATTTTTCCGTCGCGTTTTTGCAGGAGCGGCAAAGCCGATACAAATGCGTATCGCAAATGGGCGTCTCCCGACAAAAAGGTAACGAATGAAGAGCGATACGGCGGTGATCTGCAGGGCATTATCGACAAGCTCGATTACCTTGTGCGGCTCGGCATAACCGGTTTGTATCTCAATCCCGTCAACCGCTCTCCGTCGCAGCATAAATACGATACGACCGATTATCTGCGGATAGACGAATCGTTCGGTACGAATGACGATATGAAGCGCCTCGTATCGGAAGCGCACAAACGCGGCATCCGCATTATGCTCGACGGCGTTTTCAATCATACGGGTACGGATTTTTTTGCATGGCAGGACGTGCTTAAAAACCGAGACAAATCGAAATACGCATCGTGGTATATCGTCAATAATTTCAATTTCGACGGCGGCGGCAAAGCGCGGCACGGCGATTATTATACGTTTGCGTTTGCGGACGGCATGCCCAAACTCAATACGAACAATCCCGAAGTGCGGGAATATTTACTGAACGTGTGCGAAACATGGGTAAAAGAATACGACATCGATGCGCTCCGCATGGATGTCGCAAACGAACTGTCGCACGTTTTCTGCCGCGAACTGCATGAACGTATGCGCAAACTGAAAAGCGATTTTTATATCGTCGGGGAAATATGGCATAATTCGATGCCTTGGCTGCGCGGCGATGAATTCGATGCGGTTATGAATTACCCGCTTTCGAATGCCGTTTCCGATTTTGCATTTTCATCCGCGGCATGCGCAAAAACTTTTGAACGGAATATCAATTATTGTCTTACGATGTATTACAACCAGACGACTCGCGTACAATTCAATTTATTGGACAGCCACGATACCGTAAGACTTGTCACAAAGACGAAAAACCGAGACAAAACGCTGCAGCAGCTTGTATTTTTGTTTGCGATGCCCGGCAGCGTATGTCTGTATTACGGCACCGAAGTGCTTCTCGAAGGCGCCCACGATCCCGACAACAGACGGTGCATGCCGTGGAAAGAAATCGAAAGCGGCAAGTATGACGGGCAAATCGATTTTACAAAAAAACTGATCGCGCTCCGCCGCACTCACCGCGCGCTTCGAAGTGCCGACCTGCGCTTTGTATATGAAGGAGCGGCAAAAGCCGATTCCCGCCTTGTGCATATACGCAAATTTGCCGAAGGAGAAACGGCGGATATCGTGTTTAATTTCGGATGCGAAGACGTCCGTATCGTCGATACCGGCGGAAAACCGGTGATGAGCGGCGCGTACGAATCGGGCATACTGCATAAAGACGGATTCGTCGTAACGATTACATAATCTTCCTCGATATGATGTGAGTGCGAAGTTTCGAGCGGCGCACACCTACATATATTCATCTCTACTTATATAGAAAAGTCCGTAAAGCCGAATTTTTGCCGCTTTTTATCAATTTTATCAAATTTTCCGTAAAAAAATTTTGTTGACAGATTAAAAATAACGAAAGATAATTACTATAACTAAAAAAGGCTTTTCAAGGAGGCTTTAATGAAAAAGTTTTGTGTTTTCATCTCTGTTTTACTGATACTCGCCGTTCATGTATCGGCGGACGTATCGGTAAAAAAACTGGCCGACGGAAACGTAGAAGTAACGTTCTTCTACGGGAATCCGCGCGCGCAAGAGGTTGTCCTCGCAGGAGACTTTACCGATTGGCAAAACGGTGCTCTGCCGATGACAAAAGGTGAAAAGGGATGGACCTATGTCCGTATCGTTCCGCCGGGAACCGTTATGAAATATAAATTTATTTCAGACGGAAACTGGACGGAAGACTTACGCGAGCCGGACAAAGTGGACGACGGTTTCGGCGGACACAACGGCCTTGTCGATGTCGACGTTTTGGTTGCGGCGCAAAGCAAAGCGGAAAATGCGGCTGCAGGCGCAAAACGCGCGGGAAATCTGAAATTTGCAACATGGGGTATGCTCGCCTATCAGATGAAGTGGGGCGACGGCTCGAAAAACGCCAAAAACGAGCTCGACAGTGCAGGGTTGAATCTCACTTCGTACCTTAAAATAAGCGGTGAAGCGCTTCCTCGTCTGCCTATTTACATAGAAGTGGCGCTTGCCGAACAAAAAGGTTTCGACAATCTGTACAAACGCAATGTCAGAAATTGGGACGAAGGCTGGAAAAATCTTTTGGTCGACACGATTTTCGATCCGATTTATTATTACGGAGGACAGGATAAGGCGAAAACCTATCTCGGCCATCTTAAAATGGGATTGAATACGCCGATTGTAAACTGGACGACCGGCTATAAATATGCGAAGCTTTCTCCTCATCAAAACGTAAACTGGAACACGATCGATAAAGAATGGGAAGCGGGCTACAATGAAGTCGGCGGTTTCAATCAATTCGATTTCGCGCCGCTGTTTGCAAAAGTACTTGCGGATACCGGCGTTGAAGCGGATGTCGTCATCGCTCCGAACCGCTCTGCAGACCGCGCGGGTTCGCAGTACGGTATGTACGCCTACGGTTGGTCGCGCTTTAGCATCGCCGATTTCCCGCAGTATATCGATCTCCAATATAACGGCGCATACGGCAAAACCTATGATACGATTTTCAAAGAAGTGATGGAACACGACATCATCTTCGGTTACCAGGGTATTTACGGACCCGTTACCGTAAAAGCGAACGCTCTCTACAACCGCTACGGTTCGTACGATAACGGCGACGGAACGAAAACCCTGTACGCACCGGCGACATCCGATGTCGGTTTGGTTCACGACGAAAATAAAAACTTCGGCGATAATTCCGCTTCCAACGTGAACGTTTCATACAGTTCGGATACGGTCAAAGCGACGGTCGGCTATCGGCACCGCGGTATTCAGGCGAATATGATGTATGTCGAAGAAGGAGCGGACGATCACACCGACATAACCGATCAGCTCGGTTTCCGCAATACGCAAGTGATCTTCGGCGGCGCCGATGTCATGCTTCTCGACAACGCGCTTACCGTCGGCTTGGACGCGCAGCTTACGATAGCGCTCAACAAAGACAACGATTATTACTATGATGAAGCAAAGAAATTCAACAGCAAAGATACGGCTCTCATTAAAATAAAACCGCGCGCCGCGTACGACTTCAATCCGTATTTCGATTTCCCCGCAAAGCTCGACGGCTATGTCAGATTCGACGCGGTTACGAAAAGCGAAGACGAATTTGTGCGCAAAGATAAGAGCCCCTTTATCGTTGCGGAAGCGGGTTTGCGTTATAACCAAACCTTCGATACGGCCGTTATAAAAGATCTGACTGCAACCTACGCGTTCGATAATCTCGGAGGCGAATACGTATTCAATACGCTTTCGGCGGATGTTTCGCTTTTGCGCGACATCGTGGCAAGCTGCGGTATCGGAGTCCGCACGGAAGGAACGAAAACCTTTGACGATATTTTGAATCCGTTTGCATTCTTTATCGGCGCTCGGAAAAAGCTCAATGTCGCAGCCATTTACAAGCCGACCGCATACTGTTACGTATTGGCCGGTATGGATCCGTTCAAAGAATTCAACGACGGACCGACGGCGTATTGGTACAATACCGACAGCTACACATGGCATCGCAATACGGACGGCAGAAAGGACTATGACGGGGAAACGGCAATTCGCATAGGTCTCGTGTGGGATCTCTAATCCGGAGGAAAAATGATGAAAAAAATGACAATGGCGGCGCTCATCGCCGCAGCGATAGCGGCGCTCGTTTTTACGGGATGCACGACGGGCGATCCCGACTTACCGGTATCGGTCAAGCCCGCATATATCATCGGGGGCGCGACGGCAGGAGATGCGGCGGGCACGGAGAAGTGGAACACAATGCGCGTGCCGATTACGTTTGCCGCGGGAAAAGCGACATACGAGTTTACGCATTCGGCGGAAAAAGAGACCGCATGGGGTAACGGTGCCGGTAAAACATCGTTTAAGCTTTTGCTCGACGAAGGAGGAGCTACGGCGTGGGGAACGAACGGCGGGCCGATCACAGCGGGCACGGAAATCGTTACGGATGTCGGAGGCGCCAATAATATCGTGCTTAGCGGATTGACGGGCGGCACGAAGTATAAGATTACGATTACCGCCAGCGGATTGGCTATAAAAGTCAAATTCGAATAAAAAGCTTCGTATACGGACTGTCCGAAAACCGAAGTTTTCGGACAGTTTCCTGAATTTACCGGCGTATATGACTTATTTGTAGGTACGGCGCCGCTTGCCTTAAAGAAGGCGATAAAAGGCTTCCTGCAGGCGGCGTGCCGTTTTTTCAAAGCATAAAGTTGCCTCTAAAAACTGCAGTTTTAAGAGGTTTCCATTTATAAAAAATAAGTGAGGAACAGTATGAAACATAAGGGATTTTTATGCGCGCTCGCAGCGGCGGCACTGTGCACGGTTGCGGCGTCTGCGGCTCCCGCAAAGCGCATTTCGTTAAAAGTGTGGGAATCGGCCGGCCCCGAACAGGAGTTTATCGTTTGGGCTATAAAAGAATTCAGAAAAACACATAATCGAACGACGATCACGTACGAACCCGTTCAATCGACGGATGCGCGTGCAAAGATCGAATTGGACGGACCGGCGGGCGTCGGTGCCGACGTTTTTATCGCCCCTCACGACCATATCGGGGCTCTTGTAAACGGCGGACACGTCGTTGCAAATACGACGGCAGGTTACCTCGATCCGTTCATTCCGGCGGCAAAAACAGCCGCGACATATAAAGGCAAAGTCTACGGATATCCGCTCGGCATTGAAACCTACGCTCTTTTTTATAATAAAAAAATTATTAAAACGCCTCCGAAAACGTGGGAAGACGTTATCGCCTTTGCAAAGACATACAACAATAAATCGCAAAACAAATATGCACTCGTGTGGCCGGTCGGCGACGGCTATTACGAATATATGTTTATGAGCGCATTCGGCGCGCAGCTTTTCGGACCGAACGGCGACGACAGACGGCAGCACAATATCAACAGCCCTGCTGCGATAAAAGGATTGACCTATCTGCAAAATCTGCGCAAACAGATTCTCGACGTTCCGTCCGCCGATATGACGGGAGATTTTTGCAATTCTTCGTTTATCGAAGGAAAAGCGGCTATGACCATCACCGGCCCTTGGAAGATTGCGGACTTTACGAAATCCGGAGTCGACTTCGGCATCACAGCGCTTCCGGGATTTCCGGGCCAAAATAAACCGGCAACTTCTTTTTCCGGCGTACGTCTCGCATTCGTAAGTTCGTATTCCGAAAATGCTGCGGAAGCGGCCGCATTCGCCGCGTTTATTACGAGCAAAGAAGCGCTTATGAAACGTTTCGAAATCACGAAGCAAATTCCGCCGCGAACGGACATCACGACGAACGATCCGATTTCGAACGGAATTTTGGAGCAGACAAAGTATGCCGTTCCCATGCCGACGATTCCTCAAATGGGTACGTATTGGTCCGCGATGAATGCGGCTTATGCCGGCATTTGGGACGGTGACGATGTGAAAAAAGATCTCGATGCGGCGGCCGCTGCAATGGATTCCGCACGCTGAATCGGTTTTATCGTTAAAAACGGTGCGTGCCGGCGAATACGGCGGATGCAAAGAACCTTGTTTGTACACGGACTTTGCATCCGCTCCGCCGTTTATGCATGGATTCGTTTATTCCGCTTTCGATTTCACAACATATCTTCGCCGGTACGCTTTCCGTTTTATTCAAAACCGCAATTTTTGCAGTACGATTTTGCGATACAATTCCAAATTCATATTTTCTCTGTTTCAAAAGGGGATATAAAAAATGAACAATAGGGTAAACCCTGACAAAGTGAGGAAAGCTCCCGTCGCTTCGTGTTTTTTTATGGGGCTCGGACAAATTCTTTACTTAAAACAATACCTGCGCGGCATCATCCTCGCGCTCTTTGAAGTCGTCATACTTTGCTGCGTTATCTTCGGCACAAAAAGGATCATACCGAAAGATCAGAGCGCCTACGAATATATGCAGGGCGCTCCCGATACCGTCGAGATGATCGATTATCTCGAAGCGAACGACTTGCCGAACCTTGCACAGATCGTGCTTGCGCGCAAAGAAAAAATCCGCACCTATGTGCAAAACAGTGCGCGATCGTGGATCGCTTCCGTTACGCGCTATTACAAAAAGAAAGATACCGCACTCGGCGCTGCGGTGCAAAATCATTTCGACGATTTTATCCCCGGCTTTTTCTCTTCGGTCGATTGGGATGATCCCTATGCCGTCGAAGACGCAGTTTTCAATTTTGTCGATGAAGTCAATACCGCAGTCGATGATTTTCAATCTCAGCTTGCGGACAAAGCGGACGATGCCTATGCCGATGAAATCGACCGTGCCGGAGAAAAATTCATAGACCGTTACGCCGCGGCGGCCGCAAAATACGATCGTAAACTTTCCAAAGCGACGGCAAAAACCGCGCTCGCAAAAGGCGAAATGGAA
This sequence comes from Treponema sp. Marseille-Q4132, assembly GCF_014334835.1. Taxonomy (NCBI): domain Bacteria; kingdom Pseudomonadati; phylum Spirochaetota; class Spirochaetia; order Treponematales; family Treponemataceae; genus Treponema; species Treponema sp. Marseille-Q4132. Next base: position 1,237,521 of record NZ_CP060591.1, read on the forward strand.
TTGTTCGACGAAAATTACGACGGATGCGCCGTTTGCAAACATGCGGCCGCAGCCGGACGCAGAACGCAGGGACATCGCGCGTTTTTCCGAGGCCCCATCGTTACCGCGATCGCAGGCTTGATCACGCTCGGTTCTCCGCAGGCGACGACGGTAACGAAATACGCCGACCATTCCATCTTTATGATGATAAACGGCTTGCTTTGTCTCATCGTCCTTGCGATTTTTTTCATCACGTATGCGTACAATATAAAATCGGCAAAAGAAGATGCCGAAAAAATAATAAAATTCAATAAATTTCCGACGCTTCGCGAAACGCGCAACGATATTTCGCAGCGTTCGTTTGCGGTCATCGGAATCACGCCGTGCATCATCCTCATAGCGTTTTTTACGGTCATACCGCTTTTGTTTTCGGCGTTCGTCGCGTTTACGAATTATTCTTCGCCGGATCACATTCCTCCGAACAGCCTCGTCGATTGGGTCGGTTTCAGAAATTTCGTAACGATGTTCAGTTCGCACGGAAGCAGCGGCGGACAGTGGGCGAACACTTTTTCGCGCGTTGCGCTGTGGACGCTCGTTTGGGCGGTTCTTTCGACGACTACCTGCTTTTTTACGGGATTCTTTTTTGCCGTCATCTTGCAGGACAAGCGCATAAAGATCCCGGAACTGTATCGAACGGTATTTATCCTTCCGTATGCGATCCCCCAGATGCTTTCGCTTTTTATCTGGGCAAATTTACTGAACGGAACTTTCGGGCCGATAAACCGCACGCTTATCTTTTTCAAAATCATTTCACAAGGCATACCATGGCTCTCCGATCCGATGATGGCAAAAGTGACGCTTATCCTCGTCAATATTTGGATCGGATTTCCGTACAGCATGATCCTCATCACCAGCAGTATGACCGCTATTTCAAATTCGATGTACGAAGCGGCCGTCATCGACGGCGCAAATAAGTGGGAACAGTTCAGAAGCATTACTTTCCCGCTCGTGATGTACCAGCTGAAACCGATTCTCATCATGCAGTTCGCAGGAAACATCAACAACTTCGGTGCGGTATTTTTCCTGACCGCCGGAGGACCGAACTTGCCCGATACGATTTCGACGCAGGCGGGATCAACGGATATCCTCATATCGTGGATATTTAAATTGACGATGAATACGCCGAATATGTACAACATAGCATCGGTGCTTTCTATTTTGGTCTTTATCGTACTCGTGCCCTTTGCACTGTACAATTTTATGCGGACGAAATCGTTCAAGGAAAGCGAAATATGAAACAAGACAGAACAAACAGTCATTCTCCGGTAACCGTTTTTTTAACAATCATATTGATAATCCAGCTCGTCGTCGTGCTGTATCCCATTGCATTTACGATCGGCGCGGCGTTTACAAAATCGAATTCACTTGCGGCGACATCGATCGTACCCTTCCCCCGCAATCCGTCGCTGTTCCAGTTCCGGCGCCTGCTCACGCCCGCCAATGAATTCGTTAAAGGGACGACGGACGTGCTCGGTACCAATTACGTACACTGGTATCTGAATACGCTGCAGATCGCATGTATGAATACCGTGCTCACCGTTCTTCTGTGCAGTACGGTCGGATATATTTTTTCGCGTTTTACCTTTCCGTTCCGCAAAACGGTTATGGCATCGATGATCATTCTCCAGATGTTCCCGAGTTTTATCGGAATGATTGCGACCTATGTCATCCTGTGGAAAATCAACGGCCTCAATACCTTGTGGGGACTCGTGCTCGTCTATGCCGCCGGAAGCCTGCCGTTCAATTCGTGGCTTATGAAGGGCTACTTCGATACGGTTCCGAAAGAACTCGCGGAAGCGGCATATATAGACGGCGCTTCTCCGTTTAAGGCCTTTATCCGCGTCGTTTTGCCGGCCGCAAAACCGCAGCTCGTATTCCTTGCGCTTACGAGTTTTACCGGACCGTGGATGGACTTTATCTTCCCGCGCCTCGTACTCAGAAGCGACGACAAAAAAACGCTTGCGGTCGGTCTCTATGAAATGATAAGCGGCCGCGCTGCCGATAACTTTACGATGTTCGCTGCAGGAGCGCTTCTCGTTGCGGTTCCGTTTACCGTTTTATTTATGCTCGGACAAAAAGCACTCATTCAATCGCTCGCCGGAACGGGCGGGAAGGAATAATCTCATGAAACGCGTATTACTGTTGCCGCTTGCACTCTGCGGTATGCTGCCGTTTTTTTCGTGCAGCTCTTCTCCGAAAAGCGCTGCCCGCTCGCGGCACGTTACCGAAAAATCTTCGCCTATCGTACGCTTGGCGGACAAACCGTCGGAAGGCGTATACTACAGTCTTTTCGTGCGCTCCTTTGCCGACTCGAACGGCGACGGGATCGGCGACTTTGCCGGCATTATCAAAAAACTCGATTACTTGAATGACGGTGACGATGCAACGACGGATGACCTCGGTATCACGGGTATTTGGCTTTTGCCGATTTATCCGTCGCAGTCGTATCACGGTTACGACGTCGACGATTATTATAACGTCAACCCCGATTACGGCACGATGGAAGACTTTGAAAAATTGCTCGCCGAATGCAAAAAGCGCGGTATTTCGGTGATACTCGATATGACGTGCAATCATTCGTCCGTTTACAATCAGTGGTTTATCGATTCGCGCAAACCCGCAGACAGTCACCGCACGTGGTATCGATGGATCTCACCCGACGACAGCCGCTATAATATGCGTCAGCAGATTTGGGGACACAACGTATGGAATTATTCCGACGGCTATTATTATTCGGCGATTTTTTCTCCGACTATGCCGGATTACAATCTCGACGACGGCGCTCTTCGATCGGAATTTAAAAAGGTGATGAAATTTTGGCTCGACAAGGGCGTTGACGGTTTCCGTTACGATGCCGCAAGTCATGTGTATAACAGCGCAAAGACGCTTCCCGGTACGAATTCGGTTGCAAAAGGTGTCGCGTGGTGGAAAGAAATCGTCGGTTACGACAAGAGCGTAAAGCCCGACGCGTACATAGTAGGCGAAGTATGGGAGGCGACTTCGACGCGCGCCGAATATATGGCGGGATTGGGATCGACATTTCATTTCGATATGGGAACGAAAATTATCGATGAAGTGAGAAGCGAGAGCGCTGCGAATAACAATTTCGCAAATGCGCTGCAGCGCGAATACGAACGGTATGCCGAATCGAATCCGAATTATATCGATGCGCCGTTTTTAACAAATCACGATCAAAACCGCATTGCGGGGTACCTCCGCGGAAACACGGCGCGGCTAAAACTTGCCGCGGCGATGTATATATTTGCGGAAGGCGTACCGTTTATATACTACGGAGAAGAGATCGGTATGATGGGAGCAAAGCCCGACGAACAGATCCGAACGCCGATGCTGTGGAATAAGGCGGGTAAAGACAAGCTGCAAACGACGTGGGAAACGTCGCGTTACAATAAAAATACGCTGAGCGTTGCGGAACAGAAAAAAGATCCCGATTCGCTGCTTGAATTTTACAAACGCATTATCAGAGTAAAGACGGCTCATCCCGCTTTATTCGCCGGCCGCTTTAGCGCCGTCAACACGGGGAACGAATTCGTTTCTTCGTGGGCTATGAAAAGCGAAACAGAAACGGCGTTCGTGCTGCACAATCTTTCACCGGAAAAAGTCGCCGTTCCCCTTCCCCGCGAATACCTTATGCCTGTCGTTTTTTCGACATATCCCGGCACCGTGTGCGACGACAAGGGAAACATTACGATCCCTCCTCTGTGTACGGTCGTCCTTGCAAAAAACAGGTGACGGGAAGGGGCTGCCTTTGTGAAGTTTTCAATCAACAACCCCGACGCAGCCTCGCAGCGAAACTTCAAACGGCGGCGGGGTATGTTATTCTCATAAGGTGGTTGCGGTCGGCCGGTATTCGACGCCGGTACCGATTGCAAGACTGTCCGACACGGGGGTAAAAGTGTCGTTTACCGTTTCGAATCTTTCGAATAAAGAGCGAGCGGAGCACTTTCGGAAAAATATACTTTATACACGCTCAACGCTTTTTCCTGCGAAAGCTCGTCGATGATTTCGTATGCGTCAAGGTAAGAGCGCGCATCGGCAAGCACATCGCCCTTTGCGCCCGCTTCAAGCCCTTCGTGTATAAGAAGCGCCGTTCCCCTGTTTGTCTGTGTACCCGAAAGTTTTTCGATCACCCAATTTCTCAGCAACTCTTCTTTGATTTGCGGAAACGATGTTTCGTTTTCCAATTCCGTGCCGAACGCGGAAAGTGCACTTGCATACATTTTATCGATTGAGGAAGTGCGGCGCGCATGAGAAAAAGTTATGACGGCCGCCTGCATCGCATACGTCGAAGCGTCCGCGTTCACAGCGGTATCGGCGGATATGCGGCGTGCATCTTTTTGCAGACGGGCGCACAGCGCATACAGGAACGCATTGAACACGATGCTATCGTCCGTACCCGCAGGAGGAGCAGGAAGCCAATACTGTACGGGATCCGAAAAATCGGTCGTCGGAACAAGAGTTTCGGGACGAGGGCCCGCATCTTTTGCCGCAATATCGGTAAAAAAAAGATGGCGGAGCGCGACGGAAATTTTTTTATTTTCCGGAAAAATCGGAACCGCCGTCGAAGACGTTCTTTCGATTCTCGGGTTTTGTTCGGCAAGCATACCGAGCGACGAAGCGAGAGCGTCGCGTATAACGGGAGCGTCGAATTTGCCGGTGACGATAATCGTATAACGCCCGGCATCGAGAAGCGACGGATAAGCTGCAAGGACTGCCGCATATTGCGTCCCTTCGAGAATATCCCGATTGCTGTCGAATACCGCGGTGTACGAAGTATCCGGAAAGAGAGCGGCGACGGCGCGGCTGTATAATTGATTTGCGGTGTTTCCGTCACGCAGCCTTTTTTGCGATCGCGCATTGTACACCAGTCCGTCCGCTTGAGACGGTTGAATATCGCCGTAGATGAGCGCGCGCGATATGCACGGAATAATGACGCTCATATCGTCCGCAAAGCTTTCGACCGAAATCGTTCCGCTCGTCAAATCGATTTCCGCACGAACGGAAGGAGTACCGTCGATCGTGCCGAGTTTTTTTTGCATATCGATTTCTTTTTGAATATTGTCCGCAAGCGCATAGATGAGTATGGAAAAAAATCCGGGATTTGCCGCGGAGCCCAGCTCGCCGCCGCTTACGGAAAGCATGAGAAGAGCGGTCGATGAAAAATCGTTTTGTTTGCATACGACGGGAATGCCGTTTGCAAGCGTAAACGATGAAAACGCGGCGCGGTTTTGTGCGCGGTAAAATGCCGCATCGGAAAGCTCATTTTCATTTTTATCCGCCGTTTCTTCGGCGATATCGGTTTTTTGAATGTTTTTATACAATTCCTGCGTATACCACGATCCGTTTTTTTGCGTTATCGATTCGTAGCCCGCATCGGCGAACGCTTTTGCATAACGCTTATAGACGCCGCTGTTGACGAGTACAAACACAAAGGGCGATTCTTCGGAATACGCATCTTGAAATGCCCGGACGTCAAAATTAATAATAGTATCGGTTCGTGAAAAAAGCCGTTCGATAAGCGGCACCGATTTTTCTTCCTCCGAACGGCGCACGTCCGCCGCCCACAGTTCGGAAAGAGCCGTCATCAGCGCTACGGGATTTCCGAAGAGCTCCCGATACGATGCGACAAGATTTTCTTTCGCATATATGAGTTCGTCGCTTGAAAGCGCTTTCGCGGCGTTTTCCACGCATGAAAGAAATGCCGCACTTTGTTTTACGGGAGATGCTTTCGATTTTTCAAAAAGCGCTTGAAAAACGAGGCGAGCCTTTCCGCCGCTATGAACGGCAGCCGCATCGATGTAGTCGGGCGAGCGGATACCGAGCTCTTTGTGAGACAGCACCGCCGATTTAAAAGACGATGCGCGCTCGTTAAATGCCGCACCTGCAATATCGGCTTCCGATGCGGAAAGCTCCGTATATTGTACGACAATTTGCGTCAAGTCCGAAGAAAAAAGAGGATCGCTTATGACGAACTTTTTTTGCCGCGCTTTATCGCCGCCGGATTCCGCCCCAGTCTTTTTTCCGCGCGATATGTGCTCCGCCGGAAGCGACGGCCGTGAACCGAACGTTTTTTCCGCAGCTTTAAGCATCGCGGACTTTTGCATGCCGCCGCTTATAAAGAGCGCGCTGTTGTTCGGTACGTAATACGACCGGGCAATATTCATAAGAACGGAACGGACGCCGGCAAGCGGCATTTTCATAAAGAGCGCGGGATATACGCCGCTGTTTTGCTTCCATGGTTCGGCAACGTGCATACGCGCATCCATGCTCGAATTGATAAAACCCGCCGCGCTGAGTGAATAATTCATCGATTCGTTTTTCATCGCGGAAAAGTACGTGCGGATGAGTTCGTCGTCGAAGGAAGGAGAGAACGCGCAATTTGCAAGCGCTTCGAGCGTTTTTTCAAGATCCGAAGGAGCCGCCGTCAGAGTACAGCGGACGGCATCGACCGTACAGGAAACTTTTGCAGCAGAAAGCATATCGCCGCCGCTCCGCGCCGAATCGGATGCTTGCCCCGCACGGGTAAAGAGGCGCGCATACAGAGGAAAAAAATCGGCCGTTTCGGGAGTTTGAGCGTTTGTACCCGCGCGTACCGCATATTCGATTCTTATAGGGGCCGCCGAAAAATCTTCGAGAACAAAGACGCGCATACCGTTTTCGAGCGTATATTCGGCAAAGTTCGACGGAGAAAATCCGTCGGCACCTGCAGCGGAAAAAATGCAGAACGTAAAGAGCAAAATAAAAACGGAAAAGCGGATCGATTGTCGGAACATCATAAAGTTATTGTATCATATCGTATATGCTTTCAACAGCATAGTCTCCGCCGTGTTCGATCACATAAGTTTTTTCAGCATCGAAATGAGGCGGCCTTTTTCAATCAAGTCGATGGGACGGCCTTCGGAAAATTTATGAGCGCCTTCGGTAAAGGCGCCGGCCGTAATGCAAAAGCCCTTGTCGCATTTCATATCGCGGAGCTTTGAATGAAATTCGCGCACGTACAATTCGCCGATCGCGCCGGTACTGCGGTAAAAGCGGAACAGCTCGGAATCTTCCCAGCGGGGCGTATCGACGGTACAGAGGATTTCGACAAACTCCTGCGTCACCGTAGAGTCTTCGATCTTTACCGTCGCATCGGAATAATACGAAGTGACAAAGCGGCGGCACAACGCGACGAAATCGGCCGTCGGCGACATGATATAGGTTTGCAGATTCGCGTTCGTATTGAGTTCCTGATAGCGCTGGATCAGGGCGGGCACGTCTTTATAACCCGGCACCGTATCCTGAATCTCTTTGAGGCGAATAAGCGCTTTACCGATATTCTTTTGCGCGAGATGCGCGTTCGCGAGCCGATAGCGGAGCGTCGTCTGCAGATCGAGCGGTACGTCTTCGAGCTTCAAACCGATTTCATAATCCTGCTCGGCAAGCTGATATTGATTTGCGTGTTCGTGAATCAAACCCGCCGAAAGACAGGATTGAGCGCCGTACTGCGGATGGGGGCGCAAATGCATAAACACTTTGAGCGCTTTATCGCCGTAGCCGGTTTTATCCATCGCCGTCGCTATTGCAAAAAGCGCATCTTTGTCCGCAGGGTTTTCATCGAGCACGCGGCGCAAAAAAGGAATGCTTTCACGGTAGTGCTGCGATTTAAAATACGAAAGCCCGAGCGGCTCATCAACTTCCGCCGCATCGGGATTGATGGATCTCGCTTTTCTGAGACACAGAACGGCTTTTTCGTATTCGTTTTTTTGATACATGAGCCGTCCGAGATAAAAGTTCGCATCGAAATTGTCGGGTTCGAATTTGCATGCGGCCAAAAGTCCGCGCTCGGCATCTTCGAATTTGTCGAGATGAAAAGCGGAGATGCCCTGTCGAGCCGCGGTTTTTCCCGCATCGATTTCGACATGCGTCGATATCAAATCGAAAAGGAGATTGTAGAGCGGAAACGCTTTATCCCAATTCTGCTCGTTATAATACAGATCTCCGAGCGTCGAAAGCGCCTGCACGTTGCGCGGATCGCGCGCGAGTTTTTTCGAGCATTCGCGGATGACGAGGCGTCTCGCTTTTTGTCCCCCCGTTCCGCCCCGCGCCGCTGCCGAGCGGAGCGCCAAAACGAGAGATACGACGACCGCCGCAAAAACGACTGCTGCTAAAATCGGTATGACTGCATCCATGTGTTAACGATTCGTCTCCCGCTTTTTTCGAAGCTCGGCCACCAATTCCGCAATGCGCGAAACGGCAATCTTAATTTTATTAATATCGGTCGCATAGCAGCATCTGATAAAGCCTTCGCCGCCCTTTCCGAAGCAAGTACCCGGCACGACCGCAACTTGATAATTTTCGATAAGCTGCGTTGCAAAATCGTCGCTCGACAAACCCGTCGAACGGATATCGGGGAAAAGATAAAAAGCCCCCTCGCCTTCCGTACACGGAAGACCCATATCGCAAAACGCTTTATACATGAGATTCCGCCGCTGCTCATAGCTCCGCCGCATACGCTCCACTTCGTTCCATCCGTTTTTCAAGCCTTCGATGGCCGCGTATTGACTCATGATCGGAGCGCAGATCGTCGAATACTGGTGCAGCTTACACACCTGTTTTGACAATTCCGCATTTGCGGCGAGGTAGCCGATGCGCCATCCCGTCATCGCAAAGGATTTTGAAAATCCGTTGATGATGACCGCGTAATCTTTCATACCGGGAAAACTGCCGATCGAAACGTGCTTGCGTCCGTCGTATACGAGTTCTCCGTAAATTTCATCGCTGATGCACCAAAGCTTGTGCGCTTTTACGACTTCCGCAATTTTTGCAAGTTCGTCGCTCGGAATCATACGTCCCGTCGGATTTGAAGGAGAGCACAGCATGAGCGCTTTCGTGTGTTCGGTAATCGCAGCTTCGATTTTTTCCGCCGTCGGGATAAAATTCGTTTCGCTCGTATCCAAGTGAACGAGGGTTGCGTCGCACTGTTTGGAAAGCGGCTGGTACGAAACGTAACACGGCTCGCACACGATGATTTCATCTCCGGGATTCAAAACGGAACGGAGCACCGCGTCCACCGCTTCCGAGCCGCCGATCGTCGCGATGATTTCATTTTTCGGGCTGTAGTACATGCCGTAACGCGCAAGGTAGCGCGCGATCTCTTCGCGCAATTCGAGCAGTCCCCAGTTCGACGTATACGAAGTCTGCCCTTTTTCGAGATGATAAAACGCTTCTTCGCGGAGCTGCCACGGCGTCGGAAAATCGGGTTCGCCGACACCGAGAGAAATGATATCGTCCCTGCCGATTATCAAATCGAAAAATTTGCGGATGCCCGACGGAGGAGTTGCGAGAATTTTTTTTGAAAAGCGGTCTTCGCGCGTATTCATCAGGCGGTTACTCCTTCACGTCCGTCGCGATCCTGTTCGACGTAGACGATATCGTTTTCTTTGTATGTCTTTAAAATAAAATGCGTTTTCGTCGAGCGCACCCCGTCGATCGTCGAAAGTTTGCTTGCAACGAAAAGCGCGACTTCTTTCAGCGTATCGCCTTCGATGATCACTTTGAGATCGTAGCCGCCGCTCATGAGATAGAGCGATTTTACCTGCGGGAAACGCCATATCCTGTCGGCGATCGCATCGAAGCCCCTGTCGCGTTCGGGCGTGACTTGTATTTCGATTTCGGCGTGCACGCGGTCTTTGAATTCGCCGTCCTTTTCGGGATTGACGATAGCCGCGTACTTCATGATGACGCCGCCGTCTTCGAGTTTTTTAATAACGGCGCGCACTTCGTCTTCCGTCTTTCGCGTCATCGCGGAAATGTCTTCGACGGAAAGGCGCGCATTTTCACGCAGCAAATCGAGAATCTCTTCGGCAATATCCATACCACGGCTCCTCAAAAAGTATTAAATAACTATAGCATATTTGAACGGGGCTTACAATGTGCGGGGAAAATGAACCGGTACACGCAAAGTTTTTCCATACAAAACACACGCAAAAGCGCAACATTGACACGGGCGCACTTGAACGATACCATTTGCTCATGATGCACGAAAAACTGCCGCACGGAAAACTTGCCGTCAAACTCATCGCCCTGGACTTGGACGACACGCTTTTAAATACGGAGCTGAAAATTTCTCCGCGTACGGTTTCCGCTCTGAGACGGGCCGCTTCTCAGGGCATTTTCGTCGTCATCGCTTCCGGCCGTCCCGAAAGCGCCATCCTGCCCTTTGTCAGGGAGCTTGACATTGCAGGCTTTCAAGCGGGGCGCTACATCCTCGCGCTCAACGGAGCGGTTATTTTCGACCTGCACGAAAGGCGGACGATTTTTTCTAAAAAAGTTTCAGGCGATGTACTTGAGAAGATTTTTTTAGAAGCGCACGATCGCGGACTGAGCGCGGAAATATACGACGGATCGATTATCTGCGTTTCGGAAGAAACGAAGTGGTCGCGTACCGACGCGGATCTTTCCGGACTGACGCTCAAAGTCGTCCGCGATTTTCCGTCGCTCGTCAAAAACGGTTATGCGAAAATGATCCTTTCGGCGGATCCGAAAGACGTCGATTCCTTTATCCCCGTACTGCGTGAAAAGTTTTCCGGCGCGGCAGATTTTTTTATCAGCAAACCTTTTTTTCTCGAAGTGATGCCTCCCGGCTGCGGCAAAGGCGAAGCGATCGCTTTTCTTTCGGATATGCTCGGCATAGATCGGAGCGAAACGATGGCGTTCGGCGACAGCATGAACGACGAATCCATGATTCGCATGTCCGGACACGGGGTTGCCATGTCGAACGGCTTAAGCGCAATCCGGGATGCAGCCGCGTACGTAACGCGGAAAACGAACGACGAAGACGGCATCGCGGACTTTCTCGAAGCGTTCGTACTGTAGCGGTTCGGCAAAAAACGGCGGAGGATTTTTGTGCGATTTAAAATAATGTTAGACGGACTGCCTGTCAGACAGCGGAGAAAAATGAAAAAACATATTTTATTAGGATTATTTTTTCTTACGATAATAGAAGTATACTCTCAAAATATTAATCAAAAAGGAAATTCAATAATTGAAAGATTTTTACCCCCTGAAGGATATGAGAGAGTTGCAGTGGAAGAAAAATCATTTGGAAACTATTTAAGAACATTTCCGTTAAAAAAATACGGCTCACCTGTTTTATTGTACAATGGCAATGAAAAAAGAAATAAAGTTTATATTTCGGTTTTTGATTTTCCATTATTAAAAACAGATTTAATTCAATGTGCAGATGCAGTAATAAAATTACAAGCTGAATATTTATATAAATATGGCAAGTATTCAGAAATAACTTTTCATATTACAAATGGAATGATTGTTCCCTTTGAACGCTTTCTTAACGGTGAACAACTTATTGTTTCGGGAAATAATGTAACTTGGAAAAGCGGATATAAAAAAGAGGCGGTAAGAGACAGCTTTGATGATTATTTAAAATTTATTTATAGCTATGCCGGTACATATTCACTTTCTAAAGAAGCAAAAAGAAAATCCATAGGTAATATTACACCGGGTGATTTTTTTATTTACGGAGGGAGCCCGGGACATGTTGTTCTGGTATTGGATGTAGCAATTAATAAAAAAACCGGAAGAAAAATAATGTTACTCGGACAAAGTTATATGCCTTCACAAGAGTTCCATATATTAAAAAGTTATGAAAATATAAATCCGTGGTATTTTGTAGAGAATGAAGTATTAAAAACTCCGGAATGGACTTTTGAAAAAGGGAGTTTGATGGAATTTTAGCAAACATCTAACACCGTTTTCAAAGCCGCCATTGCACTTTCGTGCAATACGATTTAAAATAATGTCAGACGGACACCCGTACCGGGGCACAGGAGACAAAATGAAAAAATATATGGAAGCTCTGATAATAACAATTTCTTTATTATTATTCGGCTGTGCATCTACAAATCCTAGAAATTCAGGAACGAAGACGACTGAAGCCGAAAAAGCAGCATCAAAAATTTCCGATACCAGAGAAACAGTTGAAAAACAATTATCAAATGATGAAAAAGAAATTTATAATTATGTTTTTGCCGTTTTATTACGAAACAATTCTTCAAGAGTATCTGTTGAAAACGGGAAAGTATCCGAAATCCCTACAACTAAAATAGTTGTTTCAAATATAACTTCATCAAGAATAGATGTAAAAGAAGGTTATGAAAAATCTTCTGCAAACTATAAATATTATTTTGCAGGTAAAATGAATTCAAATTACCTGAGTGCATTTGATTCTTTCATTGAAAACAATAAGACTTTTAACAATATTGCCGATTTTATTAAATCCGATAACAGGATAATTTCTCTTGAAGAATTAACTTCACGAATGAAAAAAGCTTCAGGCGTTTCCGATTATTGGGATAATTTTTATAAAACTGCTCCGGAAGCTTGCGGAAAATTATCTGTTTCAAATATCGGATTTAATCCTGCAAATGATATAGCGATTATCGAAATTTCATTCCGTAAAAGCGGATGGAGCGGTTATACAAATTATTTAGTGTTCGGAAAGAAAAACACCGGTTGGAAAGTGATCGACGTTTTACAAACGGTTGTTTCATAAAAAAAAGACCGATACATCGTCTTTTCATCGGATCATCTTCGGCATTTCGGCGGCCGCCGGTTATAAACTTGAACGCTGTCCGCCGCAAGCGGACGCCGTATCCGCTTGCAGCGCTAATCGGTGACGCCCGCACTCTGCCGCAGTGAAGCGAATTCAGTGTTTTGTTTCCTGCTCGGCAGCCCCCGATTCATGCAGCAACTTTCGCAGCACGGGCTCGGCGTGCAGTGCATCGGTAAGCGCTTTTGCCTCTTTGCTTGTACGGGCTTCGGCTTCTGCGGCGGAAGCTTTCGCTTTTCCTTCGCCCGCTTCCCGTTTGACGGCGCGGATCAAAATATTTTTCGGCGTGTGTTCGAGCGCGATGAATTCGAGGAGCTTGACGTCGTAACCCGCTTTTTCAAGGTATTCGGCACGGAGCGCATCGGTTGCAAGGGCGGCAAAACGCTCTTTGATGATGCCGTATTTTAAAAGCGGAGCGAACGCGGCGTCCGCGGTATTTTTATCGAGAGCGGCGTTCAGTTCGTGCTGACAGCAGGGTACGCTTAAAATCGCTTTGCAGCCGCAGTTCACGGCATAGGCGAGCGCGTAATCGGTTGCCGTATCGCATGCGTGCAGCGTGATGACGATGTCGGCTTTATCTCCGTCCGCATAAGAGGCGATGTCGCCTGCGGCAAAGTCGAGCCCTTCCGCTCCGAGCGCCGCCGCCGTTTTATTGCAATAAGCGACGACGTCTTTTTTCAAATCGAGTCCCGTAATGAGCGCGTCGATTTTTTTTATCTCTTTGAGGTAATAGTGAAGCGCAAAGGTGAGGTACGATTTTCCCGAACCGAAATCGATGATGCGAAGCGGACGCGAAGTGCCCACCGAGCGCATGACAGCAGGAATGATATCGTCGATAAATTCGAGAAAGCGGTTTATTTGCCGGAATTTATCGTACTTCGACGCGACGACTTTTCCTTCCGCCGTCATCACTCCGAGAAGCACGAAAAACGGCGCGGGTTTTCCTTCGGGGATGAGGTACTTTTTTGTACGGTTGTGTCCTCTCGCACTTGATTGCCCGGCGCAGGAATTTCCGCACCCCGCGCCGCCGAATTCCGCATCACCGCAGTTCGAGCCGAATCGTTCGGACGGCGCATTTTCGATCGATTTTCGGAGCGTCGTCGTCTTTCCGTTTTTATTTCCGAGTATCGTGATGATTTCGGTTTCCGTGCGCTCGACGCAGTTTCTAAACGTCGTACCTGCGTGCGTTTTCAAAAAATCGCCGAATTCTTCTTCCGTGTAATACTCCTGAAAGGCCTGCGTCGCGGTAAATTTTTCCGCAAAATACGCTTTGCCCGAAGAAGCTGCGTGCCGTTTGATTTTTATGCGCGTGTACGGTCTGCCCAAAATCGCTTCGACGTTTTTTACCGGTTTCGAAAACGTTGCCGAAAGTATCATACTATCGAGTATACTATTTTCCGAAAAAATGATATAGTAAAGCGTATGGGTAAATGTCTCGTATTCGTAAATCAAAAAGGCGGCGTCGGTAAAACGACGTCGGTTATCAATATCGGCGCATATATGGCGCTCGCCGGCAAAAAAACGCTTCTCGTCGATTTCGATCCGCAGGGCAATATGTCCAGCGGCGTAGGAGTATCGAAAGACAAGCCGACCGTTTACGAACTCATCGCCGACCTCGCATCTCCCGCCGACGTCATCAAACACGCGTCGGTAAAAAACCTCGACGCCGTCAGCGCTTCCATCGATCTGTCGGGAGCCGCGATAGAACTCGTCGATCAAAGCGACCGCGAATTTTACCTTAAAAAAGCGCTCGAAAACTTAAAGAACGAATACGATTACATTCTTATCGATTGTCCGCCGTCTCTCGGCATTTTGACGCTGAACGGTCTTGCCGCCGCGGACGCGGTGCTCGTTCCGATGCAGTGCGAATATTTTGCGCTCGAAGGCATTACGCTCCTGCTCCAAACGGTAAAAAAAGTGCAGCAGGGCATCAACAAAAATCTTGTGATCGGCGGTATATTTTTTACGATGTATGATTCACGCACGCGCCTCGCGCAGGATGTGGTGACGCAGGTAAAGTCGTATTTTAAAGATCTCGTTTTTTCTACGATCATCCCGCGCAACGTGCGGCTTTCCGAAGCGCCGTCCAGAGGTCAGCCCATCTGCGAATACGATCCGTCGTGCGTCGGAGCGGTCAGCTATAAAAAACTTGCGGAAGAGGTGATGCGTCGTGGCTAAAAAAGGCGGACTCGGATTGGGACGGGGACTCGACGCGCTCATGAAAACGAGCGGAGAAGATCGGAAGGACGCTTCCGTCGGCGCGGATATCGTATCCGTATCGGATATCGCCGCCGGTGCGAAATTGCCCGAAGGTATAGAATCGGATGCGGACGGCGCGCTGTGGGCGGACGTCGCGCTTTTACAGCCGAATCCCCGCCAGCCCCGCAAAGAATTCGATCAGGCGTCGCTCGAAGAACTCGCTTCTTCGATCAAAGAACACGGCATCGTGCAGCCGATCATCGTCGAACCCGCAGGTGAAAAAAACTTTTTTATCATCGCCGGTGAGCGGCGTACGCGCGCGGCAAAGCTTGCAGGACTTCAAAAAGTTCCCGTGCAGATACGGCGCTACAACGATCAAAAAAAACTCGAAATCGCGCTCATCGAAAATATTCAGCGTACCGATTTGAATCCGATCGAAGAAGCAGCTGCGTATTACAATCTCATGCAGATGGGAGATTTGAGCCAGGACGAAGCGGCGCAGCGCGTAGGCAAAAAACGTTCGACCGTTGCGAATGCGCTTCGGCTTTTAAAACTCCCCGACGATATGCAGGCTTCTCTCATCGAAGGAAAGCTTACGGCAGGTCATGCGCGTGCGCTGCTTTCGGTCGTAAACCCCGCAGATCAGCGCGTGCTTTTTAATAAAATTATCGCGGGCGGTCTTTCCGTGCGCCAAGCGGAAGAAAGTGCCGCATCGTTCAACGGCGGAGGCAGAGCCGCAGACGCGAAAAAAAAGCAAAAAAAGCGCGGAGCAAAAGATACCGATATCGCCGCGATCGAACAAAGGTTTATCGAAAAGCTCGGTACGAAGTGCAAAATCAACGGAACGCTTGAAAAGGGTTCGATCGAAATCGATTATTTCAGCCGCGCCGATTTGGACAGAATCTACGCCCTCATCTCCGGAACATAATTTTCCGTTTTACGTTCGGCGCTGCCGGAAACTGCGGTACCGAAACGTACGCCTCTTTTTTGTAACTGCATACGCGCGCATCTGTTTTTCTACGGAGGATGCCGTGAAACATATTTTATTAATATCAATTTCGAGTTTTCTAAAACTCGAAATCTTCCATCCTGTCCGCAGATCAAGTGAATGGCGATTTTTGAAAACAAATAATATTGTGCGGAGACGAGGTTCCGGCCGCGTGCCGTTTCGAGCGTTAGGCTTACGGAAGCCTGCTTCAAAAGCTCGACTGCGGCTAAGCGGACGGGTTCTCGCCGAAAGCACATCTTTTATTATGTCTCAATTTCAAAAATCGACATTCATACTATTAATATCTTTATCGATTGCATCTGCAGCTGTTTTTGCACAAGGAGCGCCTATGTATAAGGACACGACGGTTCCGCTGAAAAACGTGACGCTGTATTCGTCGGGCGTCGCCTATTACGAACACGAAGGAGAAGCATCGGGTGCTTCCCGCATCGGTTTATCGTTTACGCCGGAACAGATCAACGACGTTTTAAAATCGCTTATCGTTTCCGATTCGGCGGCGAAAAATATTTCGGTCGCCTATCAGTCGGAAGACGCGCTTCGGAAAATTCTCGAAAGTTTGAGCGTCAACCTGAGCGAAGTTTCGGATTTGGCCGATATATTGTACGCCCAGCGCGGCGCGGAGCTTGAAGTCGTCACCGGAGAAAAAGCCGCCGAAAAAATCGTCGGAAAAATTCTGACGGTCGACAGACGCGAGCGCGAAGCCGGCGGCGATACGCTTTCGCTTTTTGCTTCCGACGGCGTTCACATCGTTCCGTTCAAAGAGATACGTTCGTTCCGCTTTACCGATCCCAAGCGCGGAGAAGATTTAAATACCGCACTTTCCGTTTTACTTCGCTCTTCATCCGCTTCGAAAAAAAATCTTTCGGTTCTCATCGATGCGGAGGGAAAGCGCTCGGTTCGCCTCGCATACGTTATGGAATCTCCCGTGTGGAAGCCGACGTATCGCATCGACGCGGGTTCCGGTACTGCCGAATTTCAAGCGTGGGCTATCGTCGACAATTCGACCGACATCGACTGGAACGCGGTGCGCTTGACGCTGACGACCGGACGTCCCGTAGGATTCAAACAGAATCTCTATCCGCCGTATTTTACATACCGTCCGACGCTGCCCCTCATGGCGGGTGCGGCCGCCGCTGCGGAAACCTACGATTCCGCGTACGGAGAAGCCGATGAAGCGTACAATGAAGCTTCCTCTCCGCGCATGATGATGTCCATGAACAAAGTCTCCGCCGAAGCGAAAATGAGTTCAAGTTATGATTACGGCGATTCGATTCGCGATACCGTAAACCGGAACGTCGCGGCATCCGACGCGTCCGCCGAAATGTTTACGTTTACGCCGGTAAAACCCGTTACGATCGGCCGGCAGGAAAGCGTTATGATTCCCATCGCCGCGGTAAAACTGCCCGCCGAAAAATTTTCCGTTTTTTCGAATATGCACCTCAGAGAAAACACGCATCCGAAATTCTGCGTCCGCATCGAAAATACGTCGGGTATGAAATTCCCGGCAGGTCCCGTTTCCGTTTCGTCAGAAGGCGCGTATGCGGGAGACGCCGTACTCGAATTTTTGCCGGCGGGAGACACGCGCATTATCGGCTACGGCGACGATATGGAAGTGAACGGCAGCTTAACGAAAAAATCTTCGTCATCGATCGATACGGTAAAGATCGCGGGCGGACTTTTGCGAACTACGAAAAAACGCGTTTACGATTCGACGTATACGGTAAAAAACTCCGCCGCAAAATCGCGGAAAGTCCTCATTGAACACCCGATCACGGGCAATGCCGCCCTCGTTGCGACGAAAGCGCTGCTCGAAAAAACGCCCGCCCTTTACCGCTTTACGCTTTCGGTCGATAAAAATGCAACCGGAACGCTCGCGGTAAGCGAAAGCGAAATCGTCGAAACTACCGCCGCTCTCATAAAGATGACCGCAAACGATTTTATCGCCTACTCAAGCGATGCCGATATGCCGAAAGCGGTGCGGAAAGCGTTTGAAGACATCGCGGCGAAAAAGGCTAAGCTCGACGAAGCGAAGAGCGACTACGAAAAACTTTCCGCCGATTATAAAAGAATCGGCGACGAGCAAAGACGCGCGCGCGAAAATCTCGAAGCGACGGGTTCTTCGACTGCGCAGGGCAAACAATTTCTCGACAAACTGATGCGTCTCGAAAGCGAACTCGATTCGATTAAGACGAAGACGGAAGGTGCCCGCGCGAATCTCGACAAAGCCGAAAAAGATTTTTCCGATTATCTGAAAACGGTAAAAGCCGGCTGAACGACAAAATATATTTCCGCTTGATACTGTATAATCGGTAATGCATATTTCATTTGCCACGAGCGGGAAAATAGTATATGCTTGCACCTATGCGACAAACGGTACATAAAATTGTTAAAAAGCACATGGAAGGCGTCGGTGCGCACCTTCGGCGGATAATGCTCATTCTCATTGCGGCGGTCATTCCCGCACTCAATATGAAAACCTTTATCCGTGCGGGAGATCTCTTTCCCGGAGGTTTTACCGGATTGACACTGCTCATCCGGCACGTTGCGCACACGTATTTTTCGCTTGATCTTCCGTACAGCCCCGTCATGCTCGTCATAAATGTCATCCCCATCGTCATCGGCTTTAAATATGTCGGCCGACGCTTTACGCTGTACACATGCCTCATGGTTGTCATATCTTCCGTACTCGTCGACATCTTTCCCGATTTGGCAATCATCGACGACGTGCTGCTGTGTGCCGTTTTCGGCGGTATCATTGCGGCGTTTTGCGGCTATCTGTGTCTCCGCGCCGGAGCGTCGGGCGGAGGTACGGAACTCATCGCCATCTTCATTTCCGAAAAATGCGGCAGAGATGCGTGGAATTATATGCTCGTCTTTAACGCGGTCATTCTTTCGATCGCGGGCGCCATCTTCGGCTGGGAGCGCGCACTCTATTCGATCTTTTTCCAATTTTCAGCGACGCAGCTGCTCAATTCCATATATAAGCGTTATCAAAAGACGACGCTCCTTGTCATTACGAACCGCCCCGACGACGTGTACCGAACGATTCACGAAATTACTAACCACGATGCGACAGTCTTCAAAGGTACCGGATGCTACTTGAGAGCCGAGCGCGATTTGGTCTATTCGGTCGTCGCCGCGGACGAAGTGCAAAAAGTTGCGCGTAAAATTAAAGAAGTCGATACGCTCGCCTTTATCAATATCCTCCACTCGAAGCAAATCCTCGGCCGATTTTTCCTTCGCCCGAACGATTAAAACAATCGGGCGTTCGGCGCTTTTCCATGTCAAGAGCCGGAAGAACGCTTCCGTAATTTCCGGCGTACAATCATGCCGTACTTCGGCGCAAACATCATCGTCAAAACGAAAAACAGCGCTTCACTTAAAATAATGCACGCTCCTGTCGCTCCGTTCAAAAAATAGCTTACATATGTTCCGACGAGCGCACTCGATGCGGCCGACAGCGCTGAAATACAGAGCATGCGGTTAAGTCTGTCCGTTAAAAGATAGGCGATGCAGCCGGGTATAATCAGCATTGCAACCGTAAGCAAAATCCCGACCGCTTGCAATGACGCGACGATCGTCAGCGCCGTAAGCGCAAGAAAAAGATAATGTATAAACGCTACGTTGAGCCCGATCGCTCTCGCATGATTTTGATCGAACAAATACAAAAGAATATCCTTGCGCTTGGCGACGACCAGCACAAGCGTTATGAGCGAACAGACAACCGCCTGTATCATATCGCGCTTTTCAATTCCCAAAAGGCTCCCGAACAGAATGTGCATAAAATGGATGTTCGAACTCACCTTCGTAACGAGGATGAGCCCCAGCGCCATCATGCCGGTAAAAACCGCGCCCATAACCGAATCTTCGCGGATGCGGCTCCGCTCTTTTATCCAGCCCGTGGCGGCCGCGTTGAGCAAGCCCGCCGCAAAGGCGCCGACTCCCAACGGAATGTGAACGAGGTAGGCGACGACGATGCCCGGCAGTACGGCGTGCGAAATCGCATCTCCCATGAGCGACCATCCCTTTAAAATAAGGTAGCACGAAACGACTGCGCACACGCAGCCGACCAAAGCCGCAATCACGAGCGCCTTTACCATAAAGCCGTACATAAACGGTTCGATAAGTTTTGTCCACAACATACCTTTCTCCCAACTGACTTCCGCTTATTAATTTTTATTAATTTTTTTCGGGCGGCTCGGTTTCCGCACCTGCGAAAACCGCCGGGCTTTCCGGGGTTCCGCTGACGCTGCATCGTCCTCGTCGCTGCGCTCCTGCGGTCGACGGCTCCGCCGCCCCTCCAACCCCTGCCGCAAAAAACACTTTCAGCCTTCGGCCGTTCTTTTTGCAAAAAAAGCCCTTATAGCCTTTGCCGCGTTCAGCTTTGCCGCAAGTATTCCGTGACGCGGCGCAAAAAAGAGGACGGCCAAAAAAAACAAAAACTGCAGCGTAACGATGCAGCCGCCTGCCGACCCGTTCAAAAAATAACTGATATACGCGCCGGCGGAAGACGTAAGCAAGCCGATAATCGACGCGAGGCGCATCATCGAAGAAAAATTATCCGTAAGCAAATAGGCGGCTGCTCCCGGCGTTACAAGCATCGCGACGACCAAAATACTGCCAACCGTCTGCAGCGCGGCGATCGCCGTAACGGCAAGCAGCGTAAGCAGCAAGAGGTACAAGACATTCGTGTTGAGACCTATCGCCCGCGCCTGCGCCGGGTCGAATGAAAACAGGCGCAAGTCCTTCCACTTAAGCAAAATAATCGCCAAGCTGCTTCCGGCAATAATCAGCGTTTGAACGATGTCGCGGTCGGCAATGCCGAGGATGTTTCCCATAACGATCGTCGAAAGCGTTATGTTGCTCGGAAACAGCGAAATAAGCAAAACGCCCAGCGCAAAAAAAGTCGTATACACGATTCCGATAACGGCGTCTTCGCGGATCCTCGTGCGCTTTTTTATAAACCCCATCGCTCCGGCGGCGAGCATACCGCTTATAAACGCGCCGACCGAAAACGGTATGCCGATTATGTACGCGACCGCAACGCCCGGAACCACCGCATGCGATAAGGCATCGCCGAGCAGCGACCAGCCTTTGAGTACGACAAAACACGAAAGCAGCGCGCACACACCGCCGATAAAGCCGCTGACGAGAATCGCCTTTACCATGTATTCATATTGAAACGGAATCAATAAATTCGAAAGCATTCATATTCCTCCGCAATTCCGTTACGCCGATTATTTCGGCGAAACGACTTCGGTATTTCTGACGCCGCGCCGATAGGGCTTGCCTTCCCGCTTTGTAATCAGAGCGCCTTCATCGTCGGTAAACACTCTGAATTCGTGCGCGCTGTCTTCCGGATTGTCGGTGTGATCGAGTTTAATAGTACGCAGCGCGCCGCCGAAGGCTTTTATAAGATTGTCGGCCGTAAAAGTCGTTTCCGTCGGGCCTGCGGCAAGCACCGTTTTGTTGATAATCACGACGTGATCGCAGAATTCGGGAACCGAACCCAAATCGTGTGTCGACACGAAAATCAAGTGGCCGTCGTTTTTAAGCTCGCGCAAAAGATCGATTATCGCCATTTCGGTTTTAACGTCGACTCCGGTAAAGGGCTCGTCAAGCAGGATGATTTTTCCCCGCTGCGCCAAAGCGCGCGCAAGAAAGACCCGCTTTTTTTGCCCGCCGGAAAGCTCGCCGATTTGCCGGTCTTTAAAGTCAAGCATTTGGACGCGCTCAAGGCTGCGCTCGGCAATTTCTCTGTCTTCCTTATTCGGCACGCGCAAAAAATTCATATAGCCGTAGCGTCCCATCATAACGACGTCCCACACACTCACGGGAAACGACCAGTCAACTTCTTCCGACTGCGGCACGTAGGCAAGCAAGTGATGCTTTTGCGCCAGCCTCACCGGTTCGCCGCAAATCGTTACGGAACCGCTCATCGGTTTAATAAAACCCATTATCGTTTTAAAAAGCGTGGACTTGCCGCTGCCGTTTACGCCGACGAGCGCCGTAATCGTTCCTTTTTGCAAGCGGAACGACGCATCGTAGAGCGCAACGTGGCCGTTATTGTACGCGACGCTTACGTTTTGTACCGCAAGTTCAACGGAAACGTCCCTATCGGTATTCATATTGTGCCTCGCATTATTTTAATAAACTGACCTGAAATCCCCTTACAATCGTATCCGCATTGTATTCGAGCATTTTCAAATACGTCGGCGCGTCTCCGTCTTCATAGGTTAAAGAGTCGACATACAAAACGCCCCCGTAACGCGCGCCGGTTTCTTTGCACACTTGCAGCTGCGGCTTATTGCTGATCGTGCTTTCGGAAAACGCGACGGGAATGTGATTTTTCCGTATCGTGTCCACAACCTTTTGAATTTGCTGCGGTGTGCCTTCTTCGTCGGCGTTTACCGGCCACAAGTACAATTCCTTCATATTGCAGTCCCGGATAAGGTATGAAAAGGCGCCTTCGCAGGTTACAAGCCAGCGCTGCTCTTCGGGGATTTCGGAAAGCTTGTCCGCCAAAAAGGCGTCGATTTTTTTAATGCTTTCGCCGTAGGATGCCGCGTTTGCGTTAAAGGTTTCGGCGTTGTCCGGATCCAAAGCGACAAAGGCTTTTCGGATATTTTCGACATAGACGAGGGCGTTTTTCGGCGACATCCACGAGTGCGGATTGGGCATGCCGTTGTACGGACCTTCGCCGATACCCAGCGGCTCGATGCCCTCGCTCAGCGTTGCGCTCGGCACGTTTTTAACGCTTCCCATAAATTTTTCGAACCAGCGCTCAAGGCCGAAACCGTTGCGCAAAACCAAATCCGCAGACTGCGCCTTTACGACGTCGAGCGGCGTCGGCTCGTATTCGTGAATTTCCGCACCGGGCTTTGTAATCGATTCGACGAGAATCTTATCACCCGCAATATTTTGCGCCATATCCTGCAAGATCGTAAAGGTCGTTACGACGCGCTTCGGCCGCGCCGAATCCTGTGCATCTGCTGACGCCGCGCTTTTTTTTGCGCATCCAGTAATACAGACGCCGCACAACACTGCCGCCGCGGCAATCGAAGCGGCGGTAACCCCTATGTTCTTTTTCATAACAACTCCTGTAACAAGCGCTATTTCAAACGCCGTTTTTTATCATAACTCCCGGCAATATATGTAGTTTATACTACATATATTGCCGGACTTCCCCCCTGTCGACACTCGTAGCAGTCGGGGTATTCCGACAATGTAGTATGTACTACATATCGCCCGCCATAAATGTAGTACATACTACCTTACTTTGTCAAGAGGTAAACCTTAAAAATTATAGAAAAAAAATGATGCGGGAATTTAATCTTTCGCTATAAAGTTTTTCATGCACTCGAGCGTTTCGGAACTGATGTGATGTTCCAATCCTTCGGAGTCGATCATCGCGGTTTTTTCGCTCACACCGATTTTCAATAAAAAATTTCGGACAATACCGTGCCGCTTGGTACATTTACGCGCAAGCGCACAGCCTTCGTCGGTAAGGAGTATCGGTTTGCGGGCTTCGTTTTCTATAAAACCGTTGGCTTTTAAGCGCTGCAAAACCTGAATGACCGATACGTGGCTCACACCGAAATACCGCGCAAGATCCATAACTCGGCACTCGCCCCTTTCTTTTATTATCTTTGCGATGACTTCGGTATAGTCTTCGAGTATTTCCGCCGCATGATCGGCGCGGGTACGTAAAAAAGCAAGCGATGCTTCCGTTTTTTCTTCCGACATTATGCGCTCCGTCTCCGTATCGTTCGAATCCTTTTCGGCATACGAGCTGCAAAGGATTCCGCATTATACACTATAAACCGTTTTTTTTCAAAAGGCCGGCTGCAGACGATTAGAAATGCCGTATGCATAAGCTTTACCTGTATGAAATTTTCGTGCATACCGCTTGGCAATATGCAATCAACAACCCCGACGCAAGCGTCGAGGTATTAAACCCTCCGCACGAATAAGAACGAGGGACGGCGAGAGCGAAGGCTTTTCGAAAAGATTTTCGGCGAACAGGAATATGACGGCACGGCACAGGCGAAAACTCCCGCCTTGCTCACAACGCATTATTTCAGTATATTATTATAAGTTATTTTCCAACCGTTTGACGGTATTTTGTTAGGAGCAATCGTGTATAAGTATGTGACGATGTCGCCTCGGTGCGATGAAGACGACGATGAAAAGAAAAAGATGCCGGAGATGCCCGATCCGCTTACGGAAAAATTCTTAAAGACGCGGCAGATTATCCTGTCGGGCGAAATCAATAAAGATTTGGCGGACAAAGTCGTGCGGCAGCTGCTCGTGCTCGAAGCGGCAGACGATAAAAAAACGATCTATATGTATATCGATTCGCCCGGCGGAGATGTCGATGCGGGTTTTGCGATCTTCGATATGATCCGCTTTATCAAAGCGCCGGTAGTCCTCATCGGCATGGGACTGGTTGCAAGCGCGGCCGCCCTCGTGCTGCTCGCCGTTCCGAAAGACAGGCGCGCGGGGCTTCCGAACAGCCACTATCTCATCCACCAGCCGATGAGCGGCATGAAAGGCGTCGCGACGGACATCGAAATACACGCGAAAGAACTTGCAAAAACGCATGCGAAACTCAACCGTATCATCGCCGAAGAAACGGGTACGAGCGAAGAACAGGTCGCAAAAGATACCGACCGCGACCACTGGCTCGACGCGGACGAAGCGACGCAGTACGGCCTTATCAGCCGCGTCGTCAAAACGCGGGCTGAAATTGTCAAAGGCGATTCGGCCACAAAATAAATCGATATGACGTTCCTTTTGACCGAAGAGCTTGCGGATGCGATCGCATCTGCGCTCGAAAATCAGGAACGGCGTTTCGTCGTGGACGCTGAAAAACAAGAGCTTTCGGATGCGGCTTCGGTCAAAGCGGATGAAGTACGCTACTATGCGTTACCCGAATGGGATTCCGCGGCGGGTTTTAAATTGCGGGAAGCTTTCGCCGCTTCCGTATATGCGCCGCTTGTAAAAAGCGAACTGATCGAAGTTTTGCATTCGGGAAGGGGGGTGTTCAGAAATTTCAAGACTGTCTTAAAAAGATTTCCTGAAGTCGAAAAACGGTGGCATCGATTCAAAAATAAAAAGCTCCGTGAATACATCGGCGGATGGTATAACGATTTGCGCGAAATATGGGGTTTGGAAAAGCTCGATCATATCGTCGAAGAATACGATGATTTGCTTCGAAACGACTTCACATTTCAGGCATACGATTCCGCACGGGACGCGGATTGCATTCTTCATTCGGTATGCGTGCGCGGTTTTTGTTCCGCCTTGCCGGACGATACGGATTGCGATGAAATCGAAAACGCCGCAGGCGAATTATGGCGGCATCTTTTTGCATTCGGGGAGTCCATGCGGCAGACGGGTTTTATATGCCGCACGCCGAACGGCGATTTTGCCGGATGCATTACGGCGGCGGACGTTTCGTCCCGAACGGAAACGGCGGCCGTCTTAACAAGTTTTTTCGTGCCCGAAAGCTATCGCGGATTGGGCATCGGAAGCGAACTTTTTTCACTTTGCCTCGCCGATCTTCAAAAGCGGGGCAAGCGTTATGTAGTGACTGCAAACACGATTATACCCGACAGCCTCGTCGCTCTGTTCGAGCGCAACGGTTTCCAAAAAACAGGCTCGGGTTTTGCAGCGAAGATTCAGTAATTTTTATTTTGATTTGAAGAGGTAATGATATGGCATTCCAACGGGAGATTGAAATCGACAAAGAGCGCGTAGCGTCTTTTTTGAAAAACGCGCTGAACAAAGTGATGACCGAAGAAAATCCGGATCTGCTCAACGACTTAAAGAAAATATTCAAACAGACGATTCCGTTTTCAAAACGCATGTACGTCGCCGCTTATCTGACAAAGGAGATGCAGGGGAGATTTCACGGCGTTCCGAATGCGAGACGGAACGGCAATTCTCCGCACGGTGCGCGCGGAGGAAGAAATTTCAAAGATGCATCCTACGGCAGACCTTCGTATGACGAGCGAAGAGGAAACGGAGAATCGTTTTCGGGCGAATCCCGCGAAGAAGCGCACAGTCCGCATCCGCGCGTACAGATCGACGAATCGCTTGCCGCAACGATATTCATCAGCATCGGGCGGAACAGACGCGTGTATCCGCGCGACCTCGTCGGTCTCCTCGTAAGCGTCGCCGGTCTCGATAGAGACAGGATCGGCGATATCCGCGTACTCGCAAATTATTCGTTCGTGCAGCTGTTCAAAGACGATACGGATAAAGCGATCGCCGCGCTCAACGGCTACGATTACCGCGGTCGAAAACTCGCGGTGAGCTTTTCCCGCCAAAAAGACGATGCGGATGAGGACACAAGCGCCTATACTTCCGATGCGCACGATACGGTGCAAACGGCGGAAGACGAAAAAGCCTATGCAGCGGCTGAAAAAGCGGCTTACGACAAAGAGCCTTTCGCTTCTCCTTCGTACAAGAGCGAAAACGAAAACTCGGAAGGAAGCGGCGACTACCTCGTGTAATGGAAACATTAACGATTTTACGGACGGGACCGCTCGGCGTAAACACGTACATCCTGCCGCTTGCAGGAAATGCGGTATGCATAGTCGATCCCGCCGCCTCCGCCCTCACCCGAGACGAAACCGAAATTACCGGATGGCTCGCCGAACACAAAAAAGAGCCGCGCGCCATCGTTTTAACGCACGGGCACTTCGATCATATTTTAGGGCTTGGGGTTTTAAAGCGCGCGTACCCCTCCTGCCCTATCGCAATTCACAAAGCCGATGCACCTTCTCTCGGCGGCTCCTCGCCTTCGTCGCAAATCGAATCGCTTCGTCTCATGGGGCTTGAAGCCGTAGCCGACGCTCTTCGCGATATGCCGCCTCCAGATCTGACGTTTTCGGGAGGAGAGACGCTCGGAGAAGTCATACCCTGCGAAAAAGAGGACGTGCGCGCTTCTCTTTTGCAGTGGAAAGTATTGCACACGCCCGGACATACGCCCGGTTCGATTTGCCTTTACAGCGCCGAACGGCACGAGCTCATCTCGGGCGACACCATATTTTACCGAAGCTCGGGCCGCACCGATTTACCCGGAGGAGATGAGCGCACGATGCTTTCAACGCTCTCTTCGATCAAAAAAACGATTCCGCCCGAAACGCTCGTATACCCCGGACACGAATACTGCGGTTTTCCGATTCGGGAAAATTATTAATATGATTTGAGAGAGCTCCGCCGATCGATTCGATCTCCCGCACAATTCACGAGCCGATTGCGTTGTCTTCGAGTGAAAAATCTCCGTACGGGATTTCCGCAAACTCGTCATGCCTGACGTAGTAGAGCACGCAGCGTACATTTTCTTCCGGCACATTGCCGAGATATGCGGCCGCCTTTCGATAGCACGCTTGCTGACGGTAATACCGCGCAGGATCTATTTCGTGATCGGTTTTATAATCGATAATCGTATACGTGCCGTCGCCGTTATCGAAAACCAAGTCGATCGAACCCGTGACGATATAAGAATCGATGCACATCTTAAAGGCGTATTCGGTTTTTATCCAAGCGCCTTCATCCCGCGCCTTTAGGGCACGCGCGCCGTATTCGGACGCGGCAAAGCGCATGCAGATTTTTTCACACACGGAAAGTATTTTTTCCTGCTGCGTTTCGGAGAGTTTCCGCATATATTTTTCCGAAGCGATTTTTATACCGGTGAAATCGCACCCCTTCATTGAGTTTTCAAGACAGGCGTGAACGAGCGTGCCGAATTCGTCGAAACCGAAGCGCACGTTTTCTTTTGCAAGTTTTTCAAGCAGCTCGTCGATTTCGGGATAGAGCTCGCCTCCTGCCTTCTTTCCTCCGCCGGCAGACTCCGTTCGCACCGCAGTTTCAGCGTCGGCACTTTGTGCAACATCTTTCGTGAGGCCTGCCTCCGTGTCATAGAATTTTTCCAACGAACTCGGCGTGATTCGTTTCGAAAGCACTTCCGGCATTTTAATAAAATCGATTTCGGAAGACGAAAAGAGCGCGTCGGCGTCCCGTATTTTACGCTTCCGCAGAACATCGATAGATTCGGGTATACGGGAAGACACGTATATTTCCCGTTTCGATTTTTTTTCGATGCATTCAAGGTCGAAGGGCGCGCCGCTTGTATATTGCACCGCAGCGTCCGAGTCTAGAAAACCGGGATAATAATATGCGATGACAGGATCCAAAACGGATGCATCGCTTACGCGGTGTTTATGATCTTTGTCATACGAATACGTTCCGACAAAATAATAATCTTTGATCGCGCGGGTTGCACCGACGTAGATCAAACGGCGGAATTCGGCGATATCTTTTGCAAGGTTTTCTTCTCGCTGTTTGATAAAAAAATAATTCCTCTCGCCTTCGGCGGGCTTCAGCGAAACGCCCGCTTCTTCGCTGAAAAAATATTTTTCTTCGCTGTCGTTTTTTACTCCGTCGAAAGCGCCGAGTACGAATACGTGATCGAACTGCAAGCCCTTGCTTTTGTGAACGGTCATTATTTGAACGGCATCTCCTTTTTCGATCGGATAGGATATATCGCCTATTCCCGTATCATCGTCTCCGAAATCGAAACCTTTATCCGCTTCTTTTTGAGATGCGAGCATATCGACAAAATACGAAGCATCTTTTCCGTCGGAGTCCGCCTGCCGCGCCGCTTCGAACAGCAGATCGTATTGCTCTGCAAAGAGGCTTACGGCGCGGTTTAACATCGTCTCATAGCGGTAGCCCATGTCATACCACAGCGTATTGAGCGTTTTCGTAAGCGGCTCGGCGAGCACGCGCTCTTTATGCGTTTTAAAAAAATCAGCTGCACGGATATAGCGCTTTCGTTCGACCGACCCTTCGGCAAATACGGCAGCAATTTTTTCATCGTCGGAAAAGGGAGCGAACACGAAATCTTTACTGCGATAATCCGATGCATTTGCCAAAATAATTTTCACATCGTTTTCGGTAAGACCGACGAAAGGCGAACACAAAAACGCGGCAAAGGCATTCATGTCCGACGGATAGACGCAGAGTCTGAGGAAGGCGTATATATCGTTTGCGGGCGCATCGGAAAAAAGATCGCTTTGCCGGTCGAGTACGTACGGGATGCGGAACTGTTCGAGCCGGCACTTTAAATAATTTCTCTTCGTACGCGACCTGTCGAGCACGGCAAACGACGAGTAGGGCTCCCCCGCTTCGTGCATTTTAAATATTTTTTCCGCGATATAATACGCGAGCTGTTCCTGAACGTCGGGTACGAGGTTCGATTTTTTTTCGGAAGCGTAATCGTCTTTGTTGTACGGCAAAAGTGCAAAGTGCGATCGGATATTCGATTTGTCGAGCGCGATCGGGGTCCCGCGTTCGTGAGTGCTTTTATCGACAAAGCGGGCGACGGTATCTTCCGTGTACATCGCTTCATAAGAGGCGCCCTGCGTTTGAGAAAAGAGAGAGGGGGTATCGCCTTTGCGGACGTAGTCATCGCCTGATTTATGGAAGCCGCCGAATATCTGATTAAAGCTCGTGAGCAGCTCCGGAAACGACCGGTAATTGTACACCATGCGGAGTTCCGCTTCGTCTTCGCCGCTGGCAAGGTCGCGCTTCAATTCATTGAACACCGACACGTCGGCTCCGCGGAATTTATAGATCGACTGTTTTTCATCGCCGACAAAAAATAATTTATCGCCGGCAATATTCGGCACGAGCGCCTTTCGGCTCGCAGACGGATCGCCAAAAGCGACTTCAGTATATTCGTCGAGGCGTTCGGCAAGGAGAAAGAGGAGATCGCGATTTCGGCCGTTGTTGTCCTGAAATTCGTCGATCATGATTTTATTGAATGCGGCCTTTTCCTGATTGCGGATGTCTTTTTGTTCGATCAATATTTTCAGCGCCATATCGCTCACGTCTTTAAACGTCAACGCGCCCGACGTCCGCTTTTGCCGGTTTACAAGCTCAAGCAGTTCGTCGAAGAGGCTGCACATGTCTTTGATGTACGGAAACTCTTTGACATACACGGCAAGGGATGTAAGTTCGTCGGCGTAGCGCGCAAGGCTTTCGGTACAGGCTTTTATCGCTTTCAGGGAAGAAGCGGCATTGCCGGGCTTAAACGCGGATAAAACCGTAACCCAATTCGCGACGGAAAAAAG
This sequence comes from Treponema sp. Marseille-Q4132, assembly GCF_014334835.1. NCBI lineage: Bacteria > Pseudomonadati > Spirochaetota > Spirochaetia > Treponematales > Treponemataceae > Treponema > Treponema sp. Marseille-Q4132. Next base: position 1,267,543 of record NZ_CP060591.1, read on the forward strand.
TTTTTCGTACAAAGCTTCGTTCTTCTCCACATCGTCGGGTGAAAATACCGTCGAAGCGAAGTCGGGAAGAGGCTGTGTGTCGAGAAAGGAAAAAAGTTTTACGGCAGCACCGTTTTTTTGCCACTTTGCCGCATCGCTTTTCGCCTCATTGCACAGCGAAAGGGCGTTTGAAACTATATCGAAGAGGGAGCCGTCAGTCTTATCGCTTACGATTTTTTTCCACGCATCTGAAATTATTAATTTTTGTGTTTCGAGGGAACGCATAAACCGGCCGCTTTCGGTTGCAAGAGAAGTGTACTCGCCGATAATCTTTGCGACAAGGGAATCAGAAAACTCCTGCACTTTGCCCGCTTCGGCAAAACGGCGGACACCCGGCCGCGAAAGATTTTTCAATACAAAGGGCAACGCAAGATTTTTAATATTCCGTTCGCTGTCCGTACTCCCCGTCGTAAAATCCGGACGGATGCCGTAACGGTTCGCAGCCTGACGCACGACGGCGCCGCAGTACGAATCGAGCGTTTGAATACGGGCATCGGCAAATTCGCTTACCGCCCGCGCGGCGTTTTTTCTTTGACGTTCGGGCACCTGTTCGTTTTTTGAAAAAAATACGAGCGTTTTGTAAATACGCGCATACATTTCGGCGGCGGCTTTTTTCGTAAACGTCAGCGTCAAAACAGCCGGCGCTCTGATATCGTCGAATTCCATAACGAGCCATGCAAAGCGCGTAGCGAGTACTTGCGTTTTACCCGAACCCGCTCCCGCAGCGACGACGGCGTTTTTTACGGAGCAGCACACTTTTTTTTGCTGATCGTCGAGCGGATATTCCAAAAGGTCAAGGTATGCATAATCGTTTTTCATCGCAGGCTCCCGAGTTACAGTTTGTGAGATGCGACCGTATAGGCCGTGCGGCAAATCGTTTTAAAATCGCAAACCATACAGTCCGAATACACGTCGGGCGCGATGAGCGCGTCATCTCCGTGCCGTACGCCTCGAAGCGGTTCGGGATTTCCGTTTTCGACCGTTTCGTAAAAGAAGGCGGCATAACGTTCAAATACCGAAAGTGTCGGCTCATAGGATTTGGGCGTTTTTTTTGTATTTTCACTGTCGATAACGGCGGCATTTTTACCCGCATTTTTTATCGAACAGAAAATCATTTTATCCGCTTTCGCCGAATCGGCAAGATTCCACAACGTTATATACATGGCGCATTGAAAATTGTCGAGCGCACCCGTCGCTTCGTCCGCGCGGCACGAAGCGATCGACGGAAGAGCAGTGTTTTTATAATCCACGATGATGATCCGCCCCGCCTCATCCGAAAGTATGCAGTCGATTTTCCCGAAATACTTGTAACGCTTTTCGTTCTCCCACGCGTCGAACTGCGTTTCCGTCGAAACGACGCGGCAGCCGCCGAAGCCTTTTTCTTTTTTACAAAACTCGTGCAGAAAATCGATGATGATCTTTTCGAATTTATGCGATTGCTCTTCGAGTACGCGAAGCGCGAGCGGACTTTGATAAAAATCGAATGACTTGTCGTGAATCGCTTCCCGCGTCTTTTCTTTTATCAATTTTCGTATATCGTTTTCACGCTCCCCGAAAGTTCCGTCTTCATCCGTGACCGGCAGCGTATCAAAGGTTTTAAAAAGCAACTCCAGGATTTTGTGATTGATATTTCCCTGATCGTATTTTTCGAATAAGGACGCGTCGAGGGAATCTTCGCGGAGTTTGACGACCGATTTGAAAATCCACTTCCGGGGACAGGGAAAAAAATCGCGCATATCGCTTTGGCTGATCTTTACCGCAAAAGCGCCTTCGCTTGAAGAGCCGTGCGGTGTGCGGCGCTCTTTCAAAACATAGTCGATTATTTTTTTTACGCCGGCGTCTACGGACTGCGCGCGGGGAGCGTTTACGGAAAAATCCGAAGACGCCTTCCAATGTTCATACTGCGCCTTTTGCAAGTCGCTCAAAGCGCGGGGAGCATCCGATTCCGATAAAAACCATTTTCTTTCATTGAGGATAAAATCGTTTGCATCGAGTTCGTCGAACGGCGTATGATTTTTTTCGACGGGAGCGATATTGAAATACGTATGCGGGATTGCAAAGCCTGAGAAAGTCCGTTCGCTGCACGAAAAGATGCTCCGCACCCCGTCCGCATTATTAAATTTTCCGTACAGTCTGATAAAGGCGGTAGACGCCGCATCGGAATCGCGTATGCCGAGCGCGCGGCGTTTTTGCGTATTGAGAAAACCGAGCGGCTTACGGACGACGGTGAGCGCGTCCTGCGTACAGTTTATGACGATGTTGACAGGATAGGCGGCGCATGCGGCGACTTTATAATCGAAGACGGAAAGTCCCGAAAGCGCATCTTGCGGGCGATAGATTTTGCTTCTCAGCTCGTTGATAAAAAAAGAAAACGGCGAGCGAAGCTTCAAATCAAGCGGCACGATATAATCTTTTTCGATAGCGACAAGCGTCTCGAGCTCTGCAATGCAGCGGCCGAGAACATTGTTCGCTTCGACGCTGAACTCGTCATCGGCAAGGAATTCGTTTTTAAACATAAGCCACGCCGTCCGCAAGCCTTCGAAGGACTTCGCACCCGTAACGGCTTCTATCGATTTTTTTAATCGCTTGTATAATTCAAGCTCACGCTCGCTTCGTCCGGATTTGCCGAGCGATTCGATCCATACGTCCCCGCCGCCGTAATTGCAGATGCAGTGGAGCCGGTTCCCTTCGCGCACGAGGCTTTCGTTGAGCGCTTTGTTTTTCCACGGCACGCGCCCGTCGAGCACAAGACGGCGCACGCTGTCGTATGAATAATCGGTTTTGCGGCATTCGTCGATATCTTCAAAGATGCTGCCGGCGCTGCCGACCGTAAAACGCACCCCGCTTCGAACGACAAAGGGAATGCGGTAGTTCGTAAGTTCCCGTTCGATATACGGCCTGTAGGTTTCGAGGTCGGGAACGTGCAGCGCGATATCTTCATACGAAAGCTCTCCGCCGCTTTTTCCGACAATGTCCCGAATGCAGAGCGCCGTTCTTCGAAGCTCCGTCCTCGCGTCGGGATAGACGAAGACTTTGCTTTTATGCACTTCTTTTTCGGGAAGCACATACGAAGTTATATTTTCGGAAGCGGCGAAAACCGCTTCGTATTCATCGAAATCTTCAAGCTGTTCCGGATAAAAAATAATAAATTTTTTCCGCTCTTCCGTAAAGTCCGGCATGAGCCATGCAGGCTCGAACATCTCATCGCCTAAAAAATCGACATAGCGTCGGTAGAGCGTAAGATAATCTTCGTCTTCATCATCTGCCGCTTCGGGATTATCGCTCGTATAGCGGGAAAATTTTTCATACCACGTTTTCAAAAACGGAAGATTTCCGGCAATCCAATCGGTAAAGGAATCGGCTTCGTCGGCAAACTGCGGATGTACGATGCTCTTAAACAGAGGTTTACCGCTTCTGACGGCAGCGGCATTTTCTTCGATAAGATTTCGAACGAACACTTTTCGGAGCGCTGCAGGCACGGCATGACGGCCGCTCTCTTTTGCGACGGCATATTTTTCTTTAAATGTATCCCACGCGATAAAGCGCTCGAGCGCAACGGCTTTAACACCGGACGCTTGAGGACTTCTTACACACCGCTCCGCCCACGAAACGAGAGCGACATCGGTCGGAAAAACAAAGACCACATCTTCCTGTCCGAGATTTTCTTTCAGCACATCCGCGATGCGCGCCGGTTCAAGTTCAATACGTTTCATAATAATATTGCTGTAACCAGTATAGCACATAAAGCGTTTCATAGATACGGCAGGATTCAGGTACCCTGTCATACGCTATAAATTACAGCAAGGGGATTTTTATGAGAAAATTAATAATCGCAGGGCTTGCAGCGGCAATCGTATGCGGAGCCTTTGCTCAGCAAAATGCTCCAACGTTCGACGATCCGAAAGCATCCGTCATCGCCGTTTCATCCGCTGCCGTCCCGGGTAAAATGAAAGACAATATCAAGCTTATCAATTTGTCGGACGACGAAAATATTTCGTTCCGCGTATACATCTACAATTCGAAAAAGGCTTCGTGGAATCTGTACGGCAAAGCCTTGCTCAAGGGCTTTCACGACGGTGATACTATAGATTCCGATTTCGAAAGCAAAATAGGTAAAGTCGAATACGTCGCCGTCATTCCCGACGGAAACGGTACGTACAAATACGAAGCGGAAAAAAAGCACAACGACTTGCGTATTCGAATCTACCCTGCAAAAGAATCGGCCGATGAAAGCTATAAAAAAGATGCGGTAATAGCCGACGTTCGAAACATTCCCGGCGTTTTCAAAGACAACGTCAAATTCATCAATGAGACGAGCGATAAAAATATCTCGTTCACACTGTATGCGTTCAACGATAAAAACGGAACGTGGCAAAAGGCAGGCATCGCCGTTTTAAAAGACTTCGGCGATACGGACACGGTCGATTCGCCGCTCGAAGATTCGCTTCCGTCATACGCATACTTTGCCGTCGTTTCGCGCAGCGGAAAAACATACGCATACGATTTTAGAAAGGCGAATAAAGACTTTATCATCACGGTGCGGTGATAAGAGGTGTAAGCGGAGCGCCGAGCTCGCCGCAGGGAAAGCGGGTATTCCCTCCTTCCCTCATTCGTACAAAAAGCACGCGACCGAATGCCCGGACGCCGCTTGTGCGGGTTTTACGAACTTCGGCTGACACTGTTTGCATTTTTCCATGCGGTTCGGACAGCGGTCGTAAAAATAGCAGCCCGGCCGCTGCGTGTCGGGAGAAGGCACGTCGCCTTTCAATATGATGCGCTGGCGCTGCCGTTCGACTTTCGGATCGGGGATCGGAACCGCGGAAAGCAGCGCTTTCGTATACGGATGAAGCGGATTCGCATAGAGGTCTTTATATCCGCCCGTTTCGACGATTTTTCCGAGGTACATGACGGCGATCCTGTCGGAAATGTATTTGATGACCGCCAAATCGTGCGCGATAAACAGGTACGACAGCTCCATTTCTTTTTGAATGTCTTTAAAAAGATTCAACACTTGCGCTTGAATCGAAACGTCGAGTGCGGAAACGGGTTCGTCGGCGAGTATGAGACGAGGCTTCAGCGCAAGCGCGCGCGCAATGCCGATGCGCTGGCGCTGACCGCCTGAAAATTCATGAGGAAATCTGTTTTTGAAAAATTTCGAAAGACCGACGAGTTCCATGAGGTGTTCGACGCGAGAAGTGATGTCGGCTTCGGCTATATCGAGCAGTCCGTATTTTTTGTAAATGCGCATGGGTTCGGCGATGATTTCCGACGTCGTCATGCGCGGATCGAGCGACGAATAGGGGTCCTGAAACACGAGCTGCATATCGCGCCGGACTGCGATCATTTCCGACTTTTTCATCTTCGTCAAATCTTTTCCGTCGAGGAGCACTTTTCCGGCAGTCGGCTTATACAGCTGAGAAACCGTCCGCACGACGGTCGATTTTCCGCAGCCCGATTCGCCGACGAGTCCCAGCGTTTCTCCCTTGGCTATGTCAAAACTGATGCCGTCGATCGCGTAAATATATTTTTTTTTGCCGCCGAAAATACCTTCGCTTCCGTCGGGAAAATGCATTTTCAAATCGCGTACTTCAAGGATATTGTCGCTCATTTTGTCGTGTCCTCTGAGGTAAGTGTTCCGCCGTCTTTTTGCGCATAGAGCCAGCACGCCGCATGGTGCGTGCCCGAAAAGTCCACGACCGGCGGATAGCGGTTTTTGCACACGGGCAATGCCTTATGGCAGCGCGGATAAAACGGGCAGCAGTCGGGCAAATCGACGACGTTCGGCGGCTGCCCTTCGATCGAAAAAAGTCTGCTTTCGTCGTCGCGGTCGAGGCGCGGCACCGATTTGATAAGCCCCTGCGTATACGGATGTTTCGTATCGTAAAAAATATCTTCGGTCGTACCGCGTTCGACGATGCGGCCGGCGTACATGACGACGATCGTATCGCACACTCCGGCGACGACGCCGAGCGAATGCGTTATCAAAATGACGGCGGTTCCGAGACGGTGCGTCAAATCCTGCATCAAATCGAGTATCTGCGCTTGGATCGTCACGTCGAGCGCGCTCGTCGGTTCGTCGGCGATGAGTATGTCGGGATTGCACGACAGCCCCATTGCGATCATGACGCGCTGGCGCATACCGCCTGAAAACTGATGCGGATATCCGTCGATGCGTTTTTCCGCCGCGGGAATACCGGTAAGCTTCAGCATTTCGATCGCTTTTTCTTTCGCGGCCTTTTTGCTCAGCCCCTGATGCAGACATATCGTTTCGATCATCTGCGTCGAAATCCGGAGGTACGGATTGAGAGAAGACATCGGATCCTGAAAGATCATCGCAATTCTGTCGCCTCGTATTTCTCTCAGACGCGCATCGCTCATTTTTAATAAATCTTCGCCGTTAAACAGCACTTCACCGCCTTCGATTTTTCCCGGCGGAGTCTGAATCAAATTGATAATGGAAAGATTCGTAACGCTCTTTCCCGAACCGGACTCGCCGACAAGTCCGAGCGTTTCGCCTTTGTGCAGATCGAAAGTCAAACCGTCTACCGCTTTTACGACTCCCGCGTCGGTATAAAAATAGGTGCGGAGGTCTTTTACCTGTAAAATCACTTCATCCGTCATATATGCCTCACACCCTGTTTTTCGACTGCGGATCGAATGCGTCGCGCACGCCGTCGCCTAAAAAATTCATTGCAAATAAAAATACAGTCATAACGACTGCCGGTACGAGCAAACACCAGGGATAGAGCGCCATACCCTGCACACCGTCGGCAATGAGCGAACCCCATGAGGCAAGCGGCGCCGAAATGCCGAGTCCCAAAAACGACAAAAAGCTTTCGCTCATGATAAAAGACGGAAGCGACAGCGCCGTATACACGATGATGATGCCGACCGTATTCGGAATGAGATGATGCATGATGATGTGCCACGGACGGGCTCCCATCGAACGGGCGGCAAGAACGAACTCCATGTTTTTCAAACTCATCACCTGTCCGCGCACAACGCGTCCGATCGTAAGCCATGACACGAGTGCGATCGCGATAAAGAGGATGGCGACGTTGCGTCCGACGATCGCCATCATAATGATGACGACGAGCATATACGGCAGACCGTACATGACATCGACAAAGCGCATGAGAAACGAATCGATTCTGCCACCGGCGTAGCCCGCAATCGAACCGATGACGATACCGATGAGAAGCGCGGTCACCGTACCGATGAGGCCGACCATCATGGAAATGCGTCCGCCGTACACCGTACGCGACAGCATATCGCGGCCGAGAGAATCGGTACCCAACAAATATCTCCGGTTCTGTTCGGGATCGGTTTTATTGCGTTCTTCGATGGAAGCGATCACCGCCTGCTCTTCCGCGTTGTATTCGCTGCGCTTTTCCTTTGCCATCACTTTTGCAAAATACGCTTTGCGCGTTACAAGTTCGACCGCTCCCGCTTTTTGAAACGACGGCGGAAGATTCGTATGGTTGAGATTTTGCTGTGCATAGGGATAAAAAGGCAGCACCGGTGCAAGCAGGGCGATAAGCGCATAAACGACGACGATCAAAAAACTCGCGTATGCCATTTTATTTTTTCGCAGGCGGTTCCATGCATCCGCCGTCAGCGACACCGATTTCATTTCCTGATCGAATTCGTTCGTCGCTTTTTTTTCTTTTTTAATCATAGCGTTTTAATATTCCCGTTATTTATAAGAAATTCGAGGATCGAGAAATCCGTACAAAATATCGACGATGAGGTTCATAACGATAAGAATGCCCGAATACACGATAACCGTACCGATAATGAGCGTGTAATCGCGGTTGAGCGCGGATTTGACGAAAAAGTTTCCGATACCCGGCACGAGGAACACTTGTTCGACGACGACGGAACCGGTAACGATACCTGCAAACGCGGGACCGAGATAGCTGACGACCGGAAGCAGAGCTCCTTTGAGCACGTGCTTTACCATGACGACGGAATTTTTCAAACCCTTTGCACGCGCGGTTCGTACGTAATCGGAACGGAGCGTTTCGAGCACGCTCGCTCGCGTCAGGCGTGCGATCGACGCAAAGCGCGGAAGGGCAAGCGTAAAAGCCGGCATGATAAGCGTTTTCCATCCGTAACGCCCCGTGATCCAGCCGGAGGTCGGAAGCCATTTGAGCGTAAGCGCAAAAACAAAAACCGCAACCGGCCCTACGACGAAAAGCGGCACCGAAAGACCTACGCTCGCAAAAGACATCGTCGAGTAATCGACCCACGTATTTTGTTTTACCGCGGAGATAAGGCCGAAGGTAATGCCGAAGAGCATCGCAAAAGCAAGCGAAATGACGCCGAGCAAAAGAGAGTTCGGCATACTTGAGCCGATGAGCTGATTGACCGTAAAATCTTTGTTTTTGAACGACGGCCCCAAATCGCCGTGGAGAACATTGCCGACATAACGCAAGTACTGTTTAAACAGCGGTTCGTCCATGTGGTATTGCTTTTCGAGATTCGCGAGGATTTCCGGAGGTACTTTTTTTTCACTCGCAAACGGCCCGCCCGGTGCAAGCCGAGTGATAAAAAAACTCAGAGTTACGATAACGAAAAGCGTCGGAATGAGACCCAGCAAACGTTTTATAATAAATTTTCCCATATAATTACTCCGGCATAAAAAAAACGGAACAGCCGTTTTAGGCCGTTCCGTTCATTGTACCAGAAAATTACATTTTCTGCAATTTATTTTTTTTATTTTTTCGGTTTTAAGCCCGTATACGAGTGAATATCGAGAACATTCGAGTACCAGCCGTCCCATTTATTCAAATCGATAAGACACTGTGAAACGTAGATGTACATCGGAATGACCGCAGCGTCCCGTCCGATCGCAATCGATTCGGCCTTTTCAAGCACTTTCATGCGTTCAGGTCCGGCCGGCATACGGGCGGCGTCGCTGACGAGCTTATCGAATTCAGGACTGTTATAGCGTCCGTCGTTGTTTCCGCTGCCCGTCGTCAACAGTTCGAGGAAGTTCGACGGATCTTTATAGTCGCCGATCCAGCCCGCGCGCGCGATTTCGAAGTCGTTCGCCTGGCGCTTTGTCAGGAACGAATTCCATTCCATGTTCTGCAGTTCGACGTTGATGCCGAGATTTTTCTTCCACTGCTGCTGTACCCATTCGGCGGTTTTTTTGTGCTTTTCGTTCGTATTGAAAATATACGTAAGCACGGGGAAACCCTTACCGTTCGGATAGCCGGCTTCGGCAAGCAATTTCTTCGCTTCCTCGGGGTTAAACGAAAAACCCTTCGGCGGAGTATAGCCTGCCATTTCGGGAACGAAAGCACCGGTCGCAAGCTCTCCGCCCTTCGTTACTTTTTCGACGAGTTCTTTCGTATCGAGAGCGAGGATGAGCGCTTTACGAACGCGGACGTCTTTGAGCGTTTTATTGTTTACATTGAAAAATGCATAATACGAACCGAGGTACGGCGCGCACTGATAATCGTCGCGGAGTACTACTTCGTCGATTAAATCCGGCGGGATATGAGCGCTCGAAGAGTTCCAATCGATTTCACCGTTTTTGTATTTGTTGTAAGAGGTAACGCTGTCTTCGATCGGCAAAAACGTAATGCGCGACAGGAATATATTTTCTTTATTCCAATACTTGCCGTTCGGAACGACGGTGAGCTTGTCCTGCGGCACCCACGATTCGAGTACGAAGGGACCGTTGCCGACGAAGTTTTCTTTTTTGATCCATTCGGAACCGTATTTTTCTATCGCGTGCATCGGAAGAGGAGCGAACGCATAGTGCGCCATCATATCGACCGCATAGGGAACGGGACCGACGAGCGTCACTTCAAACGTATAATCGTCGACGGCGCGGATACCCACGGAACTCTCAGGCGCTTTTCCTTCGTTGTATTCTTTTGCACCCTTGATAACCAAAGCCGGCATATAACCGTAGACGGCAGCCGTTTTCGGCGACATATAATAGAGCCACGAATCGACAAAGGTTTTTGCCGTAATCGGCGTACCGTCGCTCCACGTCGTTTTGCGCAGATGGAACGTCACGACCGTATTGTCCGCGCTGCGCTCCCAGCTTTCCGCAACGCCCGGAACGGCTTCGCACGTTTTTACGTCGTAATCGACAAGTCCTTCGAACAGCGCCAAAAAAATGCGGTGTTCGGGTACGCCTTCAATCTGCGTCGGATCGATCGACTGCGGCTCGGCACCGTTGCTGATAATAAACTCGGCGCCTGAAGCGCTTTTTTTACCGCACGCCGAAAAACACAACACGGCGGCACAGAGCGCAAGAACCCATACCGATAGCTTTTTCATATAACCTCCATAAAAACTTTTACGGGTATATTGTACAAAGTATTCGATCAAATGTCGAGATTGGAAAAGCGATCGGAGATATGTGCTGTTTTCGTATCGGAAAAAGCGCCTGTCAACAAAAAAGCGCTTCGTAAAAAGCACGCTCGGCACGCACGCCGCACCGAGCGCCGTGCGGGAATGTTATATCCGCTTCATCGCTTTTAAAAGCATATTGCCCGCAATGCCGCCCAAAACGACGACAACGAGGTAAATCCAGCCGGAAAGCGAAAAGTTCGCGATCGGCGTATACAGCGCACCCGCGTTGCAGCCGTTTGCAAAGCGCGTTCCGATACCCATCGTAAAGCCGCCGAGCGCAAACACCAAAATGTCGATAAAGGTGATTTTAAGTTCCGACGTACAGGTTTTCGTAAACGAGCCGGCGAGCAAAAGACAGATAATCGTTCCCAAGATGATGCCTATATCCTGAATCGACGTGCCGGAAAAAAGCGATGCGTTGTAAAAGTCGGCGCTTTTTCCCGAAAAAGACGCGAGCGATTCCGCGCTGACGCCGAACAGGCGCAGGAATTTTCCGAACCAAAAACCGAACGGCGTCGAAACACCCCAGCCCGCTTTCGTTACGCCCATGAGCAGCGTAAACAAAATCGAAAAGGCAAAGGCGCCCGTCGCAAGCGACCACGGCTTTGCAAAGATGTGTTCATAATTTTCCGCGCTGAAAAATTTATAATGCTTGGTATCCAGTTCGGGCACGGAGTCCTGATCTTTTTCCGTGCAGACGCCGGAAAACGTGTCCGCGTTTTTGCGCTTGCGCTCGTACAGATACGAAAGCACTGTCACGATCGACGCCAAGAGCACGGTTACCAGAATCGCGCCCAAATAACCGCCCTTACCGTCTTTTGCAAACCAATCCGGGAAAAAGACACCCTTTCGTCCGCTGCCGCTTACAAACCAGCTGTCTTTGATCCACGAAGCTTTTGCCTGAAACGGAAATCCGACAAAAACGCCCAAGCACAAAAAGAACAGCGTAATGCCGCCGCGCGGCAGTCCCGTTACGATATCGGTAAGCGAACCGCTCGCGCAGCACGACGAAAGGCTCATGCCGAAACCGAACAAAAGTCCGCCGATTAAAAGGCCGGCGTTGATCGGATGAATCGAAAGCTTATACGCACTCGCATCCGTAAAGATGAGGAACGACGCCGTCAAAATCGCCGAAATCGTAAACATCAGCATCAGCGTCCGCATCAATTTCGTCGAGCCCGTGCGGAACGCGCGGTTGACGCTTCCGGCAAAACCGAAAAAAGCGCGCGTCAAAACATAACCGATCCCCATTCCGATGACCAAGCGGAAAAAAAACATTCCGCTCAAAAAAAACGGATCCCAGCACAAGACTCAAAACGAGTACGATAAAACCGATACCGTTTTCCACTTTGTTCATATAATGACCTCCATAATTAATAATAATTATTTTTTTCTACTCATATCTCTCGTACCGAAACGGTAAAACAACACGCCCAACACAGTCCACGCGATCAAAAAGACGATCGAACCGGCACCGAGCCGTGCGGGAGATGTCGGCCACAGCAAAAGAGCGATAAAGAGCAGCGCGACGGCGCACGCAAGAGCGCACGACAACTTATCGAAAACGGAAACGCTTTTTTTTATACCGACAAAACCGACGTATCCGTACGCCAAAGCGGCAAGTACGGAGGCCATATCGACGATGAGGACGATCACTTCTCTGCCGATCCACGGCCCGATCAAACTGACGCCTGCGATAAATAAAATCGCTTTCGGATACAAGCCTTTTTCATTTTTTTCTCCCAAAAACGAGGGACTCAATTTTTCTCCTGCAACGGCGCCGAGCAATTTGCTGCTGCCGATCATAAATCCGTTGATGCCGCCGGTAACCGCCGAAAAAAGAGCTAGGAGCATGAATACGAAACCGGCCGTCCCCGTCTTTTCCGTTACCGAAGAGGCAACCGCCCATTCGAGCTTTTCCGCTTCTTCAGGAGCGAAGCTTAACCCCGCGATCATATTCAAAAGCGCATAAATGACGACACCGAACGCGATTCCGGCGAGCGCCGTCGCATGAGCTTTTGCAGGCGAAAAACGGAGATCGTTCGATACTTGCGGGATCACGTCGAAACCGACGAATAAAAACGGAACGATCGCGACGACCGAAGCGATTTTTGCGCTCGCAATCTGCGATACGCCGAAATAATTGTGCGAAAAAATTTCCAAATCGCTTTTGCCGAGGATAATAAAAAAAAGCGCCGTAACGATAACGACAAGTGAAGCGCTCATGACGTTTTGAATGCGGGCGCTCAGCGACAGCCCGCGCAAATTGATAAGCGTAAAAACGACGATGGGTATCGACGCGATGACGATATCCGAAGCATACACGTCGGTTCCTCCGATCGTATACAAATGTCCCCACAGCACCGTGCTCCCGAAAATTTTCCGCAAAATCAAAACGTATGCGGTCGCGTTGAGCGGTATCATACTCAAATAGCACAGGCTCAGCGACCAGCCGACGATAAAGCCGTGAATCTTTCCGAGATTCGAAAGCGCATACGAAAATTCGCCGCCCTCACCGACATGACAGGTAAGCATCACTTGGTAGGCTTTTTGAATAATCGCAATAAAAAAGCCGCCGATACCGAGACCGATCACCGTACTCAAAACTCCCGCTTTCGGCAGAAAAAAAGTACCCGGCAAAATAAACGAACCCCAGCCGATAATCGAGCCGATTACGAGATTGAGAACATCGAATTTTGACAAACCTTTTTTTACTTTTTGCGTATTCATTGTTAAACCGGCCGAAACCGTTTCTACTAAAAAGGCCGCCCTCATGAAGTTTTCAACAACTTCAGGGACAGCCTTTTAAATTCGTAAGTTTAAAGCCGCAAAGGGCTGCCCTTATTTTTTTGCGGGAACGGGCACACCCATAATTTCGCCGATAGCCTGCGCAACGGGTGCGCGGCCGACAAGACAGCCGTTTACGGGTGCTTCTCCCGATGCAACGCCGGCCGCAAAGCCGTCGCAGCCCGGATAGCCGCATGCGCCGCAATTTACGCCGGGCAGCACCGCCCGGATTTTTCCGACGCGTTCATCGACCGGAATATAAAATATCTTTTTGAAAATACCGAGCAGCACGCCGATGACAAACGCAAGCGCGAACGAAACCGCAACGGCCGTAAGTATAGCAACCATAGTGTACCCCCTTCCTTTTCAGATCAAACCTTTGAAGCCTAAAAACGACAACGAAAGCAAACCCGCAGTGATAAACAGGATCGGCTTTCCTTTTATGAAAAGCGGAAGAGGAGAGCTTTTAATCCGTTCGCGTACTCCGGACATAATCACGAGTGCAATTAAAAAACCGATCGCAGCACCGAGCGAGTATACGATCGATTCGATATAATTATAATTTTTGTTAATGCACGTGATCGTAACGGCGAGAACCGCACAGTTCGTCGTGATGAGTGCAAGATACACGCCCATCGCGCTGTACAATCCCGGAATCGATTTTTTGAGATAAAATTCGACGAGCTGTACGAGAGCTGCGATGACGAGAATGAACATGAGCGTCTGCAGATACTGCAGTTTCAGCGGTACCATGATTCCGTAATAAAGCGGATAGGTAACGGCCGTCGCGAGCACGATAACGAAAGTAGTCGCAATCCCCATGCCCGTCGCTTTATCCGTTTCCGTCGTCATGCCGATAAACGGACAGATCGCCAGATATTGAATAAAAACGACGTTGTCGATAAGCATCGATTTAATAAAAATGCTGATTAAGTTGTTCATGCCGCGCCTCCTTTTGCTTTCGCTTTCGCTTTTCTGATCTTTGCCGCGCGCTCAGCAGCGAGCGTCACTGCGGAAAGCAAACCGAACACGAAAAATCCGCCCGGAGCATCCGATAAAAATTTTACGGTATACGCTTCGGGAATGATAGCTTTGCCGAACAGCGAACCGCTCCCCAAAAGTTCGCGCACGATCGAAATGGCGCAAAGCACCCACGTGTAGCCGAAGCCCATGCCGAACGCATCGAGAACCGCATTGAGCGGGCCTTCTTTCGACGCGAACGATTCGACGCGTCCCATAATGATGCAGTTGACGACGATGAGCGGCAAAAATACGCCGAGAGATGCCGACAGCGCCGGAATGTATGCTTCAAGCAAAAGCTGCACGATCGTCGTAAAAGCGGCGATGACTATGATGAAAATGGGCAAGCGTATGTCTTCCGGAATAATATTGCGGAAAATCGCAATTATTAATTCGCTCATAACGAGGACGAACATCATCGAAAAGCCCATACCGATGCCGTTGAACACGTTCGTCGTAACGGCAAGCGAAGAACACAAACCGATCGAAATGACGAGCAGAGGATTTTCTTTTACGATACCGTTTGTAAAAATCGATAATCTGTTTTGTTGTTTTTGCATTTCGCTTTTACTCCTATTTCGCAGCAAGGCAGGCAAGCGCGCTCTGCGTTCCCTGCGTCAAAAGATCGGCAACGCCTTTACTCGTGATCGTCGCACCGGATACCGCTTCGAAGGTTTGACCGGAAACGAAACCGTCGTTCGCATTTTTGCCTTCGAACTGACCGTAAAACGTTTTACCGCTCGAAACGGTATAATTCGGATCGCTCGCTTTTAAGCCGAAGCCCGCCGTATCGCTCGATGAAAGAAACTGCATACCCGTAAGCACGCCGTCTTTTTTTATACCGAAAATGATCGTCGATCGGTCGTAGGTAGGACCCGTCACTTGCGCGACCGCGCCTATGACGTTCCCGCCTTTTTTGGCAAGGTACATTTTGTCGATACTGATCGCCTGAACCGAGCTCGCCTTAAAATCCGTCACTTCTTCAAAAGAGTCGGCCGCGGCGAATACCGTTTTCATGCCGGAACTCGCTTTATCGGCCTGCTGCCGTTCGATGACGGGAGCCGTAATGTGATTGACGAGCGCAAGGCAAAAACATGAAACGGATGCGAAGATCGCAAGCGTGAGTCCGAGTTTTAAAATATGTTTCATTTTGCAGCCCCCTTCTTTGCCGCTTTACCGTAGCCGTATTTTCTCGACGTCAGTTTATTAAGGAATGTCGAAAGCGAATTCATAAATAAAATCGAAAACATAACGCCTTCGGGATAACCGCCGAATCTTCTTATTAAAAATGTAAGAAGTCCGCAACCTGCACCGAACACCGCACGCCCGGCTTTTGAAACCGGCGTCGTCGCGTAATCGGTGGCCATAAAGGTTGCACCGAAAAGCAGGCCTCCCGACGTGAGCGCCATGACGACGTCTCCGCCCGAAACAAAGGTCAAAAGAGCTACCGTTCCGACCATCGTAACAGGCGCGCGCCAGTCGATCACCTGCGTGAGAGCAAGGAATGCAAATGAAATCAAAATGAGCAATTCATTCGTTTCGCCGATGCAGCCGGCCGTGTTGCCCAAAAAGCTTTCGAGATACGCACCCGCATTGCCGACGGCACCCTCTTTCAGCTTGGAAAGTACCGTTGCGGCGCTTACCGCATCCGTTCCCGGAGCGAGCCACGATGCGCCGATCGCGGCGGAAAAGCTGACGAATAAAAACGCGCGCCCCGTAAGAGCGGGGTTCCATACGTTCGCCCCCAGTCCCCCGAAAAATCCCTTGGCGACGACGACCGCGAAGAGGTCTCCGAGCAGCACTTGCCACAGCGGAACCGTCGGCGGCAGTACGAGCGCGAGTAAAAGTCCCGTGACGACGGCCGAACAATCGCTCACGGTGATATTCTGCTTTGTCAATTTTTGAAACGCCGCTTCAAAGACGACGCTTCCCGCAACGGAAACGAGCACGACAAACAGCGCGCGGAACCCGAACAGCATAACGCCGTATATCGTTTCGGGAAGCAGCGCCAGAATAAGCATGCACATAAGAAAACGCGTCGATATCCCCTCGACAAAATGCGGGGCGGGAGACACGTACATTTGTTTCTTTACCGGTTCGCTCATTATTTTCCTCCAGCTGCTTTACCCGCAGCGTTTTTCTTTGCGGCGCGCGCTTTGACGACGCTTTTGCCGAGTTTAAATCGGTGCACCAAACGGACATGCGCAGGACAAACGTATGCGCAGCTGCCGCATTCGATGCAGTCTTTAAGCCCGAATTTTACGGCGGCATCATAGTCGTTCGCTTTCAGCGAGCGCGCCATCATAACCGGCGAGAGCCGCATCGGACAAGGCGGAATACATTTTCCGCAGCCGAGGCAAAGTTCTTCTTCGCCGATATAAATTTCTTTTTTTGTTAAAAATAAAACGCCGCTCGTGCCTTTGACGACGGGAAACGAAGCGTCGGCCGAAGCGACGCCCATCATCGGACCGCCGGAAAGGATCTGCACGAGTTCGCCGTCTTTTACGCGTATGACGTCTCCGATCAAATCTTCGACAAGCGTGCCTATCGGAACTCGTATATTCGCAGGATTTTCGCACGCACCGCCGCTTACGGTAAATGCGCGCTCGATGAGCGGCTTTCCGAGGCGGAACGCATCCGAAATCGCGCAGGCCGTACAGACGTTTGAAACGACACAGCCGACGTGGGCGGGAAGGCCGCCTGCGGGTACTTCGCGCTTTAAAATAGCGGTAATAAGATTCTTTTCACCGCCCTGCGGATACTTCGTTTTAACAATTTTAATTTCCATATCATTCGTATGATTCGTTTCGGCGATCGCATCGTTGATAACATTTATCAGATCGAGTTTGTTGTTTTCGATCGCAACGATACCTCGGGCGCCCAAAATATGCATTTCGGCTGCAAGTCCGTCGATCATTTTTTTACACGATTCTTTTACGGTATGATAATCTACAGTGAGATAGGGTTCGCATTCGGATGCATTTATGATGACGTATTCGATCTTTATGCCGTCCGGCGGCGAAAGTTTCACATAGGTAGGAAACGATGCGCCGCCCATACCGACGATGCCGGCAAGTCTGATGCGCTCGAGCGCGTCTTTCGGATCGCATGTAAACGGATCGAGCGGATCCATATACGCCGTCTCATCGCTTCCGTCCGATTCGATTGTAACGCAGGGAACTTGCGCTCCGTCTGCGGCGGCATGCGGTGCGATTTGCACGACCGTACCCGTGATCGACGCATGTACGGGAACGGACATATACTTTTCGGACGCCGCGATAACCTGCCCCTTAAGAACACGGTCGCCGACGCTGACGGTACATTCGTTCGGAAAACCGCCCATCGTGACGGGGATCGTCACCCGCTTGGTAGAAGGAAACGCATCCGCGATGGTTCCGTCGCGAGTGTGTGTCTTCCGCTCCGGCGGATAGACTCCGCCTTTAAATGTAAACATACGCATAAACCGTATTGTATGATATTCTTTCACAACTGTAAACTACGCACTGCGAAAAAAAGTTAGACATAACTTACTTCATATATACGGAGGGGTTTATGCCGATTGTTTTTACGTCTTTACAAAATGCGGCTGCATTCTGAAAAAACACTCTCTGCAAGGCATAAAAAAAAGACGGCCCCGTCTTCCGACAGGCCCGTCTTTCGGTGCTGCATTTTATCGCTTACTTTTGCAGAATAAATTCGACGCGGCGGTTTTTCCAGTTTTGATCTTTATCGCGCCAATCGGCAACAAGCTCCGTGCCGCCCTTTCCTTGAGTAGAAAGACGGGAAGCGCTTATGCCTTTATCGACGAGATAGGATTTTACGAATTCCGCGCGTTTTTGCGAAAGCGGAATGAGCGCGGGGCCCCACTGACGCGGATTGTCCTGCGTTTCTTCGGCTTCGTTTTCAGTCGTACGGTTCGCGTGTCCGACGACCGCAACTTTATAATCTTTGAATTTATTGAGAATTTCCGCGATGCGCTTGAGAATGCGTTCGTTGTTTGCCGCCTGTTCGGCCGTAACGCCATCGCGTTTTCCGGGAGCGCTTTCAACTTTAAAGTCGGCATTGTCGGGACGGAAGATGATCGACGGAACGGCCATTTTAAGCACATTGCCTTCGCGGATGACGAGCACGTCGACAGGAATGATTCCCCGCACCGTCGATGTCATACCGAGATTGTCTTTAACGGTAAACACCCACGGATAATCGACCGCCGACTGAACGCGTTCCGCCATGCCCGACGCGGTCTTTTGCGTATTGCTCAAACCGTCCCACACGATGCGTTCCGTAATCGCCGACGTTCCGCCCGTCTGCCAAAAGCGGCGGCCGTTCGGATCGTTGATCGTAAACGACCATGCGGTAATTTTGCCTTTTGTCGAACCGTTCAATCTGATAAACAAATCGTCATCGATACCGTCATTATCGGGACTGAAGTATGAAGGCGTCGTGCGGACGCTGAGTTCGGGAGGAAGGGCCGAACATACGAACGGAGACGACGAAGCGGAAACGCTCCGCCCGTTCCGATATACGATATCGAGTTTTCCGGTAAAAGTGCCTTCGCCGGCTTTTCCCGCGCTGTCCAAACCGTCCCACATAATCGATGAGGGAAGACTTGCGCTGTCTTTCGACGACCAGCTGCGCACCGCTTTTCCGTCTTCTCTGCATACGTCGAAATTCCAGGAGGAAATCGCGTCACTGACCGAGGTACGGATATCGAAACGTTGAGAATCGAGTATGCCGTCGCCGTTCGGAGAAATACCGTCGTAAGCCGTCGTCACGTACGCTTTTACGTCGCGGGTATCGACAGTGATATTTCGGATCGATGTGCCGAACGCATTGCCCGCTTCATCCGTCGAAGCGATGACGAGCGTATATGCCCCGTCGGGAACCGTATTGCCCGATTCGTCCGCACCGTCCCATGCGAATCCCGCTTTGCCTGCGGTCTGCACGGTACCGGCCCACGTGTATTTCCGGACAACGGCACCGCGGGCATTGCGCACTTCGGCAGTCCACAATTTTTCGGCCGTGCAGTCGCGCACATCGACAGGCAAAGATCTTTGGGCCGAATCGCCTGACGGTGAAAAGGACGCCCACGGAATTTCCGCGGCAAGATAGGGCGCTTTCGTGTCGAGCGCAAAAGCCTGCGTCGAAGCCGATGCCGTCGAAGCATTTGCGGACGTTATTTCAAGAGAGGCGATATACTGTCCGTCGGGACAGAGAGAGCCTTTGTCGTCTTTTCCGTCCCACACAAACGATGCGGGAACGTCTTTGTTTTCGCTCAGCGTTTTAAGCGCGGTACTCGAACCCGCCTTCATAATTTTAAACACATACTTTACGATACCGCCGCTTCCCGCGTGCGTGACGGGCGTAAAGGATATCGTATCTTTGACTTTATCGCCGTTCGGTGAAAATGCGCTGTCCTGCATTGCAAGAAGCAGCGTCGCCTTCGTCGTGTCGAAACTGAACGCATCGGAACGGACGGCTACGGTATTGCCCGCCAAGTCGGTTGCCGAAAGCTCGTACACGTATGAGCCGTCGGGCGCAAGTTTTCCGGCATCATCGAGACCGTCCCACGAAACCGTTTCGGGCGGGAATTCGCCGAGCGAGTATTCGCGCACGGCTTTTGTCATATTGCCCGAAGCGTAGATGCGCCCCGTCCATGCGGGAACCGCCGCAAGCGTTTTCGGCACAATCGTTTCGTTTATTGTGATCGTACTCTTCGAACCCGCGCCGAATACTTTATCGGATACGCGCAGCTGAGCCTGCGGTTTTTTCGTATCGATGATATAGACCGGCGAAGTAATCGGAGAAGGCTCGTAGCCGTTGAGATATTTTGCCGTAACGCGCGCCTGATAGCGCCCGTCGGGAAGCGTTTTACCGTCGGCTCCGGTTCCGTCGAACACGATCGTTTCAGGCGGTAAGGCCGACGAAGACTGATCGAATGTGCGATAGACTTTGCCATTCGCATCGACGATGCTTACCGCCCATTCGGTAAGTTTGTTTCCGGTACTCGCTTCGGGAACGGGGATCGTTACGTTGAACGTAACCGCTTTTTGCTTGCTTTCGGTGTTCGGAGAAAAATAGGGAGAACCTGAAATCGCGATATTCGTCGCGGGTTTTTCCGCCGAAAAA
This sequence comes from Treponema sp. Marseille-Q4132, assembly GCF_014334835.1. Lineage (NCBI taxonomy): Bacteria > Pseudomonadati > Spirochaetota > Spirochaetia > Treponematales > Treponemataceae > Treponema > Treponema sp. Marseille-Q4132. The sequence goes on from NZ_CP060591.1 coordinate 1,287,895, forward strand.
ATAATATTCGATATGGAAGCGGCGGGAGAAGTGTTTCCCGCTCTGTCCGTCGCACTAATCGTATACGAATAGATGCCGTCGGCAACCGGCTTTCCCGAATCGCCCGTTCCGTTCCAATTGAACGCAGGCGGCTCGGTATCTTTCCACGAATAGGTTTTGACCGCAGTTCCGTCGGCTCCGGCAAAGACGCCTTTCCATTCGTCTTCTTTCGAACCGGACTGCCGCACGGAAAATACCGATTTCGCGCCTTCGCCGAAAATCTTATCGGTCGGCTGAATAAGCGCGACAGAAGGCGGCGTCGTATCGACGATGACCGTATATTTGCCGGTTTTGCCGACATTGCCGTTATCGTCCGTCGCCGTAAAATAATAATTATACGTTCCGTCCGGAGCCGTTTCGCCGTTATCCATAACGCCGTTCCATGAAACGACGGCGGGAATATCGATCGTTTTTTTTGCAGAAAAAAGCTGTTTCCAAAAAGATTTGAACGTCAGCTTTTCGGTAAACGAGAGTTTATTTCCGATCGTACGCACGACGCTGCCGCTTTCGTTTTCGACGACAAAGCTCCACGAAACTATATAGCGCCTGTCGGAAATTCGCAGCGGAACGTCAAGCGAATCCTGAACGCCGTCGTTGTTCGGCGAAATATATTTCGGCGCCCGTTGGGCAAACGCCGAAGCGGCTGCCAAAAAGAGAGCTGCCGCAATGATTGCATAAGTCCTTTTCATTATTTTTCATCTCCCGTCCACAGTTCGATTTCCGGCGGATCGGTATCCGCCAGTCCTAAATTGAATTTGACGTTGCCCGAAACGGCGTGCACCGTTTCGTAAAGCTGCTGCCATCCGGCATTCACCGTGATATCGCTTTCACCCCAGCCGTTGCGTTTCATATATTCGTTGTTTTTCGTTTTGAACGTAAGACGATAGCCGAGACTGATCGCAGGCATAAAATTGCTGTAGTTACCGTAGTCGGCGAGCGCGACGGCTTCACGGATATTGATTTCTTCCGCTATGCGTAAATAGAGCGCGTCGTTTACGGCAAAGTGGAATCCCGCCGCAACGATGAGATTTTGAAATCCCGGAGTAATCAATTCAAACGAAGCGCCGCCTTTTATATAATCGTTTGCAAATAAAAGAGCTGCAGCTCCGACGTGAGTCGTGCCGAGCATCGGAAAGATATCCGACGTGTTTTTGCCGTCGATGCCGACGAGATTTGTCGACGTATAATTTTTACCGAGATTGAGGACGGACACGCCGATCCTGAAATCCTTCATAAAACCGACACGCGGTATGCGGTACATCCCGCCGATATTTCCGGTCACCGACCAATCGCTTCCGTGTCCCCAATACACACCGCCTGCAATCCCGATACCGAGAGAAAGGCGGTCGCTCACTTCTTTCGCAATGGCAATATTCGTGCCGAGCGTGTTGCCGACATCGATTTTATCGAGCGGAAGGAATACGCCTTTGACGAGGCCGCTCACGGCAAAGTATTTCCACGGGATGAGAATGCCGGTCTGAAAGGCGGAACCGAAAATATTCGCTCCGCCGTTTGAAGAAAAAATCGCGGTGTATGAGGCATCGAGCGTGATGCGCTGTTCGGATGCGATAAGCGCGGGATTGAAAACGATCGCATCGGGGCCGGCGGTAAAAATCCCCCCGCCTGCGCTCGAAGACGCATACGTAAGCTGCGTCGGGCTTACAAGCCTGTCGAGGCTCTCTCCGCTGATCGGCGGATTATAGGCAAATATCACAGAGGCGAAACACAGAGCCCCTGCCGTCATTAAAATTCTTTTCATCGTACACTCCTTGTCCTTGCTGCTGCGATAAACTCCCGTAAAACGCCTACGATACTTTTATTAATAAATTCAATTTCGCTTTTTAACAAAACTCGATGTTCAACCTATTAAACAAACGAAACTGCGATAGTTTACAGTTATTTTTACAATAAATCTACACGAGCTTACATCGAAAAATCTTTGCCGAGGTAGATTTCGCGGGCGACGGGAGAATCGAGGATTTCCCGTTTCGTGCCCTGCATCATGATTTGTCCGGTACTGATGATGATCGCGCGGTGCGTGATTTCGAGCGTATCGCGCACGTTATGGTCGGTGATGAGGATGCCGATGCCGCGCTCAGAAAGCAGTTTGATCATACCTTTGATATCTGCAACCGCGATCGGATCGATGCCCGCAAAGGGTTCGTCGAGAAGCAAAAACTTCGGTTCGATTGCAAGCGACCGGGCGATTTCGGTACGCCGCCGCTCTCCGCCCGAAAGCGTGATCGCCTGCTGTCCTCTGATCCTTCCGATATCGAATTCGCTTATGAGTTGTTCGAGTCTCATCTTTTTTTCATCGAACGAAAGGTCACGTCTCGTTTCAAGGATCGCCCAAATATTTTCTTCGACCGTCAGCTTTTTAAACACGGACGGCTCCTGCGGCAGATAAGAAATGCCGAGCTTCGCGCGCTTATACATGGGAAGCGCCGTAATCCTCTCTTTGTCCAAAAACACATCGCCCGAAGTCGGACGGTAAAATCCGACAATCATATAAAAGGTCGTCGTTTTGCCCGAACCGTTGGGACCGAGAAGACCGAGCACTTCGCCCGTACGCATTGAAAAATCGATACCTTGTACGACGCGTTTTTTGCCGAAGGATTTATACAGACTTGAAACTTGCAGTACGTGATGAGCGCGCCCCGTTTCGTTTTCCGGAAGCGTATCGTTTTGCAAGGGCTTTTCGTTCGGCTCCTGCAATCCGTCTTTCAAAAAATCGGACGCATTTTGCATAGTATCATTCATCGCTCGCTCTCTTATTCAATCCGCTGCGGGAAGGCGTCGGCGCGTTTTTCTCTTTTTCCGGCGGAGCGCTTACCCGATTCCGTGTACCGGACGAAGCGTTTTTATCGCTTGCCGCATCTCCGCTCCGATCCGCGCCGCCTTCTTTTCCGGAAGACAGCCCGTCATTCGGAGGGGCATCGTTTTTGTCCGACGTATCGTCATCCGAAGCCGTATCGATACTTACAGCGGAATCTTTTTTCGTATCTTTATCACGCTCGGCGTTTTTTTCATCGACGACCGAACCTTTGACGCGGCCGTCGAGGCTTATCTCCTGCGTATCGAGATTCAGCGTAATCTGTTGGGCGCGGAAAGTATCTTCACCTTGAGTGATCCGGGCATTACCGCTCATTTCGAGCATTTTATTTTTTTTTCGGTACACGGCATACGCGCTCGAACACACATTGTCTTTTTGTTTGATCGTTATGCCGATTTGAATCCGTGCGATGTCGGTATTTTGATTATACTCGATAAGCTGAGCTTCGACCGATACGCCGTTTTCCGTATCGGTAAGGCGTACATTGTCTTTCAGCGTTGCGATTTTAGTCCGGCGGTCATACGAAAGACTCGCGCACGTAAACTCCATTTTCGTTTCTATATTTTTTCCGGTGATGTTTCCTTCAGCCTCGATATAGCGGAAATTTTTTCCGCTCATCGTAATCGAGTCGGCGGATATTTCCATAGACGATGTGAGAACGTATGCGCTGCCGGAAAGCGTCGTCGTATCGGACGTATTGCCTGCAGTGCCGGTCATACTGTTCGCGGAAAACGTAATGCGTTCCGCCCATAGCGGAAACATCGAAGCGATAATGTATAAAATTAATAAAAAGATTATCTGTCCGTTACGGACGGTTTTGCGCATCGCCGCCTTCCTCCGCGTTTTCATCGGTTTCAACCGTTCCCGATACGGCGCCGGTAAAAATAAAACGGTTGCTTACTCCGCTTGCGGAAAATCCGGAACCGCGGACAATCGTCCCGTTTTTTTTCATCGTAATCGTATCGGTGCGGCGGCTCGTAAGCTGTTCGGTATTTCCGTCCCAGCGCAGTTCGTCTGCAGCGATCGTTACGTTTCTCGGCGCATTCGTAAGCTCGATCCCGTCATAAAGCGAATACATTTTTTGGTTCGGATCGAACGCGACAAGAGCGCATGAGCCTTCGGTTTCCGCACTGCCGTCGTCCGCGTAGGCGGTAAACGAAACCGAATCCGCATAAGTACCGCCGCCTTTATACTGTTCGAGCGTTTGTGCGCGCATCGAAAGCATCTTTTGATTTTTTTCCCAGCGCGAAAAATCGGCATTTGCAAAAACGAATTCCGGCACTTCCGCATCAACGTTTTTTTGACCTTCGGAATATTTCAAAGAACATCCCGCCGCGATAAACGGCAAAGAACATAAAACCGCCGCGACGAAAAGATTCGACTTCATTGTTTTTTACCGAGCGCTGCTCCGATAAACGAGATGAAAAGCGGATGCGGTTTCATCGGACGCGAAACGAATTCGGGATGATACTGCACGCCGATGCCCCACGTGTGATCTTTCCACTCGAAGGCTTCCGTACAATTATCCGGTTCGGAAACGGCCGATGTGATGAGACCGTGTTCGGTCATATTGGCGGTGTATTTTTTATCGAAAGTATATTTATTGCGGTGCCGTTCGGTAATCGTGAGCTTTTTATACACGGAGGCAAGCTTCGTATCTTTAATAATACGGACGGTCCCCGCACCGAGCTTCATCGTGCCGGCAGCGGAAAGCCCCGTCTGCTCTTCCGGCAAACTGATGATCGCGTGAGTGCTGTTTTGTATAAACTCCGTGCTGTCCGCATCCGCCCAGCCGCACAGCGAACGCCCCGTTTCGATCGCCATGAGCTGCATACCCAAATCGATACCCAGGTAGGGTATATCGTTTTCGCGCGCATATTTTACCGCAACGAGAAGTCCGAGAAATCCGCGCTGCCCGTAATTTGCAGGCACGACTATGCCGTCGACGTCTTTGAACGCCGCTCTCACCTCTTTTTCGTTTTTGCAGCTTTCGAGCGTTTCCGCATCGATTTTCCGAAGCTTCAGCTCCGCGCCGTACTGCGTAACCGCCGCGTGAAACAGCGATTCGCGCACCGATTTATAGCAATCGTCAAGGTAATCTTTTTTACCGACGACCGCGATGCACACGGCAGGACCGCAGGCATTGAGCTTGTCAAGAAATGCCGTCCACGGGCGGATATTGCAGCGCTCGGCGGTAAGCGCGAGTTTTTTGAGTACCCGCGCGTCGAAACCTTCTTTATGAAAGATAACCGGAAGTTCATATACCGATTTTTGCACATCGATCGAAGAAAAAACCGCGTCGGGAGCGACATTGCAGAACAGCGCGATTTTTTTTCTGATCGGCAAATCAAGTTCGTTTGTCGTGCGGCACAAAAGAATATCCGGCTGGATCCCCGCTTCCTGCAGCTGCTTAACCGAATGCTGCGTCGGCTTCGTTTTCAATTCTCCGCCGATGATCGCAGGCACGAGCGTTATGTGGATGACGCATACTTCGTTTTTGCCGAGTTCGTGAATGAGCTGCCGACAGGCTTCGAGATACGGGATCGATTCGATATCTCCGACGGTACCGCCGATTTCGACGATGACGACGTCCGCACCCGAGCGCTCGCCGACGGAAAGAATATTGCGCTTTATTTCATCGGTAATATGCGGGATGACCTGCACCGTGCGTCCGTTGTATCTGCCGGCGCGTTCGTTTTGAATCACTTGATTGTAAATTTTTCCGATCGTAATGCAGTTATGTTCGGCGACATTGACACTCGTAAACCGCGCAAAGTTGCCCAAATCCAAATCGGTTTCCGCGCCGTCTTCGGTAACATATACTTCGCCGTGCTGAAACGGACTGATGTTTCCCGCGTCGAGGTTGATGTACGGATCGCATTTTATCATCGAAATCGAAAGCCCTCTGCATTCGAGAAGACTTCCGAGAGATGCGGACGCCACCCCTTTGCCGAGACTGGAACATACGCCGCTGGTCACGAGTATATATTTGCTCATAGAGCGATTTTCCCATTTACTTTACGCTTCGTCAATAGAGGTATACGGGTAAAAAGCATAATGCGGGTACTCACAGCGGTACCGCTTCCGGAGACACGGCAAAACCTGTCGGTTTTCGTTCTAATGTTACTTGTTTTATATGCAGCGAACGACGCAGGCTTTATGCGCCCCGTTTTTTCGCATCGAGGTAGCTTACCGCAGAAAGGGCTGCGATCGTCCCCTCTCCCGCCGACTTGCTGTACTGATAAGGCGGGCCGACGAGATCGCCGCACGCAAAGCAGCCGGCAACGCTCGTTTCCATACGGCGGTTTACGCGCACGTGATTGTTGTCGACTTCGATACCCGATACGAGCCGGCTCGGAGCAATCGCTTCGCGCAAAATAAAGACGCCGTCCGTGCGGATCTTTCCCGCGTCGGTTACCAACGCTTGCACATAGGTATCGCCTTCAATCGACTTCGGCACTTCGCGCACGATTTCGATTTTATCCGACACGCGCACATCTCCTTTGTACATCGGGATATAATACGTTTTCGCCGCAAGGTCGGCGAGGAAATTCGCTTCGCTCTCTTCATTCGCGCCGAACGCGATTACGGCCGCAGTTTTATTTTTATACAGCGGCGCGTCGCAGGTGGCACAATAGCTTACGCCTTTGCCGAGAAATAGCTCCTCGCCCGGATACGGCTTTGCCGCAACGACGCCCGTCGCCAAAACAAGGGCTTCCGCTTCAAGCATGCCGATCGACGTCTGTAAGCCGAAATAAGTGCCCATAGGATACACCGCCTGCACGCGAGCTTCCGTAACCTCGATCCCCATCGCATCAAGGTGCGCATAAAACGCCTTTTGCATATCGCTTCCGGTAATATTCGGCAAACCGAGATAATTTTGTACCGTATGCGCTTTTTCGATTTTTTCGCTTAAACGCTTGCTGCCCAAAAGCACGAAATTTTTATTGCGAATTTTTGCGGTGAGCGCAGCGGACAAACCTGCCGGACCCGTTCCGATTATCGCGATGTCGTATCGTTCCATACTTTTAATATACGTATTTATGAGCGCGCACGACAAGAGCGGGGAGATACGAGCGCACGGCTCTTTTTTAACAAATCAATGACAAGGCTGTCGGAAACGCTGCCGTCGAGCGCAATCGTTATCCAATTCTTTTTACTCATGTGGTACGCATCGTAAAAACCGCGCCTCTTTTTCAGCTCGATAATTTTTTCAGGATCGATTTTTATGTTGATGATTTCGACGATTGCATCGTCCGCCGAAAGAGAGGCGTCCTGCCTTTTTTCGACCGATTTTTTTGCGGATATCGCACGCGCAGATTCTTTTGCGCCGCGTTTTGAAACGCGCCCCTGCTTTTCGATTTTGTTTTTCGGAATATTCATAATGATCCCGTACCATTTGCGGCTTTCGGGATTTCTGAATACGCCGTACGTAGGCGCGGTCGAAAACGGGAAATCGATTTTATCGCCGAAAAGCGCCTCCGCTTCGCGCGCGATCCGATTCGCCTGATCCGTCAAAAACGGCTGCGGCGCAAAGCACGCGTTTTTAATTTCCCGCAAAAACGCTCGGTAACTTTCGCGCACTTCGTTTACGAACGCGCTTTGCCGGCTTTTCGCCCTGAGCGGAAGATAGCGTTCGCCCGCCTGCACATCGAACACCGAAGCGGTGACATCCCCGCCGCTTGTGACAACGACGTCGGCACTGAAATCGCCGTTTAAAAATTTTCCGGAAAACGAATACTTCGAGCCGTTTTTAACAAAACCGAATTTCACAAGTTTTGCAAAATCGGGAATCGAGCGCGCAAAGATTTCTTCTTCGATAGTCATGCAAGGTCAGTATACGCCCCTCCTCCGTCGTGCGTCAACGACCGCCGATAAAGCGGGCGCAACGGCTGAAATTTACCGTCGTTTTTACTTCGCGTTTTTATGCCGATACAGAAAATCGGACGAACGGTTAAACGAGCCGCTAAAATAGCGCGTCTCGTTTAACTTCGAGTTTGCCTTTCGGCAAACGTCGCTTATTAACTGTGCGCTTGCGCACATCAATTCAACAGTCTCCAAAATTGATATTTTGTTCGACTGTTGAATTTTAAGGAACGTTTCCGTAAATTACGGCACTTCGATTTTCGGAATTTGAAATCCTTTTTTTATTAAAAGCGCGGCAAGCTTTTCGCTTCCGAGGTGCATACAATACACGCGTTTCCGTTCCGACACGGGGATTTTCCGTTCGAGCGTCGTATAACTGCAATGCCCCGCCGAAGCCGTATCGATCGTCGCTTCGTGAAATAAAAGATCGATTTTATTATCGAGAAATTTTTTGAGCACAGGATCGGGAATATCGTGCGCGTCGCCGCTGTAATAAAAGGTCGCGCCCTTAAACGAAACTTCGTAGCCGAAGCACGCAATCATATTGGAATGAACGACACGATAAGGGACGATGGACAAGTTCCAATCTTCCGGTACCGAAAGGTGATGCGTATATTTGTCGTCGCTTATACCGATGCATTTTAGAAATCGCTCTATCGCCCGCGTCGGATAAAATATATCGACCGGTTTCGGCACTACGTGACTGCAAAACGAAAGAACCGTTCCCAAGCTCCCGATGTGATCGCTGTGAAGATGCGTAATTATTATCACCACCCGCCGGATACGCTTTGATTGCAAAAGCTTCAGCATACGGGCGTATACGCTTTCGCCGCAGTCGAATATGAAAAGCGTCGTGCCGTCTATAAAGTACGCATTCGTATTTCCGAACGGCGCATTGAATGCCGAACCGATGCCTGTAAAATGAAGTACGTTTCTTTTTGCCATTATTTTATCCCCTGCGTATTCGGTTTAAATCCCAGCTGCCGCACGGCTTTTTCAACGAGATTGATTTTCTGTACGCTGACATTTCCTTTTTTATTGAGTACGTTCGAAACGGTTCCGTGAGAAACGCCTGCAAGATTTGCAATATCTTTAATCGTCGCCATACGCTTTTTCCGTCCGCTGCTCCGTCCGGCTCCTGAACTGCGCGGGAGACGCACTGAAATATTTTCGAAACAATACGTAAAAATATTGACTGTTCGATATGCCGATCCGCTCGGCGATCTCTTTTATCGTCAAATCGGTTTCCAGCAAAAGCCTCTTTGCCTGCGCCATCCGCGCTTCATTGATATAATTTGCAATCGAAATATTTTCCGATGCTTTAAACAACTTCGAAACATAGGTATCGGACAGACCGAGACTGTCCGCGATCGCCTTTGAAGAAAGCTGTACATCATACAACTGTTCGTCGACGATCCGTTTGATCCGCTCGGCCGTTTTCTTTTGCTTTTGTTTATGCTGCTCTTCGCTCTGCGCGCAGATTTTTTCCATAAGCGCATAATACTCCGCATCTATGTCCGAAATATCTTCCGCCCGTTCGATGACGAGCGCGATGCGGTCGGCGCTGTCGTACAGCCGTTCCTCTTTTTCGGCGGAGGGCGTACCGTCCAACGCGGCCGTAAGGTTTATATAGAGGCGCTTCAAATTAAACACGATCGCGGCGTATCGGTATTCGCAGAGTTCGCGCACCGTATCGCCGTAAAAAGCTTCCGCCCCCGCACGGTTACCGGCTCGGAGCGCCTGCATCAATTTCGCTTCGATCGCTTCCGGATAGCGCATGCCGCTTTTCCGTGTATCGATATAACGCTCATACGCCGCATCTTTTCCGCGGTAAAAAATGCGCGCCGCATACAATTCCCGAAGCCGTGCAAAAGAACGGTGCATACCGTGCGCGCCGTCGATTTTTTCGGAAATAACCGCGGCCATCTTTTCGTTCCCCGCGATGCGCTCAAAATATGCGGACGCTTTTTCTTCGCTCGAAAACTGAACGATAAACGCAAAGAGACCGTCGACGGCAACGCGTTCCGCCGCACACGGAGCATCCCCTTGCCGCGCGGTTTCCGCCGGCGCACATTTTACAGATTCGGCGGCAGATTTTTCTCCCGTTGCAGACTGCACGGCTGTTCGTTCGACGCCCGGTAAAAATTCGGACGCGGTCAAAACGATATACAGAGGACGTGATGTGTCGAGTTCGGTTTGGAATCCGCCGAAAGCCGTTTGCAAATCGGCATCGTCCGGAGCGGGAGAGGTAAGCAGCTGCTTTAAGTATTCGCGCTTCAATATGGAAACGGACGCTTCTTTGCTTACGAGCTCTTTTTGAAGATACTGATCGATATTATTAAAAACCGCGTCTCCGCTCGGAGCGTTTTGTCCGATCTGCACGGCTAAAAAATTAACAACTTTTTTCAGAGGAACGTAAAAGCGGATCAATATGAGCAGCGAAACGAAAAGCCAGCTTATGAGAATAATCGCGGCGACCTGTATGGCGGTCGTCCGAAAACTTTCGAGTTCATACGAAAGCCTGTCGGCGTCGATGCAGCGTATATAATAGAGCTTGGGATCTGCAAGATACGAATAGATAAACGAAGCGCTCCGCCCTCTCTTTCCGCTCACGTATCCCGAAAGCGCGGACGCGTTCCGTATCGGTGAAAAATCGCAGGAAGCCGTCTTTTCGGAAACGACATCGGGGAATACGATTTCATCGGTATCGGGACGGTAGAGCGCACAATTATCGTACGGAAATTGAAAATACAATTTATTAAATTCTTTCGCGTCGAAATTGACCATCATCGCGTTTGTGCATATACCGCGGGCGTCCGTTTCCGAAATGATAAGCGAATACACATCGCCCCTCCAAATCAAATACGGATAGCACACATTTTTCGCGGTCAACAATTCGACGGCGCTCCTGTCGGGAAAATTGCGGCAAGTATCGGAACCCGTTTCCTTTGTCGAATAAACGTATGCGCGGCGTGCGTTGTACACGTACACCGAATCGATAAAGCCGTTAGAACTCGTAAACGAATTCAATACCCTGATCGCGAGTATCGCGTCAAAGTTCGAGACATCGGCCTGTGTGCGCAGTTTCGTTACTTGGGGATTGTAAAAGTTCTGATATGTGCAGGCGGTCAGCATCGTGTGCACTTGCTTTGCCGTACTGTCGGCATACTGTACGAGTTCGCCGGTCATATTGGAAATGGCGCGCAGTACCATTTTTTCATGCGCTGTACTCAAAATCACAACGACGACGACAAAGGACAGAGCTGCAGTGAGAAAGTGAAACAGCCACGTAAATGCCGCATAATACGAAGTCGAACTTTTCATACTCATCGAAAGCGGAAACCCGCTTCGATAAGTATAGCACAAAGGCACCGCCTTTTCAGCACTCGGCTCCGGCATCCGGCAAAGTGCCATCGAGAGCGCTTGCGCATGGATTTTACGCAAGCGCCCTACGATGTTATACGAGTTGACGCCGGTTTCTCTCTTCTTCGGAGTTTTTATCGTCGTCTTTATACCACATGACGCCGACCAAATCGACGCAGCACTCCTCTCCCTGCCTGAATACGACGCGATGCGGCGTCTGCACGAGGAGCATCTGTCCGCCGACTTTTACGTAGTATTCGGTGCAATCGGTGAGGAACACGCGCTTTTCGATTTTCGTTTTATATCCGACCGATTTATTCAGATTGATCGCATTCGGGCGCGCCGCCATAAAACGCTTTTCCCCGTTCGACGCGTCGTCGGGAAGCCGGCACGGAATGGCCTGAGAATAATCGCCGTCGGGATATGCTTTGCCGTCTTTGATTTCGATTTTGACAAAAGTCGATTTTCCCAAAAAGCTGTGCACGAATCTGTTCACCGGTTTATTGTAGAGATTGCGCGGCGTATCGATTTGGACGATCTTTCCCATGTCCATGACCATCATGCGGTCGGACAGAGCCATCGCTTCGGACTGATCGTGCGTTACGAAGATGATCGTAAAATTGAATTTTTTCTGCAGCTCTTTGATTTCGAAACGCATCGATTCGCGCAGTTTCGGATCGAGATTCGAAAGCGGTTCGTCGAGCAGCATGACTTTCGGATTCGTCACGATCGCGCGTGCAAGAGCGATGCGCTGCTGCTGGCCTCCGGAAAGATTTCCCGGATAGAGCGATTCCAAACCGTCCAAATTCGTGTACGAAAGCGCTGCGGCAACCCGCTCTTTGATTTCGTTCCGCGGAACTTTTTGCACTTTCAGCGGCAGCGCGACGTTTTCGAAAATGTTCATGTGCGGCCACACAGCGAACGCTTGAAACACCATGCCCAATCCGCGTTCTTCCGGCGGCACGTATAAGTTTTTGCTTTTAACCGACACCGGCCGCCCGCACAAATGAATTTCGCCTTCGGTTAAATCTTCGAAGCCCGCGATCATGCGGAGCGTCGTCGTTTTACCGCAGCCGGACGGGCCGAGAAACGAAAAGCATTCGCCCTCTTCTATTTCGAGATTGAAGTCGTCTACCGCGACGACCGACTCGATCGATTTTTCTTCGAATTTTTTCGTAACGTGTTTTAATACAACTTGAGCCACGTTTCTACCTTCCTTTTCTCTCTTTTGTGATCTGCGTGACGATCGTATTGCACACGATGATCAATATGATGGCTACCGAAGCGAGCGCGGAAGCTCTCTGGATATAACCGTCGCTGCGCAGCGAGTAAATCGCCACTCCGAGCGTCCGCGTATACGGACCGTAGAGCAGTACCGATGTGGTGAGTTCGCGCATGGCCGGTAAAAAGATCAGGAAAAATCCCGACACCATCGCCGGCCGGATAAGAGGCAGCGTTATGTCTTTGAGCGCTTCGCTGTGAGACGCCCCGCACGAACGCGCGGCATCTTCGAGAGACGGATGCACCTGCTGTAAAGATGCGGACGCGGACTTCATCGAAAACGACAGATAACGCGCGATGTACGCGATGAGGATGATCCAAATCGTATTGTATAAATTGATATGGAAGATGATGCCCGACCATGCGAGGATAACGCCGATGGCGAGTACCGTTCCCGGAATCGAATACGGGAGTACCGAAACGATTTCCAAAATACCCTTACCCTTGGGTTTGATTTTGTTGATAACGTACGCAATCATAACGCCGAGGAACATACTCAATACGCCGGCGGAAACGGAAAGGAACAGCGAATTGCGGATCGAATCCGCCACCATTTTATTGCCGGACAATATGTTCGCATAGTTTTTAAACGTAAAGTTTGCAAACGTAAGCGGCAATCCGTACGCTTTCAAAAATCCGACGAGGAAAATCATGACGAGCGGTACGAGCACGATGACGATGAGCGATAAAAATGCGATAACCAACAGCGGGTATTTTCCGTGGCGCAGTTTGATCAGCGTCGGGCGCATGCTCTTTCCTTTGATGATATCGTAGCTGCCCGAGCGCAGCACGAGCTTTTGAATGACGAGAGCGATCGACACGACGATGACGAGCAAAACCGAAAGAGCCGCCCCTTCACGGATACCGTTGAAATCGCCGGCAGCGCGGTTTATCAGCTGATAAATCTTCGTCGGCAGCGTATAGATATTCTGTGAGAATCCGAGAATCGACGGAACGCCGAAATGCGCAAGCGATGAAATAAGGATGAGCAGCGCACCCGACGATATGGCAGGCAGCACGAGCGGAAGCGTGATCCTCCTGATAACGTAGCCCTGCTTTGCACCAGCGATACGTGCGGATTCTTCGAGCGTCGGATCCATGCGTTCAAGCGCGCTGACGACTTGCATAAACACGAACGGAAAATAATACGACACTTCGACGAATATGATGCCCCACACCGAATTGATGTTGATCGGCGCCTTTTGCAAATGGAAAGTCGACATGATCCAATTGTTGATATAGCCGCCGCGGGATGAAAGCATTAAGTCCCACGCCATCGCTCCGAAAAACGGCGGAAACATATACGGGATCGTAAAGAGGCTGCGCATGAGGCCTTTGAGCGGGATGTCGCTTCTGCCGAGCAGCCACGCGTAAAAAAGCCCCACGATCGTACCGAGCACCGTCACCCAAAACGCGATGACGATCGTATTCCACATGGCGCCTATATTGTCTTTGTTGCCGATAACGCGTGCGAACAAACCCAAGTCGAATCGGTGTTCGTAAAAAAACGCGTTGTAGATGATCATAAAGATCGGAATGATGACAACGATAAACAAAATCACAAAGCTGAGCGCCGTCATGACACCGTCGAGATTCAAGGCAAAACGTTTGCCGTCGAGCTTTGCCAAATCGGCATTGCGGTTTTTAAACATCATACAGCCTCCGCCGCCCGGGCGGTTTTTTCCCGTGCGTAGTATTTCGGATTGATGAACTTCAGCCCCGCAACGTCGCCGGGCGCATATTCGCGGGAATTGAGCATGTCGAGCGTCCCCTGTTCGACGCGTATTTCCCTGCCTTCGAAATCGACGAAATAGGTGCTTTCACTTCCGAGAAAACTCGAACTCGTCACGGTAGCGCGAACGGAAGAGGTTTCATCGAAAACGATGTCGGAGGGACGGATGCCCATATCGTATTCGCCGTTCGTCACATCGGACGGCAAAGCGGATTCGGGAACATCGGCATAGCGTATCTCTTTGCCGTTCAGATCGAAATACATGCCGTCGGCTTTTTTCTTCACCGGAATAAAATTCGACACACCGATAAACGTAAAAACGAATTTGTCGGCGGGAGAGAGCAGTATCTCTTCGTCGGTACCGATTTGACTTAAAGCACCGGAAGGATTCATTACCGCGATTTTATCGCAGAGCTGTAAAGCCGCCTGCTGATCGTGCGTTATATATAAAATCGTCGTGCCGACCGTCCGCTGGATCTGCCGTATTTCGACGAGCATCTCTTCGCGGAGCTTTGCGTCGAGGTTCGTAATCGGTTCGTCGAGTACGATAACATCGTCCGACGACACGAGAGAACGGGCGATCGCAACACGCTGCTGCTGTCCGCCCGACAGCTGAGACGGCAAGTGATTTTTATATTTTTCCATCCGCACTTGAGAAAGCGCGAACTCCGCTTTTTTTTGTATTTCGTCTTTCGGCATTTTTTTCTTTTTCATCGGATAGACGATGTTTTCCCACACCGTCATGTGCGGCCACACCGCATAATCCTGAAAGACGACGCCGATATTGCGTTTTTCGGGCGCAACGTTGATGCGCTTTTTTGCGCTGAACACACATGTGTCGCCGATGTAGATTTCGCCCTTTTCCGGTTTAATAAATCCGCAGAGACAGCGGATGAGCGTCGTTTTACCGCAGCCGGAAGGTCCCACGACGCCGAGGATTTGGCTTTCGTCCACCGTGAGCGAAAAATCCTCGAATATCGTGTGCCCTCCGTATCTGAATGTAACGGAATCGAATTTTATCTGAGCCATATACGTACCGATTGATTGCAGGATAATTGAATGCCGAGTTTTGAAAGTATCGGAAAAATAAAGCTGTGCTTCCGGCGAAAACTTTCTTCGTTAACCGTTTCGCTTTTACCGGCGAGTTTATTTTGCAAACTCGCCGTGTATGCCGGAGGCATAATGCACAGACTACGACACGCAGCCGTAATCCCTCCTTTGCATAATTTTATCCGTATTCAAAACTCGCATTCAGCTGATTTGAATTTATTTGAAAATTTTGTCGAAGACGGCGAGAACGTCGCCGCTGTGCTTTGCAATTTCCGCATCGTCGATTTTCATAGCACGCTTGACGATTTCCGACGGAGCGAGCGTGCCTTCTTTTTGGACATCGTCTCTGATCGACGCACAGCCGTGTTCGCTCAAAATCTTCTGGCCTTCTACCGACAGAATATAATCGTACAAAAGCTTGCCGTTTTCCCGGTTCGCGGAATTTTTAATAAGCGCGATAGGACTTGAAATGGCGACGAGATCGGTTTCGGGATACACGAATTTGATCGGAGAACCGTCGCTTTCGAGCGTCTGCGTAACGTAGTCGACGGCGATACACACTTTGTATGCGCTTGCGGCGACTTTCGTATGCGTGGACGTCGTACCGCTTTCAAGCTCGGCACCCGCCGCTTTTAATTTTTTGAAATACGCTTCGCCGTATTTCGCATCGGCGAGCAAACCTGCAACCGCATAGAACGTCGTTCCCGATTCGCCGGGGTCGGTCATAACGATTTGATTTTTATAAAAAGGATCGAGCAGATCGTTCCACGTTTTCGGCGCCTGTTCGGGTTTTACCGTATTCGTGTTGTAAGCGAAGCCCATGACGATCATGCGTCCGCCGCAATAATAATTTTCGGGATCTTTATACAGCGCGTCGATGTTGGCAGCTTCGGGAGACGCATAAGGTTCGAGAATGCCCTGCTCTTTGAACGTGATATAGTTCGACGGATCGCCGACCCACACCAAATCGCAGGCGATTTGACCCGACTGCTTTTCCGCAGCCATCTTCGTCGCGACTTTGCTCGTTCCCGCCGCGTAATAATCCATAACGATGTTCGGGTATTTTTTGGTAAACCCTTCTTTAATTGCGATGAGCTGCGCTTCTTTCAGCGACGAGTACAGCATAACCGCTCCGGACTGCGATGAAGATGCCGCCCCTCCGGAAGCTTCGGCGCTTTTTTTTGAACACGAGATCAACCCCGCAATGAACATGATTGCCGTCAATATGACCGCGATTCGCTTGTGCATACCATTCTCCTAAAATGTGATCGATAATTTTATCCGATGATAAAACGAATAAGCACAGTATATATCATACCGTGTGTTTTACCAGTGTAAATTTCGGACATAGGCTGAAAAAACCGTTTTTTAAACCACCGTATATAACGTCGAAAAACAGCACTTGATTGTCTATTTTTTACGGTTGCAATATACTCCGTGTATCGACGGAGCGGAAATCGGCAAGGAGAAAAGATGAGCGAAAAAAAACTGAAGATTTTAGGATGGTGCGGAACCGTGCTTTCCGTAACGATGTACATATCGTATATCCCGCAAATAATGGGAAACCTGAACGGAAATAAAACACCGTTCATACAGCCTTTGGCGGCAGCCGTCAACTGCACGATATGGACGCTCTACGGTCTTTTGAAAGAAAAACGCGACTATCCTTTGGCGGCGGCAAACGTGCCGGGCATCATTTTCGGACTGCTTGCAACGATAACCGCGTTTTAATAATTTACACGGCGGCTGTCGTATGCAAAAGACGCATGTAAAATCGGCTGCATTGACGATTGCCGTCTCGTATGATAAAATTATTCGCACGTATGGATAAAGCTCTCTATAACGCGGAAAAATTTACAAGGGACGATATCCGCGCCGTCGACGCGAAATTCGAAGCGCAAAAGATAGCGTTCGCGCCGCTCACGTTTCAAGCAATACGCGCCATGATTGACTTGAATATTTTGCGAACAATCGAAAGCGCCGGAGACAAAGGTATCACGAGAGCGGCTCTCGCCGAAAAAACGGGCGTTTCGGAATACGGCGTCGGAGTACTCTGCGAAATGGCGCTCGGCATGAATGTCATAAAACTCACAAAAGACAGCCTGTCGGACGGCAGTGCCGACGACGGCAAAACAGAAAAATTCATCATCGGAAAGATCGGATGGATGCTGCTCGAAGACGATTTGACCAAAGCGAATTTCGATTTTACGAACGATATCTGTTACATGGGCGCTTACGACTTGGGAGAATCGATCCGAACGGAAAAACCGGCCGGTCTCAAATATTTCGGCACGAAGTGGGCGACTATCTACGAAGCGCTCTCTTCTCTTCCGGATAAGGCAAAACGCAGCTGGTTCGCATTCGATCATTTTTACAGCGATATCGCTTTTCCGGAAGCGTTGCCTATCGTATTCGGCGATAAGCCGCAGCATCTCGTCGACATCGGCGGCAATACCGCAAAGTGGGCGGTCGCATGCTGTGCGTATGACAAAGACGTCCGCGTAACGATCGTCGATTTACCCGGACAGACTGCCGTCGCCGAAAAAAATGCGGTAAGTGCTGGATTTGCGGAAAGGATCGCCGTTCACCCGTGCAATGTGCTCGACGAAACGACATCCCTTCCCGCATCGCCCGATGCCGTATGGATGAGCCAATTCCTCGATTGTTTTTCACTTCCGCAAATTACGGCAATTTTAACAAAAGTATATAAAGCGGCAAAACCCGACACGAAAGTGTACGTCCTCGAACCTCTGTGGGACAAACAGCGCTTCGAAGCAAGCTCATATTCGCTGCAGGCGACGTCGCTTTACTTCACCTGTATGGCGAACGGTACGAGCAAAATGTACCGCTTTCGAGAACTCGTAGATGCGATCGAAAGGGCGGGTTTTGCGCTCGAACGCGAGCATCACAATCTCGGATCGAACAGCTATTCGCTGCTCATGTTCCGCAAGAAGGCCTAGACGTGGCACGGATTGTTGTTTCAAATATAACAGCGTGGGCGCCCGGACTCGAGTCGAACGAAGATTGGAAAAAATGGGCGCGCGGTGAAAAACCGATCCTACCGACGAACGACGCGCCGAAGCTCGAATACACCGACGCTATTTTCCGAAGAAGGCTCAGCCAAATAAGCAAAATGACGATTCAAGTCATTCACGACCTGCTCGAAAAATCCGAAGAGGCAAAAGATATGCCGCAAACGTTCATCTCCTGTCGCGGCGAACTCGCGCGCGAATTTTCGGTGAGCAAAAAACTTGTCGAAGAAAAAGAAGTATCGCCCGCGGCTTTTTCGCTTTCCGTGTTCAACACGCCGATCGCGCTCGCAACGATTGCCTTCGGTCTGCGAGGAGGATATTCGGTCATCTTTCCGTCTCACGGTAATTTCCGAAACGCCTTTGAAGGAGCCTGTGCGCCGATTCTTTCCGGCGAAGAAAAAGAAGTCATGCTCGTATATGCGGACGAACTCGTCCCCGAAGCGTATAAAGCTTTCGGCACGGAAAACTTCGAACCGCTCGCGTTTGCAGCCGTCCTTTCCCTTTCGAAAAACGGCGTCGCCATTTCCGATGTGTCCGCAGTTCCCGAACGAGCCGCGGATTTTTTAAAGAATATTATTTTGGAGGACACGGCATTTTGAGTAAATTAACGAATAACAAAACCGCTTCCGACGAAGTCCGCACATCCCTCGGTGATTTACCGCCGATAAAAAATCCGCTCCTCTACGTGTACGGATCGATTATAAAATTATTTTTCTATGCATTTTTCGGTACGGGCAGCATCCTGCTCGGCCTCATCGTCCTGCCGCTCGAACGGCTTTTCATTCATCCGAAAGCGCGCTTTCAAAAAGCGGCTCGAGCAACGGTTTCGTTTGCATTTCGATTTTTTATCAATTTCATTCGTATCTTGGGCGTCCTGCGCTTTCAAACGGCGGACAGAGAAAAATTCCGCAGCCTCTCGTCGAAAATCGTCGTTGCAAATCACCCGTCCATGCTCGATGTCGTGTTTCTCATTTCCCTCATTCCGAATGCGGACTGTATCGTACGCGGCAGTCTTGCCAATTCGCTGTATGCGGGCGTCATCAGACAGCTGTACATCGTCAATACGCTCGGCTACGAAGAGATGATCGAACTTTGCAAAAAATCGCTTGCGACCGGCACGAATCTCATCGTATTTCCCGAAGGTACGCGGACGCCCCGCAACGGTACGAACACATTCAAAAAGGGAGCCGCCCGCATGGCGCTCGACACACATTGCGACATTCTGCCGGTATACATAGGCGGCAACGATAAATACGGACTCGGCAAACACGACGCATTTTTTTCATACGCACGGTCGGGTGTGTACCGCTATAACATCTATGTGCTCGATGAAATCAAAATCGCCGACTACGAATCGCTTGAACCGCAGATTGCGGCAAAACGCATTACCGAAAAAATACATCAAACGATCGCGGGCAAAGCCCAGCTTGTCGACAATCGCACGGTATAAATCGACAGCTAAAACGGCCGAAAGTCTCTGAGTTTTCAGATTTCACAAGGACGGATTATTAATCGAAAAATTCATATCGGTTTTTATAAAATCAAAGATAATAATTATTAATTTTGGAGTTCATTATGGAACAACGTGAAAGCCTCAGCTCGAGGCTCGGATTCATTCTTCTTTCGGCAGGATGTGCAATAGGAATCGGAAACGTTTGGAAGTTTCCGTATATCACAGGCTTTCACGGCGGCAGCGCCTTCGTACTCGTATATTTGTTTTTCCTCATCATCATGGGCATCCCCATATTGACGATGGAATTCGCCGTCGGACGGGCGAGCAGAAAAAGTCCGCTGTATGCATTCAACGTGCTTGAAAAACCGGGGCAAAAATGGCACTTGCACGGCTATATGGCGCTCGCGGGAAATTACCTGCTTATGATGTTTTATACGACAGTTACCGGTTGGATGCTTCACTATTTTTATCTCAGCGTAACGGGCGCGTTCGACGGTAAAAATGTTGAGCAAGTGAGCGCATTTTTCCCGGCAATGCTTTCAAAGCCGGGCGTTATGGTTTTTTGGATGATCGTCGTCGTCGTCTCGGGCTTTGCAATCTGCGCCGCGGGGTTGAAAAAAGGCGTCGAAAAAATGACCAAAATAATGATGACCGCGCTTTTTGCGCTCCTGCTCGTACTTGCGATCCACAGTATCTTTTTAAAAGGCGGAAGTGCGGGTTTGAAATTTTATCTCCTTCCCGATTTTAAACGGATGCAGGAAACGGGCATCGTCGCTACCGTCGTCGCCGCGATGAATCAGTCGTTTTTTACGCTGAGCCTCGGTATCGGCGCTATGGCGATTTTCGGCAGCTATATCGGAAAAGAACATTCGCTGTTCGGCGAATCGATACGCGTCGCAGCTCTCGACACTTTTATCGCTTTTTTTGCAGGTCTCATCATATTTCCGGCGTGCTCGGCATTCGGTGTCGATGCGGGAAGCGGGCCGAACCTGCTTTTTATCACATTGCCGAACATCTTCAACAATATGGCAGGCGGACGAATTTGGGGCAGTCTCTTTTTTCTCTTTATGGCTTTCGCGGCTTTTTCAACCGTTATCGCCGTCTTTGAAACGATCATCGCGTGCAATATCGATTTGACCGGCCGGTCGCGAAAAAAAATTGCCGCCGTCAATATATTCGTTATGATAATCCTTTCTCTGCCGTGCGCACTCGGCTTCAATGTACTTTCGGGCATACAGCCGCTCGGCAAAGGTTCGGGCATCCTCGACTTGGAAGATTTTCTCGTCAGTAACATCGCCCTTCCGCTCGGTTCGCTCATCTATCTGCTGTTTTGTGTATCGAAGAGCGGCTGGGGATGGAAAAATTTTACCGAAGAAGCGAATGCGGGAGCGGGAGCAAAGCTTCCGAATTGGCTGCGTTTTTATACGACGTATATTTTGCCGGTCATCATCATATCGATATTTATCATCGGTATAAAGGACAAATTTTTCTGATGCCGACGCGGAAAATCCATGGTAATATTATAAAAATACGGTATAATATCTATAGACAAAGAAATGTATCCGAATCAAGGAGGGAGGTACGATAAAAAGCGCCGTCTGAAATATCGCCGTCGCTGGAGTCTAAAGCCGAAAAACGCTGAAGCGTTTTTCTTTTAGGGGAGACACTCGCGATTTCTGTGCATTGCTCGAAATCGCAGCGTTCTTATCTCGAGTTTGCACGGATGTTTGCGGAAGCTATGTGTACGTATCGTTTTGATGAAAATTGAAAGACTACGATACAACATAGTTTCGCAAACTCGATTATTGAACATGTGCGCTTTTGCGCACGACTAAAAACTTTTTCGGAAGTTGCAACTTGCTTGAAGCTTCGCTGCAAGTACCTGCAAAAGTTTTTATAGGAGGTTGGTATGAAAAAGATTATGGCAATTTTTTCGGTGCTCGCGGCGGTATTCGTTTTTGCTTCTTGCGACGACGTATTGAAAGAAGTCGCACCGAAAGACACGTGGATCGCGGAACCTATCGATTATAAAGTCGGAAGCGAAACCGTTTCCCTTATGTGCTACCTGTATTATTCGGACAGCGGAACGACGACGCCGAAGGAAACGATCGATCCGGGACTTACGATCGTCGTCAGAGCGTCGACCGATGCGGAAGCGGTAAAATTATTGGGCAGCGGTACCGCTCAAAATTACATTATTAAAAACTTTCCGAAAGACTCGAAAATAGACGGCGGTTCCGTCACGATCAACGATACGCTTTGGGCAGGGGTCGGCATCGTCAGAAATTTTTCGAAAAAGACAACCTCTACGCCGGAATGTCTCTCGATGGCGGGATATGACAAATTCACCGGCACTTTCAACTGGGACGGAATTCTTGCAAAACTCATTCTTGAGAGCATAAAGAAGTAGCGCTGAAATTGGAACGCCGCCGTTTCCATCTCCGAATGAGAAATCGGCAATTTCCGCGTCGTTTGCACCGCCGCACACTTTTCAGAACGGCGATGACGCCGATGTGAAAATTTTAACAATCGATTCGATTGCAAATTTAACAAAAACCGCGAGGTTCGGCTCACCCCGCGGTTTTTTATTCGTGTAAAGGTTTTACCGGCCGCGACGACCGACGGCGGCTATCGATTTAAATCTCGATTTCGCCTTCGTAAACCGTATCGCTCTGCCCTGTCAAATAGACGGTATCGCCGGTATACTTTACGATGAGCGTGCCGCCGCGCACTTGCACGGTGATGTTTTCATCCATCGGACAATAACCGTTCAGTACGGCGGCGATCGCGGCCGCACATGCACCGGTACCGCAGGCAGGCGTTTCGCCGTTACCCCGTTCCCATGTCCGCATCTTCAATTCGTTCCGGCCGACGACACGCACGAACTCCGTATTCGTCCGATTCGGAAAAACGGCGTTGTTTTCAAACAGCGGACCGATTTTTTCGACATCGACTTTATCGACAAATCCGCAAAATACGACGCAGTGCGGCGTACCGACGGAAAGACATGTAACATCATATTTCGTACCGTCTACGGTAAGCGGCACGTTAACGATCGCTTTTCGAGGAAGCCGAGTGGCAAGCGATTCGCGCGAAGTCGGAACGGGCGTAAGCGTCGTCGGAAGAGATGCCGCATCGAAGAGCGGACGCCCCATATCGACGGAGACGGAAGAAACTTTTCCGTCGAGTTTATACAGCACGAGCGATTTCGTGCCGCTCGCCGTATCGATTGAAAGAGACGCAGTCGGAGATGCCGCATCTCCGCGGTCTTTTACACCGTTGATATTGTTGTCATACAGATATTTTGCAACGGAGCGGATCGCATTTCCCGCCAAGCGGCCTTCGCTTCCGTCCTGATTGAAAAACTGCATATACGCGTCCGCTTTGTCCGAATCTTTGACGAGCACGAGCGAATCCGCGCCGATTTCCATGCGGCGGTTGCATAGACGGACGGCAAGCCCCGCAGGATTCGATACAGCCTGCTTCCGCGCATCGATGAGGATAAAATCGTTTCCCGTACTCTGCATTTTATAAAAGCGCAGTTTTTCTTTCGATTCGCGCAGCGCGTTGATATCGACGAGTTCGACGTTTTCCGCATTGTAATGGCTCATGAGGCAGTTCGCGATCGCGTTCGCCGTATCGATCGCGGTGAGGCAGGGTATGTCGCGCTCTACGGCGTGCCGCCGCATCCGCACGCTGTCGGCATGCGGATCGCGTCCCTTCGTACTCGTCGAAATCACGTAGTCGATTTTACCGGTATCGAGCAGCGTCAAAAGATTGTCGTCGGGATTTTCGTGGATTTTGTTTACGACCGTCACTTCCATGCCGAAGTCTTTAATAACATCCGCCGTGCCTTCGGTCGCGTACAGCGTAAATCCCATATCGTAAAATTTCCGTGCGAGGTCGGGGATTTCAAATTGATCGGTTTTTCGCACCGTAAACAAAACGCCGCCGCTTCTTTTCATACGGTAACCCGCGCCGATGAGCCCCTTGTAAATCGCTTCTTCCATCGTCGACGCAAGACCGAGCACTTCACCGGTCGATTTCATCTCCGGTCCCAAATGCGTATCGACATCCATGAGTTTTTCAAAACTGAACACCGGCACTTTTACGGCAAAGTACGGCGGAATACGGTAAAGGCCCGTACCGTAACCGAAAGTTTTCACTTTTTCGCCGAGCATCGCGCGCACTGCAAGTTCGACCATCGGCACGCCGGTCACTTTGCTGATATAGGGCACCGTGCGGCTCGAACGCGGATTCACTTCGATCACATAGAGATCGTTGTTGTAGATGAGATATTGAATATTGACAAGCCCTTTCGTACCGAGCGCAAGCGCGAGTTCGCGCGACTGCTTGATAATTTTTTGCCGGAGGATATCGTTGAGATTCCACGACGGGTACACGGCGATCGAATCGCCGGAATGAATGCCCGCACGCTCTATGTGCTCCATGATGCCCGGAATCAAAATGTCTTTGCCGTCGCAGATCGCATCGACTTCGAGTTCGGTGCCGCCCATGTATTTGTCGATGAGCACCGGATTTTCGATGCCCTGCGAAAGGATGATACCCATGTATTCGCGCACATCGGCGTCTCCCCATGCGATAATCATATTTTGTCCGCCGAGCACGTAAGAGGGCCTCAGCAAAATCGGATAGCCGATGTGCCGTGCGGACGCGATCGCTTCTTCCGTCGTCAAAACCGTTTCCCCGGCAGGTTTATTGATACCGAGTTTGACGCAAAGCGCTTCGAATTTTTCGCGGTCTTCCGCAATGTCGATAGATTCGGCGCTCGTGCCGAGAATTTTTATACCCTGTTCATCAAGAAATTTTGTTAATTTTATCGCCGTCTGTCCGCCGAAAGCGACGACGACGCCGATCGGTTTTTCCGTATTGATGACGCTCATCACGTCTTCCGGCGTAAGCGGTTCGAAGTAAAGGCGGTCTGACGTATCGAAATCGGTTGAAACCGTTTCGGGATTGTTGTTGATCGTCACGACATCGTAGCCGAGCTTTTTCAGCGACCACACGCACTGCACCGACGCATAATCGAATTCGATCCCCTGCCCGATGCGGATCGGACCAGAACCGAGCACGATGATCGTACCTTTTTTGCTTTTCGATTTTACGTGTTCGGCGAGAAAGTCCGCCGCTTCGTTTTCTTTATCGTAGCCGCCGTAAAAATACGGCGTTTCCGCACTGAACTCTCCGGCGCAGGTATCGACCATTTTATACGTTGCGGGAATATGCGCGAGCTTGCCCTGCTTTACGAGCGCGGCAGCTTTTTTCGCTTCTTTAATAATTCCCGAGCCGCCCGGTATTGCGACTCCGCTCAACTCGGTGATCGTTTTATCGGGGAAGCCGTCTTTTTTCGCTTCAAGATACAAAAGCGGTGAAAGCTTTTGTTTTCCGGTTTTTACCGATGCGAGTTCGAGTTCACGGAACGCGATGTGCTGCAGTTTTGCCAAAAACCATATATCGATTTTCGTAATTTTATTAATTTCGTCGATCGACATGATGCCGCGCACAAGCGCTTCGTAGATCGCAAAAATCCTGCGGTCGGTACATTCGCCGACGCGTTCTTTGATGAGCTCATCGCTTTCGTCCACAAACTGTTTTAAGCGCATCGAGTCCGTTCCGATTTCGGCGCCGCGGACGGCTTTCATAATCGCTTCTTCAAACGTGCGCCCTATCGCCATCACTTCGCCCGTCGCTTTCATCTGCGTACCGAGCGTGCGTTTTGCGTATACGAATTTGTCGAACGGAAATTTCGGCATCTTTACGACGACGTAATCGACGACGGGTTCGAAACAGGCCGATGTTTTTTTCGTCACAAAGTTCGGGATCTCGTCGAGGTTATAACCGATCGCGATGAGCGTTGCGACGCGCGCAATCGGATAGCCCGTCGCTTTCGATGCGAGCGCCGACGAGCGGGATACGCGCGGATTCACTTCAATGACCGCGTATTCGAAACTCGACGGATGCAGCGCGAACTGAACGTTGCAGCCGCCTTCCATGCCGAGCGAATTGATAATATTGAGAGCGGCCGATCGCAGCATCTGATATTCTTTGTCGGAAAGCGTCATCGTCGGAGCGACGACGATCGAGTCGCCGGTATGGATGCCGACGGGATCGAGGTTTTCCATAGAACACACGGTGATCGCGTTCCCGCTGTGATCGCGCACGACTTCGAATTCGATTTCCTTCCAGCCGGCGATACATTTTTCCACGAGAATTTGATGGATGGGCGAACGGTGCAGCCCGTTTTGCGCAATCTCTTCGAGCTCGCTCTTCGTTTCCGCGATGCCTCCGCCCGTGCCGCCGAGCGTAAATGCGGGGCGCACTATCACGGGATATCCGATTTCATGTTCGGCAAAATCGACGGCATCCTCAAGCGTCGTTACGACCTTGGACGGAATGCACGGTTCGCCGATGGACAGCATCGTGTCTTTGAAAATCTGCCGATCTTCCGCTTTGTCGATCGTATCCGGCCGCGCACCCAAAAGCTGCACTCCGTGACTTTCCAAAAAGCCCGATTTGGCAAGCTCCATGCTCAGCGTCAATCCGGTTTGTCCGCCGAGCGTCGAAAGCAAACTGTCGGGCTTTTCCTTTTCGATAATCCTGCGAATCGTTTCGGGAATAAGCGGTTCGATATACACCGCATCCGCCATGGAGCGGTCGGTCATGAGAGTCGCGGGATTCGAATTGACGAGGACGACGCTCAAGCCCTGCTCTTTGAGCGCTTTGCACGCTTGCGTGCCCGCGTAATCGAATTCGGCGGCCTGCCCGATGACGATCGGCCCCGAACCGATAACCATAACTTTATGAATCGATGTATTTAACGGCATACGGCATCCTCCCGATCATCCGCGCACCTTTGCGCTTTTCGTTTTACGTACGGCGCGATGAGTATCCGCACTCTTCGCTTTTTGCACGACGGACCGTTTTCCCGCAGTTTTCTTTTTCGCTGAAGTGTCGGAACTTTTTCCCGTTTTTACCGTACTCTCAGGTTTAGCCTTTTTTACGGTTTTTCCGCGTTTGGTCGATCGTATCGCAGCTGCAAAATACGAGGCGGCATCGACGGCTTTGTACGGTGTTTTAAAATTATTAAAATACGCATGATCGTTTATTAAATTAATAAAATCATCGAAAATAAAATTCAAATCGAGCGGACCGGCTGCGGCTTCGGGATGAAACTGCACGCTGAACGCCGGTATATCGGTATACGTGATACCTTCGCACGTGCCGTCGTTCGCGTTGACAAAACTCAAAACCGCGCCGTGCGGCAAGCTCCCGTTTTCCACCGCATACCCGTGATTTTGACTCGATATGTACACGCGCCCCGTCGAAAGATGCTTTACCGGCTGATTTTCACCGCGGTGACCGTATTTTAATTTTTTCGTCTTTGCCCCTCGCGCGAGCGCAAGCAGCTGATGTCCGAGACAGATGCCGAAAACAGGCACGCCCGATTTACACACCGCTTTTATATTTTTAATAATTTCCGTATTTTCGGAAGGATCGCCGGGACCGTTTGAAAGCATGATGCCGTCGGGTTTGAGCGAAAGGATATCTTCCGCGCTCGAAGCGGCGGGGACGCGCATGACGAGGAGTCCGCGCTTTGTCAATTCCCGTTCGATATTGGCTTTAGCACCGAAATCCCACAGAACGACGCGCTTAGCTTTGCCTTTTTTTGCGGGCGCGGCCGGTTTCGTATCGTTTTCACTGCACGACACCGCCCGTACCGCATTGATAATTTTAAATGACTTTATTTTTTTCAAAAGCGACGCTTTTGCGCGGCTGTCTTTGAGCGCTTTTCGAACGGCATCCGCGGCTTCCGAATCGCCTGAAACGAGCAGCGCGTTCATAACGCCCGCTTCCCTCAGTACCTTCGTCAAAGAGCGCGTATCGATATCGTACAGACCGACCACTCCGTTCTTTTTTAAAAACGAATCGAGCGTCCCTTCGCTTCGGAAGTTCGAAGGCACATCGCATTTCGAGCGTACGAGGTAAGCTCTCAGGTGACAGGAAGAACTCTCAAAGTCGGCTGGAATGACACCGTAATTTCCGATGAGCGGAAAAGTCTGCACGACGATTTGCCCGTAATAACTCGGATCGGTCAAGGTTTCAATATAGCCTGCCATGCCTGTCGTAAACACCGCTTCGCCCGTTACCGAACCCGCGGCTCCGAAACTCTTTCCTTCAAACACTTGCCCGTTTGCAAGAACAAGGAATGCATCGTTATTCATCTTAAAATGCAATTATATATTTTTATGAAAAAAAAGAATACCCCGTTTGTGCATTCTTCCCGGAACAAACGTATCGGAAAATAATTTCCTGAAAAAATAACGGCTATTGTAAAAAAGAGGCCGTACTCCCTGCGGGACGCTTTTCTCTGTGGGCCTTTTGCGCTATAGTCGGCCTATGAACGATTACATCGGATTCGATATAGGCGGAACGAAATGCGCGGTTGTTGCCGCACGCGCGGATTGGGAAAACAACGCATGTACCCTTGTCGCACGAAAGCAAATCGCCACGGAACGCGTACCGTGGCAAAAAACGCTCGATGCGCTTATCGCTGCGGCAAAAAGCATTATCGCCGAACACGCGCTGCACCCTGCGGCGCTAGGCATCAGCTGCGGAGGCCCGCTCGACGAAAAGACGGGGCTTGTCATGTCGCCGCCGAATCTTCCGGGCTGGGATGCCGTTCCCATTACACAGTATATTTCCGAGAGGCTTTCCGTTCCCGCTTTTTTGCAAAATGATGCGAACGCATGCACCGTCGCCGAGTGGAAATTCGGTGCGGGAAAAGGCACGCGTAACCTCATATTTTTGACCTTCGGCACGGGACTCGGAGCCGGGCTTATCCTCGACGGCAGACTCTACGAAGGCACAAACGGACTTGCAGGAGAAGCGGGACATATCAGACTTGCGGAAAAGGGCCCGCTCGGCTACGGAAAGCACGGATCTTTTGAAGGATTTTGTTCCGGCGGCGGTATCGCGCGACTCGGACAATCAATGGTGACGGATGCGAAAAAATCGGGCGAACGATCGGTACTGCTTTCAATGCACGGCGAAGAGCTCACGGCAAAAACGATTGCGGAAGCTGCCGATTCCGGTGATGAGCTTGCACGGCGCATCTACGCGCGCTCCGGAGAATACCTCGGACGCGGACTCGCACTTTTAATCGATTTATTAAATCCCGAATGCATCGTCATCGGAAGCATATTCGCGCGCTCGGAAAATCTTTTGCGGCCTTCAATGGAGCGCGCCATAGAAAAAGAAGCGCTCGAAGTTCCGCGAAAAAGCTGCCGCATCGTACCCGCCGCGCTCGGAAACGCCATCGGCGATTATGCGGCAATCGCGGCCGCATGCAAAAACGGATAAGCGAGGTGTGCGGACTCGCGCAACTGCAAACACGCTTTCATTTAAACAAAGAATATCTTTAGGACGAAACTTTCGGAAGAACCGGCTTGCTTCGGGGTTTCCGTGCTGCCGCACCGCACTCGCAGTAAACCTGCGAGTGCGCCCTCCGCATCCGGCGTAGGATTGAGAAGAAAACACAGCGTATTTGAATACCGCGCTTTGGAAGCGACTGTCGCAATTTTTGCAAGCGGCAATTATTGGCGGAAGTACAACAGCTCGTACTTTGCAAATGTATATTCGCGCAAGGGATTTACAATACAAAAGTAAATTAAGGAAACTGTCCAAAAACCGGAGTTTTCGGACAGCATCCGAATTGATTACATTACGATGGTTTTAAATTAATCGATCTACATTCGGCGCGCTTATTTTTTCGTCAAAACCGAAACGCCCGTGTCATAATAGGCGGGGCTGACCTTTTCGCCGTTGAGTACTTTTGCCGCACTCTTCATACCTTCATATCCCATCACATCCGGGTTTTGCGCCATCGTCGCAACGAGAGAACCGCGCTGAATCAAATTCATGATCATATCGGATTTATCGAAACCGACGCCGACCGCCGCACCGTTCGATTCGGCAATAGCGCTTCCGACACCGACCGTCGAACCTTCGTTCGCACCGAAAAGACCGACACAGCCTTGAGCGATAAAATTCGACGCGGCATCTTTCGAGCGCGCAGCATCTCCTTCGCAGTACTGCGTTGCAAGGATTTTGAACTGCGTTCCTGCAAATGCGCTGCGGAATCCGTTTTCGCGGTCGAGCGTCGACGTCGTTGCAGCGTTCGTGTTGATGATACCGATCGAGCCTGACGTAATTCCTTTTGCCGAAAGCGCTTTGATGAGTTCTTTGCCTGCAGTCACGCCTGCAGCTTTATTGTCGGTCGCGAGCGTCTGCTCTCCGGGGAATTTTGCGGGGCTGTCGACGTAGATAATCTTAACGCCTGCAGCGACCGCTTCTTTCAGCGCGGACTGCACCGCCGTCGGACCGTTTGCCGCAAGCAGGATAACATTCGCGCCGTCGGCAACCGCATTGTTAATGCATTCGATTTGTTTGTTATCGTCTTTTACATCGGGAGCAAGCCACTTGTACGTAATGCCGCCGATTTCTTTCACAGCCTTTTCGCAGCCCTGATTGACATTGACCCAGTGCTGATCCATTTGATCCATCGTGATCAAATAAACTTTTTTCGAACCCGCATCCTGTTTGCCGGTTGCAAACACGGATCCCGCCAAAACAAGCGCCGCGATGATAAAGGTCAAACCTTTTTTCATACTTTCCTCCTGATTATTAATACTATATTCTCTGCATTTTATGCAGCAGAATTTTTTACCGCTTTTTTTCCGGCGTGACGGCCGGTACGCACGATGATATCGAGCAATACCGAAAGGATGACGATAATGCCGATAACGATATTTCTGATCGCAACCGGCGCGCCGGCAAACTGCAGTCCGTTTTGCAGCACACCCCAAATCGAAGCGCCGATAACCGTACCGAACAAAAGCCCCTGTCCGCCGAGCGTCGACACGCCGCCGATAACCGATGCCGCAACCGCATACAATTCGTAGGCATTTCCGCTGTCCATCGTCCCCATACCGCTCGTTGCACATGTGATAAGACCGACGACGCACGAAACGAAAGACGACACGAGATAGGCTTTCAGCGTCGTTGAAATGATATTGACACCCGAAAGACGTGCGGCTTCGATATTCGATCCGATCGCGTAGATATGCCGGCCTGTCCGTGTCCGCGTCAATATAAAATTGAACACGAGCCAAAACACGATCGCTATCCAAATCGTATTGTAAAAGCCGAGCGTCTTTCCGTAATAGAAAAAATTGCGGAAACCTTCCGCCGCTTCTCCGATGGAATCGGTATTGTAGTTGCCGTTCGCGATCTGAGCCACTCCGCGCGCAATCGTCATCGTACCGAGCGTCGCGATAAACGGCGGCAATTTGCACAGTGCGACGAGCAGCCCGTTCGCAGCTCCGACGGCAAGACAGCACACAAGCGTAATCGCGACCGCCGCCCACGGGTTCGTGCCTTTGGTCATAAGCGTCGCGCTTATCATACAGCTCATGCCGATGAGCGAACCGATCGACAAATCGATGTTGCCGGTAATGAGTACATACGACTGCCCTATACCGATAAGCAGTATCGGCGCGATTTGGCGCAAGAGGTTTCCGACATTGCGGCTGCTGAAAAATACGGGGTTTACGATACCGAACGCGATGCTCAACACGATAAGCCCCGCCGTAACGGTAAGCACTTGTCCCATACCGCGGATTTCAAGAAGGTGTTTTATAGGATTTCGTTTTTGCATTTCACTCATACCGCTTTCGCCTCTTTTTCGATTTTTTTATTAAGAAAACGCGTTGCAAGATACAATATTTTCTCCTGTGTCGCTTCCGACGCGGGCATCTCGCCGGTAACCCGACCCTCGCACAGAACAACGATTCTGTCCGCTATCCCTAAAATCTCGGGGAGTTCGCTCGACACGAACACGACGCCTTTTCCTTCCTGTTTGAGTTTATTCATCAGATTGTATATTTCAACTTTTGCCGCAACGTCTATGCCGCGCGTCGGCTCGTCGAATATGATAACGCGGCTTTCTCGCAGCAGCCACTTCGCGACGACGAGCTTTTGCTGATTGCCGCCGGAAAGGGATGCCGCATCTTTATCGCCGCCTGCCATCTTTAACGACAGCCGCTTTACCGCATTGTCAAGCATCGCCTCTTCTTTTTTCCGATCGATGATGCCGAAACGGTTGCACAAAATATCGAGGTTCGGCAATGCAATGTTTTCTTTGATCGAAAGCTTCGTACACAGTCCGTCTTTTTTTCGATCTTCGGGCGCCAGTACGACCCCCTGTCTGATCGCATCTGTAGGACAATTGACGAAGATTTCTTTGCCGTCGAGTTCGATCGTTCCGCCGTTTTTCGCATCGACCCCGAACAGCGCGCGCGTCGATTCCGTCCGCCCCGCACCCATAAGCCCCGCAATGCCGAGTATTTCACCTTCATATACGTCGAACGATACGTCGCGCACCATTTTACCGGCCGAAAGATTTTTTATCGAAAATATTTTTTTACCTCGCGGCATCGATACGCGCGGAAATTTTTCTTTGATTTCGCGGCCGACCATATTTTTAATAATCTCATCCATCCGCATGTCTTTAAATTCGCCGCGCGTGATGAATTTTCCGTCGCGCATGATCGTAACGCGGTCGGCGATGTCCTGCAGTTCTTCGAGACGGTGCGATATGTAAATAATGCCGACACCCTTTTCTTTCAGAGATTTAATAATACCGAAAAGCCTGTCGATTTCTTTACTTGTCAAAGCGGACGTCGGTTCGTCCATAATCAAAATCTTCGCATTTGTGTGAAACGCTTTTGCGATTTCAACCATCTGCTGCTTCGATACTTGGAGATTACCGACAACCGTATCCGGCGTGATGTCGTCCATCTGCAGTTCGTCGAGCACTTCCTGCGTGCGCTTTTTCATTTCGCGCTCGTTGAGTACGGATCCCCTGCACAGTTCCCTCCCCAGAAAAATATTCTGTGCGACCGTCAGATGCCCACACATATTGAGTTCCTGATGGATAATAGTAACACCGAGTTCCTGCGCTTTTTTCGGCGAAAGATTCATCTCCATGTCTTTGCCGAAAAGCTTCATACTGCCTTCATCGCGCGTATAGACACCGGAGATGATTTTGACGAGCGTCGATTTTCCCGCACCGTTTTCACCGAGGAGCGCCATCACTTCGCCTTCGCGCAATTCGAACGATACATCATCTAGCGCATGCACGCCGAAAAACGATTTGTAGATATGCCGCATATCCACAATTACTTTTTTGTCCATGAAAACCTCTCGTTTTATGAAACCGTTCCCATAATTATACGGCCTCATTTTCAAAAAGTCAAAGATTTTTTCGTGCTTTCATCGATTCGAATTCGACAAGCGGAAAATCGCTCTCCGGTTACCGGTGCAATGCACCGTACAATTCCACCAATATATCGCGGTTGTCGGCCGATGTGTAATCGACCGGACAGCCCATCCGGCTGAAGGTTTTCATAAAACGTAGGTAATATGCGGGATTATCCGCAGGCGGCTCGCCCTTTCTCCAATCCCACGTTTCGCGCTGCAAATCGAATACGTGGATCGCAGCGTTCCGAATCTCTTGCCCGTTTTGAATCGCAACGTTCCTTGCCATCGACAGCGCTTTTTCAAAAATCATCGGACTCATAACCGCCGATCCGATCGACAAATACACGCCGTTTTGCAAACCGCTCACCGATGCAACATAGCGTAAAAAATCGACTTCCGCCGTCCTCCCGATCGCGGCTCCCTTATTCGCTTTGTGCGTATAGATGATATCGTGGCCGAACATCGGATGATCGGTAAACGGCACGCCGTTTTCATAGCAGGCAGCCTGTACGCTGAAACGCTTATACGGATGCGCTATCGCCAAAAAGCGCCCTTCAGGCAGATCGAGGGAACGTATTTCATCGAGAAAATCGGCGGCGGCAGCACGCTTTGAAAGCGGAGCGTTTTTATCGCAGACAACCTTTTCAAGCGCTTCGACCGGCGGAATATCGATGCCGTCTTCAGCAATCATTTTGCCGACTGCCTCTCCGTAACCGAGCCCTTCGTATGCGCCTGCGACGATCGCCGCGTTGATCGAAAAGCCGGTTTCCTGCCACGTGCCGAATTGTCCGAGCGCGACGTTCGCGCAGACATCTTCGCTGCTTTGTCCTTGAAACGCAAATTCCCAATCGTGGATGACGCCGGCGCCGTTTGTGGCAAGGTGCGTAAACCATCCTTCCGCAACGAATTTCGAAAGCAGCGGACCGAGTCCGTTTTTGATCGCGTGCGCACCGAACGCACACATACGGGAAGCGCCCGCATCTTTCGCTTTCCGCAGTTCGTCGGCAATTTGTTCGGCACGGCGGCGCAGTTCCGGAGCAGCTTTGCTTTCATACGTTTTTTCATCGACGTAATCGCGCTCGATGAAAACTTTGTTTTTCCTTTCCGACAGCGGAAGGTAGCGCATCTCCGACCTGTCGAACAATCGCATCGCACTCATAACATTCCTTATTAAAATTTATTAACCGATAAAAATATCGAGCCTATTCGGAAAACCTCATACCGATTATGACCCGCCGTAAATACGGCGTATCTGCGAAAAATCGGGAATCAATACGTCCGCTCCCGCAAGCACGAGACGCGCTCTCTTCGCGCGATTGACGCCGAAGCGCTGTTTTTCGTCGGACAAAATGCCGACTGCAAAAAATCCGTTTCGGTGCGCTTCACGCATTTCGACCGGCCCGTCGCCGAAAACCGCACAGCTTTCCGGACGAATACCCTGCTCTGCAAGCTCTTTAATAATTTTTTGAATGACGATTTTTTTCGGATCGTTTTCAGGATCGCCGACCGAACCGCAGATGCCGCCGGTAAACAGATGCGCATAACCGAGCAGCTCCGCTTCGCGCACAACGTCGTCGTGATCGCTGCCGCTTGCCAAATACAATTTCGTCCCCGCTTCAAAAAGCGTTTGCAAAAAATCTCGAGCTCCTTTTATGGTTACGTCGTCCGCATTCAACTCACCGCGATGCAGCGCATCGACTTTTTCCCGCATCGATTGTTTTAATCGCCGGACGAATATCGCTTTGTACTCCTCCGCAGAACGAACGCTTTTTACAAGCCCGTATTTTTCTATGAGCGGGATGAGCAGCTGCATTTGAATGATCGTCTGAATACCGGTCGTTTTATCGATGAGTTCTTTGACGTCCGCCGTAATACGCTTCCGAAGCCCTTCATCCGCAAACGCATCCTGCGTCACCGCTTCGACCATGACGGCTTCCATGACACCTTCCCAGCCCTGCCGCAGTACGCTGATCGTTCCGTCGTGATCGAAGATCGCAACCTGAGGATAGATGCGTCGATTTTCGAATGCCGCCTCGTCGATGATTTCGATGTGCGAATCGGGAAGCGTCCGCGGCTTTTCCGCATAACTCGCAATTTCAGGATGACAGCGGAACATCGCATTATGCGCGACGGAACGCATATCCGAAAGCGAAGGATGCCCCGTCCGATACAGCGTCAAAACGCTTGCCGATGCGCCGAGATTTGCGGCTTCAACGGCATCGAAAAACGAAAGCCCCGAAACGAGGGCTGCGGCCATCGCAGCGATAAACGCATCTCCCGCTCCGACCGTATCGATCGGCTGAGTAAAGTCTATGCCGAGCGCGCGGCGGCTTTTGCCGTCCTGCACAGCGAGCGCGCCTTCTTTTCCGAGCGTTACGGCAATCGGTCGGTTCCAACGCGCCGAAAGAGAGGCGGCGGCTTTTTCGACCGATCGTTTGTTTCCGTTTTTTCCGTTATAATACGAAAGCGCTTCACGCTCGTTTATCTTATAGATGACGTTTTCATAACTTCCGATACGGTGCCGCGAATCGACAAGCCACACGATTTGCCCCGCAGTCGAAGCTATCCGTTTATTGAGTTCGCGTATAAAACGGTCGGTCGTCAAACCGGAAAGCAGCTGTTCGTTTACGATGATGCAGCGGTATTCGGAAAGCGACGCATCGAGTTTTTCGAGCAGTTCGTTTTGCGTCGCTTCGGAAATAAGGTTGAAGTTTCCCAAATCGAAACGGGGCAGCTCTTTTCCGTCTTTAATAATTTTGTGATACATATTCGTCTGCCAGTCCGTCTTTTGTACGATGATGCCGGAAGTCGAAATTCCGCGCTCTTTGCACAGCATCTCCAAAATCGCGCCTTCGGCATCGGAGCCCGAAACGCCGTAGAGATCGACTTTTCCGACCCCGAGAGTCCGAAGCGTTTCGGCAACGTTGCCCGCGCCACCGAGATAATACTCGCTCGATTTTACCGATACCGTTTCCAATCCCGTTTCTACGGATATTTCGGATACCGCCGAATCGGTAAAATAATAATGATCGATACAGATATCGCCGATAACGGCAACGGATGCGGACGCCAAAGCCGCTTCATCGAATTGATCCAAAAATGCAGACGTCATATTTTTACCTTTTTTTGAAACCGGTTTCATTAAATGATAAGACATGACCGGCCGTCTGTCAACAAAAAATTTTAAGTTGCAAAAGAGCAAAATACGGTTGATAATAATCCTATGATCACCATCAACGATGTCGCTCACATGGCAGGCGTATCGAAGTCGACCGTGTCCCGCGTTATGACGAATCCGTCTATCGTCAAGCCGGAAACGAGAGAAAAAGTACAGCGCGTCATTCGCAAAAAAAATTATGTACCCAGCACGATTGCGCAAAACCTCAGCGGCACTCCTACAAAGACAGTCGGCATCGTCATCAACGAAATGGCAAATTTCTTTTTCGTCGAAATCCTCGAAGGTGTCGACCGTGTGCTTTCGGCAAACGGATATTCGCTCGAAATCCATTCGTCGCAGTGGATCGACGAAAAAGAAAACGCGCAGATACGCTCGCTCATCAGCAAGCGTGCGGACGGCGTGCTGCTCGCCCCGCTTTCGAGTTCGAGCAAGAGCATCAATATGCTGCTGAAAGCGAAGATACCGCTCGTCGTATTCAACTGCATTCCCGATTCGCGCCGATGCCCCTACGTCGCATCCGATAATTTCGCAGGCGGAAAACTTGCCGGCGAATATATGAATACTCTCGGTGTACAGCAGTACATCGTCGTATCGGGCTTCGAACATCAAACGATTACGGACAGAGTAAACGGCTGCCTCGCCGTACTCAAAGCCAAGCGCGTCGTCCGTTATGAACACGTAAGTACATTTGAAGACGGAGAAAATCTCGTTCCGATCTTAATAAAAAAGAACCGTATCGATTCGGTAAAAACCGCGCTCTTTATCACGAATGACAACGTCGCAATCGGAACACTGCACAAACTGATCGAAAGCGGCATACGCGTTCCCGAACAGGTTTCCGTTATCGGCTACGACGACATAAAACTCGCAAAACTGTGTAAAGTCGCGCTGACGACCGTTTCGCAAAACGCGTTTCGGCTCGGAAAAACCGCTGCCGAAAAACTCCTCGACATCATCTCGCAAAAGAATGTCCGCACCGATACCGTGTACTCCCCCTCGATGATCGTGCGGGAGTCGAGCGGATAGTACGATAGCGCCGTTTCCCTCGTTGAGCAATTTTACCGTAATTTTCGCAAAATTTTTCAGCGCATATCTTTTTCCGCAATGAGCTCATAGGCGATGCGCGGAGTACCGTCGGCGACACGGATTATGCCGCATTCTTC
Source organism: Treponema sp. Marseille-Q4132 (assembly GCF_014334835.1). NCBI lineage: Bacteria > Pseudomonadati > Spirochaetota > Spirochaetia > Treponematales > Treponemataceae > Treponema > Treponema sp. Marseille-Q4132. The sequence continues at coordinate 1,325,226 of NZ_CP060591.1, forward strand.
AAATCCCGCTTTTTCGATCGCGCACCGCATCGTTTTGTTGTCGGCATGCGTATCGATCCTGATGTGAGAAATGCGTGCTTTACAAAACTCGATCGCAGCGGCAAAAACACCTTTGACCGTACCGTCGCTTGCAATGCGGTGAATCGTGCCGTACGGCGCATCGCTCATCCATGCGCCTTCGATTCGCGCGTATGTCGGATCGTCGCCCGGGATAAATGCAAACACTCCGTGTACGCCGCCGTCCGCTTCGACGACATAATTGTGTTTTTTATGGATATCATCCTTTATTAAATTTTCCGGCGGAAAGGATTTCCCCCACTGAGTCGGATTCCCGTGCGCCGTCATATATTCGCGCGCAAGGGAATAAATGCGCAGTATGTCGGAAAAATCTTTTTGTTCGGCCTGTCGAATCGTCATTTTTATTTTCTCATTTATATTAAAATTAATAATTAATGAATTTATCGCGTAACGTTGTGCAGCCATTTGCCGTTACGCACGCGGACGAAGCCTGCACACGCTTTTAAAATCTGTTCGATCTGCAAACAGACATAGATAATACACGGCTCGGCATGCAGCACAAAAGCTGCAATGCATGCTGCCGGAATCGCGACGAACCACATCCACACGCTGTCGTTGACTGCGGCGTAAACGGTATCGCCGCCCGATCGGCACATACCTACGATGAAAAACATATTGAACGCATTTGCCGGGTAGACGCACATGAGGATGCGAAGCATAAGCCTCGCCTGCCGAATGATGTACGGGCCGACATTGAATAAAGAGGGAAGAGCGAATGAAAGCGGAAAAAGCAGCGAACCGATAATGACGCCCATCGCGGGCATAAACCATGCGAATCTGTTTGCGTACAGCCGCGCTTCCGACTCGGCTCCTTCACCGATTTTTTTGCCGATGATAACCCCCGCACCGTTTCCGACACCGATAAAAAACACCCACGTCAGCTGCGAAATTGTTCCGGTTATATTGAATGCCGCAATCGCATCGGTACCCGCGTGCGAAAAAATCGAGTTTTCCGCCGTAATACCTAAACTCCACAACGTTTCGTTTATAATGACCGGCAGTGCGATTTTGACGAAGCGTCCAAGAAAATCGCCGTTGAACGAAAAGAATTCGGAAAAACTGCCGCACGCTTCATATTTTTTCCGATATGCCCAACCGGCCGTAATCGCGAGCTCCACGAATCGGGAAACAAGCGTCGCGATCGCGGCTCCCTCCACTCCCATTGCCGGTACGGTCAGCACGGAGCCGAATACGGAAACGGAAGCTCCGAAGATCAAAAGATAATTGAAAACGGCATTGATGAAAAATGAAACGGCGGTACTCACCGTCGGAAGGATGACGTGCTCGGTTGCACGGAAAGCCAGCTGAAATGCAAAGCTCAGCGAAAGCATGGGATAACTCAATGCGATCCGGCGCAAGTAAGCGCCGCCGAGGTCGATCACCCGTTCATCCGAAGAATACAACGAAATCAATTCACGCGGGAAAAAAAGCGCGGCGGCGGTAAACACAAGCGAAAGAGCGAACGAAAGCATAAGCGTAATGCCCAGCGTCCGGCGGATTCCTGCGATATCTTTTTTACCCCAATACTGCGCGATAAAGATAGCGCCGCCGCTTGAAATACCGAAAAGCATCATATTGAGTATAAAAAAAATCTGATTGCCGAGACCGACCGCTACGATTTCGGCCGCACCGAGCCTGCCGACCATAACGGTGTCGAGCATATTGACGAAGGTTTGAAGAAAATTCTGCAATACAATCGGAAGCGCGATCGTAAAAAGCGTACTGTAAAATCCCGGCAAAGCAGTCATAATCGCACCTCACGCAATCACGCCCGCACATAACAAAGCGCAGCGGCGGATTTCAAACAATGTAAAATCCGCATTATTCTACAATATAACAAAACGTTTATCGAAACAATACCGGACTTGCGTAACTTACCGCCGTTATATCTTTTATGTTATTGCAGCGTATTTTATCTGCGCGTTTTTTGGGAGTACCGATGCATACCGTAAAACGTTTTTTTAAACCGGCTGCGGCGACGCTCGCACTTTTATTTTTTACCGCATCTTTTTTCGCCGCCCCGCCCGAACCGAAAGAACTCGATATCCTCCGGCGCACGTATCCCGATATCGTATTTACGGCAATATACGATGCCGCGCTTGCCGATTTTAAAATCGATATCGTACAAAACCGCGGCACGGAACGAAAAACGACGGCATTGTATTGGGCGGACGGTAAAATGCTTCCTGCGGATAAACTCGCCGAACACGAATCTTATTGGCCTCTCTTCTACCCCTACGCAAAAGAAGTACCCGACCCGGCAAAATTTACCGAAGAGGATGTACGCCGCCTGCGTAATTTTTCTTCGGCGGAAAACCGCGCAAAACAAGCCGGCACGTCGCCTTATTTTTTCAATGCGGTCTATGACTGTGCGACACGGCAATCGACCGAAACGCACATAAAGCGCGTGTCGTTTCTCGGAAAATATACCAATGCGCACGAACGGATTTTTGCACCGCTTGCACGCGTCGAAAATAAAATCCGGGAGCGCGCGAAAACCGATGCCGCCGTGCAGCGCTTCATCGATGAATTGGCGCGCGTGGACAGCTACAACTGGCGGGAAATCGGAGACCGCGCGTCGCGTTCGTTCCACAGCTACGGCATTGCCCTCGATGTGCTGCCGCGGGGCTGGGGACAAAAAAATATCTATTGGGCATGGCGGCGCGACATCGATCCCGACGGATGGATGACGCTGCCGCTCGAAAAACGCTGGATGCCGCCTGCCGGCGTAATCGAAGCGTTCGAATCGGAAGGATTTATCTGGGGCGGTAAGTGGCCGATTTGGGACAATATGCATTTCGAATATCATCCCGAATTGATCGCGAACAGCCTGAACGGATAGAGGAGGGTTTGAAGAAAACAAAAAATACGGATTCGGAAGCGCAGCGAAAGAAAATCGCCCGACACACGCCGGCAGGCGATATGCCGTATCGCGAGGAGACGCAATGCGCGCTCGCATAAAAGCGCCTGTCATCGTTGCGCAGATCGTATTTCCTCACGTAAAAATCTAACCGAAACGATTTCGGTTCCTCAAGTAAAAATCTAACCGTAGCTATGACCGTTGCACCGCCATAGCGATAAGCTTACGCTGCAAGAGTTGTGTCTTGTCAAGCAGCTGTTGTAAATCCAATCTGTTCTTTCTCCTGAAAAGCTCAGCTTTTACCGCCTTGCTTACCTCCTTACTTTCCATAAGCCTTCGGTAGGGAGTCTTAGCCGCATCATATTTCTTTATGACCTTTGCGTCTATTCGTTGCTTTGCAATAATCTTCATCGAGGGAAAAAAGAAATTAACGAGCTTATTATAACTTTCATACAGTTCTGCTAAGACAACACAGGCAGCTTCTCCCTCAAATCGATAGTAGCCGACAATACGCCTTACCACGCTGTCGTTTTTCTGTTCAACAAAACAGTTGTCATTTTTTTTGTACGACCGGCTTCGGGTGAACGTAATATGATTTAGTTCACACCACTGCAAAAGCTGTATATTTTTGAACTCACGTCCGTTATCGCTGTCAATGCCTTTCATAGCAAAGGGTAAGTGTATTTTCACGTCCTCTGTCGCTTCTTTGACCCACCGATGAGCTTTATTCAAAAGCGCACGATTTTCCGTCCATCCTGAATGAACGTCGGTGAGTGTCAGGGTACAAATATACTGTCCTTCCGTAGTTGTACCGCAATGAGCGACCGTATCGGCTTCGAAAAAGCCCGGTTTTCGTTCGTCCCAATCGAAGAAGGTGCGGATCGGAATGAGTTTATTGAGATTCTTTGCCGGTCGTGTCGTTGCAATACCGCGGATGGAATGCTTGGGGATTTCCGGCTTGAGTATCCTTGAGACCGTTGCGCTTGATATGTGAGCAAGTTTTGTTTTCAGTTGTTCAGTATAGCCGAACTTGAGGGCAAGGTAATCGATATTGTCGCGGATAAAGGGTACGAGCCGTTTTGCACACAGGTACATCGAAAATAGCCACAGTCGAATAACTTCACGCTGCACATCTTGACCGTAGTATTTTTCATAGTGCCGCTTTTTACGAGGCTTTTTGATGATCTGTACACTCTTTCTTTCGACGTTGTTGAAGTGTGTTATTTTTATGCGTGCGCTGTTTTTGAGGATGTGGATGGCGTATTTTCGGTTGTAGCCGGTGGTTGCGGTGAACTCGTCGATGATTTTCGTCTTGCGCTTCTTGTTTGCCGTACAGTAGCGTTTTGCCGTTTCTTCGGTCAATTTCTTTTTCGTTTTCATATCTAACCCCATGGTGCCCTTCCTTCGGGCTTCTATTGTGACTCAGATTTGGGTTAGATTTTTACGTGAGGAACGGCTTTTTTTTCGGTTAGATTTAACGTGATGCAATGCGCAGATTTGAATTAATTGGAAAAATATGCTATAATATACAGCAGCATAATCATGCAAATACAGGCAATAATCGTTTGAACCGGTTGCAGAGGCAGCCGTTCATAAAAAATTATTGCCGGGGGGTATAAAATGAAAAAATTGATTATTGCAGCAATCCTCGCTGCGGGGATCGCTATTTCAGGATTATCCGCAGTCGAAACGACATTGTCGCTCGGAGGAACGGCGGAACTGTCGTATTGGACGGACATCAAAGAATTCAAAAAAGAAGCTATCAGAAACAGCATCGACAACAAAGATTACAGCTTCGGTCCGGACGTAACGTTTTTCAGTTATACGTCGGGATTTACCGGCTTATGGGGAAACGCCGCACTTATTTTCCCGAAAAACAAATTATTCAACACGTGGGGCATACTCGATTTCAACCTCGGACCCGCATTCCGCATCCCTCTCGGCAATATCCTTGTCATCCAGCTCGGAGTCGGTGCAAATGCAAAATTCCCGATCGACTTTAAATCCGCAATGATCGGCGTCGGTACGACCGGCAGCGTACAGATCGGACTCGGCGAATCGGCTGCACTGGTCGGCGGAATCAACGTTTCGTATGACTTTTACGAATTCGTCGAAAAGCAAAAGGTAACGTATTTGACGATCAGACCTTATGTCGGAATCGGCTTCAGAATCGGAGACAAATAACGGCGTTACGTATGCAAAAACGGGCTGCTCGATGCGGCTCGTTTTTTTATGTCTGCAAAACAAAGATGTTAAAAAAAAGAAAGCATAAAACTATCGTCGGCACAATCGGCATTTCGCTTTTAATAATTTTATTATTTTTTATTTTTACGGAAGCATGGATCCATGCTCACGATTATTACGGACTGCTGAAAAACACAAACGGTACTTTATATATCCTAAAAAGCGTACTTCCGAAAAACGACTTTCTTACCGCAGACGGTATTTTATTAAAACTTCCGTATGGCTACGCGAAAATATGTTCAAACGGCGCGATGGGTTTTTCACCGTTTACCGATACTGCTTCATGGATACAGGAATTGAATCGTGCATATAAATTTGTCGATCAGCTCGGCTCAAATTATGTATGGCTCGATAAAGCAACCGAAAGATTGTTGTTCGTAACTTTAAAAAAAAGCGGAATGATAGATTATCTCATATTTCATACCAAGCCGATTGTGTAACATGTTTTCCGCTGTCGCCGTTTTTGCATGCATTGTTACCTAGTAAAACGCCGGTATCGCTCATACAGCAGAATGCCCGCGGCGACGGATACGTTCAAGCTGTCGATTTTTCCGCAGGTCGGAATGGATACGACCGCATCGCAGTTTTTTGCAAGAAGCGGCGAAATGCCTTTTCCTTCACTCCCCATGACGATGACCGTTCTCCGTGCAAAGTCGACGGAACCGAGCGCCTCTCCGCCGGCATCTGCGCCGTATACCCAAAAGCCGGCCTCTTTCAATCGCTGAACCGCGCGCACCGCATTCGGTACGACGCTCACGGGAACCCACGCGGCGGCTCCCGCGCTTGAGCGGGCAATCACTTCGTTGTGTGCTATGTCGTTTGCACTTCTAGCCTGCGGTAAGATAACGAGAGAAGTACCGAACTGATCGCAGCTTCGGATAATCGCTCCGACGTTGTGGGGATCGGTCACCGAATCGAGAATGAGTACCGTCGAGTATGTATTTTGCCGCACGTCGTCTTGTAAAACGCCGCTTTGATCCGGTGAAGCGTCATAATCGGACGGCAAAGATGCGAGCCATTCGTCAAAATCGACGATATTGTGTACGTCCTCCGATTCTCCCGAAATGCAGAGCACGATGCCGCGGTGATCGCGCGCGGTTTCGGAGAGACGCGCGGCAAGGGAATCGAGTACTGCATCGTCCGCTTGTTCGCAAGGAATGCCTTCCTGCTTTGCAAGCGCGATGATTTTTTTCGCGCGCGGCCCCGCTTTACTCCAGAGGATGCGCATCCGGCCGCTTCCGCGCGAATCACTCCGTATGCGCTCTTCGATTGCATGAAATCCCGTAACGATTCTTTCAGCCATATCGTACCGCCGCACCGTATTTTCCGTATCCGCGCTTCCTGCAGCCGTACGCCGTTTTGCAAAAAGTACAAAAGGCGGACACCGAAACTCCGCTTACCGCCCGCAGCATTGTTTGTATTTTTTTCCGCTGCCGCAGGGACAAGGATCGTTCCGCCCGATTTTTTTGCCTTCGCGGCGTATCGTCGTCGTTTTGAGATTGCCCGTCGTATACAGCCATTCGCCGTCCGCTTTTTCAAACGCTGCGGTTTCATGATGCTTGTCGCGCAGTCCGTGACGCGTATAATCGGCTTCGAATTCGACGATGCCTTCGGTGTCCCCCGCCGCACCTTTTTCGGTACGCAGAATTTTCAAACCGTGCCATACGGACTGATTACTCCAATCCTCCGTTGCTTTGCGGTCTATGTCCCCGCGTCCTTCGCCGTCTTTACACGTATTTACGATAAAGTCGATTTCATGTACGACGTATGCCGTGTACCGCGCGCGCATAAGCGCTTCCGCCGTAGCGGCTTTTGTTTTGCCGGTAACAACAGGTTCGCAGCAGTCGGCATATTTTTTGCCTGAACCGCACGGACACATATCAATTTTTTCGTTGGTCATAGCACGAGTATAGCATGAACATTCGGTCGGAGCAATAATCGCGGATCGGCCGCCGAACGAAACACCGTTACGGAGTGCCGAATTTTTCAATCTTAATACGGTATGGAATCGTAAAACCTTCCGTATTTCCTCACGTAAAAATCTAACCGAAACGATTTCGGTTCCTCAAGTAAAAATCTAACCGTAGCTATGACCGTTGCACCGCCATAGCGATAAGCTTACGCTGCAAGAGTTGTGTCTTGTCAAGCAGCTGTTGTAAATCCAATCTGTTCTTTCTCCTGAAAAGCTCAGCTTTTACCGCCTTGCTTACCTCCTTACTTTCCATAAGCCTTCGGTAGGGAGTCTTAGCCGCATCATATTTCTTTATGACCTTTGCGTCTATTCGTTGCTTTGCAATAATCTTCATCGAGGGAAAAAAGAAATTAACGAGCTTATTATAACTTTCATACAGTTCTGCTAAGACAACACAGGCAGCTTCTCCCTCAAATCGATAGTAGCCGACAATACGCCTTACCACGCTGTCGTTTTTCTGTTCAACAAAACAGTTGTCATTTTTTTTGTACGACCGGCTTCGGGTGAACGTAATATGATTTAGTTCACACCACTGCAAAAGCTGTATATTTTTGAACTCACGTCCGTTATCGCTGTCAATGCCTTTCATAGCAAAGGGTAAGTGTATTTTCACGTCCTCTGTCGCTTCTTTGACCCACCGATGAGCTTTATTCAAAAGCGCACGATTTTCCGTCCATCCTGAATGAACGTCGGTGAGTGTCAGGGTACAAATATACTGTCCTTCCGTAGTTGTACCGCAATGAGCGACCGTATCGGCTTCGAAAAAGCCCGGTTTTCGTTCGTCCCAATCGAAGAAGGTGCGGATCGGAATGAGTTTATTGAGATTCTTTGCCGGTCGTGTCGTTGCAATACCGCGGATGGAATGCTTGGGGATTTCCGGCTTGAGTATCCTTGAGACCGTTGCGCTTGATATGTGAGCAAGTTTTGTTTTCAGTTGTTCAGTATAGCCGAACTTGAGGGCAAGGTAATCGATATTGTCGCGGATAAAGGGTACGAGCCGTTTTGCACACAGGTACATCGAAAATAGCCACAGTCGAATAACTTCACGCTGCACATCTTGACCGTAGTATTTTTCATAGTGCCGCTTTTTACGAGGCTTTTTGATGATCTGTACACTCTTTCTTTCGACGTTGTTGAAGTGTGTTATTTTTATGCGTGCGCTGTTTTTGAGGATGTGGATGGCGTATTTTCGGTTGTAGCCGGTGGTTGCGGTGAACTCGTCGATGATTTTCGTCTTGCGCTTCTTGTTTGCCGTACAGTAGCGTTTTGCCGTTTCTTCGGTCAATTTCTTTTTCGTTTTCATATCTAACCCCATGGTGCCCTTCCTTCGGGCTTCTATTGTGACTCAGATTTGGGTTAGATTTTTACGTGAGGAACGGCTTTTTTTTCGGTTAGATTTAACATGATGCAATGCGCCTTCTTGCGCGCGCAGCCCAATCGCTATATACTGGAAGCATTGAAATCACAGTGTTCTTACTTTGAATGCATGGGAGGTCGTATGTTCAATTTTACATATTTTACGCCGACGAAAGTCGTTTTCGGAAAAGAAACGGAAACACAAATCGGTTCGCTCGTCGCCGAACAGAAGTGCAAAAAAGTGCTCATCCATTACGGAAGCGGAAGCGTACAAAAGTCGGGACTCCTTGACCGCGTAAAGAAATCGCTCGACGAAGCAAAGATTTCGTATATAGAACTCGGCGGCGTCGTGCCGAACCCTCGTCTCTCGCTCGTATATCAAGGTATCGATCTTGTTAAAAAAGAAAACGTCGATTTTATCCTTGCAGTCGGAGGCGGCAGCGTTATCGATTCGGCGAAAGCGATCGGCTACGGAGTCGCAAACGAAGGCGACGTGTGGGATTTCTATGAACACACGCGGCTGCCGGAAGCGTGCATGCCGATCGGCGTCGTTTTGACCATCGCCGCAACCGGCAGCGAAATGAGCAACAGCACCGTTATCACCAAAGAAGAGGGACAGATAAAACGCGGCTGCAATACGGATTTTTGCCGGCCGAAATTTGCGGTGATGAATCCCGAATTGACGATGACGCTCCCCGATTATCAAACGGCGTGCGGCTGCACCGATATCCTCATGCATACGATGGAACGCTATTTTACAAACGGCGGCAACATGGAAATCACCGACAGCATCGCCGAAGCGCTCATGCGCACCGTTATGGTAAATGCGCAGATCCTGTGCGAAGAACCGCAAAATTACGATGCACGCGCGGAAATCATGTGGGCGGGAAGCCTTTCGCATAACGGGCTCACGGGCTGCGGAGCACAACACGGCGGCGATTGGGCCTCACACGCAATCGAACACGAATTGAGCGGTATGTTCGACGTTGCTCACGGCGCAGGACTCGCGGCGATTTGGGGAAGCTGGGCGCGCTATGTGTATAAAGATTGCCTTCCGCGCTTCCATAAGTTCGCCGTCAATGTCATGGGGATCGCCGACGGTACGCCGGAAGAAATCGCGCTGCGCGGTATTCAAGCGATGGAAAAATTTTTCCGCAAAATTAAAATGCCGACAAGCCTCAAAGAGCTCGGCATCAGTCTTTCCGAAGAACAGATGAAAACGCTGGCACACAAATGCAGTCTCGCGACGGGAGGAAAGCGTGGCTCGGCGAAAGTTTTGTATGAAGCCGATATGTTCGAAATTTATAAAATGGCGAACGACCGGTAAAGTGCTCCTTAAAAGAGCGGTACGGAAAATATTTCGCATTCCGAATATAACCGGATAACAAAAAAAACGGGGCCGGCTCAAAAGCGAAAAAGCTTAAAGGCTTTTGAGCTTCGCTGTCAGCTTAACCTTATTTTAAACCGCAAACGGGCACAGTCACGTTTGTCGGCTTTGGAAACGGTGTCAGGCAATTTTAATACAAATCGGAATGTGTTCCTGTCCTAAAAAGAAGTAATTCCAATTCTTTTTCCTTTATCTTATAAATTAAAAGCAAATCAGGACGAACATGGCATTCCCTATAACCTTTATAATTTCCAACTAAGAAATGGTCTCGTTTTTCTTCCGGCAGCGGTTCTTGCTTTTGAAGCATACCGATTACTTTGAAAAGTTCATCAATATCAACATCACGCTTCTGCGCAAGTTTATAATCCTTTTTGAATTGCGTTGTGTATACAAGATCAAGCATCTAATGAAGCTCTCAAATCCGAAATAGTTGAAAAAGGACCATGCAATTCCTTTCCATTTTCAGCAAGCTCGATTGCTTGTCGTGTAAGACCATTCGGTAAATCACTTTTTATTTCAAATGGAATTCTATGTTCACGCACAACAGCTTTTGCAAATAAAGTAATTGCGGTAGAAACAGACATACCAAAATCTTCACAAATGAGAGAAAATTCATACTTTAACTGACTATCCATCCTAACACTAAATGCTGACTGGTTCATATATACACCTATTTGATATAAATATACACCTAATTGATACTAATTTGCAAGCTTTTATTATAGTTTTCTTTTATTTTTTCTATAATAAAAATTAACGAAAGTGTGAAGCTACCCGAAGGGCAGTCCACACAACATTATTTCAAATCGCAAACCGGCTTACCGGATTTGCCGGCTTTAAAAACGGTGTCTGGTGATTTAATTTATTAACACTGCATCCACAAGACGCATTATATCGGTTTCCGTTCCGATTCCATTAAATACAGTTTTATTTTTCTTAATATCAAATACTCTATAACAAACAGTCCAATTCTTACCAAACAGTCCATTGCGCAAGGAATCTTTAAAAGGACTGATACAAAGCGGTACCAGAAAATAATCATCAGATAGAAGCACTAAAGGTCCGGCCATTCGCTCGTATCTTTGCTTAAACGTACATTGAATATCTTCGAATGTATTTAAATCCGTTATCACACAGCTTCCGCTGTCGCTCCTAAAATATTTCATATTCTCTGTTTGTGTAACGGATGAACCCTCCCTTATTATTTTATTTTTATAACGACTGCAGGGATAAGACCAGCCGATATCAATTTCATTCTTTCGAACATCACCTGTTGAACGGTCAATTACAAAACTTCCCGAATCACCGACAAATCCTCCGTCCATATAAAAGTAAACCGTATTATCATCTGCCTGCACAGCGGTAATAAATCTGCTTTCGTACCGTTCTCCGTGTTTGTCAAGAATATCTTCCACTTCAAAAAGTTTATTAATTTTTTTTGTTTTGGAATTATATTCATATAAAATATGCGGTTCTCTATTTTTTTCGCATCTTTCGCACCAGAAGAATGAATCCTCCGTAAAAGTGCGGAATCGGTAAATCTCTTTTTCAAAATCGAATAAAATCTTTTCTTCATTTGTAATATAGTTCAGTCGAATTATTCGATATACATTTTCCGCTTTCTCGGCAAATAAAACGGAATCCAAATGTTCTCTGTCAAAATGAATTTCCAAAATGTTTCGATTCTTTAAATTTTCAAGTTCGGCAAGCATTTGATTGTCATTAAATATCGAAAACGTTTTATTATCGGAATATCCCTTTTGAAATAAATATAAAAGTGAAAAATTTTGATCGTCTTTTTTATCATCAGCACAAGATAATACAATCGGTAATAACATAAAAAAGAGAGCAATTAAAAGCGTAATTTTTGTTTTCATTTTTCTCTTTGTTTTACTTGGCATAAGTTTATATTTATACACCTAACATAGTATTAAATACGCTTTCTATTGATATGAATGCAATACAACAAATAACATCCGATAATACATAAATAAAAATAGTGGGTCTTTTTATTGTTTTATTTTTTACGGACAAAACCAAACTAATAATTTGCATTATAATTGAAATCCCAAATAATATTTCCGGCAAATAAAAACATTGTGCAAAATAAAACAACATTCCGGGAATTATAAGAATAATACCGATAACAGCTGTCCATATATTATTTATATTTGAAACATTTCCAAAACAGTTTATAATCGATACTGAAAAGCAAGGAAGTAAAAGAATCGTATTCACAATTAAAATTATCAACGCTATTGGTTCTATTTTTTTATCTTCATTTTTTTTCATTTCCAACTCAAGTACCCTGCCTTATTCATCCAACACTCGCTTACCCTGCAGCGAGAATTACCCTGTTGATAAGTCAGTCGGTGTCGGATTGTGTTTTCAAAACATCGCCGGTTTTTCTTTTTCGATTCATTAATAAAAATGAAATTATTACCGGTAATATCAGCGCGGATAGAGCATATAATAATTCAGCGGAACCTAAAATTATTTTTCCATAGATCAAAATCGATAAAGCGGATACCGCATATAAAACAAAATGTTTTAAAATAATTTTATCGGTTCCTGTCATTGCACAAATAAAAATTGCCGTCAACGGTACAATAAATCGTTTATAATTAAAAACGCTTGATGCAATAATTCCGGCAATAAAATAAGTGATAACATGAAAAACCGTTACGGAAAGAATAAAAGGTATGATTTTTTCAGAATCGGCTTTTTTCATCCTGCAGCCTCCACATGTAAACTGATTATTATATTTCAATCAATCAACCGAATATTATTTTGAATCGCACCGGCGGCATCCGAGCATAACAAGGGATGATCGGTATTGGAAAGGTTCAAGCAATGCCGATCTATCCGAATTCGAATCAACAACCCCGACGCAGCCTCGAAGCGAAGCTTCAAGCGGCATCGGGGTATTAAATCCTCCGCACGAATAAATCGGCACGTTTTACATAGCGAGGTTTTAGCGCAAACGGACGCTCTTTTCCGCCGCCGCAATAAAGCGCAGCGCTTCGCTCTTTTTCCCCTGTCCGCCCAATCCTCCTCCGAGGATATACACGCAGTCCGCAGCGCTTCTGGTTTTATAGCCGACGCCTTTCGGATAGATAATTTTATCGATAAACGTGTATTGTTCGCTGTCGTAGGGTTTTCCGTCATACGGCGCAATACCGTCGCGCTTTTGCTCCCAGCTTTCCGTCGTAGTTTTCAGCGCACTTGCATCGGGCTTGGGTTGTTTGGAAATAAACAAAAAGCGATAATTTTCCGCACGCTTATTCGTAGACAAACTGAGCGTTCTTTCTTCCTGCATGATTTTTCCGTCTTTGAATGCATAGCCGATCGAAAGAGCGAACGTCGTGTCGTCGGACGCCGCCAAAAGAGAAGACGGCAGATCGACGGAATACGTGGCGGTTTTAAGAGCGATATGCTTTTTGGAATAGTCGAGCGAAATCGATTCGACAACGGGATCCCGTTTTCCCGCTTCGGTTTCCGAAAGCGCAAGGTATTCTTTCCAATTTTTCAATTCCGCCGAATACGACGGGTACGCATAATCGGCGACGAACGCCATATCCTGCCGATGTCCGTTTAAAACGTCGCCGTACGAATCGAACTTGAGCATGACGTAAACGCCGTCGGGCATCGGAAGCGCGTATGCGATCGCCATATAATCGACGAACGGAAGCTCCCAATAGTTGACAAGCCACGTGCGGCCGAAACGGTCGATATGCCGGTCGGATTTGCACGGATCGCCGAGAGAAGTGATTGCTATTTTTTCGCCGGCGACGTTCCGCGTGATTTTGCTTGCGGAAAGGATATAATCGATATATGTTTTCGGAGAGGTGACAAGGTCTTTCAGTGCGATCGATTCGGGCTTTACGACATACGCGAACGTATAGCCGAGCATCGCGCCGAAATTGACAAAACCGTTATCGCCGAGCTGATGCGTCGCAATATCTTTCGGCTTCATGTAATCCCATTTGCCCGCTTCCGACAGATACATCGTATAGGGAAAATTTGCCATATACGAATTCGAAAGCATTTCCGCAAAGCCCGCTGCGCGGGCAAAACCTTCTTTCGCATCGGGAGCAAAGCGTTCACTCAAATCGTGTACGAGTTTATCGGTGTTTTTTCTGTTATGCGACGTGATCTCCTCGCGGAGCGATCCGAGGTTTTGCGGCAGCGAAAACTTTTCGTCGAAAACATGATAAAAGCGTTCCGTCAAAATCGTCGGGAGCCGATAGTAAAAGGGGATATGCACGACACCCGTGTTGTCGGCGACGTTTTTCGTTTCCGCAAAAGGCAGCGCATAGTTCAAGTTTTCATTTTGGCTTTTCATGGCGATGATACCGAGTACATCGCCTTTTTCGGTAACAAGCGGACCTCCGGAATTTCCCGGACTTGCGGCAGCCGAAAAGCGGAGCCACTGCCACGCACCGTTTTCCTGTTCGGGCGTACGGCTCGTAAGCACGCCGTTTCTGATGACGATGCCTTCACCGAGCGCGTTGCCGACAGAAAACACCGCCGAGTTCAGCGCGGCATCCGGCGCGACGGAAAGACCTGCGTTTTTATCGGCGGTAAAATTTTCCGCATCGAAACAGATAAAATCGCGGTCGGTTGCAAATTTCGTAACCGATGTGATCTTCCACGTTTTACCGTCTTTACCGCGCAAAAAATAATTCGTGTACAACGTTTCTTTGTACAGCGAAAATACGTGCGCTGCGGAATAAAATTTTCCGTCGCTCATCAAAAATGCCGTACCGATCGGCAAGTATGCGTCGTTACGGATTGCAAACGGAATACGCTCGAGCGGAAGTTTTTTTTCGTATGTGAGATTTCCCTCCGCCGGTTTTTCGACAACGACTTCAAATACAGCCGCCTGCACTTTTTCCAAAACGGCGCTTTCCAAAATAGTCTGCGTGTAAGCCGAAACAAACGCGCACGCCCAAACGACAAGGGCGAGATACAATTTTCGTGTGTTTTTCATAGAATGATTGTAACATTCTTTTTTGAATTTTTCCAGACCGCGATTTTGCACAATGTTCGTTTGCGAAAAAATCGCGAGCGGCTCCTATCACACCGCCGTTATCCGCACGTTTTTCATCGTATAGCCGGCTTTTGAAACCGCTTCGACGAGGGCAGCTTCGCCGCCTTTTTCCTTCAGCAAAACGGACACCGAATTTTTTTTGAGATTTACGGCCGCCCATACGCCGTCGAGACTGTTGAGCGCATTCGTAACGCGCGCGGCGCAGTTTTTACACGTCATGCCTTCCACCGCCGCTTCGGCACGATACGGATAATGAGAACGATCGGTATCGGAAGGTTCTATTTTTACGATGGAATCGCCTCCCGAACAGCAGCTCTTTCCCGAAGCGCTTTGCAAAACAGAACGCACGCCGAATACGACTCCGACTGCGATTATTAAAATGATAATTATATTTACCGCCATAGCAAACCTCCTGCGGATTTTTATGATGGGTTTTCAAAAAAACAGGACCTGTGCGCTTGTGGCGTACGCAGCAGGCCCTGTGAAAAGCTGGAAACTTTTACTTTGTAGCTATGTCCCGTACAAGAGAATTGACAACCCTCCTGCACGCAGAAGAACCTATGTTAAAACCGTGCCGACCTCATTCGAATCGGCCGGCGCCGTTTTCCATCCGCTCCGATTCGTCGTATCGAAGCGGGTACCTGTCTGCGCATCATACGCACGCAAACCGGCACGCAATTTTGTTATGCGCTTGCGCCGAGATCTTCGCACGCTTTTACGGCATCCGCATCCGGCTCAAGGTGAGCCATGAGACCTTCGCCGTTTACCATCGTGCCGCCCGCATTTTTGACGCGGTCCGCCCAATCGCGAAGCCACTGACCGTCGCCCCAATCGTACGAACCGAAGAGCGCAACTTTTTTTCCGGCGAGACTGCCTTCGATGGACGTAAAGAAATCTTCCATGCTGTCTTCAAGAACTTCCGCACCCATCGCAGGGCTGCCTAAGATAATGACGTCGGCGCCTAAAACTTCCGCCGCATCAGCTTCGTCGGCTTTTTTCATTATAACGGTCGCGCCGGAACCCTGCGCACCTTTTGCGATCGCCTGAGCCATCGCTTCCGTATTTCCCGTCGTACTTGCATATACGATCGCTTTTTTCATTTTATGCCTCCATAAAAAATAATTATTATTCAACGCACCGCTTTGCATATCGTTTTGCTGCAAGTGGTACCGATAATCCCTTTTTTAACAATTCACGGCAGCCTGCGCTGCATATTTTATACCGCTCCATTTGCTTTCGTGCGGCATGCACGTCTCCGTACACTTTCCAAAAACCCGCATACCGGCAATTTCCGCCGGCTCTTTTTTCAAAGAGCACGACATCTTCAAGCGGATAACCGAGAAAGACGCCGACTTCATGCGGAAACGATTTTTCTCCTGCAAGCCGGTGCAGCAGTTCCGAAAGCATCGCTTGGAATCCCGCTTCTACGGGATAGCCTTTTTCTTTCAAATACCGCCGTATACAGCAATCGCCGCACTGCCGTTCGAGCAGATTTTTATCGTATACAAAAAACAGTACCGGCGCATTGCGGCGAGGCACGGCGACGATATATTTTTTATCTCCGGCAAAAGCGCTGTGCCACTCACGCAATTTATATTTGCTTTCGTCATACACTTCTTTCCGTATGGAAAAAAGACACGACGGTTTTATGCCGCACAGTGCGGGCGCCCCGCAATGTATAACGGCTTCATCAAAACTCATACGCTATTTTTTCGAGCGCTCGTCCAAAAACTTTTCCGCGTGCGAAAATTCATGACAGCCGCCTTTTGACGAACACCAGCCCGTACATCCGAGACAGCCGGGATTGCCGGTCAGTTTCGCCTCGCGGTGAGTTTTTACAACGGCGCGTACCGCGAAAAATCCCCACACGGCGATACAAAGCACGGCAATAATATTTGCAATCATACCAACCTCCGTAAACCGCCGGCAAGCGCCCGTTTTACCCGGGACAATTTTGCATGCCGTAAAACCCGCAAAACCATCCGTTCCGAAAGCCGCGGCGTCCGCAATGCAAACGCCGCAACCGATCATTTTTATAAAACGCCGTTTTAACTGCGTCCGTTTTCTTTCCGATCGATATCCGCCGACACTTTATGCGGCGACCGCGCGCCCTCTCATCATGCGTTCCTGCTTTTTATACGGATCCGGGCGGAACAGCATAACAAGGATGACGAGCGTAAAGAAGATCGCGAATACCGTTCCGACTCCGAAAGCTCCCGTCATAAAAAGCATACCGTACTGGTACACGCACAGCGCGATAACGTAGGCGAATACGTTTTGGAACAAAACCGCAAACCAAAACCACTTCCGGCTCTGCAGGTTTTGCGCCATCGTCGAAATGGCCGCAATACAAGGAGAGTCGAGCAGGTTGAACACGAGGTACGATATGGCGGCGGGAAGCGTCGGGAACCACGTCGCGACTGCGCTTGCAACCGCGTCGGCTTCTTCAACGCTGTCTTCAGCGACATTTGCGAGAACGCCCATCGTACTGACGATACCTTCTTTTGCAACGAAACCCGAAATGGCCGAAGCCGCGGACTGCCAACCGCCCACTTCGCCTCCGAAGCCGAGCGGTATGAATATCCAGCGGAGCGCATTGCCGACCGCCGCAAGCATGGACTCCGCAGGATCGACAAGGCCGAAACCTTCTTCACCGAAACCGTAACTCGACAGGAACCACATAACCAAGCACATGAGGAAAAGTACGGTTCCCGCTTTGATCATAAAGCCTTTCAAACGTTCCCACGTATGGAGCAGCACCGTCTTCACTTGAGGAATATGATACTGCGGCAGTTCCATAACAAAGGGAGCCGCATCCCCGTGGAAGGGCTTTGTCTTTTTCAGCATAATCGCCGCGATGAGTACGCACGCAACGCCCGTCGCATACATAGCCGGCGCAAGCCACGCGGCACTCATACCCGATACGTGCTGCACCATAACCGCACCCATGAGCGCGATGACGGGAAGCTTTGCACCGCAGGGCACCCACGTCGTCGTCATAATCGTCAAGCGACGGTCGTTATCATTTTCGATCGTCTTCGACGCCATAATACCGGGAACGCCGCAGCCCGAAGAGATGAGCAGCGGAATAAAGCTTTTCCCCGAAAGGCCGAAGTGTCTGAACACGCGGTCCATGACGAAAGCGATGCGCACCATATAGCCGATATCTTCAACGACTGAAAGCAGCAAAAACAAAACTGCCATCTGCGGCACAAAGCCGAGAATCGTACCGACGCCGCCGATCAAACCGTTGACGACGCAGTCGGTGAGCACTTCGTTCGCACCCGCGCCTTCCATCCAGCCGGAAACGATATCCTGAATACCCGCAACAAACGAATCGTTCGTCCAGTCCGTCATCCACGTGCCGACCGTCGTTACCGAAATATAATAAATAACCCACATGACGGCAAGGAAAATCGGAATGCCGAGCCAGCGGTTCGTCACAATCTTATCGATTTTATCGGATGTCGTCAGTTTATTGCCCGATTTTTTCAAACAGCCTTTCAGCATCTTCGTGATGTATTCGTAGCGTTCGTTTGTAATAAGCGATTCGGAATCGTCGTCGTACTCCGCTTCAAGGGCTTTTGTGATCTCTTCCGCTTTTGCGGCGTCTCCCGCCGAAAGATGCAGACGCTCCAGCACAACTCTATCGCGCTCGATCAGTTTGATCGCATACCAGCGTTTGAGTTCTGCAGAAATATCTGCGGGAACAAGCGCTTCCATTTTTGAAATCGCCTGTTCGACGTTTGCGGAAAAACACTTTTTGGGCATAACCGTTTTCGAGTTGCGCGCAGCTTCCGCCGCAGCGCGGGCGGCTTCTTTTACGCCCGTACCTTTCAGCGCAGACGTTTCGATTATCTTACAGCCGAGCGCTTCGCTGAGTTTTTCCGTATCGATTTTATCGCCCGATTTTTTCAGCACGTCGATCATATTCAGCGCAATGACGACGGGCTTGCCGAGCTCAAGAATTTGCGTAGTTAAATATAAGTTTCTCTCGATGTTCGTCGAATCTACAAGATTCAAAACCGCCGCAGGATCGTTTCCCGCAAGATAATCGCGGCTTACGACTTCTTCGGGCGTATACGGAGAAAGCGAATAAATACCGGGTAAGTCCGTAACGATAATATCGCTTTCGCCTTTCATTCGGCCTTCTTTTTTTTCTACCGTTACTCCCGGCCAGTTACCGACATACTGATTCGCCCCCGTCAGCGAATTGAACATAGTCGTTTTGCCGCAGTTCGGGTTTCCTGCAAGCGCAATTTTAATTGTTGCCATAGTTCCTCCACAAGCTACCAACGTTTTTTATCTTTTCAATACAAATAGGTGCGCTTCGCACACTGCGCCTGCACGCGCTTATTCCACTTCGATGCAATCCGCATCGTCTTTTCGGACGCTCAACTCGTATCCTCTGATCGTCACTTCAACCGGATCGCCGAGCGGCGCAACTTTACGGATATACACGCTGCATCCGTTGGTAAAACCCATGTCCATGAGGCGGCGTTTTAATGCGCCTTCTCCGTCCAACCTTTTGACCGTTACCGTTTCGCCTACGGTAACATCCCGCAATGTTTTCATTATGATCTCCTTGACCGTTTAACGGCCGTAATAAAACACACCGTAAAAAGATCCGCGCTCACACCATAATGCGGTTGGCCATCGCGCGATCCAATGCAATTCGGGATTCTTTTACCTGTACGATAATATTCCCGTTTGTCGTAGAAACGACGGTTATCGGAGTACCGACATTGAAGCCGATTTCGTTGAGACGCTGTCTGACTTCGGCCGTACCGCCGACTTTTTTTACCGTACATTGTTCGCCGATTGCACACATCGATAAAGGCATCATAACTTTCCTGTTCGAAAGCGCGCTTCAAAAACACGCCGCTTTTCCAAAGGTTAATATACGCTAACCGGCTGAAACTGTCAATAGCCTGTGCTAACTTTTCAAGTATAACCGAAACCGCGTGTTATTTTCGCCCGTACTCGCGTTGCCATACAACGCTCATATAAGGCAAAAGAATCTATATAACGAAACCCGCACCGATGCCGTTCATGGCATCGATAAAATCGGGAAACGAAACGGCCGAACACTCCGCGTCTTTTACGGTAATCGCCTCGCCTTCGGGCAGTCCGAAACCGAAACACGAAAGCGCCATCGCAGCGCGGTGATCGCCGTATGTTTCGACCGTACCGCCGTGAATCGCAAACGCATCGTTTTTTTCGCCGGATGCGCTAAGCGGTGCGTGTCCGTGAATCACGAGGCAATCCGCTTCGGCTTCAATTTCGACGCCGAGTTTCGTCAATTCGCTTTTCATCACTTCGACTCGGTCGGTTTCTTTTTTACGGCACACGCCGACGTCTTCTATAATCGTCGTCCCTTCGATAAACGATGCTGCGACGGCGAGCGCGCAGATCGCATCGGGAAAACCGGAAATAGGTACGCGCAATTCTCCGCGCGGCAATTTTTCCGCCGACAATCTGCCAGGCGCTTCTCCTTTTGCGGAACGCGCGCACTTTCCGCCGCGCACGGTAAGCGTATGCCGTATGCGATCGCGTTCGATGTCCGCGCCGACGGACTTTAGTACGTCCACGATCGCGTCGTCGCCCTGACTGCCCGAATCGTCTATATTATTAATTATTATTTCGCTGTCGGATATGAGAGAAGCGACGAGAGGAAACGCGAGAGCTTCCCAATCCGACGGAATCGTTTTGTCGAAAGGCGGAAGCGTAACGCCTCCCTTGACGCAAATGCGCTTGAAATCGTCCGACACGCTTACCTTCACACCGAGTTCTTCGAGCCACAAGCGCGTCATCGAAAGATAGGGCGTCTCTTTAGGATTTGTCAGCGTAATATCGAGCGTACCGTCTAGGCGAGAAGCCGCCATCATCATGCCGCTCACATACTGAGAAAGGCTTCCGTCGGTTATGACGCTCCGCTTTGAAAGGGGGCCGCGGATGATGAGAGGAGGGGCGTCGGTATCGGGGCGCGAAACGTAAGCTTCGCAGCCGAGCTGCTTGAGTGCGTCGACGACGTGGGAAACGGGTCGCTTTCGAATGGACTCGTCTCCGGTAAAAACGCTCCAGCCTGGAAAGGTCGCCGCGATCGGCGATAAAAAATACAAAAGCGATCCGGAGTTTCCGACATCGACGACATCGTCGGGAAGATGTGCGCACTTTCCCGCACCGGAAACCGTCCATACCGAATCGGCAGAATGAAAACCCGCGCCGATAAGCGGAATCGCACGGCTTGCCGACAGACAGTCGGCGCTCGGAAGCGGATTGAAAATATGCGACGTACCGTCTGCAAGAGCTGCAAGCAAAAGCGCACGTATCGTATGGCTTTTGGAACCGGGGACGGTGATCGTTCCGCGGAGATTTCGTTTCCTCGATACGATATCCATAATTTATTATTTTAACACATGTTCGGATGGATTGTATACCGTTGTTGTGCACCGATACTTTTTGTGTTATTATTTCGAATATGAAAAATCGGGCGCTCTTGTATACCGACGACACCGACAACCTCACGGCTCTTGTTCATTGCCTTATAAAACACGGCTGCGAAATTCTGTCGGCAGGACAAACCGGAAAGCTGCTCGCGGATGCCGATATCGCGTATACGGCGGTATCCGTTTTCGACGATTCGCCGCGCACTTTCGGCGACTACGAGGCGATGCTGCAATCGCTCGTTACAAGCGGTAGGCAAAACGAATTCGGCCGCTCAGACGAAACGGGTGCGATCCGCCTCGTCTGTATCAATTTGGAACCCGTATCTCATGCGCGGAAAAATTATAAATCGCTCGATTCCGTTGCGGACAAAATCGATATGCGCGCCCTCTCTTTCATTCAAGCGGCGTGCAAAAATTATAAAAACATACTCATACTCACCGATCCCGTCGATTATGAAGAAGCGATCGTTAAAATAGAAACACAAAGTATTTCCGAAGCGTTCCGGCTCTACCTTGCGGCAAAAGCGTTCAATATGATTTCGGCTTGTACCGCCGCGGCGGGAAACGCGATTTTACAGCAGGCGGGAGATAAATCCTATCCCCGTTATTTTATGCTGCCGTATAAAAAATCCGAAGAGCTGATAAACAAAGAGCAGTCGCACCGTTCGGCCTGTCTCTATACGCTTTTGCACGGCGGTGCGCTCGACAGCTTGCGGAAAAATCAGGGCGGGGAACTTTTGTACAGTCTCTACGTCAATATCGATGCGGTGTGGGAAAGCCTCAGCAATTTTTCCGCGTTGTTGAAAAAGCCTCCGACGGTAACCGAACGCGACGACAACGGAAATGAAATAGAAATGCGTTTTACGCCGGCTGCAGGATCTGTATTTACGTGTTCGTCAAAACACGGCATTCCCGTCAGCGCAGCACTCGGTTCGAACTGTACCGAATCCTTTCAAAAGATGTCCGCCTGCAGAAAAGCGTTTTTGGAAAACGCCGTCGCAGGATTCAGCGCAGTCGTCGACGAAAACGCAGCAAACGAATTATTAAAATCGAATTTGGCGGCGGTCGTCGCGCCGGACTTTACGGCGGGAGCAAAAACGCTGCTTGCCGAGCGGAAAGATATCCGCCTGATCACGATGTCGACACCGGCGACGATATCGTACAATATCCGCTCGCTCAACGGCGGACTCATCGTCGAAGAAGACAAAGTTACGCTCTTCGATTCGTGGAAGGTCGTCACAAAAGCGCGGCCGACACAAATTCAAGCCGATGAAGCGGCATTCGCACAGCTCGTCCTGCTCGGCGCGAAACACGATGCTGCCGCCGTCATCGGAAACATGACGACGATTGGTATGTGCTGCGCGGCGCTCGCTCCGGCGGACGCTTGCTTTGCGGCGATCAACAGAGCCGCGAACAATATGCAAAGCGAACCGGCAAAAAGCACAGCGCCTGTCGAAACGCTCGTAAGCGCAAGCGCACTGCCCTTTGACAAGGGTTTCGAACGTTTCATAAAGAGCGGCATACGTCTCATTTTGCAGCCCGGAGGTACCGATACCGATTCCGAATTTATTAAATTTTGCGACGAACACGGTATCGCCATGGTTTTTACGGATGATGAAGCGGTTTATCGAACGGGATCAACAAGCTCGGCGGAGAATGCCGAAGCACTGAATCCTTCTCGCGAATAAAATCGAGGTTGTTAATGATATACTATTTCGGTGCATATCTGCAGCATTTTTTCGGACCGGCGAGGCTTCTCCAATCCTACACGGTACTCATAACGCTCGCGCTTTATACGAGCTTTATCGCTTCGATGCGCCTTTTGCCCCGTTTTTACGAGCGCCTGCCGCACGACAGGGGCAGGGAATTTACGCTCACTGCGGAAGCATCGAAAGGGAAACCGACGGGAGCCGGCATCGTCTTCATCACGGTATTTATCGCCATCGCGTTTTTATGTACGCCGCTTACGATCCTGCAAGGCGGCACGCTTATGTTGACGTGGATCATGATGCTCACCGGATTTCTTGACGATAAGAGCCTTGTAAGCTGGGGCGAATACCGCAAAGCGCTGCTCGACTTTATCATAAGCTTTGCAGAAGCGCTGCTGCTTTTTTATTGTCTCAAAAGCGTGTCGCCCGACGGTCACGTCCGCTTTTGGCTGCCCTTCGTTACGCATCCGGTTTCGGTAAACGTTGCGGTATATGTGATCGTGTGTACGGTTTTGCTGTGGGCGTCGATCAATACGACGAACTGCACCGACGGAGTGGACGGGCTTTCGGGCACGCTCGTGCTCATCGCGCTCATCACGATGGGGTCGATTTTTTATTTTGTACTCGGTCACATCGATATAGCCGAATACCTGCTCGTACCGCATTTACCCAAGGGCGCGAACTGGGCTGTCATAAGTTTTGCACTCGCAGGTTCGCTTATGGGATACCTCTGGCACAACGCATACCCGAGCAAAGTGCTCATGGGAGACGCCGGCAGCCGCGCGCTCGGCTTTTTTATCGGCGTATGCGTTATGGTCAGCGGAAATCCCTTTTTGATTTTGGCGACATCGACGATCATGTCCATAAACGGCGGCATGGGATTATTGAAAGTCGCGCTGCTGCGTTTTTTCCATATACGCATATTCAACAATATCCGCTTTCCGCTGCACGACGAAATGCGTAAAAAGCGCGGATGGTCGCCGACGCAAGTACTTATCAAATTCGTCATCATGCAGCTGCTCATAACGGTAGCGCTGATCGGCATATTCTTTAAAGTGCGCTGAGCGTTTTGCGTACGCGCACACGAGCGCTCACATGAAAAAAAGTTTTATCCCCTCTTTGGGGAATTTTTTCTTCAGCATCCTGACGGCAGCCGAAATCATTGCCGCATCCGCTTTTTTTATGTAGGCGATCATCATAAAATTCTGTTCGGGCCATGTCGCAGTTCCGAGTTTGTAGTTGTCGCCGCCTCGCCCGTTTACCGTCGGAATGATCGTATAGCGGATATCCGGAACAGCCTGTTCAAGCGTTTCGACGATATCGTCTTCGACCGATTGATTTGCGATAATGCCGGCCTGCACGCAATCCGTTTCGGCAGGCATATCGCCGCTTTGGATGAAGTCCGCGACCGCCTGCGCGGCACCGCCATCGAGCGATTTTTTTTCTTTCATAACAAGCGAATAAAGTACCGGAATGATAAAGAGCGTGACGAATGTACTCGACGTCAAACCGCCGACGATCGAAAGGCCGATCGGCTGTACCATTTGAGCGGTTCCTTCGAATTGAAAACACATCGGAAGCGTACCGAGAATCGTCGTGAGCGTCGTCATAAGCACGGGACGAAGTCTGCTCGCACCCGCTTCAAGACAGGCTTCTTTCATTTTCATACCGCGGTCTATCAGGAGATTCGTATAATCGACAAGGATGATGCCGTTGTTGACGACGATACCCACCAGCATGATGATACCGACCATCGACGTCATAGCCATCGTCTGTCCGGTAAATTTATAGATAAAGACGACGCCGATTATTAAAAACGGAATCGTCATCATATTGATAAGCGGCGCTTTAAACGATTCGTAAGTCGCAGCCATAACGCCGAACACGAGAAGGAGCGCCATAAGCGCGATCGAACCGTAAACATTTTTCTGTTTTTGCACGTCGCTCCACGAACCTTCGTAGCTGACGGTAACGTTTTCGGGAATGACAAAAGTATCGGCGATACGCGACTTGATTTCGTTTTCGACGACGTTCGCATTTTCATCCGATATGATATCCGCCGACACTTCTATGACGCGGCTTTGATTTTCCCGATTGATGCTGACGGGCCCGAGCCCTTTTTTAAGCGAAGCGAAATTCGCAACGCTCACCATACCGTTCGCACCGCGCACGTAAATCGATTCGAGATCGGAAACTTTATCTCGGTCTTCCGGCCGGTACATAACGATGACATCGTATTCTTTGCCGTTCGAACGGTATACCGTCGACGTAACTCCGTTCATCGCATAATTGATTTCGCGCGCAACCGTCGTAACATCCACGCCGAACGCGTATGCCCGCTGCCGATCGATGACGACTTCGACTTGCGGCAAACCCTTTTTCGTATCGATCGTCACTTCGCCTACGGCATCGATTTTTTCCATTACGTCTTTTATTTTGTCGGAAACCGAAAGCGCCGCTTCAAGGTCGTCCGAACGAACCTTTATAACGATATCGCTTCCCGAAATCTGACCGCGCCAGCCCGCGCCGAACGAAAGCTGCGCGTCCGCAAATTCGTCGAAATGCGCGCGAAGCTTTTTCTGAATCGTTTCGGATGTGTCGATCTGTTTACTCGTTTCGGGAAGGCGGATCGAAAGCGAACCCGTATACGTCGACGCGCTCGACCGTCTGCCGCCCGTCCCGACGCTCATGATCAGCGTCGTGTAGCCTTGTATTTCTTCCTTTGCAATCGTTTCAAAGGCTTGCACGACTTTGGTCGTTTCCGCAAGCGAAGTTCCGGTCGGCATCGTCACATTGAGCGTCACGCTGTCGTCTCCGCCGCCCCGCCCCATCATATTGATTTTCAGTGTCGGAAAGAGCGCGAGCGCCATAAAGAGAACGCTTACGCTCACGACGATCGTCACAGCTCTGTGATCGAGAGCGATCTTCAATCCTCTGCGGTACACTTTCGTGAGGGCGTTTATGATATTTTGAAACGAAGCGTACATCGCTTTTAAAACGCGGTTTTTTACCGGCTTTTCCGTCCTGTTTGAAAGAGGCAGAAATTTGCCGGCCAGTACGGGCACGAGAAAGATCGCGACGAACAAGCTCGACACGAGGGCGATGACGACCGTAAAGATGATGCCTTTGAACATCTGCCCCAACATTTCAAGGTCTTTGAGAAAAAATAAAAACGGAACGAATACGCAGATCGTCGTGAGATTTCCGGAAATGACGGACATGAGCATTTCCTGAGAACCGAGGGCTGCGGAAATTTTGGGTTTTGCGCCGCGCGAGCGGTACGCATAAATATTTTCTATGATAACGATGGAGGCATCTACGATCATACCGACGCCGAGTATGAGACCTGTCAACGTCATGATGTTGATCGTGATCCCCGCAAAGGACATACACATGATCGTAATGACGAGGGAAAGCGGAATCGATATGGATATGATAAGCGTGCTTTTAAAATTCTGCAAAAAGACGAACAAAATAATAACCGCAAGCAGCAATCCCTGCCACGCCGAAGTCACGAGCGTGCTGATCGTATCGCGGATCGCAGTCGTATCGTCCGATACGATTTCAAGCGTAATATCCGACGGAAGGAGCGCCTGCACTTGCTCGATTTTTTTATACGTCGCATTTGCAACGGTTACCGAATTCGTGCCGGACTGCTTTGTAACCGAAACGTAAACTCCCGGCTCCCCGTTTATGTAAACCGTCGAAGACGCGTCTTCGTAGCCCATAAACGCGTTTCCGATATCGCGCAATTTTACGTCGTATCCGTTTACCGTTGTGATAACGGTATCGTCTATTTCATCGACAGTCGAATATTCACCTGTCGTGCGGACGACATAGTTCATCTTTCCTTCGGTGATCTTTCCGCCGCCGAGTTCGAAGTTCTGCTTTGCGAGCGCGGACGACACGGCAGATATGTTGAGACCGTAAGCGGCAAGCCTGTTTTCCGAAATTTCGACGCGGACGATTTTTGTGCGGCCTCCCGAAACGCTCGCTTCGGCGACGCCGTCCGTCTGTTCGAGAATATCGATAACGTCGTCTTCGGCTATCTGCCTAAGATCGTCCGTCGAACGGTTTCCCCGCATCGCGATTCGCATGATCGGCATGGCGGACGCATCCATTTTAAAAATACTCGGAGTCGATGCGCCGTCGGGCAATGAACGCTTGACTCGGTCGAGTTTATCGCGCACGTCGTTTACGGCCGATTCCAAATCGGTACCGTAATTGAATTCGAGAAACACGGCGCTCGATCCTTCCGATGACGAAGACGTCAGTTCTTTCAAACCGTTGACGCTCACGAGACTGCTTTCAAGCACTTTCGTCACCGACTTTTCCACCGACTCGGGACCCGCATTCGAATAGGTCGTCGAAACCATAATGAAAGGACTGTCGATATCGGGGAAAAGACTGATCGCGATATTGTTAAAACTCG
Source organism: Treponema sp. Marseille-Q4132 (assembly GCF_014334835.1). Classification (NCBI taxonomy): domain Bacteria; kingdom Pseudomonadati; phylum Spirochaetota; class Spirochaetia; order Treponematales; family Treponemataceae; genus Treponema; species Treponema sp. Marseille-Q4132. The sequence goes on from NZ_CP060591.1 coordinate 1,352,766, forward strand.
ATATGCCGATAATGCCGAGCAGTGCAAATACGATGAGTACAAGAACGGGATGCTCGAGCGTTTTCCGAGATAAACTCATTTTTCACCTCGCGTCGCATTCGACAAGTCGCGCACCTTCGTGCCGTTCGAAAGCACTTGCCCGCCTTCGATGACGACGCGTTCTCCTTCTTTTATGCCCGACAAAACCTGGACGATACCGTCCACCGATTGCCCGAGCGTTATTTCGCGTTGTTCGACGGTTTCGTCGTCTTTAACGACGAAAAGGTACGGTTTATCGCCTTTTGTAACGACCGCATCGGACGGAAGAGCAACGACGCCGCCGTAGTCGCGCGTATACAGCTTCACTTTACCGAACATACCGGCATTGATGCGCGAATCGTTTTCGTCGAATGTCAAAACGATTTCTTTCGTGCGCGCATTGACGTCCAGTACCGGAGACACGTGCGTTACCGTCGCCGCAAACACGACGCCGGGATAAGCTTCAAGCGATATCTCCGCTTTCAATCCCGTGCGAAGAGAAGCGACGTAACGTTCCGGAATCTTCGCGGTGATCTGCAAGCTCGCAATATCGCCGATCGTCGTAATCGTACTCGATGTCGTAACCTTCGTTCCGACTTTGAGCGGTGTTTTAATAATGCTGCCGTTGATCGGAGCGAGAACGGGACTCAGCGCATAATTGCTGCCCGGCTCGGACGGATCGACTCGAGCGATCACGTCTCCCCTCCTGACGGGCGAGCCGAGCGCTACGTTCGTACTCACGATTTTTCCGCCGATATCGGGATACACGGAAACGGAGTTCACCGCTTCGATATCGCCGTTCGTGTTGATATAGTCGTGCAGCGTCGCCGTTGCCGCAATTTGCGTGCGCACGGTCGAAACCCTTTGAGAAGGCGCCTTGCCGCGCATCGCTGCCGCTCGCCGAGTACCGAAAAAAGCATAAATACCTACCGCCAAAGCCGCAGCAAGTACAACGATTACGATCACCGCCGATTTTTTCATATCCGTTCTCCTCAATTCTCCGTAAAAAGCGTTTCGAGCGGTACGCTTCAAAAAACGATCCGCTTCAAGTTTATACCGATGCGTTTACCGCACATACGCGGTATCCCTGCAAAACCGATGCCGCATCCCATTCTAAATTAATAATTATTAATTTTTACCCAAAGAGCCGAACGGAACGCCCAGCGTATACTCAAGATTAATAATTTTCGTGATAAGCGCATACTCCTGCTGCGCAAGATCGGTACGCGCATTCAAAAGCGAATCGGATGCGGTTTGCAGCGAAAGCAAATCGCGCGATCCGTGATTATACGCATCTTTCGTCATATCGTACGACTTTTGCGCCAAATCGACATTTGCCTGAAGCGATACGATCTGCGATCGTATCTGCCGTATCTGTTTGATGTAATTATCGATTTGAATTGCAACCGTCGTCCTGCTGTTTTCCAGCGTAAGCTCCGCCGTCTTTACGTTATCCGCAGCCGATGCGATCGAGTCGGCGCCCTTCGACCACGGGAGATATCCGTCGAGCGGAATCGAAACGCCGATCGAAAGCGCATTCGTCGTAGAAAAATCGTTTGCGATATTCGTTTTCGATTTGCCGTACGTCCACCCCGCGCTCACGGTCGGCCCCCATGCGGCAAAGCGCCGCGCAAGCAGCGCCGCCTGAGCGATCTTTACGCTGTTTTTTTCGGCGCGGACGACAGGCGTATCTTCGGCATCGACTTCGACGCTTATATCGCCGAAAGAACGCGCGTCGGCAAGAGAACCGGAAAGCACGACTTCGGTCGATCGATCGATTCCGAGCATCTGTTTGAATGACGCCAAATCGTTGGCGAATGTTATCTCGGCGGACTCGAGCGCCGGCTTAAGCCGTTCGTATTTTACTTGGCTCGACAGCATATCCAGTTCGGAAAGCTGACCGCTTTTGTATTTTTTCGAATTTTGTTCGTACTGCTGACCGGCGGTTTCAAGATTGCGCCGCTGCAATTCTATATATTCAAGTTCATACAGAAGATGATAAAACGCGCTGCGCACTTTGAGTTCGATCGAACGCAGCGCTTCGTCATAAGTAAGAAGTCCGTTTTCATAATTGAGCGAAGCGCTCTTTACGGACGAATAGATCGACGGAGAAAGTGCAAAGTTCACTGAGCCTTGAATCGAAAAATTGTAATCGTATTGACGCGCGTCGCCCGCAACGGGAAAAAGCATATTTGCGCTGACGGACGCGCTCGGACTCACGCCGTTCCACGAATGATTTTTTGCGCGCTTGAGCGAGTCGAGCGTAATTTTATCTTTTTGTACGGAGATATTATTTTCCAGCGCGTACTTCACCGCACGATCGACCGTCAGCTCTTCGGCAGACAAAGCTCCGATAAAGCAAAGCCCGGCGGCAAGGAGCGCCGCAACCTTTTTCAAAATCATACCGCCATCCTCTTAATTTATTATAAATTAAACTGCGGTAAGGTTACAAGCAAATCATAAGAACAAATTGTTATTACGAGATAAAAAATTGTTATTTTTTTTCAGCGGACGATATCGGTTTCTAAAAGAAGTTCAAGTTTTCAGATACGGCCGATTATTATTTTTCATCGGAAAAATAACGCAGCGCGTTACCGAAAGAAATATTTTTTACGATACGGATGATGTCGTCTTTATTATCGGGGTATTCGCCGTCTTCGACCCAGGTACCGATAAGATTGCATAAAATACGGCGAAAATATTCGTGCCGAGGATACGACAAAAAACTTCTGCTGTCGGTGAGCATACCGACGAAAGCGCTCAGCATGCCGATGCTTGAAAGTACGGAAAGCTGATATTCCATTCCGTCTTTATGGTCGCAAAACCACCACGCCGAACCGAGCTGCATTTTTCCGCGAACGGGCGCTCTTTGAAAGCATCCCATAATCGATGCAAAAGGATAATAATCTTTCGGGTTCAGAGAATACAATATCGTTTTCGGAAGACCTGAGCGCGTTTCTGCACAGTCCAGAAATTTCGCGAGTTTGTCCGCAGCACCGTAATCGCAGATCGCATCGTAACCGGTGTCGGCGCCCGAAGCGGCAAATGCGCGCGAGTTAAGATTCCTGCACACATTCACGTGCAGCTGCATTGCGATATTCCGTTTTGCGTACGCTTCGGCAAGAGAAGCCAGCACTTTCGTCATATACGCTTCTCCGTCCGAATCGTCGACCGCTTTTCCGCCGAGCGCGGCTTCAAAGGTCGCTTGTATTTTTTTATCGGATTGAACGTTGAACGGCACATACGGAAGACCGTGATCGGCACAAAGGCAGCCGCAGGAAACGAAAAAGTCGAGCCGTTTTACAAGAGCTTCGATCACGTCGTCGACGCTGCGTATATCGGTTTTTGCCGACTGCGCAAGACGTCCGATATAGGATGCGAACGACGGCTTCGTTATATGCAGCGCATTGTCGGGACGGAAGGAGGGCATCACTTTCGTCGCAATCTTTCCGATCGGCGCAAAGCCCGATGCGATCGCTTTATGATATTCGAGCGTGTCGGCGGGATCGTCGGTCGTACCCACGGCGTATATATTGAATTTATTAAAAATATTTTTTACCGTAACCGTTCCGTCGGAAAGCAGCGCATTCGCCTTTTCCCAAATTACGGGCGCCGACGCGCGGGTAAGCGGCTGTGCAATATCGAAATAACGCTGCAGCTCCAAATGCGTCCAATGGTACAGAGGATTGCCGATGAGGTTCTCAATCGTTTCCGCCCATTTTAAAAATCGCTCGTAGGGAGGAGCGTCTCCCGTAATGAACTTTTCATCGATGCCGCATGCACGCATCATACGCCACTTATAGTGATCGCCGCACCCTCCCGTTCCGAGCCACAGATTTGCCAAATTATCGAAGCGTTTATTTTCTGCTATCTCTTTCGGATCGAGGTGACAGTGGTAATCGAAAATCGGTTCGGACGCACATACGTCAAAGAGCATCCTCGCGGTTTTATTTTTTAATAAAAAATCGGCATCCATAAACGGCATAATCGCCTTCCCATAAAAACTTTTGCAGGAAATATCAATTTCCGAAAAAGTTTTTAGCCGTGCGCGTGCGCGCACACGTTCAATAGTCGAGTTTGCAAAATAAAGCGTATCGTATTCATGCGATTTTTATCGAAACACCACGTATACACGTCTTCTGCAAACATTCGTGCAAACTCGAGATAAAAAGCGACGGCGATATTTCAGACGGCGCTTTTTATCATTCCTTCTTTCAACGTATGTATTTTTTCAGCGTCGCTCTTACGGCACCCCTGCCTGCCGTCAATTCGCCGAAATATTCGAGTACGAGAGGAGCAAGTCCCGCCGCGTAAAGATCGACACCGAACAGCGATGCGTCGGAAAGCAGGCCGTGCAAAAATCCGTCGAGAGCTTCCGCCGTATACGTTCGGCCGAGTTCGATTTTTTCGACAAAAGGACATACGCGGCCGAGCAGCGGGTCGGGACTTAATTCGAATTTTTTACCTTCGTCGTCGAGCGCCATAAGATAGCGGCACCAGCCGGCAAGCACGAGAGGAATATATTTGAGCTTTTGCGTACCCAGTGCGGGATCTGCGGCGTATGCTTTAATCGTTTCGCCGAAGCGGATCGAAAGTTTTTGCGACGTATCGCATGCTATGCGCTGCGGCGTGTCCGGCATAAACGGATTCGGAATGCGCACCGTAACGACTTCATCGATAAATTTTTTCGGATCGATTATTTTCGGATCGGTGACGACGGGAAGCCCTTCGTCATAGCCGATGCGGTGTACCAATGTATTGAGTTCGGCGTCTTTCATTTCATCCGCGATGAGCGTATATCCGAGCAGACAGCCGTAAATCGCAAGCGCCGTATGCAGCGGATTCAAGCACGTACACACTTTCATCCGCTCGACTTTATTTACCGTATCGCGCGTCGTAAAATACACGCCCGCTTTTTCGAGCGGCGGACGTCCGTTCGGGAACGCATCTTCGATGACGAGATACTGCGGAGATTCCGCATTTACGAAAGAAGCGGTATACGTGTGTTTGTCGGTGACGATTATTTCGGCGTCTTCAAAACCGTCGGTTTTAAGCTGCGCCTGCACGCCGGCATCGGGACGCGGCGTGATCTTGTCGATCATGCTCCACGGAAAACTCACCGAGTCGGGCGATGAAATATAATCGATAAAACCTTCTTCCACGAAGCCGCGTTTTTGCCATTCGCCGGCAATCGCTCGAACCGCCGCCTGAAGTTTTTCTCCGTTATGCGAACAGTTGTCGGTACTCACCAGCGCGACGGGATGTTTGTCCGCATGAAGATAGCGGCCGTACAAAAGCGCACACAGGCGGGATAAAAACATTTTCGCTTTATCGGGACTCGCTTCAAAATCGGCACAGTATGCGGGAAGAAAATTTCCGTCGGAATCTTTTACCGCGTATCCCTTTTCGGTGATCGTAAAAGTTACAAGCGCGAGAGACTTGCTTCGGAAGATTTCCGTAAGCGCATTCCAATCGCCCGGAAAAGAGGGATCGCATTTATAACTTTCTGCAACCGATGCCGCAACGGTTTTCGTAATGCTTCCGTCGCTTTTGAGCGTAACGAGCAGCGACAGATTGTCGTACGGCCGATACGCTTTATCTATAATGTCCAAATCGAAACCTTCAGCGACGATGATTCCCGTATCGGTAAGATTTTTTTCAAGCAGATCTTGTGCAAGCATCGCTTGAAACGCGCGGAAAATATTCCCCGCACCGAAATGAATCCACACAGGATTTTTTTTCGTCGCCGCAATCATCTTTGCGCGATCGAATTTCGGCAGTGCGTATCCTTTCCATGCATGCGTATCGGTGATGCCGCGCTCAGTGAGTTTCATTTTTTTCAATCGCCTCCCACAATCCGTTGATATATGCAACGCCGAGCGCGCGGTCGTACAAACCGTAACCGGGCATAGCTTTTTCACCCCAAATCATACGCCCGTGATCGGGACGGATCGGTCCGGAAAAGCCCGTTTCATAAAGCGCTTTAACAATTTCATACATATCGAAAGAACCGTCGGATGAAAGGTGCGCCGCTTCTTCGAAAACGCCGGGCGCATAATGATGCAAGTTCCGCACGTGTGCAAAATGAACGCGGCCTTTGCATGCACGGACAATGCCGGGCAAATCGTTTTGAGGATTCGTGCCGAGAGAACCGGTGCAAAACGTAATCCCGTTAAAAGGCGCGTCGACGGCATGCAGCATTTTCAATATAGCTTCTTTGCCGGTGATGATGCGAGGCAGATTGAAAACCGGCCACGCAGGATCGTCGGGATGGATCGCCATTTTAATATCGTACTTTTCGCATACCGGCCGAATCGCTTTGAGAAAATATACGAGATTATTAAAAAGCTTTTCGTTATCGACGTCTTTGTATTTTTCAAACAATTCTTTGACATGCGCAAGCCTCTCCGGCTCCCATCCCGGCATGATAAAACCGTTGGAATTTTTATCGGTTCCTTCGATAAATTTTTCGGGATCGATGCTGTCGACGACTTTTTGATCGTAGGCTAAAACCGTCGAACCGTCGGCTCTCTTTTTTGCCAAATCCGTACGCGTCCAATCGAAGACCGGCATAAAATTGTAGCACACCATATCGATGCCGCACTGTCCGAGATGTTCGAGCGTTTTGATATACGCGTCGATATAGCCGTCGCGCGACGGCAAACCGATTTTAATATCGTCATGAATGTTAACGCTTTCTATACCGCATATCTGAAGACCGGCATCTTCGACTTCTTTTTTAATCGTCTTGATTCTTTCAAGCGGCCATAATTCGCCGGCAGGAATATCGTATAAGGTTGTGATAACACCCGCAATTCCGGGCACCTGCCTGATGTTCTGCAGCGTGACGGAATCGAATTTCGTTCCGTACCAGCGCATCGTCATTTTCATAACCGTTGTACTCCCGTAAAAATTGAAATGCAAATACAAGGCTATGATAAAAGAAAATAAATGACATTGCAAGGGATTTTTTTGAGCCGCCGATTTGTATAACATCGAACGACCGCTTTTATGGTTTTTCCGCAGTTGCGCAATCGGGCAAATACCGATAGTATTTCAAATATGATTGAACTTTCAAGCAAGCAGAGAAAAATCCTTGAAAAATATGCACAGCCCCTGCAAAGCGTCGTCATCGTCGGACAAAACGGCGTTACCGAAGCGGTCGAAAAAATGACCGATGCCTCGCTCGCCGCTCACGAACTTATTAAAATCAGCTTCAACGAATTCAAAGACGAAAAACGGCATCTCGCCGCTTCATTGGCGGAAGACTGCTCCGCCGTCCTCGTACGGGTCATCGGCAACAAAGCGATTTTGTACCGCCCTGCAGAAAAAGCGGACGAAAGAAAATACGAAAAAGCTCTCGAAAAAACGAAAGCGAAAAAAAGCATCTGAAAACACCGTCAACCGACACGGCGCTGTTTTATTGTGCCGACGCTGTTTTCAAAATTTATCGTTCTGTCGATATACGAAACGAGCGGAAAATTTCGAAAAAAAATAAACCTATTTCTTATACGTTTCATAAAAAACCGCGTACTATATAACTTTGTAGACGATATATAGTTCGGCGGCTTTCCCGGCGGCTCTATCTCAACAATCGAAGGTATCCTCATGGTATATACCCACAAGCCTGTCGAAGAACTTACCTTTACCGACGACTTTATGTTCGGCACGGTCATGAAAAATAAAACGATATGCAAGGGCGTCATCGAACGGCTCCTGCATATCAAAGTCGGTAAAATCGAATATCCCTCTCTGCAAAAAACGATCGCTCCGTTTTACGAAAGCAAAGGCATACGCCTCGACGTCTATGTTTCAGATTCGGAGCGCGTCTTCGATATCGAAATACAAACATCGATCCCGCCTTTTCTTCCCAAGCGTACGCGCTATTATCAAAGTCTCATGGATGTCGATAACCTTTTGCGCGGCCAAAGCTATGCCGAACTGAAAGAAAGCTATGTCATCTTTATCTGTACGCAGGATCCCTTCGGCAAAGACTTGCCTGTATATACTTTCCGCAATATGTGCTGTGAGGACGGCAGTATTATTTTTGATGACAAAAGCGTCAAGGTATTTTATAATACGGGTGCCTACGATAAAGAAGGTGAGTCTGAATTGAGTGCCTTGTTGGAGTATCTTTGCGAGAGGCGGGCGACAAGCGGCTTTACTCAACGGATCGATGCGCTTGTCGAAAAAGCGAAACGGAACGAAAAGTTCAGGAGCTGGTATATGTCGTTGAATATTCATGAAGATGACTTACGCATGGCCGGTGAAAAGATCGGCTTTGAGCGGGGGATACGCAAAGGCAGGAAAGACGGTATTGCTGCGGGATCGTATCAAGCAAAGCTAGAAACGGCAAAGCTGATGGCTGAACACAAATACCCGCTCTCCGAGATTTGCCTTATGACCGGTCTTTCGGAAGCGGAAATTCAAAAGCTGTAGCATCATTTGCTTTTGACATCCAACCTATTAATTATTCTTTTTCGACGGGTCGATATATTTTGTTGCCGCCGCGGCCGCCCATACCGGAGCCTTTCATTTCAAAATCATCGTCGAGATAGGCTATCAAATCCGACAGCTTTTTAAATCCGAAATCGCGAGTGTCGAAGCCGGGATTTTGCCGCTTGAAAAGAGAGCCCGCCGCGGAGACGGGCGCCCAGCCGGTATCGTCTGCGTATTTTTCGTATGCGTTTGTAAGCAGCTTGTAAATCTGACGGAACTGCTTGTCGGTCATCGTATCACCGTCCGCGTTGACGCCTACCGTAGCGCCGGCTGCAGCCGTACCCCCTGCGGGAGCCGCTCGCTTTACTTTTGCACGCCGCTTATGCGCGACATCGATTTTTTCCGGCAGCGACGAATCTTCGACGCCGTGCAGATTTTCTATATAGATGAATTCGTCGCACGCGTTTACAAACGACACCGGCGTTTTCTTTTCGCCGACGCCGAACACGTATTCCTGCGATTCGCGGAGACGCGACGCGAGTTTGGTAAAATCGCTGTCGGAGGAAACGAGTACGAAAGTATCGTATTTTTCGGTATAGAGCAAATCCATCGCATCGATAATCATGGCCGAATCGCTCGAATTTTTTCCCTGCGTATAGCTGAACTGCTGTATCGGCAAAACGGCGTTTTCATTTAAAACGGTTTTCCACGCGCGGAGCTTGTCGCTCGAAAAGTCGCCGTATGCGCGCTTGGTGATGACATGCCCGTGCACCGCCATTTCTTCGAGGATGGCCGGCAATTTATTGTGCGGGATATTTTCCGCATCTATGAGTACTGCAATCTTTTTCTGTTCGTCTATATCTACCATGACAACGAGTATAACATATTTTCCGCCGATTGCAACTACGCGTTACGACAACGAAAAAATACGTCGGAAAACATATTCCTTAAAATTGCACGGCGAGTAAATCTTCGGATTTAGGAGCTGTGCAATTCGTGCGCGAGCGCGCACACGTACATCCGCGAGTTTTTGACAGAAAACTCGAAGTTAAAAGTGCCGCGCTATTTCAGCGGCGCTTTTAAACCTTCCTTAAAATTGCACGGCGAGTAAATCTTCGGATTTAGGAGCTGTGCAATTCGTGCGCGAGCCTCGAAACGAGCGCAATAGCGCGAAGTTTCAAGCGGCGCACACGTTCATCCGCGAGTTTTCGAAAAGAAAACTCGAAGTTAAATTGAACGGCGCTATCTCAGACGTTCAATTTAAACCTTCCCTAAAATTGCACGGCGAGTAAATCTTCGGATTTAGGAGCCGTGCAATTGGTGCGCGTAAGCGCACACGTACATCCGCGAGTTTTCGAAAGAAAACTCGAAGTTAAAAGTGCCGCGCTATTTCAGCGGCGCTTTTAAACCTTCGCCAAAAACAACCGGCACTATAAAAAGCCGCTTCGTGTACGGCACTCGACCTATTTCCTCACGGTCATATCGGCATCGATCAAAAGCGTGTGTGTAAAGCCGTCTTCTTCATACGTATAAAAAGTCCCCTGCACGGTGATGTTCGTATTCGGTTCGGGGTAATCGGCGGGGTATGCATGTTCTCCGCGCAGTCGGAATTCGATCCCCTGTGCGCAACATGCCGTCGCATCCATGATGAGACACGCGAACGTATACGTACCTTTTTTTTCATCGGGATACACGTAAAACAGACCGTTCATTTTTATTGTTTTACCGACGTAGTTTTCCGGCTCGACCATCATATTGAAAACTTCCGCGTATACCATCGTCGCGCTCAAGCGCGTCAAATCGACGATACCCGTATTTCGTTTTTGAGAAAACAGCATGTTCTTGATCTGAGCCGGCAAAGCTTTTGCACAGCCTGACAGCATTCCGACGGCGAGCAAAACGCAGAATTTTATCCGTACGGAAGATGCCCTGCATCGGCGCACTGCGGCGAGATTATCGATCATTTTTTTCATACCCCGCGCCTCCGTTTCAAATTTTCGATGCAGGAAAAAACAATAAATACTATAATGTGAATGGCGACGATTGTCGAGCCGACGGGTGTTCCGGCGACGATAGATATCGCAAGCCCGAAAAATGCACAGCCGACCGACAGCAGCACCGAACAAATCGTAACGGCTTTAAAGCTTTTAAAAATCCGCATAGCCGACAGAGCGGGAAAGATGATGAGCGCGGAGATGAGCAAAGAACCGACGAGGTTCATCGCAAGCACGATGACGATCGCGGTGACGACCGCGATAAGTAAATTGTATACGCCCGCCCGAGTGCCGACCGCACGCGCAAAACTCTCGTCGAAAGTGACGGCAAAAATCTTTTGATAAAACAGAACGAACAGCACGACTACGATAACCGACAGCACGACACATACGATCACTTCCGATTTCGACAGCGTTAAAATGGATGTGGAACCGAAGAGCGTACTGCATACGTCGCCCGTCAAATTTGCCGACGTCGAAAATATATTCATCAAGAGATAGCCGACTGCAAGCGCACCGACGGAAACCATAGCGATCGCGGCATCCCCTTTTATCTTCGTATTCTGTCCGGTGCGCAGCAAGAGAATCGCGCAGAGGACGGTTACCGGCAGCATAAGGAGCATATTGTTTGAAAAGCGCAAAACCGTTGCAACGGCCATCGCACCGAAAGCGACGTGAGAAAGTCCATCGCCGATAAATGAAAATCGCTTAAGCACGAGAGTTACGCCGAGCAGCGACGAACACAGCGCGATCAAAATGCCGACGATAAACGCATAGCGTACAAAAGGATAGCCTACGTAAAATGAAATCTCTTCTATGATGCCGTTCATCGCGCTTCGCTCCTCGCTTCGATCGATAAACCGCTCGCTCCGTTTTGGACGAACGCTTCCTTTGTTTGAAACGTCGCACGCTCTCCTCCGATGTGCAGGATGTGCGTCGCATAGCGCAGAGCCGAAGGGATATCGTGCGAAATCATAATAATCGTAACGCCGTCGTCGTGCAATTCTTTTATTAATCGATACATATCTTCCGCCGCGTTCGGATCGAGTCCCGACACGGGTTCATCCAAAAGCAAAAGTTTTTGCGTGGCGCAAAATGCCCGTGCAAGCAAAACGCGCTGCTGCTGCCCGCCGGAAAGATCGCGGTACGAGCGGCCGGCAAAACGCGCGATGCCCATCCGCTCCATGCTTTCCGAGGCAAGGCGCTTTTCCGCTTTATTGTAAAACGGGCGCATACCGCACCTTCCCTGACAGCCGGAAAGAACGATCTCGTACACGGACGCGGGAAAATCCCGCTGCACGAGCGTCTGCTGCGGCAGGTAGCCTATTTCGTTCCGCTTTAAGCCGTCGCCCGTCACAATCGTACCGCTTGAAGGAACATGAAGTCCGAGCAGCGTTTTTATCAATGTCGTTTTGCCCGAACCGTTTTCGCCGACGACACAGAGGTAATCGCCTGCGTTTACGGAAAAATTTATGTCGCGCACGATCACATTCGCATCGTATTTAAGCGATACGTTTTGACAAGCGAGCAATGCCATACAGCCTCCAAAAACCCGCGTTTGCAAATGCAAAATGCCCCGCAGGCGGAACACACCCGCAGGACATTCAGCCTGAAGCGCTTTACTGCAGCGCCGATTTCAACACGTCGGCGTTTTTCGTCATAATCGAAAGATAGGTAACGCCTTTTTTGACATCGTTCGACGTCGTCGACTGCATCGAATCGAGTGTTAAAATCTTTTGATTTTTCGCTTTCGTATTTTTAATAATCGTCCGGGCAATTTTTCCGTCCGACTTTTCGATCGTCAGCACGGCGGGAATGCCCAGTTCATCGACTTTTTTTGCGAGAAATAAAATCGTTTTAAAACTCGCTTCCGTTTCCGCAGAGCAGCCGACAAAGGCCGCATAATACGAAAGACCGTAATCGTCTACGAGATAGCGGAACGGAAAGCGATCGCCGAAGAGAACCGTTTTTTTCGACGCCGCATCGACGATCTTTTGATACTGCGCATCGAGCGACGAAAGTTTTGCATTGTAAGCGGCGGCGTTTGCACGATAGGTTTGCGCATTTTTCGGATCGATTTCCGAAATCTTTTCGGCAATCGTATTGCACAGAAATTTCGCGTTTTTCAAAGACAGCCAAATGTGTTCGTCGTATTCCGCTTCGTCTTCGTGCTCGCCGTGTTCGTGATGGTGTTCGCCGGCACTTTCATGTTCGTAATCGTGATGATGCTCGTCCGCGCTCTCATGCTCGTGATCGTGTTCGCCTTCCATGCCTTCGACCACTTCCTCTTCCTTCGCCGCATCGCCGAGCGAATCGAGGAGTTTCAGCACGACGCTTTTTTTATTTTTGATTTCTTTGCACGCATCGTCCATCCACCCTTCGGATTCGCCGCCGACATAAACGAAGAGATTGCATTCGGCGATCTTCGCAACATCGGCAACCGACGGCTGATAACTGTGCAGATCGACGCCGTTATCGAGCAGCAGCGTGAGATCGATTTTCGCCGTACTGTTTTTCGTTATTTCGCGGACCCAATCGTATACGGGGAAAATGTCGGTAACGATTTTTACCGTACCTGACGGCGCATTCTTTTTAGCGGGCGCGGCAAACGCGGCTCCCGCAACAAGCACTGCAAAAAGCAATGCAGACGCAATCTTAACAATATTTTTTTTCATAATAATTTTATAACCTCTTTCAATTTATTTTTCTTTTTACAAAACCGCACAATCGGCAAGAGAGGGCGGCAATCGATTCGGAAAACATACGTCAATTATTCAATTTAATTTTTTGCTCGACGAGCGTTCGGCAAAGAGGGGAAACGCAAAAAGATTTCACCGCCGAAAGCCGCTCAAAGGCGGGAGCGGCGGGCGTCATCGTCTCCGCCAAATCGATCGTCAGCTGCGATAAATTATTTTTTACCGAACGGATACACGCGCACACGGGACAGTCCTCTCCGCTGCAAACGTGAACGCTTTCGTGAACTATGTACATGACCGAAACGATCGTTATTAAAAACAATGCCGCATAGGCGAATACCGCCCGAGTGTTTTGAACCGATGTGTGCGCATAAACGCAATTAGACTTCCGCATATCTTTTTACCTGCCGCGTACTCGCTTCCGTCGCGAACATTCGCCGCATATCCCGTAGAGCACCGTTCTGTGCGAATCGATTTTAAATCCGTGAGAGTCCAGCAAGTGGCTTTGCATCGCCGACAATTTCGAACAACGCACGTGGATGAGTTTGCCGCAGTCTTTGCATTTGCAGTGAAAATACGGCTCCGCGCAGTCCCGCTTTTTTCCGCCGGTGTATTCGAAACAGGCGGGACTGTTGGCGTCGATGATGTATTTGTTGACGATGCCTTCTTCGACCATGTGTTCAAGCTGACGGTAGACCGTCGCCGTACCGATCGCTTTGCCGTGCGATTTAAAATATGAACAAACCGCGTTTACCGTGATATGCGTACCTTTCATCGATTCCAAAAAGGCAAGCAGTTCTTCGTGCTGTTTTGTTTTATATTGACTTTTCGTATTCATACGCGCATTTCTCAAAATGAGAACGGTTCTCATTTTATCGAATTCCGCGAGATGCTGTCAAGGAGAGGGTGCGGAGGTGCACACGGGCGGTATGTGCGGTTACAAAAAACAAAAAGGAAGCCGAAGCTTCCTTTTTTCATGTGATAATTTTTACATTTTACTAAAATGTAAAAACATTTTGCGGAGTCAAAGACTCCTTGTTAGCAGGTTGATCAAAAAAATTAATCAGTGGTTATAGCATACAATAAAATTATTTTATTGTCAAATATTTTTTACCGATTTATTCAGCCTCTCATATTTTTCACAAAATTTATATTTTCATGATATAATGGTTCTCATGAATAACAAAAATCAAAAATATAGATTGGGACTCGATTTGGGTACCAATTCAATCGGCTGGTGTATATATTCGTTGGACGGCAATAACAAACCTGAATCGCTTATCGATATGGGCGTTCGTATATTTTCCGACGGCCGTAATCCGAAAACAAAAGAACCCCTTGCCGTGGAGCGCAGAACCGCACGCGGCCTGCGGCGTATCCTATATCGAAGAAAACTGCGCAGGAAGCAGATGTTTCGCTTGTTGCGGGAACAAGGCTTGATGCCGAATGATCCCTCTGAGGCGACAGCGCTTAAATCGTTAAATCCCTACGAACTTCGTGTGCAAGCGCTGGATGCAAAACTCGAAGCGTACGAACTCGGCCGCGCTTTATTTAATTTATCCGTCCGCCGCGGATTTAAAAGCAACAGAAAAGAAGCGGTACAGGAAAAAGAAAAAGACAGTCAAAACGACGTAAAATCACAAAATGAAAAATGTGAACACCTTGCAAAAGCTATAAAAGATTCCGGGTGCAGGACACTCGGTGAGTTTTTGTGGAAACATAAAAATACGGAAACGGAGCAAACAGAAAACGATACAGGCGATATCGGCATGCGCTTTGCACCCGGCCGTTCGAATTATTATCCGACTCGCCGAATGTATGTTGAAGAATTCGACGCGATCCGCAAAGTGCAAGAACCCTATTACAGAGGCGTAAGCTGGGATGCGCTTTATGAAAAATTGTTTTACCAGCGGCCGCTCCGTGCGCAGGAACGCGGCAATTGCCGGTATATGCCCGATAAAGAGCGCACCTTTAAAGCGATGCCCTGTTCGCAAAAGATCCGCATTCTACAAGAAGTATACAATATGGATTACATTGACGCATTAGGAAAAGCATTTCCGATCGGGAATGCCCAAACTGATATGCTAATCGCGCTGCTCGATAAAAAAGAAAAACTTACTTTTAAAGCAATGAAAAAAGAGCTGGGGATCGATGAATCCTGTACGTTTAATTTGGAAAGAGGCGGACGGGAATATTTACAGGGAAATACAACCGCCGTTAAATTGCGCAATAAAAACAAATTCGGCGACTTGTGGGATTCTCTTTCTCCGACAGAGCAAGACGCGATCGTTGAAAAACTGATTACAGCGGACGAAGATGCGGAAATCATCTCCATGCTCGCGCAGTATAATTTAACGGACGAACAAAAGAAAAACATCGCCGCGACCGTACTGCCGTCGGGAACGTCGATGCTGTGTAAAGAAGTGACGGAGATGCTTGTTCAAAAAATGGAACAAAACAAAATACCGCTGACCGTTGCCGTTCAGATGCTCGGTTATACATACGCCGATCAATCGGTTCACGAAGAAGGCGAACTCCCCTACTACGGTGCCGTTTTGACCGGTTCTACGATGGGAGCGCATCCGGAGGCGGATGAATCGAAACCTGAATTGAAATACGGAAAAATAAGCAATCCGACCGTACATGTGGCGCTGAATCAAACCCGTACCGTCGTCAACACGCTGATAAAAGCGTACGGCAAGCCGCAGCAAATAGTCGTAGAGCTTTCACGCGATTTGAAAGCGAGCAGAGAAGCAAAAGCCCGAATTCAACAAACAATAACTGCAAACCAAAAGCGCAATGAACGGGACAATAAAAATATTGCGGAGATCACAAAAATTCCATATCCCAACAGAGAAGACCGATTAAAATATCGCTTATGGGAAGAATTAGGCAGCGATTCTTTCAGCAGAAAGTGTCTGTATTGCGGAAAGCCGATCAGCGGATCCGAAATTTTTACAAAAAATATCGAAATAGAACATATTCTCCCGTTCGGACGCACACTCTTTGACGGCGAAACGAATAAAACGATAGCGCATACAAGCTGCAATGCATTTAAAAAAGACTGTTCTCCGTTTGAAGCTTTCGGTTCGAGTCCGAACGGGTATAATTGGCATGAAATTTGTGCAAGAGCAAATTCGTTAAAAAATCCTGCAAAAAGAGCGTTGTTTGCGGAAAACGCGATGGAAAAGTTTGAAAAAGACAACTCTTTTATACAGCGTCAGCTTACCGACAATGCCTACCTTTCGCGTTCCGCGCTGCGGTATCTGCGATGCATCTGTAAAGATGTGTGGTCGGTCAACGGAGGTATGACAAAACTGCTGCGCGACAAATGGAATATCGATTCGATTTTAAAACGGAAAATCGACGATCCGGAAATAGCGCATTTCGAACTGAAAAACGAGCAAATCGGGCAATACAAAAAGAACCGCTACGACCATCGTCATCATGCCCTCGACGCTTCCGTCATCGCATTGATCGACCGCGCAATGGTGCAGGAGATTTCGCGGTTAAATCAGATTCGACAAAAAAATAGAATCGAAGTGCCGCAAATGCCCGTACGCCGCAGCGAATTGATCGAAAAAGTAAAGTATATCGCGGTCAGTTTCAAACCCGACCACGGCTGGCAGGGAAAGCTTTCAAAAGAAACGCTCCTCGGCAAAATAAAAAAGATTGAAAAAGTCGATATCGATTCCATAAAAACGGACGACGATATAGCATCGATAAAGGACGACGCCATCCGTACCCGGTTTGAAACAAAACGCCGCGAACTCGGTAATATGGCAAAAGTAAGAGCCGTATTAAAGACCGAGTTCCCGAAATTGGATGTCTTTAAATCGTACTATGTTTCGCGTACGCCGATAGTGTCGCTTACGGAGAAAAATATAGACAGTATCGTCGATGAAAAAATAAAAGAAAACCTGAAGACATTTATAAAAGAACACACCGATTTATCCTTTGCAGAGCAGCTGCAAAAATTCAGCGAAACGGACTGGATCGGAAAACCGAGCGCGGATGGTAAACCCGGCAAAAAATACCGCATCGAAAAGGTGCGCTGTATAAACAGAGTTCAAACCCCGATTCCGATTACGAGTTCCGCCGTTCCCCGCTACCTGTGTCCTGAAGATTATTTAGCGGCCGTCGTTTGGCAGATACCGCCTAAAAAGAAAAATATGGAACCTGAATACAAAGCAACCTACCTTCGTCGCGATGAATTTGATAACGAGAACAAACCAAAAAAACTGGAAAAACCGCACGACGCGGCAAAGTATATCTGTATGCTCTATAAAGACGATTACCTCGAGTTCACTGAAAGCGGGGCAACACATCTTTGCAGAATAGCGGGATTTGCAGCAACACAAAACAAAATCGACGTCCGCCCTGTATATGCGGTTTCTGACTGTAAAGATTGGATCATCGCTACGAATGACAGTATGCTTGAGTCTTGCTGGAAAGAAATAAAAGGACAAAATCATGTTTCCGTAAATGTGCTGTTCGGAAAGCGCAACGCACGCAGCGTAACGGTTAATCCGATAGGACGAGTTTTCAGAAAATAATAATTTTCTGCGTATCTGCCGATAATATATACGGCGTGATACACAGAGTTTTGGAAGTCTATGAAGAAAATCATTATCTTGCTCTCAGCCGAGGTTTTATAGTCATCAAGCATGAAGATGAAACGCTCGGCGAAGTGCCGCTTGACGATATCGGCGTATTGCTGCTTTCGGCACAGAGCGTTGTCTTGTCAAAAAATATATTAAATGCGTTGACGGAACACGGCTGCATTACCATACTCTGCGGAAAAAACTATGCACCGCAAAGCATGGTTTTACCTATCGCTTCGCATTATCTGTTTGCAAAAATTATAAAAAATCAAATAGAAGCTTCGGCTCCGCTCAAAAAACGAATCTGGCAGCAAATTGTCGTTCGTAAAATAAAAAATCAGGCACAAGTATTGCATTTGGACGGAAAAGAAGAAAATGCAAAGCTTGTCGATAAAATATCGTCGCTCGTAAAGTCCGGCGATCCTGATAACCGCGAAGCTTATGCCGCAAAAGCATATTGGAAAGCTTTATTCGGCAAAGACTTTCTTCGTGATAAAAATGAAGAAGGCATCAATTCTCTGCTCAATTACGGATATGCCGTAATGCGTGCGGCCATGGCTCGCGCGGTATGTTCTGCGGGGCTTTTGCCCTCTCTCGGTATTCACCACGACAATAATTTAAATCAATTTTGTCTCGTCGATGATCTATTTGAAATATATCGACCGCTTGTGGATTTTACCGTTGCCAAACTGCAAAAAGAAGGAAATGAAATACTTACACCGGAAATAAAAAAGCGTCTCTCCGATGTACTGTGGATAAAACTCCATACGACCGCAGGGAATTCACCGGCTTTTCAAAGTATGCAATATATGGCAAATGCCTATGCATGTGCGCTGGAAAATAAAAAACCGGATATCGAACTGCCCCTATGGGACGGAGATGAAAATGCGCGACTTGATTTTGAATAAGTATGAACTTATGTGGATGATGGTACTGTTCGACCTGCCGGTCATTGAAAAAAAAGAGCGGAAAGATGCTACGGAATTCCGAAAATTTTTATTGGACAACGGTTTTTCAATGGTTCAATATTCCATTTATACAAAACTATTTTCGGGAAAAGATGCTTGCGAAAAATACTACAGAATGATACACGATAACTTGCCGACGAAGGGAAAAGTTGATATTATCACGATAACGGACAGGCAATATGGCAATATCATCAGTTATAATGCGGGCGAAAAACGGCAAAAAAAGCAGCCGGAACAGTTTCTTTTATTCTGATTTTCGTTTAAAAATAACACGTCCGGCACAAACCATTTCTTTGTATTGTAACGGTTTACGCCGGACGCAATTATAACTGATTAATTTTTCTGGTCAACCTGCAACTTTTTCCTCCGTTATTTCTGCGCCGATACGATTATAACTGATTAATTTTTCTGGTCAACCTGCAACCGCAGACCAAGTGCTTGTAAATTCATTTAAATTATAACTGATTAATTTTTCTGGTCAACCTGCAACGAATGTCGCAATGATTTAAGAACGGATGATATTATAACTGATTAATTTTTCTGGTCAACCTGCAACAAACAGCCTATAACACGGGCCGCGCTATCGATTATAACTGATTAATTTTTCTGGTCAACCTGCAACCGCAGCTCGACGCTCGTATAGACAGCATCAATTATAACTGATTAATTTTTCTGGTCAACCTGCAACGCAAGCGTTCAACACGAACGACCCGATAACATTATAACTGATTAATTTTTCTGGTCAACCTGCAACAATCCGTAGTAATCTGTTGTTACAGTGATTATTATAACTGATTAATTTTTCTGGTCAACCTGCAACACGGTTTGCTGCTATCGGCATCGGAGGCAATTATAACTGATTAATTTTTCTGGTCAACCTGCAACCGGAAAATGAGAATGTGAGCACTTGACCCAATTATAACTGATTAATTTTTCTGGTCAACCTGCAACGGTATCGGCGATATGGTCGGGTGAATCGTATTATAACTGATTAATTTTTCTGGTCAACCTGCAACATAAATTGCACGGCAGCACCGACAAATACCATTATAACTGATTAATTTTTCTGGTCAACCTGCAACCGAGCACCACCACGAGCCATTCGCTCCATAATTATAACTGATTAATTTTTCTGGTCAACCTGCAACCAACGTCGGCATTGCTCGTTTCCCACGTCATTATAACTGATTAATTTTTCTGGTCAACCTGCAACAGCATTATACACAACAAGAAAGGGTATAATATTATAACTGATTAATTTTTCTGGTCAACCTGCAACTAAAATCTCAAGAGCCCAAAAGAAAATTAAATTATAACTGATTAATTTTTCTGGTCAACCTGCAACATCGCCCCGCGTGAGTTTCATCTCAAAATATTATAACTGATTAATTTTTCTGGTCAACCTGCAACGAACGGTTTGATTAAACAATGGGGAAACCTATTATACCTAATTAATTTTTCCGGTCAACCTGCAACATAAAAAAACATACCAGAAATTATACGTATAATGCATTTTTAAAATCAGTGCCGATTCCCGATAGTTTTCCTACAACGCAATCCTTCCGCGGAAGCTCCGCATTAAAGTCAGTTTATCGGTATACTCCAAATCACCGCCGACGGGAATGCCGGATGCGAGGCGTGTCACTTTTACACCGCCGGTTTTTGCAAGCAGCTGCTGCACGTACAACGCAGTCGTATCGCCTTCGACCGTCGGATTCGTCGCGATGATTATCTCTTCGATGCGTTCGTTTTTTACGCGGGAAAGGAGAGAGGCGATGCGCAGCTGATCCGGGCCGATACCGTCGATCGGAGAAATCACGCCGCCGAGCACGTGATACAAACCGGTGTATTCATGCGCGCTTTCGATGGTTTGCACATCCTGCGGCTGTTCGACGACGCAGATGAGGGTTTTGTCGCGGAGCGGGTTCGAGCAGATAGGACAGGGATCGTCTTCCGTCCACGAACCGCAAACCGAACACTGTTTGATTCTATCTTGAAGAACGGAAAGCTGTTCGGCAAAACGGTTCACATAAGCGCGATCGGATTTTAATAAATAATGCACGATACGCGACGCGCTCTTTTTTCCGATACCCGGAAGACGCGAAAACGAATCGATGAGTTCTTCGAGCGCGTTCATACATTCAATCCGGGGATATTGAGTCCCTGCAAGAGCGAACCGGTTTTCGCTTTGATTTGTTCCTGTATATTGGCGATCGCATCGTGATGAGCGGCGACAATCAAATCTTCGAGCATCGCGACATCGCGCTTGTCGACGCAAATTGGATCGATGCGGATCGCTGTCATTTCCATTTTTCCGTTTACGGTAACGGTAACCATTTTACCGCCGGACGAACCGTCGGCGGATAAAGCGGCAAGTTCGTCCTGCATCTTTTGCGCTTCTTCTTTGAGCTTTGCCGTATTTTGCAATAATTCAAACGGATTCATCTATATCTTTCCCCCTACTATGCTTCCTTTAAAAACGCTGCACAGGATTTTTATTTGCTGCGGCACTTCCGACGGTCCCGCCGCTTCTTCGGCTTCTTTTAAACTCACCGAAAAGTCCATACGCCGCTCGCACACTTTTTCAAGCGTCCGCAAAATCGCGTCGCGCTGCCGTTCAAGCTGCGTCTTTTGATACGCCGTCGCGGCCTGCGTCGAAATCACATTGCCTGAAATTTGCCACGGAGTCGTCGTCATAAGCGCTGCCGCCGTCGGCGCATCGTATATACCGAGTTCGGCGATAACGCTCCCGCGAAGCTGTACAAAACTAATCGTACGGCCCCCGCCCGTTACATAGGACTGCGCTTCATCCGCCGCGCCGCCTGTACGCTCAACATGCAGAGGCGGAATATATGCCCTTACTTCGGAAGCGTCACTTGTATCCTCATCGCCGCTCTCATCCGCATCGACGTCGGATAAAGCTTCATCGCTGTCGTCGATATCATCGAAATCGTCTGAAGAGAGATTATCTTCCCATGAAGGAAGGCTTTGAAAGGGCGGTTGTACTTCCGGCAGCCCGTCGCTTTCCCTCGCCGCTTGTTCAGGCGGCACGGCCCCGCCGTTATAAAAAGGGCTTTCGTTCTCCGGCGGCCGTTCCGCGAGGGCGGCAAAACGCGGCATAGCTTTCATCGCTTCCGATGACGCACGGTTTTGCACCGAAGATGTAAAATCGTTCCGTAAGTCGCTTTCGGATTGTTTCACATCCTCGACCGGCCGCACCGATGTTTGCACCGGCGAGGCAGCTTGCGTATACGCCGCATTGCCCCCGATCGATTGATTCGCAGCCCGGCCTGCAGGCGCATCGTTTTGCAGAGGACGCCCCGCCGCTTGAGCCGAATGATCGGGAGATCCCGCCGTCAACAATGAGCGGGCGGAATCGATCGCGGATTTGACTTCGGCGGGCGACACATACTCGGAAAGCCAGCACAAACGCGAAAACGCAAGTTCGAGTTCATAGCGCGGCGAAAGCGAATAGCGGATATCGCGGTAGAGCTGCAAAAAAATCGAAAGCGCGCGCTCGACTTGCACCGTATTCCACGCTTCGACGACGGCGGAACTGTAGCGTTCGGCCGAACTGCCGAGCAGCGATTCTTTTGTAATGCCGTTTTTAATCAATAAAAGGCTTCGAATATAATTCGTACTGTTTGCGATCAGCTGTTCGATCGAAATACCCGATTCGAGATAGGAGTCGAGTACACCGATCGCGTCGTCGGCTTTGCCCGCCGCGCACTTTTCAAACAATTCGTTGAGTCTGTCCACACCGACGAGACCGAGTTTGTCACGGATTTTGTCGTACGTGATGACGCCGTCGCTGAACGCCGCAACCTGGTCGAAAAGCGTATACGCGTCGCGGATCGAGCCGGTCGCCTCTCGCGCAATCCAATAAAGCGCTTCGTCGTCGGCTTGAATCGACAATTCACGTACCGCATCGGCAAGTAAATCCTTTATCTTTTCTGCGGAAACGAGACGGAAATTGAATTGCTGACAACGGCTTTTGATCGTAGCCGGAACTTTTTGCAGCTCCGTCGTCGCAAAAATAAAGACGACGTAGGGCGGCGGTTCTTCGATCGTTTTTAAAAGCGCATTGAAGGCGCTCGTCGAAAGCATATGCACTTCGTCGATGATATAAATTTTATAACGCGACGAGTTAGGCGGGAACATCACTTCGTCTTTGATTTGGCGCACGTCGTTGACGCTCGTATTCGACGCGCCGTCTATTTCGATAACGTCGAGACTCGCACCTTTCGTGATTTCCGTACAATGCGCGCAAGTGCCGCACGGAGCAGGCGTCGGTCCGTTTTCGCAGTTGAGCGCTTTTGCGAGTATGCGCGCCGTGGACGTTTTGCCGCAGCCGCGCGGACCGGAAAACAAATACGCATGAGCGATTTGATGCGACGTGATCGAATTTTTCAAAGTTTCCGCAACAAATTCCTGACCGACCAAATCGGCAAATTGCTTGGGCCGCCGACGCGTCGCCGTAACTTCGTAAGCCATAAAATGAGTGTAATATAAAACGCCGAAATCGGCAACGGGAAAAACGTTTTAATAAAGCTTATCGGAAATATTTTCCCCCGATACACCCGGCCCGAACAGTGCAAAATCGCCGCGGCAGGGATCGTCCGGCCAAATCTGCTTGAGTACACCGGTCAGTTCGTGCGCGGTCTTTTCCGTTGCGGCGCTCCGTTCGGAAATGAGACCGAAGTTTTTCGCTTGGCGGAGTACGTGCGTGTCGAGCGGTATGAGTAGATCCGCAGGCGAAAACCATGTCCACAATCCGGCATCGACGGGAGAGTTTGTACGCACCATCCAGCGCAAAAACATATTCGTACGCTTATTCGCCGAAGCGCTTTTTTGCGGAACGGCGCGGCAGTGCGGAAACGCATCGGCGATAACCTGTAAAAGCGCGGAAGACGCGGAAAAGGACTCGGTTTGAGAGGTTTTGCGATTTGCGGCTTTTATACCGGTAACGCTCGGCTCGCCGCTTTCGCTTTTTTTGTTAAGCTTACAAGAGGCAAGTTTTATACCGGCAGCCGATACGTTATATTCGCTTTCCGTGCGATCTGCACTTTTTATGCCGACGCCGTGTACTCGGAAGATTTCCCGCCGAACGGCGCATTCCGCTTCGTACGCTTTTTTTACATAAGCGCCGAACGATGAGTGCTTTTCCAATATTTTTTGGAGCGCGGCAAAAAGATCGCGCATATCGTCGTATGAAAAAAATCGATAAAATTTCCGAGTGCCGCGCGGAAAATCGCTTTGCCACGAGCCGCTTCGTATCCACTGCGCAGGATGCTTTCCTGCAAGTGCAAAAATCATCCCCGCTTTTTGCAAAAACTGTTCGCGCTTTCCGAACGACAGCATTGCCGTGATAAACGCGGCGGCTTCAATATCGCGCGCGGAACGGTAGCACCGCACTATGCGGCTCGGATCGCCTGCGGAAAACTCACGGGTTTCGTATGTGTCGGCAAGTTCGCGCAAAAGTTTTTTTATTCGTGCGGAAACTTCAATACCTCGCGACTGCTTGAAGCTTCGCTTCGAGGCTGCGGCAAGCTTGTTGATTTCGGGTGCTATTTTTACATTTGCCATCGGTGAGATTATAATTTTTTTCCCGCGTTTACAAAAGCCGGTAAAAGCGGCAGGGATTGAAGGAGCGGCGGAGCCGTTCCGAAGGAATGGAGCCGAAAGGCGGAACTCCGAAAAGCCCGGTTTTTTCGATGCAATCGAAAAAAGCCGCCCCTGCTGCAGACCTCCGCCCGCCGCATAATTTCAAAAAAATGCTATTCTTTTTCGATCGGAACCCAAAGCTGCATACGGTATGCGTCGCTCGTCATGTCGCCTTCTTCGTACACTTCAAAGTCCGGTGCGCCGGAATGCCGATACCCGTGTTCGGGGAAAAATACTTCGAAAAGATATTTCCAGCCTTTATGAATGCACTCCGGCACCTTTCCGCACAAATCGACGACGGCGTATTCCGCTTCGGCAATCGACGCCGTTTCAAGTCCCATCGCTTTTGCCGCTTTGACGTCCGCTGCGTCGTAACACGCCATATAATTGATCTTTTTGAAATCTTCGACACCATGGCACATTCCGAAGCTCCGACCGCTGCCGAGCTTTGCGAGCTCTTCGTGTGTGTGTTTCGCATACAGATCTTTCCATACTTTGGGACACAGCGACGATTCGATGTCGTTGAAATTGATCCCCGCTACCGTAAAAGCAGCCTTCTTTTGAATTGTGATATTCATAGTATTTCCTCCTTTTATGCTCAGCGCCAATTTGATTCGTGAAAGCACACGAAACGGCTTTCCGTTTCTGACTTCCGTGGGCGTATAGCCGTGAAAATTTTTAAATGCGAGACCGAACGAATCGGGTGAATCGTATCCGGCATCAAGGGCAATATCGATTATCTTTTTATCCGTTTCTCTCAGAGCCTCCGCCGCTCGCGTCAATTTTCTGAACCGCATATATTCGGATAAAGTCATTCCGGTCAAAATCGAAAAGATTCTGCGGAACATCGAATACGAATATCCCGACAGCACGGCGATCTTTTTTTCGTCGATTTCGCCGCCCGAAACACTTTCGATATAATCTACGGTTTTATTAAAGCTCTCTATCATGTGCATCGAATATGCCTCCGTGCCGCCCGCGCCGTGCAGCCGGCGTATCTCATATTTCACCCCGCGTACAACGCAATCGCATAGTATGATACCGTTTTTAAAAGGATATTTCCCGATAAAATACGTACGGAATAAATAGGGTGTAAAATCGATGAACGCGGTATGCGCACGATATGCTGAAGACGCGAACGATACGGCAGCGGGTATAAAGCGCCTCTCCCTTGTCAAACGCATAGAGCGGAGAGTATGATTATTGAGACGCCGATCGGCAAATATCGCGTGCAGTTGACGTATGTTTTTGCAAATGCGATTGCACAAGGAAGATATGACATGAAAGTGAAACATATGTGTACTTTTATAGGCCTGTTTATATGGTGTTTCGATTGCTATGCGCTACAGTTGGATACTCCTGAAGTACAGGTTCGCTTCGAGATCCCGACAAATCCGCTTATAACAAGAACATTTACAAAAGACAGAAATAAAATAACAGTCTTGGCAAATTATCATACGGAAAAAGATATTCCCAATAAAGAGCCGGAAGCATACTCGCCGCTGCTTTATGCAATATTAAAAAATGACGGATTTAAAATTTCAAAAGATCATATAACGGCTATGATAGAAAAATATAATCCTGCCGATTCTTCGGTATATGCTATGATTTCAAATGTCCCCGCGTACGGAGATACGCAACCTAAAAATTTTATAAAAAAATCGTATGAAAAAATATATTACCAAGGTAAGACAATCGGTGAATGCGTCTTGTATATGTCACCTGTTGATGCTGCACAGGCTATTAGCGACGATTCATATATTTCACTTAATTATCATATTTGTTTTGTTGTAGAACATGCACTGATCCATCTGCAAATAGCATTGCCGGAAGCGGATATAAATGCTTTGCGAACGGCATACCCTGAATTTTTTGTACAGAAAGAAGGTCTATGGTATTGGGCTAAAACGCAGACGGATTTTTTTAATGTACTTAATGGGAAAGATTATATGCGTTTTCCGGAAAATATTCGTCTGATTCGAGAAACCAAAGAATGCATACTTGCAACTTTACAAATTATTAAATCAAAGTAAATAGTTTATCTTATGAGTATTGAGAATGGAAAATGAAATTAAAGAAAAGTGTGTATAGTAAGATTTTTATCGCCAGCAGTGCTTTTATTGCTGCAAATATTTTTATGTTTATTTTATGGCTTTTTGGATTAAAAGATATGGAAGTAAATTTTTATATAAGCGGTTTTTCCGGTTTAATTACTTCTTTTATATTGAATAACAAAATAAACACAATTCCGTATGATGAATACGATAATGATAATGTAAAATTTTTTATTATATTGATTTTATCGCTTATATTACTCATTGTACAAGCGGTATTTCTTGCAGGGTTGAGAGATTAAGAATTCTTGCAGATGCGGTTCAAAATGAAAATTCTTATATTTTTAATAAAAATATTGGCCGGTTTTTGTATATTATTGGGACTTTGTAGAGGCTATATGAAGGAAAAACCTTTGTATCATAAGTTTAGAATTTTGCAGCATATCTTAACATTTGTAACAATATGTGCGCTGTTAATGTTTTATATATTTTGGGTAGGTAAAAAATAATTTGTTAATATTCAAGGGTTTATTTAAATAGTATAATTTTTGAAATCTCTTTCCGAATTATTTTTTTGAATTTAAAGCGGAAATAATATAAATCCCCTGTCTAAACGGCGTTTTAAACTTGATTTTCCGTTCCACATTTGTTATCTTTTCATACATGAAATATTTAAAATCTTTTTTAATCGCATCGGCGATTGCGATCGCCGCAGTATCTCCGATCTTTGCGCAAAGCGTCAAAGAAGGCAAAGCGGCTCCCGATTTTTCGATTACGCTTTCAACGGGACAGCAGGTAAAACTTTCCGACTATAAGGGCAAAGCGGTGCTTCTCCATTTTTGGGCGACGTGGTGCGGACCCTGCCGTGCCGAATTGCCTGAAATGAACGCATTCGCTTCAAAGCTCAATTCGTCTTCGCGCATCGCATTCCTTGCAGTGTGCATTTCCGACACGGAAAAATCGCGCGATACTTTTATGAAAAAAAATAATTATACGTTCCCCGGCGGTCTCGACAAAGACGGCTCCATCGCGGGTTCGTATTTTATTCAGGGCATTCCGACGAGCATACTGATTTCGCCGGACGGCAAAATCGAAAAAATCCGCGTCGGTGCGATGTCCCCCTCGGAATTACAGCGTTTTGTCGGAAAATATGCAAACTGAAAAAAAACTTTCCGTAAAAGACGGCCGCGCCGAAAAAAAGCGTAGGCTGCTGCGCATCGCATTGCTCGCGGCGGCGGTCGTGTTTATTATCGTCGGCGTTTTTCGCGGAGACAACGATTCGATTTTCCGCAAAGCCGTCTTTATCTGCATGGAGTGTATAGGCATTGGATAAAAAACAGACGAGACGCAGAAAGGCGATTCAATTCATCTCCATGCTCATATACAACGCGGATGTAAAACGCTGGTTTTCAGGCGGCATTTCGCATTCGCCGTTGAAAACCGTATGCGTACCCGGCTTGAACTGCTATTCGTGTCCCGGTGCCGTCGCCGCGTGCCCGCTCGGCTCCCTGCAAAACACGCTTGCAAACGGACAGCTGCCGTTTTTTATCACCGGCTTTTTTTTGCTCATCGGAACGCTTTTCGGACGCGTCGTGTGCGGCTTTATCTGCCCCGCAGGATTGGTGCAGGAACTGCTGTATAAAATTCCTTCAAAAAAAATAAAAAGGACAAAACGAAGCTTCGCGCTTACAAGAAGACTGTCGCTTTTCAAATACGCGCTTTTGCTTGTTCTGTGCATCGCACTGCCGCTCGCATTTTATTTTAAAGACGGACTCGGCGCGCCCTTCTTTTGCAAATTCGTGTGTCCCGCGGGAACGGTCGGAGCCGGCGTACCGCTCGTTTTACTGAACGAACAGCTCCGAAGCGCGGCCGGATTGCTTTTTACGTGGAAAGCCGCCGTCGCCGCCGTATTCATCGTGTGGTCGATTTTTATGTTCCGCCCCTTTTGCAGATTTTTTTGTCCGCTCGGCGCGGTTTATTCTTTTTTTAATAAATTCGCGATTTTCGGAATCCGCGTCGACGAATCGAAATGCGTCAGCTGTAACGCCTGCGTCGCATTGTGCAAAATGGATACGTACAAAGTAAATGACCGCGAATGCATCCGCTGCGGAGAATGCCGCACACGGTGCAAACACGGCGCGTTGAAATAGGCGGTGTTAATCGGGCGGCAAACGAATGCGGCGATCAAAATCCGAAAAAAGCCGCCGAGCGGCAAGGAGATATGCCGCTCGGCGGTGTTAATCGCGCCGTCTGCTAACGGCGGTAATACAGGTGTCGTGCAAGCTTACGCCGGTCGTTTCGCAATATGTTATAGAAACAACGACCGGATAGTGCTACTGCAGTATTGTCGTAGTAGCACTATACTACACCAACAGTTGCCTCGCAAAATCGATGAAATTTTTCAAGACAGCCATTAATTCCTACTGATCTTTTCTTTAAAAGTTTTAATTTTTTTCATAACACCTGCCGCATCCAAGAGCTTTAATAACTGCCTTTTTTGATCTTCAAAGCTTGATGCATTCGGATCAGTAACAAGAATGGAAGAAATGCACGTATCATCGTATTTATCCCCTTTATACACATCTTTTATAATAATCTTGATTTTCTCGGTTTTTTCCGGCAAGCGAACTATAGTATACTTTACCGCATCTTCAAGTTCATATTCCTTTGCGAATTTCGGATTTTCCGACTCGATTAGAATTTTCTTTACGCGACTGTTATCTCTGTATAAACGCTTACGAGAGAAATCGACAAACCCATTGAGAATTTGAATTTCATCCGATGCATATTTAAAATCGATATCAAGGTATTCACCGACACCGTACCCTTTTACACCTTCAACCCATGGGGGAGAAATAGAATCATAAAGCCAAAAATTAATATAATCGTCGCCGATATTATAAAATATCTTTGAAAGAAAATATTCCGGAGAATATACAATATCTTTTCCCTGTCGTGTTTCAATCAAATAAGACGAACTTACGATTTTTGAAATACCGGTATTAAAAAATACAGTATCTCCCAGACTTAAGCGTTTTAAATCTTTTTCCCGTGTTCCGAATAATTCGACTGCAGATTCAAGGGTATATTCGTCATGCTTATATAATCCCTCATGAAAAAGCTTACGCTGCATGTCAAGCCATTCTGTTACGCCATAGATTTTTAGTGCTTTCTCCAATTTTTCATGATGATATAGAATCAGTCCTTTAGCTTCCAAAATAAACAAGCCGTTAAGCTTATCCTTTAGAAAGCCGTATTCATTTTTCATCAATATCGGAAAAATTTCACAATATGCGTCATCCCTCTGTTCTTTAAATTCACATATATATCCGTCACCTTTTATAATATAAGCTATATCATCTTTATATAAAACATTCGGAATCCCACAAAAATTTGTAAAATCGTCTGCATAAGAATTATAGGAGAAAAAACAAACCGCATAAAATATCCATAATATTTTTTTCATAGATGCACCTTCCCTTGTAATATCCGATAAACGGCAAAAAGACACTGCCGGACACGGAAATCAATTTTTGCTCGAGTATTGTTTAAAAAGTTGATAAAGTGCTAAAGTAAGTGTATGAGGTGGGAAACATTAGAAGAAGCACTTGCAGTGCTTGAGACGGAACGGGAATACGACGGGTATTTTTGCAGCGTACAAGACGCGGTTATCATCGTGATTTTGGGAAGCTTGTGCGATTTGCAAAGCGTAAAGAAAATCCACGAGTGGGCAACGACCGAACATGTCAGAACATTTTTGGCAGAAACGTTCGGAATCAAACGAATACCGTGCTATTGGTGGCTGTTAAGCCTGCTTGGAATCATACGGCCGGAATCATTGAATGAGTGTATGAAACAATGGGTAGCTTCGGTTGTACCGGCTCTTGCAGCAAAACTTGAGACGGAAGAGAAAGAACAAAGCGCGAAGAAAAAGAAGCAGCCGTTGACGATAGCCATAGACGGAAAAGCTATCCGCTCAACGGGAAAGATGAAAAAATACGACAGTCCCTTGCATATCATCAGTGCACAGATAGGGGAATTGGGGTTGACGCTTGCCCAAAGAACGGTCGAATCAAAGAGTAATGAGATTCCTGCCGTACCGGAATTGATAAAAGAGCTTGAAATTCAGGGCTGTATGGTGGTCGCGGACGCAATGAACTGTCAAATAGAGACTGCCGAGGCGATAATTGAGGCAAAAGCGGATTATTTGTTAAGTGCGAAGGGCAATCAGGAAGCACTTATGAACGATATCGCGGAGTATGTTCAGGATACAAAGCTGAGAGTGACGATGGACAGCATCACACGAACGGAAAAGGGACATGGGCGGAAGGAAAGGCGCAGTGCGTATACGAGTGCAGATGTTTCATGGCAGCCGGGAGGACGAGTATGGCCGGAACTCAAATGTATTGGAGCAGTGCATACACGATTTGAGACGAGTAAAGGGGTGACGGAAGAATGGCATTATTATATTTCAAGTAAAGCGTTACGAGCGGAAGAGCTGCTCCATCATGCAAGAGAGGAATGGTCGGTGGAATCGATGCATTGGCTGTTGGATGTACATTTTGACGAGGACAGATGCAGGGTGCAGAGTAAGAACGTACAACAGAATCTCAATATGCTGCACAAGTTTGCGCTTAACATAATCCGCATACACAAACGTGAATCACAATCGAAGCTGCCTTTAAACGGGATTATGTTCCGTGCACTTATGAATCCTCAAGCATTATTACCGCTTTTGGGCAAAACTTGATTTCCGTGACTGCCGGATTATGTGCCGACAGTATCAGCCGCATTTTTTATATAATATATTTTCCCGATCGTATCCTTAACGAATATAATTTACTGTCTTATCACCTTTAAGTTCTTTAATCTTTTCCCAAATGCTGATATCTTTCAACTGCTTCAATAATAATGACTGTTGCTCTTCAAAACTCGGAATACTTGGGTCTTTAATAATTATCGATGAAAGACAAGTATCATCATACTTATCTCCCGGATATACATCTTTTATTATCATCCGTATAGAATTTGTTTTATGCGGCAATTTTATTACGGTGTATTTTACGCAATCTTCAAGTTCATATTCCTTCGAAAACCTTGGATTTTGAGACTCTATAAGAACTGTCTTTATTCTACTGTTTTCTTTAAAAAGATATTGTCGTCTAAAATCAACGAATCCATTTAGCACTTGAAGTTCATCGGTCTCATATTTGAATTCTATATCGAGATATTCTCCTATGCCATAACCGTCTACACCTTCAATCCATGGAGGAGTAATTGAATCATAAAAATAATTTATATAATCATCTCCAGTCTCAAAAAAAATTTTACTAATAACCCCTGTCGGCGTATAAACCGTATCATATTCTTTTAGAGATGAAGAAGCTTTTATAGTTTTTATATTATTATCGACCGATATAATCCTTCCCCAGCCTTCTCCCTCACTGCCTTTATAATCAGGATTATTTTTCCTAAATAAAAATTTCTTTTCATATTCTTTTTCTCGGGTATTTAATTTAGTCTTTGAAATCCTGCCGTTCCTATCAGATAAAATAATAACGCCTTTACCTTGCAATAAATACGCAGATCTTTCATATTCTTTACCAAGAAATTCCTTATAAGTTATAAAGAAATATCCTGAATCCATATCTTCCACTATACGCGTAATAAAGTTAGCAGGTTGTCCCGAATAGTATGAAATAATACTGTCGCTGGAATAATATGAACTAAATAAAATATCATCATATAGAATAAAAATATTCTGTTCTTGCGGTTTATCCGTTTGTAATGGATATAGAGGACTAAAATTAAAATTTTGAGGTACAATAAAAAACGAATAAAACATAAACAGATAAATAACTAAAATTTTCTTTTTCATGGTTTTATCCTTCCTTGCAGACGCATATTAAATTCATATCCGTTATAGATATTCCATTCTTTTTTATATTTATCAAATAAATTTTGCATATGATATGCACCGGAACCTTTTACTGCAGGATTCGACCATTTAGGGATTCCATCAATATAACCGGCTACAGTAGAATCGCTTAATGCTCCGAAACACCCCTCTGAACCTGCATTTTGTCCGAAAGAATGCATAAGCCATCTGGCTTCTCGCCACGTATCGTTAGGATTCGTTCTGCCATTTTTGTATATATATTTCCCATTTAAAGTAGCAGCGTCTGTTATAACTCCCACAGTATCTAATCCATACCCGTCATAATCAATCATATGCATCTTAAAATATTCTGAAATAATAGTGTTACCTTTGTATTCATCTTGATCAATTTTCTTTGTTAAATCTGAAGAGGCTTTATCCACAGTTGTCCATGCGCTGGTTAAATATTCGGAAAGTGTTTCCCCTGTAAATAAGTCCCTCTTCCAAATTTTAACCCGCGTATTATTTTTAACATCATAATCCTTACTTTCCTTTCCATTCTTCCATACATCAAATGCATCATCATCCCTGGTAAATATCATACCTGCCGTAAAGAACTGATACGTCCCGTCCTTGCGTCTGTTTACGCCGAGACTGTCATTCTCTCTTAATCCGGGTATTTTTAAGTTTCCTCCTACCCATCTGTTTTCTTCCGAATCCCATGAAACTCCTGCTTGTGACATAAGCTGTTGTCCAAGCAGTTTCTCTTTTTGTGTTTTAGTAAGACGGATGCTGTTCAATGAACCTGAACGCTGTATTCTTTTTATCTGTGCTTCATTTAATCCTATCTGTGTGAGAGTAGTATATTTATACAAATCCGCATCCAGATAATTTTTCCCTAACATTCTTTCCGCATTCTCTAAACCGAGAACACGTACCAACGCTTCCGTCCGTGATCCGGTAAAATCCGAGCCTTCTATTTTCATCGATGCAATCTGTTTTTTCGTTGCTTTCCCAACAACCTTACCGTCACCGTTTATCAAACTACCATTTTCGTCTATTATTAAACCGTTTTCATCTACATATTGGCGAGAGAAATAATTCGTTTTATCATCGGTAATAGAACCGTCAAGTTTAAAGAGCCAATAATCCCCGCTCGAGTCATACGCCGCATCCACATACGCCGCATATTGTTCGTACGCTTCCCTCTGCTTCGCCTCGTCTCCTCCGGCTCGCGCCATTGCAAACATATATCGATTGTAGTTTCCGATATCGCTTCGCAACTCGGTCATACGCGATAACACACCTTCCATCATAGCGCCGGCCATCCCGTCACTCGTCATCCGAAGCG
The DNA here is from genome assembly GCF_014334835.1 of Treponema sp. Marseille-Q4132. NCBI lineage: Bacteria > Pseudomonadati > Spirochaetota > Spirochaetia > Treponematales > Treponemataceae > Treponema > Treponema sp. Marseille-Q4132. The sequence continues at coordinate 1,386,432 of NZ_CP060591.1, forward strand.
CCATTTCCGTATGCTTGTAGACGGCCTGCAACGTCTCCGCTTGTTGTGCCGCGCTCGATTCCGTAACTCCGTCCCGATACGCTTCGTGCTGAAGCGTTATACCCATAGCAAGCGCGCTTTCAACCGTTCCATCCAACTTACTGCCGTTGACATATATTTTTCGTTTGCCGTCAAATATTGTTTTTGCGCGGCCTCCGTCCGTCACGGTACCCTCGTCCTTTATCAATTCGGCTCTGCCGTGCAGAATGTCATCCGCCTGCTGTCGCGCCATTTTATCTCCGAATCCGTATTGACTGCGAAGAGCCGTACCGGTGCCCGCTCCGTTTTTCCGTTCATACGCGTTTGTCCGCAGCGCAATGCCCGCCGCTTTCGTACCGCTTATCGTATTCGCTATTTCCGTAATACTGTAATTGCGTCCTGCCGCGCTTATTTCCGTACGTACGCCTTTATTACCGAAGGTCAACGCAAGCAATCCGCTCGATGCTCCGGCCAATTTCGTCTTTGCAAGAAAATTACTTGTATTCAATATATTTACAGTCGTTTCGCCGTTTATGCCGAGTTCCATCGCACTTCCGGTCAGATTGCCCAGCGTTCCGGCAAGCGTTTTTATTTGACCGATTTGTCCGCTGTTAAAACCGGCCGCTCTTGTATATCCGATTACCTTTCCCCCTTTCGCTATCGTATCTCCGAGCATCGCGGTTTCAAAACCGTTGGTGACGGCATTTCCGGCCATACCTATCGCCGTCCCCTTCCAATCATTCCAATCGTCCCATTGTTTGCCCATTTCGCTCCAGTTCCAATTCGTCGCGATGCCGCCCGTAACGAATTTTCCCGTAAGCTCTCCCGAAACGCTGATGCCGGTTTTCAGAGCAGCGCCCGCAAAGCCGCCCAAAATTCCGGCTCCCGCGGCACCGGCTCCTCCTGCCGCGCCGATCACGCTCGTAACCGCGCTCATCGCAAGGCTCTTGCCGATCTCGTCCGCAGTTTTATAGCCACCACTGAAATCAAGAGCGGCAAACAAAAGTTCGTTGCTCATCGTTATCGCGCTTGCAACCGCCGCCGAACACAAAGCCGCCACTACCGGTGCGGCAGTACCCCACGTACACACCGCGCTTACAATCGTCGCCGCGGCGGCTGCGGCAACCGTCGTCACCGTCCGTACGCTCGGCGGATCCATACCTAAAAAAGAATTCCCGCTCCACAGCTTTTGATCCCAATCGGGTTTCGCAAGTTCGTTCCAGCCGTAATTCTCTTCAATATCATTCCATAAAATATCCAGCATGACAAGGCCGATTTCGCCGGTACCCTGTGTTTCAATATTTGCATCCCGGCCTTTTTTAATATTGAGATCGCCGCCGCTTTTAAATACGGGCTTTTCTCCTCGATGCTTTTCAAACTCGCCGCCTTCACCGAAAACACGCTTATACCATGCCGAAAGATTTTCATGCGCCGCGGCCATAAGATAATCGGCAACGGCAGTATCGGCATTCAAAAGCGCTTTCGTATCTATACCGATGTCGGGGGCCGCACTTACATACCATTCGTACGGATGTACCGTCTGCACGACTTCCGTAACGCCCCAAAAATTCGAATCGATAACCGCACGCCGTTTAATAATTTTACCGCTCACCGTATATCCGGAATCGATTACGGTATCGAATACATAATCTTCAAGCTTTTGATTTTGCTCGTGAACCAGAGCGGCATATCGATCGCGGCTTTTTATAAGATTTTGTTCAGCTTGCTGCGCGGCTATGCGGACAGCCGTCTGCTGCAAATCTCGGTTTGTCGCAGCAAGCACTTCCGCCGCACGATATGCGATTTCGATATCGGACGATGGCTGACTGCAGCGAGAAGCGGCAAATGAAATCGATTCAATGCGCTTTTCCAAAACACCGCTGTGCGCTTCGAGCTTACCGATAAGCGTCTCCCCGAGCAGCGCTTCGATGTATTTTTTACCGTCGACAATCGTTTTCGGAAGCGTCTTCCGCACGGCGTTCCGCGCTTCGGCAAGTTTTTCCGCTCGTTTTTGTTCTCCCTCATCCTGACGCAGATCCGTTTCGGCTGCCGCATCGGAATACATTCCGTTTATCCATTCCTGTTTTTGCGATAAAAACGTATCGTAATTCGATTCCCACTCGCTTTGTGCGGCTTTATACGTTTGCACAAATTCGTGCCGCCACGTGTTGTACTGCACATTCATTCTTTCCTGCGCTTTTGCCCACTCGTCGCTTGCCAGAACGGCAATATCGTTAAGCTGTTCGAGTGCGTTTTTATATTCGGTCTTCGCCGCATCAGCATTTTTCGTCAATTCGATTTTATACGCATCGTAGCGCCATGCATTTTCCGTTCCGATTTTAACTTCGGCGAAACGGAGCAGCTCGTTTCCGATATACTCATCGTAAGTCTCCGCCGTACGTGAAAAATCATTTCGATTATTTTCACGATAATCGTTATAATAATTTCCGAGCGATTTAATAAAACCGATGCTGTCATACGTGCCCCTACCCCATGCCTTTTCGGCATATTCTGCGAACAGCCGTTTTTCTTCTTCCGTCACGGAAAATTTTTCCGCAGCCGACACCGCATATTTTTCAGCGGCTCTTTTGCGCGCTTCGGCACTCAATCGTGCGTCCGACGATTCCAAAGCGAGTTTCCGCAATTCGGCACGGGTCTCCTCGTCTATCGTTTTATTTTTTTCACCGTATGCATAATAGGCGGCCGAAGCTTTTTTTTGCGCTTCAAAAAGTTCTTTCCGTTTTTCGGCCAGCACAAGCGCGGCTTCGTCTTTTTTCGCTTTATACTCGTTTACCGTTTTATCGATAAAATCGAGGGCGTTCGAATAACTTGCGTTTTCATCCGCCTCATCGACAATTTCATCGAGGATCGTGGGGGAAACCGTATCGTTTCCGGCGAACATATCCCGCATTGTTTTTGCGGCCCGCTTGCCGTTTTGAGGCGCACCTTTATAAAGCGCGGCATAATCGGCCGAAGCGGCTTTTCGCGTATTTTCCGCTTCTTTCAGCATATTGAGCGCTTGGGCGATATTTTCGCGTTTTTTGATATTGACCGCCTCTGCACTTTTTTCATAGGAATAGCATTTTCCTACGACCGAATACGCATATTTTCCGGTTGCGTTGCGCATCGAAAAGATTCCCCAAAAAATCCATTTGAAACAAGTGTTTTGGCGCTCTATCCTATACATGGCGCTGCCGAGCCGTTCGAGGGAGCGCTCTTTTAAAATATTCGTTTCATATTCTTCGATCCCCGCACCGAGGATATTGCCGCTGTTCCTGAATAAAATACATTTCGCTATATCGCTTTCGCCTCCGGCTTTGACAACCGAATCGTATGCATCCCATAAAACTTCTTCACGATACTGCTTGTACATTCCGTATACATCGATTCCGTGTTCCGATCTGACATTCGGTATGGCAAAACGATGTTCGGAAGCGCTTTGCAAAATTTTTATTTTATTGCCGCATCGATACTGCAAATACATCGCGGCAAGAATCACGCTTTCGGCGTACCGATGCCCCCTGCTCCACAGCGATGAAAGCCATTGTACGGCTTCGCTCTCCGCGGCAGTCCGCTTAATCGTTCCTCTCGATACCGTTTCCACTGCCGCTTCGTCGCCGTCGGTAAAATATTTTTTTTGTTCGGCATCGTTGTCGACGCCCGCATAAGAAGTCGGATGAATATTGTATTCCGTCCACCTTCGGGTAACGGGAACCTCGACTTCTTCATAATCGCTTTCTTTAGGCTCTTCGTCACCGGATACGTAATGTTTAAGCTGCCTGCGTTTTTCAAAATGCGTTTCGCTTTTTTCTTCGGCAACGATACGATGAGAAAGCGCATAGTTCCATCCGCTTTCGTCTTTTGAAATATGTACGAGTTTTTCTTCATTCGTATAATCCGACGCCACGCTCACTGCCGAGCGGGCTTCGAGTTCGGCGGCTTCAGCATCGAAAAGCTTTTTTTCTTTTTCGCGGGAATCTTTATGGAGTTCATACTGAAGGACAAGGCGTTCATAATACGCGCGGTCGGCTTTTTTATACGCTTCGATTTCATCGTTTTCTGCAGGAAGATCCGCCGTCCCGCGTTTTTCCGCAATTATATTTTCCAACACACGAATCGAAAATGCCGCCCGCTCTTTTGCGTATGCCGCTTTTGAAAGCCGCTCTTTCGGAGTGATATAGCTTTCATGCGTATTGGTTCCGATATTTTCAAGATAGATGCTCGACGCCCAATCGTATACCGCTTGAGCACAGCGTTTGGCTGTCCGGAATTTTTCAAGCGCCGCATACGACGCATTGCATTCGTCAACCTTTTTTGCATATTCGGCTTCCGCGTATTTTACTTCCGAAAGCGCTTTTTCATACGATTCATTTGCGGCGACAACCGTACGCTGAGCGGCTGCCGTTTTTTCAAAACTTTCGGTGATGCGAACCGTCATATTGTCCGCACACGAAAGCGAAAAAAGCTCCGCATAGAGTTCGAGTTTTTTCGTCGAGTCCTCTTTTTGTTCAAAGGCACGTGTAAGCGTTCCGTATAACTCCGCCGCCGTTTTCTCTCCCTCCGTATAATCGGCTTGCAAAAAGAAATCCGCAGCAAAAGCGGCGGTATCCGCTTTCATCTGCAAATCGGCAGCATCGCTTTCGACAAGCACTTTCCGTATCCTTTCCTTTTCTTCAGCCGAAGTAAATACCGACGAATTCAAATATCCGTTTTTTAATAATTTTTCATTCCACGTGCCGCGCGTTTTTTTCGCATAACGTACGACGCTTTCCAAAAACTTGCTTTCAAAGATGAGCGTATGCAGTTCCGCTTTTTGCGCTTCATCGAGCGTATCGATATCGGCAATGTTTTCATACTGCGCAAGTTTTTCGCAATACTCCGTAAACTTCGCCGCTTCCGCTTTTCCGTCGGTACCCGAAAGATCCGCATATCTGTATGCTTCCGCATCCGAATACAGCTCCGTATATTCGGCAAGCGCTTGGCGCGCACCGTCGGAAAGTCCCGAAGAAAGGATGCTCAGCTCCTTTATATAATCGATAACTTTACCATACGATCCTTTTTCCGCTCGGGCGGGAGCTGCGGCATTTTTTCGAATCGCGTCGGCGACCGCGCTTTTTGCAGTTTTATAATCCTGCCGCTTTTCATCGGCATTTTCTCCTTCAATTTTTAATAAATCCTGTTTTTCAAGTTCCGAAAATTTCGCAAGATAATAATCTCGTGCCGCCTGAAGTACAGCGGTATTTTTTTCCAAATACGTATCCGCGAACAGTAAAATCATCCGCTCTATCATATCGCGCTTAGCTTCGGACTTTAGCGACATAAGCGAAGCGTTTTCTTTTTCCGCTTCGGAAAGAGCTTCTTTTGCAGCTTCCAGATTTTTATGCGCCGCCTCCAGCTTTTCCCGTGCGCGTTGTATATCGCCGTCGGAAAGCTTTTCACATAAAATTCGATACTCATTATATGCGGCTTTATATGCATTTTCCGCACCGTGCAGGCGCCGCTCCGTTTCGATCTTCGATTCGCGCGACGCATCCGTCACCGATGCATAATCGTCGACCGCTTTTGCAATTTCATATTCTTCTTCCGCCGCCCGCGCAATCGCTTTCAATTTCAACAATGCCGACTCCGCTTCTCCGTATCCGATCGTTTTTCCTTCCGTCAGAAAAAAAAGATTATCCATCGTTTTGTCGAGACGTATTTTATCGGAAAGCGCGATCCGGTACCGCTCCAAAAGCGCCGTACCCGCTTCGATTTCTTCCGCGAGCACGATAAAATTATTATTTTTAGATAAGGTTTTGTCGGTATTTTTTATTTTTTCCAAATACGATCGGAATTTCTGAGAAGCGTTGCCGCCCGCCGCTTTTGTCTTTTGAATCGCAAGCCATTTTTTTATATCGTCGATATACGCTTTCGTCCGTTCGTCGAGCGCCGATTCGTCGGCATCTTTGTAAAGGAGAAGTTCTTTTTCCAAATTTTTTACATTTTCCGACGCCATGAGAGCGCGAAACGTTTTTTCATTATTGCCGTATTGTTTGAGCGCTTCGATTTTATCGTAATACTCGAAAAACTCCTGTACTTTGAAATTGTCCAAAGAGCGTGTCTTATATTTTCTTAAAAAGATATCCGCTTTTTTTATAATATCTTTATTGTATTCTTTTGATTTCGTATAATCGATTTTATCAAAAGATCCTCCTTGTAAATCGTCGTTAATATTTTGCTGCAGGCTTTCGATTTTCGTTACATATTGCGCCATAACGCTGTCGTATTCCCGAACGAGCAGACGTATATACGAATCCTGCCAATCATATACATTTTTACGAAGACGCTTTGCGGTTTCGACATCGATTTTTATATTGTTTTTTCCGTTAATAATATTGTAGAGTACATCGGTTGCGTCTTCCGTTTTCCAATACGAATAAACGCCGTTATACTTCGTTCCCCACAGCGCGCCCCAATTTTTAATGCCGTCATGCGAAGAAGCGAGCATGTCGCGCATATTTTTATAAATCGACTCCTGCATCCGTATCGCGGCGTATCGATTCGACGCATTTTCTTCGAGCGCCGCACGATAATTTTCAAGCAGAGTATTTATCTCACTTTCATACTCTTTATTTTTTTCCGCGATTTCCCGTTCGAATTTCCGTATGCGCTCTTCAATACTTTTTTCCCATTCCGCCTTTTTGTCCGAAAGCGTCTTTTTCGCTTCTTCCCAAATTTTCTCACTTTCTTCGTAGGTTTGCTGTGCTTCGTTTTCCCACGTAAGGCGGTCTTTCAAAAATGCGCGTTCGGCATCTTCCCACTTTGCAAGCCCCTTGTTGAAAACTTCTTTAAATCGCGAAAGAAACGCATCCTTGTCGGCCGATTCCGCATCGGGCGCCGTTATCCTTTTTTCGAATGCGGCAAACAGTTCGTTCATATCCCGTTCGGTTTCACCGTACGTTTTTTTCGTCAAATCTTCCGCAATCGCAGCGGCAGCTTCTTTCGCTTTTTCCGCTTTAAGCGAATGTTCGTCTTTTATAAAACGGGAGATAAGGCGCTTCCCTTCAATCATCGAAAGCATTTCCGCTTCGCGCCGTACCGCTTCCGAAAAATTTCCGGTACCGTATCCGTCAAGATATTCATCGATGATTTTTCGGCTCTCTTCATTCCAATCGTCATAGAGCTTTGCCGTTTCGGTAAGCGTATATTCCGACAAATCTAAATTATTAATTTTTTCTTTAAGTCGGCGCGAAAGCTCGGAAGATATTTTCGCATCATGTGAACGCGTATAGCGAGCGCGGATCAGATCGGCATATCGCTTTGCAACCGTATTCTCATAATACTGTTTCGCTTCCGAACGCAATGCATTCCATTCGTCGGCATTTTGTTCTTTTAGAGCGAGCGTCATACGTTCCCATGCCGCAAGAGAAGCAAGCATCCCTTCTTCCGCAAGGCGCTTCCATTCGTTTTCGTCGCAGGTTTTTTCCGCTCGATTCAAATAATAGTCGATGCGGACTTTTCCGGCCGCAAGACCGGATGCGATTTCGTGCGCGGGAACAATACTCGCGCAGTAAACGAACATAAGCAGGGCAGCCGTCGCCCTTGTCATTTTTTCATTCATACATACCTCCTATAAAATTATCAAAAATCCGTGCAACGCAGCCCGGAAACAATACAAACGATACGAGCGTCGAATCGATAATTCCGAAAATAATAAAAAACGCGAGACATCGTGAAAAAGAATCTCCTCCGAACAGATACAGCGGGACGGCACCGACGATCGTCGTAAGCGAAGTAACCAAAATGCTGCGCGCTTTTTCACGTACGCAAAACACGATCCGACTTTTTTTCGATTCGGTTATGTAAATCCCGTTATTTACGGCAAGGCCGGACAGGACGACCATCCCCGTAATATCGCCGAGTTCAAGCGGCACTCCGGACACAAAACGGATTGCAAGAGGCAGCACGAGGGAAACGGGAATAACCGAAACGATGAGTGCCGACAATTCAAACCGCTCGTTCAACGCCGTAAGCAATATGAAAATCCCCGCGACACAAAGCACAAGCACTCCTGCCGCCGTCCTGTAATCCCTATTCAATTCGGCGACATCCCTTTCGAACGAAAAGCGATATCCTTTTTCGAGCGGCAAAACCGCAAGTCTTTCGGATACGAGAGATGCTGCCGTGCCGGTACTCACGCCGCTCAGTTCCGCAGTAAAATACGCACATCGTCTTCCGTCTTTTCTGTATATTTTATTAATTTTATCAACCGATTTTATCGAACCGAGGGAAGCGAATTTGATACTGCCCGATGAAAGCGGCAAGTGAATATTTTCGATTTGTGAGAGAGAAGCCTTTTGCAAATTTTTTCCCGCAATGCGGATATCGTATTCTTTGCCGTCTTGAAGCCACTTATCCGCAACGGGGCCGAACATAAGCCAGCGAAGATTCGACGCAACCGATTCGACCGTCAATCCGTTTTTAATAAGAAGCGTTTTATCGGGAACGAAGACGTATTCTTTTTCCGCTTTTTTAAAATTGAGTACGATCGAATCGACTTGCTTTAACGGCGCAAGTGCGGCGGCGGCTTTTTCGGCATACGCTCTGCACATCTCGGATTCGTCTCCGACGGCTGCAATTTTCAACCGCGCAAATTTTTTACGCGGCGTCTTTTTTCCTCCGGGCACATGGAAAAATCCGTCGGGGACAAAGCGCGAAAAGGATGCCGTATATTCGCGGATGCGAGCCGTATCTGCAGAACGTTTGCATCCGATTTCGATATCCGCAGAACCCCTCTTCGCTTCCGTACGGATGAACGAAACGCCCGTATTTTCTTTTAAATACGGGACGATCTTTCTTATGCTTTCATCTATATACCCCGCCCCGAGTTCCGGCTCGTAATCGACCGATGCAAATACGATATTGCCGCGCTCTTCCGACGAAAGATTTTTTCCGCTCATTAAAAATAAAAACGGAGGGATTGCGATACAGCATATATATGTTATACATACCACACGACGGTGCGAAACGCTTTTCTGTGCAGCGTAATACGAACCTCGCACATAGGCCGATTCGATTTTACGGTACGGAATAAGTTCCGGCAAAAATCGATTTTTTCCGTAAATGCAGCACGGAACGAAAACTTCCGTTATAATTATCGAAAGCGAAATCATTATACACATCGCCGCCGCAATATTTTTCGTACCCGGCACAACGGCATCGAAAAAGAAAAGAGGAACGACGGCAAGCAGCGTCGTGCATCCGGCAGCGGCAAGCGGCGCGTACGTTTTTCGGACTTTGTGTAAAAACTCATCTTTTGTCGAACTCGTTTCGGCAAGCTCGCTGATAATAAGAGCCGGATCGGAGATAAGACCGAGCGCGATCGATATACCCGCAATCGTATGGCAGTTCAGCGTAAAACCTAAAAGCTGCAGTATGCCCACCGTCCATACGCTGTCGGTAATTAATAATAATAAAATAAAAAGTCCGATAGAAATCGATTTATAAAAAAACGGAACAATAAGGACGACGCAGATAAAGCTCTGTAAAAATGCGCATGCAACCGATTTGATAAGTTCGAGCTGTTCGCGTCCGCTGTCGTATAAAATCGTATAATCGATATCATGCAAGTCGGCTGCCGAAAGAATTTTTCTGCAAGCCGAAGAAAGCGCGACGGCGTTTCCGTCCGATGCGCATTTTACATTCAGCGCAATGCATTCTCTCCCGTCAATGCGCACGATTCCGTCAGGCTCACGCGGCCGCATTCGTACTTCCGCGAGATAACCGAAATTCGAATAACCAGTACCCGCCCTTATCGGGAGCGCACGAAGTTCGTCGAGGGTTTTCAGCTTCGTGTCGAATACGATCGATTCGTTTTTTCTCGCGCTTTGTATCGTGCACGAGGGGCTCACCGTATTGCCGTCTCGGACGACCGTCGAAAAATCGGACGGATTTTGCAGCGAAGCCGATGCTTTTTCCGGATCGAACGATACAAGTACTTCGTTCTGCGCTCCGCCGCTTACAATCACTTCTGAAACACCGCGGACGCTTTCGATTTTTTTCTTCAATGCCGATTCGATCGCTTCTCTCGTACGCTCGTCTTTTTTTTCAAATGCGACGCATAAAACGCTCGCGGAATGCATGTCCGATGCATATATGCGCGGTTTTTGCACATCGCGCGGGAGAGATGCATACAAAGTGTCGACTCCGTTTCTGAGAGCAAGATAGGTATTTTTCGATGAAATATTTTTATTAAAATACGCCGTCGTCACCGATTTACCGTTTTCCGCCGAAGAGTCCAGTTCCAAAAGCCCCGAAAGCGGCAGTATTTTTTCTTCAAGCGGGATCGTCACGAGCTGCTCGATTTTATCGGCGTCCATTCCGTAATAATCGAATTCGACGGTGAACACGGTACTGCGCCGGTCATTCGATTCGCCGAGTTCGATTCGTATCGCGCATGCGATCAAGCACACCGTTACGGCCGCGAACACGAAAAATGCGAGCTTCGGACGGTTGTACCACGAGCGCTCGTTCACGGCTTTCTCCTCTTTTGTAAAACCGCAAGGAAAAGCGGCGGCATAACGGCGAGCACGACGACAAAAGACGCCGCAAGTCCTCCGATAACGGCAACGGCCATCGACGATTGTTGGTTTTTACGGAACGGGTCGAACGCAAACGGAATAACGGCACATATCGTCGTCAATGTCGTTATTAAAATCGAACGAAGTTTCGAAACGCTTGCCGCAATAACGCCGTCTTCCGTAATTTTTTTCAGCCGGATGATGCTTTCATATAGAATAATCGCGTTGTTGACCGCCGTTCCGAAAAGCACGACAAGAGCGATTATCCCGTTTATATTGAGCGAGCGGCGGCACAAAAAAAGCAAAAAGAACGCACCGGCAAAGGCCGGCGGTATCGAAGCGAACATAAGAAGCGGAACGACAAAGGATTCGAACTGTGCGCCCATAATGCAATAAAGCAAAAGAAATACGACGGCAAGCAATACTGCAGCACTTTTAAAAAGCTCTTTTATCCGCATATCCCGAAGCGGAATAAGGACGGCGGATTCGATACTCGGACGCTTTGCAGCGAAGCTGTTGATTCGTGCCGAGGCTTTAATACCCCGCTGCTCCGCGGCAGATCTGTCGATCAATTTTCCGCTTTTTACATTATTAATTTTTTTTGCATCTTTTCTGTTCCAACGGAACAAAGTTTTTTCATTCGTCCTGCGCTCGATCGTGCCGAGCACGGAAAGAGGCACGGCAAGTTTTCCGGAAACGACGCTTGTATACATGAGATCTTCAACTGCGGTATATGTCCCCGCGGCAAAGGATACGCGGATCGGTATCTTTCTCCCGTTTCGATAAAAGACGTTCGACGGTGCTCCTTCAAGCGCAGCATAGGCGGCGGAAGCGGTTTGAGAAGCGGAAACGGAAAACCTCGTGCATGCGTTTCGATCGGGAACAAAAACGGCTTCCGGCAAAATATCGCAAGGCACTACATCCCGCTCATCGAACAAAGCGAGCGCCCTTTCTCTGAGCGCTTCGGGAGAAGAATCCGTCATAATAAGCGGCGCGCCCTCGGATGCGATCGTCTCTTCAAGCAGATTGCGTCTGCTTTCGATCGTATAGGGCATATCGGTTTCCCGTAAAATTTTATTAAGGAGAGAAGCGGTTTTTTCGGGATGTTTTCCGCTGCACGTTATACGGAGCGTTTCCTTTTTCGCTCCGGGATCCGCAAGAAATTCGTAATCGTCTTTTTCGATTCCGCCCGATATGCACACCGTATCGACGGAAGCGTCCGCGGATAAGAGCCGGTATATCACTGCGGCATCGGAAAAAAGCGCGTCGAGTGAAGGAGAAGCGCCGTACCGTACGGTTGCCGAAACTGCGTTGCCCGACATGCTCGGCAGCAGTTCTTTTTTTAAGAACACGGCGCTCACTATGCCGACGCAAATACAGCCGGAAAGCAAAACGAAAAGAATATTCTTTTTTGCAAATACGGTTTTTAAGCAGCCGCCGTATATTTTTTCAAAATACGCGATACGATGATCAGGCCTGCATAATTTTATTAAAAATTTCGGATGAAATGCCGTCATCGCGGGAATATAGGTCATAGCGAGTACGAATGAAAACGCGATGGAAGCGATAACGGCTGCCGCCATATCCGAAAAAAGTTTTCCGAACAATCCCGGAAAAAAGAATAACGGAGAAAAAGCCGCAATCGTCGTTACCGCCGAGCCGGACGAAGAAAGAGCCGTTTCCGAAACGCCTTGAATAATCGCAATCGAAACATCGGATTTCGGCTGCCGCTTTATTTTTTCCGATATATTTTCCATAGCGACCGCGGCAGGATCGATTACCATACCGATGCCTATCGTAATACCCGAAACGGATAATACGTTTATCGTTTTGCCGCACAGAAAAAGAACAAATACGGAAAAAACAATCGAAAGCGGCATAACGCTTGCAGTCAAAAACGAAATACTCAGCGAGCGCAAAAATAAAAACAGCACGAGGGCGCTTATGGCCGCACCGACAATGGCAGATGCGCATAAATTTTTTATCGACGCCCTAAGTTCATCCGATAAATCGAAAACGACTTTCAACGTAAAATTTCCGCCGTAGAGTTTTTCAAGTTCCGAAATTTCTTTTATTAATTTTTTCGAAACCGAAAGCGGACTCGCATCGGCTTTTTTATAGATTTTTACACATAACGCTTCTCTGCCGTTATATATAAAAAAGCTCTGTTTTTTTTCGGTGCCGAAAACAGCCGTTCCGATGTCTTTTATTTTAAGCACGCCGCTGTCGCCGTAAAAAATAGGCGTATCGGCAATATCGTCAAGCGATGTGAATAAACCCGAAGTTCTGAAAAGCAGCTCTTTATTTCCGTCGCGCGCATTTCCCGACGGATATTCAAAATTGGACCGGGCTAAAATATCGGCCGCAGCTTGCAGCGACAGCGGGAGCGCTTCAAGTTTCGCTTTGTCGAGCCGCACTTGCACTTCGCTCTTCAGCCCGCCGGTAACGGAAACGGAAGCGACACCTTTGACGCGCTGAAGATGCGGACGTATATCCGAATCGACGATATGGCGGGCGTATTCCAAATCTCCGTCGTTCGGAAAAACGGCGAGCGTAAGCAGTTCGCGATGCACGGGATTGAAAACGGATGCAGTCGGTTTCGCACAGCCGTTCGGAAGCGCTTCGTAGCACCGATCGATAATTTCGCGGCATTCGGTAAGGGCAAGATCGGCATCGACATTCCAATGCAGTTCGACGATGACAAGCGAAAGTCCGTCGCGCGTTACCGATGAAATATTTTTTATCCCTTTGAGCGAAGCCGCAGCATCTTCCACGGGAAGCGTAACAAGAGACCGCATATCGTCCGCGTTCACTCCGGTAAAATCGGTCGCGATAAGCAAAAATCGTTCTCCCGTTTTCGGCATAAAATCGAACTGAATAAGGGCAAGGCTTATACAACAGCACAACGCCAATGCGAGATGAAGCATCAACACGGAGACGGGATGATATACCGAAAACGAAACGATCTTTTTTATCATAATTCTTTTACCGTTACCGCCTGTCCTTCGCGCAAAAACGGCGAAGGCTTATCGATAATAATTTCTCCGGCGGAAAGACCGCCGCCCGCCCACACAAAACCGTCGCGATGCGCTTTTATTAAAATATTTTTTTGCACCGCATATCCGTTTACAACCGAAAAAATTTTTCCGCTTTTTTCATCAGACATGAGCAATGCGCTCTCAGGTATGCACGGCATATCTTTTGCAGCCGAACGTTCGATTTCGCATCGCACAAACATACCCGGTTTGATTGTGCCGCTTTTATTATCGATTTCGGTTTTGATCGAAAAGTTTCCGCTTTGAGGATCCGCCGCCGGCGATATTTCGGAAATGACGGACTCGTAAGATTTTCCGAGCGACGGCAAAAAAAGCGAAACCCGCGTACCTTGCATAAAACCTACGGCATCCTGCTCCTGCACGGACAGCACCGCAAAAACGGAAGAGGTATCCATAAGCGTTGCGAGTTTTTCATTTTCTTTTATATATTCGCCGTTTTCGTAATAACGTGCGCCGACAATACCCGCCGCCGGAGCGCGTATCGTAAGCTCGTCGATAAGCTTTTGCACGGATGTAAGCTGCTGTCCTGCCGTCTTTACCTGTGCTTCGACCGATGCAAGTTCCGCTCCGCCCGATTTGGTATTGAGTGCGATAAGCTGTTTTTTCCGCACATCCGAATCGGAAGAAGGAACGATTCCCTCTTTTATCAAGTCTTCATCGCGAAAACCCAAAAGCAGCGCGTCGAGTTCTTTTTTCAAAATTGCGATTTCCGTTTCCATCGAGCGGACTTGAAGCTTCAAGTGTTCGAGCGAAGAGTCGGTAACGCCGCCGAGTTCGTGAAGCCGCGATTTATTCGAAAGCGTATTTTTCAACAATTCCGATTCGAGTTCTTTTTGCACTATGTTCATTTTCGATTTTTCTACGGCAAGGAGACGGCTTTCGGCTGCAAGCGTTTCTTCGCGAAGTTTCGCATATGCAAGTTTGAGAGCCGCGTTCGCCGCATCGAGCGCGCTCACGGATTGCTCTTTTTGCAATTCAAGCTGAACATTGCGAAGCTGTGCAAGTCTTTGCCCTTTTTCCACCGCATCGCCTTCTTTTACAAAAAACGATACGATCGTGCCGCCGACCATACACGTAACATCGGTTTTCGTTTTATATGAAATAGAACCGAAGCTTTTAAGCTCATCGTCGAGAGGCTTTTCATCCGCACGAACGACGTACACTTCCGCCGCAGCACCCGTATTTTCATTTTTCAAACCGGAAGGCGCGCACGAAAAACAAGATAGTATAAACAAAGCACAACATACGTATTTTATTAAAAACATTTTTCCAACCCTCCAAACGGAACGCATATCATAATCTCTATATCGCGCGCAGCGGCAAGGACGGACGATTGCGCGGCGACGAGTTTGACTTTCTCTTCCGCAATTTCCATCAACTCGGCAAGGTAATCGATCCGCTTCATCTCCCCTTTTTCAACCTGTTCGGCACTGACTGCAATACGCCGTTCGCGCAAAGCGATCGATTCCGAAATACGGGCGATCGAATCTTTACCGTCGTCATAAGCTGCCGCTTTTTCAAAAAGCCGTTCATACAACGCATGCTTTTGCAAACGCAGCTGTTCCGCTTCGCGCTTAACCGAAATTTTATTAATATTATTTTTAATAAAATAACCGATATCGGGCACAAAACCCGCCGAAAGGGAATTATCGATACCGCCGAGTCCGCCTTTATTAAAACCGTATCCGCTGCCGGCCGTCGTCGGGGCAAACGGCATATTCGAAAAACTCACCGACAGCTTTATCGAATACGAAGGCTTGTTCAGCGGATAAGCCGTACCGGAAAACGAAACGCCGCCCTCAATGCTCACTTCGGGAATAAAAAACAGTTTCGCATACGCCAAGCGGCGTTCGGCATAATGCAGCGCAGCTTCAGCTTTTTTTACGGCAGGATTGCGCTCGTCGCTCATACGCCGCAGTTCGGCTATATGGCCTTCGAGATACCGAAGTCCGCTTTGTTCCGCCGAAGTATTTTCGATGCGCAGATCCTCATCGATATCCATACCGATAAGCGATTTCAGTGTGCGCATCCTCGTCCTAAGTTCACGCTCGGCTTTCTTTTTGTCGTTTTGAATCGTTTTGAACGAAATAAGATATTCCAAATAATCGTTTTCAAGAGCGAGTCCGAGATCATATTCTTTTTTAATAATTTCGAGCTGCATGGAAGCGTTCTTTTCCAAATCGGTTTTAATTTTAATAATTTCATTTTGCTGCAGGCAGGCGCCGTATTGATTTATGACGGACGATCGAAACACCTGCAGTTCCTGCTCGTACGCCTTTACCGCATAATACGCATCGGTTTTATTCATATTGTATAAAACGATACGGCGGCCGCCGTCTGTAACAAGCTGGCGAACGGAAAGCTGTATCGATTTGCTGCGCGAATCCGCCCCTCCGATTTTGACGGCATCGTTTTCCGACCACGATATGTTCAGCGACGGTAAAAAATCCTGCAGTGCACGGCAAGCAGCTTTGTATGCCGCTTCGACATATTCTTTTTTCAGCAGATATTCTTTAGAATGCGATACGGCGTATAAAGCCGCTTCTTCGGCCGAACGGAAAACCGTGTCGGAGGACATCGGCGTAACGGTACAAAAAAAGAGAAGCGGAACAATCGATTTAAATCCGTTTTTCATACTGCCCCCGTCACTTCGTAAACGTAAAAATCCGTTTCGCCCTCATCGTATTTCCGAGCGAATCTTTTATACCGTCTCCGAGCGTTATCGTAACTATGCCGGCTTTGCTGCCGTTTCTAATTTCGAGTCCCGCTTTTACGATGCTCATACCGTCCGTAAGAGCGATAAGTTCATTTACCGGAAATCGAGCGCAGTCATCAGGGGAGAGAACGGCGAATGTTTTTATCACCGCCGAACAACAGCCGTTCGTCGCCGCAATCGAAAGAGAATCGAACATCGAAAGCATATCGATACCCGCGGATTCCCGCGAAACGGAAAACACGAGATAAAGCGAGCAGGCCGTGTCCGACGAAATCGGAAAAAAAACGGGATCGAAAAGCAGCGCTGAAAAATTCGATTCGCTGTTTATCGTTTTATAATGCACACCCTCGGAAAGATTACCCGCACTCCAAACTCCGGTTTGTAAAAATCCTTTAACAAATTCGACCTGTCTGTCCCCTTCCGCATCGAAACATATATCGAAATTTGTATCGCTTTCGGTTTTATTACCCGATACGGCTTGCATGCCTTTTCGCATACGGAACGTATAGGTCTTTCCCCAAGCGGGAGCATCGAAGACAAGTTCGGCGTGCGTTTTATCAAGCGCATTTGTTTTTATCGAATACGATGCGGTCGGTATGATCGAAATATACGCAGAGAGCGAATCGATGTTCATCTCTTTCGAAAAATCCATACCGATAACGCAGTCTTTCGGAACGGAAGAATATAGGCCGCCGGAAAGGACTTCCGTTTGAAAACCTTTTTTATTTTTGATCGAAAAAGTGCAGATCGGCAAATCGGGATCGTACCGGTAATAAAACGATGTATGAAATTCTTTTGCAAGAGCGTTGCGCGCGCAATCTTCAAGACTTTCCGAAACCGTAATTTTATACAGCGTATTCGCTTTCAGTTTTTCGGTCGGCACAAGGCGAACACTTTTGTCGCCGTCGAAAAAAACCTTTGCATACGAAAACGGCGGACTCACGGAAACGGCGGCTTCAAAAGATTCCCGTGCGACGGGTTCGGAAAACGAAATCGTTATGTCGGGAACTTCGTCAACGAAACTGCCGTTTGACGGCGTAAACGAAATTATTTCAGGCCACACAATATCGGTACGGGTCGAAAAAGTTTTGCAATAATCGGCGCCGAGCGAATAACCTTTTTCGCTTTCGGCGGAAGATGAAACGGTAAGCACATAATCGTAATTTGTTTTAATGCCGCCAGCCGGAAAAAAGCGCACTTCTTTTCCCGAACGCGAAAAAATCCCCGCAGAAGGATGTTCGTCTTCCGTCAGCGAAAACGCTTTTACGATCGATGTCATATCGGGTTCAAGAGAAAATACGATCGAAACGGATTCTTTGTCCCATGTACAGGATTCGACCCGCATTTCGGGAAGCAAAAGCGAAGCGCAGCCCGCAAGCATAGCCGGAAAAATTATTAATTTCGCAATCATTATTTTGCCAAAATATTTATGCATATATCCTTCTCCATATAACCGCCGCACCCGTCGCTTATGCCCGACGGCCCGCCTGCGATTTTCAATCGATAGTACGACAATACATCGCTCGTACTTACCGTAAAGCGCGTCCACGTTACCGTAAGCCGAGTTCTGTCTTCGTTCCAAAACACAGCGGTTTTGACGGGACTTGACGAAGTAAACGGAAAGAGGAGCGACGCCGTCACCGCATTCGCAGCCGCCGTCAAAAAATCGTCGGCAAGTGCGTGCGAAAAAAGAATATGCGCGGTCAACTCCCCGTCGCCGTCGGCATTTTTATAAAACACGTGTTCGATACAGCCGCCGGAAAAATCGGAAACAGCGTCGGCATCCAACAAAAGCCCGACGACGGAAAGGCGCACGTCAGCGGCATAAAAACAATGGATATATTTTTCAAAAAGCGGCATACCGTTTTTGTCTTGAGCCGAAGCGGAAATCGAAAGCGTATATTCGACTCCGCTTTTATAATGCTCTTCGGGCACGAATAAAAAACGTTCGGAAGAATCACCGCACCGAATCATATAGCCCGATATCGGAGGAGAAATCGAAACGGCGTCTTTTACCGAATCGAAATCCATCGGCTTTGAAAACACAAAACCGATCGCCTGTTTTTCAGAAATATTTTTATCGAGAGGAATATCGGTAAGCCACGGAGCGTCGGGCGACATATCCGTCACGGGACACAAAGCGGCGAGCGCGGGATTTTCCGGATCTTCTTTCGTCGAAAACGTATTCAAAAGCGTCTCCTGCATTTCGAAACCGTCCGATGAAAAAAGCCGTTTTACCGTCCACGCATAAGTCGTATTCATCTTCCAATTCGGAGAGGGCAAAACGACAACCGTTTTCCCGTCATCCGACAAAGCCGTCGTATATTCGGCAGCGGGTGAAAGGGAAAAGGCTTTTTCAAACTGAGATTCTTCTATTTTTTTATTAAATGAAAATACGAGTTTTGTTTGCAGATCGGCATCGTATCGACGTTCGGGAAGTGAAAGCGCCAAAAACCGATCCGTTTCGTTTCCGTATATGAACGCACATACCGCATACGCTTGAAACGACGCATTATTTTCCGTGTGCATGAGACCGTCGATGCTCACAAGATACGGCTTGCCCCGAATCCATCCGGCCTCGGGCTTTACGGACAAAGAACATCCGTTCCACACATATTCGGCATCATAGCGATGAGTTCCCGATTTTATCGTTACGGCCTGTTCCGCATAATAATGAACGACATCGCAGTTGAATGAAAAATCGATGCACTCGCCTTCAAAATACCGTGCCGCGGGATTTCGGCTGCACGAAACGCCGTATTCGTCGAATGAAATCAAAGCGCATGAAAAAAGAAGCAGAGGCAGCATTGCACCGAAAACCCTTCGTTTCATCGTATGTCGTCTCCTCTTTTAATAAAATTTATTATTTCCGCGACTACGGACGGTTCTGATGAAACGGCATGAGCTTTGTCGAGCGCGGCAAGCGCATTCGCACGAACGCCGAGCATAAGCCATATATCCGCCGTTTCGATATACAGCTTTTCGGAATCGCAAAGAGCCTGCTCCGCCTTTCTGCACATCGCAAGACGCTTATCAAGCGCATTTTGTTTTTGTGCCAAAAGCGCATATTGATAATAAAAACGCCAATCCGTTTGATTGAGCGAGAGTTCCCTTTCAAGAAAGGCTTCGGCATTATCGTATCGTTCGCTCATAATCAAAGCGCGCACATACCACAGCCGCGCTTCGGTAAATTCGGGATACCGTTCGCAAAGGCTATGCAAAATCTTTTCCGCCTCGCCGATTTTTTCCGTAAAAATCAATACTTTCGCTTTGAGCAGTTTTGCCTGAAAAAAATTTCCGTCGGCGCGCAAAGCTTCATCCGAAAGCGCAAGGGCATTCGAAAAATCTTCGCGTATGTACGCATCCGTCGCGCGTGCGTACAGCGCTTCCGCCCCTCGCGAATCTCTGCACGAAAAAAAGAAAAAAATCGTACATGTCAAAAGGAATGCAAGTTTTCGCTTCATAACGCCTCACGATAAAATAAATGCGAGCCGGTCTTTTAAGCGCCCCGACGACCGTTCGTACTTTTTTGCGAGCGCGGCGCGAACGATCGGTTCGGAAGCCGCCGCCTTTACCATCTGCACGCCGGCATAGACGTACGAACAGTCGGGAAGATCCAATAAGGCGTACACAGGGAAAAGCCTGTCCTCGTCCGCCGTCGACGCAAAATCCTCAAGCGCGGCTTTTACTTCCTGAGGCATGAGCAAAGCGGCCGCGTTTTTTCTCTCGATGCCGATACAAGATGCCAACGCCTTTCTTGCAAGCGATGCGTAAGAAGACGAAGGCATAAGCGCAATCGTCTTTTCGAGTACGCGAAACCACTCGTTCGATCTTTCAGGCTCGAGTACACGAGCAGCTTCCCACACCGTCCAATAGTACGAAGGAAACTGCGAAAAATATTTTTCAAGCTGCAAAAGCGCCGAAAAATCGGCGAGAGAAAAATCGTTTCGAAGCAGTTTCGCTTTACAATAAACGTAGTCGGAAATGAAAAAGGGCGAAGAAGGCGCTTTCGCTTCGAGCCGCATATCGAACAAAGCTTTGATGCTTTCAAGCGCTTCGGAAGCGCCGCCTGATGGAAGAAGAGCTTCAACCGATTGCAGATTTGCCGAAAACGCATCGGCGGACGCATTTCCGTCCGCGGCGTATTCGTAATCGAGGAAGGCGCACAGCACAGCTTTTTCGGTATCGCCGAGTTTTTCATATACGGTCGATGCGAAAAGGCCCAGCCCCGGAAAAAAGATGCCGGTTTCAAAATAAGGTTCGAGCAGTTCGGCGCATTTTTGAAACTCGCCGGCATCGGCAAGCAAATACATATACGAACGCATTTCATCGGGTGCAATGCGTTCGGGATAACGCGAGTACGTTTTATCGAACAAAGCGAGCGCTTCGCTTTCGGCGCCGTGCAAAAGCTGCATTTTCGCATAGAGATATCCGTATGCCGCGCCGGAGTTCGGCACTTCGTAAGCTTTTTTCGCGTAATCCCGCGCTTTATCGGCATCGCTGTCGGCCGCATACAAAGCCGAAAGAAGGGCGAAAAGCAACGCACGTTTTTGCGGTACGGCGCTTTTTACGGAGGCAAGCAGACCTTCGGCTTTCAATGCGTATTTCCATGCTTCGCCGCGATTTCCTAAAATAAAATAATATGAAGCCAAGTCGAGCTTCGAGTCGAAAGAGACGGGATGCTCCTTGTCAAAGGCGATAAGTTTTTCGTACAGCGCGCCTCCCGTTAAGCCGGAATTTTTAAGCGCCGCATATTCGCCGGAGTTTTTTTCCGCACAGCCGCATGCGAACAATGCAAACAGCGCAAGGAAAAGCGTCGATTTTTTCATACTGCACCTCAAAGCCGCATACCGCGCGGAAACGCATACATCACGCGCTCTCCCGCACGGCGCTTTGCAGCCCGCCTATATATCGTGTGCAAATGCGTTTTTTACGCGGATTTAAAAATGTTTTTTTAGAAGGAAAAATATCGGCGAATTCGGTCGGTTTTAATATGAAGTTTTATGAGAAGAAAGAAGATTTAATAACACAATGCGCTATATCGGTATTATTGATATATGGGTAAATCCGGTCCAAAATACGGTTCCCGATTTTGTATTTCAAGCAAATTTTTTATTGGCTTATTCGAATATTTACTGATCCGTGTTCTGTACTCTTCTCGGATTTTTACATCTTCAATTTCTTCTCTTCTATTTTTTGAAATTTCCAAAAAATCTTTCTCTCTATCTATACCAAGAAACCGACGATTTAATAAACTTGCTGCAATCCCTGTTGTACTTGAACCGGTAAACGGATCGAGGACCCATGCACACTCTTTCGTCGAAGAGAGAATTATCCGTGCAAGCAACGGAAGCGATTTTTGCGTCGGGTGCTTACCGCAAGATTTTTCCCATTTTGCAATTGCAGGTAAAATCCATAAATCCCTCATCTGTGTTCCGCCGTTGATCTCTCTCATAAGTTCATAATTATAATAATGACTGATTTTTTTATTTTTTCGCGCCCATAAAATAAATTCCGTAGAATGCGTGAAAAACTTACAGGAAAGATTCGGCGGAGGATTCGTTTTTGCCCATGTTATACAATTTAATATCCGGAAACCCAATTCGGTAAGCATCTGTGCAACGGAAAAAATATTGTGATAAGTACCCGAAACCCAAATCGTACCGTCCTCTTTTAATTTATCGCGGCACAGCGAAATCCAATCAAAATTAAACTTATTATCTTTCATAAAGCCTTGCGATTTATCCCAATCACCTTTGTTTACACTGACTCGTTTTCCACTCTGTACGGAAATACCACCATTCGATAAAAAATAAGGAGGATCGGCAAAAATCATATCAAATTGAAAATCGAATTGCGTTAATAATTCAATGCAATCACCTTGCAAGAGGGTAAAATCGCGGTTTCGGGATCTATAATATGATTGCAACATATCGTTAATCGGTTATTAATTCCGGCGGAACTGGTAATCCGATTTTTGTCAAAGGAATGTATTCGAAGTAATATTGACAGCCGACGCTGATTATATAATCCAAAACGTCTTTATATTTGGGATCCCTAAACCAATTATCGAGCAAGTACATATATTCCACTTCAATATTCGCCGGCGCCATAAGTCGTTGATATTGTTTTTTCTTAAAATCACATGTCTGTAATTTTTCATCTACCGATCCGGCAACTTGTTGATGTTTGCACTCGATGATGAAAAGAGTATTATTTATAATTACATAGATACTGTCATCGGGTAATAATTTTTTTGAAATTATCGCTTTCCAGTCAATTCCGATTTCGTTTATGAATTCATAAAACGTATGTTTTTTAAAAATACGCGCTACTTTTTCACCTCTGTAAAAAACATTACCATTGTTGATTTTATATCCTGGCTGCTTTGAAAGAAACGTTGAAAGATCGACTTTTCCTTCAAAAACCAAACCTGTCCTCGTGTTTCCTCCGCCTTTTCCGCCCTTTATCATATTACTCCTGTAAAAATTTTTAAAAATTACAAATTAATAATTCATTTATCGAATCGCGAGCCGACGCTTTGCTGTTTATCATACGATTTGCCTCAATGCGGACGATATTGTATTTTTTATACAAGTCATCAAAAAAATTATCATTCTCATTCGTATTCTTCGGATCAGAATTGCTTAAAACAATTTTAGCCCCTTTTTCTGTAATTTCATCAACAAAGGAGCCGAGTTTTATCTGCTCCCGATCGGTAAAAACAAATTCCGAATATGCCGTAAACGAAGATGTAGGGGAAATTGGGCGGTAGGGAGGATCTAAATAGACGAAAGTTTTCGAATCGATAAAATCTATCGTCGACGAAAAATCACCACAAATAATTTTTACTTTTTTCAATAATTTTTCACAACGACGAAGATTCTCTACATCACAGATCGGAGGGCGTTTATATGCTCCCATCGGAACGTTAAATAAACCTTTCGAATTTACGCGGTATAAGCCGTTAAAACAGGTTTTATTGAGAAAAATAAATAAAGCCGCTTTTTCCGAATTTCCGCGGTTTTCGTCGCTCGATTTTAAATCATTAAATTTTTTCCTTTTATTTAAATATATTTTTTTTCTTTCATCATTCCCCTTGTTCCAATAATCTTTTTGCAATTCTATAAGATTTTTTATTAAATCATCGCAATTCGTTTTAATTTGTTTATAAACATTTATAAGTTCTTTGTTTATATCGTTTACAAGAACTTCATCAGGATGAAAATTTGCAAGAATATCAAACAAAACGGCACCGCCACCAAGAAACGGTTCACAATATTTTTCGATCTTTGCTGGATATTTTGTGCGAATTTCAGTTAATAACTGGGTTTTTCCTCCCGCCCATTTTATAAACGGTTTTACAGTCATATAATCCATACGTTTATTGTACCGTAAAACATTTTGCATTTCCATACAGCGCGTCTCCCGTTAAGCCGGAATTTTTAAGCGCCGCATATTCGCCGGAATTTTTTTCCGCACAGCCGCATGCGAACAATGCAAACAGCGCAAGGAAAAGCGTCGATTTTTTCATACTGCACCTCAAAGCCGCATACCGCGCGGAAACGCATACATCACGCGCTCTCCCGCACGGCGCTTTGCAGCCCGCCTATATATCGTGTGCAAATGCGTTTTTTACGCGGATTTAAAAATGTTTTTTTACAGAAACATAAAGCGCAGGGGAACGGAGCGTGAGGGATTGGAGGGGCGAAAGTTCCGGAGCGAGCGATGAGCGAGCGGAGGAATGGAGCGCGCGAGCGCGGAACCCCGCAAAGCCCGACCCGAGAAACGCGAGGGGGCACGCCCTGAAAATTAATAAATATCCGAACAGGCGATACGGAAAATGCGGACGGTAAAATATATTAATAATTTTTCAATCGATATTATTAAATTTTAATAATCGGAAAATGCGAATCGAAAACTTGCAGGATTCGATTTTTTCAGATATGATGTGCGCATGGCAAAGACGGTTGATAATAAAAAAATCATCTACACGATGGACGATGTGAGCCGCGCGTACGGCACAAAAGTCGTTTTGAAAAATATCGGCATTTCGTATTATTACGGCGCAAAGATCGGCGTCATCGGGCCGAACGGATCGGGTAAATCGAGCCTGTTTAAAATACTTGCGGGACGCGACACTGAGTTTACGGGCGAAACGCATCTCGCGCCCGGCTATTCGATCGGCTATCTCGAACAGGAGCCGGAACTCGAAGCGGGGAAAACGGTCAGAGAGATCGTCGGCGAAGGTGTCAAAGAGATCACCGACCTGCTTGCGGAATTCGATAAAGTAAACGAAGCGTTCGGAGATCCCGACGCGGACTTCGACAAACTCGGCGCGCGGCAGGCGGAGCTGCAGGAAAAACTCGATGCGCTCGATGCGTGGAATCTCGATGCGAATTTGGAACTCGCGATGGAAGCGCTGCGCTGTCCGCCGGGAGATCAGATCGTCGACGTGCTTTCAGGCGGCGAGCGAAGGCGCGTTGCACTGTGCCGGCTGCTTTTGCAAAAGCCCGATATCCTTTTGCTCGACGAACCGACGAACCACTTGGACGCGGAAACGGTCGCGTGGCTTGAAAAGCATTTGAACGATTACGAGGGTACGGTCATCGCGATCACGCACGACCGTTATTTTCTCGACGACGTGGCCGGCTGGATTTTGGAACTCGACCGCGGTGAAGGCTATCCGTTTAAAGGCAATTATTCGAGCTGGCTTGAACAAAAAGAAGCGCGTCTTGCGCTGGAAGAAAAGGGTGAAAGCGAACGGCGCAAAGCGATGCAGCGCGAACTCGAGTGGATCCACATGGGTGCGAAGGGCAGGCAGGCGAAACACAAAGAACACATTACGCGCTACAACGAACTGCTTTCGCAAAGCGGCAAAACCGCGCTCAAAGACACGCAGATTTCGATCCCCGCGGGCCCGCGCCTGGGAGGAGCGGTTATCGATGCGGAAAATATAACGAAATCCTACGGCGACAAACTCCTGTTCGAAAATCTTTCGTTTCACATTCCGGCGGGCGCGATCGTCGGCATCGTAGGGCCGAACGGCGCGGGAAAGACGACGCTGTTCAAATTGATCGCGGATGCGGCAGGTCAAACGGCCGAACGGCTCGACGGCAAAGAGGACGGAGAAAAACCGGATTCCGGTGAAATCAAAATCGGCTCGACGGTAAAATTGGTTTATGTCGATCAGCTCCGCTCAAAGCTCGAGCCCGACAAAACGGTGTACGAACAGCTTTCCGGCGGACAGGATATCATCAAGCTGGGAGCGGTCGATGAAAAAGGCAGGGCGCTTGAAGGCGGAGTGCGCGAAGTGAACGCGCATGCTTACTGTTCGTGGTTCAATTTTTCCGGCGCGGAACAGAATAAAAAGATCGGTGTGCTTTCCGGCGGCGAAAAAAATCGGCTGAATCTCGGCATGATGCTCAAAGAAGCGGGCAACGTTTTAATGCTCGACGAACCGACGAACGACTTGGATGTGCAGACGGTGCGCGCGCTCGAAGAAGCCCTCGAAGACTTTGCCGGATGTGCGCTCGTCGTCAGTCACGACCGCTGGTTTTTGGACAGGATCTGTACGCACATACTCGCCTTTGAAAACAACAGCCAAGTACGCTTTTTCGAAGGCAACTGGTCGGAGTACGCGGCGTGGCGGAAAGCCCAGTTCGGAGACGACGTCGAAGTACCGCGCAGGGTCGTATACAGAAAGCTCACGCGCTAGCGATTTGTGCGGAAAGTACACCGTCGGCAAAGCAGGCACCGGAATCCCTTACCGGCGGTGTGCGGCGAAGGCGCTTGAGTGCGGAGCGTTGTAACGCCGATCCTCCCGTTGACATTTTTAACAAAAAAACCCTATACTACCGGCGGCGAGAGCAAAGTTTTTATTTCGTCACCGGTCGGGCGCAACAAAGCGTCCGTATAACAATCACATATTTTGCAGTCATGACTGCAAAAAGGAGTAACAGATGAAACTCACTAAAAAGATTTTTGCCGCGGCTGCAGTATTTGCCGCAGCAACGACACTGTTCGTCGGATGCGGCGGCTTGAGCGGAAACGCCGACGATGTTGAAAGCAAAGGAAAGCGCGAAAAATTTACAACCGAAAAAAAAGGTGCTATCGATGGCTTAACGTTTACGCGCTTTTATGATCAGTTCGGGAAGAGTGAAAATGTGTATGCCGCGGACTGCGACATAACGATTACGGGAAGCAACACAACAGGCAGCTCGAGAGCGGCTGCGGGATTTATGTTCGGTATCCATACCGACAAAGACGCCGCAAAAAAGATGTCTGCCTTTGTCGCCGCTGTTCGAGTACATAATGGAGTAAAACAATACTACGTAAGTCATTTTACGGACTATACGGAATCAGAACTGACATCAAGCTCAAGCAGCAACCTCGGAACCGAAGATGCGACATGGGCGGAAAAAAACTGGCAGACACTCAATGCGAACAGTTATACCTATGATAACGTAAAAGATATACTTAGCGTAAAAATCTCCGTCGTATCCGCTACAGACGGAAAAATCACCGTAAAAGTCGGCAACGATACCGTAACGCTTACGAAAACCGCCGGCACGCACAGTTATGCAACTTTCAGTAATGAAGTCGATGTCGAAAAAGTACAGACAAAAACGAAGGGCTGCGTCATCGGAAAAATCGCATCGTACGGTGTCATCTATCCGACAAATGCAAATCCCGCAAACAGTCTGACCGCGACGTGGAAAGTGTCGAACGACAAAGTTACGGTCGGCGCGCTCTTCGCGGAAGAAGAATGATCGCTTCGGCAAAATCCGAAATCGATAATTTTTTGTAAATCAACGAGGGCTGCCCGAAAACGGACAGCCCCCGATTTTTTTTAACCGAACAAGTTTCGAAAGTATTTTTCTATACGGGCCGGAAAAATCACGGAAAGCAAAACACGCGGCAGGCCGAACCCGCCGCACGGCACGCGGAAACCGGCGAAAAGCGAAAGCGGCTACAGGTCGGTTATACGGTGCGCTGCAAGCGGTAGATGCCGTGATTTCCGTTACAGTAAAACGCTACGGCGCACACGAGTGCGAACAGCGGCGTATATTGAAAACCGAAAACCGCCCCCGTGATCGCGATCGGCGCAAGGAGCGTATTCGTCGCGCTGCCGAAGACCGCACCGTGACCGAGCGCCGCGCACAAAAGAGGCGGCAAACCGAAAAGAGGAGCGACGATATAGCCGAAAGCCGAACCGATGATAAAAAGCGGCGTAAGCTCTCCGCCTTGAAAACCGGCAGAAAGGCAGACGACGGTAAACAGCAATTTTAAAATCCAGTCGTACATAAACACGTTTCCGCCCTCAAAGACCGCATCGGTTATCGAAAAACTCAAACCCGCGTATCTTCCTTTATGAACGACAAGGAGCAGCGCGCTCAAAACCGCACCGACGATAAAAATCCGCTTGTATTTATTCGGCAGCCAAACGTGAAAACGCTCATGGCAATATTTTAAAAGATGTGCAAAAAGCTGCCCCGCGGCGCAAAAGAGCAGAGCGAGCGCCGTGAGTTTTGCGACAAAGGGCAGCGTAAAAGCCGCTTCGCCCATATCGGGAAGCGGAAAATACTCATGGGTAAGACCTAAAAGCCCCGAAACGGCCGACGCGCTTCCCGCCGCAATGACGGCCGGCAAAAGCGCATAATAAAAAAGGCGGCCGGCGACCATCACTTCGAGCGCAAAGCACACGGCAGCGATCGGCGTACGGAACAAGCCGGCAAAACCGCCGGCCATTCCCGCGATGATAAGAGTCTGCGTAAAGCGTTTGTTTTTTACGAGCTTTCCGACGGTATATCCGATCACCGCGCCGATTTGACAGGCGACTCCTTCACGCCCTACGCTCGCCCCTCCGACGTGCCCGAACCACGTCGCACCGACGGCAAGCGGCATCATGCGAAACGGAATCGGCCGTGTATCGTCCAAGCCTGCGGCGAATACGATATTCATACCCTCTTCGGCGCCGCCGCCCCACTTGTCGTACATAAAAACGATACAAAGTCCGAGCAGCGGCAAAAGCGGAATTAAAAATATTTGATGCGCGTCGCGGAAATTATTAATTAACAACAAACCTCGTCCGAATACCGCGCATACGACACCGGAACAAATGCCTACCGCGCAGGAGAGTGCGCCCATTTGAAGTGCGGATATAATCCGATACCGCCATATATGAAACGTATCCATCGGGTATGATTATAATTATTTAATAATCCTGCGTCTATCGGTTTGAAAAACATTGCGGAAAAAATCTCATGCGCCCCGCTCGCCGGCAAAGGCGCGCATCGGAAGACTTATGCGTATGCCCGTTGCAAATGCAAAACCCGCACAAAACGCACTCGCAAAAGAAAACGTCGAATCGCCGCTTTTTTTAAAAATCGTATAAGAGATGTCCTGCATAAAACGAATGCCGACGGAACCTGCGGCATGGGGCGGCGTACAAAACGATACTCCGAAAGTTCCCGAAAAAGCGGGAGAAGCCGTACGTTCGCCGAAAAAGGTCGGAGAACCGAGCGTAACGGCAGGACCGGCATAAGCGCGAATATTGTCGTTCAGCTCCAGGATGAATACGAGCGGAACCAAAACGATACCGCCGTTATACCCTTTGATCATCGTTCCGATTCCCGGCCGGAGCTTCCATTTTGAAAACGTTATGTCGGCACCGGAATCGATGCCGCGAAAATTCGCAAAAAAGCGATCGGGTTCGAAAAACGACCAATCTATCGCCGCAGAAAAACTGCAGATAAAATTATCGATAAGTTCGTTCTTTTTCGGGCCGGCGTCGACTTTTGCCGTATCTTTACGTACGGATGCGGACGACTCATCCCGATCCGATCCGCCGCTGTCGGCAATCGTTTTTTCGCCCGATTCTTTATCGCTTTTACCGGAAGCCGCCGTTTCCGCGTCAGCCGTCGTGCCGCTCGTTTTTTTTTCGGAATTCTCAGCTGAAGAAGGCGCATCGGTTTTTTGCTTATCGGAACCGTTCGACGGCTTCCCTCCCGCCGCACTTTTTGCCGAAGGAACAAATCTACCCGCACCGGCATAATAGGTTTTCCAATAGTGCTCACCGAGCGACGAAACGACAACTCCGGTTTTCGGCCCCTCGCTCGCCGCATGGATCATTTTACCTTTTCCGATATACAAACCGACATGAGTCATGCGCCCCGATGACGATGCGGAAAAAAAGAGCAAATCGCCCGCTTCGATTTCATCGTCCGAAATATGTTCGACAAATCGATATATGGCGTGAGAACTGCGGGGAAGCTGCACCTTCGCCGATTTACGCGCGATAAAATAGATAAAGCCGGAACAATCGAAGGATTCCGGTCCTACCCCGCCTGCCGCATAGGGCGAGCCGATATATTTTTTTGCTTCCGCAATAAGCGCATCTCGTTTCGCCTGAGCAGCTTCCGCTTTCGATTCGGCGGATGCCGCCGCGCAAAGAGTAATCAAAAATAGGCCGAAGTGCAGACGCTTCCGTAAAATTCTCATACTTCTATTATAGGCGAAAAGCGGGAATTTTTTCAGCGGATTTTTTACAGGAAAATAATTTTCATACAATTCCTTCCGGCGCCGGTTTAAAATCCGTTCAAATCGCATAAATTTATCCCCCGTTTTCGTGATTATGTGATAGAATAGTACATTATGACAAACACAAACAATCTTCCCTGGTCTTTTCTCGATTCATACCGAGGCAAAGTTTTCGACGGCGAATGGCCGACTTTTCCGCAAGTGTTCCGGATTTCCGCAGAACGGTTTCCAGACAGTCCGTGCTTTACCGATTTCGACGGCCCGAACGCTTCGAAACGGTCTTTCAGTTACGCGCAAGCACTGAAAAATATAGAATCGCTTGCTGCATGGCTCGCAGAGAACGGAGTTAAAAAAGGAGATCGGGTTGCCGTAACCGGAAAAAATTCACCCGAGTGGGCGATCGCGTATCTGGCAATCCTTTTTGCCGGCGGCATCGTCGTCCCGATCGATTACGCGCTGCGCGACAATGAAGTCGACAATCTTTTGCGCGTATCGGATCCGAAAATCATCTTCGTCGATGAAGAAAAATACGAATACTTCGCACGCAATGCCGCCTCTTTGAAAGTCATGTCGCTGAGTCCGAAATATCCGGAAACCTATGTTTGTAATTTAAAAGCCGACGGCAAAATCGAAGCGGACCGGGAAGCCGAAAGCGGCGACGTCGCGGCGATTTTATTTACGTCGGGAACGACGGGTACGCCCAAAGGCGTCATGCTCACGCACGAAAATTTAATAAGCGACTGCTATATCGCGCAGCTGAATTTCAGACATTACAACGGAGACGTATTTTATGCGCTCCTTCCGATCCACCACGCGTACACGATGCAGGCGGCATTTATCAATCCGCTGTCGACGGGAGCCGAAATCGTATTCGGAAAAAATATGGCCGTCTCCCGCCTCATGCGGGAACTGCGTGAAGGTAAGATCACCGTTATGCTCGGCGTGCCGCTTTTATACAACAAACTGCTCGCCGGCATAAAAAAAGGCATACGCGAAAAAGGCGTACTCGTCGCAGGTATCATGCGCTTTCTCATGGGATTCTCCTACCTCGTTAAAAAGCTCACCGGAAAAAATCCCGGAAAAGTGCTGTTCAAAGCGGTACTCCAACAGGCGAACATCTACACGCTGCGCGTCGCAATCTGCGGCGGCGGACCGCTTTCTTCGAGCGTGTTCAAAGCGTATAACGCCGCGGGCATCAATTTTATTCAAGGGTACGGACTCACCGAAACGAGCCCCATCATCGCGCTGAATCCGGTCGAACGTTTTAAAATCGAAAGCGTCGGAAAAGATTTTTATCCCTACGAAGAAGTTAAAATTCTCAATCCCGATAAAGACGGTATCGGAGAAATCGCCGTCAAAGGCCCGATGGTGATGAAAGGCTATTACAATATGCCGGAAGAAACCGCGAAAATGTTTACCGACGACGGCTTTTTCAAAACGGGCGATGTCGGCAAAATCGACGCCGAACGTTATATTTCGCTGTGCGGACGGGCAAAGAACATCATCGTCACGTCGGGCGGAAAAAACGTATATCCCGAAGAGATCGAAGATGCGTTCCAGCTCTACGACAATATTCAACAGATCACGGCGCAAGGTTATGTCGAAGACGACGAATCGAAATCGGAAAGCATAGAAGCGCTCGTCTATCCGAGCGACGAAGCGTTCAAAAAACTCGGTATAGAACGAGGCGATTCTTTTTCGAACGACGACATACGTCATTTGATCCAAGCCGACGTCGATGCGGTAAATCACACGCTGCAGCCCTATGCCAGGATCACGAAGATAACGATACTCGATAAACCGCTGGAAATGACGACGACGCTCAAAGTAAAGCGGAATTACAAAAAATAATAACGCATAAAGAGAATAAACGATGCCGGCCGATTTGCGAAAACAAGCCGGCGTCTTATCGTTTGCTCATAGCGGCGGATTTTTCATAGGCGGCTTTTACGGCATCGAATACCGCCGACCGGAAGCCGCCTTTTTCCAAAGCCGCAACCCCTTCGATCGTCGTGCCGCCGGGAGAGCATACGGCATCTTTCAGAGCGGCGGGATTTTTTCCGCCGGCAAGAACCGCAGCGGCAGCTCCTTTTACCGTCTGCGCAGCATAGACGTAGGCCGCAGCTCTCGGCATACCCGAGCGGACTGCGGCATCGGCAAGCGCTTCGATAAACACGAACGCGTATGCCGGCCCCGAACCGCTCACCGCCGTTACGCAGTCCATGAGTTTTTCATCGACGAGTTCGACTTTCCCCGAAGCTTCGAGGAGGGCGCGTACAGCGGCAACGCGCTCTTCGCTTACATCGCTTGAAGCCGCAAGGGCGGTCATCCCTTCTCCTACGGAAACGGGCATATTCGGCATAATGCGCACGGAGGGTTTTCCGGAAGCTTTAGAGAGCGCTTCAAGCGGAATACCGGCTACCATGGAAACGACCGTCGCATCGTCTTTGAGAGAGTTCGAAATCTCTTCAAGTACGGAAAGAACGCAAGCGGGCTTTACCGCGATAAAAACGAAATCGCTTTTTCGGGCAGCTTCCGAATTCGTTTTTACTGCCGCGCACTTCGTTTCCGCCGCGATCGCTTCGGCGTGTTCGAAATGTTTCGCGCTTACTTTCACCGACTGCGGATCGATTTTTTTACACAGCGCGCGGAGGACGGCGCCTCCCATCGCACCGCATCCGATAACGCTTACCGTGATTTTTTTCATATCGAAAGCTCCCGCCATATCCGCCTCGCTTAAAAAAATTAATAATAAACGACCGATCGTAAGCACCGCCGTTTTCAAAAACACGTATTCAATGCCGGTTTCCAAAGACGATGGCGCGCGTTTCAAGACCGTCTGATATCCTGCAGCAATTTTTCTTGATCGGCAAAAAAGAGCGTGCCGCATTCCTTTCCCGCCGCGAGATTTTCAAGCGCAGTATCCGTACCCTTTGCAAGGAGGAGCGGAATGCCGTACGACGTCGAAAGTTCGGCCGCTTCGAGTTTCGTTTCGATGCCGCCGGTACCGAACGAATTCGTCGCACCGATCGTAATCGATTTTCGAAGAGAAGCGATATCGGTTACCGTCGCAACGAGTTTTGCGTCTTTGTTCGTTTTGGGATTGTCGGTATAAACGCCGTCGATGTCGCTGAATAAAATCAAAAGATCCGCGC
Source organism: Treponema sp. Marseille-Q4132 (assembly GCF_014334835.1). NCBI lineage: Bacteria > Pseudomonadati > Spirochaetota > Spirochaetia > Treponematales > Treponemataceae > Treponema > Treponema sp. Marseille-Q4132. The sequence continues at coordinate 1,419,478 of NZ_CP060591.1, forward strand.
TCCACAAAACCGCCGTCAGCGCGCTCAGATTGTCGTTGTCGCCGATCCTGATTTCATCGAAAGACACCGAATCGTTTTCGTTGATGATCGGAACGACGCCCTCATCGACGAGCGTAAAAAGCGTATTTCGTATATTGAGCGTGCGGTGATCGTTCGTAAAATCGTCTTTTGTCAAAAGCAGCTGTCCGATATGCAGACCGTATGTATTGAACGCGCTCCGCCATCTGTCCATGAGTTCGACCTGCCCGATTGCACACAGCGCCTGCCGGTAGTGAACGTCGCGTTTACGCGCCCACTCTTTGATCGTCGCGAGCCCGCTGATCTGCGCACCGGACGACACGACGACAAGCTGTTTGCCGCAGTCTATGAGCGCTTTCGCCTGACGCGCGAAGTTTTCCATAAAACCGTCGTTCGGCAAACCCGTCGCATCCGCAAGCGTATTGCTGCCGATTTTAATAACGATTTTCCGCGATCGATTAATAATTTCCGCGATCGCTTTTCCGTTTACCGCTTCCGTTTCGCTCATCGAATTTGTCCTTCGCCGTCTATGACGTATTTCGTCGTCGTCAGCGCTTTGATACCCATAGGCCCGCGCGCATGCAGTTTTTGCGTGCTTATGCCGAGCTCCGAACCGAAGCCGAATTCACCGCCGTCGGTAAAGCGCGTCGATGCGTTGACGTAGACACAGGCGGCATCGACTTGCGCTTGAAATTTGCGGGCGTGAGAGAGGTCGTTCGTCACGATGCATTCGGAATGTTTCGTGTTGTGCGCGTTGATGAATTCGATCGCTTCGTCGACCGAGGCAACGGCACGAACGGCGCACACGTAATCGAGAAACTCGAATCCGAAGTCTTCGTCTTTCGCACGCACGACGCAGTCCGCCCCGTAGAGTCCGCCCTTTGCAGCTTCGTCTTTTTCTGCGGCGGCTTTCAAAATCGGATAGCACACATCGTCCGCGCGGAGCTGCACACGGCCGGCCAATTTTTTTTCAAGCAGCGGCAAAAAATCATCCGCGATTTTTTTATTGACCAAAATACATTCGATCGCATTGCACGCGCCGGGACGCTGAATTTTTGCGTTTTCGGCAATGGACGCCGCCGTTCCCGCATCAGCCGTTTCATCGACATAAAGATGACATACGCCGCTTCCCGTTTCGATGACGGGCACGCGCGCGTTTTGCACGACGTTTTGTATGAGCGCTTTGCCGCCGCGCGGAATCACGACATCGATTTTCCCGACGGCGTGCAAAATCTCCGTGACGTCTTCGCGGCTTTCGCTTTCCGAAAGTTCGACCGCTTCGGGAACGCCCGCTTCCTGCAATCCGTCTTTGATCGCACGGACGAGCGCTTTATTCGATTCGAGTGCGGAAGACGATCCGCGCAGCAAAATCGCATTGCCGCTTTTGTATGCGAGGCAAAATGCGTCGACGGTAACGTTCGGCCGCGATTCGTAGATGATAGCTGCGACGCCGAGGGGAACGCGCACTTGGCGTATCCGCATACCGTTCGGAGTCGTCCAGCCGGCGACGACTTCACCCACGGGATCTTCCTGCGCGATGACGATGCGCATACCCGCAATGATATCGTCTATTTTTTTATCGTCGAGCGAAAGCCGTTCGACAAGCGCGCGCGGCATACCCCCCTTTTCGGCGCGGCGGACGTCAAGCGCGTTCGCAGAAAGGAGCGCGGAACGGCCGGAATCGATACGGGCGGCAACGGCAAAAAGCGCGCGGTTTTTTTGTGCGGCGGTTTGCAGGGCAAGTTTTTCGGCTCCTCGGCGGAGAGAAGCGCATACACTGTTTAAATCCATTGCCAGCCTCAAAAAAGAAAAAGCCGGGAACACGCTGAACCCGGCCGCATTTTAATAATTTGCAAGGAAGTACATTCCGAGCAAAATAGCATCGCGGCATTTCATTTCGGGCCAATCGGCGCTTCTCGGCAGGCTGCCGACGTACCACCAGTAAGTGCCGAATTCCGGATCGATACGAAGCGCATATTCGTTGAAATCGTCCGTGTGAACCTGCTCCCCGAACATAAGGTATACCGCATTGTAGAGGATATCAAGGAACGGAGCATAAGAAGCTTTCCACGTTTGTGCGGAATCGACGCGGAATTGTTCAAGCTGATACAGAATACGTTCTTTTAATTCGATATCCGTTTTTTCAACCCATGTTTTTTGAATAAGCAATGCAAGATTATTTTTAAAACTTACCGTCAATTTGGCGTCGTCATTCGCGCTATTTCGCGAAAACGATCGATTGTCAAAGCCGAATGCTTGTACGATGATATCCGTTGCACCGGAAAAATCTTTTTCATCATTCGATGTGACAAATACGGAAAGGGCATCGACGGTTTTTTTATCAATAAACTCTTCTATCGACCAGACCATATAATAATAATATAATATTGCCGACCTTTATTCAATAAGCCGCTTTCTTTATCGGTAAGGGTCAATAGGTAATTAAATTATCCATTGCTTACACCGGCATTATGCTTCAACGAGACTGCTGCGGATAGCTTCCACCGCTTCGACGACTTTCGGATCGAACTGTCTGCCCGACAGCCGTTTAATCGAATTGACCGTTTCATCGACCGAAAGCGCTTCTTTATACGGACGTTTGCTCAACAGCGCGTCCAGCACATCCGCCGCCGCCATAATGCGCGCGGCAAGGGGAATATCGGTTCCCGAAACATGCTGCGGATAGCCTTCGCCGTTCCACCATTCGTGATGTCCGAGCGTCATAGCACGCGCGGTTTCCGTGTATTCGTCGGTTTCAATACCCGAAAGATATTTTTCAATCAAATTCGCTCCGTACAGCGGATGTTTCCGTATCATATCGAATTCCTGCTCCGTCAGCGGTCCCTGCTTCGCAAGAATATCTTCGGGAATGCTTATCTTTCCCAAATCGTGGAGCGGCGCGGCTTTTACCATCGTATCGATAACTTCGTCGGTAAGTTCGTCGGTATAATAGCCGAGTTCTCGCAGCTTCAGGCAGATGCGCCGCACGTATTTGCTCGTACGTTTGATGTGTTCTCCCGTCGTATAATCTTTCGATTCGACGAGGTTTGCAAAACCCGCGATGAGCTTTGTCTGCATGTCGCGGATACGGATATCCTGTTCATACTGTTTTTGAAGACTCGCGTGCGCCGTCGATACGACGTTGTACATAAGAATAACGCAAAATACGTATTCGAGCGTTGCCCCGGTACCGTATGTTATAAACCAGCGTATACCGTAGAGCGCTCCTGCAGGATAAGGCTGCGCCGCACAGCTTCTGATATACAGCGATATCATCATCATGATATAACAGGCGATAAAGACCCGATACGTAAAGCGTTTGTTGTAATACACGCAGCTTAATATGGGCACGAGTACGTATAAAATAAAAACCGATATACCCGGCACGATTGAAAGAAAGATAACGATCGTCTCGAGCATGCCGAGCGCGAGATATTTTGTATGATGAGTATAGGGAACAAAGCGTATAAACAAAAACAAAAAAATGCTCGTAAGGGCAAAATAAAGCGTATATGCGAATAAAAGCGCATAATTCGCTTTCGGAAAGATATTGAAATACCGCGCTGCGAGCATAACGGGACCCGCAAACGTAAATAGACTGTACAACTTCACAACGACGGTATTTACCCGTCGTTCGTTTTCGTCAAAAAAATTGACGCTTGAGTCAGGCTGCATTGTAATTCTCTCACTTTATAACTTTTTAAAATGAAATATTTTAAAAGCACCGCTGAAAAGCTGCGGCGCTTTTAGAGCGTATAGTATATGCATTTTTTATAAAAGTGTAAATAGTATAATAAAGTAATTAACCGCTTTTCCTCTTTTTTTCTTTACAAAATCGATATAATCGGATATATTAGTTTCTCAGTAGGAAAATATGAAAATATCAACACGCGGCAGATACGCGCTCCGCTTTATGATCGACTTGGCGCAGCACAAACAGGACGAATTTATCCCTTTAAAAGACATATCGGAACGGCAAAGCATTTCGATAAAATATCTCGAACAGATCACTTCGCTTTTAAGCAAATACGGACTTTTGCAAAGCGTGCGCGGACCGCAAGGCGGATACAAACTTGCGCGCCCGCAAAACCAATACACCGTCGGCGAAATACTGCGCATCACCGAAGGCGATTTGGCACCGGTGAGCTGTTTGGAAACCGAAGCGAACGAATGCTGCAGACGGTCAATATGCGCAACCCTCAAATTATGGGAAGGTCTTGAAAAAACGATCAATTCGTATCTCGACGGTATAACACTCGATCAGCTTACCGCGGCTCCCGAACCCGTCGATTACAGCATTTAAAACAATATGGCTGAAAAAATCGCATCGAAAATAACCGATCTCATCGGGCACACTCCGCTCGTCGAAATCAAAAATACGCAAAGGCGGCTTGCGCTTCATGCGCGCATTCTCGTAAAGCTCGAATATTTGAACCCTGCCGGCAGCGTAAAAGACCGCATTGCAAAGTCTATGATAGACGACGGGATAAAAACCGGCAAAATTAAAAAAGATTCGGTTGTCATCGAACCGACGAGCGGCAATACGGGTATAGGTCTCGCATCGGTGTGCGCGAGCTGCGGTCTCCGCCTCATTTTGACGATGCCGGAAACGATGTCCGCCGAACGGCGCAATTTACTGAAAGCGTACGGTGCCGAAATCGTACTTACCGACGGCACTCTCGGTATGAAAGGTGCGGTCGATAAAGCCGAAAAAATCGCAAAGGAAACGCCGCACAGCTTTATTCCGAGTCAGTTTACCAATCCCGTAAATCCCGATACGCATTTCAAAACGACCGGTCCCGAGATTTGGGAAGATTCGGGCGGACACGTCGATGCCTTTGTAGCGGGCATCGGTACGGGCGGTACCCTTTCGGGCGCCGGAAAATTTTTGCGCTCAAAAAACAAACGCATAAAAATCTTTGCCGTAGAACCTGCAGCATCCCCGCTTCTTTCAAAAGGCTACGCCGGCTCGCATAAACTGCAAGGACTCGGAGCGAACTTTATTCCCGAAACGCTCGACAGAAAAATCTACGACGAAGTCATAGCCGTTAAAAACGAAGATGCGTTTTCCGCTGCAAGAGAATTCGGAAAAACGGAAGGTATACTTGCCGGCATCTCCTCCGGCGCAGCGCTCTATGCCTCATACGAAATCGTCAAGCGGCAGGAATTTAAAAATAAAACGATCGTCGTTTTGCTTCCCGATTCCGCCGACCGCTACCTCTCGACGCCGCTGTTTATCGACTGAATCGAATAAATGATAAAATAAAATAAAGAAAAACATACGTAAACACCACGGAAATCAAGTTTTGCCCAAAAGCGGTAATAATGCTTGAGGATTCATAAGTGCACGGAACATAATCCCGTTTAAAGGCAGCTTCGATTGTGATTCACGTTTGTGTATGCGGATTATGTTAAGCGCAAACTTGTGCAGCATATTGAGATTCTGTTGTACGTTCTTACTCTGCACCCTGCATCTGTCCTCGTCAAAATGTACATCCAACAGCCAATGCATCGATTCCACCGACCATTCCTCTCTTGCATGATGGAGCAGCTCTTCCGCTCGTAACGCTTTACTTGAAATATAATAATGCCATTCTTCCGTCACCCCTTTACTCGTCTCAAATCGTGTATGCACTGCTCCAATACATTTGAGTTCCGGCCATACTCGTCCTCCCGGCTGCCATGAAACATCTGCACTCGTATACGCACTGCGCCTTTCCTTCCGCCCATGTCCCTTTTCCGTTCGTGTGATGCTGTCCATCGTCACTCTCAGCTTTGTATCCTGAACATACTCCGCGATATCGTTCATAAGTGCTTCCTGATTGCCCTTCGCACTTAACAAATAATCCGCTTTTGCCTCAATTATCGCCTCGGCAGTCTCTATTTGACAGTTCATTGCGTCCGCGACCACCATACAGCCCTGAATTTCAAGCTCTTTTATCAATTCCGGTACGGCAGGAATCTCATTACTCTTTGATTCGACCGTTCTTTGGGCAAGCGTCAACCCCAATTCCCCTATCTGTGCACTGATGATATGCAAGGGACTGTCGTATTTTTTCATCTTTCCCGTTGAGCGGATAGCTTTTCCGTCTATGGCTATCGTCAACGGCTGCTTCTTTTTCTTCGCGCTTTGTTCTTTCTCTTCCGTCTCAAGTTTTGCTGCAAGAGCCGGTACAACCGAAGCTACCCATTGTTTCATACACTCATTCAATGATTCCGGCCGTATGATTCCAAGCAGGCTTAACAGCCACCAATAGCACGGTATTCGTTTGATTCCGAACGTTTCTGCCAAAAATGTTCTGACATGTTCGGTCGTTGCCCACTCGTGGATTTTCTTTACGCTTTGCAAATCGCACAAGCTTCCCAAAATCACGATGATAACCGCGTCTTGTACGCTGCAAAAATACCCGTCGTATTCCCGTTCCGTCTCAAGCACTGCAAGTGCTTCTTCTAATGTTTCCCACCTCATACACTTACTTTAGCACTTTATCAACTTTTTAAACAATACTCGAGCAAAAATTGATTTCCGTGCGTAAACACTTGATTTTATATGAAAGCTGTTGTATTATCGTTTTTGAAAGACTTGTATCGATGCGGAGTACTTCAAACGGCCGGTTTCCGGCACTGCTCGCGTATGCAAATCCTTCACGATGAATAAAGAAAGAATCCCGATATAGGAGCTAAGGCAGGTTATCCTGTGGCAGTCGGTTCAAATCCGATCGTCTTTGTTCATCTTTTTTTCAATTTTTCCTCTTTTTCTCTCAAAATTCCTCCATTTCACCTATAAATGCGCGTAAATCTTTTCGTTTTCGGTTTGACATTTTGAAGATTGTACGTTACTATGTATACTGAATTATTCTATACCATGCACACAAGGAGACGAAGATGAATACTATCATTTTATTCATTGTTCTCCCGATTGCAGGAATTATTCTTGGATGGATTATTAGATGGCTGTATGCCAGATTTCAACTATCTGCGTCAGAACAAAAAGCTGAACGTGTAAAACAGGATGCAATTCGAGAAGCTGAAGCACAGAAAAAAGAAATTTTGCTCAATGCAAAAGATGAACTCATTCGGGAACGAAACCAGCAGGAACGGGAAAACAGAGAACGACGGGCCGAAGTACAGCGCTATGAAGCCCGCGTAAATAAAAAAGAGGAGCTCCTCGATCAGCGGGCTGCCGATTACGAAAAGCGCGACAAAGAAGTTGCCGACCGCGTCGAAACGCTGAAAAAGCGCGAAGCGTCGGTTATGACGCAGGAAGAAGAATATCGAAAGCGTCTGGAACACGTGTCGGGGCTTTCACAGCAGCAGGCAAAAGAGCTTATCATCAAAAACCTCGAAAACGACGCCCGCCACGATGCGCAGGCTCTGCTCAATAAAATCGAGCAGGAAGCTCAGCTTACGGCGGAAAAAAAGGCGCGCGACGTACTCGTAACGATCGTTCAGCGCCTCGCGCCGGAAGTTACGAGCGATATCACCGTTACGACGGTATCTCTTCCGAGCGACGAGATGAAGGGCCGCATTATCGGGCGGGAAGGACGCAATATCCGCACGCTCGAAACGCTCACCGGTGTCGATATCATCATTGACGATACGCCGGAAGCGGTTGTCATTTCGTGCTTCGATCCGGTGCGCAAAGAGATCGCAAAGGTGGCGCTCGAACGGCTCATATCCGACGGCCGCATTCACCCCGCGCGGATCGAAGAAATCGTGCAAAAAGTTACGCACGAGGTGCAAAATAAAATTTACGAAGAAGGCGAAAAAGCGCTGTTCGATTTGGGCATCCACAATATGCCGACGGAAGGCGTGCGGGCGCTCGGGCGGCTTTATTTCCGCACTAGCTACGGACAAAACGTACTCACGCACTCGAAAGAAGTGGCGATGATTGCAGCCGCCCTCGCTGCGGAAATCGGCGGAAACCGAGAACTTGCAAAACGCGCGGCACTGCTCCACGACATCGGCAAGGGAGCCGAAACGGAAAGCGATCAAAATCACGCGGAAATCGGCGCGGAAATCGCACGGAAAATGGGCGAGGATCCCCGCGTCATCAACGCGATCGCCGCTCACCACAACGACATCGAACCGACAAGTACGGAAGCGGTGTACGTACAGATCGCGGATGCCATTTCGGCCGCGCGGCCGGGAGCACGGCGAGAAACGATCGACAATTACGTCAAGCGTCTTGAAAACCTCGAACAGACGGCGGAACGTTTTTCCGGCGTAGAAAAAGCGTACGCGATTCAAGCCGGTCGCGAACTGCGCATCCTCGTCGACAACGCGAAAGTGGGCGACGAAGAGGTAAAACCGCTCGCACAAAATATCGCAAAACAGATCGAATCGGATCTGCGCTATCCGGGCAGGATCAGAATCACGATGATACGCGAAACGCGCATCGTCGAGTACGCTCGGTAAAAACGGAAGTTTCCGACGGCACGCTGCACACAGGCATGCCGCCGGCTGTATTCGCCGATTCGGCGGATAAAACAGGCTTTGCAATTTTTGCAAAGCCTGTTTTGTTTTTAAACGATTTCACCGCATACCGACAGCAAAACGCCTTTCCATTGTCCGCCGCGGATGCTAAGATGGATTACAGATAGCCTAGCAGGCGCGGGACAAATAAAATCAATTCGGGAACATAGGTCATAATCAGCAGCGCAACGAATTCGGCGGCGATAAACGGCAGCGACGCCTTCGCAACCCTTTCAAAGCTTACGCGAGCTATGGGAGCGGCAGCAAAAAGGCACACACCCATCGGAGGAGTTACGAGCCCGATATTGAGATTGACAAGGAGCACCAACGCAAAGTGCAGCGGTGTAATACCGAGCCGAATCGCAACAGGCAAGAGGATCGGAGCAATGAGCATGACATTGACACCTGCATCGAGGAGCATACCCGCGATAAGCAAAACGCCGTTCATAATAAGTAAAAATACGTATTTGTTCTGCGTAAAGGCGAGAATGCCGGTCGCGATTGCGGCGGGAACGCGCTCTATTGAAAGTACTTGTGCAAAGAGTGCGGCCATAGAGATGAGCAACAAGATGACGGAACCGGCAACGACGCTTATCTTTAAACTTTCCCAAATATCTTTCAGTGTCAGAGTTTTCAGTATAAACATACCCGCAATGATCGCATAGAGACACGCAACCGCGGCAGCTTCCGTCGGCGTGAAGTAACCGGAAAAAATTCCGACAATGAGAATTATCGGGCATAAAAGCGCAACGATCGATTTCCGCAATGTCGTCACAACAAATTTCGCCGTAAGTTTTTCCGTTCTGCGGGGATGGTGCTGTTTAATCGCATAGTAAAAACACATAATCATCAGCGCGAGAGCGATCATCAAACCGGGAATAAATCCCGCCGCAAACAGAGCGCCGACGGATTCGCCGGTACACGTCGCGTAGATGATCATAACGATCGACGGAGGAATGATGGGGCCGATAACCGATGACGTACACGTGACAGCCGCCGAATATTCGGGCGTATAGCCTTCTTTCGTCATCGCGGGAATCAAAATGGAACCGAGTGCAGCCGTATCGGCGACTCCCGCGCCGGTTATGCCGGCAAAGAAAACGCTCGCAACGATGTTCACCTGCGCAAGCGCTCCCGGAATCTTTCCGACCAGAATCCTCGAAAATTCGATAAGGGCATCGGTAATTTTCGACCGATTCATCAATTCACCGGCAAGTATAAAAAACGGAATCGCCAGCAAAACGAAGTTATCGATGCCGGCATATAATTTTTGTCCGATCATTTCCATCGGAACTTTGCTTAAAAAGAAAAAATAAAAAAGAGATGTTCCCCCGAGAACAAATGCGATCGGCAAACCGATTACCAAAAGAAGTACGAAGATTAAAATCAATATACTCATAGTTTCCGCCTTAACTTCCGATTGTCGCGTCGGCAATCGCCGCAAGCCGCTTATCGAATAATTTTATCAATCCGCCCAGAAGCTGGATGAACATCATAAAAAAACCGAGAGGCAAAAACATTTTCACATAAATCATGGATACGGGAATGATATCGCCTTTCAGATTGACGGTACGCATTGCAGCCAAAAAACAATAATAGCTGAAAAAAATACACAGCGTTATGCCGCACAGATATGCGATTGCAGTGCAGATTCTCGCAACGGGAAACGGCAGCCGGGTAACGATGATATTTACACCGACATGCGATTTATTGTACAACGCAGCACTCGCTCCGCTGAAACACATGGCAATCAGTCCCCAGCGCGACAATTCTTCCGTCCATGAGGGACTCTTTCCCATAAAACGTCCGCTTATTTCGATAAAGAGAACGACAAAAACCGATAAAAGCAAAAGCCCCGAAAGTACGGTTGCAATTTTTGCCGTCGTTTTGCATATTTTGTCGACGATATCCATATATATTTCCTTATTCAATAAAATTGACGGAGGTTAAAAGCGCCGCTGAAATCGTACGGCGCTTTTAACTGCGAGTTTTTTTCGGAAACTCGCGGATATACGTGTACGCCGCTCGAAACTTCGCGCTTACGCGCTCGTTGCGGGGCTTACGCACTAATTGTAATGCTCCTAAATCCGAAGATTTACTCGCCGTACAATTTTTCGGACAGTTTCCTTAGCGGTCAGATCAATATCCGTATTTCACTTCCGATTTTTTGATTTCAGCAAGGAATTCGTCAACGACGGCATCGCCGACTTGTCCCCGAAGCCACGTATATGTCGGAGCGGCTGCATCCTGAAATTCTTTCAGTTCTTCAGCCGTCGGAACGTATACTTCCATCGTCTGACGGATAACATCGAAATCGAGAACGCGCGAAGCAAGATCTTCGGCCGCACGGTCTGCCTGTTGTGCATGATAAGCAGCACGCTCGATAATGCGCTGCTGCTCGGGAGTAAGTTTATTCCAGAACTTCGAATTGATCATTACGAAGTTTTCGCTCCACGTATGTCCGTCAAGCGTGATGTATTTTTGTACTTCGTACCATTTATTTGCGACGATGTTCCACACGGGATTTTCCTGTCCGTCAACGACGTTCGTCTGGCATGCCGTATAGATTTCTCCCGATGCAAGCGGCGTTGCGCTTGCCCCCATCGCTTCGACCATCTTAACATAGATCGGACTCTGCATGACACGGAATTTCAACCCTTTCATATCTTTCGGCGAATGGATAGGGCGCACGTTGTTCGTAAAATGGCGCGTTCCGTTTTGCCCGACGGAAATCATGCGCATTCCGCTTTTTTTCTCAAGTTCTTTGCACATGCGTTTCCACATGGGACTATTATCAAAAAAATCCCATGCGACTTCATCGCCCTTAAAAACATACGGGAGAAAAATAACTTGAAGTTCCGGCATTAAAGCCGAAACGGTTCCTGTACAGGTTACCATTTCGATACTGCCCGACATGCACATTTCCATCGTCGCTTTCGTATCGCCGAGCATATTTCCCGGATACAATTCGACGGCGATTGTATTATTGGAAAGCGATTCGACCATGCTTTTGAATGTGAGCGCATAGGCGTGTTCCGGCAGCGGAAGGCGTGCGATATTCGGCCACGTCGCGGTATCGTAATAACAAAATCTGATAATGACATCGGCTTTTGACGTATCGGAATCTCTGAGCGAAACATCACCTATACCCGCTTTTTCCGAAGCTGCCGGAGCTCCCGACGCATCGGCGCGTTTTTTACAGCCGGCGAAAACCAGCGTTGTCAATGCGACTGCCGCGAGCAGTGTTTTTACCGTACATTTCATAGAAACCTCCTTTACTTTCCTATTTTAGAACCGGAAATCTTTGCATAATATTTTGCAAGTCCGCTGTGATCGTCCGAACCGCATCCGTCCGCATGAAGAATTTCGAACATTTCCTGAACGTTCGCCGTAAGGAGCATAGGTGCTCCTACTTTGTGACCTGTCTCAAGCGCGTTATTCAAATCTTTAATGTGCAGATCGATCCTGAATCCCGGCTTGAAATTTCCTTCGATCATCATCGGCGCCTTTGCGTTCATAACCGTCGAGCCGGCAAGACCGCCTTTGATTGCCTGAAAAACCGTTTCAGGGTCGACACCCGCCTTTTTTGCAAGCGTAAGCGCTTCCGCCAAAACCGCGATATTGCCCGCAACGATCATTTGATTTGCAAGTTTTGTCGTATTGCCTGCGCCGACATCTCCGCATAAAACGATTGAAGCGCCCATACATGAAAGGATCGGTTTCATCTCTTCAAACAACGCTTTATCGCCGCCGACCATAATCGAAAGGCTTCCGTCTATGGCTTTCGGTTCTCCTCCGGAAACGGGAGCATCGAGCATGCGGACGCCTTTTTTCTTACAGGCTTCACAGATCTCTTTGCTGGCAAGCGGAGCGATCGAAGACATATCGATAAGGATGAGACCAGCTTTTGCTCCTTCAAGCACACCGTCTTTTTCCATAACAACGGCTTTAACATGCGGAGAATTGGGCAGCATCGTAATAACGACGGGACATTCCGCTGCAATCGCGGCGGCATTTTTTCCTGCGACAGCGCCGTCACGCACGGCCGTCTGCAGATTTTCCGCAACGATATCGTAAGCGACGACTTCATGTCCCGCTTTTAAAAGATTTTTTACCATCGGCTTTCCCATAATGCCGAGTCCGATAAATCCTATTTTCATAATATCTCCCATAAAAGGTTTTCATCTCCGAATCGAATGTTTTATCACTTACACAGCATCGAAAGCGCTTTGGCAACGATATCTTCCGGCATCAGATGATAGGCCTCAAGCAATTTGTCGTAATTTTCAGCGCTTGTACCGAAACAATCGTCGACGGCAACCATACCGATCGGAATTCCCGTTTCACACAAAACTTCAGCAACGGCCGAACCCATACCGCAGTATTTATTATGCTCTTCCGCCGTTATAACGGCTTTCATACCTTTCACATAAGCTTTCAATCGCTTAACGTCGAGCGGCTTAATCGTCGACAGATTGACAACTTTCGCGTCGATATTTTGTTTTGCCAAAATTTCCGCCGCTTTAAGACTCTGCGAAACCATGACGCCGCATGCAAAGATAACGATGTCTTTCCCGCTTCGAAGCTCGGTCATCTTACCGATGGAATAACTCGTTTCGGATTCGGTAAGCACGGGCAGATCCGCGCGGCAAATTCGGATATACACCGGTCCCTTACAGGTGAGCGCCGTTTTCATCATCTGATGTACTTCATGCGCATCGCAGGGACACAAAACCGTCATGTGCGGAAGAACGCGCATGAGCGCTATATCGTCGATACTTTGATGCGTTTTCCCGTCGCCGTAATCTGATAAACCGGCCGAAGAGCCGCAGATAATAACATGCAAATTCGGAATCGCGATCGACGAACGTATTTGATCATACGGCCGGCCGGAAGAAAAAACTGCAAACGAACTCGCGAACGGAATCTTTCCCGTAAGCGCAAGACCCGCCGCCGTCGATATCATGTTCTGCTCGGCGATTCCCATTTGAAAATAGCGATCGGGATATTTTTTGCCGAAAGAAATACTCATCGTCGATTTTCCGAGATCGGCTTCAAGAGCTACAATGCGATTGTCTTTATCGCCCAAAGCGACGAGCGCGTCGCCGTAGGCCTTCCGCAAACTTTCGACTTTCATTTTGAAGCCTCCTTTTTCATAATTTCAACACAGTTCAGCGCTTCTTTGTACAGTTTTTCATCGAGGGCGGCATTGTGGAACTGCGCCTTGCCTTCGGCAAAGGGGAAGCCCTTGCCTTTCACGGTATTCGCAACGATAACGGTCGGCACACCTTTTACGGAATCGGCTTCATCGACGGCATCGAGTATCTGAGTGATATCGTGCCCGTCGATTTCTATGACATGCCATCCGAACGCCGCAAATTTCCCCGATATGGTTGTCATAGGGAATACGGCGCGTACGGTATCGGTCGCCTGCACATCGTTTTTGTCGATAAAGAGACAGAGATTGTCGAGTTTATAATTTGCGGCGCTCATCGCCGCTTCCCAAATCTGCCCTTCGGCAAGTTCGCCGTCGCCGCACACACAAAATACTTTCGCGCCGCTTTTATCGAGTTTAAGCGCCGAAGCAATACCTGCCGAAATGCTTAAGCCCTGACCGAGCGAACCGGTTACCGCTTCAAGGCCGGGCGTTTTATCAATATCGGGATGTCCTTGCAGCATACCGCCGAAAGTTTTTACTTTTTTGAGCTCCGCGCGCCCGAAATATCCGAGCTCAACGAGCGCGGCATATTGGGCGAGTACGGCGTGACCTTTGCTCAGCAAAAGACGATCGCGATTTTTCTTTTTGGGATTCTTCGGATCAAGATTCTTCATACGGTAAAAATACAATACCGACAGAATATCGCAGATCGACGAACTGCCGCCGAGATGGCCGACTTTTCCGGGAGGAATCATTTCAACGACATTCCCCCGCATTTTTGCAGCCATCAGTTTCAATTTTTTCACATCAACATCAGACCTCATACAGCCTCCTAAAAACTATTTAATAACAGGTAACTCCGCCGTCCACCGTCATCGCAAGCCCGTTTATAAACGACGCGTCATCTCCCGAAAGAAATAAAACCGCATTTGCAACATCCTGCACCGAACAAAGCCTGCCGAGCGGTACTTCGCCGAGTCTTTCCGCTTTACGCGCGGGATCTTTAAAGAGTGTCTGCACAAGCGGCGTGTCGACCGTGCTCGGATGAATCGAATTGCAACGTATGCCGAATTGTGCGTAACGCGACGCGACGGCTTTTGTCAGCAGCGTCACGGCGCCTTTTGAAGCCGTATACGCTTCAGGCGTATACTTATGCCCGACAAGGCCGCACACCGAAGACGTATTGATGATCGCACCGCCGCCCTGCTTTTTCATTACAGGAATGACGTATTTGCATCCGAGAAAAACCGAACCCGTGTTGACCGACATCATCGTATTCCATTCGGAAATGTTCATCTCTTCGATCGGCTTTCTGATATTGATACCCGCGTTATTGACGAGGACGTCTATCCTGCCGTACCGTTCGACTGAATCATCGACGACGCGCTTCCAATCTTCTTCTTTCGTCACATCGATTTGCATAAACGAAACGGCATCGTATCCCGCCCGTTTAAGCTCTTCGAGTTTTTCGTTTCCGGCGTCGGAAGCGACATCGAGCATAACGACATTCGCTTTATTTTTAAGCAAAACTTCGATCATCGCAAATCCGAGTCCGCCGGCGCCTCCGGTGATCAATATCGTTTTTCCGCTTACGCTCATGCTACACCTCCAGCATAACTTTGAGCATTTTACCGTCTGTGTTGTTTTCAAGCGCTTTAAATGCCGCCACACCGTCCTGCAGTTTATACGTGTCGGTAATCATCGACGACACGTCGATAACTTTATTTTGGAGCAATTCCACACATTTTTTGAAGCCGTCGAAATCGTATACGTAGCTGCCGCGAACGGAAAGCTCGGTCGTAACGATTTTTTGCATATTGATTGAAACGATCTTTTGCGCATTGCCGATCCAAATAGCCGTACCGCCGATTTTCAGCGCATCGAGAGAAGATTCCGCCGTAGCCGAGATTCCCACAGCTTCGATTGCAAAATCGCATTTTTTCCCGTCCGTCGCCTTTTTGATTGCTTCTTCGAAATCGCCGGAAGCAGGGTTCACGACCGTATGCGCACCCATCTTTTTCGCCGTTTCCAAGCGGAATTCCTGCGTATCGCTCACGATGATGTGTTTAGCCTTCCGATAGGAGAGCATAGCCGTCACAAGCAAGCCGATCGTACCGGCGCCGATGACAACGATATGATCGCTCGCTTGGAGTTCTTCGTCGCTGATTTTATAGACGGCACGGTATGCGACCGAAAGAGGCTCGGTCATAGATGCGATATCGTACGGAAGCTTTTCCGGTGAAAACGGGATCAAATATTTTTCATCGATGGCAACGTATTCGCACATCGCGCCGTCCGCCGAAAGCACACCCATACAGATTCCGGAAGTACACACATTTACGAGTCCTTTTTTACAGTATTCGCAGGTTCCGCAAAACGGCTTCGGAAATACGACGACGCTTTCCCCTTTTTTAAATTTTCCGCCCTCCGGCGCTTCGGTTATAACGCCCGCAAATTCATGTCCCATAATCATCGGAGGCGTTCTGCGCCCCGTTTTACCCATATAACCTTCAAAATCGGAACCGCATATACCGCACACCTTTACTTGAATAAGGTACTGCCCTTTTTTCGGCACCGGCACAGCGATATCACGTAATTCCATCATTTTATCGGCCGTAAAATACAATGCTTTCATATATGCACCTCTAATTAGATTATAAGTTATGATAACATACAGTATATCAGCTGTCAAGAAATTTTTTAACAATATAATTCATTGTATTATAGGCAATTATATAAATTTTTTGTAATAATACTTAGATAATTCTATGGAATTATTGAAATATGAATTGCTGATTTTATTTATCATGCAATATACTTCCCTAAACATATATTATATGGTATAATCACAAATAATATGATTATAGACTGGACATAAACGGAGAAAAAAATTATTATAGTGAAATCTCAAAAGAAAATAAAAGAAAAATGATGTTACGACAGCGTATTGCAAAAGACATGGAACATAAAATACTCAGCGGAAAATGGAGCTTGCATTCCGCTATTCCCGCCGAAAGTCAGCTTTGCAGCGAATATCACGTAAGTAAAACGACAATCCGATCGGCACTGCAAGATTTGGAAAGCAAGGGATTTATCAAAATAGCACAGGGAAAAAGAGCGGTCGTTATTTCCCGGAACGGTACATCGCTCGCTCTTATACCTCCGCAAACCGTATACAGCAAAGAATATATTCTTTCGGCGCTGGAATCGCGCATGATTTTCGAGCGCGGCATTGCGGGTCTTGCCGCCGAGCGCATAACCGACGAAGAGATTGCAGAACTTCAAGCCTGCTACGACGAAATGCTTTCAACGACGAACAATATACCGCGCCATGCCGAGGCGGATTTCAAATTTCATATGCTTTTGGGAAAATTCACAAAGAACCCGCTCATCCTTATTCAGCAAAGTGCAATGCAGGATTATATGCTGCCGCTTATGAAAAGCATCGTGAGTATTTTAGGAGCGGCACTCGGAATCAAGTACCATAAAATCCTGCTCGAAACGATGCAGACTCATAACCGCACGGAAGCGGAAAAAGCGATGGAAGCACACTTGCTGTCCACGATAGAAAATATTTCCGCTTTTTTTAACGAACATCCGGATATCACTATCAACGTCGAAGCATCTTAACAAGCGACTAAGCCGCCCTTCAAACAAGCTAACATTCCTCTCAAAGCGCCGCCTTTGTGAGTGCAGACGAATTCCGTCGTCACCGCATGCCGGCAGCGGAACGCCTTTCATCATCCGCCGCTGACGATAAGACGGGCAGCTCTACACGGCATACCCGTCGAATAACGCCGTCAACACTGTCTGCGCTTACGGTTAATTTTTTACGATAACGATCCCGCCGAGCACGAGCAAGTGCCGCGAAAGCGTACTGAGCCAGCGCAAAACGGAATCGATACTCCCCGACGGCAGTGCGCCCTTGCCGATAAAGTCGAGCAGCACGATCGCCGCGATCCACGCTATCATGATGATAACCATAAGAATCGTGTCGATCGGAGAACTGAACGTCACGAATATGCGGAGCAGCAAAAAAAGTCCCGCAAGCACTTCGATGATTCCGAACACGAGGCAGATGATCCTCGCCATGTCTCCACCGGTAACCGATTTTACCGCCGCCGCGATTTCGTTGCCGTTTCCGCCCTGCAGCGTCCAAATTCCCGTCACAAAAAAATACAAACCGAGCGCGATCTGAGTAAGCATATACCCGATCGAATGCCGTTCTGCCATACCGATACCCCCTAAAATATTTAATAATAATCGAAAGTTTCAAAAACCCTGTTTTCGGCAACTTTCATTAAATTATTAATTAATAATTTAATCTAATTTACAATACGGAATTCATGAAAAACAAGTTTAATATCTTCGGCAAATGCAAAGCCTACGATCTCTCCCTCGTCTTCCAAATACCCCTTCTCTTTTTCACGCCACGCTTCAAGCGATTCGTCCTCGCCTTCCGCGATTACCATTTCGCGCGTCACTTCACAAAACGGAACGATCCGTACGGAAGTCAGCTCGATAATACACCGCGGACTACCGCTTCTGTCAAGCACCACGTACCTTTCTCCCGATGAGGGGAGCTCTTCATTATCTATAATATACGAAGCATAACTTGAAAAAAACGCCGTCTTTTTTCCCGTAAGAACAAGCGCGAGCAGTTCGTCGCCGAAAAATCCCTCCGCTTCAAAACTCATTTCACCGGCGCAGCACTTGTCGGAATTATATCCTCTTTTCTGCAAAAATTTTTGCCAATAAGACGCGGCTTCGGCCGTCATCGGTTCCGCCTGATCATAAGGATAAACGCGACGATAAAAAAACAGCTCGGTACGACGGCAAATAAAAGCGTCGGAAGCGGAATGCCGGCGACGCTCAACGCACCCGGAAGGATGACGCCGAGTTTTGTCATCATATCGTACACAAAACTCGCATACGATGTTACGACACCCGCAGCGAGCGACATCCATGCGGCATCCCGCGTTTTCGACCACAGCATGATCGCACAAAACGCCGAAATGCCGCCCAGTACGAGTTTAACAATCGACAGTACTATATCCCCTTGCGCCATTGTTTTCCCCAACAATCGTTTTGCAATTATTTGAACGGAGTATTTTTCAGCTTCGTAAATACGCCCCTGTCCGCGCCGAACGGAACGATCGAGGGCACATTATAGTCACAGCTTACGACTACCTCGCAGTCAAGGCAGTGCAGCAAAAAATCGGCATAGCGCGCTTCCGCGATTTTCGGATAGAGGTAGGGCCCTTCGCGCGTCCAATATTTTGTTAAAACCGTATCGTAGATAAACCAATCTTTTTCTCCGAAGCGATTTACCGAAGCAATGGAGTCGTAGATCGCCCTCACCGCAGCTGCCGCATGGGCTGCCGGAATGCGCTCGCATGCCGCCGGAATAATGCCCGCATCGATACGCTCTCGACGTACGGACGGACGAACTGCGATAAAATACAACGCGCTCGCCCACGGAAACGGCGGCGTTACGATAACACAGTCGATTTTTCGATAGTCGGAAACATTCGGATTCCACGGCTTCCAAAAAGCGGTACTGCTCTCCGAAAACGCCAACGCCGTTTTCAGCGCGGAAGTACGGTCGGTATACACATACGCGACGCGCTCATCCCCGATAAGCGAACTCACCGCCCTCGCGATGCGCCCCTCATAATCCGTATCGAAGCTTCCGACAAGTCCGCGGTCGAGCGTATTTTTAAAAACTTTCAGCGCCGCGCCTCCCTTCCAACCGAGGATCGCCCGCCCTCCTTCCCGATAGAGGTCGGTGAGGCGTACGACTTTTCGCGTATATAAAAAGCAGCCGCGAGCGCGCTGCACGGTGCCGTAGCGCTTTGTTATTTCAGATGCCAAAAAATCGATCGATGTCATTATAAACAGTATAGCGAAAAAAGACCGGCTCCGCCATAAGGTGCCATACAGCGTCGAGTAGGAACAGCTTTGCAACGGGGAAAAAATAATTTATACTGATTCCGTGGGAAGGATTTCAAACGATGAACGGGAGATTGCCGTGTATAAAATGAATCGCATATTAATTATTATCGGGTGTTGTATACTTTGCTCTTGCTCCCCTTCCGACGTCGAGATAGCGGAAGATAATCTTTTGTTTTTCAGTTTAAGCGGCAGCGACGTATGGATAGGCAATACGCAAATTTCTTTTACCGCATTAAAAGAGCAATACAAACTACCCTTCTATGACGATATGCCTGCCTGCTTTTATGATTCTGCGGAACATCGGCTTTGGCTTGTACTATACAGTACTGACAAAACACACGATAGATTCGGAAACAGAGTAAGCCGAGATATTTTTTTCTATGAAGTAAAAAATAAAATCGTGGAAATGCAAAATCCTGTAGTTAAAGAAAACGATACCGGTTTTGTATACGGCATCGATGACGGCAAAGTGTTGATATCAAATCATTGGAATTTCGACGAGGGTTTCTATATAGTATCACCGCTTGCAGACGATACGGCGATACGTATAACGATCGATGAGGACTCGCATCTTTCCCCGATCGCATTTAAAAACAATACGATATTTTTTTACAAAGGGTATTACAAAATCGATGAGGCGGTATTTATTCCGTATGAAAACGAATGGGGACATTACGGCGCGCCGAATGACGGCATGGAACCGGTATATTCGAGCGAAGACGGATCTGTAAAGGAATACAAATGGGTCGGGATGTGGGAATATTTTAACGTATCGGCGGACGGGAAAAAGCTCGTAGGAAGAGACAGAGACGGACGCATACTGATCTACGATCTGGAAACGAAAGCGGCGTACGATACGGGTTTGAAGCGCGATTTATTGAAGAGCACGAGGTATAAAGGCAAGGATTTATATTATCTTGACGGGACATACCTCTATTTTTCAAAAGATACTTCCGGCACGTTGTCCCCGCTCAGATATTTTCTTTTGACGTGGTATCCGGGCCTCATCTGGTATAGACACGATTTAGATACGAAAGAAACGGTCAGGATAGCCGCCCCGAAAAAACACGTCGATATAGCCGGGAAAATACAGTGACCGGTCGGAAATGAAAATGAAGTTATTACGATGAAATTGTTAAAACAGCGTTCGCTCGGAATATGTATCGACCACCGGCGCCGTCAGATTATCGAAGTGGAAAATATACGACATCGAGAGTACACATTGTTTTTCTTATCCGAGTTTTTCCTTGAGCATTTCCGTCGCCTGTTTCGGATTCGCTTTTCCGTGCGACTCTTTCATCACTTGCCCCATAAGCCAGCCGAGCGCATTCGTCTTGCCGTTTTTAAAATCGGCGACGGCCTGCGGATTTGCGGCAAGCACGCTTTCGACGATCTTTTCGATCGCACCGGTATCGTTTACCTGCTCCATGCCTTCTTCTTTAATAATTTCCGACGGCAGCTTTTTCGTTGCAAGCATCTTTTCGAAAACGGCCTTTCCCTGCTTGCTTGTGATTTTGCCGGATTCAAGGGCGTCCGCGAGCTCTGCGATGTGCAGCGGCGTAATCGAAACGGAATCTATCGTTTCCTGCTTTTCGTTTAAGACTGCGAGCAGTTCGGTGAGGATGAGATTTGCCGCTCGCTTCGGGCTTTTCGATTTTTTTGCAGCGTCTTCGAACCATAGCGCAAGCTCGCGCGTCGCAGTCAGCGTTTCCGCATCGAATGCGGAAAGTCCGTATTCTTTTATAAACCGCACGCGCTTGGCTTCAGGCAGCTCTCCGACCGCTTCTTTTGCCCGCGCGATAAGCGCTTCGCTCACGCTGAAGGGTTTGATGTCCGGCTCGACGACAAAGCGGTAATCGACGAATGAATTCTTCGTGCGCTGAACGACCGTTTCGCCTTTCGCTTCGTCCCAGCCCATCGTCACTTTAAAACCCGCATTAAAGGGCTGCCGATCAGTTTCGAATTCTTTGAGCTGGCGTTTTGCTTCATAGGTACACGCGTCTTTTATCGCGCGGAACGAATTCAAGTTTTTGATTTCGGAAATGGGCGTGTGATACAGCGTGCCGTTTTCCCACACGTTCAAATTGATATTCGCGTCGCAGCGCATATTGCCTTCTTCGAGATTTCCCTTCGTCACTTTGACGTAGCGGAGGATCTCCTGTACGGTCTGCATAAAGAGAGAGGCTTCTTCGGGACTTGTCATATCGGGCTTCGTTACGATTTCGATGAGCGGAGTGCCGCAGCGGTTGTAGTCGATATACGAATGCGCACCTTCGAGGTGCAGCGATTTTCCGACGTCTTCTTCGAGGTGAATACGCTCGATCCGCACGCGGCGGTATCGGTTGTCGACGATGCAGTTTTCGCCTTTGAAATTCACCGTACGGCATTTCGCTCCGCCGGGGCGCTCGTCTTCCGGATAATGGATAAAGGGCAAATCGACGTACCCGTCGGCGCACAGCGGAATATCGTACTGCGTGATCTGATAGCCTTTTGCCAAATCGGGATAAAAATAATGCTTACGGTCGAATTTCGTAAAGCGCGCGATGCGGCAGTTGAGCGCCTGTCCCGCAACGGCGCCGAGTTCGACGTAGCCTTCGCTTACGCGCGGCATCGCACCGGGAAGTCCGAGACACACGGGACACACGCGCGTATCGGGCATGCCGCCGTAGCGGTTTTCGCACGCGCAAAACGCTTTTGTCTTTGTTAAAAGCTGCGTATGTATTTCGCAGCCTATTACGATTTCGTATTTATCGATTGCCATACATCATTCCTAAAAACCGCAGTCGGGCGATCTGCCGATATAATTAATTAATAATTTCACTTAGTACCGAGCGGCATACCGCAGCCGGGATGATCGGCTTCCCACGCCTCGGCAAGTTCAAGTATCTTCGCTTCGCCGAACATCGGTCCGACGAATTGAATACCGACCGGCAGTCCCTCTTTTGTAATACCGGCCGGCACCGAAAGAGAGGTGATACGCGCAAGGTTTACGAAGTTGACGAAGAGATCGCTCAAATACATTTCGAGCGGATCGTCCACTTTTTGACCGAGTTTAAACGCCGGTGTCGGACAGACGGGACAAAGCACCGCATCGTAGGTTTTAAAGAGCGCGGCCATTTCGCGCTGAATGCGTGCGCGCACCGTCATGCCTTTTTTATACGTGTCCCCCGAAAACTGCTCGGATAAAACATAATTACCGATGACGATCCTGCGCTTTACTTCCGCCCCGAAACCTTCGCTCCTCGTATGCACGTACAATTCGTCGTAGCCTTCTCCCGTATCGACGCGGCGGCCGTAACGGATGCCGTCAAATCGGCTCAAATTCGACGCGGCTTCGGCAAGCGCGAGTACGTAATAACTTGCGACGGAGGCATCCATGACCGGTATATCGACGACTTCGATTTTCGCGCCCCTGCTTTCAAACCATTTGCGCGTTTCGTCGAAGACTTTTCCGACGTCCGCATCGAGCCCCTTGTTTTCGAAGAATTGACGGATGAGCGCGATTTTCAAAGACGAAAACGGCGCGTCTCCGCAGGGTTTGAGATTTAATAATTTTTCTTTTTCAGGCAAATCCGCACTCGTATCGTCGTACATATCGACACCGCACATCGCATAAAGCGCTTCGGCGATATCCGACGGCGTATGTGCAAGGATGCCGACTTGATCGAGAGAGCTGCCGTACGCGACGACACCCCACCTGCTCAAAACGCCGTACGTCGGCTTTAAACCGTACACGCCGCAATAACTTGCCGGCAAGCGCACCGAGCCGCCCGTTTCGGTACCGAGTCCGAAAACCGCCTGATTCGCGGCGACGGCGGCGGTCGAACCGCCCGACGAACCGCCTGAAACATAGTCGCGGTTTACGGGATTTCTCGTCGCCCCGTAAACCGAATACTCGGTCGAAGAACCCATCGCAAATTCGTCCTGATTGCAGCGGCCGAGCGGGACAGCGCCCGCTTTTTCCAGGCGCGCGATCACCGTCGCATCGTAGGGAGCGACATAGCCTTCGAGGATTTTACTCGCGCAGGTTAAGCGTTTGCCCTTCGCCGAAATATTGTCTTTGTTCGCAAACGGCAAACCCAAAAGCGGCTTTTCCGAAAAGAGCGCGTCGAGCGTACCCGAACTGCGCGCACTCGCGATTTCCGCGTCCGCCGCTTCGGCTTTTGTAAGCGCATCTTCATATATTTCAAGAAAAGCGTTGAGAGGAGAAGCCGATTTTTTATCCGCTTCAAAATCCGCCGCCGATTTTTTAATAATGTCCGCACTCGTCGCAGATCCTTCTTTCAGCGCCGCGCGCATATCACGTATCGTATTCATCACGCGCCCTCGCCCAATACTTTCGGCACTTGAAAATAGCCGTCCATAAAATCTTTCGAAATCTTTTTTACGTCGCTCATAGCCAAACCCGCTACGACTTCGTCTTTGCGCAGTTTATCCGCCTCCGTCGACGGATACGCATCGTAAGGATTTTCGCTGTCGTCGTATTTCGACAAGAGTTCGAAATAGCCGATGATTTCATCGACCTGCTTTTTTAATATCGTTAAATTGGTGCTTTCGGGCGAAAGCCGGGAAAGATACAGCAGCTTTTCGAGCGTATCTTCATCGATCGTCGTATGTGTAGCCATGATGGATTATTTTAGCGGATTTTGTGAAAATGAACAACAATAGAATTGTGCGATAGGAGAAACTCTGCTTTCGGACAAAGAGGACGCGTTGTTTACCGTAAATACTGTTATGAAAGATTTCTTGTTTTGAGTGAAACAGCGAATAATCCGAGTGAAAAATACAATTCAAAGTATTTTAAAAATCTGTTCCGAGCTTCAAACATTACTGTCTTTCAGTAATCGCGTCGAAACACAAACTTATCTACTTTCCAAAATAGAAGTTTTTAATTTTCGGAAATTCAGAGATATAATCTTTTAAGTCGGAGTATTTTAACAATTCGGTGAGAATTCTAAAGTTACCGATTTTATCTTTTTTACATTGATTATTAATTATTTCAGCCAATTGTCCGTAATCTTCTTCATAAGACTTTAACGTATCTGCCAATTCTTTTCCGAAATTATCAAATATTATTTCGCCTAAAATAAATTCTTCGGCACCGTATTTTTTTACGGCATCCAAGTTCCGGTTATCTTTTTCGTAATAATCGGATATGAAAAAATTCCTAATTCCATAATAATGAGAAACAATCTGTTTTAATCCTTCAATATATTTAGGCTTTGAAGCCGTAAAGCTCCCGTCTTTTTCATTATAATGTAAGCTTCCTCGCGAATTTAATTCATCATAGATAGGCTTACTAAAACAGCCTTCCTTAAAATATGCTTTTCCGATTTTATATTCGGTGTCTTTTTTATTTATTCCTGTTATATATTCCGAAAATTTTGATTCAAGAAATAGAATCACCTTTTTATTCGTTATCTTATTTTTTCCTAAAAGAACAATATCGATATTTGAGGGATATCTTATTACTTTATTTTTGAATTCAAAAAACGACTGTGTAAATTCGCAGTTTTCCAACCCCCGCATTTTCAAAGGCATATTATCTACATTAAAAAAGAATAACAATGCACACAAAGAGGATGAATGCAATGTTGTGATTTTCTTTAATTCTCCGCCGGTTCCGGAACATGACATTTCGAATTTTTTTATAAACACATCTTTTTCTTTTTCGATACCGAAGTTATTTGCCAAGGATTCGCTCACAAAAGACGCGGAATCCTTATCTGCAAATTCAAATTCATAAGAGGGATCCGATATACCCTTTTTAATAATATTAAAATCAAAGCTTCGATTCGCCCATAGATGTTTATAGATTATCTGCTTTTCTTTGTCCTTCAGTTCATTAACATCGATTTTGTTTCCTCCCATATTATATTTCACTCATCTCATTTCTTTGACAATTATCACTTCACCTTTCATCAAGCATACTCTTCGAGCACGCTCCGGAATATTGCAAGCCCTGCGTCCATCTCTTCGTCCGTGATCGTAAGCGGCGGCAAAAATCGGATCACGTTTGTACCCGCGATCGACACGCACAATCCTTTTTCAAGGCAGCGCTTTTCCACATCGAAGGGTTTTATCGTTCCCGCGATTTCCGTACCGATCATGAGTCCGAGCCCGCGCACGTCGGTAACGATCGGAATCTTCCAGCCGGAAATGACGCTCCTCATATAATCGCCCTTTCGATTTACGTCGTCCAAAAATCCGGGAGCGGAAAGAGTTTTGAGCACGATGCGGCCTGCGCTGCACGCAAGCGGATTTCCCGCAAAGGTCGATTGATGATCGCCTGAGGAAAACACTTTGTCGGCTTTGCCGCGGAAAAGACAGGCTCCCATCGGAATGCCGCCTGCGATTCCCTTTGCAAGCGTGACGACGTCCGGACAAAAGCCGAGCCGTTCGCTTGCCAAAAGCGTACCGCAGCGCCCCATGCCGGTCTGCACTTCGTCGGCCATAACGATCGCTCCCGCTTTGCGCGCGGCGTCGGACACCGCACACGCCCATTCGGCATCGATGAGGTTTACGCCGCCTTCGCCCTGCACGCATTCGATTAGCAGTGCGCAAGTCGTATCGTCGAATGCCGTTTCGAGTACGTCCCAATCGTTCGCTTTGATCGTTTTGAAATCCGCGACATAGGGAGCAAAATACGGCGGATGAAATTTTTCCTGTCCCGTTGCGGTGAGCGTCGCAAGCGTTCTGCCGTGAAACGATTGTTCGAGCGTATAGATCGTGCGGCGCTTTTCCCCGCCGTTCATATAGCCGTATTTCCGCGCAAGTTTGATCGCAGCTTCGTTCGCTTCCGCGCCGCTGTTGCCGAAAAAGCCGCCGGAAAATCCCGTCGCCGAAAGCAGTTCGTCCGCAAATGCGACACCCGTATCCGACAGATAATAATTCGAAATATGGATTTCACGCGCAGCTTGTTTTTGCACGGCTTCGACGAGCGGCGCGTAGTTATGCCCGAGAGAGTTTACGCCGATGCCTGCGATAAAGTCGATATAGCGCTTTCCCTCCGCGTCGAAGAGAACGGCACCCTCGCCTTTTACAAAAACGACGTCGAAGCTTCCGTAATTATTAACAATTTTCTTCTCCATAATCCGCCCCTCGTTTTATTATTAAAGTAATTTTGAGTTTGCCAAAACTCAAAATCTTCTATCCTTTTCGTTCACCAACTGAATAGCGAGTTTTGAAAATAAATAAAACTATGCTTACGGCGAAGTTCCGACCGCGTGCCGAAAGCGCTTGACATGTGCGCGATGCGGCGTAGCAGCGGGAGACCCGCGTGCGACTTTGTGCGTTCAGCTTGCGGAAGCTTTGCTTAAAAAAGCACAACCGGAGCGTAAGCGGGGATTCCGCTGTGAAAGCCGCGGTCGCATATGACTGCAAAAATTGTACAGCGGTCATTTTCGCCGCAAGCATCGCTTCATTCAACTAAATATTTTCAAAACTCTCCATTCAACCTAATAAATCATAGTGCCGATGCCGCGGTCGCTGAACATTTCAATGAGGAGCGAATGCGGCACCCGTCCGTCGATGATATGCGTCCGTTCCACTCCTCCCGCAAGCGCCGTTATGCAACACTCCACTTTCGGGATCATGCCGCCGGCGACGATGCCGTCATTTACGAGCGCCTCAACTTCCGTCCTCGATACGCGGGCGATGAGAGAAGACGAGTCGCCTGTGTCGCGCAAAATGCCGGGCACGTTCGTAAGCTGTACGAATTTTTCCGCATGCAGCGCGACGGCGATTTTGGCAGCGGCGGTATCCGCGTTGATATTGTATCGATTCGTATCTCCGTCTTCTCCGACCGCGACGGTCGAAATGACAGGGATAAATCCTTGAGATAAAAGGGATGCGACGATGTCGGGACGCACTTCCGTCACTTCGCCCGTATAGCCGTAATCGATTTTATCGTTGTTGATTTTTTTTGCGCGGATCAAACCGCCGTCGACGCCGCTCAAACCGACGGCTTTACCGCCTTCGCGGAGCAACATACCGACGATCTCTTTGTTGAGTTTTCCGGACAGAACCATTTCGACGATCTCCATCGTATCGGCATCGGTACAGCGCAAGCCGTCGACGAATTTGCTTTCTTTTCCGACGCGCTCGAGCATTTTGTTGATTTCCGGACCTCCCCCGTGTACGAGTACGACGTGTACGCCGATCGTATTGAGCAGCACAAGGTCTTTCATAACCGCCGCTTTCAGTTCGTCGTTGAGCATCGCGTTGCCGCCGTACTTTACGACGACGACTTTGCCGACCCACTTTTTAAAATACGGCATAGCCTGCACAAGCACGTCCGCCCAGTGCGCATTGTCGAGCGGGCGCTCGCGATTTTCGCAGCGCTGCCGTTCATCTGCCGAATTGTTTGCCGTATCAGTCGTCATAGCTTCCTCTCTTTCACTTCGCGGGCCACCGTCAGCCGCATCGCACTTTCATTTTCGGCGCTTTGGCTGCACCGCGCATTTTCGCTCATGTTCGATAATCGCCGTTTATTTTAACATAATCGTAAGTTAAGTCGCATCCCCACGCGCGGCCTTCGGCTTTTCCGTCCTGCAGTTCGACGAGGATTTCGACTTCTTTTTCGTCGAGTATTTTTTTTGCGAGCACTTCGTCGAAGTTCAGGGGAACACCGTTTTCAAATACGGTGATCTTTCGGCTCTCCTCCGCTTCGCCGCCCGACGTATCACATTTGCGCGGATCCGACGAGGATTTTGCAGTGGGCGCGCTTGAAAAATATACCGACGTTTTTTCCGCCGTAAATTCCGCACCCGAATAGCCGAGCGCACACAAAACCCGCCCCCAATTCGCATCGCATCCGAACATTGCGGCTTTTACGAGATTCGATGAAATCACGCTCTTTGCAAGCGTGCGCGCCGTATGGACATCTTTTGCGCCCGTGACCGTGCATTCGATGAGCCGGCTCGCCCCTTCTCCGTCGGCTGCGATTTTTTTCGCCATCACCGTATTCAGCGCGGTGAGCGCCGAAAAAAATACGTCGTAATCGCCGCCCTCCCGCTCGATCGGAGCGTTGCCCGCCATGCCGTTTGCCAAAATCGAAAGCGTGTCGTTCGTACTCGTGTCTCCGTCGACGGACACGCAATTATACGTCGCGTTCGCACTTTCGAAAAGCGCTTTACGGAGCATCGCTTGAGAGACGGCGCAGTCGGTCGTGATAAAGCCGAGCATCGTTCCCATATTGATATGAATCATGCCGCTGCCTTTACACATGGCGCCGATCGTCACCGTTTTTCCGCCGAGCGTAAATTGTACGGCGCATTCTTTATACTGCGTGTCGGTCGTCATAATCGCTTCGCGCGCCTTTTCGTGATTTTTTTTCGAAAGACCGCTTTTCAACTCATCGATTTTCGCTTCGATTTTTTCGACGGGAAGCTGCCTGCCGATAACACCGGTCGAACACACGATTACGTCGCACGGCTCTATGCCGAGCGCGTTTGCGGCGGCAAAAGCCATGCGCCGCGCGGCTTTCGCACCCTGATCGCCCGTGCACGCGTTCGCGTTTCCGCTGTTTGCAATCACCGCCTGAGAAAATCCCGAAGCGATATTTTCTTTTGTTAATTTTACGCATTCGGCCTGCACACGGTTTTTCGTAAAAACAGCGGCGGCGGTGCAGCGGGTTTCGGAAAAGATGAGCGCCGTATCGGGAGTTTTGCGGCTCGCTTTTATACCGCATAAAACGCCGTTTGCCGTAAAGCCCAGCGGAGCGGTCACTCCGCCTTCAACAAAGCGCATATCATTCGGTTGGTTTGATTGCATATTTATACACTCCTAGTACATAAATATACATCCAGTATAGCACTGCGCAGCGATTAGAGCAAGCGCCGGATGGAAAGGCAAGCCTCTTACATCAATGCTTATGAACCTTTTTAAACTTTATTGCAGTTTTCAAAAATACGAAAACGGTTAATATCAACATTTTTTCAAGCTTTATGTTTCCGTTTAGCCGAAAAAAGAGGAATTACATATTCATATCGATCGGATAGATTAAAAAGCAAACCAAATAAATCAACCAAACGACCGGATCATTTTTTGTAAATTTCATGACGCCTGTGATATAATTATATATCCAAACAGCTGCTAGTAGTAAATAAGACATTAAAAATCCACAAAAAATTGTCATGGTAAAATCTTTTGATACTTTAAAAATTTTTATCTTCAATGCCCTTCTTTCATAAATTAGCGATTGTAAATTCTTCAACCATGCAAACATTCTGTCAGTTCTCCCATCCTATTTGATTACCAACATAATTAACCAATTCATCTATCGCTTTTTCAATATCATTTATTGTGAACAGAAAACATTGAACCTTTTCCACTTATGATAACTTGAATCTTAAAAGCCGTAAAAGCTGCCACAGAGTCCACCTACCGCTGTATCTAAGATAAAAGACAAATGATCAACAAGAAACGGCCTTTTGTGCCGCAAGCTGCGCATGAATTTTCGCGGTATCGAAGACGGGAATATCCGAATCTTCCTGCGAAATAAGCAAGCCTATTTCGGTGCAGCCGAGGATAACGGCTTCGGCTCCGCGCGATTTCAAATCGGCTATGATACGAAGGTAATCTTTTTTCGATTTTTCGGAAACGATGCCGAGACACAGTTCATCGTAGATGACCGCATTGACCCGCTCGATTTGCACTGGCTCGGGAACAAGCACGTCCAAACCTTTTTCTGCGATGCGGTCTTTATAAAAATCCTGCGTAAGGGTGTATTTCGTACCGAGAAGACCGACACGTTTTATTCCGTTTCGAATCAGCTCTTCCGCCGTCGCGTCGGCGATGTGCAAAATCGGAACGGAAATATGCGCTTGAATCGCGGGAACCGTTTTGTGCATCGTATTGGTACAGATGACGATAAAATCCGCGCCCGCTTTTTCAAGCGACGCAGCTGCTTCGGCAAGTATTCGACCGCTTTTTTCCCAATCCCCGTTCGCCTGACACGCTTCGATTTCCGCAAAATCGACGCTGTACATGACGATTTTTGCCGAATGAAGTCCTCCGAGTTTTTCTTTGACGGTTTCGTTGATTATGCGGTAATACGTTACCGTGCTTTCCCAACTCATTCCGCCCAATAATCCGATCGTTTTCATTGTATCTCCCGCAGCGATTTTATTAATAGAGTGTGTGCCCGACCAAACAATACGGCACTCTTGTGGAAACCGCATAATCAACACCCCCGACGCAGCCTCGCAGCGAAGCTTCAAGCGGCGTCGGGGTATTAAACCCTCCGCACGAATAAAATATCACGATAACGAGTACATGTCCATCGACAAGTTTTACGACAGGGTACGTAAAAACGAGTACCGGCGAAGAATGCCGGAAAGCGCACTTGCGCGCCGGAAAAAATCCATTATGCGTTGTGAAAAATTATTAAAAAATATGTTTATTGTACGCGACCCGCCTACGCCCGCGTGGAGCACCGCGAAGCGTCCGCGCCGGAGCGCGGATGAGGGTTACCGAAGTGCGGAAGGCGGGTTCTTCCGATAAGCTCCGTCCGAAAAAATAAAAAAGGCGCCGACCTCCGATTTCGAAAGCCGACGCCCATCTTTTCCATAGCCTTTATTTTTCCAACTTACAATCATGCGCACCGGTACACAATACCATCAGTACGGCGCATACGGATTTTACGAAAGTTTTTTGTGGCAAAACCAAAAGTCGTAGCCATCGTATTCGGAAAGGCGTTTGTCGGCTTCGGCTTTGCTTCCCGGCGGCGGGATGATGACGCTGTCGCCGATCAAAGCGTTTTCAGGCCAATCGGCAGGCATCGCGACGCCGTTCGCATCGGAAATCTGGAGCACTTTGACGGCGCGCACGATCTCTTTCATATTGCGGCCGACTTCCTGCGGATAATAGAGGACGAGGCGCACTTTGCCCTTGGGATCGCCGATAAAGACCGCGCGCACGGTGTTCGTTCCTTTTCCGGGGTGCAGGAGTCCGAGTTTATTCGCAACCGTATCGTTCGCAGCGATGACGGGGAAAGTGATTTCGATTCCGAGTTTTTCTTTGATCCATTCGATCCACTTCAAATGGCTTTGCAGCTGATCGATCGAAAGGCCGATCAATTTGACGCCGAGCTTTTCAAACTCGGGAACGAGGTTTTGAAACGCGGCAAATTCGGTCGTGCAGACCGGCGTAAAATCGGCGGGATGGCTGAACAGCACAAACCAGCTGCCTTTCAAATCGCCGGGAATATTCATCTTGCCGAGCGTCGTCGTTACGCTCAATTCGGGAAAATCGTCGCCCAAGAGGGGCATGTGCATTGTCGTTTGTTCCATAAAATCTCCTAAAATTATGATAGTAAAATTAAAGTAATTATATAATTGTATTAATTACATAAATGTAATATAAATGATAATTTTAAATTTGTCAAGAGGGGGAAGGAAAATTATGCGCGGAGTCTATTTTTGCCGTATGTTTTCGGATAAACGGATAGAATATAATTTACCGCACCGCTTTAAAAACAAAAAAGCCGCTCCGCCGCGTTCGATTTCGGAACGTTCGGAGCAGCCGTATTTATCGGTTTCTGCCGTTTACGACAATCTCACCGAAGTAAGCTCAGCACATTTTGGCTAGATTGGTTCGCCTGTGCGATCATAGCCGTGCCAGCCTGTGAGAGAACATTGTCTCTCGTGAAATTAACGGTTTCTTTTGCCATGTTGGCGTCGCGGATGCGGCTCTCGGATGCTTGGAGGTTTTCCGCACCGATATCAAGACCGACGATCGTCTTTTCGAGACGGTTTTGATATGCACCGAGGTCGGCGCGCTGTTT
Organism: Treponema sp. Marseille-Q4132; assembly: GCF_014334835.1. NCBI lineage: Bacteria > Pseudomonadati > Spirochaetota > Spirochaetia > Treponematales > Treponemataceae > Treponema > Treponema sp. Marseille-Q4132. The sequence goes on from NZ_CP060591.1 coordinate 1,451,871, forward strand.
GTTGATCTTTTTAATCGCTTCGTCGAGCGTACCGATCGCGCGGTTCGCTTCATCCGGCGTTTCGAGCGTCATAATCGATTCGTCGCCGACATTGCGCAAACCGAGCGCCATTGCCGACATCGTGCCGATGTAAACTTGCGTGCGCTGATCCATGTTCGCACCGATGTGGAACCACATCGAACCGGTAACGGTGTTTTCTCCCGTCGGACGGGCAAAGCGGCCGGTAAGCATATTCATGCCGTTAAACTGTGCCGCGCTGGCAACGCGGTCAACTTCCGCGATGAGCGAAGAAACTTCGACTTGGATCTGCATGCGGTCTTCCGCGCTGTAAATACCGTTGGAAGACTGAACAGCCAGTTCACGGATGCGCTGGATGATGTCGGTGGTTTCCTGCAGATAACCTTCCGTCGTCTGAATGAACGAAATGCCGTTCTGAGCGTTCGTCGACGCTTGATTCAAACCGCGGATTTGGCTGCGCATTTTTTCCGAAACGGCGAGACCGGAAGCATCGTCTCCTGCACGGTTTATTCTCATACCGGAGGACAGCTTTTCCATGTCTTTCTGTTGGGAAACCTCCGTGAGTCCCTCAGCGCGAGTTGCAAACATAGCGCTCATATTGTGATTGATAACCATAGTAATCTCCTTCAGCTTTGGTATCAGACAAACCGTATTCGGCTTGTTTTGGTTTTATCACCTTACATACTAATCATCGGAATTCGCCAAAAAGACATTAGCATTTTTTTAATTTTTTTAAAGAAATTGTATGATAACGAAGCCTGTAAAAAACCGTATTCGCCGAAAAACGTGTATCGAAAAAATCGGCCGCACGCTCGGCAGGGGCTGCACGGCGGCAATCGATACCGGTCATTAAGCGAAAGGGTCTTCCGGAAGCTGTTTACGAAGCGTATCTTTGACGACATAGCCTTTTTCGTTGCACGTACCGTAATAATCGAAATAACCGCGGTCGAGGGCGATCGGAAGCCATACGCGGCAGTCGACGGACATTTTGCCGAACGGCAATTTTTTGATGTTTACCCAAAGGGGCAGGTTTTTGTCGGTTTCTTTGATCGTACCGGCAAACTCGTCGGCGACAAACACATAGCAGCGTAAGTCGCGTCCCGGAAGGGCAAAATTCAATCTTCCGTGACAGCGCGGCTCTTCGACAGCAAATCCCGTCTCTTCGAGCGCGCACCGTTTGCATGCAGCGACGGGATCTTCTCCCGCTTCCATGCGGCGCATCGCCCCCGATACTTTGCCCGATCCTTTTTCTATATACTTCCGATCTATAAGCAGTACCTGATTCCGCTCGTTTACGATAAAGCACAGCACGACGTATTCGCCGGGTTTCCACGCAGCCCATTCGTCGTCGAATTCTTTTTGAATATCCGCTTCCGTTTTCGGCGCAAGTTCCGGATGTTCTTCAACAAAACATGCGCCGCAGATATTTTCATCGTTTGTAAGCATCTGCGTAATCGTCAATTGCTTGCCGCATTTCCGGCAACGGCTCATAAAAGGCCACGTATGACGGCGGAGCAAAAATCCCGTAAAAACAACCGCGATAAAACCCGGAATCGCAAAATACGGATTCCAATGCATCCGCTGGATCAAAAGCAAAAACACCAAATAAAATACGGCGAGCATAAGCATGATAAACACCGCTCTCCGTTTTTTTACGGACACGAACCCCAGTCTTTTTTGATTAAAATAAACAAGTGCGAAGGCCGCAAGTAAAAATAAATAATTTTCGATTATTTTTTGTATGATTTTTTCCATAAATAATAAAAAAAAGAAATTTTGTAAAAAGCAAAAAAGCTGCCCGAAAGCTTCGATTTCAGGCAGCTTCCGTCGACGGATATATTGCCGAGTGTCCGCGGGGCGCCGAGCAGCGGATGTTTTGCCGGACGGTCGTGTGTCACCGAGCTGCCGGCAGAGCACCGCACAAAAGCGGAAAATACAGGGCCGCTTTATCTCACTCGATAACCATGACCGACACGCCGTCGGGAATCGCCGTGACCGAAGCATTCGGATTGCCGCAAAGTTTTTCGGCTTCTTTCATCGCTTCTTCGAGACTGTGCGCGGGGATCATGTGAAGGGCACGCACCATTTCGTCGGGCGCATCCGAAACGTAAATCACGCTCGCCTTTTGTAAAATGCGGATAAAAATCTGCGTTTGCCATTGATCGGGCTTCGTTTCGTTTCTGCCGCGGCTCATAAAAAGCTCGAGCGTCTTTTGAATATCCGGCTCGTCGGCCATCTGATGATAAAATCCTTCACCGCCGTGACCGTCGTTCGACTTCGCAAGCATGATGATGACGCCGCCTTTTTTGACCGTCGCTTCCGCCGCCGTCATGCCTTTCACCGCTTGGTAAATATTTTGATCGAGCGGATAGCCGCCGTTCGTCGATATGACGATGTCCGCAGGCAGCGCGTCGACTTTGCACAAGGACGAAAGGAAATCGCAGCCTTTTTTATGTGCGACTTCCACATCGCCTGCAACCGCATAAATCGCTTCTTTTTTTTCGTTGATGACGACGTTGACGATAAACGCGAGCTTTGCCGCGTGCGCCGCCCATACCATATCTTTGTGAATCGGATTTCCTTCGAGGATGCCGGTACGCGAATGAACGTCGGCGATGAATTCGGAACAGTGATTGGCAAGCACCGTCGTACGGCTTGCCACGCCGGGAAGAACGCTTTTGCGCCCGCCCGAAAAACCCGCAAAAAAGTGCGGTTCGATAAAGCCTTCCGCGACAAGCAGATCGGCATCGACTGCAAGCTTATTGATAATGCACTCTCCTCCGCTCGGCAGCGTTCCGATTTTTACGAGCGGAGAATTGTCGCAGTCGTGAACGACGATTTTTTCGTTTTTAACGATTTCTTCGCCGAATTTATCGATGAGTTCTTCTTTTGTCGAAAGCCTGTGACAGCCGGTCGAAATGAGAATCGTAATGTCGGCGTTCGGGTTTCCTTTTCGGATTTCGGCAAGCATCGGCGGAACGATCACTTTGCTGGGAACGGGGCGCGTGTGATCGCTTGCGATGAGTACGATATTGTTTTTCCCTTCGGCGAGTTCCGAAAGTTTTTTCGTACCGACGGGATTTTCAAGCGCTTCGGCGACAAGTGCGGACGGCGTATTTTTTGCCGTATAGTGATGAAGATCCGAAACGATGACGCCTTTTAAGCGTTCGTCGGGAATATCGATTTTTAAGAATTCTTTTCCGTAAGGAAACGACAGATTCATATACACCCCCATAAAAACAAAAGCCGCTTTGAAACGGCTTTTGTTCGATATAGCAATTAAAGTTTCGGCTCGCGCTTGGCGGCTCTTTCCATCTCCGTAAAAAATCTTCGCGTTGTCGATCTCGGGTTGGCTTGCGTCTTCACCGGGATGCCACGAATCGATGAGCCAGCCGGTCTTGGCGGTAACATTCGGAGTAAGTATCGCCTTTACGACGCTCCACTGACTTCCGAGCGTCACTTGTACGGGATCTGCCGGAACGTTCACATTCGCATCGCCTTTTACGGTGATGTCGATCATGGTCGTCTCTCCGCCCGATTGGCTCTGCGGGCAGCCCGTCGTACCGAACAGCACAATAAGCGCCGAAGCGGCAGCCAAAAATGCGTTCAATTTGTGTTTCATAAACACCTCCTCTGATTTCCATTGATAATTATTCGCAATTATCAATTACATATATTATTTTTCGAAATTACCGATTTTATTAAAAAAAAGGCACAAAAGACGATTCGTCTTTTATGCCTTTCATGCGAAATATATATTGTATGCTTTTTATACTCGACCCGCCGATATGCCGGGGATCGGAAAATGCTTTCGGTGAAAAATTTTGCGGGTAAAGCGGAATCGTATCAAGCGCCCTGCAGCGGAACTTTTGCATACGGATACCCGTGCCGGCTTCGCAATGCGCGAAGACAAAGCTTGCGTTATACTCTCTCATAGTTTTCAGTATAAGGCATACGGCGGAAATTGACAAGTGTTCCGTCACAAAGCGTGTCAAGCGTTTTCGGCTTGCACTCTCTCGCGCGGTTTTGCGGGCATCCCCCACCGAGCATCTCATGAGGGTTCGTATTTACAGCACACCGAGCAGCCGGTAACGATGACGTGTTTTTTGCCGTCTTTTGTTTTATTGAAAAGGCGGGCGACAAGGTGGCCTTCGGGGGGCACCGCTTTACGGCAGACGGGACATATCCGCTTGACCCCCGGTTCCGGTTTCGGCCAGCAGTGCGGACAGCCGAAAATAATGCAGCGCTGATCGCTTACCGTCATCGGACGAAAAACGCGCGAATACAGATCTTCTTTATACAGCGGAAAAGCGCACAGCGGACAATTTGCGAACGAATAGGTTTTTTGCCGCCTATGTTTTTTGTCGTGCGCTTGGGCGCTCAAAAATGCAATACCCCGGCCCAGCACCGAAACGATAACAACGGCCGCGCCGCCGATCAAAATATAATCGAGCATACGGAAAGTATAGCACGTTTTCGTCATACGTACACGCAGCGTACCACGACGCGATTCGGATGCGACGCGCATCTTGCCGTTTGCAGTTTTTTTATTTATTATGAGCGCATGAATATCATTCTCGTCGGATCGGGCGGGCGTGAGCATGCCATCGCGTGGTCTCTCGCGCAAAGTCCGCTTGTAAAAAAGATCGTCGTCGTTCCCGGAAACGGCGGTACCGCTTTGGAATCGAAATGCGAAAATATCGATATATCGTCGTGCGGTTATATAGAAAATAACGGAATATCGCCTTACGTACAGATTGCGCGGCGCGAAGAATGCATTATGGCTGTCGTCGGACCGGAAGATCCGCTTGCAGAAGGCCTTGCCGATGATTTTTGGAAAGCCGATATCCCGTGCATCGGCCCGAAAAAAAAAGCGGCGGAACTCGAAGCGAGTAAAGATTTTGCAAAGCGTTTTATGCGCACATACGGCGTAGCATGTGCAAAAAGCGAAACGTTTGACGGCAGCGAAAAAGCGAAAGCGTATGTCATGCAACACGGCGCACCCGTCGTCATAAAAGCGGACGGGCTTGCGGCAGGAAAAGGCGTTGTCGTAGCCGCGACCGTCGAAGATGCTTTTGCAGCGATTTCCGACATCATGGATTCGGGAAAAGTCGGAGCAGCGGGAAAAAAAATCGTCATCGAAGAATACCTCGAAGGCATCGAAATTTCCGTACTCGCCGCGGTTTCGGTAACTCCCGAAGCGGCAAAAAAACAAAAAGCGAAAATCGTGCCGTTTTTGCCGGCACGCGATCACAAACGACTTTTCGACGGAGCGGCAGGCCCGAACACCGGCGGCATGGGAGCCGTATGCCCGCTTGCCGACGTAACGGATGAAACGATGACGCTCTTTCGGCGCGATATCCTTTCGCCGACGCTCAAGGGGCTCATCGCAGAAAACTTCGATTACCGCGGTTTTATTTTTTTCGGCGTCATGCTCACAAAAGACGGGCCGAAGCTTCTCGAATACAACGTACGGCTCGGCGATCCCGAAACGCAGGCGCTTCTTCCGCTCGCCGATTTCGATTTCGCCGCGATGTGCTGTTCGATCGTCAACTGTTCGCTTGACAATTTTTCATTCAAATGGAAAACGGGCTGTGTCGTCGCTCCGGTCGTCGTTTCCGGCGGTTATCCCGGCGCATACGAAAAAGGCAAAGAAATTACAATCGATGAAAACCGCATAAAAGAAGCCGGTGCGAAATTATTTATCGCAGGAGCAAAGCGCAGCGCGGACGGGAAACTCGCAACCGACGGCGGGCGCGTACTCGCATGCAGCGCACACGGTGCCGATTTCGGCGAAGCGCGTAAAAAAGCGTACGATGCCATCGATGCGGTACGCTTTGACAATGCGTTCTATCGAAAAGATATAGGGTTGCCCGGTGCGGCGGAATCCGGAAAGCTGTAAAAAAATCGATTGTATCGAATTTCAATCGACATACATCGGCGCATTCAAGTGCCGGGTGTAAAAAATTCCGTTATATCCTCTTTCAGACATTCAACAGCGGCTTTTTTGTCGCCGTCCGTAAAATAATTAATAAGCTGTTTATGATAATTCGCTCCGCTGCTTACCCGCGTCAAGTGCAGCGTTTTCCAATACGAGCGGACATAGACGATGCCGAGCGTACGCATGACATCGGCAAGCCGTTCGTACGAAAAGGCGTTGCCCCAGAACGAAAAAAGCGCCAAATGAAAATTGCAGTTTTTTCCCCAGTGTTCAAGCGCTTCACGCTGTTCGGGCTTACGGTAATCTTTATACAGCAATTCTTCCAACCGTGCGATCCGCTTGCCCGTTATGGCATCCCAATTCCGTTCAAGATATCCGCATTCCAATACGACGCGGTAATCGAGCATCTCGGAAACCGTTTGTTCGGAAATGGACATCACTTCGTAACCGAATCTCGGTATACTTTTTAACAATCTTTCATTACATAGAGAAATCAACGCTTCGCGAATCGGAGACTTGCTTACATTGAATTCATCGACAAGAGATTTTTCCGTAATGATGTCGCCCGATTTATACTCGTCGCGGATAACACGCTGAAGGATAATATCGTAATACGTATCTTTCAGCGTGTTGTTTGAATATTTTTCCCGCGTCGCAACCATGACATGCGCCTTATTTTTCGAGCATGATCTGCAATATTTCCGTATCGGTCGAACGCATACCGTCGCGGCCCACGCGGCCGAAACTCCGTATCGTTTCTTCAGCCGATCCCTTAACCAGGCCCTCGCCTTTTTGGAATGCAACGCCTTCTTTCGAGCCTAGTTCAAAGCCGAGTATTGCCGCATCCACCGCCGACGCAATCTTTGCCGCACACGAAGGTTTGGCACCGTCGCACACGACACCGCCCACATCGCCGAGCGTATTCGCGATCGTGCGAGCGATCGCGTCCTCGTCTCCGCCGTGCAGGTAAGTTATGCCGCAGCCGGCGCCGGTTGCCGCACACACCGCTCCGCAAAATGCGCTCAAACTGCCTATATAACGCTTTTGCAAAAGCGCTATGAGATTTGCCAAAACAAGCGCACGGATCAATTTGTCGTGCGGCACGTTCCACTCTTTCGCATATTCGATGACCGGCAGCGATACCGTCATTCCCTGATTGCCGCTTCCGCTGTTTATGACGACCGGCAGCGGGCATCCGCTCATACGCGCATCGCTTCCCGCCGCCGCGGCAGCGCGAGCGCGCACACGCACATCGTTTTTGTCGTACAACTTTTCAAGCGTACGTCCGATCCTCGCTCCGTATTCGCGCGCAAGCCCTTCTTGCGATATGGCGGTATTGTATTCGATTTGTCGTTCAATCACGGCGCGCACGTCTTCGATATTCACTTCATTCGCAAAATCGATGATATCTTTTACCGCAAGCAGCGATTTGTCAGCCTGCGTTCCCGTATCGGCTTTTGCTGCGGGCGATTGCGCATCGATTATTATTTTTCCGTTTTTTTCAACATACGAAATATTCGTGTGCTTTTCTGATACGATGACGATCACCGTATCTTCGCCTTTTTTTGCCGTTACGCGAATATAAAGATTATCTTTGCCGTCGACAAGACTGCACTTGCAAAACCCCGAATCGACAAGCTCTTTCGTTTTTTTAATCTGCTCTTCGGTAATTTTCGAAAGCACTTCCAAACCGATTTCAGCGTCGCCGCCGACCGCACCGAGCGTCGCCGCCACATCGATTCCTTTCATCCCGCCGGAATTGGGAACGGTTACGCCCTGCACGTTTTTAACGATATTGCCGCTCGCTTCGATCTGCATTTTTTCAGGAAAGCTTCCGAGTACATCGCGCGCTTTTGCAGCCGCAAACGCGATGGCGATCGGCTCGGTACAGCCGAGCGCAGGTACGAGTTCCGTTTTTAAGATCGCGACATATGCATCGTATATTTTTTTATCCATATAATTATTTTCCTTGACAATATATATTGATTGCTTCAAACAAGAGTTTACCGACGACCGAACCGCCGTCGAGAAAACACATCCTATTACCATATACCAGTTCGATGTTTTTCATCTTTTTTTTACGAAATCTCCTGGTTTATTAATATTTTTTTTCACATATACCTCCGTAATTTTTCACTGAAATATCCGGTTTGTGCGGTTTGTAAGATACCAGTAATATCTTACAAATACCTTATAAGTATAAATCGAGTTTTCAAATAACGCAAGGTTTTTTTTACGTTTTTTTGCTTTTGCGGTTCATCCCCGTCACACGCTGAAAAGCAAATCTTCATACGACGGAAACGGCTTGTACGATTCGGCAAGCAGCGGCTCTATGGCGTCGGTCACCGCACGCACTTTTTCCATCGCGGGGATCACACTGTCGGCATAAGCTTTTGCGCGGAGCATATAATCGCCGTTTGCGATTGCCGCCGCATGCTTTTCCGAAAGCGAAACAGTCTCTGCCGAAAGAGAATCGGCAAGGGTATCGAGTTTTTCGAGCAGCGAAATACCCGCGCCGCATTTTGCAAGCGGAAGGGCATTTTTTACCGACACGACAGTCTCCGCAATCGAATCCATATAGCCGAGCACGGAGGGCATGATATTTTTATTGACCATTTCGAGCATCGTGCCGACTTCGATATTGAGCACTTGGCAGTATTTTTCGAGCTTTACTTCATAGTGGCTTTTCATCTCCGCTTCGGTGTAGATGCCCGTTTCGGTATACAGCTTGACGTTTTTCGGCTTGAGGTATTCGGCGACCGCTTCCGGAAGATTGCGCAAGTTCAAGAGTCCGCGCTTTCCCGCTTCGGAAACCCAATCGTCTCCGTAGCCGTTGCCGTTGAAGATGATTTTCCAGTGATCCGTAATTTCGTTTTTAATAAGTTCCTGCAGCGCTTGATTGAAGTCTTTCGCACCTTCGAGTCTGTCGGCATACTCTTTCAAAACATCCGCGACGATCGCGTTGAGCGTCGTCATCGGCCCCGAAATCGACAGAGAAGAACCGACCGAACGGAATTCGAATTTATTTACGGTAAACGCAAAAGGAGACGTGCGGTTGCGGTCGGTCGTATCTTTCGGGATGGGCGGCAAAACGTCGGCACCGATTTTTATTTTCTGTTTCGATTTCGCGCTGTACGGCGTTCCGTCTTTTATCGATTTCAATACGGCTTCGAGCTCGTCGCCGACGAATATCGACATGATTGCAGGCGGCGCTTCATTCGCTCCGAGCCGGTGATCGTTCCCTGCGCTCGCAACCGAAATGCGCAGCAAATCCTGATTGTCGTCGACGGCGCGGATCACCGCGGTGAGGAAAAGCAAAAAGCGTGCGTTTTCCCTCGGTGTGTCGCCCGGCTTCAAAAGACCTTCGCCAGAATCGGTTTCGATCGACCAGTTGTTGTGTTTGCCGCTGCCGTTGATGCCGGCAAAAGGCTTTTCGTGGAGCAGGCACACAAGCCCGTGACGGCGCGCAACCTTTTTCATGATCTCCATCGTCAGCTGATTTTGATCGGCCGCCAAATTCGTCGTCGAAAAAATCGGCGCCATTTCGTGCTGGGCGGGAGCCGTTTCGTTGTGCTCCGTCTTCGCAAAGATACCGAGTTTCCACAACTCTTCGTTCAAGTCTTCCATGTATTCCGTAACGCGCGGCGTGATCGCGGTAAAATACTGGTCGTCCATCTCCTGCCCCTTCGCGGGCTTTGCGCCGAAGAGCGTACGCCCCGTCATCTGGAGATCTCTGCGCTTTTCATAGAGTTTTTCATCGACCAAAAAATATTCCTGTTCGGCGCCGACGCAGGAAATCACGTGTTCGACGTCTTTTTCGCCGAAGAGCCGAAGCACGCGCACCGCCTGTTTGCTGAGCGCTTCGATGGAACGAAGGAGCGGCGTTTTTTTATCGAGGGCTTCTCCCGTGTACGAACAGAAGGCCGTCGGAATACACAGCGAATGATCTTTTACGAACGCGTACGCAGTCGGATCCCAGACCGTGTACCCGCGCGCTTCAAAAGTGGCACGGCTTCCGCCCGACGGAAATGACGACGCATCGCTTTCGCCTTTGACAAGCTCTTTGCCGCCGAACTCCATAATAACGCCGCCGTTTTTGTCGGGGGCGATAAAGCTTTCATGCTTTTCCGCCGTAATGCCGGTGAGCGGCTGAAACCAATGCGTATAGTGCGTCGCGCCTTTTGAAATAGCCCATTCTTTCATCGCGTGCGCCACTTGATTTGCAATTTCAAGTTCGAGAGGACTGCCTCCGTCGAGCGTTTTTTTGAGCGCTTTAAATGTGTCTTTCGGCAAAAGCTCCTGCATCACCTTTTGATTAAAAACCATGCTTCCGAACAATTCCTGCACATTCGGCATACAGTCCTCCGGCGTTTATCCCGCCATTTAAAAATAAAAAAACGATGCAAACCCCTTTTTTACAAAAGTGTTTACACCGCTTGCAGTTTTCATAATAAAGTTATAGCCTTTGTCGGCAAAAAAATCAAGCGGATTTACCGGTCGCTGCCGCTGTGCTTCCGACATAAAAGCGTTACGTCGCAGCGTTTCCTCTATTAAAAAAATATTCTTCGATTGCATCTTTATCGGGCATATTCCTGTTTTCAATTTCATTAATAACCGTTTTCGTATTCCATTCCAATTCGATCGGCTTTATCGTATATGCGTTTTTATCGATTTCTATAATATCGGCAGATTTTCCTTTTGAATATTTTCCGTCGCAGCCCGCAGATCCTACGCTTATATATGTATTTATTTTCTCCGTTAGGAATGCTTTATGTAAGTGTCCGAAAAAAATCAAATTATTTTTCTTCGGTTCGATTCCGAATACGCGCTCGAGATCAAGTCCGTCAATACCGTACTCAAATACATTGTATTCGGAGATTATTCCGTTTTCCAAAAAGAAATGCTGAAAATACAGATTATATTTTCCGATTTCGATATGATATTTATAGGGGAGCTTTTCAATATAACGTACGTTATCGATGCCTATTTGCTCTTTTGTCCATCGATAGTGTTCGGCTTCCGATTTTCCTATGCTCTTTTTCAATTCGGGTCCGAGCCCTATCGAACAGTTATATTCTTCGTGATTGCCTTTCAGATAAACCGTTTTTTCTCTCTTAATAAATTCCAGCGTTTCTTTCGGCCACGGCCCCAAATCAACGGCATCTCCCAGCGTTATGTGTAAATCGCATTTTTCACGCGCATATATTTTTGCCAACGCTTCGCATGCCAATATGTTTGCATGTATATCGGAACTTATCAATATCCGCATTTTTTTACTCCGCGGAAACGTAAATCCGGCGTACGTTTTTCCGCAAAAACACTTTTATCGGCTCCTACATATCTTTTAAAACCGACTTAAAGTGTACGAGGTAATCGGCAAACGAAATATAACACAGGGCAAGGCTCGCGATAAACATACCGAGCGCGGCGTTTTTCCAAGCTTCCGTATGCTGCACGACGGATAAAACGATACTGCCGACAGCTCCCCCTTTCGCCGCATAAAAGCGCAGCGCACATTCGGGAATGAGGCATACAAATCCCGATGCGACGTAAAATACGGTTTTGAGTTTTCCGCCCTTTCGCGCGGCGATCGCCGTACCTTGCTTTGCTGCAACCATACGGAGAAAATTTTGCGAAAACTCGCGGTACAGGATCAATACGAAAATCCATACCGGAAGATAGCTTTTGACGGATGCGGCGAACGAATGCATAAAACACGTAAATGTCGTCAAATGCACGATAACGTCCGCAAAGGGATCGAACATCTTTCCGAAGTCGCTCACTTCACGATTTTTACGCGCAAAAAATCCGTCGAGAAAATCGGTAAATTCCATGCACGCCAGAAGAGGGATCATAAGAGATGCCGAAAGACCGGCAAATCGCCCCGTCCAAATCGGGATAAAATAAATAAGGAAAAATACCGGCGCAAAGACGATGCGAACCGATGTAAATGCATTTGCAAGTTTCATATTGCAAGTATGTTTTGAAAGACACATAGTGTCAAGACGCGGCATTACGCTGCACGGATGCAGCGCGAACACATTAACGGAAACTTACTCTCGATACACGGCACGGATGCCGTGTCGTATTCTTGCAAAACGGCCGCGTATTTTTGCTCTGCAAAAATACGGTAGTGAGCGCTGCACGGATGCAGCGCGAACGAATATTATTTTGCTTTTTCGGGATGACGGTTTGCGAGGAAGTTCGCGTAAACGGCGCCCGAAATATTGTGCCACACGCTGAACACGGCTCCCGGGATCGTCGCAAGCGGATACTGCGCAAAGTGCGTTGCCGCAAGCGATGTCGCAAGTCCCGAATTCTGCATACCGACTTCGATTGAAAGCGCACGGCACTTAGTCGTATTGAGACGCAGCAATTTTCCGACACCGAATCCCGTCGCGTAGCCGAGCAGGTTGTGAAGAATAACGACGACGACGACCACAATGCCGACCGTTTTAAGCCGCGCGGAATTCGCGGACACGACGCTTGCAATAATCATGATGATCGCGATCGTCGAAATAAGCGGAAGGATACGCACGATCTCGCGCGTCGCTTTTTCGAAAAAATAATTGCACACCAAACCGAGCGCAATCGGCACGAGTACGACTTTTACAATCGACAAAAACATCGCGACGGCATTGACATCGACACGCTGCCCCGCATACAGGAGCGTTAAAAGAGGGGTCATAAGCGGCGCGAACAGCGTCGATACAGCGGTCATGCCGACCGACAGCGGAACGTCACCTTTGGAAAGATAAGTCATGACGTTCGACGAAGTACCACCGGGACAAGTGCCGACAAGGATAACGCCGACGGCGATTTCCGTCGGCAGATTAAACGCTTTCGCCAAAAGAAAGGCGATAAGCGGCATGAGCGTAAACTGCGCGATAAAACCGATGATGATATCTTTCGGCCGGCTGAACACGACTTTAAAATCGCTCATCTTGAGCGTAAGTCCCATGCCGAACATCACGATACCGAGCAGCCAATTTATCCAGCTCGTTTTAACCCACAGACAGGTTTGCGGCGCAAAAAGCGCAAGAGCGGCAACCGCAATGACGATGAGCGCCATCCACTTGCCGAAAAAATCGCTCAGCTTTTCAAGAAATTTCATAATAATTACATCCTTTATGTATCTTTAATTATATTAAAGTATTTTAGCATAAATTAAACGGCAGTGTAAAGACGGCAAGACTTTGTCCGAACGAAGCCGTATAAACGAAGGATTCGAATTTATTATAGTACTTAAAGGGGAAAAGCCTTTCCCCTCGGTTCAGAGCTCCGCTCTTCACCCGACCCCTTTCAAGCGGGGGCGGCCGTTTTTCGCTCGTGCCCCCGCAACGCCCCGCCTATCCGTACAATTCGTCGAGGAGCGCCTTTCCCGTTTCCGTGCGGAAAATCGTTTTGCGCACCGCTCGCGCTTCGGCTCTCATCGCTTCGCCGTCCGAATCGTTTTCATGGTGCTCGTATATGTTTACGAGAAAATCCGCTTCGACAAGTATTTGATAATCGATGCCGTCGATATGCGTATACGTGTGGTGAAGACTTACGAGCCGGCACACGCGCTCCGTCACCGCCGTATCGTAACCGAGCGCTTCGAGCATTTTTTTCGCTTCCGGCGGCCCTTCGATTTCCTGATAATGCCCGTGCCCGTTGCCGTATTTTTGCTCCGCAAGGTGAATGCCGATATCGTGTACGATCGCCGCCGTTTCCGTAATGTGCCGAAGCTCGTCGCCGACTTTTTCGCCCTCGCAGATCAGTTTTGCAAATTCGTACACTTTCAAAAAGTGATGAATGCGTTTGGGATCGCCTCTGTCGTACGCGATCATCGCGCGCAAAAGTTTATTATTTTTCGACACCGCTATTTCCGCAAAAGAGATGCAAAGGGATTGTAGCCCTCGCCGTCGGTCTGACCGGACATATAACGCGCCGTCGTTTTATCCTGTTCGAGCGAAGTCGTCGGCGTAAGCGAAATGCGCCGCTCCCGAGCGTTTACTTCTTTGACGAGTACGGACATCTTTTGTCCTTTCGAAAAAACTTTACTCAGATTCGTATGAGAGTCGACGCCGTCCATTTCCGATATGTGCACGAGCCCGTCGATGCCGGGTTCGAGTTCGACGAAAACGCCGAATGGTGCGACGCGCGAAACGGCTCCCTCGCATTTCAAACCGGGAGCATATTTTTCCGCAGCCCCCTCCCACGGATCGGCGAGCAGTTCTTTTGCACTGACCGAAACGCGCTCGTGCGCCCAGTCCGCTTTAATAATTTTTACGTCGAGCTTTTGCCCTACATGCAAAACGGCGCTCACGTCGTCGACACGCGAGCGCGCGATTTCCGAAATCGGCAGAAGCGCTTCGAATCCGCCGATGTCGACAAAGGCGCCGTACGTCTGCAGCGACACGACAGTCGCTTCGACCGTCATACCTTCTTTTAATTTCTCCTTGAGCGCTTCGAGTTCTTTTTCGTGCGCTTCTTCCATGACGGCGCGGTTTGAAACGAGTATGTCGCGGCCGTCGTTTTTGTATTCCTGAATTTTAAAAACGAGATGCTTTCCGACAAACGATGCGGCATCTCCCTTTTGCTTCCAGCCCATCTGCGAATACGGGCAAAATGCGCGGCTTGTTCCGACCGTCACTTCGTAACCGCCTTTGATCTCTTTGTTCACGTGTCCTTCGACGGGAATGCCGTTTTTATACGCGTTTTCGAGAATCGATTTATCCGCTTTACCGCCGGAAATCTTCGTCGTAAAACGCGATTCTCCGTTTTCGTTTCCGATAAAATACACGTCGAGCATATCGCCAGGATGTACCGAACAGACGCCGTTTTCATCGGTAAACTCGGACGCATCGAGTACGCCTTCGCTTTTTGCGTTCAAGTCGAGAAAAACCGTACCCGCGGAAACCGCGACGACTTTGAGCGAAACTTTTTCGCCTATATCAAATCTTTTCATACAAGCCTCATACTTCGAACGCGATTATAGCGCATTCCGCGGATGAACGCAAACCGAAACGTAAATCGTATCGGAGCGCAAATCACCGCAATGTCGCTATCAAGGCAACTGCGGTTTTTATAACGCTTTCGATTATATTTTCAGCGCATTGCAATATGTTTTTCGGAACGAAATCAATCCTCATGCGCGATGCCGCACATATCGTACACGGACGCGTAACCCTTGCGCTTCATAAACGCTTCGATACCCGAAAGCACTTCGAGCATCGTCAGCGGATTTGCAAAAGTATTCGTACCGACTCCGACTGCAAGCGCTCCCGCCATGATAAACTCGACCGCGTCTTCCCATTTTTCGATACCGCCGACGGCGACGATCGGCACGCGGTCGTGCGGCGGAAGCGAGCGCATCGCTTCGAAGGTTTCCCACACAAGGCGCACGGCGATCGGACGAACGGCAGGGCCGCCGAAACCCGCTTTGATTTTATCGAACACCGGCACACCACGCTCTATGTCGACGGCGACGCCTTGAAACGAATTTCCGATGCTGAGCGCGTCCGCACCCGAGCGGATACAGGCGAGCGCGACGCCCGTAAAATCGGGCGCTTGCGGCGTAAGTTTGACGATGAGCGGTTTTTTCGTTACGGCGCGCACTTCGCGCACCGCAGTTTCCGCATTCGCACACGTCATACCCCATGCGGCGCCTCCGGCAGCGACGTTCGGACAGGAAATATTCAGTTCGATGATCGGGACGGCACTTTTATCGAGCAGCTTTGCGCCTTCGACATAGGTTTCGAGCGTCGAACCGGAAAGATTCGCTATCGTCACCGTTTTCAGTTTGAGCATTTCCGGCAGTTCGAAATCGATAAAATGAGCGATGCCGGGATTTTGCAGTCCGATCGAATTCATGAGACCCGAAGGCGTTTCCCACAAGCGGATGCCCGTGTTTCCTTCGCGCGCTTCGAGCGTCAACCCCTTGCTCGCAATGCCGCCGAGCTTTCCGACGTCGAATACCGAAGCGTATTCCGTGCCGAATCCGAAAGTCCCCGAAGAGGCGATGACGGGATTTTTAAAACGTACTTTCCCGATCGCAATCGAAAGATCGGGTAATCCGTCGAGCGCTTTCCGAGCAGGCTTCGATAGGGGCTTCGGAAATTCGAGTATGCGGCTGTCGAAAACGGGGCCGTCTTTACAGCAGCGCTTGTTGCCTTCGCTCGTGTGAATCGTGCAGCCGAGACAGACGCCCATGCCGCAGGCCATTCGGCTTTCCATACTTATATAACACGGAATACCCGCACTTTCGGCTATGCGCTTTACATACGAAAGCATAGGCATAGGCCCGCACGCATACACGGCGCCGTAGCCTCCCGCGCGGAGCACATCTTCGCTAAGAGCTTCGGGAAGCATGCCGTGAACGCCTTCGCTTCCGTCGTCCGTCGTAATTATTAATTTTTCTGGGCGAATATGCTCCAAACCGTATGAGCCGCTTTTAAAGCTTGCAAAAAAATCGTAAGAGCCGGGCGGAAGCGTTTCGGCAAAAGCAGCTACGGGCGCGACACCGATACCGCCGCCTGCGATACAGACTTTTTTATCGGTTTCCGGAAGGGAAAATGTATTTCCGACTGGGCCGAGCATGAGCACGGTGTCTCCCGCTTTCAGTGCGCACAACTCCCTCGTACCGCGTCCCTTTACAAGGATGAGAAACTGCACTTCGATTTCGTCCGCGCGCGCTTCGGCATGAAATACGCTGACCGGCCGCCCCAAAAGCACACCCGACCTTTCCGCACGGAGCATATAAAACTGCCCCGGAAGCGGTATGCCGGACTGCGCGCTCGGCGAACTTCTGCCGCATACGGCGCTGTCAGCGTTCGCGGCTTCCTGCAGCACGGCGGAAGTGTTTACAGCTTGCAGAATCGAAGACGGCATCGACTGACAGTGTCTAGCTGCCGACTTCGGTATGGCGGCTTTCAGCAGAAAAACGCTTCCTTCGGGACGCGCGCCTTTTTCTTTTTCACAGGATATGACGGTACCCCTCGCATAGAGCGGAGGAGATTTACAAGCTGCGGTATCGGACATAGTGTAAAGATATGATTTTACGCGAGTTAGGGCAAGACGGACGGAGGCTCCCGTATAAAAAACGGCACCCCGAATAAGGGGGTGCCGTCCGCTGCGAGCAAAAACCGATTACATTTCTTGTTTACAAAATTATTTTTCGAATGTATCGGAGCGAACCGCCGTAGAGGTATTATATCTATACCATATACAGACGACTCCTTCGAATTCTGTTAATGGCCCGTCATACCGTTCTTGTCCGCTGGAAATAACTGCACTTGTGCAATGTAAAAAAAGCAACTTTCCCCGAAAGGAAAGCCGCCTTTACATCATCGCCTGCGCTTCTAAGCCCTTCCGAAAGGTCTGCTTTTGAAACTGACGATTATTTGCCCGCCGCTGCGTTCGCACCGGCGATGCGTCCGAATACGACCGTATCGGTCAGCGCGTTGCCGCCCAAGCGGTTCGCACCGTGTATGCCGCCGGTAACTTCGCCCGCCGCATACAAGCCCGGAATGATTTTTCCGTCGGTATTGTACACGTGACAGCCCGTATCGATTTTGACGCCGCCCATCGTGTGGTGAACCGTCGGAACGCGGGGAGCCGCATAGAACGGCGGCGTATCGATCGGCGTCGAATAAAGCGTACGGCCGAACGCGTCCTTCGATTTATCGGCGACGTGTTTATTGAAATCGTCGAGCGCGGCTTTCAAATGATCGGCGGGAACGTTCATCGCTTTTGCAAGTTCTTCGACGGAATTCGCTTTCACCGCGCGGCCGGCCGCAACGAGTTCGTTCGCGGATTCGTTGAAATTATTTTTTTCGTCGCCCGTCGGATAGCAGTGCGAATCGAGTACGATCCACATATAGTTATCCGGCTGATGGAACAGCGCCATCGTCATAACGTCGCGCCTCGCGCCTTCATCGACAAAGCGGTCGCCGTTTTTATTGACAAAGATGCGGCGTTCGACATCCATTTCGATATTGCCGGAAAGGCTTCCCGTTTGGGGATCACCGAGCGGCAGGAGCTGGATGTTTTCCATCTGCACGAGCTGCGCGTGAAGCGGTTCGAGCATGGCAAAACCGTCGCCGGTTGAACTCGGCGGGTTCGTCGAAGGAATATTCGCACCGAGCGTCGGCCATTGTTTGTTGTATTTTTCGCGCATTTCGACATTGCGTGCAAAACCGCCGGTCGCAAGAACTACGCCCTTATTCGCGCGGAGCGTCACTTTGTTGCCCGTTTCACCGATCGCATTGACGCCGACGACTTTACCGTTTTCGACGATAAAGCTTTCGCCCTTCGTGTTGAGCATAACTTCGATGCCCTCGTGCGAATCGATATAGCGGTTATAGGTTTTGAAAAATCCAGTACCGACGGGATCTACCGGTTTATGAGCGCGCGGCCACATACCGCCGGTTACCGTAAACGTGCCGGGCTTGAATTCCATGCCCATCGATTTGAGCCATTCGACACCCTTCCACGCATTGTCGGTGAGCACGTGAATCAAAGCGGGATCGCCCTGTTTGTCGCCGCCTTCATAAGTCTGCTTGTAATGCAGCGCAACCGAATCCTTGTTCGCCTTTGCCGTTTCGCTGCCTTCATCTACCGCGTTCAGCGCGCCGCCGGCCATGATCGTATCGCCTCCGACGCGTGCCGTTTTTTCGATGATGATAACCGTCGCGCCGTTTTGATTTGCCTGAACGCCGGCTGCCATACCCGCACCGCCCGCGCCGACGACGATAACGTCCGCCGTTTTTTCGACATCGGCCGCTTTCGTTTCCGCAGAAGAAACGGTTGCCGAGTTCAGCTTTTCGACATTGACGCCCGCGCTTTTGAGCGCAGCATCCGCCGCCTGCATGATTGCGCGGCTCGTAATCGTACATCCGCCGATAGCGTCGAGGTTCGTTTTTTGGGAAGCTACGATTTGCGCCGGAATCTTTTCGATCGCAGGATCGCTGATGCCGGGCGTTTCGTTGTGCTTCGTCACTTCAACCGATTCGATTTTCGAAGCGGAAAGCTTTACCTGCACCGTGAGCGCGCCGCCCATACCCGTACCCTCGCCGGTATAGGTTCCCGCTTTGAATTTGCTTCCGCCTCCGCAAGAAACAAAAAACAGCGATACCGCAAGCATCACCGCTGCCGTCCGCTTAAAAGCGAATTTTTTCATTTTTTCCTCCGTTGTAAAACATATTGTGCTTGCGCTTGACGGCAGAACAAATCCCGCGTGTCCGCGCTTAGAGCCGAGTTTACAGATTCGATCGAGTTTACTTAAACGCGCCATCCGACTTCATACTAACACATCGATTCGTAAATGACAATCTTTACACGATGCATCTTTGCCCGATGCACGATGTAAAAGCCGGCGCTTACGCCAAAGCCGACAGTTCTTCTTTTGCCGAAAGCGCGCTTCGTGCGGCCGCATCGGCCATATCGGAAAGCGTGATCACTCCTTCATCCGCTTTTCGCACGAGATCCGCATCGTTTTTCCATGCGCACAGAAGAGCTCGAGAAGAGTTTACGACGCCGCCGGCTTTACCGAGAAGGGCTGCGGCAACACGCGCCTTTCCGCCTTGAGCACCGTAGCCGGGGATCAAAAAAAAGAGTTCGGAATACTCGTCGCGCAAAAAACGGGCGTCGCTTTCTTCCGTACAGCCGACGACGGCACCGACGGGCGGACAGCACTCGGCCGGATAATGCACCGCGCTTTCCTTTGCAAGCCGCTTGAGCTCCGCACCGACGATGCCGAACACCGCACCGCCGTCTTTAAGCTCCTTCCGCTCAATGTCCGCCGCTCCGGGATTCGACGTGCGGAGTAAAACGAATATCCCTTTGCCCTTTTTGCAAAACTCCGCAAAGGGCGAAAGCGTATCGAAACCCATATACGGATTTACCGTCGCTATATCCGTTTCGAAGTCGCCCGAAAAATGCGCTCTCGCGTAGGCTTCCGCCGTATTCGCGATATCGCCTCGCTTGATATCCGATATGACCGACAATCCCGCTTCTCTCACCGCCGAAAGCGTTTTTGCATACGCGCTCATCCCTGCAACGCCCATCGCTTCGTAATACGCGATCTGTACTTTACAGCAGCACGCGCTTTTGTCGGCCGCAATTCGATTAATAATTTCTCTGTTGTATGCGAAAACCGCTTCCGCTTTTCCGCCGAATCGGTGCAAAACGCTTTCGGGGATATACGACGGATCGGTGTCGAGTCCGACGCACAGCGGTCCGTTTTTTTTCGAAAGCTCCCTCAAGCGCTCCATCGCATGTTTCACATCACACCTCGATTTTATGTTCCATAAGCCAGCCCGTCGCCAAAAAATACACCGCGCCGAAAATCGCATAACGCAGCGTATGATTCCACGAATAGCGCAGCACCGCTCCATAAAACGACGAGTCCCGCACCATATCGCTCACGTCGGTATCGAAGCCGAGCGTACCGATGCGCATCGGAAAATAAAACAGAAAAAAGATGATTACGACGATCAAAAACATATTCGGCTTTTTCGTGCGGATAAACGCGGAGTACAGCGCCATCGCAAAATTGAACATCGCCTGCCAGCTCGCAAAAGAGATGACGCCCATTGCGCCGAATTGTACGAGTTCTAAAAAATGTTCGGCAAACACAAAGCGGTACAGCTGCTTTATGCTTTCGACATAGGACATGCCCGGATTGACCGGAAACGGCATATATTGCGAAAACGCACCGTGAAAGAGCAGCCCCGCAGTCGGCGCCATAAACGACAGATACAACAGAGCCGGCAGCATATAGATGACGTATTCGGCAAGATTTACGAGCTGTCTCGCTCCGAGCTGCACATAACTTCGCTCAGGTACAAGCAATGCAAGCCATCCCGTATCGCCGAAAAGGATCGGCTGCATATTGCCGCTTCCGCGCACCAAAGCATACAGCGGAATAATCCCCATACAGCAAAATCCGATAAAATACATTGCCATACCGAAAAGCGAAAGATGATCCGACCGCGTTTGATACGCGATAAAATTAATAAGCGCCGCACCGAGCAGCACCATCGCGATGACGGCGCTCGTATACAAAATACGCAGGCGGCTCGCTTTCCATTCCTGTTTCAACGTCGCTTGCATCATGCTCACATCTCCTTGAACGTATCGATATACAGTTCGTCGATGTCCATACCGCGTCCGCTTTTCAGCACGCTCGCATCTTCATACAGCACGATTTCGCCCTTGCCGATAAAGCACACGTCGTTGAACATGTGTTCGATGTCGTGTACGAGATGAGTGCTCACGATGATCGACGAAGAAGGATTGTACGTGTTGACGATAGCCGATACGATCCTCTCCCTTGCGACGGGATCGACTCCGCCGAGCGGTTCGTCGAGCAAAAACAATTTCGCTTTGCGGGAAAAACACAAAGTCAAATTCAACTTTTCGATCATGCCCTTCGCCATCTGCGAAACGGGAACATTTTTTTCGAGACGGACGAAGTCGAGCATATCGAGCGCTTTGCGCATATCGAAATCGTCGAAGTAATCGCGGTAATAATCGAAAGCGTCGAGCGCCGTCATCCACTTCGGCATAATATTACGATCGGGTAAAAAGGATACGTACTTTTTGCTTTCGATGCCGACCGGATTTCCGCATACGCACACTTTTCCGCCGTTCGCCTTTTGCAAACCGGCGACGACTTTCAAAAACGTCGTTTTGCCGCTGCCGTTCGGCCCCATGAGTCCCATGATCCGCCCCGATTCGAGTACGAGCGAAATATTTTTAAGCGCGGGCTTTGCGCCGTAGCGCTTCGTCAGGTTTTCTACAGTCAATATCGGTTCCATAGATGTACCGACAGTATAGCGAATTTACGTACAGTGTGCTATGATGGTTTTGCAGGAAGGGCACTTTTCTTGCTTCCCGCCTGCGTTTCGGCTATACTCGTTTTATGACGAAAACGGCGCTTCAAAAAAAATTATTTTCGATGCAGGATACCGTTTACCGGCGATTTCAGCAAAAGCTTTTGCCGACGCTTCCGGGCGAAACGATCATCGGCATACGGACTCCCGCTCTCCGCTCTTTTGCAAAAGAGTTCGCAAAAACCCCCGATGCAAAAAAATTTGTTAAAAATCTTCCGCACGTTTATTACGAAGAAAACAACATACACGCGTTTATCATCGAAACGATTGCCGATTTCAACGACGTCGTCGCCGCACTCGACGAGTTTTTACCCTATGTCGACAACTGGGCAACCTGCGATTTGATGAGTCCGAAAGCGCTCGAAAAAAATATTCCCGCGCTGTACGAAAAAGCGCAGGAATGGATGGCGTCGGGGAAAACCTATACGGTGAGATTCGGCATCGGCATACTCATGCGCTTTTTTCTCGACGAACGCTTTACGCTTTCGTCCGCAGCCCTCGTTTCAAAAATACGTTCGGACGAATACTATATCAATATGATGGTCGCCTGGTATTTTGCGACGGCGCTCGCAAAACAATACGATGCCGTTCTTCCTTTTATCGAAAAGAAAAAACTCGACGTATGGACGCACAACAAAACGATTCAAAAAGCGATCGAAAGTTACCGAGTTTCCGATGAGCGCAAAAAATATTTGCGCAGTCTGAAATTAAAACCGTAAACATATTTCTATAAGCCGGAGGTTACGGTTTTTTGTGTTAGGGATTGGAGGGGCGGCGAAGCCGTTCCCGAGCGAGCTGCATGAGCGAGGGAATGGAGCGCTTGTGCGCGGAACCCCGCAAAGCCCGGCGCCGAGCGAAGCGAGGCGCAACACCCGTAAACGAAAAAAAAGAATATTTGTATTACCGTCCGTCGTGATTGCACTCTTTTTTTCGGTGCACTATAGTAGACGTATGGCATACAGAGTTTTTATCGACGGACAGGAAGGGACGACGGGCTTAAAGATATACGAGCGCTTTGCAAAACGCGGCGACATCGAAATGCTGCGCATAGACGACGACAAAAGAAAAGACGCGGACGAACGAAAAAAATTAATTAATAATTCCGACTTTACGTTTTTATGTCTCCCCGATGCCGCTGCCGTCGAAGCTGCCGAACTGTGCACGAATCCCGCCGTACGCATCATCGACGCGTCCACTGCGCACCGCACTGCCGAAGGATGGGATTACGGTTTCCCCGAACTTTCGAGCGATTTCAGACGCCGTATTGAAAGATCGAAACGAGTCGCGGTTCCCGGCTGCTATGCGAGCGGCTTTAACGCGATCTGTTTTCCGCTCGTCTCTTCGCGCATCATGGGACGCGATTATCCCGTCGTGTGCCACGCGGTTTCAGGCTACAGCGGCGCGGGCAAAAAAGCGATCGCAGAGTACGAAGCGGAAAATCGCCCCGAAGAACTCGCCTCCCCTCGCCTCTACGCGCTTACGCAGCATCACAAGCATTTGCCGGAAATGCAAAAGATAAGCGGCTTGGATTTTCCGCCCGTCTTTACTCCGTATATATGCGATTATTTTTCGGGTATGACGGTTACCGTGTCTCTGCATGCTCGGCTGCTTGCAAAAAAAGTTTCCGCCCTTGACATACGGGAGATGTTTGCATCCCGCTATGAGGGCTCAAAATTTATTAAGGTTATGGAACTGCAGGATACGATCGACGGCGGATTTATTGCGGCAAACACGCTTTCGGGAACGAACGATATGCAGCTATTCGTGTACGGAAACGACGAGCGCATCGTAATCTCCGCGCGCTTCGACAATCTCGGCAAGGGTGCGTCGGGAGCTGCGGTACAGTGTATGAATATAATGATGGGAATCGACGAAGGTACGGGACTGTAGCGATGACCGGCGATATCCGATCCGACGAAGGGGGCGATGTTTTTAACAATCTGTACGCGGGCAGCTGCGGTTATTTTGAAGGCCGCACGTCGTACGAAACGATTTACCGTATTCCGTCAGTGAAAGAAGCGTCCGATATGCTGACGCACGGTGAAGAGCAGAACCGCACCGAAAACGATCCCGCACTCTATCAGCAAATTTTATTCGACATCATACTCGACGAAGGTTTCCGCCGGGCGGGAAATTATGTATACCGCGCCGACTGTCCCGATTGCAAAGCGTGTATTCCGATCAGGATTTGGCCGGACGCGTTCGAGCCGTCGAAGTCGCAGCGGCGCGTACTTGAAAAGAACCGCGATCTTGTCGTAACGATCACGACGAAAGCGGACGAATTCGTTACCGGCGAAAAAATTGCGCTCTTCCGCACCTATGACAAGCGACACAATCCCGACTCCGAAAAAAGTTTCGATGAAGCGAAAAAAACGCTTATCGATATGAACGGCATTTGCCGTACGGCGGAGGCCAGCAAGTACGAATCGTTTTATTCCGGCACGATAAATATGGATTACAGGTGCGGCGGAAAGCTCGTCGGCGTCGGTATCATCGATACGGGAGAAGCGAGCCTGTCGTCGAATTATTTTTACTACGACACGTCGGACGAAACGAAAAAGAGAAGCATCGGCACCTACAGCATATTGAAGGAAATCGAATTGTGCCGAACATTTCATCTGCAGCGGTACTATCTCGGCTATTGGCTTAAAGACTGCAAGTCGATGGTGTACAAATCGAATTTCAAGCCGCACGAATTGCTGATCGACGGCAAGTGGAAACTTATTAAATAGGCCGAATATCGGGTTTGGAAAGTATACGTTGATAACGACGAGAACTTCGTTCGCTGCGCTCACTACCGAGTTTGCCTCGCAAACTCGCCGTTCGGTTGGCGGCGAAAAGAAAGGATGGAAAAGATGAAAACGGGGATCGTAATCGAAGGCGGAGGACACCGCGGCATCTATGCGGCGGGCATACTCGACGTGTTCTGCGAAAACGGCATCGAAGCCGACGGTGTGCTCGGCGTGTCGGCGGGAGCCGTTCACGGAGCAAGTTATGCGTCGCACCAAATCGGACGCTCCGTCCGCTACACGATGAAATACTGCGGCGACAAACGCTATATGAGTTTCCGCTCGTGGCTTAGGACGGGCGATTTATTCAACGCGGATTTTTGCTGGCGCGAGTTGCCGGAAAAACTCGATCCTTACGACAACGACGCGCTCGAATCTTCTCCGGTCGAGTTTTACGTAACGTGTACCGACATCGAAACGGGTGAGCCCGTTTACCATCGGTGCAAAACGCTCCGCGGCGATGAAATGAAATGGCTGCAGGCGTCGGCGTCCATGCCGCTCGCTTCGAACATCGTATGCGCGGACGGCCGTAAAATGCTCGACGGCGGCATCGCCGATTCGATTCCGCTCCGCGCTTTCGAGCATCTCGGCTATACGCGAAACATCGTCATTTTGACGCAGCCTGAAGGATACCGTAAAGGAAAAAATCCGCTGCTTCCCGCGCTGCGCATTGCAATGCGGAAATATCCCGCGCTCATCCGTGCAATGGAAATGCGCCATATCGTATACAACGAAGAAGTCGCGGATATCGAACGAAGGGCGGAAGCGGGGTCGCTTTTACTCATCCGTCCGAAGCACACCGCGGGTGTCGCGCGTACGGAAAAAGACGGTACAAAAATCAAAGCGTTGTACGACATCGGACGAAAAGACGCGCTCGATCGGCTTGATGCGATCTGGAACTTTTTCGGAAAACGGTAATGCGTATCACAGCGTACAATGCGGTAAGCGTTTAAAAAAACGGAAAACTCACAGAGTTATCAAAACGCTAACGAGTGCCGTAGCTCCGGCAGATAAAACGGCAATGTCTGCTCCAACGCGCAATATCGCACGCATTTACGATCGACTTACGCCCGCGTGGAGTACCGCGCAGCGTCCGCGCCGGGGCGCGGATGAGGGTTACCGAAGTGCGGAAGGCGGGTTCTTCCGATCCGCTTCGTCCTGAAATTATTAATTAGCCTGAGTCACGAACCTGTTGGAAAATTTCGCGTTTTAGCAAACTCGAAATTTCGTTTAATTATTAATTATTAAAAATTTCCATCGTCGGCGTTTTCGATGTGCGAAATCGCGAAATACGACAATTGCACAAAATCCGTAAAAATGTTATTTTTAAAACCGTATGAATACCCTCGTTGCGCTCTGCGCCGTCGGCGCGGATAAAATACTCGGCAATGAAATCAAACATCTCGGCTACAAACTCGCGGGAAACGCGCCCGGACGGGTTTTTTTTACCGGCGACGACGATGCACTTTTCCGCGCGAACCTGTGCCTCCGCACGGCCGACCGCGTGTATTTGCAGGCTGCTTCTTTTCAGGCGGCCGATTTCGATTCGCTTTTTGCCGGCACTTATGCGGCCGACTGGCAGGATTTATTAAAAAAAGACGTGCGCGTCGTCGTGGACAAAGTGCGCTCGCATCACTCGAAATTGAACTCGGAACACACGGTCCAAAGCATGGTGCAAAAAGCGATCTACAAAAAACTCGGCGACAGGTGGCGCATGAGATCGCTTCCCGAATCGGGAGAAACGGCTGATGTGCGCGTATATATAGATAACGATAAGGTAAACGTCCTGCTCGATCTTTCGGGAGAACCGCTGTACAAACGCGGCTACCGCACGGGAGGAGGGACGGCGCCGCTTCGCGAAACGGTTGCCGCCGTGCTGCTGCAGGAAATGCTGTGGCGCAGAAGAACGCCGCTGCACGATCCCTTTTGCGGTTCTGGAACGATCGCGATCGAAGCGATGCTTTTTGCGCACAATATCGCACCGGGTATAGGCAGGAGTTTTGCGCTCGAACACCTCGCCGTTTTCAATAAAAAACGTGCGGATGAGATCCGTGCGCAGGAAGCGGAACGGATCAGAACAGATGTCGAAGTGCGCGTCACCGGAAGCGATATCGACATAGAGGCGGTAAACCGTGCAAAGACGAACGCCGAACACGCATGCGTTGCGGCCGGCCGCGCTTTGCAGTCCATCGGAAAAGACAACCGTATCCCTCGCCCCGATTTCATACAGTCGGATTTTATCGATTTGGCGGCTCCGTACGATGAGGGTCTTTTGCTGTGCAATCCCCCGTACGGCGAACGGCTCGGAGACGAGGCGGAAGCGGAAGCCCTCTACAAAAAGATGGGCGCGCTGTGGACGAATTTTCCGAATTGGCAAATCGGCGTCATCACCGCAAGCAAACAGTTTCAAAAATGCTCGGGACATTATGCGGACAAACTGAAAAGTTTTAAAGCCGGAAATCTCGATACGCATTTTTACATGTACTCGATATCTTCCGGCAAAAAAGAAAAAGCGTAGGAGAATGGCATTCCATGGCGATCATCGTCGAACACGACAAACGCAGACATAAAATACTCGAAAAAGCGCTCGACGTTTTCGTCGAAGAAGGCTACGAAGACGTCACGTTTCAAAAGATCGCCGATCGGTGCGGCATTACGCGGACGACGCTGTACATCTATTTTAAAAACAAACGCGAAATTTTTTTATGGAGCATCAAGCAGCTCATATCGGGAATTGAAACGACGATCATGCAGATCGTCAACAATACGTCTTTCAACACGGAAAAATGTTTCCGCAAAATGCTGATGAGCATCGTCGATGCGATCGGTGAAAATAAAAAACTGTTCAGCGTTTTGCTCCTGTATTTGATACAGCTGCAAAAATCGGGCATCGATCCGCGAAAGCGTGTCATGCGGCGCGTCATCAAACTGCGGCACATCATGACGACGCTGCTTATCCGCGGAACGAAATCGGGCGAGTTTAAAAAGATAAACGTCAAAGTCGTAAACGATATGTTTTACGGATTGATCGAATCCGCAATTTTCCGCCTCGCAGTCCTTGCACAGGAAAACATCGACGACATACGCGACATACTCAATTTCGCAGTCGACGGCATCGTCGCAAAGCGGAGCCGAGCTTGAGGGCACGGCGTACGGGATGCGCGGATTTGCCGCTGCATCGGGGCACGGTTCCGCCTTGGCTCGCCGAGCGCATGAAAAATCTCGGAACGCTGATCGTCGAATCGATCATTCAAAATTACGGTAAGCGCGAAGTGCTCGTGCGATTGAGCGATCCGATGTGGTTTCAGTCGTTCGGTGCGGTACTCGGCATGGACTGGCATTCGTCGGGCATCACGACGAGCGTCATGTATGCGCTCAAACGCGGACTGAACGAACGAGGACGGGAACTAGGCATCTGCGTATGCGGCGGACGCGGAAAATATTCGCGCAATACACCGAACGAATTATTATTTTTATCCGATGCCGCAGGACTCGACGGTGCCTCGCTCGTACGCGCAAGCAAACTTTGCGCAAAGGTCGATAACAACGCC
The DNA here is from genome assembly GCF_014334835.1 of Treponema sp. Marseille-Q4132. Lineage (NCBI taxonomy): Bacteria > Pseudomonadati > Spirochaetota > Spirochaetia > Treponematales > Treponemataceae > Treponema > Treponema sp. Marseille-Q4132. The sequence continues at coordinate 1,480,048 of NZ_CP060591.1, forward strand.
GTCCAGGACGGATTTCAGCTGTATCAGCATAATTTTATCGTTACCGACGAAGGCGATTGGGCGGTCGTACAGCAGGGCATGAATGCCGCTTCCCGCACGGCGAGGCGATATCATTGGTGTTCGCCGAAGCTGCGCTCTTTCACCGAAGAACCTCATACGGGCGTCGTCGGAGAAAAGCAAAGTGCAATTTTAAATCTCACCGATCGGGCTGCGGGGCCTACGCGGTCTATGATCATCGAAATCGCACACGAAAATCCCGACCGTATCGTGCGTGAACTCTCGCATATCGCATCGCCTTCTGCGGCGATCATCGTACCGAAAGAGTCGGAGCTTTTTCCCGACCTCGCCGAAAGCGCGGACAAAAATGCGGAAACCGTTTGCCCCGCGCCCGCCCCGCACTCGAACGCCGTCTCAAAAACGGCTCGCATTTCGCACTCATCGCGCTCCATAACGATGAGCGCACGCCACGACGTACGCGCCCAAGATATCGATTTAAAAAGACTCGGTGCCGTGCTCGCGCTATCATACGAAAGCCCTCCGGAAGATTTCGAATCGCTTTTGCTCACTCCCGGTCTCGGACCGCGCACGCTGCAGTCGCTTGCGCTCGTAAGCGAAATCGTATACGGAACGCCGTCGCGTTTTACCGATCCCGCGCGATTTTCGTTTGCACACGGAGGAAAAGACGGGCATCCCTTTCCCGTGCCGTGCAGAATTTACGATGAAACGATCCGTGTGCTCGGCGACGGTATCGAAAAATCGAAACTCGGCGACACCGATAAAACCGAATGCCTGCGACGGCTGTATGCGACGCAGCTGCAGATCGAACGATTTTGTTCGCCTGAAGCCGACTTTGATAAAGCTGTCGCGTATGAAAAAGCGCATTCGAAATCATGGAACGGCCGACAAGTGTAATAATCGGAGGACTGCAGTTATGGAAACGGCGTTATATCTTATTCCGACGACGCTCGGCGACACGGAAACGGAACGCGTTATACCGGAATACAACCGGAGCCTTATCTCCGCGATAAAATATTTTATCGTTGAAAACCTGCGGAGCGCGCGGCGCTTTCTCAAAAAAATCGACCGCACGATCGACATAGACGAGCTGACCTTTTTCGTGCTCGACGAACACACCGATTTGACGAAAATCGAACCGTTCCTTGCGCCGCTTGAAAAAGGCTCCGCCGTAGGCGTTCTCTCGGAAGCGGGCTGCCCTGCAGTCGCCGATCCGGGGGCCGCAATCGTCGCTCTCGCTCACAAAAAAGGTTTTCGCGTCATCCCTCTTGCAGGTCCCTCTTCGATCATCATGGCACTTATGGCAAGCGGTTTTAACGGACAGAACTTCGCATTCAACGGATATCTCCCCGCAAAACCCGATGCGCGCGTACAGAGGATCAAACAGCTTGAAAGCCGCGTTTACAAAGAAAAGCAGACGCAGATTTTTATCGAAGCGCCGTACCGCAATATGCAGTTGCTGTCGTCACTCCTCTCATCGCTCAAGGGAGAAACGAAACTGTGCATAGCCGCGGGCATCACGTGCGGCGAAGAATACATCCGCACAAAGTCCGTTTCCGAATGGAAAAAATCACCGCTTCCCGAAATCAATAAAATACCCGCGATCTTTTTGCTGTACGCATAAACACCGCACGAGTCTATACGATTAATAATTATTAATTTCGTTTATGCAGATACACTTCGGCAAATCCGCCGATTGCGCCGGCATTTTACAAACCGACGTACGGACGAATATATTTATTAATTAATAAATTCATGCTTTCAAAAAAAACGTATCGGAAATTTTCCGTTCCTGTTTTCGATCGGCATCATATTCCGGTTTCGGGGGGGTACGGATCGAGAGCGTCCCTTGTTTTTATAAAGCATACCGTCCGCTTTTTTAATAAGTTCAACGGCGGTCATATCCTGTCCGTCGGTTTTCGCATAACCGATGCTCAATTTTATCATATAGGGCAATCTTCGTGCGGCAGCTTCCGCTTCGATTGTTTTATTAAAATCGTATATCAATTCGTCGGGATTCGGCAGATAAAGAGATTCCGCAACCAATAAAAATTCATCGCCGCCGAACCGTGCGGTAAAAGCGCTGTATTTTTGGCTTATTATCCGAAGCACTTGCGCAACGATGCGTAAAACTTTATCGCCTTCGATATGACCGTAGGTATCGTTTATCTCTTTGAAAAAATCGATATCGAACATAAATAAATACAGTGGCCATTCGGTAAGCGGACTGTTGAATTTCGTTTCAAGATACTGATCGGCGCGGCGCCGGTTGTTCAGCTCGGTCAGCGCATCGCTGAAAATCTGCGCCTGCTGAAAATTAATAAACGTAATGAAAAAGCCTGAAAATATGGCCATTTCGACGAGCGGAGTGCCCGGAACGAAAATCTGAAGCGAACCGACGGCAACGGAGGCAATGATGGAAAAGGCGAGGCTGAACGTCGCTTTTTTCCGCATCGGCATTTGTTCTTTCGATCCGTACCACAACGCCCGAAAAGCCGCAGAGGCAAAATACAAAAGTACGATCGTCATTTGCCAGCAATAATAGGGGCCGCGCACATAGCGGTTATCGCTCGTTATATAAAAGATCCATCCGGTACGATACGAGCAGATACACATAAAAAAAGAAAGTACGAGCGGAACCGAAGCGATAATCCACAATTCGCGTTTTTTCACAAACAGTGTTTTTAATCTGATTTCCGTATAAATGAGCGTTAAAAAGCCGAGAACGCCTACTAAAAAAACGGACAAAAAGCAAACGGCGCCGTTTACGAAACGCAGGAAATACGGCATATAACCGTATTCTCCCAAAATCCACGCCGCATCGATAAAAGAATAGGCTATAAATATCTGCAGCATAGTTTTCAATATGCGTATTTCGAGTTCGCTGCCGATATCTGTTGTCAGTTTTTTAATTATTAAAAAGGAAAAAGCGATGGAAAGAAAATCAACTACCATGTAGGTAAGAACGCTGTTGATCGCTTGAGGCATACGATCCTTCCTTCTTCTTAAATGTAAAATTTTAAACAAACTTTTACAGGAAAGTGCAGCGCATTTTTAAAGTAAACTCTATATTCCGAAAAAGTTTTACGGAATGTATATCCGTCTTACAGACCGGCACACATTCCGCATCAACCGTTGAGAGTATTATAGCATATATTTAATTTTTTTACTACGGCAAAAGTTTTTTTCGCTTTTTTTATAATTTTTATAATCGGAAAATAATTGATTTGACAAGCGGCGGCCGATGTTTTATGATAATTCGAGTATCCTAAAATCCGTCGAATATTCGGATGGGGCATACTTAAACGGAGCATATATGTTAAAACATATTCCTTCCATTGTCGGACCGGATTTATTGAAAATACTGTCGGAAATGGGACACGGAGATGAAATCGCAATCGTCGACGGCAATTATCCTGCCGCTTCGCGGGCGCAGCGGCTCGTACGTATGGACGGGCACGGCGTATGCGAAGTACTCAAAGCCGTTCTTACGCTTTTTCCTCTCGACCACATGAATGAAAATGCGATTCTCATGGAAGTTCCGAAAAACAATTTCGTCGAAACGCCGATTTGGAAAGAATTCGATGCCCTCTGCCGAGAAGGCGACGAAGCGTATAAAAATTATTCGCTTATAGAAGCGGGCGAATTTTATAATCGTACCGAAAAATGCTACGCCGTAATCGCGACAAGCGAAAAAGCGCTGTATGCCAACATCATTTTACGAAAAGGCATTGTGCGCTGAGGACGGAAGGCTATGATTATCGATTCAATCGAAAATATCGGAAAATACGCACCTTCTTTTCCGGCGCTTTCGGAAGTGAAAAAAGAGCTCGAAACGGCGATGACACGGAAAGAAGGCTCGTACAACGAATCGGTACGCTACTCGGTAAGCGAATACAGGACGCGGCCGAAAGGCACGAAAGGTTATGAAACGCACCGCCATGCGGCGGATGTGCAGATTATCGTATCCGGCGAAGAAATAATCGATATATGCGAAAATGCCGGCATGAAAGCGCGGGGCGAATACGATGCCGAAAACGATATTCAATTTTTTGACGGCGAGCTTGCTTTGCGCTATATCGCGCGGCCGGGAAAATTTATCGTTCTTTTCCCCGGAGAAGGACACGAACCGAACCTTTCGATCACGGAGCCGAAAACGGTACGCAAAATCGTATTTAAAATAAAAATGTAACAGGAGCGGCAGCTGCGCTCGATCGGCACAAAAGTGCGGCCGGAAAGTGCATTTTCGTGCTGCAGTATATTTTTTATAAAGAGTATTTTTAATTTGACACTGATAAAAACTCATGCTATTATACATCGTTAATATTCTAAAATAAGATAAAATAAAATTTTATATTGGAAAAAGTTATGAAAAAATTTATCTGCACCGTTCTATCGGTTTTACTGCTGTGCGCAATAGCGGCAGCAAACGGCAAAAGCGACGACGATTCCGACGTCGTTTCTGAAAATCAAAAAATAACGCTGAAATGGGCGTCGGTTCATCCGGCCGAACATCCCGCTTCTCAAATGATGGCGCGCATCGCGAATGAAATTTCGGAAAAAACGGACGGCCGCATTGAAATCAAATGCTTTCCGGGCTCGCAGCTCGGCGGAAGCAAAGATTTGATCCGCGCGGTACAAAAAGGCGATATCGATATGGTGAGCGAAGGAGCGGCAAACTTCGGACAGTACGTGCCTTCCGCAACCATTGCCGAAGCACCCTATATTTGGCGCAGCATCGGTCATCTCGAATCGGCTCTCAACGGAGCGTTCGGACAAAAAATAAACGAAGCGCTTGTCGGTGAAAGCGGTATGCGTATGCTCGGTGCAATGTATTACGGAACGCGCCATCTGTCGACATCGACGAAAGCGGTGCATTCGGTCGCCGATTGCGCAGGCATGAATATCCGCGTTCCCGAAAACGATCTGTTCGTCGCAATGGCGCACGCGTGGGGTTCCAATTCAAAACCGATCACGTTCAGCGAATTGTATTTGGCGCTCCAATACAATATCGTCGACGGACAGGAAAATCCGCTGCCGACCTTCGCTTCCGCAAAACTGCAGGAAGTGTAAAAATACGTCATCCTCACGGGACACGTTATGACACCCGCGTTCGTCGTCATCAACGAAAACACGTGGCAAAAGCTCGATGTCGACGATCGGGAAATCATAAAAGCATCGATTGCAAAAAATATCGAATGGCAAAATAACGAAATCGTCAAACAGGAAAAGGAATTGATTGCCGCACTCGAAGCGCAGGGCATAACGGTTATCACGCCCGACGTCGAAAGCTTCAGAGTGGCTACGCTGAAAACGCTTCCGCCGATGTTCGAAGCGAAGTGGGGCAAGGGTACTTGGGAAAGCATTCAGGATATTCAATAAACGCCGAGCGCTTGCACTACGGGCAATGCTCGCCGGAGCGCCCCGCTTCGGCGAGAGCTGCAAACTGAACACCGCATTCCGACGCGAGCAGCGGACAAAACGCTTATCCCAGCGTGAGCTGCGTTTCTTTTTCTTTTTGATTTTTCAAATAACAGTCGCGGCAAAGACAGGTATATTCGCTGTCGCCGACAACGATATCGCTTGTCTTTGCACCCTGCTTATAATACGAATAGTTCCCGATTTGACTTGCACACTGCGTACACACACCGTTCAATTTGATGATGGAATCGCAATACGGCAAAAGCTGCGCCGCTTCGGCAAAAAGCGTGCATTCCGATGTCGCAAGCAGACCGGCAAAATAGATGTCCTGATCTTTTCGGCACTCGGCGGCAAGTTCGGCACAGTTTTTTATCATAAAATATTCGTCGACGAAAACCGCGTCGTATTCGTCGAAACGAGGACCTCCGTCAAAAGCGCAAACGGAAACGGTATCGATCTTTTTCGATTCAGCGAGCCGGCGCAAAGCGTTTTCGAGGGGTGAATGTGAAAAAAAACTGCGCGTGTCGCGCTCGGGTCGAACGAGAATGATTTTTTTATGCGCGTATACGTAGCGCTCCATCTTTTGAAACAACAGCGTCGATTTGCCCGAAAACATCGGCCCCGTAATCAGCTCAACCATGCCTACCCCGCCTGCACGCTACTGTAACGCAAAAACGGCAGCGTGGCAATGAGAAGAACACAGCGAAGTTCCGCTTGTGCATTCCTTTTTAAAAAATAAAACTTTATCGAAAAAACAGGCAGGATCAATATCATAAAATTTTCGGGACTAAACCCCCTGTAAATCGCCGCTTTTTTCATATAAAATACAATTATGATTCCGAATATAATTCTTTGCGATGACCACGCTCTGTTGAGAACCGGAATAAAAAGCTGGATAGAAACTCATTCAAAATACAAAGTTACGCATGAAGCGGGAACTTGGGCGGAATGCGAAAAAATTCTCGAAGCGTTTCGCGCGTCCTGCTCTGCGAACAACCATATCGCCGTCGTAGATATTTCGTTCAAAGCCGAATATTCGCCGGCAGCCCACGAAGAAAATTGCGGTTTTGAAATAATCCGCCGTTTTACCGCGTTCGGCGTTCCATGCATCGCATATTCAAGTCATGATTCGGGAGGATTCGTAGAACACGCCGTAAGCCGCGCAGTCGGGGCAAAAGGTTTTGTTTCAAAAAATGCGGATGAAGAAATTTTGCTTGCGGCGATTTGTGCGGTGTCTGACGGAAAAACATACATTCAGGCGGAACTTGTAACAGGCCTTTTGGAAGTAAACCACATAACGCAGACGTTTACCAAAAAAGAAAAACTCCTTTCGGATGCTCTGGCGATCCATAACACAAACGCCGAAGTTGCCGCCGCTCTCGGCATCACCGAAAAAACCGTTGTAAATTATCTTACGATTTTGTATGACAAAGCAGGGGTAAAAAGCAAACTTGAATTCTTGGAAAAGATGGGGAGGTTAAATTGAACGGCTGAAATAGCGCCGTTCAATTTAACTTCGAGTTTCCCTTCGGAAAACTCGCGGATATACATGTGCGCCGCTCGAAACTTCGCGCTTACGCGCTCGTTGCGAAGCTCGCGCACCAATGCGGCATTTTCGAAAATTGATATTTTCTGCAATGCCGCATTTTGAAGGAGGTTAAATTGAACGTCCGAGTGAAAGCATTTTATAAAACGGCACTTCTTTGCGCGGCGGCGCTTGCTTTGAATATTGTAACTTTCTTACTCGTCATTTATTTGCGGCTTCCCGTTTTTATGGACACGATTTTTACCGTCGCTCTCGTTTTTTATGCAGGGCTCGTGCCGGCTCTGATAGTCGCAGCGCTCTATAATCCGATTATGACGATTTTACTGTGTGTGATCTATGGAACGGAAATTTTTTATTTTGATTTTTTGTATGCGATCTGCGGAATCCTGATCGTCATTTCGACTTGGATTTTCAGCCGCAACAAAAAAGAATTCTTTTTCAGTCATACCGTTACGGTTTTATACCTTTTGATTATCGCATTCGTTTCCGCTTTTTTAACCAGTTTTTCCGCAAGCGCGCTGAACACGTTTATTCGTCCGCTTTTCGGAAACTTATCGCGATTTTCCGCAATCGACGATTTTTACATCGCGTTCCAAAATTTAAAATTCGGGACATTCCTTTCATATCTTTTGCCGCGTATCCCGATCATCGTGCTGGACAGGCTGATTTCCACTTTTTTAGGCTACGGAATATATAGAGTAATTAAACTATGAACGAACAGCAATTACAGGATTTACTTTTTGCCTTAAACCTCTACACGTCGTTTTTTCTCTTTTTGATCGTGCTCTGTTTTACCTCTTTTGTCGCAGTTCTTTTTATTTTGATCCGCAATATAAAGAACCGCAAAAAATTACAAAAAAACCGGGAGTTTATTTCGGAAATAATCCAAACGCAGGAAGCGGAGCGAAACCGTATAAGTCGGGAACTTCACGATACGGTAAGTCAGAACATAAAAACCCTTCTTCTGAAAGAAAAAGAACTTTCGGCGATTTTGAGCGATTATAATTTTAAAAGCGATGAAATACAATTCAAAATCGAAAAAATCATCGATCTTGAAAAACAAAATCAAAAGCAGCTCAGAACGATCATTCGAAATTTTGCAGTTCCGGCTGTCGGCAACATTCCTTTTAAAACCGTCATAAACGATTTGTGCGAACAGTTCAAAGAGCAAAGCGGCATAGACTGCTCGTTTTTCGTTTCTCCCGACGTTGTGCTTGACGATTTTTCAAAAGAGCAAAAACATCACATTTTACGGATAATTCAGGAAGCCCTGAACAATGCAAAAACGCACGCAAAAGCAAGCGAGACAAGCATTGTCATAAGAAAGAGCCGCAGTGAAAACCGCCGTTCCGAGCCGGTTTCGGAGCAAAACTTGCAGACCGGCGAAGATTTTATTTGCATAATGATTTTTGACGACGGACAGGGCTTTGCCGAAGCAGCACAAATTGAAAGCGGGCTATATTCGCAAAATCACTTCGGCATGAGCGGAATGGAAATGCGTGCAAAACTTTTAGGCGGTTCTCTTTTTGTGCAAAGCAATGCGGAAGCCGGAACGGAAGTGCGGCTTGAGATTCCGGTAAAAAGCGTATAGTTTCAATCCAATTCGGTCATAATCCCGAAGTTTTGACTTTTCCGTTTGTCCCGACTTTTTCGGGAGTAAACTCCCTATTACATAAACAAAAACAGGTGTAAAATCAATGTAAAGAAACTGCCGGCGGATCGAAAACGCGGGGGATATGTAGAAAATAGATATGGAAACGTTAAGTTATTTGGAAATGGTTGAATTGAATTTTGCGGAACCGATTCAAAGTACAGGGAACGACAAATTAAAGGCTGCCCTCAAATTTGCGGACAGGTGCCGCGACAAGGAAATAGACAGATTTTGGCAGCGCGGTCTTTATTTTTGGGGATTTATAGTATCATCATTTGGTGCTTATATGGCGGTATTCAATGCCGCTCTGGATTCGGAATTGAACAAAGGCAAAGTTCGGTTATCGCTGGCGGCAATTCTTGACATGAGTTTTACGGCAAAAATTATTCTGGTGGTTCTTGCGTTTATCTGCTTTATTTTTTGCTTTTCATGGTTTTTGGTTCATAAAGGTTCAAAATTCTGGCAGGAAAATTGGGAAGCCCATGTTTACCTGCTTGAAGGATTTATCATGGGGAAAATTTATTCCAGCCATCTTGATACGAAAAATCCTTACAAATTAGGCAAATGGAACCCGACAAAACCGTACAATTTTTCTGTAAGCAAGATTTCGGTTTTGTGTTCATTACTGTTGGCGATCTGCTCTTTTTTACTGTTTGTTTTTCATTGTGCAGTTTTGACCGGTTATTTTTTGAAAAAATTTTCAATAATTTATCTTGTGAATAAAAAAATGGGCGTTTCCATGCTTGTTATTGTAGGCATGATTGTTTTTTCCATTTCATTTATAAAAAATATTGAGGGGAATAAAGATAAAGATGGTTATGATAATTCTCACTATTTCTTTGTTCAAAAGAAAAGGCATATAAAAATAAAAAACTAAGTCAGATAAACTTACGCAGGAGGAGATATGAAAGCGTTAAGAAAAATTGGAATACTTGTGATGGCAGTCGCCATCACGGCAATAGGAATCGGCTGCAAAAACACCGCAGAAGAAGACAAAAAGGCTGACGAGAGCGCGCCTGCCGCCGTTACAAACCTTACGGCAACGGCAAAAGACAGCCGTGTACTCCTTACATGGACGGATGCCACAGACGGCGACGTATACGGCTACGAAGTAAGCTACAGCGGAAGCGCCCCGATAAACCGGGCTGCACTTCCTGCTCTGAACGTTAAAAGTATGATGGCGCCGCAGGGAGCGGGCGGCTGCTATGTCTCGGGTCTTACGAACGGCACGGAGTACACGTTTACCGTAAGGACAATGGACACAAGCGGAAACAAGAGCGGGGGCGTAACGGCAAAGGCAACGCCTGTCGCCGTCAGCGCGAATTCACCGATGACGATCGCATTAAGCGTCCCGGATGCCGCCACAAACACGAGCCTCAATGTAAAGGTAGAGGTAACGACAGCCGCCGAACTGAAGAAGGTCGTGTACAAAAAGGGCGGAAGCGTGAACGCGAAAACCCTCCTTTCGGACACAGGTGCGCATGACGTTACGGGAAGCGTCAAATCAAACGGTTACTTCACCGTCACGGCGGCAAGCGAAGCCGACGGAAACGGAACGTACACGGTTGCGGTTCTTGACGAATCGGGACGAGAGAAGACGGAGCAGATTACCATAGGTAAATTTGACTTTACGCCGCCTTCCAAAGTAAAAAATGTTTCCGAAACATATTCAGACACGCTCCATGTGATAATCCTTAACTGGACAAACCCGAGCGAAAGCGACTTTGACCATGTAGAAATCTCGTACACTACAAACGACGGAACGACAGACTCCGCGAAATCTGCGGCTGAAAGCGTAAACGGCGTGACCAAGACATTCACCGGCATCGACGCAACGAAGGCATACTACACCTACTACATAGCGAGCGTTGACAAACTCGGAAACAAGAGCGCGGAAGTTAAACATAGGGTGGGCGTAAATACTGGCACAAGCAACCCTCCCGAAGGCTTTGTGGAAGTACCCCGCACCTCAATCGCCGGAACGGAAAGCTGGATACCGAGTTCAGCAGTATTTGTGAGCGGCCGCGTTCTGGAGATAAACTCCTTTTACATGAGCGACCACGAAGTGACAAGGGCGGAGTACAAGGCCGTCATGGGAAGCCTACCGGACTATATGGCAAAGGCTTTCGACAAGGACGGACACAAACTTACGGGAGACGCTGCCGGAAAGAATCCTGTAAACAAAGTCAGCTGGTATGACGCACTCGTGTACTGCAATAAACTTTCGATAAAAAAAAGCCTCACCCCATGCTATAAAATCAACGGCAAGACTAATCCTGACGAGTGGGGAGCTGTTCCGAGTTCAAGCGACAGTACATGGGACGCCGCTACATGCGACTTCGATGCGGACGGCTACCGCCTTCCGACGGAAGCGGAATGGGAGTGGGCTGCCCGCGGCGGAGAGCACTACACTTACGCCGGAAGCGATAACATCGATGATGTCGCATGGTATACATCAAACACAAACGATACAGGAACCAGGGACGTAAAGACAAAGAAAAAGAACGGCTACGGACTGTACGATATGAGCGAGAACGTGTGGGAATGGTGCTGGGACCGGTACGGAAACATATCGAACACCACACCAAACACGGGCTCGGCGTCGGGTTCTTACCGCTGTCAGCGTGGGGGTTCTTGGTTTAGCGGCGCCGGCACCGCGCTGGTTACTTACCGGATCAGCAACAACCCGAACTTTCGCGACAACGGCTATGGCTTCCGCCCGGTTCGCAAAGTCAACTAGCGTCGGCCGGTTCTGTAAGGAAATTATTAACACCTTCCGCATTCTGCGGAAGGGCGAAGCCCGACAAGCGGAGTGCGGTATTCCGGCAGGAATACTGCGAACGCAGCGGCCGGGCCGGCAATGTCAAGCCCGCATACGGGTTAGGGATAGAAGCGGAAATTGCCGAAGGCAATTGGAGCGGATAGCCCGACCCGCCTGAGGCGGGGAACCCCCTGAAAAATAACTTTACGGACTCCCTTTCGGCCTGAGAGATGATTCAAACAAAACCGGATTTATTTGATATTTCGATTTTTGGCAAACGAAGTCGCATATTGAATCGAATTGAGCAAGCTCAACTCGTTTTGAATACCTTGTCCCGCATGACCGAAAGCCGTTCCGTGATCGACGGATACGCGGATGATCGGAAGACCGAGCGTTATATTGACGCCTTCTACGGCTCCCCATTTTTTTGCCGCTTTGTCGTATACGAAACCGAGTACTTTCAGCGGTATGTGTCCCTGATCGTGGTACTGAACGACAAGCACGTCGTACCAGCCGCCGCGCGCTTTCGAAAATGCCGTATCGGCGGGAAGAGGCCCGTCGACGTCGATGCCTTCGCTTTTCGCCTGTTCTATTGCCGGAATAATTTCCTTGATTTCTTCGTCGCCGAATAAACCGTTTTCTCCCGCGTGGGGGTTAAGACCGCAGACTCCTACTTTCGGATGTTCTATGCCGAGCTGTTTGCACGCCTGATTTGCAAGACGTATGCATTCGAGCTCCCGCTCTTTTTTCGCACGGTCGCACGCTTCGCGCAGCGATATGTGCGTCGACATGTGTACGACGCGAAGATCGTCTCCGGCGAGCATCATCGCATATTTTTTCGTATGCGTATAATCGGCGTATATTTCCGTATGTCCGCTGTAATGATGCCCCGCAAGATTGATCGCCTCTTTGTTGAATGCGTTCGTCACCGTTGCGTCGATTTCGCCTTTCATCGCCATATCGATAACCTTTATGACGCATTGAAAAGCGGCTTCTCCGCACATTGCGCTCACTTTTCCGTATTCGAATTTCGACATATCGACGAGTTCGAGGTGATATACGTCGATCGTACCGAGTTCGAACTTCGCCTCTTTGACTGATGCGATGCGGTTTATTTTTGTCGACGTATCTTTTAAGATGCGAAGCGAATCTTCGATCATCTTTACATCGCCGACGACGAAGGGCCGGCATATTTTATAGACGTCCGGATTGCGCAGCGCTTTTACCGACAGTTCGGGACCGCAGCCTGCGGGATCTCCCATCGTAATACCGATAATCGGTCTTTCGTTCATGTATGCCTCCATTCATCATGGTTTGTATATTTTAATAGAAAATCGACACATTCGGTAAGTACCGAATCGTCCCCGAAGCCGCCCGATTTCGTGATGATCGGAAGCGAATCCGCTTTGCCTCCGACCAAAATACCGAGCGGCGTACCCGGCACTATCTCGCAAACGGGCTCGATACCGAAAGCACCCAGCGCATTACACAGCCGCAGCGTCGTATCGCCGCCGCATGAAACGATCGCCCGAAGCGGAAACGCTTCGTATATGCGCGCGGCAAGTTTACCCAAAGTGCGTGAGAGAACGTCCGCTTCGCGATAATTTTCATCGCTGTCTTTGAGCACAATCGTAAAATCTTCAAACAAACTCGAAAGCACGACGAGGAGTGTCGTATCTCCCGCAGCGATTCTGTGAGCGGCTTTTTCAAAGCAATCGTTCAATACCTTGCTTTCACCGCCGTATTTTATCGTTTTCGTATCGGCAACGATGCAGCGCGTATGTACATAGTCGCAGAGCTTTTGAAACTGCATACGCGTTTTTTTATTGCGCGAGCCGGAAATGACGAGCGTAACGCCGTCCTTCAACGGATTTTTTTTCTTTTCCGTAAAACGCAGAGCGTCGAACCGTGCAAGCCCCGCCGATCCGCACAGCACATATTTTTCAGGAAAAGCCAAAGCAGTATCGTATATCGATTTCAAATCGTTTTCCGAACATGCGTCGAGCACAAAAACGGAAGCGCCGGATTTCGAAGCTTCGTCAAGCATATATTTTCCGACAGCTGCCGCTCCTTCCCGAACGATTTCAAGCGGCACCGAATGCACGGTACGCTTCATATCTTCCGCAACGGTTTTTACCGCATCGATTTTATCGTCGCCGGCATACAATATACCGCTTTTGACGATGCGCCCGTTTTCGGGATAAGCCGGACACACGAATGCAAAATCGCTTTCGAAGGAATCCATAACCGCGTCGAGTTCCGCGCCCGGATTCCCCCGCATCACCGAATCGATTTTTTTATAGGGAGCGGCGGCTCCGTTTTTATTAAAAAATCGGCACGCTTCGTAAACGGCGTCATAGGCTTTTGCGCTCGGCATGGCGCGGCTGTCCGTATTTACCGAGATGACATCGTACCCTGCAAAACGCGATATACTTTCGGAATCGGGCATACCCACGCTTACAATTGAAGATGCTCCGCAGTTTTTATATTGAACGGCAGTATCGTTCGCGCCGGTTAAATCATCCGCAAGTATAATCATAAACAAATTTTACTTTGCAATATCCGTGCCAATCGATTTAAAACACGCGGCAAAGATTTCGAATGAAAAAAGATGAATTATGTACTGAAAACGCTGCGGTTTACCGCGGTTACTGCGGACGGCTGCAAAATAAACGCATAGTATATTTTATTTTTTTTAATGAAATTAAAATTCGATGTTGCAATACGCACCGTAGGTTGCAGAACGCAATTAAAGTCGCCTATTGCAACATTAAGTGCAAAGAAAATTTCCTCTCAATAATTCGAATTCCGTAAAACCGATTGCCGAACATTTCGGAGCGACAGACTATTTTTTTAATTATCAATGTGTTATTATAGTATCGTACTTCGCTATGAAGTTTTAATAATTTTTATACAGCAAGGGGGCGTATATGAAAATCGGATTCGGAAGCGATCATTCGGGAGTCGCATTAAAACATACTTTAATGGAGCACGTACGCAATAAAGGATACGAATGCGTCGATTACGGTGCCTCGGATTCGAAGGTTCCGGCAAACTATGCCGAATTCGGCTTAAAGGTTGCCGAAGCGATTAAATCGCGCGAAGTTGAAAAAGGCGTTATGGTGTGCGGATCGGGCGTCGGCATTTCTCTTGCCGCAAACAAGGTTCCGGGAGTAAGAGCTGCGGCGTGCAGCGAACCGTGTACGGCAAAGCTCGCCGTCGAACACAGCGACATAAACGCTGTCGCCATGGGCGTATGCATCGTCGGACCCGAAGAAGCGAAAATGATTGTAGACGCCTTTCTCGATGCCCGCTTTGAAGGCGGCGTCTACACGGAACGGGTCAACACCCTTTCCGCCATAGAAAGAAAATACGGTAAATAAACGCGGCCGCCGAATCGGCGGCTTTTGCGGACTTTATCGCAATGCGGCTTTTTCTATTTCCGCAGCCAAAATTTTTGCCGATGACGAATTAAAATGAACGCCGTCTACGCTTGCGTTCAAGCCTCGTGTTTTTGCGAACCCGTCTTTACAAAACGGCAACAGCGTCATTATGACGGCATCTATAAGCCTGAACGCAAAACCGTGTTTCCACGTATAGGTACACTTGTCGGGTGGAAGCGTTTCTTTTTGCAGTTCGTATATATCGATAAAAGAATAATTATATTTTTGCGCCAATCGTTTGATAACGGCGTTTCTTCGTATCGTCTTTTCGCGCGGAAAATTTTCTAAGTTAATAAACGGCATTCCGAAAACGATTACGCGTTTGTTTTTTTCGGAGCATAAGTGCAAAAGTCTGTCGTATTCGCGTTCAAAGATATCGTCGTTTTCTATGCACCGTTTTATTTTGCAGCGCAGATTCATTGTCAAAAACCAAAACAAAGAAAGGGATTTTAAATACGGCAGCAGAATATCGTTTGTACCGATCCCGAGGATGAATGTACCGCCCCCGTGTCGGGACTTATCGATTATTTTTTTGAGCCGGCCGTAAGCGCCTCTAAGCGTGTCGCCGTTTTTTCCTTTGTTTACGGCATGATTTTTTTTGTTTAAAAAATGAATATACGAATAGCCGACATTACCGAATGTTAAGCTGTCGCCGATACAGATGAGTTTCATTCCACGCTGATTATGGTTCGTTTGCCGTCTTCAATAATAACGGCTTGCGAATTATTGATAGCGCATATTTCAAGCGTCGGAAAGGCTTGCATAATTTGCTCCGTAGCTTTTTTGAACGGCGCGGTTAGATAATGCGGCAGGATATAAAAATCGATAAGCTTTAATCCGGCATAGTCGCTTTGCGAATAATCTTTCGGAATCGGATCCATTTTCTCAATATAAGAAATTGTCGGCGCACATACGATAGCCCCTGCCGATTCTCCGATAAATAATTTCCCTTTTTCCAGCTGCCGTTTTAAAAGTTTATCCGTTCCGGTTTTTCGTAAGCAGTCGATGAGGAAAAACGAATTACCGCCGGTAAAATAAATAACATCGGCATCATCAAACAGCGTTTTTATTTTCGAAAATTCTTCGCTCGAAATATCGATTTCCGTCAGCAAGGCGCCCGCTTTTTTGAATAATTTACGTGCCGAACCGACATATCCCGTATAGCCTTCGTGTATTGATGCCGTCGGAATGAACAGAACCTTTTTCCCCGCAATTTGCTTTTCAACAGCGGAGCCGACGCTTGAAAAATGTGAACATAAAAATAAACGCATGCTTTGCAATCTCCTTTGGTTACATATAGTATCACTTTTATGTTTATATTTACAGCCCGGCAAGGTATTGATACAACTGCGAGTGCAGGGCTCTCATTTCGTCGGGCGCTTTCATCGAGTGCCGGTACATAAATAAATTTCCGAAGCGGCTTTTAAAAACTTGAGTAAAAATGCCTTGCAGCACGGGAGCCGGCAGCAGCCTCAAAAGGTGCATTTTCGGCGGTGAAAGTTTTACTCCCGAACGGTACAATTTTTGAAAATTGTTTTTTATGTGCCGCGCCGTATCGTTCATAATGTCCGCTTCTTTCCAAACTTCTTCCGGATTTTCGGCTTTATAATACGCATCGGCAATCGGAACAACCAGCGCCAAGTGACACAACTGCCAGCCGTGCATGTCTTTTACGATTCGGTACGGTACGCCCGCCGTCTTAAAAAGAGCCGCGAGTTTTTTCAGCCGCTCCGATGTGTTCCCGCCGATTTCGGCGAATGTCGTAGCCTGAATAAAAGGCGGCGTAAAATCCGCTTTCAGCACGCCGTCTTCATAGTTGCCGCCCGCCCCCGGAAACGCGGGGATAATACGCCCTTCGCCGCACAGGTTCTCCCAGTCGGCGTAAGGTTCAAGCGTATTGACCATTGTAACGATATTCGGGCTGCCGTTTGACCGGAGTTCTTCGAGCGCCGTATGCACTTGATTTTCTTTTACCGTCAAAAAGATAAAATCATAGACGTTATCGTTTTGTAATGTATCGATAACTTTAACCTTTGCTTTATACTGTTTGCCGTTTTTTTCATACAGCAAGCCGCGGGTTTTCAGCGTTTCAAGTCTTTTCCCTCTTGCGTACACTGTCGTGTCATAGCCTGCTTCGGCGAACGCCGCGGCATACACACCGCCGATTACGCCCGCACCGTAGATTAAAATTTTCATTTGTCGATTGCGGTCTCCTCTGAATTGAAAATTATTCCACAAATAGATTTCAGTATAAAAAACTAAAATATCGGTGTAAATTCAACTGCTTTTTCTTTTTTGTATTTTATGTAATTCGGCGATATAATTCAAACCGAAAGTCTCAATCTCGTCTAACACTTTTTGAAACTGAGTTCCCAATTTACTTAAAGAGTATTCAACATGAGGCGGGACTTCGGCAAAGACTTTTCGGTCGATCAGTTTATCTTTTTCAAGCTGACGAAGCTGCCTTGTTAAAACAGTTCGAGTTGTTGAAGGCATTAATCTTTGAAGTTCATTAAACCTTTTTGTACCCGTACTCAGATGATATAAAATTATAATCGCCCATTTTCCTTGCAATACTCTTTGCGTAGTAGCGAAGGGACACTTATCATAAATCGACATCATAAAAAACTCCTTTACGGTAGTATATTAGATACTGTGTATTATAAATGTTCGTACTTGTAAAATCAAGATAAGGGAGTATAATAATATCCATAGAAGAGAGGAATCTTTCTAAATATTTACCGGAGGAATTTTATGAAAAATGAAGCGATGAAGGTATTTGATGCTTATCGGGATGCATTGGAAAGAGGTGATTTTGCAGGAGTTTTTGCAACACTGTCCGATACTATCGTATGGCACATGGGAGGCGAAAGTTCGCTTTCAGGTACGGTTGTAGGGAAACAGGCACTGGGAGAGCGTTTAGGGGAATTTGCAAAAAGGAGCGGCGGCACATTTAAAGTTATTACCAATTGGGCTGCAAGTAACGATTGTTTTGTTGCTGCAAGTGTTGTTTCCGTAGCAGAGAGAGGTTCTGACAAGCTGAATGATCCGGGCATTGATCTATTCAAAATAGAAAACGGCAAGATACAAGAAGTATGGACTTTTGCCGAACAACAATCGGCAGAAGATACATTTTGGGACAAAGTATAGAATTTTTCCGTGTTATGGGTAATTCATCATAGTAAATAAAAGACGTATAACATTCATTTAACCTGACATTGCGCTATTGTGCATCTTTTGTATATCAAACAGAAAAACTAAGTACGGAAAAAGTTTTAGAATTACTAGGAACTGCAACTGCTGAATTGGTAGGAAATCTGTCAGGTCTTTTTTCCAGAAGATTAAATATTCAGCATAGATTTGTCTATCAAATTTATGTTGAAAGAATGGTAGAAGATAATATTGAATATGAGGGTACAGTAAAAATTATTAGAATGTGGTCTCACTATAATAATTTGAAATAGCACCTAACACCGGCTTCAACGCCGTCGATAAGGAGTATAGAAAATGACAATAACGATAACAGCAACGCTTATGCTGATGGTGTTTTATTTTCTTTTGCTGTATGGAGGAGTGGCCTTTGTTCAGGACAAAAAGTTTTTTTCTTCGGCTCCAAAAGAAGTCTATGACGCCGTTCCCGACAGAAAAGAAAGATTCCGCGGTGCCCATATAATCGGCGGATTATAATTGCATGTGCTCTTCTTATTTTTTTGAGTGCATTTATCCTTGGAGCATGGAACGGAATTCATAATGATTTTAATTTCATTCAGTTCTTTATAAGATTTTTAATTATGCATTACATTGTATATATTCCGATTTGCGCCGCACTCGCATGGATATGTACTTTGTTTTAGAAACTCTTTGTTGCCGGTCTTAACTTAATACATAAAGACATGGTATACTATCGGTATGAAAAAAGCATTTTCCATATTTTTTATTATACTCATGATTGCCGCAGCGGGTTCTGCGCAATCTCTTATTGAAGCGGCAAAAGCCCGGGATTACAGGCTTTTTGAAAAAGCGTTAAAAAACGGAGCGAACCTGAATGAAACCGATGAGCACGGAATGAATGTCCAAGTATCGCTCGCCTATTTTCCTCCCGAAGAATTTAAAAAAGCCTGCACGCTTTTGCATAAAAAAGGCTTTGATTTTGATAAGCCCGCAGCAAATAATATATCCCTGCTCTATCTTCTTGCCTACTCATGTTCCCATGAAAAAATACAAACCTTACTCAAATATAAGGTGGATGTAAACCGCAAAAATGATGTTACGGGACTCAAGCCGATCGATGCAACTCAATTCAGTACCTTTAAGTTTTATTCGGATCAGATAATTCCCCCAAAAGCCTTCGCAAACGCCGAAAAAACCAGGCAGCTGCTTTTAAAGCACGGTTCCCAAGAGTTTAAATATGCGGACTTAAGCTTCGGCAATGTCGGTAATTTCTTTTTTTGTATAGTAAATATGATTGTTGTTTACTATCCTTTTGTGCAGCCCGACATGCTAAACTCGCAAGAGCTGTTTGATTTTTCCGAAGTGAACGGACAGCCTCAGGCAGCGGTGAAAAAAGAAAGCTTGATTGAATTATTTGCAAGCATGAATTTAAATGTTGAAATCAATTCGTACACCGATAAAAACGAAATCTTACGGCAGCTGATCGATACGGAACTTTCGGAAGATACCTATATGCTTATGGCTCAAACCGGCAACAGCCCCCTTGCTCCCTACCAATGGGTAGACATCAACGGAGGCAACTACGGTACAAATCCGGATTTTGACCAACCGTTAAAGGTCTCCAATCCCGACGACTTATATCAATTTGTCGAATTCAAGGTGCAGGATATCAGCCAATTACTTACATTCAAAATAAAACAAGCCGAACGGCAAGCTCCCGATTAAGGCGGATAAATCATGTATTTAAAAAAGCATTTTTCTGCGGCGGCATTTTTTGTGTATCTGTGTATCCTCATTTTTCCGCAGTCAAAAAAAGATGAGTTTTATCTAAAAAGCGTACCTCCAGAATATATCGGAACATATATTCCCGTACAATATGATAATATTCTGAAAAAGACCCGAAGCCATTATGCAGCGTTGTTTTCCAATGACGGAGATTATCATGACGTTTTATATGTACAAAAATATATATGGTTGGGTTTTCGGCGGTTATTTAACAGATAAATTAGAACCTTTTTCAATCGATAATTGGTCTGATGATGATTTAAAAAGGTACCTATGCAGATTCCCTTGGATAACCGACAGGGCTTATAGGAAGTTTGAATCATCCGGTGCATATGTGATGGGGTTACTTGAATCAGGTGCAGGGGGATCGGGGAAATATTCCGTTTCAATAAAGAATAAAACCATAACAGTCAGGGCTTCTTACGGTGATGAAGATTTCCAAAGTGAAATAAAACAGGACGTTTTTCAGATTATAGATATAAAAGAAAATGCGCTGATTTTAAGATTAAATGATGTTGAGGGAGAACTTGTTCCTTCATTTACAAATCGCTATTTTTTGAGTTGTTATGAAAAAATATAAACAATATTGGGAGAAATAAAATACGCCTTTTCTATCGGCATATCGGATAAAGCGTGCATGGCAAAAAACGCGCCAATACTGTTTGCTATAATCATCACGGATTTGCAGTCTTTAAAAACGGAATCAAAATACGGCGAAAATTCTTTTTTTGCTTCCGGCTGCTCTTATTATGTTTTCCAGTTTTCCAATTTCAATAGCGGAATGTTCCTGAAATGCTTTGTATTATTTGTTACTAAAGTCAAATCATTGTAAATTGCCGTCGCTGCAATAAACAGATTCATGTCTTCTATTCTTATTGCTTTGGAATACATGTTCGCTTTTATATCGGCAAATAGCTCCATAATACCGATATTCAACTCTTCGACAGGATAAATTTCGCGAATACGATTTACTTTTAGCATATTTTTCTGCTCATTCCCGGACCGTTTTGCCCCAAAGACAAGTTCTGCATACGTAATCAGCGAAATTGAAATAGGGATATTTTTGTTTTCTTCGAATTTTGCCAATACCGTCTTGTCGCCTCTCAGTGCGAATATTATGATGTCGGTATCAATCAAATATGCCATCTACAGCCTCGAATCTTGTTGAATTGACACGGGAAGTTCTTATATCGTCAATAATTTCTTTCGTATTTCTCGCATCTTCCCACGAGCCCGAAAGTTTCAAAAATTCTTCTGTGGCATTTTTCGGTTTTACGGGAACGGAAGTAAAATAATTTTGCAAAATGGTAATAACTTGCTGACTGATTGAACGGTTATCACGTTTTGCGGCGAACTTCAACCTGTCGTATAAGCGGTCATCCATATCGCGGACTTGTAATATTGCCATGTTTTGCCTCCGTGTATACTATACGGTAAGCTGTATGAAAAATCAAGCAAAGTTCATTTTTTTATCAAAGAAAGTGCCGATTCGGAAAGCGATGAAAAAAAACGATACGGGAGCCGCTGGTCGAGCGGTATGACATTATTTTCACCCGGAAAAGGCCTCCGGCTAAAACCCCGGCACAATTTTTTGATAAATTTCAAAAGGTGTGTTATAATACGGGAACATGATGATTTTAGTTAAGGGCGGCACATTTCAAATGGGTTCTCCGACCGGTATGGCCGACGAACGGCCGGTACATACCGTTACCGTCGACGATTTTTACATGGACGAACATTTGGTTACCCAAGCCGAATGGAAAAAAATCATGGGTGTAAATCCCGCATATTTTTCAAGCAGTCCGAAAAAAGGCGAATCGCAAATCAAACGCCCCGTCGAACACATAAGCCAGTACGACGCATTCGTCTACTGCAACAAACGCAGCATCGCCGAAAAACTGAACCCGTGCTATATCATCAAAGGCGAATCCGATCCGAAAAAATGGGGCGCCGTTCCCGACGAACAAAACAACGTCTGGGACAACGCCCAATGCCGCTGGGAAGCGAACGGCTACCGGCTCCCGACCGAATCCGAATGGGAATACGCGGCTCGCGGCGGCGTTCACGACGGCCAAAAAAAAGCGGCGAAAGACGCCGACGAAAACCGATCGTGGAACAAAAACAACAGCGACTGCATGACACATGCCGTGTGTTTAAAATCGCCTTCCGTGCTCGGCTTTTACGATCTTTTCGGAAACGTATGGGAATGGTGCTGGGATTGGTACGACTGCTATACGGCCGGCGAATTCGTAAACCCGCGCGGCGCCGAACGCACAGCCGACAACACCGACCGCATGGGACGCGGCGGCGCATGGAATGCCGAAGCATCCGACTGCTCGCCGTATTTCAGAAACTGCGGCAGCCCCGCTTCCCGCTACAACTTTATCGGTATGCGCGTCGTCCGCTCGAAAAAATAACAATTTTCTCCGTGCCTACGCCGCAGACTTTTTTACAGAGTTCACCGAGCGCAAAAACCCGTGACGGTTTTTAATAATTAATAAATTTTCGGACGGAACTTTTTTGCCAACCGCCCCTCCGCCGCTTGCTCACGCGCGGCGTC
This sequence comes from Treponema sp. Marseille-Q4132, assembly GCF_014334835.1. NCBI lineage: Bacteria > Pseudomonadati > Spirochaetota > Spirochaetia > Treponematales > Treponemataceae > Treponema > Treponema sp. Marseille-Q4132. The sequence continues at coordinate 1,502,401 of NZ_CP060591.1, forward strand.
CTCGCTCCGCTCCGGTCGCTGCCTGCGGCACGGCTCCGAGGCGGCGTAGGTTTTATTTTTCCGTATTCAGCCGATTTAAAAGTAACGGAACATCTTTTTCAAGGATATACCAATCTCCATGCATTGCGTCCATTATGACCTTAAATTTATTATATCCTGTCACCACAATAGAATATTTTACAGGAAAAAGAATTTTCGGGTCTTCCAGCATCTGCAATTTGCCTTCAACAACATATCCTATTATAACTTCCTCTCCTGTAATAGTATAACAGTTATGCCCCCATGGGTCGACAAGATCATCTCGCTTTTCACATGACTTTGCAGAAAAATTATCTTTCAGTACTACATATTTTCTAGGTCGATCGCTTACCATTGAAACAAATTGCTCGTCCTCGAATTTATCGGCAACATCTTTTGAAAATATTGTATCACTTTGTGTCCAGCCATGAGACTTTGCTTCTCGATATCTTTGCACGAATTCTATTGCCTTATTACGATCAAAGGAAATCTGTTTTCTCTTTCCATGATTTACATACAATACGGAGAAAACACAAAATACTATAAATAATGATATACCGCTTACAACAAACCTCTTTATCACATTTACAATTTCTTTCTGCTTCTCTGTCATCCTTATTTATTTCCTTTTTTATATCTAAAGTAATCTACTTTATAGGTCGTATTATTTCTATACCAGTTTCTAATAGACGAAAGTGTCCAATATCGTACTCCGCTTTGATTTGTTGTTGAAAGAGTCGATTCCCATACATAACCATTCCCCGCATAAATCTGTACATGATTATTTACCTCTCCAGTTGCAATCTCTACTCCTTGCCATCTTATAACATCCCCTATTTGTAAATTCTTAAACGATTTTATCCCATCCAGACTTTCAAATTGATCGTATTTTTCAAAATTCGCTACATCATACTTCGGCTCTATGTTGTACATATACGTCACAAAACCGATACAGTTAAAGCCTTTCGAATCACTTGTAAGAATACTCTTTATCGGTTAAATAGTTCTGTATATAGTACATGGTTTGATAATCATTTTTCTAGATGGAATTCTTTGCTAAATGGTTCGATCTGAAGGCAAGATCACTGGTAGCAGAATTCAAAGTTCCGCTTAATCCCCACACCGAATCATATTTTAATTGCAACGAACCATTCACAGATGTAACAACATCGGGATTCTTAGACCATAAGTCGGTATTTAAGTGAGAATATCTTGCGAAGCCATACAGAGGAAAATTTCCCCGTGAACCTTCTTTTTATTATTCTGCTCGGTCAGCCTTTTTTTTCGCCTTTGCCTTTGCTGCGCGCTCCGCACTGCCTGACGACACCGCTTTTTTTACGCTCGACGCAATTTTCTTCGCAGCTTCGGCCGCTTCTTTTTCCGCTTTCGGGGCTGATTTTTTTACGTTTGCCGCAATCTTTTTCACAGCGGAAGCCGCCGTCTTTCCCGCACTCGCCGACGATTTTTTTACTTCCGCGGTGATTTTACGCACGGTTTCGGGAGCGGTTTTTTTGACTTCTTCCGCGATTTTTTTTGCAGCCTTCGGAGCCGATGCTTTTATGTCATCCGCAATTTTTTTCGTTGCTGCCGCAGCCGGCGATTTTTTCAAACCCGTTGCGATCTTTTTGGCAGCCGCCGTCATCGCCTTTTCCGCAGCATCGATCGATTTACGTACGGGACCGACGGTTTTGTGCTGTGCCGCATCGCAAATCATCGCCGCGCAGGTATCCAATCCGATCGCGCTGCTTTTGAGACATAAGTCATAATTTTTTACTTCGCCCCAAACGCGGTCGGTATTGTATTTGTAATAAAGCTTCCGCTTTTTGTCGCGGTCGAGCAGATAACGCTCCACATTCGGCGTATCGACTTTATAAATATTCGTCGAGCGCTCAATACGGAAATCCATATCCGCATAGATAAAGACGTGAAAGCAATCCGTTCTGTCGCGCAGTACATAATCGGCGCATCGCCCGACGATGACGCACGGCCCCTCTTCCGCAATCTCCCGGATAATATTGTACTGCATCACATACAGTTTATCGAATACCGACTGCCCCGTAGAAAATCCGCCGAAACCCGCCGGCGCGCTGTACACGAGGTTTTGTCCCGCGGACGCGTATTCACCCCGCTCTTCGATAAACTCCTTTGCAAGCCCGCTCTTTTCCGCAATCTTTTCTATGATTTCCTTATCGTAAAATTTCCAACCGAGTTTATCCGCAACGTCTTTTGCGATGATGCGTCCGCCCGAACCGAACTGCCTGCTGACGGTGATGATTTTTATATCCATATAAAACGCCCCTTTATCGTACACACGGATGCGATCCGTAAGATCAGTATAACATATTCCAACGGATTTGTGAACGGAAAAAATAATGGGGAAAACTCTCAGACTCGTCTGCAATCGAGCAGTTAAAAAAACTTCCATATGTATATTTTAAGGGGGAAAGCCTTCCCCTCGCGCGCACTCCGTTGCGCGCTGCCCCTTCCGGCGGGGACACCCCGCAACGCCCCGTCTGCATTGCGGATACTCTCTGCCCTCAAAAAAATCTCCGAAAAACTCCTAAATCAAAACTTTTCCTCGATTTATATAACGGGGGTATTTCATGCCGAAACACAATCGCCGATACAAAGATTCCGTTTTCGTTGATTTATTCGGTGAAGATAAAAATGCAAAAAGCAATTTTCTCTCGCTCTACAACGCGCTCCATGGGACAAATTTCGACACATCTACGGAACTCGAGCAGCTAAGCCTCGAACAGGTCATGTATATGGCTTTTCGAAACGACGTCGCCTATCTCATAGACGGTAAAATCATCGCCCTGACAGAGCACCAATCCACAATCAACGCGAATATGCCGCTCCGCTTTTTGCAGTATGCCGCACGCCTCTACGAATGCATTCAAAATCCCCGCGACCGCTATCTCAAGCACCTGAAAAAAATCCCTACGCCCGAGTTTTACGTGTTCTATAACGGTGAAGAGGATTATCCTGAAAAATCGACGTTACGGCTTTCCGACGCCTTTATGACGCTGCCTGAAAAACCTGCACTCGAACTCGTTGTCAGCGTGACGAATATCAATTATAATAAGGGAAGTAAGATATTGCATACGTGTAAACTGCTGAAAGAGTATACGCTGTTCGTTGAAGCCATACGCAGGCATACGAAACTTGACAGTGAAAACGGCTTTAAGAACGTGATCAAAGAATGCATACAAAACGACATCCTGCGGGAGTATTTACAAAGAAAAAGTCGGGAGGTGATGAATATGTTAATTGCCGAATATGATTACGATATAGACATCGCCGTGCAGCGGAAAGAAGAGCGGGAAATCGCCCTGCAGGAAGGCATTGCGCAAGGCGAAGTCAAAGGTTTTTCCGAAGGCGCATACCAAAAAGCAGTTGAGACGGCGAAGCTCATGCGCGCGCATAATTACCCGATTGCGGAAATCTGCACGATGACCGGTCTCTCCGAAGCGGAAGTCAAACAGCTGTAATGCTACTCTCCGTTCCGCCGTATCTCGCGTCCTGCGTGCATCCGCTGCGTTGACACATACGCTCCGGTCGGCTAGGATTGCGGCAAAGAGGTTTTGAGATGCTGAATCATAACGATCCGAAAGACGTCGAAGCGTTTAACAAAGGCATAGACCGCGCCGCGCTCGTCAATTCGTGCAAGCATTTTGTGCTCGACATGGACGGCACTTTTTATCTCGGCAACACGATTTTACCGGGCAGTCTCGATTTTTTAAAGACGCTCGAAAAAACCGGACGCGATTATTTGTTTTTTACGAACAATTCGTCGAAAAGTCCCGACGTGTACATCGAAAAACTTGCGGGTATGAACTGCTTTATTTCGCGTGAACGGATCATGACGAGCGGAGACGTAACGATCGAATACCTGAACGCCGCGTATCCGGGAAAGCGGGTATACCTCGTCGGAACGGAAGCGCTTATCAAAAGTTTCCGAGAAGGGGGAATCGACCTCGTCGAAGACGATCCGGATATCGTCGTCATCGGTTTCGATACGACACTCACGTACGAAAAGATCGTAAAGGCAAGCGACTACGTGCGCGCCGGCGCCGTTTATCTTGCGACGCATCCCGACATCAACTGCCCCGTCGAAAACGGCTACATTACAGACGTCGGCGCGTTCTGTGCGATGATTTCGCTGTCGGCGGGGGTCGGCGAAGTAAAATCGCTCGGAAAGCCGAATCCCGAAACCGTCGACATGGCGATGCTCCGTGCAGGCTGGAAAAACCGCAGCGAAATCGCCTTTGTCGGCGATCGCCTCTACACCGACATAGCAGTCGGCGTCAACAACGGCGCTCACGGATTTCTTGTGCTTACCGGTGAAGCGAATATGCGCGACGTACAAAAATCCGACACGAAACCCGATGCGATTTTCCGCGACTTGCGCGAAATCGGTTCGTTCCTGAAATAAAACGGTAATATCTATTTTTTTCCGGCGCATCTTCAATGCGCTTTCGTCCGAGGCTTCCCCGTAGTCATCCTGCCGATAAGTTTGTTTTTAAATTCAAGATGCGTTACGGCAAAGTGTTCGGTATCGCCGTTTTCAAGCTTCGCCTGCAAAAGCGAAAAAGCACTCTGCCCGCGCTGGTTGATAAAGTGATCTATCGTCGTAAGCGACACTCCGCTGAACTTGGACGGGTAGATATTGTCGAAGCCGCATACGCTGTAGTCGCCGGGAATGCGGAACCCCTCTTCGATGATTTCGTCGATGACGCCGTAAGCGACCATGTCGTTGATGGCGACGATCGCGGTAACATCGGGATACATCCCTATGCATTTTTTTGCGAGCATACGTCCCGTGCGGTGCTCGATTTCAACGGTCGAAAGCTCCGACATCGGATCGACGTCGCTCGTAATAAGCGATACGGCACCGCTGCCGAATTTTTTAAAGCTTTCGCACAATCCCCTGTAGCGCAGCACGCGCGAAGAATGATATTTGTTGAGCGTCGTCGAAACATAGCAGACGCGCTTGTGTCCGAGCGAAATCAAATGCGTTCCCATTTGATAACCCGCGTCGAAATTGTTTATTTCCGCCATATCGATCCGCAGCGCATCCTGTTTGTCTCCGACCGCGACGACCGGCAGACTGTCGGCCATTTTTTCGGCAAGTCCGGGCTGCTGCGGTACCATCGAAAAAATCAATCCGCGCACGGCGGGGTTCTGCGCAAATGCGATGATTTTCTTTTCGCGTTCGATATTCCAATATGTATTGTAGATGAGCGTCGTATAACCGTTTTTTTCGGCGGCAAGTTCCATACCTTGCAGAAGCGTCGCGTAGTACGGATTGATTATGGACGGACAGACGATAACGATGATGCCCGTTTTATCGGTACCGTGTTTCGGTTTATAGTTGAATTTTCGAGCGGCGGCGTAGACGGCTTCGATCGTATCGTCGGAAAAGCGGGAAAGATTTTTTCCTGCGAGTATCATTGAAATGGCTGCCGTTGAAACGTGAACGGCATCGGCGATATCGCGCAAAGTCGGTTTTGCTTTCATTTATTAAACAAAATTTAACACGACTTTAAAGAAAACGCAAGAAAAATTTGACAAGCGCCTCTTTTGGCCTTATGATTAAGGGAAAATACGGATAAATATCTATCGCCTATTGTTTAATTTTGTTGAATTATCAACGCAGGAGGACCTATGAAAAAACCGTTAATCTTTTTTGCCGCATGTGCGATTTTGCTTTCGGCAAATACGCTGGGAGCCCAGAAAAAGGCATCGGGCAAAAAAAATTACAAGCTCGTTTTAAGAATGAGCCACGTATTCGCACCGAACGAACAGCTGACAAAATCGCTTACGATCGTCTGCGACAATATTGCAAAGCGTACGAACGGAGCAATCGAAATTCAGCAGTATCCGCAGGGACAGCTTGCAACGTACAAAGACGGCGTCGAGCAGGTCGTACAGGGTGCGAAATTCATTTCGGTGGAAGACCCGTCTTACCTCGGCGACTACGTTGCCGATTTCAACGCACTCGTCGGCCCCATGCTCTACAGCAATTTCGATCAATACGAATATCTCATCCGCACCGATTTGGTCAAACGCATGATCAAAGAAGTCGAAGACAAACACAGAATCAAAGTACTCGCTCTCGATTATATTTTCGGCTTCAGAAGTTTGATGACGAATAAAGTCATTAAAACGCCGGCGGATTTGAAAGGCATGAAAATCCGCGTACCGGGCAGCCAGCTCTTTATCAACACGCTCAACGCCATGGGCGCGAGCGCAACGCCGCTGCCGTTTTCCGAAACGATTTCCGCCGTACAGCAGGGCGTCGTCGACGGTCTTGAAGGAACGATGGACGCATACGGTGTAAACGGCAGTTCCGAAGTCGCAAAAAAGATGGCGCTCACGAATCACTTTCTCGGAACATGCGGCGTATACATCAACGCGGATTTGTTCAATTCCATTCCGAAAGAATATCAGATCATCATTCAGGAAGAGTTTACGAAGGGCGCAGCTCACATGATTTCGGAAGTTTCGAAAAACTACAACACGGCAAAAGCGAAGCTCGAATCGCAGGGCATTACGTTCAATGAAGTCGATCACGATGCGTTCGCAAAAGCCGTCGCTCCGGTGTATGCCAACATGAAAGGCACGACACCCGGCATCGTAGACAAATTCCGCGCGGAACTCGCAAAAATGCCGAAAAAATAATCGTACGCATATAATCGTGTATCGCAGCGGCGCATAAGCGCGCGCCGGTATGCTTATCTTCCGAAACGCGGGTGTGAGACAAAGCTTTCGCCTGCGTTTCGGCTTTTACGGATATCAAAATGGAAAAAATAAAAAAATTTTTTAATTATTTTGAAGAGATCTGTGCCGGCTCTTTTCTCATCGCGACGACGGTGCTCGTCATCATCAACGTGTTTACGCGATATTTTCTGAAGACGGCTATCTATTGGTCGGAAGAAGTTGCGACAGGCTGTTTTGTGTGGAGCGTTTTCCTCGGCGCAACAGCGGCCTACAAACGGAAGATACACGTAAGCGTCGATATGATCGTCAACCTAGCGAAAGGAAAGATGCGTATTTTTATCGCCTGCATCATGGATCTGCTGCTCATCCTCGTAAACGGCTACATTGCGTATATGGCGCTGCGTTACGTAAAAGTGTCGCACGTAAAACCGACGCCCGTTCTCGGCATATCGTCGGTATGTATCAGCGCGTCGATTCTCATCGCATTTACGCTCATGACGGTATATTCCGTCAAATTTTTTATTTTCGATTTTATTAAAATAACAAAACAGGGGGATACGCAATGATCGGATACCTTCCCGTTATTCTCGTTCTCGTTCTGTATTTTTCAAGCATGCCGATCGCGTTCGCTCTGTTCGGCGCGACGATGTTTTATTTCGGTTTTATCGATACCGGTACGTCTGCCGCCCTGCTTTTGCAGCGTTTTGTCAGCGCGACACAGTCCTTTCCGCTGCTCGCCATTCCGTTTTTCGTTATGGCCGGTTCCATTATGAATTACAGCGGTATCAGTAAAAAGCTCATGCAATTTGCCGATGTGCTCACCGGTCATATGCCGGGTGGGCTCGCTCAGTCGAACGTTTTGCTCAGTATGCTCATGGGCGGCGTTTCCGGTTCGGCAAATGCGGATGCCGCAATGGAAAGCAAAATGCTTGTCCCCGAAATGGAAAAGCGCGGTTTCGGCAAAGCGTTTTCCGCAGCGATCACTGCAGCATCTTCCGCCGTTACACCGGTCATTCCGCCGGGCATCAATTTGATCGTCTATGCGCTCATCGCAAGCTGTTCGGTCGGCCGTATGTTTGCCGCAGGATATTTGCCGGGCTTTTTGATGACGCTGTCGCTGATGATAACCGTGCATATTATTTCAAAAAAGAGAAAATACGGAACGACGAGAACGCGCGCTGCGTCTCCGATTGAAATCGGCAAGCAGGCGATCGATTCGCTTTGGGCGCTGCTCTTTCCGTTCGGTATCGTACTCGGACTCCGTATCGGACTGTTTACGCCGTCGGAAGCCGGAGCGATTGCGGTTTTGTATTGTATCATCGTCGGAAAATTCGTGTACAAAGAATTGAAAAAAGAACACATCGTTCCGATCATCCTTGAAACGGTGTACGGAACGAGTACGGTCGTCTTTATCATTGTTGCCGCATCGGTGTTCGGCTACTATTTGAACTGGCAGCGCATCCCGCAGACGATGACAACGTGGCTGCTCGGCATTACGCAAAACAAATATGTCATGCTGATGATTTTCAACGTCGTGCTGCTCATCGGCGGTATGTTCCTCGAAGGCGGGGCGCTCATCATCATACTCGCGCCGCTGCTCGTGCCGGTCATCACGCAGCTCGGTGTCGACGTCATACACTTCGGTTTAATCTGCATCGTCAATATCATGATCGGAGGACTTACGCCGCCGTTCGGTTCCATGATGTTTACGTGCTGCGGTATTACCGGCTGCAAACTCGAAGCGTTCATCAAAGAAGTGTATCCGTTTATCATCGCGCTTCTCGTGTCGCTCATCCTTGTAACATATATTCCGCAGATATCGCTTGTCGTGCCGAATTTGATTTACGGTGCGGCAGGATGATAGCTACGGCAAAAAAACAGCAGAAAAAAATACAGGAGATATTATGAATATTGTTGCACACCGCGGAGACAGCGGTTCTTACCCGGAAAATACGATGCTCGCATTCCGCAAAGCCGTTGAAGCGGGCTCGGACGGAATCGAACTCGACGTACAGCTTACAAAAGACGGAACGGTCGTCATCATCCACGATGAAAAAGTCGACCGTACGACCGACGGCACAGGCGCCGTCCGCGATCTTTCATTTGCGGAACTTCGAAAACTCGACGCTGCAAAAAAATGGAACGGAAAATTTCTGAAAGAATCCATACCCTCATTCGAAGAATACTGCGAATGGGCGGCGACGGTAAACATAACGACGAATATCGAACTGAAGACGGGGCTCGTGTATTATGAAGACATCGAGCAAAAAACGATCGATATCATCGATAAATACAAACTCGAAAAAAAAGTGATGTTTTCGTCGTTCAATCACAGCTCGCTCATCACGGCAAAAAAAATCGCACCTTCGATTCCGGCCGGAGCGCTCGTCGAAGAAGCGGGTTTGGTAAACGCGGGTTTTTACTGCAAAAAATACGGTTTTGAATTCTACCATCCGAGCTATAAAAATCTGAACGATGAAGCGGTGGCGGAATTGAAACGGCACGGCATCGGCATCAACGTGTGGACGGTCAACACGATGGCCGAACTTGAAAAAATGTACGCGTGGAATATTTCCGGAACCATCACGAATTATCCGGCGGTATGCCGCGCATATTGCAAAGGAATGCAAAAATAATAATCAATAACGATCGTGCGGATGTCGTTTTGCCGTAATGCGGCAGGCGTTTAACGTTTTCGAAAATGACCGACGCACGATCGCCTCAGACGTATCGGCTCTCGTGCGGTCAGATATCGCGCGCTGTCTCCGTGCCTTCGACGAGAGCTTCGAGCAGCGTACACACGGGTGTCGGAATGCCGTGCACTTTTCCGAGCTTGTTCACCGTACCGCAAAACCATGCATTTTCGCTTTTTCTGCCGGCTTCAAAATCCTGCAGCATGGATGTTTTACCGTGCGTATCGAAGTCGATGATAAGCAAAAGCGTATCTTCGAACATCGTCTGCGTAAGCGGAACGCCTTCGGCTTGAGCGACGGCGATGACTTCTTTTCCGACGCTCCGCGCAAGATCGCGCATAACGGGAGCGGAAAAAGCACCGTACGGAGCGCGGCACAAAGCGCTCAGCGTATTGAACACGACGTTGAGCAGAAATTTTTTCCACTGCTCGAGATGAATATTTTCCGGTACTTCGCTTTCGATTTTCGCTTTTGCAAATAATTCTTCGACGGCTTTTACCCGATCCGTTTTTTTATTATCCTTTTCACCGAATACGATACGGCCTTCGGCAGGGCAGCGGATTTGATTTTTTTCGTGAATAGAACTGATACCGATGATAAAACTGTAGAGCACACGCTCTTTACCGTAAACCGACGCGGCGTCGCGTTCGCTTTGAATACCGTTACAAAGCGCCATAATCGCCGTGTGAGCTCCGACGGCGCTACGGATGCTTTTAAGCGCTTCGCCGAGCTGAAGATTTTTCGTTGCAATTATTATTAAATCCGAAGGCACGGCATTTTCCGGCGTAAGGTAATTAAAATCCTGTTTCACTCCGTTGATGAAGATACCGTCGCTCTCATAACGCGCTTTGCGCTCGGCATCGACTATGCACTGTACCTTTGCTTTACCCAAAAAAGACGTGAGGCGGGAAGCGACGACGGCTCCTACCGCACCCAATCCGACTATCGATACCGAAGCGATTTTCATGATTTGAGTATATCGCCAAACGCGAATTCGAACAATACTTCAATCGTAGACAACGGCGGAACAATCGCTATACAATCATATGTGAGGTAAGCGATGAAAAATACGGTAAAGTTATCGAACGGAGCGGTTGTACCGGCGATCGGGCAGGGCACGTGGTATATCGGAGAGACGGCATCTAAACGCGCTCAGGAGATCGATGCTATCCGCTCAGGTATAGGAGCGGGCATGACGCTCATCGACACGGCGGAAATGTACGGCAGCGGCTTAAGCGAAAAAATCGTCGGAGAAGCGATTTCTTCGACGGATCGAAAAAAACTTTTTATCGTCTCGAAAGTACTGCCGTCGAACGCCGGTAAAAAAAATATGGAGCGATCGTGCGATGCGACGCTCGAACGGCTCGGCACGGATCATCTCGATCTGTATCTCTATCATTGGCGGGGAAGCATAGCGCTCGCCGAAACGGTCGCGTGTCTGGAAGAACTGAAAGCGAAGGGAAAAATCCGTGCGTGGGGCGTTTCGAATTTCGACACAAGCGATATGGACGAACTCTTTGCCCTTCCGTCGGGAAAAAATTGCGCCGTCAATCAAGTGCTTTATCACTTGGGGTCTCGCGGCATCGAATTCGATTTATTGCCGCGGATGAGGCGGCACGGCGTCGCGCTTATGGCGTATTGCCCGCTCGCACAGGCGGGGACTTTACGCCGCGGTTTATTTGAAAACGAAACCGTTGCCGCAGTTGCGCAAAAATACGGCTGTGACGTGACGCAAGTGCTGCTCGCATGGTGTATCCGCGACGGCACTACGATTGCGATCCCGCGCAGTTCGCGAAAAGAGCATACGCTGCTCAATGCGGGCGCCGATACGGTGCAGCTCGATGCACAAGATTTTATCGCGTTGGATAAAGCTTTTCCTCCGCCGACGCATAAAATGCCGCTCGATATCGAATAGGGTAAAGGCGGCGGTTTCGAGCGGCGCGCACATGTTGATATGCGACGTTTGCCTTTCGGCACACTCGCCGTTAAACGAGACACACTATTTCAGTGTTTCGTTTAAGCATTCCGTTTGTTTTTCATACGAAGGATTATGTGATGAAAAAGAACATGTCGATAAAAATGCCGCACTCCGAAACGGCCGGTATAAAATCTTCGCTTTTTAAATCGATGATTGCAGCAGCGCTCTTTTTGCCGCTGTTGTTTGCCTCCTGCACGTCTTCCGTCGAACTGCATGCAAACGCCGACGGCAGCATAAACATACTGTATGACGCGGCATTCGATTCCGCCTTTATCGAAATCATGCAGTCGCTTTCGGGTGAAAGCGGACAGCAGCTTTTCGATGCGGATGAAATGGCCTCTCAGTTTCGGACGGCGGGTATCAAAGACGTGCGCGTCGCATCTCCGACGAACACTTCTCTCGGTATCGCTCTTCGCCTGCCGAAAGAAGGAAATGATCCCATATCGCGGTCGGGCTGCATTTCCCGATCCGCCCGCACTTCGGCGATCACGGTTTCTCCCGCAGTCTGTGCAAAATTATACAAACTCCTGCCCGATACGCTGCAGTCGTATATCGATTTATTTATGGCACCCGTTTTTCTCGGAGAAGCCGTCCCCAAAGACGAATACGTAGATTTGATCGCTTCCGTCTACGGTAAAGCGCTCGCCGATGAAGCCGCGCGAGCAAAAATAAAGATTTCGTTTTTTGTGCCGAACGGAGAAAAAGCGGTAAAAACGATCGAGTGTCCGCTCGTCGATCTGCTCACGGCGGCAAAACCGCTCGTATTTTCCGCCGCATGGTAAATTAAAGCGCTCTCTTTTTTTCCGATGCCCGCACAGCTGTGTGCGGTAGCGCATTTTCATCTTCACGAAATTTCACAAAATTCATTTGTGTGAATTTTTCCATCTTCAATATTCGCTTCACTTTTCTTGACCTTACTATTTTTCAGCACTATACTAACATATACAATCTTCTTATACAGTGAGGCAATTTTATGAAAGTAATCGATACGAAAAATGCACCTGCTGCAATCGGTCCGTACTCTCAGGCAATCGTTGCAAACGGTTTCGTGTACACATCCGGACAAATTCCGATCAATCCGCAGACGGGTGCCGTCGAAGGCAAAACGATAACCGAACAGGCTGAACAGGTTATGAAAAATCTCAAAGCCGTGCTCGAAGCGGCGGGAAGCGATTTTACGAAAGCGGTCAAAACGCTGTGCTTTTTGAAAACGATGGATGATTTTGCGGCGTTCAACGAAGTGTACGCAAAATATTTTACGGGAAAGCCCGCGCGCTCGTGCGTCGCCGTCGTCGAGCTTCCGAAAGGCGTGCTCGTCGAAGTGGAAGTCGTCGCCCAATCGGCAAACTGATGTTTGCCGGGGACTAAGCCGATTAAAATTTAACCGTCCCTTCGAATCGTACGCAGCTTAAATCTTTGTACTTTCCGTAAGTGCCGTCGCTTTTCGGACCGGGAAAATATCCGTCGAACGCAAGTAAAAGCGAAATCTCGTCGGTAAGGTTGTACTTGACTTTAAGGCCGGCAAAGCCGTCCAAATCGTTCCAGCGTACAAGGCCGGTACACGAAAGCGTAAGCGTGTCGGAAAAAAGCGTTTTCGAAAAGTTTGCCGTAGTCCCGTGTTCGTACGCGTCGCGCGCAAGCGAATCGACATAGGCGAATACGACGTCCCCGTAATACTGCGCGGTAAGCATCCAGCCGTTTTTATTCCAGTCGATTCCCGCAAGGGCTCTCAGTTCATTTTTTCGTTTGTAGCCGCCGAGCGAAGTTTGTCCGAGCTGAAGCGCACGCTCGATAAAAAACGCGCTTTCCGCTCTGATCACAAAGGCTCCTGCGGGAACGGCCAAGTCGAAGCCTGCCATGCCGTACCGATAATATTTTCCCGTCACGGTAATTTTAGGCGGCGGCATCGCACCGGGCTCGTACGAGAGGTTCGGCGAATCGTCAAAGCCGTAGTATCCGTACAGCGAAAAGTCGATCGCCGGAAACCAAAAACTTACGCGCGCGGCATAGCTCGAATTTGCGATGTTCAGCTCCGGCTTCGAAATATCGCCGAGTACGACCTCTACGCCGGCAGGACTGGGAATGAGCGCTTTCCTGATCGGATTCCACGATTCGAGCGGAAGCGCAGAGGGTCTGAAAAACGGGATCCAATATGCGTCGGCGGAAAAATACGTTCCCGAAAACGTCGCCTTTACCGCGTCAATACCGAGCCTGCTTTCGCTGTAGTTCGCCGTACCGAGCGACGAGAGATTTTGCGGACAGAGGATATCCGCGATGCGTATGCCGTCCGCCTTTCCCCAAGCCGTTATCTGCCGTCCGATTTTTAAGCCCGCCGTCAAACCTTTTGCAAATTCGTTCGACGTCCACGTAAAATACGCTTCCTGCAGTTCCGCGCCGAGTCCGTCGGCAACCGAAAAACTTCCGCCGGAATTCGCCGCGAGCGCGTTGAAATACGCATTGCCCGCGATAAAAACCGTACAATTCGCAAACCGCGCATCAACTTCTCCGCTCACCGTTTCTTTTGCGGATGAAAAATCACCTGCATTGTCGCCACGGATAAAAACACCGACTGAGGTTTTCGCACTTCCCGAAAACGTGATGTCCTGCGAAAATGCACAGAAAGCGGCAAGAACGCAGACAAGAGCGATCACGGAAAAACGATGCCGGCGCACCGCCTGCATCGTTTTTAAAATTAATAATTTCATTTTATCGCTCCGCGCTCAAGAGATGCAACGGTAAAGACGGAATCGTTTATCGGCATATTGTAGTGTACGTCTTTCATTTCGATGACGGTCGAATGATTCGTCCTAACGTTTTCCATCTTCATTTTGCCGATCGTCCATATACCGTCGATTTTTTCAATTTTTTCGCATTCCAATTTCCGCTGCAGCACATTTTGGCGATCGTAATATTCTCCTTTTACCGCTTTATAATTGTCTTTCCGGATCCATACGATGCGGCGGGGATTTTTTTCCGTTTTATCTTTTGCAACGCATTCGATTTTCCAACAATCGGCATTATTAATATTTTCCGAACCGAGCAGATTGAACGTATCTTTCGAAAGGGCGCGGTCGCCCATATCGTCGTAGGTAAAATCTGTTCCCATAAAATCGCCGCCGCTTTCGCTGCCGGATATGCGACGCACTTTTTTCATCGCAGGCATATACAGCCAGTTGTCGGAATCTTTTTTCGTACCGTCGGCTTTTTCATCGTACTCCCACATCAAATAACCGACACCGGCGACGTCTTTCGGTGTACGGAAAACGATAACCGTTTTGTCGGTGTCTCCGTAATCTTTTGTATAATAAACGACTTCGCGCACACGCTGAGTGCCGATTTTATTGATAAGCGTCATCGTCGCGGTATAGGTACCCGTTTTGCCGGTATCCGTATTTTTGCTTCGCTTCATAATGTCATAACCGCTCAAATCCTGTGCGGCGGCCGCAAACGCGCAGGCACCGAGGGCAAAAAATACGGCCGCTTTCTTTAATAATTTTTCGACTCTTTTCATAGTATCCTCCAAAGCAATATCGTTTATCGTATCGTTCTGTTTTATAAGAACAACATACATTGCCGTTCTGCGGCGGGTTTATACGTTACCGACATAAGGTTCTCCGTCAGAAACATATTTACCAAAAGTTATATGATGCTAACTTATTATCAACAGTATCGTATGCCAAGCTTGATTTTTTGTCAACACAGCGGAATAATGGATATGAGGAAATAATATGGCTACCGTTTTTTGGGGATTGATGATTCCGTTTGCCGGAACGACGCTCGGCGCCGCGTGCGTATTTTTCATGAAACGCGAAATGCACGACGGCGTACGGCGCGCGCTTATGGGATTTGCCGCCGGCGTGATGGTTGCGGCATCCGTATGGTCGCTCCTCATCCCGTCCATCGAAATGGCCGAGGCGGCAAAAAGTTTATCGTTTATACCAGCTCTCGTCGGCTTTTTATTCGGCATCGCCTTTCTTTTTTCGCTCGATAGAATAACGCCGCACCTGCACATCGACGCATCCGCTCCCGAAGGACCGAAATCGCGTCTGAGCCGTACGCTCATGCTCGTATTCGCGGTAACGCTGCACAATATTCCCGAAGGCATGGCCGTCGGCGTCGTATTCGCCGGTATGACGAGCGGTACCGCCAACGTTTCCGCAGCCGCGGCTTTTGCGCTTTCGCTCGGCATAGCGATTCAAAACTTTCCCGAAGGTGCAATCATTTCAATGCCGCTGAGAACGGAAGGCAACAGTAAAGCGAAATCGTTTTGGTACGGGATGCTCTCCGGAGCCGTCGAACCCGTCGCCGCCGTGATTACGATTTTATTAACCGAAACGGTTTTAAGCGCACTGCCGTATTTTCTTTCGTTTGCCGCCGGAGCGATGATTTACGTCGTCATCGAAGAGCTCATCCCCGAAGCGACACGTGACGATAAAACCGATGTCTGTACGATCGGGTTTGCCGTCGGTTTCGCGCTCATGATGGTACTCGACGTCGCATTGAGCTGAATACCGAGCGTTATCGCAAATTTTCCAATTGACGTTTTGCGAAGTCGGCGTATCCTTTGTCATCCGATTCCGCCATCAGCAAATAATATTTTTCCGCTTCATTCGTTTCACCGAGGTTTTTGCAAACGTATGCGAGATTTGCGAGCAAAATCATATCTCCCCCATCGCACTCCCATCCGGCTTTATAATATTTTTTTGCCTGCTCCAAATCATTTAAATAACTGTATGCCAGCCCCGCATCGTTGTATGCGACGGGATTATCCGGAAAATCTTTTACAAACAGCAGGGCTATTTCTCTTGCACATTCGATCGCCGTTTGATTTTCCGTGCCGAGCCATTCTGCGATGTAGTTATGAACGGTTTCTTCAAAATCGACCGGTGTGTTTTCGAGCGGCGTATTATTCGCCCACAACCATTTTCCGCCGTATTTTTTATGAAGCGCAAATACCTTTTTTATCAATTCTTTTTGATCGGAATATTCCTTCCGCATATAATAAAAATGCGCTTTACCGAAATACATATCGAGCCGTTTCGGATGAAATGAGAGCCCTTTATCGATAGCGGCAAAAGCTTTTTCCGAAAATGCATCGTCGTATGCCGTCGTCGAGTACAGATAGATCGTATCGCCGCTTTCATTTTTCGCTTCCGCGTATTCACCGGAATCCGGAGGCGTCGTTTCCATGCGTATTTGTTCCGCCGTTGCCTTTGCAATATAATAATTAAAATACGCCACGTATAATTCAGCATCTTTCGGTTTCGTTTTTTCCCATTCTGCCAAATATCGTTCCGCTTCGTCGTAATCTTCGGCTTTCATCGAATTCCAAAATTTATCATAGGCGGTTTCCGAAAACAACAAAGGGATAAAAAGTGCAGACAATACCGCAATACAAATTCTCTTTTTCATAATTGCTCCGTAATATTTATAATAATTTAAAGCCTGCAATCTGTAAATGATATTTACAACGCGAAAAACAAATAGCTTAGCGAATCCTGCGCGGGGAACTTCGCGCTCCGCGCTCGTTGCAAGTTGCGCGGGGAACTTCGCGCTAACGCGCTCGTTGCAAGTTGCGCACTGCTCGGATTTGGTTGATGAAGTCCGGTGTTGAAAAACGGCCGAGTCGTTTTTCTTTTATCCGGGCGGAGGCTTTCATACCTCATCCTTTCGGATACAATAAAGGGTATGAAAGCCGACTGCGATTCCTTATGAGGACACAAAGCGCGACATTTATGCGCGCTTTGTGATAGGAGACGCTCGCAAATCCTGCGCGGGGAACTTCGCGCTAACGCGCTCGTTGCAAGTTGCGCGGGGAACTTCGCGCTAACACGCTCGTTGCAAGTCGCGCACTGCTCGGATTTGGTTGATGAAGTCCGGTGTTGAAAAACGACCGAGCCGTTTTTCTTTTATAGGAGACGCGCATAATTCCTCCGCATTGCTCGGAATTGCTCTTTTAAGTCGAGAGGCGAAAAACGTTTAGCACGTTTTTCTTTTATAAGAGACGCCGGCAAATCCTGCGCACTGCTCGGATTTGCCGGCTCCTCTTGCTTTTTCCATCCTACAGCGGTATTATGAATTGATTATAAAAATCACAGTGTGAGCAAAATACCGAATTCGATTTCGGCAGGAGAATACGATGTCAGAAGGAATGAAAAAATTTTTACTCGGTGCGGTTGTCGGCGCGGCAGCGGTATCGCTTATGAAAACGGATATATTCCGTAAAAGCTGTTCCAAACTGATAGCTGCAGGTTTGCAGCTTAAGGAAGACGCCTCGGTATTTTTCGAATCGGTAAAAGAAGATGCCGAAGATGCTGAAGCGGAAGCTAAACAAAAAAAGGCGAACGCGGCGAAAGCGTAATTGTCCCGTATGAAGTTTTATGTTAAGCATTCTCTCCCCGGACGCATGCGCGTACGGTACGACAAATCCGAAGTAAGCGTGCGGCAGGCAGTTCTTGCGCAAAATCTGCTTTCCGTTCAGGAAGGCGTAGCTCAAGTAACGGTCAATCACATCGTCGGTTCTTTTCTTATCCGTTACGACGAAACGAAACAATCCGAACAAAGCATCAAAGCGCTGTTTGCCGCGCTTTCAGGAAAATATCTCAACGATGCGGATATGCTGGCATCCGTCGTACTTCCGCCGAAACGGACAAGCCTTCCGGAATCGCTCATTTCTATGGCGGCATGGCATTATGCAAAACGGCTTTTGCCTGCTCCTTTAAGAATGCTTTTACAAATCGCTTCAATCGCTCCGAGAATTTTAAAAGGTGCGGAACGGATTTTTTCAAGCCGTATTTTTTGTGCCGACGTCCTCGATGCGACGGCCATTACGGCAGCCGCGGCGACGGGAGATATGTCGACCGCATCGAATATCAATTTTTTGCTCGATATCGGCGAAACGATCGAAGAATACACGAAAAAGAAATCATACGAAGATTTGGCGTTGACGCTTTTTTCCGAAAACGATCAAGTGCAGCTCGTCGAAGGGGAAACGGAGCGCAAGGTTCCGTTATACACTCTTAAAAAAGGCGATATCGTTGCGGTACGCACGGGTTCGCTTATCCCCGCCGACGGAGAAGTCGTCAAAGGCGAAGCGCTTGTCAATCAGGCGTCGATCACCGGAGAGCCCCTTGCCGTCGAAAAGCGAAAAGGGCACAGCGTATTTGCCGGAACGATCGTACAGGAAGGAGAGCTTTTCGTTCTCGTACGCGCGGCGGGCAGTCAAACGAAAGTGCAGAACATCATCACGATGATCGATTCGTCGCAGCAACTGAAAGTTTCATCGCAGGTTCGTTCCGAGTACCTTGCCGATCAGCTTGTCAAATATAATTTTTTACTTTCGCTTTTAACTTTTGTTTTTACGGGAAATATAACAAAGGTCTTGTCGACGCTTATGGTCGATTATTCATGCGCAATGAAGCTCGCAGCCCCGCTTGCGGTTTTGAGCGCGATGAAAGAAGCGGCCGAGCACGGCATTCTCGTCAAAGGCGGAAAATTTCTCGAAGATGCTTCGCGAGCCGACACCGTCGTGTTCGACAAAACCGGCACGCTTACGGCAGCCGAGCCGAAGCTTTCACGTATCATCGTATTCGGCAAAGAAAGCGAAGACGACATGCTCGCGGCAGCCGCATGTTTGGAAGAACATTTTACCCATCCCGTCGCCCGCGCGATCGTGCAAGCCGCCGAAGACAAAGGGCTCAAGCATCCCGAACGGCACGCAAAAGTCGAATACATCGTCGCACACGGCATCGTAACGACGCTGAACGGCAAACGTCTTTCGATCGGCAGCCGGCATTTTACCTTTGACGATGAAAAGATACTTCCTCCGGAAAATCTTGATGCGATCATACGCGATGCTCTCGATCGCGGTGAATCGCTTTTGTATCTTGCAGAAGAAAAACGGCTGCTGGCCGCCTTTGCGATTACAGACCCCGTGAGAACAGATGCAAAAGAAATCGTCCGCCGTCTGCACGGCACGGGCATCGTCAACTGTACGATGATAACGGGCGACGATACGGGTGCGGCAAAGACTGCGGCGGAGCTTACGGGCATCGATCACTATATTGCGCACGCACTGCCGGAAGATAAAGTCGCATACATCGAAAAACAAAAACGGGAAGGGCATACCGTCATCATGATTGGCGACGGTATAAACGATGCCCCTGCGCTCGCCGCCGCAAATACCGGAGTTGCCATGGGCGACTGCGCGGAAATCACCGGAGAGACGGCGGACATCGTGCTGCCGTCGGGCGACGGACTTGCGGCGCTGCTGAAAACGCGGATCATGGGTCAGCATTTGATGAAAAAAATCGATGACAATAATAAAAACATAATAATTGTCAATTCCGTGTTGATAGCCGCGGGTTTACTCGGTTTTATTTCACCGTCGTTCGCCGCCGTTTTGCATAATTCATCGACGATCGCATTTGCCGTAGGGGCGATGCAGCCGCTATTAAAAAAAGAATGATGCAGATCAATTATTTTCCGGGGAGACTGCGTTTGCGCGATCCCGTTCTCCGTGACGAAGCCATACGAACGGCGGCAATTGCCGCACTGAAATCGATTTCCGGCGACGCAGTCTGCGAATACAAAGAAAAAACGGGAAGCGTACTCATCACTTATGATCCCGCCGGCGTACCGCTTGAACGTCTTGAGTCGTTGGTTCCCTATTTACAAAAACTTCGGCAAAAGCTTGCCGCCTATTCGGAAAAAAATCGGAATGATATTCTTTCGGATATTGCTCAGATCCGCTCGATTATCGACTCGTGGGGCTATTGAATATATCGTCTTTTCCGTCGTATATTTTTATGCGAAACGGGTGCCGTAGGTTGCGTGATATTTTTTATTTTTAACAAATTGAAAATTCAAATTTCAGATAAAACTTATTGCATCGGAGGATCGTATGCGGAGAAAAGACAGAGAAGTAACGGATCTCGGGGAAATCGAAAACATCATAGAAAAAGCAAAAGTCGTACACGTAGGTATGATCGACGGAAACGTACCCTACGTCGTACCGATGCAGTACGGTTATGTTTTTAATGAAGGGAAGCTAACGCTGTATCTGCACAGTGCCAAAGAAGGACGTAAAATCGATATTATTAAAAAAAATTCACGCGTGTTCGTTGAACTCGAAACGGATGTCGCGCCGATTTCAGGCGGAAATATTCCGTGCAAATACAGTTCAGCTTATTCGAGCGTTATGGGCGAAGGAACGGCGGAAATCGTTTCGGATATAAACGAAAAAATTTTCGGTTTGGAATGCATTATGAAAACGCAAACCGGCAGGGATTTTACCGTATCGGAAGAGATGACCTCGTCCGTGTGCGTCATAAAGATTTCCGTTCCGCACCTTACGGCGAAGCACCGTCCAAGCCAAACACCGAACGGCGGACCGCAAAAAGACGAAGCGAAAATCGATTTTTCCGAAAATGAAAAAACGAAAACGGAAAAAGGGCAAAGCGAAGAACGCGCTTCAAAGCAAACAATGTATTTATTAACTTTCTATCAAAACGGAAAAGAAACGCCTGTGGCTTTGTTTGAAAACATCGACGAAGCGAGAAAGAGTCTCCGATCCGTTCCCGGTTATACGATGACGGAAATCAAAGACGGAGATTTTTGCGATACGAGCGAAACGCTGAGCCCCGGAAAATTGCCCGATTATACCGAAATCAAATATAACGGAAACCGTATACCGCTCAGCCGCTTTATGTTTCCGGATCCCGACGATGCGGAAATTATTTGGCGTGAAGTGCCGAATATGGAAACAGCAAATCGCGGACTTGCGAATGGGTGTACGCGTGTGGACGCATACGTCATCAATAACGAAGAAGTGAAAGCGTATATCGAAAAGCGGGAGCGTACATACGAACGTGCAAAAATTTTCCTTGAACAACAAGGCTGCGAAGTTGACAGGTCGTTTTTCGGTTCCGAAGACGGAGAAGCGATCATGTATAAAAAAAAGGACGAAAGCGATTGGCATTTTTTAATGCACATGGATCCGTCTTTCGTGGAGGAAACTCCCGATGACGAGCAGGACTTCGAGCGCATTATCCGAGAAAATATGCAATAATTTTTCGCTGTATAAAACGGCGTGCAACACGACAGCCGGCCGCTTCGATGATATCCAATGCCCGTTCAACGGATTGAACGCCGTATTTAATGAAAAACATACATTGTTTCACATCGTGAAACCGTATTTTTGATATACAAAACCTCCGATTTTTATTTTCATTGACAGCTGAAAATTCACCTCCTATTATAAAATCAAAAGATTTATAAAAAGTTTTTACAGGAGGTCGATAAAAAGCGCCGTCTGAAATATCGCCGTCGCTAAGGTCCGGAGACAAAAAACGTCGAAGCGTTTTTTATTTATAGGAGACACTCGCGATTTCTGCGCACTGCTCGAAATCGCAGCGTTCTTATCTCGAGTTTGTGCGGATGTTTGCAGAAGACTTGTATACGTACTATTTCGATAAAAACAGGATGGATACGATACACATTATTTTGCAAACTCGATTATTGAACGTGTGCGCCGCTCGAAATTTCGCGCTTACGCGCTCGTTGCGAGGCGCGCGCACGACTAAAAACTTTTTCGGAAATTGATATTTCCTGAAAAATTTTTTACAGGAGGTTGCTATGTTAAAGATACGGACTGCGAGCAGCAACAACGCGGATGCGGCTCTGGCGGGAAAGGAATGTGCGCGTAAAATAAAAGACGCACTGCATGATTCGAAGCTTGTGTTTGTATACAGCGGTGTATCGTATGACCAACAGGCTTTGTTGAAAGCGATCGGCGAAGAACTTCCCGGTGTGCCGTTGATCGGAAACACATCATTTTCCGGTATCGTTACGCAAGACGGTTTTATTACCGGCGAAAAAGGCTATGTCGGAATCATGGCGCTGTCCGATGCCGACTTGACGGTCGGAACGGCGGCTGCGGCGAAAAGCGGAAGCGCGCGGGAAACGGGACGAAAATTAGCGGAAAGCGCTCTGGCCGCTGCCGGTAAAAAGGAAGCGCCCGCCTATATGTATATGGTCGCGCCTCCCGGCGAAGAAGAATACTATCTGAAAGGTATTTCCGACGTCGTAGGAAGAGTACCGCTTTTCGGCGGCAGCGCGGCGGACAATACGCTCGCAGGCGAATGGAAGCTGTTTGCCGGCAAAACGATAACCGGCGACGGTGCGGCAGTTGCTTTTTTCTATACGAAAGCCGCTTTTGCGAACAAATATACCGGCGGCTACAAAGAAACCGGCAAATACGGCGTTATCACAAAAATCGCAAAAGAGCGTACTCTTGTGGAAATCAACGGAAAACCGGCGCTTGAGCAGTACCGCGAGTGGACGGGTGCAAGCGCAAAAGATACGGAAGGCGGCAATCTGCTCGTGCGCTCCATTACGAACCCGCTCGGCGTAAAAGATCCCTTAGGCGATTTGATTGCGGTGCGTCACCCGATGAACGGCAATGCCGACGGTTCAATCGCAGTAGGAAACAATCTTGCGGTCGGAACGGCGATAGCTCTCCTCGAAGGCAGTACGGACGATTTAATAAAAGCCGTAAGCGCGGCTCTTGCCGACTTAAAAGCGAAAATGAAAGGACCTATAGCCGGCTTCCATTTGGTTCACTGCGGCGGCAGGCGGATCGGGATCGGAGAGCGGATAAACGAATTGACCGCGGCAATCAAAAAAGAAGCGGGAACGATCCCGTTTATCGTCGAATTTACGTTCGGTGAATACGGCTACGAAGACGACGGTCGCAATACCTGCGGCGGCCTTATGCTGTCCTTTACGGCGTTCGGTGAAAAATGAATTAACGAGAGGTAACAATTATGAAAATGATTATCAACGGAAAGAAAACGGACAGCGCGAGCGGTCAAACCTTTGACGTAATCGCGCCTGCGACCGGCAAAGTGATCGACAGTGTTCCGCGAGCAAATGAAAAAGATTTGGATGCGGCGCTTGCAGCGGCCGTACAGGGACAAAAAGAATGGGCAAAAGTGCCTATTTTTAAACGTGCCGAAGTGCTGTATAAATTCTTGAGCTTGGTGCAAAAATCGCACGAAGATTTGGCACGGCTTTTGTCGAGCGAAAACGGCAAACCAATAACCGAAGCGCGTGCCGAAATCGGAAACGTTACGATCGGCTTCAGCGGATTTATCGAGCGGGCAAAACACTTTTACGGCACGATTATTCCGCAGGGAACGGAAGCGGGACAGCAGACAACGATGCAGCTGGTACTCAGAGAACCGGTCGGTGTCGTCGTATGCATCATTCCTTTCAATTTTCCGTGCGACCTGTTCGATCAAAAAGTCGCTCCGGCTTTAATGATGGGCAACTCCGCGCTCGTCCTGCCTTCATCCGACAATCCGCTGACATTGATGCGGCTGACGGAACTGCTCGTCGAAGCGGGCGTGCCCGACGGTGCGATCCAGTGCGTTACGGCTCCCGGCTCCGTCAAAAGCTATGCCGTTTCCGACAAGCGGGTCGGCTTGGTTACGTTGACGGGAAGCACCGAAGTCGGAATCGATTCGGCAATAAAAGCTGCGGCGAACCTTACGCACACGGCGCTTGAATTGGGCGGAAACGACGCGTTCATCGTGCTGGATGACGGAGACGTCGATTTGGCGGTCGAAGAGCTCGTGTGGGGGCGCATGTACAATACCGGACAGGTATGCTGCGCAAGCAAGCGCTTTATCATTCACAATTCGCTGAAAGACGAATTCGCAAAAAAAACCGTTGCAAGAATAAAGCAGCTGAAATTCGGCGATCCTGCCGACGAAGATACGAAAATCGCCTGCCTTATCAGCGAAAAAGCCGCGATACAGGTTGAAAAGCAAGTGCAAAAAACCGTCGAACAGGGCGGCAAAATCGTTTTGGGCGGAAAACGCAACGGTGCTTTTTATGAACCGACGGTCATAACGGATGTTCCGAAAACGGCCGATGTCGCAAAAGACATGGAAATATTCGGTCCTGTCGTACCGATCATCGGATTCAATACCGATGATGAAGCGATCGAAATCGCAAACAATTCCGTGTTTGGTTTATCGAGCTGCGTATTTTCACGCGATCAAAAACGCGCGTTTAAAATCGCAAACGCGATGGAAGCAGGCGAAGCGGTTATCAACGGCGCGAGTTTTTATCGCTCGTTTGAAATGCCCTTCGGCGGGTGGAAGCACAGCGGCATCGGTACTGAAGGCGTCATGTCCACGTTCAACGAAATGACGAAGATAAAAACCGTCGTGCTGAAAAACATTATTGAAGCGTAAAATAAAAAATTAAAATAGCTTACAAAAATTCTGAAAGGCGCTTTCGGACAAAATCCGCGAGCGCTTTTTTTATAAGCGATGCAAAACGCGCTTGGGGTAATTTTTGCACCGCGGTATTTTTTATCGCACGCAGATATTTTTTGCGGCGTACCTTTTTAAAAGGCGATAAAATTTAAATCCCTATTCGCTTTTAAAACAATTCGGATGACACGCTATGTGCCGTTAAGTTCAAAGCATCTGCCGCGTTCGGCGCACTTTTAAACAATCTGTTGCATAATACTTCTATTAAAAAAGATACGGGAATTTTACTTCCGATTTCGGCGTCAAGGACTTGGGAACGCAGCTTGAGGCAAAAAGTCAAATCCGCAGCCGCTCCCAGCGGAGAACGTTCGTAATTGGTAACGGCAATAACGGCAGCTTTCGTTCTTTTTCCCTGACTGACGGCGTTTAAAATTCCCTTTGTACTTCCCGAAAAAGAAACCGCAATTAAAACGTCACCCGATTCCAGCGTTGAAGCACGTATCGCCTGCAAGTGAGAATCTCCTTCAACCGAAACGTCAAAGCCGATCCGCATAAGCCGATAACATAAGTCCCACGCTTGAGCATAAGAGCCGCCGCTTCCGATAACAAGTATTTTTTTTGCAGGAATCAAAATTTTTACCGCCCGCTCGAAAACGGCCGGCTCTATTGCCTCGTTTACCGTCCGGATATCTTTGCAGACAGAGGCAAGAAAACTGTCTTCGTCCGGCGGCGTGTCGCTTTCTTTTTGAGACGGCTCGAGAGCAAGCTTTATTTTAAAATCTTGAAATCCCTTGCATTTAAGTTTTTGGCAAAATCGGATTATCGTTCCGTAACCGACGCCGCTTTCTTCGGTTGCCATCGTTATCGATTTATAAATGAGCTCGTTTTCCCGCAAAACATATTCTGCAAATTTCCGTTCGGTTTCGCTGAAAACGGGAAGCATTGAGCGGATATCATTCAAAATCGAATTTTCTTGCATCTTTGTTTATCTTTTATTCGGTGACGGTGATTTTCCCGCCGTAATTGAAAATCCCCGCTTCCAATCCGCGCGCGGAGGCGAGGAAGTGAATGATTCTGGGATGAATGCCCGAAACGGCTAAAGGAAACAAAGTTTCGTCGCCGGAAAACACCGAGCCGATTTTCAACACTTTGATCGATTTATGCGATACGGACGGAGTGTCGTCGGTTATAACCAAAACTTTCGCACCGTGTTCAGCCGAATCCGAAGCAAGCTTCCATGAAAAAGCGCTTGTTTTTCCTTTGGCACAATAAATCACGATCGAAAATAATTTTCCGACGGATTCGAACGGCCCGTGACGAAATGCGCCGCCTGTAAAGGGCGAACTCAAACAGTGAGTGCCTTCCATAAAGGTGAGCGCCGATTGTCTTGCGCAGGTGTACGCGGGACCGCGCCCCACAAAGGCGATCGCATCTCCCGGAAGCAGATGCTGTACGGCTTCCTGAATTTCTTCATCCGAAACGGAAAGCAATGAATCGGCTCCTTTATCGAGCGTGTCGAAAAAGCTTGCAGCCGGCACTTGTTTTTTTGCGAGGGTTTCACCCATAAAATTCAATACGGCAAGCGTGTTCGTGTATGTTTTTGCCGAAATGCTTGCCTCTTCTCCGCCGAACAAGGGAAAAACGAGTCGGGCACTTTTACCCAAAATACTTTCGGTATCGTTTGTGATTCCTACTATAGACGAACCGATACGCCCCGCTTCGATCAATTTTCGGATTTCAACGCTTTCACCCGATTGGCTGGTTAAAATCGACAGCGTTTTTTCGTTTTGTTTTTGCACTCCGTAATACAAATATTCGCCGGCATCACGGACGGAAACCGGAAGTCCGTTCTGTTCGAATTTCGGCAGCGCGCTGTAAATTGAAAATTCGGAAGTTCCCATTCCGAGAAAACTCAATGCCGAATGTTCGCTTACAAGCTTTTGCCAATCCGTAAGCTTTTTAAGTCCTTCCTCTCGATAATAATCGACGACGCAGTGAAGCGCTTCGGGTATTTGTACAATTTCATCATAAAATTTGCTCATATAATCCACCTCAAATAGTATCTGCCGCCGAACGAATTATCCCGCAGCAGGTTTAATATTTTATCAGCGATGCGGCGCCTAAAAGGGCCGCCGTATCTCCCGCCTTCGTTTTATATATTTGAATTCCTTTTAAATCGGAAAACTTGGAAAACTCCGGTGCAAAAAAAGCGTAATCCGATGAAACCGAACCGCCGAAAACTATCGCATGCGGATCGAACATATTGACGGCCTGACACAAAAACGCGCCGAGTCGGCGGCCGTATACTGCAAAACACTGCAAGGCGGCAGGATCGTTTTGCACCGCTTTTTCGTGTATTTGCGCCCCGGAAATTTCCGTACCTGAAATTTTTTTATACAAACTTCCCAAAAAACGGCCTCCCAGACAGCGATCGACGATTTGATCTTTTTCTACGATCGCATCGCTTTCATCGCCGGTTATAGATA
Organism: Treponema sp. Marseille-Q4132; assembly: GCF_014334835.1. NCBI lineage: Bacteria > Pseudomonadati > Spirochaetota > Spirochaetia > Treponematales > Treponemataceae > Treponema > Treponema sp. Marseille-Q4132. The sequence continues at coordinate 1,529,585 of NZ_CP060591.1, forward strand.
CCGGTGAGCGCCAAATTTCGCCCGCTTGTCCGCGTGCGCCTTTAAAAAGCTTTCCGTTTATGATAATCCCCATCCCGATACTCGTTCCGAGCGTAAAGCCGAGCAGAGTCTTCTTTACCCTGTCGTCAAACAGCGCGTATTCTCCCAAAACGAAACACGACGCGTCGTTTTCCAAGACGACTGTTCTGCCTAAACTCTGTGAAAGTTCTTTTGCCAAAGGGTAATTCGGCATGGTCGGCAGATTTTCGCAAATATCAAGACAGCCCTTTGTAATCGATGTCGGAACACCCATCCCGACCGGAAGCCCTTTTTTCCCCGTTTCCTTTTCGGCCGTCCGAATCAAAGATATAATATCGTTTACTATATCCGAGGGTGGGCGGTCGCGCTGTGTGGCACAGCGGAAAATCCTACTTTTAACGTCCGAACCTTCAACAAGAGCGCAGCGCATTTGCGTTCCGCCGAGGTCGAACCCCCAAACAAGGGTATTTTTCATTTTTACCACAAAATGGATTATATATCCGAAAAAATATTTTGTAAAGGATTATATATCCAAAATTTGATAAATTATGGATATTTTATACTTGACAGCTCAAAAAAGACGGATATAATATCCTTATAAAGATAAAAGTACCCTAATTAAAGGAGGTAAACGGTATGAAAAAATTCCTGATGATTATCGGATGCGCTTGTATCGTTGCGCATATTTTCGCTGTCGGCAGTACGGACGGCGGAAACGGAGCAGCTTCGGATAAAATACAAATCCGCTTTCTCGCCATGGCGCAAGCCGCCTATTCCGAACAAAACGTCAACGATATGACCGCCGACTTTATGAAAAAACACCCGAATATCGTTGTACAAACCGAATTCGTACCCTACGAAGAGCTTCGGAATAAGACGATGTTGGCATACGGGTCAAACAACCCTTACGATGCAGTATTGGTTGACGATATATGGTATGCCGAATATGCACAAAAAGGTATCATTTCCGATATTACCGCACAAGTGCCGGAGTCCTACAAAAAAGGAGTGCTCAGCGGCGGTTGGAATTTTACTACGAAAAAAGGCAAAATTGTCGGACTGCCGTGGTTTTTGGACTGCATGTATCTTTTTTATAATAAAAATATGCTTGCCCGTGCCGGCTATACAAAAGGACCTGCAACGATCGAAGAAATGGTCGAAATGGCAAAAGCAATCAAAACAAAAGGTATTTGCGAATATCCTTTCGCATTCAGCCTTGCGCAAGCCGAAGCTTTAATTTGCGTATATTCCAATTTTTTGGAAGCGTACGGAGCGGAATACCAGGATAAAAACGGCAATTGGATTGTCGATAAAACCGGGGTCAAAGCGCTGGAACTGCTTGTACAGTTAAAAAAAGACAAACTCTTAAATCCCAATTCTACGGAATATCTCGAAGAAGACGTTCGCAGAGTTTTCTCCAGCGGCGACTGCGCTTTTACGATGAACTGGCTTTATATGTACGCATTGGCTTCCGATCCTGCCGAAAGCAAATTGACAAAAGCCCAAGTCGGTATTTCCGTCCTCCCCGGTATAAAAGGAGGCAAAAAATATGCGGCAATGAGCGGGTCTATGGGTCTGTCGGTCGTTTCGAAAACAAAACATCCTAAAGAAGCGCTGGAATATATTCTGTATCTGTGCAGCAAAGAGGTTCAGGATAAATATTCGAATCTTCAGCTTCCGGTATGGACGGCGTCGTATGACGATCCGGCCATCATCGCCGGTAAAGAAGAACTGGCTGCGACCGCAAAAATCGCATTTAATATTATGAATGCACGGCCCAGCGTTGCAAGCTATCAGGAAGCCAGTGCCGTTTTGCAGCAGTATATACAAAAAGCTTTGTACGGAGAACTCAGTCCGCAGGAAGCGCTGCGCAAAGCCGTCGCTGAAATGAGCAGAATGTAAGTAAGTATGAAAAACCGGAAACTCATACGGCAGACCGATATCCTGCTCACGCCGATGCTCATCCTGATGATTTTAATCATCGGCTGGCCGCTCGTTCAAACTTTCATCATAAGTTTTACGGATACCAATCTTTTAGGGAACGAGGGCCATGCGGTCGGTTTAAAAAACTTTATAAACGGATTGCGCAATATCGATTTTCTTGCATCGTTGAAAGTTTCCGGTATTTTTGCGTTAGTGAACGTCACATTGGAAATTCTTCTCGGTACGGCGGTCGCTTTATTGTTGAATCAGCCGCTCAAGGGTGTAAAATGGGTCAGAGGCCTTTTGATTCTCCCTTGGGCGGTACCGACCGTCGTAAATGCAATCATGTGGCGTCTCATTTACAACCCCGAATACGGCGCGATGAATTCGCTGCTGTATCAGCTTAAAATAATAAAAAATTATACCAGTTGGCTCGGTGATGCAAATAAAGCGCTGTTTTGTATTATGTTTGCGGATCTTTGGAAAAATTTTTCATTGGTATCGCTGATCGTACTTGCCGCTCTGCAAACCCTATCCAAAGATCAAATAGAAGCGGCCGTTATAGACGGAACGAATGCATGGCAGCGCTTTACCGCAGTTACTTTGCCGCATATCATCCCGTCAATTCAAGTCGCGCTGGTATTGCGCATAATCGAAGCGATTAAAGTATTCGATATTATTTATGTTATGACAAAAGGCGGACCGGCAAACAAAACGAGATCCGCAAGTATTTTCATATATCAGGAAGCATTTACCGATTCTCGGCTCGGTTCGGGAGCGGCGCTTGCCATAATAATGGTATGTCTGATTATGATTTTTATCTTCGCGTATTTGCGGATTTTGCTTCCGAAAAAATATACGAAAAACACAGCGCGGGGCGATTTATGAAACAAAAACGCATAATTATCGTTTTGGAATATGCGGCAATAATCGCATTGGTCGTGTATATCATAGCTCCGTTCCTCTGGCTCGTTATTATGTCGATAAGCACTGCTGCGGATTTGACGGAAAAACCGCTGAAATGGGTGCCTGCAAAACCGACATTCGATTCATTTAAGAGTCTTCTTGTTTTAACAAAAAACAGCCGAGGCGAAGCGTTTTTATTCGCATTGAGGAACAGTTTACGCACTTCGATTCTTACGGTTTCCATTTCCCTTACGGCGACCGTTCCCGCAGCATGGGTTTTTTCGCGTTATCCCGGAAAAAAGGATTTTATTCTTCGCTGTGCCGTTTTCACATTTATGCTGCCGCCCGTCGCATACGCTCTTCCTCTCTACCGGTTTTTAAGCAACAACGGCATGCTCGATAAATTCTGGGCATTGTCTCTCGTATATTGCACGATCGTCTTGCCGTTTTGCGTATGGCTGCTTAAAGACGCCGTCGATATCATTCCGTTTGCGCTTGAAGAAGCGGCGATTTTGGACGGTGCGGGGATCTTTTCTCGCATATTCAAAGTTGTAATGCCGCTTTTATTGCCATCGATCGGAACGGTCGCTCTTTTGGCGTTAATTATGGCATGGGACGAATATTTTTATGCCATGCTGTTTACAAACAGTAAAAATGCGCTTACCTTGCCCGTAGTCATATCGAATCTTGCAAGCGGCAGACAGTCCAATTACAATTTAATTGCAGCGGCAGGCGTTTTAACATCTTTACCGCCGGTGCTCGTCGGTATGATTTTCCAAAAATCGCTTATCAAAGGACTCGCAGTCGGCGGAGTAAAAGAATAAACGATAAATCACTTGTCCGGAAACAATAAAAAAGGCGCTTTCAGACAAAATCCGCGAGCGCTTTTTTTATGAGCGATGCAAAACACGCTTGGGTAATTTTTGCACCGCGGTATTTTCACCGCACGCGGATATTTTTTGCGGCGCAATATTTTTTACCGCTTCTCCCTCACGGCACGTAGCCCATATTTTGAGAAATCTCCGCAGCGGTTTGCTTCAAGTATTCGACTATTTCAGGAATCCGCTCGTCGGTAAGTATACTCGTGCTGCCGCTTGCGCTTATTGCCGCAATTATATCGCCCCGATAATCGTATACCGGCGCGCCGATACAGCGGTGTCCGATTTCGAATTCTTCGTTGTCGATCGCCCATCCCCGCTGCCTGACCGAATCGATTTCTTTTTGCAGCGCTTCAATCGTCGTAATCGTATTCGGAGTAAAACGCATAAATTCGGTTTTTCCCATAATCGATCGAAGCTGCGCGTTGGAAAAATTTGCCAAAAGACACTTACCGAGCGAAGAACAGTATGCATGCATACGCAGTCCGATTTGCGAATACAATTTGATATTCGAAAATATATCCATCTTTTCGATATAAACCACTTTATCGCCTTCCAAAACGCCCAAATGCGACGTAAGCCCGAACTTTGCCGTAATCTGCGCGATATACGGGCGCACTTCCGTTTGCAGCTCCAAACTGTCGATATAATAGCTCACCGCTTCTATAAGCTTCAATCCGATTTTATATGTGCCGTCTTCATTCTTTTTTAAATAACCCCGTTTGAGCAGCGTCGAAATAATGCGGTATGCCGTACTTTTATGCAGACCCGACTTTTCGGCAATTTCCGTCAAGACGGCGGAACTTTTATTTGACGCTATCGCTTCGATGATATCCAATGCCCGTTCAACGGATTGAACGCCGTAATCATTCGCCATCGCGCACCCCCTTTAAATGTACGGAAAGCATTCGTATTGTTCAAGTGCTCTCACAACGCTTGCCCCAAATTTTACATTGCGATATACTGAATTTCAAATGGACGTAAAAATTATTAATCCGTTTTTAATATCGTGCGAAAGTGCTTTTAAAAATATGTTCGATATTCCGCCGCAGCACAAAGATCCGTACCTGCTCGACCCGAATGCCGGCCATGCATGGGAGATTTCGGGACTGCTCGGTATTACGGGCGACTATAACGGCGTCGTTGCGTTTCGGCTGCATAAAATCCTTGCGGATAAAATGCTCGAACGCTCAGGGATAGAGATCGTTATGGAATCGGAGCGTGAAGAACTTGCGAAACAGCTCGTAAGCGAGTTTACGAATATTATCGCGGGAAACGCGGCTTCCGAAATTAAAAATAAAGATATAAAAGTATCGCCCCCCGTTGTCGTTGCGGGAAAAGATCATACGCTTTCGTGGCCGAAAAATTACCCGATTGTGGGTATTCCGTTTACGACGCAGTACGGACCTTTTGAAGTCGACGTGTGTTTTAAATAATACCGATCGGGATTTTACGGATACGCATATAATTAGGAGCATATATGGACGAAAAACTTATTAACGATTACAAAAAATTTTTAGACGGCGGAAAAACCGAACGCGAGTGTGCCGCACAGATCATCGAAGCGGCGGGAAAGCGCGGTTATAAAGATATCGCGGAGTATAAAACGCTGAAAGCAGGCGATAAAGTTTACGTGCAAAAAATGCACAAATCCGTCGCGCTGTTTGAAATCGGCACGGGCAGTCTCGAAGACGGCATGAACATCCTCGGTGCGCACATCGATTCGCCGCGCCTGGACGTAAAGCAAAATCCCGTCTATGAAAAAGACTGTATCGTGTATTTGAATACGCACTATTACGGCGGCATTAAAAAATATCAGTGGGTAACGCTGCCGCTTGCGATTCACGGCGTTGTATGCAAAACCGACGGCAACGTCATCAACGTGACGATCGGCGAAGCTGCGGACGATCCGGTATTTTGCGTATCGGACATTTTGCCGCACCTCGCGCAGGAACAGATGAAAGAAAAAGCATCGGACTTTATTCCCGGCGAAAACCTCGACCTCATTTTGAGTTCCGGTATTCCGCAAAAAAAAGACAAGCAAAAAGAACAAGCCGATGAAAAATCATCGAAAGATAAAGACAAAGAAAAATATAAAAAGGCCGTTTTAAAATTATTAAAATCGAAATACAATATCGACGAAGGGGACTTCGCATCCGCCGAACTTGAAATCGTTCCGGCAGGCTTATCGCGCGACTGCGGCATCGATCGATCGCTCATCCTCGCGTACGGGCAGGACGACCGAGCGTGCGCATTTACGTCGGTGCAGGCACTCTTCGACAGCACGGCAAAGACACGGACGAACTGTTGCCTCTGCGTCGACAAAGAAGAAATCGGAAGCGTCGGTGCCACGGGTATGGGTTCGCACCTGCTCGAAAATGCGGTCGCCGAAATCATTTCGCGCATGAGCGGTGGATACAGCGATTTGACGCTCAGGCGCTGTCTTGCAAATTCCGCCATGCTTTCAAGCGACGTCAACGCGGCATTCGATCCGATGAACGGCAACCTCTACGATAAAGATAATTCATCGTTTCTCGGAGGCGGAGTCGTCTTTAATAAATATACCGGAAGCCGCGGTAAATATTCCGCTAGCGATGCGAATCCCGAATTCATCGCAAAAGTCCGCGCGCTCATGGAAAAAAACGATATCCCGTTTCAAATGGCCGAGCTCGGAAAAGTCGATCAGGGCGGCGGCGGTACGATCGCCTACCTTGCGGCAAAGTACGGCATGGATGTACTCGATGCGGGTGTTTCGGTTTTAAGTATGCACGCACCGTGGGAATTGACAAATAAAGAAGACATCTGTACGGCGTATAATTGCTATAAAATATTTTTATCGCTCGAAAAATAATTATGTGGCTGCCCTTTGCCGTCTGTTCCGCAGTATTCGCCGCGCTCGCTTCGATCCTCGCCAAAATCGGAATCGAAGGAGTCAATTCGAATCTGGCAACCGCAATCCGAACCCTTGTCGTACTCGCGATGGCATGGATTATGGTTTTCGTCACACACGAGCAGAGCGGCATCGCGGCGATTTCAAAAAAGAGCTGGATTTTTTTGATCCTGTCGGGACTCGCTACCGGCGCATCGTGGCTTTGCTACTACCGCGCGCTGCAAACGGGAGACGCATCGAAGGTCGTTCCCGTCGACAAGATGAGCGTCGTTATCACGATCGTCCTCGCCTTTATATTCCTGCATGAAAAGGTTTCGGTAAAATCGATCCTCGGTGCGCTCCTCCTCACGGCGGGTACTCTAGTCATGGTATTGTAAAAGCGCAGTCGTTTCGAAAACGTGCACTACAAAATGCAAAACACACGGAACAGGTTTGTATTTCACAAGCCCGTACACCTTTGCATCATATTTTAATAAGAAAGACTCCAGCCGAAATCAAATGTAAAATAATTTTGCTTTTTGGTTTCACGGATGACATAACGCAGACCCGCGCGCACGGTCGATGTCAAAAGCGGCGTTGCTGCGGCACCGAAGTTCGGTGTAAAGGTCAGCGATGCGGACAGCACGGCCGAATCGCAATAACGCATTTCCCCCGAAAAAAGATTCCGTACAAGATGCGGCGTATCAAAAAAATCCCACGACACGCCGCCCGTATAATCGAAGCGGCCGGTATACGACGCACGCAGCGCCCAGCGGTTTACGTAGAAAAGCGGAATCGCTTTTTGCACTTCGCCCGCAAACAAAATAATTTCGGCGGTGTTTTTTATAAAGGTCGATCTGCTCGGAAAAAATCGGGTGCCGAGCGTGAGCGGAAAATTATACGTATAATCATAGCGGCATATATACGGCAAAAGGCACGGCAGGCAGACGGCCGCATTGACCGAAAGATTTTGATATATATTGTTTTGCGAAAAAGGCGATCCCCATGCAGCTTCGTATTTGATTATATACGATGCGTTCGCAGCAAAACCCGCTCTCTCGTATACACCCGCACCGGTTTTATGAATATTCGAATAGCCGGCGGATAATTTATTAAGTGCGATAAATATCGGCAAAGCATCATCGTCTTCAAGGATGCCGAAAAGTCGGTCGTACCTTTCGGAAAATTCCGTACGGCTTTGCCTGCCGGCAAAAACATGTGCATCGTCCCCGAACGTAAGGCGCGATATTCTGCCGATGGGAATCGCTGACGAAAGGTTCACCGTGTGAGCCGTTTGCTTAAAGCCGCGCCGGTCGAATTCGATTTGATTGCTGAGCGAATATTTGAAAAGCGAAGTCGCCGTTCCGCTTTGGAAGCGCGTTTCAATCGCACCGCTGTTCGAAAAAAAACCGTATCCTGCACTCGCTATCGCGAGTTTCGACGACCACGGATTATTTGACGCATAGGTAAATCCCAAGGGCAAAACCATGCTTGTCGCATCGCCGAGCAAATCATGTCCGTATGTCGATGCGATGCCGACCGGTAAAAAGATACCGCGTTTATAATAATCGAACGGATTGTATTTTTTCGATCGGGCAAAAATCGCCTGTACGTCTCGATCGCCGGCCGCCTGCTCTCCGCTTTGCACATTATCGGTAGCTTCCGCCGATTGCGCTTTGTCTGTATCGGACTTTTCAAGCCTTTCGCGTTTTGCGTCGAGCGCGATTTCCCGCATCGCTATACTCTCGCTTTCCGCAGTAAAAAGGCGATTGTCGCGAAAAAAATGCCCCGTATATGCGATACTCCCGTTTTGGAGCATAACGGGATCGTATACGCCGCCCGACACATCGTCCGTCTGTAAAAGCATCGAAGCGGAATCCGCTCGGTTGTCATCGGATTTTTTAATTATTAATTTTCCGAAGCGCGGCATCGTATCTTCGGCCGCCCACGAAAACGTAAATACTTTTTCAGAGCGCCGAGTTCCGTCGTTCCGCTCAGTATCGGTGCCGCTTACGGAGCGATCTGCAGCATCCGCCGTACCGTTGTCCGCAGCATCTGCAAGCGAAACATCGCCGATAACCATGCGCGCATACGGCGGATCGTATACCTTTTCCGTACCGTCCGCAATCGAATACAATCGAATCGACCACTTCATGCCGCTTTTGCATGCGTATACGATTTCGCCGCCGCCTGCGTCCTTCGGCGTAAATGCGACGTCTCCCCGATCGAGAACACGGGATACGATAAATGAAGCACCGCGCACTTTGCCGTCCGCGCTTTTGTCGAGTTTGTAGACGGTGAGCGTGCTTTGCTGCGACTTCGTTTTTACCGCCGCAAGATAATACTCTCCGTTCCATGAGATGACGGCCGCATCGCGCAGACCCGTTTCGCTCATCGTATAACGCGAACGGTTTTTCATATTAAAAATATGAACTTCGCTTTTCGGAACGGCATGACTTTCGCTCATCACGCTGAAAGCCGCATACTCACCGTCACGAGAAAGAGATGTGTGCCGCAGATTTTTGACGGTACATATTTTTTTTGCGCGATCGTAGCGCTTTCGTTCGGCATTCCATTTTGAAAAATAAAAACTTCCGGTTGCATCGTCGGTAAAGCCGAAGCCTGAGCTGCACGAAACGAGCGACGCATATCGTGAGGCGCGCGTATTTTCTTTCGAGCGTTTATCGGTGCCGGAAAAATAATCTTTGCATAAGCCTTTGACAAGCGGATCGGGATACTGCGCGGCGGAAGAGGGCACGGCGACCGAATCGTAAAAAAGACGCCACGCTTCTTTGACGGAAATCCCGTACACCGATTTGAAGGCGACGGATGCGTGTATTGTTTGGAAGTTGACGCACTTGTATAAAAAGCGCGCGTAGTTTTTCATACCGTACGTTTTTTGAATCCAGTTTTCAAACGCCGCGCCGAAATGATAATTCGTATCGTACGGATAGATATCGCGCGAACCGTAGATATCGGCATGCGACGGGAAAGCGCCTTCGATCTTTGCCTGCCGCACCGTCTGCGCACTGTACGGATCGTTCAAGCGTCCTTCGCCGCCGGCACTTTCCGATGCGACGGCAACGCCTTCAGTCCGCGACCGCGTAATAAACAAATATGCGGGATTTACGGCGTCTCCGAATACCGCGCCGACTCCGCGCCAAAATGCATTTTTCATATTGTACGAAACGGCGTGCGTAAGCTCGTGTCGGAACGTCGACAAAAAATCGTCCGATGCGACGGCAATCTTTTTCGTCACCGGCGTATCGTACATGACGATCGTATCGTAACACGCTGGCGAATAATATGCGTTGAATTCGTCCTGTGCAGGCGTTATAACGACGGGAAAGCGCTTCCATTGCTCGGTTTCAAGATAGGCGCATACGTCTTCGTATATCGCATCCGCATAACGCGCAAGATGTTCGGCGCTTCGGACGGAATCCGGTGCATAGATGATATCGAACCACTGCGTCTTTACGACACGGATATCTTTTTCGCCCCACATGACGCCGTCGGCGGCGCCAAGCGAAAGCGATACAAAAATCGAAACGATAAAAAAATTAATTATTATTTTTTTCATGCACTACACTCCTCTTGCCGCCGTTTTGCAAAGCGGCAAAATCGCGCGGCAAAGCCGGACCGGCGCGCATTTCTCTTTCTTTCCTCCATACCGGAAGCTCAGGTTTTTCATCGCCTTTGCGTACATATTCGAGCCAAGATTCAGGTTCGGGAACTTCGAAGCGTACGGTTTTATGCGTTGCGGGATGGATGAATTCGATCGTACGTGCATGAAGCGCAAGGCGGCAAAACGGATCGGTACGAGAACGGTGCGTTTCGTCTCCCGCAATCGGACAGCCTTTCGACGCGAGGTGCGCGCGTATTTGATTTTTTTTGCCGGTGTCGAGGTCGAGTTCAAAAAGCGTATGCGTCGGCCCCCGCTCTACGATACGATAGCGAGTGCGCGCTTCGACCGTTTTAAACTTCGCCTTTCCGCCGGAAAAATCGAGATGCTTCGTGTATGTCGTTTTATTTTTATCAAATCGTTTTATCCGGTATGCTTTGCCGGAGGGCTTGTCATCGGCTTTCGGAACGAAGCCGATATTGTACGCGTTGTACGCAAGCGGCGCATCGATGACGCCGAAATCGGGAAGCGCAGGCCCTTTCGGATTTTCGGCAACGGCGCGATATATCCGCTTACTGACGATTTTTTGCCAAGAATGCATAAGCGATCGCTGCACCTGCTCGCTCAGCGCAAAGAGCATGACGCCGGACGTATCGCGGTCGAGGCGGTGTACGACAAACGGACGATGCCGCTGCGAATACGTACCCCTGCTCCTCATGATGCGGCAGAGCACATCGAGTGCAGTCCGAGCTTTACTGCCCGGATACGGAACGGAAAGCATACCCGACGGTTTATGTATGACAACGATACACGCGTCTTCATAGAGGACATCGATCCGCTCGCGTCCGAAATCGATTTTATGTTCGCGCTTGTATTGCGTACTCGACTTTTCCATAATTATTAATTAATAATGCGGCGGCATGCGGTTGGGAATTTCTTCCGCCGCATCGGCCAATTCGCGCAGTTTTTCCGACATCGCTTTGCACTGCGCCGTAATCCCGTCGATCGATTTCGAGTGAACGACGGAAACATCCTGCAGCTGATTTACAAAATCTTCGAGGTAGGCAAGTTTCGTTTCGAGCGCAACGATGCGCTTTTCTATTTCAATATCCGTAGACAACTCCTTATCACGTGCGGTTTTCAAATTGTAATCGATTGCCGCTTTTTTTACCAGCGAGGCGCACAATCGGATCGAAGCCTGTCGATGTGCGGCGATTTCGAATTGCGGCAAAGGCGATCTATCGATCTTCGAAATATTCGTATGCATCGACGATGTCGAGGTAAACGCCGTCGAATCCCGCATCGATAATTTTTTGAATATACGAATCATCTCCGCCGCAGATGATATTTTGCCAATCTTCGTTCCAATATCGCACTTTATAATTTCCCTTCCAATCGGGATTCAATTTGTCGAGCCACGAGGGCGCATTTTTTGTCAATTTTTTTCCGCGTACCCAGCGCTCATCCCAATACCAGCGGTAGTCTTCCGCTTCGCCGATACTCATATACGCGATGATAAAGCGCGTGCCGCCGGAAAATTTTTTCTTAATCGATTCGATTGCCGTGCGGGAAAACGGCACGTTACCACCGTCTACAAAGGCGTCCATGATTACGGCGTCGTAATCCGTCGCCCGTATTTTTTCGATGAGCGCGCTTCCGTCAGCGTCGCCTGAAGACATACCGAGCAAAAATAAAAAATTTTTCGCTTCGGAAAGTTTCGTCACGTCGTTTCGATTTTTACGGTACGGATAATACTCTCGCCCGTATCCGCTTTGTTCCGGGATAAGGGCGAGATTTCTGTCGGGCGCCGCAAAACCGATAAAGCCCGCCGCGGCGGTTTTTGCGTACGAGTCTGCGATCGCGGCTCGGGAAGAACAGTAATCGATCGAAAAGACGGTCTTACCTTTTTCCAAAAATTTTTTGCACGTACCGACAAAATATGCGGACGACCTCGGAGATGTCGCTTTGCCTTCTCCTTTTTCGCCGTAAAACGTATCTTCGCGGCCGCATCCGTCGATCGCGTCCATGTACGAAGCATCGGCCTCCGTAAGCGGCACGCCGTTTTCGTCGGCGGGAGCGTCGCTGTCCCACGCGACCGTCTGCCCGTTTTGCGGAATGACGACAAAGCGCGGGTTTTGCGCCTTTGCATAGGCGGATATTTTTTTAATAAACGCGCGCATTTCTTCGCGGTAATGCGGCGGCACATCGTGTGCGCTACAGGACGCATTATCGCTGCAAAAAGCGGCTGCGGCAAACACAAAATTAATAATTATTAAAATTATACATCGTCTTCTGTCGTTTTGTTTCATACTGCTCCCTTGGAAGCGCGCCGGGCATCTTTAAACATCGTTATATCGATACCTTCCATCTCAAGAAGTTTTATTTTTTTATCGATGCCGCCGGCATAACCGGTCAGCTTTCCGTCCGATCCGACGACTCTGTGACACGGAATGATTACGGAAACGGGATTATGCGCAACCGCACCCCCGACCACGCGCGCCGATACCCATGCAAGCCCTTTTCTTTTTGCAAGCATTCGGGCGATGTCGCCGTAGGAAATGGTTTTACCGTACGGAATCTCTCGGAGAACGGCCCACACCGCCTGCCTGAAATCGCTTCCTGCCGGAGCGAGCGCGAGTTCCGCCGCATCCGGTTTTTGTCCCGCAAAATATCGATCGAGCCAACGTTTTACTTTGACCGATGTTTTATCGTCGTCTTTCGGTACCGCGTCCGAAATCGCCGCGCCGTAATATTTTTGCCCTTCGAACCACAGCCCGACGAGCACTCCGTCCTTTTGCGCCAAGAGCATATCGCCGAACGGCGACGAATAAGATGCCGTGTATATCATAAGGCTCCTTACCGGGGTACCACTTCGGTTTTTGCCGCGCGATCTCCAAGCCTTGTGCCGGAAAGCGCGTACGCCAGCAATTCAAGAGGCCCGAAAACCCAAAAGATATTGCGCAGTATCCGCCGTAAAAGAGGCGCATCTTTTTTCGTGTCCGCCGATACGATCTTCAATTTTACAATCCTTTTTCCGATGCTCCCGTATTTCGGGATATCTTGAAATATCATATAACACATCGAAATATAGGTTAAACCCAACGCTTTCGGCAAAAGATTTTCGATCGGAGTTACCGCGCCGTTTATGAGCGGATACATAATAAAATACATAAACAGTATACTTTGTATTACGGCCGTTATCATAAAATCGATAAGGAATGCCGATACGCGTTTGCCGTCCATACTTGCCTCCCGAAAAATTTTACATACAATATCCGTGAAAAGTATACTATAAGCAAAAAAATCGGTAAACCGTAAAATCGAAAGATCTTTTTCCGCCGACAAAAAACCCGACGGATAAAATCGATTTCGATAAATGCGCACGCGCGGTTATGAGTACGGCTGCCGCACCGCCGCTTACGACAGTATTCCGAAACGGCCGGATTCCGGCGGCGATTAATGCGCTTTTGTATTTTCGAGCGAATACTTACAGCCGCAATAGTCCTGCCGATACATGCCGTATTCTTTGCTGATTTCGAGACTGCGTTTAAAACCGTTTCGCTTTTTAAAATCGCTTGTGAGAAAGCGCGGGCCGCCGGATGCTTCGAGCATCGCGCCGATGGCATTGATTTTATCCGCGTCTTTAAACGGACTGATCGAAAGCGTCGTCGTAAACCAATCGAAAGAGTGTGCGCGCGCGTATTCGTATGCGCGCTTCATGCGCAGTTCGTAGCATCGTCTGCACCGCTCTCCGCGTTCGGCTTCGGAAGCGAGTTCGGGATTTTCGGCTACGCGGACGGCTTCTTCGAATTCGCTCTCGTCGTAGTCGGCACGTATGAGCCGAACGCGGTTTTCGAGCGCCGGCGGAAATTGCGGCAAAAAAGCTTCGAGCTCATGCAGACGCCGCTCGTATTCTTTTCGAGGATGGATATTCGGATTGTAATAATAAATCGAAATGTCGAAATAGGATGCGAGATATTCGATGACGTAGGACGAACACGGCGCGCAGCAGGCATGGAGGAGGAGCGAAGGCTTTGCCGAAAGGGCTTCCGCCGTTCGATCCGGTGCAATGCGGTCGAGGATGCCGTCGAGTTCCGATTGATAATTCCGCTTCATCGCTTTAGATTATACCGCTTGCCGACAGACGCTCGCAATACGATACGCCTACGCCGCCGTGGAGCCGTGCCGAAGGCAGCGACCGGAGCGGAGCGAGGACGCCGCGCGCTAGCAAGCGGCGAAAGGGCGGATAGCAAAAAGGTTTCGTCCCGGTAAAAAAACCGATGAAACCGCTTCGGATATGACGCGGGATTTAAATTGTTAATTTGTAAATTGTATGCTCGTTTGAACCGATATCATCGCATTATCGATTATCAATTTATTCAAACCTTCCGCTTCATGCGCTCTTCAAGTATCGCAAGGTATGCCTTTTTTTCCGCTGCCATATACTGACAGTGCCCGTACCCTTTATGCAGTGCGATATGCACAAAAGGGTAGCGGCGCAAAATCGTCTTTGCTTGCCGTGCATCTATTTCTTTACTACCGAATTCAAAATACATACGCTGCTGAACATCTTTCGGATACGGATAAAAATCGAAGCGGCTGCATGCATCTATGATATTTCGCAGGCTTTTTTCATCCATGCTTTCAAACGTGCTTCCCATTACTTCGCCCGCTTCACCGAACAATGCGGTCATTTTCTTTTGAGCAAACCCCTTGCATTTTCGCGCCTTTTTCCATTTGCTTAAAAAGACAGCGGTATACACAAAGCGCAAAAAGCGGGCATTTTTGTATACCGGCGCACCGTCCAAAACAATGCAGTTCCAGTGTATGTCGTCATCCTTCAACAGTTCCAGCATAATCCGCGCTCCCAGGGAAATGCCGAACGTCAATGCAATATCCGTATAGCCTTTTTCTTTCAGATAGCAAAGGATTTGCGCAGCTTCGTTTTCGGCGGAAACAAACTCGCTCGAAGACGCTTGCCCGTGAGCCGACAAATCCGGCGCAATAATACAGTACCGATCGCTCAGCGGCGCAAACAGCTTTGCCGCAAAGGCACCGGTCAGCAACATCGGGTGCAAAACCAGTATTTTTTCCGCCTCAATGTTTCCGTATTCGTGTATAACCATATCGCCTGTCCTCCTGCAAATAATAATTTTTACCACGTGTTGAGCCGTGCGTCGCGTTCTTTAAAAAAAGAATCGAAACCCGCTTTTTTGACGTGTTCCATTGCATAGGCCACGTTTCCGACGCCGGGAAACATAAGGCACGAAGCATTTTCAAGATTTTTCGGCGTATCCGAAATCACGTATTCGATGCGCAAAAAATCCTGCGCATGCCGCACGCTTTGTATGTTGCCGGCTTTATAATCGACGATTCCAATCGTAGCACATTGTACTTTGCAGCGCACGCCGTGTCAATTGTCCGGGCGGAAATTCCACGGAAATCAAGTTTTGCCCAAAAGCGGTAATAATGCTTGAGGATTCATAAGTGCACGGAACATAATCCCGTTTAAAGGCAGCTTCGATTGTGATTCACGTTTGTGTATGCGGATTATGTTAAGCGCAAACTTGTGCAGCATATTGAGATTCTGTTGTACGTTCTTACTCTGCACCCTGCATCTGTCCTCGTCAAAATGTACATCCAACAGCCAATGCATCGATTCCACCGACCATTCCTCTCTTGCATGATGGAGCAGCTCTTCCGCTCGTAACGCTTTACTTGAAATATAATAATGCCATTCTTCCGTCACCCCTTTACTCGTCTCAAATCGTGTATGCACTGCTCCAATACATTTGAGTTCCGGCCATACTCGTCCTCCCGGCTGCCATGAAACATCTGCACTCGTATACGCACTGCGCCTTTCCTTCCGCCCATGTCCCTTTTCCGTTCGTGTGATGCTGTCCATCGTCACTCTCAGCTTTGTATCCTGAACATACTCCGCGATATCGTTCATAAGTGCTTCCTGATTGCCCTTCGCACTTAACAAATAATCCGCTTTTGCCTCAATTATCGCCTCGGCAGTCTCTATTTGACAGTTCATTGCGTCCGCGACCACCATACAGCCCTGAATTTCAAGCTCTTTTATCAATTCCGGTACGGCAGGAATCTCATTACTCTTTGATTCGACCGTTCTTTGGGCAAGCGTCAACCCCAATTCCCCTATCTGTGCACTGATGATATGCAAGGGACTGTCGTATTTTTTCATCTTTCCCGTTGAGCGGATAGCTTTTCCGTCTATGGCTATCGTCAACGGCTGCTTCTTTTTCTTCGCGCTTTGTTCTTTCTCTTCCGTCTCAAGTTTTGCTGCAAGAGCCGGTACAACCGAAGCTACCCATTGTTTCATACACTCATTCAATGATTCCGGCCGTATGATTCCAAGCAGGCTTAACAGCCACCAATAGCACGGTATTCGTTTGATTCCGAACGTTTCTGCCAAAAATGTTCTGACATGTTCGGTCGTTGCCCACTCGTGGATTTTCTTTACGCTTTGCAAATCGCACAAGCTTCCCAAAATCACGATGATAACCGCGTCTTGTACGCTGCAAAAATACCCGTCGTATTCCCGTTCCGTCTCAAGCACTGCAAGTGCTTCTTCTAATGTTTCCCACCTCATACACTTACTTTAGCACTTTATCAACTTTTTAAACAATACTCGAGCAAAAATTGATTTCCGTGCGGAAATTCCCATACCCGGAAAAGCCCCTTGCGCTCGAGCAGCTCGGCATGCGTTCCCGTTTCGGCAAGCCTGCCCTCATCGATGACACAAATACGAGCCGCGGCTATATACACTTTGCAACGCAGGCTTCGACATCGGCCATGGACGCGGGCGGTTCAAAACGCTCAACAACGCTGCCGTCGCGCGCGACAACGAATTTGGTAAAGTTCCATTTGATATCGGAATTGTTTTTATAATCGGGATCGCTTTTTTTAATATAGTCATGCAGTAATTGCGCCGTTTTACTTTCGCCGAAACCTTCAAATTTCTTTTGCGTCTTTAAATACGTATAAAGCGGTAACGCGTTTGCCCCGTTTACGTCGGACTTTTTCATTTGCGGAAATTTCGTATTGTAATTGAGCGTGCAGAATTCGCTGATTTCCCGGTTCGTACCCGGCGCTTGTTTTCCGAATTGATTGCACGGCACATCGATTATTTCCAAGCCTCGCTCATGATATGTTTCGTAGATTTGTTCAAGCTCTTTGTACTGTGACGTAAAGCCGCATTTCGTCGCCGTATTTACAATCAGCAATACTTTTCCTTTGTAATTTTTAAGCGGAACATCGTTTCCCTGCGCATCCTGAATCGAATAATCGTAAATCGACATATTTTACCTCCGTACAAGTCGATTATGTACGCGCACTTATGCACGTTTATGCGCGCTCACGCACAAATATCTCTTCATACAACCCGTCGGCGGGTCAAACGGCACCGTTTATGCGGCGCTCTTCCGCCTCTTGATTACTTCTTATTTACGCAAATAATTATAAAGAATTTGCCCGCCCTGTGCCAGCGCGCGACGGATGGAGGAGGACAACGGCACCTTGTAAAAAAAACGTCTGACACAGCACCGTTTTTTTAACCCGTTTCGATTAGAAAAACCGGGATTTGTGCTTTCTTTTATTTATAATATGTAAACCTGATTTGACTAGTATATTTTTAGGATGGGCTTCTCTTGCCCCCGTCGGGCATATTTTAACACATGCCATGCACACAATACATTCATTTTTATCGGTTGTCATATCCGCACGTATACAACTTTTAGGACATACTTTTACACATTCGGAACAGTGAATACATTTTTCGTTATCCGTATACGGAACAGTAAATATTCTTTTTCCGGTATGTATCGGTTTATTATCCGCGATAAAACTTATAATTTTATCAAACACAGTTGTCCTATTATAAAGATGCCGAGTTTCCGTATGTAATAATCTGTTTCTTACAGTCTTTCCGAACAGTACCGCAGTTTGTAAATCATCATTATCGGGTCTGCCTTTAGCAACCGGAATATCTTTACCGGAATATGAATGCTCCCCGACAAATTCACCGTAGCCGAGCAGTTTTCCGTTACCCTTTTTTATTATAGATATCATTTCTCCGGCAGCAAACATCGGTGATGCATTACCGTATAGTGTGATTGCAATTATACATTTTCCTTGAAAATCCAAGTATTTTATGTAGTTTCTGAATTCCTTATATAAAAACCCTCCGTATGTCGGAGCGCCCACGATTATCAAATCCGCATCTGCAAAACTTACATCTTGTGTTTTCTCTCTATTGTCCCGTTTAGTCAAATCCGTAGAACATATTATGTCCCCGTCAATTCCTTTAACAATATAATCAATGACTTTTTTCGTTGTTCCCGTAGGTGAGAAATAAATAACGGCAAGTTTAATTTTATCCGCAGGCATATTCATTGCAGGCGATTATAACACATCGGCATAAAACTTTCAGTCATTGCCGATTCCGATTATCCTCTAATTATCCATTACAAATTATTAATTATTAATTATCTAAACCTTCCACTCGATGCCTTTTTGAAAGTTATCCCACATACTTGCGTATAAACCCTTCCGCGCGAGCAGCTCGGCATGCATTCCCGTTTCGGCAACTCTGCCCTCATCGATGACGCAGATTTTATCGGCGTTAACGACCGACGAGAGGCGGTGGGCGATCATAATGACGGTTTTGTCTTTGAGCAGCACGTCGAAGGTCTTTTTGATTTTGTATTCGTTTTCGGCGTCGGCAAAGGCGGTCGCTTCGTCAAGTACAATAATCGGTGCGTCCTGCAGCAGGGCGCGGGCAATGGCAAGCCGCTGCGCTTCTCCGCCGGATACGTATGTGCCCTTGGTGCCGTAGACGGTATCTATACCGGCAGGCAGTTTTTCGATGATGTCCATGCACTCGGCTTTACGGAGCGCTTCCGTCACTTCTTCGCGGCTTGCATCTTTTTTGCCGTAGCGGATATTTTCAAAAATGCTTTCTTTAAAGAGCTTATTTTCCTGGAACACGAAACCGACGGTGTGTAAAAGGTCGCTTGTTTTAATATCGCGGATATCGACACCGCCGATACTGATTGAACCCGAATCCGCTTCCCAAAAACGGCCGAGCAAATTGACGAGGGTCGTTTTGCCGCCGCCTGAAGGCCCGACAAGAGCGGTAAGCGAATGTTCGCTGATGTGCAAACTGATGCCGTTCACGGCGGTGCGGCAGGCGTTTTGCGGCATTTTATCGCCGCCGGGATTTGTGTTCCCCGTTTCCGCAGATCCCGCCGTGTCCGTTTTATACGAAAACACCACATCCTTAAATGCAATATCGTATCTTTCTGGCAGCACGGACTTTTCCGGTTCTTTGGTCAGCGGCGCTTGCAAAATATCTTCAATACGGTTGAGCGCGTCGTTCGACCGCTGATGAAAGGTATTTGCGTACATGATTTTTATCAGCATCCCGTAGGTAACCGGCGCAAAGGCAAGGTAAAACACAAAACTGTAAAAAAAACGCGCATCGAGTGTCGCAGTTCCGGCCATCAAAAGAGCGGCGGGCAACAGGAATAAAAAGCCTAATTTAATAAGCGCGAGGAAAATCGAATACCCGTTTTCCCACGATATCGAATATTTGTGTACAAACTCTTTGTAGTTCATAATCGATGTATAAAAATTCTTAAAATAATACACGGACTGATTAAAGGTTTTGATAACCGAAATGCCGCGCACATATTCGGTACCGGCATTATTCATCTGTTCGAGTGCATCTTCATACTTTTGCATAAAGCCCGAGTTCGAGCTGATGCGCATTAAAAGCGTTTGCACGACAAACGCAAGCACGAGCGGCAGGAGGGAAATAAGACCGAGCCGCCAATCGAAGGCGAGCATGAGAACGAGTATCGCAAAAGGAGAAACCGTATTTTGCGCGGTATCCGGCAGGCTATGAGCGATCAGCGTTTCAAGCTGGTTGACGTTTTTTTCAAACACCTTGCGCACCTTGCCGCTCACATGCGTGATATGCCAGCCTATCGGAAGTTCCGCAAGCGTTTCGGTCATCCGAATTGAAAGGTTTTCCTGAATCGTAAACGCGGTTGCATGCGAAAGCATGAGCGCCGCATAATAGAGCACAAAGCCCGCCGCAGCCGAACCGACGGCCCACAGTCCGTAACGCATAAGAGAGGCGGCGTGTACCGCTTCTTTTGCCGCAACTGCGCCGATCACATCGCGCATTACAAAGAACACCATGATGTACGGCACAAAGCCGACGAGGGCGCTCAAGCCGGAAAGCACAAGCGACAGAGACAAAAGGCCTCTGCTCTTTCCCGCATAGCTTAAAAGCCGCTTGACAGTCTGCTGCTTTGCAGGATTGCGTTCTTCGCGCCTTTCCGCCTGCTTTTTATTTTCCGTCGGATTTTTCGCCGCCCGTTTTTTTATTTCATTCATTTTATCACTCATATAACAATTCTCCGGCCATTAATTAATAATTATCAATTACCCGTTCATCCTCTTTTCCACGGAATAAAGCGGTTGACTCGTTTGCAATATGCGCCATATTCATCGCCGAAGCGGTCGGCAAGCCATTTTTCTTCCGTCAGCTTCATAAACACGGTAAGGTACAGCAAAAAAAGCGGCGGTAAAATCAATACGTACAGATTCCGGCAAAACAGCAGTACGCCGGTACAAATAAATAAAAATGCCGAATAAATGGGATTGCGCACAAGGGCATACACGCCGTCGGTTGCAAGCCGGTTCGATTTTATCTTGATGTCGATGCGCGCACCGAATACCGCGGCGCACCACAATGCAATGCCGCCTGCAATGCACAGGATTCCGGCAATGACAAAAAGAATTGCGGTTCGCGTGCCGCTCACATTTCCGCCGGCAAGCACACCGAATTTTACAAGCGCAATGCCCGCAGCCGTGAACGCAATCATAATCGCAATGCATATCGGCCCTATGCCCATCACCGGAAGATGGTCTTGCTTATTTTCTTTCGTTTCATTCATAGACAATCACCTATTAAGCATTATCAATTATTATGCCGACCACTGTTCGCTTTCCCGCTGCAGCCGATACATACCGATCCGGTACCCATCACCGGAAGATACTCTTGCGGAACAGACGGTAAAATCTTATCCTTCCTTAAAAAACGGCATTCGAAAAAATTTCAATTTCCGAGAATGACGTTTTCGTGCGCGTGCCCCGCAACGAGCGCGTAAGCGCGAAATTTCGAGCGGCGTATACGTTAATCAGCGACGTTTGCGCAGCAAACTCGCCGTTTAATGAGACCGCGCTATTTCAGCGGTCGAAATTAAACCTCCCGTTTAATAAACATACGTCTCCGTTAAGCCCGATTTTTCAATCATGCTGCGGTAGAGCGGTGATTTTTTCAAAAGTTCCGAGTGTTTACCTTCTGCGTCGATTTTGCCTTCATCCATGACGATGATTTTGTCGGCGTTTTCGATCGATTTTAAGCGGTGCGAAATAATAATCACCGTTTTGCCTTTTATGAGCGTGTTGAGGCTTTCCTGAATTTTCATTTCGTTTTCCACATCGAGCGAAGCGCTTATTTCGTCGAGGATGATAATCGGCGCATTTTTTAAAAGAGCGCGCGCAATCGAAAGACGCTGACGTTCTCCGCCGGAAAGACGGCTGCCGTTTTCGCCGATAACCGTATTGTAACCGTCCGGCAAAGCTTCGATAAACTCGGTACAGTTTGCAAGACGGGCGGCTTTTTTTACGTCGTCGGCGCTTGCGTTTTTATTTCCGACTCGGATATTCTCCATAATCGACGTATTAAAAAGTCCGACATCCTGAAACACAATCGAAATTTTATCGAAGAGGCTGTCGGTGTCGATTTTTGCAATGTCTTTGCCGTCGATGAGGATCTGTCCCTTATCGTAGTCGTAGAGGCGGGATGCAAGCCGGAGCACGGTTGTCTTTCCGCAGCCGGACGGACCGACAAGCGCGGTAACCTGATTTTGTTCGGCCGTAAACGAAATGCCGTCGATAATCTTTTGCCCCTTGTTATACGAAAATTCGACGTTTTCAAATTGAATGCCGTAATGCTGCAACGAAGCGGGCTCGCCTTCCTGCGTTTCCGTTTCGCGCAGCTCATTAATGCGTTTAACGCGCGAATCGATATACATCAATTCGGCAAGGTTGGCTTCGACACCTGCAACCGCGTCGGTAACGCGCGAGGCGGCGATAATATAGCCGATAAAGTACAAAAGCGGCGCAGTCCCTGCCAAATACATTTTTAATCCGAAAAACACGGTACAACCGATTGAAAACTTTAAAAACAGCATTGCGATGTTAAGCGGGATCGCTTGATGCGCTTCCACAACCAAATGCAGTTTTTCCGCTTCGTCGACATTGCAGTTCAGTTTTGCCGCCACCGAATCCGTGAGCCCGTAGCTTTTAATTTCCTGTTGAAGCTCTATCGTTTCCTGAAAAAATTCCGTGCGCTCGCGCTGCTTATGAAAGTCGCGCGTCGTTTCCCGTATTTGAATTTTTTTGGACAAGATTAACAGAATAAAACTGATGATAATCGGAACAAACACGCACAAGCCCAATCCCGGGTGTGCGACAATCATCATCGCGCCGATTATAATCAAATACAACACAAGGCCGATTGTTTGCGGAATTGCGTGACTGAGCGCATGCTCGATTGTAGCGACATCGGTCATAACCGTTTGCGATAAGTCGGAAACATCGTGTTTCGAAAAATACGCAAGCGGCAGGGCTTTGAGCCGGTCTGCAATGTTAACGCGCAGTTCTTTGCATTCTTTGAACGTCGCCGTGTAGAGCGTGTTGTAATTGATATGGACGAGTACATACATCACAACCGCAAGGGCGGCAATAATGCCGATATAAAAACCCGCCGGCCGCAGCGTTCCGTCAAAATATTCCTGCAGGAAAAACATCGTTAAAAACATCGGCAAAATAAACGAGATATCCGCAAGCATCGACCATACCGACGCCGTAACTATTCCTTTTGCACCCGATTCGGTAACCCCGAACCATTTTTGTAATTTAGTCATATTACACCCTCCAGTCATTTGCCTTAGAATACAGCTTTTGCAGCCGGCTGTACTTTCCGCCTTTTTGCATAAGCTCGGCGTCGCTGCCGCGCTCGACGATGTTTCCGTCTTCGACAACCAAAATTTCATCGACATTTTTAATCGAGCTGAGGCGGTGCGCAATCATAATAACCGTTTTGTTTTTCATCAAATTGGAAAATGCCTGCTGAATTTCGTATTCGTTTTCGGGGTCGGCGGCCGCGGAAGCTTCGTCCAAGATGATGATGTTCGCGTTTTTCAAAATAGCGCGGGCGATCGCAACGCGCTGAATTTCTCCGCCGGATAAGTGCACGCCTTTTGAACCGATAACCGTTTTTTCGCGTGCGGGGAATTTTGCCAAAATGTCTTCGCAGCGGGCGAGCCGGAGCGCGTTCATTACGTCTTCATCGCTTGCCTGTGCGTTTCCCATTTTGACGTTTTCAAAAATGCTCGTTTTAAAAAGCTTCGACGTTTGGAACACAAAGGCGATACTGCGCATGAGCGCATTTTTTGAATATGAAGAAATATCCTTTCCGCCGATTAAAACGTTGCCCGAATTTATTTTGTAAAAACCGGAAATAAGTTTTGCAATGGTTGATTTTCCGCCGCCGGATGAACCGACGAGCGCGTAGGTTTTGTTCGGCTCCAACGTAAAGCTCACATCCTTTAAAATCTTTTCGTCGGTATAGCCGAACGAAACGTTTTTAAATTCGATACCGAAGTTGTCAAATGTTTCTTCCGTGCCGTGTTCGAGATTGTCTTTTTCCATTTCGGAAAAAAGATTTTCAAGTTTATCCACAACGCTTTTTGCCTGAAAGTTATACATGCCGACATACATCACGCGCATAAACACCGAAAAGAGAACGCCGGCAATGCACACAAAAAAGACGATTTTTGCAACGATGAGATTTCCGTCGGCACCCTTATTCATAAAATAAATGGCGGCAGGAATGGTGAATACCGCGAACAGGTTAAACAGCACTTGAAACATCACATACGGAGAACGGCAGCTGAGCGTGTACTTGTACGCCAAATCCGAATAACCGGTAATCGCTTCGTAAAACGCTTTGAAAGATTCGACGGTGCTTTTAAAGATTTTTACAATCTGCATACCGCGCACGTATTCGACAGCTTCCGCATTCATCCGTTCCAATGCCGCTTGATACTTCTGCATAAAGTTTTTATTGCCCATCATAAACATCATCTGTGCGCCGCCGATAAGCGCAACGCCGAGGAGCAAAAAACCGAGCTTTACATCGACCGCAAACACGATGATAAACATAAAAATCGGCGTAAACAATGCGGAGATGTTGTCGGGAATTAAATGCGCAACCAGCATATGCGTTTCCTGCGCGTTGTCGTCTATGAGCTTCCGGATTTTGCCCGACGGGTTCAGATCGAAAAAAGCAAACGAAGCGTTCATTAAATGTTTGATTGCGGTTTTGCGCAAATTCGATTCAAGCCGAAAGCCGAGCACGTGCGATGCCCACAAAGCGCCGAAGTATACGATCGAATAGCCCGCCAACAGCGAGACAATCACCGTCGCGTACATCGAGCCGTCCGTAACGTTTTTTGTAACCAAAAGCGCGTACAAAAACTTCCATAAAAACCAAAAAGCGCCCATCTGAGAAGCGACTCCCAGCACGGCACATAACGCCGAAATATACACGCAATGTATTTTTTCCGGCGTATATTTAAACAATCTTTTATATGTGTCCATTCAGACCTCCTCTGTTTTTTGAAAATATGCGGCCTTCTGCTCCGCCTGTTTTCAAAAATGCTATCCACGAAATTAATCAGTAATATTTATATCACAATTCTATTCCATAGCGATTGATATTTCCCGTTCTTCTTTTATATTACCGAGATAATAATCTTTAATTTACCATCTTTTGTATCAAGGCGGCTTAGAATGAGCCGCTCTTTATCAATATTGTTTTCTCCGATATGTACTCCGTAGTCTAAATGTACATGAGCCGATTCATACATCGGAATATTTTTTAATTGCATTTGATCCACATCGGAGAAAGCGATCAGCAATTCACCCAATGATTTCAAACCTATCCTATCACCACATATAATAACTTCACCTGTTTCTTCCTCTTCATCCTTATTAACAATAACAGTTAATCGACCTTTCAATGATGATAGTTTCAATCTTTTTTTCAGAGTATTCCTCCTCTATGGATATATCATTCAATTTGTAATTATACACGCTGCCTATAACCCTCTCTAATTTGCCGATTATTAATTATACACCGCCCGTTATTCATTACCCATTATTTATGCCGACCACTGTTCGCTTTCCCGCTGCAGCCGATACATTTCCCGATAAATGCCATTCTTTTCCATCAACTCGGAGTGGGTACCGGTTTCGGCAATCATACCCTTGTTGAGTACGATAATCTTGTCGGCATTTTCGACGGTGCGCAGGCGGTGAGCTATGACGATAACGGTTTTGCCCTTTATAAGCGTACCGATAGCATGCTGAATAAGCGTTTCGTTTTCAGGGTCGAGGGCGGCGGTCGCCTCATCCAAAAGGATGATCGGCGCGTCTTTTAAAAGGGCGCGGGCGATGGAAAGCCGCTGGCGTTCTCCGCCCGAAAGGGTATAGCCGTTTTCACCGATTTCCGTATCATAGCCTTGCGGCAGTTTTTCGATGAATGAATCACACTGCGCGGCTTTTGCGGCGGCAAGCACTTGTTCTTTTGTCGCGCTTCGGTTTCCGATTAAAATATTGTTGTATACCGTATCGTTAAAAAGCACGACGTCCTGAAACACAATCGAAAAGGCTGCGAGCAGGGTTTCCGGATCTACGGTGGAAACATCGACGCCGCCGACGCTCACCGTGCCCGATGAAGCGTTCCAAAAGCGAGCGGCCAAGCGGGCAATCGTGGATTTACCGCAGCCCGAGTGTCCCACGAGGGCGGTAATTTCGCCCTGCTTTGCGGTAAAGTCGATTCCACTGACCGTGTCCTCGCCTGCCCCGCGCTCCCGTTCATCGTACGAAAACGATACATTGTCGTAGCGGATGTCGTAACCGTTGGGTTTAAAACTTTCGCTTCCCGTCTGCTTGGGATAGTTGACAATCGCCTGCTTGCGTTCAACGGCAATCAGCATTAAAAAGAATTCGCCGAGCATCATAAACACCGTCGTCAGCGGATCGAAAATGCGGCAAGCGACCAGCAAAAAGACGATATACGTCAACAGTTCGATGCGCCCCTGCGACAACAAAAACGCTCCGTATGAAATCACCAGCGGAAAGCCGAAGCGGACAATCGCCGCCGAACCGAAAATAAACGCTCCGCCCACCGCTTCCGCTTTGAGCGTTATGTACGTTGACTCGGTAATATCGTCTTTGAGTTTTTGCACATAGACCGTTTTTTTATCGGAAGATTTCAGTACTTTTACATTGTCGATCATCTGCTGAAAGGAATCGTAGATTGAATCTTTTCGCGCAAACACCTGCTTCGCTTTTTTATCCAGCACTGATCGGGCGGCGACGATGATAAAAAATCCGGCAAAGGCGAAGATAAAAAGGGCTATCGTCATCCTCCAATCCAAAAATGCCAACAGCGCGGCCGCAATCAAAATCGAAATGATGCCGCCGAATAATTCCGGTACGGCGTGCGAAAGCGATTCTTCAATCAGAGTAACATCGTTCAAAAGCGTCGAAGTCAAATATGACAGATCCTGCCTGCCGAAATACGAAAGCGGAAGTTTACGCAGCGATTCGGCAAGCGAAATACGCACGTTCGCAGCTTCTTCATACGCACTGTTATATGTCTTGCCGTATTTCAATTTTTCGAGAATAAACAATACTGCAATCATCGCGAGCCCTGCCGCCGTCACCGCCCACACATTCGGAGAACGAAAACCCTGCTGCATAATGCGCGCCAAAAAATAACGCAGCACGTACAAAGCGAGAGCCAGCGGCACCATCACAAACAGATTGATAACAACCGAAAGGATAATCGACAAACGCACGTTGCGCGTTCCCGCATCCGACAAGGCAAAAAATCTTTGCAGCATAATTTCTCCCGATAGACGCTCCCGATAATTAGCATGGGCTAACATAACATTGTTATAATACAGAGCGCAAAGAAATGTGTCAAGGAGAAAAGCGGCAAACTGCCGAAGTTCTTTAAAATAAAACCAAAAATCGTATCAACCGTACGATGCCTGCCCGGGTATTCCTACAGACAAATCGAAAACGGCATGCCGGGTCGCAAAAGCAAGGAGTTTGTTGTATACTGGCGGCGGTGTATTCGAACAAGAGGAAGCTCATTTTGAATCTAAAAAATATTCTTTGCTTTTTAGCAGCTGTTGTTTGTACCGCCTCTGTTTTTTCTCAAAATAAAAAAATACCGAACGGTACGCTTTTACTGGAAAAAACGGAAAACTATCATACAATTACAATTCGGCATTATGAGCAGGATATCACTATCGATGGGGCGGCCGAACCGTATCAGCTGTCGTTTTATGATTCTCCGATCGCAAAAAACATTATCGACACGTTGCAACAAAAAGATCGGATACATATTTTCGAAATGCATATAATCGATTCGAAAGACGTGTGGCTTAAATTTTTATTCGGCAAAGAAGACGGCTACATCATCTTTAATCAGAATTATTATGATTTTTATAACGGAACTGTCAGTTGGATTTTCGGCGGATATTTGCAAATGGAGCGAGACGGACCTAAATACTGGAGACCGGAAGCGGTAATCCGCTTGGGCTTGGAACAAAGACCGTAGTTTGCGCAAGGATTTTAGGAGGACAACATGAAATACGCTGTTGCTAAATTGTTAAATCTCGCGGGCTATGGATTACAAATAGAATTTGGGAAGTTAACAGTGATTTTGTGGAAAAACGCTAAAGGCAAGACCCGTGAAATATTCCGCGGTGATTATATGTTACAAATATTTGATTGCTTTTGGCGGATAAGGCGGAAAAGTGACATAATATTAGCATGTAATGATGTTGAAAATGATATTGATTTTCTTGAACATCTTCATCTTCCTGATAAATTATATTTATGTAATTCTTATGAAGTAAATAATCTTGATTTTACATTATCTTTTACTCAGGATATTGAAATTGATTTTTTTTCAATTATTACACAACCTCATCCTTTATATTTATTAACAGATAAATACAATAAAACTTTTAGTGATTTGAATGTCTTATATAATGATATAAAGTAGGTTTCGAACAAGGGCCGTAGGGATGAGGAAGATTTTCATCCGACGGATCGCCCATCGCACAAAATTTTCCGCCAGCCGGCTTCGTAAAACTCGTCGAGTACGGCAACGTACTTGAGCGCTTCTTCGTAGGGAATATCCAAGCGGACGGTTTCAAATAAACAGTTCCAAAAGCTTTTATCGATCGCCGAATACAGGCGCATATCTATGCCGGAATGCAGTATGCCTCCGAAGTCTTTGAGCGGCGACAAAGCGCGCACGTCGGCTTTGTAGGTATCTTCCATCATGCGCGAAAAAAAATCGGCATAGCGGGTGCCCACCGAACCGCACACGAGCAGCTTTACCGCACGGTAATTTTCATACACAAAGTCGACCGTTTTTTTGCGGCCTTCAAAACGGAACACCCGCCGCTTTTTTATGTCGGGAGGCATAGTAAAAAAAGTGTCGTACATTGCGCGGTGATTCGCCAAAAGTGCGTCATACACGTCTTTTACGAGCGCGTCGAAAAGCGCTTCTTTGTTTTTAAAATGAAAATACAGAGAGCCGGTCGTAACGCCGGCAAGTTTTGCGACTTCTCGCATCGAACTTTTCGCCCAGCCTTTTTGTAAAAATTCGGAAGCGGCGCACTGCAAAATGCGCTCTTTGGAATTCGGCGGTTTTATTTTTGCATGTTTTGTCGATCGTTTCGATTGTACCGGCGATTTCGAATGCGCGTTTTTGTTTGACTGCTCCGATCGTGTTGCCGATTTCGTATGTGCGTTCTTTTTTCCGCGTTCCGCTTTTATATCGTTTGCTTTCATATCGATCGTAAACAACGCTAGTATGTTTTTATCGCTTTGTCAATGTTTTGCACTTTCGCGCCGCACTGTTTGTGTAATATGTCTTCGGACAAAGTGCCCGCACTGCGACACAGCCTACGCCGCCGTGGAGCCGTGCCGAAGGCAGCGACCGCAGCGGAGCGAGGACGCCGCGCGCGAGCAAGCGGCGGAAGGGCGGATGGCAAAAAGGTTTCGTCATGAAATAAAAAAAGCAAACGAGTCGATACGGCACGCGACTTTGCAGTGGAAAAAAAATATTTTATACTTATACCGTGCGGGCTGAGTGAAAAAAAAGATAAACAGGAGGCTAACAGTATGAATAAAATGAAAGCGATGTTATTGTTTTTATTGTGTGCCGCAGCAGTGCGCGCATATTCTCTCGGGGCGCAAACAAAGGAGACCACGGCAAAAATCATTTCCGATTTTGTCAATAAAGATTTACCGGCAGGGAAGAAACTTTTTATACTTGAGATTGTACCGGGTAACTTTACAAATTCGGGTCATGATGAGTTTTTGGTTTCTTTTGATACGATGCGTAATGCCGATTTATACAACCGAGGTGTACTCAAAAGCGTTGAAAAAGCTGGGGTTTTTGTTATCGATAAGAATAAGGTTATTGCTTCCTATTCGTTGGATGATTATGAAGCAGGCTATCTGGATGGATTGGCGGAGATTTATTCGAAGCTGTTAAAAATACCCATGCCGGTGTTGGGGCGATCCTGTGCCAACGGATGGGTCGGCGATTTCAACGGAACAGGACGCGATCAAATTTGTTTGTATGTAACTAATTTTGTTCAATATCCGGTCATATATGAATTTTTTAACGGTCAATTTAAGATGATATTGCCATACGACGAATATGATTTTTGCTATATAATTTCAGCAGATAAGAAGAAGAAAAATATCAAACTGAAAAAATATAAAGATGATCAAGGTTATACTGTGACTGTCAGATGGGACAGCGATAAACTGATGTACGAACAGGAATAAAGCTCGCTGTTTTTGCGGGCAGTTTTCGGATAATTAATATCCCGACGCAAGCGTCGGGATATTAAACCCTCCGCACGAATAAAAACGGAACGGGATTCGGAATATGGAATGATCGGCGGATTGAATATGAAAAAAATATTTTTCACATCAATTATATTGATCTACCTATTTGTTATCACAGGCATGATGCCCAACAAAGATGCAGCAGACATTCCGCTCGAATTTAACAAAACGGAGCAAGAACCGGCTAATATTTTTCCACAAAAATTACTCGATTCGGAATACAAACCCTCCCCTGCATTGCATGAATATGCGATGGAAGCGAACCGCCGTATCAATGATTTTTTTCAATATCCTGTTACAGGAAACACGACGGATCAAAGTAAATCGTATATCGGTCATTGGGTACTTGAAAACAACAACAGTGAAAAAAAAGGAAGCGGAGAGTCGTCAGAGGGGCATGAATGGGGTGCCGGATATGCCTGCGATATTTTATTGCAGAAAAATCAATTATTCTATAGCTGTGCCGGTGCCGATTCATATCTTTATTTTTCCGAAAGCGGGAACGTATATATAAAGCCGCAATGGTATTATGGAATAATAAAACAAATAAAAATAATTAATAATCACATGTATCTTTACGTATTACAGGGTGATAAATGGATACTCGATCCCGTCCACGAAAACGGAGCGTATGGCTATGTAAAATACGGTTCCGTAAATATTACAATACCGTAAAGGTATTTTCGAATAGAGCGGACGATGAGTTCGTGCGACGGAAAGAACGATTTTATGAAGTGAAGGCAGATTATGAAACGAAAAACAAAACAGAATTTATTAATTTTACTGATTACGATGATTATGACAGCAAAATCAAGCGGCAATACTTTTTTAGAAATCGTTTTTCGGGAATATGACAAAAGCGATTGGCGGGATAAAAAAATCATAACTCTTACCGGAAGCATTGTAAAAAAAAGTTTTTACGGACCGCCGAATTTCGGCGAAACACCAAATAATGACAATATTGAAATATATTTTTTCCTGTTGCCGGATACACCAATATTATACGACGATGAAGGAAAACATATCTGTCTGAAAGAAATCCAGTTGGTATTTACTGCTGTTTATCGAAAAAACTTTGATGCGGGGAAAAACTATACGGTTTCCGGTAAAATGCAAAAAGCAACGACAGGACATCATCATACGGATTTTATTTTAATCGTTGAAGATGTTTATGAAGGAGCCATTTTAATAAACTACGGCCGATAAACGCCCGCACTGCGATACCGCCTACGCCGCCGTGGAGCCGTGCCGAAGGCAGCGACCGGAGCGGAGCGAGGACGCCGCGCGTGAGCAAGCGGCGGAAGGGCGGATCGCAAAAGGGGGTCGTCCGAATCCGAAGCCGTTTCGGCCGGAACCGTTCAAAACGAAAGCGCGCTTAGAGGTATTGTTTCATCGCTTCGCCTTCGACGCCTGCGAGCAGTTCGATGTAGGGTTTTGCGGGGCTCGCGTTTATTTTTTGCAGCAGCACTTCTTCGATTTGGAAAAAACCGACTTCCGCCGACATGGAGATTTGAATGCGCAGGGGTTTTTCGCTGCCCGCTCCGATTTCGACGCGTTCGATCGAGTTCGCAGAATACTTATGGATGTCGCCGATCGACGGAGCGTTGTCGAGTCCGAGCGGAATGCGCGCTCTGCCCTTTGTCATATCGCAGCCGTCGGCGATGAGGATGATGCCCGCTTCGAGCGAATGGATTTTGCGCGTGCCCATGTGACCGACGATGCCTTCCATCGCGAGAGAACGGATCGTCACGCGCCGTACGAGGTTTTCGCCGCCGGGAATGAATTTGTTGAGCAGCCGTTCGATGACGGGGAGGGCGAGAAAAACGCTGTACAATTCGTGATCCTGGCGGCCGATCGACATGCCGAAATCGTGCAAAAACGACGCGAATATGACGGCGGTCAAGCTGTCGGCAAAGGTGCCCGCTTTTTCTTTTTGCAGGCTGAACTGTACGCCCGCTTTGTACAATATCTCCGTCATTTTGATCGCGTTGTGCGTAACCGTGCGCATGTGCACCGGCCCGTGATCGTTGTAGCCGAGCCGCACGATCGAAACGTTGTTGGCGTAATTTTGCACCGCTTCGATTTCCTGATCGCGCATGAGCGCTTTTGCGACGGTGAGCGGTAAACCGTCTTTTTCCGGCGTAAGCGCAATCAACTTTTCAAGCGCGGATATGATTTTTTTATCGACCGAAATTTCTTTCGGAGATCGTTCGATTTTCATAATAGTGCTCCTATATGTAAGTACGATGTCTATTGTAAACGGAATGTGCAAAAACGTCACGGGCTGTGCGCGGTTTTGTGCGGAGCGGTACGCGGTCACGTTGCGCACGGCATGAAAAAAACAGACGAATGTGTTATACTTCCGTCATGTTTGAAAATCGCGGATCTCAAAAATCGAAATCGTTTACCGGTTTTTTCTTCGCCGCTTTTGCGATCTTCGTATGGGGTATCACTTTTGTCTGCACGAAATCGCTTTTAAAAGATTTTTCCGCACTCGAAATTCTCGTCATCCGGTTTTTATTCGCATACGTCATGCTGTGGATACTTTCCCCGCATCCGCTCAAGCTCGAACGAAAAAAAGACGAACGGCTTTTCGTTGCGGCGGGTTTAAGCGGCGTTGCGGTATATCAATTTCTTGAAAATATAGCGATCATGTTTTCGTCGGCATCGAACGTAAGCGTCATCGTTTCGATCTGCCCGATTTTCGCCGCAATCATCGCGCAGATTTTTTTGCATGAAAAACACGTCACGCCTTTTTTTATCGCAGGTTTTATCATTGCAATTTCGGGAGTCGCGCTCGTAAGCTTTAACGGTGCGGCGGAATTTCATTTAAAACCGAAAGGCGATCTGCTCGCGCTCGGTTCCGCAGTTTCATGGGGATTTTATACGCTCTTCGTCACGAAAATCAACGCGCTGCGTCTCAACAAATTGGCGGTCGTACGGCGCATATTTTTTTATGCGCTTATCTTTATGGCGCCGCTCGTACTCTTCGGCGCATTCTCCCCGCTTGCAAAAAACAATAATAATTTTTTTGTAAGCTTCGATGCGGCCGTCAATACGGCTCGATTTGCAAAACCGCTCAATTGGGTAAACCTGCTCTTTCTCGGCGTCGCCGCATCCGCGCTCTGTTTTGCCGCGTGGAACACCGCATGCGATAAGCTCGGAGCCGTCCGCGCTACCGTTGGCATTTATTTGATTCCCGTCGTGACGATCGTATTTGCGTTTTTTGTACTCGGTGAGCGGATCACCGCATTGAGCACGGCGGGCGTTATGCTTACGATTTGCGGCCTCATGCTGTCGAATAAAAAAACGAAAAGGCAGATGTAATAGTACTCCGACAAACAAATGAAGCAAGAATCGCATCACGGTGTAAAAATCGGAGTACTATGATTTAACAAAAAATAAAATAATTATATGTTATTGGACCGTATTTTTTATTTTATCGGCTTGTTTTCGAAGCCAAAAAAATCCGTAAATTGCTTCGAGTATCAATGCGACAAAAAACGCATTTACCGAAGGTATACCGATTTTCGGAAACCACCACTTACTCGAAACCCCTATACAATAACATACAAAACTGCCGATATTCCATGCAGGTAATTGAACTTTTTCCAGAGCCGGCATTTTCCCACGCCAGCTGACAAAGTAATCGCTGATTACAACGCCGGCCATCGGGGGGAATGCAGCCGCTAAAAAACCGAGCCATACGCCGAAATATTGATACAGACCGAACAATCCCGCAACGGTACCGATGATGCCGAAAATTACCAGCAGTTTTTCACGGCTGATTTTTGTAAAAATTGATGCTAAATTCAATGAACTGGAATACGCATTCCCCTGCGCTGTCGACCAGATATTTGCAACCAGCCCGATAAATGCGAAAGCCAAAAATCCTTGCTTTTGCAAGATATAGGCAATGTCATACTCGCCGTAAACAAGCATCCCGACGATACCGATCAACAGCATAAAAGGACCGCAAATCCCGAGACCGACCAACATAACGCTCAAGGTTGTTTTTTTACCCTTAGAAAATCGCATTATATCGGGTGCCCATGAGCAACATCCGCAAATAATAGATCCGACAGATATCGTAACCAACTCCGACATTGTCATTAAATTGCCTGAATTACGAATTGCTAAAATTCCGCCTGTTTGTACGCTATAAGAATCTTTAATACCGATGACAACTGCAAGAATACCGACAGCAAAAACGGCAACCGTTGCAAAAAGCCCGATGATATTCATCAATTTTTGCCCTTTCAGCGCGGAAAAAATCATCAGCGCTCCAAAGATAATTGTTGCAATCCATCGCGGAACAATGGGAAACAGCACGTTGGTAATGCTTCCGATCAGATAACAATTAATCGAAAACCATCCGCACAATGTAAGCATTGTAAAAAACGAAATAAGTTTTGCACCTATATTTCCGAATGCGAAACGGCTTAAAAGGCCGAATGAAAGCCCGGTTTTCATTGACAACATCGACGTAAACATTGCAATTACAAAGCAGATAAAATACCCGATATAGACGGCGAGTATCGCTTGCTGAAAATCGGCCGCACCCCTAGCCAACTGTCCGCCGGCGCTCATAATCGTAACGGTAAATACGTATCCTATCCACGTAAAAACAAGAGAAAGAAATCCCCGTCGCTGCGATTGAGGCACCGAACCGGTGCTAAACTCATTATCAACTGTACTGTTCCCCATAGATAATTCCTTGTAATATTTTAATTAATTTATGCTTTATTAATTTCTGCTTTTGCCTGTTCGGCAGTTACAACTTTTGCAAAACCTTCCGCCCACAAATCAAGCTCGATTTTGTTCCACGTCTCGATATCCGCGCCGGCATGCGGATATGCGCTTACTCCGTCGGCCAGAACGACAACGTTGTAATCCCTGTGATATGCATCCCGAACAGTACTGTCGACGCACCAGTCGGTAACCGTTCCACAGACAATCACGGTACGAATCCGCTTTTTTTTGAGCCACGTTTCGAGTTCGGTATGTGCAAAGCAGGAATATGTATATTTCGTGAATACGACATCGTCGCCGACAGGAGCAAGAGCATCCGTCATTTCACAATCAGGAGTACCGAGCCGCAGCTTACATGTTCCGTCTTCGTTAAGCAAACC
Source organism: Treponema sp. Marseille-Q4132 (assembly GCF_014334835.1). NCBI lineage: Bacteria > Pseudomonadati > Spirochaetota > Spirochaetia > Treponematales > Treponemataceae > Treponema > Treponema sp. Marseille-Q4132. Next base: position 1,565,051 of record NZ_CP060591.1, read on the forward strand.
TCTTTCTTTATTTCTCACCCAATAGAAATCATTATGATAATCGGGGGACTGCGCAAAAACAGACATAAATACGGGGATACCCTTTTTATGACAGAAAGCTTTAAAATCCGCAATTAACGGAAGTTGTTCTTTTGCCTGTGGAGTATAAAAACAAAATCCTTCGTCTACGAATCCTTTTTGCATATCGACGATAATAAGCGCCGTCTCTTCCGGCACAATCTTAAACGGCGACTCCCATTCCCAATAGCGTTTACCCATAACAATTCCTCCTATATTTTCTTTTACTTGTCATTTGTCGCAATAAATGCGGTAAAAGTACATTCGAATTAAGCGGCGTAAATTTTCGCGGGAGAATTTTTCCCGATTGCAGATAAAACCAAACGAACGACGATTGCGCCGACAACACACCAAATTTGTGAAATACCGGGCAACGGAGCAAAAGCCAAAGCAATACCGACGGCGACCGCTGCCAATCCGCGCCAATCGAAATTGAATTGCAAACGCTCTGCAGGCGGATACCCCTTACGGTAGGTATACAAGAAGTCGGCTACGAATACACCGATAATCGCGGGTACGCAATTGGACAGGAAAATAATAAAACTTCCGAAATATGCAAAGAAATTAAATGCCGTCAAAATCAACGCAATAGCGCCGCAGATAAACGTCATTTTTTTATGTTCGAGTTTGAATATATTTCCCCATGTCAAAGCGCAGGAATACTCATTCCCTTGTGCCGGTCCCCAGTTGCCAAAAATACCGATGAGCAAACCCGGAATTGCCAACCCTTGTGCTGCTAATACGTACGGCAAATCACCTTTGCTGGTAGCAATGGCACCGATAGCGCCTATGATAAGCATCAGCGGATTGATAACAAGCATAAACAGCAAAGACAAACCGACCGCCACCTTTGTGCTTTTCGCAAAACGGATAAAATCGGGCAACAGAGAACAGGCACAACCTATCCATGAACCGATAGCCATACCGACCAAAGCTCCGAATTTCACTTGACTGCCGGGTAAAGGAACATAGGCTAAAAGACCCTCCATACCTCCGACGCTTCGCGCACCGAGAATCATAGAAACGAGTCCGAAAATACCGATAATCGGTACACAAAGAGAGCCGAGTTTGCTCATAACTTTCATCCCGAACGCTGCGGTCAGCGTAAATAATACGCAACAGACTAAACTTAAAGGAAAGTACGGTAAGGCGGGAACTATTGCATTGATGGCACTCGCCATTAAACCGGCATCCACCGCCGTCCAGCCTAAGAGAGAAAAGGCTATAAAAAAGCCGACAATTTTCGAGCCGATTTTACCGTACGCATATGCACACAGCTGACCGAACGTAAGTCCAGTTTTGGATGCCGCTGCAGCCATCACACAGGCGAGCGCAGCCAAAAAGATACAACCGACCGCGATTGCCTTGATGACGGTCATAAAATCCGCTGCGAAGCCCATACCTGCTCCGGCCTGCAAAGAAGTTGTCATAAAGACAAATCCTGATAGAGATCCGAAAAGAGTCACGGTTTTCATCCGCTTATCCATCGGAACGGCTTGCGACGCAAATTGTCCGTCGGAAGATGTTTTTACCTTTTCCGTCATGATATTCCTCCTCGTTTTAGAAATAATAAAAACCTATTTGCGTGTTCGAACACGCAAATAATAGTGTATATCGTGATATCGGATCTGTCAATAAATTTTTATTGATATTACTATATTTTACAGAATATTCGGCTTTGTTGTACAATAAAACTATAAAATATCTAAATTTTAGTTAAAATATTTAAAAATAAGAGATTAAAAGCGGATATACTATCACATGAAAAGAAATTATTGTGCTCGCACACGCTATTTTTGGAACGCCTTGAATAATGTTACATTTTACTATTGAAGTATGCTATAATGGCGAGCTATAGAGGTAAAAAGTGGCAGTTACCATAAAAGATATAGCAAAAATCGTCGGTGTTTCTCCGGGAACAGTTGACAGGGCAATACACAACAGAGGAAGAATTAAGCCGGAAATTGCGGAACGGATTCTTAAAGCGGCCGATGATCTTCATTACAAGCCGAATAAATTTGCAAAATCTTTATCGAATAAACGAAAACAATTTAAAATCGTTTTTATTCAGCATGTAATCAATAATCCGTTCATCGAAATGCTCCGCGTGGGCATACAAAAAGCTGCAGATGAATTTTTTCCGGCAGGAATTTCATTAATCATTAAACCTTGTGAAAATTTCAATGCAAAAGCGCAGTTAGAATTATTACATGAAGCTGTTGAAGTCGACAATGCCGATGGTATAATCCTCATCCCGATAAATAACCCGGATATTGTTGCTTATGTAAACCGATTATCAAATCGCGGTTTTCCCGTAATATTATTAACCTCATTCATAAAAGCCGAATATTCGGCTTTCGTCGGATGCAATTATCAATATTCGGGACATATTGCAAGCGGGCTTATAAGTATCATTACGGGAGGGCGCGGAAATCTTTTGGTGTTTGAGCCGAACCAAATTATAAAAGGCAGCCAAATACGATTGTCGAGCATGACCGAGCTTTTACATACACAATGTCCCTCTCTTAAAATTATCGATGTGATAGAGCTTCCGTCGGACGATATCGAAGCATACTTGCGGTGTAAAGAAGTATTTGCAAAAAAAATGCCCGTATCCTGTGTCATTTACGCGTCCGGTGCAAATTCGGGAGGCCTTAAAGCCGTACTTGAAGAACAGGAAAAATTCAAATTCAAAGTAATAACGTACGATTTATCCGATATCGTAAAAAAAGGTTTATTGGAAAACCGTATCGCCTTTAGTATATTTCAAAATCCTCAGGCACAAGGTTATTTGAGTATGCAGCTTATTTCGGATTATCTCCTGCTCGGAAAAAAACCTCCGTGTAAATTGAACTATATTAATGCAAGCATTCTCATTAAAGAAAGCCTTGAAGATATCGAAAATCAATTTCTTCGATGCTAGGTTTTCCGTCTCCATATCTGCACCCTAAACACCTGCCCAATCATACCGAATAGAACTAAGCGTTTAACAAAGATTCTCTATCACACGATACACCTCATACAGAAATATAACGTCCCGCACAATCCCGCGCCCAAGAGTACACACACGCCGCCCTTTCTCTACCCCTCTTCACTCAATTCCGCACCGAAGCGGATGCTCCGTTCGGTTTGCATCGAATCGAACGCGATACCGTAAGAGCCGGCTTTTTTGTTTACCGAAACGACGGTGCCGCAGCCGAAGATCGGATGGCGCACGCGTGTGCCTTCTTCGTAGGGTGTGCCGATGCGCTTCAGCTGCGCTTCACTGTAATCGATGAGCGTTTTCGTCTGCACGACAAGCGATTCGTCAAGTTCCCGTTCGAGCGCGAGGTTTTCAAGTCCCGCGTCGAAAATAAAACGCGACGGCTGCTTAAAGAGGTTGTCGTTCGCCGTCCCTTCCGCATCCGACAAAAAGAGCGCTTCTTTCGCGCGCGTCATCGCAACGTACGCAATCCTCCGTTCCTCTTCCATATCGTCGAGCGAGAGCGTTTTGCGCGACGGGAACACGCCTTCGTTCAGACCGCAGACAAACACATACGGAAACTCCATGCCTTTCGCCGCGTGGATGGTCATGAGTTTGACATTGCTTCGGTTTTCTTCTCTGTCCAAATCGGTAAAGAGCGCTATGTGCGCGAGAAAGTCTTCTAAGTTCGCATCATCGTCCTGTCCCGCTTTTTCCACCGCACGGCGAAATTCGGCGACGTTATCGAGCCTGTCCTGATCGTTTTGCAGACGCAAGTACGCTTCATAGCCCGATCTGTCCATAACCGCCTGCAGCAGCGTACCGAGCGGAAGCGTTTTGTACGATGCGCGAAGCGTTTCTATCGCTTCGACGTATGCGCGCGCACCGGTACCTGCAAAAAGCGGCGTATCGATATTTTTTTTAAGTTCGTCGTACAGCGCCGTACCGTTTTGTTCGGCAAGAGTCCGGAGCGCATCTATTTTTGTTTTACCGATTTTCCTCGACGGCATATTGACCGTACGTAAAAACGCGACGTCGTCGCCGGACGTGATCATGCGGAGATAACACACGATATCTTTGATTTCCCTGCGGCTGTAAAATTCTATACCGCTGTAAAATTTATAGGGTACGCGCTTATCGATAAACGTTTCTTCGATCGCGCGGGAAAGATAGTGCGCACGATATAAGACTGCGATGTCGCCGTAGGGTACGCCGCGTTTTGCAAGCTCATCGATTTTATTAAAAATCCAAAGCGCTTCTTCGCCTTCGCTTTTACAATGGCAAAAAATCGGTTTGGCGCCCGCCGCCTTTTCCGCCCTAAGCGTTTTTTGATAACGCACGGTATTTTTTTCGATCAGCGTATCGGCGGCTTTGATGATTTCCGGCGTCGAGCGGTAATTTTTCGAAAGCAAAAACGTTTTCGCATCGGGATAAGTTTTATCGAAATCGAGGAAAAGTTTTACGTGCGAGCCGCGCCACGAATAAATCGTTTGATCGGGATCGCCGACGATGTAGAGGTTTTCGTGCTTTCTGGAAAGTGTCTGCGCGATTTTGTACTGCTTTTTGCTTACGTCCTGAAATTCGTCGACCATGACGTACTGCATGCGTGCCTGCCATTTTTCGCGCACGGCGGGAAAATGCTCAAGGATGTATGTCGTAAAATTTATTAAATCGTTGAAGTCGAGACCGAAGATTTTTTTCTGCTCGTAGATATAGCGCGCAAAAATTTGGCCGCGGCGGTCTTTGATAAAATTGAAACGCTCGCGCAGCTGTTCGTTGTTCATGCGGTAGATATCGTCGATGTACGTATCCACTCGCATTTTTTTCGCTTCGAGCACTTCGTCGATCGCGCTTTGCACCGTCATCTCCCGCATCGTGATGTGCATATCGGAAAAGATACGCAGCAAAATATCGCGCTCGTCTTCCGTATCCATGATGACGAAATTTTTCGGGTAGTTTAAAACGCTGATGTCTTCTTTGAGCAGCTGAACGCAAAACGCGTGGAACGTGCAGATATATCCCAAATCGATGTCGCCGAGCCGCTTACGCACGCGCTGTTTCATTTCGTTTGCGGCACGGTTCGTAAAAGTTGCGCACAAAATATTGCCCGGAGCGATGCCCGCTTCGTCGACGAGATAGCAGTAGCGCGACGTCAGTGCTCTCGTTTTGCCCGTACCCGCTCCCGCGATGACGCGCACGCGCCCTTCCGTCTGCATGACGGATGCCTTCTGTTCGTCGTTGAGCGATAAAAGAATCGATTCCATACTGTCGGTATGCAGTCTAAATCAAAAGCGCACCCGTGACAACCGGCGGCCGCGGCACGACGACGATACGGAACTGCAAAAATGCAGCCGCCGGCAAAGGTACCGATATGGCAGAGTAGCCGAAAATACGGTATAGTTGGATTATGATTTTATCACACACGAAACTGCTTTTGCTCTTCGTACTCTTTATCGGAGCGGGGGCGGCGTTTACCGTAACCGGCGCGTATATGCTTTCAAAAAAATATCTCGCGTCCCTCGGCGATAAAAAGCGTCTCGGAAAGGCTGCCGGATGCGCATCGTTCGCGCTCGGGGTTCTCACTATCGCAACGGGTATCATGTTTTTTATTGTGCCCGACGCGGCGGCATACATCGTCGTCATCTATCTTGCGCTTTTATTCATACTCGCGTGCGGTGCGATGATCGCTGCGAAAGTAAAAAAATAAAATACATGGAGGCATATATATGAAAAATCCGAAAACTAAACATATCGTAAAAATTATTAAAATTTCTGCGGCCGCTTTGCTGCTCGCGACGATATCGGTATCGTCCGGGAATATGGCGGAAGATCCCAACGCCGCTTATTTTGCCAAACTGGAAAATGACGTGCTTGAAGAAATCAATTTTGCGCGCACTCAGCCGGCACAATACGCAAAAACACGTTTGGAACCGTATGCCGTCAAAAACCCGAGTACCGCTATAACGGAATGTATTAACGAGATGAAAGCAATGCAGCCCCTGCCGCCATTGAAGTTCGGCAAAAAACTAGCACTTGCGGCAAAAGAATGGGTCACCGCGCAAGGACAGGGCGGCGGGGTCGGACACGGGAATACAGGAGAACGAATCAATAAACAGGGATTGTATCCGCATACTTGGGGCGAAAACATCTCCTACGGTTATAACGATGCAAGAAAAATCGTCATCCAACTTTTGGAAGACGATAAAGTGTCGAACCGCGAACACCGGAAAACTATTTTGAGCCGTGCTTATACGCACGTCGGTATCGGCTTCGGGACGCATACAAGATACGGCTATATGTGCGTACAGGATTTTGCCGGCTGAACGGACGGCTTTTTGTCAAAAGCGCAGCTTTATCGGTCGGTGCTTTCCGAACTCGACATTTAAGCTGATTATTAAATTCGGTTTTATACGATCGATTCGAGCCGCCGCTTTGTCAGCCGTATGAGCCGCTCGTGAGAAGCGATCATGAGTGTGCAAAACAGCAGCAAGTATGCCGGCAAAAAAGAGATGCCGAATCTGTTCGCAATAAAACCGAAAAGCGGAGGCAGCATGCAGTTCCCGATATATGCGCTTGCCATCTGTACGCCGATAAGCGCCTGCGACTTATTTACCCCGAAATGATGTGGAGTTGCGTGGATGAGGCTCGGAAAAACGGGCGCACAGCCTAGTCCCGTAAGCGCGAAGCCTAAAAGCGTAAACGCATTTCCGAACGGCATAAAGAGCAAAATCACTCCGGCAAGTATAACGATTTCACCGAGCCTCACCATCTGTGTGTCGTTCAAATACATCGAAATAAAACCGCAGAGCGCCCGGCCTGCGGTGATGCCGAGGTAGACGAAACTCGCATAGCGCGCCGCGGTGTCCGCCGAGACGCCGTTGTGTAAAACCGCGTAGCTTGCAGCCCAAAGACCGCTCGTCTGCTCCACCGCCGCATAACAAAAAAACGAAAGCATCACCGACTTTGCACCCGGTAAATTAATAATTTCTTTAAGCGAAAGCGGACGGGTATCGGCCGAATCGAATGCGGAAGGTGTCGCTTTACCGGACGGGGAAAGCTGCGCTGCTCCGGATATCCGCTCGGCTGCATCGGTTTTATCGTTTCGTTTCCAAAGCGGCAAACTCAAGATGAGAAGAGCCGTGAGCGCGGTTTGCAGTAACGCAATCGCGCGATAACCCGCATTCCACGTGTTCCCGTGCGCAAGCGCAAAACCCATAACATAGGGACCCGCCGCCGCTCCTACTCCCCACATACAGTGCAGCCAACTCATGTGCCGGCTTTTGTAATGAAGCGCGACGTAATTATTCAGCGACGCATCCACGCTGCCCGCACCGAGCCCGTACGGGAGCGCCAAAAAGACGAGTGCATAAAACGAGTGCGCGAGCGAAAAACCGAAAAGCGCAAACGCGGTCAGCGCAACGCTTGCGGCAGTCACTCGTCCGGTTCCGAATTTTTTCGTCAATCGATCGCTCTGCAAACTCGAAACGACGGTTCCCAAAGCGATGATCATAGAAATGATGCCGGCATAAGAAACGCTCACTCCGAATTCGCGGTACATAACGGGCCATGCCGAACCGAGCAGCGCATCCGGCAAACCGAGGCTGATAAATGCGATATAGATGACGGCGAGCAATAATTGAAACATATTTTTACAATATACCTTTGAGGTGCGCAAACATGCAAGCACAAATCGCTTTGCAGTCGTTTATCTCTCCGTCGGCGATTTGTTTCAGCAGCACATCGGTCGGCATCCATTCGACATTGAGAAATTCGTCGTCATCGAGCTCTTGCTCCGCTTTATGAAGACCTTTTGCATAAAAAATATAAAGCTTTTCGGTAAGTATGCCGGGAGAAGGATACATCATACCGAGGTATTCCATCGTATCCGCCGTACAGCCGGTTTCTTCGCGGAGTTCCCTCTGTGCGGCATCGACAGGCTTTTCCCCGGGAATTTTATCGAGTTTACCGGCAGGAATTTCCGTCGTAACGCTATCGATCGCGTATCGGTACTGGCGGACTACGGCCGCTTTGCCGTTATCGATCGCTAAAACCGCAACGCCGCCGGGATGTTTTATGACTTCACGCGTTCCCGTTTTTCCGTTAGGCAGACGAACCGAATCGACGCGAAACGAATACGACGTACTTTTATACAATTCTTCAGAAGAAAGTTTTTTTTCGATAAGTTCCATCCCTTATACCTCCCCATACTTCCGTCCGATTTTAAAATCTGCGATTGCACTGCAACCGCCGCATAAAAAAACCGCCCGGCATTCCGCTCTAACGTTTTGCCGGACGGTTTTCGCTGTCAAACAGAACCGCTTATATTATTTTGCTTTTTTCGCGACCGTTTTCTTTACGGCCGTTTTTTTTGCAGCGGGCTTTTTGGCTGCCGTTTTCTTCGCCGAAGCTTTCGCCGTCGTTTTTCCGGCAACTTTTTTCTGCGCGGCTTTTTTTACCGTTTTAGCAGCGGCTTTTTTCGCCGGAGCTTTTTTTGCAGCCGGTTTTTTAGCGGCGGCTTTTTTCGCCTTTGCCGCACGGATAACCGCTTGCGCCGCCGAAAGGCGTGCGATCGGCACGCGGTAAGGCGAGCATGAAACGTAATCGAGACCGACGCGATAGCAGAAGTCGATCGTTGCAGGATCGCCTCCGTGTTCGCCGCAGATGCCGAGGTGCATTTCCGGTTTGACTTCGCGCGCAGCCGTAACCGCCATATCCATGAGTTTGCCGACACCCTTTTCATCGAGCGTCTTAAACGGATCGTCGTCGAGGATATTGCGGTGATAATACGCGTCGAGGAATTTACCCGCATCGTCGCGGCTGAAGCCGAAAGTCAACTGAGTCAAATCGTTGGAACCGAAGCTGTAGAAATCCGCAACTTTCGCGATCTCTCCGGAAAGGAGCGCCGCGCGCGGAACTTCGATCATCGTACCGATTTCGATTGCGACTTTCATGCCGCTCTCTTTTTGAACCTTTTCGATGACTTCTTCACATTCTTTGCGTATAGTCTCAAGTTCGACCGGTTCGCACACGATCGGGATCATGATCATCGGGCGGACGGAAATACCGCGCTTTTTGCATTCGATTGCGGCAAGTGCAACGGCTTCCGTCTGCATTTTATAGATTTCGGGGTAAGTGATCGTAAGACGGCAGCCGCGGTGACCGAGCATCGGATTGAATTCTTTGAGCGAGTTGAAGCGAGCTGTGAGCGTTTCAACCGAAACGTCGATGCCTTCTTCTTTCAGCACTTGCTGCACTTTGCGCGTTCCTTCTTCATCTTTCGGAATAAATTCGTGGAGCGGCGGATCGAGGAAGCGGATGATGACGGGCTTACCCTTCATTGCGTCGAAGATGCCGGAAAAATCTTTTTTCTGAAGCGGCATAATTTTCGCAAGCGCTTTTTCGCGTGCGCTCGTCGTATCGGATGCGATCATCGCCTGGAAGTATACGAGCTTCGCGGGATCGAAGAACATGTGTTCCGTACGGCAGAGACCGACGCCTTCCGCGCCGAAGTTGAACGCCGCCTGTGCCTGATCGGGCTGATCGGCATTTGCACGCACTCCGAAACCTTTGATCGTCGATTTTCCGATTTTGCGGACGGATCCGTTGCGGATTTCATCGCACCACTTCATAAAGGTACCGAAGTCTCCGGTGATCTGCGGTTCTTTCGTCGGGATCTGACCCGCGTATATGTTACCCGTGGAGCCGTCGATCGTAAGCCAATCGCCCTGTTTGTACGATTTGCCGTTGACGGTAATGCCGCCGTTGGTAAAGTGAATCGCTTCGACACCGGAAACACAGGGCTTACCCATCTGGCGCGCGACGACAGCCGCGTGCGATGTGCGTCCGCCCGTTGCGGTAAGAATACCCTGGGCTGCCGCCATACCTGCGATATCGTCCGGGCTTGTCTCTTTGCGGACGAGCAGTACTTTTTTGCCTTCTTTTGCAAGCTTTTCGGCTTCGTCGGCGGTGAACACGATTTGACCGCAGCCCGCTCCCGGGGAAGCGTTCAAACCGCTGGCGATCACGCCTGCCTGCTTTGCAGCGTCTTTATCGATCATCGGGTGAAGCAGCTGGTCGATCTGATCCGCATCGACGCGGAGGATCGCTTCTTCTTTCGTGATAAGTTTTTCGGCAACCATATCGACGGCCATTTTAACCGCTGCGGGACCGGTGCGTTTACCGTTGCGGCACTGAAGCATATAGAGCTTGCCCTGCTGAACGGTGAATTCCATATCCTGCATATCGTGGTAGTGCTTTTCGAGATTGTTGCGGATTTTGATGAGTTCGTCGTATATTTTCGGATTGTCTTTTTTCAGTTGGCTGATTTCCTCAGGCGTGCGGATACCGGCGACGACGTCTTCGCCCTGAGCGTTTATCAAATATTCGCCGAAGAATTTATTTTCGCCGGTCGAAGGACTGCGGCTGAAGCATACGCCCGTGCCGGAATCGCTGCCCATATTGCCGAACACCATCGCCATAACCGTGACGGCCGTTCCTTTCAATCCTTTGATGTTGTTGAGCTCGCGGTATTTGATCGCGCGCGCGTTCATCCACGAACCGAAAACCGCGTTGATCGCGTGCCACATCTGTTTTTCGGGATCCTGCGGAAATTCCGTTCCCGTCGTCTTTTGATACAGAGCTTTGTATTTTGCGACTATTTCCTGAAGCTCTGACGTATCGAGTTCGTTGTCGAGCTTTTTGCCTGCGCGCGCTTTGACTTCCGAAAGAATTTTTTCAAATTCTTCGTGAGGAACGCCCATCGCGACATCGCCGAACATCTGGATAAAGCGGCGGTACGCATCCCATGCAAAACGCGGGTTGTTCGTCTTTTTTGCAAGTCCGAGTACCGATTTGTCGTTGAGACCGAGGTTGAGGACTGTGTCCATCATGCCGGGCATGGAACTTGCCGCACCGGAACGGACGGAAACGAGCAGAGGATCGTTTTCGTCGCCGAGTTTTTTGCCGAACGCACGTTCGAGCTTTGCAAGATTTGTTGCCACATCGGAGTACAGTTCTTTGGGATACTTTCTGTTATTATCGTAGTACATCTTGCACACATCGGTTGAAATGGTAAATCCCGGAGGAACCGGAACACCAATGTTCGTCATTTCGGCAAGGTTCGCACCTTTGCCTCCGAGCTCCGCACGCATATCGGCGTTGCCCTCGGCTTTTTTATTGCCGAAAAAGTAAACGAGTTTTGTCTTTGCCATGTAATAACTCCATATAAGGATTGAGAGATATGATAAGAAAATAATACAAGTAATCGCCTGCCCTGTCAATGCAGTTACCGGACGATAATTATTAAGGCTGCATATCGCGTTTTGAAAATATCCGCCGAATGAAAGTATGCGTTCCGTTCGCAGCGATCATATTTCGATGCTTTGAAGCGTATTTGATTTTTCGGACGATCCGCTTATTTTACGCCGCCCAAATACGCTTCTTTGATACGCGTATCGGCAAGCAGCTCTTTTCCCGTACCCGAAAGCGTGATCCGCCCCGTTTCCATAACGTACGCCGAATCGGCAATTTTGAGGGCGGCGCGTGCGTTTTGTTCAACGAGCAGCACGGTCGTACCCTCCGCGTTTATTTTACGAATCGTATCGAAAATATCTTTAATGATGAGCGGCGCGAGCCCGAGCGACGGTTCGTCGAGCATAAACAATTTCGGACGCGACATAAGACCGCGCGCGACGGCGAGCATCTGCTGCTCTCCTCCGGAAAGCGTTCCCGCATTTTGTTTTGAGCGTTCTTTTAATCTCGGAAAAAGCTCATACACCATATCGCGGTCTCTTTCTATACCCGCTTTATCGCTTCTGTGATAAGCGCCGAGCGTGATGTTTTCCCATGTCGTGAGGTTGGGGAAAATACGGCGGCCTTCCGGCACGAGCACCACGCCCTCCGAAACGATGCGCTTTGTTCCGAGCGCGGTCAGCTCCTTTCCGTTCCACGCGATGGAGCCGGCTTGCGGTTTTACCAATCCGACGATCGAATTGAGCGTCGTGGATTTTCCCGCTCCGTTCGCACCGATGAGCGACACGATTTTTCCGTCGGGAACTTCGATCGAAATTCCTTGCAGCGCGTGAATGCCGCCGTAGTATACTTCCACATTCGTAAGCTCAAGCATCGCCGCCCTCCGCATCTCCGTCGAAGAATTCGTTTTCCGTACCCAAGTACGCGTCGATCACTTTTTGATTCGAGCTTATCTCTTTCGGCGTTCCTTCGGCAATCGTATTGCCGTATTCAAGCACGTACATTCTGTCGCAGATTCCCATAACGACCTGCATGTGATGTTCGATCAATAAAATCGAAATGCCGAAATCGTTTCTGATTTTTTTAATAAAAACCATCAGTTCTTCCGATTCCTGCGGGTTCATTCCCGCCGCCGGTTCGTCGAGCAGGAGCAGTTTCGGCCGCGTCGCAAGCGCGCGCACTATTTCAAGACGGCGCTGTTCACCGTAAGGCAAACTCGTCGCACTGTCGTACGCGTGTTTTTTTAAATTGACCTGCTCGAGGAGATCGAGCGCGTGTTCTTTGACTTTTTGAGCGCGTTGTCTGTATCCCGGCAAATGCAGTACCGATTCGAATACGCTGAAATGCGCGCGCAGATTTCCCGCAACCATGACGTTTTCCAGCACGCTCATTTCATCGAACAATCTGATATTTTGAAACGTACGCGCAAGTCCGAGTTCGGTGATTTGATGCGGCTTCAATTTTACGATATCGGTGTCGTCCCAAAAGATACCGCCGCTTGTCGGTTTATACACGCCGGTGATCATATTGAATGCGGTGGTTTTACCCGCTCCGTTCGGTCCTATCAGGCCGACGATTTCACCGTCATCGACTTTGAGATTCAAATCCCGAACCGCGGTAAGTCCGCCGAACTGTATTGTCGTGTGAATGCACTGCAGCATCAGCGGCCTCCCGTTTTTCGATTTTTCAGCTTCGGCACAAGTCCGATCTTTGCAAAATAATCCCATGAAAATTCGTTTGTGCCCATAAGACCGCGCTGCCGATAGATGACGACGATCATAAGCAAAAGCGAAAAGACGACCATGCGCAGGCCGGGCAAACCGTTCGTTTTGACAAAAAGAAAATCGAGCGGACCGTCGAGAAAGCGCAGCATTTCCATACACACGGTGACGACGATCGATGCGATGACCGACCCCGTAATGCTGCCGTTTCCGCCGAGCACGACGATGAGCAGAATATTGTACGTCAGGCCGAACACAAACATGCGCGGATCGATTGTCTGCATGAGGTGACCGAGCAAAGCGCCTCCGATTCCCGCCATAAAACCCGACATGATAAAACTGATCGTTTTAACTTTTGCGACGTTGATGCCCATCGCTTCCGCCGCGATTTCATTGTCGCGGATCGCTTTAAGCGAACTGCCGAAAGCGGAATTGATAAGCGCAACCATAAAGACGATTGCGAGGATCGCGCAGCCCCACACGACGTAGGTCGTCGAATACTTCGGCAAGCCTTTTAAACCGAGCGCGCCGTTCGTCACTCGCTGCAAATTCGTAATGACGACACGGATGATTTCCGCAAAACCGAGAGAGGCGATCGCAAGATAATCGTCGTGCAGACGCAGCACCGGAAGTCCGATCAAAAAAGCAAAGAGCGCGGCGGCGAAGCCCGCAAGCAAAAGTGCGGGCAAAAACGGAATCTGAACGCCTGCAAGCGGCCGTATAATCGGCGCGAGGTAAAAATTCATTTCTTTTTGCGCGGGCCCCATCGTCAAAAGCGCCGAAACATACGCGCCGATCGCCATAAAACCCGCATGTCCGAGCGAAAAAATGCCGGTAAAGCCGTTTAATAAATTGAGCGAAAGCGCAAGGACGATATAAATTGCGCAGAGATTGAAAACGCGCAGCGTAAAATTATCGAAAAAAACATCGGCTGCGGCGATAAACGCAAGCGCAAGCGCAGACGCACACACGGTCAATATCGTTTTTTTCTTTTTATCGATTGTCATGACGGCCGCACTCATACTTTTTCCACCTGATTTTTTCCGAGCAGCCCCGCAGGCTTAAAAAGCAGCACGAGGATAAGCACGATAAACGCAAACGCGTCGCGGTAGCCGGTAAGCGCCGGCAAAAACGCGATTATCATGATTTCGAGAAAACCGAGCAAAAACCCGCCGAGCACCGCTCCTCCTATATTGCCGATGCCGCCGAGCACCGCCGCGATAAAACACTTGAGTCCCGGCATGATGCCCATCGTCGGATTCAACTGAGGATATTTTAACGCCCATAGAATGCCGCCGATCGCAGCCATGAGCGAGCCGATCCCGAACGTAAACGAAATCGTTTTATCGACGTCGATCGCCTGAAGCCTCGCGGCATCCAAATCGGTCGAAACCGCGCGCATCGCCATACCCGTCTTCGTTTTATTGACGACCCAAAGCAGCAGTACGAGGAGTACGGCCGTCACAATCGGAATGACGGCGCTGATTGCGACGACGGTGACCGCGTGCCCCGCATTTTTTACAGAGCCGAATGTAAACAATTTATTAAAAAAATCGGGAACGGGAAAACCTTTTTGCCGTCCGCCGAAAACGACGGTCGCCAAGTTTTCGATCAAAAACGAAGCGCCGATAGCGCTTATCATAACGGAAATTTTCGGCGAATCGCGAAGCGGCCGATAGGCGACCCGTTCAAGTCCGATCCCGAGCAGAGCCGTCAGAGAAATAGCGACGATAAAAGCGACCCACCACGGTAAAAAAAACGTCGCGATGAGATAAAATGCAAAATATCCGCCGAGCATAAAGATATCGCCGTGCGCAAAATTGATGAGGCGCAATATGCCGTACACCATCGTATAACCGATTGCGATGAGCGCGTAGAGGCTGCCGAGCGAAAGCGCATTTACGATATGCTGTAAAAAAAGTACCGGTGTCATATACAGTTCCGAAACACGATATGTACCTGCCGCAAAACGCTTGCATCGTCTTACGGCAGGTATTATTAATTATTAAAAATTTTTACGGGTTTACGATCGTAATATACGTAAACTTTCCGTCTTTTACGGTTTTAATAAAAGCGCTTTTCGTCGCATCGCCGTTTTCATCGAGCGTAACGTCGCCTGCAACCCCTTCGAAATCTCTCGTAGCCGCAATCGCATCGCGAATCTTCGTCGTATCGATCGAATCGGCCCGGCGTATCGCATCGAGAACAAGGCGATATCCGTCAAAAGCGAGAACCGTAAACGCGGCGGGTTCTTTGTGATATTTTTCATCGTATTTTGCCAAAAAAGTTTTTGCAAGATCACCCGTCGCACCGCCTGCATCGAAAGCCGTAGAAAGGAGACAGCCTTCAACGGCATCTTTTCCGACATCGATGAGTTCGGGCGTTTCCCACGTATCGCCGCCGAGGAAGGGAGCGGTAATACCGAGTTCCCGCGCCTGCTTCATGATAAGGGCGCTTTCGGTGTAATTGCCCGGCGCGAAAATCACGTCGGGATTGCTCGCTTTGATCGTCGTCAGCTGTGCGGTAAAATCCTGATCGCCTGTATTGTAATTGAGCTCTGCAAGAATGCTCGATTCTCCGGCAAGTTTTTTAAACGTGTCGGAAAAGAATTTCGCAAGACCGACGGAATAATCGTTCGAAATTTCACGGATAAGCACCGCGGTTTTCGCGTTGAGATTTTTATTCGCGTATGTCGCCATAACGGTTCCCTGAAACGGATCGATAAAGCATACGCGGAAATAATACGGATTGTCCTTTGTAACGAGGGGATTCGTACACGTCAATCCCATAGCCGGAACTTTCGCTTCCTGCACGATGGGACCTGCCGCGATGGAATAACCCGAACCCCACGAACCGAGCACAACCTTTACTTTTTCTTTGTCAACGAGACGCTGTACCGCGTTCGCCGCTTCGACTTTATCGGATTTGTTGTCGGCGACCACGAGTTCGACTTTATATTCTTTCCCGCCCGCCGTAACCGTCGGATACAGTTCGTTTGCAAGACGAACTCCTTCGAGCTCAAGGGCGCCGCCAGCCGCGTTCGCTCCCGTCATCGGTTCGAATACGCCGATTTTAATCGTATCGCTTTCCGCCTCTGCGTTTTTTTTCGTACACGAAACAAACGCGCCGAGTGTAAAAACGGCAGCTCCGAAAAGAACGATTTTGCCGATTACTTTCATATTTTCCTCCAAAAAAAGACAAACAAAAAAAGCCGAAATTTGTATTCGCGTACAAACTCCGGCGATTTGTTTCAATTGAATTATAACGGAATTCGATTTTTATGCAAGTGCCGCTTTATCCCGTATGTACGCTCTCCGCGGCAATTTTTGAAAACCGTCCGCGTGCTCAACAAAGCCTCCGTACCTACAAAGACTTCGTGCGCGTTGTCACGTGCGGCACAATCGGTTACAATAAATTCATGCGAAACAAACAAAACGACGAACTCGCCGTGTGCGGACTTTCCGCCGTAAAAAAGCTCGAAAAAAATAATTGGAAAAAAATCCGCCGATTGTATTTTACAAAAGAGACGGCGCCGTTTTTCGGAGGACTTTGCAAAAAGCTTGCAGAAAATCGCGGCATATATAATTTGGTGGAACCTGCCGATTTGGAAAAGCTTTCCGGTACCGTGCATCATCAGGGCGTCGTCGCGATGATTTTTATGCCGAAAATCACACCGCTCGATTCCGACATTGCGGACGAATGGATTGCAAACGGCGAAAACGTACTCGTACTCGACCGCATCGGCAACGCGAACAATTTCGGTGCAATCGTGAGAAGCGCGGCTTTTTTCGGTATGAAAAACATCGTCATACCGGCGGACGAATCGCAGTCTGCGATCACGACGAGCAGTTACCGCATCGCACAAGGCGGTATGGAATTCGTTACGATTTATTCCGCGAATTCGATCGCACGTTTTATGGACGCGGTACAAAACCGCATGCTGCGGATAGGCACCGACTTGTCTGCAAAAAAAACGATCGCGGAAATTGCCGGTATGCGCGGAAGCAAACCGGTAGCCGTTGTACTCGGCAACGAAGAGGACGGCATATCCGACGACGTGCGGAAAAATTGCGACGAATGCGTCATCATTCCTTTTGCGGGATTCGCCGAAGGAAGCGAGCCCGCCATACAAAGCTTAAACGTCGCACAGGCGGCATCTATTATTTTATACGAACTGCAAAAAACGCCGTCCGGCGCACACTGACGCGAAGTAATTTTTTATCTCCTCTTTTTATTGACAGCGTACCAAGGAATGAAGTAGTATAAAAAAATTAAATAAACGTATAGTGCTGTCTTTTCGTCCAAACCTCTTTCTGCCGATCGGCGGTATTATACACATTACGAATGTCGATTCATTTTTTTAAGGAGGCATTATGAAAAAAATGATTTTGGCCGTCATGCTTGCAAGCATCGGCGCGGCGGTTTTTGCGACCGGTACCGCGGAAACGACGGGTTCGTCCGCAAAGCCGGTTACGCTGGAATGGTGGACGTGGGATCCGACCATGAAAGATCAAAATATGCAAATCATTGCAAAGTATCAGGCGGAACACCCGAACGTAAAAATCAACAATACCATTATCGACACACATGAATACTGGACGAAACTTCGCATTCAGGCGCAGCAGCGCAAACTGCCCGACGTCTTTACGATGAGTTCCGGCTATCTCGAAGAATGGGCGGAAAGCGGTCTCATGTACAATCTCGATCCGCTTATCAAACGCGACGGTACCGATAAAAAATTTTATAAATCGATGATGGACGCGACGAAAGCGATTGCAAAAAGCGATCATGTCTATGCGCTTCCGTTCGCGCTCGTTACGGCGGTGCTTTACTACAACAAAGATATGTTTGATGCGGCAGGTGTCAAATATCCGACGGATGACTGGAGCTGGAACGATTTTCTCGCCGCCGCAAAAAAATTGACGATCGATAAAAACAAAGACGGTGTCGTCGACCAGTGGGGCTTTTGGTTTTACGGACGTTATGCGCAAATCGAAAGCTGGGTGTATGCGAACGGCGGCAACCTGCTCAATGCGCAAAAAAACAAATTCGCTCCGGATGCAAATGCGATCGATGCGCTGAATTTTCTGTATCGGCTCGTTGCCGTTGAAAAAGTCGCACCCCGTCAAAAAGATATGAGTGCATTCCGCAATCAGGATATTTTTCCGCAGGGTAAATGCGCAATGTGGATCGACGGTTCATGGTATGTCGACAATCACCGCAAAACGCTCGGCAACAGCGTAAAGTGGGGTATAAGCCGCGTTCCGTTCGGACCCGCAGGTAAAGCAAAGCGCGTCACCTACGGCTGGCCCGATGCATACTGTATGTCGCCGAATACGCAAAATGTCGATGAAGCGTGGAAATTCATGCAGTACGTTGCGGGCGAAGGTATCGATTTGTCGCAGTATATGGCGGGTAAAATTCCGTCGAACATTGCGCTTTCAAAAGGCATCGTCGACCCGGCTCAGCAGCCCGGCAAAGAGATGGAGCTTTTGAATAAAGAAGCGGGTGAGCCTCTTAAAACTTCCTACACAAAAGGATGGAACGAATGGAGAGGTTACCGTGCGAACGAAGCGATGGGCTTAAACGGTTACATCGACAGCGCGTTGAACGGTGAGAGAACGATGGATCAGGCGATTACGGCCGCGACCAAAGACATCAACGTTGTTCTTTCCCGTTATTACAAATAATTGATTTTATCGGCGGCATGCGTCAGTTTGCATGCCGTCTTTTTATTATTCAATATTTATTAATTTAGGATATAATAATGTCTTCCAAATCACTCGTATGGCACAAGCCGTGGACACCATGGATTTTTTTATTGCCGACCGTCATCGGTCTGTTCGTCTTTCGTTTAATGCCGATCGTCGCCGCATTTATCTTAAGCTTTTCCGATTGGAATTTGCTCGCATCTCCGAGATTCCACGGATTTGCAAACTATATCGAAGCGCTTAAAGACCCCGACACGTGGCTTGTTATCCGCAATACGTTCAAGTTTTCCGTTTTCTATGTAACAGGCGGTATGCTGCTCGGCTTGATTTTTGCCTGCCTTATCAACGTAAAAATAAAGGGTGTCAATTTTTTCCGCGCTGCCATTTACATGCCGGTCATCACTTCTTCGGTTGCGGTCGGAATCGTTTGGCGATGGCTGCTCGGCCCCACCTACGGACTCCTTTCCCTTGTTTTGAAAAGCGTCGGCATTATGACTATGCCGAATTGGCTCGGCGATAAAAAACTCGTTTTGTTTACCGTTGCATTCGTCCAAGTATGGAAAATGTCCGGTTATTACATGATTTT
This sequence comes from Treponema sp. Marseille-Q4132, assembly GCF_014334835.1. Classification (NCBI taxonomy): domain Bacteria; kingdom Pseudomonadati; phylum Spirochaetota; class Spirochaetia; order Treponematales; family Treponemataceae; genus Treponema; species Treponema sp. Marseille-Q4132. The sequence goes on from NZ_CP060591.1 coordinate 1,584,338, forward strand.
GTTTCTTGCCGGCCTTCAAAATATCTCACATGAAATGATGGAAGCGGCGACCATAGACGGAGCAAGCCGCCCGCAGCGTTTTTTCCGCATAACGCTGCCGCTTTTGAGTCCGACGACGTTTTTTATTTTAACAATCGCAATCATCGATTCATTTAAAAACTTCGAATTGATTCTTGCCATGACGCGCGGCGGACCTATGAACGCATCGAACACGCTCGTCTATGACGTGTACTTAAACGCATTCGTATATTACCGCGTCGGCTTCGCCGAATCGATCGCGTTTATCCTTTTGATAATCGTCGCCTTTTTTACCGTATTGAATTTTTACATCAGAAAACGCTGGGCGCAGCCGTGGGATTAAAAAAATTTCGGAAAAGCATCGTTTCAAACGGGAACGGCGCTTTTTGAAGATTACCGTTTTTCGTAAAAACTTTTATTAGGAGAATACCGTGTTGGACAAAGAAGGCCGCATTCCGGCCATACGATATACATTGATTATTTTATTTGTACTGCTTTCGATTTTTCCGTTCATTTGGATGGTGTCGAATTCTTTTATGAGTGCGAAAAATATTTTCGCCGATCCGCCGAGATTCATACCCGATCTGCTGTTTACCGGCCAAATGTGGGACAACTATAAAACGGTCATGGGCGTATATAATTTCGGACGCTATATTTTAAACTCCGTTTTTGTCGTCGTGCTTGCCGCGGCCGGACAGCTTTTCGTATGCTCTCTCAGCGGTTTTGCATTTGCACGGATGCGCTTCAAAAGCAGAAACCTGCTGTTTTCTCTTTTAGTGCTCACCTATATGATTCCGGTTCAAGTTACGATCATCCCCGAGTACTATCTTATGATGCGCTTGAATTGGCTCGATTCCTATCTTCCCCTGATAGTGCCGTCTTTCCTTGCCGGCGCGCTCGGTACCTTTATGCTGAAAGAATTTTACGAACAAGTACCCGAAGCGCTTTTCGATGCCGGAATCATCGACGGGGTGAATTCGCTTCAAATGTATACGATGATTTACGTACCGCAATCGATCGCGCCGATCGCGACGCTGTTTATCATCGCATTTATGAACAACTGGAACGATCTGCTTCGGCCTATGCTCTACATTGCCAAAACGGAGCTGTACACCGTTACACTCGGACTTACGATGTTCCAAGGTCAATATTCGAGCGAATGGAATTTGCTGCTTGCGGCCGGCGTACTTGCCGTTTTGCCGCTGATCATCGTGTTTGTTTTCTGCCAGCGCTATATCATCGAAAATTCCATGAACGCCGGCATCAAAGGATAATATGACTGTCATCAAACGCTTGGATCAAATAGACAATCCCGACGGAAATATTCAGCGGTTTTTGACCGTGTCGGGATTCGGCTGGAACGACATCGCCTTTACGCAAGCTCCGTTCCGTTCCGATTTTATTAAATCGTTGGCACAGCTCTATCGCGTGGCCATCATTCCGAAAAATCCTACCGAAGCCGGACACTTGATTTTTTTCCATGTACCCGACACCGTCGATACGGCTTCGATGCCCCGAACGATCGGCGGCGTGACGTATTACGATACGACGGCAAACCTCGCCGCGTGGATCGAAAGCGGCGATCCGAAAAGTGAAAGCCTGCTGAATGCGGTTATAAAAGCGGGTTTTTGCGATACGGCTGACGGATCGGGTGCGGGTACGAGGGCTATGCCGGTTTCGAATCGATTCGGCTGCGTAAGCGACGCCGCAAAAGCGCACGACATCGCATGCAACGCCCACTTTTTTTTAATGGACACTTTCGATGCGCTCAGTCCGTACGATCTTTTCGGAACGCCCTACGGTATGACCGTGCAAAAAGGAACAATGATTTTGCCGCCGCTGCATCATCGTCCCGCACTCGTCGTGGATACTGACGGAAAAACACGGATCGCACATCCCGAACTCACCGAAGTATCCGTAACGATAGACGGCAAAACTTACATACACGGCGAAAACTGTCTTTTTTTTGAACGCCCCGATACGGAAATGACGCCGCCGTGCAGCGGAAGCGCATTGCTCGTTGCCGACGGCCGCGTCATCGCGTCGAAAGAAGGAGGAGCCGTTCGTGTTCCTATGGGAGGCTTTGCCATTCAAACGGAAAAGTCCGTTGCCGTTTCCAATCCGCACTGTTCGTTTCAAAGCGATACGCCGTATGCGTTTGCATTGCAAGTCGGACCTGCGATGACGGAAAACGGAAAACCTGCCGTCGATTTTTCCGGCTGCCCTTTTTGCGAATTCGGAAAAATGACCGCATTTCCACCGACGGTATACCCCCTTTCTTGGGACGGCGGAAGAGCCGGACGGATAGTGTTGGGAGCCGATAAAGACGATTTGCCCGTGTTAATTTGGGCCGAAGCCGCAAGCATCCACGGCCACGTAAAAGGAAAAGAAAGTCCCGGCTGTTCTCTCAAAGAAATGGCCGCATACTGCGCCCGGATCGGTCTTCAAAACTCGGTCAATTTGGACGGCGGCGGATCGTCGCAGCTGCTTGTAAACGGCGAGAGATTTTTGCATTTGAAAGACCGAACGGCCGACAATCGGGAAGCGGAACGACCGGTACCGGGAATCATCGTCATATCGTAAATCGGCGCGCAACGATATCGCTCCTTTTGGATATGCGCTTTTAAAAACATTGCCAAAGATCCCAAAGCGCGTTATGATTCGCAGTATGAAATACTTTATCATGTCCGATATTCACGGAAGCGCTGCGGCTTGTGAAAAAGCGCTCGCGCACTTTCATGCACTTAAATGCGATAAAATTATTTTACTCGGCGACGTACTCTATCACGGGCCGAGAAATCCGCTTCCGGAAAATTATGCGCCCGCCCTTGTCGCGCAAATGCTCAATCCGCTCGCTCATAACATAATCGCGTGCCGCGGAAACTGCGACTCCGAAGTCGATCAAATGGTACTCGCCTTCCCGATTTCTGCGGATTACGCCTGCATCGCTGATGACGGTATAAGAATTTTTGCATCGCACGGACACATCTATGCTCCGGCAAAACAAACGGCGAACGAAACAATTGTCGCCGGCAGCAAAGTTCCGCCGCTTTCTCCGAACGATATCGAACTGTTCGGCCACATCCACGAACAGCACTTGTACAAAACGCAAGCCGGCGTACTCGTATGCAATCCCGGGTCGACATCGCTTCCGAAAAACGATTCTCCTGCGGGATTCGCCGTATACGAAAAAAGCGAAATCGCATTGTACGATATGGAAGGACGCGAACTCAAGCGGATGAGCTGCAAATAAGCTGCGCGCAATCGAAGGAGGATTTTACACGATGAAAAAAATTATTAATTTTATACTGCCGATATTATCTGCGGCGGCACTTTTCGCAAACGGAAAAAACGATATATCGAACTCCGCACAAAATGCGGTCGAACCGAAAACTCGAATCGTGGCATCGACATCGTGGACAGCCGCCTTTGCCGACATCGCAGGAGCGGACAATATTGAAACGATCGCACCCGCAATGCTTCGTCATCCGCCGGAATACGAAGTGACGGTAAGCGATATTCAAAAAATCACGGCAAGCGATCTTTTCATCTACGCCGGTTTTGAACGAATGATGAAAACGCTCGGCGATTCTATAGACGGAACGAAAATGATGCGAATCGCAAGCGACAATTCAATTGCAACGGTAACGAGCGAAACGGCAAAAATTGCGGAAAGATTGGGTACGGAAGAAAAAAACAAAGCGCGCCTCGCCCTCTATGTAAATGCCATACGGGATGCGAAAGCGGAAATCGAACGGCGCGGAAAATCGAATGCAAAAGTGCTGTGCCACAAACACCAGCGCTACCTCGCCGCCGATTTGGGTTTTACCGTTACGGAAACATTCGGGCCGGAAGCGGTGACGGCAAACCAAATCGCAAACGCGAAAACCGGCGGCTACGATATAATCATCGACAATGTGCATAACCCCGTAGGCAGTCCGCTCGCCGAAGTCGCGCCCAACGCCGCGTATATCGTGTGGCGAAACTTTCCCGACAAAGTCGAACGAAATGCACTGCTGCACGTCATACGGGAAAATATCGCCTCGCTGATGAAAGCGATGTAAACGCCGAAAACACGCGGCCGGAAAATCGATCCCGAACAAGCATTACAAAGAGAATCGTCTTATGAAAATACAAAAACCGTTTGTTTATTTTATGCGCTGTATGTCGATTGCAGTCGCCGCGGCTATTTTTATACTTTCTTCACGATCGAAACTGCCGCTGCCCGATTCCGTACTGTTTCCGGGTGTGGATAAAATTTTACACGCCTGCGCATTCGGATGTTTTGCATTCACTTTTTCGTATTGGCTCGACAGCGGTACGTGGAAGACAAAACCCGCCGCATGTATTTTGATCGTGTGTATCGCCGCCGCATGTTACGGAGCAAGCGATGAAATTCACCAAATCTTCGTTCCCGGCCGCGACGCTTCCGTATACGATTGGATTGCCGACTGTACCGGCGCCCTTGCCGCGTCCCTTGTGCGCACGGCGCTCATGCGGCGAAAAAAAGCACATGAACAAGGCATTTCAAAAAATGAAAAACAAAAGCTTTATCTAATAAATCAATTCTCCGAGAATGAAAACTATTTTACAGAATCCTTTTTCAATTGACTTATTATCTTCCTGATAAAAATAAAAAAGAGAAGCATCGACCGTAAGATATTGCGATAAAACTGCAATGGATTTTGCCGTTTGCTGAAGTATATTTTCTATACCGTTTGATAAAAAAGCTATAATGGCACGGTTATGCTTTAATTCGCTATTTTTTATTTCCGGACTGATATATTTTGATGTCTTTATGATGTTGCGTATATATTCATGACGTTTTTTAATCGCATCCGTAGCTTCATCAAGAGATTTCCCTGTTTCGGAATAAAAAGAGACTGCAGACTTTTCAAAAATCCAGTCTTGCGGATCTCCGTGTTGCTCACCTCCGCGGTTTAAAAAACAAACTTGAATTAAGTCTTCGACCTCTAAATCCGTCATAGGGTAAAAATAAAGGTCAAAAAAATTCATAAAAACATCGTCCGGATAAAGAATATCGTCATCGGAAATTTCTTTAACGCAGCCTATAATGCAAATCGTTTTTTGCCGATATTGGTTTATAAGTTCTATTATTTCGTCATCCGTTTGTTTGCCGAACATAAAATAAATAATCACAAAATCATAATAATCATAATCAAATTCTCCGATTTCAATAATTTTAATTTCATCATTTCGAATGATACGGTTAATATGATACCTGCTGCCGATATCGGCGTTGTCTATGATTTCAAAATTCATACACATATATTAACCGAATAAACCTATCATATTATGATAGATTTTTGCAAAATCATTCCGCGTCGAAAGCCGTATCGATGAGAACTTTTTCGGCATCCGTTTGAGAAAGCGCATCGACCCGTGTCAATTTTTTTTCGATGTTGCGGCTGCTCTTTTCCGCTTTTTCGATTTCATTTGTCGCCGACTGCAGCTTTTCTTTTGTCTTTGCCAAAAGCGTGCCGAATTTTCCGAATTCCGTTTTTACGGAACCGAGCAAGTCCCAAACTTTGCTTGTCTCTTTTTGAATCGCAAGCGTACGAAAGCCCATCTGCAAACTGTTCAAAAGTGCCGTCAGCGTCGTCGGCCCCGATATCGTAACTTTAAAATCGTTTTGCAGCTGCTGCACAAACCCCGGAATGCGGTTCAGCTCCGCATACAAACTTTCATACGGAACGAACAATATGCCGAAATCGGTCGTATGCGGAACTTCGATATATTTTTCTTTAATGTCTTTTGCCATGCTCCTTATCTCGGAAGCCAACGCTCTTTTCTGCGATTCGATTTCGGACTTATCTCCCGTTTCATACGCCAGTGTCAGCTTATCCCAAATCGCAACGGGGTATTTCGAATCGAGCGGCAGGTAGATATAATCGCGTTCCGTGATTTTCGACGGAATTTTTACGGCAAATTCGACGACCATTTTCGGATTGGAAGGATTCGGATGCGCATTTTTTTCGTATTGTTCGGCCGATAAAAAATTGCTGAGGATGGCTTCAAGCTGCACTTCGCCCATACCTCCGGCGGACTTTACATTCGTCAATGCGCGCTTGAGTCCGCCGACGTCGCCGGCAAGAGTCTGCATTTCGCCGAGTCCTTTTTGTACGGCTTCAAGCTGCTTACTCACGATTTCAAACGAACTCGACAATCGCTTTTCAAGCGTCGACTGCAGTTTTTCGTCTACCGTCATGCGCATCTGCTCGAGTTTTTTTTCGTTGTTATCCTGTATGTTTTTAAGACCGGCTTGTATGGTTTCCTGCTGTTTAAAAAGATTCGCCTGCGTCGCACTTGATAAGCTGTCGAATTTTTGAGAAATGATCGCCATAAATTTTGTTAAATTATTCGTCAAGGATTCGTGCGTGTTTTTTGTCAGCGTGTCCAATTTTCCGTTTATCGATTCTTGGAATTTTACGAGCGTTTCGGTGTTTTCTTTTCGAGATTCTCTGTCGCTTTCGGAATTCGTTTTTCTGCTTCGTTCAAATTCGTCCTTCAGATTTTTTTCGTAATTTTCAAGCCGGTTGATAATCGTCCGTGAATCGGTCCCGCTTTTTTTAACAATAAGCACGATTAATAAAATAACCGTGAGCAAAAGCAATCCGATAATCGCTATAAAAAACTGCAATTCCATATTATTAATCGAAAACCCCTTTTCCGCCGCTCGGACTGCGGTTCGCCGAAGCGGCTCTGTAGATGCGTCTGTTACTTTTCAGTATGATTCCGCTCTCACGCTTCCCATAATTCGTTGAGGCGCGAGTCGAGGGCGGCGATGACGCGGCCTCGCGAAAAATGCAGGTGCTTTGCCGTAAGCGCGTCGAAAGTCGTAAACATCTGTCCGAGAAATATGCCCGCTTTGCCCGGCAAGTGCAAGTGCGGCGATATGGCAAATTGCGAAAGAAATACCATGCCCGAAAGAATGCCGCTTTTATGCAAACCGACGAGGAGCGAGTCGAGCGTGATGCGGAATTTGCCGAGCGAAAGGAGCACTTTGCCCGAGGGCGCAAGCAGCGCAAAAAAGGTAATGCCGATCGTCATAAAGACTGTCGGCAGCACTTTGATGCGGCCGCGTTTTTTTATTGCAGCCATTGTGAAAAACGCCGCAACGAAAATCCACACGATGCACACGCGCGCGATGCCGGAAAAAGTTTTCGGAACGACCAGTCCGTGCAACAAAAAAATCGGGAACAAAATCATCGCTGCGATAAACTGAACGCGCGAAGTTTTGGCATCGGCATCGATCGGGCTGCCGGAAGAGGGGGCAGCGGAAAAGACCGGAGCGCTTTCGGCGCGAGGACTTTGGAGCGAGGGGGAGACTTCCCCCCTTGCCGTATTCGAATCAAATTGTTCGGAAAGGAGGCGCTTATACCACGACGATTTCGCGCAAAAAATATTGACAAAAATACCGAGCACGAGACCGGTAACAAGACCGGTGACAAAAAGAAGCGGGGCGATGTAACGCGTTTGAGCGCCGAAGATCATCATGCGGGCAACGGCGACCTGTGCCGCATTGTTTACAAGCGCACCTGCGAGACTCAAGCCGATGTTCGACATGAGCTTCGTTTTGTGAAAGAGCGCGTAAAGCAGGAGCATAGCAAAACCGGAAGCGAACGAACCCGCTGCGGAAAACACGAATACGTACGAAAAAAGCGTGCCGGAGATGAGCGCCTGACCGAGCACTTTCAGCACGATCAAAAAGGCGACGTCGCGTTTGGACATCATCGCGAGCGAAATGAGGATCGGAAGGTTTGCCAATCCGAGCCGCATAAACGGCAGCGGTTTCGGGATCGCGTATTCGACTGCGGAAAGAAAAAGACAGAGCGCCGCAAAAAACGGAACGCGCGAAGATCGGGTTGTGTTCGTCATAGCGCAAGTATAAACTGTCGCCGCATCTCCTACAAGCCCAAGAGCGACGGCAGCCACAGCGATATGGCGGGTATATATGTGATGATCAAAAGCGCCGCGATGCTTGCCAAAAGAAAGGGCATATTCGCTTTCAAAAAATCCCATATCGACACTTTGAGCAGCGACGATACGACGAAAATCATGGAGCCGAAAGGAGGCGTCAATCCGCCGATCGCCATGTTCAGCGTCATGACGATGCCGAAGTGAACGAGATCGATTTTGAGTGTATTCAATATCGGAACCAAAAGCGGCGCAATGATGATGATGGCGGGGCCGCCTTCGACAAACATTCCGACGATAAATAAAAAGATATTGACGAGCATTAAAAATACGTATTTATTGGCGGAAATACTCAACACCGCCTGCGCAATCATGTGCGGAATGCGCTCATAACTTAAATACATACCGAAGAGATTCGCGCCGACGATGATAAACATTACCTGCGCGGTGGAATTGACGGTTTCCCGTAAAATCGGAATAAAGTCTTTGACGTGCAGTTCGCGATAAGCCAGCATCCCTACGAGCGTGCAGTAAAAACATGCGATGGCGCCTCCTTCCGTCGGAGTAAAAACGCCCTGACGCAAACCCATGATGATGACCAAAGGTAAAATGAGAGCGAGAACGGCGGCTCCCGCACCCTGCACGATTTCTTTGCCGCTCGCCATCTTTTCCCGTGTCCGTCCGTAATTGTGTTTTATCGATTCGATATGCACGGATATCATGAGACAGGCGGTAATAACCAAACCGGGAAGATATCCCGCCATAAAAATTTTACCCACGCTGACGCGGGCAACCATCGAATACAAAATAAGCATAATGCCCGGCGGAATGATTGTCGGTATGATGGAACTGGTCGCAGTAATCGACGCGGAAAACGGCATCGGAAAACCGCGCTTTTCCATTTCAGGAACCAAAATTTTGCACTGCATGGCGGCATCGGCGTTTGCGGAACCGGAGATCCCGCCCATGAGCGCGGACAATACGACGTTTACCTGTCCGAGTCCGCCGGGGAGATGTCCGACCAAGAGATCGGCAAAACGCATCAAACGCTTGCTGATGCCCGAATAATTCATAATCACGCCCGCAAAGATAAAAAACGGTATGGCAAGCAGCGGAAAAGATTCGATACCCGATATGAAATTTTGCAATACGAATTGCGGCGGCATATTGTTCGACATAAATAAAAAATAGGTCATGGATCCGCCGATGAGCGCAAAACCGATCGGTACATTGAGCATAAATAAAATAAACACGATCAACAGCGGTATTAAATTCATATTTTTTCCTGCCTATTTTTTTTTGAAAGAAACACGAGCTTTATCCGTTTTACTTTTTCGAATAAGCGCAGCGCCGTATAAACGATCAAAAGCAAAAATCCGATACTGATCGACGCGTTGACAAAGGTGTACGACAATCCGATTATCGGAGTTATTTTGCCCCATGAACTGATACAAAGTCTGACGCTGAGTATGAAAATAATAATATCGAGCGCCAACACGAAAAGGTCTATTAAAAATTCAATGACAAACTGCAATTTTTCCGGAAGCAGATTTACGATTATGTTTATGCCCACGTGATCATGCGTTCGGTAAGCGGCTGCGATGCCCATATAGGTACACCACACGAACATAATCGTTGCAAGCTCTTCCATCCAATTAAATATAAAACCCAAAATATATCTGCAAAAGACATTGATGATAACGAAGAGAACGATACCGAAAAGCGCAACGGCTGCGATAATATAATCCAAATTACCGAGCACGGATTTTCTGTTCATGTTCATTTCCTTATTAATTAATACGGGTAAAGACGAAATGCCGCTGAGACTTTTCGCCTCTACCCCTTTTACCGGTGTTTACTTGCCGCGAATTTTTGCCAATTCGGCTTGAATCGTATCGTATACGCCGGGCGTAAGATTTTTATTGTTTTCAAACACTTTTTTGGTCAATGTACGGAACTCGTCTTTTTCGACTTCGTAGAACTTTACCCCTTCTTTTCCGAGGCTTTCTCTGTCTTTGATTTCCTGCAGCGCTACGCGTTCGTTGTTCCGCTTTGCACCTTCAAGGAATTCTTCTTCCATGATTTTTTGCTGTTCCGGCGTAAGACTGTCCCAAATTTTCTTCGACATAACGCAGCATGTCGTTCCGCAAAAGTGACCGGTCAACGAAATATCTTTGATAATGGCGCCCATCTGATTGTCCGCAATATCGCTGATGGAAGTTTCAAGTCCGACGACGACGCCCTGCTGTACGGCGGAATATACTTCCGACCATGCCATCGGTATGGGATTCGCACCCATCGCACTCAGCGTTTCGATCCACAAGTTCGATTTCGGAACACGCAGTTTCATGCTGTTCAATTCTTTCGGATTGCGCACGGGTTTGTTCGCGCAGATATGGCGGAAACCGAATCCGTAATCCAATGCCAGCACTTTCATCCCGTTTTCTTCGGCTTTTTTATTTAAAGCCTTTGCAAAGTCGCTGTGACACATCGCCGTATATTCTTCCATGTTGTTATAGAGCATGGGCCCGACAAGCGCGTTATAATCCGGTACATAGTCCGCCATATAACTCGGATCTTCGTTGGAAATAAAATACGCACCCGCGCGCACTTGCTCGATGCCGTCTTTATACGTCGCGATTTCACCGTTCGGATAAATCTGAATTTCGATCGCACCGTTCGTTCTTTTATTTATATTGTCCGCAACTTCGCGCAGCGTAACGTTCAAAGGCTGTTCGTTCGTAAATACGTTGCTGAGTTTAAATACGTGTTTTGCCGCTCCCTGTCCGCCCGCATTTTTTTTACTGCATCCGAACGCTAAAAACAATACCGCAATCAACGCCGAAAAACATACCGTTCGTTTGATTCTTTGTTTCATCTTTCACTCCTCTTGAGATTGGTAATCAATTTGTCAAAAAGCAAAGCCTGTTGGTTATAACGCCGTCGACTTTGCATTCCGACATATCGGAAAAGGTATCCTTGTCGTCGATAATCCACGGATATACCTTTATGCCCAAAGAATGTAAAAATTCCACACCGCTTTTATTTACATATTCTGCAGCCGGATGATAACTGTAAATACGGAACGGAAGATTTTTCAAATAGGTTTTTAATTCCAGCAATTCGCCGTCCAATGCGAGACCGAGCTTTACGTCACGATTTTCTTTTGCAATATGTTCCAAAACAATATGATTTAATGAAGCTAAAATAAACGCATCCGTACTTCGTCTTTCAAGCACGAAACGCAGCAAATCCGTCTCCCACGGCTCTTCTTCTTTGACGTCGCGCTTTACCTCCAAATTCAACATCAGATTTTCAGGTATGAGGTATAAAAATTCGTCCAGAGTTAAAATCCGCTCTCCGAAATAGCGCTCCATGTTATTGTGCGCGGACAGCGCTTTCAGTTCTTTGAGCGTTTTGTCCCGCACTTTGCCCGTACCGTCGGTCGTGCGGTCTACGGTAAAATCGTGAAAAATGACGTATTCTCCGTCTTTTGTCCGCTGTATGTCGCATTCGATTTGATCCGCACCGGATTCCACCGCCAAAATAAAAGAGCTTGCCGTGTTTTCCGGACGAAGATCGGGGACACCTCTGTGCGCAATCAATTCCATCTGCAGCTCCGAAAAGCTTGAAAATTTAATAAGTATAAGTAAATTATAGGGGCAGATTTTTCAGCTGTCAAGTTTTTTATTTTGCTTTTTTTATATGCGTTATGATATAAAAACGGAGTGAACTATTTTAATATTAATAATTTTTATTAATATTATTTTTTTGATTTGACATTCATTCGCCGAAAATTTCTTTTCTGTGATATTCGCCGAGCTTTTCAAGATCGCAAGCAAGAGATGTTTTTTCTTCGCTTTCATTTACCGCGCGATTTTTTTGATACGCTTTTAAATCGATGAGAAAACGGTTCATCGAAAAATGCTGATAGATGAAAACGCTTTTCCACGCATCACTTCCGGCATAGCAGGCTTTTAATGCGTCGCGGTACGGCGCAAATATACCCTTCTCTTTCAACTCCGCATAGCCGACAAGCCACAGCTGCACCGGATTAAAACACTCGCCGTTTTTTTTGCCGTGCGTATCGGCTCGGCTTCGCGCAATTTTTTTTCCGCTTGCGCCGTTTTCCCACAGTGCGCGATGGAGCTTTGCCGTGTGTTCGGCCATCCACAGTTGGCTTATTTCGATGAGCTTTGCGATTTCAGGATTTGCTTTTTGCAGAGAGCGCAAATGGTGCGTCTTCGCGGTGTGCACCGGCGTTTTATTCAGGATGACGACGTTTTTTCTGAAATCGGTTTGCAGTTCGGGATTGCGGCGAAAAAAACCGTCGGCGATTTTCCCGCTCTGTCCGACGAGGTAGCGATTGTTGATCGAAAGCTGTTCGTCTTTACCCGGATTGTCGCCGATGACGATCAATTTGATTTCATCTTGAGCGGAGATGTCGTCGAGCGCACGGTTGTACACGACCGTCGTTTCCACGGGATAATCCGGCGTATCCTTTTGCGCGGCTGTTTTTTGCAGCGTTTCGAGCGCCGAAGCGTACTTCGACCACTCGGCAACGCGAGAGCGGAATTCGTTACGGAATTCGACAAAGGCTTTAAATTGCGATCGAAGCATCACCGCTCTCCGCAACTCTCAGGAAAATATTATTGTGCGGTTTTTCGCAATCGGAAAAACGAAACGATATTGATAATACCCTGATACATAAAACCGAAACCGATCATGTACGCGACGACCAATCCGGTAAAAAGCGGATGAAAGGCCATGACGATGCCGCAGAATATTCCGAGTACGCCGGTCAAAAATAAATAATTTCCTTCGCGCTTGTCGGCTTTGCGTATTTCAAAGCCGATAAAGATTCTTGAGATCCCGCCGAAAAGCACCCAAAACACGAATATGTACGGAATGAGCGTGACCATCGCGCCCAGCGGACCGGAAAACAGGATAAGAGAAAGCACGACGGTAACGATGCCGTCAAAGAGCATAAAGCCGCTGCGATTTCCTTTATCGTAAAAATAGCGGACTATTTCATACACGCCGTTGACGAAGAGTACCGCCGCAAAAAAAATCGACAGCGAAACCAAACTGACCATCGGCTGTGCGATTACATAAATGCCGGCGATAACGGATAGAATTCCCGTTATCAATAAACCCCACTGCAATTCTTTTCTCATACGTCCTCCTGATGTAATCGGCGCCGTAACGGTATGACCGCGTTTGTGCTCACCGTATCGCGCCGCTCGTCTGTCGGTATTACGCTATAGCTTGCGGGAAACTTTGTCAAGCGAAAATATAAAACGTTTCGGACAACGATGTAAAGGCCGGCGGACATCTTAACAAAACGGATCGAAATTTTTGTCTTTATGCCGTACGTATTCAAGCACATCGGCGATCTTTTTTGCGGCGTTTCTATGTACCGTATCGCTTATAAATCCCAACGTCATATCGATCCCCGCCGTTATCCCCGATGACGTATAATACTTTCCGTCAACGACCCAGCGCGCTTCTTTTATCCAATGTACGTTTTTATTTTGCGCCGTTACCCACTCCCACGCTTTTTTATTGCTCGTCGCTTTTCTGCCGTTCAACAATCCGGTTTTGGAAAGCAGGGCGGAACCGGTACATACGCACAAAACGTATTCGCTTTCCGACGCAAGCGTTTTCAGTTTTCGAATAAAATCTTCGTCACCGACCAAGCGTCTCGTGCCTATGCCGCCGGGAATGATGAGGATATCTTTTCGGTCTATCGCATCCGTTTTTTCCGTTTCGATTTTATTTTGTATCGAACACGTTACAGCCCCTCCCGATCGAGAATAATACCGTATATCGCAGCCCGCCTCCGTCTTTGCAAATACTTCCGCCGGTCCGAACGCATCGAGCGCCGTAAAATCGTCGAACAGGATAATATTGACCCGCTTCAAATTTTCCTCCTCATACGACACTTACTAATTACATCATTCGATTATTAATTTTTACAGTATACCGTAATTATCGTACATCGGTAAGCGCTCTTTTATGATTTTGCGATTTTGACAATTTTGCGATTTAGACGTTTTTTCCAAAATGGGCAGTCGGCGGCAGCCCGCAAAGCGGCGTTGCCACTTTCCGCGTCCGCGCGCTATAATAGCCTTATGGCGGACAATATACGAATCGAAAAAGCACAGCGCATCCGCGACGTCATTCGTTACGTCGACCGATTTAAAAACGCCGTCGTCGTCATCTATCTCGACGACATCGACTCGCCGCTTTTTTCAAGCCACATCCGCGACATAGCGCTTATCAAAAAAGCGGGACTGCACGTACTCATCGTGCCGGGTTCGCGCTCGCGCATCGATGAAGTGCTGTCGGCATCGCATATTTCGTGGACGATGCAAAACGGCGTGCGCGTTACGGCGCATGAAGCGATGCCTCTCATAAAAATGGCGGCTTTCGACGTTTCGAATACGGTGATGACTTCTCTCGCCGCAAACCGCATTTCCGCCGTGATCGGAAACTGGGTACGCTCGCGCGCGATCGGCGTGCTCGACGGCAAAGATTACGGGGACGCGGGTGAAATCGACAAGCTCGAAACCGACGCGATCCGCACGGTGCTCGCCGACGGCTTCGTTCCGATTTTTCCGTGCATCGGCTGGAGCCGAACGGGAAAGCCGTACAATATCTCTTCTCCGGCGCTCGCAAAAGAAGTCGCCGTGCAGCTGCAAGCCGATAAATTGTTTTTCGTCACAAGCGGCGACGATATAAATGCATCGCATTTTACCGTGCCGCCCGGAATCGCCGTGACGGAAACGGGTGAAATCCCCGCGCTCAACCTCGGCGAACTCGACTCTTTTATCGACGCGAATGCGAATTCGGAAAGCGGAAAAATCCTTTCGCTCCTGCGCTTGGCAAAGAGCGCGTGCGCATCGGGCGTCGCAAGAACACATATCGTAAACGGTGCGCTCGACGGCGTGCTGCCCTGCGAAATTTTTTCAGGACTCGGAAGCGGTACGATGATCTATTCGGAAAATTACGGCGGTATCCGTGCGATGCAAACCGAAGACATTCCGGCAGTTCTTTCGCTTATGCGCCCCTTCGTCGCCTCCGGAAAACTTTTGCCGAGAAGCGATGCCGAACTGCTCGAAAACGCCGACGATTATATCGTCTACGAACTCGACGGCGGCATACGCGCATGCGCCGCGCTGCATTTTTACGACGCTCATCAGGCGGAAATTGCAGCGGTCGCCGTGGACGAATCCTGCGCGAATATCGGCGTCGGACCGAAGCTCATCGAATTTTTATTAAAAAAGGCAAAACGGGAACGTTCGGAAAGCGTGTTTATCCTCACGACGCAGGCGGCCGATTGGTTTGAAAATTTGGGATTTGTGCCGGACGATATCGGAACGCTGCCTGAAAAACGCAAAGAAAAATGGTCGCCGAACCGCGGCTCGAAACTGTACCGGTTAAAACTGCAATAGAGGGCAAGTGCCGAATAACAATCGTAATTCGTTTCGCTTTTTTAGAAGACGAAAAAAAACGCCGCGAACGGGATTATATTTTGCGTATTTTGATTTTTTTTACCACCTGAAAATCTTTTATTGTAAAAAAAATAATAGCTATTCCGCAAAAAACCAATGATATATGTATATTTGCTGTGATTTCTTTTTTTACTTCAGGCATACGCATGATTTTAAAAGCTATTTCGACGGCCTTTTTAAAGGCCGAACTTTTTATCTCGGACTGTATTATAATTTTTTTTACTGTATATGCAAAAAAGCCTACATAAGCTCCGAAAACGGAAAACAACAAACTCACAAAGGAAACCAAAGCAATACCGATTTTATTAAATTTTCCTTTTGCCTCTAAAAATCCTTCTCGTGCAAGCCTATAATATGCGGCACCGCAAATACCTGCTATTTTCCCCAGCATAGCGAAAAAAATATTAAATAAAATTCCCGGTATGCAAAAAAAGAGCGCATATATGACGCCTTTTATATAATTATTATTTTCCACCTTTTCTTTTTCGTATAGGGCTTTTGTCCGATTACGCGGCTTTTCGGCACAGGCGCGACAACGCGGCAGAGGAAGGCCTCCGCTGTCATATATTACAACAGCATCGGCCGAACAGTCGTCTTCGCTACATACGATTTGTCTTTCCGGATATTTTTTAAATATATAATTTGTAATGTCGTCGATGACTTCTTTTATTTTTTTTATATTGAACGGAACAATATATTTAATAAAATTCATTTCAACGGAAATGGCGTTATCCTCCAAAAAAACAATTTTTTTTACAAAGCCTCTCTTTTTCCACGATTCGATTTTTATTTTATCACCCTCATCAAGCTGTCCCGGAAATCGAAACCAAACATTTTTATGTTTGTTTCCATCGAATATAACGATATATGTGTTTTTTACCATACCGTATATAAAAGTCCCGTTATTTTTAAATCCGTATATTTTACTTAATTTTTTTAATCCCGAAAAAATCATTTACCTCGCTCCTTTTTATAAAAGCGATAAAAAAACGCCGCGCTTAAAACACGGCGTTTTAATAATTAATAATTTCTGTTTACCTCAGTGAAGCGTAATATCGAATGCGATATACGCGTTTTCGGGGATGACGCCCGGGTAACCGCGCTCGCCGTACGCCAAATCGGGCGGGATGACGATCGTGCGGCTTTCGCCTTTTTTCATATCCTGCACCATCGCGTCGAAACCGGGAATCATTTGCCCCGCGGCGGTCGTAAAAGACAGCGGCGCCCTGCCTTCCGACGAATCGAATACGCGGCCGTCTATGAGATAGCCTTTGTAATCGACGGAAACTTTTTTGCCGCGTCCCGTTTTTTCGCCGCTGCCTGATTTCTTTATTTTATAATAAATGCCGTCGGCGTTTTTTTCGAAATTCGCAAAATTCTTTTCGATCGTTTTGATTTGATCGGCGAATGCGGCTTCTTTCCGAGCGGCGGCCGCTTTCAGAGCTTCGGCGGATAATTTATTAAAATCGTTTTGCGATGCGGTAAACTTTTTCGCGTCTTCGCCGTTCCGTACGATCGTAATTTTTTTGATCGCATCGCCCTGTTTTGTCTTATTGACGATGTCCTGCCCTTCAAGCACTTTGCCGAAAATCGTGTGTTTGCCGGTGAGCCACGGCGTCGGAACGATCGTGATAAAAAATTGACTGCCGTTCGTATTCGCTCCGGAATTCGCCATGGCAAGGAGACCGCCTGAAGTAAAGGCGTATTTGTCGACGATTTCATCGGCAAACGAATAGCCCGGTCCGCCGGTGCCGTTGCCCCGCGGGTCGCCGCCTTGGATCATAAAATCCTGATCGTCGCCGTTTCCCTTGCTGATGACGCGGTGAAACGTGAGTCCGTCGTAAAAGGGTTTGCCTTTCGCCGCATCGAGCGTGCCTTCGGCAAGCCCGACGAAATTCACGACGGTAAGCGGCGTATCCTTGTAATACAGCTCAAGCACGATGTTTCCGCGCGTCGTTTCCATGACGGCGAATACTCCGTCTTTCCCTTGAATCGATTTTATGCTTTTTTCCATAGGATTGCATCCTCCGTACATGATCGTAACACAGCACACTGCAAACGATAATAACAATTTCCGCATAGGCATTTTCACCTTATCAAAAATTAATAAAATTTGAACTCGCTTCGATCGCGCCGCGCACTGCGGGATACGTCAGCGAACGCCCTTATAGAGAACGCGCACTTGCTTATACAAGCCGTCTCCTTCCGATTTCGTGTCGATATCGGGGATGTCGTTGAGCGTCGTGTGAATAAGGCGGCGTTCGAACGGATTCATCGGTTCGAGCAAAATCGAATTGTGCGTCTGATGCACTTTGTCCGCAGTCGTGTACGCAAGGCGCACGAGCGATTCTTCGCGGCGGATGCGGTAATTTTCCGAATCGAGGATGATGCGCACGTCTTCGTGACCGAGCCGGCCGGCATAGATATTTGCCAAAAGCTGGAGCGCATCGAGGTTTTTTCCTTTCCGCCCGATGAGGATCGACGAATTTTGCGAATTCATTTTTATGCCGATTTTCCGCGCTTCGCGGAATACGATTTCCGTTTTTACGTCATAGCCCATCTTTTCGATAATCGTGTCGACGAACTCAAGCAGCTTTTTTTCGAACTCATCCTGCGGCAGCGGATCGGCGACGATCCTCGCAGACGTTTCATACATTCTGTTATCGTTCCCCGCGTGCGACGCATCGGGGGAATCGACGGGATTGACGCGGATCCTTACATAGCCTTTTTTGAACAGCGAATTTTTTTGCGTTTCAAGGATCTCCACGTCGAACTGATCGCGTTCGAGGCCGAGTTCGCTCGCGGCTTTTTCGATCGCTTCTTTTTCGGTTTTTCCTTCATACTCGTATATCATAACATACCTCTTTTATTTTCCGAACGGAAATCGGAACCTTCCGAATGTGTAATTTTCGAAAGCCTCCGATTAATAAAATACGCTTCAGCGTTTTTTGCCTTTTTTAACAATTTTAAATTGTCCGGCTTGCGCGGAGATTTCCGCTTTTTTTTGACGCATTAATTTATTGATTATAAGCTGCTGCCCCATCTGGATGATATTGCTCACCGTCCAATACAAAAGCAGACCTGACGGCGCATTGTAGAACAGGAAAAAGAAAATGAGGGGCATACCGTACATCATAAATTTCATCTGACCCGCACTCGAGCCGGCTCCCGCCGCGGTACCGCCGACCATCGTGATTTTACCGTACAAAAGCTGGGATGCGAGATAAATGATCGGTAAAATGCGGAGTGAATTACCCAAGAAAGAACTTATAAACGGTATGTCGCGATTAAACGTATACACGCTGTCGCCGGTCGAAAGATCGGGAATCCATCCCGGAATAAACGATGCACCGCGGAATTCGAAATAATTGTTAAACAGATCGTACATCGCAAAAATTATTAAAAATTGAAAGAGCATCGGAAGACAGCCGCTCATCGGATTGTAGCCGTTGTCTTTGTAAAGTTTTGCCGTTTCCGCCTGCAATTTTTGCGGATTGTCTTTGTACTTCGTCTGTAGCTCCGTTATCTTCGGCTGGAGCGCCTGCATTTTAAGCGTACCGAGCGATTGCTGTCTTGTCAGCGGGAACATTGCAAATTTCAATAAAATCGTCATGATGATGATCGCAACGCCCCAGTTGTGAACGACTTTATACAGTCTTTCGAGAACCCATTTGAGGATCTTTTCAAGCCAGCCGAGCCAGCCGTAGCCCTGCAGCGATTCGTCGAGTTTTACATTTTCAAGCTGCCAGCCGTTCGCCGACGCGGTATTGTAGATACGCAAATCGGTTTCGTTGCGCGGCCCGAAATAAACGTAATACGTGTCGGCCATATCGGTGCCGGAAAAAGGCTTGCGCGTAAAAAAGGCTTGCGCGTTCGCATAGTCGCCGACTTCCGTACGCGAAGAATAATACGCTTCGCCCGTCATCGTCTCCGGTTTTTCGGGAACGAAAAGTCCTTCGAAATATTTTCCGGCGATGCCCGCCCACATATAATCGCGCTTGTAGGCTTTAAACTGTTTCGTACCGACTTGTACGTATTTTTTTTTGTTGCCGTCGAACGTGATAAACATACGCGAATCGTAGCGGTTCATACGCGGGTTGTAGTGCGGCCCGACTTGCGGTGCCGTGCGGATCGTGTAGGCGGCGTTGTTCGTGTTGAGCGAAACCGTACCCTCGTCGCTGTGCATCAAAACCTCAAGTTTGAACATGTATTCGCCGGGGATAAACGTATAGCGCTTGCCGAACGTGTAGCCGTTATAGCGCTTCGTAAAAAGTACGGTATTCGCATCCGGCTGTTCGACGCTGAACAGATCGTTTATCATCGCTCCGTTCGCATCGCCGAACGAAACGGCACACGCGCGGTTAAAAGCGGAAATATTGTCCGCCATTTCAACGCCTTTATTCGTATCGGTATCGACGTGATTCAGCAATTCATAGCCGATTATATCGCCGCCCCTGTTCGTAAAAACCGCTTTGATTTTATCGGTTACGATCGTAAGAGTCTGCTCGGAAACGGCTTCTTCGGCATCGGAAGAAGCGATAAGCACGGGTGCCGCACTTTGTGAATTTTCAGGAAGCGCGTCCGTAGAAACCGCCGTCCGTTCGGCAGCCGCAGCTCCGTTTTGTCGCTGAGGCGCAAATACGGTAGACTGCAAAACCAAAAACACTCCGATCACGACCGTCGACAACGCGATCGCCCAAACAGTATTTTTATCCATAGGTAAATCTCCAACAAATTAAAAAAATATGCACGCAGCGGCGCGGCATTTTAAAATTATTATTTTACTCGCTGCGAGATACGCGTACTAATTGCACTGCTTCCGAATCTTAAAATTTACCGGCTGTGCAATTTTAAGGAACGGGATCGTATCCGCCGGCATGAAGCGGATGACAGCGGACGATTCTTTTTATTGCGAAAAAAAGACCCTTACCCGGTCCGTATTTTTTTATCGCTTCGATCGCATACTGCGAACACGTCGGCGTATACCTGCAGCACGACGGAAACAACGGAGAAATACAGATTTGATAGGCGCGGATTAAAAGACAGAAAAATTTCGCAAGGAATTGTTTCATCCCGTAATCAATCCCGCTTTTTTACACAATAATCGAAATTGCGCACATCGGGCATCGAACGAATCTCGTCCGGGATACAATAAAAAGAGCATATCATATCCGACATCCAACTGTGCTTTTAATAAACGATAGACTTCACGGCTGTATCTTTTCGACAAGTTTCTCTGCACCGCGTTACCGTATCCGCGGGACAAAGGAAATCCGACGCGATTTACGCGCAATCCGTTTTTTGCATAAAACAGCTTTGCGCCCGGGACGCCCGTTCGCTTTCCGTTTTTAAAAAGCGCTTTAAAAGCGGCGGATTTTTTTATACGTTCCATACGTTTAAATCCGCCGGTTTTTTTCAAAGCGGCTTCCATCGGCAGCTTCCGTCCCTAAAATCAATACTTCTTTTTTTCGTCCGCGACCGACAGCTTTTTGCGTCCCTTTGCACGGCGGCGGGCGAGAACTTTGCGGCCGCCCTTTGTCGCCATGCGCGCTCTGAATCCGAATTTTCTGTTGCGTTTAACTTTACTGGGCTGATATGTCCGTAACATAGAACATGCTCCTTATATAATCAACCTGATATCGCTATCAAGGTCATAAGATATCGAAATAAGTAATCAAATATATCATTATTTTTTATACTTGGTCAAGGCGCGGAAAAAGCGACTTGAGCGGCATTTGTAAGCTTTCGACGCATCATGACCTGTTGTACCGTTTGTAATATTGTTTTAAACCGCAACGCAGCTTGTCCGCGTTGTCGGCTTTGAAAACTTTGTTATGGGAGCTTCTAAAAATCTCAGTTTTTAGAAGCTTTCTTTAGATATATGTGCGATGTTTTTATTCATCGCTTTTTTGTTTTCTGTCAAAAAGTTTTTGTATTTTTTCAATCATCGCTTCTTCCCCGCTTAATTTTGCCGCTTCAAGACAGCTTTCGTCTATAATTGCACCGTATTTCAGTAATAAATCTACCTGACTTTCCCATTGCATTCCCTTTTTTATCGCTTCATACAAAGGGGTTGTTGCCTCAGATGTTTTACACAATTTACAGAAGTCTTCATAAGACAAATTATCGTTATATGTTTGCCAATCAAAAGCAATATGATTCCCTTTAGCATCTACACTCGCGCCCACCCTTATAAAAGCAGAAAGAAGCCTGTTAGCATTTTTAATATAATCCGATATATAATAATCCATAAGATTTTTATCCTGTTCTTTTAATTGTTCATCGTGTATATAATAATTTCCATAACGATATACAATAATCCATGCATAAGGGTATTTATGTATATCTGCTCCATAATTTAATAAATCAATCGATCTGCCTTCATCAGGGAGCGGGTTCGGAACATATCCATAAACCTCTTTAAAACCCGTGGCATCGAAAAACATCGATCGTGCTGTTTCAATCAAAGGATTATTTTGAATCCAGCCGCATTCCCCGTAACAGTAATTCGGATCCGCTCCCGCATCGAGCATTTCTTTTACCTTTTCCGGTTCCCATTCGTATCTTACAATCGCGTTATAAAATGCTCTCGCCTGCTTTCTCTGTTCGTTGGAAATATTGTCAGGATTTTTCCGTATATTCAAAAGCAGCAACCGTATAGGGGTTAATCTATTCAATACTGTACCTTCCTCAAACTTTCCGCACGATGAAAACAATACACAAATAAAAAATATCGCTATAACCTTTTTCATCATTCGCCTCCGATTTTGCATTTCCCTTGCCTCTGCCTCAGTGAGGCGCTCTTTTACCTGTCATATCCGGCGGAAGCGGGATTTACTGCGTTAAAAACTGTTTTGCAGCTTCAGTAGAAAAAACGTACTCATACTGAATGTGTTTTTTCTACAGCTCAAGTACCATGATTTCGAACCGCTGCTGAATTGTCAAAGAACGAAACTGCAAAACAGTTCATGAGAATATCTTGCAGAAAATTCTTTACAAATCGTTTTATTATAATGTACCGATGCCGAATTGTAAAATGCTTTCTTCCGGTGTTCATGTTGTGCCCGAGGTTTATTTTTTCTTGAACTGACCGGTATTTCAATTGATAAGATAAACAGGAATTTAGAAGAGCTGGCAAAGCAGATTTACGATTATTGGTTCGTGCAGTTTGACTTCCCGAATGAGGATGGAAAACCGTATAAGTCTTCGGGCGGGAAAATGGTATGGAATGAACTGTTAAAGCGTGAGATTCCTGTGGGATGGAACAGCTTAGAATTACAAGAATTATGTAATATAAACAGAGGAGCCTCCCCAAGACCAATAGATGATTTCATGGATTCTACAAACACAGGTATCCCATGGATTAAAATTTCAGATGCAACAGAAGATATTGAAAGTCCTTATTTATTAACAATCAGAGAGTGCATTATTCCAGAAGGAAAAAACAAAAGTGTAAGTGTAAAACCTGATACTCTAATAGTCTCGAATAGTGCTACTCCGGGTATCCCAAAGTTTGTAGAAATCAATGCCTGTGTACATGACGGTTGGCTTGTTCTTACAAATTATGAATCGTATTTAAAGTATTACCTTTTCTATGTAATTAAAATGGTTAGATACAATTTATTACATCTTGCTTCTGGAAGTATTTTTAAGAATTTAAAAACAGATTATCTAAAGATATTACCAACATTAACTCCTCAAAAAATAATTCTTAAAAAGTTTGATGAAAAAGTAAAACCAATAATGAAACAGATTTTAACCATGGAAAAAGAAATAAAAGAATTGGTTAAACTCCGCGACACTCTTCTCCCGCTTCTTATGAACGGACAAGTTACGCTAAATTCCTGTTTATCTCAACATCATTTCCATTATTTCGTAAAATTTAATCTATGGGAGGTGTATGTGATATGAACACAAAAACACAAATTATGGAAAGCTTACAAGAGCAGCTTTCTAAATCGTTTGAAACGGATAAAATTACGAGAATTTGCCGAATTCTGGACAGGATTTTGGACGGATTTTCTATTTATAGAATTGAGAAAAAAGAAACAAAGAATCATTTGTTGCTTGAAGATTTTATTCAGGCAAAAAAACTGGAAGGTTGCTCTGTAAAAACTCTTGCTTATTACAATTCTACTTTGGAGAAACTTTTTATATCTACAAAAAAACCTGCTACGGAAATAACCTCAGAGGACATAAGAACATATCTTTCTAATTTTCAAACTATACGACAAGTTTCAAAAATGACTATCGACAATAACAGGCGTATTTTTTCAACATTCTTTTCATGGTTAGAAAATGAAGATTTGATTCTGAAAAGTCCAATGCGCAAAATTCATAAAGTCAAACAAGATATAACTGTTCAGAAGGTTTTTACAGACGAAAATATGGTAATTTTGCGGGATAATTGTACCGATGCAAGAAGCAAAGCTCTTGTAGATCTTCTGGAATCTACCGGAATGCGTGTGGGGGAGCTTGTAAAATTGAATCGAAGTGATATTGATTTTGAACAGCGCCAAACAATCGTGATTGGTAAAGGCGCAAAAGAACGAGAGGTTTATTTTAATGCAAGTACAAAATTACACTTAAAAGAGTATTTGAATTCCAGAACTGACGATTCTCCCGCATTGTTCGTTCAGCAAAAGGCACCATATAATCGGCTTTCTATAAGCGGAGTTGAAGCTGCATTGAGAAGACTGGGAAACTCTGCTAGTATCAATAAAGTTCATCCGCATAGATTCAGGCGAACAATGGCAACGGAAGCAATAAACAGAGGAATGCCGATTGAACAGGTACAGAGGCTTTTGGGGCATGCAAAAATTGATACTACAATGAGATATGCGCAAGTAGACCAGCAAAACGTAAAGATAAGCCATAGAAAATATTTGGGGTAAGAAATGAAAACAATAAAAGAGACAATTCATGCAAAAGGAATTGAAATCGGAATATATACAACCGATTTTGAGAATGAATATATTTCTCTTACTGATATAGCCAGATATAGAAGTTCTGACCCCAGAATTACAATACACAGTTGGCTTAGAAGTCGTGATATTGTTGAATTCCTTGGACTTTGGGAAGTTTTGCATAATCCGGATTTTAAACGTAGCGAATTCGATACGTTTAGAAGTGATGCAGGAACCAATGCATTTACATTTTCTATAAAAGACTGGAATGAAATCCTTTATGGAAAAGGAATTATAACAAAATCCGGCAGGTATGGCGGCGGAATTTTTGCTCATTCTGATATTGCATTGGAA
This sequence comes from Treponema sp. Marseille-Q4132, assembly GCF_014334835.1. Lineage (NCBI taxonomy): Bacteria > Pseudomonadati > Spirochaetota > Spirochaetia > Treponematales > Treponemataceae > Treponema > Treponema sp. Marseille-Q4132. Next base: position 1,609,071 of record NZ_CP060591.1, read on the forward strand.
TTCGCCTCATGGCTTTCTCCGGAATTTAAACTTTACATCATAAAGGACTATAAACGCTTAAAAAATGATGAGAATTCACGGCTTTCGCTTAATTGGAATCTGAATCGTGAACTTACAAAACTAAATTATCATATTCATACAGATGCAATAAAAGAAAACCTGATTTTACCGGATCTGACTCCTGCTCAAAAGTCATTTGTGTATGCGGATGAGGCAGACTTATTGAATGTTGCACTTTTTGGCAAAACTGCAAAAGAGTGGAGAATGGAAAATCCAAAGAAAAAAGGAAACATCCGTGATTATGCAACAATAAGTCAGCTCCTGGTGCTTGTCAATTTAGAAAGCTATAATGCCATTTTGATTGAACAGGGAACTGAGCAAGGACGACGGCTTGAACTGTTACGCCGGACTGCAATAAAACAGTTGACGACGATCAATTCCTTGGAAATACCGTTATCTCCACTTCCAAATAATAATCTTCGGATTGAAAAAGGGATAGAAAAGTAATTATGAGCATGAAACTCAAAGATATTTGTGAACAAGTGAATGACAGAATTTCCAGTGATAATATTGCTTTGGCTGATTATGTTACTACTGATTGTATTTTACAGAACAAAACAGGTCGCATGATTGCAACTAATCTTCCTCCTCAACACGGAAATCAAGTTTTGCCCAAAAGCGGTAATAATGCTTGAGGATTCATAAGTGCACGGAACATAATCCCGTTTAAAGGCAGCTTCGATTGTGATTCACGTTTGTGTATGCGGATTATGTTAAGCGCAAACTTGTGCAGCATATTGAGATTCTGTTGTACGTTCTTACTCTGCACCCTGCATCTGTCCTCGTCAAAATGTACATCCAACAGCCAATGCATCGATTCCACCGACCATTCCTCTCTTGCATGATGGAGCAGCTCTTCCGCTCGTAACGCTTTACTTGAAATATAATAATGCCATTCTTCCGTCACCCCTTTACTCGTCTCAAATCGTGTATGCACTGCTCCAATACATTTGAGTTCCGGCCATACTCGTCCTCCCGGCTGCCATGAAACATCTGCACTCGTATACGCACTGCGCCTTTCCTTCCGCCCATGTCCCTTTTCCGTTCGTGTGATGCTGTCCATCGTCACTCTCAGCTTTGTATCCTGAACATACTCCGCGATATCGTTCATAAGTGCTTCCTGATTGCCCTTCGCACTTAACAAATAATCCGCTTTTGCCTCAATTATCGCCTCGGCAGTCTCTATTTGACAGTTCATTGCGTCCGCGACCACCATACAGCCCTGAATTTCAAGCTCTTTTATCAATTCCGGTACGGCAGGAATCTCATTACTCTTTGATTCGACCGTTCTTTGGGCAAGCGTCAACCCCAATTCCCCTATCTGTGCACTGATGATATGCAAGGGACTGTCGTATTTTTTCATCTTTCCCGTTGAGCGGATAGCTTTTCCGTCTATGGCTATCGTCAACGGCTGCTTCTTTTTCTTCGCGCTTTGTTCTTTCTCTTCCGTCTCAAGTTTTGCTGCAAGAGCCGGTACAACCGAAGCTACCCATTGTTTCATACACTCATTCAATGATTCCGGCCGTATGATTCCAAGCAGGCTTAACAGCCACCAATAGCACGGTATTCGTTTGATTCCGAACGTTTCTGCCAAAAATGTTCTGACATGTTCGGTCGTTGCCCACTCGTGGATTTTCTTTACGCTTTGCAAATCGCACAAGCTTCCCAAAATCACGATGATAACCGCGTCTTGTACGCTGCAAAAATACCCGTCGTATTCCCGTTCCGTCTCAAGCACTGCAAGTGCTTCTTCTAATGTTTCCCACCTCATACACTTACTTTAGCACTTTATCAACTTTTTAAACAATACTCGAGCAAAAATTGATTTCCGTGCCTCCTCAAAAATGTAACTTGACTTATTATAAGAAAGGTGATGTTCTTATCGCAAACATTCGTCCATATTTACGAAAGATTTGGCTTGCTGATTCTGATGGCGGATGTTCGGCAGATGTGTTGGCATTTCGTGCAAAGACAAATCATACTTCTGAATTTCTATATTCTGTTCTAATGCAAGATAGTTTCTACGATTATGTAATGAAAGCTTCAAAAGGCAGCAAGATGCCACGAGGCGACATAAATCATATTATGAATTTTCCAATTATTAGTGACGAATTAGATGAAGCAAAAATTGGAAAACTCATAACATCAATCGATAAAAAAATATCAATCACTCGTGAGATAAACAGGAATTTAGCGTAACTTGTCCGTTCATCAAAAGAGGAAGGAGCGTGTTGCGAAGGACGGAGAGTTGCAGACATTCTTGTTCAATAAATCCCTTTTGTTTATAAATATCTTCAACTTTTTTATTAAATAATCCTAAGATTTTTGTGGGAGGAAAAGCAAAAAATGTCTTGCTAAAATGCTCGTTTGTAAGATTATTAATACCTGTTCCGGAAGCAAATTGACGAATACATTTTATGAAAAAATTAGAGTGCAGATAGTTTTCAAGAAAATATTGGTAATTCTTTTTGGGTATAATTTTATTACAAAACGCACCATATGAATGTGGCGAATCAAATAGAAACATTGCCGATTTGCCGACGTGTTCTTTACTTCCGCTAGACATTGTGATAATTATGTCAAACTTTTTAATTTTTTGTTCTTCTGATACAAATGATTTATCAACAAAAACGGTGTTATCATCGTAGATTATATGATTATTTGCGATATTGTTGCCTCGAAGGATCAAAACAATATTTTTATCTGTGACAGATTTTTCATCTTTTGAAGTATATCCAACACCTCGGCATGAAGTTGAAATATTGTTTACAGATTCCACTTCCCACCCCGCAGGAATCTCACGCTTTAACAGTTCATTCCATACCATTTTTCCGCCCGAAGACTTATACGGTTTTCCATCCTCATTCGGAAAGTCAAACTGCACGAACCAATAGTCGTAAATCTGCTTTGCCAGCTCTTCTAAATTCCTGTTTATCTCACGATTAACAGAAATCTTGTGGTCTATGTTTGAAAGTAATGCTCCAATTTTATTTTGTGTAGGTAAGTCAGGTGCTAAAATCGGAATATCGTGTAATGTCTGCAGAGAAAGAGTGTAGCGCATTCCGCTTCCAGTTGCATTTAATTCAAAATACTTTTGGATAAAAGAACTGTGCATGAACGCATTTAGATATTCACCGGTCACGATGTTTTCATCAGGTGTTGCAAGTGCGGTGTGATAACCTAATACAACATCGTTAAAAGATTCTGCAATATAAGTCGGAATTCCTATATCATCTCTAGTTTCACTATCTTTTGTAAATGCTACCTGCCCTTTTTTTAATGAAAACTTTGAAATCTCTTCATCGGATGCGGTAGCAGTCATAAAACTTGCATAGTTCTCTTTTGTTATAGCCCAGTTATGATAAACATCTACAAAATTACATAGTTTTACAGTTTTTTGATTGGGTGTTACTTTTTTATCAACATTACTTGTCAAAATATCTGCAATATCACCGAGTTTGTATTCCTTAAATTTAGCCATCATTTCACTTCCTCATGAAATTCCAGCGAATCAAGGCTTTTGAGGATCTCTCTGCCCAAATCAGCGCTCTCTTTGAACAGGTTTTTAAGTGTCTCTTTTTTCTCTGCAATCCGCTTGTTAAATTCTTCCTGAGTAATATCTACATATTCAATCTTGATGTCAAAATACTGACCTGCTGAAAGAGAACAATTCTTTTCTTTTATATCTTTGTACTTCTTTACAACTGAAAAATCTTCAACAATCTTTTTGCTGCGGAAAGTGTCCACAATTTTTTTCACTTCCTCCGGACGCAGACGGCGTTTCTGGTTATTGCCTTCCTTGTATTCCTCGCCGAGCTTTGACGCATCGATCAGCACAACCGTGTCGTCATCTGTTTTTGGTGTACGGTCAAAAATCAAGACGCTTACATTTGTTCCTGTTGTGGCAAAAACATTGCTCGGCATACTTACAACGCCGCAGATTACGTGGTCGTTTACGATGCGCTCCAAAATTCTTTTTTCCACGCCGGACTTTGCCGTTATGAATCCGGTAGGAACAACAATCGCTCCCCTGCCTGTAGGCTTTAAAGAATTAATAACGTGCTGAATAAAACAAGTATAAATTGCCATTTTCGGCTTTTTCGGGTCTATGTTTTTTACTTTGTTCGGAACTCCCGCCCAAAAGCGCATACTGTCGGCAGTGAGCGAGTCTGAATATTCCGGAAAATCAAGCTTAAACGGCGGATTTGAAACGACAAAATCAAACGTTTTTAGCCGTCCGTCGCTTTCTTTGTGTGCAGGTTCTGTGAGCGTGTTCCCCTGAATAATGTTCGGAAGGCTTCCTACGAGATTATTAAGGATAAGATTTAATCGGAGCATTTCCGAGGATTTTTCGGAAATATCCTGACTGTAAATCGAACACCTGTCCTCTCCGATTGCATGGGCAAGAGCCATAAGCAATGTTCCGGTTCCGGCGCTCGGATCGTAACAGGTAACACCTTTGTAATCTTTTCCCTCTTCGGTCAAAAGAGCTGCCATTACCTGTGCTATTGCCCGAGGAGTAAAATATTCAGCGTATTTTCCGCCGCCTGCATTGTTGTAATCCTTGATAAGATATTCAAAAACACCGGAGAAAAAATCATATTTTTCATCAAAGACCGTTTCGAAGTTAAAACTTGTAACCGTACTCATAAGGGCTTTCGCAAAAGCATCCCGTTTTGAGGTGTCAGTAACATAAGTAGTAACCGCGGTAAAAATACTTACTTTAGATTTTCCGGATGTGGAAACAGAAAATGTATCTGCATTCTGACTTGCAATTTCAATCAAGGTTGAATCGAGCAATGCGGAAAAATCGCCCTGCCCCGAAGCATTGTAAAGGTGAGCAAGTGTCTGATGCGGCTTTAATCGGGGAACTGACCCCGGAAGATAAGTAAACAGGTCTTCAACTTCGTCTTCTGTAAAAAAATCGTATTCGGCATCCCACTTTTCCGCTTTCTTCAGTCGCGCACCATATTCAGGCGCTCGTTTTGCTTCGTAACCGAATTTATCATTGAAAAATTTATAGAGAAATATTTCTGTAATGATTTTGTATTCGCTTCCGTTGTTTGCAAGACCGTAAGCTCCCGTGGTTGACTTTAATGAGTCGATAAGCGCAATCGTTTTTAAGTTCAAGTTCTGTTCTGCCATTTTATATTATCGCTCCGTAACTATTATATTGATTTATGTATTCATTTGAAATTAAATTGGTGATGTATTTTTTGTCATCAATTGCGGCTTTTATTCCCAGAGAGTATAGTTTTGTCGCTACATTTGACATTACATCCTGCTTGAATTTGCTCTGGCTGTTGGTTTCAAGTATGTGCGGGTTCAAGTCTACATACGAATCTATAAGGTGTTTCATTTCATAAAGATTTTCGCACAAGACCATCTCATTGCTTGAGATTATTGCAACAGGGCGTTTTGTATTTTCTTCCAGAATGCGCTTGTGAACACGGACAAAACGCTCGTCGTTGTTGTATTTCTTTTTCAAGAGATTGTTCCTTGCATTGATTTCCTTTATCTTTTTCATTACTTCATCCATGTAGTGGATATTTTCTTTTGCATCTTTAACCGATTCCGGAACAAAGCCTTTTTTGCGGAAGAATGAACGGAATTCCTCTGCAAGATTAACATACTTATCTTCGACTTTATCGAAATTAACTTCAAATTCGCGCTGAACACGTTCGTACTTATCGCGTAAATCATTAATGAAGATTTGAAGTTCTTCGGGAACGCCTTTTACGAATTCAAAGTCAATCTCGCTCAGGGCAAGATTGATAATTCCGCTCACATCTTCCTTGTGTTCATTGCCTTCAAGTAAATTGATGCGCTCTATTCTATGGGTAACTTCGCTTATAAGAGAAGGAATCGTACCGGGAAGCATATCACGAACTTTTGCAGTCAGATCTTCATCGCCTGATGAACGGATTCGGTTTATGAGAGCTTTTGCCTCGTCTAAAACACTTCTCAGTTCATACAGTTTGTTTTTATCTTCAATCTCATCAAGCTGAATTCTGAATTCTTCCCGGTTTGAAACATCAAAATACCAAAGAATTGACTTTATGTTCCGGATTTTTGCAGCGATTTCTTCTTCGCTTTCAAGAATAGCCTGTGCCGGAGGAAGCTCTTCGCCGGTTTCTTTTGAATCATTCGTGCGGTTCAGTTCTTTCAGATAACGTTCATTCGTAGCGTCAAAATTTTCTTTTATGTTTACAAAATCAACAACATAACCGTATTTAAAATCTTTGTATGGGCGGTTTACGCGTGTTAATGCCTGCAGCAGATCGTGGCCGTCAAGTTTGCGTCCTAAATACATTTTTTTCAAACGGGGTGCATCAAATCCGGTAAGAAGCATTTGATTTACGACAAGTACATCTATGCTTTCTTTTTTCTTGAATTCGTCGATGTATGCCTTGCGCTCTTCCTTGTCGCCCTCGTCATGAAGAATAAGCGCTGCAATCAAAGGCTTTTGAATCGACGGAGCTTTCATCGGGTCGTATTTTTCGGCAAGCTTCAAGTCCTCATATTTTTTTGCCTCATCGTACCGTTTTGTCCAAAGTTCATAAAATTTTCTTGCCTGCGGATTTGTCTTACACACAACCATTGCGGCGACCGTATCATCAGAGTTTTCTATTCTGAACCTTCTTATGTCTTGTATTACATAGTCGATGAGAGCGTTCAAATACGTTTCATTTTCAATTATTTTATCTTTATCTATATCAGGCTTTTTGACTTCAACATCACCGGCCAGTTTATCAAGAATCGCTTCAAGTTTTTCACGATAGACAGTCTGAATCGGTTCACGCATGAGCTTTAATGTGTATCCGTCCGCTATTGATTTGTCGTAATAGTAGGTGTTGATGTAATCGCCGAATACACGCCAGCTTTCTCTCTCTTCTTTTAAAAGCGGCGTTCCTGTCATTGCAATTTTAATTGCATTTTTGTCAGCTTCCAAAAGGTTGGCAAGAAATGAGCCTTCCGGATTATAACCTCTGTGCGCTTCATCAATAAAAAAGATTCTCTGGAGATTTGTACTGTATGAATTCACAACTTCTATAGGCGTGTGGTCTTCTTCAAATTTCTGGATGTTCACGACCATAATTTCAAGCTCGCCGGTATTATTTTCAACAAGACTGTTGTCTTTGATATCTTTCATCAGTTCGTCTCTTGAAGATGCAGAGCGAACTTTCAAGCCCCTGCCGGCAAACTCATCCATAGCCTGTTCCATGAGAGATATACGGTCAACGATAAAATAAAATTTTGCAGCAATATTTTTTGTTGCAAAGAAATCCGTAAGACTTTTTACGGAATAATATGCCAATGCGGTTTTTCCGGATCCTTGAGTATGCCAAATGATTCCGCTTTTTATTTTCCTATCAAGAGCATCCCTAATTGCAAGAGAAGCGAATAACTGTTGATAACGCATGATGTGTTTTTGCAATTCTGTAACGGTTTCTCCGGTATCAAGTTCTTTTTTTAAATCAACATATGCAAAACCGTATCGAAGCAAAAACAGGAATCGTTCTTTGCTCAACATTGATGTGATGATCCTGTTTGTCGGCGTACCGGGTTTACAGTTAGTTACAAACTCCGGATGATGAGGAAGAGAAATGCAGTTTCGGTGCTTACAGATTTTTTTTGTAATTTCTTCTGTCAACGGCAGATAAGGATAGTTTTCTGCAAAATTTTTAGTCTCTTCGCGGAATACATTGTAGAATGCTTTTTCTTTGGATGTACAACAATAGAACGCTCCTTGAACAGGAATTCTATTCTGGCTGTCGTATTCCTGATTATTTGAGTAAATCATCAGTTGTGTGATATTGAAGAACCTTCGAAATGCCTTATTTCTAAACCGCGCATTTGTTCGATCAAATTCTGCACGCATTCCTTCGTGGTTATTAGGCTTCTTAACTTCAATAAAAGCAAGAGGTAAACCGTTTATAAAACATGTTATATCCGGGCGGAAACTGTCTTTTGTATCTTCGTTTTCACAGGTAAATTCGGTTGTTATATGCCAGGTATTATTTTCCGGAGTGTCAAAATCAATGAGATGAATTCCGGAATTTGAAGAAAGAAGTGTATAAAATTCTTTACCGAGGTCATCGTTGTTCAGACATGTAATAATTTTATTAAGGAAGTTTTTACAATCTGTATCGGAAAGCGCGGGATTTAATTTATGAAGTTGAGAAAGAAAAATATTAGTTAGGATATTTGTTTTAGAATCATATATTTCTATTTTATCAAGGTAGACATAACCAAGCTTGCATAAATGCAAAGCCGCCGGCACTTGAACCCTTGTATTTTCATTAAAATCCGATGACATTAAGAACCAACCTTTATTCTCATAATATCATATAATTATTTATTTTTGCAGATAAGAACGATATGTCGATCCAAGCCGGCTTAATTCTTGGAAAAAATCCCAAATATGAAATCATACCGGCGGCAGACGCCGTACGAGCAGAAAAAAATACGAACGCCGAACAAAAGCCCTTTTATTGTCCTTCGCCTTTTTCCGCTTCCGCGGCTTTTTCCATACTCAATTTCAGCGCATCGAATTTCGCCTGCAGTTCGGAAGAAAGAGACTGCCCTTTCCGCACCTGATTTTTTTCCGGCTCTCCGTAAGCCTTCTTATATCGTTTTTCAATTTTCCGCCGCTCTTCGGCGACCTGTTCGTCGTAGCTTTTGCCGCAGAGTTCCGCACCGCTTCCTTTCAGCTTAAACGACAGCGTCGTTATGCCGAGTTCCGGCGCGGCCCGCTGTAAGCCTGTCAAAATAAATTTCGAATAAATCTGCAAAATCTGAATCCAACCCGGATGATCGGCTTCGACAAGTAAAACGCCTTTTTCAAACTGTACGGGATTCGTATGAGCGCAAAGCTGCTCACCGTAATCGCGGCCGGAAGAACGCACTTTTGACACTACTCTCTTCCACGTGTCTATAAGTTTTCCGCTTTGATCGAGCGTTTTTTTGTCGAGGTTAGAAAATAAGCTCGTTATCATATCCGCTGCGGAAACGATATTTTGTTCGCCGTTATTCATATACGCTCCCGCCGATTTTATTCGTGCAGCCGATTCGATACTTCATTGCTTTGCGGAAAACTTTTTGATTCTTTTTCCCGCATCTCGTGCCATTCTCCGTTTTCGATACCGAAAATGCGCGTCGTCGAACGTTTATAGCGTTCGTACGGCTCGCCCGGTAAAAACGTGCAAAAAAGCTGATCGTAGTCGGGCAAAATCGCCGTCATTTTTTGCCGCTTGTCGGGGTCGAGTTCGAGCATGACATCGTCCATCAAAAAAACCGGCTTTACTCCGGTAACTCTCGTATAATAAACGGCTTGCGATGCGCGAAGCAAAAGCGCCGTAAGCCGCTGCTGTCCCGTCGACGCCGTCGGTATAAATTGATTTCCTCCGCGCATAAAAACGACTCGGTCGCGATGAGGTCCGCTCATCGTCGTTTCCATCATTTTATCCCGATCGCGCTTTTCCGAAAGTCTCTCCCGTATTTCTTCCGGCAAAGGAAAACGCGTAGCCGCTCCGTCTTCCGTTTCTTTCCACGACGGCACATAAACGATACGCACACCGTCTATACCCGCGACATCCTCATATAATTTTCCGAAAATCTGATTGAATTGAAAAACCGCCGTTTTGCGTTTTTTTTGTACTTCAAGTCCGCACTGCGCAAGCTGCGTATCGTAGACGTCGAGCATTTCGTACGAACGGTCTTTTAATAATTGATTGCGGTTTTTTAAAATTTTTTTATAATTGCGCAGATCGTCGATGTACAGCGTATCGAACATAGTAAGCGATTGATCGAGAAAAAAACGGCGATGCTCCGGGCCTCCGGTTGCAAAGCGCATATCGTCGTGACAAAAGAGAACGCACGGAATCGTATTTATCAATTCTTTTCGATCCTGAACTTTCTTACCGTTTTTTTCGATTCGTTTGATACCTTCCGCACAGCGTATGTCGATTTTTTGAACGTTGCCGCTTTCCTGTTTGTAAAGCGCGTGAAGCGCGAAGGCCTCTTCTCCCGTTTTTACGATTTGCGAATCGGTATAAGTGCGGAACGAAGAACCGTATGCGGAATAATACAGCGCTTCGAGAATATTCGTTTTACCCTGCCCGTTCGTACCGACAAAATAAATTTCCTTTCCCGAAAAATCTATTCTGCCGTTTTTCAAATTGCGAAAATTGTCGACTGCGAGCGATAAAAACGGCATCAGTTGAGATTCATCGGCATGATGATGTGGAAATAATCGGCTGCCGGTTCGGCTCTCATCGTGATCGCTTTCATCGGTTCGGTAAATTCGAAAACGATGTTTTCCGTGCCTATCGCTTTGATAGGTTCGGCGACATAGAGATAGTTGAGTGCAATCGTTACTTCTTCGCCGTCGTATCTGCACGGGATCTCTTCGACCGCCGTTCCCAAATCGGTTTCAGGCGAAATGAGCGTCAGCGTACCCGGTGACACTTTAAACAAAAGCCGGCTCACCTTTTTGTCGATGAGAATCGTCGTGCGCCTGAGCGCCGAATCCAAATCGTTTTTATTAACTTGAAATGAAAACTTTTGTTTTTCGGGAATAACTTTTTGATAATTAGGAAATTGTCCTTCAAGAAGTGCGGACGAAAATTCATAATTACCGAATTTTACGTAAATCAATTTGTCGACGACGGCGACCGAAACGTTTCCTTCATCGCTCGCATGTTTCAAAATGCAGCTCAATATTTTTATCGGAACGATGGCCGACGGAAAATCGTTTATGCCCTGTGCAATCGATTTCGCCGAATACGAAAGACGGCGGCCGTCAGTCGAAACCATAATCAAATCGTCGTCTTTTTTCGTAAAAAAAACGCCCGTCATAAAATAGCGGTTCGCATCTTCGGAAACGGCGAATATAGTCTGCGAAATCATCGCTTTCAAATCTTTTGCCGCGACATCGAAAAAGGGAACATCTTCAGCCTGTTTGACTGCAGGAAATTTATCGCTCGCTATGCTCTTCAGCTGAAATTTTATTTTTTTTGCGACAGGCGTGATCGTTATCTTTACGTCTTCCTGTTTGAACTCTATTTCACCCTGAGGCGATGAAGCGAGGATGCTCATAAATTTATCGCAATATACCGTCGTCGATCCTTCTTCCTGTACATCGACCGGAATTTTTGTTAAAAAGCCGACCGACGAATCGGTAGCTTTTATCGTAAGCGTATTGTTTTCCGCGCTCAAAAAAATATTCGATAAAATCGAAATTGCGCTTTTATTTGTAATGATTTCCTGAGCAACGGCGATTTCTTTGATCATCGCATCTCTGTCGAAAGAAAATTTCATATTAAGCTCCTGTATCGATTACGCAATAGTATTGTTTTTATTGCGTAGATTCGTTTTTATTCACAAAATGTCTCTTCTTAAATTTATAATATATATATAAATTTAGTCATCATAATAATAAGGCCGGGCAAAGTGTGGAAATCTCATGTATTTGATTATACTATAGAGATTTACGCTGTATATAACTTTATGTTCTCCGTCCACATGTTATACACTTTTCCACATTGTATACCTTTTTGTTCGTCTTTTCCACAACATTATAGCACATTATTCACTTTTTGTAATCTTTGATTTCCCTCATCAAAAGTTGAATTCTCGCTTCTAGCGACGAATCGATTTTTATCTCCGATGAAATTTTATCGTACGAGTGCATGACCGTCGAATGATCCCGTCCTCCGAATTCGCTTCCGACTTCCGTAAAAGAATATTCGGTAAGCTGCCGCGCAATGTACATGGCTATTTGACGCGGGATCACATATTTTTGATCGCGTTTTTTACTTTTCAAATCCGCGACTGAAATTGCATACATATCGGCGACGACTTTTTGAATAGTTTCAATGGAAATATTTCCGGCCGACGGACTTGAAAAAATATCGCGCAGCTGTTGTTGAGCCACTTCGATCGTAACCGGTTTTTGAATCAATTCCGCGTAGCCCGTCATCTTCGTCAAAGCAGATTCCAAATCGCGCACATTCGTTTCGATATTTTTTGCAATATAATCAATAACGTCTTCCGGAATTTGCTTATCGAGCAGTTTTAATTTATTTAATAAAATTGCGCGCCTCGTTTCGTATGAAGGCAATTTCAAATCGATGCTGAACCCGTTCGACAAGCGGCTCTGCAAACGCTCGCTGAATACTTTCATTTCTTTAACCGGGCGGTCGCACGTAAAGACGAGCTGCGAGTTTTTGTCACGGAGCGCATTGAACGTATAAAACAATTCTTCCTGTACTTTTTCTTTTCCCTGTAAAAAGTGGATATCGTCTATAAGCAGCACGTCGAGATTTCTGTATTTCGATTTGAATTTATCCATCTCTTTCGCTTTTAAGCCGATCGACCAGATAAATTCGTTCGTAAAAGATTCCGCCGAAATATAGCAAATTTTCAATTTTTCATCGCGTTGAAAAAGATAATTTCCTATCGACTGCATGAGGTGCGTTTTTCCGAGCCCGACGCCGCCGTAAAGCAAAAGCGGATTGAACCTCTTTCCCGGCTCTTTTGCCGCTGCGAGAGCCGCATTGTATGCGAAACTGTTATCTTCTCCGGGTATGAACGTTTCGAACGTAAAAGCTTCGTTCAGCTGCGGATGTTTTTTTTGCGATGCGGGAAAAGCGGGTTTTTCATCGTTCTTTTTTTGAGGAGCGGGGTTTTGAGAGGGCCCCGTTTCGGCAATATTTTCATTGCTTACGATGTGCTGCAGCTTTATATTTTTTTGCCCCGTCAGCGATTCTATTTTTTTTGCGATTTTATCGATATTGCCTTTTTTTAGCATCGTTTGCCACAAAAATTCGGACGGAACGGATACGGTTATGGTATTATCGGTATCTTCAATATAAGTCATATTGAACCAAAGTTTGAATTCCGTTTCCTGTTGAGGACCTGCATTTTTATATTCTTCGTGAATTTGATCCATTGCGTAAAACCAAACTTCACGATAGTTATTATTGGGCATAGAGATTAATTATAAACGAAAGTTCTCGTATCTGTCAATTTTTAAAACGGCATATAGACATCTGTAACCATTATTTTATATTTTTATTTATAAAACAGATATGAAACGATTACAATATATTAAAACGGCGTGTGCATTTTTATGTGCCTTTGTATTATGTGCGTCTTGCGCAAAAACGCAGGAACGAACTATTTTGAAAAAAACGCAAAATATTGTAAAAATAGGCGGAAAAACAATGGAAAAAGAAATCTACCTTGCAGGCGGCTGTTTTTGGGGTGTCGAAGCCTATTTCGAACGGCTTCCCGGTGTTACGCTTACCGAAACGGGATATGCGAACGGAAAAACCGATAAAACGACCTATCGCGAATTGGACGAAACCGACCATGCGGAAACCGTCCGCATCGTCTACGATCCTACGATAATTACGCTGGAAGAACTCCTTGCACATTATTTCAGGATCATAGACCCGACTTCCGTCAATCGGCAGGGAAACGACAGAGGCCGCCAATACCGCACCGGCATTTATTATACGGATGCATCGGACGAAAAAGACGTGCAAAACTTTTTGGATTTTATGCAAAAAAAATATTCCGCACCGCTCGCTATTGAAAAAAGCCTTTTGAAGAATTTTGTCCGCGCCGAAGACTATCATCAAAAATACCTCGATAAAAATCCCGGCGGCTATTGCCATATCGATTTGCGCCTTGCGGAAAAACCGCTGTACGATGAAAGCCGCTTTGCCGTGCCGTCCGAAGACGCGCTCAAAAAAAAGCTTTCTCCGCTGCAATACGATGTAACGCAGCATCGGGCGACCGAACGGCCCTATACGAGCGAATACGACGCTTTCGATGAAAAAGGAATCTACGTCGATATCGTAACGGGAAAGCCTCTTTTTTCTTCGACCGACAAATACGACGCGGGCTGCGGTTGGCCGAGTTTTACGAAACCCATAACGACCGATGCCGTCGGCTACGAAAAAGACACGAGCCTCGGCATGCTGCGCACCGAAGTGCATTCCCGAACGGGGGACTCCCATTTGGGACACGTGTTCGACGACGGGCCGGAAGATGCGGGCGGACTTCGTTACTGCATAAACGGAGCTTCTCTCAAGTTTATCCCCTATGCCGACATGGAAAGAGAAGGCTACGGCGATTACATGCCCTATGTAAAATAAAACGATATAAAATTTAATAATTCGGACGGAGCCGGTCGGAAGAACCGCCCTTTGCGGCTCGCTCACGCTCGGCCTCCTCACTCGCCTGCGCTCGCTCCGGTGGCTGCCTGCGGCACCGCTCCGGCCGGGCGTAGGCTTTTTGTGCACTGCTCGAAATAGCTCGACGCACGGCATGGATGCCGTGTCGTACCTTTGCAAAAACAGCGGCGTATTTTTGCAAAGCAAAAATACGGTAGTGAGCGCTGCACGGATGCTGCGCGAACGACCACTGCTCGGATTTGTTCGAATAAGTCTGGTGTCGAAAAACGCTCAACGCGTTTTTCTTTTATCCGTGCGGAGGCTTTAATACCTCATCCATTCGGATGTTATAACAAGGTATGAAAGCCGACTGCGATTCCTTATGAGGACACAAAGCGCGGCGTTTATGCGCGCTTTGTGATAGGATACACTCGCGATTTCTCCGCACTGCTCGAAATCGCGAGTTCTTTACTTTTTTCCCTTTTTTTGCTATATTAAAATATCAATTTTTTCTATAATATAGACAAACATATTGAAAATCATCAAAGGTAAAACATGAGTCAATCACCGAAAAATTATTCAGCGGGCAGCATTCAAGTTTTAAAAGGTCTCGAAGCCGTACGCAAGCGGCCGGGTATGTATATCGGTTCGACCGGTCCGCAGGGGCTTCATCATCTCGTATATGAAGTCGTCGACAACAGTATCGATGAAGCGATGGCGGGTTTTTGCGACCGGATCGTCGTTGCACTCGAAAAAGACGATATCGTCCGCGTCGAAGACAACGGCCGCGGCATTCCCGTGGGTATGCACCCGACGGAACACGTGAGCGCGCTGGAACTCGTTTTAACGCGTCTGCACGCCGGCGGCAAATTCGACAAAGGGGCGTACAAAGTTTCCGGCGGTCTCCACGGCGTCGGCGTCAGCTGCGTCAACGCGCTTTCCTCTTGGATGGAAGCGACGATCGATTCCGACGGCAAACGCTGGTTTCAGCGCTATGAAATCGGCGTGCCCAAGACGAAAGTGCAGGAAATCGGGCCGACCGACCGTCACGGCACGCAGATACGCTGGAAAGCCGACAAAACGATTTTTACCGAAACGACGACTTACGATTTCGACATCCTTGCAAAACGCTTGCGCGAACTCGCGTTTTTGAACAGCGGCATTACGATCGTATTCCGCGACGAGCGGCTCGAAACGCCGAAAGAGATCATCTTTAAATTCGACGGCGGCATCCGCCAATTCGTAAACTATCTCAACGAAGGGAAAAACGTCATTCCGGCGGAACCGGCTTTTATCGAAGGCGAAGACGACGGCGTTATGACCGAGCTCGCGCTCCAATACAACGACGGCTACAACGAAACGGTTTACACTTACGTCAACGATATTAATACGGTCGAAGGCGGAACTCATCTCGACGGCTTTAAAATCGCGCTGACTTTCGTACTCAATAAATTTTTGGAAGCGAATCAAAAACTTTCCAAAAAAATGGACGAAAAGCTCACCGGTGAAGACGTCCGTGCGGGCATTACCGCCGTTTTATCGCTCAAAGTGCCCGAACCGCAGTTTGAAGGGCAGACGAAAACGAAGCTCGGCAACAGTGAAGTGCGCACGATAGTCGATTCCCTCATCAAAGAAAAATTGACGCTCTTTTTCGAACAGCATCCGCAGGATTTGGAAAAGATTCTCGAAAAAGCGATCGGTGAAGCGAGCGCGCGGATTGCGGCTCGGCGGGCAAAAGAAGCGACGAGGCGCAAAAGCGGTCTCGACAGTTTCGGTCTTCCGGGTAAACTTTCCGATTGTTCGTCGAAAGATCCCTCCGAATGCGAAGTGTACATCGTCGAGGGCGATTCCGCAGGCGGTTCGGCCAAAAAAGGCCGCGATTCGAAGCGGCAGGCCATCCTTCCGCTGTGGGGCAAAATGCTCAACGTCGAAAAGACGCGGATCGACAAAGTGATCAACAACGATAAACTCGAACCGGTTATCGCGTCTTTGGGCGCAGGGATCGGTAAAGATTTCGACATATCGAAGCTCCGTTATCACAAGATAATCATCATGGCCGATGCCGACGTCGACGGTTCGCACATCCGCACGCTGCTGTTGACGTTCTTTTTCCGCTATATGCCGCAGATCATCGAAGACGGTTATGTGTACCTCGCGATGCCGCCGCTGTACAAAGTGAGCTGGAATAAAAAAGAGTGGTACGTATACGACGACAACGAAAAAGCCGAAGTTTTGAAACAGCTCGGCGACAATGCGGCAAAGGCTTCCGTTCAGCGCTACAAAGGTCTCGGCGAAATGGACGGTACGCAGCTGTGGGAAACGACGATGGATCCCGCGAGACGAAAAATGAAGCGCATAACGATTCCCGATGTCGTCGCTGCCGATAAAATGTTTACCGTGTGCATGGGAGAAGCGGTCGAACCGCGCCGCAAGTTTATCGAAGAAAACGCCGTTTACGCCAATTTGGACGTTTGACGTTTTGCGCTTGTCATCCGCCGGCTCGATCGCTCGCAGCCTGCGCTTTCGGCGGCAAAACGCAAGCGTAATGACCCGATAAAATCAATAAGGATTGCAATTATGGAAGAGATACAAACACCGGAAGGCGGTACGCTGATACCGATTCCTATCGACGCGGAAGTCAAACAGGCGTATATCGATTATTCTATGTCGGTCATCACGAGCCGTGCGCTCCCCGACGTCCGCGACGGATTAAAACCCGTTCACCGCCGCATATTGTACGCGATGGACGAACTCGGTCTTCGAAGCAGCGGCGCGACGAGAAAGTGCGCGAAAATCGTTGGAGACGTGCTCGGTAAATTTCACCCGCACGGAGATGCTTCCGTCTACGATGCGATCGTTCACTTGGGTCAGGATTTTTATCTGCGCTATCCGGTGATCACGCCGCAGGGAAACTTCGGTACGATTGCCGGAGACCCCGCCGCCGCATACCGCTATACCGAAGCGAAGATGGCAAAGCTCGCCGAAGAGATGGTCGCGGACATAGACAAAGATACGGTCGATTTTGTTCCGAACTTCGACGAAACGGCAAAAGAGCCGACCGTGCTCCCGTCGAAACTGCCGTATCTGCTTGTAAACGGCGCGTCCGGCATTGCAGTCGGTATGGCGACGAATATGCCGCCGCACAATCTCCGTGAAATCGCGTCGGCCGTCTCGGCCTATATCGACAATCCCGACATAACGATAGAAGAATTGAGCAAAATCGTGCGCGGTCCCGATTTTCCGACCGGCGGCATTATTTTCGGGAGAGGCGGCATCAAACAGGCGTATAAAACGGGTCGCGGCAAAATAATCGTACGCGGCCGTTTCAACATCGAAACTTCGAAGGGCGGCCGCGAATCGATTATCTTTACGGAAGTACCTTACGGTGTAAATACGAAAGTACTGTGCGAACGCATCGGCGAACTTGCGCGCAACAAAGACATCGACGGCATAACCGGCATAAACGACGAAAGCTCCGACCGCACCGGTATGAGGATCGTTATCGATTTGAAGCGGGGAGCGATTACGAAAATCGTATTGAATCAGCTGTTTACGAAGACGGCGCTTCAATCGAATTTCGGCGTCATCAACCTCGCGCTCGTCGGCGGTCGGCCGCAGATCCTCACGCTCAAGCAGCTCGTACAGCACTTTGTCGAACACCGCGATCAGGTCGTCACGCGCCGTACGCAGTTCGAACTCAACAAAGCGCTCGCGCGAGAACATATTTTGCAGGCGCTCATCGTCGCGATAAACAATATCGACGAAGTGATCAAAATAATCCGTGCGAGCCGCGACACCGAAGGTGCGAAAAACAATCTCAAAAAACGTTTCGATTTCGACGACGTGCAGGCGCAGGCGATCGTCGATATGCAGTTGAAACGCCTCACACATCTCGAAATCGACGATTTGAAAAAAGAGCTTGCGGAGCTTGAAGCGCTTATCGCACACTTACGCGATCTGCTTGCGCATCATGAAAAGCTGCTCGCTCTTGTCAAAACGGAAACGAACGAACTGGCAGAAAAATACGGCGACGACCGCCGTACCGATATCGTTGCGGATGAAATCGAAGAGATCAACGTCGAAGACATGATCAAACAGGAAGACGTCGTTATCCTCGTTTCAAAGCTCGGCTATATCAAGCGGCTTGCCGCGACGCAGTATAAAAGTCAGGGGAGAGGCGGCAAGGGCAGCTTCAGCGCAAACCTCGTCGAAGACGATTACATCAATCAGATTTTTATCGCATCGACGCATGACTGCATCATGTTTATTACGAACGAAGGAAAAGCGTATTGGATAAAAGTCCACGAAATTCCCGAAGCGTCGAAGATGAGCCGCGGTTCGCACATCAAAAGCCTGCTCGCCGTTTCCGCCGACGAAGAGATTACGACGACGGTGACGGTAAAAGAATTTGCCGGAGACAATTACGTGCTTATGGCAACGACGAACGGCGTCGTCAAAAAAACAGCGCTCAGCGATTTTGCAAACGCAAAGACGAAGGGCGTCATCGCGATCAAACTCGACGGCGGCGACAAACTCGTCAGTGCGATTTTGACTGCCGGCAAAAATGACGTATTTTTCGTTTCAAGACGAGGAAAAGCGCTCCGTATATCGGAAGACGACGTACGGCCTATGGGACGGGCAAGCCGCGGAACGCGGGGTATGAAACTTGCCGAAGGAGACGAAATCGCGGCGGCCGTGCGCGCGGAAGCGGGTAAGAGCATCATGCTCGTTACCGAAAAAGGCTTCGGTAAGCGGATCGATCCGGAAGACTTCAAATCGCACGGACGCGGTACCAGCGGACAGCGGTGTTACGGCAATACCGAAGAGCGCGGCGAAATAATCGGTGCCCTTGCTGTCGCCGACGGAGATGAAGTGCTGTGTATCACAAGTCAAGGGAAAACGCTCCGTGTTGCGGCGGGCGATATCAAAGAGCAGGGCGCATCTTCAACCGGAGTGTCCGTCGTCAAAGTGGATGCACCGGATTATCTGGTCGGCATTGACCGTGTAGCCGACGATGAAGAGGATAAGGACGATACAAAAAACACGTAGTTATATGTATTTTGTTATAATACAATGAAATAGGCGGTTTTGTCGGAGTGGGTTTTTTAAAGAAATTTCATGTTTTTTTTAAGAAAGTGCTGACAAAAATACATCATTGCCGTATAATGGGATAATACGGGACAACCGATGTTGCGCATTTTATACGGTTGCGGGTGGTCATCAGGCAGGAGCCGGATCGCGGAAAGCGGTCCGGCTCTCTTTTTTATCTGAGGATTTTGGGTATCATCTATACGGCCGCCGCCTGTTGCCGATTCAAAAGGCTCTGTAAACCTGTAGATACGGAACTATCATAATATAGCAGAGTTTTCAACAATGGGTATAACTTGTGGAAAAACCTTGTCGGGCGCTTAATGTTTCACGTGAAACAGTTATTGAAAGCCGCGCGGAGATAATGGCGATACGATTGGTTTTTTATACAGGCCGCGTCAGCTGTGAGCGATTGTTACCGAGTGTTTCACGTGAAACATTTATATGTGTTTTGAGATCGCTGCGGGACGGATAAAGCGGATTCGCTGCGAGCCGTTTTACCGGAGCAGATGGGAATCGGTATTCGGCCGATATGTTTCACGTGAAACAATTATTGAAAGCAGTCTTTTCCGCAAATGCGATTTTATAAAATCTCATAAGAAAAAGACACGGCGATACAAAGTTCGGGGCTAATAAAAGTACGAGGTTTTAAGTAAATACATCAGCGCTAAGATTCGAGTAAAAAAGGCGGTATAAGAGTCGGACACGGGAGTAGGGTAATTTTATAAAAAAGATGGAACAACTTTCGGTATGCGGTAAAACTTTGCCGATATTTTGATCGGGCGTGTCGAATGTTTCACGTGAAACAACAAACTTATCCACAGTCTTTCAACAATGTGGATAACTAACGAACGGTTGTTTGTATATCTGTAAACGACCGTTTGTTAGTTTCTTAATCCCCGCAATCAGATCGGAGATTAAACTTTTTACTATAACGAAGGTCCGTAAGCGTTTTTTTATATTTTCCAGCGGTGTTTTTCCAAATCGACGCAAGTGTCGTTTTTGAACGAAACGCCTTCGGCAAGGAGGCGGTTTTTTTGCTCGGGGAAATTCGGCGCAATGCGGCCTGAATGATTGACGACCCGATGGCAGGGATAGCCGCCGTAATCTTCAGCGCGGCTCAGGACGTTTCCTACAAGACGCGCGTTTTTATCCCTACCGATGGGATGTGCGATTTGCCCGTAGCTTGCGACTTTGCCTTCGGGGATTTCTTCGACCGCCGAAAGAATTTCGTATATCAAATCTTCCGTTACGATTTTCCGCATAGCGAATGCTCCGAAAGTGCTTTCAATAATCGTTCGACCTGCTCGTCAGTTGTTGCCCAGCTTGTCGCAAGGCGGACGACGGAGTGCGTTTCATCCGCTTTTTCCCAAAAAGAAAGACCGATTTTTTTAGAAAGCCGGGCGTAATCTTCGTTTTTCAAAACGATAAAGATTTGATTTGTAGGGGAAGCGAAATATTGCCGGAAACCGTGGGTGTCGAGGAATGAGCGGATTTTATCTGCGGCGCGGATGGCATTTTCTCCGATGCGGAAGTACAGGTCGTCTTCAAAAAGCGTTTCAAATTGAACGCCCAAAAGTCTGCCTTTTGCAAGCAGCGCGCCGTGCCGTTTTATCGTCGTTACAAAATGAGGTAAGCGGTTTTTATCGGGAATGACGAGCGCTTCGCCGAAAAGAGCGCCGCACTTTGTCCCGCCTATGTAAAAAGCGTCCGAAACGACCGCAAGGTCGGAAAGCGTTACGTCGTTTTCCGGAGATGAAAGCGCATAGGCAAGCCGCGCCCCGTCGATGTAAAGCGCAAGCGCATATTCGCGGCATAGGGCGGCAATATCGGACAACTCCTTTTTGGAATAAAGCGTGCCGCATTCGGTCGGCTGGGAGATATAGACCATGCCAGGCTGAACCGCGTGCGCTCTGTTTTCATCGGCATAAAAATCGTGCAGATACCGCTTGAGCGTTTCGGCCGAAAGCTTTCCCGCAATGCCTGCAAGCGTGAGTACTTTGTGGCCGCCCGCTTCGATTGCTCCCGCTTCATGCACGGTGATGTGTCCGGTATCCGCCGCGACGACTCCTTCGTACGGGCGCAAAAAAGCGTCGATGACTGTTGCATTCGTCTGCGTTCCGCCGACAAGAAAATGAACGGCGGCATCAGGACAGCTTGCAGCTTTTCGTATCAGGTTCCGAGCCCGTTCACAGTGTTCGTCCGTTCCGTAGCCGGAAGTTTGCTCCGTATTCGTTTCCGCAAGACGCTGCAAAATTGCCGGATGAGCGCCTTCCAGATAGTCCGATGCAAAATTCGGTTTATTTTCGGTTTGCATAGTACGTGTATTATATCATAAAAGCTTTTTATGGGTCTGTAAATAAAAGGACTGTCTCAAAACTCGGTTACTTTCTCGACAGCCTGTCGAGTTTAAAATTAAGTCTTTATATTATAATGACTTAATTTTAAACGTCGCACATAAAATTAAGGAAGCTGTCCAAAAACTGAAGTTTTTGGACAGCCCCTTTCTGAAAACTTTACTCATACGGCACGATCTGTTTACGGTGTGATGTGCCCGTGCCGTATGCTTTACGCGCTCTGCGTCAGTCGGCGGTGATCGCTATGCGTTTGGGTGCGGAAAGCGCTTTGCGCGGTATGGCTACCGTGAGTACTCCGTTTTTAAAGGACGCGGCAACCTGTTCGCCGTTGACATCGTCGGGAAGCGTAAAGCGGCGGCTGAACTCGCTGACGCGGCGTTCGCGGATGAGCCATTTGCTTTCATCTTTTTTCGCGTTTTTATTCTGCTCCTCTTTTTTCTCTTCGTGATGCGAAGAGATGGTCAAAACGTTGTGGTCGAGTTCGACGTTTACGTCTTTTTCGTTCATGCCGGGCAAATCCATTTCAAGCATGTACGCGTCTTTCGTTTCTTTTACGTCGACTTTCGGCACGCTGAAAGAAGTACCGAAGTTGAAATCGTTCATCGTGTCGTTCAGTGCGTGGTTAAAAAAGCTGTTGAAAAGTGCCAATTCGTTCATATCAAACCTCCAATATTTTTTTGTAATTCACGGAAGCCGCTTTGTAGAGCCGTTTCCGTGCGGGCTGCGATCCTTTCGATTCCGCAGCTCTCACTTATATTCTTAGCAATTTTTATGCCAACTATCTAAAAAAAGATAAAACCGGTAAAAAACGTAGATTTTATCTCGGATGAGGCGATAATAATCGATAAAAACGGCGTTTTTGCCGGAAATTTTTATTAAAACGAGGTATTTCTTTTTTTTGTACACGGTAAACGGTACCGATTTATTTGTGGATTCGGAAAAATTCCGTCAAAAATATACATATTGTATCATTTTAACGTGATTGAGTGTGTCAAAAATATACACTTGGATATACCTGTTAGAAAGGATTGCGCGTATTCTTGATTGGCAATTTCCGCTTTCACTGCTGCGCGATACGGCCTACGCCGCCGTGGAGCCGTGCCGAAGGCAGCGACCGCAGCGGAGCGAGGACGCCGCGCGTTAGCAAGCGGCGGAAGGGCGGACGGCAAAAAGGTTTCGTCCCGATAAAAAACAAAGAGCCGAAGCGGCGCGATCGGGCTTTGCTGCGGGAAAACTTAAAATACGGGAAAGAATCGCTCACGGAAAATATTTTCTGCGCGTTTTATAAAGCGGTGTTATACTGGTAACGTTATGGCAAAAAAGCTGAAAAAAGACCGTGAAGAAAAAGTAAAAGTTTTTCGCATTCTCAAAATCGACGAAATCATCCGCAGCGGAAAATTTCCGAACGCATCGTATTTGTGTAAAAAATTTGAAGTATCTCGCAGCACGATTATGCGCGATATCGATTTTTTGCGCGATCGATATAACGCGCCGCTTGAATACGATGAGGAAAAGCGCGGTTATTATTATACCGATCCGACGTTTTTTATAAAAAGCGTCATGATTTCCGAAGGCGATCTGTTCGCCGTATCGGCGGTTATTCCGCTTTTGGAACAATACCGAAATACGCCGCTCGAATCGTCCATGAAAAATATTTTCAATACGGTTATAAATCTCATGCCCGAAGAAGTTTCCGTCGATTCGTTTTTTTTGTCGGGTGATTTAAGCTTTATAAGCGATCCGCTGCCCCAGATAGACAACGGTGTTTTTTATGCGGTTTTCGAAGCTTTGAAAATGCAGCGTACGCTCGCATTCGAATACAAATCGCTCGGCGATAAAACCTACCATGTGCGGTTTGCAGAACCCTATCACGTGATCTGCCAAAAAGGGAATTGGTATATGCTCGCGTATTGTTTGAAACATAAAAAGTGCAGGATATTCGCTTTTTCGCGGATGAAAAATCCGAAAACGACGGAAGAGCGTTTTGATCGTCCGAAAGATTTTAATCCGAAAAAATATTTCGACAGCGAATTCGGCGTTTGGAATACCGCCGGCGCTCCGGTAAAGATAGAGCTTTTGTTCGATGAAAAGATAAACACGTATATTTTGGAACGCAGCTGGCACCCGACGCAACGCTTGCGGCACAATAAAGACGGCAGCGTATATCTTTCATTTAAAACGAATCAGCTGCCGGAAGCGCTTCATTGGGTTATGAGCTTCGGGAGCGCGGTTACCGTGCTCAATCCGCCTGAGCTTATCCAAGCGGTAAAAGCGGAAGTTCGAAAGATGGGTAAATTGTATTGGGCATCTCGAAAAACTCACCTTTAGCGACTTTTTCGAGATGCTGACGAGTTGTAACTCGCTGTATTATCGCGAGTTACAACATCGCATTTTCAAAGTTACCTCGAAAAACTGCAGTTTTTCGAGGTTCCCTATTGACGGAACGGATTTAGTGGGGAAACGCGACGTCCGCGATTTTTTAAGGAAACGCAATGTATTTTACTTTCGGCTGCCGGCCGAAAAATATACGCTTTTAAAGCGGCCTTCGGGAGGGAGAAGTCTCTCCCTGCGGGGCTGTCCAAAAACTTCAGTTTTTGGACAGCTTCCTTGATGTACTATGCGACGTTTAAAATTAAGTCATTACAATATAAAGACTTAATTTTAAACTCGACAGGCTGTCGAAAAAGTAACCGACTTTTGAGACAGCCCCTACCCTCTCTGCGGGGATACCCCGCAACGCCCCGTTCGCTTGTCATCCGATCGTTATCATCAGATCGACCGAAGCGAAAATCGGATAAAAAAAATTATCTGTATCACTTGTTGATACACCCTCTATTGTATACTTTCTTTGTAAAGCTCTTACAGCACTGTTACGGCAATGATCGTGCCGTAGCGATTCGGCACGTTTATCGAACTGTGCGCATGGAGGTTTGTATGACGGAACAACAGATGAAAAATCGAAAGATGCTTCAGGACGGAGCGGCTCTCACGGCGCTCGAATGTCTGGATGAGTCAGGCGGAGATATGGACTATGCTTGGGAGAGTATTCAAGGCTATTGTCTTACCTATGCGGAAAACACTCATATCATTCACGAAGCAAAAAGAGCGTATAAACAGGTGCTTAGAATGCGGGAAGAGGAAGAACGGCTCAGAAGAGACTCTGAAATATCTGCATGGGGTGAACTTATCGGTATTGTGATTTTTTGGGGCGGTGTTATTCTATTTTTTTCATGGGTTTGGCGAGCATGTACTTCTTTTTGAAAAGGCTGCGTATCATCGCTGACGGCAGTCGGAATCGCATATCCGGAGGGATTGTAATCAACTATCGGAGGTTTGTATGACGGAACTGAAAAATCGAAACGATGCGGATGTCATCGTTCGGGCGGAAGGAAAGTCGGATTCTCTTTATTGGGGCTTTAATCGGACGGGGACGGGACAGCTTGATTTTTGCGGAAAGTTCGAAGACATCACGGAAGGAGTGCTTGATGCGAGACAGACGCTCGACGGAAGTCCGTATTTTTCGAGCGCATGGTATACGTATGCGGACGAAGCGCTTTGCAGGGACATCCGCGTGTATCTTGCAAACGATTTTGAAATCGCGGATGCCGATACGTTCGCGTTTTTGATTCACGTCGGCGCGCTTTTGCTTGCGGTCGAAAGCGGCGATTCTTTGCTTGCCGCGGAACTGCTTGCACGCCGGACGGCTTTGTTTATGAAGTTTCCGCAGCTTACGCTCTTTATCGTAAAACCAGTTGCGGCGGAAGCGCTTTTTGCGTGGCTATACGGGCACACGCACAGCGATGCGGCCGCCTTTACCGCGCTTTACAAAACGAATGCGATGCCGGGTGCCGGTAAAACCGATACGGGATTTTTACTGTATTGCGCGGCAAAAGACGTTTTAAAACCCGATACCGCAAACGAAACGCCCGAGCAGATGTTTATACGGTATTTTAAAAATCGCAATACGGCGTTTACGATCGGCATCGTCGGAACAAACTTTTACGGCTGGAACGACGGATCGGATTTCCTCGACGATACGCTTTCCGAAAAAATCGGCGACGATATTTTAGCCGGCACTCAAAAAGTACGCGACGCAAAGAAAAAGCTCTATGCGTCGCTTCGTGTGAGTGTACAAGCCGAACCCTATAATCCGCACGATGCCAATGCGATTTCCGTTTCGGCGGAAGACGTTTGCGCGAAAGTCTTGGGCTATGCGGGTTTGCAACGCGCGGGCTATATCCGTGCGACCGGAGCTGCGATCCTTCGCGCCGCCAAACCGAATATGTTCCGTTTTAACGCGAGTCTTGCGCGCATCGGCGATATGCAAAACGGTAAGGGCGGCATTGTCGTGCGGGTGGAAGTGTGAGAGGGGATGTGTGTCTTCGGCTGACGCAAGGATGAGCTGTAAGCGGGTAGGCGGTAAAACGCTACAGGCAGGTTCCGCATAAAATGAGTTGCGGAACCTGCCTAGTATAGACATTATACACAAACAAACTGTTTCAATTCACGTTTTGTACGACATTTTACTATAACATAAAAAAAACGTTGTGTGAAGAATAAAAAAATCACAGTTTTACTTGACGAAAATGGTTTTTAGATGTATTATTTTTATATACAAATAAACTGAATTTTTATTCAAAAAGAGGATACCAATGCATAGTTCGTGTAATGTCGAAGAAACGGAAATTCATACTATAAAGCAATGTGCGGTAGCTGCATTATGTTGTAGCGCGAAGTTTATCGATTCCGAGCAAATAAAATCGGCAGGCTTGCTGCATGTCGTGAGCGAAAGGAATTTTTTACGTCAAAAGCATATACGGATGGAAACAAATGTATGAAAAAATGTTGGTTGGAAATAGTATTTTCTTGCATTATCTCAAAGATGTCTTATACTGGTGTTGTCTATGAATTTGTGGGCGCGATACCGTGAGTCGGACGGCGGCTATCAAAAATTATCCGACCATTTGCGGCAAACTGCGGAATTATCAAAAAGTTTCGGAAAAAAAATTCATCTTGAATACATAACGCAGCTTGCAGGTTTGCTGCACGACTTGGGAAAAGCGTCTCCCGCTTGGCAACTGTATTTACAAAATTCGGTACGGGAAAAAAAGCAGCATAAAAAAGATCACGCTACGGCAGGCGCACAATACCTTTTGCATCGTTTGTCGAATGAGGTCGGGCTTGCGGAAACGGCGATTCAGGCAGCGGTTATGTTCCATCACGGTTCGGGGCTTCCCGATATGTTGGGCCTCGACGGCAGGTCGGAATTCCTTGAGCGGTTGAATAAAACAACAGACGATACCGGATTGGATCAAGCAAAAGCCGGACTTCCGCAAGAGGTCGAGCGGGATATTGCCGAATGCATAAGTAAATTTGATTTGCACGATGGCGGGAAAAACCAGCTTGCGCTCCCGTGTAAGGCCGGCTGCATGAATGTCGACAGGCAAATTGATCGAAAAAAATTCTTTTTTAACATGGGCTTGCATTTGCGGAACCTTTCCAGCTGCCTTATCGATGCCGACAGAACAAACAGTGCGGCTTTTGAAGAAAATAAAGCAATGTTGCTTGATGATTGTAATGCAATTCCCGATTGGGGTGTTCTTTTGCAAAAACTGGAACGGGAATTAAAAAAGTTTTCAAATACCGATGTGCTCGGCAAAATACGGAAAACGGTTTCCGACCGCTGCGCCGAATTGGGCGCGGGTGAAAAGAGAATATATACGTGTTCGGCTTTTACCGGCGCGGGTAAAACGCTTGCATCGCTGCGCTTCGCCCTCGTACAGGCTCAAAAATACGGGGCAGACCGTATTTTTATCGTCGCGCCGTACACTTCGATTTTGGATCAAAATGCCGATAAAATCAGAAGCATTCTTGAAGATGAGCGCACGAGGGGCAGCATCGTTTTGGAATGTCATTCAAATATATCCGCCGAGAAAAAACGGGATTTAAAAGAATCGGAAGACGAATATGATAAAGCGGAACAAACGTGGACTGCGCCCGTAGTCATTACGACTATGGTGCAGTTTCTTGAAACCTTGTTCGGTTCGGGAACGAAAAAAATACGCCGAATGCATCGGCTGGCAAACAGTGTTTTGGTATTTGATGAAGTACAAACGCTGCCTTTAAAAGCGACCTATCTTTTCAATTGGGGATTGGAATATCTTGTGAAATGCTGCGGATGCTCCGCTTTGCTTTGTACCGCAACGCAGCCGTGCTTGGATAAAATCGGAGAAAATCGCTACAGGCTTCATATTGATGATGAAGTGATACCGAATATGTTCGAACACTTCGATATGCTTAAACGCGTTAAATTTATCGATAAAACTGCCGGCGGCACAAAAAAACACGGCGCAGGCGATATCGCTTCGTATATTCAAAACGAAATGAAAACGCACAACAGTTTTCTTGCCGTTGTAAATACCAAACCGCAAGCAAAAGAATTGTTTGAGCTTATTAATAAGTCCGGCTGTGCGGATTACGTGTATTACTTGAGTACGAATATGTGCCCTGCGCACCGGAAAGATATAATAAAAACCGTAACGGATGATCTTCCCTTACAAAAAAGAATAGTTTGCGTAAGCACCCGTTTGATAGAAGCCGGTGTCGATGTCAGTTTTGAGGGTGCGCTGCGTTATCTGGCGGGTTTGGATTCCGTTATTCAAACGGCGGGGCGCTGCAACAGAAACAACGAATTGCACGATGCATGCGGAAACGCCGTATGCGGGAAGCTTGCGTTATTCGCTCTCGAAGGAGAAAAGCTCCATTCACTCGAAGAATTAAAAATAGGTCAAAAATGCATGGAACGGGTTCTGCGTGAATACGATTCTGTGGAATGCAATTCGCGCGAATATGAGGCGTCTGAAAAAAACGACGATGCGAAAAACCTGATTCAGCCCCAAATAATCGAACGGTATTTTAAATACTATTATGCATCTTTTACCGACGATGTACTTCAGTACAATATAAGGGGCAAAGATTCAACCGTCTTGGATATGTTGTCCGATAATCCGTCCGCTGTCAACGAATACAAACGCACTCATAACGGGAAAAAATGGCAGCTGCCGTACATGCAGGCATTTAGAACCGCATGGGATAATTTTGAAGTGATTGCGGATGCGACGACCGGTATTATCGTACCGTATAAAGACGGAGAGCGCTTAATCAATTCTTTGAGCGCTCTTGAAAAATCCGACAACGATTATTATGCGTCTTTAAAATCCTTATTGAATGAATGTCAGCAATACACGGTAAATATGTACACAAATCGCATACAATATTTGGGGAGCAAGGGCATGATATATGAGATTATTCCCGAATCGGGTATCTACGCGCTCCATGCAAGTTTTTACAGTAACGATTTCGGTATAACGGAAGAGATTACAAGCGATAATTTATCGCCGTTACATTATTAAAAGGAGGCTGCTTTGAAAGAAAACAGTATTGAATATCGGCTTACCGGACGATATGCGCTTTTTACCGATCCGATTACCAAAATCGGCGGCGAAAAAAGCACCTATCTTGTTCCGACGTATGAAGCGCTGAAGGGAATAACGCAAAGCATATATTGGAAGCCGACGATCGTTTGGGTTATCGATAAGGTAAGACTTATGAATAAAATCGGTACGGAATCGAAAAATATTAAACCGCTGTGTTATAACGGCGGTAACGAATTATCCGTATACACGTATTTAAGAGATATCGAATATCAAGTAAAGGCGCATTTCGAGTGGAATATGCAGCGCCCCGATTTGGAACAGGACCGGAACGAAAACAAGCATTTCGATATGGCGCACCGTTCTCTTGAAAAAGGCGGAAGACGGGATATTTTCCTCGGCGCACGGGAATGTCAAGGGTATGTCGAACCGTGTGAATTTGGCAGCGGCAAAAGTTTTTACGACGACGATGAACCGTTTGCTTTCGGTTTGATGTTTCACGGTTTTGATTATCCTTCGGAAGTCGATACGGACGTTCTTTCCGCCCGTTTTTGGCAGGCAAAGATGGAAAAGGGAATAATAGAATTCCCTCGTCCGGAACAGTGCACGATACGGCGTGAAATACGAAATTACAGTGTAAAAAATCCCAAAATCGGAACGGAGGGAGATGTATGAGCTGGCTTACCGAATTGGAAAAAGTATACGACAATACGATAACAAAAAAATCGGCCGATAGGCCGGCGCCCATATATCATATTTCCAATAACGCTTCCGTGACGGTTGTTTTGGACGGAAAAGGGAAGTTTATAAAAGCTGAGCTTATAGACGCAAAATCGCGAGAACGGATAACGACGATGCCCTGTACCGATTCCTGTGCATCGCGTTCCAGCGGTGCCGATCCGTATCCGCTGTGCGATAAACGGGAATACGTTTACGGCGACCCTGAAAAACACGGCATGTATATGAATTTATTAAAAAGCTGGGCCTGTTCCGCATTTGCAAACGATAAAGTAAAAGCCGTTTATACATATGCTGCAAAAGGGACTTTGGCGGAAGATTTAAAACGTTCGGGTATAGCCTGCGATGATGTGTCCGATTTTATTCGCTGGAGCGTTGAGCTTCCCGGAGATACAAAACCGGAACTATGGAACGATGAAGCGACGCAAAACAGCTGGATACAATATTATAATTCCGATGCTTTTGATGAATATTGTAAAGTTCAGTTTACCGATAAAAAAGACCGGGAAAAGCGTATCAGAGAAACGGGCTTAAACTATACGGACGGAAGCAGTACAAAAATTGCCGCATACCATCCGGCAAAAATACGGCACGGCGGAGATAAAGCAAAAATCATTTCGTCAAACGATACTCAAAATTATACGTTCCGCGGCAGGTTTTTAACCGATAAGGAGGCGTGCCAAGTCGGAGCCGACGCGACGCAAAAAGCGCATTGTGCCTTACGCTGGTTGATAAGGCGGCAAGGGGAGAGCTTGGGAGACGGACTTTCCGTTGTAACGTGGAATGCGGCAGGCGATAGGCTTCCGTCTATTGTCGAAGGAAGCGGAATCTTTGACTACGGCGTCGATTTCGCAGAAGAGGGTAAAACGCAAAAAAAAGAGTATGAGACGGCGGAAGAATTCGCTTACGCGATGAATAAACGTCTGGTCGGGTACTACGGTGATATCAGTAATCCGCAAAATATTATGATACTGGTTATAAAAGAAGCGACACCGGGGCAGGGGCGCGCTTCAATAGCCTTGTACAGAGAATTGCAAAATACAGATATCGTACAAGCTTTGAATAACTGGTATGACGGACTGTTGTGGTATAGAAGTTATTGGCAGTGGAACAAGGACGGCGCAGGGGACTATGTACATTCGATAGGCACACCCTCTCCCAAAGACATAGCCGAATGCGCGTACGGCGAGCGGGTAAAAGCGAACCAAATTGAAAAAACCGTTCAACGGCTTTTACCCTGTATTCTTGACGGCAGTGCGATCCCCTTTGATTTGGAACAGCAATGTGTGCTCTCGGCGTCAAAGCTTTTGACAACTGACAAGTCTAAACGGAATTCGGTATTGGAAACAGCATGTGCTGTTTATAAATATAATAGAAATAGAATAAAGGAGGAATATCAATTGGCTTTGGAAGAGAACAGAACAAGCCGCGATTATCTTTACGGCAGGCTCTTAGCCGTCGCTCATCAAGAAGAACGAGCCGCATTAAAAGAAATGGATCAAAATCGGGAGACGAATGCGATGCGCTATATGCAGCAATTTGCTTTACGGCCGGCTTCGACATGGAAACTTTTATATACGGACAAACTCAAACCTTATCGGCGGCACCTTAAGCCGGGATTAGCGGAATGGTTTGAACAAAGATTGCAGGACATCAGCGTATTGTTTAATGCTGATGATTATACTAACGACAGTCCGTTGTCCGGCGAATACTTACTCGGCTATATGTGCCAGTTAAAAGCGTTTAGAAAAACAGCTGACGATACGTCAAATACAAATAACAATACGGAGGAATAAACAGTATGGCGGCTTTAAAAAACAAAATCGATTTTGCGTTGGTGTTCAGCGTAAAAAATGCAAACCCGAACGGTGATCCTTTGAATGGAAATATTCCGCGGACAACCTTGGACGGATACGGTGAACTTTCAGACGTATGTCTTAAAAGAAAAATCAGAAACCGTTTGCAGGATGCAGGCGAAAATATTTTTGTGCAGTCCGACGATTATCGAAAAGATGATTATCGTTCGCTGCGCAGCCGTGCGGAAGCGGTACTCGGTAAAGCGATGAAAAACGAAACGGAGCTTCACGAGCTTGCGAATAAAACGTGGATCGATGTAAGAAGTTTCGGACAAGTATTTGCATTTAAAGGCGGAGATGCAAAAGGCGTTTCTGTCGGTATTCGCGGACCGGTAACCATCCACCCGGCATTCAGCATCGACCCGATCAACGTAACAAGT
Organism: Treponema sp. Marseille-Q4132; assembly: GCF_014334835.1. NCBI lineage: Bacteria > Pseudomonadati > Spirochaetota > Spirochaetia > Treponematales > Treponemataceae > Treponema > Treponema sp. Marseille-Q4132. The sequence goes on from NZ_CP060591.1 coordinate 1,641,169, forward strand.
TTGCAGATTACAAAAAGCGTCAGCGGCGAAGGCGACGGAACCAAGCGCGGTTCGGATACGATGGGTATGAAACACAGTGTCGATTTCGGCATGTACGCAACATACGGCAGCATTAATCCGCAGTTGGCCGAGCTCACGGGATTCGATGATACGGATGCCGATAAAATCAAACATGCGCTGCTTCACATATTCGACAACGATGCTTCATCCGCGCGCCCTGAGGGCAGTATGGAAGTGATAAAGCTTTTTTGGTGGAAGCACAATTCGAAAAGCGGTCAGTATTCCGCCGCTAAAGTTCACCGTACGTTAAAAATTACTAAAAAAGACGGTGTTTCGCAAGCAAAATCGGCGGATGACTATACTATAACGACGGATGATTTACCGGACTTGGCGCCGGAAGTTCTTTCGTTTTAGGTGCTCTAATGTACTCCGAATCCGACTACCTGCTGCTCAGCGGGCTTCAGCATTTGCGCTTTTGTCCGCGCCAGTGCGCGCTTATACACATTGAACAGCAATGGAGCGAAAACTTTTTTACGGCGGCAGGCCGGGTTCAGCACGAAAAAGTTCATGGCAACATGGCGGAGTCGCGTAAAACCGTAAAGACCGAGCGCAATCTGAAAATTGCCTCGGCTCTTCTCGGTATTACCGGCTGTACCGACGCCGTCGAATTTTATTCCGACGGAAAAATCATTCCGGTAGAATACAAGCATGGAAAACCGAAAGAAAACACTTGTGACGAAGTTCAGCTATGCGCTCAAGTTATCTGCCTTGAAGAAATGCTCTGCCGGACGATAGATGAAGGAGCGCTGTTTTATTTTAAAATCCGCCGGCGCATTCTCATACCCATCACCGATGAACTGAGAAAAGAAACGATCGAGCTTGCCGAGCGCTTCCATCGCTTCGTTTCGGACGGAAAAACGCCTGCGGCCGTCTATTCTAAAAAATGCGAAAGCTGTTCGTTTATCGACGAGTGCTTTCCCGAATCCGCCGGCAAAAACAAATCGGCAGTCGATTATATCAGGCGACGCTTGCGGCAGGGGGTTTCCGCGCTCGATGAATAATATACGGAGGATGTATGCAGCGCTTTCTTAACACGCTTTATATTACCACGCAAAAAACATATCTGCATAAAAAAGGGGAAGCGGTGGAAGTCGTTGCCAACCGCAAGGTGCTCGCGCTCATTCCTTTTATAACGCTCGACAGTATTATTTGTTTCGGGAATATTTTCGTCAGTCCGTTTTTGTTGGGCGCTGCGCCCAAATACAATATTACGATAAGTTTTTTAACGGAAACGGGAAAATTTCTTGCGCGTGTGCAGGGACCGGTTGCGGGAAATGTTTTGCTTCGAAAGGAACAGTACAGAATTTCCGACGATAAAGGAAAGTCCGCTTCGCTTGCAAAATATTTTATTATCGGAAAGCTGGCCAATCAAAAAACCGTGCTGCAGCGCTCACTGCGCGATCACGGTGAAAAAATCGATGCCAAGAGAATTCAAGATGTTGTTGCGCTTTTGGGTTCGAATATCGATAAGGCGGAAAAAGAATGCGACTTGGATGTGCTTCGAGGAATTGAAGGCGATGCGTCGAAAGCGTATTTTTCCGTCTTCGATGAATTGATTATTTCTCAAAAAGACGGATTCAAATTTGAAGGACGTAACCGGCGGCCTCCGCTCGACGCGATAAATGCAATGCTTTCGTATGTGTACACGCTTTTGTATCACGATATGATAAGTGCTCTGGAATGCGTCGGTCTCGATCCTGCCGTCGGCTTTATGCACCGCGACAGACCCGGCCGTTTAAGTCTTGCCCTTGATCTTGCCGAAGAGTTTCGTTCTTTTTTTGCCGACCGATTGATTCTTTCGCTTATCAACCGAAATGAAGTTACCCCCGAACAATTTGAAAAAACCGCAAGCGGTGCCGTCAGCATGGATGAAGCGGCTCGCAAAACAGTAATTACCGCGTATCAAAAAAAGAAAGAAACCGTTTTGCAGCACCCGTATATAGAGAAGAGAATGCACCTCGCAATTCTGTTCCATACCCAAGCGCGGCTTTTGGCCCGACATATACGCGGCGATATTGACGGCTACCCGGTATACCTTTGGAAATAAAAGAGGGCGCGCACGATGATGATGCTGGTAAGTTATGATGTGGCAAAAGATGAAAAAGGGGAAAAGCGGCTCCGGCATGTAGCGAAGATTCTTGAAAATTACGGACAGCGGGTTCAATATTCCGTCTTTGAATGCTTGGTAGACCCTGCGCAATGGGTTGCGCTGAAAAGTAAATTACTTAATGAAATAAATCCGAATTACGACAGTATTCGTTTTTACGCGCTCGGTGCAAATTGGGAGCGAAAAGTCGAACACGTGGGGCAAAAAAAGCCGATCAATCCGCAAGGTATTTTGATTTTATAATCGAATTTCCTGCCGCGAACGGGAAGCACACATCGGTTATTCATTACGCTTGAATTCTATAATCCGTTATATTATAGTGAATTAGATATTCGCATTATAGTGTCCGAACTAAGTTCGCGGAAATTATACTGTAAATATCGATATTACAAAAAAATAACTGCTATACCGTCACTCCCTTACGGGAGCGTGAATTGAAACACGTACGCGAAAGAAGTGCGGAAACAGCGGCGCGTCACTCCCTTACGGGAGCGTGAATTGAAACATTTATGAGCGCCGTACCCGCGACGAGGTTTTTGTCACTCCCTTACGGGAGCGTGAATTGAAACTCGGGTGTACGGTAGCGGAAAATCAACTGCTTCGTCACTCCCTTACGGGAGCGTGAATTGAAACACCGTAATTATAACGCGGGTTTATTCCCGTTGCAGTCACTCCCTTACGGGAGCGTGAATTGAAACTATTAACAGCCGTTACAGCACACGACAAGCGCAAGTCACTCCCTTACGGGAGCGTGAATTGAAACGTATACATTATGCGTTTGAGTGAAAACGCGGTACGTCACTCCCTTACGGGAGCGTGAATTGAAACGTAACGACGGTTGCGACGCGTGAATATTATCGCGTCACTCCCTTACGGGAGCGTGAATTGAAACAAAGCGATAGCGACAAATTTGCCTTTAAACTCAAGTCACTCCCTTACGGGAGCGTGAATTGAAACGTATCACGGAGCGGCATCATGTTCCCGCTCCCGGGTCACTCCCTTACGGGAGCGTGAATTGAAACAGATCACTCATGCGTATACCCCCGTTTTCCAACGTCACTCCCTTACGGGAGCGTGAATTGAAACAATACGATGGAAAATCTGCTGAAGCATCGCGTTGTCACTCCCTTACGGGAGCGTGAATTGAAACAGCAATCAAAAGCACGAGCGCTCGTCGAGAGTTGGTCACTCCCTTACGGGAGCGTGAATTGAAACTTATAAGATTGGCGGAAATGGGATATCCGATTAAGTCACTCCCTTACGGGAGCGTGAATTGAAACTTAATATAAAATCCGATTTATCACCGCATGAAATGTCACTCCCTTACGGGAGCGTGAATTGAAACGTCTTGTTGTTTTTCAAGAGCCGACACTAAATCGTCGCTCCCTTACGGGAGCGTGAATTGAAACATTTTGAAATTGCAAGCGATCAGAATGATGCGATGTCGCTCCCTTACGGGAGCGTGAATTGAAACAAAATGACATAATACTCTCCGTCAAAGAGCATCTGTCGCTCCCTCACGGGAGCGTGAATTGAAACACGTGTTAAATCCTCAAGCGATTCATCAATCTCGTCGCTCCCTCACGGGAGCGTGAATTGAAACGGGAAACATATTTTCTGTGTGTGCGCGCGTAAGCGTCGCTCCCTCACGGGAGCGTGAATTGAAACACATACACTACGGGTAAATCGGGAATGCTCTCGCGTCGCTCCCTCACGGGAGCGTGAATTGAAACTTGCACCCCTTACTAATTTTTACGCGCGCGGCCGCGTCGCTCCCTCACGGGAGCGTGAATTGAAACAGCATCTTTTTTATCGATGACAAATCCGATTAATGTCGCTCCCTTACGGAAGCGTGAATTGAAACTATGCCCGTGATCGGACCGGATATATACAGTTTGTCGCTCTCTTACGGGAACGTGAATTGAAACAGTATTGAAGGTGATACGGAAGATTTTAACGGTCCGGTCGCTCCCTTACGGGAGCGTGAATTGAAACCCGGTCGAAAGAATGAGACCCTTTACAACCATACGTCGCTCCCTTACGGGAGCAAGAATTGAAACTTCGTTACAATCAACAGCAACGCATTCGTTTCCGTGTCGCTTCCAGTTTGCGAGAACTCGAAATTTTCCAATTCTTTCATGCATTAATGAATAGCGAGTTTTAAAAATAAATAAGAGGAAACACACATTCCCCCGCGTTCCTGTATGCATCCCGTGTATGGGATCGCATCGCATTTCGTTGACAAAGCCTTCTTTCGGTGATAGTGTTTTTATCCGGTGAGATACGATAAACGGCGGCGCCGATAGTTTGCCGTCGTTTTTATCAAAGCTTTGCGATTTTCCGCAAAAATTACGGAGGCTTAGTATGAAAAAAGATTTAGGCGTTCATCCCTACGTGTTTCCCATGCCGGTGCTCATGGTTGCGACGTATAACGAAGACGACAGCGTCGACGTTATGAATATGGCATGGGGCGGTATGTGCGCGGAAAATATGGTCGCACTCAATCTCGACGAATCGCACAAAACGTCCGAAAATATCAAAAAACGCGGAGCCTTTACGCTCAGCATTGCGGACATCGACAATATCGAAGCGGCCGATTTTTTCGGCATCGCGTCGTGCAATACGATGCCCGACAAATTCGAACGTACGGGACTGCACGCGCATAAAAGCCGAAAAGTAGACGCTCCCGTCGTAGAAGAATTTCCGCTCACGCTCGAATGCAAAGTTGCGGCGATAGAACACGGTGTCGGCGGCTTCCGTGTTGTCGGTGAAATCGTCAACGTCATCGCGGATGAAAAAATTCTTGACGCAAAAGATAAAATCGAGCCTGAAAAACTCAACGCTTTCGTATTCGACCAATTCCAAAACGGCTATTACCGCATCGGTGAAAAAGTCGGACAGGCGTGGAAGAGCGGCGCCGCTTTGATGAAAAAATAAACGCGGTTTGAAAGCTCGCGTGCCCGTTCTGAGTCCGCGATCCCGATCGTCCGGGAAGAAATATGATTGACAATTAATAATTATTAAGTGTCAGGGCGTGCCCCTCGCTTCGCTCGGGTCGGGCTTTTCGAGGTTCCGCGCCCATGCGCTCCATTCCTCCGCTCGCTCATCGCTCGCTCCGGAACTTTCGCCTCTCCAATCCCTCACGCACGGCAAGCGGAAGCGGCGTCGGTCTTTACATCGGCTGCGTTTCGTTTACTTTGAAACGGCTTTATCGCGCTGTAAATCCGGTTCAGTATCGATATCACCGCATCGGTTTTGCGTTTTGTTCGATATTGTTTTTACGCCGAACAAAAAGTAGACGATGTGGCATATCCATACGACGGCGAGACAAATCCTCGCGACGGGTACGCGCTTCATCATGATAAAGCCCGTAAGCATTACCGCGCTCGACGTCGCAAGAATCGAAACCTTCGTTTTCAGCGTCATCGCTTTTCGTTCGACGAAACTTTCCAAATGCTTTTTATACAGCGATGTGCCTATAAACCAATCATGCAATCTTTTCGAACTTTTGGCAAAACAAAAAACGGTCGCCAAATAAAACGGTACGGTCGGAAGAAACGGCAGCACGATGCCGACGGTGCCGAGCCCCAGAGATATAAAACCGAGTGTTATCCACAAGATGCGAATCGGGTTTTTCATGTTGATTCCTTTTGCATTTCAAAGATGCTGTGTGCGATGTTCAACGTCGACATCCGATGCGATACGATGACGACGGTTTTACGTTTTGATTTTTCGTTGAGCGATTTTAAGATGATACCTTCGTTGAGAGAATCTAGATTGCTCGTCGGTTCGTCCAAAAGCATGATCGGCGCATCGTGTAAAAAGGCGCGGGCAAGTCCTATGCGCTGCCGCTCTCCGCCTGACAACGTGCTCCCCAGTTCTCCGACTTCCGTGTCGTATCCGTCGGGAAGCGCAGAAATGAATTCGTCGAGCGACGCTTTTTTCGCCGCGTCGATTATCTCTTCGCGCGTCGCACCGATTTTTCCGATAGCTATATTGTTTGCAATCGTGTCGCGGAAAAGAGCGGTTTCCTGCGTGACGTAAGATTCCGCCGCCCGGAGAGATGCAGTATCGATCGTCCGTATGTCTTTGTTTGAAAGCGAAACGCTTCCCGACTGCACGTCCCAAAAGCGCATGAGCAGTTTTAAAAGCGTAGATTTGCCGCAGCCGGACGAGCCGTATATGCCGAAGATTTTTCGTCCGGGAATCGTGAGTGAAAATTTCGTCAATATATTTTCCGCTCCGTAAGAAAAATCCGCGTTTGAAACGACGATATCGTTTACGGCAAAAGCTTTTTCAGCGGTTTCGTCGTTCATACTGCCGCTTGTCACTTCTTCGACGACAGGCTTTTCATCGAGCAGCGAGAGGACTCTTTCTCCGCTTGCAAGCGTCTGCATCAAATTGTTCGAAAGATTCGACAGCGCGACGACCGGCCCGAACGAACTCATCAAAGCGGTCGTCGTTACGACGACGTTTCCGAGCGAAACGCTGCCGGCAAAAAAAGATCGGAGCAACAGACAAAAGACCGCCGTGTCAAAGGCAAGTATGAAAAAATTGGTAATGGCGCGCTGATAGGATTCGAACGTCGAAAGTTTTTTTTGCGTAGCTGTCAGTTCCTGCGAGCGCTTTACCAATTCGGATAAGCGCTTTTTGCCGCAGCCGTATTGAATCGTTTCGTCCAGCCCTCGAAGCGAATCGAGTACGAAGCTTCCGAGCGCTCCGAACGCATTTCGGAATTTGAGACCGTCCCCGCCGCCGAGTTTCGCGTTGACGAGCGGGATGACAAAGCCGACCGTTATATACGCGCATAAAGCGATGATACCGGCAGCGGCATTTTCCTGCCATATAAAGACGGTCATGCACGTCGACACGATGAGCGCAATCGCTGCCGGTGAAATCGTGTGCGCGTAAAAAACTTCGAGCAGTTCGATGTCGGATGTTATTATCGAAATGAGATTGCCCTTATCTCTGCTTTCAAGCTTTGCGGGGCAGAGTTCGCGGAGTTTTGAAAAGATGCGGTGCCTGATGACTGCGAGCAGTTTAAATGCGATAAAGTGATTGCAGTACTGTTCCGCATAGTGGAAGATACCGCGGCATACGGCGAATGCGATCAAAAAATACGGTAAAATTCCGATAGGCACCAAAGGTGCGTTTTGTCCGGCGATTCCTGCGATTCCCGAAGCGGCCGACACCGTTACGGCTATCGCGCACAAGTGGCCGATGCTGCCGAAAAAGATCGCAAGCAGCATAACGGGAAGGAGCGTGCGTACGAGGACGATGAGGCGCGCCATAATCGAAAATGCGTTTTTTCCGCCCGTGCGGCTGTAAAAATTTCGGTTCATCGTTTTGCCTCCTCCGCATAGGTTTCGAGTTTATGCTGTGCGTTGTACATGGCTGCATATTTACCCTTCGCTTTTATCAATTCGTCGTGCGTACCCGATTCGGCTATCGCGCCGCCGTCGAGCATGTATATGCATGCCGCCTCCGCCGTATTCGACAGTTTATGGGATATGACGATAACGGTTTTCTTTTTTGCCAAAGCTTTGACGACGTCCATAATCATCGCTTCGCTTTCCGCATCAATGTTCGAAGTGGCTTCGTCGAATACGTAGACGGCGCTGTCATGAAGCAATGCGCGGGCGAGTGCGAGGCGTTGACGCTGACCTCCCGATAAATTGCCGCCTTTTTCCGAAAGCTCCGTTTTAAGTCCCTTTTGTGTTTGCAAAAAATCCCATAAGTTGACTTTTTGCAATGCGTTCTGCATATCCTTTTCCGCAGCATCCGCATTCCCCATGCGGAGGTTATATTCTACAGTTCCCTTGAACAGATAACTTTCGTGAGTGACGAGAGTCACCGTGTTCATAACGGCGTCTTCGCGTATTGAAGCGAGTTCCGTTTTATTAAAGCGGATACTGCCCGAATAGCCTTTGCTGCGCGTCATAATGAGAGAAGCGATCGTACTTTTACCCGAACCCGATTTTCCGACGATGGCCGTGAGCGATTTCGGTTTGCACGCGAGCGAAATACGGTTCAATATTTTTCGTTCTGCCGAATATGCGAACGAAAGATCGGAAAACTCGACGGAGACGGAAGAAGCTGCAAGGTCAGCCGAACGTTCTTCTTTTTCCGGTAAATCGAGCAGTGCGAATATCTTATCGGATGCCGCCATACCGTTCATCGCAACGTGAAAAAAAGAGCCGAGCAGTCTCAGCGGAATAAAAAATTCCGCGGCAAGCAGTACGATCATGAGACAGCCGCCGAGGGTGATTTCTCCTCGCGCAAATTCGCCGAGCGCGAAAATCATTCCGACCGCCGCTCCTCCGTACGCCATGATATCCATAACGCTTGTGCTGTTCAGCTGCATGGAAAGCACTTTCATCGTGATCCGTCGGAAGTTTTCGGCTTCCCTGTCCATTTCGCAGGCCTTTTGTTCATCGGCGCGATAGATTTTCAATGTCGTCAATCCCTGCAAATTTTCCAAAAAGCCGTCGCCGAGTTTTGCATAGAGTCCCCAGTATTTTCGCAAAAGATATTTTGCGATTTTCATAATGAGTGCGATCGAAAGGGGAATGAGAGGTACGCACAAAAGCAGCACGGCGCTCGCTTTTATGCTGATAAACGATAAAAAGGCAAAGAGCGTTAAAGGTGCGAGCAAACTGTAGCCGAACTGCGAAAGGTATTTTCCGAAATAGATTTCGAGCTGTTCGACACCGTCGGAAGCAAGCTGTACGATTTCCGCAGTCGGCGCGGAGTTTCGATACGAGGCGCCCAAGCGCAAAAGCTTTTCGTACATGTGTTTTCGGAGCGTTATTTTTACATCGGCGCTCGCTTTGTGCGATGCGGCGACGTAGAGGCGGTCGGACGCGAAGCGAAGGGCGAAACAGCAAAGCGATGCCGATGCGTACAGCGGAACGAGTCCTGCGATCGGCTCGTGTGCGAACACTCTTTGTACGATATCGCTTATAAAAAAGACGATCGCTGTTTGGCAGAGCAGCGAAATCCATTGGCAGAGTACTTGCAGAAGCACGAATTTTTTTGCGTGCGACAGCAATTTTATTAAACGAATTTTAATCATGCGTTTTCCTTGTTTGCATACCGACGATCATGTGTTTTATAACGAGGATCGGATGATATAAAAATATCCGCGGACCCGAAAAGCGCATAACCGTTTTGATTTTGTTCTTCATATCCTGCGAATAGCAATGCACTTTACATGCGGAGCAAAAAGTTTTTTCTTTTATAAACGGACACTTGTCGATTTTTCCGACCGCATACGCATACAGCGCGCCGCATTCGGAACACAACGATTTTTTCATGCCGTGCTTTTTTCTGCAATACAGCCGTATCATTTCGCCCACGATTTTTTTTTCGTGCGCCGTTTTTTCTTCGATGGAGTTATCCATTGCTAACGATACTAACGGATAAATATTCGTGCGTCAATCGAAAAAACGGGGAAATTCTGTTGACACGGAAAAGATAATAGGATAGCATAGGCTAACTTATCGTATAGTTTTACGTGCGTCTCCTTCGGCGCGTGCGGGACTTGCACGGTCGAAGATCCGCGTGCCGTAAAATACGAGGAGGCATTTTATAAAAAAATCGATTTTTTTATGCGTATACGCGGCTTTTATTGCAGCGATGCTGTTTGCCGGCTGTGCCGACAGCGATGATACCGATGACATTCCGCCTGAGGAACTCTTCGGCTCTTATTGGGGCACGATGGAAGTGTTCGGACAACCGCACGATATGTGTCTTGTCATAGGGCAAAACTCCGTTGCGATACACAGCGATAAAATGGGAAGAAGCTATCCGCTTATAAAATATACGGATAAAAAAGACGGCACGTGGCTTGTTTCCTGTTACAATGCGCGGGAAAATAAAAGAAAACCTTCGACGCACATGACTGTTACCGTAAACGCTTCCGCGAATCCTATGACCTGCAAAGTATGGATAAACTTTATGTCGAATTTAGGACTTATAAAGTTTCCCGATTGTCAAAAGGGTGCCGATTACGACGGCAGATTCGCACACTGATTGAAAATATAATTATAAAATAAATTTGAGATTATATGAAATATCTGTTCAATGAAATACTCGCATCTTTCAAAGAAAGGGGGATGCGCATAACGAATCAGCGCAGGCAGCTGCTTTCGATTATGTTGCAAAATCCCGACTTTTCGCCGAAAGAAATATTTTATTTGGCGCATAAAAAAGATAATTCGATCGGGCGGGCTACGGTATACAGGATGGTACATTCGCTTCAAGAGCTCGGATATGTCCGCCCTCAATCCGTTACGATAGTTCCGAAATGCAGGGAGCTGCATTCTGCGTGTTCCGTTTCGGGTGATTCTTAATCATAGTGCAAATAAATTTAATAATATTGAGGGAACGGGATGTTGTTATGCGATTGATTGAATTTATTAATTTAGGCGGACCTATCAACTGGGTGCTTGCCGTAATCTTGTGTTTTTGTTTTTGTCAATGTCTTGAACGCGGCATATATTTTTTTCAAACGCGCAAAGGTTCGAAAAACGATGTAGTCAAGCGCTTACAGGAAAAGGCCGCAGAGCTTGCCGCTCTGCCGGAAGCGCAGCGCAATGCCGAGATTACAAAGGAAAGCACGCTTTTGTATTACGAAATGAACCGCGGACTGTGGCTGCTCAATTTTATCAGCGCGGTGTCGCCTTCGATAGGGCTGCTCGGTACGGTTACCGGGCTTATCGGCTCGTTTTCGAAGATGGCGGAAGTGGGAGCGGCGGTGAATATTCAGGATCTGTCGGGCGGCATTTGGGAAGCGATGCTCACGACGGCGTTCGGCATGATCATTTCGATTCCGGCGCTCCTGTGCTATCGAACGTTCAAACGCATTATCGAAAAACGCATGATGTTTATGCAGCTGTACGGTGAAAAATCCGGCGGACAAAGATCCGGAGACAAGTGATGTTTGCACCCGATTCTTTTTCCCGCTACGAAGAAGAGCTTGTCGTAAACATAACGTCGCTCATTGACGTTATATTTATTTTGCTCATTTTTTTTATGGTATCGACTCAATTTAAACGAAGCTCGCTTCCGCTCGATTTACCGAGAAGCGAAAACGCGACGCAGGAACGCAATACGACAAAGGTGCTTGCCGTCACCGCCGACAGGATGGAATTGGACGGAGAGTCCGTAACGCTTGAAGCGCTCGAGGACAGGCTTGCATCGCTTTTTGCGCATGAACCGGAACTTGCGCTTTCGCTTGAATGCGAGAGGACGGTCGAGTTCGAGCGGATCGTTCAGATATTGACGAAGGTACAGGCGGCGGGGATCAGCCGCATAGGAATCGTGCATGAGCCGTTGGATTAGCTCCGCCCTGTGTACGATCGCAATCGCTGCGGTATTGTTTTGTCTGCCCTTTTGGGGTATACGGACATCTTCTTCTTCAACGGCGTCGATCGTGTCGGACACGACGGTATCGAATGTGAACATCGTACGGCGAGCTGCGAAAAAAGTGCCGGCGGCCGTGCACAATAAAACCGTTTCCGCAGTTCCGGCAACGCCGGCCGAAACGATCCCTTCTCCGAAACCCGAAGCGCCTGCCGAAAGACTTGAGCAAACCGAAGCGCCGGAAGAACCTTCCGACGAAACGAACGAAGCGGTCGATGAAACTCCGTCGACAGATGCGGGCGAAAGTGTGGCAAGCGATGTGGCGAATGCGGGCGGTGCCGTAGATTCTTTTTCTCATACACACGATGCTAAAGCCGCCGCAACGTATAAATCCTATGTACTCGGACGCATCGCGTCGAAAAAAACATACCCCTATGCCGCCCGTTCAAGCGGCTTGGAAGGGAAAGTGCGCGCGCGGATCGTCATCAATCCCGACGGAACGCTCGCCGAAGCCGTCATTCTTAATCCGTCCGAATACGAGCTTTTAAACAATGCCTGCCTCGCAGCCATCAAAAAATCGGCTCCGTTCAGAAAAATGATGAGCGGGGCGAGCGCGATGACGCTTTCGTTTGTTATGGATTTTTCATTGCATTGATAAAACGGGGCGGCGAAACGGATGCGTTTTCGTAATTGCGCAAAAAGATATTTTATTGATATTTATTCTCAATAAGACCCGATTTTCTTGCGTAAAGTAAAAAAATCCTTTAAATATTTTGTTAGCAATATCTAACTAAAATCGGGGTATATTCTTGAAATGGTGTATTTTTTTCTGCATCATAGTTTTTTCGGTACAGCTTTTGTTTTCGCAGGAAGCAGAAGACGATGTCATCGTCGTCGATGCAGACAAAATCGAACAGAAAATCGATGAGTCGGTCGAACAAAAAAAGACAATCACCGGAGAAGACATACGAAAGTCCGGATCGAAAACCGTAGGCGAAGCTTTAAAAACGCTTCCCGATGTTGCAGTCAGCGGCGCTACGGCGGGCAACGCGAACGAATCCGTTACGATGCAGGGGCTCGGAAACGGCTACGTCAAAATTATGATAGATGGCGTGAGCGTTTCGACCGATATATCCGGTTCCACGCCGATCTTTCAGATTCCCGTCGAAAACATCGAGCGCATCGAAGTCATCAAGGGCGCGGATTCCGTTTTATACGGAAGCGATGCGATGGGCGGCGTCATCAATATCATAACGAAGCGGGGAAAGGCGGATTCCGAAAAGGAAGACGCGCAGGGTACGGAAAAAGCGAAACTTAAAATCGGTGGCGGTATTACCGAAGAAGTCGGTTTTATGCCGCTCATACTCGGTTGGAAAAACTATGCGGCGGGAAACCTTACCGTTTCGGGAAAGCATATTTCGAATACGCTGATCGGCAGTTTCGATTTTAATCCGGGCAAGGAAAGGATGACCGAAGATGCCCTCGCCGGAAAAATTAAGTATTACGAAAATACAAAAAAAATACTCGGCTTCGTTCGGGATACGTTTGCGTGGAACGATGCGTGGGGGTCGGTCGGCGCATACGGAGTATACAGCGGCTCGCATCAAATAAGCAATTATACGAAAACGGGACTCGATAAAGGCGCGGATATGACATATACTGCGCATCGCGGCGAGTTCGGTTTTACGGGAAAATATATTTGGAACGACAAGCTGTATGCCGACGGTTTTCTTGCGGGAAAACTATATTTTTTGGATAACGTTTATCACGTTAAAGCCGGCATGCATTCTTCTTTAAGTGAAACGCATTCGAATTCGTTTGATGCGGAAAACGATGTGCGCTTTCACTGGAAGCCTAATAAAATCAACGACATTACATTCGGAGCGAATATCGATCTCGAATCTATGGAAGGCACGTCGTTCGAAAAACGGAAATACGCTTTGGAAGCGGCTTTGTTCGCGCAGGACAGTATTTCGCTTTTCGATGCGAAACTTACGCTTGTGCCCGGAGGGCGATTGGATTTTTCTCCGCCGCTTCAAAAAGGCAGCGTTTTATTTATGGCGACGCCGAAAATCGGAGTTAAATACAATCCGACCGAAAAGACCGCGCTCCGTTTCAGCTACGGCATGGGCTATAAAATCCCTACGTTGAAAGAAAAGCACTGGATTTTCAAGCACAGCTATGCGCCCGGTGCGGGAAACTTTATCCTCTACGGAAATCCGAATCTCGTGCCGGAAAAGTCGCACAGCTTCAACATCGGAGTCGAACAGAACGTAAAAAATCTTTTTAAGGTTTCCGCAGGCGGATATTTCAACTACATACTCGACCTCATCGACAGCGTCGTCACTGATGCTTCCTCTTCGCCGCAGATACGCGAATATCGAAACGTGGATAAGGCGATGACCTACGGAGGCGATATTTTAATAAGCTCCGAAATGGACAGGCTCACCGTAAAAACGGGCTACGCATACACCGGAGCGAAGTTTTTTGATAAAGACAACGGGCGATGGGAAGATCTTGCGCTGCGCGTCGCGCACAGGGTAACCGCGTATGCATCTTATCGAATTCCCCGTATCGAAACAACGGCGGCTTTGAACGTGCAGTGGAATTCGCCTCAGCTTTTGACGGCAAAAAGCGGTTATTATACGCCCGACTATTTTATGGTCGGCTTCGACGTTTCGAAAAAATTTTTGGACGACAAACTTGAAGTGTACGCCGGTGTGGACAACATGCTCAACAACCTGCATTTTGTAAAAGGAACCAACGGCGAAACGCAAGAAAAATATTACGGACTTGCCGAGGGTTTCGTGGTGCGTGTCGGGGGCAAATATAGTTTCGGACATTGAAGTAAGCATTGTGCATCGTTTTCTTCAAAAAATTATGGAGGCTTTATGAAAAAAAATATAGGATTTTTTTTAGCAGCGATTACAGCGGTTTTGATTCCGATTTCCTGTACAAACGAAGATATTCTTGAACCGCACGAAATTTCCGAGATTTACGGATATACATATAGCGGAGGTATTACCGCTTCAGGCGGCAATACGCTGAAGCCTTCGCTCATCATTTATAACGACGAACGGGTTGACTGGAATATGGGCGTAAACGGAATGTCTACCATACCGTTTTATTATAATGCGGTTAAAAACTCTCAAAATAATTACACGATGTACTGGTTCAGTGCTGTAAATCGTTCGCTTGCAAAACAAAAAATCAATGAAAAAGCGGATATGACCGTTCATCTCGGTATCAACACCTTAAATAAAGTTGTTATTTTGCTTACACAAGATAATCTTACCGGTAAGAGTGAGATGCAAAACGTACGCGTTCCTATGCAAATGCAGGCGGGAATTGAAAAAAAGACAACGCCTCCGGAGCCGAAAATTAATGAAACTATTGAAGATATAACAATCGGAATACCTTCAAGAGAAAAACGTGCTCCTTGGGGAGGAAAGGGTTTTTATACCGGAACCTTTGAGTATCTTATTGGAAACGGTGGCATGGTGGAAAGAGGAAACGGAACGTGCGATGGAGGACTTACGCCTGAAATCGTAATTACGGATACCGGTGCAAAAACAGCAAAGATTAGGGTATATAGTTTTGCATATTCGGAGAAAATTATATTCGGCGAGTTTGAAATCTCCGGTGTTGAAACGTATAAAGACGGGAATGTGTATTACTTGCATCGTGCAGCACAGAATGTTTCTGTGCCGGAAAAAAATAAAGGTACCGCTATATTAGAGGGGTTAACCGTTCACGGTAAACTTGAAAATAATCAGCTTAAATTGCGGCTTTCTTTTACCCCCAGTGTGTATTCGGTGCCGTTTGTTGAGATTTTTACTGGTAAGTGATTGCTTTACGGTAAAAAATAGTAAGTAGTAAAATTTCGCTTCGGCGGTATTGTTTTTTATCAGGAGGTTTTATGAAAAAAATATCGGTTATTGCGGCGGCTTTAGCTGCTATTTGTATCGGATTTGCTTCATGCGCTTATAACGAAGGAGATTCCGCAACGGCAAAAAAATACAGTGTTACGGTAATCGCTGTCAACGGAAACGGGACACTTACCGCTGAGGCGGACGGTAAAGCCCTTTCGGCTAAAGAAAAGGTAGCTCCGGGTACAACGGTCAAATTTACGGCGGTACCGAAAACGAAATACGAGATCGATAAATGGACGATTACCGGCGGGACGCTTGAAGAAGGCGGAACCGCCGGCAGTACAACTGCAAAGGTAAAGATAACTTCTTCCGACATAAACGTAAACGTAACTTTTAAATGGACGGGAGGGGCTTTCGAGTCCAATAAAGCTTATAAAGGTGACATCAAACTGAGTTGTTTTGTCGATGCAATGGGCGGAGTCGATTTCGGCGCGGGCCAGCCGGATAAAGGGGAAAAATATAAATCATTACTGGAAGGAGCCGATATTGCTTTTGACAGCGAAGGCAAGGCGAAAATTACCGCACGGTTCAGAAAATCAGCAGTATCTATTCACGGTATAAACGCGAATACGTTTATCGATCCACGCAACTCAACGCCGGGTTACTACGATACGGACGGAGTTAAAAAAGACGCAGACTTTACTATCAGTCCGGAAGGTGATACGGCAATTCCTCCCGAAAAGGATCCGGCTTATGCGTCGGGTGTCCGTTACGTCACTTTAATGACCTTTCCGGTAAGCACAGATGCATCCGTTTATAATTTATGGATTTATGTAAATTCCAGTGTAATGGGTGTGCAGTTTTGCGACGGAAGCGGTACGGCAGGCGCGGGGGAGCCGAATAAAGCAACAAGATTTATCGGTAAGATTACAATCGACTGGTCTACGCTTACAGAACAATAACATACACGGAATGCGTCCGCTGTGCCGGCGCTGAAACGGCGGATATGCGAATATAAGCGTGCGTAAAAAAAGCCGCCGGAAGCGCACTGCGCTTTTTCGGGCGGCTTTTTTGCCGAAGCGGGGAAAATTTTTAGTATCAACAGCAAATAAATTGCATGAAGCAAAAAGGAGGTTTTTATGAAAAAACTGTTTATTTTGGCGGCTTTGGCGGCCGTCCTTGTCGGGTTCAGCGGATGCAGTAACGGCACATCGGACGATAATACGCCGACGGTAAAACAGAGCGATCTCTACGGTGCGTATTGGGGCTCTTTGGAGGTCAAGACACCCGGTGAAGTGCATATAAAGAAGATGTGCATTGAGATACAAGAAAACTCTGTCGCTCTGCATAACAATGTAATGCCTTATTCGTATAAGGTAATAACCTTTACGGACAACAAAGACGGAACATGGCTTATCGGCTGTTATAATGAAGGGGAAGACACGACAAAGCCGTCAAAGCATGTATGTGTTACCGTCGATACGACAAAGAGTCCGTTTTCGTGTAAACCGTACATCGTGCCGATGGCGGGTTTCACGGACTGCGGCGACTGCATAAAAGGTAAGCCGTATGATAACGAATTCATAGGCTAATACAATAACGTGCTATAGCTA
The DNA here is from genome assembly GCF_014334835.1 of Treponema sp. Marseille-Q4132. Lineage (NCBI taxonomy): Bacteria > Pseudomonadati > Spirochaetota > Spirochaetia > Treponematales > Treponemataceae > Treponema > Treponema sp. Marseille-Q4132. The sequence goes on from NZ_CP060591.1 coordinate 1,658,187, forward strand.
GGAGGAAAATAATGAAGACAGTAATTTTTAGACGGAAAGCGATTACTTTCCTTGGAATAACGGCGGTTTTACTTGCCGCTGCGGCTTTTACGGCGGGCTGCAAGACGAATGCAGATGATGATACCGGCGGAGATAACGGAGGTACGACGCCGCCGGCAGAATACACAAAGGTTGGTTTCGGTACAAACGGCGAGGGCTTACGAGACTACCTTGCAAAGGCATCGGCTGACGGCATAAACTACATAGAAGTAACCGGTCTTTCTGCATCGGACTTAGTAATGGATGCAACGTATATAAGCCCGCTCTGCAAAGTACTGAAGGACAACAAAACAAAAAAGGTCGCGCTTAAATTCGGCAGCGATCTTACCGGTGTTACCGATATGAGTTTTTGCTTTTTGGATGCTGCTTCTGGAATTGGCTGCAGAAATCTTGTACAGGTGTCCGGAATACCGGCCGGTGTTCAGAATATGAGCAGCTGTTTTTTGGGGTGCGACAACCTTGTACAAGCTCCTGAGATACCGGCGAGCGTTACGAATATGAGCAGCTGCTTTTCAGGCTGTACAAGTCTTACGCAAGCTCCTGAGATACCGGAAGGTGTTACGGATATGAGCAGCTGCTTTTACGTCTGCGAGAACCTTACAAAAGCTTCGGCGATACCGGCGAGCGTTGATACTATGGAAGACTGCTTTAAAGCTTGCACTAGTCTTACGGAAGCGCCGGTAATACCGGAAGGTGTTACGAATATGGGAGGCTGCTTTTACGGCTGCACCCGCCTTACACAAGCGCCGAAAATACCGAACAGTGTTAAGGATATGAGAGATTGTTTTTCCTCTTGCGCAAAGCTTACCTATGTGCCCGAGATACCGGCAACTATTGAGAACATAGACAGATGCTTTACAGACTGCATAAGTCTTACGCAAGCTCCAAAGCTGCAGGACGGCTTTAAGGCAGCTCTATCGGAGTGTTTTGCCGGCTGCACAAGTCTTACGGAGGTGCCTGAGATACCGGCCACCGTTACGTCTATGTCTGAGTGCTTTAAAGGCTGCACAAGCCTTAAAAAAGCGCCGGTACTGCCGTCAAATGTTCAGTATGCGGAAAGCTGTTTTGCAGGCTGTACAAGTCTTACGGAGGCGCCTGAGATACCGGCGACTGTTACGAATATGTACGGATTCTTTAGAGACTGCACAAGTCTTACGAAATTTCCTACGATACCGGACGGCGTTACGAGTATAAGCACTTGCTTTCAAGGCTGCACAAAGCTTACGAAAGCTCCTAAGATACCGGCACGGGTTGAAGAGATGTACCATAGCTTTGAAGGCTGCATAAACCTTACGGAAGCGCCTGAGATACCGGCAGCCGTTAAGAAGATGCCCAACTGCTTTGCAGGCTGCACAAAGCTTACAGCTGCGACGCTCAAGTGCGATTACAATTCTGATAAGCTGTATGATGAGCGGCTGGCTTTTCAAGACCTGTTTAAAGGCTGCACAAGCTTAAAAAACAACAGCGTAAAAGTTCCTGCCGGACAGCTGGCTGTGTATAAAGCCGGTGCAGGAACGATGGGTGCGAACGAGAACTGGTTTGCAGCGGAATAAGTAGGTTAAAAGCGCCGCTGAAATAGCGCGGTGCTTTTAACATGGAATGATTAATAAATATGTTTAAAAATATTTTTTTAGGAGTGTTTTATGAAAAAGATATTGTTTGTTTTGGCGGCTTTGACAGCTGTCGGAATCGGATTTACCGCATGCAGCAACGGCTCGTCGGACAACAACGGAGGGGGGATTAAACCTGCCGCAAAAACATACAAAGTCGGCGCTAGACTGAGCTGCCTCGTTAAAATGGGATCTAATCCACCAATCGATTTCGGAGAAGGACTGTTGAAAGACCTTCCGTTACTATTGACAGTTCCGGCAATGCAACGATGACGGCGAAGTTCGGAAAGGCAGAAGCGATGAGCGGAGCAGCAAAAACGTTTATCGATCCGCGCAATTCAAAACCGGGTTATTATGATGCAGGCGGAGTCAAAAAGGATGTAATTGCCTATACCATAAGCCCTGAAGGCGATACTGCAACTCCCCCTTTTGCTGATCCTGATCTTGCGAAAGGCGTCCGCTATGTCACATCGATGACTTTTCCTGTAAGCAAAGATAAAAACGTATACTATTTATGGTTTTACTTGAATTCAGATACGATGGGTGTACAGTTTTGCGACGGAAGCGGTTCGTTCACTTATGGCCAACCTGATAAGCCTACAAAATATAAGGGTGAATTTACGATCGACTGGTCTACGCTTACCGAACAATAGCATATAGAGAATATGTTCGCTGTGTCGCCGCAAAAAGGGCGGACAGTGAGCATAGGCGATAAGCGCGTTTGCCGCGAGTATGCGGCAAACGTTGTAGAGTATCGATTATGACGGAATATTTAAAAACTTATTGAATAAAAAACGGAAATCTCATTATGAGCATATTTTTGAGGCATTATCTTTATCATACACCGTACAGCGGGCGAAATACCGGCTGAATAGTTTTCACGGTGCGGCGAATCTTCAAGCATGTGTTCGAACCTGATTTGATCGGCTTATGTCGATTCGATTATCGGACGAAGCGGATCCGCTGCAGATCACTTAATAAAATTTATTAATCGGCAATAAACGGATGAGAGGGTTATCGGCTTGATGTATGTATATTAAGGAGGGTCGGGAATGACCGAGGGCATAAAAAACGGGCAGCGGCGGCTGTTCGGGAATTTCGGACGAAGATGTCTTTTATTGGGGAGCGCGCTGGTTGCGGCGACGTTCTTTTTTTCGTGCAACACGGATGTACCCGGCGGGGATGCGGCTTCGAAAGCGAAGCAGTATACCGTCGAACACTGGACGCAGGAAATCGATACGGGAACGGGAAAAGTTTACGATGCGCTTACACACAGCACACCCAATTATAAGCTGAAAGATTCCGAAAAAAAGAGCGGAAAAACCGGAGAAAAAACGGCGGCTTCGGCAAAAGCATACGAAGGGTTCAACGCGCAGGAAGTCGTACAGAAATCGATAGCGGCCGACGGCAAGACCGTCGTACAGATTTATTACGTTAGAAAAGATGTTACGCTGACGTTCAAGGCAAACGGCGGTAAATTCGGCGACACTACCGACGGAAAAACGTTGCAGGGCAAATACGGGGAGTATATTGCCGCTTCGGAACCGGAGACGCCGCAGAAAACCGACGGCAGTTCGTTTTTAAGCTGGGCGCCCGAAAAGCCTGCAGCCTTTCCCGCTTCCGATAGGGTATACACTGCGCAGTGGAAGGATCCTCAGGCGGCAGCGTACACGGTCATCCATTGGCGGCAGCCGGCCGTCGGCGATACGTACGCGGAAAACGAGCGCGAAACGCTTTCAGGCAGCGCGGGAACGGATACCGCGGCGGCCGTCAAAACGTATCCGGGTTTTCATCTCAGTACGATACGGCATTCCGGCGGAACGATAACTCAGCAAAAAATAAACGCGGACGGTTCAACGGTCGTAAATATTTATTACGACAGAAATACTGTCACCGTAAGTTTCAACACGGGCGGCGGCACTGCGGTTGGATCGAAATCGGGCAGATACGGAGCGCCTTTACTCAAGCCGACAGACCCGACAAAAACGGGCAATAGTTTTGCCGGTTGGGAACCTCAGCTGCCTGAAAAATTTCCGCTTAACGATACGGAATATAAAGCAAAGTGGACGGCGGAAGTGCAGCCGCAGTACAAAGTGGAACACTGGCTGCAAAAGATCGACGCATCTGGTAAAGCTTGCGATGCAACCGCTAAAAACGACACCAATTATGACCTGAAAGATACCGATACGAAGAGCGGTAAAAAAGGTACGCCGACACAAGCCGCCGCAAACGTGTATGCCGGATTTGACACGCCTGCGGTCACGCAAGCGACGATACAAGCCGACGGTTCAACAGTTGTAAAGATTTATTATGTCAGAAAAAACATTACGCTGACATTTAAACCGAACGGCGGTAAGTTCGGTACAAGTGCCGCCGATAAAACGGTACAAGGCAAGTACGGCGAAAAAATACAGGAAGCCGATGTCGGAAAACCGGTAAAAGACGATTCGGATTTCGATGATTGGGATTTCATATTGCCACAAAATTTTCCCGATAAAAATAAGGAATATACCGCGCAGTGGAAGACAGTAAAAGAGTTGGAAATTAAAACCGAGCCGACCAAAAAAGAGTATTCGGTGGGAGAGACGTTCGATAAGAGCGGTTTGCAGGTGTATGTAAAATACGATAATTATCCCGACAGGCCGCTCACCGATACCGAATATTCGATTGCAGGCTTTGATTCCATGGCGGCAGGCGTCAAAACGATAACCGTAACTTACAAGGGAAAAAGTACAAGTTTTACCGTTACCGTCAAAGCGGCGACACCGCCGAGCGAAACGTTTGCTTTCGGCGATATCATCGATAAGGACGGAAAAAAATATAAAAAAGACGCCTTTACTCCTGCCGCCGGTAAAACATGGCAGGATTATTATGTCATTATCGCGGTAGACGGATCAAAATATGTCGGCGTGCGGTATTTTGACAACACAGGCTGGGGTGATGTAGAGCTGGGCAGCTCAATCATAAATACCTATAGAAACCAGCCGGATTCTTTCCATCGATATCTTAATAAGGATGATGTTGCGGCAATTTTTAAAAACTTATCGGAATTCAAAGAATCCGTAAAGAAAATAAAGAGTTCCGGTATAACACCGGGGGCTGAAAACTTCACCGAGCAGAACTGCATATATAAAGGGCGGGATGATTTCGGCGACGATGCTTATTTTAACGGCAATAATACAAAAATAGAATCTTTTAATGACAGAGACATACTGCCGATTATAGCACGGGATTTCAACTGATGCATTTTATCCGTATATCGAAGGTACCTCTGCAAAAAAGAGGAGATTCCGTCTGCTGTCATCCGCCTCCGATCGGCGAGGCGGTTTAAACCGCGGTTTTTTCCGCTTTTATAAGCCTTCAAACAGTATCGATGTTTTGCCGTACGGCGAAATATAAATTTTATGCAGCTTATCGTCGAGCGATGAGCTGCAAGGAGATTATATAACAGGAGCATATATGAAAAAATTGCAAGTATTCTTTTATGCGATTTTACTTTTTTCGGGTATGATGATGAGTTGTATCCAGTCGCCTTCGGGCGGCGGCGACCCATCGCCTCAAACGCCTGCGACCGTCAAATTTGTCGTTACGGACGGCAACGGTGAAGAATGTCCGGTTACCGGCAGCGGTACGGAACATTTCGCTACGGTTTCGACGCCGACGGCAAAATTTAATGTTTTTACTCAAAGCAGTGTTACCGTAAAGATCGATACTGTCGCAGAAAGGGTTAAAGATGTGACATTTGCGACAAACGGAGAGGAGAAAACGCTCAACGTGGAGATTATCCGCGGCGACAATACGGAACATCATACGGTAAAGATTCTTTATGACGCCGGATTTCTGAATAAGCTGACCGTCAAAGATGACGGCGGTAAAGATGTACGCGTGACCCGTACCGGTAAATCGGTTTTTACGGCGAGCAGTCCGACACCGAAAGCGACTGTAACGGTTGAAGCCTTCGATGCGAGCGATACGGTAAAAATCGACGATGCGGAGATAACGGGGGCGCCGAAATCGAAAGCGGTCGATCTCACGGGTCTCGGAATGAAAAAACTGAAGATTTCCGTCAGCCACAACACGGTTACGGAAGAGTATACGCTCTCGCTTTATTACAGCGATCCCAACCAGCAGCCCGTAGATCCGTATTTGGAAAATATCAAAATAACCGATGCGGCCGATCCTGCGACGATTATTGCACTGTCGCCCGTGTTTGATAAAAACAATACTTCTTATACGGCGATCGTTGCGGCAAGCGTAAATAAAATAAAAATCGAAGCCCAAGCCGATGCGGGTATTGTTATTGAAGGAAACGGAGAGCATGATCTGCAGGAAGGCAGCAATACCGTTATCGTAAAAGCAAATCCCGTAAGCGATCCCTCCAACGTCCATTCGTATACGATTTCCGTATATAAGGCGGCGAGTTCGGCTTCTTCGGATGCGACGCTCAAATCGCTGGGTTTTACCGTCAAATATTTGGGAGTCGAAAAACGATGGATAACCGACCCGAATACTTTCAATCCGGCGGTGACCGACTATACGGGTACGGTCGATCCGCATAGCGATGAGTTGTTTATCACGGCAAAGCCCAACGTCGCCGGTGCTTTTATGTCGGTTACGGTTAACGGCGGAGTTCCCCAAGTTTTGACATCCGAGACGGAAAAACAGTTTACGCTGCCTATAACCGAAGAAAATACTTTTGCCGTTACGGTTATTGCTCCTGACGGAATCGCTAAGAAAACCTACAATCTGAAAGTAAACCGTAAATTCGGAAGCTATGTGCTTAAAACGTTTCAAGGTACCGGTTTGAATAATTTTTACGCCGAAAAATTCGACGAGTACAAAAAAAGCGGCATTTTCGGTTCAAAAAATTTTGATGCGACGGTAGCAAAAACCCAAAATCAAACGACGATAACTGCCGAACCGGAGTACCCCGCCACTACGACGATGAAAATCAAAATCAACGACGGCCCCGAAGAACCGTTTGACGGTACGAAAGTTGTCGATTTGACGCAGGAAAGCGGCTCTCCGGGACGTGTCCGCGTGCAAATCATTCTCGTGTCTTCGGCGCTCGGAGAAGGTTCCGGAAGTATTTACGGCGACACCTATACGCTCTGGATTGAAAAAAAAGATCCTGCAGGAGATCCGAACGCAAAGCTCAAAACTCTTAACATTTCGTATTACGGAGGGGGATATAAGTTTTATCAGACAAATCTGAACGAGACTTTCTCTCCCGATACGACGGATTATACGCTGACTCTGCCTGCGGACGTTTCGGAGATCAGAGTGGAAGCGGTTCCCGAAAGCAATAAAGCGTATATCGACGGTTGGCGCGGTGAGCAGGTCAACGGCTTTGACGCTCCGTTCGATGCGATAAAAATTCCGGTCGTTGCCGAAAACGGAAACAGAAAAGAGTATAAAATCGCTGTTACGGTGCTTTCACGGCCGAGTATAACGATCGATACACCTGCTGCAAACGAGGTTATCAATGTAGCGGCTTTGCCTTCGGGGTATGAAGTAACCGGATCGTTTACAGCTTCGTCGGGTGAGATCAGCGAAATATGGGTCGGTTCGTCGGGCTTGCCGATACAGCAAAATAACGGCGGCAAGTGGGTCAAAGCACAGATAATCGGCAATACCTTCAAGGCGCAGCTGCCGGCTTTGGCGGATCTTCCTAACGGAGCTCGGGACATAAAAGTCGGTGCTTTCAATGCTTCGGGGCAAACCCTTGCAGTTGCCCGCAGACCCGTTACGATAACGGGGAGTTCCGTTCCGTTTACTTCACTTCATGTAACGATAAACTCCGGCGGTTACATGATGCCTCCCGGTGCCGTCATGAGCGTTTTTGTATATGACGAAGATCTGTGGCAAAAATATGAAGATATTGTCCTCGACAACAAAATACTGGATCCTCTCGATAACAAGAATTTTCCGTTGGATATGACTTTCAGTGCAATCAAAGGAGATACCAACTGTAGAGTGGAAGTTCAAGTATACGAAAAGAGAGCGGGTAGAGACGTTCTCAAATATTCCAATGTTGTAATGAAGCGGGCAATAAAGGGACAAAGCAACAATTGTGAAGTTACTTTGAAATCACCCTATTAAAAAGAAAGGTAAAGCGTCCGGACAGGGTTAACGTGTGTTGTCCGGGCGTTTATCGCAATCGTTTGTTAAGCATCCGAAGGCTTTCGATAGCGGGTATTTTATCTGTAAGGAGTCCTATGAAACGAATTTTTATGTATCTTTTTAAACGAAGTAGTGTCGCTTTTGTCGCGGTATGTCTGCTTTTCGGGTTTGCAGCGTGCAATACCGATGCGGGTGATGCGGCGGAAACAATCGATATCGTATTGCCGCCTGCCGCCGAACGCGAAGTGCTGACGGAAAACGATACTTTGGGAAAATATATAGGTATGACCGCAACCTTTATGAACGGGAAACGGGAAGGAGATTTGTATAGAGAGACGGTAACGATAGGCAAATCTTCTGACAACAAGATTACCTTTGTTTCCGGAAAAACCGAATACGGTAATATGCCGGTCGACTTGAGCTATGCATTTGCAGAGATTACGCTTACGCAGGCACAGGACGGTAAGTCGTTTTCTTTCAACGGTACGAAAGGTGTATTGCGTATGTATGCGAAGCACAGTTCTCCGGGTGAAGAAGGTCGTTTGGTCAGTCCGAATACGGCGGTAAAAGGTTTTGTCTATAAAAAAGCGGGACAAATATATATCAGCTATGTTATTTCATACGATATGGCCGATATAGGTGATATGATGCCTGCCGATCACAAAACGCTCTCTTCGGTCGTAGAGGACGCCGTACGACAATAATTCCGTACGCCTGTAATTTTATAAAAAAACCGCTTCCCGTTTACGGAAGCGGTTTTTTTGTCACCGGCGGATAATTTTTTTGTTGCCTTCAGGCAAATCGTTTCGCCCGGCAAATCATTTTGTTTTTCAGCTATATCGAAAACGTATATTCCGTATCGGAATCATTCGACGGCGTAAGATTGTACGTATGATATGTACCGCCGGCATTGATGCCTATTTCGTATTCGGTGTCGCTTCGTAAACCGTAAAAACTTACGTTTCCTTTCGCATCGGTAAAGCCGCAGGATGCACAGACGCCGGTCCGCTTTTCATATACCCATACGCGCATTTCTTGCTGCGCGGTTCCCGATTTTTGTACGCTTATCTTTACGGCTTTTTCGGAATAAACGCTTCCCGCCTGCGGAACGCTTTTTTCCTGTACCGCTTTTGCCGCGTTCAAAACGTTTACGCGCCCATAACCGTACCACTTCGAATAGCCGCGCGCATCGTATTGTCCGTATGAAGATCTGCTGTCGATTTTATCAGCGGTGCGTTCGAGGACGGTTTTGATCCGGTACGGACTGAGTGTTGGGTCAATCGACAAAAGATACGCAATCGTTCCGGTGACGAACGGAGTCGCCATCGATGTACCGCTCATCCAACGGTATGTATTTTTTACGTCGGGAGAAACGGAATTCGCCCAATTGGTGCCGCCGTTGCTGCAGCTGTAGATAGCTTCTCCGGGTGCGCATACGCTCATCCACGTACCGCCGTCGCTGAAATATGCGCGCGTATCGTTCATGGTAGTTGCGCCTACCGCAAGGACGCCCTGCAGGGCGGCGGGAAAATTGGCGACGGTTTTTCCGTCGTTTCCCATTGCAATAACGGGCAAAACTCCCGCAGCGAGCGCTTTATTGAGCATTTCAACTTCATACGGACTCATTGCAAGCCCACCGAATGACATATTGACCGGTACCGTCGCCTGCGTAAGTTTCGGAAAATCGATTACCTCTTGAGGGAGTCCGCTTAATACGGTGAGATCCCGCGTTCCCGGCTCTTTTCGCAGTTCGGTAACGATCGCCGCAAGATCTCCGAGACACGAATAGGTGGCATGCGTGTCTCCTCCCGATACGTCCATGCCGCGGTAGGAGATGAGTTTCGTGTTCGCGTGCGAGACGCCGCAGATACCTTTACCGTTGTTTCCGACGGCAGCGATAGTGCCCGAACAATGCGTCCCGTGTCCGTGGTTGTCCCAGTTATCGTCAATCGGAACGATTTGTAAAGAAGTGAGCGGAGAAGGACTGCCGTAAGCCATAGACGCTTTTGCATAAAAAATAACGGAATTATCCGCTCCGTCATAAAAATCTACATGCTTGCCGTTTATGCCGGTATCGATGATGGCGGCGAGCACCGTATTGACGGCATCGTGCGCATCATATTGCTTAAACGCTTCGAGCGCGTGGGTGACGGTCAGTCCCCAATCCAATTTTTCCGCTTCGGGATCGTCTTGCAAGTTTCCATCTCCCGTACCGAACGGCAAAAGATTTTTCGGCTTACGGTAACCTTTACCTCTCGATGAGCCTTCGTACGTCTTCGGCGACTCGATACTGTAGTCGGGCTGGGCGTAGAGTACGCCGTCCATGTTCCGCACGGCCGACCTGAACTGTATATCGTCTCTTTCGGTCTTTATCAAAAAATACTTATATCCGTCGCGGAAATTCGATTCCGATACGACGCTTCCCCCCGCTTCGACAAATTTTTCAGGGTCAAAAGAATTCGCCGTTTTTATGATCGAATAGCCTTTTCGAACGGCGGCTCCAGTCGGGCTTTTTTCCTGCAGCTCTATGATCCGCTCCGAATTGAAAACGGCACTACCGCTGCTGTTCGCCGTACCGCTCGAAGACGGTTCACTGATGCTCATGGAACAGCCTGCAAGCAGCAGGGTACATCCTATCGATAAAAATATGCAGTTGTTTTTTCGTATCATGATTATCCTCGTATTGTACTTATCGGTTTTTACTCATCGGTTATTTTAAAATAATACTGTCCGTTCAAACTTCCTGCAACGCTGAGTCTGTTTGCAAAGCTTTCGCTTGAACTGAGGTCTTCGGTCGGCGGTGCTATTTCGTTTCCGTCGTTGTCTTTGCATCGCCATACCGATGTAAAGGCGGCAGGTTCGTCGTCGGTCGTACGGACAGCATCTTTGCCCCAGTCGAAGATATCCCATCCGTATGTATAGCCTTTCCGGAATTTATTCGCTTGATATTTCGGGTGACAGAATCCCGGAGTCCTGAGGTATGCGGGCTGCAGCGTAACGACGCCGTCATTATACGAAACGAGATCGTCTTCGGTAACGGCGTATCCGATAAAACCTCGCTGTTTCAACTCTGCAAGCGTGAGATCCAAAAATTGATTTCCTTGCGCAAACTTCAGCGTCAGCCGCTCTCCTTGGGGCTTTTTCAAATCGACGCTTACTTTTCCGGCGAATACGACATTTTCGGCCGTTGTTTTATCGGCGATGACAAGTCCGAACGTAAAAAAATCGGCATAACCCTTTTCCCAAATATCGCGGTTCGTCAATCGAAATGAAAGCCGTAAGTTGTCGAGCTCGGAGAATTTTACCGAACCGTTGTCGGCGGGGCTTTCGAGCCGGATCGTATTTGCCGGTAAAAGACGTGCAGTCGCAATAGGTGAATCGACACGGTGGGTGCTGTCGGTAAAAGCCGAAATTTTATATTCGTACGTCACGTTTTCTTCGAAAGAAGCGTCCGTATCGTAGCCGATATGAAAGCCCTTGTATGACGGATACCGTATATCCTGCTCTCCCGTATAATCGTTTGCGTATTGCCGTCGTCCTACATGGAGCCATGACCGCTCCCCCTGCTTTCGCCTGTATATATCGAATCCGCGGATACTCAAATCGTTCGATGAAAAATCTTTAATCCTAAACCAAAGCAATACTTCATGCGTATTGCTTTCACCGTTACGCCCCTCAATGGCGAACGGCCGCACGGTTTGCCGTTCGGGTAAATTAAAAAGTCCGAGCGAATGCGGAAAACGATGCATTTCAACGCGAAAGTTTTTAATTGTCGCATTTTGCGTGGTTGTCAGTCCGACCCGGCGTTCTCTGAATTCGATCGAGTTGATATGCCGTTCCACTCGGTTTCCGGCAACGTCATAGGCGGCGATGATGAGATCGTTTATCTCGGAGGGAAACGAAATGCTGTCGAATGTAAATACCGCCGTGCATGTCCAGCTTCCGTCATTTTCGCGCTTGCATATCGGAGAAAGCGAGGCGATATTGTTTTGTGAGGACGGCGAAGAACCCACTGCAATTGCGCAGCCGAAATTCCCGCCGTTCGTAGCCGCAACGGGGCGGGAAGGCGCCTTAAAAACGATTTCCAATTTCATCTGCTGATACATCGTACTTTTCCATACGCTGCCGTCCGTAAAATTTTCACCGTTGAGTTTGACGGATGTTACCGCCGGAGCTTTCGGTTCGGCCCCTTTTTGAATTTCGCGCTGAATCATCATAACGGTTTGCGCGTCCGTATCTTTGACGCAGTAATTTTCAATGACGGATTCGGCTAGTTTATTTTTTTCTCCGCTTAAATACAAATCGTAGCATTCGCCTTTGCGCAAGCCGAAGGTTGTCTTACCGTTATAAACGATAAACCTGTAAAAGGGGATTTGCGTACCCGTCTTATATACGGTAAGCGTCGTCGGCTCCGTAATGAGCGTACCGCCGACGGAATCAAATATGTTTACGCTGACGGAACTGTAGGATTCGTCAGCCGTTCCTGTCATGGTGCAGGCAAAAAAAAGGCCGATAATCGCTGCAATACAAAAGATTCCCGTAATTTTTTTTATTTTTGATAGATAACAGTTCATGTGTTCTCCATAAGGTAAATAGTTAATTATAATTTTTAGTTAGCTGTTGATAACTTATTCGATATAGGGCGTATTGTACTGAAGTCGTTATCCGTGGTCAAGATACGATATTCGTTTTGCGGCTTATTGCAAACGTTTTTATAGCTTGCAGCAATTATATGAAGAATCGGATGCGGATTTATCGATCCGTAAAAAATTAGCCCTAACTAACTGATTGAACTTATCGATAAAAATCGATATAGTTTTTACGAATGCAATCACGGAGGAATTATGAAACCGGATTATAAAAACTGGGTGCCGAAAGAAATACTCGCTCTTTTTTCCGCTTGTGCGGGCGTTTCGCTGATCCTGTTCATCGTTTTCGGAATTGCCGGCGTCGGCGTTTCGGGAACGTTCAAGACCGTGCTTTCGGTGCTGTTTGCGCTCGCCTTTGCCGTTTTCGGAACGGCTGCAGTATTGTTTTTGCGCTGGTACCGTGCATTCGATTATAACGGCAAGCGGCAGATGTCACGCGGTATCATCGAAGGGACGGCGAAGTACGTTACGCTGCCCTCAGGCGGTAGGGGGCTCGACGTGGGCTGCGGCAGCGGCGCGCTTACGATCGCATGCGCAAAACGCAATCCGCAAGGTGTGATGCTCGGTGTCGATCCGTGGGGTGCGGAGTACCGATCGTTCAGCAAAGCGCTGTGCGAAAACAACGCAAAAGCCGAAGGCGTTTCGAACGTGCGCTTTGAAAAGGGCAATGCGGTAAAACTCGATTTTCCCGATGAAAGTTTCGATGCGGTTACGAGCAATTACGTGTATCATAATATCACCGGTGTAAATAAACAGGAGCTGCTTTCGGAAACGCTTCGCGTGCTGAAAAAGGGCGGCGTTTTCGCTATCCACGATCTGATGTCCCGTTCCCGTTACGGCGATATGGATGCCTTTGTCGCGGACTTAAAAGCGAAGGGCTATGAAAAAGCCGAATTGATAGATACGACGCAGGGCATGTTTATGACGCCGAAAGAAGCGAAGTCGCTGCAGCTTGCGGGTTCGACGCTGCTCGTCGGCAAAAAATAGTTTTCATATTTTACGCGGTGCGGCTGAAATCCATTTTGGATTGCGGCGGCTAAATCAAACGGCGGTAAAAGCGCGTCCGCCGTGCATATCGAATTGTATTGTATAACGGAGGATGTAAATGGGTATTTTAAATAAACTGTTCGGCAATACGAAAAAGCCCGAAGGCTTTTGGGGTAAGCTTATGGTGGAGGGCATGAACCGCGGACACGCGCCGCTTGCCGATTGGGGAATGAGTTTTTTCGGTGATGTTCGGCCGAAATCGATTTTAGACTGCGGCTGCGGCGGCGGACGAAACGTTGCGGAATTGTTAAAACGATACCCGCAGGCGGAAGTTACGGGACTCGACTATTCTGTAGTGTCGGTAAAAAAATCGGAAGAAGTGAACATCGATGCCGTACGGAACGGCAGGTGCCGCATCGTGCAGGGCGACGTTTCAGCTTTGCCTTTTGCCGACGCTTCGTTCGATTTGGTCAGTGCGTTCGAAACGGTTTACTTTTGGCCGGGACCCGACAGAAGTTTTTCCGAAGTGTTCCGTGTACTGCGAACCGGCGGCGTTTTCATGGTCGTCAATGAAGCGGACGGCAAAAACAAAGCCGATGAAAAGTGGACGTCTATCATAGACGGTATGAAAATTTACGGTAAAGAAGAACTGGAACGCTTTCTGCGAGATGCGGGATTTACGCACATTGAAACGTATCGAAATGAGGGAAAACACTGGCTCACCGTCCGCGCGGTAAAATAAGCGTTTTCGGACGCTCGAACGGTTTCGGCAGCCGCTAAAAAATTATTAATTATTAATAAAAAGGCGCACGGGCGGCTTTGTTATAAGCCGATCCGTGCGCCTTTCGATTACGGGGCGAGCAGACTACGCCCGCGTGGAGTACCGCGAAGCGTCCGCGCGTGAGCGCGGATGAGGGTTACCGAAGTACGGAAGGCGGGTTCTTCCGTTCCGTGTCGTCCCTACGTTTTGGAAAATTTATCCGTTGCGTTTTACGTTGAACGCGCCGAATCCGGGGTACACTGCGCCGGCTCCGAGGCTTTCTTCGATGCACAGGAGACGGTTGTATTTTGCAACGCGTTCGCTGCGGCTCGGTGCGCCGGTTTTGATTTGACCTGCGTTGAGCGCGACTGCGAGGTCGGCAATCGTCGTGTCTTCGGTTTCACCGGAGCGATGCGATATGATTGCCGTAAAGCCCGCTTTGTGCGCCATCTTTACCGCGTCCATCGTTTCGGAGATGGAGCCGATTTGATTGAGCTTGATGAGGATGGAGTTGCCGCATCCGTTTTGAATGCCTTTGATGAGGCGTTCGGTGTTCGTGACGAACAGATCGTCGCCGACGAGCTGCACGTTTTTGCCGAGTTCTTTCGTCAAATGCTGCCAGCCTTCCCAATCTTCTTCATCGAGACCGTCTTCAATGGAAATGATCGGATATTTTTCGACGAGCGATTTCCAGTGCGCGACGAGTTCGTTCGACGTGAACGTTTTGCCGCTCTTGGGCTGTTTGTATTCGCCTTTTTTGCCGCCCTTCCATTCGGAAGAAGCCGCGTCCATGGCGAGAAGGAAATCTTTTCCCGGAGCGTAGCCGGCTTTTTTGATCGCTTCGAGGATCGTTTCGATCGTTTCGTCGTCGCTTGCGAGATCGGGCGCAAATCCGCCTTCGTCGCCTACGGCCGTCGCGAGTTTTTTCGATTTTAAAATGGACTGGAGCGCGTGGAATACTTCGGTGCACCAGCGGAGTCCTTCTTTAAAGGACGGAGCGCCTGCCGGCATGATCATGAATTCCTGCGTATCGACGCTGTTCGTAGCGTGTGCGCCGCCGTTTAAGATGTTCATCATCGGGACGGGCAGATTCGTCGCGTTGACGCCGCCGAAAAAGCGGTAGAGCGGGATGCCGAGAGAAGAAGCCGCCGCGCGCGCGCTTGCGATGGAAACCGCAAGGATCGCGTTCGCACCGAATTTCGATTTGTCTTTCGTGCCGTCGGCAGCGATCATTGCACGGTCGATCGCATAGATATCGGATGCGTCTTTTCCGACGAGCGTTTCGTTGATTGCACGGTTTACGTTTTCGACGGCTTTTAAAACGCCTTTTCCGCCGAAGCGCTTTGCATCTCCGTCGCGCAGTTCGAGGGCTTCATAAGTACCCGTCGATGCGCCGCTCGGTACGGCTCCCGTTCCGACCGTTCCGTCGGCAAGCGTCACTTCCGCTTCGACCGTCGGATTTCCGCGCGAGTCGATAATTTCTCTTCCCGTTATCTTTGTTATAAGGCAAGATTTCATACGAACACTCCTTAAAAATGAATTGCGATTGATAAATTCGGTATGCAGGGCTGCAAAAATTGGTTGAATACCGTTTGTTTACTATATATAAAAACGGCGGCTCGTGTCAATGTGCGCCAAACAAGGTGCAGGCATACAAGCATGGCGCCCCTGCGATAATTGTTTGTTATGAGCGCCGAATGCGTTCATATTCCCTGTTACATCGGTAAAAAAATCGTTATTATACATTCGGTATTGCAGTGCTTTGTATGCGGCGCATGGATACGGCAATGTTACGGGAGGTACCGGCATGAAAATAATAATTGCGGCTGCGGCCGCTGCAGCGCTTATGTGCGCGGGCTGCGCATCGGTAAAATCGAACGGGAGCGCGGGTATTGCACGCTCGGGCATTAAAAGCGTTACGACGATTGCGGAATCTTTCGGCGACGGAGAAAAAGTGTCCGCCGTTGCGATCGAATTTCCGAAAACGATCGACGCGGCTTCGCTTTCGGCGGATGATTTTTCCGTCGCGGGCAGGGAAGTTTCGGAAGTCGTGACGAACGACAGAGCTGCGATTCCTTCAAGCGCTTCTGTTCGGGGAAAATACGTCATCGTCAAATTGCGCTATGTCAACAAGTGGGATGCAACGGACGGCAAGATGCCGGCCATGCCCGAGAGCGCTCAGGGCGAAGCCGAGGGAAACGGGCCGCGCTTCGAAGACGACGGTACGCCCGTCGATTTGAGCGCCGCCGTTACGCAAACCGGCGAAGTCCGCGCACAAGACGGTACCGTTTATGCGGCGGACAATGTGCCGCGTAAAAACGATGCGTCGATCGAACTTGTCATTTAGGATTTTAAAAAGAAAGTATTCGCCGACACCGAAACGGGTATAACGCTTCCGTATTTCGTCTATCTTCCCGACGGTTATTCCGAGCGCGAAAAATATCCGCTCGTGTATTTTATTCCGGACGCGAGCGCCGATACGAGTATCGACACGGCGACGCTGACGCAGGGCAACGGTGCGACGATTTGGGCGACGCCGGAAGAACAGGCGAAACACAAATCGATCGTCGTCGCGGTGCAATATCCGCTTTCCGTCGTCAAACAGTACGGCGCGCTGACGACCGACGACTACGTGTGGACGCCGGGACTTACCGCAGTGTACAATCTGCTGCAGCATGTAATCGACACCTATGCCGTCGATCGGAACAGAATCTACGGCACCGGTCAGTCGCAGGGCTGCATGACGAATATCGCGCTCAGCGACAGATACCCCGATCTGTTTGCTGCGCAGTACCTCGTTGCGGGGCAGTGGAACGTCGAAGAGATGGCCGCGATGAAAGATAAAAAGTTGTGGATCGTCGTCTGCACCGGCGATGCGAAAGCGTACCCCGGCTTCAATGCCGCGACTGCGCTGTGGGAAAAACTCGGCTCACGCGTCGCCCAAAACAAAACGCCGTGGAATTCGAAAGCGGCATCTTCGGAAATCGAAGCGGACATCGGCGCGATCAAAGCGGAAAACGCGGACATAAATTATACGGTGTTTGCGGACGGAAGCCACATGTACACGTGGTCGTTTGCGTATTATCTCGAAGGCGTACGCGATTGGCTTTTCGCTCAGACGAAATAAAGGCGATAAAACGCCTGCGGCTTTTTCAGATGTATGTACTATTGTTTTTTATCTCTCGCTTGCCGCAGTATGCGTGCACGCCCGCTTTCAGACGCGCAAGGCCGTCGTCCACCGTCGACTTCGGGCAGGCGACGTTCATGCGGAGAAAAGAGCGTCCGTTTCCGCCGTAAATCGAGCCTGCGGTAAGGTAGAGTCCCGTTTCGCTTCTGATAAAACGCGCAAGGTCGTTCGAGTCTTCGGTGATTTTCGAACAGTCGAGCCACAAAAGATAAGTCGCGTTCGACGGAACGGCAAAGATTTCGGGAATTTCATTTTTAATAAATTCGCGCACCGTTTTTTTATTTTCGAAAATATACGCGCGAAGTTCATCGAGCCATGCCCCGCCTTTTGTAAATGCCGCCTGAGCCGCGATACACGCAAAAACGTTGGGTTCTGCGACTTCGTCGGTGTTGAGCTGCCTGTCGATCTTTGCGTGAAGCTTGGGATTTTTTGAAAATACGGCTGCGGTGTGCAGACCTGCGATATTGAACGCTTTCGACGCTGCGACACAGGTGACGCTGTTCATCGCGCAGGTTTCCGAAACCGATGCGAAAGGCACGTAGGCGGCGCCGGGATCGGTGAGGTCGCAGTGGATTTCATCGCTTATGACGGTGACGCCGTGCTTTGCGCAGAGTTGTCCGATACGTTCAAGCGTTTTTGCATCCCAAATTTTTCCGACGGGATTGTGCGGGTTGCACAAAATAAAAAGCGAACTTTGCGGATCGGCGAGCTTTTTTTCGAAATCCTCAAAATCGATTTCATACGCGCCGTCTTTATACGCGAGCGGACTTTCGAGAATGCGCCTTCCGTTATTGACGATCGAATTGAAAAAAATATTGTATACCGGCGTCAAAACGACGACGTATTCGGCGGGCGTCGAAAATTTCCGTACGGCGCTCGAAAGTGCGGGAACGACGCCCGTACAAAACGAAAGCCATTCTCTTTCAATCGCAAAGTTGTGCCGCGTTTTCCACCAGCCGATGAGAGCGTCGTACCAATCGTTTTCGATGATCGGATAGCCGAACACGCCGTGCTTTACGCGTTCCGAAATAGCATCGATTATTTCCGGCGCAGCCTTAAAATCCATGTCGGCGACCCACATCGGAAGTTCGCCGTCTTTTACATCCCACTTATACGACGCCGTATGTTTCCGATCGACGATCGTATCGAAATCGTATACTGCCATTTTAACCGCTCCTATATGTATGTGTTTCAGACTGTCAAAAACTTTCGGTTTCGACAGCCGTATTGATTTTATTAATTTTTATTTGATCAGATTATTAATTTTTTACACATCGCCGTTTGTCGACTGTTGGTTTTCTTCCGTGCAAATAATTTTCGTCTTTGACGGATCGACTTTATCTTTTTCGACGATGAGCTTTCCGATGCGCTCCGCGCGTATCATACCGCTTGAAGGATTAAAGACGCTGTCTATCGTATTCGTTATGTCGGCGTCTACGGATGAGTATTCGAAAGCGAGCGTCGTATTGATGAGCTTGCAATTTTTCATAACGATATTGTCGATGTAACACATACCCTGTAAACTTTCGATCGTACAGTTTTCGAAGGTCAAGTTTTTCGAATTCCAGCCGAGATATTCTCCGGAAATAAACGAATTGCGGACGACGATATTTTCGGCATTCCACAGCGCATCTTTTGAAATGAGTTTCGAATTATTGATTTCGATATTTTGCGCGCCGTCGAAAGGATAGTTTCCGACAAGAATGAAATTGTCGATTTTCATATTTCGGCTGTTCATCGCAAAGTAGTCGCCCTTTGCTCTGACGTTTTCAAATACGGCGCCGTCGCACGACCAAAAAGTTTCCGCCGCATTCGGAAAGTCCGCGTTTACGATGCGTACGTTTCGGCATCTGCGAAAATTTTTCGGCGCTTCGATGACGCTGTCTTCGACCGAGACATTATCCGTATACCATACGCCCGCGCGCGCCATTTCAAACCACGTGCAGTTTTTTACGGCGATGTTTTTACCGTACCACAGAGGATATTTCCATTTGAACATACAGCCTTCAAGTTCTATATCCGACGCGTGCTTCAGCGGCGATTCGCCGTCGGCAAAAATCGTGTCGATGATTTTCATGTCGTGCGCTTGAAAGAGCGCGCGTTCGCCCGTTAAAAATTTTTGTTCGATTTTTTCCATATCGCAATCCTTATATGCCTACGTATAAAATATAGTAAAACGGAAACGAAAGAGCAAATACGTGATATACTTGTATGTATGAGCGATATCGTATTGATTGCGCCGTATGAAAAAATGCTTTCGGATGCGAAACATGTTATTGAAAAAAGGCATTATACGAATATCGCTGCAGTGTTCGGCGATTTGTCCGCAGGCCTCATCGCGGCTTCGGATGCCTTGAAAAACGGTGCGAAAATTCTTATCAGCAGGGGAGGAACGTATTCTCTCATTCAATACGTTTCACCCGTTCCCGTCGTTGAAATAAAAACGAGTCCGATCGATTTTGCGGCGACGATCAGAGCGCTGCAAAATATCGACGATATTATCGGAGTCGTCGGCTATGCGAACAGTATGAACGGCTATGAACTGCTGAAAGAATTGGGAAAGCACGTTATCAGAGCGGAGCTGAAAAACAATAATGATTCCGTCGAAGATAAAATAAAAGACTGCGTCGATTCCGGCGCAAAAGTGATTGTCGGAGATGCGGTCACGTGCCGTACCGGCAGCGCTCTCGGCTATACGTGTTTTTTGCTTGAAAGCGGAGAGCAATCGCTCGAAGATGCGTTCGATGAAGCCGAGCGGATACTGCAGGCGATCGAACGGGAAGAAGAGCTTATCGACCGTTACCGCACGCTTATGGATTCCGTTCACGACGGCGTTCTTGCGACCGACGAAAACAACAGGATCGTTGCGGTCAATGCGCCCGCGTGCCGCATTTTCGGTTTGGAGCAAAAAGATTTGTCGGATATGCCGCTCGGTGTACTCGATCGGTACGGCGCCGTTATCCGGGAGATTGCAGCCGATGTGCCGCTTTCCGACGAGCTGCGGCAAATCGGTTCGTCGAAAATCGAAATCAGCAATTATCCGATACGGTCGGGCGGAAAAAAGCACGGTTCAATCGCGGTATTTCAGGATATCACCGCCGTACAGAACCGCGAAAAAAAGATACGGCAAAAGCTCGTGCAAAAGCGGCTTACGGCAAAGTATTCGTTTGCGACGATAATTTATAAAAGCCGCGTCATGGGCGATTGCATCGCGATCGCTCAAAAAATCTGCAATTACGATTCCGCCGTTTTGATCGAAGGCGAATCGGGCGTCGGAAAAGAATTGTTCGCGCAGAGCATTCATAACGGAAGCAAACGCCGGATTGCGCCCTTCGTTGCGGTCAGCTGTGCCGCTCTTCCGCCCGCGCTTATTGAAAGCATGCTCTTCGGATATGCGGAAGGCGCGTTTACCGGCGGCGTCAGGGGCGGAAAAGAAGGCGTCTTTGAAATGGCGCATACGGGTACTCTTTTTCTCGACGAAATCGGAGAGCTGCCGTTTGAATTGCAGGGGCGCCTTTTGCGTGTGGTGCAGGAACGCGAAGTGATGCGCATCGGAGGCGATGCGAATATTCCGCTCGACGTGAGGCTCATCTGTGCGACGAATAAAAATCTGCACGAACTCGTTACGGACGGAAAATTCCGCAAGGATTTATTATATCGATTGAATACGCTGCGTCTGTATATTCCTCCGCTGAACGAACGTACGGAAGATATTCCCGTTTTGGCGGAATTGTTTTTACGGAAATATAACGGATGCTATGCGAAACGATTTGCGGGATTTACCCGTGAAGCGCTTTCGTTTTTGAAGCGCTATGTGTACGAAGGAAACGTTCGCGAACTGCAGGGTATGATAGAGAGAGCCGTTATCATCGGCGAAGGCGATTTTATAAAAGAAGAAGATTTGTGCGCGGGACTTCCCGATCCGTTTTACGGCAAGTATCCGCAATCGAAAATCGATACGGTCGGAAAAGCGGGTGAGGATCCGCTTTCTTTCGGTGAAAAAAATCTGTCGCTTAAAGCAGCGGAAGATCGGTATATCAGAGAAATTTTTGCAAAGACCGGCAATTCGGTTTCGGAAACCTGCCGCATACTCGGCATCAACCGCTCGACGCTGTGGCGGAAAATGAAAAAATAATTGGTAGGGTGAAAGGCGGGGTTGCCCTGCAAAACGCCTTGTATGTGCCTGCAAGGGGATTCGAATTTTTATCCCGTTGTAAAATCAAAAGCTTCCGACGGCGCTTCCGTTCTTCAAAGAGATAAGCGTTTCGCGGGTTTTGGAATCCGTTTTTTCCGCGTCGATCTTTTGTAAAATCATTTCGGCAAACGGTTTCATCCCTTTCAGCATTACCGAAAAATATCCTTTTGTGCCGTCACCGCATTTTATGATAAACCATTGCATCGAAGGCGAATACTTTATATTGACGATCGAATTCCATTCTATTGTTATTTTTTTAAAATTTATTTTCCTGTATATTATAGCGTTTTCATCGTATGTATAGTTTTCGACAAAATACATATATACGAGAAAGATCCCGAGCAAAGCAAAAACTGAAAACAGTATAGTCGTTGCAGCCGACTCCGTTCCGTTCGGAAAGAGGTTTGAAAACAAAGCAAATCCGAAAAACAGCAGAAAATCTATAAGGCCGATGAAGAGAACATAGGTCGGCAATTTTAATCTCTTGTCGGTGTTCGTGTCCAAGTCTTTTTTCTTGTTCCGCTTCATCAAAAAGAAAATAAACGATATTAGGATACCGGTAATAACCAATCGGATTATGTCGCTCATATTTACTCCCATCTATAAAAAATTTTGCAAGATACTCGTATGGTATATTCCGATATGTTTGCTGTCAATAAGTTTTTTGTCCGCGGCATGCCGTTTTTAATCTTGCGCTTCCATCGATATATGTGTATAGTATAATTATGGCTGATAAAAAATTCACCGTTCTTGATTTGCTTGAACTGGATTTGCCCGGGCACGATGCGCTGTATTTGACGTGTATCGCGGGTCGGCGCGGTTTGCCTCGCGCTCTTACGGTGCCCGATATCAACCGTCCGGGTCTTGCGCTTGCCGGCTTTTACGAATCATTTGCTTATCAGCGCGTACAGCTTTTCGGCCGCGGCGAAAGCGCATACTTGCAAAAGCTCCACTCGGAACACAATCTTGCATCGCTGAAAGCGATTTTCGAATACGACATTCCGTGCTGCGTCTTTTCCTACGACATACAGCCGCCGGAAGATTTCCTTGCGATAGCGGAAGAAGCCTTTTGCCCCATTTTGCAAACGTCGCTCGAATCGACCGAATTTTCAAGCCGTCTCATCCGCGTTTTATCGAACACTTTCGCACCGAAAAAAACGATGCACGGCGTTCTCGTCGAAGTGTACGGCATCGGTATCCTGCTCGTCGGACACTCGGGTGTCGGCAAAAGCGAAACCGCGCTCGAACTCATCGAACGGAGTCATCGCCTCGTTGCGGACGACATCATCGAACTTCGGTGCGTCAACGGCAATATCCTGCTCGGGCAGGGCGCAAATCGATTTATCAGCCACCACATGGAAATACGAGGCCTGGGCATCATCAACGTATCGCAGCTCTACGGCGTCGGCGCCATCCGCGATCAAAAAGAAGTACAGCTTGTCGTCGCGCTCGAAGATTGGGACCCCGATAAAGTGTACGACCGTCTCGGTACGGATCAAAAATATATGGATATCCTCGGCGTTAAAATACCCGTTCTTGAAATACCGGTGCGGCCGGGGCGAAACCTGCCGATCATCATCGAAGCGGCGGCGATGAACGAACGCTTAAAGCGCATGGGGTACAATTCCGCTCGCGACTTCAATCAAAACGTGCTTAAATGGATCGAAACGGGAGAAGCGCAGGCTGCATATAACAGCAGCGACGATTCTTATTAATTGTTAATTTTACTTTTTTATAGAAGGACGGTGATATGCTTGAAAAGACGCTGATTGTAAAAAACCGTGCGGGCATTCACGCGCGGCCCGCCGCGCTCATCGCGCAGACTGCAAATAAATTCAACTGCGAGCTCACGCTTATAGTCGGCGATACGGAAGTGAATGCGAAATCGATTATGGGCGTCATCACGATGGCGGCGGGCTACAATACGAGCATCACGCTGAAAGCGGACGGCTCAGACGAAAGGGAAGCGGCGCAGGCGATCGAAGCGCTCTTCGATTCGAAATTTGCGGAAGAATAGCATGAAGGAAATCACCGACAGACAAAGACAGGTTTTGGCGTTTATCTCCGATTTTGCCGAAGAAAATGCGTATCCTCCTACCGTTCGGGAAATAAGCGATAATTTCGGCATATCGCTGCGGGCGGTGCAGGATCACATAGCCGCGCTCCAGCGCAAGGGATTTTTATCGCTGTGCCAAAAACGTTCGCGTTCGATTCGCGTACTTGCCGACGGCGAGCCCAAAGGTTCGCGCCCCTACATCGATAAAGTACCGCTCCTCGGAACCGTCGCCGCGGGTAAGCCGCTTCTTGCAGCGGAAAACCTCGACGGCTACGTCAATCTGACCGAACCCTTCGTACACCCGGGAAAGCGTTATTTTGCGCTTCGCGTGCGAGGGCAGAGCATGATCGACGCGGGCATCCTCGAAGGGGATTTGGCGGTCGTTGAACAGACGTCGGATGCGGAAAACGGACAAATCGTCGTCGCCGTGATCGATGAAGCCATCACTTTGAAACGGTATTACAAAGAAAAAAACCGCATCCGGTTGCAGCCGGAAAATCCCGCATTCAAAGCGATCTACAGTCAAGATGTCCGCATCGTCGGCATCTTATCGAATATCGTCCGCACCTATTGATATGGATACACCGATCTACCTTTACACCGGACCCGAATTCGGCGAACGGAACGACGCGGTTCTTGCCGTGAAAGAGGCGATGCGAAAAGCGCACGGAGAACTCGACGAATACCTTTTTTATGCGAACGAAACGCCTGTCTCGGAAATATTGACGATTTTGCAGAGCGGCTCCCTCTTTACAAACGCATCGTGTGTCGTCGTGCGTTCCGCGGAATCGATTAAAAAAAAGGAAGACGTCGTCGCGATATCCGCATGGGTAAAGACGGCAGGGGAAGGGACGAGTGCGCTTATCCTCGTATCGGATGAAATAGCCGTCGACGCAAAGCTCGAAAAACTTGTGCCTTCCGCGCACAAAAAAATATTTTGGGAAATGTTCGAAGACCGGAAAGTGCCGTGGCTTATAAACTTTTTCCGAAAAAACGGATACCGCATCGGCGAAGAAGCCGCCGAAGATATCCTCGACATGATCGAAAACAATACGCAGGCGCTCCGCTCCGAATGCGCGCGATTTTTTTTGCTCTTTCCGAAATCGCACGAAATCACGCCTCAAGATGTCGAAGCGGTGCTTTCGCACAACAGAGCCGAAAGCGCCTTTACGCTCTTCGCGGCGATGGCGTCGAGTGAAAGCGCATCGCGAAGGCTCGAACTTTCGCTCGACGTGCTGCAAAAAATCCGTCTTTCAAAAGATTCTTCTCCGGTGATGATACTTGCGGGGCTCGCTTCGTGTTTTCGCCGCCTTGCGCTGTGGCACGCGCTCGCATCGTCGGGACAAAGCGACGATTTTACGTTAAAGACACACGGTTTTTCGAGTAAAAAAGCGAAAGCCCAGTACAGCCGCGCTTCTTCGATTTGGACGGCGGGACAGACCGCGGCGATCCTTGCCGGCATCGCAAGCGCCGACATGGAAATCCGCTCGAGCGGTGCGCTTTTTGAAGACGTTCTTTTGCAGCGCGTCATCTACGAAACGGTCGTCAAAAAAGGCGCGTCCTGTTCTGCGTATGAAAGCGCGGTGTAATACATCTCAAGGCGTGCGCTGTAATGTATTAATAAAACTATTGTCAACGATCGCAATACGCTTACAAACGTGCAGTGTACAAAACCCGGTGTCCGCGTTATCATAGCGCTATGACCGATTATCAAAAAGATTTTATCGATTTTATGGTTTCGTGCGGTGCGCTCGCGTTCGGATCGTTTACGCTCAAAAGCGGGCGGCATTCACCGTTTTTTATCAACGCGGGTGCATATGTGACGGGCTCCGAGCTTTTGCAGCTCGGCAAATTTTATGCAAAGGCGATACATGACAATTTCGGCGACGATTTCGATGTGCTTTTCGGACCTGCGTACAAGGGTATCCCGCTCGGCGTCGCAACGGCGATAGCTTATGACGAATTGTACGGCAAAGCAGTACGCTATTCGTCGAACCGTAAAGAAGCGAAAGACCATGGAGAAGCGGGCATTTTGCTCGGCGGAAAAATTTCCGACGGCGACAGAATTTTAATAATCGAAGACGTAACGACGAGCGGCAAATCGATCGAAGAAACGTATCCGATCATCAAAGCGCAGAGCGAAAAAGCGAAAATCATCGGCTTGGTCGTGTCGATAAACAGAATGGAAAAGGGACTTACGACGGACAAAAGCGCGCTCGACGAAATAAGTGCATCCTACGGTTTTCCCGCCCGCGCGATAGTTTCTATGGACGACGTTATCGACGCGCTTTACATGCACGGTGATAAAACGATCATCACCGACGACATCAAAAAATCGCTCGATGACTACTACACACAATGGGGTGCGAAGCGCTGAAAGTGCGACGCCGCGGCAAAAACGCGAGTACCCTGCACAATCTACAAAATGCCGCGCGGCAGCCGATCGGAAAAAAATGCATCGCGCGGCACATCGCTCAGTGGTGAAAAAGGCGCATGCCGGTAAAGGCCATAACCATACCGTATGCGTCGCATGTGCGTATGACGTCGTCGTCGCGTATCGAACCGCCGGGTTCGGCAACGACGGAAGCTCCGCTTTTATGTGCACGCTCGATGTTGTCGCCGAACGGAAAAAACGCATCGCTTCCGACGGCGACGCCGGTATTTTTTGAAATCCATGTGCGCTTTTCTTCTTCCGTAAAAACGGGCGGCTTCGTTTTGAATACTTTTTGCCACACACCGTCCGCGAGTATGTCGCAGGATTCGCTTCCGACGTATACGTCGATCGCATTATCGCGTTCGGCTCTCTTTATGTCGTCGCGGAATTCAAGGGCGAGCGCTTGGGGCGACCGGCGGAGCCACCATGTATCCGCTTTGCCTGCAGCGAGACGCGTGCAGTGAACTCTCGACTGCTGTCCCGCACCGACTCCGATCGCCTGTCCGTCTTTGACAAAGGCGACGCTGTTCGACTGCGTGTACTTCAGCACGATGAGTGAAATTAATAAATTTAATCTGTCGGTATCTGAAAGCGTTTTATTTTTCGTTACGATATTTTTCAAACACGACGAGTCGATGACTGCATTGTTTCGTCCCTGTTCGAACGTAATGCCGAACACTTGTTTCCGTTCGATTTCTTCGGGAACGTATGAGCCGTCTATTTGAAGTACGACGTATGCACCTTTTTTTTTCGATTTTAAAATATCGAGAGCGGTGCCGTCGTAGCCGGGCGCGATAACGCCGTCGGACACTTCTTTTGCGATGAGGCGAGCCGTCGCTTCGTCGCAAGGATCGGACAGTGCGATAAAATCGCCGAACGACGACATACGGTCGGCGCCGCGTGCACGGGCATAGGCGGAAGCGAGCGGCGAAAGTTCGACATCTCCCGTAAAATATATGCGCTTGAGCGTATCGGAAAGCGGCAAACCGACGGCGGCTCCCGCGGGCGATACGTGCTTAAACGAAGCCGCGGCGCTTATGCCGCTTACGGTACGCAGCTCTTTGACCAGCTGCCATCCGTTCAGAGCGTCGAGAAGATTGATATAGCCCGGCATTCCGTTTAAAACCGCAAACGGTAGCTTTCCTTTTTCCATAAATACGCGGGAAGGTTTTTGATTCGGGTTGCATCCGTATTTAAGAAGTAATTCCGTCATAATTAATAATTCTCCTGACAGCGATAAAAAAAACTCCGTTCCGAGCCGGAACGAAGTTTTCACTGCGAATTAATTGCAGAATAAAGCGGTCTGTGATGTACGTTTCGAAAGAATAATCAGCCTTTTTCTGCGTCGGTAAAAATCGAATCCACTTCGTAGTTTGCGATAAAATCCTGTACATCTCCGTCGCTCATTGTGATGCCGTATGCGACATCGCTGCCCGGTTTTATATCGCCGCTGACTCCTTTAAAATCCGCATAGCTTATCGCCGTACCGGCAAGCGCGCTTTTGGCAGCCGCTCTGCTGAATCCCGATTTTCCATTATAATTGATATAAATATCACTCATACTCTCTTTACCCCAATGTAAAATATATATGTTAAGTATACAGGATTACCGACTATAAATCAAGGTGATTATTCAATAAATCAAAAATAAAAATCGGTACGAAAATCAGCCGAAAAAACGCTTCCGAGCGGCTTTGGGCGGACTTTCGTGCCGAATCGAAGGGGCCGTGCCGATTCGAAAACGAGTCGGTTTGACAGCCCCGTTTTCGATTTTACTTTAATTTTACCGCCAAACCGCTTATTTGAACGGAAACGGTTCTCTTGCCTTTGTCGTCGGCAATTTTTGTTTTCGTGCGTACGAAAATAACCGCATCGGCTTGGAGTTCGTCGGCGCGTTCGACCATTTTGTATACCGCATTGGCAAGCGCCGCGTCGAAAGGTGTCGGCGGAGCGATTACCGTTTTTTCGTTGATGTTAAGGTAGATGGCGTCGAAATTATCCAGGCTGCCGTAATTTCCGGTATCGCCCTCAAATAAACCGGTCGATGTCCGTACGTTTGAAACGCTTCCTTCTCCGCTTACGCGGCCGACTGCCGTATATGCTTCATAAGGAATTTCCGGCATTACCGGTTCGTTGTGCCGCATTCTGTTTATTTCACTTACGGAAGGCGGAATGCTTGAACAGGATGCTAAAATCAATATCGTTACCGCCGCCGAAAAAAGACTGAAAATTTTTTTCATATTAATTCTCCTTGAAAATAAATTGATTATAATTTAAAAACGGGTCCGAGTTTTATACTGAAAGCGTTTATAAAGCCCGGCGAATTTCCTACCATCCCGTATCCCAATCCGTCGGTAATGCAGGCCGTTATTCCGACTTTGCCGTTGAAAAAACACGCATAATCGAAGCGAAATGCGAGTGCTGCGAATTCGGCTAAAAGTGCATCTCCGAATCCGAATGCCGTTTGCAGTCCCGCTCCGAAATCGAATTGATGATTCCTTGCCGTTTTCGAATATCCTAAAAGGAACTCGCCCGCCCAGCCGGATACGAAACCGCCGCTTTTATAAGAGTAGTATCGGTGAAAGGGAGGATAAGAAAAGTATTCATATCCGCGGGTTATATAACTTGCATTTCCTAAAATAAGAGCGTTGTTGAACCAAACGGTAAAGCCCGAATTTCTGCGGTACATAAAATCCAAGCCCAATAACGCCGCATTTGCATTACTGTTACCCGGAACAACATAATTTTCATATCCGATGATCGGCGTAAGAAAACGCTGCCCCCGTATGCCTCCGCCTTTGCTTATTGCGGACATACCGTTTTCAAACGGAGAACGATACGTCCCTTTCGGCAAAAAGTTTTGCGCAAAACAAAACGGCAACACAAACAAGAGCATTGCCGAAACCGCACAGAGTTTTTTCATTTTCTATAACCTCCTTGTGTTATACTTTTAATATTTTCTACTATATTACCCCCCCCCATTTTGTCAAGAAATTTAATAACGATAAAAGAAAATTATCTGCAAAAAAATAAAATTGACAATGCGAAAACTATTGACATGCGAAAATATATTTTTTATTCAGCAGCTTTATATCTTTTTCTCACCGCTTCGCGTAATTTTCCGCAATCCACGTTTTGTATTCACCGGAGAGGATGTGATCGACCCAATCCCGATGCGAAAGATACCACGACACCGTACGGCGAAGTCCTTCGTCGAACGAAACTTTGCGCTGCCAACCGAGTTCGGTTTTGATTTTCGTGCAGTCGATCGCGTAGCGGAGGTCGTGTCCGGGGCGGTCTTTTACGTGGACGATCGTCTTTTCAACGTCGGCGACGTCTTTATGCAGTTCGCCTGCCGTAAGCTCGATGAGCTTTTGCAGCAGTTCGATATTTTGCAGTTCGTTTTCTCCGCCGATATTGTATTTTTGTCCGGCCTCGCCTTTTTGCAAAATAAGCCAAACCGCGCGGTTGTGATCTTCGACGTAAATCCAATCGCGCACGTTCTTACCCTCGCCGTATACCGGAAGCTCCTTTCCGTCTCGGATATTCGCGATCATAAGGGGAATGAGTTTTTCGGGAAACTGATAGGGTCCGTAATTGTTCGAACAGTTCGAAAGCGTAAGCGGCAAACCGTACGTGTGGTTGTATGCCGCCGCGATGTGATCGCTCGACGCTTTGCTCGCCGAATACGGTGAGCGCGGATCGTAGGGCGTCGTTTCGGAAAAAGCCCCGGTTGCCCCGAGCGATCCGTACACTTCGTCGGTACTTATGTGATGAAAGAGCACGTCTTCGCGCATCACGCCGTCCGGTTTTTGCCAAAAATTGCGCGCGGCGTCGAGCAGCGTAAAGGTTCCCATGACATTCGTTTTAATAAAGGTTTCCGGTCCCAAAATGGAACGGTCGACGTGGCTTTCCGCTGCAAAGTGCACGATAGTGTCGATATCGTACTGTTTTAAAATACGTTCGATTTCCGCTCTATCGCAGATGTCGGCTTTTTCAAAAAAATAGCGGGACGAAGCGTACTCGGCTTCGATGTCGGCGAGGCTTTCAAGGTTGCCCGCGTAAGAGAGGCAATCGACGTTGACGACGCGGCCGGCAAAGCCGCTTTCGCTTCCGAGCAAAAAGCGGATAAAATTGCAGCCGATAAAACCGGCGCCGCCGGTGACCATGATATTCGTTAATTTCCGAGCCATATACCGTCCTTTGAAAAATAGTGTGTAGTTTTATCGAATGAGGGATGCTTTTTATCCTTTTCCGAAAGGAGCGGCGTCACGTCCGGCGCAATACGCTCCCAATCGATTCCGATCGCCGCATCGTTCCACATGATGCCGCCTTCACCCGAGGGGTCGTAAAAATCGGTGCACTTGTATGCGAAAACCGCGTCGCCGCTCAGCACATAAAAGCCGTGCGCGAAGCCTTTCGGAATATAAAATTGATTTTGTTTTTCGCCGTCAAGCACCACTCCGTAGTATTTTCCGAAAGTCGGAGAGTCGTTTCGTAAATCGACTGCGACATCGTATACGCTGCCCGATATGACGCGCACGAGTTTTCCCTGCGGATGTTTCGTTTGAAAATGCAGACCGCGCAAAACGCCTTTTGTCGAACGCGACTGGTTGTCCTGTACAAAGCGCGCATCGATCCCCGCCGCGGCAAAGTCGCGCTCACTGTAGGATTCGAAAAAATACCCGCGCGCATCGCCGAATACTTTCGGCACTATTTCAAACAGCCCCGCAATAGGAACTCCGTCAATCGAACATTGATTAAACGCGAACGACACCGCACACTCCAAAATTAATAATTAATAATTCGTATCGCACGAAGCGCATGACCGAAAAAATGCGTGCATGTTTTTCAGCATCCGGGCAGTGCGTACAGACCGCATCACAAGCTTGCGATGTATTCGAGATATCTGCCGTAATCCGTTTTGTAACCGTCCGCGAGTTTTAACAAATCTTCCCGTGAAATCCAGCCGTTCCGATATGCGATCTCTTCGATGCACGACACGTACAAGCCCTGCCGCCTTTCGATCGTCGCGATAAAGTTACCCGCTTCGAGTAAATCGTTGTAGGTGCCGGTATCGAGCCACGCCATACCGCGCCCGAGCAGTTCGACCGACAAAGCGGAGCGTTCGAGGTACGCGTTGTTTATCGAGGTGATTTCGATTTCGCCGCGAGCCGAAGGCTTTACGTTCGACGCAATGTCCACGACATCGTTATCGTAAAAATATAAACCCGGCACCGCGTAATTGCTTTTCGGATGAGCGGGCTTTTCTTCGATACCGATCACTTTGCCGTTTTTGTCGAATTCGACGACGCCGTACGCGCTCGGATCTTTGACATAATAACCGAAAATGACCGCACCGCCTTTTGTTTCGATGCGTTCGACCGCATTTGAAAGATTTCGCGAAAATCCCTGTCCGTAAAAAACATTGTCGCCGAGCACCAGAGCAACCGTATCGTTTTTAATAAAATCTTTTCCGACGATAAAGGCGTCCGCAAGCCCGCGAGGTTTATCCTGTACCGCATATTCGAAACGCATACCGAGCCGCTTTCCGTCTCCGAGCAGTTCTTCAAAAACCGGCAGATCGCGCGGCGTTGAAATTATTAAAACTTCGCGGATTTTCGAAAGCATGAGCGCCGACAAGGGATAATAAATCATCGGTTTGTCGTAGAGCGGCAAAATCTGTTTTGAAACCGCTTTCGTAATCGGATAGAGGCGCGTACCCGACCCGCCTGCAAGAATGATACCTTTCATAATTAAAAAAAATATATCACATGGGAAGTAAATATGCAACGATATTATTTTTTTGAGGGGAAAAGCCTTTCCCCTCGGTTCAGAGCTCCGCTCTTCACCCGACCCCTTTCAAGCGGGGCGGACTTTTTTCGCTCGTGCCCCCGCAACGCCCCGCGTGCGGAAAGGTTTGTATCCGCTCCGAATTTTATATCACCTTGTTCGGAAAAAAATTAATAATTTACGGGATAAAGCGCAGCATCAATTTGAGCTGAGTCGTCACCGCGATATCCGCTTTGTGTCTGTCATGTTGTGCCGTATGTCCGAGTATCGAAATGCCGTTGGTTATCTTCGAGCGTTTAAACATACGGCGGAATACGCCGGCGGTTCCGCTCATACCGCTTCCTTCATGCGTACAAAACGGAACGATCGTTTTTCCGTTCATATCGTTTTTTTCTATAAATGTGTACACGACCGGCGGCAAGTCGCCCCACCAAATCGGATAACCGATAAAAATCGTATCGTACGGAGAAACATCCACGGTACCCCTATATGCGGGACGCGCTTTGTTTTTTTGTTCTTCTTTTACGTATGCGGTGCAGCTTTTATAATCGGCGGGATAGGGTTTTTCCGGTACGATTTCGAATATGTCGGCGTTCATTTTTTCAGCGATGAGTTTTGCAACGATGGCCGTATTGCCTTCGGTTACGTAGCCGACTTTGGCATTTTCATCCGCGCGGGAAAAATAGACGACGAGCGATTTGCGTTCTTTCGGCTTGGCTTGTACGCCGACCGCCGCAAAAACGAAAACCAAAGCGGCAATGATTTTTATTTTATTCATACGGTACTCCCGAATACGATTCCTATGCATCGATTTCGTTTACTATCCCGCTTCAGTACGGGGACAATAATGTGTAAAAGATATCGACTATCGGCGCCTTGTACAAGCGTGTTGACTTTCCGTATCCTTGCGATACAATGAAAAGCGGGAGGCCGCATTATGAAATTGACAAGTACGGCGTTTGCCGACGGTGAAAAATTGCCGAAAGAATTTGCAAAAATGGGTGCGAACCGCATTCCCCCGCTGAAAATCGAAGGAGTGCCCGGCGGCGCAAAGAGTCTCGTCCTTATCATGCACGATCCGGATGCACCGATGGCGGGAGGTTTTTATCATTGGACGCTGTGGAATATCCCTCCCGAAACGGCGGCGATAGGAGAAGGGGAGATTCCCGCGTGTGCCGTCGAAGGAAAGACGAGCTGGGGTACGAGCGGCTATAACGGACCGCAGCCGCCGTTCGGTACGCACCGCTATATCTTTTATCTTTATGCGCTCGATGCCGTGATCGATCTTCCCGCAGGCAGCGACGTACAAGCGCTCAAAAAGGCGCTTTCCGGTCACGAGATCGAAAGCGCATCGCTTACGGGCATGTTCGGCGTGCTGGATAATTTCAAAAAATAAGGCCGCTCAAGTACACGAAAAAAAACGCGGCACCGCTTTAAAAAGCAGCAGCCGCGTTTTTATAGCCTCCGCATTTATGCGGAAAAGATCTTCGTCAGCCGTTATACGCTTTCAGCATCCACGCCAATTTTTGGTATGCTTTCGTGTAGCCGTTGAACATATCTGCCGTTACGCCGTCGCCTTCTTTTTCCGCAAGACCGACGATTTCTTTCGAATCTTTGATCCAATAATCGGTGTCGGAAACGAGGGCGCGGATCGTTTCGTCGGCGGATTTCGGCCCGCCGTCCAATTCTTTGATCGTCGCCATTGCGAGCGCTTCTTTCATGTTCGAAACGGGATTGCCGCCGAGAGCGAGAATGCGTTCGGCGACTTCATCGAGGATGTCGTTCGCTTCGTCATACAGCTCTTCAAGTTTTGCATGAAGGGTAAAAAACTGAGGACCTTTTAAGTTCCAATGGAGATTATGTTTTTTGACATAATCGATCATCTGATTTGCAAGATACAAATTTAATTTCGATTCCAATTCCTTTGTCATATAAACCTCGTATTAAAAACGTTTGATTTTTGTGCAATCCCGAAAAAAAATTGCACAAAGCTAACTCCATTTAAAATAATAAAAAAGACCTTCGCTCGTCAACATGAAAATTATTGATACAAGGAAAAATCGTATCAAAAAAATATAATTTCGGGATCGTGAAAACACGTCGAAATTCGATCCGAATATATTTGACAGATACGGATTTCGGGTGTATGCTGACGGAAGGTTGGGAAAATATTTTCAGAAATCGTTTTCCCAATCAAAACGGCGGTTTCCATTAAAAGAATAAATAACCATGATATATCTTGAAAAAAACGGATTGACGGTTCCGATTTTTATATCGCTGCGCGAAAAAGCAGGTTTCGTTTATTATCGAAGCGAAGATGTTGCCGAAGCTTTGAAAAAAACGTGTTATTCCGTCGTTGCAAAAGATGACGAAAATGCCGTCGGTATGGCGCGAGTTGTCGGCGATAACAGGATCGCTTTTTTTATAAAGGATGTCGTTGTCGATCCCGCTTATCAAGGCAGAGGAATAGGCGATTTGATTATGGAAGATATTATGCGCCATATCAAAAACGTGTGTGCCGACGATGCGTATGTGGGGCTGATGTCCACCCCCGGACGGGAATCGTTTTATGAAAAATACGGCTTTATTGTGCGCCCGAATGAAAAATTCGGAAGCGGCATGGTACAGTATATTAAAACGGGAAAATCTAAACAGGAGGCATGATGACTAAAGAAAAAATCATTATCGATACGGATCCCGGAATCGACGATGCGGTTGCGTTGGGAATCGCGCTGTTCAGCGATGCGCTCGACGTCAAACTTATTTCGACTGTCGCTGGAAACGTTTCACTGGAAAAAGTTACGACAAACGCTTTAAAGCTCGTAACGTTTTGGGGCAAAAAGACGCCGGTAGCGAAGGGTGCGGTAAAGCCGCTTATTGCGGAGTTTGCCGATGCGTCGAATGTTCACGGAAAAAGCGGTATGGACGGTTTCGATTTTCCCGAGCCGGATATGTCTCTCTTGTCCGAAAAGCATGCGGTTGAAAAGATGCGCGAAGTTATCATGGCGGAAGATAAAATCACCGTCGTTGCCATCGGGCCGCTGACGAATGTTGCCCTGTTGTTTTCTCTCTATCCCGAAGTGAAAACGCATATTTCCCGTCTGATTATTATGGGCGGTTCGCTCACGCGCGGAAACAAAGGCGTTATGTCGGAATTCAATTTTGCAACCGATCCGCATGCGGCAAAAATAGTTTTTGACGCGGGACTTCCGATCGCTATGGTCGGCTTGGATATCGGCTGGCAGGCGACGGTTTTGCCGGAAAACACCGAAAAGCTGCTTTCGATGGGCAAGACGGGAGAGATGGTGCATGCGCTCTTTAAAAAATACAGAAGCGGTACTTTTGCAACCGGTTTGCGTATGTACGATGCATGTGCGATCGCATACGTATTGCGCCCGGATATGTTTAAAACCGCAGAGGCATTTGTCGATATCGAATTGGCGGGAAGCTTGACCGCCGGTTGTTCTGTCGTCGACTTAAAAGGATATTTGCATAAAGATGCGAATGCAACGGTTTGTACGGATATAGATCCCGCGGCTTTCCGCACGTGGTTTACGGATTCTTTGGCAAAATGTATATAAAAGGAGTAAAACAAGGAGTAAAACTATGGATGTGTTTTTGATGTACGGCTTGGCGATCGTCGCCTTTGCTCTTCTCGTGTATCTTCTGATAAAAAAAATGGATGTTAAAATATCGCTTTTTTTATTGGGTGTGATACTGATGTATGCGGCTTTGCTCATGGGCAAACCTCTTGCGTTCAAGAACTTTTCGAGTACGGGACTTGCTTTTTTGGATCCGCTCGAAATAATTATAGCGCAATTCAAATCGACGCTTTCATCGGCAGGATTTATTATTCTCATTTTGGGCGGCTATTCGGCGTATATGTCGCATATCGAAGCGAATAAAGTAACCGTTTCGATATTGCTGAAACCCGTAAAAAAAATAAAGTCGGTGTATGTGCTCGTGCCGCTCGTTTTTTTAATCGGAAATTTTTTGTCGCTCGTTATTCCGAGCGCATCGAATTTGGCGATTATTTTACTGGCGACGCTGCTGCCCGTTTTGCTTGAATCGGGGATGAGCGTACTGACGGCGGCGGCCGTTATAGCAACGACGGCGACGGTTATGCCGACTCCGCTTGGAGGCGATAACGTCGCTATAGCCGCGGAGCTTGCCAATACCGCTCAATACGCAGGTTTGACGGTGTCGGATTATGTTTTCAAATATCACGCGCTCGTATCGGTGCCCACGCTTTTGGTAATGGCTGTCGTTCATTTCTTTTGGCAAAAAATTATGGACAAAAAATCCGGCGGCATCGCGGCGGATGAAACAATCGTACAAAAGGAAACGAGCGAAGCAAAACACGGTCCCTTGTTTACGGCGGTCTACGGTTTGCTTCCCTTGCTGCCGATCATTTTTTTAATCGTCATATTTGTCCTCGATATCGCTTTTTCGATCAAAATTAAATTGACCGTTGAAATCGCGACCTTGTGTTCTTTCATTATCGCCGTCGTATGCGAAATCATCAGAAATAAAAGCGCGAAAAAAGCGCTCGAAGGTACGGAACACTTTTTCAAAGGAATGGGCGGCGTTATTCCCGTTGTCGTTCTGCTTGTCGCTGCAAGCGTTTTCGTCGTCGGTTTAAAATCGATCGGCATTATGACGCATTTGCAGAATTTAATGACGGGAATCGGAGGCTCGGGGACGGGTTTCGCTTTGCCTTTGATATTGCTTTTCCTGACCGCGCTCATCGTTTTGCTGAGCGGAAGCGGTACGGCTTTGTTTTATGCAATGGTGCCGCTTATGGTACCGCTCGCCGCCGCTGCGGGTATCAACGTGTTGGCGCTCAGCATTCCGCTCGGACTCGGAGGCAATTTGCTGCGTGCTGTTTCACCCGTGTCCGCG
The DNA here is from genome assembly GCF_014334835.1 of Treponema sp. Marseille-Q4132. Classification (NCBI taxonomy): domain Bacteria; kingdom Pseudomonadati; phylum Spirochaetota; class Spirochaetia; order Treponematales; family Treponemataceae; genus Treponema; species Treponema sp. Marseille-Q4132. The sequence continues at coordinate 1,694,921 of NZ_CP060591.1, forward strand.
GTCGTTATCATCGTTGCCGGAAGCGTAAAGAAAACGCCGTTTGAAATCGTAAAGCGGACTTCCGTTCCGATGATTGCGGGAACCGTATTTATGTTTATACTTTCCATGATCGTATTCTTAAAATAAAATGACGAAGGGATCGGACGGTCGGTATACGGGCCGTCCGATCCGCAATATGCCGATACATTATAAACGGCTGTGAGGTTTTTTTGACGATTAGCGATATTGCCGCTCTCGCGAACGTTTCGGTTTCAACCGTTTCTAAAATTATTAACGGAAAAGACAAAGGTATAAGAGACGAAACGCGCGAACGAGTTCTGAAAATTGTTAAAGAATATCGATATAAACCGTATGATTTTATTAAAAAAACTGCGGGCTCGAAAAACTTTTTACTGGGACTCGTTTTATCGGATAAAAAAAATTGTTATTCGTTTCAAAACGGTTTTTTGCGTGAAGCGGAAAAGCAGGGCTACCAAGTGCAGCTGTGTCTTTCCGTTTCGGCGGAAAGCGAACGAAAGCACATCGCGTCATTATGCAGAAACGGAGTCGATGCCGTTTTATGGGAACCGGTTTCGGACGACGCGGACAATCAATCCGCCTTTATGCGAAAAAACGGAATGCCTTTTATGGTATTGGGCAGTGAAGATCCCGAAATAGGTATTTTTTACGATTATGAAAAAGCGGGATATGAGGCGGCGAATATCCTGATCGCATCGGGACATAAAAAAATACATTGTGTGTATGATGCAAACGATGAACGTGAATACGCAATACGGCGCGGAGTCGAGCGGTGCTGCTTCGACGGACATTGTTCATACATCGATTGTGAGGGGCTGCAGGAGGCGACGGCGGTTTACGGCACTTCCGCCTTTATCTGCTGTTCATGGGATTCGGCGCTGTCGGTATATGAGTACGCAAAATCGCATAAGTTCCGTATACCTCGCGATATATCGGTGCTGTGCATCGACGATGCCGAGCATATCAAATCGTTTCCGTATTTATCCGCCGTTCCGATTTCGCTTTCGAATTTCGGCGCGTTCGCGTGCGCTTGTTTAATAAATAAAATCGAAAATAGAAAAAATACGTTTGCCGTATACAGTGACCCTTATGTCTGCAATCATAGCGGGAGCATCGATTTGCCTTTTCCGCTGCAAAAAAAGCGGCTCATCGTTGCCGGCAGCATCAACACGGATATACTGCTTGCCGTAAAGAATTACCCGCAGACGGGAGAAAGCATTTCGGCTTCGAACGTTTCGATTGTGCCGGGCGGCAAGGGGATTAATCAGGCGGTAGGAGCTGCAAAACTCGGTGCGAACGTATCGCTTATCGGCAGTGTCGGCCGCGATTTTGACGGAGATATGATTTTAAACGTGCTCCACGAAAACGGCATCGACACGTCGGCGATCCGCGTCGATGCGGAAAGACCTACCGGCAAAGCGTATATTCACGTGCAGGAAGACGGAGAAAGCGGTATCGTTTTATACGGAGGGGCGAACGAATCCGTTACGGCGGAGACGATAGCGAACGGCGAAAGCCTTTTTGAGGATGCGGTCTTTTGTCTTTTGCAAACGGAAATACCGACGGATGCCGTGCGTGCGGTCGTCAATACGGCGAAAAAGCATAAGGTTGCGCTTATGCTGAAGCCGTCGGCGGTAAAAGAAATCGATGAAGAACTTTTTCGGGATTTGGATTATTTTATTCCGAATCGAAAAGAATTGAACAGGCTTTGTCCTTGCGAAGGATCACTGGAAGAAAAAGCGGCATGGTTTTTAACAAAGGGTGTAAAAACGGTTATCGTGACGCTCGGACGGGAAGGATGCTATGTCAGAACAGGGCAATATGAGCGCCGCTTTCCTGCCGCCGCCGTTTTCGCCCCTGTCGATACGACCGGTGCCGCCGATGCTTTTATCGCAGCGCTCGCCGTTTTTTTATCGGAGCATAAGAGCTTACAGGATGCGCTGTCTTATGCGATATACGCGGCGGGTTTTTCAACGACTCGGATAGGCGTCGTGCCTTCGCTTGTTGATCGGGCGACGCTCGAACATTTTGTGATACACAAGGAAGACGCCGAACGATAGATATGTCGGATGTGCCGCAAAAAAACTTATCGGTTTTTGGAGGAAATATGAAAATTGTTAATTTCGGTTCGTTGAATATCGATTACGTATATGCCGTTCCGCATTTCGTGCGTCCGGGCGAGACCCTTACTGCAGAGAGGCGCGATATATTTCCCGGCGGAAAAGGATTGAATCAGACTGCGGCGCTTTCCCGCGCGCTCGGCAAAGCATCCGGTATCGAAATCTATATCGCGGGCGGAATCGGAAAAGGCGACGGCGCGCTATTAAAACAAGCACTTATCGATATGAACGTCAATACGTCGCTGCTCGGCGAATACGATGCGCCTTCCGGACACACGTTTATCCAAGTGGACGCATCGGGGCAGAACAGCATCGTCTATTATCCGGGAACGAACAAAATGCACACGAAGGATTTTGTCGACGCCGTTCTCGCTCATTTTTCAAAAGGCGATTTTATCGTTTTACAAAATGAAATCAATATGCTCGATTATATTATCGAAAAAGCGCATGAGCGCGGGCTGAAGATTTTTTTTAATCCGTCGCCGTTCGAAAAAAACATACTCGATTTGCCGCTCGATTTTGTCGATTGCTTTCTCGTAAACGAAGTGGAAGCTGCCGATATTGCCTGTGTGCCCGTCGGAGACGGAGACGAGCTGCTTCGCGCCGTGACGGAAAAGTTCAGCAAAGCATCTGTCGTACTCACGCTTGGAAAAAACGGCGTAGCTTATAAAGATGCAAGCGGTACGTATAGGCACGGCATCTACAACGTACCTGTCGTAGATACTACGGCTGCAGGCGATACTTTTACCGGTTATTTTATCGTATGCCGCGCACTCGGTATGCCGGTCGAAAAATCTTTGGAGTATGCGTCGAAAGCGTCGTCGATTGCGGTATCGCGGAAGGGGGCGGCTCCTTCGATTCCGACATTCGATGAAGTTGAAAAGTGTACGCTCGCGCTGAAAAAGTGACGGACGAAAAAGCGAAAGCGGCTTTGCCGGCCGTTTTAAGCGAAAAGAGAAGATGGGGTTAATCGACCTTTTCCGCCGCGAGACATGGATGGTGTTATTCTTTTTGCTGCAGTCCCTCGTTTTCGGCTTTATCGAAATCGATCGGAGCGAAAGGCATGGCGAGGGCATCCGCCGCTTCCTGTGCGGTTTTTTCAGGAGATTTCGCCGTGCATGATACGGGCAGAAAAACGGATATACATATATACGATATCAAAATTGATAAGACGATTTTTTTAATAATCATGCCGGCCTCCGTATCATCATAACACGGATTCGTACGTGCAATCAACGTATGATTTCGGCCGGCGCCTCATAAAAAAATTATTGATATTATTAAAAGAAATATCGCCGCGCTGCAAGCGATTGTTAATAATCGGTTTGACAGAGATATATATTCTCTATACACTCATAGAAATGCAGGAAAATAAAATGGGCACGATGCCCGTAACCAAGCTTATCTTGAATATGTCGCTTCCGATGATGTTTTCAATGTTCGTGCAAGCGCTCTACAATATCGTCGACAGCGTGTTCGTCGCACAGATAAACGAAAACGCGCTCACGGCGGTATCGCTTGCCTTTCCCGTTCAGGGGCTTATGATTTCCGTCGGCGTCGGAACGGCGGTCGGTGTAAACGCTCTCCTTTCGATGCGGCTCGGACAAAAAAATCAGGACGAAGTAAATGCCGCTGCGGAAAACGGACTCTTTCTCGCCGTATGCAGCTTTATCGTCTTTTTTGTTATCGGTCTTTTTTGCATGCATCCTTATCTTGCAAGCCAGACGGCCAACCTTGAAATTATCGATTTCGGCATGGAGTATTTGAACGTCATCGTCCTCGGTTCTTTCGGTATGTTTTCCGCAATCATGCTCGATCGCCTTTTGCAGGGAACGGGGCGTACGGTTTTTACGATGTATTCGCAGACGGCGGGAGCGCTTACGAATATCATCCTCGATCCTCTGCTTATTTTCGGTATCGGCCCCTTTCCTCGCATGGGTATGACAGGGGCGGCGCTTGCAACGGTTATAGGACAGTGGCTCAGTATGTGCCTGTCGTTTATCTTCAATGTAAAAATCAATAAAGAGATTCAATTTCGCTTATCGCGTTTTCGTCCCGACGCGCTCGTTATAAAGCAGATTTATAAAGTGGGCGTACCCTCGATCCTTCTCAATTCGATTACGTCGGTTACGACGTATTTTTTGAATCTCATTCTCGGCTCGTTTTCATCGACGGCGATCGCGGTATACGGCGTGTACTTCAAACTGAACAGCTTTATCTTTATGCCGGTTTTCGGTTTGAATAACGGCATCGTTCCGATCATCGCGTACAACTACGGAGCGGAATATAAAAAGCGCATCGTGCAGACGATCAAAAACGGCACGCTCCTTGCCGTCTGCATTATGGCTTTCGGTACGCTCATCTTCGAAGTTTTTCCGGTGCAGCTGCTGAAACTCTTTCAAGCGTCGGACGCCATGCTTTCGATCGGAGTGCCCGCGATGCGCATTATCGCGTCGAGCTTTGTCGGAGCTGCCGTCGCGATTTCGCTGTCGTCGGTCTTTCAGGCATTCAGCTCGGCGATGTACAGCATGTTCGTTTCTTTTGCGCGTCAGCTCCTCGTGCTTTTGCCGGCCGCCTATCTTTTGTCGCTCGCCCGCAATATCGACGATGTATGGCTCGCTTTTCCGATCGCGGAAGTCATGTCGGTCGGCCTTTCGTGCTTTTTTATGATAAAAGTGTACCGCACGAAAATCAAAGTGCTTGCGGAGCGGTAAGGCGGGCAGCCGTTTTTATCGATGTATTGTCTTTTCGATATAAACCGAATCCGCTTTTTTATGCGGTATTTTTCCGCGTGAAACTGCGCTTAAAACTTCAATCGGACAGAGCGGAGATGATCTCGTCGATTGCGTCGTCGATCGTTTTTCCTCTTTTGAAGGCAGGGTTCACAAAGGATGCACGGCAGAGGATCTCATTGCCCGTGAGGAGTGCCTCCATTTTATCGAGACAGGTTTTCGCTTGTCCCCCGCCCGAACACGCAAAGAGCGCGATGCGTTTTCCGTCAAGCTTTGCGCGCCGCAAAAAAGTATTGATTGCCGGAGAAGGACGGCTTGCCCAAACGGGAGTGCCGATGACGATGTTGCCGAAAGGCGCAAGATCGGGAAAAGAAGCTTTCAATTCGGGTCGTGCGCCGAAGAGAGCGTCGCGTCCTCCGATAAAAAATTTTTTGAACCCTTTACGCGGATACGCCCTTTTCGTTTCAAGCCGTACGAGCTTTGCGCCCGTTTTTTCCGCAATGCACCGGGCGACATGGTCGGTATTTCCGTCGAGCGAATAATATATGATTACCGTATCTTCCATACCGATAACAATACCGCGAATGCGTCTGTCAGTCAAATGCCGCATCGAATGCGTGTTCGGCAAGATACGAACCGACGTATGTGCAATCGGTAAACGTGCAAAAAAATGCCGTGCGCGTCAAATGTGCGAATTGGCTTTTTCCGCCGTTTCGGATATGATGAATGCGATGCGAGTTCTTTCCGTCGATCACGTAAGCTACACTTATCCGCAGCAAAGTATGCCGGCCGTCAGCGATGTCGAATTTTCGCTCGAGTGCGGTTCGTACACGGCCGTTGTCGGATTGAACGGAAGCGGAAAGAGTACGCTCGCGCGGATTTTGTGCGGTCTCCTCGACGCCGAGAGCGGCGAAGTTTCGTATGCAAGCGGCGTCCGATCGGCTCTCGTGTTTCAATCGCCGAAAGATCAAATCATCTGCAGTGTCGTTTTCCGCGATACGGCTTTCGGCCCGCAAAACCTCGCCCTCTCACCCGATGAAATCGAGCTCCGCACGATCGAATCGCTTACCGTCGTCGGTTTGCTTCACAAAGCCTCTTCGCCGTCCGTGACGCTGTCTCTCGGGCAAACGCAAAAAGAAGCGCTCGCCGGTATCATCGCAATCGATCCGGACGTGATCATACTCGATGAAGCGCTTTCCATGCTCGACCCCGATTCGCGAAACGATATCTTTGCCTTTCTTTCGTATTGGGTTCGAAAGGGGCGTACGGTCGTCCACATCACGCATGATACGGATGCGATTCGAAAAGCGCAGGATGTCATCGCGATGGAAAAGGGGAAGGTCGTATATTCGGGAACGACGGATGATTTTTTTACCGATACCGAATTGTGCGAACGTATTACGGGAGAAAAAATCGTACACTCCGTCTTTAAAAAGAATAATAAAAAAGCGACAGACTTTTCCGCCGTGTCGAATGTGCCCGATACCGCAGCGGTGAATGCATCATCGCTAAAAGAAGCCGCGCGTCGGACTGTTGCGTGCGACTCCGCAGCGGAAGCGTATGCGGCACATGCCGTAAAAAAGTCCGAAGCCTCTCTCGCCTTTTGCAATGTCGGTTTTTCTTACGGTGAAAACGTCATCTTTAACAATATCAATTTTTCGCTTGCAAAAGGCTCGCTCACCGCACTCACCGGCGTTTCGGGGAGCGGTAAATCGACGCTGCTGGAAATGGCGGCAGGTTTACTCGCTCCGTCTTGCGGCGAAATCCGTTGCGATTCTCGTCCCGCTTTGTGCAGGCAAAACAGCGACGCCGCCCTTTTCGAACGCTTTGCCGCAGACGACGTTGCTTTCGGTCCGAAAAACCGCGGAGTTCGGGGAAAAGCGCTCGTTTCGCTTGTAAAGCGCTCGATGGATGAAGCGGGCATTCCGTACGCCGAATACGCCGAGCGGCAGACGGCCGAACTTTCGGGCGGCGAAAAACGGCGGCTTGCCGTTGCGGGGATCATCGCGCTCGACGCTCCGGTGCTCCTCTTCGACGAACCGACTGCGGGGCTCGACGGCCCTTCCCGTGCAAAGACGATGGCGCTCCTTCGTGCGCTCGCCGTTGCGGGACATACGGTGCTGTTCAGCACGCACCGCCCGGACGAAGCGGATTTTGCCGACGAAGAGATATCCGTTCGGGACGGCGAGCTTTTTTTCGTTCGAAGTAACGCACCTTCATCGAGCGTCGGGAAAATTATTAAAAAGGGAAAATCCAGTGCTGATGATGCCACAGGCTTCGACGCGCAGATGAAACGGCATACGCTTCCCGATACGGTACAGCCGCCGCTTGAAGGAGCGAAATTATTAAATTCGATCCGTTCAGCTTCGGCGAATACGGGGAACGTCAAAAAACACGGCGGCATCATAGCGAAGCTTCCGCCCGTAGTAAAATTCATCGTTTTTATCGCGCTCTTTGCCGCAACGCTTGCCGTTCGTCCGCTTTCGTTATGCGCGTGTATGTTTTTGCTTTCGCTCATCTACGCGTTTTCGGCAAAGTATCCGAAACGGCGCCTTTTTTTATCGCTCGTAAAGACGATTCCGCTCTTGCTGTTTTTTTGTATCTTTCAAATGATTTTTTATCCGCCGCTTGAAGGCGAACGGATGTTTCTCTCTTATCGATATTTTACCGTCACGCCGTCGAAGCTTTTGCTTTGTCTTACGACGCTTATCCGTACCGAAGGAGCGATCGCGTGCATACTTTCGTTTTCATACACGACGCCGGAATACGATATCGTCGACGGTCTTTCGGTTTTGTTAAAACCGCTTGCCGTGTTTCATATTCCCGTGCGATACCTTATCATAATAACCGAAATCGTTTTTCGCTTTATGCCCCTGCTTTTGGACGAAGCGTCCGAAATTATTAAAACGCAGCTCATCCGCGGCGGGCTCAGAGATGCGAAAGGGTTTTTCGGCCGCGTGCGTTCGCTCATTCCGCTTTTCGTGCCGCTTGTCCTGCAGACGATACGGAGATCGGAAGCACTCGCGGATGCGCTGACCGAAAGGTGTTTTTCATGAACTGCAACAATAATTTTAATTTGTGCCCCATGTGCGGCGGAAAAAATATCGATTTTGCCGACAATAAAAAATGGTTTTGTCCCGACTGCGATTTTACGCTGTATCACAACGTCGCCGCAGCCGTGTGCGTTATCGTCGCCGACGGGGAAGGGAATGTACTGCTTGAAAAAAGGGCAAAAGAACCGCGCAGGGGATTTTTCGCGCTGCCCGGCGGTTTTATCGATCCGGATGAAAGCGCCGACGAAGCGGCTTTTCGCGAATGCAGGGAAGAAGCCGCTTTGGAAATACGGCGGGTGCAATACCTGTGTTCGTTTCCGAACACGTACGAATATAAACGCATTTTGTATAAAACCTGCGACGTATTTTATCACGCATCTCTTCCGCGCGGCATCGAAACGATCGATGCGTTGATAAAAAATCTCCGTGCGCAAAAAAGCGAAGTCGAAAGCTTTGCGTCTGTGCGGATTACGAACGACGCCGAGCTTGCCGCCGTTCCGCTCGCATTTGAAAATTCGTGCCGTGCGCTCGGCGTGTGGCTCAAAAGGAGGCGTCGGTAAAAATGGACACAACGATAACGAAGACCGTGTACGCCGCGTCGGCGGTTTTGTACGCGCTGCTCGTTTTAACGATTTTTCTGCGGAAAAAATTGATTTTAAAGCGTGCGGGAAAATGCGTGCTTTCGGTTCGGCCGCGCTCCGCCAAATTTTCTGCGAGCATCATCGTGTGCGCTCCCTTTATCATGCTTTTCAGCGCCTTCGTCGATCTGCGATTTTATTTTAAGTGGATGCTCTGCGCAGTCGCATTGCTTGCGACGGAAATCGCCGTCCGCGAAGCTTCGACGCTGCGTTCGTCGGGCGTATATGAAAACGGCATCGTAACGGAAGGTGAAGTTATTTTGTTTACGCATATCTCCGGCGCAAAAAAAGGCTCGGAAACGGGCGAAATACGGGGAGAGTGCATCGCGGAATTGGAAGTCCGCGGAAAAGGGATGCGGCGCATCACCTATGCCGATGAAGGCGAACGGGATGCCGTATTGAAAGCGATATTCGAATGCTGCCCGCAATTAAAGCGCGGCATGGTATAAAAATCGAGTGCCGAAAATCCCTGCGCAAAAGCATTTCTTTTACCGATGACTTTTTTACCGTGCTGTGCTATGCTGTGTTCTATGATTTGTTTGACGAAAAAATACGGTTTGATTGCGATCTGCGCGATTTCCTTTGCGCTCGCATCCTGTTCCCGTTTTATGGGATACGGCATGCTGCTGTGGGATATCCCCGAGAGAGATCTCCGGGACGGCGATATCCTTCCCGTGTATATCCGTTCAAATATATCTCATACCTATGCCGTATCTGCGCCCGATTCGAAAGATCGTTTCGATATTCCGCTGTGGCAGATTACGACGCCCGCTTCCCGCCGCGAAACGAAAAAGACAAAGCTCCGATATGCGGAATTCCTTCACCGCTATGCATCGGTAAAGCTCGACGGGCTTCCGATCAGAGCGGAACCGGTTAACACTGCAAGACAAGTGTACCGTCTCAGAAAAGGCGAAATTATTAAGATTTTGTATAAGGGAGAGGGACAGGCGGTTATGACCGGATCCGATGCGCTTGAAGGAAATTGGCTTCGCGTTTTGACGTCGAGCGGTACGCAGGGCTGGTGTTTTTCATATAACCTCGAACTCTTCGAAATGCAAAAGGGAGGAGAAGCCGCGCCGGGTGCGGGGAGCGGAGAAGAAGAAAAAGACGATGCTTTTGAAAAGCTCGCCGGGACGATATGGTATCCCGATTATTACCGCTCCATGATACGCGAAAAGAGAATCGATCCGAGTCGCATGAATGCAGCTTATTGCTTTACGGTCGATGCCGAAAATCAAAAAGTGTCGCTGAATCTTCCCGAACGCTACGGTTCGTGGGAATACGGAGCGGCGACGAAAACCGCCGACGGCGAATATACCTTTACCGATACTCCCGTAAAGGTTTCCGTTAGGGACAATTATATCGCCGTCACCTGCGCCGACGATGCCGGCCGTCCGCGCGATTATAATTTTATCGCACTCGGAGACGATATCGATATAACCGCCCTCGTTGCCGAAGAAAAAGAGCGGCGCGGTGCCGAATATGCCCGCATAGCAGCGGCGGGACCGAATTTTAAAAGCGCCGCATACGGACAGCTTTCCCTTAAACGCGACGGCTCCTTTACGTGGCGGGGCAACCGAAGGCTCGTTCCGTCTCTCATCGCCGAAAGCGCGAAGGGCGGCGGTACGGTCGGAATCGATTATTTTATCGATGCGTCGCTTTCGCCGCAGTACGACGGTGTGCTTTCGTTTTCCTTTGAAGGTATGAAAGCCAAAGTGAATTTTTTGTATAAAATCGAATCGAACGGCATACGTCTTGAGGATGCGGCCGAAGCGCGCTTCGAAGGCAATACCCTTGTGCGGCGGGGAGCAAGTCCGCTCGTCATCTTTTTCGAAAAAAATTAGCAGCGCTTGTCATGGCTTTCGTTCAGTTTTCAAAAGTATCGCTCGCGTTCGGCGACCGCGACATATTAAAAAACGTTTCGATCAATCTGCAGTCGGGTACCAAAGCCGCTCTTACGGGAGCGAACGGGGAAGGAAAATCGACGCTTATCAAAGTGATGGCCGGTCTCATCCCCTGCGACAGCGGAACGAGAGTCGTGCAAAAGGATGCGCGCATCGGCTACTTGCCGCAGTCGGGGCTCACGCACGCGGGACGTACGCTGCTTGAAGAAGCGGATACCGCATTTCAATTCGGCTACGATATGCAGGCGGAAATCGACAGGATAGGCGATGAGCTTTCGCTGCACCCGGAGAACGCAGGCGACCTCGCCGAGCGTCAAGCTTCTCTCATTGCTGCGCTCGACGAAAGCGGCTGGCATAGGAGAGGGGCGCAGGCGGAAGCGGTGCTTTCGGGGCTCGGTTTTTCACGCGAAGATTTTGCCAAACGGACGGAAGCGTTTTCGGGCGGCTGGCAGATGCGGATCGCCCTTGCAAAAGTGCTCATGCAAAATCCCGACATACTCCTCCTCGACGAGCCGACGAATTACCTCGACATAGAAGCGCGTACTTGGCTCGAGCGGTTTTTACAGTCGTTCAAAGGCGGGTTTTTACTCGTCAGTCACGACCGCTATTTTCTCGATGTCAGCGTTACCGATGTGTACGAACTTTTCGGCGGCGAGCTCAAACGCTATCCGGGAAATTTTACGCACTACGAAGCGGTGCGCAAAACGGAATTGAAAACGCTCATCGCCTCTTACGAACAGCAGCAAAAGGAAATCCGTCATCTCGAAGAATTTATCAGGCGCTTCGGCGCAAAAGCGACAAAGGCATCTCAAGCGCAGGAGCGGCAAAAGCAGCTCGATAAAATACAGCGCATAGAGATCCCCGAATCGATGAAAAAAATCCGCTTTACTTTTCCGCCCGCTCCTCATGCGGGAAAGGTCGTGCTCCGCATAAACGGCGTGACGAAAAGCTATGACGGAGAACACAATGTGCTCGATAAGCTCGACGTGACGATCGAAAACGGGGATCGGCTCGTGGTCGCAGGGCATAACGGAGCGGGTAAATCGACGCTCCTTCGGATCATCGCGGGGGAAGACACTTCTTTTTCAGGCGAGCTCGTATTCGGGAGCGGCGTGCGCACGGGCTATTTTTCGCAGGACAGTTCGGAAAAAATTTCCGGCAGCGAAAGCATCATCGATTATATCGAAAGTGTCTCTCCCCTTGAAATGGTTCCGAAAGTGCGCGACATGCTCGGCGCGTTTTTGTTTCGAGGAGACGATGTATTTAAAAGCCTCGACGTGCTCTCCGGCGGGGAGAAAAACCGCATCGCACTCTTAAAGCTTTTGCTCGAGCCGGTCAATTTTCTCGTACTCGACGAACCGACGAATCACCTCGACATGCATTCGAAAGACGTACTCATGCAGGCGCTCAAAGATTTCGGCGGTACCGTCGTATTCGTGAGCCATGACCGCGGTTTTATCGAAGGGCTTTCGACGCGCGTGCTCGCTCTCGAAGCGGGACGCTTCCGCATTTTTCCGGGCGATTATGCGTATTACCTTGAGCGCATCGAAGCTGAAAAAAACGGAACGGTCGCCGGCATGCCTTTTTCATCTTCGGCCGACGGAAAAGGGCATGCCGTCTCTCGTGCTGCCGGATCGGGGATGAGCGGAAATCCCTCCGGTATGAACGATGTGCTTGCGGGAGGACAGCTTTCGTGGGAAGAAGCGAAAAAAAGGAAAGCCGAACAGCGCAAACTTGAACGCGAAGTCGAACGACTCGAAGCGGAAATCGCCGCGCTCGAAGCGCAAAAGACCGAATGTGAAAACGAGCTTGCAAAGCCGGAAGTATATGCGTCGGGAGAAAAATCGCGCGTCGTGCAAACGCGTCTTGCGGATACGGAAGCGCGTCTTACCTTACTCGCAGAAGAATGGGAGGCGGCCGCCGAAAGCGCCGAACGATTAAAAACGCAAAGCTGACGATATCCGGATAGTTGTTCGAACTGATATAATCCGCAAATAAAAAAGACATACCCGATGCCCTCAGGTCGGAGATAGTTGATTTATTTGTCTTTACGATAAATGGTTTTTGCCTTGTTCAGCGCCGACAAATCATATATACTGGACACTTGATTTTACAGTGCAATTTCTTTGCATGTTTTTACGGAGGAATCATGTCACTTGATTGCGGAATCGTCGGGCTGCCGAATGTCGGCAAGTCTACGATCTTTACGGCGCTGACGGCAGCTCCCGCCGCTGCGGAAAATTTCCCGTTTTGTACGATAGATCCCAACGTCGGCATTGTCGATTTACCGGACGAGCGCCTCGCATTTCTCGCAAGCGTCTTTGAGCCGAAAAAGATTACGCCGACGTCGGTAAAAATCGTCGATATCGCGGGCCTTATTAAAGGCGCGGCTCAGGGCGAGGGCCTCGGCAATCAATTTTTGGCGAATATCCGGGAGACGGCGTGTATCGCCCACGTCGTGCGCTGCTTTGACGATGCCGATATCATGCACGTCCGCGAAAATGCGAATACCGTCGTGCCGATCGACCCGAAAGGCGATATCGAAACGATCGATATGGAGCTCGCGTTTGCCGACTTGGATACGATAAGAAAGCGGCAGGAAAAAGTGACGAAGGCGAGCCGCGCGCTCGGAAAAGAGGAAGAAAAAAAATATGCGCATTGGACGAGCGCGGTCGCAAAAATCAAACCGCTGCTTGAAGCGGGAAAATGCGCGCGGCTCGCTCAGCTGACGCCGGAAGAAAAGGCGGCCGTGAGCGATATGTTTTTACTTACGATGAAGCCGACGTTTTACGTCTGCAACGTTTCCGAAGACGCGATCGCTGCGGGTACGAACGACTACGTTGAAGCGGTAAAAAAAATCGCCGCCGAAGAAAACGCGGAGACCGTCGTCATCTGCGGAAAGTTCGAATCCGATTTGGCGGAAATCAAAGACGAAAACGACCGCAAAGAATTTATGGAAGCCGCCGGTCTCAAAGAATCGGCACTTGCAAATCTTGCGCGGACGGCGTATAAGCTCATGGGGCTGCGCACTTTTTTTACTGCGGGAAGCGACGACTGTCACGCATGGACGATCCGCGCAGGAGACACCGCTCCGAAAGCGGCGGGCGTCATACATACGGATTTTGAAAAAGGCTTTATCAAAGCAGAAGCGTATTCGATCGATGACTTGCGTACCTACGGTTCCGAAGCGAAAATCAAAGAAGCGGGAAAATACCGTATTGAGGGAAAAGATTACGTCGTACAGGACGGCGACGTATTGTTTATTAAATTCAATACTGCCGGAAAATAATAATTATTGATAATCTTAAAATTAAATATTAATAATTTAATAAAAAACGGCCGCAGGTTTCGACTTCCTGTAAAAAATTTATTGGAGAAAATATGGACGACAATGCACTTGAGAAAATCGCACATGAACTGTTTCATGCCTTCGATGTCAGAATTGATGCCGAACAGCTGAGCGATGAAACGGCGTCCCGTCTGTACAATGCGCAGGCGTGGTATTTCAGAGAATGCCTCGGCACCGACGAAATCGTTTTGTGCCGGGATACGCGCAAAAAAGGCGAGCACTTTTTGCAGCTCGCGATCGATACTTTTTCCGCATTGGGATTTCGCGTGTATACGAACGTGCTGCCCGTTTCGACGTGTCAGTTTTATTTCAGCTGTATGCAGCGCCCGAGCTGTGCGGGGATCATGTATACGGCTTCGCACAATCCGAAAAATTATACCGGACAAAAAACGGTCGGACCGAATGTGAGACCCATCGCCGAAAACGTCGGGCCGGAAGGCGGACTTGTAGCCGTCCGCGATGCGTTTTTAAAAGGAAAAACCGTTCCTGCAAAAGAGGGCGGCAGCGTTACGGTCATCGACGACGGCGACGCATACGTACGCGCCTGTTTGGATTTGGCACGGATCGGAAAAGACGAACTTTCCGGTATATCCGTCGTCGCCGATTTTTTATCGGGCAGCGCGGGAAGCGAAGTGATGCGGGCCTTCCGCTATGCGGGCATTTCATGCGTTCCGCGAAACGTGGTTCCAGACGGCAATTTTCCGAGCGGTGCGCCGAATCCCATTATTAAAGAGAATATAAAAGGTACGCTCGACTACATACGCGCGCATCCCTCGTCGGTCGATTTTTGCTTTCTGTTCGACGGCGACGGCGACCGCGTTGATACGAGAGGCGGCGACGGTACGGAGATTTCGCCTTCGGTGATTATGACTTTTTTGTCTTCCGTGCTTACGTCGATCGTACCGCATACGGGGGAAGCGCGGATCGGAATAGACTCGAAGGCGTCTCCCGTCGTTCACGCGGAACTGAAAAGCGGCGGCAACAATCCGCTGCTCGTTCCGAACGGGCATTCGCAGATAAAAGATATTTTATTGCAAAAAAAAGCGATCGCCGCCGTTGAAGAGACCGCGCATTATTATCTCAATTTTCCGAACGGCGAAAACACGGTTCCGATGGAAAGTACGCTGCTTTTCTGCCTGCTGTTTTTGAAACGCTGGAAAAGCGCAAAAACGGAATTCGAAGCTCTCGTCGCGCGTCAAAACAGCGTGCTTCGCGAACGCGAATGGGGCTATACCTATGCGGATGAAAAAGACCGGGACGATGCACTTTCCGCGACCGAAAATTTTTTTACGGAAAGAGGATATGTGCCGCTTAAAACGCTCGAAGACGGTTCTCCGCTCGGCACGACATTGTTAAAACGCGATTGGGACGGAGATAAGTGGTGCTGGATCGCACAGCGCGCGAGCCAAAGCGAAAAAGGCGTTGCCCGCTGGATGGTGACGTCTTCCGATGCCGATGAATTGCAATCAGCTGTTGCGGCGATAAACGAAGCGGCGCAAAAAAAATTACACAGGAGCGATGTATGATTGAAATTAAAAATTTGGTAAAACGATATCCGTCGGGGCAGGAAGCGCTTAAAGACGTTTCGCTTTCCGTACGGGACAATGAAGTGCTTGCGCTTATCGGACCGTCGGGTGCGGGAAAGAGTACGCTTATCCGCTGCATCAACAGACTGATCGAGCCGACATCCGGCGAGATTGTTGTCAACGGAAAAAATATCTGTTCGCTCAACGGACGCGACCTTCGTTTTGCGAGAAGAAAAATCGGCATGATATTTCAAGAGTATGCCCTCGTCGACAGATTGACCGTTATGGAAAACGTTTTATCGGGACAGCTCGGCTACACCGGTTTTTGGGCAAGCGCGCTCCGCCGTTTTCCTCCGGCTACCATACAGACGGCATTCGATCTGCTCGACCGCGTCGGTCTCGGCGAATATGTAGACAGCAGAGCCGATCAGCTTTCCGGCGGTCAGCGCCAGCGCGTCGGCATTGCGCGTGCGCTTATTCAAAAACCCGATCTGCTTTTGGTCGATGAACCGACGGCAAGTCTCGATCCGAAAACTTCGCGGCAAGTCATGCGCCTGATTCTCGGTCTCGTAAAGGAACAAAATATTTCGTGTATCATTAACATTCACGATGTCATCCTTGCCCGGCAGTTTTGCGAACGCATCGTCGGTTTGCAGGCGGGAAAGATCGTGTTCGACGGTACGAGCGATAAAATCGACGTTTCCGTTTTGAATATGATCTACGGCGAAGAAGATTGGAATATCACGAAAAAAAATAAAGAAACGGAAGCTGCGGATACGGGAGACGACGCGGATATATTTTCACTCGGAGGCAACGAATGAGCGGAGAGCTTTCCAAAACGGTGTGGAGAAAAAAGCCGATGATTGCCAACGCCGTCTTGCGTTACGGTGTTTGGGTTTTAGTGATCGCATATTTGATCCTCTCTGGTAAAGATATAAAAGTGGATCCGCGCCGCATCGCGATGGGTGCAGGCAGGATCGGTAAATTATTTTCCGGTTTTTTCCATCCCGATTTTATATCTCGCGGAAAATATATCATCGAAGGAACGCTCGAAAGCCTTGCGATGACGGCGGCCGCGTCGTTTTTCAGCATGTTCCTCGCCGTCCCGCTTGCGCTCGGCGCGTCGCGCAATCTCGTGCCTAAATGGGTGTATGTCATTTGCCGCATCTTGTTGATGATAATTCGTGCGCTTCATGTCGTCGTCCTGTCCATTTTGTTCGTCATTATGTACGGGTACGGTCCTTTTGCCGGCGTACTCACGCTGATGATAAACAGCATCGGTTTTATCGGAAAACTGCTTGCGGAAGATATCGAAAATATAAATACGGAACAGCTTGAAGCGGTTCGCGCAACGGGAGCCAATTGGCTGCAAACCGTTGTGTACGGTGTGTGGCCGCAAGTGTCGACGCGTTTTATAGGTCTGTCGATCTATCGTGCGGATATCAGTTTCCGGCAGTCGACCGTTATAGGCATTGTCGGCGCGGGCGGCATCGGAGCGGTGCTCGACACCGCTATGGGGCGCTACGATTTCAATACGGCCGGAGCGATTTTACTCGTCATTATTATTTTGGTTTTGATCACCGAATATATTTCGAGCGCTATCCGAAGGAGGATTGTCTGATGCCGTTTTCCCGTGATATACAGAATAACAGGATCTGGAAACCGAAAACCGCTCAAGAGCGGTTTATAGCTGCGGGCTATTGGATTTTGGCGCTCGCGATTTTGGCTGTTTCATGTACGTATGTCGGCAAACATACGACGTGGAGTTTCGTATTCGACGCGCCGAAGCAAATCAAAGATTTCTTTTCGCGCATGTTTCCGCCCGATGTCCGCTATTTCGGAAAAATTCTTCCGGCGCTGTGGGATACGATTACGATTTCGATATTCGGCACCGGTATCGCGGTCATCCTTTCGTTTTTCCTCGGTTTTCTTGCCGCGAAAAATACGTCGCCGAACAAAGCGGTGCGTTTTGCCGTGCTGTGCATTATCGTCGCCTCTCGCTCCGTCAACAGCATGATTTGGGCGCTCATCCTCGTGCAAGTGATAGGGCCGGGACTTTTGGCGAGTATCCTCGCGATTGCAATCCGCTCGCTCGGCATGGTTTCGAAATTGACATACGAAGCGATCGAGGAAATCGATCCGGAGCCGATCGAAGCGGTTACCGCAACCGGAGCGTCGAAAATGCAAGTGTTTTTTTACGGTTACCTGCCGCAGATAATGCCGCCGTTTATCGGTACTTCGATCTATCGCTGGGAAAACAATATCCGCGAATCGACGATCATCGGTATTGTCGGCGGAGGCGGTATAGGGCTTTTGATGAATTCCGCAATCAATAAATTGGCGTGGAATCGAGTGCTTTCGATTTTAATAATAATATTTATTACCGTCATAGCGGCGGAATGGGTTTCCGTTAAAATACGAAAAGCCATTTCGTGACAGATCAATTTGTTTTTCATTACTGTAGGAGGTATAAAATGAAAAAAATATTAACCGCTTTTATAGTCGCCGGTATCTGCGTTTCGTTCGCGTCGGCGCTCGGCTCGCAGGAAAAAGGCGGGGACAAGTACGGCGAACTCGATTCGATGTACGTCGATAAAAACGGCGACATGATCGCCGATACTCCGGAAGATCCCTCTCAGTGGGAAGATCCCGATACGCTGATCTTTGCCTATGCACCCGTCGAAGATCCCGCCGTATACGAAGAAGTATTCGTCGATTTTCAAAAATATCTTTCGCAAAAAACCGGCAAAAAAGTCAAATGGTTTGCGGTTACGAATTATGCGACGCAGATCGAAGCGATGCGCGCCGGCCGTCTTCACGTATCCGGTTTCGCTGCGGGTACGGTGCAGGATGCGGTGAATACCGGCGGATTTGTTCCGCTCGCCGTCATGGGAACGGCAAACGGTTTTGTCGGGTACCGCATGGCTATCGTCACATATAACGGTTCCGGCATCAATAAAATAGGCGACCTGAAAGGCAAAAACGTTGCATTCGTTTCGGAAAGTTCGAATTCGGGATACAGTGCGCCGCGCGCGATTTTGTATCAGAATTTCAAACTCCTGCCGAATAAAGATTACCTCGTCTCCTTTTCCGGCAAACACGATAACTCGATCACCGGCGTATACAATCACGACTACGATGCCGGTGCGATTGCGGATACGGTCATGCAGCGCATGATCGCCGGCAAAAGAGTGCCCGATATTAAGACTTGGGGCAAAGTCGTATATCAGTCGGAAATTTTCCCGCCGACCGCGTGGGGTGTTTCGTATCGGCTTAAACCCTCTCTCCGCGATGCCGTCCGCGACGCATTCCTTTCGTATAATTGGGAAGGTTCGAAGCTCAAAGAGACGTGGCCCGAAGACGACCGCTTTATCGCCGTCGATTACGTAAAAGATTTTAAGATTCTCCGCGATATCCGCGAAGGCAGCCAAAAAGTTGCCGAACTGCTCGGAGAATAAAAAAGGCATGGAAGCGATTGCATCCTGTATCGCCCGGCATATATGACGGATAAAACGCGCCCGCTCGATATCGCAATTCTCTGTAAAGTCGTCGATAACTACGGCGACGTCGGATTCGCATATCGTCTGGCGCGCGCTCTTTCGGCGCTCGACGGCAGTATACGCATTCGATTCGTCATCGATGATCTCGCGTCTTTCGCTTTGCTTGCGCCCGGAATCGATTCTCATGCGGCGGTGCAGCGGTACGGAAATTGGACGGTTTTCGATTGGAACGCGGCGGATGCCTATAGCGCTTCTTTTTCGGAAGCGATGCCGAAAATCGTTTTGCAGTGTTTTCAATGCCCCTATCCCGAATGGCTTGAAGCGCTTTTATTCGACAAAAAAAATACCGCAGTCGTTCACGTCGTCAATATCGACTACCTTACGGCCGAAGATTATGCCGAAGAATTTCACTGCCTCAAATCGCTCACGCGTTCGTCGCGCGTACAAAAAGTCAATTTTATGCCGGGCTTTACTTCAAAGACGGGAGGGCTCATCCTCGACCGGAAGTCTTCTTGTGCGCCGGCAAAAAAAAATCCCGATGAATTTTCGGTTTTGATATTCGGCTATGTCCGTGATTACGCTCCCGTCGTACGCGCCCTTTGTGCATTTGAAGCGGAAAAGCGAAACTCGGACGAGCGCTGTAAGCTTTGTGCCTACGCCGCTGCGGGACAGGGTCAGGATGCATTTATGAAAACATACGCGGATTCGAATGCGCATTTTGCCGCGGAACGGCTTCCGTTTTTAGCGCAAAGCGAATGGGATGATATGCTCTATACTATGGACGCGCTTTTTATACGCGGGGAAGATTCGCTTTCGCGCGCGTGCCTTTCGGGTATTCCCTTTGTATGGCAGGCCTATCCGCAGGAAGACGATTATCAACTCGTAAAAGTCGAAGCGCTTTTGCATCGCATAAAAGTTTTTTTTCCGCCTGAGGATTTTGCCATCGTCGAAAATGCGTGGAAATTGTACAATGTTTCCGGCGCGGCTTTTTGCGATACGGAAAAAGCGCTCTTTGCCTTTTTGGAAGCTTCCGATCGGATAAAAAAATATTTTACCGCATTTGCATCCGCGCTTATTGCAAACGGCGACTTTGCCCGCAGCCTGCTTGATTATTTGCGGCATTTTGCATTATAATCATATACACTTTTCAATTTTGCCAAATCTTATTAATTTATAGAAGGTAGAAATATGGTTACAACATCGGAAATCAAAGTCGGTTCTGCGTTTATGTATGAAAACAATCCGCTCATGGTACAGCGTATGCTCGGTCAAAAATCGGGCCGCGGCGGTATGGTCACAAAGCTGCGCGTAAAAAATATCGTTACGGGACAGACGCAGGATCTCGGTCTCGATGCGGGCGAAAAATTCGACGAAGTCGATCTCGATGAAAAAACGATGAAGCTTTCCTATATCGAAGGCGATACGTACGTGTTTATGGATCAGGAAACCTACGAGCAGCTCGAAATGACAAAAGAAGATTTGGGCGACAACGCGGGCTATCTTTCTCCCGACGATGACATCGATATATCCATTACTTTTTATGAAGGAAAGCCGGTCGGCGTCAAACTTCCGGTCAACGTTACCCGCACGATCACGTACTGTGAGCCGGGCGTAAAAGGCAACACGAGCGGTAAAACGTTTAAGCCTGCGACGGTCGATACGGGCATTGAAGTGAACGTTCCGCTTTTTTGCAACGAAGGCGAACGCATCGTCATCGATACGCGCGACGGCTCTTTTGTCGAGCGTGCGAAAGACTGATTTACGCGGATCATTCGCCGTTTGCGGCAATTCTCCCGAATCGGATTATTAATTTTATATTGCAAACGAAAAAAAACTGCCGACATACGCCGGCAGTTTTTTTGTAGCGGCGGCTGCAGGATCGCAGTCGAATGTCCGCCGCGGTTATTCGGATTTTTCCGTTTCTCTTCGCGCGATTTTCCGCTGATTGTAAAATGCGGTAATAAGCGAAACGAGCGCAAGCAGGAAGAATACGATACAGATGGGACGGGAAAAAATCGTAGTGAATTTTCCGTCGACGATCTGCATATAGCGTCTGATGTTCGATTCGCTCATAGGTCCTAAAATAAGCGCAAGCAAAATCGGTGAAAGCGGGAAATCGTATTTTTGTAAAAGATATCCGATAACGCCCATGACGATCGCAAAATATACGTCGAACATGCTTTGGTTGATTGCGTATGCACCTACGAGCGACAGAACGAGTATGCACGGAATTAAAAAATATTTTTCAACCGAAATGATTTTCGAAAAAAGATTGACGCCGAGCATACCTACGATGAGGAACGCCAGATTTGCCGCAAGCATTGCGCCGAATACCGCGTATACGATATTCAGGTGCTCGACGAACATCATCGGACCGGGCTGGAAACCGTGCATGATAAAAGCGCCCATGAGCACTGCCGTGTTCGAGTCGCCGGGAACGCCGAGCGAAAGCATCGGGATCATGGCGCCGCCTGAACATCCGTTATTTGCGGATTCGGCTGCGGCAATTCCTTCGGGTGCGCCGTGACCGAAAAGTTCGGGATGCTTACTGCTGCGTTTTGCTTCGCTGTATGAAACGAACGCCGCGATATCGCCGCCCGCTCCGGGGATCGCGCCGATAAAAGTGCCGATAAGACTGCCTTTGAAAATGTGCGGCAAAATCGTTTTTACGTCGCGTTTTTCGGGTAAAATATTTCCGATAACGGATTTTAAATAGCGCAAAACGGGATTCGATGCGGATGCCGTTTTTACGCGCGCTTTATTTTCCTGTGTGCTTTGCAGCAGATGTTCGAAGTTTGCAATGACTTCGCTGATTGCAAATAAACCGATGAGAGCCGGAATAAACGGAATGCCGTCGTAAAAGCCCTGCAGTTTAAAAAAACGCAAGTACGCACAGGTTTTATCCATACCGACTGTTCCGATCAAAAGTCCGAAAGCTGCGGTGATGAGTCCTTTGATGAGCGATTTTCCGGAGATGGAAATGATGACCGACAGACCGAACATCGCAAGCGCAAAAAATTCAGCAGGTCCGAATTTCAGCGCCATCTTTGAAATGAGCGGCGACAAAAACGTCATGACGAGGGCGCCGATGATTCCTCCGCTGAAAGAAGAAAAAAGCGCAATCGTCAGTGCGCGGCCGGGTTCCCCCTTTTGCCCCATCGGGTATCCGTCGAGTACCGTCGCCGCCGCAGCGGGAGTGCCCGGAGTGTGGATGAGGATCGCCGCTATGGAACCTCCGTACATACCGCCGCAAAATATACCGAGCAGCATTGCAACTCCCGGAATAAAATCGAGACCGTAGGTAAACGGGATGAGCAGCGCGATACCCATCGTCGCGGTTAAGCCCGGAATGGCACCGATGAGAATACCGCCCGTCGCTCCGATAAGCGTATAGAGCAGCGTGGAAGGCGTAAACACTTGTCCGAAACTGGACGCAATTAATCCGAAATCCATACTTCGACTCCTTTAAAACAGCTCTTCCATAAAGCCGAGCGGCATCTGAATGCCCAACAGATATTTAAATGCGAGAAAGACGATTGCCGTCGCTCCGACTGCAACGATGATCATCTTTATGTACGATCTTTTTCCGAGCAGCAGCGTCATTAAAAATATTGCGATCGGCGTGATTATTAAAAAGCCGAGGACTTCCCACAACAGCGCATATACGACGACGATTGCGAGACCCGCGAGCGCTTTTTGCATGCCGCGGTTTTTCAAACTCATCGTCGGAGCCGATTTATTATTTGTTTCGGAAGTTTTTAAATTTGTTAATAATAAAAGTACACAGAATATGAAAAGTGCTATGGCCAGTACGCGCGGAAAAAACTCCGGTCCTACAGGTACGTTTTTGAACTGTTTGAAAGTAAAGGTATATCCGAATGCGGCTGCCGAAACAATTATGCCGATAACCGCCGATATGATATTGGCTTTTTTCACAAGAACCTCAGCGGATTGAACTCTACCGCTTTATTATAAAATGGAAACCGACCGGCAGAGCGCCGGCCGATTTTTAACGGTTGAACTTTTGTATGACTAGTCGATCAGACCGATGGATTTCATCGTCTTCGTAACCGCTTCATAGTTGCTTTTTAAGAAAGCGGCGAAGTCTTGGGGATTTTGATATGCGAGCGTTTGGTTGAGATTTTTTGCAGTCGCAATAAACGTAGGATCGTTTTCCGCTTTCGTAAACGCTTCTACCAATTTCGCTTTGATTGCGGGGTCGACGCCTTTCGGCAATGCAAGGCCGCGCCATGTCGCATATTCGATATTGTATCCCTGTTCTTTGAACGTTTTGACATTGGGGTACGCTTCGGGGCGCTTTGCCGCCATAATGCCGAGCACTTTTACATTGCCCGCATCGTATTGGGATTTGACTTCCGCAAGCGATACCGTAACCGCCTGAATGTGTCCGCCCGCTACTGCCGTAACCGCACCTGCCGCGCCTTCGAACGGAATATGTTTCACTTTGATACCGGCCTGATCGGCAAGCAATCCCGCACCGATGTGCCACACGGATCCGGGCGCCGAGTTTCCGATGGAAACTTCGCCGGGATGCGCTTTGCAATAGTCGACGAATTCCTGCACGGTATTGTACGGTTCGTTTTTGCCGACGGTAAGCGTCGCAGCATCGGCGTTGACGCGGATAAGAGGATCGAAATCGGCATACGTGAAATCGATCAAACCCTGCTGCGGCAGCGAATTCAATTCGAACGTTATCATACCGACCGTATATCCGTCCGGTCTCGCGTTTTTGATCGCAGCATGACCGATAGCGCCCGCGCCGCCGGTTTTATTTTCGACGGTGATCGTCGTACCGAGGTACTTTTCCGCAGTCGAACACAGCGCGCGCAAAATCGCGTCCGTACCGCCGCCGGCGCCCCACGGACAGATTACCGTAATGCCTTTTTTCGGATAATCCGCAGATTTTCCTCCCTTTTTTGCAAAAGCGGAAGAAATTAAAACGCTTGCGGCGATGATTCCCGCCGCAATTTTTTTTGTTGTTTTCATACTGTCCTCCATAAATTTTAATTGAAAATATAATGATTAGCGTGCACGGCCGTACACGTCATTGATATAATTATTCATTATATGTCGAAGTTTGAGCTTTGTCAATTTTTTTGAGTGCGTGTAAATTTTAAAAATCTATCCGGTCGATTCGGGGACACAACTCGGGCCGAAGGCCGGTTTCAATGAGCGGAAGGCGCTTTTGCGTTTATACATCGCTCCGCATCAGCGCTTCCAAATCGATTTCGCCTGCGACACAGGGTACCGTAACGGTCCAGTTTTCAAGCACTTGCGGATTGACTTCGCCGAAGACGCCGACTTCTTTACCGCGTACGATGACGGCGGCTTGGCGGCCGGCGATAAAGCGCGGGTCGGCGCTCTCTTTTACTTCGTACGTATGGTCGAGAAAATACAGGAGTGCCGCAACTTCGCTTGCCGCGTCGTTGAAGTTCGCATTTGCCGCCGCCATTAAAAAGCCCAAGTGCGTTCGTGTGCGCGTGCCGGTATTTTCTTCGCCGCAGAGATAGGCGACTTTACCGATTTCGAAAATCTTGTGCGGGAACTGCGCGTTCGCCGATTTGCTTTCCGCGCGGAGCAGTGAAGAGATTATCTCCGGTCTGATAAATTGATAATTTTCGCTCATCGGATTTGCGATTTCGATGACAGTCGATTCGTCGATGAGCATATTGTCGATGTAATCGCGGCGGCTTCCGACATAGTTGAAAATCATCTCCTGATAGCCTAGTCCGACCATAAGCGTTTTCGCTTTGCGGCTGAACTGCGTTATCGGTAAAAGTCTGCCGATCGTAAAATCGCTCGGGCTTTGCGGCTCGAACGAAGCGATATCGCGCCCGATCATAACGTCTTCGATCACATCGGCTTCGTGTAAAAAATCGTTGCGGTAGGGCGGAGGAAAGAGCGTAAACTCCGTGTCTTCTTTTCCGTCGATCGTTATTTTTTTTGCAGCCGCTTCATCGCCCATGCGGTAGAGCGCGGCGCACACTTCGTCCGCCGTAAACGACGAGCCGAGCATTTTGTTGATATGCGAAAGATAGGCTTTTGTCGGAACTTGAAAATAATACGGGCACACGACCGTTTTGCCGAATTTCGTTTCGTAAGGATAATCGACGCGCATCGGAAGAATTTCGTAGCCGCTTTCGAAAAAATCGCATGCGACGATGTTCGCTGCGAGCATAAGGCTTTCCATATCGTCGCCGGTCAGTTCGACCATTAAGCCCGTGTCTCCGACTTGTACCGCACCGAGCGTCGCGCTGTTGATGATCGGCGCCATCGACATGATTTCGCCCTTGTCGTCGACGAGCAGCGGAAATTTTTTGAAATCTTTTAAAATCCAGCCGTATTCTTTTCCTTTCGGATGGTCGCTCAAAATTTGCCGGCACGTCATGGGCTCTGTGCACTGCAGCGGCACAAAAGACGTTGCGTCCGGATCGACGGCTTTATAATGCACGGGAAATGCGATGTCGGAAACGCGGTACACTCCCATCGAAATGGTCTTCCGTTTGCGTCCGAAATTCCACGCGAGTTTTTCCTGCGTTTGGATGATATCTTTCAGCATCGCGTCGTCGATCGCTTTTCCGGAAATCACAAAGGCGACGATATACGGACGGATGTGTTCAAGATCGGCGTCTACGGTGACGACGCGGTTTTCCGGATCTTTTATCGTATCGGGGGCCGACATGAATTTTTGATAATCGGCGTGCGCCGCTCCGTCGTGCAGGGAGAGCTGCCGCGCGATGCCGACCGTCGACCACAAGTCGGGGCGATTTGTATCGTTGAGTTCGATTTTAATAACGCGCTCATCTTCGGACTTCGACGCATCGGGTTTTTCGTCGAGTTCGGCTTTTGCGCAGGGCAATTTTTTTTCAAGCGTATCGTAATCGTATTTTTTTCCGAGTAAAGCAAAAAAACTTTTTTCGTTGACTTCGATTTTAGGCATTTCTATCCTCGCAATTCTCGGCGGTTATTATAAAACATCATATCGATTTATTCAATTCGCACTATGCCGCGCCTTGCGCATCCCGTGCATGCAAATCACTGTCGAGTTCAAAAAATATATCGCCGGTTTTTTCAATCGTGCACGACAAATTCGGTGTGCGTATCTTTGCAGATTGTCTGCGCTGCGCGTCTGCCCGCCCATCCCGCGATTATAAGACCTCCGGGCATCATCGAACGCTGGCTTGCAAAGTAGAGCCCCCGTATCGTCTTCGATTTTGCAGGCAGTATGAACATCGGATCTCCGGGTTTCCACACGCTCATCCAACTGCCTTCAAAGCTCGCCGTATAGCGTTCGTAGGTCAAAGGCGTGGCCATATCGGTCACTTCGATCGCGTCCTTCGTTTCGGGAAAACGGCTTTCGATTATTTTAATAAATTTATCGATAATTTCTTTTTTGCATTGCCGGTATGTGCCGTCGGCTTTTCGAGCTTTCCACCAATCGTAACTCCCGCCGAGCAAAAGGCAGGTGAGTGCGGTACAGCCTTCGGGCGCATGATTCGCATAGCCCGCGTAATTGTTCAAGCGGATTTCCGTAAAGTGCAAACCCGCCGCTTCCAAGGGTTCGTCGAGCAGAAGTACGGGGCCGGCCGGTCTGTTCGATAAATCTGCTTTTATGCCGAGGGCGATAAACATATCTTGTTCGGTCGTTACGATTTTGCGCATCTGCTTCGCCCATCGCTCTTCAAGCGGTTTTGCAAAAAGCGAGTCGACTGCGCGTCTCGTGTCGAAAGCGGCAAGGACAAAATCCGATTTAATAATTTCCGTTTCGGAGCTTTCCGCCGAAGGAGCGAAACCGTCCGCCGTATGCGGCGATACGCCGGCTTTCGTACGCGCGATCTTGACGCCGGAAATTCGCCGCCCTTCCGTTACGATGCCGAGTACTTTTGTACGGTATACGATTTTTCCTCCGAGCGAAGTAAACGTATCGGCGATGTTTTGTGCGAGACGCAGCGAACCGCCTTCGGGGTATCCGCAGTCGCCTGAAGCGAACGATGCAAGCGTATAGACAAGCGAGAGCGCGTTGAATCTCGTACCTATGACGGAATGCAGCAAAGCGCGCAGTTTTTTGTTTTTAAATCGGGAGAGATAGTCGTCGTATGATACGTTTTTGAGGTAAAGCGCGGGAATCGCGGCGGGCGCCATGGGAAGCAATTCTTTCAGTGTCGGAATGACGGGAGATTTTGTTTTTATCCACGGTATGTCGCGCAAGACGAAGTGTACCGGCAAAAACGTTTTGATGTCGCGGCAGAGCGCTTCGATCGCTTTGCGGTCTTCGGGTGCGGCTTCGATAAATTCTTTACGCATTTTATCGATATTGCGGTAGAGACGGATTTCGGTTTTTTCGTCGATGAGCGTATACAGAGGCTCCCGGTAACGGACGGGATTGTTTTCTTTGAGCGCGCCGATTTCTTTCCACACACGGTTCAGAACGAGCTTTTCGGACGAACCGGTAAGCCAGTGCATGCCCCCTTCGAAAAGATACCCTTTGCGCGACCAGCTCGTCGAAAGACCTCCGGGAATCGTATGCTGTTCATAAATCGTTACGTCGAATCCCGACCGCTGTAGATAAACGGCTGCCGAAAGCCCTGCGATGCCCGCGCCGATGACAACAACGGATTGCTTTTTCATAAAACGAGTATATCGACAAAAAGGAGGAGGAGCAAGCTGCCGTTTCGGTTAGATTTTTACGTGAGGAAATACGGCTGTCGCATCGGGAAAATTCCGTTTGTCTTTTGATCTTGCATAAAAATCGCGCTTTGAACGCGTATATGCCTTTTTCGGGTAATCCGCAAAGCGATTTTAATCGTACGTAAAACTTCGAACCGTTATTATGACGCAATACGGTAAATAAATTCGTGCGGCCATATCTTTTGTGGTAAACCTGTAGTATGCACGTATTCTGGAAAAATGTTTACCGGATAATTAATTATAGAGGAATCAATTTAAAAACGCTTGCCGCGCTTTCGGATGTGCCGTATTCGACGATTACAAACGGAAAAAATAAAGGAGAAGGTCAGCCGTCCGTCGGAACGGCATATAAAATAGCATCGGCTTTGAACGAGCCGATAGAATCGCTTATGCGCGATGCGGTGCAATCGAAAAGCGGACGTATTCTCGAAGTAAAAAATTCCCTGCCGAAAAACGATGCCGCGCGTTATCGCCGGTACGAACACATTATCGATGCCCTTGAAAAACTCCCCGTCAACACCCGTGAATCGATTACGGATTTAATTCTTACCGTCGCTTCGGACGGAGAGACGAATTCGGATGCGGAAGTGAAAAAAACTTCCGAAAAGCGCATATACCGCGTTCGGCACTGATACGCCGTATATGCGCGGCAGTATTTTTATAACGGAGCTTTATAGGCACAGCCCTCAAATTGCGCGCTTATTTTTATTTTGCTTTTTTGCACATTCCGCTGTATACTATAGACGGCGGCTCGATCGCCGCGGCCTGTGTTTCAGGCGCACCGAACACACGTACAGAGGAGGGCTGCATGACAAAAAACGTATCGGCAGTCGGTTTCGAGTTTGAAAAAAAACAGTCGGACATGATCGACACAAAGTTAAAGCGCATCGCCTATGCCGAAGATTTGATCATCGATTTTACTTTGCGGGTAAAATACGATAAAGAGTATTCATTCGATGCGACGTTCAATTTCCGTTGGGGGACACAGGGACACGTAACAAGCAAAGATTACAGTTTCGATGCCGGCCTCAACAAACTTATGGATACGCTCGATACGAAGATAAAAAAAGAAAAAGATAAAATCCAGGACCACACAAAATAACAAGATTTCGGCTGCAGGCGCGGCGGTGCCGGCAGCCGGACTTCCGCTCATATTTCAATTATTACCGTATTCCCGCTTCAAGACAGGTTTTTTCGTTTTGATACGCGTCTTGACGTTCTGTTGCTTTTTTTTCTATGTTTGTTTATAATTATACAAATTTTATAATAATCGGGTTATAATATTGTTATGGATGATTTAAAACGACAAATTAAAGAAGTGATTGTGTCGTCGTTGCAGCTGGAAGACGTAAAGCCGGAAGATATTGACGACGCGGAGCCGCTTTTCGGAACGGGGCTGGGGCTTGATTCAATCGATGCTCTTGAATTGGGCGTAGCGTTGAAAAAGAAATTCGGCGTAAAGCTTTCCGCTGAAAGCGCTGATAATAAAAAGCATTTTGCATCGGTCGATGCATTAGCTGAATATATTGCTGCCGAAAAGGCGTAAGAGGAATTGTATGACTAAAGAAGAAATTTTCGACAACTTGAAAGCGATTCTTTCCAAAGAATTTGAAATCGAAGAGGATAAAATCACTCCGACGGCAAAGCTCGGCGACGATCTTGAGCTCGATTCCATCGATTCTATCGACTTGATCGTAAAGATGAAGGATTTTATTCCCGGCAAAGTCGATCCCGCGATTTTCAAAACGGTAAAGACGATGCAGGATGTCGTCGACGCGCTGTATCCGTATACGCAGCAGGCTTAACGTAAAAACGAATGCGGCAGGCTTTTGCGGCAGGCCGCTTCGTTTTTTTTAATCGATACCGTTTTCCGTCGATGAAAAAATTTGTTAAGGTTCTGTTTTATGCGGTCGCGTTTCTTTATCCCGTCCTTGTTTTTACTTTCCTTGTCGTATTAAAACTTCCGGTCAGGATTTTATCGCTGTGCATTATCGCTCTCGCTTTCGCATTTTTTTTGGGCGCGACGGGGCGGGCGCGGAGTGCGGACGGGAAGGAAAACGAAACGGTAAAAAGCGGAAAGCGGTCTTTCGATTGGAAGCCGCTTGCGCAGTCCGCGCTTTTTCTTGCGGCCGGTCTTTTTTGTTTTTTTACGAATCGGACCATATTTTTAAAATTGTATTCGGTTGCGATCAGTGCAACGCTGCTCGTTATTTTCGGCAGCACGCTTTTTTTGCCGCCGAACATTATTTTCAGATTTGCATGTCTGCAGGATAAAACGATACGCGGCTCTGCAGCTGAAAGCTCCATAGAGCGGTATTGCCGCAAAGTGACCCTTGCGTGGTGTATTTTTTTTATCTGCAACGGAAGCGTTTCGGCGTTTACGGCGTTTTTTTGTTCCGATACGGTGTGGTCGGTATACAACGGCGGCATTTCATACGTGCTTATGGGCTGTATGTTTGCCGTTGAATTTATTATCAGAAGGCGGGTACAAAAAACAATGCCGGAAGCGCATACGGTTAGTACATTTACGGCGGATTCCCGCCCCGACGATTTTATCGTCTGTTACGAACGGAAGTGGTCGGATGGCGCGTATAAAACGTGGCGCGATTTTCTTTCCGATTCGGCAAAGCTTCGAAAATTCATTTCCGAAAAATCGGCTCAAAAATATATTCTCCACTGCGAAGATTATTGGTATTTTCTGTGCGCGTTCATTGCTCTTTTGCAGTGCAAAAAAACGGTGCTTTTGACGCAAAACGTTACGCGCGAATTCATCGCGGAAATCAAAACGGACGGCGTCGAATTTTTAACCGACCGCGATATTGCCGATTCGATTTTTATTCCCGATGTCGTCGAAAAGGCGGCCTCTCCGTCGGAAAACGATATGCGCTCGTTGCCGAAAATCGTTGCGGACGATACGGATATTTTACTCTACACGTCGGGCAGCACCGGAAAGCCGAAAGGTGTCCGCCAGCGCATGACCGAATTCGAACTCGACAACGCGTTCGTCTTTTCCAAGTGGGGCGCGGAATTCGCAAAGCGAAAACTCGTTACGACGGTGAGCCAGCACCATATCTACGGTTTTTTATTCGGTATCGCGCTTCCGTTCGGGTACGGCGTTCCGTTCCGCCGCACACGCATCGAATATCCCGAAGAATTCGAAACGCTTTCCGACGAATCCTATATGATCATTGCGACGCCCGCATTTTTAAAACGCGCCGTTGAAACCGAGCGGAAACTGCCGCTTGACAATTGCTTTATCTTTACAAGCGGAGGAGCCGTTTCGAAAGAGCTTGCCGAAAAGACGGAAGTCGTATTCGGTTTTTGCCCGCTTGAAGTGTACGGTTCGACGGAGACGAGCGGCATCGCGTACCGGCAGCAGACGAAAGACGGACTTACGTGGACGCCGTTCGACAACGCGAAGATTTGGAAAGGGGAAGACGGTTGTCTCGTCATCGTCTCGCCGTATATCAAAGATCCGAAAGGTTTTGCGACCGCCGATTTGGTGGATCTGCTTTCCGACGGCAGATTCGTTATGAAGGGCAGGGCCGACTCGATCGTAAAGATAGAGGAAAAACGCATTTCGATGACGGAAGTCGAAAACAGGCTTTTACAGAGCGGCTTCGTCTCCGACGTAAAAGTCGTCGCTCTCGAAGATGTGCGCCAGTATCTTGCGGCGGCTCTCGTACTCAATGCGGACGGCAAGCGAAAATTTCAAAACGAAAAAAAATTGACAATTAATAAATTCTTTCACGACTATCTTATGAATTATTTTGAAAACGTCGTCATTCCGAAGCGCTGGCGCTATGTCGCGTCTCTTCCGTGCGATGTACAGGGTAAAAAGCACAAGGAAGATATCGCAGCTTTATTTGCAGCGCGCGATGCGTCGGATGCGGCAGTACGATAAAAACGGCACGGAGCTGCGATCCCGCACGGACGGAACGCAATGACGTATGCATAAAAAAGGAGGCATGATAAACATGAGTGAAAATCTGCACGATATCGTCGATGAAAAGATACTTTCGCAGAGCGGGGATTCCGCGGAGATAGAAATTTTTATTCCTGCTTCGAGCGATTTTTTCGACGGGCATTTTCCGGAGTTCAAACTGCTTCCCGCCGTCGCACAGTTTGAAATTATAACGCGGTTTTCAAAAAAATATTTCGGCACGGAGCGCTATGTGCCGGAAATCAAACGCATTAAATTTTCCGCGCCGATCAGACCCGATACGCTCGTCCGCTTAAAGCTCGATTTCAATCGCGAAAAAAAATCGATGTCCTTTTTGCTGCGGGATGCAAAAAAATCCGATAAAGCGTATTCGTCGGGAATCTTCGTTCCTGCGGTGTAATCGATGGATGCGGTACAAAGTTCGTCGCAAAACGATGCGGCACGGAAAGCTGCGATAAAACTCGGCTTCGTCATTCCTGTGTACAATCACGGTTCGACGGTCGGCTCCGTCATCAGCTCTCTTGCCGTATACGGCCGGCCGATCATCGTCGTGGACGACGGCAACGATGCGGCGAATAAAAAGCAGATCCGCGAGGCGGTCGATTCGTGTCCGCTTGCCGTACTTGTCGAACGGGAAAAAAACGGCGGTAAGGGCAAAGCGATGATGAGCGGCGTTTTAAAAGCGCGCGAACTCGGTTTGACTCATGCCTTTCAAATCGATTCGGACGGACAGCATGATGCGTCGCGCGCCTCTTTTTTTATCAAAGCGGCGGAAGAAAATCCTTCCTGCCTTATCTGCGGTACACCCGTGTTCGACGAATCGGTGCCTCTTTCCCGTAAAAAAGGCAGAGAGATTTCGAACCGCTGGGCTCGCTTTGTGTCTCTGAGCGATGAAATCGTCGATGCCATGTGCGGTTTTCGAATCTATCCGGTAGAGCCGTATTGCCGCCTGCTCAGCTGCCGCGCGTGGGTGGATGCGCGCATGGGATACGACGCGGACATCCTCGTACACTTCGTATGGAGCGGCGTGCGTATAAAAT
Source organism: Treponema sp. Marseille-Q4132 (assembly GCF_014334835.1). Taxonomy (NCBI): domain Bacteria; kingdom Pseudomonadati; phylum Spirochaetota; class Spirochaetia; order Treponematales; family Treponemataceae; genus Treponema; species Treponema sp. Marseille-Q4132. The sequence goes on from NZ_CP060591.1 coordinate 1,727,453, forward strand.
CCTATCCGGTGCGCGTAACTTACCCCGCGGACGGTATTTCGAATTTCCGCATGGTGCGCGACAATATCCGCATATCGCTGTCGTTTACGAAATTGTTTTTCGGCATGATCGTGCGCTTGCCGCTTTTGGCGTTCCGCGCGATTTGCAGAAGAGGGACTCATGGCTGAACTTGCGGAGAGGACGGACGAACACTGGACGCAAAAGAGAGAAGAAGTATCGAGCAGCCGCCCGATCGTATTCCTTGTGTGGCTCGTTTCGCATCTGCCCTTGTGGTTTGTCGGCTTGCTCGCATTTCCCATTTCTTTTTTTTATTTTGCGTGTTCGAAGCGTGCCCGAGACGAATCGCGCGCGTATCAAAATCGGCTGCTGCGGTATACCGAAGGCAGAGATGATTGCATAAAGCGGCCTCATATCTATAGGCACATCGTGTCGTTTGCCTTGTGTATTATCGAAAAGATCGAAGGCTGGTGCGGTAAAATCGATTTTAATAAAATCAATCTTCACGACGACGACGTTACATTGCTGATCGAAGAGCTCGATCGAAAAAAAGGCGCGCTGCTTATCGGCTCGCATTTGGGCAATATCGAAATGCTCAGAAGTCTTGCAGAATACGGCCGCACCGGCGTGTCGCACTATGTGCCCGTTACGGCGATTTTGAATTTGAATACGACACAAAAATTCAACAATACGATAAAAAAAATCAATCCTCACGTGCAGCTCAATATAATAAATGCGGATGAAATCGATGCCGGAACGATTTCGCTTTTGATGGACAGAATCGACGAAGGCGGGCTCGTCGTCATCGCCGCCGATCGCACCTCGCTCAATACCGTAAACAGATCGATAACGGAAAATTTTCTCGGTAAATCCGCGCGGTTTTCGTACGGCGCGTTTTTGCTCGCAGCGCTTTTAAAAGCGCCGACGTATTTCGTCTTTGCTCTCCGCGAAAAAACGCTCATGCTTACGCCGCGCTATTCCATGCACGTACATAAAACCGACATAGCATTCGATTGTCCCCGTGCGGAACGGGAGACGCGGATCAAACGTTTATGCCGTGAATACGTCGCTCTTTTGGAAAAGTATTGCATAATGTATCCTCTGCAGTGGTATAATTTTTTTAATTTTTGGGTTGAAGACGAAAATCTAAAGGAAGCATGATATGAACGGTTCGCTCATTTCGGAAGAGATGACATTTAAAGTCGAATTTTACGACGTCGATTCGATGCGCGTCGCATGGCACGGAAATTACGTAAAATTCATCGAACGCGGCAGGTGCGCGCTGCTCGATAAAATCGGCTACGGTTATCTGCAGATGGTCGAAGACGGCTACGCGTTTCCGGTGACTTCGTTGAATATAAAATACGTGCGATCGCTCGCATTCGGGGATGAAGCGTGCATCAAAGCCTCATTGATTGAATATGAAAATCGTCTTAAAATACGCTATGAGATTTATAACGCAAAAACCGGCGTCCTTGCGACGAAGGCGGAAAGTACGCAGATGGCGGTAAAGATAGAAACGGGTGAAACGTGTTTTGTGTGTCCCGAAAAATTGATTAGCCGCGTTGAAACATTATTAAAAAACAACGGCGTCTGATAGGCGCTTACGGAGGTATTGTATGAAAAAAATAATTATTAATTTTATATGTATTCTTGCTTTTGCGGCGATGCCGCTCTTTGCCGCGGATGCGACATTCGATAGCGTGTGTGCCGATCTTGCGCGACATCCGAATACGACCGGAAACTTTACGCAGGTGCGTACGATTTCGAAAGTGAACCGTTCGCTCACGTCGAGCGGAACCTTTATATTCAGTCTTGACGGCATTATGTGGAAAACGCTGAAGCCGTTTCCGTCGTCGCTTGTCGTCGGTTTGACGAGCGTTATTCAAACGACGCCCGACGGAAAAAAAACCGTCATCGACGCGTCGAACAATCAAATCTTTACGAGCATTTCGATGACGCTCTCTTCGATTTTTTCCGGCAATGCAAAAAAATTGTATGAAAATTTTTCCGTCGCTTTTTCTTCCGACGGAAACAAATGGAATGCCGTTCTTACGCCGAAAGATAAAACGGTCGCCGCCGTCATGAAATCGCTCGCACTCGGCGGAACGGGCGCATCCGGCGGAGCGGAATTCGATACGATCGTCATGACCGAAGCGGGCGGCGACACCATCACCTATACGTTTTCGAATCAAAAATATCCGAAGGAGCTTTCTGCCGATGAAAAAGCCGTCTTTACCGCGAAATAAAACTTTCGCATTTGCGTGGTTCGTTTTTCACGCGCTCATTCTTATTCCGTGCCTTTTTATCATTGCGCGTGCCGGCAGGGTAAACCTTGACGCCGATCTTTTCAATATGCTGCCCAAGCCGGATATCGGCAAAGCGATGGGAGTCGCCGACGAGCGTCTCACCGAAACGACGGGGCAAAACGTATTTATCCTCGTGTCGCACAAAGATTTCAATACTGCGAAGTCCGTTGCGGAAACCGTATACGGAGAGCTCGAATCGAGCGACGGCTTCAAATCGGTATCGCTTTATTCCGATGCGGCGATGCTTGAAGGCGTGACGAAGTTCGTTCACGAATACCGCTGGAATCTCCTTGACGATGAAGCCGTTGCGGCTCTTTCGTCTCCGGGCGGGGCGGAAAGTTTTGCGGAAAACGCGCTCGCGAAAGCTTACAGCGCCTTTACGTTTTCTTCTCTTGAAAATCTCGGCGACGATCCTTTTATGCTCGACGAATACATACTCCAGTATTATCTTGCATCGCTCGAAAATTCGGGAACATCCGTTTCACCGAAAGACGGCGTGCTCGCAACGGAATACGAAGGCGTCTGGTACGTGATGATTCAGGGTATTTTAAGCAAAGAGGGAGCGGCGCTCGCAAGCAAGTCGAATGCCGTCGTGCGGATTTATGAAGTCTGCGAACCGCTTGAAAAAGACGGTGTGCGCTTTGTGTATTCGGGTACGCCCTTTCACAGTCACAAAAGTTCGACATCGGCGAGCAACGAAATTTCAATCATTTCGACCGTGACGCTGCTCGGTATTATTATTTTGCTGCTGCTCGTGTTTAAAAATCCGCTGCCGATCGTTTTGTCCATCATGTCGATTTTGCTTTCGATCGCCGCCGCTTTTGCGATGACATATATGTGTTTCGCCCAGATTCACATACTGACGCTTGTGTTCGGGACGTCGCTGATCGGTTCCTGTATCGATTACAGTCTGCATTTTTTTATCCACTGGAAAGCGAACCGAACGCTTACGAGCGGAGCGGAAATCCGCAGTCACTTGATGACCGGTCTTTTGCTGTCGCTTATCTCCACCGAACTCTGCTACCTTATCCTCGTATTTGCACCGTTCGGATTGCTCAAGCAGATGGCGGTGTTTTCGCTTACCGGCATTTTCAGTGCATTTTTAACCGTCGTAAGCATGTATCCTCTGCTTGCGATGCCGGCCGATGAGAAGCGCGTTATTCCTCTTATCAATATGATTTCCACGCCAGCCTGGTACGACAAAAAGAAAATCGGACGGATTGCGGTAGCCGCCGTTTTTACGGTGACCCTTACGACGCTTTTCATCAATCGCAAAAATATTAAAATAGAAAACGATGTCAATAAATTGTACCAAGCGCAGGGGCGTGTCCGAGACGATGCCGTCATTTCGTATAAAGTGCTCAACTACAATCCGACCGGCTGGTTTATCATAGCCGGAGATACGATTGAAAAAACGCTTCAAACGGAAGAAGCGCTGTGCGCGCGCCTGACCGAAATTAATAAAGGCAAAGAGCTCGGCGGTTACGTTGCGACATCGCAGTATATTCCCTCTGCGGCAAAGCAAAAAAAATCTCATGAAGCGGCGGGAAATCTTTTGGCGCTTGCGCCTGTTCAATACGAAATGCTCGGCTACGATGCTTCTCTTGCTGCGGGATTGCAAGCGTCTTACGATGCCGACGGTGAAAAATACGTCACGCCGGAAGGCGATATCCCCGAATATCTTAAAAAGGCGATATCTTCCGCGTGGCTCGGCGAAATCGACGGAAGATATTATTCGATCGTACTTCCCATGTCGATCACCGATGAGGATGCCTATATACGCATAGCATCGGAAGACCCGAATGTTTATTTTGAAAATAAAATCAAAGATATCGGACGCGATTTGGACCGCCTGACGAAAACGATTTTGATGCTGTTTGCAATCGCATACGTAGTCATCGTCATCGTGCTGAAGATTTTTTATAATTGGAAACATACGCTGAAGATCGCATCGATCCCGCTGCTCATCGTGCTTGTCATCGCGTCGATTTTTTCAGCGCGCGGCATACCGCTCGAATTCTTTTCAATCACCGGCATGATTTTGGTTTTCGGACTCGGTCTCGACTACGTCATTTATATGATTGAAAATGAAAAACGCAGCGACACCTCCGTGAACGCGCGGCTCGAACCCTTTGCGATTTTGCTGTCGTTTTTGACGACCGCCGTTTCTTTCGGTGCGCTCGCACTCAGTTCCTTCGTCCCCGTACACATGCTCGGTCTTTCGATCTTTTTGGGTTTGACGACCGCGTTTTTATGTACGGTGTTGTAGGGAGGAGATGTTCTTCGCTGTGGGGCGGCGGGGGTGAAGCATAAAAAGTATATAAGCGCCGGAGGCATGCTTATGAAGCGAATCGGAATTGTGGTTGCGATATTTTTTATCGCGGTGCAGGCAATTTGTGCGGACGAACCGTTTAAATATTATTCCGATTGGGAAACCGGATATAAAGGTTATGCGAAAGCAGAGTATATAGGGAAGGGCGATGCTGAGCGATATCTTGAAGAAATTAAAGAAAAATTTCAAAAAGCTGAGTTAGACGGAGAATATGACGTTTCCGATATATTAAAGCTTACGAAAGAGGATTTATGGCTGTGCCGATCCGCTTTGTCCGAATATGATTTGGAAGACGGAGAAATATACGGCGTATATTGGTATCGTACGCCGGATCAGGATACCGTTAAATTTTTGATAGCCGTTATAAAGGATAACGGAAATTCGTTTGACTATTATTTTGCAAAAGCTGTAACTGAAAAAGAGTAGTATTATTTTTTCGTTAATCCTCTAACCGAAGCCGAAAACTTTTCTTGCTGTTGCGGCAACCTCATTGATTATTTCATCTTGTAGGTGGTAATAAATCAACACAAGATGAGGATATAAAGACCGCCAAGAAAATGGCCGGGGGTATCGATTATGGAAAAATTGACTGAATTTGATATGGCAGAATATCTTGATACCGAAGAATTACAAAAAGGCTATCTTGATTATAATGCCAAAGAGGGAACACCTGAAGATTTACTCCGTGCAATAAACGCAGTGGCAAGAGCAAGGGGAATGACAAAGACGGCAAAAGAAGCGGGCATTACAAGAGATGGGCTCTGCAAGGCACTTGCCCCCGAAGCGAACCCCGCTTTTTCAACGGTGTTTAACATTCTCCACGCTATCGGCTATACGCTCACGCCTACACCGATAGCAAAAACGATGTAACGAATCGGAATATTAATCCTCTAACCGAAGCAGGCGATTTTTACATTTTTCGGCGCGTTTTGCAAAACGATTGATAAAGCCGTGCGGAATAATTATCGGTGATAATAATAGAAAAAATCGAAACAGTGTTCGAGACTGCAAACCGAGAGCAGGAGGAAACGTTATGAAAAATTTCGGAAAAGCATATATCGTGCTAAGCGCGTGTATCGTGTTTGCATTTGCGGGATGCAATAACTCCGGGGGGGGACGATTCACCGCAAGTCGTCCCTGTAAGCGGCGTAACGCTTAACAAGTCGACGCTTACGCTCGATGTCGATACATCGGAAAAACTTATCGCAACCGTAACTCCGGATAATGCCGCAGACAAATCGGTAAAATGGCTGTCAAGCAATACGGAGATTGCCACGGTAACGGAAGACGGTACGGTCAAGGCCGTATCCGACGGAACCGGTTCTTCCGGCGATACGGCAACGGTTACCGTACGGACGACGGACGGCGCAAAGACCGCTTCGTGTACCGTAAAGGTCGGTCCTGCAGGCACCGTCGTTCCTGTCGTGGGCATAGCACTCGACAACACGGCGTTGATGATGCAAAAAGGTGAAAAGAAAAAAATTACCGCGACGGTACTGCCCCGTACGGCGACGGATACAACGGTTTCGTGGTCGGTAAGCGGTTCCGCCGTTTCTCTGAGCGCAGCGACCGGTTCAAGCGTGACCGTAACGGCAAAAGACGGCGGTACGGCGACCGTGACGGCACAGGCGGGAAACAAAACCGCTTCATGCGAGATAACCGTAGGAGACCCGCTTTCAGTTCGGGTGACGCGGGCGAACGGTTCTCAGTACACCGTTTCCGAAATAGACAAGCTCGATTTAACAAAAGAATCCGATCGTGTCGATGTCGCGATTTTCGGTGCGTGGCGGAACAGTGATGTAAGCACGCTCGGCAGCAAAATAAAAGGCTCGAACGCAAACGTTTCTCTCGATATGACCGCGGCGATAGGTATAACAAAGATTGTCGGTTATTTTTTCGGCGGCTGTTTTGAAAACTGTGCAAAGCTGACGAATATTCGACTGCCCGTCAGCGTTACGGAAATCCAAGAGAATGCGTTTTCGGGTTGTACGGCATTGCGCGAACTTACGCTCGGAACCGGGGTAACGAAAATCGCATACGATACGCTTGTCCGCTGCACAGGGTTGAAAAGCCTTTCGATTTCCGACGGTACGCTCGTTACGGGTGGTTATGACGCAAGGCGATTGTTAAAAGATTGTACGAATCTTGAGTCCGTTACGGTTATCCATACCGCCGGCAATACGACGGGTATCGCGCAAAAAATATTTGCAGGGAAAAATATAAAAACGCTCGTCGTGTCGGACGGCGTCCCGGAAATAGGAGACGAAATGTTCGAAAACTGTGTATCTCTTACGACGGTTTCCGTTGCCGGCAGCGTACAATCGATCGGTAGGAGAGCATTTGCAGGCTGTGCCGCGCTTTCGAATTTAACGCTCAATAACGGGCTTGAGACGATAGGATCGAGCGCATTTAATCGCTGTGCCGCCCTTACCGACATAACGATACCGGATTCGGTAAGGGTAATTGATGGAAGCGCATTTAACGACTGCAGTGCGCTTACGAAGGCGACGTTGGGTAAAAATCTTACGGCGCTCGGAAATGATGCATTTTCAGGGTGCGGAGCGCTTAAAACCGTTGTCTTTTCGGAAGCGGGCGGTTCGGGTACTCTAACCGTCGGAGAAAGGGCCTTTATAAATTGTTCGGCGCTTACCGATATTTCGCTTCCCGCGAGCGTAACTAAGGTAGGTGCCAGGTCGTTTGCGGGATGCACTTCGTTGGAATCGATAAGTATCTATGATTCGTGTGCAACGGGTGATTTTTCTTTTGATTCTCAGCCGCTCTACAACTGTCCGAAGCTGAATAAAGCCGTCGTCCGTCATGCGGAAGGAAACACTGAAGGCTGGCCAGGCAAATTCTTCTGTAAGTCGGCCATAAAGGAAGTCGTCATAGAAGAAGGGGTTACGAGCATACCTAAAGAAGCTTTTGAGTATTGTAAAAACCTTACGACGGTTACGATTCCTTCGACCGTAGAGAAGATCGGATACAGGGCATTTGCTTTTTGTGAAAAGCTCACTGCCGTAACGCTGCCGAAAAAACTCCGCGAACTGGGCAACAGCGCTTTTAATGAGTGTACGGCGCTTTCTTCATTGAAAATGAACGATTCGCAGCTTTCCGTTTTACATAAATCCGTTTTTTCAAAATGCAGCGCTTTAACCGCCGTAACGCTCCCTGCCGGCATTACATCGATAGGGGCGAATGCATTTTCAAACTGTACAAAGCTGGACATAGAGACGTTTCCGCCGAATTTGCAAACGATCGGGGAGGAGGCCTTTTCGGCGGCGGGACTGAAAAAAGTTATACTGCCCGATACCGTGACGAGCATAGGAGAAAAAGCTTTTTATTACTGTACTGCGCTTAAAACGGTTTCTATCGGAAAAGGAGCCGTAACCGTCGGAAAAGAAGCGTTTGCCCAATGTAGTGCGCTTGACGATCTTACGATTTCCGAAAGCGATGCGGTCAAAACCTTAGAGGAAGGCGCATTCGGCAGCTGTGAGTCGCTTTCTGCCGTCGTCATTCCGAATAAGGTAACGGTAAAAGACGATGTATTTTTACGCTGTACCGGTCTCCGCCGCATAACGCTCAGCAAAGATGCCGTTGTTGAAGGAGGGAGTTATGGGCAATCAGGATTTCCGAGGGATATCAATATCAAAGTGCACTTTACCGGAACGCTTGCGGACTGGTGCGACGAAGCGACCCGTATTGATACACTGTCGAACTCGTATTCGCTGTATGTCATGCATAATAACGCGGAGAAGCCCATTACTCAGATTCCGTTGCAGGGTACCGAGTTAAGCGATATTGTATATATACGTGATCATGCATTTCAGAATTGTAAGAGCTTAAAGGAATTTCATCATTATTTTGCCAAATCGATTACGCATTTCGGCAAATATGCATTTGCAGATGCAGCCATCACGTATTTCGATATCGAAGGAGCGGCCTTTACTTCCGGTAATTACACTTGGTATAAGACGGAGGATAAAGCGGCATGGAAAGCGTCCGATGTGTCGAGGGCGGAAAAAGTCGATCCAACCAATATTGCCTTGGGAAGACCGACAACGGATTTTAAAGACTATAAGAAGAATGCCAAATATTATTGGTTTGCCGTGCCGAATCCTTGATTTTAATACGATAAAATAAAAAGCCTGTCGTGTTTATTGCACGGCAGGCTTTTTATCAGACATAGTATAACATACAATAAAGGAAATCACGGATACGGTACGCACACGCCCCCGCAAAACTGCGGAGCGTGTGCATTCCTTATTAATTATTATTTTTCTTTTCGTCGAATTCTTTTCCGAAAGGTTTTGTCACGTAGATGAGTACGGGCGTCATGAGGTAGTCGGCAGCGAGTGCCGTCGTCAAACCGATAATCGACAGCATACCGACGCGGTGTGTCGCATTCATCGGGCTGAACGAAAACACAAGGAACATGGCGCAGATGATGACCGTCGTCATACACATCGTCTTTCCGATTTCAAGGTATGTACGTAAAACCGCATCTCGATAATTGCCGTGCACTTCATAATAATATTTTACGTGATTGATGAAGTGGATCGTGTCGTCGACGGCGATGCCGAGTATCATCGGCATGACGGTCATCGTCATCATATCGAGCTGGAAGCGGAAATAGCCCATGATGCCGGCGAGTATAATCACCGGCGTTATATTCGGGATCATACCGATGAGTCCCGTTCGGATACTCATAAATACGAGGATGAGCATTGCGGCGATCATGATGAATGAGCCGGCAAAGGATTTTAATTCACCTCTTACGATTTTGCCGTTCATTTCCGCAAATTCGGCAACCGCTCCGATAGCCGAAACTTCGGCTCCGGGAAAAAGTTCTTCGGCCGCTTTTTCAGCATCCGCGATGTTCGATACGATTCGGTCGCTGTCGTATGTCGCGAGGTTGACGTTGACATATGCCATGTTGTAATCGGCATTGATCCAATTGTAGAGCCGGGTTCCGCCCGAACTTTCATAGAGAAAAAGTTCCTGCGTCAACAAAGCTTCGTCATCGGGAATAGTATAGTATGCCGCGTCGTCTCCGTTGAGCATGAGGTTCGTTTCTTTTACGATATCGAGAACCGATTGGACGCGCGGCGTACCGTTCGACTTGCGCGTCAAACTTAAGTTGCCGAGCCGATTTTCGAGTGCTTCGAGCGCTTTCATACGTTCAGGTTTTTTAAATTCGTCGACGTCCGGATACTCGATTAATATTTTATACGAAAACACGGAACCGAGCTGTGTATCCTGCAGTTTTACCAATCGTGCGATGTACGGAACCTTTGTACCGAGCATTTCGATATAATCGAGCGTTACGCGGATCTTGAAAATCCCCGGTATAAAAACCATGACCATTGCAAAGCCGATGATGAGAACCGCTTTACTGTGTTTGAGCACATGCTTTCCGAACGATTCGAACGCGAGATCGGTTTTCGTAGCTTTTTGCATCTGCGTGTTCCGGTCGGCTTTTTTGTCTTTACCGAACGAAAGCAAAACGGGAATTAAAATAATCGCATAAAGGAATACGACCAAAACGGTCGCCGAAGATGTCACGCCGAGCCATTTTAGAGGTCCGATATCGACGAAGGCGAAAGAGATGAGCGAAGCGATTGTCGTGAGTGCGGTAAAAAAGAGCGGCCAGCCGGTTTCTTCAACCGACGTGATGACGGATTCTTTCCGAAGCCCCGTCTGTCTGAAATGCAGTTTAAACGAATTGATGTAGTGGATTGAATAACCGACCGACAGCGCCATGCCGAGCAGAATAGGAATGCTCATCATATTTTGATCGGCGACGATACCGAAATACGCCATAAATCCGAATACGACGCAGATACCGCCGACGGTCGAAAAAACCGGTACGATCAGTCCCCGCAGCGACCGGACGAATAAAATCAAACAGATGATCATAGCGATAAAGCCGCTTATGATATTGCGGGACATTTCCCGCCTCATTACGTCCCTTTCTTCGCATTCGGTATACGGCGTTCCCGCACAGATGAGATTCCATTTGTCGCTTTGCCATTTCGGGTCGTCGAGCAGTTTGTGCGCCGCCCTGCCGGCTTTATACATACCGGTGCGCGCTTTATTGTCTTCTTCGCCGTAACCGTACAAGTTGAGGATGACCCACGTTTCGGTCGCATCTTCGGAAACGAGTTTGTTTGCGATCGCTTTGCGAGACAGGAGAAATTGTCTGATGGAATCCATCTCCGCTTTGCCTTCCGCCGTGTGCGTATCGGGGATCCCGTTTTTGAAAGGCGTGACGACTTCCATGCCGTCTTCCGTTCCTTTTATAACCGATACTTCAACTACGGATGTTACTTCGCGCGCATACGGAATCGATTCAAGCATTTCGTTTCCGAGCCGGTCGATCATGTTGAGAACATCGGAATCGAATATATCTTTTGATTGAACCAAAACCGTGATGACGTCTTCGTTTCCGAATGTTTGTTCAAAGCGGTCGGTTGCGAGTTTGATTTTTTCTTTGTCGCCGAACCAATCTTCCTGCGAATCTTCGGCAACGAATTTTCTCAAACCCGAAAACCCGACCGCCGTGATGATGAACATGGCGATTAAAAAAAGCCATCTGAATTTAATTTGGATTTCGCCGAATTTGCGAAACGCTTTGTTTATTTCCAAAACTTTCATAGAAGCTCCTATTGTTAGCTTATGCTAATTATATCGTCGTGTCAAGAATAAAAAAACCTGCCGATCGGAACGGAAAAATTTTATCCGTTTATAATGTGCGGCTTTGCATAAAAAATTTGACAAGCCGAAAAAGCGGATTTATACTGTTTTATATTGCGGAATTAGGAATTCTTTACTGTGCTGCCGAATCAACGCCGCAAAAAGGAGGATTTTAAAAATTATGGAAAAAAAAGAAGGTTTTAAATTAGGTCTCTTGCCGCAGCTGGGCTTGGGAATTATTGCCGGCGTATTGTTGGGACTGTTCGTACCCGCTTCGGTGATGGGTATTATCGCAACGATTAAAAAATTGCTCGGATCGCTCATCTTTTTTGCCGTTCCACTCGTCATTTTCGGTTTTATCGCTCCGGCAATTTGCGATTTGAAAGCAAATGCGGGAAAGATGCTCGGTGCGTTTTTGCTGATGTCGTATGCGTCCGCCGTCGGCGCATCGTTGTTTTCAACCGTGGCGGGCTATGTACTGATTCCGTTTTTGCACATTCCGTCACAGGCCGCCGCGCTGCTTGAAGTGCCGGCAACTCCATTCGCATTGAATATCCAGCCCATTATGCCGGTTATGACAGCTTTGCTGCTCGCAATTTTGGCGGGTATTTCGGTTATCTGGACGAAGGCTGCGACCGTTGAAAAACTTTTGAAAGAAATACAGGCAATGGTTCTTGCTGTCGTCAACCGTGTTATCGTTCCGGTGCTGCCGTTCTTTATCGCGACGACGTTTGCCGAACTCGCATACAACGGCAGTTTGACGCGCCAGCTTCCGGTATTTTTAAAAGTCATCGTTATCGTATTGATCGGGCATTTTATTTGGATGACGCTGCTCTATCTTATCGGCGGAGCGGTTTCAAAGAAAAATCCGCTTGAAGTCGTAAAGCACTACGGTCCGGCATACGCTACGGCAGTCGGTACGATGTCGAGCGCGGCAACGCTTCCGGTCGCTTTGCGCTGTGCGCATAAATCGAGCGCTTTACCTTCGGATATCGTCGACTTTGCCATTCCGCTCGGCGCGACGACGCACTTGTGCGGATCGGTTTTGACCGAAACATTTTTTGCCATGACGATTTCCCAGCTGCTCTACGGTTCGGTTCCTTCCATCGGAACGATGGTTTTGTTTTCATTCCTGTTCGGAGTATTTGCCGTAGGAGCACCCGGTGTGCCCGGCGGAACGGTTATGGCATCGCTCGGTATCGTTATCAGCGTTCTCGGTTTTAACGAAATCGGTACGGGATTGCTCATTGCGATTTTTGCGCTGCAGGACAGCTTCGGTACCGCATGCAACGTAACCGGCGACGGCGCCCTTGCGTTGATTTTGCGAGGCATCTTTTACAATTCCGATGGGACTGCAAAAAAGGCGGCAAAGGTCGTCGATTGATCGCTTTCGTCGTGTCCGCAGTATTGTCTGTGGTATCGATTTCGGATAGAGTCGATACCGCAGCATCCGCGGATGCCCGATTTTTCCCGCAACGCTGCGTATATAATACGTTTTATTTCTCCTGACATATTTTTTTTAATTGCTCTTGACAAAATTTAAACAACTCTCTATAGTCCTGTAAGTTACCGAACAATCGGTAACCTTTTTCATCCGTAACTGTTTGGGAATTATATGACGGAAGGTCTTTCAACGCGGGACAGAATAATCGACGCTGCATTTTCGTTTTACCGCAATCCGGTATTTACGAATATTTCGCTGTCTCAGATCGCGCAAAAAGTCGGCATCAGCAAAGCGGCTATCTTTAAACATTTTTCGAACAAAGAAGCGCTCGGTCAGGCGTTGTTTGAGCGTATGTTCGACGGCATCGCCGAAGCGATACGGCGGATGATCGAATGCTATAAAAACGGTAAGCGCGTCGAAGCGATGTCCGAGGCGATTGATTTTCTCGTCAATCATCGCGAATATGTCATGTATTTTCAATCTCGGTAATGTATTGCCGATGAGGCGACTCTTGTACACGAGCTCCGTAAGCGCGGCGTGGCCGTGCCCGATTCTTTTTTCCGCGCCGACGGTTCGCTTAAAGATATCGATCTCTATGTGACGAGCATCTACGTCGGTACGACGATTTTTATTTTTGCGCTGCTTCGTTTTCAAGCGCTCGATACGAATGCTCCGAACATTGCTGACTCCGCCGACTTTGCGGATAAGCTTGCAGCCCTGATTGAAAACGGTATCGGAAAAAATATTCCCGAAAGAGAGCGGTTCGCACAGCTCGATGCGCGTTTTAAATCCGCAATGCAAAAAAAAGCGCCGCTTACCGACGAGCTTCTTGCATTCGCTTCCGTCGTATCCGAATACGGAGCTGCGGGCATTACTATCGAACGTGTGGCAAAAAAATTGAGACTCGCCAAAAGCTCTCTTTATTCGCGTTATAAAAATAAAAGCGAAATGATCGAATCGCTTATAAAAAACGAAGTGATTCGGATGCACGGTATGATCGCCGAAAATATAGAAGGTTTGACGACCGGTGAAGAATGTACGTATGCCGTCCTCCGAACGGAACTGCTGTATTTTATAAAGTATCCGGAGATAGTCGATATCTGTTCGAGTCTCATCGGCATCAACGATTTTGTCGATCGTGTCGAAGCACTTGATTTTGTCGATACGATATATGATTCGGTTTATTGGAAGCGTTTTATCGCTTCGTTTCCCGATGTCGGTATACCCCCGACCTCTCGACGCGTTCTCGGCTGGTTTTTTGCTCTCGTCGTTACGATGTTTATCCATTGCCGGAGGCTCGGTTTTTCGGACAAGCGTATGTTTGCCGCATTGAAAAAAATATACGCGATGACGGAATCGGGAATCGGAGCACTTCCGTTCGATGTTTCGGATGCGGTTAATAATTTGTATGAACTTAGGAGCTGAGATGAATATATGCAATAAAAAATACAAAGCGATATTATTAATTTTTTTTAGCGTCGTGCTGCGCTCGTTCGCTCAAAACGGCGATGCTTCTTCCGGCGGTGAGCCTTTGCAAAATGCGGCAGGCGATACGGCTGCGACAGCTGTAAAGACCGCCGCTGCCAAAAGCGCCGAGACGGTAACGCTTACCCTCGATGAAGCGGTAGCCTATGCGCGTGCCCACAGCCGCGCACTCAAAAGCGCGGATATCGATTTGGAGATAGCCAAGCGCGCATCCGATAATGCGTGGAACGTATTTTTACCCGATGTACGGGCGACGGGAACGCTCAATCGTACGACGGATATCAGCGGTTCGATAGAACAGGCAAATGCACTCGGTGCGATGGGGGCTGCGGTTTTTGGGACGCCGTATACGCCTGTTTCGGAAACGGAAAGCATGCACTGGGCGGCTGTCGGAAACATAAGCGCGGGTGTGAATTTGAGTCTTGCGTACATCGGTCAAATACGCGCGGCAAAGGCGGGTTACGAAGGCGGAAAAATCACGCGGGAGCAAACCGAACGAAAAACGATTACGAATGTTAAAAAATTATTTTTCGCTCTTTTGCTGCAGCGGGACAGTCTTGCCATTCAGCGGGAAACGCTCGAAAACGCACGGCGGCGGAGCGAGCAGGCGGCGGTGAATTATCGGAACGGAACGATCCCCGAACTGCAGCTTTTGCAGGCGCAAGTGCAATATGAAAATCAAATTCCCGAAACGGAGCAGGCTGAAACTTCTCTTGCACAGCAGCTCGATATGTTCGTGTTTTTGCTCGGTATGCCTTCCGGCACGAAGCTTGAGCTTGAGGGTTCGATCGATCCCTCTCTCATCGATATGGACGCAGGCGATCTCATCGCAAAGTACGGAAATTCGTCGCTCGCTTTGCGCTCCCTCGATAACAATATCGAAACGCTCGAGCACAATCTTTCGGCGCTCGACTTTGCAAGTTTTTCACCGGCTCTGTCTTTGAATTGGAATTACCAGCCGATGCTTCGCGACGCCTTCGATTCGAATTGGTTCGATAAGGATAATTGGAACGATAACGGCGCGTTCAGTGCGACGCTCGCGTGGAACATCACGAATATGCTGCCCTTTTCGTCAAACCGCCAAAAAGCGAAAGACCTTCGTGCGAATCTCGAAAAGCTTAAAATTTCGCGCGAACAGCTTACGGAAAATCAAAAGCTCGAAGTGCGCACTGCGATCAATACGCTCGATCAGGCAAAACGCCAGATCGATTCGATGCAGCGCAACGTCGCTCTCGCACAGCGCTCGTATGCGATGACGCTGCGTTCGTATCAAAACGGTACGACCGAACTGCTCGATCTCCGCGATGCGGAACGGCAGCTCAATCAAGCGCGGCTCGGTTTGGCGAATCAGCGCTATCAATATATTACGGCATTGCTCAATCTCGAAGAAACGTTGAATACGGATTTGACGATAAAAAATACCGCAGCAACGGCAAACGGAGGAACTCGATGAAATATTCGAATCGCTTTATACAAATCGCCCGCATCGCATCGATCGTTTTAATAATCGCTTCGATCGCGGGCTGCAAAAAAAATACGGCTGCCGCCGGCGGTGAAGGAGACGATATCGTTTACGCCGTCAACACGTATAAAATCGAAAAGGGCAACCTCGATCAATATCTCGAATTCGGAGGGGACGTCGCATCGGTTTCGGCGGTCGACGTGCTGCCGGACATGAGCGGAAAAATTTCACGCGTGCTTTCGAACATCGGCGATACGGTTGCAAAAGATCAAGTGATCGCATACGTCGATGCGAGCCGACCCGGCATGTCGTACAGCGAAAGTCCCGTGCGCGCTCCGGTAAGCGGAAGGATCATCACATCCATGCCGTCGGTCGGTGCGACGGTTTCTCAGACGATGCCCGTCGTGCAGATCGGCAATACCGACGATTTGGAAATCCGTGTCAATATTCCCGAGCGCTTTGTGAGCCGCATCCGACGCGGACAGTCGGCGACCGCGCAGTTTGCGGCTTATCCCGGCATCGACTTTACGGCAAAGGTCGTTGAAGTATCTCCCGTGCTCGATACGACGACGCGGACGATGGCGGTAAAGCTGCATCTTGCTCCGCCGGATGAGCGCATTAAAGTCGGCATGTACGGAAGCGTCCGCCTCATTACCGACAGTATACAAAACGCGATCGTCGTTCCGTCGGGAGCCGTCATCACGCGGGCGGGTAAGCCGTATATCTTTGCAATTGCGTCTCAGGCGCAAGGCGATAAAGCCGCCGTCGTAAAAATGTTGGCGGTAACGGAAGGTATCTCCGTCGACAACCGTACGGAAATTACGAGCGGGCTTTCGGCAGGCGATGAAATCGTCGTAAAAGGGCAGACGCTCTTAAACGACGGCGCAAAGGTAAACATCATCGGTGCTGCAAACTGAAGTGAGATCGGGTTTTTTCAAACGTTTTGCGCATCGATATGAAATTTATTAATTATTAAGGAAGTCGTATAATGACATTATCGGAATACTCAGTCAATAAGCCCGTCACCGTATTGCTGACGTTTATAGCGCTCATCGGACTCGGCATTTACTGTACGACGCAGCTCCCTGTCGATATGTATCCCAATATGAAGCTGCCGTATATGCTCGTCTACACGGAATACAAAAACGCCGGGCCCGAAGAAGTCGAGCAGAGTCTGACGCGCATATTGGAAAGCGGACTTTCCGGCGCAACCGGTTTGAAATACATACGTTCGCAGTCATCATCCGGGTTGAGTCTCATTTTTATGGAATTCAATTACGGTACGAATCTCGATGCAGCGGTCGCCGAAATACGCGATAAAATCGATTTGGTGCGGAGTTACCTGCCGAAAGGCGCATCTTCGCCGACGACGATCAGAGCCGATCCTTCGCTCATACCGATCATGGCGCTTGCGCTGGAAGGAAACAGAACGCCCGAAGAACTTCGCCGATACGCGAAGGATATCGTGCAGCCCCGGCTTGAACAGATCGACGGCGTTGCGTCTGCAGAGATCGTCGGCGGCCGTGAAAAATCGATCAACGTCGACATACCGCGCGACCGGCTCGAAGCGTACGGTCTTTCCATCACTTCCGTCGCGCAGATGATAGGTTCGCAAAACGTACAGAGTTCCGGCGGTACGATCACGAGCGGCGATATCAATTATACGATAAAAACGAGCGGCAAATATACGAGTATCGAAGATTTGAAAAATACCGTCATTTCGTATAAAGCGTCGGCAGCTTCGGGTTCGGCGAGACCTCGCGTGGCAACGATCCGCCTGCGCGACGTCGCCGATGTGTACGAAGGCTACAAAGATGAAAACACGCTCGCCTATCTGAACGGAACGCCCTGCGTTATACTGAACATCCAAAAACAGAGCGGAAAAAATTCCGTAAATGCGGCGCACGCGGTGCGCAAGGCGATCAAAGCCGTAAAAGCCGAACTGCCGTCCGACGTCGATATAATCGAATCGTCGAACGATAC
The DNA here is from genome assembly GCF_014334835.1 of Treponema sp. Marseille-Q4132. NCBI lineage: Bacteria > Pseudomonadati > Spirochaetota > Spirochaetia > Treponematales > Treponemataceae > Treponema > Treponema sp. Marseille-Q4132. The sequence continues at coordinate 1,745,158 of NZ_CP060591.1, forward strand.
CGATATCATTGAACAGACGATCGCGGAAGTCGTAAAATCCGTCATACAGGGAGCGCTGCTTGCGATCATCGTGCTGTTTATATTTTTGCGTTCGATAAAGAGTACCGTCATCATCGGTCTTGCAATTCCCGTATCGGTCGTCATTACGCTGTTCCTCATGTATTTTATGAATATTTCGATCAATATGATCTCTATGGCGGGTTTGCTGCTCGGCATCGGTATGCTCGTCGACAACTCGATCGTCGTCCTCGAAAATATCTACGCGTACCGGCAAAAAGACGCGAAGCCGCGAGTCGCCGCAGTGCTCGGCTCTCAAGAGATGATCCTTTCGATCAGTGCGAGTACGTTTACGTCGGTATGTATTTTTCTTCCGATGCTCATGTTCAAAGGTCAGCTCGGCATTATGGGACAGATTTTCAGCGACCTTGCAATGACGATAATCTTTTCGCTTTTGTGTTCGCTCGTCGTTGCGATCGTCCTCGTACCCGTGCTGAGTTCGAAGTATCTCCGCATTGATAAACTCGCGGACAGGGGAGAAGGCGTGCGGTTCGAAATCAACCGCCGTTTTACGCACTTTTTTTCGCTGATTGATGACGCGTATGCACGCGGCGTCAAATTCGTTTTATATCATCGGAAGCTGTGCATCTTTTCGCTCATTGCTCTGTTCGTGCTGTCCGTTGCGACCGTCAAATTCATCGGTTTTATTTTTATGCCGGAACCCGCATCGAATACCGTTTCCGTCAAATTCGAACTGCCGAAAGGAACTCGGCTTGAAGTTACCGACGATACGCTCCGCGGATTTCAAACGACGGCGGGGCAGGAATTAAAGGGCGTCAAACATTCGGCAACGACGGTCGGCGGCACGGATATATTTTCGTCGACGTCGGGAACGAATACCGGTACAGTGACGTTTACGCTCTATCCGACCGAAGAGCGCGAAAAGGGCTGGGACAACGAAAAGTCGGCAAAGGCGAAGCTTCGAAAATATTTTAATAAAATTCCGGGTGTAAAGGTAAGCTTTGCACAAAATCAAAACGGCATGTCGACCGGCGGTATCAGCATCAACGTGCGCTGCGATGATTTAAATAAACTCCGCACGATCGGCGCTCAGCTTGAAGAGCTTTTAAAAGAGCAGGCACAGGATGTCGTTACCGAAGTTTCAAGCGATTTGGAAGACGGACTGCCGCAGGTAGAATTGGTATTCGACCGCGAACGTATGTACGAATTGGGAGTAAACGTATATACGGTCGGAAGCGAAGTGACGGCGCTCATCAACGGTACCACCGCGAGCCGCTATACCGACAACGGCGACGATATCGATGTCATAGTGCGGCTTTCGAAAAAAGATAAAACGAAACTTGCCGATTTGGATTTGCTTTCGATCGTAAACGCATCGGGAGAGCGCATCCCGCTTTCGAACTTCGCATACTACAAAGAGACGACTTCTCCCGTTACGATTTTGCGGCAAAATCAGGCGCGCGTCATTCACATCACGGCAAAGCCGATCATGGGTCTTTCGCTTGATAAAGTGCAGGACAAAATACAAAAGCTTATCAATGAAAATATCCCGAAAGATGAAAATGTACGCATCGGATTTTCAGGCGACTATGAAGATATGATGGAAGCCGCACGGAACTTCGGCTTGATTATCATGATGGCGTCGATCCTCGTGTTTATCGTCATGGCAAGTCAATTCGAATCCTTTATGGATCCGTTTATCGTTTTGTTTACGATACCGCTGTCTTTTATCGGTGTCATTACGATCTATGCGATAAGCGCTTCGCGCTTGAGCGTCGTCACCGTTATGGGGCTTCTCGTTTTGGTCGGTACGATCGTCAATAACGGCATCGTCCTCGTGGATTATACGAATCTGCTCCGCAAGCGCGGTCTTGCTCTCGAAGAAGCGTGTATCGAAGCCGCGAAAAACCGTCTGCGCCCGATTTTGATGAGTACGCTCACGACCGTTATTTCGCTCATGCCGATGGCGTTTTTTCCCGGAGAGGGTTCGGCGACCATGCAGCCTATAAGTTTGACGGTGTTCGGCGGTATGACTTTCGGTTCTTTGATGACGCTCTTTGTGATGCCGACCGTGTATTACATCGTCAATTCGAGACGGCAGCGGAAGCTTGAGCGAAAACTGCTTCGTGCTCGCGAATCGTAAAAGAATTAAAACGGAGTCGTTATGAACGAAACAAATGGAATAGGGCGCGTTCGAATGGAGATCATATTTTCCCAGGCGCTGGAAGAAGATTTTCAACAGGAATTTGCCGAACGAAAAGTCGGATCGCACTTTACGAAAATTCCTTCGGTGATGGGCGCCGGTTACGGAAATCCGCGTCTCGGAGACTCGGTATGGCCGCAGCTCAATACGATGTACATCATCTATTGCGGACGAGATGAAGAAGCCGAACTGAAATCGATTATTAAAAAGCTGCGGGAAAAATATACGACCGAATGCGTCGGTTGTTTTATAAGCGAAGCGGAAGAGTTTTAGCGGAAAGAGGAGCGGAGATATTTTTAATAAGGTTGATAAAAATATTCTTCCGTTTCTATGAGGAGATATCCGGTGATTACATTTTGCGATAGATCCGAATACTTTGTAGAAAACTGCGATACATATTTTACCGCCGTGCGCGACGGATTTTATAAAGGGAATAATATTTTATATGACGACTACGAATTTATTTTCGACGGCGATATATATAAAATTAATAAAAAGCGGATTTGTAAAAGAGTGGTTTATGCAAAATCGCAGGTACGAAAGTTGGGCAGCGATCGTGCTGTGATTTCATTTGAAATCGTGATTTCTTTTTCTCAATCCGGGATATTACGATATATATACATCGTCAAAGAAGCGAAGTAAGAGTCTGCGAGATTTTAACGGCCTATCGCGGAGATCGTTCGTTGTGATATGAACCGAACAGAGAGCGGTTTTTTTCACCGTTCGTGTTTTGCCGCTGTTTCCGTTCCTCCATTTCCGCTTATACTTTATTTTTTGTCCCGAAGCTGCAGATGTAGGCGAGGTCTTTTTTGTGTCCGTTGAAAAAGCGGAACATTTGTTTGAACATCGCCTTGTTTTCTTTTTTCATCGCGTTGCTTATGATTTTCAGTACACCGGCAAGGCCTTCGTCGTGGATCATGCCGCGCGGGCTCATCAGCGTCATCTCTCCGCATTTTTGCGTAACGGTAAAGCCGTTTTTGCAAAAGAGCGCTTCCCAGCCGGCGGCATCGAGCGGCTCAACGCTCACGTTTATGGCTTTGCTTAAAGCACTCCGCAGTTTTTTTTGCTCGGCGGGATCGGATGTCCTGAGAGCGACATCGTGCGTTAAAAGCAGTCCTCCCGGCTTGAGTACGCGGAAATATTCTTTGAGCGCCTTGTCTTTTTTGTCACCGATAAGCATCGTCAGCATCGCTTCGTTGACGACGATGTCGAAACTTGCATCTTCAAACGGCAGCGCGAGCGCATCGCCGTGAATCAGCGTCAGCTTGTCTTCAAGATGATTTTTTTTGATATTTGCGTCAGCTTTTTTGAGCGCATCTTTATCGAGATCCACGCCGGTGATCTTGCAGCCGAATTTTTTCGACAGCTGAATCATCGTCCTTCCCATATTGCACGCGACTTCAAGAATTTTCGTATCGCTTTTTATATTTGCCTGTTCGATGAGCCATGCGGTCGCATCGATTCCTCCGGGACGCAGCGTCGTTTTGCCCAGCCTTGCCAAAAATATATGCCCCGCTTCACCGTACATACTGTCTCCTTTTTTCTGCGCGTACAGCTGCCGCAAAAGCAATCGGTTTTTTTTGACAAATCGCCGAGTTTAAAAGTAAGTCAGCTGTACGCTATACATCTCTGTGGTGCAAACTGCAATCAGTCGCGGACGAGCAGCAAAGCCATTTTGAATTTGCCTTCCGCTTTGACGTAGTGCTTGCCGTTTTTATCGAACTTAAAGTTTTCGCCTTCGTGAATGCGGTACTCTTTTCCTTCGTATCCGATAATGCCCTCGCCGTCGAGACAGAAGATAATCGCGTCTCCGGGTGCGGAATGTTCGGACAATCCCGTTCCCGCATCGAAAGCCATAATCACAAATTTGGTTTTGTCGCCGTCGACGAGGTCCATGTTTACAATCTTTCCGTCTTTATAAGGAAGAAGATCTTTTAATGCGAAAACCTTCGCGCTCTTTAAAATGTCGTTCATAATACACTCCTTATCTAAAAGTATTTCCGAATATATGCATCCCGTTTTGCTCCGTATGCCGACGGGAATGTTTTGCGGTACGATAAAAATGTCGCCTGTGCGAAGCGCCTGCGTTTCGGCCGTCAAATACAGCACTTCGGCGCTGCCTTCTTCGATCTTCCAAATTTTCGGATGGTCGTAGCTTTCGGGACTGATGTTCGTGCCTGCAGCAATCGAAAAAACAATCATACTGCACGCACCGCCCTGCAGCACTTTTTCCGAAACCGTACACCCTTCCACCGGTGCATTGTCTTTTGCGATGGAAAATATATGTTTGCTTTTCAGCATATCGGCCTCCGTAAATTACCTGTAACTAACATACTGTAAATCCGGTGCGGAATCCGTTGCTCCGGCAACAAAATTACGGAAAAAGTTTTTTTCATCCGTTTCGTATGTCGGTCGATAAAGCGATTTCCGGCCGTGCGGTAAGTTCAATTCAGCGTTACCGTTTTTCCTTCAATTTGAATAATTCCTTCGCGCTTCATGCGGCTCAGCTCGCGCGAGACGGCGCTCCTGTCCGCCGATATGAATTGCGCGAGTTTTTCGCGCGTAAACGGCAGCGTAAACGGATTGCGGCGCAGCGCATTTTGCGTAAGATGCAGATAAAATAAAAGCTTGTCGCGGAGCGTCGGCTGCGCCAAAAGCTGAATTTTCATGTTGAGGTGCTGAATGTCGCGCGCCATTTCCCGCAACAGGTTTTCAAGTACGATTATGCGGTAGGGGCAGCCGCACCGATTTGTGCCGTCTTCCGAGGGAAGCTGAATGAACAAAACCTTTGTCTTTTCCGCGCTGATAATGCGCAAAAACGGGTTCGCCTGTCTGAGGCAGCACAGCGCTTCTCCGAAAGATTCCCCGCGTCCGATTTCTTTGAGCAGCACGGTTTTGCCGTCTACACCGATTTGTTCGGCGTGAACGCTTCCGTCGACCACGATTCCCGCATGAGAGACGATGTCGTCGGAGCGGTATATTTCCTGCCCGCACTCGAACGATTTATAAAATCCGCGCAGGCAGGCGATCGCTTTGTCTATGTCTTTGGCGGGAATCCCTTTGAATACCGCCGTTCGCGCCAAAAACGACGTGTAAAAATTCAGCATTTTTTCCCCGTTTGTTGCAGCGGCAACGGAATTTATTATTAGTTTATGCTAACTTTTGGGCAGTGTCAATCATCCGGAGGTATTAGAGATGAAAAAAATAGTGTTTGCCGCGGCCGCGCTGTTTATTGCGCTGAACTGTGCCGCCTTTGCAAAGGAACAGGTGATCCGCATCGGCATGCCGAAAGCGCCGCCCGCTTTGCCCGTTTTGCGCATGATCGAATCGAATGCGCTCGGCGAAAATGTCAAAATCGAATATACGATTTGGGATGCGCCGGAAAAACTTATCGCGATGGTGCAGAGCGGCGATTTCGATATGTTTGCGTTTCCGCTGACGGTCATCGCAAAGCTGTACAACAAGGGCGTTCCCGTAACGCTGACGAACGTGGACACGTGGGGCGTTTCGTATTTTTTGACGACCGATCCCGCGCTTAAAAACTGGTCGGACTTAAAAGGGAAGACCGTGTACGTCCCGCTGCAGTCTTCGCCGCCCGACGTTATCACGCAGTTTTTTATGAAAAAAGCCGGACTTACGCCGAAAAAAGACGTAACGATTATCTACTCTTCGCGTCCGGAAATTGCGCAGATGATGGCTGCCGGAAAAATTCAATATGCGACGATGATCGAACCGCAGGTTACGGCGATTTTAATGCAGAATAAAAATGCGCGTGTCGCGTTTTCGTTCGAAGAAGAATGGAAAAAAGTTACCGACGACAATACGATCATTCCGAATGCGGGCTTCGGCGCAAAATCGAAATTCATAAAAGACAATGCCGCCCTTGTCGCACGCTTTGAAGCGGAATACGAAAAGGCGCTGAACTGGGTGCTGCAAAATCCCGACAAGGCGGCTGCTCTTGCCGATTCCAAGCTCGGCATGAAAGCGCAGGTTGTGCAAAGAGCGATTCCGCGCATGGGGCTTATCTATAAAAACGCATACGATGCGAAAGCCGACTTGCAGCAGTTTTGGCAGCTTTTAGTCGATTTTGATCCGGCGACGATCGGCGGAAAAGTTCCCGATGAAAAAATCCTCTATAAAAAATAACTGCATAGCGGCGCTCGCCATGCTTGCACTGTGGCAGGTACTCTCTTTGGCGTACCCGCCGCTTGTAGTGCCGCCGATTCCGGCCGTCGGTAAAATACTCGCGCGTATTTTGTCCGCTCCCGATCTTTTGCACGAAGCGGCAAAAACTTTGGGCAGGCTTGGCGCAGGGCTTTTTTTCGGCATTGCGGCGGGCTGCCTCGTCGGCTATGTGTGCGGCGTGTGCAAAACGTGCCGGGAACTGTGCAAGCCGGTTCTCGGCGTGCTGCAGGTTGTGCCGCCTGTTGCGCTGCTCGTGCTTGCGATTATTTGGTTCGGTTTTAACGGAAAGCCCGCCGTCCTTATCGTCGCGGTTGCGATTTTTCCGATTATCGCGATTTCGGTACAGGATGCGGTTTTGCATGTAGACCGAAAACTGCTTGAGATGGGAACCGTGTTCAAATATACGAAAAAGCAGCGCTTTTTTTTAATCACGTGGCCGTCCGTAAAGCCGCAGTTTTATTCCGGTTTGCGGATCGCCTTGGGTACCGCATCAAAAACGGTCGTTATGGGCGAAGTGCTGACGACTTCTTCCGGCATCGGCGGGCAAATTGTGAACGCGCGTTTGAATATCGAACCGGAAGCGATTATCGCGTGGACGGTCGTGTCGGTGTGCATGTACTATGTGTTGGAAGCCGCCGTCGCCCTGCTGTTTGTGCCGAAGGAACAAAAATATGCTCAGCGTAAACAATCTTAAAAAAATCTACAACGGCAAAACGGTTATCGACCGTCTTTCTTTTTTTGTGAACAGCGGCGACATCGCAGTTATCGTCGGGCCTTCCGGCTGCGGAAAGTCGACGCTGCTCAATATCGTCGCGGGGCTCGATACGAATTTTGAAGGCTTGCTGCAAACGGGCGGCAAAAAAATCGGCTATGTGTTTCAGGAAGACAGGATTCTTCCCTGGCTGACCGTCGCACAAAATATCAAATCGGTAAACCCCGAAGGCGACGATAAAGAAGTGCAGCGCTTTATCGATATGGCGGGCCTTACCGGATTCGAGCGCTATTATCCTGACGAACTGAGCGGCGGTATGAAGCAGCGCTGTTCGATTGCGCGCGCCCTCTATTACGGCAGTGAGCTTTTACTTATGGACGAACCGTTCAAGTCGCTCGACTACGGCATCAGACATAAGATGATTGCCGATTTAGTTGCGATCCATCAAAAAGAAAACAATACGATTTTATTCGTTACGCACGACATCGAAGAAGCGCTTTCGGTTGCCGACGTTATTTTCGTGTGCAAAAAAAATCCGATGCGCCTTGCCGATACGCTTGACCTGCACGACAAAAGCGGACTTACGCCCGCAAAAAAGCAGGAATTAAAAGACGGGATTTTACGGATAATAACGGAGCAAAGCTGACGGCGATAATGAGCCTTGAGTTTGACAAAGCGCGCCATACAATTTACAATGAGCGCATGATTACGCAAAAAATGCTCACAGTCGGAAAATCTCATGCGCTCGTCTTCAAAAATGCGGTACCGTGCATGTTCGGGGTATTGCTGCTTGCGATCTTCGCTTCCTGCGCTACGGTAAAAGGGCGTTCTATGCGTTATCCGGTGCACGTTACGAATACGCGCGTCGTCGATCTGCTTTCGCCTTCGGATATCGCTTTTCCGATCGACGCTCTGTATATGTTTACCGCGAGTTTCGGCACTTCGTCCTTTTATATGCAGGCATTTATACAGGCGAACGAAGGCGGTATTTTTATTAATCTGCTGAACGATTTCGGGTCGGATATGGGTACGCTCACGTATACGGGCGGGGAACTTTCGCTTGCGTCGTCAGTGCTGCCGTCTTCGCTGAAAGCGCAGTATATCGTCGCGGATATTCAGTTTGCGTATTACGATGCGGATGCGGTCGCGCGGTCCCTGCGCAGTGCGGGGCTCGATTTTATCGTTACGAAGGACGACGGCATGGAATTGCGCAGGATCATGAACGGTAAAAAATGCATCGAAGAGATATCGATTTCATCTTCGTCGGTGAGTATCATCAACCATCTCCGCGGCTACGAATATCATCTCACGGAGGCCTTGTGACGGATCCGGTGTATCTTTCAAAGCCCGGCGTCGTGTGTGCGGCGGGTTCTTCGGTCGATGAATTGTGGCGGTCATGCGCCGCAGGCGACCGATCGGGCATAAAAAAACTGCGCTCTCTTTCCGGCAAAGAATTTTTTGCGGGACGGGCGGACGATAAAGCTTTGCATGAAACGGCGGCACGCTTCGATACGCGGTGTATCCGCCTCGAAGATGCGGCTCTCGTGCAAATCGAGCGGGAAATATTGGGTGCGCTTTCGGCGTACGGTCCCTCGCGCGTCGCCGTCTGTGTCGGCTCGTGCGATAACGGCACGGAACTTTCGCTTCCCGCTCACGCGGCTTTTATCGCGGACGGAGCTTTTCCCGCAAGGTATACGCTTGAAGTGCAGGGTGCGGATTACGCGGCGACTTACGTGTCGGAAAAATACGGTATACGCGGACCCGCTCTTGCGTTCAGCACTGCGTGTTCGTCGAGCGCCGGCGCGATCATCAAAGCTGCGGAATTGTTAAAAAGCGGACTTGCGGATGCGGTGATTGCAGGCGGCGTCGATGTCGTTTCCGATACGGTGCTTCTCGGTTTCGATTCTCTCGAAGCCGTTTCGCCGGAGATAACGAATCCGCTCAGCGCAAACCGGAAAGGCATTACGCTCGGAGAAGGCGCTGCTTTTTTCGTTATGACGAGGGATGCTCCGAAAGAAGGAGAGCCCGTGCGGCTTTTCGGTTGGGGAGAAAGCGCGGACGCTTACCACATGACGTCCCCCGATCCTTCCGGTGCGGGAGCTGCGCGTGCAATGAAAGCGGCGCTCGTCCGTGCGGAACTCATGCCGGATCAAATCGATTATATCAATCTGCACGGAACGGGTACGAAATTCAACGATGCGATGGAAGCGAAAGCCGTCGCCGAAGTGTTTGCGGACTGTGCAGTTTCCGTCGGTTCTACAAAGCCGCTTACGGGGCATACGCTCGGCGCGGCAGGTGCATTGGAAGCTGCAATATGCTATACTGCATTGGTTGAAAACGCGGGAAAAACGGAAGGCGATATCGTGCTTCCGAAACACGTATGGGACGGCGAATACGACCCGGATCTGCCGCTTTTGAATATTGCGGGTACCGTCGGTGCTGAGCACAAGGGTCGGGTAAAAATCTGCATGTCGAATTCTTTTGCGTTCGGCGGTGCGAATGCGAGCCTGGTGCTGGGTTTGGCGTGATTGTGTTCCATGCCGTTGCGCCCGCATACGGCTTGCGTCTTCGAAAGGTGCATTCGCAGAGAAGCGTATACGGAGCAATTGCGTGCAGAGTGCACGGGAAAAAAACGAGGAGAACTATGGAAAGCGAAACGATACGTGAAGATTTACCTCAGCGCATCGAGCGCGATGTGCTGATCGATCTTTTGCCGCACAAGGGAAAGATGTTTTTGCTCAGCCGCGTAACGCAGCACGACGCTGAAGCGCATACGGTTACGAGTGAATACGATATTACGCCGGAGTGTATCTTTTACGAAGCTGCGTCCGACGGTGTGCCGACGTGGGCAGGTTTTGAATTTATGGCGCAGGGTATTTCGGCGCTGACGGGCATTACGAATAAAGCGCTCGGCCGCTATCCTCGTCCCGGTTTTATTTTAAGCGTCAGCAAATTCAAAGCGGCCGTTCCGTATCTGAAAAGCGGTACGACGATCGTGATGAAGATAAAAGAAGATTACCGCTCCGAAATGACATACAGTTACAACTGCGAACTTTTCGCATCGGCGTCGGACAAGGAGCCTGCCGTTTCATCGACGATCACCGTCATGGAAACGGAAGATATTACGAATTTGTTTAAAGACGAATGATCGATAAACGATTTGCCGCACGCGGTGCGGTGAAACTCATGAGGAGTTTTTATGGCGGATGAAGCGAAAAAAATAATCGTTACCGGAGCGTCGGGCGGGATCGGCCGCGCGATTGCAGTGGAAGCGGCGAAAGCCGGCTACTACGTGATTTGCCACTACAATCACGGAAAGGAAAAGGCGGAAGAAACGCTTGCTCGGATTACGGCTTCCGGAGGAAAAGGAGAGCTCGTACAATTCAATGTCGCCGACAGGGCCGACTGCAAGGCGAAGCTCGACGCGCTCACGGAAAAACACGGAGCGCTGTGGGGCGTGGTGAGCAATGCGGGTATCACGCGGGACAACACTTTCGTCGGATTGACCGGAGAAGATTGGGATGCGGTGATCCGCACGAATCTCGACAGCTTTTTCAACGTGATCCAGCCCCTTGTCATGCCGATGGCGCGCAAAAAGAAGGGTCGTATCATCGCCGTGTCGTCGGTGAGCGGCATCATGGGAAACCGGGGACAGACGAATTACAGCGCGTCGAAAGCGGGGATCATCGGAGCGGCAAAAGCGCTTGCGGTCGAACTTGCGAGCCGGCACATTACCGTAAACACGATCGCTCCCGGCGTTATCGAAACGGATATGACGGCCGCGATCAACGAAGAAGCGAAAAAGATCATCATGCAGACCATTCCGATGGCCAGGGCGGGAAAGCCCGAAGAAGTCGCGTCTCTCGCGGTGTTTTTACTGTCGGAAAGCGCATCGTATATTACGAGGCAAGTGATCGCCGTCGACGGCGGCATCCACTGAATTATTAATTAATAATATTGTGCCGTGGGGAAACGCGGCGTGATATTGCGTAGGAGACAATATGACGTATACAAAACCGAACGGAAAGCGGCGGGTCGTCGTAACCGGCGGCGGTATGTTGACCGCTCTCGGCCGCGACTGGCAGACGGCTTTTGCAAAACTGCAGTCCGGCAAAAACTGTATCAAATATATGAGCGATTGGGAACGCTACGAAAAGATGAACACGCGCCTTGCGTGTCCGTACGAAGAGGAGCTTCCTTCGTACCCGAGGAAAAAGATCCGCGGCATGGGACGCGTCGCGCTGCTTTCTCTCGTATCGACCGAAGACGCGCTCAAGATGGCGGGATTGTTAAAAGACGACGGAGACGTCATCGACGAATTGAAAAGCGGCCGCACCGGCATCGCATACGGTACGTGCATGGGAAGCATGGACGCAATTATGGATATCGCCGAAATGATGAAAACCGGCGACACGTCGAAGCTCGATTCGCAAACCTATATCAAATCGATGCCGCAGACGAACGCGTGCAATTTGAGCGTCTATTATCAAATTCGCGGGCGCATCATCGTCACCGATACCGCGTGTACGTCGGGAAGTCAGGCTGTCGGTTATGCGTACGAAGCGATCGAAGACGGTAAGGCGGAGATCATGATCGCAGGCGGTGCGGAAGAGCTTTCACCTCCGGACGCGGCAATTTTCGATACGCTCGGCGCTACGAGCATCCTCAACAAAACGCCCGAAGCGACGCCGAAACCTTTCGACAAAGACAGAGACGGTCTTGTTATCGGCGAAGGAGCGGGTACGCTGATTTTGGAAGATATGGAACACGCCGTAAAGCGCGGTGCGAAAATGTATGCTGAAGTTGCGGGTTTTGCGACGAACGCGGACGGCACGCACATCACGAGTCCGAACGCGGCTACGCAGGCGCTTGCGCTTTCGATGGCGCTTGAAGACGCGGGTATCGACGGAAGCAAAATCGCTTATATCAACGCGCACGGCACTGCTACCGCTCACGGCGACATATCGGAATCGCAGGCTGTGTATTCGGTGTTCAATCGGGCGGTACCGATTTCTTCGACGAAGAGCTTTATCGGTCATACGCTCGGCGCGTGCGGCTGTGTGGAAGCGTGGCTTACGATCAATATGATGAACGAAGGCTGGTTCCATCCGAACTGCAATCTTGTAAACGATGATCCCGAATGTGCGCCGCTCGATTACATCAAGGGTGCGGGGCGTGAAATATCGTGCGACTACGTTATGTCGAACAATTTCGCGTTCGGCGGCGTCAACACGTCGCTCGTGTTTAAAAAAATCGAACGATAAACGACAAGGAGTTTTGCGGGGAAACGACATCGACGGTTTCTTTTTCCCGCGCCCTTATTCGTGCGGAGGGTTTAATACCCCGACGCAAGCGTCGGGGTTGTTTATGCTTCCCTTTTTCAGATTAACAATTTTTACAACGTGAGCGAAGGCGGCGCATAAGAGCGCGCTTTCAATTCGTTGTCGAGCATATACAGGGCTTTCGCATCGCTTCCGAAAAGATCGTATTTTTTGATCATATCGTCGGCATTTTTTTCTTCTTCGCCCTGTTCTTTTACGAACCAATCCAAAAACTGCATCGTACGGTAATCTTTTACCGCCTGAGCCGCATCGTAGACCGCGTGGATCAAACTCGTCACGTACTGTTCGTGCTTGAGCGATACGGTCAGAGCGTCTTTCAGCTGTTCGTAGCTGTGATTCGGTTTTTCGATTGCTTCGAGCGCTATGCGCTCACCGTTGTTTTGCAGATACTGCAGTATCAAATCCGCGTGATCCTGTTCTTCCTTCGCTTGGATTTTGTACCAGTTGCCGAAGCCTTCCAAACCTTTGTCGTAAAAATAATTTGAAATATCCAAATACAGATACGCGGAAAACAATTCCTTGTTGATTTGATTGTTCAGCAGTTTTTGTACGTTTTTATCGAGCATGGCATTCTCCTTGAAAACTCCCGTAAAAAAAATACGGAAAATTTTAATATATGACTGTTCGAACACCGCTTTAGAGCGTTCTGTATTAAAAATAAGTATAATTTCCGTATTCGTCAACTTGTGTATTAACGCGATCGATCAAAACCGTTATAATACGCCGAATGTTTTCTCGGCGGAATTATATGTCAAAACATACCTGTTTCGGCACAAGTCATTTTTATACTCGCGCGCTTTCGATTGCACTGCCGGTAATGGCGCAGCTTTTGGTACAAAGCTTTGTTTCGCTGATCGATAATTTTATGGTTGCCGGACTCGGCGACATAAAAATGGCCGGCGTAAATACGGCGGGGATGATTATCTTTGTGTTTATCATCCTCGTAAATACCCTTTGCTCTGCAGGCGGTATTTTTATGTCGCAATTCAGAGGAGCAAAAGACAGTGAAGGCATGCAGCAGAGCCTGCGCTTTAAACTTTTGCTCACCGGTACGGCGGGACTTGCGTTTACGATTATCGGTTTGATTGCGCCGCGAGGTTTGTTCCGTCTTATGCTGACGGTAAACACCGATGCGGAGCCGATTATCGATCAGGCCGTACGCTATTCGCGCGCGGTTGCCTTTTCCGGAATACTGATGGTGTTTTCGCAGTCGCTTGCTTCGTCTTTACGCGAAATCGAAATCGTCCGCCCTCCGTTGGTTATCTCCGTTATTGCAACGCTTGTAAATACATTCTTTAATTGGGTTTTTATTTTCGGAAACCTCGGTTCTCCGCGTCTTGAAGTTGAAGGAGCCGGAATCGCAACTGTCATTGCACGCGCGGCGGAGCTGATATTGTTTATTGCGTATGTTACCGTAAAAAAGCCGCCGTTTCTTTTCAACTTATTCAAACTTTTCAATATAAAAGTGCGGCTGTTCGGGACGATTATTAAAAAATCGACAATGATTTTATATTCGGAGCTGACATGGGCTTTGGCGGAAACCGTTTCAACCGCTTTGTATAATACGCGCGGCGGAGCGGAAGTCGTTTCCGGTATGTCGGCGGGTTTTGCGATCGCAAATCTCTTCTTTATCTGTTTTTCAGGGATCGTAACGGCTTCGTCTGTTATATTGGGACAGGAACTGGGGGCGGGCAAACTTCAAGAAGCAAAAAGATATAAAAATTGGATACTGTCCGGCTCCGTGCTGTTCGGCCTCATATTTATGGCGGCCGGGTTTTGTACGGTATGGTTAATTCCTTTTGTGTTTAAAAATTTAAGCCGCGATTCCCAAGCTATTGCACGAGGTCTTATCATCACTGCAGCTGCATACCTTCCGCTTTGGGCATATTTAAATGCACAGTATGCGATTTCACGCACCGGAGGCGATACGACGATGGGTGTTATCTGCGATACCGTTGCCAATATTCTTTTTGTAGGCGGTATCTTTCTTTTGGTACGCTTTACCGTACTCGGTCCCGTTGTGATGTATGCGATCGTAAAAACTTCCGATGTAGTCAAAGCCGTCATCGCGCATTTTTGGCTCAAAAAAGAACGTTGGCTTGTAAACTTGACTTCCGATAAAAAGTAAAATCGTTATGCAGCCTCTGTATCCTTTAGAAAACTCGAAATTAAACGGGACGCGTTATTTCAGCGTTTCGTTTTAATCTTCAAATAAAAATAATTTCCGTATTCGTCAACTTGTGTATTAACGCGATATGTTATACAGTAATTCAAACAAGGGAATACAATGATGAAAACGATAACGATTGACGGAGAGCATCTCTCGATCGACGATGTGTGTGCCGTCGCATACGGTAAAACTGCGGTTTCATTTCCGGAAAACGATGAGTTTTTCGAAAAGCTCCGTCGATCGCGCAAATTTCTTGAAGATTATATCGCAAAGGGCTTTCCGACATACGGAGTAACGACAGGTTTCGGCGATTCGTGCGGAAATCAAATCAATCCTTCCCGCGCGGAAGAGCTGCAAAAGTCCATTGTGCATTTTCACGGCATCGGACTCGGTAAAAAGTTTTCGCATGAAGAAGGACGCGCCGTCGTACTGTGCCGATTGAACTCCGACGTAAAAGGCGGGCATTCGGCGATCAGAGTCGTCCTCGCCGAAAGGCTCAAAACCCTGCTCGACAAAGATATCGTCCCCGTGATCCCCGAACTGGGATCGGTCGGCGCATCGGGTGATTTGACGCCGCTATCCTATGTGGCTGCCGTCGTTATGGGAGAGCGCGAAGCGTATTACAAAGGGAAAATCGTTCCGGCGATCGACGCGCTCAAAGCCGAAGGAATCGCCCCTCTTCCGCTTGCGGCGAAAGAAGGACTTGCGATCATGAACGGTACGTCGGTGATGACGGCCGTCGCCTCCCTTTCGTGGAAGCGCGCGCGGAGGCTTGCGAACATCTGCGATTTCGTCACCGCAGCGACTGCGGAGATCGTACGCGGCAACGAAGTGCCCTTCCGAAAAAAAGTCGCGGAGATGAAAAATCACGCGGGACAGATCGAAAGCGCAGGCTATATTTACGATATCGTAAAAAACTCGAAACGCGTGTATCGATACGAAAACCTGCTCGAACGTATCGGCTCTATCGGCGATGCGCAGTTTGAAAAGCGTTTTGTCAAAATTCAGGACCGCTATTCCATTCGCTGCGCTCCGCAGATAAACGGTGTCCTGCGCGACACGCTTCGGATTGCCGGGCAGTGGATCGAAGAAGAGATCAACTCCGCAAACGACAATCCGCTCGTCAACGTCGATACGGAAGAACTTTATAATACAGGCAATTTTTACGGCGGACATATTTGCGCCGCCTGCGATTACCTGCGCATCGCGCTTGCAAATATCAGCGATTTGGCGGACAAACAGGCGGAGATCATCATCGACGGAAAATTCAACAATCTCACGGAAAACCTGATCCCCTTTACCGACGATACCGATGAACGCGCGGGACTGCGCTTCGGCTTTAAAGCGGCGCAGATCACGATGTCGGCGATCCGTGCGGAAGTGCAGCATTGCTGTACGGCGATGAGTATTCAGTCAAGTCCGACGGAAGCGCTCAATCAGGATAAAGTTTCCATGGGTACGATTTCGGCACGGAAACTGCGCGACCAAATCGATCTCATCTATCTGCAATACGCCGTGCACATACTCGCAGTATGCCAAGCCGCCGATTTAATCGGAGCTTCGGAGTTTAGCGAATTTACGCAGCGAGTGCATGCCGAAGTCCGCGCCGTCTCCGCTCCGCTCGTGGACGACAGGCGGCTCGATGAAGATGCGGAAAAAGTCGCACGCTGGCTCGAGGAGACTGAGCTCTTTGAGTAAATGCGCGGGTACCGCATCCCGCGGAGGATCGTAAGCTCGGCGCTTTATTTTCCGGTCATGACGAAATCGACAAGCTCGTCGAGCGGGACCGTTGCCAAGCTTATGGCCGTATCGCAGCATCCGTAATAAATGTAGAGAAGCCCGTCTTTGTTTACGGCTGCCGTCGGAAACACGACGTTCGGGATGTAAAGACCGAAGCGTTCATAATATTCCTGCGGTTCCAAAATATAATTTTGTGCGCGCGCGATGACTTTCGAAGGATCGTTTTTATCGAGCATCATTGCACCGCACCGGTAAATATTTTTTTCGTCTACGCCGTGAAAGAGCAAAAGCCATCCCGCTTCCGTTTTGATCGGAGGTGCGGATGCGCCGACTTTTTTGGAATCCCAATCTCCGCAAGGGGTCGCCAGCAGCTCCGGCGCGCTCCATTCTTTCAGATCGTCGGAATAGCTTATCCAAATACTCGGCTTGTCGGTACCGTATTCTTTGCCGATATATTCTTCGGGCCGGCGGAGAAGAACGAATTTGCCGCCGATTTTTTCGGGAAACAATACGTTATCGCGGTCATTGATTTCAAAGGGGGTCGTATACGCTACTTGGCGAAAATGCAGGAGATCGCTGCTTTCCATAATGCCGGAGCGGGTCATAAAACTTTCGGGTTTTCCGTGCTCGCCCGGATAATCATACGATATTTCATCGGGTTTTCCCGTTCCTGTCGGGCTGTATCCGTAAGAAGACGGCCGCAGCGCATAGGTCAGATAAAACGTGTCGTCGATTTTTACGATCCGCGGATCTTGGATGCTTCCGTAAGGAAATCCGAGTGAAGACGACGTTATGACGGGTTCGTCCTGGACGGGAGTAAAATGTACGCCGTCCGTACTCTTTTGCAGACCGAAGTAACAGTTGAAGGGGCGCAGCTGTCCCGCCGCGCGTTCAATCATATAAAATTCTCCGTTGTGCAATATGACGGCGGGGTTGAAGACTGCGGCTTTTCTCCACGGAAATTGCCCCGGAACGACGATCGGATTTTCTTTACAGCGGATCAGGTTCATCTTTTTCTCCTTAAATTACGACAGGATGAAATCGGCGTATTTTAACCGACGATCTATATTTCACGGATTGCCGATTTGTATTTTGTCGGCGACTGACCGGTTATCTTCTTGAAGATACTATTAAAATATTTGTAATTTGTAAATCCTACTTGCTCGGCGATTTCATATATTTTCAGATTGCCTTTTTCCAAAAGACGGCACGATTTCGATATGCGGACTTTATTCAAATAATGCGTAAAAGTTTCCCCCGAAAGCTGTTTAAATAAATGGCTGAAATAATTTTCACTGAGATTTACAAGATTTGAAACATCGGCGATCGAAATGGCATGCTGATAATTTTTGTATACGTAAGATTCGATCGTGTGCATGAATGTATCGTCCATAACCGTCGTTTTGTCTTGCGGCAGCCGTAAAGAAGGCAGGAGTTTTTTTTCGTTTTCGCTTTCAAACGCTTTTTTTATATCTCCCAGCGCTTTTTCCAGTTCTTCTTCACTGACGGGTTTAATAAGATAATCGGCACCGCCGTATTTTATCACTTCACGCGCGTATGCAAAATCGTCATAGCCGCTGATTATCAATACTTTTACCGGAAGTTCTTCTTTTCTGACCGCTTTCAGCAGCGATATACCGTCCATCTTCGGCATACGGATATCGGTTATAAGCAAAGACTCGTCGCCGATCGTCCTGAGCAGGTCGAGAGCTTCGGTGCCGTTGGACACCGCACCTTTCACTTCGAAACCTAAATCATGCCACGGAATAATCTTTACAATACCGTCCCGGATCTGTTTTTCATCTTCGGCTATTACGACAGGTATCATCATGTTTTCTTTTCCTCAAGACAGTGTCGGCATATACGGAAATTTTATAAAAACCGTAGTGCCTTTTTCCGGTTCGCTTCGGATCTTGAGACCGTAAGCGTCGCCGAAACGCAGTTTAATACTTTCGTGTACGTTTCTGATCCCGAAACTCCGATCACGGCTCACGCTTGTCCGCAGTACCGTACGGCAGCGTTCTCTGCTCATGCCGACTCCGTTGTCGGATACGGTGATAATAATATTTTTGCGTTTTTTTTCTCCTTTTACAACTATGCGTCCGGGTCTGTTCGATTCGGCTATTCCGTGTATGATCGCGTTTTCGACAAGCGGCTGCAGCATGAGATGTGTCGAAATACATCCGTACAGTTCCGGATCGATATCGACGGCAACGTTGAGCGGGGTATCGTGCCGGATCGACACTATCTCAAGATAATTTTTCAGATATTCGACTTCTGTCCCTATCGTCGAAACCGTTTGACCGCCGTTTAAACCGAGCTTGAAGAGACGGGAGAGTGCGTACACGGATTTGGCCGTTTTCGGGGCAGACTCTATTTTTGCAAGCCAATATACCGCATCGAGGGTATTGTACAAAAAATGAGGATTGATCTGTGCTTGCAGCGCTTTCAGTTCGGCTTCTTTTTTGGCAAGTTTGATTTCATAAACTTCTTTGATGAGCGTGCGTATATGTACGCTCATTTTATTGAATTGTTTTGTGAGAATGCCTATTTCATCGTCGGATATGTTTTTTATTTCTATGCCGAATTCTCCGCGCTCTACGCGCTGCATACTTTCAGCCAGAGATTCCAGCGGAGATGTAAATGCCGCCGTAAGTTGTCCGATGAAAAGCGCCGCCGCGCCTATCGCAAAAACAAACAGCAGCGATACGGTTGTCGTTCCTGTAACGGCGGATTCCCTGAGAATTTCATTGAATGGATAAACGCTTACAAGAATTCCGCGGGGGGACGTATAATGCGTTATAAGGCAGCTTGTCCCGTCTATCATATTTCTGAAAAAACCGACATCGTCGGTAAAAAGACGTTTATAAACACCTTTTTTGCTTACGGTTTGCCCGCATATATCCGGATCGGAATGGAGGATTATACGTCCGCTTTGATCGCAAATGAAACCGTATGCGCGCGAAGCGTGATTTTGCCGGATAAACAATGACGCAGATTTTTGTGCGTCGATATCGATACGCAAAAATCCGTCCGTGCGGGACAGCGAATGCGGATCGCGCAGTTTCCGGTAAAACGAGATAACATAACGATTCCCGAGCGTTTGATAATTCCGGATATACGCCGAAGATACGACGGCTTCTCCGCTGTCCGGGATCAGGGGTGCCGTAAAAGGTATATGCGCGGATTGGGCGGCCGAAGTGCCCGTGCTTTCGTAATTTGAAAAACCGTTTGCTCCGTATATATTGACGGAAAGTATCTCCGATTGTGCGGCCGTCAAATTGGCAAGGTCATCGTTTACCGTATTGCGCAGCAGCGGAAATTCCGGCGCCGATTCTTTTTCGAGTCGGAGAAACGCGCGCACATTATTATTTGCTATGAGAAACAGGGAAATATCATGAACGGAATTGAAAAGGGCTTCTATGTTTTTGTCGATCAGTGAAAGATTCATAATTGTCGATTCGCTGACTTTATCGATTATATTTTTTCTTGTCCAAATATACGATGTTGTTCCTGTTAATATGAAAAAAACAGAGCAGGTCGATATGTATAAAATAAGCAATTTATTGCGGACGGTTTTCATACGGTAGCCTTAAAGACGAATATATTATATCACGGCTTTTCCGGTTAAAGTAGATTTCTCGGAAAATTATCTGAAAATTGCCGACGGTATTTTTGCTCTTGATTTATACGACCGTATAAAATACACTGAAAAGGAAGCGTGCCGAATATCGGCGGCGCATTACGTATGCCCTATACGATACCGAAAACGGGAGGCAGTATGCAACGAAGCGATCTTTCTGAAAAATTTTTATGGGGAGCGGCAACCGCTTCATATCAAATCGAAGGCGCGGTAAAGGAAGACGGCAGGGGGCCCTCGATCTGGGATACGTTCAGTCATATTCCCGGAAAAACGGCGAACGGCGAAACGGGCGATATCGCCTGTGATCATTATCATTTATATAAAAACGATTTTGAATTGTTAAAGCGATTGGGTGTCAATACGTATCGGTTTTCGCTTGCGTGGTCGCGTATTATGCCGCAGGGATACGGTGCCGTCAATGAAGCGGGCATCGATTTTTATAACCGCGTCATAGATTGCCTGTTGGAAAAAGGCATAGAGCCTGCCGTTACGCTCTATCACTGGGATTTGCCGCAGGGACTTCAGGATTTCGGCGGATGGGCGAACAGAGATATCGTGGAGAGATTTGCGGAATATGCGGAGCTTGCATATAAACGCTTCGGCGACAGAGTGCATCATTGGTTTACCCATAACGAACCGTGGGTCGCTTCGTTTGCCGGAAATTTGCAGGGGCGGCATGCACCCGGTATAAAAAACATTGCTGTCGCGACGGCGGTTTCTCATCACCTTTTATTGTCGCACGCGCGTGCCGTCGAAGTATTGCGGAATTCGCCGCACGGAAAAGATGCGCACGTCGGTGCCGTGCTCAACCTGTACCCCTGTGTTCCCGCATCCGATTCGGAAGACGATGCGGCATGTGCCCGTCTTGCCGATTCGTTTCAAAACAGGTGGTTTCTCGATCCTCTGTACAAAGCTTCCTATCCTTCCGACATGTATGAAAAATTCGAATCGGTGTATGCGGCGCCTCCGGTACAGCAAAACGATCTTTCATATATAACCGCGCAAAAGACCGATTTTTTAGGAGTCAATTATTATTTCAGAAAAGTGATACGCAAAGCGCGGGCCGATGAGCTTTCGGGTCCGGATGTCCTTCATCCCGTACTTCCCTATGTTGAAACGAAACCGGCAGGGGCTCCGTATACGGCGATCGGCTGGGAAGTCTGGCCGGAAGGATTAAAAGATCTGCTCATTCGGATCAGAGACGATTGCGGTAATCCTCCGGTGCAAATTACCGAAAACGGTGCGGCCTTTGAAGATGCGAAAATGACGGCCGATCCCGTTTACGGAGAAACGGTCGCCGATGACGACAGAGTCGATTTTATTAAAAATCATATACAAAATATTTCCGAAGCGATTGACGCCGGCTGCCGCGTACATGCCTATTACGTGTGGTCGCTGCTTGATAATTACGAATGGGCGAGAGGGTATTCGAATAAATTCGGTCTCTTTAAAGTGGATTATAAAACACAGCAGCGTTATTGGAAAAAGAGCGGTATCTGGTATAAAAATTTTTTGGAGAACTGAGCTGCGGCTTTTCAAAGAAATGCGGATATTTTCGAAGAATTATCGGATATTCAGCCCGTGTAAAACGTTTACAATAAAGATGCCGGATAATTATTTTCGGCAGGAGGAACTATGTTCAGGAAAAAGATTGTAAGTATTTGTTTGCAGGCGGCAGTCGTATTCGGAGCCGCTTTGCCGCTTTTCGCATTCGGAACGAACGATGCTGCGGGTGCCGGCACAAACGGACAAAAAGTAAAAATTTCCGTATGGCATTCGTTTGTAGGGGCGGATCAAAGGGCCGAATTTATGGCAAAGCGCATGGCGGATTTTAAAGCCGCGAACCCGGATATTGAAGTCGATGAACAGAAAATCCCGCGCGATCAATATCAAACGAAGCTTAAAACGCTTGCAGCAGCCGGAGAGCTTCCGGACGGATTTCTCATCTGGCCGAATTCCATGACGAAAGAATTTTCATCGGCAGGACTTCTTGCAGATATAAACGATCTGCTTGAAAGCGACAAAGTGTGGAGAGACAGCCTTTTGCCGCGCGCCCTGCAGGAATTCACGTTCAACGGAAAAACGTATTCCGCCGGCCTCGGAGTATCGCTGACATCGGAGCTTTTTTACAATAAGGCGATTTTTAATAAATACAATGTAAAGGTACCCGAAACGTGGGAAGAGCTGAAGACTGCGATCGATGTTTTCAAAAAGAACGGGATCATCCCGATCACGCTCGGCAATAAAGCGAAATGGCCGGCACAGTCGGAAATATTCAGCGTCGTAGCAAACCGCTGGACGGGGTCGGAATGGCTCGATAATGTCCTTGCGGGAAAAAATGCGAAATTTACCGACAGTCAATTTATCAGCGCACTTGATACGATGAGACAGCTTGCCGACATGGGCGCTTTCAATAAAGACTACAACAGTATCGACGACGTTCAGATGCGCAATTATTTTTACCGCGGCGAAGCGGCTATGATGATCCAGGGCTCATGGGTACTGCCCGATATTATTAAAAATACGCCTGCCGATTTTAAGGCGAATATCGGTATAACGGTTTTCCCCGCTTTCAGCGGAGGAAAGGGAGATCCCTCTGTTATGACGGGCGTCAGCAGTACGGGCATTGCAATCAACAAAAAGACGACCGCGGCACAAAAAGCCGCTTTGAAAAAGCTTATCGTGTTTTTGACAAATGCCGATGCGCAGGTTATGTATACGCAGTATTATATTCCCGTTTCTTCACGATCGGTCAAGCTTGATACTGCATCGGTCGATACTCTGTACGCACAAACCGTGGAGCTCATGAAGGCTCACCCGCTCGTAACGGTATACGATTCGGCGTTGAATTCCGAACAGACGGAAATTATCAATAACGGTTTGCAGGGTATTATGCTCCGAACTATGCAGCCTATGGATGTGGCCAAACAGCTGCAGGCGACAATTCGCTGATATCTTTTTCACGCAGCCGGCGGTTTTGCCGGCTGCCGGTTGTCCGAGGTACATTATGGATTCCATAAAAGACGGCAAAAAATATATTGTATGGGGATTGCTTCCCTCTTTGCTTTTTTATATTCCCTTTGTAATTTTTCCGATATTCAGATCGTTCGTTTTCAGCTTTTATCAATGGAACGGTCTTTCCGCTCCGGTGTTTTTAGGTTTCGATAATTTTAAAAAATTATTTTCCGATCTTATTTTTTGGAAATCGCTCGGCAATAATATGCTCGTTTTGCTCTTTTCCCTGTTGGGACAGATCCCCCTGGGGATCCTCGCAGCCGTAGTTCTGGACGGCAAGATTCGAGGCGCGGGCTTTTACAGAACTTCTTTTTTTATTCCGATGATTCTTTCAACCGTGGTTGTGGGACTGCTTTGGTCGACGATTCTCAATTCACAGGTAGGCATTATTCGTACTGTCTATACGATGCTCGGCATCGCCGATATGCCCGATTGGCTCGGCGATACCCGCATAGCCATTTATACTCTGTGCGTCGTCATACTGTGGCAGTGCGTCGGATTGTATATGATAATTTTTCTTGCGGCGCTTCAAAATATTTCAAAAGAACTTATAGAGGCGGCGGATATAGACGGCGCTTCCGAGTTTGTAAAACTTGTTAAAATCAGACTGCCTTTGCTCCGGAGCAGTATTGCGGCTTCGGCTATTCTTTGTATTTCAGGGAGCATGCGTACGTTCGATTTGATTTATACTATGACACAAGGCGGCCCCGCCCATGCAACGGAAGTTATGGCCACGTATATGTACAACAAAACTTTTACCGTGTATCAGTACGGCTACGGAAGTGCGGTTTCCTTGGCTATATGCGTTATCAGTCTTATTCTGATATTGACAAGCAGAGTATTTCTTTTGCGGAAAAAAGAAGCGTAATGCGCTGTTTTTCGGCGGCGCACGAAAGTCCGAGAGACGGCAGCGCTCCGTGTCTTTGCCGCATTTTTTTATGGAGGATCAACAATTTATGAATACGGAAAAAAGACGTGCCGTGAGTATTTTTATTACCGCCATTCGATATGTTATCCTGTCTCTGTTGGCGTTTACCACTTTGTTTCCTCTCGTCTGGATGCTCTATTCGTCATTTAAATCGAATCCGGAAATCATTCAGTCTTCGATCGCTTTGCCCAAAAAGCTCCATTTTGAAAATTACATAAATGCGTGGAATACCGCAAATATCGGAAAATATTTTTTTAACAGCGTTTTTGTCACGATCGTATCCATTGTTTTTGTCGTGATTGTCGGTTCGATGGCGGCATACGTACTCGCGAAATTCAAATTCCGAGGGCGTCATGTCATCATGATGCTTTTTACGATCGGCATGCTGATCCCGCTTCAAGCCGTACTTGTACCGCTGTTTTCGCAAATGAAAAATTTGCATTTGCTCAATACCCTCAAATCGCTCATAATCGTGTACACCGCATTTGCTTTACCCCTTGCAATATTCCTGCTTGAAAGTTTTATGCAGGCGTTTCCCGATTCGATAATCGAAGCGGCGCTTATAGACGGCGCTTCCGTGCCGCGTATTTTTTTCACCATTGTGATGCCCATGGCGCATCCGACGATCGCGACGGTGATAATCCTTTCATTTCTTAATAATTGGAAGGAATTCAGCTTTGCCCTCGTGTTTATCAATTCGGAAGCGAAAAAAACGCTGCCCCTCGGCTTGTATAATTTTTTAGGCGCATATACGGCCGACTATGCAGGTCTTATGGCGGCTCTCGTCATAGCGACGATTCCGACGTTCGCTTTATATATCCTTTTGCAAAATCAGGTAATAAACGGCATGACTGCAGGAGCGGTAAAAGGCTGATCACCGATCGTCCTCGCCCGCTTCGTTGCGGAAGTACCGTGAATACGGTATAATAATACTGATGTATTGTCGATACTTGACAATTTACCAATGAAGATTATGGAGGCAGAACGTGAAAAAGTATATAATTTTTTTCGGCGCTGCGCTGGCATTCGGGTTTGCGTCATGTAAATCCACGAAGCAAAACACAAAACCGGATACACCTGCGGTAGAACAGCCCGCTGTGACCGTACCGGTTGCAACCGACAATTCCGCCGCTCTTGATGCGGCAGAAAACGCGCGCCGTGCCGCCGTTAAAGCGGGAGCCGATAAAGCGGCGCCCGATCAATTTAACGATACGGATGCACGCTACAACGAACTTATGAAGCGGAGCAGGGCCGGCGAAAACGTGACGGTTGAACTTGCCGACGTGACGGCACGGTATCGTGCGCTTGAAGAGTACACGAAAGCAGCTGCACTTAAAAAGCGCATCGATGAACTCGGCTTTCAATCTTACGATAAGACGAATTACAACAAGGGTGCGAATGCCTTGAAAGAAGCCGAAAATCTTTCGGCGGATAAAGCGGCGGCAGGTGCAAAGCTTTATGAGCATGCGCACACAGCTTATGCGTCGCTCGGTACGGCCTTGCAGAATGCATTTAGAATGCGTGCGCGCGAAGAACGTACGGCGGCATTCAATGCAAAGCGCAATGCGGACAGCGTTTATGCGGCGGTCGCGCAAAAGAAAGCGTACGACGACGGCGTTGCGGATTTCCGCAGCGGAGACACGAGCTATGCGCAGCAGGACGCCGAAAATGCGTTGAAACATTACGGCGACGCACGCAAAACCTTTGAAAAACTCTATGCCGATATTTCCGAAAAGCGCGCGGCTGCACAGAAAGCCATCGAAGAGGCGAAAGCGAAAGTTGCCGCAACTTCGGAATATGCAGTGCAGGCGGATAAAGATGCGCCGCTTTCGGGCAGCAATATCAAAGGCATCGAAGACGAAAACGCGGTTCTGCTTAAGAGCGAAACCTACGACGATCCCTCGAAGGCCGCACAAGCGGTTCCTGAAACGGTCAGCGATACGGAGGCTGCAAAATGAAAAAATTATTAATTATCATCGCTTCGATTGCGTTTGCCGGAACGGTTGCGTTTGCCGTAAGTTACAAAAACAATACGTATCAAAAGCTCGCCGATGAGTATACGCGCCAAGCTCAAGCCGCGCTCAATGCGGGCAGATACGACGAATCGATCGAGCTTTCGAAAAAAGCCGAAGAAAATGCGGCGCTTTCCCGTGCGTACATCGATATGATGCTCGCAAAAAAAGCGGCCGACGATGAAATGAAAATTGCGCAAAATAAAATTGCGTGGGCGAAGAGCATCGATGCGGATAAAAATTTCCCCATGGCGTTTACCGCTGCGCAAAATAAATATTCCGGTGCTGAAAAAGCTTATAAAGGCGAAGATTATAAAGCTGCGGCAAATTATGCGCGCGAATCGGTCGCCTTGCTTGACGGTGTGCGCGAAGTAACTCCGCTTCCCGAATTCTATGTCGTCCGTCCGTGGGCGGATACGAAGGATTGCTTTTGGAATATTTCGGGGCGTCCGTATATCTACAATAATCCCCTTTTGTGGGAAAACCTGTATCAGGCGAACAAGACGAATATCCCGCGTCCCGAGGATCCGAATTTGATTTTGCCCGGCATGAAGATGCAGATTCCGAGCTTGAGCGGTGAAATCCGTGCCGGCGTCTACGATCCTGCGAAGGCTTACGATCCGTACAACGTCGCGCGATGATTCCGCGTCCGGCGTTTAAATGTGATCCGGTCGATGTGCGTTTGTACACCGGCCGGATTTTTTTTATCGCATTTAATAATTCGGAAATAAAATTGTTTAAACTTCTGTTTTGAAATTTTCCTTACCGCGTATTGTTAAAAATATTTCGTTTGTTTTTACGCTTTTTCTTTTTGCCGCTGATAGAGTGCGACGGCCGCTGCCATGAGCGCGTGTGAATATTCTTTTTTTGTGCCGAGACCGTCGATTACTTCCCGTTGATCGAGTTCGAGGTATTGCACGTATTCGTCTTTATCCAGATGCTGTTCGTGGATATTCGTCAAATCTTCCGCAGCGAAAAAATGTACGTGATTCGACATGAGCGCGGGATTGGGACTCATCGTTCCGAGGTAAGTCAGCCGTCCTGCCGTGTGTCCCGTTTCTTCGAGCAGCTCCCGCGCAGCAGCCTGTTCGGGCGTTTCTCCTTCGTCCATGACCCCGCCGGGGAATTCGATGCTCAGCACGCATTCGGCATGCCGCCATTGTTTTACCATCAAAAATTTACTTCCGTGTACCGGTACGACGATCGCCCAATCGTGTCCCGGTTCGATGACCATGTAGTTTCCTTTTTGTCCGTCGGATGCAACACTGTCCGTTTCGGTTACCGTAAATACCGGTGTTTTTAATAATACGCGTTTTCCGTTTTCCTGCCAAATAAGCGCGCTGTCGTCAGCATTCATATCCGATCACTCCCATAATATTAATGTATAAAATTTATTTTGTATTCACCTTGTAAAATAAATTCCTTTATTTTTAGGTTATCTTGAGTTATACTGTATTTAGAGAAATTATAAAAGCGTGTATTCGGATTATCGAAAAGACTGCGGTTGTCTGACGGTTTGCAGTATCGATACGCGAAGAGAAAAAATATGAAATCACGTTCGGATAAAAACCTTGACGATATAACCATTATATGGTTATAATACCGAATAGGCGGATAATGTATCGGGTAATACAAAAGAAAAAAATACTGAAAACGATTTTGAAAATGCCGGAAAAAGAACAAGAATTGTTTTCATATTTATTGGAAGATCTGCAGGAAACCGGACCGATACAAAAAGGCTGGCCCAATTTCAGTGCGCTCGGAAAAAATAAATACCACTGTCATTTATCATATCATTGGGTTGCCTGTTGGAAAGAAACGGTAAAAGGAATCGAACTGGAGGTATATTATGCAGGTAGTCGTGAAAACGCCCCCTATAAAAATTGAAGGTGATATACCGCAAGACTTACTCACGTTTGTCAAAACACGCTATCCGCACGCTATGGTTGAAGAAGACGATGATGAAGCGTATGTCGAAATAGCTGAAACCGAATGGTATAAAAATATTGTGAAGGATCGGACACCTCAAAAGACGTTGAGGTTGTTTCGCTATCGCGATAATCTGACGCAAGCGGCTTTGGCAAAAAAATTAGGCATTCCTGCACAACATGTTTCCGGGATGGAAACGGGACACAGAACGATAAGTCCTCGTATGGCGCGAAAACTTGGAGAAATATTCAAAACAAAGTATCAAAATTTTTTATAGTTTTATAATAATGATAGGAATGGGAGGTGCGTATGGCTATTGTTGCAATTTCTCGGCAGCTTGCAACGTTCGGCGATGAGATTGCGAGCGTTGCAGCGGAAAAACTTAACTTTAAGTTTATCCGAAAAGATGAACTTGAAAAGCGTATCGTGCAGCTCGGATTTTCGCCCGAAAAACTCGGCAAATATGATGAAAAAAAACCGGGATTTTTTGCAGCTCTTGTTAAAGACCGTGACGAATATCTGCACTATCTGCAGACTGCGGTTCTCGAAGCCGCAAGTCAAAACAACTGCGTGCTTATAGGGCGCGGCGCCTACATTATATTGGAAGGTGTTCCTAATGTCGTTTCGTTTCGTCTTGTTGCCGAAGATTCGGTCAGGTTGCAGCGGCTTCAAAATGAATTTGCATGTACATCGAAACAGGCGCAACAAAAAATTGATGAGAGCGATAAAGACAGAAGCGGCTTTCATAAAAGTTTTTTCAATGTCGATATCGCCGATCCGACGCATTTTCATTTTGTGCTGAACACGGGACTTGTCGGAACGGAAGAAGCGGGATTGTTTATTGCCGATTTCGTTGGATCTCATATTTCTCCCGAACGCGATGTACTGGGAACGGAAAAGATAAAAACGCTTCTTTCGGCGCAGAAACTTGTCAATACGCTGGTGTTTACGCATAAAGTCAATATCGAATTTTTACATGCCGAAATCGAAGGCGGTATGATCGTATTGCGCGGTGTTGCGGATTCATCCGCCGTAGTCGAACAAGCCGTCGCGCTTGCAAAAAAAGAAATGCCCGGATACGATGTGAAATCCCGTGTTAGCATCGTTCAGGATTTTAAAGCGCACCCGAAATGATTTTCAATTAAAGCTGCGGTTTTGCGATTGGAAAAACAATACTTCGTTTCTTTTGGGAAGTTTTTTATCGGCGCGATATAATTTCCGTTCGCGATCTCTCCCTCGAACTCCGCAGTGGTTTGCGGCGGATTGGAAAAAGACCGTAAAAGCGATGATGAAAAAGGCGGAAAGCTATATTAATAATTAATAAATTTTCGAAAGGTGATTTTATTCGCGCGCTCATTGTTTGCAGTACATATTGCCTGTGCGGCCGCGTCTATGTGTCGTGCAAACGCTGTGGAAGACGGACTCGTCGTCTGAGAGAATAGGGTTTTTGCGCGGGCTGCGCGGTGTTTTCAAGCTGCATTTGGGGGCAGGGTGCGAGTGCCGGCGGGTGTGTGGGGTAGTGAAAAAAGGTTTGAAAAAAGCGGTAGGAAGTACTTGACACACAAGGGGAAAAAGCGGTAAATTACAAGCTACCCGCGAAAACCGCAGGTGCGCTGTTTGACAGGCAAAGGGAAGGAAAGAAAGCAAGACGCATGCGGAGACACAAAAGTCTCCCGAACTAAACTTAAGCGAGAGCAAAAAGGAAGCGGGGACAAACGAACGAAATTAGACCCGGAGCAATCCGGGAACATAATGATGGAGAGTTTGATCCTGGCTCAGAACGAACGCTGGCGGCGCGTCTTAACCATGCAAGTCGAGCGGCAGGCAGCAATGCCGAGAGCGGCGGACTGGTGAGTAACACGTGGATAACGTACCCCGCTGACCGGGACAGCCTGTAGAAATAGAGGGTGATACCGGATAGATCACTGTTTACGGAAGGTAGACAGCGGGAAAGGAGCTTCGGCTCCGCGACGGGATCGGTCTGCGGCCCATCAGCTAGACGGCGGGGTAATGGCCCGCCGTGGCGAGGACGGGTATCCGGCCTGAGAGGGCGGACGGACACATTGGGACTGAGATACGGCCCAGACTCCTACGGGAGGCAGCAGGTAAGAATATTCCGCAATGGGGGAAACCCTGACGGAGCGACGCCGCGTGAACGAAGAAGGCCGGAAGGTTGTAAAGTTCTTTTCTGTCCGAGGAATAAGTGTTGGAGGAAATGCCGACACGGTGACGGTAGGGCAGGAATAAGCACCGGCTAATTACGTGCCAGCAGCCGCGGTAACACGTAAGGTGCGAGCGTTGTTCGGAATTATTGGGCGTAAAGGGCATGCAGGCGGGTCGCCAAGCTTGGTAAGAAATACCGGGGCTCAACTCCGGAGCTATATTGAGAACTGGCGAGCTAGAGTTGCCGAAGGGTATCCGGAATTCCGTGTGAAGGGGTGAAATCTGTAGATATGCGGAAGAACACCGATGGCGAAGGCAGGATACCGGCGGACGACTGACGCTGAGGTGCGAAGGTGCGGGGAGCAAACAGGATTAGATACCCTGGTAGTCCGCACAGTCAACGATGTACACTGGGCGTGTGCGCAAGAGCGTGCGTGCCGAAGCAAACGCGATAAGTGTACCGCCTGGGGAGTATGCCCGCAAGGGTGAAACTCAAAGGAATTGACGGGGGCCCGCACAAGCGGTGGAGCATGTGGTTTAATTCGATGGTACGCGAGGAACCTTACCTGGGTTTGACATACACAGCGATCATATAGAGATATGTGAGCGTAGCAATACGGCTGTGAACAGGTGCTGCATGGCTGTCGTCAGCTCGTGCCGTGAGGTGTTGGGTTAAGTCCCGCAACGAGCGCAACCCCTACTGCCGGTTACTAACAGGTAGAGCTGAGGACTCAGGCGGAACTGCCTGCGACAAGCAGGAGGAAGGCGGGGACGACGTCAAGTCATCATGGCCCTTATGTCCAGGGCTACACACGTGCTACAATGGCCGCCACAGAGCGGAGCGAAGCCGAGAGGCGGAGCAGAACGCAGAAAAGCGGTCGTAGTCCGGATTGAAGTCTGAAACTCGACTTCATGAAGCTGGAATCGCTAGTAACCGCACATCAGCACGGCGCGGTGAATACGTTCCCGGGCCTTGTACACACCGCCCGTCACACCATCCGAGCAGGGGGTACCCGAAGCCGGCAGTCCAACCGCAAGGGGGACGCTGTCGAAGGTACGCTTTGTGAGGGGGGTGAAGTCGTAACAAGGTAGTCGTACCGGAAGGTGCGGCTGGATCACCTCCTTTTCCAAGGGAAGAGGAGCGCGCAGTGTACGCGCGCAAACCGCATGTGTCAGGCTGTTCGAGCCGTATCGGTTTTTGAACAGTTTTCGCTTTCTTTCTTTCCCTGTGCCCCTTGATCAGTAAGCAAGTGCGGCTATTATCAAATACGGGACAGTAGCTCAGTTGGTTAGAGCACCGCTCTGATAAGGCGGGGGTCAATAGTTCAACTCTATTCTGTCCCAGATTTAAATAAAGGACAGACGTGAGGGGGCTGTCTCAAAAGTCGGTTACTTTTTCGACAGCCCGTCGAGTTTAAAATTAAGTTTTTATATTGTAATGACTTAATTTTAAACGTCGCATAGTACATCAAGGAAGCTGTTCAAAAACTGAAGTTTTTGAACAGCCCCATGCTCTTTGAAAATATAGGGAAGGGAAGAAGGTTTGAGCGTTTGAGCGGTTGGAAGCTTAAAGCGCGGGAAAGAGAATATGGTCAAGCAAGAATAGGTCTGTGGCGGATGCCTGGGAGCTGTCCGGCGAAGAAGGCCGCGGTAAGCTGCGAAAAGCTGCGGGGAGGAGCAAACATCCTTAGATCCGCAGATAGCCGAATGGGGTAACCCGTATGTCGTAAGGCATACACCGCGCGCGGGAAGAAGATACTGCGGCGGAGCGAGACTGCGTGAAGTGAACCATCTAAGTAACGCGGGAAGAGAAATCAAAAGAGATTGCGCAAGTAGCGGCGAGCGAACGCGCAGGAGCCTAAACCCTTTATAGGGTGTTGCAGGGCCGCACGGGGATGACCCGTGGAGTTAGGAAAAAACCGATTTTTAGCAGAAGCGGCTGGAAAGGCGCGCGAGACAGCGTGAAAGCCGCGTAAGCGAAAAGGATCGGACTCCATGGCGCGGTACCTAAGTAGGGCGGGGCACGAGAAACCCAGTCTGAATCCGGGTCGACCACGATCCAAGGCTAAATACGAGACAGCTACCGACAGTGCAGCAGTACCGTGAGGGAAAGGCGAAAAGAACCCCGGTGAGGGGAGTGAAAGAGAACCTGAAACCACAGATCGACAAGATGTCACGGCTCGCAAGAGTTGTGGCGTGTCTTTTGTAGAATAAACCTGCGAGTTGCGTTGCGCGGCGAGGCTAAGGGTTGGAAGATCCGGAGCCGGAGCGAAAGCGAGTGTGAAAAGTGCGAAAAGTCGCGTGACGCAGACCCGAAGCCAAGGTGATCTAATTATGGGCAGGCTGAAGGCAGGGTGAAACCTGTTGGAGGGCCGAACAGTAATCTGTTAAAAAAGGTAGTGATGACCTGTGATTAGGAGTGAAAGGCTAAACAAACCTGGAAATAGCTGGCTCTCCCCGAAATGCCTTTAGGGACAGCCTCATGCAAAGCGGAAGGAGGTAAAGCACCGGATGGGATAGGGGGCGTCACAGTCTACCGACACCAATCGAACTCAGAATGCCATCCGCCAACGCATGGGAGTGAGACTGTGTGCTCCAAGGTTCATAGTCGAGAGGGAAACAGCCCGGACCGTCGGCAAAGGTCCCAAAATAACGCTCAGTGTGAAATGAGGTGCGTCTGCACAGACAGCCAGGAGGTTGGCTTAGAAGCAGCCATTCCTTAAAAGAGTGCGTAACAGCTCACTGGTCGAGCAGGCGTGCGCAGACAATGTAACGGGGCTAAGCGTTATACCGAAGCCGCGGGTCCGCATCTTGTGATGCGGGCGGTAGGGGAGCATTGCGCTAACCGGAGAAGGCGTACCTGTGAGGGGCGCTGGAGGAAGCGGAAGAGAGAATGCAGGCACAAGTAACGAAAAGACGGGTGAGATTCCCGTCCGCCGAAAGCCTGAGGATTCCCGGGTAAAGGCAATCTGCCCGGGGTAAGTCGGCCCCTAAGGCGAGGACGAAAGTCGTAGTCGATGGGAAATCGGTTCAAAATCCGATACCCGGCTCAGTTTTGAAGGCAGGACGCATGAGGTGAAATCCGGCAGGAGAACGGTAGTTCCTGTCCAAGCAGTGAGGTGTTGAGAGGGCGGATAAAAGAGCTCTTGAGCTGAGCTGTTACGGGGAGCGGAGCGCAGGCGAAGCGAAGCGGACGTAATCAAGGTGCCGGGAAATACTGTCTAAAGGTAGGCTGAGTCGGACCGTACCGGAAACGGACACACGCAGGCAGGATGAGTAATCTAAGGCGCACGAGCGACCCCGCGTTAAGGAACTCGGCAAAAAGCACACGTAACTTCGGAAGAAGTGTGGCTCACGCTGATAAGGATGTGAGCGGCAGAAAGCAGGCCCAGGCGACTGTTTATCAAAAACACAGCCATCTGCGAACCAGTAATGGGACGTATAGGTGGTGACACCTGCCCGGTACCGGAAGGTTAAGGGGAGGGGTTAGCAGCAATGCGAAGCTCCGAACCGAAGCCCCGGCAAACGGCGGCCGTAACTATAACGGTCCTAAGGTAGCGAAATTCCTTGTCGGGTAAGTTCCGACCCGCACGAATGGTGTAACGATTCTGGGCGCTGTCTCAACGCGGGACTCGGTGAAACTTATATTCCGGTAAAGAAGCCGGATACCCGTAATTAGACGGAAAGACCCCGTGAACCTTCACCGCAGCTTATCACTGGGATTCTATCCGCCATGTGTAGGATAGCCGGGAGGCTATGAAGCGTGCGCGTTAGCGTGCGTGGAGCCGTTGGTGAAATACCGGCCCTGGCGGATGGGATTTCTAACTCCGGTCCGTGAAGCCGGATGGGGGACAGTGATTGGCGGGCGGTTTGACTGGGGCGGTCGCCTCCTAAAGGGTAACGGAGGCGCGCGAAGGTCTCCTCGCGGTGGTTGGAAATCATCGTACGAGTGTAAAGGCACAAGGAGGCTTGACTGCGAGTGAGACATCACGAGCAGGTGCGAAAGCAGGTCTTAGTGATCTGGCGGTTGCAAGTGGAAGCGCCGTCACTTAACGGATAAAAGGTACTCCGGGGATAACAGGCTGATTTTCCCCAAGAGTTCACATCGACGGGAAAGTTTGGCACCTCGATGTCGGCTCATCGCATCCTGGGGCTGGAGCAGGTCCCAAGGGTTTGGCTGTTCGCCAATTAAAGCGGTACGTGAGCTGGGTTCAGAACGTCGCGAGACAGTTCGGTCCCTATCTGTTACGGGCGGAGGATGTTTGAGAGGAGCTGCTTTTAGTACGAGAGGACCGAAGCGGACGAACCTCTGGTATACCGGTTATCCTGCCAAGGGTAAGTGCCGGGTGGCTACGTTCGGAAGGGATAACCGCTGAAAGCATCTAAGCGGGAAGCCCGCCTCAAGATGAGACATCCCTGAGGGTATAACCCTCCTAAAGACCCCGGAGACACTATCCGGTTGATAGGCTGCAGGTGCAGGCACGGCGACGTGCACAGCCGAGCAGTACTAATAGGTCGTGAGGCTTGACCATATTATCGTTCCCGTGCCTATGCGCGAAACGCTATACTTACGAGCACATAAGAGCTCGTGTGAAACGACGGCAGGTGATTGAAGGCGTAAAATGTTTTGAGATGCCTGCCCCTTCTTCCTTTTTCTTTTTGTACGGCAATTATTGCCCGGTGGCCATGGCGGGGAGGAAATACCCGTTCCCATTCCGAACACGGAAGTCAAGCTCCCTTGCGCCGATGATACTGCTTATCTAGCGGGAAAGTAGGTAGCTGCCGGGCTCTTTTTTTTACAAACCAACTGCTCGAAATTAATAATCTTGTTACTCGATATATGCAGGATAAGATTTTCACTATACCCGAATTATTATTAATTTCCATAACTGGTGTTTGAAGCGTCATTTGCGGTTTTTTCTATATCCTTCCTTCTTTACCCAAAGAGATGTGTGTACGCGCCACGTACGAAGTTCCGCATCGTCCGTATCGCCGGAATGTGCAGATATGTCTTCCGTGCATTTGTCGGCAATTTTATCCGCTGCCTTTTCATCGTTTGCGCTTTCGCTCTCGCCGATTTCCGCATCCGCGATCCTGAATACGCTGCAGGAATAGGGAAAGCCGGCGAATGAATTGTGTCCGTTTTCGGCCGCGCGGGGCGATTCCGCTTCATCATCCGTTTTTTTTTCGGTATGCAGCGGAGCTTCGGCTTTATCGCCGTATTTTTTCCCGGCGAGTATTTTTCCGCAGGCGGCTTTGCCGTTTCGAAATCGCAATATTGCGGAAAAAAAAAATTCTCCGTTTGAAACTTCGGGAGTACCGATCGTAAAGGATGAGATCGTATCCCGTATCGTTTTCAGCCGTATCGCGTCGAATGCCGTATTCGCATTGCCGCCTGCTTGCATGATCGTATCGCTTTCAGCAGCGAGGTAATCGAAATTATTAAAAAAAGCCCACAGCGGAAAGAGCGGAATCCAGCAATGTGTTCCCGACTCGGCATTAAGATGCGAAAGCGTTGCTTTTTGCGTGCGCGACAGGATGAGAGCTTCCGTCGGATGGGGTATAACGGCGAACATAAGGGCAGTATAGCTATTTTTATAAAAAAAATGTAGTATTGCCCGATGATGTCTTTTTTTAAAAAATTAACAATAAAGCAAAAAATTCTTTTAAGCGTGCTTACCGTATTGCTCGCGTGCGATATCGGTCTGCTTGCAAAAAAATATCTGTCGAAAACTTCTTCGCTTTCACTCGTTTTTCCCGAAGAGATGCAAGCGCCTGTGTTGAAACTTACGGCATTGAACGCAAATGCGAAATCCAAAAAGGCGCGGCCGGGTTACGCGTATTATCGATTTACGGATGAACAGCAGCGGCTGCTCGATTCGTATATTCAACGCTTCGGCGATGCTTCTCTTTCGGTGCGCATGCGGATTGTGCACGATGAGGCGGCGGGCGCGGATAAAGCGTTTATGCTCGGTTTTTTATTTGCCGACGATTTTACGTTTCGAGGCAGGCTGCGAAAGGAGATCGAAAGGCGCCCGCTTGCAAGCCTTGTGGTGCAGGAGCTTTCGGAATTCGCTCTCGCATTTTCGATCGGAAAAGACGAAATGAAAAACGGTAAAAGCATACCGTGCGGTTTTTTCGTGTACTCGGCCGCTCCGGCTTCGATTATCGCAGCGGAAATTCGAAGCGGGGCGATAGGCTGGGATAAAAGCGCTTCCGTGCCCCTCTTTGCCTTTGCGCCGAACGGCGGCGTGATGCATGAGTCGCCCGATGAAGCGGACTTTTCCGGCGCATCGCTTGTCTTCCCTATGCAGAACACGGACACGGCCGTTATGCCGAAGATCGTTGCGGCGTTTTACGCGCCGGATGATTGGGGTACGGCGCAAAATCCCGTAAAGACGGAGCTGAATGCGGGTGGTGAAAAATTAACAATTTTTCGTACGGATAAAACACGGGTGTCGGGTTCCGGAAATAAAACGTACGCATACGATATACCGACGGCGGCTCTTGTAAATCCTTTTTCGACGGTTTCCTGCCGCGATAAAATCGATAATATGCCCGTTCTCATGATGACGCGGAGCGATGTCAAAAACGAATTGAATGCGGGCGGAAAAATTTTTGCTCCTTTTAAAACCGATCCGGGATTGATCGTTTCTTGGCCGCGGGCGAAGTGGCGCACGGGCGATTACGAACTTTTCGAATGGGATAGATTTCCCGGCGTACTTATTATCGATACGAAAGACTTCGCCGTGCAAAACGATTTTTTTAAGCGGCTCGCGTTTTTTTCCGAAAAGATGGGCTATCGCGGTACGCTCCTTACCGATGAAGAGCTCGAAAGCATGCACGGTTTTAATGCGCACGATTACAATGCCTCTTCTCTTGCAGCGTTTTTTACAAAAACAAAAGCGGATGATTTTCCTCTCAATGAGCGGGAACTTCTTTTGCGCGATATCCTGCTTGCGAACGGAGTGATCGTCGCCGACGGTACGGCGTATACGGCAGGACGGGGAGCTCTCATTTCGATTTCGCAGGAATCGCCCGAATGGCTTCGCAATCGCTATATCGCGCACGAAGGCTGGCACGGTATTTTTTTTACCGATGAAAATTTTCGCAACGCCACGGCCGCCGTTTTTTATACGACGGATGAAGCTTCGCGCGATTTTTTAGAGGGCTATTGGCATTTGCATCCGAATCTCAACTACGATTTAAATGACGAATATCTCGTGCATAACGAATTTATGGCGTACATCATGCAGCAAAACGTTTCCTCCGTCGCCGCATATTTTGTCAATCTCGCGAATTGGACGTCGGTACAAAAAGAGATTCCCAAACTTGCAGCGCACGTACGGCAAACCCGCGGTATTCCGTTTGAAGATGCGGCAAAAGTATTCGACGAATACGCGTTCGACAACTGGGGGCTTTCGTGCGGCCGCGTATGGCTCATACGATGAACATGCGCTCCGCACCGACGCAGGTCGGCGGTCCGTGTCCCGGCATGATGACGGTCGCATCGTTTTCCGACAGTATTTTTTGTTCGATGTTTTTCCGAAGCACGAAATCCGAATAGCTGCTGTTCGTGCTTCCGATTTTTCCGGCAGAGAGGCTGTCGCCGGTAAAGAGGACGTTGCCGATTTTGTAAATCATGGAATCGGCGGTGTGACCGGGCAGCGCCATGTAGCGCACCGTAAGACCCGCGATGCGGATTTTTCCGTCGCCCGTGATGACGTGCGTGTCGTTTCCCGCGACTTCCCAGTCGGCTGCATAGACGGCGGGCGTATATATTTTGCGCAGCGCTTTTAATCCGTGCACATGACTTCCGTGGTTATGCGTGATAAAGACGCCTGCGAGTTTGTACGATTCGTCTTCGATGCGTTTGATGATATCGTCCGTGATTTTTCCGGGATCGATGATGATCGCTTCTTTAGTCAATTCGTTTTCGATAATGTAACAGTTTGAAAATCCGCCGATGTTGAGGTGAAAATATATTTTCATATACCGCCTCTCATCTTCGGAGCGATTCCCTGAAAAAGTTCGCTGCCTTTGCGGTCGAAAACGGCTTCCCTCGTATTCGACATTTTCATTGAAACGTTTTCGCACACGCATTCGAGAAAAAGCGTATTTTTGATATTACAATTTCTGATCGACGTGTCGACGAGGCGCGCGCCGATAAAGCGCGAATTGTACAAGTCCGAATCGTCGAACGATGATTGAAAAGCCTGTACGCCGTTGAAATTGTTTTGCACCATGTCGCTGCCGGTAAATATCGTGTGTGAAAACGTACAGCAGGCGAACGACGTAAACTGCATTGCGGAGCCCGGGAGCATGCAGTCGGCGAAGGTTGCAAAATCGAACATGCACAGTTTACCGAGCAAACTTTCCGAGCGGAGACCGATAAACGTACAGTGCTGAAAATTGCAGCCGTAAAATCGCTTGTTCGATAGGTCGATATCGCGGAACATAATACCTGCGGCGTTTAAACCGACTATGACGTCGTGCGTTTTAATATAATCGTAAATCGATTCCTTTGCGCGTCCGGGATCGGGCGTGTGATTGAGACAGTATCCGCGTTCTTCGGTCATACCGTTCGTTTTATCGAAAACGGAGAGCGAAAGATTTTTGCACGAGTGAACGAGGCACTTGTTCAGCGTAAACATGGTTTTATCGTACGCTATTGCGTTTGTTTAGTCAAACGTTTACAATCGATTATATGTGTTGGAAGTGCAAGCGCGCGATACGCAGTTCCGAAAAAATCTTCAGAACGTCGGTATGCGAATTTTGCGGAGCCGATTTGCATGTCTGCCGCAACTGTACGTTTTATTCGCCGGGTGCGCATTACGACTGCAGGGAAACGGTCGAAGAGCTTGTCGCCGACAAAGAAAAGGCAAATTTTTGCGCAGCGTTTTCACCGCGCACCGATTTTGCAACGGCAGACGATAAGGCTGCAAAAGCGCGCGATGCGTTCAACAGTTTATTCGGCGGTATCGTGTTATGAATTTTGCGTTTTTGGATTCGGGTACCGGCGGCATCCCCTATATGCTCCGTCTCAAACGGCTCGCCCCCGATGCGACCTGCGCCTACCTCGCCGATACCGTGCATTTTCCGTACGGAGAAAAAACCGTCTCCGAAATAATCGAATACGCCACTGCTGCCGTTTCGCGCATCATCGATACGTGGCGGCCGGAAACGATCGTCGTTGCGTGCAATACGATTTCCGTTTCCGCTCTCGCCTCTCTTCGCGAACGGTTTCCTTTCGTTCCGTTTATCGGTACGGTGCCTGCGATAAAACTCGCCGCTTCGGTAACGAAAAATAAAAAGATCGGTTTGCTTGCGACGAATGCGACCGTGCGCGACGCATATATTCAAGAGCTCGAAAAGGGTTTTGCATCCGGCTGTACGATATATTCGAGGGGAGATGCCGACCTCGTTTCGTTTATCGAACGGAAGCTTGTTACCGCCGATGAAAATGAAAAGATGCGTGCGGTTATGCCCGCACTCGATTATTTTGCTGAAAAAGACTGCGACACGATCGTACTCGGCTGTACGCATTTTACGCACCTTGCGGATATCATGCAAAAGGCTGCGGGAAAAAACGTAAACGTCGTCGATTCGCGCGACGGCGTTGCGCGCCGTGCGATCGAAGTACACGACAATCTTATTAATTCGAAAAAAGAAAAAAGTGAAAATATTCTTACCGCTGCCGCCGATTTTCTTTCGGATGTGCCGGACGGATCGTTTTTCGTTACCGGCGTTTCGGACGATAAAGCGAAAGCGTATTACGAGGCGTTTTGTAAAATGCTTGCGATCCCCTTCGGAGGTACGCTCGCATAAGGCGATACTTTTCGGATGAACGCTCGCCTAAGGGAAGCCGCCTACGCCCGGCCGGAGCGGTGCCGCAGGCAGCCGCCTGAGCGAGCATAAGCGAGCGAAGGGGCCGAGCGTGAGTGAGCCGCGGAGGGCGGGATCTTCCGATACGTGCCGTCCGAAAAATTAATAATTAATTTTGTGCCGCGCTAGAGTCGTTTTCGGATCGCGTCGATAAATTCCCACGAGTTGAGCACGCGCTCAGGAACGGGGTTTGCGAGGCGCGCTATGTCACCGGTCATCTTTCCTTCTTCGATCGTCGAAAGCGTTGCCCTTTCGAGGCGCCGTGCAAAATCGGTAAGCGCTTCGGTGCCGTCGAGTTCGCCGCGTTTTGCGAGCGCGCCCGTCCATGCGAAGATGAGCGCGACGGGATTCGTCGACGTCTTTTCGCCTTTTAAGTAGCGGTAGTAGTGTTTTTGTACCGTGCCGTGAGAAGCTTCGTATTCGAATGCGCCTGAGGGGCTGACGAGTACGCTCGTCATCATTGCGAGGCTGCCGCATGCCGACGCGATCATATCGCTCATGACGTCTCCGTCGTAATTTTTGCACGCCCACAGCATGCCGCCTTCGCTTTTCATAATGCGCGCGACGGCGTCGTCGATGAGCGTGTAAAAATAAGTGAGGCCGGCTTTTTCGAAGCGCGTTTTGTATTCGGCGTCGAATATGCGCTGAAAGATTTCTTTGAACGTGCCGTCGTAGGTTTTCGATATCGTGTCTTTTGCGCCGAACCACACGGGTACGTTTTTGTCGAGCGCGTAGGTAAAGCAGCAGCGGGCGAAGTTTTCGATGGATGCGTCGAGGTTGTGGATGCCTTGGATGATGCCGGCGCTTTTCATGTCCATGATCGTTTTGCGGATCTCTTTGCCGTCCGTTCCCGTAAACACGAGTTCGGCTTTTCCCGCGCCGGGCGTGCGGATTTCGCAGTTTTTGTATACGTCGCCGTATGCGTGCCGTCCGAGCGCGATGGGTTTTTTCCAGCACGAAACGGACGGATTGATATTGTTTACGAAGATGGGCGTGCGGAAGACGGTACCGTCGAGCTCCGCGCGGATGATGCCGTTCGGACTCGGCGTGAGGTGCGAAAGTTTGTATTCTTCCATGCGCGCCGCGTTCGATGTGATCGTTGCGCATTTGACGCCGACGCCGAGCCGCTTGATCGCTTCGGCCGCTTCGTAGGTTATTTTATCGTCGGTTTCATCGCGCTTTGTTAAACTTAAATCGTAGTATTCGGTTTTGAGATCGACGTAAGGGACAATCAATTTGTCTTTGACGATCTGCCACAGCACTCTCGTCATTTCGTCTCCATCGAGTTCCGCGACGGCGTTTTTCATCGGTATCTTGGTCATGGCAATGAGTATAACTTCTTTCGCTCTCATCGTCCAGATTATCATCCGGCTTGTCTCGGCGTGGTCGTGTGCGCCGACAATGCTTTACTTTGTGTACGATTTTGTTGCACTGTTTTGCGCGATTCGCTAAAATGCGTTTATGATAGAACGAAACAGATGCTTTGCCAATCTCACAGCAGGCTACCTTTTTCCCGAAGTTGCGCGCCGAAGTAAAACATACGCGGCTTCTCACCCCGATGCGAAGCTCATCAGTTTGAGCATCGGCAATACGACGGAACCGCTCGAACCGCACATTTCAAGCGCGATGTCGGACTATGCGCGCGTCCTTGCGACACCCGAAGGCTATTCGGGTTACGGCGACGAACAGGGGCTTTCCGAACTCCGCAAAAAAATCGCCGAAACCTTTTACTCGGGCATTGCGGAAGCCGATGAAGTGTTCGTGTCCGACGGCGCAAAATGCGATATTGCGCGCATACAGCTTTTGTTCGGAAGCGGAGTGCGCGTCGCCGTGCAGGATCCCGCATATCCCGTGTATG
Source organism: Treponema sp. Marseille-Q4132 (assembly GCF_014334835.1). Taxonomy (NCBI): domain Bacteria; kingdom Pseudomonadati; phylum Spirochaetota; class Spirochaetia; order Treponematales; family Treponemataceae; genus Treponema; species Treponema sp. Marseille-Q4132. The sequence goes on from NZ_CP060591.1 coordinate 1,786,961, forward strand.
TCGACGGATCGGTGCTCATCGGTGCGGCGGGCGCGGCACAGAACGGCGCATACGAAGGCATAAGCTATCTTCCGTGTACGCCGGAAAATAATTTTTTTCCCGATTTAACAAAAGTACGCGACAACAGCATTATCTATTTTTGTTCGCCGAACAATCCGACGGGCTACGCGTCCACGAGAGAAGAGCTCGGCCGCCTCGTCGATTTTGCAAAGGCTCACGGCTGTATCATCGTGTTCGATGCGGCGTACGCGGAGTTTATCCGTACGCCCGGACTTCCGAAATCGATTTTTGAAATAAGCGGCGCGCGTACCTGTGCGATCGAAATCAATTCGTATTCGAAGCCTGCGGGATTTACCGGTGTCCGTCTCGGCTGGTCGGTCGTACCGAAAACGCTTTTATATGCCGACGGCACTCCCGTCATCAAAGATTGGTCTCGCGTTATGACCACGCTTTTCAACGGCGCGTCGAATATTGCGCAGAGAGGCGGGCTTGCAGCCCTCGATCCCGAAGGCCTTGCCGAAATGAAAAAGACGATCGATTATTATCTTGAAAACGTTCGTGCGATCGGGGAAGCGCTTTCCGGAGACAATTTTGCAAAAGCGGGAGTGCGTGTTTACAGTACCGGAAACTCGCCCTATCTTTGGGTGCATTTTCCGAAATACACGAGCTGGGAAATCTTTGATAAAATTCTCGACGAATGCCGCGTCGTAACGACACCCGGTTCGGGATTCGGAGCGGCGGGCGAAGGTTTTTTGCGTTTCAGCTCTTTCGGTCATCACGAAGCCGTAAACGAAGCGTGTGTACGGCTTTCGAATTTGAAGTTGTAAAATTAATAATTATTAATAATTCTTTTGCCGCACGGCAAAGCGAGCTGCGGTGTTTCGTGCTTACAGCTGCATTTTGTAGCCGAAGCTGCACTCGAATGCGGCGGCAGGTGAATTTTTTATTAAATCGGAAATACGGATTTGTACCATGGAGCGGTATTCTCCCCGTCCGATTTTCGCCGCTGCATAGGGGGAGACGGCGATCGTCGGCAGAGCGGAAAAAAGTCCGATGAAATTCGGCATATCGATATATGTTTTATCCTTAAATGAAAGCGTATTGTGGATGCCGAACTCGAATTGCTGTGTGCCGAGATATACCGAAGCGTTGCAAAGCGTAAAATTAAAGCCGAGCGTATCTCGGATAAAAAGAAGTTCGCTCACGGTGTCGGAAGGAAGACTGAATGCGGCGAACATCGCCTGATACTGCGACAAACGCATACGGAATTCCGCGAGCAGATAGATGCTTGAAATGTCGAACGAAAAAGTGTCCGAACCTCGTCTGATCGGCAAGTCGTATACGCCCGCCTGTATAAAAAGTCCGAGGGGCGTATAATTGTTTCCGACAAGCATGGTGATGCCTGCGTGCGCGTACAGAGAATCGACGAGAAGTATGACGTCTTGCCCCGCGCCGTTTTTGGTTTTCATCGGCGAATTGACGCCCGCCGCCGCATCGAGAATAAAATATTGATAAGCGCACGCGAAACGCGCATCGGCGTTCAATACGAAATTATTGTCGGGATTTTCACGGTTGACATAGAGGTAACCGCCCGCCGCTACGGGCGCTTCAGAAAAACATACGGTATCGGAAACGCCGATGCCGAACAGCGGACACACGATCGAGCCGGAAAGTCCGAGCCAGCTTTCGGTAATTTTCGAAGAGATCGATTCTATGCCGAACTGCCGCCGCAAAAACAAATCCGATCCGATCGGTTCGTAAGTACCGGCAAAAGCGCTGAAAAAATTCGTGCCGCCGTAAAATTGTCTGCGGTAAATGAGCGACAGTTCATCGACTTTGAAATCGGCTCGTGTTTTATTGAAAACGGCGGTGTCTATGATATCGTCGGTGCGCAGTGAAAATTCCGCGCGCGCGATGAGATTTTTTGTCAAATTGAATTGACCGGCAAAAAACGAGTGCAATTTGAGCTGCATGTCGAAAGCGCCACTTGCATCCGCAAATCCGAGATCGGCTTTGATTCCCGTATAACCTGAAAAAAATCCCGCGGCGGATACGCGATGAGCGAGTACGGCGGACAATGCGTATATGATAAAAAGCGTTTTCCTTCGGTTCACGGCGGTACTCCTGAAAAATACTATCGTTATAATATCGGCAAAAAGAACGGATAACTGTATCGATTAGAGGGCGGAAAAATGAATGAATTTTTCCCGTTTAGCGCTTGAATTATCTTGGTTTCCGTATATAATAACGGTATGAGCGATTATCTTGATCCCAACAATGAAGAGCTGTTAAAAGATTTTTTTGCCGAAGCCGAACAGCAGGTAGATAATCTCGAAAGCAATGTGTTGGTCATAGAAAACGATCCGACGAATCACGAAGCGATCGACGAAATATTCCGCGCGGCGCACACGCTGAAAGGCGGATCGGCAACGGTCGAAATGAACGAAATTGCGTCGTTTACGCATTCGGTCGAAGACATGCTCGACGAAATCCGCTCCGACAAATTAAAAGTTACCGAACCCGTCATCGATGTTCTGCTCAACTCCATCGATGTTATCAAAGCGATGCTCGAAGCCCGCACGAACGGTTCGGTCTACTCGGAAAACATCGACAATCTTATCAATACGATTCATTCATACATTTCCGGAAAAGGCGGAAAAGCGCCGTCTGCAAAAGCCGCACCGAAATCCGCATCTCCGAAAAAGACGGCACCGAAGGCGGAAGCTCCGAAGCCTGCCGTATCCGCGGGTGCGGATTTTGCACGGCCCGAACTTTCCGAAGGCGAATTCCTCGAACTGAAAGAAGCGTGTCAGGGCAATCAGTCTCTGTGGTGCGTCGCCGTAAAATTCGACGAAAGCAATCCGATGAACAGCGTCGGCGGCATTCAAGTGTTCGCCGCGCTCAAATCGCTCGGCAGCGTTTTGAAAACGGTGCCCGATTTCGACGCGCTCTACGAAGATACGTTTTACGAAAACGTTTATTATTATATTGCGACGGCGGAAACGCAGGAAAAGATCGAAGACACTGCATTCCTTAACGACGTGACGCTTGCTTCCGATGCGCAGCGCATCGACTCGTTCGACGGTGCGGACGATGAAGCGGAAATCGTCGAAGCGCCTGCCGTTTCCGGCGAAGAGGAATCGATCGAAGAGACGGTTTCTTCCGCGCAGCCTGCCGCTTCACAGACGGCTGCTGCAGCATCGGCTCCGGCACACACGGCGGCGCATACGGCGCAAACGGGTTCCATACTGCGCGTTGATTCCCGCCGCATCGATTATTTGTTAAACCTCGTCAGCGAAACCGTTATCACAAAAGCGGCGTTCAATCAGCTTTCCATGCAGCTCGTCAATTCATTTATTATGTTCCAGGGTATGGAAGCGAGCTACAAAGAAAGAATGCGGCAGCTTTTTGAAATGCTTCCGCAGTATCTCGAAAAAATTAAAAACGGTACTCCGGTCAAAGACGTAAAAGAAGAAATCATGAGCGGATACGGAAATCTTTCGAGTCTCTTCGATGCGTACGTTGCCGAAGTCAAAAGCGCAACCGAAAAATTTCGTTCGTCGACCCAGAACCTCGGACGCATTTCGAGCGAACTGCAGGAAGGCGTCATGAAAATCCGCATGGTTCCGATCAGCCAGATTTTCAGCCGTTTCCCGCGCGTCGTCCGCGATTTGCAGCGCGATCTGAATAAAAAAATCGATCTGAAAATCGAAGGTGAAGATACCGAACTCGATAAATCCGTCGTCGAAGATCTGCTCGATCCGATCATGCACTGTGTTCGCAACTCCGTCGATCACGGCATCGAATCTCCCGATGAGCGAAAAAAATCGGGTAAACGCGAAACGGGTACGGTGCTTTTGAAAGCGTCGAACGAAGGCAATATGATCATCATCGAAATATCGGACGACGGCGCCGGTATCGATGTGCAGCGTGTCCGCCAAAAGGCGATTCAAAAGGGCCTCGTTCATCCGGATAAAATTCTTACGGATCAGGAAGCGTTTAATCTCATCTTCGAACCGGGATTTTCGACGTCCGATAAAATCACGAACGTTTCGGGACGCGGCGTCGGATTGGACGTCGTCAGAACGATGATCGAAAAATTGAACGGTACGGTATTCGTCACGTCGGTAAAAGGACGCGGCACGACCTTTACGATCAAGCTGCCGCTGACGCTCGCCATTATACAGGGTTTGCTCGTCAGAGTCGGAAGCGAAGTGTATTCCATTCCGATTGCGAGCGTCATCGAAAGCCAGCGCACCAAGCTGAGCGAGATAAATACTATCGACAATTACGAAGTACTCAATGTGCGCAACGAAGTCATCAGCATTTTGCGCTTTTCGCGCTTGTTCAATATCCGCGAAACCGACGACGATAACGACGGTTATTGTTTTATCGTTATCGTCGGTTCTGAGGAAAAGAAAATCGGCATTATGGTCGACGGACTTATCGGTGAAGAAGACGTCGTTATCAAACCGCTTCGCGACCAGTTTACGAATTCGCCCGGCATCGCCGGTGCGTCCATTCTCGGCGACGGTTCGGTATCGCTGATTATCGACGTGAGCCAGCTGCTTGAACTCGGCGTTCGCAAAGAAATAAACGCCCAGCAGGCGATCGGTGCGAATAGGTGAGTGAGGTTCCGATGGAAGAAAAGACAATACAGGATCGATTGAAAAACGCTTTTGCCGTGGCGGAAGCCGCGGTCGCCGCCACGCGCGGCAATCTGTCCGTCGTCGATTTCAGAATGGTATCGTTTTCGCTTTCCGGAAAAGATTACGGCGTCGATATCATGCACGTCAAAGAGATAGCGAAAGCGGGGCAGTTTACTTATGTTCCGAATACGCTTCCGTTTGTGCTCGGCGTGTATAATCTCCGCGGCGATATCATTCCGATCATCGACTTACGCCTCTTTTTCAATATTCCCGTACCGGAGCGCACCGACAAAAAAAACAAACTCGAAAGCTTGCTTATCCTTTCGGTCGGCGAGCAGACTTTCGGCGTCGTCGTCGATAAAATCGATAAAGTTCTCGGCGTACAAAAAGGCAAGATACAGCCGCCGCATCCTCTGTTCGGCGATATCAATATCAAATATATTTCAGGTATCGTCGAAGCGGATAAGCGTCTCTACATTTTGCTCGACATCGCACGTATTTTCAATGCGCGTGTCGGGGAAGAAGAAAAAGACCGCACCTATACCAAACAGGTTTTTCATGCTCCCGATGCAGCACCGCAGGCGCAAAACGCTCCTGCTCGAAAAAATGCCGCGGATGCGATGAACGCACGAGCGGCAGCCGCAGCAAAATCGTCCGCGTCGGAAAAGGACAGCGCACCCGATACGTCTGCGCAGGATTTGAAATTTATTATAGAAAGCTTAAAAACATACCGAAAATTTACAGTGACGCCGCTCAACGAGCAGTGGGTGAATGCGCGCTTCGATTCGTGGAAAGAAGAGCGCGGCAAGGGCAAGTCGCAGCTGCAAAACGAAAACGACGCGGATCTTTTTCTGTCGCTGTTTTGGTCGCCGTGTACGGGCGCGTGGTGGACGAAAGCTTTTGCCGACTCGGTATACAAGGCCCTGCCCGACAACACTGCAAAGCAGATTTGCGTATGGAATCCCGGATGCGGCAAGGGTATGGAAACTTATTCGCTTGCGTGCATACTGCGGAAAAAATATCCCGAAGCGCGGCTTCGAATTTATGCGCAGGATATCGATTTGCTGAGCGTTTCGAACGCACCGCTTATGTCCGTGCCGGATGCCGTCGCGTCCGATTGGTACGCGCCCTTTTTGACCAAAAAAGCAAACGGCGAATACACATTTACACAAGACGTAAAAGATAGTATTATGTTCGAGTACCACGATTGTCAGCATACGAATCCGCTTCCCGGAATCGATATTATCTTTGCGCGCGACGTTTTGTCGCTTTTGCCGCAGAGCGGACAGGAAGCCGTCATCGCGGATTTCGACGAAAAGCTTAAAGCCAACGGCAGCATTTTCGTCGGAGAAAACGAAACGCTGCCTGTGGGATCGGGCTTTGTTGAAAAGACAATAGGTGCACTGAAAGTGTACACAAAAAATAAATAAAGGGGACTTGAATGAGAGTAGAGTATATTAACCCGTTTGTTGAAACTTCTTACAGTGTTTTAAAAGAAGTTCTCGGGGGAGCTGACGTAAAGCGCGGCGATTTGTATCTCAAATCGACGGCTATGCCGATGATGGGAGTTGCCGCACTGGTAGGTCTTGCAGGCGATGTTGAAGGACGTGTCCTGTACGATATGACAATCGAAACGGCACTGGGCATCGCTTCGAAAATGAACGGTGAAACGCTTCCCGAATTCGACGATTTGGCAAAAGCGACGATCAGCGAACTTGCGAATTTGATTACGGCGCAGGCGGTTACCAAATTGCAGGAACTCGGATTTAAATTCGATTTGACGCCTCCGGCGCTTTTTGTCGGTCAGAAGATGGAAATCGCGGCTCTCAGCAGCGCTCACACGGAAAACGTCGAAGCGCTCATCGTCCCGCTTATTTCCGAATGCGGCAAAATCGAAGTCAATGTGGCAATACGTGAACGTACATAAACGGCAGGAGTGTAGAATATGAAGACAAAACAGGATTTTCCGACAATTAACGATCGTCCGCAGGAAGGACTGAAAGCCGACGGATCGAAGATCCGCGTATTGGTTGTAGATGATTCAATGTTCGTTGCAAAGCAGCTCGGTCAGATTCTCTCAAGCGAAGGTTACGAGATTATCGCGACGGCTGCCGACGGTAAAGAAGGTGTGGACAAATACAAAGAACTTTGCCCGAATGTCGATCTCGTAACGATGGATATCACTATGCCGCGCATGGACGGTATCACCGCGCTCGAACAGATTATGACGTTCGACAAAAATGCGCGCGTCGTTATGGTCAGCGCACTCGGCAAAGAAGAATTGGTAAAAAAATCTTTGCTGCTCGGTGCAAAAAATTATATCATCAAGCCGCTCGACCGCAAAAAGGTTTTGGAGCGCATCTCTTCAAGCATGAAATAAAACGATATGGAATGAGGGCTGTCGAAAAAGAAAAAAAACTTTTGAGACAGCTCCGTTTCTTGTATTTTTTCAAACGATCGTACATGTCGTTTCCGCATTTGTAAAAAGTCTGTATCCGTTTTTCACTTTTAAAATATGAATTTCCGAATTTTCTTCGTCGAGGTATGTCCGTAATCGCGATATAGCCGAATAGATCGTACCTTCTTTTGCATATATACCCCGTTTTCGAAGCAGCAGCTGCAGTTCGGGAATGCTTACCGCCCGCGTTTCATTTGTAAACAGTATTTCAAACACGGAAAAGATCGAAGCGGGGAGTTTTTTTCTGTATACGGCAAGAAGCGTTTCATGCCGCGCCGTATTTTTTCCGTCTTTCGAAAGGCCGGATGCTTTCGATATGCGTGCGAGCGGTATGTGCGGTTTTGCACCGTGAGTTTCGATTATTTCGGCAATCGTTTTCAGCGGAGGAATCAGGGAATCGATATCGAGGGAACCGATGTGTCCGTAGTACAGATTGAGCGCCATAATCCAGTGTTTGAGCCGAGAATCTGCATCTTTGGGGAACGGACTGTTATAAAACAGCAGCGGGATGGAACATCCTATTTCATGCATGTATCGGTAGATGTTGAAAATGCTGTGATCGTAAGTGAGATAATCGATAAGGAGCAAATCGGGATAAATTTTTATCTTCAAAATCGATTTGTAAAATTCGTCCAAGTTCGTGTAAGTATTGCACGTATGACCGTTTTCTTCCAACGCTTTTGTAATCTTTTTACATGCCTTTCGGTGCTTCGTGTAAAAGTAAAATGTCATCGCCGCTTTCTCTCCTCAAACCTTCGTACTTCCGTTTACGGAAAATATATCGATCATATTGTAGCATGAAAAATCCGCCTTGACTAATATTTCTTTTTCTAGGATTATTAAGAGCATTATAAAAAACTACGGATTAAAAAGCGGCGCTTGAACGGCGAGACGCATTTTAAGGATGTTATGAAAAAAAACACGATAACCCGCACATATCTTGAATCGTTGTCTTTTTCCGATTTGCTTGCTCTCTCCGACACGTACGGCATAGACGTGCCTGATAATTTAAACAGACGATTTCTCATCGGCGAACTCCTTGATGTTGCAAAGGAAAGCGGGAACGATTCGTCCGATATGATCGTCACTCGGGAAAAGGATGAAGAGCAGTCTTTATCCGAGCGGCTTCCCGAATCCTACAATGTTACGGAAATAGGAGCGGTACTCAGAAATCCGGCGTGGATTTACGTCTATTGGGATATAGGCGAACGCGATGTCCGCAGTTTAAAAAAACACGGAGACTATACCGTTTTTCTCCGCGTCCGCTCTTTTTCCGACCGTGCAGCTTTAAAGAGCGAAGATGCGTATGATGTGCAGATCGGCCAAGGCGATACGTCGGAATACCTTTTGTGTCCCGCAGGCAAAAAAATCATCCGTGTGGAGCTTACCGCTTCGAGTGCGACGGGAACGACCGTGCTCGCTTCTTCCTGTCCGGTTGAAATTCCGCGCTCTTCAAAACTGCTTACTCATATCCGTCCGGGCAAAGACGGCGATATAAGACCGATTTCCGTCCTGTCGGGTATAAAAGAACTTTTACTCGATCATTATGTACATCATCGTGAATCGTTTTTTTAAAAGGCACCTCTGAAAATTCGGTCGGATTTTTAAAGGTGCCGCCGAGTTTTTAATTTTCAAAACCGGAGACTGCGATGGCAAATAAAAAAATTGTTTTATTAATTTCAAATCTTCAGGAATTCATCTATCACACGGGCGCCGAAGAAAAAAAATTTGCAGCCGAGATGAATCGCCTGTATGAATCGATCTCATACGTTTATATACCGCTGCTCAATATGTTCGCATCGCTTGAAAAAGACGGCGTTCCGTTTAAAATTGCGCTCGTGCTTTCGCCGGTGCTGTGTACGCTTTTGAAAGACCCCGTCGTGCAGCGGCAGTACATCGCATGGCTCGATGCGAAAATCGAATTGGGTAAAAGCGAGCTTAAACGCTGTGAAGACGATGCGGCGATGTGCGATGTCATTAAATTTCATCTTGAAAAAGCGCAGGAAGACCGCTTTTGCTTTACGGCGGTGTACGGTCAGGATTTATTGAAAAAGATTGCCGAATACCAAAAAAAAGGTTGTGTCGAACTGCTTGCAACTTGCGGCACGAATATTTTTCTGCCGCACTATGCGGATATGGGCGAAGTGCTCAATGCGCAGATAGAAACGGGTTTGTATGCGCACCGCTCTTTTTTCGGCGAACGCGCGAAGGGATTTTGGCTTCCGGAAGCGGGCTATGTTCCGGGGCTCGAGCGAGTGATGCGCACGTACGGTGTGGATTATACGGTACTCGATGCGCGCTCATTTCTTTTTTCCGACGATATCGTTGAAAAAGGCATATTTGCACCGGTCGTCGGCGGCGGAGAAATTGTCGCCTTTGCACGCGATAACCGTACCGATGAAGAAGTTTTCGGAGAAAGAGGTTATGCTTCTTCTTCCGTCTATTGCGACGTCAATCACGACATTGCGTTTGAACTTTCATCCGAACGGCTCGCGCCGTACTTCCGCGGTGCTTCATCGCGTTATGCGTCGGGCTATCAATATTACAATAAAGGCGCCGAAAAAAAAGGTTCCGACCGCCTCTACGATCCGGTGCGCGCCTCCGAACAAAGTGAAACCGATGCGGCGGCTTTTTTCGACAAAAAGCTCGATGTACTCGTACAGGCCGAAGCTCTTTTGCCGTCCGTGCCTCAGCTTTCACTCGTTTGTACATTTTCAGTCGAACAGTTTTTGCAGCAGTGGCACGAAGGCGTTTCCTGGCTCGAAAACATATACCGCTACGCAAAAGACAAACCCGCTTCGTTTTCGTCTTTCGAAGATATCATCGCCGCGCAGGGGCCTTTGCAAAACCTGCAGCCCTACTGCAGTGCTTCGATCGGTTCGGGGTACGGAGAAACGCTCATCGCAAATAAAAACAGCTGGATGCTGCGTCATGCGCGCAAAGCAAGCGAGCGGATGGTCGATTTGGCCGAACGTTTTCCCGACGATACGGGACTTAAAGCGCGGCTTTTGAATTTGAGCGCAAGAGAACTTTTGCTTGCGCAGTCGTGTACGTGGGCGAATATGATATGGGAAGACACTTTTCCCGAATATGCCGAAGCGCGTTTTACGGAAAGCATAGGCGCGTTTATAAAGGTTTTCGAATCGCTCGGCGCAAATACGGTGAGTACCGAATGGCTTACGTCGTACGAAGCGAAGCATCCCGTGTTTCCGTGGATAAATTATCGGATTTTCAGTAAAAAAAGATGATGCAATGGGGCTGTCGCAAAAGCCGCCTGCTTTTTCGGCAGTTTTCCGTTTTGTTAATTTTGCAGAGATTGTGCGTCGCGGATGCGCTGCTGCAAAGCGATTTGATTTTGTGCGCTTTCGATTCCCTCTGCCGCGGGGGTAAAGCGGGGATCGAGCGCGAGTGCTTTATTCCACACTTCGACGGCTCCCCGGTAATCGCCCTTGGCGAAGAGTGCGAGTCCTTCGCCGTACAATCGTTCCGCTTCGTTTTGCCGCTTTGCCCTCCCGCCGTCTCCGAGCAGTATTTTTGCACCCGCGCTTATGTGATTTGACGGAAAAGGAGTGAATGATGAAAATCGGTCGAAAGTATAGGCCGCTTCGAAACGCACGCGCTTAAAAAGCGTAACGCTTATGCCGCCTCCGGCGCTTTGAAAACGTATATAGGGGGCGTTTTCGTCGGTGGAAAAAGTGCAGCCTGCGAAAATCGCGAAAAAATCGGTGACGGTCAATTCGACGGCGCAGCCGGCAGTTCCGGGCATATAGTTTCCGATGTCCGAAAGATTTACGGGTTGTTTGAATTCCATAGCGGTAAGCAGCCGTTTGAGAGGCCGGTAAGACAGTCCGAGCGAAACGCTTGTCGGAAGCGGGTCGTCCGTTTTAATCTTTTCTCCGAAGCCGGTTATCGCGGCCCCGGCATTGCGGACACATAAAGCCAAACGCAGGTTCGGCTCTCGTGAAGCGAAAAATTTGCCTGCATTGAAGCGCAGCATGACGCCCGCATCCGATGCAAGTGCGAGGGCGGAACGCGAAAGGCTTGCGGAACTTACGATTGATCCCGATGCGTCGGGCATACTGCGCCATGCGGTTTTCAGATTTGCGCCGATCGCGATCCCTTTGAAATAATAACCGGCGAGAATATTGTATGATATGTTGAAGGTTGCCGACGCTTCGGAATAGAGACTATCCGCACTTCGTTCGCCGAAAGCGCCGTATTCGTAAAAGGGGACGTAAAAAAAGCGGAGTTCTCCGCCGAAACCCAAATCGCCGTGCCTTGCGACAGCTGCGGCCGTTTCCATCGCCGCTCCTGCGATCCATATATTGTGAAATAATGCGATTTCGTTTTGTTCGAGCAGCGAGCTTGCCGCGGGATTGTAATCGATACAAAAGCTGTCGTCGGAAAGAGCCGTATATGCGCCGCCGAGCGCTTCAGCCCTTCCGCCCGACGGAACGGTGAGCGAATAAAAAGAAAGTTTTTTTTCGTCCGTATTTGAAAACGCGGAAAAGGCTTTTGCGAATGAGCCGGCTCCCGTAAAATCGAGGGCAAAGGCGCGAATCGAAATACAAAAAACGAACAGTAACGGTATACGGGCGAAAAATGTTTTCTTCATCGGCGTCTCAGTATATCATATTTTCGGCATTTTTTCTCGGCTTCGGGATTGAAAATACCGAAAATATAAGCAGGTATATGCAGACCGGTAGCGTAGGTTTTTTCGCAAAAACATGATAAAATATACTAAAACGGGAGAATGCAATCCGTTAATAATGAAAAAAATATTTTTAGCCGCAGCATACTGTATTCTCATTGCCGCGCCGTTTTTCGCAAAACCGAAAGACGGCAGCCTCTCTCTTACCGAAATCGACCGGCTTATTCGGGAGACGGACTACGATGCGGCGCTTTCCGCTCTTTACGATTTCAATGTATCGCATCCGGAACGCTTCGAAGATATGCAGCGGCGTATCCGAAAAATTATTAAAAAGCTTGATCTCTATACCGCTGCCGCTTCGCAGCTTTTCGACACCGTGGAAACCGAACCCGAAAACGGGGAAAAAATATTGGCGATTATCGCAAAGCTCGAATCTTTGAAAAAAAATCCGACGGAACAGCAGCTTTCGTTTATCCGCGAAGCCCGATCGGCGGCTCAGTTTATGATGTACCGAAGGCAGATGTTTTCGATTTTGCAGGCGAGTGCGGATTCGGCGCACGCCGGCAATTATACGGATGCCGTCGAAAAAGCGGAAAGCGGTTTTTTTATGTACCGCGATGATTTTTTTAATGAATACACCGATGCCCGCGTAACGATTCCGGTACGGAGCGCTTTGTCTTATGTCGATGAGCGGATCGCCGCGTATAAAGCGATCGAAGAAAATCTGCAGAGCGCGGTACGTTCTTTTTCCGATGCCGTCCATTCGGGCGATGCCGAAAAAGCGCATACTTTATTTGCCGCCGTACAATATTCTTTCGGTGAATTTGCGGAATTGCGGAACAGCATCTGCCGGCTCGGTTTCGAACTGTGGGATATGGGACAGGCGATGCAGGCGGAAAACGGGGCGGTAACCGATGCGTCGTTTTTGCCTTTCGTTTCGCGTTTTATTCTCGGCATCAATACGATCGCGGACTCCGGTGTTTTTGGCGCGATGAATTGCGAATGGGATGCGCTTACAAAGCGTATGGAAGATGAAATCCGATGGATGCTTATACACAACATCGATTCTTTCGTTGATAGCTTGGACACCGGCGCGTTTACGGACGAAATCGCTTTTCCCGAGCAAAAAGAACTTTCTGCATTTATGTCGTTTGCGGAACTCGGAAAATCGGTACACGCTTTATATATGCTCAGACTGGGATCGGACGGAATGCCGGAAACATCGCCGTTTTCGAATTTCGGCGTATCTGTCGATTATGCGGCAGCTCTCGCTTCCCGTTTTTCGGTTTTGCTCGACGCGGGTAAAGCGATGACTGCAGAAAGATATAAAGCGCTTTCGCTTCCGGAGCCGGCCGATTACGACCGCGCGGCAACGGACGGAAAAGCGTATACGGACTCTCTTTTTGCTTCCGTCGAATTTATTAAATCCGAAGAGATGAAAATTTCCCGGGATAATTTCGAACTTTCGCCGGAAGCCCGTGCATACCTCGGAGCGCAGCATACGGAAGACGAAGACGATGAAATAATCCCTTTCGATACCGCCGTCGGCGCATATCGTAAATTCTCCGGCGATGCGGCCGACTTCCGCCGCAATACCGAAATTGAAGTGTGGCAGAAAATCGCCGCGTATTATGCTGCGTGCGGTGCGTCGTATGAGGCTGCGCGCTCAACGGATTTTGCCCGTATCGAAGCGCTCGAAGATGGAGGTTTCGACGAAGGCATCGGCGCGACATTGCACTATCCGCTTCAGACGGCGGAAGCGGCAGCCGCTTTTCAAAATGCGCTTGCGGCAAATAAAGATGTCCTCGTTTCGGCGCGGACGCTTTTGGCAGGGGGAGCGTATGCGGATACGTACGCATTGCCGCTGAAGAGGATCTACGATGCGATTGCCAAAATCGATTCGTTTGCACCGAAAGCTCAAACCGTAAAAACCTATGCGGCCGAACAAGTCAATGCCGCACGGCGTGCAAAAGACGAAGCCGATTTGAGGTACGAGCAGGCACGAAAGGCGCTTTCGGCGAACGACTTCGGTGAAGCCGGCAGAAGACTTCAGGAAGCGCGCACGAAATACAACGAATCGCTTTCGTATCAGGAATCGCCCGAACTGCGCAAGCTTTCCGATGAGCGCCTTGCATCTTTAGGCGAACGTATTCAAATGCGGCAAAACGAAAACGTTGTCCGCCGCGTACGCGACATGAAAACGAAAGCGCGGAACGAATATTACAACGGAAATTTCATCGCCGCGGAATCCGTTTTGACGCAGGCAAAAGCGCTGTGGGCAACGACGAATATAGGTGAAGACGAAGAGATAACGTCGCTGCTTGCTTTAATCGGTACGGCGCTTTCACTTCAGGCGGGGCGCGTTCTTTCTCCGTCTGCGCCGCTCTATCCGGAGATGTCGCAGCTTTTAAGTATTGCGCGGCAGTATTTCAACGAAGGGCAGGATTTATTAAAAAAAGGCGATACGGATGAAGGGAGAATGCTGCTTGCTCAAGCGCTGCAAAAAGTTCAGGAGCTCCAGCTTGTCTACCCGCTCAATAGAGCGGCAAGTCTTTTAACGTTGCGGATCAGGCAAGTACTCGATCCTTCGGGTTTTGCATCTTTGTTTGCAGAACGTATCGAAATGGCGAAAGCGAATTACAAAACGCCCGACAAACGGCAATCGGCTTATACGGATTTGCTCGACTTGTATGAAATCAATCCGTCGTATCCGGGACTTGCCTCTCTCATCTACGAAACGGAAATCGATTTGGGGATCCGCCGCCGTCCGCAAGACCGCAAGGCGATCGCTCGTGCGGCATCTCTTACGGAGCATGCGCAGCGCGTTGCCGACAGCGCAGGACGCGACGAAGTGAAATTGCGCGCGGCTCTCTCTCTTGTCAATGAAGCGATTTCTCTCGATCCGAACAACAATGCGGCACTTCTTTTAAAAGATCGCATACAGATTGCGATCGGAGGCAAGACGCTTATCGTGTTGTCGTCCGAAGACGAAGCGAAGTATCAAAAAGCGGTTGCCGCCTTGCAGCGCAATAACATCGTTACCGCGAATGCGCTCGTCGAAGAGCTCTTGCAAAAACCGTCAAATAAAAACTCTTCAAAGATTATCGATCTGCAAAAAAAGATCCGGGCACTGCTGTGATGAACCGAACGATAGCGATAATAAGACGCGCTCCTTTGTCCGCGCTGTGTGCCGTCCTCTTTTGCATTTTCTTTGCGCCTCTTCATGCTCAATCGATGTATTGGGAAGATACCGTACGCATAACGGAGGGCGATGCCCGTTTTCCCCGCGTCGTAACGAGCGGTCAAAAGACATGGGTGTTTTGGGAAGAAATCGATACGAAAAACGAAACGATAGAACTTTCGTGCCGCTATACGGATACTGACGGTACGGTACGGACGAACCGCCGTTTTGCCGGCCCCTTTCCGTATTCGGGGAGGGTACCCGACATCTATTCCGCTGCGGTTTCGAAAAAAGGAACGGCAGTTGTTGCAGTTCTTTCGGGAAAAAGAGCGCTTTCGATTTTCGCATCGTCGGACGGCGGCGCTCGTTTTACCGAAGTGAAGATTCCGCATTATGACGAGCCTTTCGTTGCGCCTCAAATCTATGCGACCGAGCGCGGCACTTTTATGCTTTTTGTATCGCTCGGACAAAACGATTCGTTTGCAATGTATGCGGCGGTATCTCCGGACGGTTTTTCATGGTCGGAGTTTTCTCCTTTTTTGCCTGCCGATTCTCAGGTAAATCCGTTTGTACCCGTACTTCATTCGATGCCGAAAAACGATGTCGTTGTTTTTCAAGCGCAGTATCTCCTTGAAAGCCGCATATCCTATCAGCTTTATGCGACTTTTTCTTCCAATGAGGGAATGACGTGGTCGAAGCCTTTGCTGATCACCGGCGCTTCTTCTCTTGCGCCCGACGATAAGAACAGTTTTTCCGCGTATCACAATCAGCGTCCGTTTTTGTTCACGCGATCGGGCGTTACGTATATCGCATGGGAGAGGACGTATTACGCTTCCGAGAATTCGCATATTTGGGTCGGACAGCTGACAAAAGAGGGAATCGTTAGCGGTACTGCAAAGCAGATCAGCGGAGAGGGGAATGCAAACCGCGCCGTCCTCTTTTCGTTTAATAATACTTTATCCGCCGTTTGGTTCGATACGAGGATCGGCATCGAAACGGTGCGCATGGCACAAAAAAAAGGTCCGCTTTGGGAAGAGATTACTCTTTCTTCGGGGCGGGTTCCGAGCCTTTTTGCATTTCCGGTTATCACCCGATCGAAATCGAACGCCGAACACCTCGCATTCGTGTGGCAGGAAAATCCCCAAAACGGGAAGCCGGGTATTTATCTCCTTGAACCCGATATTTCGGCTGCTCCGCCTTCGATCAAACCCCTTTCGTTCGAAAAAGGAAAACGCTCGAAGGAAGCTCGCGTACGCTTCCGCATCGAATTGCCTTCCGATTCGTCCGGCGTCGCCGGTTATTCGTGGAGTTGGTCGCAAAACGAATCGACCGAACCTCCCGACAGGATCATGAACACTTCGAAAGAGAGGACGGTCGAAGTAAATGCGTCTGCCGAGGGCAAATGGTATTTTAAAGCACGAACGGCGGACTATGCGGGAAACTTTTCGGATTCGGCAGTGTCCGAATATTACCTTGATCTGACGGCACCGGCAAAACCTTCGGTCAAGCTTCCCGAAACGGATAAGGCCGGCTTTATCGATTCGAATTCGTTCGGCATAAGCTGGCAGCCGGATGCGGCCGACAGCGATATCGCCGGCTATACGTGGCATTTGCAGTACATTGCACCGATCGATAATCGTCTTGTTTATACGAAGCGCCGTACGATGCGGGTGAGCGTTGACGAAGCGAAAGCCATGGCCGCTTCGTTTTTAACATCTCATGCTGATGATATTCGGCACGCTGAAAAACCGCCGAAACGCATACTCGGAAAAGAAAGCCGTACTTCGTATGCAAACTGTAAAAACGGACTCTATGCGTTTTCCGTTGCGGCCATCGATGACGTCGGCAATATAGGCGAAGCGTCTACGATACCGCTCCTGCTTAACAAATATGTACCTGTCACCTATATTACGTCGGTCGCTTCGTCGAGCGACATGTTCGGAAATCTCACGATCGATATTATCGGCGGAGGATTTACTTACGACGGAACGGTAAATGAAATATATATCGACAAGGACGGAAAGGCTCCTTACGATTTGACGCTTCGGCGGAGCGAGGGAACGTTCCGAGTAGTATCGGACAATCGCATCGTTGATATACGCACCGGCACCGCGCTCGATGAAGGCGCATATCATATAGGACTCGTGCATTCCGACCGCGGACTTTTTATGAGCGGCGTGCTTTTCCGTGTCGAAAAAAAAGGTACGGTGAAAATGGAAAGGCAATACGCTTTCGGTTCGCCGTGGCAGCCCGTTAAAAAGGTATTGCCGTATCATATTCAAATCGGAACGCTTTTGCTTTGGATCGTCATTGCCCTTGCCGCGGCAGGGTTCGCGTTTGCCCTTTTCGGCTTGACGGAGACGGTACGGGATACGCTTGCCGTCCGTATGGAAATACGCGCGCTTATTGCAGGAGATATTATGCCTCAAAAGAAGAAAAAACGATTTATGCAGCTCAAGTATAAAGGCATCAGTCTCAGACTCAAATTGATGCTGTTTACGACGCTTCTCGTGATCGTTACCGTCGTACTTGTTGCGATGCCCTTCGGCATCAATATGGTACGCACGCAGCAACGTACGCTTGCACGCGGGCTTTCCGAACGAGTCGATATGCTCCTTGAAAGTTTGTCGTCGAGTACGCGCATCTATATGTCGACGCAGAATATCCTTGAAATGAATTATCTGCCCGATCAAATGTCATCGCTCGAAGAAGCTCGGTACGTAACGATTACCGGTTATCCGTCGAACAATGCGAATACCGGTCTCGGATATGTATGGGCGACAAACGATCCCGATATTTTGCAAAAGATTTCGACCTCGGCACTCACTTACGGGGTGTCGGAGATGACTAATGAAACCGTTCGGAAAATTGCCGAGCGGTGCGAAAACCTCAACAATGCCGCCGAAGAAGAGGTGGGAGATATTGCGGATGATATAGCCGAACTCAATGCCGAAGGCATTTCGCTTGCGCTGCGGACCGACGAGCGTTCGGTTGCGCGCCGCGAAGAGATTGCCCGGATCACGACGGAGCTTTCGACAAAGCTGACCGTTTGTCTGAATGAGCTTGCGGCAAAAGGAAGCGGTTCGGTTCCTTCGTACGATTATAACCACTTTGACCGTGTAAATACCGATTATCTTTTTTATCGGCCGGTGTTGTACCGTTACGGTACTTCGCAGGAATACGTGCGGGGCATCGTCTTTATGCGTGTGTCTACGGAAAATATCGTTGCCGCGGTATACAATGCGCGTACAAGAGTATTTTTTACAGCTTTTATCATCGGCGCCGTTGCCATTCTCATCGGTGCGGTCGGATCGTTTATACTTGCATCGATTATCGTAGCTCCTATTCGTGAACTTGCGCGCCACGTGCAGATCATCGGTGAAACGGCGGACAAGATGAAGCTTGCGGGGCACGATATAAAAATCAAAGGACGCGATGAACTCGGGCAGCTCGGAGAGAGCGTCAACGAAATGACGCACGGACTTGTTCGGGCTGCAAAAGACGAACGGCTGCTTATGGACGGCAGGGTTGTTCAACAGACTTTCCTCCCGCTCGTGACGGGCGAAGACGGTACAAAAGGAACGTTCGCAAAACTCGATGAAGCCAATCTCGGATGTTTCGGTTATTACGAAGGTGCGACGGGGGTTTCGGGTGACTATTTCGATTATAAAAAACTCGACGACCGCTGGTATGTTTTAATAAAATGCGATGCTTCCGGTCACGGCGTTCCCGCAGCTCTTCTTATGACGGTCGTCGCGACGCTCTTCCGCACGTATTTCGCAAATTGGTCGTACGAAAAAAACGGTACGCGGATCGATACGGTCGTTTCGCAGATAAACGATTTTATCGAATCGCTCGGCATAAAAGGAAAATTCGCGACGATAATCATCTGTCTTTTCGATACCGTTTCGGGCGATGTGTATATGTGCAATGCGGGCGACAATATAGTTCACATGTACGACAATATGGCACAAAAGGAAACCGAGTTGACGCTGCTTGAAACGCCGGCGGCCGGTCCGCTCCCGTCATCTCTCGTTAATATGAAAGGCGGATTCAAAGTCGAAAAAACTCACCTGCAAAAAGGCGATGTGCTTTTTCTCTATACCGACGGTATTGAAGAGGCGACGCGGATATTCCGCTCTCCTTCGTTTGGCGTTATGCAATGTGCCGAAAAAGGTTTACGTCCGGGAGACGTTCACGGCAATCATAAAGTCGGTGAAGATTCGGAACAATTTGAGCACCGCCGTGTCGATGAAATCATCGAAGCGGTATTTTCGCGAAGCGTTTATACGCTCGAAAAATTTCACAATCCGATTCCCGACGAAGAACTCGTTTTCGATTTTTCGACATGCAAAGGTACGATCGAAGAAGCCGTCATCGCACTCGTATCGGTTGAAAAAGTGTTCCGCATGTATAAGTCGCCCGATGTAACGGCAGCCGATGTCGTGCGCGTTGACAAAAAAATCGATGAGTTTCTTGAAAAACATTTCAATCGATATAATTATTATTGCGGCGTAAAACAGGAAAGTGCAGAAGGATCGAATTATTTCGAATACGTATATCTCCGTGAAGACGAACAGCTGGACGATTTGACCCTGCTCGCCGTCCGCCGACCGTAAAATATTTCGCCGAAAATGTTTTGCAAAATCGGCAAATTGTGTGTATATTATAGGGTGAATAGCGAGTTTTGAAAGTAACAGTTAACGCCATGCTTTCGGCGAGAACGGCTGCAGGATAATTGTTCGTAATCGTATACAATTGCGGCTATCACAGCGGGCGCCCCGCTTATGCTCCGGTTGTGCTTTTAAGCGAGGCTTCCGCAAGCTGAACGCACAAAGTCGCACGCGGGTCTCCCGCTGTTACGCCGCATCGCGCACGTTTGCGGTCGTTTTATCATGCAGCCGGGAAGTTGCCACCGCACACTGTTATTTGTGTTCAAAACTCGCCATTCAGTTGATGCACAAAACGGTTGGAAAAGGGACTGTCTTAAAAACCGATTACTTTTTCGACAGCCCTTCGAGTTTTACAAAACTCGAAATTGAATTTTGATAGGGAAAATGTACAGGAGGTTGTATGGCTATCGGTGATAAAATCAAACGGTATTTTGACAAAGGTGTCGCGGCGTCTAAAACGGCATTCGACAAAGGTATGGAAGCGTCCAAAACCGCGCTCACCAAGGCGGGCAGCGCCGTTCAGGATTTCAGCGACAAAAGCGTCGTGCGTATAGAAAAGCACCAGTTCGAAACGAAAAAAGAAGAACAGCTGCTTGCGCTAGGAAAAAAAGTTTTTGAAAAATTTTCAGGCGATGCGGTAGCTGCCCTTCGCGCCGATGATGCGGATATAGTGCCGATCATTGCGGAAATAAAGCACTGCGATGAAGAGATTGCAAAGCGCGAAGAGGCTCTTGCTCAAAAGCCGAAGCAGGACTGAAGGTTTAAAAGCGCCGCTGAAATGGCGCGGCACTTTTAAGTTCGAGTTTTCTTTCGAAAACTCGCGGATGTACGTATGCGCTTTCGCGCACGAATTGCACGGCTCCTAAATCCGAAGATTTACTCGCCGTGCAATTTTAAGGAAGGTTTAAAAGCGCCGCTGAAATAGCGCGGCACTTTTAACTTCGAGTTTCGGACGAAGCCGAACCATCGCTTATTAACTGTGCGCGCTCGCGCACCAATTCAACAGTCTCCAAAATTGATATTTTGTTCGACTGTTGAATTTTAAGGAACGGGGTTTTGCCCTGTGCTGCCGTTCGACGTGCGCGTCTGCAGGTTAAAAAAAACGGCGGACTTTTATACATGCCCGTCGTTCAATCATTTAATTATTATTAATAAATTTTTTGTCAGCGGCTGCCGGAAGCGATATTCGCGTTGAACGTGTCGGCACTCGTATTGAGAGCTGCGCGGCAGCTTTCGTTTGCAGACGGTATCACGCTTGCAGGAGCGCATCCAGCCATGCCAAATAATCTGTCGCGCTTTGCTCTGCCGCCCGCACTGCGGCTTCGCTGTATCCCGCATTGCTGTCTATCGTATGAAAGGTAAACGGCGGACGGTAGTCCGCGTTGCAGTATTTCGCCGTGAGTTCGAACGGGCGCAGCACTTCGGCAACGCTGCAGCCGACGGCGCCGTCTGTGCGGTAGTCTTCGGCAGGCGCGCCGAGCGAGACGGCAAGCGCGATTTTTCTGCCTGCGAGTGCCTTGCCTTTTGAGCCGTATGCCCAGCCGTGAGTCAGCACTTCGTCGAGCCACTGCTTCAGCAACGGCGGACAATTGAACCAATATACGGGAAACTGCCACACAAGCGCATCGTGAGATTCTATCAATTTTTGTTCGGCGGTCGCGTCAATTTCGCCCCTGTTATAAACGGTGTAGAGTTCATGAACGGTGTAGCGATCGGTGTGCCGCTTGAGCGCAGCCGCCCAGTGTTTATTGACGACGGATTGAGAAAGATTGGGATGGGCGAGAATGATCAAAGTTTTAGGCATGGAGATCTCCCATGGATTTTAGTGTCGGCGATATTTCAGACGATATTTTTTATCATATCTCCTTAAAATAACTATATCATGCCCGTATTGTAAACGCAAGAAGCATATATTTATGCGGTTAAAAAAACGGCGGGCTTTTATACATGCCCGCCGTTCGATCATTTAATAATTATTAATAATTTTTTGTCAGCACTTGATTCAGCGCGATGCCGCCGATTTTCCCGCGGTTTTTCCGAATACCATGCAGTCTACGATCGCATTGCCTCCGAGTCGGTTCGAACCGTGAATGCCTCCGGTAACTTCGCCGCACGCGTATAAGCCGGGAACGACTTTGCCGTCCGCACCGATTACTTCCGCATTCGTGTTGATCTGAATACCGCCCATCGTGTGGTGTACGGTCGGAACTTTTTTGCACGCGTACCACGGACCCGCGTCGAGCGTTTTGTCGTCCGGGCTGTTCGATACAAATCCGAATTCGTCTTTTTCAACTTCTTTTGAAACAACGGAGTTGTACTGCGCAATCGACGCTTTCAGATCGGCTGCGTTCATCTTTGTCTTTTGCGCAAGTTCGTCGAGAGTAGCAGCTTCGATGACGGAACCCTGTGCGACCATATTTGCGATCGTCGCACCGTTGTTGTCGACGAAATCGCGTGAGGGATAGCGCACGGAATTGACGACGATCCAGTACGTGCTGCCGTCTTGTGCGAAAATCGCTTTGCACAAAGTATCGCGCGCAGCGTTTTCGTTTACGAATCGTTTACCCGAAGCATTGACGAAGATTCGGTTTTTACCTGACGTTCGGATATTTTCCATGAGACCGGTTCCCTGAGTTCCGCAGGGGTGGAGCTGGATGTCCGACATACCGACGACGTTTGCACCGGCGCTTTCGGCAAGGGTAATACCGTCGCCTTGCGCGCACAGGAACATATTCGTCGTGCCGATCGAATTGTCAAGCTTTACTTCTTTCCAAACGCCCGTGTTCACTTTTTGGCGGAGCGCGACATTTGCACCGAATCCGCCGGTCGCGATGATGACACCTTTGGAAGCGTTGACCGTGATTTTTCTGCCGCCGTTTTCTCCGATCGCACCTGACACGCGGCCGTCTTTTTTAATAAGCGACGTCGCTTTCGTGTTCATGATGACGGTGATGTTCGGGTGTTTTGCAGCGTATGCTTCGAATACTCTGATATAGCTGTTGCCGGACGGCGTTTTCGGGTAGTGGCTGCGCTGTCCGAGCGAGCCCGTCGCGGCGCCGACTTTGTCTTTGAACTGCACACCGATCGAT
This sequence comes from Treponema sp. Marseille-Q4132, assembly GCF_014334835.1. NCBI lineage: Bacteria > Pseudomonadati > Spirochaetota > Spirochaetia > Treponematales > Treponemataceae > Treponema > Treponema sp. Marseille-Q4132. The sequence goes on from NZ_CP060591.1 coordinate 1,809,662, forward strand.
TCAAGCCATTCGACTACGGGATAAGCGTTGCTCGTCATATAACGGACGAGGGATGCGGTGCCGGTGTTATGGCCGCCGGTCATCGTTGCGTTGTAAAAAGTTTCGACGGAATCGGTGATACCCTGCGGCACTTGGCGTTTGGGGTCTACGGCGTTGAGCGCGCCTTCGGAAACGTTCGTGCTTCCGCCGAGTAAACCGATTTTTTCCATGACGATGACTTTTGCGCCGTTCTGCTCTGCGGCGATGGCAGCTGCAAGTCCCGCGCCGCCGCCGCCGATGACGAGCACGTCCGTATCGTAGGTTTCATCTTTAAGCTGCTTCGCCTTTTTCGGCTTTGTCCATTTTTTTATATCGGCTCCCGACTGCACGAGACAGTCGCGTACTGCAGCGATGAGCGAACGGCTCGAAATGCTTGCACCGGTAACGACGTCGACGGCGAGCGATTGATTTTCGATAATCCGTGCGGCGACCGTTTCAAGCGCTTTTTTTCCGACGCCGATCGTTTCAAGGTTTTTCGAATAATCGATATCGGTAATCTTTCCGCCGCTTATCGTTACGGAGACGGTCATCGGCGCGTTGTGCGCTGAGATCGTTTTCGAATAAGTTTTCGGCTGCGCTTTTTTCGCAGCGCCTGCCGCGCTTACGAGCAGTACGGCCGAACATAAAAATAATGTGATTTTTTTCATGTAAGATCCTCTCATTTATTTTATTTTGCGTCCGCGACGACGGTGTCGCCGGCAAGTTTGCCGAAGACGACCGTATCTACGACCGCGTTGCCGCCCAAGCGGTTTGCACCGTGAATGTCGCCGGTAACTTCACCTGCGGCGTACAAGCCGGGAATCGCTTTACCGTTTGCGTCGAGTACGCGCGCATCTTTGTCGATGGCGACGCCGCCCATCGTGTGGTGGATGCACGCTTTGCGGGGCGTTGCGATCCACGGACCGTGTTCAAGCTTTACCGAATAGAGCGTTCTGCCGAATTCGTCGCGGCCGGATGCGACGCTCGCGTTAAACGTGTCGACCGTCGCTTTAAGAACTGCGGCATCCATACCGAGCTTTGATGCCATTTCGTCGAGCGTGTCGGCCCGGTACATAAAGCCGTTCTTTTCGCAGTATTCGAAGGTAAAGCCGTCGGCGCTCCTCCAAGACGGATCGTTGATGTCTTTGTATTTGTCGCCGTCCGCACATTCGAGAACATAGTAAAACTGTTCGGGCTGGTTGAAAACGGCAAGACAGATATTGTCGCGGCGGCCGCCTTCGTTTGTAAAGCGTTTACCTTCTTTATTCACAAAGATGATTTGATCGGTGCCGTTTGCCGCGCGCAGCGTGTATTTCGAAATTTGACCGTCCTGCAAGTTGCCGAGGTACAAAAGCTGAATTTGTTCCATGTCGGCAAGGGCGGCGCCCGCAGCGGTTGCCATGGTTATGCCATCGCCCTGCGAAGCGGAAAAGCGGTTCGTCGTTCCGACCTTGCTCAAGTCGCTCCATTTGCCGGACGTATTGTACTGCTGTACCATTTTGCTGTTTGCGCCGAAGCCGCCTGTCGAAAGGATAACGCCGTCTTTTGCGGAAATCGTAAATTCGTTTCCGTTTCTGTCCGCGCACACGACGCCGGTAACTCTGCCGTTTTCTTTAACGAGCGACTTTGCCGTCGTTTCGACCATGAGCGAAACGTTGTCCATTTTTTCGATATTGTCGATGTAAGTTGAAAGAAAGCCCGTGCCGAGTTTCATAACGCTCGTATGCGTGCGCTGCCACAAAGAGCCTGCGCCCTGCGCAATCTTGTCGGAAAAGCGCATGCCGAGTCCTTCGATCCACTTTAAGCCGTCGTAGGCGTTGTACGCGAGCGTTTTGACAAGCTCAAGATTTGCCGCTTTGTCGCCTCCGTTCCACGTTTGCAGTGCGTACCATTCTTTCGAATCGAACAAATCTTTGCGTCCGCTTGCTTTATACGCATTCCACTGTGCGCGTACCGCTGCCTGAAGGGCTGCGTGTTCGTCACTTACGGGTTTTTCCGCGAGCGCTTTTTCGATCGTCGGTTTTACCGAATCCGACATCGTAACCTTTTTTTGCAATTCTTCATCGGCCGCATTGTAGATGGCGCCGCACACGAGGGTGTCGCCGCCGACTTCGCCGGTTTTTTCGATGATGATAACCGATTTGCCTTGTTGTCCCGCTGCGATTGCGGCTGCAAGACCCGCACCGCCGCCGCCTACAACGACGACATCCGCGCTCGCGTTTGAAGGAGTTTTAGCGGGTTTTTGCTTTTTGCTCCAATCTGCGGGATTTGCGCCCGCTTGCTTTAAGCAGTCGGATACTGCGGCCGTAATCGCGCGCGAAGTAATCGTGGCTCCGGTTACGACGTCCACATTGACGCTTTGGTTTTCTACAATGCGCTGCGGAATAACGTCTACCGGAGAAAGTCCGCCGGCCGTTACGACGTTTCCGTCTATGTCTTTTAAGCGCGTGCCGATACCGGGCGTTTCCGCATCATTTGTTACTTCGACGCGGGCAATCTTTTTACCTTCGATCGTAACGCTGACTTCAACGTCGCCGTTCATACCGCCGACGGCAGCCGTGTACGTGCCGTTTTTAACGGATTTTCCGCCGCACGAAACGAACAGGAATGCAATTGCAAAAAGCGCACATACCGCCGTTTGCAAAAACCGATTTTTTTTCATATATCCTCCATGAAAATGATATAATGATTTTTATATGATGAAGCTATGCAAAAAAATCTATATGAATACGGTACTTTATGAAAAGCGGATATTACGGTCGAATATAACAAAATATTTAAAACTATTCAATGTAAGCGAATGTAACCTTTTTTGTGCGATCGCTGTTTGAAAGGTGAATGCAAGAGCAAACGTAATCTGATTTGCTTTCTCCTCTCCTTTCTGGAGCCCTGCCGTCGGCAGGGCTCCTTTTTTTATTTCGTTTCGTGTATACTGAAGGCATGCATCGCATTTTATTTATCTGTCACGGAAACATCTGCCGCTCTCCGATGGCGGAATTCGTCATGAAAGATTTGGTACGACGGGCGGGACGAGAGCGCGATTTCGTTATCGATTCGGCGGCGACGAGCAGCGAAGAAATCGGAAACGATATTCACCGCGGCACGAGAAAAAAGCTCGACGATATGGGAGTAGCGCATGAAGCGCGCTCGGCGCGCAGAATCATACGTGCCGATTACGACGCATACGATTTTTTGATCGGCATGGACGACGAAAACCTGTACTATATGCAAAAAACATTCGGCGAAGATACCGCGCATAAAATGAGCAAACTGCTCGAATGGTGCGGCGTGCATCGCGATGTTGCCGACCCGTGGTATACGGGCAACTTCGATGCGACGTGGAACGACGTGCTTGCAGGCTGCCGCGCGATTTTAACAAAGCTTTCGTAAGCGTTCCGTTTTTCCGCTCGGCCGCCGTGCCTGCATCGGGAATGCGCGTAATTGCGTGAGCGTTATTATTCTGCTATAATCGATCCGTTATGGAAAACGAAGTACGTGTTCGCTACGCTCCCTCTCCGACGGGGATGCAGCATATCGGCGGTGTGCGCACCGCGCTGTTCAATTATCTTTTTGCGCGTTCGCAGGGCGGCAAATTTGTTTTGCGGCTAGAAGACACCGACCGCACGCGCTACGACGAAAAATTTGTTAAGAATTTATACGATACGATGGCATGGCTCGGCATCGATTGGGACGAGGGCGGCGACAGAGGCGGTCCTTACGGTCCTTACGTGCAGAGCGAACGTTTCGATCTCTATAAAAAATATGCGGAAGAACTCGTTGCAAAGGGCGAAGCCTATTATTGTTTTTGCGACGAAGAGAGGCTCGCGCGCATCCGAAAAATCCAAACGGAAAATAAAATGGCGCCGGGCTACGACCGCCATTGCCGTATGCTGACCTCTGAAGAAGTGCGGGAAAATATAGCGGCGGGAAAACCGTACGTCATCCGTCTCAAAGTGCCGCTCGAAGGCGAAACGGAATTTCACGATTATCTGCTCGGAAAGATCACGTGGAAAAACGAAGATATCAGCCCGGATCCCGTTTTGCTCAAAAGCGACGGTTTTCCGACCTACCACTTGGCGAATATCGTCGACGATCACTTTATGCATATTTCGCACGTAATGCGCGCGCAGGAGTGGATACCGTCGACGCCGCTGCACGTACAGATGTACCGCGCTTTCGGCTGGAAGCATCCCGAATTCTGTCACTTGCCCATGGTCAACGGTAAAGACGGTCAAAAACTTTCGAAGCGGCACGGCGCGACGAGCGTTGATGAATTCCGTGCGCGCGGTTATCTTCCGGAAGCGATTATCAATTACGTTGCGATGCTCGGCTGTTCGTACGAAGACGGCAGGGATCTGTATTCGCTCGACGAGCTGTGCAGCTTATTTAAAATCGAACATCTGAATAAATCGCCTGCGGTATTCGATTATAAAAAACTCGAATGGTATAACGGGCAGTACATCCGCATGCTTTCGGACGAAGCGCTTTACCGCATGACGCTGCCGTTTATCACGGGGACGGGCGATGCCGCTCTTCCGATCCATTCCGACGGTGAATTGCCTCCTCCGCGCGTGGGGCCTGAATATTCGGGCATCGCGCTCGGAAACGACGGCGAGCCGGTTTGCGTTGACGCTTCCATGCAGATGACAAGCGCCGACGTAAAAGCAGCCCTTATGCGCCTCATGCCGCTTATTAAAGAGCGGCTCCACTATCTGACCGACGCCGCGGAGATGGTGCGCTTTTTGTTTACCGAACCGGCCGTGCCTCCCGTCGAAGAGATCGTTCCGAAAAAACTCGACGCGGCGAAAACGAAAGAGATTCTGCTTCGCGCAAAAAATTTCGTCGATGCGGCTTTCGCTATGAGCCATGAAGAAGCAGAAAATCTTGCGAGGACGGAAGCTGAAGCGATCGGCGTAAAGCTCGGAGATTTTATGATGCCCGTGCGCATGGCGGTGACCGGCAGCAGAATAAGTCCTCCGCTTATCGGCTCGATTCTCATACTCGGAAAAGAGCGGTGTCTTTCGAGGATCGAAAAGACGCTGGAGAAGTTTTAAGGGGGTGATATGCACAAAAAATAAAAATATTTGTGCATGACTTGACAACGTGCACAAAGTGCATGAAAATATAATTAATGACAAAACTTCCGTATAATTTTAATTTTGATGATATTGCCTTATTGAAAGCTCTCAATAAGGCGAATCATACGCTCGGCCGGCTCAACGGCGCAATCAATCTTTTGCCGAATCCGTATATCATTTTCAATGCGATCACTTTAGGAGAAGCAAAGGAATCTTCCGAAATTGAAAATATCGTTACAACCTTTGATGAAATTTTTAAGGAAATGACTTATTCAAAAACGAATCCCGCATCAAAGGAAGTCCTCAATTACAGACAGGCAATGCTTACGGGTTTTGAATTGATTAAGGAAAACGGATTTCTAAGTACAAATCATATAATCCGAATTCATCATATTGTTGAACCGGAAGCGGGCGCTATACGAAAACTTCCGGGGACTGTGATCAAAAATACCAAAACGGGAGAAGTCCTGCACACTCCGCCGCAGAATTACAAAGAAATCTCGGACTATCTTACAAATCTTGAAAAATATATAAATAGGAATGCAATTCAAGATATTGATGCGGTTTTAAAAATGGCCGTCATTCATTTTCAGTTTGAATCGATTCATCCTTTTTATGACGGTAACGGCAGAACGGGACGAATGATAAATATTTTGTATCTTACGTTAGCAAAAAAACTTGATATTCCGATTTTGTATCTGAGTAAATACATAAATCAAAATCGTGCAAAGTATTATGAATGTCTGAATGCGGCTCAAGAGGATTTATCCGAATTAAAAAATTTTCTTTTATTTATGATTCAAGGTGTGTATGAAATGTCGGAGTTTACGCTCAATTTTATTCATTCTTTTATCGAAACGATGAATGATGCTGCGAAGCTCATAAAAGAAAGATGTCCTAAGATGTATTCGCAAAAGCTGCTGGAACATTTGTTTTATGATTTTTATACGAAGAACGAATACCTGTGTGAAAAATTAAATATTTCCCGCAATACTTCGAGTAAGTATCTGCATGAGCTTTCGGAAGCGGGGATTTTGATTGAAGAAAAAATCGGAAAAACAAAATTATATAAAAATGCGTTTTTATATAATTTAATAAAATCATGGTAGAAAAATATAACGACGCTCGATGAGTCCTCGTTCGCGTCTCTCGTATACAGCCGCTTCGTCGTACACGCCGTAATGAGCGTTTACCCCTTGCACGCAAATCGAAGTGCGTTGTAAGCGCCGTCGTATACGCCCGCTTTTGCATTTTGCCGTATGTGTTTGATGTACATTTCGAGCAGGTCGTCCGTTTCTATGAGCGTTGCGAGCGTGCGGTGCAAGTCGGATGTGTTTTCCGTTTCGATCGTGCCATCGCCCATTTCGCTACCGCGGATCGCACCCCACGCTTCATGTTTTCCGACTCGCTGGATAAACAATTTCGGTATGGGGTAAAAAGACAGTTCGCTCGGCTTTGTGATCATGATGTCGCTCGCGTGCATCAGCAAATTCGTTAAATAAACCGCCGCGTAGAATTCGTCGTGTAAAAATACGTGAACCCCGCGCGCGTCGTCCGTTTCGGCTTCTTTGACGAAGCGCTTTGTCGCATTCCAATCGGTGTGTATCGTATATGAAACGCCGCTCTTATCGAGATTCGCTTTGAGTTCTTTCCATCGTCCGGCGTGATCTCCCATATTTACGAAAAACGCCGCTTTGCCGCATTCGATAAATGTCTTGCACGTTTCGATGATATCCGCAAAACGCTGTGCCTGCGCTCCGGCTCCTCCCATCGTGAGCAAAAAGCGGCGGGGCTTTCCTTCTTTCATGCGTTCGATCCGCCGTTTGCAGTCTCTTTCGATTGCCGATACGATTTCGTAATCGACGTAGTGACCGGCTTCGAGCAGCGTGTGCGGTTCGAGACAGTGCGTGATTTTGCGCTCTCCGTCCATCGAAAGAAGCGTACGGTAACCCATGTACGCCGAGGGCGACTGCACGGTGTGTCGGCTTCCTTCGACGAGCCAAAATCCCATCGGGTAATTGTCGGGGATGATGCTGACGACGTTTTTGACGCCGCCCATGATCGCCGCGTGACCGACCCACGGGTGCATCGAAAGGAGCGGTACGTCTTCGGGGATCAATTCCAAAATCGGTTCGAAAAGCTGCGAGAGGATGCGTTCGTTCACGGACGCCGAAAGCGGTCTGTTTTCGACGGATGTCGCTTTTTCCCAAATATGTTTGTTGAACCATTTCCAACGCTGGGAAACGCGCGAAAGCACATCGTACCAATACTGTAAAAAGCGGATCGATTTTTGCGCCGTGCTTCCGTCGAAAGCCGTCAAATCCAAAAGATAGGGCGTATAGCCGAAACGTTTCGCTGCTGATGCCATTGCAATGGCGATGCGCCAGTGTCCGAATCCCATGCGGATCGTGCCGATGATGATCGCGTGTTTCGATTGTATGTCGCGCACTTCTCCTTTGGTTTTGTTTTTGTCGACGATCGTGAGCATGCCGAAATCGTTGTACGCTTCCCCTGCGGCGACGGCTCCGGGTTCGACGGGACTATCGTCCCGAGAAAAAAGGAAACGGCATACGCGGTATTTGAAAAAGGCAAAGCGCACTTCGCGCGGCGCGATCGGATTGCCGAACGCCTGAGTGTAAGAGCCGTGCGGATCCATAACGATATTGTAATGCAATGAATGCCTGCGTGACAAGAATTGCACGCGAACGGAGGGACTTCCGCCGGGGTGCTTCCGATTTTTTATATCGTAGGGTATTTTTCGGAAAAGAGGGTTTCCGGTACGGGGCGTTGCGGGGTGTCCCCGCTTGAGGGGGCAGCGCACAACGAAGTGTGCGCGAGGGGGAGGCTTCCCCCTTCGGATTAAAAATATTTTGTTCTATTACTTGTCAATTTTTACCTTGACAAAACCCGTAATTTCACTATCATATAAATGTATTGAGAATGACAAAATATCGCGTTTTGTCATTTTGATTTTGACGAGGTACCAATGAAAAAATATGCTTTTTTGTTTCCGGGTCAGGGCGCACAGGAACCCGGCATGATGAAAGACGTGTGCGAATCTTTTCCCGAAGCGCGCAAGCTGCTCGATTCGATTTCATCGATTACCGGCAGGGATATGGCAAAGCTTTTGTGGGAAACGGACCAGGCGGAATTGAGCCGCAGCGACAACAGTCAGCTCGCAATTACGTCGGCCTCTCTTATGGTTTCCGAAGTGCTGAAATCGAAGGGTATCGTGCCGTCGGCGGCTATGGGATTCAGCCTCGGCGAATTTCCGGCGCTCGGTATTTCGGGCGTCCTTTCGTTTGAAGATCTTATCCGCGTCGTGCAAAAGCGCGGCGACATCATGCAGCGCGTGTGCGAAGAGATCGCTTCCGCAAATGCGGGCCATGCTCCGGGCATGAGCGCGATCATCGGTTTGCCGCCTGAAAAGGTGCAGGAAATCTGTTCGGGGCTTTCCGACGTGTACGCCACAAATTTAAACAGCGTCAAACAGACGGTTATCAGCGGTACGGCTGACGGTCTTGCCGCTGCCGAAAAAGCGTGTACCGAAGCGGGCGCGCGGCGTGCGATCAGGCTTTCGGTCGCAGGTCCCTTCCATTGTCCGCTCATGCAAAAAGCCGCCGACGAATTTGAAAAGGCGATCGCGGACGTGACGTTCGCTGATCCTAAAATCGATTTGTTCAGCAACGTAACCGGAGAAAAAGTCGTCAAAGGAAGCGATGCGAAAAAAAATGCGGTGCTGCACTTGACGAATCCGGTGCGGTGGACTTTGGAAGAAAAAGTGCTCGCCGACGGTATGGCTGCGGATTCCGCGAATGAATGGCGCGTGCTTGAGCCGGGCGTCGGTAAAGTGCTGAGCGGGCTTTGGCGCGATTTTCCCGCAGGTGAAAAGTGGCCGAGTACTCCCGTCAATTCGGCCGAATCGATCGGCGGGGTCGAGTGATGCTGCTTACAGGTAAAAAGGCGCTCGTCACGGGATCGAGCCGCGGCATCGGCCGAAAGATCGTAGAAACTTTTTTGCGCGAAGGCGCTGAAGTATGGGGGCTCTGCTCGCATCCGTCGGAAGCGAAATCGGAGCTGGAACAGTTCGCCTCATCGCAGGGTACGGTTTTTCACGAAATCTCCGCCGATGCGGGAGATGCCGCCCGCCTTTCGGAAGTCGTTAAAGAAGCGCTTTCGGCTTCCGGCGGATTCGACGTACTCGTCAATAACGCGGGTATCACGAAGGACGGCCTTTCGTTCCGCATGAAAATCGAAGATTGGCAAAAAGTTCTCGACGTCAATCTCACTGCGGTGTTCGTTGTAACGCAGATCGTTTCAAACGATATGATTCACAAAAAATCCGGCTCGATAATCAATATGTCCAGCATCGTCGGTATACACGGAGGAGCGGGACAGGTCAACTACAGCGCGAGCAAAGCGGGTCTCATCGGCTATACGAAAAGCCTTGCAAAAGAAGTGGGTTCCCGCGGCGTACGCGTAAACGCCGTAGCGCCCGGCTATATCGAAACGGACATGACAAAGGCGGTGAATGAAAAAGCGCGCGAAGCGTGGGTCGCTCAGATTCCGCTCAAACGCGCGGGACAAACCGAAGACGTTGCGAATGCGGTGTTGTTTTTGGCAAGCAATCTGTCGGCATACGTTACGGGCCAAGTGCTCGGCGTGGACGGCGGTATGGGCGCATAAGGCCCGTGCTTGTTGATTATCAATTTTATAATGGAATAAACAGGAGTTGGCGGTTATGGAAAAGAGGCGTGTTGTTATAACGGGTATGGGAGCTGTTACCCCGATCGGAAATTCGGTTGAGGAAACCTGGGCTGCGGCAAAAGCGGGCAAAAGCGGAGTCGCTCTCATCACTCATTTCGATGCGAGTACGTTTAAAGCGCGGTATGCGGGCGAAGTAAAAAACTTCGACGCGACCAAGTATATGAATCCCGAAGCGGCGCGCAAGATGGCGCGCTTTTCTCAGTATGCGGTCGCCGCGGCAAAGATGGCGCTTGACGATGCGTCGATCGAAGCGAACAGCGATGTCATTAAAGACGCCGCGATTTTTATGGGTGTCGGTATCGGCGGCTTTGAAGTGAACGAAGAGTGCTGTATCAAATATTCGCAGAGTCCGCAGCACCGTCTGCCTCCTATGACGATTCCCGAACTGATTCCGAACGAAGCATGCGGCAATATTTCCATGGCTTTCGGCATTCACGGACCGGCACACACGGTGACGACCGCATGCGCGAGCGGTTCGGACGCGCTCGGCGATGCGCTCGATTTTATCAGAGGCGGCAGACGCGATATATGTCTTGCGGGAGGATCCGAGAGTACGATCAACGGATTCGGCATTGCGGGCTTTGAAGTGCTCCACGCGCTTTCGACTTCTTTTACGGACAATCCCGCAGCGGCGAGCCGCCCCTTCGACAAAAAGCGCGAAGGCTTTGTCATGGGCGAGGGCAGTGCGGTTTTCGTGCTCGAAGAATACGAACATGCGAAAAAACGCGGAGCGAAGATATACGCCGAACTCGCAGGCTACGGCGGAACGAGCGACGGTTATCACTTGACCGCTCCGAACCCCGACGGCGTTTGGGGTGCGGCCGCTATGACGGAAGCGCTGAAAGACGCGGGTGTAAAGCCGGAAGAAGTGCAGTATTACAACGCACACGGAACGGCGACGAAAAAGAATGACCCTTGCGAAACGCAGATGCTGAAGATCGCGTTCGGCGAAGAAAACGCGAAAAAGCTGCACATATCGTCTACGAAAAGCATGACCGGCCACTGTCTCGGAGCTACGGGTGCGATCGAAGCGATGTTTGCAGTCAAGGCGATCCAAGAAGGATTTATCCCTCCGACGATCAATCTCGACGAACAGGATGTCGAAGGCGGCTGCGATTTGAATTATACGCCGAATAAAGGCGTCGAATGCAAAGTCGACTGTGCGATGAGTTCGACATTCGGCTTCGGCGGACACAACGGCGTTATCGTACTGAAAAGAATTTAATAGGTCGAAAGTCGAGTTTCGAAAGTATTTCTAAATAAAGATATGCTTTCGGCGAGAACCCGTCCGCTAAGCCGCGGTCGAGCTTTTAGGGTACGCTTCCGTAAGCCTAACGCTCGAAACGGCACGCAGCCGGAACCTCGCCTCCGCATCATTTTATTTACTTTCGAAACTCGCCATTCAGTTGGTGAACGAAACGGATGGAAAATTTCGAGTTTTAGAAAACTCGAAATTGGACATAATATTTTCCTTTTTGTAAAACTGAATGGCGGGTTTGAAAACGAACAACATCGCCGAAAGCATGGCGTTAAGTTAATGTTTTCAAACTCGATATTCAGCCTGCAAACGCACTACGGGGGACTTATGGTTACGAACGATATCGCTTCTCTTTTGCCGCATCGGAAGCCGTTTTTATTTGTCGACGAAATACTTTCGTGCGATGAAAAAGGCAGCGTGAGTACGCGAAAATTTACCGACGACGATTTCTTTTTTAAAGGACATTTTCCGCAGTATCCCGTCGTACCCGGCGTTATCCTCGTCGAAACGATGGCGCAGGCGGGAGGAGCGGCGCTCAGCTTTCAAAAGAAATTTCAAGAAGGCAGTTTGTTTTTTCTCGCTACGGTCGATAAAGTAAAGTTTCGAAATCAAGTGCGTCCCGGCGATACGGTGCGCATGGAAATCACGAATCTGCGCGTTTCGGCTCACATGGTAAAGCAGTCGGGCAAAGCCTATGTCGGCGATGTTTTGGCGGCGGAAGCCGAATGGATGTGTCTTGTCGGAAGTGAAAGCTCCGTACATTGAAATTATTTCAATCTGCCGGGGTAATTACGTATTTCCTCACGTAAAAATCTAACCGAAACGATTTCGGTTCCTCAAGTAAAAATCTAACCGTAGCTATGACCGTTGCACCGCCATAGCGATAAGCTTACGCTGCAAGAGTTGTGTCTTGTCAAGCAGCTGTTGTAAATCCAATCTGTTCTTTCTCCTGAAAAGCTCAGCTTTTACCGCCTTGCTTACCTCCTTACTTTCCATAAGCCTTCGGTAGGGAGTCTTAGCCGCATCATATTTCTTTATGACCTTTGCGTCTATTCGTTGCTTTGCAATAATCTTCATCGAGGGAAAAAAGAAATTAACGAGCTTATTATAACTTTCATACAGTTCTGCTAAGACAACACAGGCAGCTTCTCCCTCAAATCGATAGTAGCCGACAATACGCCTTACCACGCTGTCGTTTTTCTGTTCAACAAAACAGTTGTCATTTTTTTTGTACGACCGGCTTCGGGTGAACGTAATATGATTTAGTTCACACCACTGCAAAAGCTGTATATTTTTGAACTCACGTCCGTTATCGCTGTCAATGCCTTTCATAGCAAAGGGTAAGTGTATTTTCACGTCCTCTGTCGCTTCTTTGACCCACCGATGAGCTTTATTCAAAAGCGCACGATTTTCCGTCCATCCTGAATGAACGTCGGTGAGTGTCAGGGTACAAATATACTGTCCTTCCGTAGTTGTACCGCAATGAGCGACCGTATCGGCTTCGAAAAAGCCCGGTTTTCGTTCGTCCCAATCGAAGAAGGTGCGGATCGGAATGAGTTTATTGAGATTCTTTGCCGGTCGTGTCGTTGCAATACCGCGGATGGAATGCTTGGGGATTTCCGGCTTGAGTATCCTTGAGACCGTTGCGCTTGATATGTGAGCAAGTTTTGTTTTCAGTTGTTCAGTATAGCCGAACTTGAGGGCAAGGTAATCGATATTGTCGCGGATAAAGGGTACGAGCCGTTTTGCACACAGGTACATCGAAAATAGCCACAGTCGAATAACTTCACGCTGCACATCTTGACCGTAGTATTTTTCATAGTGCCGCTTTTTACGAGGCTTTTTGATGATCTGTACACTCTTTCTTTCGACGTTGTTGAAGTGTGTTATTTTTATGCGTGCGCTGTTTTTGAGGATGTGGATGGCGTATTTTCGGTTGTAGCCGGTGGTTGCGGTGAACTCGTCGATGATTTTCGTCTTGCGCTTCTTGTTTGCCGTACAGTAGCGTTTTGCCGTTTCTTCGGTCAATTTCTTTTTCGTTTTCATATCTAACCCCATGGTGCCCTTCCTTCGGGCTTCTATTGTGACTCAGATTTGGGTTAGATTTTTACGTGAGGAACGGCTTTTTTTTCGGTTAGATTTAACGTGATGCAATGCGAATTATTGACAAATACCGAATCTGGGACTTATAATAAATAAATATAGGGAATATTCGGAAATTGCGATTTTCGGGTATTCCCTATAATCAGTTTTACCGACCGGAGGATTCCATGAAAAAAATGTTGGCAAGCATCGCGCTTTGCGCAGCGCTTTGCACCCTTATCTCCTGCGCCAAAAAAGAGCAGAAGACCACGCTCAATTTTTTGGAAACGATGACGGCTCCCGAACGCACCGTAATCATCAAGCAGATAATCGCGGATTTCGAACAGGCGCATCCGAATGTTTCGATCAACCTCATCTCTCCGCCGTACGATCAGGCGCAGAACCGTCTGTCGCTCATGCTCACGAACGAAGATCCTCTGGATATAATCGAAGTGCGCGACTATGACGTGCGGCAGTATGTCAACAACAGAAAATTGACAAATCTCGAAGATATGATCGCGAAGTGGAACGAAGGCAGCGACCTTTTGCCCATTACGATGGCATGTGCGAGAACCGCCGACAATACCGCATATATCGTTCCGCAGTTTTTATACGTCAAAGCACTTTTCGTGCGCACCGACATTCTTGCCGCGAACGGCATTACCGAAGCGGATTACCCGAAAACCAATGAAGAGCTCTATGCGCTGTGCCGGAAAATTACGAATCCCGCAAAAAATCAATACGGTTTCGATTTCAGAGGTAAAGCGAACGAATTTAAAATTGCCGATCTCCTCATGCTTTCCGACGTAAACGATATCGATCCGGCAAACGTATATAAAACGCTCGACGGAAAATTCTCGCTTTCAAATCCGGGTGCGCTTGCCGCCGCCCGTGCGTATATCGCCATGTTCAAAGACACCGTTCCCGCAGACGGCATCAACTGGGCGTTCAACGAACAGGTCAATTCTTTCGTATCGGGCATCACGCCGTTCCTTATTCAGGATCCCGATACGGTAGGTCTGCTCGACACGCAGCTCGGACGAGACAAGTATACGGTTATCCCGCTGACGGTCGGAAAAAGCGGCAAAGCGCCCATCGATTACGGGTTCGCTTCGCTTGCGATTCCGTCGTATTCAAAAAACAAAGAGCTCGCATGGGAGTTCATTTCATATATGTCTTCCGCGAAAGTGAACGCCGAACTGTGCAAAAAATACGGCCCGTTGCCGATTCATGCCAGCACGTATAAAGACGATCCGTATTTTTCGACGGGCGTGTATAAAGCGTGGGATGTGCAGTTCGGAGAACCGGATAAATACATGCTCGTCAAATTTCCGCTCGACAGCGAAAAATGGCCGGGCTGGTCGCAGACTCATGAACAATACATGCAGTCCGCACTGCTCGGGAACATAACGACTGAAGAGTTTATTGCAAAATGTGCCGACTACTGGAAATAAATAATTTATAAAACCAATAACGGGAGGAATGCCGAAAAGCCGCGCATTCCTCCTTTGCTTATACCGAGAGGATCCCATGAAATATCACAACCGCATATACAGGCTTATGGTATTGCCGGTTTTTATTATTTTGACGCTGTTTATGTACTGGCCGGTTTTGCGCGGCGGGTTTATCGCGTTTCAGCATTATACGCTTTTCGATTTATCGAAAATAAAATTTTCCGGATTTGAAAATTTCATTGCGATCATCCGCGACAAAGATTTTCCGTTTTTACAGATTTTATCAAATACGCTGATATGGATTTTCGTTTCGCTCTTTTTTCAATTCGTTTTGGGATTTTCTCTCGCGCTTTTGCTGCAAAAACCTTTTCCGCTGCGCGGACTTTACAGCGGGCTCGTGTTTTATTCGTGGACGCTGTCGGGCTTCGCCATCGGCTTGGTGTGGGCGTGGATTTTCAACGGACAGTTCGGACTGGCAAACGATGTGCTCATGAGGCTCGGATTTATAAACTCGCCTATCGGTTTTTTATCGAATCAGAAAATAGCGATTTTTTCCGTCGTCGCGGCGAACGTGTGGTACGGCGTTCCGTATTTTGCGATCATGCTGCTCGCCGCGCTGCAGTCCATTCCGAAAGAACTGTACGAATCCGCGGAACTTGACGGCGCGGGACCTTTTGTGCGTATGTTCAAAATAACGATTCCGTATATTTTACCGACGATCATCAGTACGACGCTGCTTCGCACTATGTGGATCATGAATTTTCCCGATATCATCTATGCGATGACGGGCGGAGGACCCGCGAACAGCACGAATATTTTGGCTACTCAAATGATCAACAAAATTCAAAAGAGCTACGATTACGGTCAGGGTTCCGCTGTCGGTATCATGATAATAGTGATCCTGCTGCTCTATGCCGTATTGTATTTGAAAATCATGAACAAAGGAGCGGACAAATGAAAAAGACCGGCGTCGCGGAAATCAAATCCGCATTTCGCATTTTCGCGCTGATCTTCTTTCTCATCGCGGCAATCGGGCCTCTGTATTGGATTATCGTCACATCTCTGAAAGGTCCGAGAGAAATCTATTCCAATCCCATAAAATATTTTCCGAGCCGCATCACATTGGAAAGCTATAAAAAACTTTTCAGTTTCAGCAATTTTGCCCGCTATTTTTTCAATAGCGTCGTGCTGTCGATCGGCGCCGCTTTTGCCGCTCTCGTTATCAGTCTGTTCAGCGGCTTTGCGCTTTCGCGATACAAACATCCGCGCGAACGGAACAGGATCGTTCTCGCGTTTTATTTTACGCAGATGATCCCGAATTTTATCATCATGATGCCGCTGTATACGATGATGGCGAAACTGCACCTTACGGATAACCTTGTAACGATGGGCGTACTCTATACTGCGACATCGGTCGCTTTCAGTACGATCATGGCGAAAAGCTTTTTCGACAATATTCCGTCGGCGCTGGAAGAAGTGGCGCTGATTGATGGCTGCAATACGCTGCAAGCGATATTTTATGTCATCGTGCCGGTCATGTTTCCCGGTCTTGCGGCAATTTTTTCGTTTTCGTTCGTCAACATTTGGAACGAACTGTTTTTGGCGGTTATGTTTTTATCGTCGGAAACCAAAATGACCGTTCCCGTTGCGCTCAATTCGTTTATTTCGAAAGCGGGCGTTTCATGGGACATACTCAGCGCGGGCATCGTTATCGCCCTGCTTCCCACGATGATCGTCTTTGCGTTTACGCAAAAGTACATCGTCGCAGGATTGACGGAAGGCAGCGTAAAAGAATAGGCATATCTGAAAACCGCAGTTTTCAGAAGTTCCCGATAATTTGGAGGCACTGTTATGGTAAAGGATATCACCGAAATCCTGCATCACATGGGAGAAGACGCGCTCCCGCTCAATGCGGTAAGCCCGCCCATTTTTCAAACATCGATATTCTGTTTCAAATCGTTCGACGATTTTAAAGATGCGCTCGCCGACGAACCGTCGCATTTTATTTATTCCCGGGGAAACAATCCTACGGTCAATCTGCTCGAAGAAAAGATCGCCGCGCTCGAGCACGGTGAGCGTGCGAAGCTCGTCTCTTCGGGCGTCGCCTCGATTTCCGGCGCGGTCATGGCTTTTTTAAAAACGGGCGATCACGTCGTCGCGGTGCGGGACAGTTATTCGTGGGCGAAATATTTATTTACGACGTATCTTGCACGATTCGGTATTGAAACGACGTATGTGGACGGCACCGACCCGGAAGAGTTTGAACGCGCCGTAAAGCCGAATACGAAACTGTTCTATCTTGAAAGTCCGACGACGTTTACGTTCAAGCTGCAGAATCTTTCGGCCGTCGCGCAAATTGCCAAAAAGCACGGCATCAAAACCGTTATCGACAATACGTGGTGTACACCCATTTTCCAAAATCCGATCGATTGCGGCATCGATATCGTCGTGCATTCTGTAACGAAATATATGAGCGGAAACAGCGACGCTGTCGCCGGCGTTATGGTTGGTTCCGATGAAGACATCAAAAAGATTTTTGAAAGCGAATTCCAGCTGCACGGAACGGTTCCCGATCCGTTTATGGCATGGCTCGTTTTGAGAGGGCTTCGGACGCTGCACATCCGTATGCCGGTGCATTTTGAAAACGCGAAAAAAGTCGCCGCATATTTGCAGAGTAGAAGCGAAGTGGAAGACGTGCTGTATCCGTTTTTGCCGTCGTATCCCCAATACGATCTTGCCATGAAGCAGATGAGAGGAGGCGCCGGTCTTTTTTCATTCAGATTCAAAACGCGTAAGCTCGATGAGATACGGAAATTCACCGATTCGCTTAAGATGTTCAAGCGCGCCGTAAGCTGGGGCGGCTATGAAAGCCTCGTCGTTCCGGCTGCCGTTTCCCGTTATCCGAACGATGTTATCCCCGACGACAGGATTTCGCTCGTACGCGTTCACATCGGACTTGAAACGGCGGACAGCCTTATCCGCGATCTCGACACAGCGATCGCCGCAATGAAATCGTAACGATCTGAAAGCCGAGTTTCGAAAATGTTTCGAAAGAGCGTATGCTTTCGGCAATACTCAGTCAGATTTTCGGAACTCGCCGTTGGGCCTAAAAGCCGGCCGATGCGCAGCGGATGTCGGCAAACGTATAACGGCGGCTTTTAACAAAACAATTCTCATCCTTATCGAGCCGTCAATTTTCCGTTTTGATAAATATAATTCGCACTCTCCGCATATTTTTTCGGAATCGCAATGCCGCATGCAGCTGCCGCATCGACGTCGATGAGCAGATCGCTGTCGCTCGGTTCCGTCATAAAACGGATCGGCATATCTGCAGGCTTTGCGCCGCGCAAAATCTCTACGACCATTTCGCCCGTTGCGCGCCCGGCTTTATAATAATTAAAACCGCTTGCCATAAAGATGCCGCCGTTTTTCGCTCCCGTCACGTCTCCAGAAAAGATCGGTTTTTTCGCTTTGGCAAAAACGTTTACGACGGCGGGAAGCGCGCTGAACACCGTGTTATCGGTTGAAAGATACAGACCGTCGACTCGCTTTACGAGCGTTTCGGCCGCCTGCTTTACTTCCGACGAATTCGTAATCGCTTGCGTCACAAGCGTAAGCCCCTGTTCTGCGCATCCTTTTTTTACGAGGTTGAGCGCGCTTGCTGAATTGGCTTCATTGCTTGTGTAGATGTAGCCGAGCGTTTTGATTCCCGCGACTTCTTTAAATAATTTAACATGCTGGTCGGTCGGAATCGCATCGCTCATACCGGTTACGTTGCGCTCGCCGTGTGCCGTCGTCGATACGAGTCCCGCACCGACAGGATCGGTAATAGTTCCGAATACGACAGGCACGTCTTTGATCGTATTGGCAAGAGCGACGGCAACGGGGGTTGCAATACCGACGGCGACATCAACTCTTTCGTCGCGATAACGCGATGCGATTTGAGCGGCCGTATTTACGTCTCCGTTTGCATTTTGCAAATCGTAGTTTGCTTTGATGCCCGATTCGTTGATCACATCCATAATGCCCCGCTCGATGTCGTCGAGCGCTTGATGCTGCACGATTTTCGCAATCCCGATCTTATAAGTCTTACCCGAAGAAGGCGCATCCGCCCCTCCCATCGCCGACACAAGGCCCGCCGTAAACAAGACCGCCGTAAAAGCCGCACATAATTTTTTCATACAAAACTCCTATTGTATATCCGCATCAGGCGGATTTGTTTTTGTCTGTTTCTACAAACAGTAACAACAGTATAATACTATTTATAGAAACATGTCAAGAGCAAAAAAAAGCGGAACGGTGCCGGGCTTGCAACGAGCGCGAAGTTCCCCGCGCCACTTGCAACGAGCGCGGAGCGCGAAGTTCCCCGCGCAGGATTTACTCGCGTCTTCCGTAATTGTACGGGGCGTTGCGGGGTGACCCCGCAGAGGGGGTAGCGCGCAACGAAGTGCGCGCGAGGGGGAGACTTCCCCCTTTGTATAAAATATTTGATCCGTATCGCAAAAAGAATAATAGGCATCGGAGAGTAAAGTGCGGCAATCGTTTTGCAAATTGCCGACACGACATCCGTGCCGTACGGTTGCAAAATCTTCCATACACATTTCACGGCTTTTGCAGTATACTGATACAATGCAGCGCGCGCTCATTACACTGGAAAATTGCCGCATCGAAAACGCAAAGCGCATATTGATCGCGTCCGTTTCGTGGACTATGCGGACGGGCGAAGTGTGGCTTGTCACGGGGGCGAACGGCGGAGGAAAAGCGGCTTTTCTTTCGGCGCTTGCGGGGGAACTCGGTATCGTACCCAACGACGGCGAAACGAGCGGCCGATTTTTTTCGGAATTTAATAATGCTGCGGAAATCGTTTCGCTTGAACGCGCCGCCACTCTTATCCAAGAAGAGCGCGATAACGACGAAAGTGAATACTGCGAGGGCGGAGTCGATATCGGACGAACGGGGCGCGCCTTTATCGCGGAAGCGCTTACAGGTATAGACAAAAAAAAATCCGTGACGCCCGAACTTTTGGATTCGATCGCATCACATCGGGCGGTAAAATTATGCGGCATAGAAGCGGTGCTCGAGCGTGGGCTGAAATATATGTCTACCGGCGAAATCCGCCGCACGCTGCTCGCCCGCGCCCTTGTTTCCGGAAAAAAGTTGTTAATTTTAAGCGATCCCTTTGCGGGGCTCGATGCGGAAAGCCGTACGATCCTCAAAAACTTTTTCAATGCGATTGCTCTCAAACAGCGCGCCGAACACGTACCGGACGGAGCGGATCCGTATATCATCCTCGGTGCGGAGCGTTATACGGAAATTCCCGATGCCGTAACGCACGTGATCGAATTTAACAAGGGCGCGCTTTCATTTTGCGGTACGAAAGGCGATTACGAAAAAAATATCGAAAAACGAAAAAAAGAAAATGCGAAAACGAGAAGCACCGACAAGGCGGCATTCGTCCGGCAGATTATCAATTTTCAAAACGATTTGAAAATGATGGATGATGATTCCGTTTCGCAAGAAAAGACACAATCGGATCGCCGTGCGCTTATCGAAATGCGATGCGTAAATGTCGGATGGGACGGACACGCCGTGCTTGTCGATTTGAACTGGACACTGTACGAAGGCGAACACTGGCTCATCAGGGGGCCGAACGGTTCGGGCAAAACGACTTTCCTCGAATTGATAACCGGCGACAATATGCAAGTGTATTCGAACGACGTTCGCGTATTCGGTTCCCGTCGCGGGAGCGGTGAAACGATGTGGGATATCAAAGCGAAGCTCGGCATCGTGTCTTACCGGATGCATGTCGAATACCGCATGCTCGGCGGAACGGCGCTGCGCGACGTGGTCGTTTCCGGATTCCGCGATTCGATCGGCTTATACGGAAAAGCGACCGATATGGAAACGGCGGCTACGGAAAAATGGCTTTCGCTCGGCGGGTTTTCCGGACGCGGTAACGAAATTTTTTCCGCGCTCAGCTACGGCGAACAGCGCGCAGTCTTGATTTTACGTGCCGCGGTAAAATGCCCGCTCATCCTCGTGCTCGACGAACCCTGTCACGGTCTCGACGAAAATCACCGGCGGCGAGTGCTCGACCTGCTCGAAACGATTGCGGAAAGCGGTACGACGACGCTTCTTCACGTGACGCACGAAAGCGACGAAGTCCTCGCCTGCGAAAAACACATACTCGAATTGCATCCGGGCAAAACGCCGATGTATAAAATAATAACAATATAAATAACAGGAATACGCAAAAATGACCGACAACCGAAAAAAATTAATAATTTTAATGCTGTCGCTTTTTCCTTTTTTTGTTTCGGCGGGAGGAAAAAAAGATGTGCCGCCTCAGGAAACTCCGGCGGAGTATGCCGAACGGACGCTTTCGGAAAACGAAGGCGCCGCATATCCTCGTGAAGCGATAGACGGAGAACACTCTTCATTCGGTGAAGTGTGGGGTTTCGCGCTTCAGGAGCGGGCTGAAGAAATCGATTTGGATGCTCCGCTCACCGATATCGCGCTCTTTACCGCGACGCTCAACAATTATGCGGAACTCGACGCTGTGCCCCGCCGATCGTCGCTTTCATCGTTTGCTGGCCGCGTGCATCTTACCTTTGCATGCGACAGCCGCGCGCTCGTTCATTTCGTATTGGATAAAAATCTCGGTTTTCGAAAAGGATTTGAAACTTCTCTTGCGGAAGCGGCGGCGGATTTTGATGGTCTTTGCATCGATATGGAGTATATTCCCGCGCGCGACAGGGAAAATTTTTTAACTTTTTTGCGCGATATGAAAAAATTGATCGGCGGAAAAATTTTAAGCGTATGCGTGCCGGCACGGACACGTACTATCTCCGACGATATCTTTCCGTATAAGACCATCGGTGAAATTGCGGACAGGGTTATCATCATGGCGTACGATGAACACTGGAGTACAAGCAGCCCGGGACCGGTCGCATCTTACACATGGTGCGCAAACGTCACCGACTATGCGCTTACGGTAATTCCCAAAGAAAAAATCGTCATGGGACTTCCGTTTTACGGACGCACATGGATGGAAGAGCGGCACGCGGGTGCGTGGTATTTCAGCGGCATCAACCGTAAAATGCTTGAAAACCGCGTAGTTGCCGTCGAACGCGACGAAGGCGGCGTCGCAAAGATAAACTATACCGCTACGGTCAACGTAACCGGCTATTTCGACGACACCTATTCGCTCGTAAAAAAATGCCGTCTCTACGAAGAAAAGAAAATTAACAATATTTCATTTTGGCGGCTAGGTCAGGAAGATAAATTGTTTTGGCAATGGATAAAAATAAAATAGATTGCGGCAATACGGTTTTTCGGCTGCTTGCGCGATAAGATTCATTCGTGTACGCGGAATATCGTCGGTCCGATTTTATCCCGCGTACGCTATTTTTTCCCATTTCGTCCGCGTAAGGCGTATTAAAAAAATCATGCCGCGGAAACAGAGTTCTATGCCCATCGCGATCCATGCTCCGTACAATCCGAATCTCGGCACGAGGAAAATTGTCAGTACGATACGCACGCCCCACAAACTTGCAAGATTCATAATACCGGGAATGAGGGTGTCGCCGGCTCCGCGGAGTGCGCCTGAAGCGACGATGGCGGCGGCAAAAAGAGGTTCTGCAAAAAGTTCTATGCGCAGCACGCGTACGGCGAGCGTCCGTACGGCTTTATCCGTCGTCAAAAAGGCGAACACTGCGGGGCAAATCGCATACATGATTGCACCCGTTATCGTCATTACGATCATACC
Organism: Treponema sp. Marseille-Q4132; assembly: GCF_014334835.1. NCBI lineage: Bacteria > Pseudomonadati > Spirochaetota > Spirochaetia > Treponematales > Treponemataceae > Treponema > Treponema sp. Marseille-Q4132. The sequence goes on from NZ_CP060591.1 coordinate 1,832,087, forward strand.
GCTGGCCGTCGTAAGCCGCGCAAATCGTTTTGCCAAATCGCTTCGTTTTGCGCCGACGCTTTGTCCGACAAGAGTCGATGCCGCTTCCTGTATGCCGAAGCCCGGCATATAGCACAGCGACTCCGCCGTTACCGCAAAAGAATTTGCCGCAAGAGAAACGGCTCCGAGCGGCGCGATAAAGCGCATTGACGCGACGACCGCTCCGCTCCATGCAGTTTGTTCGGCTCCGACAGGTAAACCGATTTTGAGGGCGCGCATAAAATCGCCTTTATCGATTTTCCACGTGTCTTTTTTTGTGAGCGCAAGTACGGGAGATTTACGGAGCGTTCTGTACAAAATCAAAACGGCGGTTATGACGGCTGCACAGGCGGAACCGTAGGCCGCACCCGCCGCTCCGAGATCGAGTATGATGATAAATACATAATTGAATGCGACGTCGAACGCACACATGAGCGCGTTCAATACGGCCGGCGTTTTCATATCGCCGGATGCCTGCAGCATTCCGCTCATCAAATATACGATCTGGAAAACCGGCAGTGCAAGCTGAAATATAAAAAAATAAGAGGAAGCGTCGTTCCTGATCGCATCTTCCGCTCCGAGCCATACGGGCAGCATGCCGCTCATTGCCGCACTCAGAGAGGCGACGACGCTTGAAAAAATCGTGCACACGACAATCGCGTGGCGCAAAAGACGTTTTGCTCTGTATTCGTCGCCTGCACCTACGGCCTGTGCGGTCTGTACGGTAAAGCCCGCCGAAAGCGAATGGGTCAATCCTCCGAACATCCAAAGCGCGGGCGAAACGAGTCCTATCGAAGCGGCCGCTTCCGCGCCCAGCCTTCCGACCATAGCCGCATCGATATATTGCATCAAAATCGAAGAAACTTGAGCGAGCATGCCGGGCACGCTGAAGTGCCATATATACGAGAGAAGACGGGAGAGCGGAATTTCATTGCGCTCTTTTAATAATTTTGCAAGGTCGGGCGATTTCGTCCGCTCCGTCAATTTTCTTCCTGCGCGGCGTACCAATCGATTTTCCGCGTCAGCACCATGAGCAGCGTTACGACGAAGAACAATCCGAGGCTGCCGATCAAAAGCGCGTAGTCTTCGGCTTGCAGCGTACCGAATAAAAATATATACGATACCATCTGAACGAGCGCAAAGCAGGCGCCCCATTTAGGCCTTTTGAAAATTGCGGCCGCATAGAACAACAAAAGAAAACTCACCGCAGCCGAACTGATCCAATAAGTTGCGCCGAAGGAAATGTGTTCGGAAACCGACAGGAGCAGCAGATAAAATATGACATCGGCAAGTCCTATGAGACAGTACTGTACCGGATGAATTTTTACATGCGTAAAAATTTCGAATATGAATATGGTAATAAAAGGAATTATTAAAAATAGAAGCGCGTATTTTATACTCCTCTCGGTTTTTTGATAATTGTCGACAGGCGTTACAAAATCGATCTGTATGGTTTCGGCAGCGTCGCCGTCCCTGTCGTATGAATCGTACCCGTACTTTTCATTGTATTTTCTCATTGCCGCTACGGGCGCGTCCTTTTTTTCCGATGCGATCCACTCTTTCGGAAAAACGGTCGAAAGACCCGCGATATTCCATACGGCGGAAAAACCCCCGTCGGAAATGCTGCGTTCGGTCGGAAGCCATCCTCCGGTAAAGCCCGGCGTCGGCCACGTCGATTCGACGGAAAAAGTATTGTCGGCTGCGATCGGCATTGCCGCAAAATATCGTCCGCCTTGGATTCCCGTTTCAGCCGTAAACGAAAATCCTTTTTTGCAGTATTCGGCCGGTAAATTATAAAACACCGTATTTGAAAAAGGACTTGCGTTTTCAGGCGACATGAGCGACATTTCGAGAGGCGTTCCGTTCGCGGTGATGACGGGGAGTTTCGTCAGATTTTTTTTATTGGAAATGCCGAGCATCAAAACGCATTCGTTCCACACGATGTCGCGTTCGTCGATTTTATTATACGAATAATCGACTGCGGAAAAGCCGCCGTCGGAATGTACCGTTCCGGAAAATACCGGCGCTTTAAAGATGCCGCGCGTCAGGTATTCGGGTTTTGCAGAAAAACGCATATTCCATGTTTCGGGTACGCACACGATATAATTCGTTTTTCGCTCGGAACGTTTTACGCCGTTTTCCCATACGTCGACCGTTTTCTTGAACGGTACGGCGATTACGAATCCCTCTATGACCGGAGCGCCGCCTTTCGGTTCGAGGATCGAACGAACGGCGTCTTTTTGGTATGATTTTCTGTCGTCGACGAGAGAGTCCAGCATGCGCAGCGGTATCAAAAAGAGCAGCACAAGTATGAGAATGATGAAAGGTTTTACACCGATCTTTCCTGCGGAATTTAATAATTTATTTTTGTCCATAAAATGCTCCTGAAAATATTTTATGATTTGTTTTGATATGCCGAGCGTATGGCTTCGGCAAATAATTTGTTTTGATCGTGCCGTTCGGGTACGGAAAATTGAGGTTTCCCGTCTTCTTCCGAAATGCGGTACACTTGCGTCGGCGGCACGGAGTAAGCGGGACTGTCGGGATTGTTGATCCACCAGTCGAGTACGGCTGCGATACACAGCGTATATTTTAATAAATTCGCATTTGTCGCGTTCGTCGTCGCCGTCGTGTTTTGCGCGCCGAGCAAAACGTCGAGCCGCTTTGAAATTTCATTCGGAATATCGAATCGATAATGTTCCCACGGATTTTTAACCGAATCGACGGTTCCGCGTACATGAGCCACCGCATCGCATGCATTTGCAACGTCGGTAAAATATTTGCGTATGAAGTCGATGCGTTTATACAGAGGCGGGTACTTGCTGTCGTTTACGGGACGCTCGAGCACGAGGGGTTTGAATTTCAGTTGGGGTAAAAATTGATACTGCGCCTGCCATAAAAGGTTCGTAATCGATTTTTTGCCGAAAGCCGAAGATTCGAAATCGCTTTGAGAATATATTTGGTTGGCAAAATAGATGAGCGGCTCGGCGTATAATTTATTGAAAACGTCTTCCCGATATGCCGACCACGTATCGAGTACTGCGTCGATCGAATCGGATTGCGAGCCTCCGGTTTCTTCTTTGACGAAAGCGATATTGCGGCATCCTTGAAAAAAATCTTCGATGATGCGGAGCAGAACGACGGTTACCTGCATGGGATTTGAGGGCGATAAAATATTGAAACCGTCGCCGAATTTATAAAGCGGCTGAAAATACGGAAAGAGATCGGGATGCGTATCGAGTTTTTGAAAACCGGCTTCGGGGAAGAGTCTGTCGAGCAGGCTCAATCCCGTGTTGACGGTTTCATCGCGCTTGCCGTGAATTTCACGTACGACCGTTTCTTTACGTTCGGTTATTTTCACTTCTTCTTTCGGTTTATCGGGAAGCAGCAAATCGAATTTATGAAGATCGACAAATTGGAGGATATCGGCTACTTTTACCGAAAAGAAAACGGGATACACTTCGTAGGAGTCCGAACACATACGCATGAGCAGCGGATATAATTTTCTGATGATTTCGGTATCGATGTAAAGCCATATCGTGATCGCTTCTTTTGCAAGCGACTGGAGTTTTTCTTTGTCGGTATCGGGGTAAACCGCTTGATCGGTATAGATCTCTTTAATAATTTTCGGGATCTTCGAACTGCCGTAATAATAAACCGTCATCAGCGGCCGGTAGATTGCTTTGATAAAAGGAATGAGATCGCAGACGAGGATCGGCTGAGGCAGCATGAACAGATCGCCGTATGCGAGTTTGATATTTTGCATCGTCCATCCGGCGACCATTCGTAAAAATTTGAATTTGATTTCACTGCCGCCGGCTATCTTCGTTTTGTATGTAGGAGGCGCCGTCTGTATGAGCGTTTTAATAACCGTAATAAAAGCTTCCATCTGGTCGATATAGAGTTTCAGCGTTACGTCGTAAAATGCCGGCAAAATTTTTTCGGTGCCGTCTTTTTGAAACCGGCGGATAAAATTGAAGATGCCGTAATTCGCTTTGATTTGATATTCGCTCGACATCATCAGTTTATCGATTTCAGTGCAAAGTTTCGGAGAAAGCGTTTGCAGATCGTTTTTTCTTCTGTGCTTTACGGGCGTATGAGAAGAGGAAGATGAAGCGGATGTTTTGGAGCGGCTTCCGGAAGACGGACTTGACGGATTGTGAGGCGTGCGGGAAGAAGGTGCGGAAGGACGCCCGGCACGCGGCGTATTTTGTACGGGAGAATCCGCATGCGCAGTCCGTTCATTTAAAACTTGGCCGCCGAGTTTTTTTGCCAGCGTTGCCGCTTCTTTCGGATCGATATCGCCGATCGCCTTTCTCGTTTTATCGAGAGTGCCGGGCGCCCAGTCCGCCGTTTTGTTAAAAGAATCTTTGGCCATTCCCGTACCTCCGTTTAAAAATATCGCTTGACCGAATGCGGAATCGATCGATATCGGCTTTGCGGTTTATTAAATACGCAGTCTGTTTTTTTTCACAATGCCGGGGAAATTTTTGAGGAAAAGTTTTTCACCCGTGCCGGTAAGCAGGACGCCGTCGAAGGTTCCGAAAATCGTAGAAGAGTCGGTACGCATGACGAGAATGCTTAAAACCCGCTTGTTGATTGAAACGGGCGTAAAGGTGAGATCGACCATGGATTCCGTATCCTGTACGACCCACGTTTTGGCGCTTCCGAACGGATGCGTAATCGTTACTTCGGGAAGCGGCGTCGTTTTTCCGTCGAATACGACGATATTTTCATTGCAGTCATTCGCTTCTTCGGCATCCATATTCGTCATGACGAAACGGAACAACAGTTTCCTTCCTTCGTAGTCGCCGAGTCCGCACATCATTTTGCTTTTCGAATGATAACGGTAATACGTTCGGTTCATCACCATAAAAGCAAGTCCCGAAGTTTCGCTCATCGGAACGGCAGTCGTCTTTTTTCCGGGAAGGATATTGAGGGAGCCTTGTATGCTCATCGCCGAAAGCCATGAAGCGGAACAGCGCCTTGTTGTCGGAGCGGGGGAGACGACGACGAGTTCGGCATGCAGCGGATCGCTGAAATGCGAAACGAATGTGCCGGTTGCCGCAGGGCGTACCGTATCGCCTTTTACGCTGAACGTGACCGAAATACGGTCGCGCTTTCGGTTCCATGAAATGCGGATATAGCGCGATTTTTTGTGATTGATACAGGCGGCTTTGTCGAGCCGTATAGGGACGAAGCGGAAGCGCGGGGGCATGAACGTATGATAGACGAATTTTTTTCCGGTGGAACGATACCAAAAAATGACTTCTGCGAGACCGAACATTTTATCGTCGAAGAATTCGATCATACCGATATAATCGCCGATCGAAAACATATATGCGATACGGCTTTTAATTCGGAAATTCGTTAAAAATGCCGGAATCGGAATTCCGCCGAACGGAGCTTTGAGTCCTTTTATATCGAGTTTTTGCGGCGCACTTGAAAACGTTCCGAACCGTACTTTACCTTCGGTGATAATCGATTCGGGAGCTTCGCTTACTTTTCTTGAATACAATCGCTACCTCGAAAACTGTAAAACACTTGTGTCCATTATACAGTAAAAATATCACTCGCGCAATTCATCCGATTTTGCTTGAGCAATGCGGTGAATTGCAATAGTATAAGCATGCAAGGAGTCGTGCGATGGGGATCAAGCTGTATTCGCTCGGAGCGGCCGAAGAAGTAACCGGTTCGAAACATATATTTGAAATCGACGGGCGTACGTTTATGGTCGATTGCGGTGCGTTTCAAGGAAAGCGGAAAACGGCCGACGAAAAAAACCGCAATTTTGCGATTGCGGCGGATAAAGTCGAAGCGGTGATTTTGACGCACGGTCACCTCGATCACTGCGGACAGCTTCCCGTGCTCGTGCGAAAGGGATTTACCGGCAATATCTATGCGACGCCCGCGACGCGCGACATAGCGAACATCGTTATGATGGACAGTGCACGCATTCAGGCGAAAGACGCCGAATTTTTGAAAAAGAAAGCCGACAAAGTCGGTGAAAAATTTACGTGGCGGCCGCTCTTTTCGGAACGCGACTGCATCACGACGGCAAATCAAATCGTCTCTCTTTCGTACAACCGGAAAATGTACATCGCGCCGGATGTCGAGCTCGAATTTTTCGACGCGGGGCACATACTCGGTTCGGCGTTTGCAAGCGTTACGATAAAGGGACTGCACGGAAAAATCAGCGCGCCGCATCCGGGACACGCGGGTGAAAACGAAACGCGCATTTTGTATACCGGCGATTTGGGGCGTCGCAATCAGCCGATCATCCGCGATCCCGAAACGAAAGTGCCGGCGCCGGACTATATCTACATCGAAAGTACCTACGGCAACCGCAAGCACGCCGAAAAAGAATTCGCCATGCACGAACTCGAACGCGTCGTCAACGAAGCGGTTTGCCGCGGCGGGAAAATCATCATTCCGTCGTTTGCGATCGAACGTGCGCAGGAATTGGTGTTTTACCTGCACTTGCTCGTCGATGCGAAAAAAATTCCCGATATTCCGATCTATGTCGATTCTCCGATGGCGACGAACGCGACGAGCGTGTTCAAAGTACATCCCGAATGTTACGATGAAGAGACGAACGAAGCGTTTTTAAAACATCACAAAAATCCCTTCGGTTTCAGCTCGCTCAATTTTACTGCGAGCGTCGACGAATCCAAAGCGCTCAACAAAAAAGCCGGACCCATGATCATCATCAGTGCGGACGGTATGTGCGAAGCGGGGCGCGTACTTCATCACCTCGCGAATAATATCGGCGACGAACGCAATATTATCCTTGCGGTCGGCTATATGGCGGAAAACACGCTCGGCCGCAGAATTCTCGACGGCGATAAAGAAGTGAAGATAATGAACGACTTTTATGCGGTGCGCGCGTCGGTCGAACAGATAGATGCGTTCAGCGCTCATGCCGATTATACGGAAATCACGGCATGGCTCGACGCTGTCGACACGAGCCGCCTCAAACGGATCTTCATGGTACACGGTGAAAAAGACGCGCAGGAATTTTTCAAAGCTTACCTCGCCGAACACGGATATCCGAACGTGACGATCGTAAAATACGGCGAAAGCTACGAAATCGAATAAGTTAAATGTCGAGTTTAGAAAATATTAGCTGAATAAAACTCGCCATTCATTTGATGCACGAAACGGTTGGAAATTTCGAGTTCCGGAAAGCTACGAAATCGAATAGAATAATATATACTCGGCCGATTAAGCGTTTTTATTGACGATGCGCGTTTCGCATTCGCCGGTTTCTATTTTTATAAAACGCGTAAAAAGCGACACTTTATTGTTTGCGTTGAGGCTTTCCCATATTCGATTCGTAAAGACGTCGATATCGCCGCGGATGACGACGGGCACGGGTTCTCCTTCAAAACTCGGAAGCGGATTTCCGTTTCCGCGGTACGTGTGGATAAAGCGTCCGACGCCGTCCTGCGGATTGTCGTATGCGAATGTAAAGCGGCATGCGCTTTCAGGATTTCCGTTATCGCTTTTGAGGATCGAAAGCGCGTAATCGCACGATCCGTTTTCGACGTGCAGCAAGCCGGAAATGCGCGGCGTATAGTTCGGCTCGTCCGGTTCGAAGGTGCGGGAGCGGAGCGCCTGTTCGAATGTCAGTCCCTTGGATAAGCCTTCGTACAGCGTATCGGTTTGATCTCCGTTCGTGACGATCGTATTTTTCCCGAGCACGCGCACCGGCGCGTAAATTATTAAACTCGGATCTTTCATTTTAGAAGCGTCGAAAGCTTCGGTACGGATCCCCTCGTCTTCGGCGGCGAAAATGCGGTTTCTGCTGTTTTCGCTTCTGCCCATAATAAAATACGCGGCGACTGCGGCAGATCCGTCTTCGGATTTTCCGAGCACGATGCCACGTCCGGGGTATTCGTTTTGTTTCAGCGTTTCGGAAAGAGAAATCGGTTTCATGTTATTTTTCGCTCGGCTTTTTTCTGCCGCTGCAGGCCGCCTTTGCCGTACGTTCGCGGGCGGATTCCATATTGTTTACCATAAGGATCGGCTGGTCGGTCGCTTCGAGCGCATCGCGCCACAGAGCGCCTTCGGTGTCTACGACGTTACGGTGGCGCGTTACTTCGCTTATGGGAATATGAACGAACTTGTCGTGTACGAGACCTACGACCATCTTTGTTTTGCCGGCCATAGCCGCGTGTACGGCGTTGTTGCCGAGACGTTCGCAGTAGATGGAATCGTTCGCCGTCGTAACGGCCGCTCGGATTTGATAACCCGGATCGATGTATTTCAGATTGATATGGAAGTGCTTGTTTTTAAAATACTTCGTAATTTCGTCGCGGAGATATACGCCGATATCCGCAAGTTTGATATTGCCAGACGCATCCGTTTCGTTCGTCTTCGTGAGCAGTTCCTGTCCCGCGCCTTCGGCAACGATAACGACGGCGTGATGACGCTCTTTTAAGCGCTGTTCGAGGTATGAAAGAAAACCGTTCGGTCCGTCCATATCGAACGGAACTTCGGGAATAAGACAGAAATTCGCTTCGTGGGACGCGAGCGCCGTTTCGGCAGCGATAAATCCCGATTCGCGCCCCATGAGTTTTACCAAGCCGATGCCGTTGATTTGCGAGTGCGCTTCCATGTGGATCGAGGCGACGGCTTCTTTTGCCTGCTGCACCGCCGTTTCAAAACCGAAGGACCGGTCGATGAACAAAAGATCGTTGTCGACCGTTTTCGGAATACCGATGACCGCCACTTTCAATCCGCGCCGCTCTATTTCGTTTGCGATATCGAGCGCGCCGCGCTGTGTTCCGTCGCCGCCGATGATAAACATCATGCCGATGCCGAGCTTTTCGATGCAGTCGACCACGTCCGAAACGCGGTCGCCGCCGCCTCTGCTCGTACCGAGAAACGAACCGCCGATTTTATGAATTTCGTCGACATTGTCCGGTGTCAGTTCGAGCGTTTCGAATCCCTGATCGGGGAAAAATCCTTTAAAGCCGTATTGAAAGCCGAGGATGCGGCGTACCCCGTATCGATTGTATAAATTGCGGACGATCGCACGTATGACATCGTTGAGGCCCGGGCAAAGTCCGCCGCACGTGCAGATGCCCGCCTTTACGTGATTCGGATCGAAATAAATATATTGACGAGGACCCGCTTTTTGCATGAGGTTTGCCGACGTCTGATCGTCTTCTTCGCCGCCGTGAAATACGTTTACGCGGTACCGTACGAACGAATCATCTTTGACATAGTTTGCACGGAAATCTCCGATGACATTGGAGAGCTGGATCGGAGAAGGAATTTTGCACGGTCCGAGCGTTTCAATCGTAAAATCATATTTTTCGTCTGTCATACTTTACGCCTCTTATTATTTTATATTATAGATAATGGCTTTTTTTTTCAATACGCACGTATAGATTTCTGCAGCGGAAAAACGGTATATTATAAGCGTATATACATTATTTTTACAGAGGAATTATTATGGCGAAATTATCAAAGGGATTGACGGCGCTTATTGCGGTCGCGGTAATTATTTTTTTGTTCGCATCGCGCGGATGCGGAGTTTACAACAACATGGTGTCGATGGACGAGAGCGTCACGAGCCGATGGGCTGAAGTGCAAAATCAATATCAGCGCAGATATGATTTGATTCCGAATCTCGTTTCGACCGTCAAAGGATACGCGAGCCATGAAAGCGACGTACTCACGCAAGTTGCGGAAGCGAGGTCGCGCGCCGGCGGCGTCGTAAATGTCGACGAATCGATTTTGACGAATCCGGAAGCGTTTGCGCGTTATCAGCAAATTCAAAGCAGTCTTTCCGGAAGCTTGCAGCGGCTTTTGGCCGTCGCGGAAAATTATCCCGAACTCAAAGCGAACACCAATTTTCTCGCGCTGCAGGATCAACTCGAAGGAACCGAAAACCGCATTGCCGTGGCGCGACAGCGTTATAACGAAGCGGCTCAAGAGTTCAACTCGTATATCAGAAGGCTTCCGAACAATTTTATCGCATCTTTCGGCAGATTTGCCGCAAAGCAATATTTCAGCGCGGACGGCGAAGCGCAGTCGGCTCCGAAAGTCCAGTTTTAAAATCCGGGCGCAAGCATATTGAATGATATATGAAAACGCAGACAATGCTCAAAAGGCTCAAGCTCTCCGATGCCGAATTCGACAGAATAGCGGAAGCGGTTTCAAAGGCGGAAGTTAAGACGACCGGTGAAATTAAAATCGTGCTTGCACCGGAAAGCGCGCACTATGCGTTTTGGGAACTGCTTGCCGCCGTATGCGCTTCAGCCGTCGTCTTTGCTTTTCTCTTGCCCTTTGTGGGAAAAATAACCGATACGTACGCTCTCTTTGCGTGGACGGAGAGGATATGGATGCTGCCGGCTTTCTACGGTTTTGTTTGCTTTGTAAGCATAGCCGCGGCATTCAAACTTTTTAATATACCTGCGCTTGACCGCATCGTTGTGCCGAAAAGCGTTCGGATAGCGAGCGTTACGCGGCGTGCTTTCCGTCTCTTCGTCGAATGCGGCGTTTACGATACGGCCGAGCATTCGGGCATTTTGATTTTCATTTCGTATTTGGAACGACAAGTGCGCATCGTCGCCGATTCGGGCATTTCAAAAAAAATATCGCACGACCTGTGGCGCATCATTTCGGATGAACTCGCTGCGGAGATAAAATCCGGAAATGCGGTAAACGCTTTTATCGGCGCGATCGGAAAATGCGGCGAACTCCTTGCCGAACATTTTCCCGCCCGCGAAGAAAACCCGAACGAACTGCCCGACGGCCTTATCGTATTGGAGGACGCGGAATGGTACTGAATCGAACGGCTGCCGGAACATTCCGGATTTCGAAAATCGTGATTTTAACTTCATTAATAAAATTTTTCCGTCCGACGGCGCTTTTGTGTTTTCTTTCGATGATGACGGCTTTCCGACTTGCGGCGCTCGACGTTCCCCCTCTCACCGGTCGCGTCGTCGACAATGCGAGCCTTTTGAGCTCTTCGGAAAAAGAAGAGCTTTCGTCCTATCTCGAATCGCTCGAAGATACTACAGGCGCGCAAATTGTGGTTTTGACCGTTGCAACGCTTGCGGGTGATTCGCTCGAATCGTTCGGCATCAGAGTTGCGGACGAGTGGAAGCTCGGCCGAAAAGGTGAAGACGACGGCGCGATCCTTATCGTTGCGCTTGCAGAGCGCAAGATGCGTATCGAAGTCGGCTACGGTCTCGAAGACAAACTGACCGATATGAAGTGCGGCCTTATCATACGGAATGTTATCGCGCCGTATTTTCAAAACGGCGACTACGGCGGAGGTATTAGCGCAGGCGTAAAGAATATGGTCGGAATCGTTGCCGGCGATGAAGAACTCGTTTCGAAGCGCGTTGCGGACGAAACACTGCCTACCGATGTGATTCCCATCGCCGCGTTTATTGTCTTTTTTCTGATCAATGTGCTGTTCGCGATGATAAGCGCTCGTTACAACAGGCGATATCCTTCAAGCAGGATATACCGTTCCGCATTCGGAAGCGGTTTTTCTTCGTCCTCTTCGGGCGGAGGCTTTTCAAGCGGTGGTTCTTCCGGAGGCTTTTCGGGCGGAGGCGGAGGTTTCGGCGGGGGCGGCGCTTCCGGCGGCTGGTAAAGTCTGCGCTGATGCTGCGAGGCACAGGATAATTGCGGCAGGTACGGAGAAAAGCGGTTAGTCGGATACGTGTTGCCGATTCGCGGTTTACTATAATGTCAAGGCACTGACTTCGGTGCAAGGAGAAAAAAATGAAAAAAATTATTTCGATTTTATGCTCGCTGGTCGGATTAATAATTATTAACGCTTGCGCTTCAACGTCTGTATTGGATCACGGTTATTATTCGGACGGTGCCGTACAGGGATCGACGGCGAAAATTACGGTAGATAAAAATCTTGAAATCACCGGAATCGATACATCAAGTCACATAGCGGCATTCGGTGTTAAAGGGTGGTCGAAAAAATTAAGGCCCGGCCAAATACAGGAATTTACGATCAACGAAGGCGTACATTCCATCAGTGTGAGATTTAACAGCGGAAACCTCTTTACAAGCTTTTCAAAAGTGCTGATAGCAAAATTTGAAGCGCATAAAGAATATAAAATCATATACAATATAAATAAAAATAATGTCGTATATGATATTATCGATGTACAAACAGCCGAATCGGTTTTGCTTGATATGGACTCTCTGCAAGGAAAAACGAAAAATATTATTTCACAGTTTATAAATGCAGTGTTAAATCCGACTATGGAAGGAACCGATAAAACGGTTGTCGAAGAAAATGACGAGTATATATTGACATCTTTACCTCACATGAAATATGAGTTGAAAGATAAAAAATCAAATACGATTCAAAAAGGTTTTAGAGGATTTGTAACGGATTTTACCTTCAAAAAGGGTACTGTTTATCTGTATGAAACGAATACGATTTCATCAAAAGAAGAATTCTTAAAAATCGATTATAAGGCCGATTCAAAAATTATCCTTGAAGTAACGGATTGCGATTCAAAAACGGTTACGTATACGTATGTAAAACCTGAATATATGGCAGGCAAAACGGTCACATTCAAAATAAGCGTAAAAGATTGAAGCGGCACGGCCCGAAGCCGGCGCGGGGGGAGCGGTTTTGGGCGGCTTCAGCGAATTGTTAAGTTGATATGTCATAGGCGTATACGGAAAAATAATGACAAAAAAAGTTATGCTTTTTTTATGTTTGTATTATTTACGAAGCTTGCGTTTTCAAAGCAGATATTGCGGCCAAGCCGCAATGCGGTTTAAAACCATGTTAGATTTATCGGATGTAATATGAAAAGGATTATTTTGTCACTTATACTTATTTGTGTACTATATCCATCATGCACTTATTTGAAAGTCGGTAAAATGCGTAAAAAAGCACAGGATGCATTTGCTAGCGGAGATTATATTCTCGCAAGAAAAATCTATGAAGAAATTAGACGCGATAGTCTATTGTATTATTATCCTGAAGATGGGGTCAATCACGAACGATCGGTACTTCAAATAGCGATAAATAATTATAAAACCGGAGACTTTTCATCAGCTTATTATGATTTTCAAATGTTAGAAGGGTCTTCTCGGGAAACAGCTATGTGGGCAAATTATTACTTGGCTCTGCTTACACTCTCAAACAGTAAAGATCTTGCCTTTAATTATTTATATAATTCCATATTGGCAGGAATAGATACCGATATACTATACAACAATGAACGCTTATTAGGATTAATAAACAGTTATTGTGTCAACATGACAGTTGAAGATGTATTGAAAAACAATGATATTGCAGTAGAATCGAGCATTGAAAGCATATATAAAACAAATTTCGAACTTTTTAGAATTGCTTGTGATTTGAATAATGACGGGATAGAAGAAATCATTGTGCTTTCCGGCTTGCCTCATTTTAATCCGTACCCTAATTATGCTTACTGTCGGCTGTTGATTTATCAATACGAATCATCTTCAAATAAGTTCTTATTGAAATTAAAAGAAGATATAGAACTTTCGGAAGTTCTCCGGAATAGTATCTTACGATTACCGAATAATGGTGAAATGTTATCGGAATGGGCTTATTATATCGACTTAAATGGAGACAGTAATAATGAGTTGCTATTACCTATAGGAAGCTATGCGGGACCTGGGGGGGACAGCAAAACGTTATTTATTATTGGATACTGTGATAATAATTTTCAGATCATACGTTTACACGGAAAAATAAAATATATGTTTGAGGGTTCTCCATATCTGATTCATTATCCCGATTTATACTCAGATAAAGAATCTATAGCTTACTACTTGGATAGTACGTACAAATTAGTTAAGATTCGGAGATAGAATATACGATTTGTTTATAATTAAAATAAAAAATCTGACACCTGCTCCAGTCTGACAAAAAAATAAGTCCGGCTGTGAGGCATGGGGATGTTATACGCCCGCTGGGGGGTAGGAAAAAATGAAAAAGAATGTATTGCTGTTTTTATATTTGTTATGTCTATCGGGTTTCGCTTTTTCAGAAGATTATTCATTGAAGTCATTAAACTTTATTTTAACAAAAGAAGTAAACGATATATTTTCCATAGGCGTGACTTTGGAGACCCCGAAGAACAGCAATATTATCAGTATGTATCATGGAAAAATTGTCGATTTGAATAGAAATGACGATAATCCGACAAATCTCGGCAAATATGTGGAAGTGGTCTCCAAGTTCGATTATTATTTTGAAGGTGCAATGAAGTCCGTTGATGCTCACATGATATATTCAAATCTGACATCTATTCCTGAAAATGTTAATATCGGTGATGAAATTACAACACAAAAAACAATCGGTATTGCAGGCGAAAAATCAAGTCCGTTAATGAATACAAACGATGTCATGATAAGTATGTATACATTACACAAAGAATTCTACTTGGAATATTATACGTCGAATTATTCGGAGCACGTGTCGGGTCTGTATTGGTATTCAATAGTAAACGTTTTATACCGCAGAATTCCGAATCCGAATATTTTCAACTACGAAGAAATCGATATACAAAATACAAATTTTGAAGAATTGAGCATAAATAAGGCCGTCAGGTTCAGATATGTTTTAACGGACTATCCGAAAATACAAGATCCGGATTATCTAAAATTATATATGTCTGCCGTTTTATCGGGATTGATCCCCGATTATCAAAATCTGAATTATTCGTTCGTCGGATATATAAAAAATTCACAAAATAAAATCATGCTGTTGTGGCCGGAAAAACTCGTAGAAAGATATAAAGAAAAGGAATTACAAGGAAAAGAAATATATCTTTTCGTACGGAAAGTTGCCCAAAATGAAAGCGGAATATTATTCGTAACGGATTTATCTTCAGATATAAGTCCGGAAGAATTTGTGAATAAATAATATACAAAATCTCATATTGACTAAAAACGCAATTTTCTGATACGATTCTTCTCTAATCGGGCCAGTAGCTCAGTCGGTTAGAGCAGTGGACTCATAATCCATTGGTCCCAGGTTCAAGTCCTGGCTGGCCCAACGGATAAAAAAACCGCAAGGGGTTGCCTTGCGGTTTTTTTTGTTAAACAGTGTATGCTATTTCAATACTTTCGAGATGATGTATTTGGAAACGTTCATGCCGGCTTTTTCGGCAAGCTTTTGAATTTTATCCCATCTTACATCATCGCATGAAATAGAGTGCGACTTTGACGCTTCAGCAGGATTTTTTGCTTTGCGCGGTGTTTTTTCGGCCGTTTTTTTTACGGCTGTTTTTGTTGTTGCTTTCATATTAATAAATATACAGTAACACGAAAAATAAATCAATACTGAAAATTAAAATAACAAATTATTAATAATAATTGATTTGATATCCTGAAAATCGATGTCCTGAAACGGCCGTATTTCCTCACGTAAAAATCTAACCGAAACGATTTCGGTTCCTCAAGTAAAAATCTAACCGTAGCTATGACCGTTGCACCGCCATAGCGATAAGCTTACGCTGCAAGAGTTGTGTCTTGTCAAGCAGCTGTTGTAAATCCAATCTGTTCTTTCTCCTGAAAAGCTCAGCTTTTACCGCCTTGCTTACCTCCTTACTTTCCATAAGCCTTCGGTAGGGAGTCTTAGCCGCATCATATTTCTTTATGACCTTTGCGTCTATTCGTTGCTTTGCAATAATCTTCATCGAGGGAAAAAAGAAATTAACGAGCTTATTATAACTTTCATACAGTTCTGCTAAGACAACACAGGCAGCTTCTCCCTCAAATCGATAGTAGCCGACAATACGCCTTACCACGCTGTCGTTTTTCTGTTCAACAAAACAGTTGTCATTTTTTTTGTACGACCGGCTTCGGGTGAACGTAATATGATTTAGTTCACACCACTGCAAAAGCTGTATATTTTTGAACTCACGTCCGTTATCGCTGTCAATGCCTTTCATAGCAAAGGGTAAGTGTATTTTCACGTCCTCTGTCGCTTCTTTGACCCACCGATGAGCTTTATTCAAAAGCGCACGATTTTCCGTCCATCCTGAATGAACGTCGGTGAGTGTCAGGGTACAAATATACTGTCCTTCCGTAGTTGTACCGCAATGAGCGACCGTATCGGCTTCGAAAAAGCCCGGTTTTCGTTCGTCCCAATCGAAGAAGGTGCGGATCGGAATGAGTTTATTGAGATTCTTTGCCGGTCGTGTCGTTGCAATACCGCGGATGGAATGCTTGGGGATTTCCGGCTTGAGTATCCTTGAGACCGTTGCGCTTGATATGTGAGCAAGTTTTGTTTTCAGTTGTTCAGTATAGCCGAACTTGAGGGCAAGGTAATCGATATTGTCGCGGATAAAGGGTACGAGCCGTTTTGCACACAGGTACATCGAAAATAGCCACAGTCGAATAACTTCACGCTGCACATCTTGACCGTAGTATTTTTCATAGTGCCGCTTTTTACGAGGCTTTTTGATGATCTGTACACTCTTTCTTTCGACGTTGTTGAAGTGTGTTATTTTTATGCGTGCGCTGTTTTTGAGGATGTGGATGGCGTATTTTCGGTTGTAGCCGGTGGTTGCGGTGAACTCGTCGATGATTTTCGTCTTGCGCTTCTTGTTTGCCGTACAGTAGCGTTTTGCCGTTTCTTCGGTCAATTTCTTTTTCGTTTTCATATCTAACCCCATGGTGCCCTTCCTTCGGGCTTCTATTGTGACTCAGATTTGGGTTAGATTTTTACGTGAGGAACGGCTTTTTTTTCGGTTAGATTTAACGTGATGCAATGCGACGGCTTGCTTCGGCGCATTTGAAACGAGTATAATGCGGCGTGTACGTTTATCCCGGTCTTATTAATCAGCTTCCGATCGCACCGCATCTGGACGATATCTGTGTTGCTCTTAAATCTTCCTCTTCTCATTCTCTCATACTTACTGCGGAGACGGGTGCGGGAAAATCGACGGCGCTTCCGCTTGCGCTTCTCAATCACTTTGCCGGAAAAATTATTATGCTCGAACCGCGGAGGATCGCCTCTCTTTCCGTCGCATCTCGAGTTTCGGCACTGCTCGGAGAGGAGGTCGGAAAAACCGCAGGTTATATGATGCGCCTTGAATCGAGGGTATCGGAGGCTACGCGCTTTACCGTTATGACCGAAGCCGTTTTGACGCGCATGCTGCAGGATGATTTGTTTTTGGACGGCGTTTCCGTCGTCGTCCTCGATGAATTTCATGAGCGCTCGGTGCAGGCGGATCTGGCGCTTGCATTTTTAAAAGAGACGCTTTCACTTCGTGAGGATTTGTACGTCGTCGTTATGTCGGCGACGATCGATACGGCATCACTGTCGTCCTATCTTGCAGCCGGAGGGGAAGGGGCACCGGTGTTTGCCGTACCCGGCCGTCAGTTTTCGGTCGACGTCGAATACGCAGGTGCCGTGCTTCCGTCGGATGCGGTGATGCGGGAATTGCGAACACAGGATCGGGGAAGCATCCTCGTATTTCTTCCTGGCATAGCCGATATTCGAAAAACCGCGACGGAACTCGAACGCGAAGCTGCCGACGCGGATATTTTGATTTTGCACAGTTCGATCGATTTCGACGAACAAAAAAAAGTGCTTTCTCCTCCTGACGACTTTTCCCGACGTCGTGTTATTTTATCGTCGGCGATCGCGGAGACGTCTCTTTCCGTTCCCGGTGTGAGCGTCGTCATCGATTCGGGTTTGGTAAAAATCAATCGCATGAACGTTGCCGCCGGCATGGAAATGCTCGTCACCGAAATCGAAAGCGTCTTTTCGGCGGAGCAGCGGAAGGGCAGAGCGGGGCGTATGCAGCGCGGCCGATGCGTGCGTTTGTGGCGCGAAAACGATGTACGCGCTGCGGAGACGGCACCCGAAATAGCCCGTACCGATTTAACCGAACTCGTGCTTGAATGCGCCGAACGGGGCGTTTACACGCGCGATGCTCTTTCATGGCTCACGCCTCCTAGTGCCGGCGGTTGGAAGAGCGCACAAAAATTATTAATTATGCTCGGCTGTCTGAGCGAGGAAGTCAGGGCGGATGCGGAAAATTCCGTGCGTATCACGTCCCTCGGCAAAGCCGCGCTCACACTCGGTCTGCACCCGCGCCTTGCCTGCGTTGCGCTCTCGGCGCTCCGCTTCGGAAACGCCGGAGAACGCGCAGAGAAAAAAAGCGGGATATCGAAAAAAGAGCGCGTCGGTCTTGCGCCCTGTGTCGAAGCGGCGCTTGAATGCGTGCTCGCGTATTCTCCTTATGCGGATTCTCCGTCCGCCTTGCAAAAACGTTTTTTTTCCGATCTTGTAAAGCGGCTTGCAAAATGTGCATCCCGTTTTCCCGATCTGTGCGGAAACTCCGGCTCGACCGAGGGTAAAGCCGCTTCCGCCGTTTTGCTGCTTGCGGGATTTCCCGATCGTATCGCGCGTCTCGAAGGAGACGGTACGTATCGATTTCCGTCCGGCCGCGTCGCGTCTCTTCCCAAAAAGGATCGCGACGCTTTTCGCGTTTTTCCCGAGTGGATCGTTGCGCCCCTCGTGGACGCGGGGGAAAAGGAAGGCCGCATCTATCGATGGGAAGCGCTTTCTGCGGAAAAAGCGGAAGCGTGGCTTTCGGTGCGGAGCGAAACGTATACGGAAACGGAGTTTGCGGAAGGAACTCATTCGCTTCGAAAAACCGAATACACTTGTTTCGGGAAAATCGTATTGGCGGAAAGACGTGTTGCTGCGCAGGATGAAGATTTCGCATACGCCGTGTGCCGCGCAGTCGAAAAGAACGGCATCGCACGGCTTCCGCTCGGCGAAAAGACGAAAGCGTTTTTAGCGCGTGCTCGTTTTTATGAAGCGCATACGAGAGCCTGCAGCACGGCTGACGGCGGAGATGCGGCAAGCGTTGACGGCACACATACGATCGCAAAGTCGTCCGAAGAAAATTTAATAAAAACCGTACGCGGATGGCTTCCGCCTTTTTTGACGGGAACTACGCTCCGCGAAAACTCGGTATACGATGCGCTTTATTATTATCTTGACGGAGCGAAGATCGATAAAAATGTGCCGCAAACGATTGTACTCACGAACGGAAAATCCTGTACGCTTTTATACGATACGGCTGCGGAAGGGATTGTTCGTCCGACGATCGAGATAATCGTTCAACGTATCTTCGGCTGTTTTGAAACGCCCCGCGTTATGGGCGTGCCGGTGCTTTTCAAATTACTTTCTCCCGCGAGGCGTCCGCTTCAAATTACCGACGACCTTGCAGGTTTTTGGAGCGGCGCGTGGCCGGAAATCTGTAAAGAGATGAAAGGCCGTTATCCGAAACACAACTGGGATTACCGCGCCGCCGAGAGGGAATAGCTCCGATCGGATTTTATTTGTGCGGAGATATTGCAATAAATATCCGGCAGCCTCATTGCTTTGCATCAGGATCCGTCTTATTAAAAAATCGAAGTTTTAATAAGTTTTATATTGGCAGCTCTCCCGACCGAAAGCGTTACCGTTTTTTTTGCAGCTTCTATACGTACGATCGCTTCCGCGTCTCCGCTCGCTTTTGAAATCGAAAGCGGCGTACATAAAATCGTTTCGAGTTTTGCCGAACCGTCCGATTTCGGCATACGCACTTCGATCATATCGCCGGATGCGATCGCGCTTTCGATTAGCCGCACTTTGCCGAGAAAATCCATGCCGCCCGCTTCGGCACCTTCGGAGCGAACGGTATCTTTACCGAGTTGTTCCGTCGACAAAATGATTTTATTGTCGATGCGGGCTGAAAGATTTTCTTTTTGCGCTTTGGAAAGATCGAGCGACGCGAGCGTGCGGTGCAGATCCGAAAGCAGTTTGTCGCGCTGCTTTTTTTCGGGGCGATCCGCGTTATTTTTCCGAATGTCTT
The DNA here is from genome assembly GCF_014334835.1 of Treponema sp. Marseille-Q4132. Classification (NCBI taxonomy): domain Bacteria; kingdom Pseudomonadati; phylum Spirochaetota; class Spirochaetia; order Treponematales; family Treponemataceae; genus Treponema; species Treponema sp. Marseille-Q4132. The sequence continues at coordinate 1,851,967 of NZ_CP060591.1, forward strand.
TGAATCGATTTTCACCGTTTCCGATCGGCGGAAAGGACGGCGGCATACGGTCGGCTGCGTCGCTTTTCGTTCGAGCGGAGGATTCAATATTTCCTTGCGCTGCACCGAGATTATTGATTTTACCGATACAGTCGAAGCCGCTCTCTTTACAGAATACCGCCGCATCTTCGTCGCTCAAAATATTCAAGAGGTAGATTCCCTCCGCCAATTTTGTTTGAATAAAGCGCGCCGCTTTCGGATTTTTTTCGATGAGCTTTGAATTTTTTTCGTCGAGTTTTAAAACGTAGCCCTTATACAAAATCGCCGACGAATAGAGTTGCTGCCAGTCTTCTATGCTGACACGGAGATTTTGCGGAACGCCGTGCGCGGTGTATTTTTCGAGGAGCGAGCGGATCGTCTCGGCGGTGTATCCGAAATCGAATGCTCGGATCGCCGACGCTTTATCGATTTCGAATTCGACCGTCGTATCGAAATTGACGACGCGTAAAAAAATCGACAGCGGTAAAAGCGCTTTGAGCGGGAGCCCCGGCAAAAGCGTAACCGTAAAGCCCGAATTGATCGAAACGAATCGTGCGTTCGTATCCGCTTTTTTTTCATCCGAAAGCGCTTTTCCGACACGGTAAATCGCATCGTCTTCTTTCGTCTTTCCGGCGACGGTAAAGAGGCCGAAGGTTTCCGCAGCATCGACGATGCGGTCGAAGGGCAGACGCGCATCGCTTCCGTCGTCGCTTCTACCGTGCGATCGATCGATGAGCGCACGGAAACGGCTTTGTGCGCGTTCGGAACTTCCGAGCAGCAACATACATCTGAGGAGGCTGCGTTTCGTAAGGCCTGAATCGGGAAGGGAGGCTGCAACGTCGAGAACGAGTTCTGCGTACGAGCGAAGTCCTTCCCGATCGAGCGAAGCGCTTGATGCAGCCGTGAGGTATGCGTATTGCTTTTTCGGAGGAAGCTCCGCGAACGAAAGCAATCGCGTATAATCGACTGAGATGCCGTTTTCGTTTCGTTTGACGAGCGACAAATTCAATAATGCGGTAATGAGCGTTTGAACGGGGACGGTCCCGCAGGCGAACACTGTTTGAAGCCGTGCCGCATCGATTTTTTTTAAACTCCCGTCCGCTTTGCAAAGATCCGGCCTTTCGGCGATATAGCAAACGACGGAGGCGATAAATTCGGGTGAGATCGAAAAACTTCCGCCTTCCGTGCGGGATGCGTACTGCGCTTCGGGGATGATGCGCGCGATATCGATACGAGGAACAAGCAAATCTTCAAGCAGCGGATTTATATGCAGGCGCTCGGAGCCGTCTTTGTCCGATTCGTCTTTAAAAATTATTAATCTGTCGGTGAGATTTGAAAGCCGTGCGGCAATTTCCGAAGAAACGTATTCTCCGGAAAAAAAATCCGAAAGTTTTTTTTGCGTCGCCTCGGGAACGAGGATGAGGGCGGTGATGATTTTTTCGTCGAAGTCGTCGAGCAGCGTGAGGAGATTTTTTCTGTTTTGCTCCCTGCAAAAAAAAGAAGACAGCTGTTCGATGAGGTTTTGTTTGTTGTACGGCGTTTTTATTTTCCCGAGATAAGCGCGCAGCATATCGAAAAAGCGGCTGTCGGGGAGCATCGCGAGAGATGCTTGCCATAAAGCCGTGCGCCGTTTTTTATCGGATTCGTTCAACATAGGCTCTCTTCCGTAATTTCATCGAAATCGCTTTCGTCGCGATACCTGACAATGCGGTACGAATATCCCTGCTCCGCGAGAAATTTCTGCCGATTCGCACCGAAGTCTTCTTCGACCGTGTTCCGCGTGATGAGCGTAAAAAATCGCGCCGTGCGTTCTTTCGGCCGAAGTATGCGCCCGAGCCGCTGTGCTTCTTCCTGACGGCTTCCGAATGTACCCGACACTTGGATCGCGAGCGATGCGTCCGGCAGATCGATCGCGAAGTTTGCGACTTTCGAAACGACGAGCACGTGGAGTTTGCCGCTGCGGAACTCGCCGTAGATCGCATCGCGTTCGGATACGGGCGTCTTTCCGGTGATGATGGGAGAATGCAGCATACGCGCGAGTTTTTCAAGCTGGTCGATGTATTGCCCGATGACGAGGATTTTATCGTTCGGAAAACGATCGATGATTTCCTGCACGACCTGATCTTTTATCGGATTTTCGCTTGCGATGCGATGCTTCGTTCGCGCGTTTGCGACGGCGTATCGGATTTCTTCATTGCTATCCAAATCGAGACGCACTTCGATGCACTCCGCAGAGGCGATCCAGCCGGACTGTTCGAGCTCTTTCCACGGAACGTCGTAACGCTTCGGTCCGACGAGGCTGAATACGTAGTTTTCGCAGCCGTCTTCCCGCACGAGCGTCGCCGTCAGCCCCACGCGGCGTACCGCCTGCAGTTCCGCAACGACGCGGAAAACGGGAGCGGGCAGCATGTGCACTTCGTCGTAGAGTATCAAACCCCACGCTCGTTTTCGAAAGAGCGAAAAATGCGGATAGGGTCCGTCTTTTTCAGGCCGCCACGTCAATATCTGATACGTCGCGACTGTCACCGGCTTGATCGATTTTTCTTCGCCCGTGTATTCGGCTATATCGTCCGCAGCGAGATTCGTTTTATCGACGAGTTCCGCGATCCACTGATGGACGGCCGTGATATTCGTCGTAACGATGAGCGTGCTCGTTTTGAGCATGTCCATGATCTGCATACCGACGATCGTTTTGCCCGCGCCGCACGGAAGCACGATCGTGCCGAATCCCGTGCCGGGGCCTTTGTCCCCGACGAGCGCTTTCGCCGCTTCAATCTGGTATTCGCGGACGACAAGCGGTGTTCCGTTCGACGTCGTTTTTTGCAGGCGGATGTCGAGCGCTTCTCCGTCTGCGAGCGGCACTTCGTCTTTTACCGGCCAGCCCGCCTTTATCAATTCCTGCTTTACCGTGCCGCGGTCGGTGAGGCGGACACGGAAGCACCGTCCGCCGTCTTCATCGATTAATAAATATTTTGCAAGTCCGCGGTTTACGCACAGTTCGCGGTAGATGCGTTCGGAATCCGTTTCGAGTATGAGATATTCTTCCGCATCCGAAAAAGGAGAAGCGACGAGCCTGAGTTTTCCGAAACGCTCCGCCGTTTCACGCATCCACACGATAACCGATTGCGGCACATCGAAGCGGCTGTACCTTTTCAAAACCGCCGCGATATCGTCCGCCGTAAAACCTGCGCTCGCCGCATTCCACAGCGACAGCGGCGTCAAGCGATACGTATGCAAATACTCGGGCGAACGCTCGAGCTCCGCGAACGGAATCAAATCGTTCCGGCATTCGTCGGCTTTCGGCGCGTGAACGTCGAGCAGGAGAGTTTTATCGCTTTGAACGATGAGCGGCTTATCGTTTTGCATAACAGTATATTATATACCGAAAGGGTATATCGCGCAACGCAAATGAATTTTTTTTGTTGTAAACGAAAACTTTTTACACTAATGCGCAGTTTTCCGTTCGGCCTACGCCGGACAGGAGCACCGCGAAGCGTTCCGCCGGAACGAGCGTGAGCGAGGTGCGGATGGCCGGATCGCAAAACCGCTCCGTCCGAAAAAGTATAAAATATCTGCAATTCGGAAACGGGGGTAATGCGCAGGGCGGTGAGGGTTAAAAACGGAAATCTGGACCCCGCGGGTTAAGGTGCTTGAGCCTTTGCTCGGCAGGAATTAATATTTCCCGCAGATTTGACGATCCGAAGAGGCGCCCGTTGTCCGGCTACAGCCCCGCCTTTTTCGCATCGTTCCAAAACGCATCTTCGTCTTGCAGGTGATCGCCGTCCATCGGTATGCCGGCTTTTGTCATTCGCTCTTCGACGTACGCAAAGCGCCGGTAAAACTTACGGTTCGCCCTGTCCATCGCCGTTTCAGGATCGACGCCCAAGTGCCGCATATAATTGACGACGGCAAAGAGGAGGTCGCCGAATTCTTCTTCGAGGTGAAGCGCCGCGCGTTCGGCAGGACTCATGCGAGCGCGCGGTGTGCTGTCTTTGTCGGCTGCCGTCTTTGAGCCGGATGTGTCGCCCGTAGACTTTGCATCCTGCAGCGCTTGGAACGCTTCCCTCACTTCTTCGAGTTCTTCATATACTTTTGCTTTGACGCTTTCGATCGATTGCCAATCGAATCCTTTTTTTGCCGCTTTTTTTTGCATTTTATACGCGCGGAGGAGGGGAGGAAAGCCTTCGGGCACTTCGTCGAGGATCGTTTTCAGTTGCTTTCTTCCTTCGACGTTTTCTTTGATCCTGTCCCATTGATTTAAAACCTGTTCGCCCGTCGTCACTTTTTCCGTCACTTCCGACATGCCTTCGCTCTGCGGGAAGACGTGCGGATGCCGCCGTATCAATTTATCGGTGAGTTCATCCAAAGCTTCCGCGACGGAAAAATCGTTTTGCTGTTCGTACATATATGCGATCATCGATGCGTTGAGTATGACGTCTCCGAGTTCTTCTTTTGCATGCGCCGCATCCCCTGCCGAAACTGCGTCCACGGCTTCGAAGGTTTCTTCGATCAGATCGCGCCGCATTGTAAGCGGCGTCTGCTCTCTGTCCCACGGACAACCGCCCGGTGCGCGAAGCGTTCGTATCGTTTCGTACAGCCGCTTGTATGCAGCTGCGGCCTTTTCCGCGTTTCTATCGTTTTGTATATCGTTCATAATATAATCCTTAATAATTATTAATATATAATTCTGCATTATTCGTCGGTGCGGCGGATACGGATCGGAAAAGAACCTCTCTTCCGTGTCAGTCGGCGCACACTTTTTTCTTGCTCCATGCCGCGACGAGTTTTGCCGGGTCGTTTGAAAGGAGCGCTTCGGTAAACGGGATCGCCGCGGCGGTAAAGGTTTGCGCCATCGTTATGCGCTCGTCGCTTGTAAAAGGCGAGAGTACGTAGCCGGCTACGTCGGGATTGTCCGGACGCCCGATGCCGAAGCGGAATCTCCAAAAATCCGCCGTATTTAAAACGGCTTTTGCCGATCGCAGACCGTTGTGTCCGCCGAGCCCTCCTCCTTTTTTTAAGCTGATCGTGCCTGCCGGAAGTTCCAGCTCGTCGTGTACGACGAGTATGTGATCCGCCGTGAGTTTGTAAAAGTTTGCGAGTTCGCCGATGCTTTCACCAGACGCGTTCATATAGGTTTCGGGTTTTAAAAAATATATCGCGTCGGAAGCGGTTCGGGTGTTTGAAGTGCCGAGGTGATATTCGTCCGCCCAAAAAGCGAGGCGGGATGCATCGAGCGAACAAAAAGCGCCTTTGAATTTATGCTGCCACGAAAGGCGGTGTGCAAAAGGCAATGAATCCGCAAAAAGCCATGCGGCGTTGTGGCGCGTGTTTTCGTATGTGCGCCCGTAATTTCCGAGAAAAGCGACAAGCCGAATCATAGACGGAGTATAACACAAAAACGGGGGCGTGGGAAATCGGAGGGGGATGCTATGTATTATGATTTAATTCGCTGCGTCCTCACCCGTTCCCCCCTATCCCGGTATGCGGCTTCCGCTTTCTCGCATTACCCTCGCTTTTTCCAAAACATGACGCGCATCGAATTCGCTACGGCGAGGAGCGCTACGCCCGTATCGCCGAAAACGGCAGTCCACATATTTGCTATGCCGAATGCGCCGAGTGCCATGATGCCGATCTTTACGATGAGCGAAACGACGATATTTTCGGTGACGATGCGTACGGTTTTCCGTGAAATCGAAATCGCGTCCGCTATCTTTTCGGGTTCGTCGGTCATGATGACGGCGTCCGCGGATTCTATCGCGGCATCGCTTCCGAGTCCGCCCATCGCGATTCCCGTGTCGGCCCGCGCGAGTACCGGCGCATCGTTGATGCCGTCGCCGGCAAAGAGGAGCGTCGGACGCTGCGTTTTTTCACCGAGTTCTGCAAGCAGCGCTTCCACTTTATCGACTTTATCTTGGGGAAGGAGTTCCGAAAAAACGGTATCGACTCCGATTTCGGATGCGACTTTTTCCGCCGTTTCTTTATTGTCGCCGGTGAGCATGACGATTTTTTTGACGCCGAGCTTCCGGAGTTTTTTGACGGCGAATGCCGCATCGTCTTTCGTTTGATCGGCGATGACGATGTGTCCCGCATACAGTCCGTCGACTGCGACGTGTACGATCGTTCCGAAATCGTTTAAGCGGCACGGAACGATGCCTTCTACCGCGTGCGATTCCATCAGTTTCATATTGCCGGCGAGTATGCGCTTGCCGTCGAGGACGACGCTGATGCCCTCTCCGCTTATCTCTTCCGCATCGGCGATCTTTACGAGATTGCAGCAGGTCCCCGAATGCGCCGCTTTGATCGAATTCGATATCGGATGATTCGAATAAGTTTCCGCATGCGCTGCGATTGTGATGAGTTCGTCCGCCGGTATGCGCTCTTCGTCCGTCGGGTGAACTCCCGTGACGGCAAATACGCCTTTTGTTAAAGTGCCCGTTTTATCGAATACCGCCGTTTGTGTCCGCGCAAGCCTTTCAATACATTCGCTTCCTTTGATGAGGATGCCGTTTTTGCTTGCCGTTCCGATGCCGCTGAAAAATCCGAGCGGCACCGATATGACGAGCGCGCAGGGGCAGGAGACGACGAGAAAGATGAGCGCGCGGTATACCCACGTGCGCGCATCGCCCGTGATGAGGGACGGAATGAGCGCAAGCAAAACAGCCGCTACGCATACGATCGGCGTATACGCTTTTGAAAACCGCGTGATAAAGCGCTCCGATTTCGCTTTTTTTTCCTGCGCTTTTTCGACCAGTTCGATGATGCGCGCGGCGGCCGATTCTCCGGCGATCTTCGTCGTTTCGATTTCGATCACGCTGTCCGTATTGATCGCGCCCGCCATAACGTCGCTTCCGACGAATACGCGGCGCGGCACGGCTTCTCCGGTAAGGGCGGACGTATCGAGAAACGATTTTCCCTGTACGACCGTGCCGTCGATCGGAATGCGCTCTCCGGGCTTCACGAGTATGGTTTCGCCGACGTTCACATCGTCGGGCGATACTTCGATTATTTTATCGCCGCGTTTTACGAATGCTTTGTCCGGCCTGATTTCCATGAGCGATTGAATCGAATCGCGCGATTTGTCGACCGCTTTGTCCTGTGCGTATTCGCCGATTTGATAAAGCAGCATGACACCGACCGCTTCGGGATATTGACCGACTGCGACGGCGCCGAGAGACGCGACGCTCATCAGGAATTTTTCATCGAAGAAATTTCCTTTAATAATATTTTTTACCGCGTCGATGACGACGCTCCTGCCGCACACGAGGTACGCTGCAAGCAGGAGCAGGACAGAAACAAGTTCATCCGCCGACGCGAATTTACCGAGCGAAAAATCGATCGCTCTGAAAGAATGGGCGTGTTCGACGATTAAGCCGAGTGCAAAGAGCACCGCCGCAATGACGATTTCACGGACGCTTAATTCGCTCTCTTCTTCATGCTCATGTTCATGTCCGCTTTTACAACAGGCATGACAGTGACATTCGTGACTCATAGCTCCTCCTTTATTCTTTTAAGTCGAGAGTCGAAAAACGCTAAAAGCGTTTTTCTTTTATCCGATGCGCTCATAAATCCTGCGCGGGGAACTTCGCGCTTCGCGCTCGTTGCAAGTCCCGCACTGCTCGGATTTATTCGCTTATATGTTCGATGCCTTGGCTCAAGATCGTCGTTACGTGGCCGTCGGCGAGGGAATAGATAAGCGATTTTCCGTTTCGCGTATATTTTACGAGACCGTTCGTTTTTAAAATGCGCAGCTGATGACTTATCGCCGACTGTGTCATTTTAAGAACGTTTGCGATGTCGTTTACCGCCATATCCGATTCGAGCAGTACGAACAAAATCTTTATGCGTGTCGAGTCTCCGAAAATTTTAAACAGCTCCGCCAAATCGAACAGTTCGTCTTCGTCGGGTAATTTGTTTAAAATATCCTGAAATCGCTTGTCGCTTTGTCCGTTATCGCTCTTTTTTTTCACCATGCCGATTCTCCATACACGATTTTTATTAATATAAACAAATGAACAACTGTTCATATATTAGCATTAAAAATACTGTTTGTCAAGTAAATAAAAAAAGGACGGCGGCGCCGTCCCTTTTTCGATTTGTTTTTTCGATTATTGATTTTACTGCTTTGCACTTATATCGGCTGCGGTTTTAAGGTATTTTCCCGCGGAGTAGCGGGAGAGCGCAAATTTGTACGGCGTTTCGCTGCACGTACCGTAGTATTTCGCATCGTCGCCGTCTCCTTCTTTATATACGCTTACCGTAATCGCTTTGCCGCCTGCCGTTATGACGGTAACGGATTCGCTTGCGGGCGGCAGGACAAAATCGTCGTCGAGCCATGAGTCCGCATTGAGCGCTGCAAGCGATGCCGCCCAACTCGCGGCTTTTTCCGCATCGACGCTTGCCGCGCCTCCGGAAGCAGTCCATGCAGCGGGATCGCCGGATTTTACAATCGTCAGCACCGTACTTCCCATGCTTTCGGAAACGGCGGTGAGGCCGCTCGAATCGACGGCGTACACCGATTTGCTGCGTAAGGCGGCAACGTCTTTTTTGAAGGTGTCGCGCAGCATTCCCGATACGAGGTATATGTCTTTTTTGCCGTCGAGCGTAACGTAAGACTGCGAACCCGTCGACGACGCTTTTCCTATCGTGAGAGTGCGCACAAGTTCGTTTCCTTTATATGCCTTTGCGACGATCGCATTTGCTTTGTCGATTTCGTAGCGCTCATCGACCGCATCGTTTCCGGCTTGAGCGACGGTGTCGAGTATGCGTATATTTTTTACCGCATTGACAAGCGCGTCGGCCCCATTCGTATCCGCTTTGTAGCGCCTTTCTCCGACCGTCCAACCGTCATCCGATTTTGCAAGCTCGATTACGGCGCTCGCGTTTTCGATTGTAAGCTTATCGGGATCCGCGCCGAGCGTTTTGTTTTTTACCGAACTTCGCAGAGAAGAGGCGAGCTGCGCGATATATATGCCGAGCAAAAGTACGCACGCCGTCAAAAGAATTATTTTTCGTTTGCTCATTTTGTATCACCTTCCTTCGATTTCGTATCGATGATGCGCGCATCGTTCGGATTGTATTTTGCACGGATGCGTTCTCGGCGTTTATTGCGCATGCGCCACACGATAAAGCCCGCGATGACGACGATGACGGCAAGTCCGAATTCGTTGAAATACTGCACGGCAAATGCGAGCGCGCTTCCTGAGTTATGCAGCGTATTGAGCGAAAGCCCTTTCGTACGCATGGCGCAAAAATCGCCGTTGCCGTTCATATAATCGATGACGTTGCGCGTAAAAAGCGCAATCGGTTCGGAGCTGTTTTCTTCGATGAGCTGCGGCCCGGTGATTTCGGACGTTCCCGCGACGAAGATTTTTCCGCTCTGCACGTTTTCAGGCAAGTGCGTTTTTGCCGTAAGAGATCCTTCTGCAGATGAAGCGGGATCGGAATCGAAAGCGCTTTTGAATTTTCCTTCGGCGAGAGCAGCAAGCGTTTCCGCTTTTTCGACGGACTTGTCGTAGGGCGGCGACATCATCGGACTCAGCTGGATATTGTCCGAAAGCAGCCACGATTTCGGAGAGGACTGCACGAGCTTTGTCACTTTTACGTCTGCGTTGCTTTCGGCACCGCTCGTGTCGATTGCGGAGGTTTGCAGAAAAAGGATCCTCGCGAGATTTGCCGTGATCGCATTCTTTTTTGCAAGCTGTTCGGCAGGGATAACGGGTGCCCACCAGTACGATACGTTTCCGTAATTTTGCTGGCGAGCTTTATAGCAATTTTCATCGAGTACGTAGTTCGTTTCCGGCTTGATGCCGTAAGCGTCGAATAATTTTTCGAGCTTTGTCGAAAGCGGCGCGAACGACGGCGCTTGATAATAGCCGGTTGCCTGCGAATCGAAGGGGTCGACGAAAAAGAGAGCGTTGCCGCCGCGCATGATAAACTGATCGATTTTATACAACTCTTCATCGGAGAATTCCGTTTTCGGCCCGTTGATGATGAGAGACGCGACATTTGCGGGGATCGCATCTTTTGAAAGATCGATTTCATCGAGTTCGTACATATCGCTTGTAAGGGATATGAGAGGGGAAGCTCCCGCCTGCGAATAAAGGGGCGCCTCGCCGTGTCCCGTTACGTAGCCGATCTTCGTCGCCTTTAAGAGCAGGCTTTGAAGACTTTCCGAAAGCGATTGTTCGAGTTCTCCGAGCCCCGCGATGACGTAGCCGATGAGCGAGCGCTGCATCGAAAGCGGGATGAGACGGAAGGCGTTTCCGTGTTCCAGCACGAGGCCGATCGCGCCCGAGCCTGTCGAACCGTTTTCCGCCGTCCAATTGATGAGCGGTATGCCGAAGCGCGACTGCAGCGTGTTCAAATCGGATGAAGACGGATTTATTTTTTCATAATCGATTCTGCCCATGCTTTGCTTGTTGACGCTTTCATACGCTTCGCGCACGGTCTTTTCTATATCGTTGAAGCCTCGTATGTCGAACTGTTTGAGCGCATCGGTTACGTAGAGCGTCAGTTTGATACGCTCGTCTTTCGGAAGGCCTGAAAGCACGTTCGCCGCCGAAATCATTTTGCTGATTTTCGTCGTAAGCTTGTATTCGAATCCGTCGGACGACGTGATACCGTCGAGCGTTTCGATTGTGTCGGCGTAAGAGATGACGAGTCCCATATACGCCTGCTTGAAGCCTACTTCATTGTTCGCAAGCTGCTGAATCTGCACTTGCTGCAGTCCGTATTGCTGCGCGAGCATTTCGTTTTCCGCTTTGTTCATATCGACGATAGAATAGGAAAAATTACGGTTTGCCGCTCCCTTGTATTCGACGAGGATGTCGCGTACGTACTGCGCAGTCGTGCTGTACGGGGCGGGCAAGTTGCTGCTGAAAAAGGCGCGGACCGACAGCGGTTCGTCGAGCGTTTTGACCAGCTGTCTGCTCGCTTCCGACAGCGAATAGGATTTCGGACGTGTCAAATCGAAACGCAAAAAGGCCCTGCGCCCGACAAGGTTTGCAAGAATTAATAAAACGATGAGAAGCACAAAATCGCTCGAAGGGGAGCGAAACCAGTTGATGATTTTTTTCATTTTTACTTCCTTTCATTTTGCTGAACGATCACCGTGAGATAAAAGAAAAATACGGTGAGCGAAGCGAAGTACAAGAGGTCGCGCGTATCGATGATGCCTCGTGCGATCGATGAAAAATGCGACGATGCGGAGATGTACGACAGTGCGGAGACGATTTCAGCCGGCAGGAAAATCAAAAACGAATCGATCAGCGTCAGCGAAATGCAGATGATAAAGGCTGTGAAAAACGCGATGATTTGATTTTTTGTAACCGACGACGCGAATACGCCGATCGCCGAAAAGGCGGCGCACAAAAAGAAAGCGCCCAAAAAGCCTCCGACGACGGGTCCCATATCGGGAGAGCCGAATATGAAAAGCGGAATGATGTACAGCATTGTCGGAGCGACCATGGCGGCAGCGCTTAAAAAGGCTGCAAGCCACTTGCCTGCGGCGACGGAGCTTTCGGTGACGGGAAGCGTCATGAGCGTTTCGATCGAGCCGCTTCGCTTTTCTTCGGCGAACAACCGCATCGTCAGCGCCGGAATAAAAAACGAAAGCAAAATCGGAAGGAGCGAAAAATAATTCCGCAGCTCCGCCCGATCTTGAAAAAAGAAAAAGACGAAAAAGGTTATACCCGCGATGATGAGAAAGAGTGCCGTGACGATGTATGCGACGGGACTCGTAAAATACGCGGCGAGTTCCCGCTTCATGATGACGGCGGCGGGAGAATGTTTTTTGTTAAGCGTATCGCTCATTTTTGCGCCTCCGCTGTAGTGAGTTCGTGAAACACGTCTTCGAGACTGTTCCGCTGCATTGCAAGTTCGTATAACCAGCCGCCCTTCGCTGCGATCGCTTTGAAAAGAGCCGGCCGAACTTCAGCCGTTCCCGAAACCGAAACGAGAAGAGAAAACGCATCCGCATCTCCGTTTACGGCTTCTCCGCTTACCGCCGAAACATTTTCGACGCCCGCAATCGATTTGAGTTCGGCTGCGATATCGTCTTTTGAACATCCGCCTGCGGTGAGTTTGAGAGCTGCTTTATGACCGTATCGTTCGCGCAGTTCATCGGTCGGACTGTCGGCGACGAGCTTGCCGTTTGCGATGATGATGACGCGGCTGCACAGCGTTTCCACTTCGCCGAGGATGTGCGTCGAAACGATAACCGTGCGCGTCTTTCCGATTTCGCGGATCAAGTTCCGCACTTCGCCGATTTGATTCGGATCGAGACCGCTCGTCGGTTCGTCCAAAATCAATATTTCAGGATCGTGCATGAGCGCGTGCGCGAGCCCGACACGCTGCCTGTAGCCGCGTGAAAGCTCTGAGATGTTTTTATCCATCACTTCTTTGAGACCGCACTCTTCGCACAGGCGGGGAATTTTTTCATCGGCGTTTTCGCCCTGCATGTCCGCGATATAGCGCAGGTAATCTTCGACTATCATATCGCCGTAAAGAGGCGCAGCTTCGGGCATGTAGCCGATCTTTCGTTTCGATGCGACGCTTGCATCTTCGATGTTCGTACCGTCGATCGAAATCGTACCGCCGGACGGTTTTAAAAAACCGGTGATCATGCGCATCGTCGTCGTTTTGCCCGCGCCGTTCGGACCGAGCAGACCGACGATTTGCCCCGTGGGGATCGAAAAGCTCACATCGTTTACCGCACGGAATGCCCCGTAATTTCGGGACAAGTGCGAAACTTCTATCATATATCCTCCATAAAAACTTTTGCAGGATGTTTCAACATCCGAAAAAGTTTTTAGTCGTGCGCGTATCTCGCAACAAGCGCATCAGCGCGCAGTTTCGAGCGAAGCGCACACGTCGAATAGTCGAGTTTGCAAAATAAAGCGTATCATATTTCGTGCAATTTTATTAAAACAGCACGTATATACGTCTTCTGCAAACATCCAAGCAAACTCGAAATGAAAGGCGCCGGCGATATTTCAGACGGCGGCTTTCATCATCCTCCATAAAAACTTTTGCAGAAAAGCTTTACCGAATCGTTCGGCAGCGCGTTTTAAAGCATTTTGTACTATATCTATTAAAAAAAATTATGACAAGCGCAGGTTACGAAAAAACACGAAACCGATCCGTCCGTATCATTGACAGAAAGGCCTACAAAGCATATTCTGCTATTGTAATGTATCAACTGCAATTACAGGAGCAATCTATGGGTGAAAACAATTCGGAAAGCAAGTTCAGCTTAAAGAGCGGATTTTCCGCGGCATCGAAAGAAGCGACGGCTTTTAAGAAATTCATTTCCCGCGGTAATGTCGTCGATATGGCGGTCGGTGTCATCATCGGCGGTGCGTTCGGAAAAATTATTTCGAGTCTCGTAAACGATATCATTATGCCGCTTATCGGTTTGTTGGTCGGCGGTGTCGATTTTACCAATTTGAGTGTCAAAATCGGCGAAGCGACGGTCGCTTACGGTAAGTTTATACAAACCGTCGTCGATTTTTTGATCGTCGCAATCTGTATTTTTACGGTCGTCAGGATTTTCGAAAGCTTTAAGAAAAAAGAAGAAAAAACCGAAGTGCCTCCCGCAAAGCCTGCCGATGTCGTGCTTTTGGAAGAAATTCGCGATATCTTGAAGAACAAAAATTAATAATTTTTTTAGGAAACGGACGTTCTTTTTGCAGATTGTTCGGCGCATATCTGCGGAGGGGCATCCGTTTTTTTAAAGTCGATATTTGCGCTGTTACTGCTTTTAAAATTATTTTTTGCAGCAGAGCCATGTAAGTTCGTGTTTGTTATAATTCAAATGTACGAGGCGGCTGTCCGGGAGAGATGCAAATTTTTCGATAAGCTGCCAATCGATACCGCCTTGCATTTTTACGGTACAGATCATATTTTTGCAAAGTCCGCTTGAAAGCCACGTACCGATCCATTCATAAAGCCTTTCGGGATAGCATATCACATCGCTGAAAACCCAATCGCATGTACCGACGTCTTCGGGTTTAAGCGTAAAAGCGTCGTGACGCAAAAAATCGACGCGGGGATTTTTCATAAGTTCGGGCACGAGTTCCGCTCTGTCTACGGAAAACACGTTGCAGCCCAAACCGGCAAGCACCCACGTCCAGCCTCCGGGGCTTGCACCGGCGTCAAAACAGCGTTCGCCTTTTCCCGGCAAGTCGCAGCCGAAAAAAAGGTGCATGAGCGTCAGCGCTTCGTAGAGTTTCAAATATGCGCGGCTCGGCGGATCTTCGTGGTTTTCCGTAAAACGAATCATACCTGCGGGCAAAAAACTCGTCGTTGCGGCCGAGGCGAGCATCGTATGTTCTCCGGTAAGCGTATACAAGCCGATAGGGGCGGCCGGTATGCGCACAGGAAAGGATCGTTCTTTCAGATTGATATACGGAAGCTTTTCTCTGATGAGAGCCGATCGTCTGAAAAATTGATAGTCATACGGCGCCCAGTTTCGCTGTATGCCCGAAAGCGCGCGGCAAGCATCGCCGATCGATTCGAAGCCGATCGAGAGAGGCGAGAGCATGGCGGTGCGGCACCAATACGGCACGCGCAATGGGGGAATACCTTGTGCAGTTTTCCCATCGCCGATCGATTCGCTTTCATTTTTTAAATTATTAATTAATAAATTGTCGATATACGGCATATAGAGCAAATCGCCGTACCGAACGGATTTTCGCAAATCGCAAAAAAAACGTTCGCGAAGTTCGGCGACGAGCATATCGTACATGTCGGGAAACGATAAAAATGCTGCGCCCGGTATTTTTTTTACACTACTTGGCATACGGAGCCGACGATTTGGTTTTCGACCGTCTGATCTTCGGCGGCGTCCGAAAGACTTTCGATATATTCGGAAAGATGGACGGAGTCGGGGGAGCGGAGAATACGGAAGCCGATTTCGGTTACGCCTTTGTCTTCTTTTGCCCAACGCGGATGACAGAGCAGCGTAAAAGAGGCTTTGTGCATTTCGCCTGCGATGCGAGAAGGCATGACTTTTATTTCATAATCGCTGTCGAGATCGACTACCACGGCAAAAGGGTAATGCACTTTGCATCCTTCTTTGCTTATGTTGTCGAGCACGCCCGGCAGGGCGCAGATTTGGGGAGCGTCTATTCTGCCGATATCGTCGTATCGAACCGATTTTCGTGCGGCGGTATGCATACGAACAGTATGGCTGTTTTTCCGCGTATAGTCAACCGCACTCATGGCTTCCATTGCCGGCAAAGAAGTTCTTGATTCCGATTTTAACAAGGACAGGATTAGAATCGCATTCAATCCGTTTCCAGAAGATGAAACAAAGCGATTTGCAGTTCAAGATGCTTCACATTTAAAAGATAAACGTTGGATACCCGATATTGCTGAAATTTTCAAATCCGATTTTAAACAGATGAAGTTTTTGTCCGATTATGTAAAAGATAATCCGTCTGCCGATATGGATGATCTTGCGGAAATCATTACAAACCTCAAACTGTATTCCGAAAGCGATTGTAAATATGACCGTTAAAGATTATGACAAATATCTTATTGAACGCCGAAAACTGATGGCTAAGCTTATTGAAAAACATTATAAGGGGTTGTGATTTTTTATAAAATATCGAACCCTATCTATTATGCTGAAATTTTTATAAAATCATCGTAAAAAAAGCGTCAAGAATCGGTTGCCAAGTGTTGTCTGACGAGACATTTAAAAAATATAACGATATGCTTGATGCGTTCGGTGTCGGTATAGGGGATAGCTGCGGATTGCGCGTTAGACGGCGCCGGCATCGCGTTTTCCGTGCCGGCTGTGCGTGCGATTTTACTGCTTCGGCGTTTTTCCGCGTGTATACGACGATCCGATCGCAAGCTGCGTGCGGTATTTTGCGACGGTGCGGCGCGCAACGTGTATACCCTGGGCGGCGAGTTTTTCGACGAGCTCTCTGTCAGACAGCGGTTTTTTTCCGCTTGCACGGTTTTCGATAAGCTGGCGCAGTGCGAATTTTACTTTGTCCTGCGAATTCGTAAAAAAATATTTTAACGGAAAAAGCTGGCCCCACGGCGTCTGCATGAATTTTTCGTTCGCCATACGCGACACCGTCGATTCGTTAACGCCGAGTATGCGCGCCGTTTCGCTCTGCGTGAGTTCTTCAAGGTAGCCTTTTCCGTGCGATGAAAAAAAACCGATCTGTGTTTTGACGATGATTTCGCATGACTGCAGAAGGAGCGATTTGCGGTATGCGAGGTTGTCCAAAAATTGTTCTGCGGCTTTTAGATTTTTTTTAAGCTCTTTATGGTGCTGCGCGTTGAAGCCCGGAGCGATTCGGACGGAGGGAATGGCGCCTTTTGCAAGCGTTATGCGGAAATACTTTTCGTGCGTGTTTTCCACGAACATTTCATTTTCATCGGAGGTGTTAGGTACTTCTCCCGCGGCTTCGGTCACGGCGATGTCCGGCGAAATGTAGTGCGTGGGTGCTTTGCCGTAACCCTGCGCGGGATGCGGGTTTAAGCGGGAGATAAAGGCGACCGCATTTTCCACATCGGCTGAAGTTATCGTAAGCGAATCGATTGCCCGCTCGCCGCCGAAAGACTCACGTTTGGACGCCTCCTGCAATTTAATAATTTTTCGTTTGATGCGTTCTATGTCGGGAGTCGCGTCGTTCGAATACAGCACGTCGATGTGTCCGTCAAGTATAAAAAGCGCGAGCGGCGGAGCGTCACCTGCGATTTGCGCCTGTACGTAGAGGCTCTCTTCCATGTCGTTGCAGCACGTGCCTTCGGGATCCATACGGCGTATGATATGCAGCATTTTATTGAGCATTGCCGTATTTTGTACGGGGCGCGACTTGTCGAGCAGTGATGCGGGGGCAAGGATGTGCCGGCCGTTTTCGTCCAAGTTTTCAATGAGCGCTTTTCCGAGCGCTTTTTCATCGGGTGAGAGTTTCATTACGTTCAGCTGAAACAAAAGATGTTCCTGCAGCGTTTCCCGCGTGTCGGCGGCGTTTTCGTATGCATCCTGAAATTTTTGCGCTGCTTCGTTGCCTGCCTGAGACGCATAGGAAGTGCGCGTATTGTCGTTGGGAAAAGACGCACGGGGCGTATCCGCGGCCGCATTATCGCGTACGATTTCGAGTGCGGGATTTTCATTCACCGCTTTTCGGATTTCGGCGTTCAAATCTTCGCCGCTCATCGCGAGCAGCTTCAGCGATTGAATCTGTTTTTGCGACAATACTTGCCGCTGCACTTGCGAAGTCTGCTGCACTTGTCCGTAAGAAAAATCGGGCATAAGTTAAGTATAGCACAAAAAAATACTTGGCGGTATACTTTCCGTATGAACACATTTTCAGATTTCGCTCTTTCCGTTCCCGATCTTTTGCTGCCGAAAAACATCGATACGGCAAGCTGGTCGTGCATCGCCTGCGATCAATATACGCAGGACAGAAATTATTGGAAAGAGGCGGAAAAAGCGGCGAGCGGAAAACCGAGCGCTTTGAATCTCATTTTACCGGAAGTCTATCTCGGCGACGGCGATAAAGAATCGCGTATTGCCGGCATACAGGCGGCGATGAAGCGCTACATCGATGACGGCCTCTTTGAAGAAAAACACGGCTTCGTCTACGTCGAGCGCACGACGGCGTTCGGCCGTATGCGGCGCGGTCTCGTAGGGGCAATCGATTTGGACGGCTACGAGTGGAAGCCTTTTTCGAAAGCGCTTATCCGCGCAACCGAAGCGACGATCCCTTCGCGCATTCCGCCTCGTAAAGCGATCAGGAGCGGGGCCCCGCTCGAAGCACCGCACATCATGCTCCTCGTAAACGATGCGTCGGATTCCCTCGTCGGAGGTGCGGGAGCCGCCGTCAAAGCGTCCGGATCCGCTCCTCTTTATTCGGGGAATCTCATGATGAAGGGCGGAAGTATAAAAGGCTGGCTTGTACCGGAATCTTCGGAAGGAGCAATCCTCTCATCGCTTGAAAAAATCGCGGAGTCGAATACCGAAAGCGACGGCAGCGTGTTTATGTTTGCAGTCGGCGACGGAAATCATTCGCTTGCAACCGCAAAAGCCGTGTGGGACGAATACAAACAAAGGCTCGGCGAAGAAGAACGCAAGGTAAGCCGCGTGCGTTACGCCCTCGTCGAAATCGTCAATATATACGATGCGGGTCTCACGTTCGAACCTATTCACCGCGTGCTCTTCGGAGCGGACGCGGCGGAATTGATTTTACGCTTGACATCTCAATTCGGCGGAGAGGTTGTGCAGTGCCGGTCGTCCGAAGAACTTGAAAACGCCGTAAAAAAATCGAGCGCATCGTTCGGCTTTGCAAGCACGTCCGGCGGAAAAACATCGTACACGCTTTTAAAAACGAATATTTCTTCGCTCGCGGTTTCCGCTTTTCAGTCAGTCGTCGACGATTATATAGCTGAAAAAGCGAAAGCCGGAATCGACATAACGATCGATTATATTCACGGAGATGCGGAAACGATGCACCTCGGCGCCGAAGAGGGTACGACGGGCATCCTCCTTCCTCCGATCGACAAAGCAAGCTTTTTTGCGACGATCGAAAAAAACGGGCCGCTCCCGCGAAAAAGTTTTTCGATGGGTGAAGCCGACGAAAAGCGCTTTTACCTCGAATGCCGAAAACTGTTTTAGCGGGAAACGCTGCGAGCGGACGGGACATCGCCTCGTGCTGACGAAACGCACGAAAATCAATAAACAACCCCGGCGCAGAGTGTCGTGTACAGCGCACACCGTTTCGTTTACGAAGAGCGCAGCGAACGGCGTAAGCCTGCGAACAAAGTTTTCGCCGGCAGCATAACTTTATTTAGCGTATATTTTCAAAACTCGGCATTAGAAATTAATAATTTATGAGGAATTGCGATGGCAAAAAAATCCGGTACGATCGTGTACAAGTGTTCGTCCTGCGGCTATTCGCAGCCGCGCTGGCTCGGACGCTGTCCGCAATGCGGCGAATGGAACACGCTCGAAGAATGCATCCTCGACGCGAACGCCGTAAGCCTCTCACGTTCCGGCGTTTCCGAGCGTGCAAAGCCCGTGCCGCTTTCGCGCGTGGACGCAAAGGACGGTATGCGCCTTGCGACCGGCATCGCGGAATTCGACCGCGTGCTCGGCGGCGGAGCTGCGATGCGTTCCGCGGTCCTTATCGGCGGAGAGCCGGGCATCGGAAAATCGACGCTGCTTTTGCAGACGGCTTCTCTTGCGGCGAAAGCGAACGGCAATGCGATGCGCGTACTCTACGTGTCGGGCGAAGAATCCGCCGCGCAGATAAAAGAGCGGAGCGAGAGGCTCGGCCTCGCTGCCGCCGGTATCGAGCTTTTGTGTACGATGCGCCTCGAAGATATGCTTGCCGCGCTCGATGCGCAAAATCCCGTGCTCGTGATCGTCGATTCGATTCAAACGACGTATTCGGTACAGGCCGGTTTGATTCCGGGAACGGTCAATCAATTGAAATACTG
Source organism: Treponema sp. Marseille-Q4132 (assembly GCF_014334835.1). Taxonomy (NCBI): domain Bacteria; kingdom Pseudomonadati; phylum Spirochaetota; class Spirochaetia; order Treponematales; family Treponemataceae; genus Treponema; species Treponema sp. Marseille-Q4132. The sequence goes on from NZ_CP060591.1 coordinate 1,871,449, forward strand.
CGCGAACGAATTGATAAGCTGGGTCAAAGAGCGCGACGCCGTTTTAATAATGGCCGCGCACGTGACCAAAGAAGGATTGATTGCCGGCCCGAAATCGCTCGAACACATGGTCGACACCGTGGTTTCATTCGAACGCAGTAACGACGAATACCGCTTTTTGCGCGCTGCGAAAAACAGATTCGGCTCGGTCGATGAAATCGGCATCTTTGAAATGACGGAAAAAGGCTTGACCGAAGTTGCCGATCCGTCGGTGCTCTTTATCACGAGGCGCGACGGCAATCAGCCCGCGGGAGTCGCGTGTACCGCCGTCTTCGAAGGCAGCCGCGTGTTTATCGTTGAAATACAGGCGCTCGTCGTACCGGCAAAGGCGTCTCTTTCCCGCGTGTACAGCGATAAAATCGATTCGGCGCGCGTTGCGCGCGTGGCAGCAGTCCTTGAAAAACGGACGGGCTTGCGCTTTTCCGATCAGGATTTATACATCAATGTGGCAGGCGGCATGCGTTTGACGGAAGGCGCGATCGACGCTGCGCTTGCGGCGGCACTGTATTCGGCACGCACCGATGTCGCACTCGCAGCGGAAACGGCGGTGATCGGCGAACTGAGCCTTGCCGGAGAAATTCGTCCCGTGCCGCGTTTGACACAGCGCGCAAAGACGGCGCAAAATATGGGCTTTTCGACGGTCATCGCGCCGGAAAAAACCAAGGGCGTCTCTCAGGCTCGCGACGTAAAAGAGCTCGTAACGATCCTGTTCGGAACATGACAAAAGTTCCGCTTGCGCGGAGCGCCCGTAGTGCAATCCAATCGGTTCGGGATCACTCCGCCGGAAGAGAGGCGATGAGTTTTCCGAGAGACGTGAGTTCTTCTTTCGTCAGCGTCAAACCTTTGCCCATTTTTTGATGGTCGGGCGACCAGCTTCTGACGTCGTATTTTGCGGGGCGGCCGCCCCACGACACGAGGTTGAGCTCCATCTTCCATCCGCCTTTGCCTTCGGAGACGACGCCGATGTTTTTCGTAATTTCAAAAGTAAAATCATCCGCCATAATTGCATCCTCCATATATAAATACGGTGCTGATTATTTTTCCGCCTTTTTTCATTCAATTACATACTTCTTTTCAGTGTATACATTTCCGATGCGCTTGTCCTGATTGTTCCGTATTCGAATCAACCGGCACTTTTAATATAATTATAATAGCACATTTCGTGCCGCACGTCGCCTGCGATGCGGAATTGCTATAAAATGCTGCCGTACGGGATCTTGCTTTTTTGCCCTGCACCCGTATTGGTAATATTGCACCCTGCATAAAAATTTGTTATATTTTAATCGAAAAGCGGATACATTAACACATACGCAAGAGAGGCTATGAGATGCGCATCATCTCGTCCGCTTTTTTCAATTAACATATGCGCATATGCGCAAAGGGAGCTTCTATGAACTCAAAAAAGGCTATCGGCATTGCGATCGGCATTTTTGTCATTGCGGCTGCTGCAGGGATCGTAATCAGCAGCAGAGGGAAAGCGAAGGGAAAATTCGTTGACGGCGAATGGCCGGGAAAAGGCGAGGGCCGCAACGGTCCGATCGAGTTGATCCTTTCCGTAAAAGGCGGAAAAATCACCGGCGCAAAGGTGACGAAAGAATCGGAAACCGGTTTTGCGCAGCCCGCGGAACAGTTCGTCATCGATCAGGCGGTTGCGAAGCAGTCGGTCGAGGGACTCGATATCATGTCGGGTGCGACGATCACATCGAACGCGACGATGGCGGCGCTGCAGGCTGCAGTCAAAGCGTCGCAGGGTGAAACGGCGGCTGCGGAAAAAGCGACGGATACGTCGTGCGATATCGTCGTTATCGGCGCGGGCGGCGCGGGTCTTACGGCCGCAACGGAAGCGGCGCACCGAGGAGCGAAAGTCATCGTCCTTGAAAAGATGGGCATTGTCGGCGGCAATACGAACAGCGCGACCGGCGGTTTGAATGCCGCGTATACGAAAGAGCAGGAGAAGCTCGGCATCAAAGATTCGAAGGAGCAGTTTTTTGAAGACACGATGAAGGGCGGAAAAAATCTCAACGACCCCGCGCTCGTTCATACGCTCGTGGACAATTCCGCGGCGATCGTAGAGTGGCTGCAGTCGGATATCGTCGGTGCGGATTTGAGCGACGTCGGTCTTTTCGGCGGCGCGACGAATAAGCGCATTCACCGTCCGCAGGGAGGTGCTGCGATCGGTTCTCACCTCGTTCCTCTTTTATACGCTGCGGCGCAAAAGCAGGGAGCGGATGTCCGCCTCAACAATAAAGTGACCGACATCTTTGCGGAAAACGGAAAGCCCGCAGGAGTTACTGTCACGTCTCCGAACGGCGATTATAAAGTCAGCGCAAAAGCGATCATCATCGCGACCGGCGGTTTCGGTGCAAATCCCGATATGGTTGTAACGTACAATCCGAAGCTTGCGGGATTCGGCACGACGAATCATCCGGGTGCAACGGGCGATGCGTTCGAATGGATTAAAAAATTCGACGGCGCGCTTACGCAGATGGAGCAGATTCAAACGCACCCGACGGTCGTTCCCGGCAAGGGTATCATGATCACCGAAGCGGTGCGAGGCAACGGTGCGATCCTCGTAAGCCGCACGGGCAAACGTTTTATCAACGAAATGGAAACGCGCGACGTAGTGTCCGCCGCGATTTTAAAAGAGCCGAACAAAACGGCTTTCCTCGTTTTCGATCAGGACGTACGCGACTCTCTGAAAGCGATCGAAGGCTATGCGAAAAAAGGTTTGCTGACCGAAGCCGCGACGCCTGCGGAACTTGCGCAAAAGCTCGAAATACCGGCGCAGGAATTTGAAAAGACGCTGAAAACCTACGCAGGATATGTGCATAACAAAAAAGATGCCGACTTCAACCGCAACCCGAAAGGTTTGGAGCGCGATCTGACGAAGGGACCGTACTACGCGATCGAAATCGGACCTGCCGTACACCACACGATGGGCGGCATCAAAATCGATACGAAGACGGAAGTGCTCGACACAAAGGGAAATGCGATCCCCGGCCTCTTTGCGGCGGGAGAAGTGACCGGCGGCGTTCACGGTGCGAACCGTTTGGGCGGCAACGCGGTCGCGGATATCGAAGTGTTCGGCAAAATTGCCGGAGACGAGGCTTACGATTATATTAAAAAATAAACGAAGGTTTAAATTGAACGTCTGAAATCGCGCCGTTCAATTTAACTTCGAGTTTTCTTTCGAAAACTCGCTGATATACGTGTGCGCGCTCGCGCACCAATTCAACAGTCTCCAAAAATGATATTTTGTTCGACTGTTGAATTTTAAGGAAGGTTTAAATTGAACGTCTGAAATAGCGCCGTTCAATTTAACTTCGAGTTTTCTTTCGAAAACTCGCGGGTGTACTGTGTGCGCGTCGCTCGAAACTTCGCGCTTACGCGCTCGTTGCGGGGCGCGGGCCTGTCGGCATACAAAAATTAACAAACCGAAATCGACAGCCGGTACGGTTCGTGCATCGGCGCGGTTTCGGTTTTTCGCGCTTCTTTTTCCGTTATGCGGCGTGAGTGCAAGCGGCGTCCTGCATGTGTGTTGTCCTAAACCTCCGATTCGCATTATACTGCTTTTATGAATATTCACATTATCGAAATGCCGCTCGATTTCGGAGCTTCCCGCCACGGCAGCGATATGGGGCCGTCCGCGATACGGCTCGCGGGTTTACGCGCAAAACTCGAATCGCTCGGCCACACTTTAGTCAAATACAATTCGCCGATGCGCATACATCCACAGGAATACGAAGAGGTCGGAAACCCGAAAGCAAAATATTTAAAGCCGATTGCGGATGCCTGCACGCAGCTTGCAAAAGAAGTGGATGACTCTTTCGCTGCGGGAGAATTTCCGCTTACGCTCGGAGGCGATCACTCGATCGTTCTCGGCACGCTTGCCGGAGCCGCCGCTTCCGCAAAACGTAACGGACAAAAGCTCGGCGTGCTTTACGTCGATGCGCACGGAGATTTCAACACGCCCGAGACGACGCTTTCGGGCAACATCCACGGCGAATGCCTTGCCGCTTCGTGCGGACTCGGTCTTCCGGAATTGACAAATTTATATTTTGACGGACGCAAAGTCGATCCGCAGAACGTGTGCTTCGTCGGCATCCGCGATTTGGATCCGGGCGAAAAAGAGCTGATGCGAAAATCCGGCGTCACGGTTTTTACGATGAGCGACATCGAACGGCAGGGCTTTCCGTCCGTCGTCAAACAAGTCCTACTCTTTTTTAAAACGCACGCGGACGTCGTACACGTGTCTTTCGATATGGACGTACTCGATCCCATGTTCGCTCCCGGCACCGGTATTCCGCTTCCCGCCGGCATGACGAACCGTGAAGCGCTTTTGCTTATGGAAGAGATGAGCGGTACCGGCATCGTAAAATCGGCGGACATCGTGGAAGTGAATCCGATCCTCGACGTGAGAAATCAAACCGCAGTGCTTGCCGTTTCTCTTGCCGCCCGCCTGCTCGGCGAAAAATTGTATTGACGCGCGGAGAATTTCCGGTGCGGGGCGATATAACAATTATTAATTATTAATTGATATTTTCGAAATCGATTTATTAATTAATAAGGAGGGAGAAGTCTCTCCCTCCGAGCGCACACGGTTGCGCTCTACCCTCTCTGCGGGGACACCCCGCAACGCCCTGTTATCCCGTATCCCTTTGCCGCCGCCTTTGTTTTGAAACAGATATTTTCTCTCTTGCCGAATGCCGCTCTTTTTCAGTACATTAAAAGTATCTGCGAATTTTCCGCACTAATTTCTAAAAAGAGGCTTGTATGGCAACGTATCAATTTCAAACCGAAGTAAATCAGCTTTTAAAACTCATCATCCATTCGATGTATTCGAACAAAGATATTTTCCTCAGGGAAATCGTTTCGAACGCATCGGACGCGCTCGACAAACTCAAATACCTCACCGTATCCGACGACGCATTCAAAGGCGTGCATTTTACGCCGCGCATCGACATTTCCTTCGAAGGCGGGGACGAGGGCAAAGAAAGCGTGCTTATCGTGCAGGATTCCGGCATCGGCATGACCGATAAGGATTTGACCGATAACCTCGGCACCATCGCGCGCAGTGGTACGAAAGCGTTTTTTGAAAAATTGAACGAAGCAGCGTCGAAAGATTCGGCGCTCATCGGACAGTTCGGCGTCGGTTTTTATGCGGCGTTTATGGCGGCAAAAAAAATCGACGTATACACGCGGAAAGCGGCCGATCCGTCCGGAAAAATTTGGCACTGGTCGAGCGACGGCACGAACTCGTACGATATCGAAGAAGTCGCATGCGGCAGCGAAGAAGCGAAAAAATACGGCTTCGACAAAAGCGAAAGCTGCGGTTCCGCCGTCGTCATGCATTTGAACGACGACAGCAAAGAATACGCGAGCCGCTGGAAGATCGAAGAGCTTATTAAAAAATACAGCGACTATATCGCGTTTCCGATCTATCTTCACTATACACAAAACAAATACGACGACAAGGGTAACGTTACGTCGAGCGAAAACAAAGTCGATCAGGTAAACAGCGCGAGCGCCCTGTGGAAACGGTCGAAGAGCGATTTGAAAGAATCGGACTACGACGAATTCTACAAAACGATGAGCCGCGACGGCGAGGATCCGCTCATGTACGTCCACACGCATGCCGAAGGTACGCAGGAATATACGACGCTCTTTTACATTCCGAAAACCGCGCCCTTCGATATGTATCAAGCCGACTACAAAAGCGGTATCAAGCTCTACGTTAAGCGCGTGTTTATCACCGACGACGACCGCGAACTGCTTCCGGCATACCTCCGTTTCGTGCGCGGCATCATCGACAGCGAAGATTTGCCGCTCAACGTGAGCCGCGAAATCCTGCAGCAAAACCGCATCCTCGAAACCATCAAAGCGCAGTCGGTAAAAAAGCTGCTCGGCGAATTCAAAAAACTCGGTGATGAAGCCGATAAAGCGCGGAAAAGCGAAAAGCCGACCGACACCGAAAAAAAAGCAATCGAAAAATGGAATACGTTTATCGCGCAGTTCAACCGCCCGATGATGGAAGGTCTGTACTCGGATTTTGCAAACCGCGCGGAGATTGCGGAAATCGTTCGATTTAAAACGACATACAAGCCGGATGTAAAAGACGGTGCAAGTGCTGCGGAGATTGCGGAAAAAGACGCGGGCACTGCAGGCGATTCCGGTCAAAATGCGGCGGATAAAACTGCCGGCGGCGAATGGACGAGTTTTGCGGACTACGTGCAGCGTATGAAAAGCGGCCAAAAATCGATTTACTACATCACCGGCAGCGATGAAAACAATCTGCGTTCGAGCCCGCTTCTCGAAGCGTATACGAAAAAAGGATTCGAAGTTTTAATAATCGCAAGCGACATCGCGGACATCGTTATCCCCGCGCTCGGAAAATACAAAGACTTCGAATTGAAATCGGTAAACAGAGCCGGCAGCGACGACGAACTCGGCGTCGATAAAGCCGAAGCCGAAAAAAAAGAAAAAGAATTCAAACCGATCGTTGAAAAGATTAAAGAAGCGCTCGGCGACAAAGTCAAAGAAGTAAAGCTCAGCAAGCGCCTTTCGGACAGTCCTTCGTGTATCGTCGTCGACGAAAACGATCCGTCCTTCCAAATGGAACGCATGATGAAAGCGATGGGACAGACCGGCGTCGACGTAAAGCCGATCCTTGAAGTGAACGGCGATCATCCGATCGTGCAAAAGCTCAAAGATACCGAGGATAAAGAACGCATCGCCGATATTTCTTTTGTGCTGCTCGATCAAGCGCTGCTCGTGGGCGGCGAAGAGCTGAAAGATCCCGCCGACTTCGTAAGGCGCATGAACAATCTTTTGAGCAGCTAGATCCGTCCGCAGGGAGCGTGAATTGAAACAAGCAGCAAGTATGGGAGGAAATACAGTCTTTTGTCGCTCCCTCACGGGAGCGTGAATTGAAACCCGACTGTCAAACGCTATGTGTACAACGTCGTCGTGTCGCTCCCTCACGGGAGCGAGAATTGAAACAAAGATGATTGCCCCTATAAAGATCAGGATGCGGGTCGCTCCCTCAGGGGAGCGTGAATTGAAACTGGAAAAAATTTTACGAGCTTCCCGTCGGTGCAGTCGCTCCTTCACGGGAGCGTGAATTGAAACCGCAAGAGCGATTTTGTTAGCCCCGTCGTGTCGAGGTCGTTCCCTCATGGAAATGTGAATTGAAGCATCAAAACCGCCGAGGCGGGAACGCTCGATTTCGTCCTTTTCCTCGCTTGTGCGTAAATTGAGACCATCCTGAAGGCGAGACGGTATGCCGGTGCGATATCGCAGAGCGTTTTCAAACTTTTTGACAAAGGCCGCCGATTACGTGTATAATAAATTGAAATTTAATTGATAAAACGATTACAACGATTTGATAATTACGGGGGCTGTATGAAAAAGATGTTCGCCGCGCTGATTGCGGCTGTCATGTGCGTTTCTGTGTTTGCATTCGATGTTATGGAATATGTTCCGCTCAAAGGCGCGGTAAAAAATTATACGCGTATCGATTACGGTATTACGGCGAAATTCGGCGAGTATTTCCGTACGCCCGAAATGAAAATCGTACGCGTATTCGACAGAGCTGGTCGGGAGATCGAATCGTCGGAGATGACGGGTCGCGGAACTCTCGTCAATAAGATTAAAAATACGTACGATGCGTCGGGAAAACTTACCGCACAGGACGGCTACAATGCGGACAATGCGCTCATTTGGAAAAGCTCCGTCACTTACGGCGCATCGGGAAATAAAGCCGACGAATCCGAATATGGAAAAGACGGCGGTTTAAAAAGTAAAACGATTTACACGTATACCGGCAGCCTTCTCACCGATGAATCATACTACGGCGCGGGCGGCGAACTTGTTTGGAAAATCGTATACACATACGATGATGCGGGCAGACTTTCTGTCGAAAATCATTATTATGCCGACGGTTCGCTCGATGAAGAGATCGATTATGCGTATACGGACGGCGGCAAAATCGATACGCTGACCTTTATAGACGGAACGGGCGAAGTGCAAAAACGCAGTTATTTCCGCTACGGCAACGGCGGAGTGCTCAACGAAATTACGACGAGCGATGCCGACAACAAAACTATTGCCCGAGAAATCTACAAATACGATACCGCCGGCAATATAGCGCGAATTTCATCGTATTCGGTCGCAAAAAAATTCGGTACGACGGTTACCGAACTGGTCGGTATGTCGGAACTGACGTACGAGTATTAAGAGACTCGATGAGTTTTTACATCGGTGTTGACTGCGGTACACAGGGCATCACGGAGATATGCAATGGAACTTATGCTCGATACGGCGAACCTCGATGAAATTACGGAAGGAATCGGATGGCTGCCGATTTCGGGCATCACGACGAATCCGACGATCTTAAAACGCGAACGGCCTGCGGATTTTTTTGCACATTTGAAAAAAATCAAAAGCGTATGCAAAAACATCTGTCCGCTGCACGTACAGGTTTCGAGCGGACGCTGTGACGAAATGCTTGACGACGCCGAGCGGATTATTCGTGAACTCGGCAGCGACACTTTCATTAAAATACCGGTTACGCAGGACGGACTTGCTGCGATAAAAGCGCTTTCCGCAACGGGACGGCATGTTACCGCGACGGCGGTGTATTCGACGGTGCAGGGTGCGCTTGCTATGATGAGCGGCGCAAACTATCTTGCAGTATACTACAATCGGATAGTGAACATCGGCAGCGATCCCGACCGTATTATCCGCGAACTTTCCGGCTTAGCCGCGTCTTCAAACGGCGATTGTAAAATTCTCGGAGCAAGTTTTAAAAATGCGGGACAACTTGTCGCCGCGTTCGTAAACGGAGCGAAAAGCTGTACGGCAAGCTGCGATATTTTAAAAGCGGGTGCAAACTTCGCTTCCGTCCGCGACGCCGTGGATGTGTTCAACAGAGATTGGAAATCGATGTACGGCGACAAGACGATCGCAAAATTGTAAATTTATTAATTATTAATTTCTTACCGTGCGCCGCTAGAGAAGCGGCGCAAATACTCTGAATATGCGTCCGATAATGCGGCGGTAGATCGGTGTCTTTTTATATGTCGCTTTCGTTATTTCGGCACTCTGCGCTTTTGCTTTTTGAAAATCGGCTTCGATTTCTGCGACGACCGGATGCTTGTAGATAAAGGCGGCGGCTTCAAACTGGTCGAAGAGGCTTCGATAATCGAGATTTATCGAACCGACGACCGCCGTCGTATCGTCCGAGATGAACATCTTCGCATGAATAAAACCGGGCGAAAACTCATATACGCGCACGCCGTTTTCGACGAGCGTATTGATGAACATACGTCCCGTACAAAACGTGACAAAGTGATCGATCGTACGCGGCACGAGCAGCGTCACGTCCACTCCGCGCCGTGCGGCAAAGATGAGCGCGTTCATCATTTGGTTATCTATAATGACGTAAGGTGTCGTTATGTGTACGTACTTTTTCGCCTGCGTGACGATATAGTAATAGACGTTTTCCGCGATGTCCTGATTGTTGTATGCGTTGTCGCTGTACGGAATGACGATGCCCGGCACGTCGTATTTTTTATAACGCAGGTCGAGATACGGATTGATATCTTCTTTCGTTTCGGTAACGATATCCCATAATTCCAAAAACATACCGGTAAACGAGCGTACGGCGGGTCCCGACACGCGGATAACGGTATCTTTCCAGTAGCCGTATTTGTGCGTTTCGTTGATATATTGATCGCTTAAATTGATACCGCCGGTAAACGCCGCTTTTCCGTCGATGACGCAGATTTTCCGATGGTCGCGGTTGTTGAGATATGCGGTGAATATAGGTATGACAGGCGTAAAGATTGCCGCTTGCAAACCGAGCGATCGCAGGTATTTTTGATAGCTTCGCGGAGAAAGCGGTGCACAGCCGAAGCCGTCGTACATGATGCGGATTTCGATGCCCTCTTTACGCTTTTCAACGAGAGTATCGAGAATCGTTCCCCACATGACGCCGGGGAAGATTGCAAAATATTCCATAAAGATAAATTTTTTTGCAGCCTTCATCGCCCGTATCATTTCGGGAAAGGCGTCTTCTCCGCTCGGATAATATGTGATGTCGCTGTGTAAATACGGCAAAAAAAACGCGGAATTTTTCAAATAGGTTATGATGTCGCGTATTTCCGGATACGGAAGTTTTTCTTCTTTGTATGTGGAATTAATAATTTTCCGTGCGGCGTTTTTATCCGCGCGGGAGATCTGCTTTTGCATTTTGCTCGTCAACGTTTGATAGTGTACTAAAATGTAAAAGCAGATCCCGCTCAAAGGGAAAATAAAGATCGGAAGGAGCCATGCGAGTTTGTATTCGTTTTTGCTTTCCCGATTTATTAAAAAAACAAAAAACACGATGCTCGCAAAAAGGCTGACGATAAGGAAGTATTCTATGGACGAACCGAGCCACAGAAAAAAACCGACAAACAGCAAAAGCTGCAAAACGAGCAGCAGAATCATAAAGACGATCCTGCCGTAAATCAGCGACTGTACGACAGGCTTGGTGAGCCATTTGTGATACTCGCTGTCTTTGCCCCGGTCGATTTTTTTTCTTCGCTTTGCCGTCATATACCTCCGATTACCGGCTTTCCGTTAATTAATAATTTTCAGCGCGGATTTCGAAAAAGCTTTGCGGATGCGCGCATACCGGACAAACGTCGGGAGCTTTCTTTCCGACGACGATATGACCGCAGTTCCGGCACTGCCAAATTCGATCATCGTCTTTTGAAAAGACGAGACCGCCTTCGACGTTTTTGAGCAGTTTTCGATAACGCTCTTCGTGCGTTTTTTCGATCGCGCCGACGCCTTCAAAGAGTTTTGCGATTTTATCGAAACCTTCGTCTTTTGCAACTTTCGCAAATTCGGCGTACATATCGGTCCACTCGTAATTTTCACCGGCCGCCGCAACTTTGAGATTTTCCGCCGTCGTACCGATACCGCCGTTGAGCAGCTTATACCATATTTTTGCGTGCTCTTTTTCGTTATGCGCCGTTTCTTCAAACAGTGCGGCAATCTGTTCGTATCCGTCTTTGCGCGCTTTGCTTGCAAAATAGAGATACTTCGTGTGAGCTTGCGATTCGCCCGCAAACGCCGTTTTGAGATTTTCTTCTGTCTTTGAACCTTTCAGTTGTGCCATAGCAACCTCGAATAATATAATATGAGCCGCACGCAGCGATGTTTGCCGAAGCTTCGATCGCCGCGCGAACCGTATCTTTGCAACGCAAAAACCGGAAATAATAAAAAAATTTATCACGGCTTCGTTCAATGTACATAGCTTTAATCGATTATACTGTGAAATCGAGCGTAAGGAAAGGGGCAACACGGAAATCAAGTTTTGCCCAAAAGCGGTAATAATGCTTGAGGATTCATAAGTGCACGGAACATAATCCCGTTTAAAGGCAGCTTCGATTGTGATTCACGTTTGTGTATGCGGATTATGTTAAGCGCAAACTTGTGCAGCATATTGAGATTCTGTTGTACGTTCTTACTCTGCACCCTGCATCTGTCCTCGTCAAAATGTACATCCAACAGCCAATGCATCGATTCCACCGACCATTCCTCTCTTGCATGATGGAGCAGCTCTTCCGCTCGTAACGCTTTACTTGAAATATAATAATGCCATTCTTCCGTCACCCCTTTACTCGTCTCAAATCGTGTATGCACTGCTCCAATACATTTGAGTTCCGGCCATACTCGTCCTCCCGGCTGCCATGAAACATCTGCACTCGTATACGCACTGCGCCTTTCCTTCCGCCCATGTCCCTTTTCCGTTCGTGTGATGCTGTCCATCGTCACTCTCAGCTTTGTATCCTGAACATACTCCGCGATATCGTTCATAAGTGCTTCCTGATTGCCCTTCGCACTTAACAAATAATCCGCTTTTGCCTCAATTATCGCCTCGGCAGTCTCTATTTGACAGTTCATTGCGTCCGCGACCACCATACAGCCCTGAATTTCAAGCTCTTTTATCAATTCCGGTACGGCAGGAATCTCATTACTCTTTGATTCGACCGTTCTTTGGGCAAGCGTCAACCCCAATTCCCCTATCTGTGCACTGATGATATGCAAGGGACTGTCGTATTTTTTCATCTTTCCCGTTGAGCGGATAGCTTTTCCGTCTATGGCTATCGTCAACGGCTGCTTCTTTTTCTTCGCGCTTTGTTCTTTCTCTTCCGTCTCAAGTTTTGCTGCAAGAGCCGGTACAACCGAAGCTACCCATTGTTTCATACACTCATTCAATGATTCCGGCCGTATGATTCCAAGCAGGCTTAACAGCCACCAATAGCACGGTATTCGTTTGATTCCGAACGTTTCTGCCAAAAATGTTCTGACATGTTCGGTCGTTGCCCACTCGTGGATTTTCTTTACGCTTTGCAAATCGCACAAGCTTCCCAAAATCACGATGATAACCGCGTCTTGTACGCTGCAAAAATACCCGTCGTATTCCCGTTCCGTCTCAAGCACTACAAGTGCTTCTTCTAATGTTTCCCACCTCATACACTTACTTTAGCACTTTATCAACTTTTTAAACAATACTCGGGTAAAAATTGATTTCCGTGAAGGGGCAATGATGCCGACAATATTATAAGGGACGCATTGCGTTATATTCGGTTTCAGTGTATCATAGTTGTGACAGTTGAGGGTGTTTTATGAAGATGATCGGAATCAAACTTGCGGACGGATCGTTTTATCCTCTGCTCGAAGAAGGCGTACCTGCAAAAAAAACGCTCGACTTGACAACGGCGCGCGACAATCAAACCGCTATCATAGTCGATTTATACCGCTCGGAAACAAATTCCATGGAAGGAGCGGAGTATGCGGCGTCGCTGCAGATTGACAATCTCGTCGCACAGCCGAACGGAGAGCCGGACATATCGTTTACCGTCGCCCTCGACGAAGATAATAAACTTTTTGCGGAAATCAATGACGGCAAATCCGGAGGCCGTAATACGGTTACGGTTTCTCTTGTCGAACGAGCGGTCTCCGAACATACCGACAGCGATAATCTATACGGGCCTGCGATTACGGCGGGCGCCGCGCTTGCAGCCGGAGGATTGATGCATGCGGCGTCAAAGGAAAAATCCAAAGACGACGCGCTCGATTTCAGCGATCTTGATTTGCCGGAAGAATTGGATTTGATAAAACCCGTTTCCGCATCCGCCGAGAGCGTTTCCGATACGGCAAACGATGCCGCCGATATAATGCCGGAAAGCACAATGTTTTCTCCGCCGGATTTTTCTTCACCGGAAGCGCCGGGGAAAAGCGGTTTCGATGCGGAGTCCTTTGATGCCTCCGATGATGTGCGGTTCGGCGATATCGATATTTCGACCTTCGATGCGGAACCGCAGACGGAACAAACGCTTGACGGAAGCGGAGACTTTCATTTCGACGCGGTGGATCTGCCGTCGTTTGATGAACTCGAAACGCAAAAAGCCGACGGCAACGCTTCGTCCGAATCTTCGGAAGATAATGCCGTTTTCGGATCTGCGGATATTCCCGTTTCGAATGACGTATTTTCCGATACGGAATCGGCCTCAGATGTACAAGCGGCATCCGGCAGCGCCGACGACTTTCATTTCGATGCGTCGGATTTGCCTGTATTTGATGAAACACCGCCCGCACAAAGCGATGTTTCGGATATCGGCGCGGCATCCGGCAGCGATTCTTTTTCGGATGATTTTTTTGACGGCATCGATATACCGGCAAACGAAACGGACGGTGCCGCACGGAATATCGATTCGCTCGATGATTTGGAATTCGGCGAAACCGATGATACAAAAACACAAGAGGGGACTACCGCTACGAAATACCAACCTGAAAAAACGATCAAAAAAAAGACAAAAGTGCCTGTGCTTATCTGCCTGCTGTGCGCGTTAATCTGCGTTATAGCGGCGATATTGATTTTGTTCGTGATACCGTCAAAGTACAACGTACTCTTATCGCGGGCATCTCATCAAAATGATATTTTCGTTTTGACGCCGAAAGATACGCCGGCAGCTCCGCAAGAGACGCAGGTTTTGCCCGCAAAGCCGGATGAAATCGTCGTTGCACCGAAAGCCGAAGCGCTCGCACCCGTACGTCCTGCCGCCGCTTCGAAATCGACCGGAGATATCGTGTACCGCATCAAATGGGGCGATACGCTGTGGGATATAGCCGACGCGTATTATAAAAACCCGTGGCGTTATCCGCGGATCGCCCGGTACAACAATATCAAAAATCCCGATTATATCATTTCGGGAACGACGATACGCATTCCGGCAGAGTAATCTCCGTTTCGCAAAGCAACCGTGCGGAATTTTCGTTTATTAAAATTATTAATAAGTTTTGTTCTCTTCGCCTTTGCCGTCGGTTTTTCGGGATGCAACGAAAGCGGTTTCGATTCGCTTCGCAGACTGTACGGTGAAGATGCGAATTACTATATCGGACTTCGAAAAAAAGCGGAAGGTGAAGAAAAAGCGGCACGGCAGCTTTTCCTTCGATGTTTAAAAAAAGGTTCGTATTATGCGGTGCTTCGCAGTGCGGAAGAACTCGTGCAGTTCGGTACGATACAGGAGCGGCTTTCGGCGTGCGAAAAACTCTTGGCGAAATACGGCGATGAAGATGCGATTTTGATTGCACTCGGCGCGTATGAAAATGCGGGCGAGTATTCGAAAATTCTTGCATTGACCGAATCGATTGATATGACATCGTGCAAAAACGATATCGCTCGCATAAGGCTCGGCGCATTATTTAAAAGAAACAACCGGCAGTTTGAAGACGAAGCATACGCATGGTACACGTCGCGGCCTATGACGCTTTCGATGAATCGATTGTATCAGGAAACGGTAACCGAAAGTTTGCTGTCGGCAAAAAGCAAAATTATTAATTTCCGAATCGATGTATACAATGCGAATTACAATTCGGCGTATGAGCGGTTTTCCGAAATCCGCGAAACCGTAATAAAAAACGGTACGCTGCCGCTTACGGCGCAGATCGTTTCGGATATGGGAAAAGCTTGCCTTTACGGCAGTTCGAGTTATATAAAAAACGCGAAAATTTTTACCGAAATTGCGGCGAAAGAAAAAAGCGATAAGGATATCATTTACAACGCGTATTTTTATGCCGGAAGGCTTTACGATAAAGCCGACTCCGATTACGCGGCGGCGGAATCCTGTTTTGTCCGTGCCATGAATACGGCGCAGAGCGGAATCCGCTATGACAACGCGCTGTGGTATTTGCTGAACGGGAGCCTTCGTACGTCGGTCGATACCGCAATGGGCCTGTTTAAAACCTATCGGGAAAATATAGACAACCCTTCATACTTTGACGATTTTTTTGAACTTATCGTACCTCTGCTTCTCTCGCAATCGCGCTGGAGCGATTTTAAAAAAGTGTATGAAGCTGTCGACGGTTATGCGTCGGATGTGTCGGTCGGCCGTTTTGCGTATTTGTACGGAAGGCTCGTGCAGGAGGGGTTGATTGCTTCCGCCGCTCCGCGCGATGAAGCCGAAAATGCATTCCGCCGCGTGCTTTCTCTCAATTGCGATACGTATTACAAAGCGCTTGCGGCGGTAAAGCTGGGCCTCGATGATGAAGCGGCAAAAGACGTAATTCGTCGTACGGGAATCAATAAAAATTTTATAAAGGACGAAGAGGTTGAGCGGCTGCTGCTCGGCTATGCGCTTTTCGGACTGCCGGAAAAAATTTATCCCCAATGGCTTTCGTTTACGTCGAACGGCAAATCGATAAGCGTTTCTTGTGCCGCAGCCCTTTCGGGATTTTTAAATAAAGGGGCGTCGGGTACGGACGAATATTATGCGCAGAGTTTGCGGATCATCGCAAAAGCGGCAGCATCTGCCGATGTACCGCTCGATGAAGATGCGTGGAAACTTTTGTATCCGCGCAATTATGCAAAAGAAGTTTCGGCTTCGTGCGAAGCGTTCGGTATCGACGAAGCGGTTTTGTATGCGCTTATCCGCACCGAAAGTTTTTTCAGCAATAATATCATAAGCGCTGCGGGTGCGCGCGGTTTAACGCAGCTGATGGATTTAACGGCGGATGAAATTGCGATACGCTTGAAACGGAGCGATTACGATTTGCTCGATCCTGCGACGAATATCGAATTCGGTGCGTATTATCTCGCGTATCTTACGAAGCGGCTTGGAGATTCGGCCCTTACGGCTTTTTTTGCGTACAACGCGGGAATCGGGCGCGTACGCCGTTGGATAAACAATTCGCATTTGGAACTCGGGAGACATGCGGCAAGCGATTTGTTTTTGGAAACGATTCCGTATTCGGAAACGCGCGATTACGGACGAAAGCTTATATCCGCATCGGCGATGTATGCAAGTTTGTATTACGATACGCCGGTTCCGGCCGTTGTGAAAAAAATCACAAATCGATAAAATTATAGTATATTTATAGTATGAAATTTTAATCGCGGTGCCGGCTGTTTCGCATTCCGAGCCGGCGGCATCGTTTCGGATTATTAGGAGGTACGATCCAAAGCGCCGTCTGAAATATCGCCGTCGCTTTGGATCTCGAGTTTGCGCGGATGTTTGCAGAAGACGTGTATACGTGGCGTTTCGATAAAAATCGAATGAATACGATACGCTTTATTTTGCAAACTCGACTATTGAACGTGTGCGCACACGCGCACGGCTAAAAACTTTTTCGGAAATTGATTCGAAGTCCGCGAAAGCGGATACGTAGAATCTGTTCTTTGCAGAACGAGCCGAAGGCTCTTATTTCCTGCAAAACTTTTTATTGGAGATTATATGGCAAACGAAAGACTTGAAGCTTCCATAAAAGAAGCTCTCGATATGTTCCGCCCGCAACTGCAGGCAGACGGCGGCGATATGGAATATATTTGCTTGGATGAACAAAATCGTGTTCACTTAAAACTTGTCGGCGCGTGCGGCAGCTGCCCCATGGCCATGATGACGCTTAAAATGGGCGTCGAGCGTTATCTGAAAGACGCCTGTCCCGAAGTGACGGAAGTCGTTCAGGAAGAAGAAACGGAAATGGAATAAGGACTCGCGTATGTGCATTGCAAAAAACAGAATGGTAAAAATACATTATACGCTGAAAGATTCCGACGGCACTTTGATCGATTCGTCTTCCGGGCTCGCACCTTTCGAATATCTGCACGGAAACGGTAATTTGATTCCGGGGCTTGAGGCGGAACTCGAAGGAAAAAATCCCGGCGATACGTTTACGGTGACCGTTTTGCCGAAAGACGGCTACGGCGAATACGACCCGAAGCTGCATATAGAAGTGCCGCGCGATCAGTTCGATAACGGCTCTCCGCTTGAAGTCGGTATGAAATTTCAAGCGCAGACGGCAGGCGGTCCCATGACCGTGACGATACAAAACATAACGGATAAAACCGTTACCGTCGACGGCAATCATGAATTGGCGGGAAAAACGCTCGTGTTCGACGTCAGCGTCGTCGATGTGCGCGAAGCGACCGACGAAGAGCTCATGCCCGAAATGTCCGATTTCGGCGGAGGGTGCGGAAGCTGCGGCGGCGGATGCGGAGGCTGCGGCGGGGGGTGCGGAAGTCACGATTATTGATAATTGGAAGAGATTGCTTTCGAACGCAATGCGTATTTTTGCGGTTGAAAAATTTTTAAATAGTCCTACATGATGCCGAGTGCGGCACAAAGCGTTTTAAAATTTTCTTCCGCCGAAACGTTTGCAAGCGGAACGGTTATATCGGCAAACGATTGATAGGCTGCCGTCCGTTCCGTAAAAATATCATGAAAAATCGATTTTACTTCGTTTTCGGTTTTCGGATTTTTGCGTGCGATATATGCCGGCAGATTTTCAATAGTGCCGTCACTGTTGAACGTGATTTTTTCTAAAATTCTTTCGAAAGCGGTATCTTCCGATACTTCGAGAAAAACAAAAATTCCCAAGTCGCGCAAACGCATGAGCGCGGGCGCGTTGTCGCATATACCGCCCCCGGTCGCAATGACGATTTTTTTCCCCGCACATTTTTTTTCAAGCACGCTGCAGACTTTTTCTTCCGCACTCATAAATTTTTCAGGACCGTAATCGAAATATATTTGCCGAGGCGTAAATCCCGTCTGTTTTGTGATGATTTCATCGATATCGACAAAAGAAAATGAAAGCTTTTGTGCGAGAAGACGACCTTGTGTTGTTTTGCCGGAATGCTTTATGCCGAAAATAATATATGCGGGATCGAGAGCTGATGTCATGGATTCAGTATATTGTTTGTAATTGCAAAAGTCCATAACTTACAGTATGCTTTTTATATGAATATCTATGCGGCGCTTGCGCTCTGTTTCGTTCCTCTTATTATTATATTTTTTTTCGTGCGCCGCTTCGCACAAACAGGGATAATCCTCTGTTTGTATGCCGTACTGCTCGGTTTGCTTGCCGTCGCACCGATTTCGATTTTGCAGTTTTATGCAGCCGATATTCCGTTTTTGAATTCCGATCATTGGATTACGCAGCTTTTACGTGCGGTTTTATTTAACGGGCTTATTGAAGAATTTATTAAAATTATCTTTATGCTTTTTTTGCCGTCCAAGCGGCTTTCACTCGGCAAATTTTTTTTGTGTGCCTGTATCTGCGGCATGAGTTTGGGATGTTTCGAGTCGGCGATTTATTTTTTGCAGCACTTGCAGCAGGCAAATACAATCGGCGCGCATCTCATTTACGCGCAGATTTTTACGCGGATGTTTACAAGCGATGCGGTACATACCTTATGTGCGGGATTGGGCGCTTTGTTTATCCGTTCGATAAAGAGAATGCGGATCGATATAGCCGCAGTTCTGTTTGCGCCGCTTATTCACGGTCTATATGATTTTTTTGCTCTTTACGATGACTTCAAATGGTTTTCCGCTGCGGCGATTTTATTCTTGGCCGTTCAATGCAGGATCGGTTATACGAGTCAGGCCGAAGAAAAAAGTGCGGGAGAAAAAATAGCGGAAAAAACGGAGATAAAAAGAACAACCAAAAATAAAATTGAAGGGGAAAAATCACAAAAATCGTCGAAGGGTGCAGCCGGTACCGGAAAAATACCAAAGGAGAAGAAGGCTGCGGGAAAATCGATAAAACAGGAAAAGAAGGAAAGCTTAAAAAAAGATACGAAAAGGAAAAGCGACACGAAACAGCTGAAAATTCGGCAAATTGAGCACAACGCCGATTGATGCGGCGAACAAAGCGCGTTACGCGGAACGTTTTGCGTTTGCGTGTTCATTGCAAGTGGCGCGGGGAACTTCGCTCGGTGGACAGATTTTATTCTTTTTATAAAGTAAATGACAGAAAAATGAAGAACATATTGATTGCCATTATCGGAACTTGTATGCTTTGCTCTTGCTCCGCTTCCGACGTTCAAATAACGGAAGATAATCTTTTGTTTTTCGGCTCGACCGACAGCGACGTATGGATAGGCGATACGCAAATTTCTTTTACCGCATTAAAAGAGCAATGTAAACTGTCCGGTTATGACGATGTGCCTGATTGCTTTTATGATGCTTCGGAACATCGGCTTTGGCTTGTAATATACAGTACACGCAGGGTATATGACATACTCGAAAACAAAGTAAGCAGAGATATTTTTTTCTATGAAGTAAAAGATAAAATCGCTGATATTCAAAATACTATAGTTAAAAAAAACTACATCGGTTTTGTATACGGTATCGATGACGGCAACGCGCTGATATCGAATGATAGGGATGCCGGTGCGTATCGATATATTATATCACCGCTTGCAGACGATACGGCGATACATATAACGATTAATCAGGGAGCGCTTTTTGAACCGATGGCATTTAAAAACAATACGATATTTTTCGGCATAGGGTATTATAAAATCGATGAGGCGGCATTTATTCCGTATGAAAATGAATGGGGGCATTACGGCGCACCGAATGACGGAATCGAACTGGTACGTTCGAGTGAAGACGGATTTGTAAAACAATACAAGTTGATCAGGATGTGGGAATATTTTACCGTATCAGCGGACGGAAAAAAGCTCGTAGGAAGAGACAGAGACGGACGCATAATGATTTATGATTTGGAAACGAAAACGGCGTACGATACGGGTTTGAAACGCGATTTATTGAAAGGTACGAGGTATAAAGGCAAGGATTTATATTATCTTGATGGGACATATCTTTATTTTTCAAAAGATACTTCCGAGACGTTGTCCCCGCTCAGACATTTTCTTTTGACGTGGTATCCCGGACTTATTTGGTACAGACACGATTTAGACACGAAAGAAACGGTTGGAATATCCGCTCCGAATAAGTTCGTGGATATAGTCGGGAAAATAAAGTGAATGCGGCTTTCGTACAGCAGGGGGACTTTTTTTGTAAAAGAAAATGTGGGTTTGCTCTGATAAGCCGAGATTTGAAAAACGACCAAGCTGTTTTTCTTTTATCCGTGCGGAGGCTTTCATGCTTTATCCTTTCGGATAAAATAACAAGGTATGAAAGACTACCGTGATTCCTTAGGAGAACTCTGTCGCAAGATGCTTTGTGTAGAGTGCCGATGATTGGAGAAGCTCGGCAAATCCTGCGCGGGGAACTTCGCGCTCCGCGCTCGTTGCAAGTGGCGCGGGAAACTTCGCGCTCCGCTTCCGATGCACGGCACGGATGCCGTGTCGCACTTTTGCATAGCATTTGCGCATTTTGCGTAGCAAAATGCGGTAGTGAGCGATACAAGGATGTAACGCGAACGGACACTGCTCGGAATTGCCGTGCTCTTGACTATTTAGTCGATAAACAATACTATAATCGAACATACGACGCGGGGTAGAGCAGTTGGCAGCTCGTCGGGCTCATAACCCGGAGGCCGCAGGTTCAAGTCCTGCCCCCGCTAAAACAGACCACTCAGAAATGAGTGGTTTTTTGTTTTTAACAGGAGTTAAGTCACGGAAATCAATTTTGGGAAATTGCTGTTGTCATTGAATGAGTTATGGTATTTTTAGAAAAAAGAACAATTTTTTTTGAGTGTTTTATGGATATTCTCGATTTTAAAACCTGTAAAGTGATTAAAATTGAGTTCAATAAACAGATAATAGACAGATATGATTCAAAACTTGATTTCCGTGCTCCCAACAGCAGTTCAACAGCGCCATCTGCAGCGAGTTTGCAGCGCAAACTCGGCAGTGAGCAAAGCGAAGGAAGTCATTGATTGCAAAAATAAAACCAATACTGAGGATTAAAAAAATGAAAAAGTGCTTTTATATTTTGTTTCTCCCATTCTTATTATTATTGGCCTCATGTTTGGTTTACCCTGCAAAAACTAAAACGTATTCTTCTAATAATTGCTCTTATTTTCTGTATGGTGTTGAAATATACGCTAATATTTTTGGCTGCATTGGAAATGGAGGTGATATACCTCCTTATAAACTAATACTAACTTGTGATATTAAAAATACATTATGTAAAACCGTTACTTTTGAAGAAGTTATTGTCAATAAAAATACATTTGAGTATAGAAGCAATGAATTATTTTCAACTACAGATTCCGAGGGTGAAAGATATGATTTGCCGAAAGAATTTAATTTGGATGATATGGAAGACGATACACCGATATATATAAGTTTAAAAGTGCAGTTTGAATTATCCGATGGAAGTGTCAAGGAAGAGTGGTTGGGGGTTGTATTATATCCCAAGTTCAAAACGCAATGGCTAAATTCTATGTTTTCGGTTTAAAAGAAAGAAGAATACTAAAGTGTCGCGTAAAACCTTGCCGCTAACGGGGAACACTCGTATAATAAAACGAATGGCGGAGAAAATGGTAGAAGGCAGGTAAGTTGAAAAATATTTTTCGATGCACAAGGTAATTATGTTGGAACAGGAATAGATTCGTCAACGTATAATTACGGTTATGTTTCTCGCGTAACTATAATGTGTATAACATTAGGAAGTATCCATGGACAATATGATATGAAGCCGTTCTTCCGCCAAACCGGTACTAAACCGGTTTATTGGAGTATGAGCGTCGGTTCTAATTATGGATTTAATTCAAGGTAACTTAGATGTCAAAAATAATTAACCGCTCTATATTAGTATCAATTTGTCTTTTGTTAGTTTTTTCTTTATTTAAAAAACGCAAATATTATGAGTTTACTTGTAAAAATGATACAAGTATGAAAAATATATTTAATCCAACTCAAATAAATCAGTTATCAAAAAAAGACTCTATTATGAGGATATCTGTCGGTAATGTAATCTTCTTAAAAACTCAGCATTTGGGTTTTAGGGTTTTTGCTAAACAGAATTTTAAGCAAGTACGCAACAATCAACTTGAAATTTTATATGACAATAAGCATAGAATTTTAAAAAGGCATAATGTTTATGAACCGGATGATTCTAACAAGAATAGGGTTATTTTCAAAAATTATGAAGTTGATGGTATTAATTATTCAGGAGTTGAAAAATTAATATTCTCCGATTTTAATACAAAAGACTTTTGCTGGGTAAATTTTTATAATATGTTTAAATGGCGGCATGGAAAGCTGAATGATAAATTTCCTGTAAAAATTGTCTGCCATTATTCATTAGATGAAGAAAATTACACAGAAGAAATTGACTACATAGTAGAATGCAAAGAAGCATATCCGTCTCGTTTATACAAGACTTTTCTCTGATCATTTAACTCCACAGAGTAAAAATTAAGACCCCGTAGTTTTCGAGGAAAATTGCTCAGATCGCGCTGCCGCAAGCTTCCGTACAAAGGGCTTTCCCCGGAGAAAGAATCTTCCGTAATGCAAAGTACCGGCGGGAACTTTTCTGTTCATAAAAAACATTTCTCCCAAAAATGAAAACCGCAGGCGCATTCCGTTGCCGTCCGAGGCAGCTCCATTAAACAGAATGTGCGTTATGAATAGGCGCAAGAAATAAGTTTTCGACATGGCATAAAATAATTCCATAACAATCACAATAGCATTTTACAATTTGCCATTGGTGCATTATAATAAACCGGTTTGCAGGGGGATTGTTAATAAATAAGGAGGGTTTTTGATTTCTTATGTAAATCCTTTACATATCAGTTAATTCTAGTTCACGAAGCGGATTATCTTTATAAAATCTATTATAATAGATTTGTAAAATATAAAGAAGTTCGAAAATTAGGAGTTTTAATAATTATAAAAGATAAAGTTGAAAAGGAAATAGCATATTTTCCAAGAGGATTTTCATTTATAAAAGGATTTTATCGTTATTCATACATAACAATATTGAGTTCTGAAAATGATTTATTAGAGTTTTGTAAAGAGGAGTATTTTTTTTAGACCATGAAAAAATAAAATTCGGAAAGATCAATATGATGATACTGTACATATGGAAATCTCAGAAGAAGATGATGTAAAAAAGTATTTACCTTTTTCATGAGACAGGTTTGTATACAGTTTCCAAAAACGAGGATGGAACTTATAGCGTAGGATTAACAAAAATAAGTGACAGCGAATATTATAATGCGTACTCAGTACTTTGTACGAAAAACAATCAGGGACTTTCGGAATGATTGAAAAAAAAGAATTTTTAATAATCCTTATAATGTTTTCTTCTTTGTTTTTATTAACTTCTTGTAAATCAAGAGAAGAGAGGAGTATTATATCTCATATAAAGAAAAATAATTCTATTGATTTATCAATTTATTGTAAGGAGTTTGATGAAATAATAATTTTCGAAGAAGGACACTATTATGACGTGCATGAAAATGGATGGATTGGGCCGAAAATATATTATTTTCAGAAAGGAAATATAAAAAAAATAATAAATCTTCACTGTGTTCCTGCTGATGTTCCGTATGGTAACGTTATTGAGTTTTATCCGTTTAATGATGGAAAAATTATCCTAAGTAAGGAAATTGCTAAATTTTATCTTACCCATATATACATTTATAAAACAGGGAAAATATGGGTGCTTGAAAATCAAAAAAAGGACATACAAACGCGGTTTTTTGAATAAAGGATTTTTTATTCAAAAAAATGCAGGTTCGTTCCACTGCCGTTCGTGGCAGCTCCATTAAGCAGAATGTGTGTTATGAATAGTCGCAAGAAATAAGTTTTCGACATGGCATAAAATAATTCCATAACAATCACAATAGCATTTTACAATTCGTCATTGGTGCATTATAATAAAATGGTTTGTAAAGAAATCTCTGCGAGATATTCCCATGAAATATTTTGCAGCTTTGATTTTTGACAATTCAGCAACGGCTCAAAATCATGGCGTTTGGGCTGTAGAAAAAGCACATTCGCGAGAGTATGTTTTTTCTACAGAAGTTGCAAAACACTTTCTAATGTAGAAAAATCCGCTTACGCCGGATTGCTTCCCCGCGCAGCGTTCCCGCCGCGAGCGACGGCGAGAATGAGGGGTACCGATGGGAAAGAGAGCCGAAATGACTAGTCTAACACATGAATTTGCAGTTATAGATAATAATGAATTGAATAAGAATACCGGGAAATTTGTTATCTATGATAAGAAATTATTAAAATCTATCATGTATATTCATGATGATATACTTTGTTTGTTTATTGATAAATTAAAGAATATAAAATTTTATGATTACAAAAACATTAAAGAAATAGATAATTTAGCATATATGGGTATGACATATATTCATAACGATCAACTTTTAGAACTGTATAATCGTATTCATATATTTATGGAAACTTTAGGAAGCGAAGAGATCTTAAAGGTAATGAAGGAAAAGAAATTGGATAAGGCTTTTCTAATAAAAGAATTAAAAGATTTTCTGGATTTTATTTTATCGGCAAAGCATAAAAATATGAATTTGATTCATTTCGGTATATAACGATAATAGATTCTATGTTTTCTTATATACTTTTCCGCTATATGAAACAAAGTATGAAGAACTTTTCGTATCACAGATATGGAAAGCTGCTCAAAAAATATATGCAGAGTATCCGGAATTACTAAAAGCTACTGCATAAACTTTAGGGCTAGAATAATGACTAAGATCTATCGATATATTTTTAATACCAATCAGGATGATCCTAAAAGAGAGATAAGAGAGTACTTGGTTTGTCATAAAATCAAATACTCAGAAGGATTGCTTTTAATTTTTGAGATACCTGAGAGTAGAGCAGATTTTATAGAAATTAAAAAATTTTTAGATACGAAGGCTGGAAAGATAATACAAATCAGCCTTGACTATTCTAAAAAAGAACTTAATGCAGCTGCATATTTACAGTTATGGCTCAGAAAATATTCCGGTTACCCTCAGCCCGAAACAATTGATGTCAAAAAATCATATATAAATTATACTTATGACATTACGAATTTCTGCACAAATTGTGGTAGTGGACTGATTCAAAACGATTCTTTTTACATAAAAAAATCTTTTAATATAGAAAAAATAAGATTTGGCGGACTTTACTGGGTTTATGATACTTTTTTTATTACGAATGAACTTTGTGATTTATTAGTAAAGGAAGGGTTTACTGGAATAGAATTTTTACCGGTTAAAAATATAAAAACAAAACAGCCTATTGATAATATTGTTCAACTTAAAATCAATACTGTTTTTCCGACAAAACTGAAGTATGAAGTAAAAAAAGTTATTGAGTGTAAGGTCTGTAATCAAAAAAAAGATTTGATAAAGGATGGTTCTGAAATTACTGTTTCAAAAGAAATTTTAAAACATTTGGACAAAGATTTTTATTTAAGCCAAGAATTTACCGGAGATGGTCTTTTGTGTTGTAGGCGCGTTTTAATTTCAAATCGGGTTTATAAATTTTTTAATGATAACAAGATTAAAAACATTTGTGTTGAACCAATAAGGTTTGAATAATTTCTCTTAGATACTGTAGTTTTTGAAAAAACAGTGGGGCATTGTTGCATGCTTCCTATACCAAAATATTTGATTTTTCTTTTAAATGTCGTTTATCCGTTATCTAAAAATAAACTTTGACTACAGATAACATTTTACAATTTGCCATTATTGCATTATAATAAAACGATTTGAAAAGAATTTTCTGCAAGATATTCCCATGAAATATTTTGCGGTTTTGCTCTTTGACAATTCAACAACGGCTCAAAATCATGGCGTTTGAGCTGTAGAACAAGGAGACCGGGCTGTATTACTACGGAGCGCGGTATCTCGATGCGAAGTACAGTAGGTGGTTGTCGACAGATCCGGCGGTGAGTGAATACGTACCGCAGGCTCCTGTAAATGACGAGGCACGCAAACATAATCAGAATTTGCCCGGTATGGGCGGTGTGTTCAACGTCGTAAACTTCCAGCTGTATCACTATGCGGGGAATAATCCGGTGAAGTATGTGGATCCGGATGGAAACGCATTTACTATTATTGCCGGTGCAATAATTGGAGCTGGATTTGGTGCGTTAAAAGCTGCATGTGATGATAAGACAGGTCGAGAAATTGTTGCCGCTGCTGTTGGCGGAGCTGTCTTTGGAGGAATGGTTGCAGCTACAGCAGGTCTTGCTCTTGGTGCGCAGCTTGCTGGTGGAGCTATCGCAGGAACTACAGCATATTTAGCAGAAAGTACAGTAGCAGGAAAGCAAGCAACGCTAGAAGACGCAACAATATCTGCGGCTGCCGGAACAGCTGCTGTTATGGCAGGAAAGATACTTGAAAAGGCTGTTGGTACGGTTATTAAAGGGAATAATCCTTCAAAAACTCCAGATAAAATAAGAGATAATTCAAAAGTATTTAGTAAAGCGAAACAAGATTTAATTGAAATGACAAAACAAGACAAGAAAGCTGGTGGCATAAATAAATCTGATATGTAAGCATATATTGATTTAAATAAAGAGCTTCCAGATCCCTTTCCTTCTAATAAAGTTAGATTTGATGCAAATGGACATGCGGGTAGTAAATTACCAAGCTCACAAAATCCTCATAGGCATGTTGGTTCTGTTGGTCATATTCCTGTTATTGGAGATTAATTATGGATAAAATATCAAAAGATAATTGGATAATATGTGCAAATGATTTGAAAATTAATATTCAAATTCCTTTTTATATTGAAATCGATAATTTTAAGATTGAAACAATTTTGTTTAAAAATTTTGGTAATCGCAATGGAACAATAGTCCTGAATAGCCTTGATAAATTAAATTGTATACAGGATAGTTTCTACAAACAATTCAAAAATTATAATATAGCTATTTTTGATTATAATTTATTGAATTATGATACAGATATACGAGAAGCTACTATAGAAATGTTGAGCGAATGGGGATGGACAGGACCGGAAAAGGAGAAACCTTCCTGGTTGTTGGAAAATATTAATTTCGATGAAGATGAATATTGAAATATAATGAAGGAACAAATAGTATATCCTCCCGCTATGTTCGAAGAAGGTGGAAAAAGAGCTGATATTAGAGCTATCTCACCTGATGATAATTATGGAGGTGGGAGCAAAGTATAGGAAATCAACTTGCGCCGGTGAATGATGAGGCGAAGAAGCATAACCAAAGCCTACCCAATGATGGAATATTTAACGTAACTGCATTTAATTTATTTAATTATGCAAATAATAATCCGATAAAATATAATGATCCTACAGGTAAAGTACCCGTAAAGCCGTGGGCAGTGTTAGGAACTAATACACATAAGGAAATCCAACGATACTTAAAATCTACTTAAAAGGGTCATCTCCTTTTTATTTACCCAGTCCTAATCCTGGCAAAAAAGGATGTTTTTTTGTGGATTATCAAAGGGTAAATACAGATAAAAAGAGAGAATTTTATGAAATAAAACCTATTTCATATATGGCAACAAAAAAGATGATAAACAACTTGATAAATATATTGCTCGCTATGGAGAAGGAGCAGTAAAGGGGATGGAAATATTAGATGATTTAAATGGAGTTGAGATTAGTACTAATATAATGTCAAGTAACCCTATGGATTTTTCTGGGAAAATAACATTATATACTGATAAGGCAAATCATCCCGGTATGATATTTTATTCATTGGATGATGGTAAAACTAAAGAAGAAAAACAAAAAGATATAGTAAAAAAAGGTCTTTCGTTACTTGTAGGAATTGGATTATTTTTATTAGGTACGAGTGTTCAACCCCGGATGCCGGTTAATCCAGTGCCTGCCCCATAAGTGAAGGCGATAAATATATGATAGGTAAGGTATGCTAGAGCGAGGAATCCCTTTGTGATAACAGTAAGAAAAATTAGTAAACTTCTATATTTGATTCTGAATGCGGACTAGGAATATAAAGTATAAAAATTTGTATTGTGGGAGAAGAAATTTTTATATACACTAACGAAAGAATAAGAAAGATGTTCTAAGCTCCACATTTATATAATTAATAAATAACATAGGAGGTATGATAGAATGGATCAAGATATCTTTTTTAAGATAGTAAAAGAAAAATTATATACTTATTTCTCAAAAAAAGGATTTTCTAAATGTAAAATATATAAAGGCCGTCGTTCCGCTATCAGTTTTATAAAAGATACAGAAAAATATCAAATTCCAATTGATATCCAATGGCAAGGTAAAATAAATGATGAATATATGTTTGCCGTCTACTTTGTTAATATATGGATTTACGAAGATGATACAAAACCCAATCTGAATTGGATATTCACTTGTGAAGAGGAGTTAAAAAAGAAATTAATATTATTGCAAGAAAAAAGTGAACGGGAAAATTTTATTTCAAAATGTGAAGAACGTGCAGCTACCTATTTTATTATTAATGAATAGTAATTTTTTTAATAAAATAGAGGAGTTTTTTGATGGCATTCCAGAGATTCTGTTTTAACGCAGCATGATGGATCTGTGACTTTTTTCAGGAATGAAATTGAGAACTAAAATTGACACAATCTCGCCATTAGTGCATTATAATAAAACGATTTGATAAGGAATTTTCTGCAAAATATTCCCATGAAATATTTTGCAGTTTCGTTCTTTGACAATTCAGCAGCGGCTCAAAATCATGGCGTTTGAGCTGTAGAAAAAACATATTCGCCGAGAGTCTGTTTTTTTTACAGGAGTTGCAAAACAGTTTTTAATGTAGGAAATTCCTCCTACGCCGGATTGGAGCACCGCGCAGCATTCCCGCCGCGAGCAAAAGCATCGGCATCCGAGAATAAATTTATTATACTGTTGGAAGCTGAACTATTTGCTATTGCAAAAGGTACTTTTACGATTGGCGAAAAAACGATACAAACGCAATTTGATGATACAGATAAAAAAAGCGGTGCCTGGAGATATTTGGATAATGTTATTTCTAGTGATGAAAAATTTTGATTTTAAATCGATAGTTTTAATTGTCCTATTATCTTGTGTATTTCTGACTTTTTCATGTGCAAAAGAGAAAGTTATACGAGGTGAAGGAAATCCTGATATTGATAAATATTTGAAATGTGAAGTTAAAAATTTGACCGAACATGATAATCTTTATTATTATCCTAAATTTCTAATTAAACCTCAGAGACAAGGTGCTTATCAGATTTTAGAATATGAAATTCATTATCAATATATTTTCGGACAAGATTGGAATATTATATTAGATATAAGAAAGCGATTTACAAAAGAAGATAAAGAAATTCATGAATTAAATGAAAAAGGCTCTTTTATTATACGTTGTGAACTTGATAAGATTCCGATAGAAACCGTTTATGACCCTTCTTCGTATTATGGAGAGCTTAATTATAATAGTGTTGATGTAACGAATTGTTATCTAAAATTTCATAGTATGAAAAAAAATCAATAATAACATGCTAAAAAAAATATTGGTAATAAGGGGACGAAATGACTTTTCAAAATTGATACAATTTTGTATTTTCCAATGATGTATATTGTGGCTATGTTAAGTACCTTTATAAATTGGTATTTAATAGACAGAAAAGCAAAAAATGAAAAAGATGATGTTTTATAAAAAATGGTAATTCCTCGAATGGTGTTATTGTATATTTTAGTCCCGTCTACGCCAGATTGCTTCCCCGCGCAGTATTCCCCGCCGGCGAAAGCGGCGGCGGGGATGAGGGTTACCGAAGTACGGCCTCGCAGCGAGCCGATAGGCGAAGCTTCAAGCGAAGCCGGATGGCACATAAAGCGTCGTCCTGAAAACCACAGTTTCGACGACGTGGGCAATGTGGAAAAATATACGAACGACTGCATGAACGGCGCTCGCTACAGCACGGAGCAGACATACACCTACGATGCACTCTACCAGCTTATAGAAGCGGAAGGCGTAACGGAAGATAACCCGTATGCTATCCCTCTCCCTCCCCGATTAAAGAATCGAAGGTATAATAAGATCCAAATGTTTTTATATGGTGACTATAAACATGGTGATACACCGTCGAGTATTTCTTCAAGCTGGAAAAAAGGGACGAAAATATGAGAAAAATATTTTTATTAAGTATAATCTTACAGGGAGTAGTTGTATTGTCCGCTCAAGATATAAAATTTCAAAGTTATATCGGCAAATGGAAAGTTGATAATATATTTGTTATTAATGAAGATTATCTTGGTTTAGGCGATTTTACAAAAGAACAAGCATATGCATATATGGTAGCAATTATTGAATATGACAAAAAGGGGATAATCTTTGCAAATAAAAAATTTATAAATCAATGTAATGTAGAAGAAAGCTTTCTTACCGATGAACAGTTAAAATCTTATACTACGGGAACTTGGTACCCCGGCTATACTTTTAAGGATTTAAGGATAACAAATAAAATTATTAAGGAAATTAATATATATATTCATGATGAGAAAATCAACTATTATGTTTTTGGTTCTTCATTTTATCAAATAAATAATGATGAAATAATAATTACTTATCGTGGTTGGTTTTATCATGCGGTACGTATCAGCTAGTTAGAAAATAAAAGGAGACGATACCTTGCTGTTGTGGTGTATTATATTTCGAATCAAAATATAGTACAATTCCTCGTTACTGCATTATAATAAAACGACTTGATAAGAAATTTTCTGCAAGATATTCCCATGAACTGTTTTGCAGCTTTGATTTTTGACAATTCAGCAGTGGCTCAAAATCATGGCGTTTGAGCTGTAGAAAAGCATATTTGCCAAGCACACGCTTTTTTACGAGTTTTGTAGAGTAAAACTCAGGAAGCAACCGCAAGGTTGCGGCGTTTACGTCAAAGGAGATGGATGAAGCACGCACGATAGCCGGCGTTTTGTGCGTGGGGCTCTATTACTACGGTGCACGGTACTTGGATGCGAAATACAGTCGGTGGCTGAGTGCGGATCCGGCGATGAGTGATTACGTGAGCGGAACGAGTACAGGTGAAGGCGGTGCGTTTAATGTATTAAATTTGAACCTTTATCATTACGGCAATAATAACTCGGTAAAGAATACGGACCCTGATGGCGAGAATGTATTTGGAGCCGCAATAATAGGAGGATTAATATCTGCCGGGATTGATTATGCTTTCCAAGTTGGAGGAAATTATTTGCAGGGAAAAAGAGGTGCTGAGCTTTGGACTGATGTAAATGCAGACGAAATAGTGGGGCTTTTGTTTCAGGTGCATTAACGACGGTTGGACTTGGATCTGTATCAAATGTTGCAAGTCTTGCTAATAAAGGTGGAAAATTAATACAACTTGCAGGCAGTGCCGTTGTAAGCGCTGGCGCGAGTGTACCAGGAATAGTAGTTCAAAATATTGTAAATAATATAGTTGATTCAGATAATAAAGTTAACTTATTTGATGGTGTTGTAGATAACATGAAATTTTTAGCTAAAGCAGGTGCTGCATCTGCCGTTTTAACACCATTACCAAAAGTATCGGCTAGGGCACCAGACTTTATAAAGAATAAACCTAATTATGTTATGAAAGGAGATAGAGCAATTCGTAAAGGAGTTCTTCCTGGTACCGCTCAGGCTACATGGGTACAAGTCGGTAAAACAGAAAATATCAAAAAATACTGTAAATGGCTATATGGTAATAAGGAATAGTAGTGTATGACAATATTTGAGCTTTACGATAACATAAATAGAAAAACATGGATATTGCAAGGAATAGTTTCATTTACTATTGTTATTTTTGTATGGAGAAAAAAACTATTAGATATTAATACAGAAAATAAGTATTATATATTATTGGTAGTTATTATTTTGCTTATAAAAGCAATAATGTATATTTTATGTTTTTTTATGGCGATAATAAAAAATAAAAGGCTATAAATGATAGTTTTTTTATATATGGCTCCATCTGCTTATGCCGGATTGGAGCACCACGGAGCTTCTTCGCAGCGAGCCGATAGGTGAAGCTTCAAGCGAAGCCGGTTGGTACATAACGCGTCGTTCTGAAATAGCGGATATCTACGACACGCGATATGCCTATCCGGCCGATGCTTTGGGTACCGAAGGCATGCTGGATAATAATTTCCGCTTACGCAAACGGCGCTCTTGCACTTGAATATGAGCTGATAAGCCGGATTATAAAGGCGCGGACTAGAAAGAAAATGACACAAAAGCAGCGTGCCTAAAAAACCGGTATACGACAATCCAACATTGCCCGATTGGAATGCGGGTTTAAGCGGGAGATAAAAGCGATCATCCGATCGTGCAAAAGCTCAAAGATACCGAGGACAAAGAACGCATCGCCGATATTTTTTTCGTGCTGCTCGATCAGGTGCTGCTCGTCGGCGGCGAAGAGCTGAAAGATCCCGCCGACTTCGTAAGGCGCATGAACAATCTTTTGAGCAGATAGATCCGCCTGCTGGGAGCGTGAATTGAAACTGGGAACTCGAAGACGGGCTTAAAAAGCTCTTGGGTCGCACCCTCAGGGGAGCGTGAATTGAAACTTGCATTATTTACCTATTCCGATCATAGCACGGAGTCGCTCCCTCAAGGGAGCGTGAATTGAAACAAGGATTATGAGGCGGTAAAAGCGGACGTCGAAGTCGCTCCTTCACGGGAGCGTGAATTGAAACACTTCCGGTAATTTTTCATGTGGAGCTATAACACGTCGCTCCCTCAAGGGAGCGTGAATTGAAACGAGGGGTACGACAATCGCGGACGGCACGTAGGGTCACTCCCTCACGGGAGCGTGAATTGTGAAATGAACAGCCGCTCATTGTTCTCTTGCAGCGTGCCGTCGTGAAAACGACGGCTTTTTTTTTATATTTTTTGAGATTTATTTGACGGCCGGATATACATGGGTTATACTTAAAAGCAAAATAGTACGTTTACAACAGTGTACTGCATCGGATATTCATAATAAAAATATATTAGTCGGATAAAAAAGGTCGTTCTTATGAAAAAAATCGCGGTTATTGCATACGATAAAGTTTCCGCAGATGTGTACGCGGAGCAAATTCGATATTTTATGGGCGATAAAGCCAGGGTGTTTCCCTACAGTACGAAAGAGAATTTTACCGGAATCCGACCGGCCGATCTTTATTTGATTTCCACTTGCGCGTGTACCGAACTTAATAATTTTCAAAGCCGGCTGCCGCCTAAGAGCGAAGTGATTATCATTCAAGTAACGATACGGAAAGAAAGCTTAAAACAATTATTAAAAATTCCGCAAGGGACGAAAGCGCTTGTTGTCAATCTCAGTCACAAAATGGCCATTGAAACGATGGCTTTGTTCAATCGCTTCGGTATCGACAATATCGAATGCTATCCGTGCAGCCCGAACGAAACGTATACGCCGAATATCGGTTTCGCCGTTACACCGGGGGAAAGCCGTTACGTTCCCGAAGAAGTGAAAGATGTTTTGGATATCGGGCCGCGTCTTTTGAGCGGCGACACGGTCGTCGAGCTGCTGTTGAAATCGGATTGCGAAGAACTCCTCGAAGAAGAAAAAGTTAAACAATATCTTAAAGAAATCGTCGACGACAATTATAATTTCAATCGGATGTTCTATCGTTCCATACGGATGGAAGGACTTTTCGATATCCTCCAAAATATGCTCGATATCGGCATTATCTGTATCGATGCGGAAGGAACGGTATTTTATTTAAATAAAAAAGCGGAGGAAATACTTGCCGTATCGGAAAAGACCGTCATGCGTAAAAAAGCGGGCGATGTTCTGCCTTTTATTCCGTTTGGCGATTTTCTTCGTTCACAAAGAACTGTAAAAGAACACATGCTCAAAATACGCAATGTCGATATGACGCTCAATATTACGCCGATCGTCAAAGGCAGTTCTTTTGTCGGAGCTATGGCGACGATTCAGCGTTTCAGTGATGAAGAGTTCCGTCAGCACAAACTGCGCCGCCAGCTCATGCATAAGGGACATGCCGCAAAATATACGTTCGATTCGATAATCGGAAGCAGCGCCGCTTTGCGTCGCGCAAAAGAAGTTGCCGCTAAAATGGCGTGCCGAACGGCTCCCGTTCTTTTGACCGGTGAAAGCGGTACGGGCAAAGAACTTTTCGCACATGCGATTCACGCGGCATCCGAACGGCACGGCTATCCCTTTGTCGCAATCAACTGTGCGGCGATTCCGGACAGCCTTATGGAAAGCGAATTGTTCGGTTATGAAGAAGGCGCTTTTACGGGTGCGAAAAAAGGCGGTAAAATGGGCTTTTTCGAATTCGCTCATCGCGGTACGCTTTTTCTCGACGAAATCGAAGGTATGAGTAAAGCGCTGCAGTTGAAACTTTTGCGCGTTATTCAGGAAAAGGAAGTATTGCGGATCGGCGGCAACAGTGTCATCAGCGTCGATGTGCGTATTATCGCTGCTACGAATGAAAATCTCGGAGATTTGGTACAGGCGGGAGGATTCAGAAAAGATTTGTATTATCGGCTCAATGTGCTGAGTTTGGAACTGCCGCCGTTACGCGCGCGGGAAAAAGACGTTTTGGAATTGATCGACAGTTTTAAGTCCCGGCTGCACTCCGATTTTACGCTGGTGCCGGAGGCGGAACGGATACTCCTAAGTCAAAAGTGGGACGGCAATATCCGGCAGCTGAAAAACTGTGTCGAACATCTTGCCTGTTTGAATAAAACCGAAATCTTTCCGGAAGATTTACCCGCCGATTTGCAGACGAGGCGCCAAAAACAGGATCGATTTGAACGGGGATTTGAAACGGAAAAGACAGCCCCTTCATCCGTTTTTTCTTCCGTAAATGAAGTATCTTCTGTGCCTTCGGCTTTTGCAACGGAAACGGGGGAGCCGTCCGATTATCCGGCTTTGTGGGGCAGCGCCGGTACCGTCCGCTTTTTTCCCGCCGCAAGCGCGGAAAAGCACGCCCAGCTTTTTTTGCTCGGTCAAATGGAGCGGCGCGCAAAAGAAGGGAAAAGCTGCGGCCGGCGGTTTTTACTGCAGCAGATCAGAAATGCGGGTTATATCGTCGGAGAAAAAGAAGTGCGTGACATATTGAAAGGTATGGCGGCGAAAAGATTTATCGATGTAAAAAAAGGCAGGAGCGGAACTCAAATAACCGAAAAAGGGGTAATTTGGTTTAATGAAAATAAAATAACGGGGTAAATGGGGTGTCTGAAAAACAATATCGATAAATATCCCTGAATCCGCAAAAAATTCGTTAAAATAGCGATGAAATCTTAAAGTATTCGTATAAAAATCATAATAAAAACCAATATCTCCAACGTTTTTTATTGGCATAAAAAATGCATATAAATTTAAAAATATAAAACAATTCCTGCATAGTATATAAAAAGGGAGAATACGATGACCTATGATTTTGATGCGATAACCGACAGAACGCGCAGTAATTCCGTAAAATACGATGAAGCCGAAAAAAAATTCGGTACGAAAGATCTTATTCCGTTGTGGATTGCCGACATGGATTTTCCGACCGCCCGGCCGATTATCGACGCAATGGCGGAACGGAATAAAAACGGAATTTTCGGTTATACGTCGCGTCCCGATTCGTATTTTGAATCCATTCGTGATTGGCAGGTAAAAAGAAACGGCTGGATATTCGATACCGCACTGGCATCTTTTTGTCCGGGCGTAGTACCGGCTTTGTCGGCGATCATTGACCGGTTCAGCGGTGAAGGAGATGCCGTTTTATTTTTTACGCCGGTTTATTCCGAGTTTTTCAGCGTCACCCGAACCTGCGGACGGACTCCGCTTACGGTTCCGCTTTTGGAAAAAGGCGGCGGCGCGGTCGATATCGATTTCGACGCATTCGAAAAAGCACTGCAGAAAAAACCCTCGCTCTTTATTTTATGTCATCCTCACAATCCTCTCGGCCGCGTCTGGAAAAAATCCGAACTGCAGAAAATTGCGGAATTATGCGTACGCTATAAAGTGCCGGTCATATCCGACGAAATTCATTCGGATCTTATGCTGTGGGGCAATAAGCATATTCCCTTTGCTTCCGTCAGTCCGGAGGCGGCATCCTGTACGATTACCTGTACGTCGGCGACAAAAACGTTCAACCTTGCAGGTTTGCAGGCATCGACGATTATCTTTCCCGATAAAGCGGCAAAAGAAAAATTTGACGCATTTTGGCACCGCATAGACGTTCATAGAAACAACTGTTTCAGTGTCGTTGCGGTCGAAGCCGCTTTCAGATACGGTGAAGAATGGCTTGAACAGGTACTGCATTACATTGAAGCCAATATGAAATACGTAAAGGAATATATCGATACGAATATTCCCCGAATAAAAACCTATATACCCGAAAGTACGTATTTGATGTGGCTCGACTGCCGCGGACTCGGCTTTACCGGCGACGAACTCGCGGAATTTATGGCGAAAAAAGCGCGTTTGGGATTAAACGACGGACGCGCATTCGGTGCCGACGCCGGATATATGCGGATCAACGTTGCCTGTCCGCGCTCGATATTGACAAAAGCACTGACGCAGCTTAAAGAAGCCGTCGAAAAAAAATAATCGGACGCCTTAAAATCCGAAGTTTTCGGCGTCTGTGAATCATACGGTGCGGTTTTTCCGCAAAGGGAAATATTATGCTGAAAGATATGGAAGAATACGTTATCGCGCTCAGACGGAAATTTCACAAAATTCCGGAAGTCTCTTTAAAAGAAAAAGAAACTTCCGAACACATCCGGCGCGAATTGGAAACCTTGGGCATTTCATATAAAACCGTCGGCGAATACGGAACGGTCGCGAGTATCAAAGGCGATCTGCCGGGCAAGATATATGCGTTCCGATCCGATATCGACGCGCTGCCTATAAACGAAGATACGTCGCTCGAATTTAAATCAGAGCATGCGGGC
Organism: Treponema sp. Marseille-Q4132; assembly: GCF_014334835.1. Taxonomy (NCBI): domain Bacteria; kingdom Pseudomonadati; phylum Spirochaetota; class Spirochaetia; order Treponematales; family Treponemataceae; genus Treponema; species Treponema sp. Marseille-Q4132. Next base: position 1,908,630 of record NZ_CP060591.1, read on the forward strand.
TGTATGCATGCGTGCGGGCACGACGGCCACATCGCAATTCTTTTGACCTTTGCACGGGAACTTGCAGCTATGAAATCGGAACTCAAAGGAACCGTTTACCTTTGTTTTCAGCAGGCGGAAGAAATCGGCAAAGGGCATCAGGAGATTATCGACTATCTCAAAACCGTCGGAAAAATTGAAACGATGGTGAGCTCTCATCTTTGGGCGGACATTCCCGTCGGAAAAATATGGCTGCAGGCGGGAGCGGTGATGGCGGGAACGACGAGCTTTCACTTGACCGTAACCGGAAAAAGCTGCCACGGCTCGCGCCCCGATCAAGGTATCGATCCCATCAACGCCGGTGCGATGATCGTCGGAGAAGCATTCCGAATTAAAGACAGGGAATTCAGTCCGCTTCAGAACAATACGCTGAGTTTCGGATTGTTTCACAGCGGCACAGCGACAAATATCATTCCCGATCAGGCGGAACTCGGCGGAACGATGCGATTTTTTTCGGATACCGAACGCAAACAATTATTTTCCGTCCTTGACAGGAGCTGCAAAGCTGCGGAAATACTGACCGGTGTAAAGGCGGAATGGAAGCCTCTCGTCGGTCTTCCTCCCGTTGTAAATGATTCGGCAAGTATTGCAAAAGCGCTCCCGTCGGCACAGGCCGTTTTCGAGGATAAAAACGTCATCCGATTTGAAAAGATTATGGGTTCCGATAATTACGGCTGCTATCTGCAGGACTTTCCCGGCTTTTATGCGTTTATCGGTATCAGAAACGAAGAAAAAGGAATTTGCCACGCGCATCATAACAGTAAATTCGATATGGACGAATCTGCACTGCCGAATGCCGTTCGTTTTTATATCGATTTTATACGCAGAAATATGTAGGAGGTATCTATGGATACTGCAAAACGGAAAGCCGAAAATAAGCGACAGCTTTCGGGTATGTTGGGTTTTATCGAGAGGGCAGGAAATAAAATTCCGCATCCGATTTATATGTTTATCGCGTTTTTCTTTTTGACGCTGGTTCTTTCGGCGATTTGCGCCGCGGCCGGAGTCAAAGCGGTTAATCCGGTAAACGATAAAGAAGTCGCCGCCGTCAATCTGCTTACATCGGCCGGAATTGCCGATATTTTGAAAAGCTTTCCGTCGGTGTGGGCAAGTTTCGCACCGATCGGCGCGGTGTTTATTGCAACGTTGGGACTCGGCGTTGCGAACGGCAGCGGATTTTTAAAAGGGATTCTGTCGCTTGCAAGCAATTTCAAATCGAAATTCATCGTGACGATGATTGTCGTTTTGATCGGTATCAACGGAAACCTGATCGGCGACACCGCGTTCGTCGTGTTTCCTCCCCTCATTGCAATTTTGTATATAAATTTGAAACGTAATCCGCTTGCGGGACTCTTTACGGCCTATGCATCGGTGGCTTGCGGATTCGGAGCCGCACTGGTCGTCGGTAACGGAGACGCTATGCTTGCAGGTATGACCGAAGCCGCCGCGCGTTTGGTGGATCCGGCGATGGTCGTTTCACCTGCGAGCGGATATTATTTTATGCTCGTATCGACGATCGTGTTGAGTCCCGCAATCGCTTGGGTGTCTATCAAATTCGTAGAGAAAAAACTCGACGACACGGGTATGGGTTCGGAATTCGAACTTGAAGAAGACGAGCATATAAAAGTTTCGCTTTCAGCCGTGGAAAATAAAGCTATGAAATTGGCGGCATTGGGATTGGCGGGCTTGGTTTTGGTTCTCGTTGTCATGGGATTCAAAGGTATGCCCTTTGCGCCGCCCGAAGGAAAATCGTTTGCGTTCAGTCCGATGCTTCGAGCCATTCCTGCCGTTATCCTGTTTGTGTTCGCCGTTCCCGGCTACGTATACGGAAAAATTACCGGCACGATTAAAGAATTTAAAGACATATTCGCTATGATGACGAATGAAATAAAAACGATTGCGCCGTTTTTCCTTATTTGTTTTTTTGCAAGCCAATTTATTTCCGTATTTGCAAAGAGCAATTTGGGAACGATCATCGCAATCAAGTGCGGTCTGTTTTTGAAAAACAGCGGCATTCACGGCGTCGGCCTTTTTGTCGCCTTCGTATTCCTTATCGCGATTATAAACCTCTTCGTCAGCAGCATGAGCGCAAAATGGGCGGTACTCTCTACGGTTTTCGTTCCCATGCTTTTGATTGCCGGCATAACTCCTGCGGCCACGCAAATGGCATATCGCATCGGTGACAGCTTGACAAACAATATTACGCCGACGTTCGCATATTTGGGCATTATCCTTACCTATGCGCAAAAATACGATAAACGTGCGCAGACCGGTACGGTTATGGCATACATGCTGCCGTTTTCAATCGCGTTTACGCTCGTGTGGGTTCTTTTGCTGATATTGTGGACGGTTTCCGGTTTGCCGATCGGCCCCGGATATAATGTATTTATGTAGGAGGTATAATAAATATGAAAAAGATAATCGTATTGTTATGTGCCGCATCCCTTATGTTTGCTGCGGTAACAGGGTGCTCTTCGCCGATGTCTGATAACAACGACGATCGATTTCTTCCTGCAGAAGACATCGATCCGAACGGGGGTGCGGATATTCACGGCGCGAATAATCACAAAAAATCAAAATATTGGCTGCATCCGGATTTTTATAATATGCAAAGCGATGATCAAGTAACGATTATATCGCATTTTAAAACCATGCAGCAAACGACCGAATACAGCTGCGGTCCTTCGTGCGTTACGATGGCCCTCATGCATTTGGGCATACCGATGACCGAATGGGAAGCCGCAGTCGGTATGCATTGCAATATGGATGAAGACGATCCGGACGCAAAACCGGGCAGTGCAAACAACTGGTACGAACCCGGTGCAAATGTCGAAAAAATCGTCAAGTTTTTAAAAACACTTTCCGATGTGAAGATTGTCGAAGCGAATTACAAAGAACATCCGCAGCCGGACGATTTCGTAACCGACGCCGATATTGCAACGTTGAAATATTCTCCTGCTATGAAGGGTAATTATAAAAGATATTTTGAATCCGTATCCCTTTACTCGAGCGAAAATAAAGCGGATACCGATAAATGGGTTACGGATGCAAAAGATTCGTTTTTTGTAAAATGGCTGACCGGTCATTTGAAAGAAGGGCATCCGATTATCGCTCATACCAATCTGTGGAACGGACATTATGTTGTAATTGTCGGCTATGATAACGGCGGAACACCGCAGCTTGGTGATGACGTTTTAATTATTGCCGATCCTTATGATACATGGGATCACTGGCAAGACGGATTTATCGTGCTGCCGCTTGAAAAATTTTTTTATGAATGGAATGATTTTAATATTGCGGCGAAACCGTATCAGTTGCAGCCCTTTGTAGTAGTAGGGAAAAAATAAAAAACAAACCCTTGTCCGGTATTGCCGCATCATAACGGATTACATACTATTGCAATACCGGGCAAGGTATTTTATTGCGGAAATCGTTTTTCCCTCGATTGCCTAAACTTCGTTTTTTGAACACCCTTGCTTTTATATCCTCATAACATTTTCAAAGTACGATCATCCGTATATCTCCCGGATTGTATGTTTTATCACATTTTAAATACTATACTTTTTTAATAATTATTTATAATACGGAATCCCTAAGGCGTTTCAACAAGATCATTGACGCGGTACCTCCTTTATCGTATGGTGTTGTTAATAAGACTTCTCTTTTTTACGGAGGATAACATGGTTAGAATGAAAAAAATGCTTTTAACCGGATGTGCGGTTTTAGCGTTGTGTCTTGCCGGATGCGCGAAGAGCGCAACGTATACGGCAGGTACGTATACCGCAAGCGCAAAGGGAATGGGCGGAGATGTCAACGTTTCAGTTACGTTCAGTAAATCGGCGATCACTAAAATCGAAATCGGCGCGCACAATGAAACGCCCGGTATTTCCGACACGCCGATAAAGGAAATTCCCACGCAAATTATTAAAACGCAAAGTTTGGCCGTCGATACGGTAAGCGGAGCGACTTTTACGTCCAAGGCGATTTTGACGGCCGTTGCAAATGCGGTCGAACAGGCGGGCGGAGATGTCGCCGCGCTTCAATCGAAAAAGGCAAAGGTCAAAGCGGGAAAGGCCGCAAAAAAGACGACCGATGTTGTCGTTATCGGCGGCGGCGGCGCGGGTTTGTCGGCTGCGGTCGAAGCGGCGACGAACGGCGCGAAAGTTATTCTTATCGAAAAAATGTCCATTCTCGGCGGTAATACGCTTTTGTCCTATGCCGAACTTGCCTGCCCGAACAATTGGCTGCAGCAGGAAAAAGGCATTAAAGACAGTCCCGAACAATTTGCAAAAGAAATGTATGAGGGCGGCGGCAAATTCGCAAAAAAAGAATTGGTCGATATCGTTGCAAATAACGCGACGGCGGGAGCGCTGTGGCTTCGCGATGTTATCGGCGTAAAATATCAGGATTATCTGGTACACGAAGGCGGACACAGCGTTCCGCGTGCGGTCGAACCGATCGAACTCGGCGCAGGTATGATTACGCCTTTAAAAGAATACGCCGAAAAAATCGGAGTGGAAATTCTTTTAAATACGAAGGGCGAAGAGCTGATAAAAGACAAGTCGGGGAAGATCGTCGGCGTACAGGCGATGCAAAAGGATAATACCCCGATCGTGCTGACTGCAAACAGGGCCGTTGTGCTTGCGACCGGCGGTTTCGGAGCGAATGTTGAAATGCGTCAAAAATACAACAAGCGCTGGGAAACGCTCGACGCATCGGTTAAGACAACCAACTCTCCCGCCATCGTCGGCGACGGAATTGTCATGGCCGAAAAAGTCAACGCGAATTTGATCGGCATGGAATACATTCAGCTCTATCCGTTTAACAATCCCATTACCGGAGTGTTCTACGGCATCGAAGCGCCGAGCTGGTCGGGAGAAGGTTTGATTTACGTCAACAAAGACGGCAAGCGTTTCGTCAACGAAGTCGGCATGCGCGATGTGCGCGCGGAAGGCATTCTCGCACAAGGCGGCGTCGCATACGCGATCTACAATCAGGAAGTCGCCGACCGTCTGCACCTTGAAGAAAAATTCAAAGACGAATACGCAAAGACTTTGGCGGACGGCGTCTTTTTCAAAGCCGACACGCTCGAAGAAATCGCAAATCATTTCGGCATCAACGCCGCAAACCTCGTCAAAACGATGGACGCGTACAACAAGGGCATCGAAAATAACAACGACGAATTCGGCAGAAAGACGAGTATGGTTACGATGAAGAGGGGCCCGTGGTTTATTTTGAAAGGCGTCGTTTCCGTACATCATACGATGGGCGGCGTTGAAATCAACGAAAAAGCGCAAGTGCTCGACGTCAACGGAAAACCGATTCCCGGTTTGTATGCGGCGGGCGAAGTTACCGGCGGCATTCACGGCAATAACCGCGTCGGAACCTGCGCGATTTCCGACATCGTCGTATTCGGCAGAATCGCCGGTAAAAATGCTGCAAGTACGGCGCAGTAATAGGCGGTAATATATATATGAAAAAATATTTTTATGTATTCGGTTCGCTGTTGCTTGCCGCTTTTACGGCGGTCGGCTGCGCGGGAAAAGATGCCGTAAAAGACGGCGATTATGCGGTGAGCGTTACGGGCCATAACGGTCCGCTCGAACTTACGGTAAACTTTTCGGCTAAAAAGATTTCCGGCATTACGATAACGAAGGAAAACGAAACGGATGTGCTGTCGGATCCGGCGCTTATCGATTTGCCGAAAAAGATAATCGAAACGAACAGCCTCGCCGTTGATTCGGTATCCGGCGCAACGGTTACATCAAGTGCCGTTAAATACGCAGTCAGACAGGCGATTGCACAAGCGGGCGGAAATCCCGACGACTTTGAAAGACCGATAGAAAAAGCGCCGGCAAAAACCGAAAATATCAGCGCTGACGTCGTCGTTATCGGTGCGGGCGGTGCGGGTGTAAGCGCGGCTTTACGTGCCGACCAACTCGGAGCGAAGACAGTGCTTTTGGAAAAGACCGGCATGATAGGAGGTGCTCTCGTCGTCAGCGGCGGCAATCAGGTTGTCATGGGCTCAAAACTGCAAAAAGAAGCCGGTGTTGCAAATGATTCGATGCAGAGCATGGTTGCCGACTTTATGAAAAACGGCGCACGTAAAAACAATGAAGCCTCCCTTACGCTTTTTGCGCGGAATGTCGGAGCCGCGAGCGATTGGCTCCACGAATATGCCGGCGTTCAATTCGATATGAAAGGCGGGCTGCACAAACTTGCCGAATATTCGAATGACAGGGAATTGGCCTACCTCGGCGGCGGAAGCGGTTTTATGAAAAGTATTTTGCAAAAGCTTTCATCGACGAATATCGATCTGCATTTGAATACGAAGGCGACCGAATTAAAACGCGACGGCGGTATGGTTGTCGGTGTAATAGCCGAAGATTCCGACGGCAACACCTACGACATAACGGCAAAGTCGGTCATAATCGCAACCGGCGGATACGGTGCGAACAAATCGCTTTTGTCGGAAGATCTGCAAAAATCGCTGTACTACGGCAGATCGAATGCGACCGGCGACGGTTTGATAATGAGCGATGCGGTCAATGCTCAGCGGCAGCTCATGCAGTACGGAAAACGCTATCCGAACGGTATCGAAGTCGCTCCCGGCATGGCGAAGTCAACGATTGCCGGAAACATCGTTGCGTTCAATTCGGGCAGCGCGATTCTTATCAATAAGGAAGGAAAGCGCGTTGTAAGCGAAAAAGCGTCGAATCGCACGATTCTCGAAACCGAAGTCAAACAAACCGGCGGAATGCTCTTTTTATTCATGGATCAGAAAACTTTCGATATGTGGAAGGAAAGGCTTGCAAACGCAGGCATTTCGAAAGAAAATATAGATGCATGGCTTAAAAATAACGGTTCGCATGCGCCGATTTTTATACGCGGAACGACGGTCGAAGAAGTCGCCGCCGCTTTGAATATGGATGCAGCGGCTCTTAAAGCTACGATCGATACGTATAATTCTTATGTCGTATCGGGAACCGATTCTGCTTTCGGACGTCCGGCAAATTTTATGAAAGCGAAAATCGAAGACGGTCCTTATTACCTTGTCGAACAAAAACCGCGTTTTGCAACGACGATGGGCGGCTTGGTTTTGGATGACAGCTTGCAGGTTATCGGCACGGATGGAAAAATAGTTCCCGGACTTTATGCCGCAGGAGAAGTCGGCGGCGGTGTTATGGGGGATGATTCTCCTTCCGGTGCGAACAATGCATGGGCGATTACGTCGGGAAAACTTGCCGGCGAAAGCGCTGCAAAAAACGCATCGAAAAAATAGCGTTTAACAATTGACGTGGCGAGCAATTAGCAATTGACGCGGCGGCGGATATTTTGCCGCTTGCCGCGGACACGCCGTTTCAAAAACCGTATCGTTTCGATAACCCCGTCGATATACGTATGTACATCGGCAGGATATTGTCATTTTATGGCTTCCGCTTCTACAGCCGACGCAATCTCCGCATTGCAGATACGGATACTGCAGTCTTCCGCTTCCGAATATCCGAGAAAGTCGATGCTGCCGTACCACAAAATTCTTTCATCGAAAACGGCAAGCCGCTGCGAAACATTTTCTTTTACGAAAACGCCAGCACCCGCAGCTTCGAGCATGTCGATATACGACTGCTGCTTTTTGCGTCGGTCTTTATCTTCATGCAACCTAGTCGTGATAAAAATTTTGCACCCGTTTGAAAGTATTTTCGGTACAAGCGGTAAAAATTTTTGTACTTCGGTTTTGGAAAGATACGGCGAGCAAATGACGGCCGATTTTTTTGCGCTCATGCAGTCTTTAATAAAATCGGTTTTACAGTTGTCGACGGAATACAGCTTTGACGGTGCCGCTCCGTTTTGAGCCGAATCGGAATCAGGCTTTATCGTATAACCTAGCTGCTTGTAGCCTTTGAGGCGATTCCGGTACATGTGATCGAAAACTTGAATACGGAAGTCGACGTAGTCATAAATCAACACTTCTTCTTTTCCCGCAAAATTTCTGTGCAGGCGTCCGCAGTATTGCGCAAGCGTGCCTTTCCAGCTGAACGGCATTGCAAGCATAAGTGTGTCGAGCCGCGGATCGTCAAAGCCTTCTCCTGCATACTTTCCCGTCGCAAGCACGACAAGCGATTCGGATGCGGGAACTTTGTTGAGCGCTTCCAGCTGTTCTTTCTTTTGCTTTTGCGTTCCTTTGCCGGTAATCACGATGACATGGAGGGCAGCGTCTTTGAGGTAATTTTTTAATAATTTTAAATGTTCGATCCTGTCGGAAAGGATAAGTGGTGTCCGTCCTTCTTTGACGGCGTCTCGTACATCGGAAACGATTAACATATTCCGCGCTTCCGCTTGTACCATTTCGGAATAATAATTTTGAATTGAGGACTTCGAAATCTCCGCATTTTCTGCAGCGATATGAAAGTTCGTAAGACGCGGAATAAAATAATGCTCAAAGTTTTGTACACGGTTCATCTGTTTCGCAGTCGTCGCATAGAGGATCCGCCCGCATTGCATAAAGATAATCTTTTGCCTACCGTCGCGTCGTATCGGCGTTGCTGTCAATCCGTACACGTATTTTGCACGAAAGCTCTTTATGAGATTTTCCGTCCCGAATGCCGACACGTGATGACACTCGTCGACGATGAGCATACCGTATGCATGCCGTCGCGGTTTTACCGCATCCGAATTTTTTTCCGTAAGCGATTTAATAATTGCGATGTCGATAATTCCCGTCGCGGTATCTTTGCCTGCGGCGATAGTTCCTGCTTCATAATTCAAAAATCGCTTGACGGCCTTTTTCCACTGCTCCAAAAGTGCATGCGTCTGCACGAGGATCATCGTATTCGTTTTTCGTTCCGCAATGAGAGCGGCGGTGGTTACCGTTTTTCCGAAACCCGTTCCGGCGGATAAAATACCGATATCCGATTTAAGCATCGCCTGTAAAGCTGCTTTTTGTTCATCGTACAGTTTTCCGGTAAAATTGATTTCAATGCGTATTCCTTGTTCGCGTTTATCCGTGATTTCGTACGGTACATCGCAATCTTTTAATAATTTTTCGATTTGAGCGAGATTGCCGCGGGGCAAAAGCAAAGCGTTTTCCGTTTCACCGGAACAATCGATATAACGAGGGATATTATAGAGCGGAAGCCGCATGTGAAGGTTTTTAAAATATTCCGGATTTAAGAAAACCGCCGTCCGCCGAAAAACTCCCAGAGCCCGCTCCGATATTCCATTTTTTTCAATTTCGATTTGGTTGGAGAATGTGATGTGCACAACTGAATAAAAATCTTTTTGCGTAAGCTGCGGGCTTTTCGATGATGGAGCGTTTGATTGCGTATGTGGATCGCTTGAATAAACGTTCAATAATTTGTTTTGCGCTGAATTATCGCTCTGCTGATTTTTAATAATTTTATATGCTCTTCCGAATTTAATAATATTGTCTGTTTTATTAATTTCGTCGGTATTGAAATCGTCCGGTTTATTGATCCCACCGATATCGAAATCGTTCGGCAAAAAATCGGACACGGTCTTTGCAATTTCGGTACAGCGCGCCTGCACGGCTTTTTCGGACAATTTTTTGACGGAACTTAAATACACCCACTGATCGTCAAACGGAATAAAATTTTCGTCCACAAAAACGGAACACTTGTTTTTTACCGCCTGTCCCTGCAGCGGCAGAGCGATCAAATTGCCGTAGCCGCCTTTCGGTATCGCATCCTGATTGGGAAACATACGGTCGAATGATTCAAACGAAAGCGAATGCCGCTTGTTCATCGCAGCCTGTAAAATCAATGTCCCGAAATTACGAGCTCGTTTTGCGGCAACAGTTTCGCTGAAGAAAATCCAAAGGTGAGCGCCTTTTCCCGATCGCGATATTTCAACTGAAACGGGAACCGAAAACGCAGCACAGATTTTACGTACGGCCGCCGCATCTTTTTTCCACGCATCGGAACTTCCCGTATGCCAATCGAAGTCAAATGCGAGAAAGCGGCATACATCTCCTTCCATAAGCGGATATAAACCGACGACATCACGGCAAGCGGAATCTTTTCCCGCCAAGTGATTAAAAATATAGCCGTCGGAAAGCGGAATGGGGAGTTTAAACGGACAGGAGGTGCATGAATATTTTTTCATATCGCATTTTCCGTTCTGCCACTTGTTTTCGCAAACCGGCGAATAGCCGCTTTTGTCAGATTTCGCGTTGTACCAGCGCAGCGCAAAGACATCCTGTCGGCCGACAAAGAGCGATGTATATAAATCGATTTTTTGTTGCGGTGTGCTGTTTCGAGTAACAAGGACTTGCGATGACGTTGTGGATATGTCCGCTGCCGGCAGTTCCGGTGGTGATTGTACAAATATATCGGCCGGTTCCGCTTTTGTGCTTACGGCGCCGGCTTTTTCTTCAAGTGTGCATCGAATATCTTCGTGTGTCGCGGCGAAATAATTTATTAATTCGATAAGTTTTTCGCGAGAAAGCGTTTCCAAATATGCTAAAACGGCAGACGATATATCGGACATTGTGTACGAATTATGTATCGGTCGTATGATAGGAAAAAATAAATAAAATATCATTCACTTTGTGTGGTATGACTTGAAAATTCTGTGCGCCGAAACGGGGAACACGAGGGAAATATATTGGTCGATCTTTCCAAACGCGCTCTTCGACCTATTACACGATCGGTTTGGTATGAAAGATGAGGTAATTTATCAATCCGCTTCTCTTTAAAGTTACGAGCAACAATCTCTTGTTCGTTTCATCGAGCCATACATAATTTGATCCGAACTGATCGACAAATTTATATGCACGATTTAACTCTTGTATCCATGAAACATTATCCGTAAACGGCAAAAACCCCATCGCACTGTTTGAGTGTATTTTAGCATAGCCGTATGGGAGTTTTAATAAAATACCGTCTGCGGCGAGAAAATCGTTTTTCGGAAGTACGCTTTTTAGAATATATACAGTATCGCTTGTGTCCTTCAGTAGTCCGTAATAATCGTGAGTATGAATCCACGATTCCGTAAAAGTGAAAAATAATAAAATTATTGAAAGCGAAATACCGATTGCGCAGGCGTATATAGTTTTTTTGTGTTTCAAGTTTTTATCGCCTTTTTTTTCGGAATATAACAGCTTTCTACCATAACTTCATTTTTATTGTATCACCGGCTTTCGTTTCCGATTTAAATGATTCCGATGAATTATATATTTTATAAACTCCGCAATCAAGTTTCGCAAGTGTATCGCATCGCCTTTTGTACGAGTTCTTGCAGTATCGGAATCGCGTCTTTTTCAAACCACGGGTTGCGCTTTCTCCAGCCGAAATTGAGCGGTGAGGGATGCACGATCGGAAAATACTCCGGCAGATAATTATTAAAATATTTTACCGTTTCGGTTAAGCTTCGCTTCGCCCGCATCCCCAAATAATATTTTTGCGCGTACGCTCCCACCAAAATCGTCAGGCGGACGTTCGGCATAAGCGCCGAAAGCTTCGGATGCCATGTTTTTGCAAAGTCTTTCCGCGGAGGCAAATCCCCGTGCGCACCTTTTCCCGGATAGTAAAAGTCCATAGGCATGATCGCAAACAGATCGGGATCGTAAAATTCTTCATCCGTTACGCCGAGCCATTTTCGAAGCAGCCGTCCGCTTGCGTCGTTCCACGGTTTCCGCGTTTCCTGTGCGATCCGTCCGGGCGCCTGTCCCACGAGTACGATGCGCGACTTTGCCGATGCGGTGTAGACGGGAGCGAATCCTTTTGCGCGCAAGGGCGCATTCATTTCAGCGCGGTCGATTTGTGTGTAGAGAAGCGGGAGCATAAACGTATAACCTCGATAATAAATATCGTCTATTTTTCTAATATAAATAAATATTCAGAAACATGTATATCTCTGTTTTTTAAATTTCTGCTTCCGCGAAAAACGTTGTATCGAATTTTCCGTGTTTTAAATTTTCCGTATTTATGCAGCATAGTTCGCATTTCATCAAAGGATATAAAGCCTTCCGAATTGTAGGAGATGATCACGAATTTACTGTCCAAATTTGCGATTATTTCTTCCATCGCATTTAACGCGCCGTACGGTTTATTAAATACGGAACGATTCCAATCCTGCGTTATTCCGCTGACTTTGCTTATTTCCACGTCGAGTTTGTTTTTTAAAATAAGATTCAGCATAAAATAATTCGATCCGTACGGATGTTGATTATACGGCGGGTCGAGGTATGCTATATCCAAATTTTTCAATTCTTCGGAAAGCTGCACCGCATCTTTTTGATAAACGCGCAGCTTCGATTCATAATTACTGAAAACGGGTTCTTTCAATTCTATCTTGCCGAAAATTCTCAAAAGCGCATTTTTACCGGCAGCTCCGAAGCAGCCGATCCCCGTATTTTTATCTTTATAAAAACCTTTGAAAACGCCGCTCGTATTGACATGAATGGAAGCTTCGGTAATCAAAGGCGCCAAGAAAAATTTTTTTAATGTATCTTCTTCAATTATTTCATCGATCAGTTTTCTATACGTGTCGATCAACACGGCATTTTCATGTGTGTAAAAAACTCTTTCGTTCGGTAAAATATGATCATCGTTTTTAGGCGCGTAATTTTTTGAAATTATTCCGCTGTATTTTTTGCGTAAACATTGATTTTCAATCTCGCTTCTGAGTGCGGAACATTTTTTTACGGGATAGTCTTTTTTATTTGTTAAATAGCAACTGTTTATTACGGCGGAGTAATCTTCCAAATCGTTTACGATCAGCGTATCGGAATGTTTTTTCAGCATGCGTGCAACAATACCCGATCCGGAAAAAATATCCACGCAAATCATTTTTTCTTTTTTCAATTTTTGCGATATTATGTTTGCTTCTTTTTCAATATGACCTATTAATAAACGTTTGTTCCCAAGATACGTGATTATTTGCGTTGTTAGAAAAGCATCGTTTTCTTTATAATTTGCGTTGTTCATACAAACACCGTGTTTTATTGGAACATTCGGATAAATTCCTCCGGCAATAGAACTTTTATTTTTGAACTTTTATAGTCTGCAATATTTCTGGTTATTATATATTCGCACCGGTTTTCTACAGCTGAAGAATATTGCAGCGCATCTTCAAAATCGGAAAATTTTGATTTTAATGCTTCTAATACATTCTGATGATCGATTGTTATTACGGTTATATACTTAACTATATTTAGTATAAATTTCCGTGCCTTATTATCGCCGCCGAATTTTCTCAATATATAATAGATATTGGCAACACAATTTGATGAAATATTTCCTATGATAATATTATTTTCCGCCATTGCCAATATGATTTTACTGGCAGAAAAAAACGGTTCCCTTGCTAATGCAACATCAAGGACAATATCGGTATCAATAAAGATCTTTTTTATCATAAATATTTGTCCTGTAATGCTTCACTGAGCATATCTTTATATGATTTTCCATTGTCATAAAACATACCGGAAATACTGTCGGTTATCGGTGATTTCATTGTAGAAAATGAAGCAGCCGTCTCATGATCGGTTGCTATATTTTTAAGATAATCTTCTACGATTCGGGAAACGCTCCTATTCTTTTTTTGAGCATATTCCTTTGCTTGTTCTATTACAAATCGATCTATAGTCAATGTAAGTTTTGCCAACATATATCACCTCGCACGTATAAGTATAACATATAAACACGTGTAAGTATATATTTTATAATAGAGAACGCTACACTACATATTTTTTGATATTTCCCGTTTTGTGTTTTTATTTTGACATCTCATCGCGCGTTGTCAGATGCATAACAATTTGCTATGATACAGCGTATGGAAAAAACTGTATCGCGAAACAGAAAAATCGCATTGACGGGCGCGCTCTGTGCTCTTGTCGTAGTCCTCGGCATGCCGCCGCTCCATCTCGGCATGATCCCGCTCGGCCCGAATGCATCGATTACGATCATGCATATCCCGGTTTTGCTCGCCGTTATGCTGTCGGGAGGCGCGTCGGCTCTCGCATCGGGGATCGCCGTCGGTACGGTTTTCGGCGTGTTCAGTTTGATCCTTGCGGCGATAACGCCGACCGGTGCGCTCGATCCGCTTTTTATCAATCCCGCCGTTTCGGTTTTGCCGCGCGCGCTTCTTGCCGTAGCCGCTTGGCTTTTATGGCGGTTTTTGTCGCTCGTTCCGCATTTGCCGAAAACGCTTTCCGCCGCGCTTACAGCGTTTATTTCAACGCTTGTGCATACGTGTTTTGTCGTCGGCGCGCTGTATCTTTTTGCGGGCGGCAGGATGATGAGTGCGATGGGCGGCAAAGGCTTTGTCGCCGTGCTGCTTTTACTGCTCCCGAACGCGCTGCTCGAAGCTGCCGCCGCTGCGATCGTGTGTGCGGCGGTGATCGCATCGGCGACGGTTGCTGCGGGAAAAAAATCGAAACTGTCGCAGGAAGACAAAAATTAATACGGGAATATCAGCTTTGATTAAATTTCAATTAATTGATAAGGAACAGGTTTCATGCGGATCGTTATTATCGGTGCCGGTTTTACCGGCGTACAGCTTGCAAAATTATTGATCAATGAAAAAAATACCGTCGCGATTATCGACAACGATGAAAACAACGTGCGTCACGTTTCGAATCGGCTTGACTGTACGGTGATGCTCGCCGACGGTAACGACTTGGAAACACTCGAAGAAGCGGGTATCGCGAAAGCGGACGCGCTCGTATGTGTTACGGAAAACGACGAAGTGAATATGATCACCTGTTCGCTCGTCGACGCGGTATATCCCGACATCGTAAAGATCGCGCGTGTGCGGAACTACGCGTACTATGTCAACACGGCGGCTGCAAAAAAGAGCCACGCGGATTCGTTCGGAGGAAAACACCGGCCTCTGTACGGAATCGATTATATGATCCATCCCGACGTGGAAGCCGGTGAAGCCGTCGTTCAAGCGGTCGAAAGCGGCGCCGTGAGCGACGTGCAGGTTTTCGGAAACAATGCGTATGAGTTGACGCGCATGACGGTCGCAAAGGAAAGCAAGCTTGTCGGGCAAAAACTGCAGACGATCCGCGCGCTCATCGATAAGCCTTTTCTCATCGCGTACGTCGAAGAAAACGGCAAAACTTCCCTTCCGAGCGGCAATACGGTTCTCAATCCCGGCGACAGCATCGGCGTCATCGTTGCCAAAGAAAACGTTCCCGAATTGCTCTCGCTCTGCGGTTCCGAGCAAAAAGAATTGAAAAATATCGCTCTTATCGGAGCGGGAAGAATCGGCACGATCATTGCGGAACGATTGATTCAGCCGAAAGAAAAGCGATCGCTTTTTAACTTGTTTTCGAAGCAGGTTATCAAACGGCCGCAAAAATTCGTCATCATCGACAGCGATGAAGAGCTGACTAAAATCGCATCCGAGCGCTTTCCGTCGGCAAAGGTTTTTTGCGCCGATGCGACGGACGAAGCTTTTTTGCAGGAAGAAGGGATTGCATCGTTCGATTTGGCGATATGCGCGACGCACAATCACGAAATGAACATGGTGCTTGCGGCCTACCTCGAATCGCTCGGTGTCGGAAAATCCATAAGCCTCGTCACGAGTTCGGCCTTTTCGTCGATTTCGCGGAAGCTCGGCGTCGACGTGCCCGTCCCGATCCGCGATGCCGTCGTCGATTCGATTATGAGTCATTTGCGCGGAAAATCCGTTAAAGAAATTCACACCGTGACGACCGGCGATTTGGAAATCATCGAATGCGTTCTTCCCGGTGATTCGAAGGCGATCAATAAGACGCTCCGCGACATTGCGAACCCGGGCGTATTTTTGATCCTCCTTGTCAAAAAATACGACTCACAAGTTTACGAAATACCCGTCGGCGATACGCGCCTCCATGCGGGCGATCACGTTATCCTTATCACCGTTGCGGAAGAAAACGGCAATGTCGTTTCGTTTTTCGGCGGCAGCGTAAAATAGGGGAGCGGATCATGGCGGTTTTAACATTTTTAAAAATCATATCCATTATTGTCGCATTTATCGGCGTTTCGTTTTTAATTCCGATCGGCACGGCGCTCGCGCTCGGAGAGACCGTCGTCATCGCTTCTTTCGCCGTTCCGATGGTCGCAAGCTGGATCGCGGCGATCGTCATCTTTATCGCCGGGCGAAAAACGGAAATACGTCTTTCAACGCGCGGTACTTTCATCATCGTCGCACTTGCGTGGATTTCCGGAAGCGTATTCGGTGCGCTGCCGCTCTGGTGCAGCCGTGCGATCCCGCACTTTGCCGACGCCATTTTCGAAAGCGTCAGCGGTTTTTCGACGACGGGAGCGACGATTTTGAGCGAAGTCGAATCGCTGCCGCGAAGCATCAATCTGTGGCGGTGCGAAATGCACTGGCTCGGCGGTATGGGTATCGTCGCGCTCACCGTCGCGCTTTTGCCCCTGCTAGGCGTCGGCGGTTTTCAGCTCATCAAAGCGGAAACAACAGGTCCCGAAAAAGGCAAAGTGACGCCGAAAATCACGACGACGGCAAAAATTTTGTGGATTTCCTATACCGCACTTACGCTCGTGCAAACGGTGCTGCTCTTGTTTGCCGGTATGGATTTTATCGATGCGCTTTCACACGCGTTTGCGACGCTCGGTACCGGCGGTTTTTCGACGAAAAATTCGAGCGTCGGCACATACGGTTCCGTTTCGATCGACGTCATCTGTACGGTGTTTATGTTTTTGTCGGGAATCAACTTCAGTTTATACTACTATGCCGTGATCGGAAAATTTTCGGAGATCCGCGATAACTCGGAATTAAAAGCGTATTTTGCCGTTTTTATTGCGGCTTCGCTCGGTATTGCGTTCGTTATCACAAAACAGTACGGTTCGTTTTTGCAGGCGCTCAGATACGGTTCGTTTCAAGTCGCTTCGATTTTGACGACGACGGGATTCGGCACGGCGGATTTTACAACGTGGGCGCCGACTGCACAATTATTAATTTTTATACTCTATTTTTTAGGCGGCTGCGCAGGCTCTACCGGAGGCGGTATAAAAGTCGTGCGCTGGGTCGTCCTTGCAAAACAGCTGCACAACGAAACCGAAAAAATGCTGCATCCGCACGGTATATTCAATATTCGGTTGAACGGAAAAGTCGCCGGCAAAGATCTGGTATCGAACATTGCCGCGTTCATTTCGCTGTATTTCGTGCTCGTGTTTATAACGACCGTGATAGGCTGCCTTTTCGATTTGGATCTGCTCAGCGCTTTGACGGGTGCGCTTTCGATGGTCGGAAACGTCGGACCGGGCTTCGGAAAATTGGGACCGGCGTGCAATTACGGCTTTCTCCCCGATGCGGTCAAATGGTGGTATTCGTTTGCAATGCTCGCCGGACGGCTCGAGCTTTATACGATGATTTTGTATTTTCTGCCCGCGTTTTGGAAAAAATAAAACCGGAACGCAAAATCGCGCTCCGGTCGGTTTAATAATTAATAATTATTATTTAACTTTAACGGAGCCGAGGCAGATATTCTTTTTCGTTTCGGCGTCGAAAATGATAATATCGTCGCCGACGATGTCGAAGCGTATCGGTTTATCGACCGCATAGTCGATCGAACCGAACACGACGGAAGATAAAATATCGCCCTTGAGATTGATTTTGACGATCGTTTCCATACCCGACGGAAGCGTCGAATACGCAAGCCCTTCGATTGCACCGCTGTCCCTGATCGGAAGAAATTCCGGACGGATACCGATGATAACGTCTTCTTTTTTAAGCTGTATGTCTTTTTCGCAGGCGAAGACCGCATCGATGCCGAAGAATTTTACCGAGAGTTCGTTTGATGCCGTCTGCTTCGCTTTTGCCGGAACGAAATTCATCGTCGGGTTTCCGATAAAATCCGCGACGAACAAATTCGCCGGACGGTTGTAAACGACGAGCGGCGGATCATACTGCTGCAGATCGCCCTTTTCAATTAAACAGATGCGCGTCGCAAGCGTCATAGCTTCGAGCTGGTCGTGAGTAACGTAGACGAAAGTCGAGTTCGTGTCCGAATGCAGACGCTTCAATTCCGTGCGCATTTCGCTGCGCAGTTTCGCGTCGAGGTTTGAAAGCGGCTCGTCCATAAAAAGCACTTTCGGTTTCGGCGCGAGCGTCCGCGCGATCGCGACGCGCTGCTGCTGACCGCCCGACAATTCGGCCGGATAGCGGTCTTTGAATTCTTCGATTTTTAAAGTCTTTAAAACTTCCCGTACGCGCTCTTCGATTTTGCTTTTCGGCCATTTTAAATTTTCAAGACCGAAGGCGATATTTTTATACACGGTCATGTGCGGCCACAAAGCGTAGTTTTGAAATAAAAAGCCGATATCGCGTTTGTCGGGCGAAACGTTGATGCCTTTTTCCGAATCGAAAACGACCGTATCTCCGATGGTGATTTTACCTTCCGTCGGCGTTTCAAGCCCTGCGATCATGCGCAGTGTCGTCGTCTTTCCGCAGCCGGACGGCCCGAGCAATGTGATGAATTCTCTGTCTTCGATAACCATATTGAGATGATTGACACCGACGAAATCGCCCCAGCGTTTTGAAACATCATGCAATTCTATCCGCGGCATATAGTAACCTCCAATTTTTTTTATGCGATGCAAACACGCACCCGTTTATATAAAACAGATGCATAAAGCCGCTGCGCCTGTATTTTTATATGGATTATATTTCAGTATAAATCAGAAAAATCGCGTTGTCAATCGTTCGTTTACCGATTATCGATTATGCTTACCGATGATTTTCTCGGCGATGAGAGCGGCTTCTCTCTCTCCGTCCATGGCCGACGACACGATGCCGCCGGAATAACCGGATCCTTCGCCTGCGGGATAAAGGCGCGCGACGGAAATGCATTCGCCCGTTTCCTTATTTCGCAGTATGCGCACGGGAGTCGATGTGCGCGTTTCGACGGCGATGAGGAGCGCATCCGGTGAAATAAAGCCTCGCATCGTTTTATTAAAATCGCCGAACGCTTTTTCGAGTCTCGTTTTGATGTGGGGAGGAAGCCATTCGTCAAGTCTGCTTGAGACGACACCGGGCGTAAAACTCGTCGGAGGAAGCGACTCGCTTTTGCGGTGAGAAAGAAAGTCTTTCATGCGCTGAGCGGGAGCCGCCTGTCCTTTTCCGTGCAGCTTCGCTTCGCGTTCGATATGCGCTCGCCAGTATAAGCCTGCAAGGGCGGGACAGTCGCCTGCTTTTTTAATAAATTCCTGTGGGATGTCTTCTGGCCGTATTTCGACGACGATTGCCGCGTTCGACCACTTCGAATTGCGTTTGCTCGACGACATGCCGTTTACGACGATCTGATCGCCGTTCGTCGCCGACGGTACGACAAAGCCTCCGGGGCACATGCAAAAAGAATACACGCCTCGCTCCGAAACTTGCGTCGTGAGGCGGTATTCTGCGGATTGAAAATTTTTTCCGTGAAATTGAATCGCATCGATGAGTTCGCGCGGGTGTTCGACGCGTACGCCGGCCGCGAAGGTTTTCGCTTCGAGCGCTTCCGGAGCGAAGCGTGCGACGAGGGCGTATATGTCGTTTGCCGAATGTCCCGATGCAAGCAGCACCGCGTCCGCTTCGATCGTACGCCGCTCTTTCGTTTTCGTATGCTCTACGGCGATTCCCGTGATACGTTTTTTGCCGTTTTCGGTTTCGGAGAGAAAGTCGACGCACTTTGTGCAGCTGTGAAATTCGCCTCCGAGTGAAATGATTTTTTCGCGCATCGCGTTTACGATTTTCGGAAGTTTGTCCGTACCGATATGCGGGTGCGCGTCGGTGAGGATTGATTCCGACGCTCCGAAAAAACGGAACAGGGAAAGTATACGGCCTGCGTTTCCGCGCTTCGTACTTCTCGTGTAAAGTTTTCCGTCGCTGAACGCGCCGGCGCCCCCTTCTCCGAAACAGTAATTGCTGTCGCCGTCGACCGATCCTTTTGTGCTGATCTCAGCTATCGTTTTTTTGCGCGCGTCCGTATATTCGCCCCGTTCGACGATTATCGGCGTGATGCCGTCTTCGAGCAAGCGGAGTGCGCCGAACAAGCCCGCGGGACCGGATCCTACGATGACGACGCGATTTGCGCCGTCGGCAGGCTGCCAGGTCGGTATCTGCTTTGCCGATTGCTCGTCGGGTGCTTCTCCGATGTACGCTTTACAGCGCAGGCATATCCGTATGCGGCCGTGCCTCGCGTCGATCGAACGCTTTGCGACTATGAGCCGTATATCTTCGGGGCGGATGTTGCAGTTTTTTTTCGAAAGCGCTTCCACCGCTTTGTTTTTTAATAAATTTTCATCGTGCTCGTCTTCGGGGCGTACGATGAGCGTGATGTCCGAAATCATAAAGATTTCCACGCGTCGATGAATTCGAGCGTAAACTGTTGGATGTCGCCGAAGTATTTTTTTTGAAACGCGCATGCGATTTTTCCGATGTAGCGGAAATGCCAGCTTTCCCAGCGGTAACCCGTAGCATCTTCATAGCCGTCGGGAAAGCTCAAACTCCAGCCGTAGTTTTCCGCGTGATTTCGCATCCACGCGCCCGCACGGGTATTTGCAAAAGTATTGTCGATGGAACCGAAGTCGATGACGAGACCCGTCTGGTGCTGGCTTGTGCCCGCTCGAGAACTTTCTCTCTCGGCTTCCGCAAGTCCGTCGATCTGCACCCACCGCTCGAATACTTTTTTTTGGTATTCATAGGAGCGGTATGTTGAGCTTACGAGCAGGGTAACGCCGTCTTTTTTTGCTTCTCGTCCCATAACGACGAGCGCTTCGTAGGCTTCCGGTCTCAGAGAAAGATCGTTTCGGATAATGTTGAACGCGTCGTTTTTGACGAGCGGGATGAGGCGGGCAGGGGCGTAGCCGTCGGGAAGAGGATGCGTTTTGTCCACGAGGGTCAAAAGTGAAAGATCGTCTTTCGGATTTTGCGAATCCTCATCGAGTACCGCTTTTAAATCCGCGATAAATTCACCGTAATCGTTTATAACTATCGTTTCCTGCGCACGTGCGCTCATATTCGAAATTACGGATCGGACGCGGGATTCGTCTTGTTCCCGCTGTACTTCTTCCGCAGTCTTCCGTACGGCAGGCGCGCTTTGCGTTTTTGTTAAAGACACGGTTTTTGCAGCGGCGGTTTTTCCGGTATCGTCCCGTCCGAAGACGAAAAACAGCAGAGCAAGTGCCGCCGCACATATCGGCGCCGAAGTCAACAGTATCGTTTGTTTTTTCATCGTATATCCTCATGTATAATTTAATAATTATTAATTCGGTGCGGGAGACGTGCGGCAGGGATTGGAGGGGCGGAAGTTCCGAAGGAATGGAGCCGGAAGGCGGAACCCCGAAAAGCCCGGTTTTTGCGGCGCGGCCGCAAAAAGCCGCCCGAAACAATATGCGTACGATACAACCCGCATGCGCTTCATCACTTGAATTCGTAGGCCTGTAAGCCGCAGTTTTCAAAGCCGCTGTTCGTGAATTCTTCGATGGTTTCGTAATCCTGAAAATACGTGCTGATAAGCGACGAAACCATGCCGTGACACACGAAGAGTATATTGTCGGGCGCGAAGCGCGCACGCCCTTCTTCGATCGCTCCGTAAACGCGGTAAGCGGCATAGAGCAGCGATTCGCCTCCGGGAAAGCGTTTATACGGGTTCGCCTTTATCGCAAGGAATTCCGCACCCTGTGTGCTCGTGTGTTCGAATGCGCCGAAATCGATTTCGTGCAACCGTTCTTCGACGACGGCATCGATACCGAGCGCCTTTTCGATATACGATGCGGTTTCCCGTGCGCGGCCGAGAGGCGAGACGAGAATGTGTTTGATGCGATAATCGTTTTGATGTTCGGCAAGTCGGGCGGCGAGAGAAGCTGCTTGCAGCCTGCCTTTTTCCGCAAGCGGGACTTCGGCAAGACCCGAGATGATGTGTTTTGCATTCCATTCGGTTTCACCGTGCCGGGTAACGTAGAGCGTCATAGCCACATACTACCCAAAAACGGCGATTTGCGCTACTATTATTTATTCGGTTTCAATGAACTCGACCGGATAAGAAGGTAGAAGAAAAATGAAAAACGCATACGTCAAACGGATTTGGGAAGACGTTCAGCTGAAAAATGCCGACCAGAGCGAATTCCTCCAAGCGGTTCAGGAAGTTTTAACCACGATAGAACCTGCCGTCGCAAAGATGCAAAAAGAACTTGAGCGCAATGCGGTCCTCGAGCGTTTCGTAGAGCCGGAACGCACCGTCATGTTCCGCGTGCCGTGGACGGACGACAAGGGTGTGCCGCATATCAACCGCGGATATCGCGTGCAGTTCAACAGCGCGATCGGTCCGTACAAGGGGGGCTTGCGCTTCAGCCCCGAAGTGAATCTTTCGGTTTTGAAATTTTTGGGTTTCGAGCAGACGCTCAAAAACAGTTTGACGACGCTTCCGATGGGCGGAGGCAAGGGCGGAAGCGATTTCGATCCGCACGGAAAATCGGACGCGGAAGTGATGCGCTTTTGTCAATCTTTCGTGACTGAATTGTACCGTCACATAGGCCCCGATACCGACGTGCCTGCAGGCGACAAGGGGGTGGGCGCGAGAGAAGTCGCGTTTATGTTCGGACAGTACAAGCGCATTACGAATACGTTTTCCGGCGTGCTCACCGGCAAAGGACTGGACTTCGGCGGCTCTCTCATCCGCACGGAAGCTACGGGCTACGGGCTCATCTATTTTGCGGAGTGTATGCTGAAAAAAATCGGCGAAGACTTTACCGGCAAAACGTGTTCGGTTTCGGGCGACGGAAACGTCGCGCAGTACGCTGTGGAAAAATTGATCCAGCTCGGAGCGAAACCCGTGACACTCAGCGATCACACGGGATTCATTTTCGATGCACAGGGCATTACGCAAAAAAAACTCGATTACGTAAAAAAATTCCGCGCCGCACATAAAGGTATTTCCGAATACGTAAAAAAATTCCCCGAAGCGAAGTTTACCGCGAACGCGAAACCGTGGTCGGTAAAAGTCGATTGTGTATTTCCTTGTGCGACGCAAAACGAATTGGTCGGAAAAGATGCCGATATGCTTATTAAAAACGGCGTCCGGCTTGTCGCCGAAGGTGCGAATATGCCGAGTACGCTCGATGCGACGGTGAAGTTTCAAAATGCGAAGGTGCTCTTTGCGCCCGGCAAAGCTTCGAATGCGGGCGGTGTTTCCGTTTCAGGTCTTGAGATGAGTCAAAACAGCGGACACCTTTCGTGGACTGCGGAAGAAGTCGATGCGAAGCTGAAGCGGATCATGACGAACATCCACGACAACGCATACGATACGGCGAAGGAGTTCGGTGTAAAAGGCGATTATGTCGCAGGTGCGAATATCGCGGGATTCGTCAAAGTCGCCCGCGCGATGATCGCGCAGGGATTGGTATAACAGCTTTGCAGTTGTGAGGCGAGATATATGAGAGCCGGTTTGTCCGAAAAGGATGGGCCGGCATTTATTCTGATCCCGCCTTTGTCGGCGGACGGAGGAATTTATGAAATGCGTTCGTTTTGTACTTTCGATTTTTGCTGCGGCACTGTTGATTGCAGGCTGTGCGTCCGCTCCGAAAGCATCTGCAAAAGAGCAGACTCCCGAAGCGCAGGCGAAAGCGCCCGAATGGCGGACGTTTCGCGGAAAAGTGACGGCGATAGAAAAATACGGACACGCCGTTACCGATATCGCATTTGCCGATATGCAAAAAGCGGGCTATGAACACGGCGATATCGTAACCGTACGTTTCGATAACGGCTATACCTTCAGCGCGCCCGTCGTCGCAAACTACGATGTCGATAAGGGCGCCTTTCTCGTACGCACGAATCACGCCGGAGGATTTATCGCCGCGTGCATCAATTACGGAAAGCTGAACGTAACGGCAAACGTCGGAGTCGGATCCGCACTCACCGTTTCGATGAAACAAAAAGCGGGCTATCGCGAACAGTACGCGCTTCGCGCCCTTTCCAGAACCGATAAGCGGAGCGACTATGCGTCGGATGAATCTTTTGCCAATTTCAGAAGCGTGTCGCTCGGCTCGATCGGGAAAAATATTTTATACCGCGGAAGCCATCCCTTAAAAAAAGGCTGGGCTCGCGCACCCTTTGTATCGATGCTTATGGAAAAGGCGAAAATCAAAACGGTCGTCGATATGTCCGATTCCCGAAACGAACTCACGTCCTACCTCGACCCGTCGAATCCTCAATACTCGGCATATTACGCATCTCTCGATAAAGCGGGCAGCGTTGTGTGCCTCAGTATGAATATGGATTTTACGAGCGATATATTTGCCGCCGGTATCATCGGGGGCTTGCGTTTTATGATCGGCCGCGGAGGACCGTATTACCTGCATTGCAACGAAGGAAAAGACCGCACCGGCTTTATCATGATTTTGATCGAATTGCTCATGGGCGCAAGCAAAGAAGAAGCGATGCGCGATTACATGCAAAGCTACGTCGATTTTTATCACGTGGAAAAAGGCAGCTATAAATACAACGTTATCGCAAAGGCGAATTTCGAGCCGATGTATAAAGCGATCGTCGGAAGCTTGCCGCCTGCAAAAGGCGCGCGTGCATATCTTTCGGCTAACGGTATGACCGATGCGGAAATCGAAGCGCTTATACAACGTCTCCGCTGAAATATTTTTTTAATAAAAAGCGATTTGTTATGACAGAACCTTTCAAAAACGGAACACTCGTCGTCTATACCGACGGAGGATGCAGCGGAAATCCCGGGCCGGGCGGCTGGGCCTGCGTCATCATCGATGGCGAAAAAGAAGAAGCGCTGAGCGGCGGAGAAAAATCGACGACGAACAACCGCATGGAACTCACTGCGGCCATCGAAGCGCTTTCCGCCGTCGTACAAAAACCTCAGTACGGCGGACGGGCAGTGCACATTTTTTGCGACAGCCAATATGTCAAAAACGGTATTACAACGTGGATCCGCTCGTGGAAAAAAAACGGCTGGCGCACTGCGGCGAAAAAAAACGTTTTAAACCGCGATTTGTGGGAAAGACTCGACGCCCTTTCCGCATCGCTGGATATCTCATGGTCGTGGGTAAAAGGACATGCGGGGATCAAATACAACGAACTGTGCGACGAGCTGTGCCAAAAAGAAATCCGCCGGCAAAAAGATTGATCTTTGCCGGCGATCGTTGATTGATAATTATTAATTTCAGAATATTTCGGGAGATTTTCCCCGTTCAATATTCGTCATGCGCCGGTTTTTTGTCCTTGCTTTGGACACGCTGCATATACGGCTCGATCGCCGCCTCTATTTTTTCCTCGGTGAGCGCGTTCATCATCTGCGAAGTCATCGCTTTGGTAAAGTAAAATCTCAGCGTAGCGGACGCTTCGATTTTCGATCGGCCGGAATTGTATTCTTCGTTTTCAGCCGACGGCACGGAAAGCAAAAAGTAAGGGGACCCGTTTTTGAATTCGTATCCGAATTGTACGCGGGACTGTGCACGGTTGTTGATTATCGTTGCAAAGGATCCCCATTGCAGTGAAACCGGATATTCTCCGTAGATCTTCGTCCGATTGCCTTTTCTGTCGAGCCGTTTATTTTCGAAATCGTCGAGATATCGATTGACGGCTTCCTGAAATAAAGCGCGTCCGGCTTTGCCGAGCAGTACGTGGTACATACCGCCGCGGTACCATGCGGCAAAACCCGCAAGCCCCGTTTCGATATTGTAAATGCACAGTGCATCTTCTTCTTTCAGCGTGCCGAATGCGGTTTTTTGGAATACGCGCGTCATGTCGATTTCGATATCCTGTTGTCCGCCGGTAAAAAAATTCGTAAACGCGTTGCCGTTTTTCGGACGTACGATGCTGCGAGGGGCGTCGTCCTTTTCCTGCCGCTTTATCTCCGTGCCGGAAGAATGTGCGGCATAGGAATCCGCTGAAATCGGCTCGGCCGACTTGCACGAAACGCATGCGAGAGTACCGACCAGCACGAACGGCAATGCGATGATATGGAATTGTATTTTTTTCATAAGAGCCTCGATGTAATTGGTATTTCCGTAGCTATAGCATAAAAAGCGCGTTGTGTATATATCCCCTGAGAACTTTTTCAGAAACCCCAAACACGTAAAAAATACGATAAAATTTTTACTGAAATTTTAATTATTTTTTACGACGACATTTCATGTCGTACTGCCTATGGTAAAATATCGCTGTATGCAATGACATCGATGTCAAGGAGATTTGTTATGAAAAAATTATTCGGCGGTATGTTAATCGGCACTTTGATTTCGGCGGCTTGTATGGCGTTTTCGAGTTATGCGGAAACAAAACCCGAGCTTAAAAAAATCAAAGATAAAATAAAAGATGAAGCAAAGCATCATTACGATAAACAAAAGGAAATATGCAAAGATATTATCGGGCTTTTTACAAAAAAGAAAGGCATTCATCTATGCTAGTCGGCTTTTATTTGTCTTAATTTCGTATCGTATCACGTAAAAACCTCACCCAAAAAAAAGCTTGCATTTTTTCAGGGGGGGGTATAATAGAAGATAAATTCACATTGAGTGTCGTTGAAACTGCGATGCTCAAAACGTGATAATCGGTTATGACTGACTATGAAAAAAGGTCGAGAAGAAAAAGTAAAATCAAGACGCATTCTTCGTATCGATGAAGCATTGCGTTCGGGTAAAAAGGTTACATTGGCGTCTCTCGTTAAACGGTGCGAAGGAGTTTCCGCCAGAACGATCCAGCGTGATATCGAATTCATGCGTGACTTTAACAATGCGCCGATCGTATACGATCGGGAAACGCGTTCCTACCGTTACAGTGAGCCGAACTTTTTTATAAAAACCGTACAGATGACGGAAGGAGAACTTTTTTCTGTCGCTCTTTTTGACCGGCTTTTGGAACAGTACCGGAACACGCCACTGGAAAATGACCTCAGAAACGTATTCAGAAAAATCATTGCAGGCATGCCCGATGAAATCACAATAGATTCTTCGTTTCTTGAAAATCGCACGACATTTATTCCCGATCAGGGACCGAAAATTGAGCCGGAAGTTTTCCCCAAAGTTTTTGAGGCTCTTAAGGGGCATAAAACACTGGAGTTTGAATATCGCCCGCTTCAAAAACTTTCGTATATGCCTCGACTGCTGGATCCGTATCATGCAGTCTGTCAAAAAGGAAACTGGTACATCATCGGTTTTTGCCATGACAAAGGCGATGTCAGAGTCTTCAGTTACAGCCGGATGAAAGATGTACGCATAACAAAGGACTCTTTTAAAATACCGGACACTTTTAAACCGGAAGATTACTTTGACAAAGAGATCGGCGTTTGGCTCAGCGCAAAGCAAAAGTATACGGTGGAACTTTTAATTTCAAAGGAAATCGGAACGTTCGCAATAGACAGAACATGGCATTCCAACCAACAGCTGAAGCAAAATAAGGACGGAAGCGTACGGGTAAGTTTTGAAACAACCCAGCTTCCGGAAGTAAAACGTTGGGTGCTCGGACAGGGGAGTACGGTGAAGGTGTTGGGGCCGAAAGAGCTGAAGGTAAAGATTTTGGAAGAGGCGAAAGAAATTATTAAATTTTATAAATAGATATTAACTATGACATTATTTGTCGTAGTGCGTATGTTAAGATATTAGTAAAAGGGAGGATTCTATGAGGTGTCCAAGTTGTAGGCATAAAAATAATGATGGTGCAAAGTTTTGTGAAGAATGTGGAAACAAATTAATATCGGTTCCAAAATTTTGTCCGGAGTGTGGTGCAAAACTAAAAGACGAAGAAAAGTTTTGTCTTGAATGCGGCTATAATTTTTCTTCGATGACAATGCGAAATAAAAATTTAGATTCAAATATTTTAGAAGGAAATTTGCCACAAGGAAAATCCCGGGGGAAAATAATACTTCCATCTGGTAACTGTTTATCAGGAGTATCCGATGCAGAAATAGTACATTTTGTATCTGAAATTCCTACAAATTATAATGCAAATGATCCTAATTGGAGAGTTTTAGAACCTTCGGATTTTATGGATGGAAAAGAAAAAGAGCTTTCTGATGAATCATTATTGAAAGCTTATATATATACGGGTAAAAAAGTTTTCGAACTTTTTATTTGTTCGCCAGCAGAAATTTACGCAAATAAAGATTCTAGTTGGATGTTCTCTGATTTCCTTGATATGCGTTCAATCGATTTTGAAAACTTTAATACTTCTAAAGTAATAAATATGAATCGTATGTTTAGTTGTGGCTCTCTAAACTATATTGATTTATCAAATTTTAATACACAAAACGTTACCGATATGAGTGATATGTTTTCAGGTTGCGAATATCTAGCATCATTGGATTTGTCAAGCTTTGACACTCATAAAGTTAAAAACATGAGTGGTATGTTTCAACAATGTTGCAGTCTAAATAATCTTGATTTATCGAATTTTACGATTAAAAAATATGTAGATAGCGGAGATTATTCAAAAGTTGATATGCGCTCAATGTTCGTAGATTGTAAAAATCTTATTAATTTGATTTTACCCAATAATATATCGGAAAATGCAAATATTGATTATATGTTTGAAAAAGAAGTTCGGGGTGAATGTCCATATGGAAATACGGTTTCTTGGTATCAAAAACCTGATAAAAAAAGAATAAAAGGTGGATTTTCTTTATCAGGTCTATTTGGATTATAAAAGTAAGTATGTTTTTTGCGAGGAGAAAAAATATGAAATGTACTAATTGTGGTACTGAGAATAATAGCAAAGCTAAGTTTTGTATTGAATGTGGAAAAAAATTAGTGCAAATTTCGTCCTGTCCTAATTGTGGGGCAAAGATAAACCGCAATGTAAAGTTTTGCTCAAATTGTGGTTTTAATCTTTCTTCGAAAACAAATAATGTTGTTCAAAATAATTCAGTTACTGAAGAGGAAGCAAATAGAATTGTAATTCTTCCTCCTAGTGAATTTCCAATTAGCGAGTGTGAAGAAATATATTTCTTATATAGTGAACCAAAAAATCTTAATTCAGGTTCGGAAATGTGGCAGACTACAAATATTAATGATGCTTTTGAACCAGATAAAATTGCAAAAGGAAAAAATCTTTCACTATTAAAAGTTTATGCAAATCTTTTAAAGGAGAATGGAGAAGAAAAAGTACGCTTATATATTTGTTCATCTGCTCAAATATATGCAAATGAAAATTCACGCAGTTTATTCGGTGATTGTGGTTGGAAGTTAAAAAAGATTGTTCTTGAGAACTTTGATACCTCAAAAGTTATTGATATGAGTAGGATGTTTGAAGGTTGTAAAGGACTTAAAAGTCTTGATTTGTCGAATTTTAACATGGAAAATGTTGATAATTTTTGGTATATGTTTAAAGGGTGTGAAAACTTATCAAGTATCAAGTTCCCAAATTTAGACGATAAAACTTCAAAATATCTTTACCTTGTTCTTCAAAATTTCGTAGAGGTACTAGATAATTCGTATGAAGCAGTTGAAAAAATACTTTTGGAAAATGAAGATCTTGATGAAGATTATTTGAATATGGTTGTAAGTATGTTTAAAGACTGTGAAAATTTAGAGAAAATAGATCTTCCTGAATTCTAGATTTAAGTTGTAAGAGGAATATATTATGGAGTTTTTTATTAATAAACAAGCGAATAAGTTATTAGAATGTAGTAGCTGTGGAGAGAAATTAAATCCAAATCAAAGATATTGCTCAAAGTGTGGAAAAAGAGTTGAAGTTGATGAAACTATGAAGAAAAAAGCTATTTCAAAATTAGTTTTAAAAAATTATAGTAGTATTGATGTATCCGATTACTTGGATTTTGTATCATATAAATCAATAACAGAAAAGCAAAAAGCTCAAATTTTAAACTTTGATAAAAACCTTTCTATATGTGATTTTATATGCGCTTGTAGTAAATCAATTCTAGGCGATTCATATAAAGACGGTTTATTATTCATGCTTTCGGGCTTTTACGTAAAAGAAACTCCTTTTTCACAGTCATATTTTTTCAAATATTCTGATATCGAGTTAGAAATTCTTATTGGCGATTCAGAAGAATTACGTGTTTATTTTCATGATAAAGAAACGAATAAAATGAAGCACAAAGATGTTGCTATATATGACGCACGAAAATTAAAGGAACTATTAGAAAAGATAATTGCTATAGATAAAGAAAATGATACTTCATATACAGTGAAATCTCCAACAGGGGCAACAAAAGGCGTTCATGGAACCAAAAACAGAAAAGCTTATCGTGATGGTCAAATAAGCGGTTATGAACGCTGTTCAAGGCAATATGAATTAAAACTTAGGAGTGAAGCGGAAAAATTCTTAAAAAAAGAGAAAGATTTCAGACATGAAACGACAGAATATGAGCAATTACTTGATGAATACGAAAAAGTAATTGAAGAACTTGAAGCGTTAGTTAGAGAATCTTCTTTAACTGAATATTCTGAGCGTTTAGAAAACGAAAAGAAAATTGTAAAGCAATTAAAACAGTTGCGGGGATGATTATGTCTAGACTTGATGAATTAAAGGCAAAGAGAAGTGCATTAAGTACAGAAAGAGAAAATACAATAGCTGGAGTTAGTGAAGTACCTAAAGAACTTCTTAGAGTCGCTGATGTTGCTCACAACGCTGAGCAGAATATCAAGAATCTCGATGAAGAATTTGAATTACAAACTAAGTTACGTGGAAAAGATATAGGCTTTTTATTTTTTGCTACGGCATTGCAATGTGTACGGCAGTATATTCTTACGGATTTTAAAATCCGTATGGATGACCAAAAAGCCGCTGACAAGACTTTGGGCAAAAAAAAGTTCGACCCTCATGATTTAAAGGCTCGGAAAGAAGCCGGATTTGAAGTCAGACATCATAAATTGTATAATCCGACTTTAGAAGAAATCGTTTTACATCCTGTTCCATTTGATACTACAAAAGGAAGTAAGCAATTTGAAGATTTAAATCCTTTTTCCGGTACAGGAAAACTCAGGCATAGGGCAGGTGCTATAGGGCATGATCCCATTTTAGGTTGGATATTCGGTACTGCAAACATTGCTACAAGTACGCTTACCGGCTGGAATATGCAATCATTTCATATATCTTCAAAAACCGGAACAGGCGGCGGAGATTTTTTAAAATTACATGCCGATACAGGTAAAGTGCTTTCATATACATTTAATAAATTACTCCATGAGAATTTAAAAGGGAAAATAATCATAGGTACATCTTTAGTCAAAGAAGGAGTTCATTTGGCTTCTGATGTAAATACAAAACACAGTTTGCCTTTTCCAATTGTTTCAACCTATGATCCGAAACTTGCTTCAGGACTCGCCGATTATGGAATAGATATGGCTAATATTTTAACAGTCGGAAAACAGGTAGCTTTGGCTTCAGCAATTAATATGCTTGTTGTAATGATCCATCGCATGACTTTCAATGCTGAGAGAGACGGCGATCCAAAATTGTATGAAGTTCGAACAAGGCGGGTGGTTACCTATTCAAATGTAATTGCCTCTGCAAGTAATGTTCTCGCTGTTGGAATCGCTGCCGGTATTGGAATCGCCGCCGGGAATGAAGAACTTGTTAGAAGAAGTCTCCGAAAACTGGATATTGGCGGATTGCTCGTTACTTTGTATCGACTTATAAACGATTATAAATTTATAAGTGATTTGAAACAAGAATTTATTTTGAATAACTTTGATAAAATGGTTCAGGGAGATATGTAGTATATGATAGAAGAGTTCGAGTCTATAATTCTTTGTCGAAATGATAAAGGACGTTTTGTAAAGCAAATAAAACTTGGTAATAAATTTTTGTCGGATATTAACCAAATGTCTAATGCTGTTTTTCAAATTAAGAATGATTATATAAGCTTAGAAAATCAATTAAATTTATTGAATTGGAAAATTAATAGTCTTATTTCAACCCGAATTCTCTATAACTATAAAGGAATTAATTTCCCAAAACAAAATGAAGAAATGTCATATATGTCGAAAAATTATTTCTCCAAAGTTATAGAAAATATAAATGAAGGTCTTTATGCATTATTAACTGATTTTTATAATAATAAAATTGTTGTTCATCCCCGAATAATACACGATCATATTATTTATCTTCTTTGCTTTTATCAAAAATTAAAAATCTCAAAAGATTTTAAATCTATCGTAAGCTATGAGCAAAAAGAAATGGTCGAGGCTCAGTTTATAGAGTGTATAAATTTATTCAATGAAATTTTATCAGATAAAATTTTTGAAGATAATTGTGATTTTGTAATAGGAATGTTTTCTGTGCTTTTAGGTAAATCTTATAATTATAAACCACAGGATATTCCTCACTGTGAATTGAAAGACTGCAAATTAGATTATGAATTCAAGGAAATACCATGTTTCCGCTGTAGCTGAAAAAATAGCTTCTTTTGAAACTCCAAAATATTTAGAACAAAGAGCAGAGAGCTTCAAAGCAAAAACTTAAAAAAGTGTTATCTAAAGTTCCTGCAATAGAACCTTTGGAATTTGACAAATAAAAGTCAAACACAAATTATAACCACCCGGCAAACGGGCGGTTTGATCCTATCATAAATTTTCAGCTTCCCCTCCCGAATAATACTCCAAAACTTTTCGGGCGAACCGATAAGCGTTTTTTATTTCCGTATTTGACTCAAAATACTGTTTTCGATGAATCATACGACCGTCAAAAAATTCGGATATTTCTTTTAATGTAAACTCCTTGATTTTCGGCGACGTTATCAGTTTTGTATACACCGATAACATAACTGCAAAATCGTTAAGAAGAGGGACTTTCATGCAGCTTGAAATGACACCGTTGCCGATACCGATATTGCCCCGCAAAAGTTCGAAACTTGTGTCCAAGTCGTATTTGAAACTTTGTACGCTCTTAAAAGAACACAGCATACAGATATTGTGCGCCGCTGCATTTCGCAATCTTCTGACCGAATCGAAGTGTTTGGCATAGTCACATTTGATTCTAAAAAAATCGTAATAAAAAATATAAAAATTAATAAAATCATAAAAGCCGATCATTTCAACAAAATTCCAAACAGTAGGCACTTCAATATATTTGTCAAAATCGAGTCCGCTGTAGCCTGCGAGCCTCGCTCCTGATGTGAGGGTCGCCTTTATTTTTTCATGCGATTCCAGGAATTTATCTACAACTTCGTATCCGTCATCCGCAGGATTGTTCTGACATTCATTGACAAGTTTTACCTTCAGGTAATGTTCCAAATCAATGGTCATTTTGAGGATAAGTTTTCTGAAAAACATATCGACGGTCGAAAGCTCGACCAAATGTCCGAAATCCAAACCGATGTATTTTCCGCTTTTTGTCCGCTCGTTACAGGTTTCGGCGTATTGTTTTAAACGAAAAAAATAATTGTGTTTTTGAAGGAAACTTTTTGCATCTTCTTCACTTATTAAATTAAAAGTTAAACCGAGATTCGTTTTACAATAGTCAATGATTTCAGGAACGGTAAGTTTTTTTGATTTTAAATGTGAGTAAGAATTCTTGGACATTATTAATTTCTCCTATTTTTTGTTTTCGATATCCCAGTCGATTTCGATGGAGCGGTGTTCGATGTCCTGAATGCGCCGGTAGGTCAGGCAGTCGGCGCGGTGCACGGTGATACCTCTGTTCCGCGATATATAGCCGACGATCGCATCGGGGTATTTCGGTTTGCAGCACTGCGCGAAGGTGACGAAAAAATTCGTCGAACTTCCGATGCGTATTTTGCCCGTTCCCTGCACTGTGTCGGTGCGCGCTCCTGTTCCCTTTTTGTGCCGCCTCGTTTCCTGAATTTCACGGGAGGTTGTCGTGTTCGCGCTTTGTGCCGTTTCCGTTTTCGCTTTGTCGGCAAAGGTCGGATCGTGTGCGGTGAGCCACGCGTGGATCTTTTGCCGCGCTTTTGCGGTTTTTACCGCCGCGAGCTGAGATGCCGTCGGATGCGCCTGCGGGTTCGTGAGGATTTCGATGATCTGTGTGTTTTGCAGCGGCTCGACGAGCGGTATGATTTTTCCGTCCGCTTTTGCGCCGACGATTTTTTCGCCGATAGCCGAATGGATGCGGTATGCGAAGTCGATCGCGTTCGAGCCGGCGGGGAGCTGTACGACTTGTCCCTTCGGCGTAAACACGTAGATTTCATCGCCGAGCAGATCGCTTTTCAGTGCGCTGAAAAAATTTTCATCGGAAACGTGACCGTCGCGAAGTTCGCGCAGTTCGTTGAAGATACCGAGGTGTTCGATGTCGACAAAATCGCGGCTCTTTCCTTTTTTGTACAGCCAGTGGCTCGCGATACCGTGCTCGGCCGCTTCGTCCATCGCTTTTGTGCGTATCTGTATTTCGAGCGGTTTCCCGTCGCACATGACGGTCGTATGCAGCGAGCGGTAGCCGTTCGCTTTCGGCATAGCAATATAATCTTTAAATCGCCCGTCGAGCGGCTTCCAAAGATTGTGCACGATGCCGACGATCGTGTAGCATTCCGGGTTTTCGTCGCAGATGATGCGGAGCGCGAGCAGATCGTAGAGTTTGTCGGGCGACACGTTGCGCTTTCGCATTTTTTGATAAATCGAATAAAAATGTTTTGCGCGGCTCGTGATAGCGATGCGGATGCCAGCCTTTTGTGCAGCCGAACGGATTTGTTCCACGGCTTTTTCGAGGTAGGCGTTCCGCTCGTCTTTTTTTTGCGCGACGATCGCTTTGATCTGCAAAAACACGTCGGGATTCGTGTACTTTAAACTCAAATCTTCGAATTCGTTTTTTTCTTCCTGCATGCCGAGCCTGTCCGCAAGCGGTGCCCAAATGTCGATTATCTCTGCGGCGAGCGCGCGCTGTGTCGCATCGGGAAGCGTATCGATGCAGCGTATTTGATCGAGTTTATCCGCGATTTTAATAAGGATGATGCGCACGTCGTCCACCATCGCGAAGAGCATTTTGCGTACCGCATCCGCCTGCTGTATCGTCGAATGTCCGACGGGCATGTGCATGATCTTCGTCGTACCGTCTATGAGACGGGATGTGTTTTCGTCGAACAATTTGCGGATATCGTCTTTTGTGACGTCGAAATCGTATATCGTGTGGAGCAGCGCCGCGCATATCGATTCGGAATCCATTTTGTTTTGTGCGAGGATGTATGCGATGCGGAGCGGATGCAGACAGTAGGGAGAGCCGTCGGATCGGTTTTTGCCGCGCGATTTTTCGCAGAGCAGATTCCATGCCGCTTCGATTTTTCGTTTGTCTTCGTCCGAATAAAAATCGAAGGCGCCGAAAAACTCGCCGAGCAGTGCGGCTGTATCGCGTATATCGGCTTTGACGGTGACGATCCTACTCATCGCGTCATCGTATCAAATCGCAGGTCTTGACGCAAGCATCGCGGTAAGAGTATCGGTACATTCCGCGCGATTTGTATCGTATCGGTATTTCGGTTGTTAATAAAATATACCGGAGGTATTGATGAAACGGATACGGTCTATAATTTTGTTGATAATTTTTACTGCAGCGGCTATTTTGACCGGATGCGGTGCGCGTAAAAACCTTGCTGCAATGAAATATACAGTCGACAGCGCGTCCGTGCGCTCCGGCGGCGTCTATGCGGCCGAAGAAAAATCCGCCGGTACTACTTCCGATGCCGCGCTGCCCTTGCCCGAAAACCGAAAGCTCATCCGTACGGGGAATATCCGTTTTGAAGTTTCGAGTCTCGCCGAAACGAAGGCGGCGGCGGAAGCGTGGGCGAAGCGTTTCGGCGGTTATGTTTCGGATTTTTCGGAAGACGGCCGCTCGCTCGGTATGACGGTACACATCCCGTCTTCCGTTTTTGACGATGCGATGTCGTCGTCCGGCACTATCGGTAAAATCCTTTCGAAATCCGCGGACAGCGTCGACGTTACCGACCGCTTTTACGATTTGGATTCGCGTTTGGCAACTCGCCGTGTTTTGCTCGAGCGATTGCAATCGTATCTTCGGGAAGCGAAAAATATCAAAGACATGCTCGAAATCGAAACGAAAATAAACGACATTACGGCCGAAATCGAGCAGATGCAGGGACAGTTCAACCGTCTGTCCAAACAGATCGATTATTCGGAGATCTATATCGAAGCGCACTTGCCGTACAACCACGCGGAAGACAGAGGCTTTATCTTTCCCGATTTGAAATCGGCGTTTATCGAATTCTGCGAAACCGTCGTCGGGTTTTTTACCAACTTTGTATTCGTCGTTTTGTACATAATCATTTTCGGCATACCGATCCTCTGCGTCGCATTTTTGCTGTATTGGATTTGCTTCGGTAAAATCGGCGTGCTTCGAAAGCTCTTTGCAAAGATCCGCGCAGGTAAAAAAGAAAAATAAGGCATTGCAAAAGACAGCCTGTTTTTTCAGCCTTATATACCCGCATTGCTACAAACGGTTTTTTTTGGTAAAATCGCCGTCATAGCGAACGTAACGCTTAATAATTTTTTGTGACGGGAACTTCTAAAGACTGCGGTTTTCGGAAGCAGCCCGATACGTACGGGAGACGGCTATGGCGGAAACGAATCACGAATGCACGCTTGATAAAATCATCAGTTTGTGCAAGCGGCGCGGTTTTGTATATCAATCGAGCGAAATTTACGGCGGGCAGGCGGGCGCGTGGGATTACGGCCCGCTCGGAATCGAACTCAAGCGCAATATTCAAAATGCGTGGTGGAAAGAGATGACGCAGCTCCACGACGATGTCGTCGGCCTTGACTCTTCAATTTTTATGCATCACACGACGTGGGAAGCGAGCGGACACGTTGCTCATTTTTCCGATCCGATGATCGACTGCACCGAATGCAAAGCGCGTTTTCGCGCGGATCAGCTTATCGAAGATTTTTGCGCTTCTCACGACGTAAAGCCTGGAAAGGCGGTAGATGCGATGACGCACGAAGAGATGAAAGCGTTTATCGACGAGCACGCCGTCAACTGCCCCGTGTGCGGCAAGCACAGCTATACCGGCGTGCGCGAATTCAATTTGATGTTCAAAACACATCTCGGTCCCGTTCAAAGCGACACGTCCATAGTATACCTCCGCCCGGAAACCTGTCAGGGCATTTTCGTCGATTTTAAAAATATCGTTCAATCGAATCGGATGAAGATTCCGTTCGGCGTCGCGCAGGTCGGAAAATCGTTCCGCAATGAAATCATCTTTAAGAATTTTATCTTCCGTACTTGCGAATTCGAACAGATGGAAATGGAATACTTTTGCAAGCCCGGTGCCGACGATGATGCGTTCGCGTATTGGCGGGAACAGCGCTGGAATTTTTATAAGCGATACGGTATTGCAGAAAAAAATCTTCACTGGAAACACCACGATAAACTTGCGCACTATGCAAAAGACGCGTACGATATCCAATACCGCTTTCCGATCGGTTTCGAAGAGATCGAAGGTATTCACAACCGGACGGATTTCGACCTGTCGCAGCACACGAAGTACAGCGGCAAAGATATGAGCTATATCGATCAGGACGACTGCAACAAGCGTTACACTCCCTACGTCATCGAAACGTCAGCCGGATTGAACCGAAACTTTCTCATGTTTTTGTGTGAAGCGTACGAAGAGCAAAACGTCGCATCCGACGGCGGCGAAGATTACCGCACGGTGCTGCACCTCCATCCGCGTCTCGCGCCGGTTACGGTCGCCGTACTCCCGATGATGAAAAAAGACGGACTGGCGGAAATTGCGGCGGACGTCCGTAAAGCGCTCAAAGAAGATTTCGTCACCGATTACGATACGAGCGGTACGATCGGCAAACGCTACCGCCGGCAGGATGAAATCGGCACGCCGTTTTGCGTTACGGTCGATTATCAAACAAAAGACGACGACACCGTGACGATCCGTTTTCGCGATTCGATGGAACAAACGCGCGTCAAGAGAAGCGATTTGGTTTCCGAAATTCACAAAGCGATCGCATCGTACACGCCCGTCATTAGAAATTAATAATCATGTATCGTATCCGTGCGGTCATTTTGCCGGTGCGCTTACGATGCATCCGTCACACGGATAAAGTATGGATTACGTTCGGCTCGGCAAAACGAATCTCCTCGCAAGCAGGACGGCCTTCGGCGCCATGTCGCTCAAGCATACGGGAGATACCGAAACGGCTTCAACGCTCATCCGAAAAGCGTACGAAGCGGGAATCAATTTTTTCGATACGTCGCGCAGCAACGGTGCAAGCGAAAAGCTGCTCGGAGACGCGCTCTACGAAGTGCGGGAAAACGTCATCATCGCGACGAAATCGAAAGCCTCTTCGGGGCAGGAACTGCTTCGCGATTTGGATGAGAGCCTCGACGCGCTGCACTGCGATGCGATCGATCTGTATCAATACGAAACTGAAAGTTTTATCCCGACGGCAGACGGCAAAGACGGCATCTATCAAACGCTCCTTACGATGAAAGCGTCCGGTAAAATCAAACATATAGGTGCCGTAACCGAAGACTTTGATACCGCTTCCGAAATTATTAAAACGGAACTTTACGAAACGATCCAATTTCCGTTCAGCATGATAAGTCCGCTCGACACAGCATCTCTCGTGGAGCTGTGTGCGGAACGCGATATGGGCTTTATCGCAATGCAGCCCTTGTGCGGGGGCGTGCTTTCGAATATTCCGCTCGCCTTCGGCTTTCTCCATCAATACGAAAACGTTTTTCCGCTGTGGGGTGCGGAAACGCTCGAAGAGCTTTCGCAGATTTTATATTTTAACGACCGCCCGCCGGTCATCGATGAAGCGTTCCAAAGAGATGTCGAAAAGCTGCGCACGTTTTTTAATTAGCGAGATAACGGGCAAAGATTTTCCAAAGACAGGTAAGGTGAATTCAAAGGCTGCACACTGCCGCCCAGTTTCTAAAAAATATTTTATAACCGCCGGCATCCCATAAATCGATAAATTCTTCATACGGATAATATCGATTTCCGCTGCGGCATTTTTTATCCGTGACGGTTTTACGTGTATTTTCGGAACTCTTTTTCTGCAGCGAATCATACAGCATAAAGCCGTTTTCATCGTATCCTAAAATCGTTACATAGTGTTGAATATGCTGTATTTTTATTAAAACGATTACGGGAAAGCCCTTATCGATATTTTCTTGAAGCCATTGTATTTTCTCGTCTCCCGTTTTGTTTTTCAAAATATATTCTTTCGTTTTTATCGCATACGCATTTAATAATTTAATAACACCTCGCGGGAATGTGAGATTTTTGTATATCCTCCACTGTATTTCACTTGCAAGCAATTCGGGAGAAATTTTGTCGTTTTTTAAGATATTGATAACAGCCATGACCGAATACGGCCCGCAATTGTTTAAGGTTTGCCGGTAAAGCAGATCGGCATCGAGCGGTAAAGAGCGGCTTATTTCATGGGGTATCGGTTTTATTGTTATACGGGAAGGAAATGCTCTTCCGAAAATTAATAACGATACGGCCGCAAAAAAAATAATAAGAGAAATAATTATTACGGTAGGTTTTATCTTCATATTAAAAAAACGGGATGCCGAGCGGCACCCCGTTTGCGATTTTTCCGGCTTACGGACGCGCGATGATATCCGCAAGTTTCGCACACTTTTCCAAATCTTTCGGCAAAAGTTCTTCGCGCGCTTTATTGACGTATTTCGGATCCTGGAAGCTGTATGTAAACTTCGTATGGATATCGTAAGTACCCTTCATGAGCGCGTATGCGTCTTCGGTCATGACGAGTTCTTCGTCCGTCGGGATGACGAAAATTTTCGTTTTGCTGTCATCGGTGCTGATGCATGTTTCCGCGTTTCCGGTAAAAGACCATGCGTTTTTCTGCGCATCGAGTTTGATGCCGATATCGTCCAATCCTTCGAGGCTTTTTCCGCGAACGGTCGGAGAGTGTTCTCCGATGCCTGCGGTAAAGACGACCGCATCGACGCGGCCGAGCGCTGCTTTGTATGCGCCGATATATTTTTTAAGGCGGTATGCGGACATTTCAATCGACAGAGAGGCCAGTTTGTCGCCTCCCGCCGCCGCATTTTCGATGTCGCGGCTGTCCGTGTATTTTCCGTCTGTGATGCCGAGTAAACCGCACTGTTTGTTGAGCGCCGTATCCATTTCATCGGCACTCATGCCGGTCTTGCGCATAATATAAAACGGAAGCGCCGCATCGATGTCGCCGCACCTCGTACCCATGACGAGTCCCTCGAGCGGTGTAATGCCCATAGACGTATCGAAGCAGACGCCGCCTTTTACCGCGCATACCGACGCACCGTTTCCGAGGTGACAGATTATTAAATTCGTATCTTTTGGCTCTTTGCCGAGCAGCACCGCAGCGCGTTTCGACGTGTACATAAACGATGTGCCGTGGAAACCGTAACGGCGCGCGTGGTATTTTTCGTACCATTCGTGCGGGATCGCATACATATACGATACTTCAGGCATCGTCTGGTGCCATGCGGTATCCATAACGGCGCAGTGCGGAACATTCGGCAGCACTTTTTGCGCAGCTTCAATACCCATGATGTTTGCAGGATTGTGCAGCGGCCCCAAATCCTGCACTTCGCGGAACGTTTCGAGTACGGCAGGCGTAATGATAACCGACTTCGTGAATTTTTCACCGCCGTGGAGTACGCGGTGACCGACGGCACCGATCGTGCTCATGTCTTTGATGACGCCGACTTTTTCGTCGGTTATTTCTTTCATGATAAGTTCGATCGCTTCTTTGTGTGTCGGGCAGGGGCTTTCGATTTTATATTTGTCGGCTTCGACGCAGTGCGTGATGACCGAGCCGGGGCGGCCGACGCGTTCTACGATGCCCGTACACAAAACGGCTTTGTCGTCCCAGTCGTAGACTTGGTACTTTGCGGAAGATGAACCGCAGTTAAGCGTTAGAATAACCATACTCGCTTCCTTAATAAAAAATGTGTTTATTATTATAAAAGTATTTGCCGTTCTTCGCAAGGTACCGCATTGCATCACGTTAAATCTAACCGAAAAAAAAGCCGTTCCTCACGTAAAAATCTAACCCAAATCTGAGTCACAATAGAAGCCCGAAGGAAGGGCACCATGGGGTTAGATATGAAAACGAAAAAGAAATTGACCGAAGAAACGGCAAAACGCTACTGTACGGCAAACAAGAAGCGCAAGACGAAAATCATCGACGAGTTCACCGCAACCACCGGCTACAACCGAAAATACGCCATCCACATCCTCAAAAACAGCGCACGCATAAAAATAACACACTTCAACAACGTCGAAAGAAAGAGTGTACAGATCATCAAAAAGCCTCGTAAAAAGCGGCACTATGAAAAATACTACGGTCAAGATGTGCAGCGTGAAGTTATTCGACTGTGGCTATTTTCGATGTACCTGTGTGCAAAACGGCTCGTACCCTTTATCCGCGACAATATCGATTACCTTGCCCTCAAGTTCGGCTATACTGAACAACTGAAAACAAAACTTGCTCACATATCAAGCGCAACGGTCTCAAGGATACTCAAGCCGGAAATCCCCAAGCATTCCATCCGCGGTATTGCAACGACACGACCGGCAAAGAATCTCAATAAACTCATTCCGATCCGCACCTTCTTCGATTGGGACGAACGAAAACCGGGCTTTTTCGAAGCCGATACGGTCGCTCATTGCGGTACAACTACGGAAGGACAGTATATTTGTACCCTGACACTCACCGACGTTCATTCAGGATGGACGGAAAATCGTGCGCTTTTGAATAAAGCTCATCGGTGGGTCAAAGAAGCGACAGAGGACGTGAAAATACACTTACCCTTTGCTATGAAAGGCATTGACAGCGATAACGGACGTGAGTTCAAAAATATACAGCTTTTGCAGTGGTGTGAACTAAATCATATTACGTTCACCCGAAGCCGGTCGTACAAAAAAAATGACAACTGTTTTGTTGAACAGAAAAACGACAGCGTGGTAAGGCGTATTGTCGGCTACTATCGATTTGAGGGAGAAGCTGCCTGTGTTGTCTTAGCAGAACTGTATGAAAGTTATAATAAGCTCGTTAATTTCTTTTTTCCCTCGATGAAGATTATTGCAAAGCAACGAATAGACGCAAAGGTCATAAAGAAATATGATGCGGCTAAGACTCCCTACCGAAGGCTTATGGAAAGTAAGGAGGTAAGCAAGGCGGTAAAAGCTGAGCTTTTCAGGAGAAAGAACAGATTGGATTTACAACAGCTGCTTGACAAGACACAACTCTTGCAGCGTAAGCTTATCGCTATGGCGGTGCAACGGTCATAGCTACGGTTAGATTTTTACTTGAGGAACCGAAATCGTTTCGGTTAGATTTTTACGTGAGGAAATACGGGTACCGCCGCAGCAGTCGCGCGCGGGTACCGGGAATTATGCATGAGAAACTTTAATCGTAAAAAGATGACATGTAACGTAAAAATCGGCTACACTCCCGGCAGCAGCCCTGCCGTTTGCGCGGGGAACTTCGCGCTTCGCGCTCGTTGCAAGTGCCGCGGCTGACCGTAATCGGAATCGGACTGCGCAAAATTTCTTCGAAATTTTGCTTGCCATCGGTCAGAGCGGCTCGGCGGCATTGCCGCTGCCTCGCGTTCCTCCTTTTTTATTTTATTATACGCCTCTTTCCTGTGTATACATTTTCTATGCGTAAGTCCTACATCTGATGGCGCGCCGGATACGGGAGCGAGCGCCGCATTGTCTTTCGCGTTCCGTGTCAACCTTTCATCAGCGCCGCGTACTTTTCCGCGATGCGCTTCGATTTTTCCGCAGCGAGCCCGCGGTAGCGCGCGGGGTTTTCGAAAAACGTTTCCGCGTCTTCGATGCCGAGTTTTTTCAGCTGCTCGGTTATTTTATTAAAAGCATCGGTGTGGCGCTTCAGTACGGCAAAAAACGGCTCTCCCGTCTTTTCGCATTCGAGCGTAATTTTTCTGACGATTTCATGACCGTCGCTCACACCCGCTTCTCCGAGTAAAATATACGCCGGCTCCGCAAGTACTCCGCCCTTTACTCTGCCGCCCGCATTTTCAAGCGTCTTCGCCATCGCTTCCGTATCAGCCTGCAAACCCGACACGACTTTTTTCATGCGGCTCACCGCCAGCGTAAAGCCCGCGACATAATCGGCGATAAAACGCTGGCTCGCGCTGTTCGTCAAATCACGCTGGTGTTCCGAAATCTGATCCATATAAAACGTGATTACGCGCGGACACATCGCTTTCCACAAAGACTTTACGTGCTCGCTGTTCCACGGATTGCGCTTTTGCGGCATCGTACTCGAACCGACTTGCGTCGAACTGAAATACTCGAACACTTCTCCGATCTCCGAACGCTGGAGATTGCGCAAATCGTCGGCGAGGTTTGCGATGATGCCGAAGGCGGTATTGCATTCGAGCAGCAATCGTAAAAGGTATTCCGGTTCGACGAGCTGATTCGAATATTCGCTCGGTTCGAGACCGAGAAATGCGAGATAGCGCCGCTCCAAAGCTTCGGGATCTTTGACGATCATCGAAAGCCCGTTGTACGCGCCGACGGGACCTGCAAGTTTTCCTTTCAGCTGCTTTGCAAGCTCTTCGATTTTAATAATCGATTTTCCGAGCCTCGAAACGAATTCCGCAATCGTCCAGCCGAAGGTAATCGGAACGGCGTGCTGACCGTGCGTGCGCCCGACTTGCGGCGTTTCGGCATCGCGCAGTACGATATCGCAGAGCGCTTTTTCGAGCGCTTTCAATTCGGGCACGGTGACGTTTTGCATAACGTCCCGCATGCGAAGTGCAAGCGCCGTGTCGAGTATGTCGACACTCGTCGCGCCCAAGTGAACGAAGGGCGCGATTTCGCTCGGAACCGTCCGCTTCATCACGTTGACGAGCGCGCGGATATTGTGCTGCGTCTTTTCTTCTTCGGCGTACACTTCTTCGGGATCGACGGTATTTGCCGCCGCATCGATTGCCTCCTCGATTTCAGACGTGAGCGCGCCTCGCACTTCGAAATGCGCTTTTACGAGCGCGGCCTCGGCTTTCGCACACGAGCGCACCGCCGCCTCTTCGGAAATGCAGCGCACGAGTTTATCGTATACGTCTTTTTCGGAAATCGAATAACGGTGATCCAACGGCGAAATATTTTCAAAAACGGAACGGGTTTTCATGCGGAAAGTATGCAGGAAAAACGGAAAACTTGCAATGCGCTTCCGCTCTGACGCTTCGATTTTATTTTAATAAAATTTATTAAAATGACAAAGGGGGAAGTCTCCCCCTCGCTTCCGCCCGCATTCCTCCGCAAGCGAAAAATCATCTTTTCCGCTTGCTCCGTTCATGCGCTCGTCCGCTGCCCCTTCCAGCGGGGACACCCCGCAACGCCCCGTCTGCCCTTTATCAGCGGACGGAAGACGGAAAGCGCGTTATATTGATGTTGCCGCTTTCGGTTTTTATCTTGAGAGATGCCGCACCGTTTTTATACCGTACGGAACCGCTGCCTTTCGCATCGGTATTCGTAAACGCATCTTTGACTTTGCCGTCGGGTGCTGCGTATTCGAGCAAGTAGCCGTCGTTTTCCGGCAGCGCGATGTTTACCGAACCGCTTTCGCATGAGAACGACGCTTCTTTCATCATGGTTTTTGCGCTGAAATTGACGCCGCCTTTTTGAGATGCCGCATCGATATAATCGCACGAGCCGCTGTAGCTTATCCGGCCTTTTTCCGCCGCTATG
Source organism: Treponema sp. Marseille-Q4132 (assembly GCF_014334835.1). Classification (NCBI taxonomy): domain Bacteria; kingdom Pseudomonadati; phylum Spirochaetota; class Spirochaetia; order Treponematales; family Treponemataceae; genus Treponema; species Treponema sp. Marseille-Q4132. The sequence continues at coordinate 1,953,268 of NZ_CP060591.1, forward strand.
TGTGCGCTTTTTGCGTCGGTGTCGCCGCATACGATCATGCCCGTTTCGCTTGCGAGCGAAAGCGCCGTAAACGAGCACGCATCGAACACGATTTTACCGCCTGCGGTTTTTACGTCGAATACACCGCATGTAAAGCCGCTTACGCTGACGGCGCCGCTCGTCGTTTTGACCGAAACGAAAAAATTATTAATTTCGATCGGCATCGTCCGCGGCACTTTTATATCGATCTCCGTGCGGTCGAGCATCGTGTGTTCCTGCCTGTCTTCGGCGATGACGACGGCGTTATCTTTGAGGACGGCATAGGGTCTGTCGTTTTGTTTACGGTCGGACGTGATCGAAAGCTCGATACGTGATTCGTCCCATTGAGAAAATTTCAAATCGCACGAAGAGACGTCCGCTTTGATTTCGGATATTCTGTCCGATTGAAAAAATACCGTTTCGGTTTTCGATTTTTCTTTTCCTCGTTCCGCCGGTTTTTCCGCTTTGCCGCCGTTCGAACGGCTGATCAGCAGTATTTCCGCGCCGACGGCGATGACGAGCGTTGCGATTATCGCAATCGCCGTCTTTGCATGATGATCCATACAGCTTCCTGTTTTCTTCCTTGCTATCAAGACAAACGTATTTGAAATATATATTAATAAAAATAGTCGGCAGTATAAAAAACGGCTGCACTCCCGGCAGCAGCCCTGCCGTTCACCGCGACTGACCGTAATCGGAATCGGACTGCGCAATCTTTTTAGCAAAAGATTGCTTGCCATCGGTCAGAGCGGCTCGGCGGCAGTGCCTCTGCCTCGCGTTCCGCCTCGTTTTATTTACCAGCACCTTTTTTCTTAGTTTATATTTCCGATGCGGTTGCCCCGTGCGCTGACATTCGATATTATTGTAGTATAAATGTATGAAAAAGACAAATGCAATGCGCATCCTTGAAAGCGCGCACATTCCGTATGAAACGGCTTCATACGACGATGACGGAGAACACGAACTCGGACGGGGAGCTGCCGAAACGCTTGCGAAAAAACTCGGCATCGATCCGAAGCTTGTTTTTAAAACAATCGTCATGCGCACGGAAACGAAAGAGCTGTGCGTGTTTTGTGAAAGCGCCGTAAACGAAATCAATTTGAAAAAAGCGCGGACCGCCGCAGGTGCAAAAGAGATCGATCCGGTAAAGCCCGATGAACTTTTGCAGTTGACCGGCTATGTGCGCGGAGGCTGTTCGCCGCTCGGCATGAAGCGGAAATATAGAACCTTTATAGACAGGTGCGCGCTCGATTGCGAAAAAATCTACATCAGCGCCGGCGTACGCGGAGGGCAGATCATCATCAAACCGGAAGATTTGATAAAAGCCTGCGATGCGCTTGTTTGCGATTTGGCGTTGTAAAATCGGATACTTTTTATAGAGGCAATCGTATTCTTTTCACGAGCGGATAAATCCGCTATACTTCGTACAAAGGCTTTGACGGGAAAACATGAAAGTCGATATGGCGAATAAAAAAGTCGGAAAACTTCCATTTTTGAAAAACTCGAAATTCGTGCGGACGATTATCGTAACCGCGCTGTGCGTCCTCTTGTTTTCGTGCGGCGGCAAAACAAATCCGTCCGCAGCGATGACGGGAGAAGGTGTGCTTTCCGTTTCAACTGCAGGAGAAGACGCTGCGAATATCAAACGTCCGACGCAGCTGTGGCACGTTTCCGATGAAGCCGTGTGCATATTTTTCGGCTACGGCTATAACGATGCGGCCTTTGTCGCTTCCGTGACGGAAGCTTTATCCGCCGTATACGGCGCCTCTTCGGACGGCGGTCGTATTTTGCCGATAGTTTTCCCCGATGACTTTAAGCGAGGTTCCCGTTCCGTTGCTGCGGAGCTCCCGCTTCTTGTCGGCGAAAAAAAATTGCGCGGTCTCATCCTGCTCGGTGCGCCGGAAAATACGCATTTCGGAATCGCTCACCTGCAGGATAAATACGACGGTACTTTTCCCTTTCCCGTGTTTTCTTTTTTTTCACAGGACGACGTATCGGGGACGGAAGGTACTGCGGATATCGTACTCGATAAAGCGCAGGAAGCCGGCATTGACGGAATTATTAAAAACGAATCGGAACAGACTTTCGTAAAAGAAGTGCCGGATTTTGTCCGTCGCTCCGTCGATTTTATGCTTTCGGTCGACGGCCGGCTTGCAAAAAACAACGACCTTTTTACATATCTGAAAAAAATCGTCGGAAAGGCGAAGCTGCGCCGTTATGTCGATCCCGAATCGGGTTTGCAGTCCGTCAATCATTTCATTTTGAGTGATTGATTTTCATGATTACGCTGAAACAGACGGAGCGTCATCTGCTCGGCGCAAAGCGCGATATCGATTCTCTTGCGAAAAAAGAAAGTGCGCGCATTCTCGTTCTTTCCGATTCTCACGGGCAGCGTGAACTTTTCCGCCTTATCGTTGAAAAGGCGGGTCCTTCGTGCGATGCTCTCGTTTTTTGCGGCGACGGTGCGGGCGATTTCGTTTCGTGTATGGACGATGCGGCGAGCGACAAAGCATTTGCCAAGCTTGTTCCGCCGGTTGCAGCCTTTGTCGAAGGCAACGGAGACGCCGACAGGTTTCCCGTGCGTTTTAATCCCGCCGGCAAAAAATCGTCCGAGGTTTTTTATGAATTGATCATTCCCAAGAGGCAAATTTTTGAAGCGGCCGGTCACGTGATCTATGCGGTGCACGGTCACGAACAGGGCGCGTATTACGGAACGGAGAGAATCGAACGCGAATGCGAAGCGGCCGGCGCCGACATCGCGCTCTACGGGCATACGCATATTGCAGCCGAAATGCGTCGGGACGTCTACATCGTAAACCCCGGGAGCATATCCTATCCGCGTTCTCTCACGCCTCCCTCGTTTGCCGTTCTTGAACTCGACGGAAAAAACAGCAACGCCGTTTTTTACCGCATCGACGTGCATCTCGACGGCGTACGCTTTACGCCGTTTACACCGAAAAAAATGTCGCTGTGGATCTAGACCGGAGAAGCTGCGGGTACACAGGTATGCGGCGGATAACGGCGCTTCGGCTGCATTCCCTTTTCTTCGTTCGGCCGCTGTCCATAAAGTTGTAAAGTAAAATTGAAAATCGATAAATCAAAAAAGCCCAGGTAATCCACGGCACGCCGGACATCCGACTACCGCTGCTGCATTCCTGCTCTGACGGGGTTTGCCGGCGTTCGGCTGCATGGCACCTGGGCATAGCGGAAAGAGGGGGATTCGAACCCCCGGTGCCTTTTGGGCACGCACGCCTTCCAAGCGTGTACCTTAAACCACTCGGACATCTTTCCTAAAATATTTTCAGTATGAAGGTAAATCGATGAATAATAAAAACGATTTTCCGTGTGACATTCGTTCCGGTTCGAATCCCAACGATATCTACGATACATGCTGTCCGGAAAGAGGGGGATTCGCCTTGTGCTCGCAAGCATCCCTGCCTGCTCGCTTCAGGCGCCTGCACTCGCTTCCGCCCGCATCCGGCGGGCTCATCCTTGCCCCTGCTCGGCGCTCGTTCCGGTTCGAATCCCCTAACGTTTTCACAACATCCGTTAAGCGGAAAGAGGGGGATTCGAACCCCCGGAACCCCAAAGGGTTCAACGGTTTTCGAGACCGTCCGGATCGACCACTCTCGCATCTTTCCTTAAGCGGCTATAAGCCGTACGAGACTAACACGATTCGAACGTGCGACCCCCACCTCCGCAGGGTGGTGCTCTAATCCAGCTGAGCTATAGTCTCAAAAAAATAACAATACGGAAGCGACAGGAGTCGAACCTGCCCAGCCCTTACGGAACTGACGGATTAGCAATCCGTTGTATTACCGCTCTACCACGCTTCCGATTCGTCTGACGGCGCCGTAAACGATGCACGAGCGATGTCCATTGAAAACCGATGCGGCGGAAACCGCAGGCGATTTTTCTGTCCGGAGCGAGAGGGATTCGAACCCCCGGAGGATTGCTCCTCAATAGTTTTCAAGACTACCTCCATCGACCGCTCGGACATCGCTCCAAAAGACGTAGCATAAGCATATCAAATTATCGCTTTTTGTGTCAAGTATAGGATTGTGCCGTAAATGAGATAATCGGAACTTGTTGATTTATACATAATAGAGTATATTTACGGCATGAGAAAAACCGATTTTATGCTCGGCGCGCTGCTTGCACTCGTTGCGCTCATGATGATCATTGCGCCTGAACAATGTATAAAAGTCGCCGTCGTCGCGCTTGGTATCGAAGCCGTTGTCAACGGCATTTTTAACCTGATCAAAATACGGCAGCTTGTCGATGACAAATCTTTCCAGCTTACGGTCATCGTTCGAAGCCTTATCAGCATCGTTATCGGTATTCTCGCCGTCGTTTTGCCGCTGCGCTTTGCCGAAGCCATGTGGACGATTATGCTCTACGTACTTGCAGCCTACCTCCTCGCGTCGGCCTTTCTCGAACTGTATATGCTCGCGAAACTCCGCGATACGAATATAGAACGCCGGCGCTACATGCTCGAAGTGATCATATCGCTTGTCGGAGCAATCGTATTGTTTATCGTGCCGCAGCAGATAGGGCTCGCCCTTGTGCGCATTCTCGGAGTTTTGCTCCTTGCCGTCAGCGCGGGTTATATGCTTTTCGAATGGCACGACCGCCCGATCGTCGTCGATGAAGTCGAAGTCGTGGACGATGTTCAGCCTCCCGTTTCAGGCTCGCTGCCTGCCGATGATTCTGAAAAACGAGGCGCAGCGGAATAATAGTCGAATGAGCGTCGACCGGTTTTTTATTAATTGTTAAATTTGAATTAGGAGGTACGATAAAAAACGCCGTCTGAAATATCGCCGTCGCTTTTTATCTCGAGTTTGCGCGGATGTTTGCAGAAAATGTGTATACTTAGTGTTTCGATAAAAATCGCATAAATACGATACGCTTTATTTTGCAAACTCGACTATTAAACGTGTGCGCGCACGCGCACGGCTAAAAACTTTTTCGGAAATTGATATTTCCTGCAAAAGTTTTTATGGGAGTATATATGGCTCACTGTGTTGTTCCCGAAGCGGAAGCGATCCTCGATAAAGAATATCCGGTGCTTGACAAGGGCTTTGTCCGCCTTGTCGATTATTTCGGCGGAGACGCGCGGATCGTTCAGGCGGCGCGCGTTTCGTACGGGGAAGGAACGAAGACGGTTTCGCAGGACGGCGCGCTCATCGATTATCTTTTGCGCCACGAACACACTTCTCCCTTCGAACAGGTTGTGATGACCTTTCATCTTAAAATGCCGATCTTCGTCGCGCGTCAATGGGTACGCCACCGCACGGGCAGGATGAACGAAGTGTCCGGCCGTTATTCGATCATGAAAGACGAGTTCTATGTTCCTTCCGATGAAAACATCGCGCCGCAGAGCAAAGATAACAAACAGGGCAGGGCGGTGGAACCTTTTTCGAAAGACGAAGCTGAAAATATCCGAGCGGCGCTCGAAGAGGGACAAAAAACTTCATACGAAACCTATACGAAACTCCTCGATGCCTCTCTTGCACGGGAGATCGCGCGCATCGATTTGCCGCTTGCGCTCTATACCGAATTCTATTGGCAAATGGATTTGCACAATCTCTTTCGATTTTTAAAACTCAGGCTCGACGGACACGCGCAGTATGAAATCCGCGAATACGCAAAAGTTATCCTTGCGCTGTGCCGCACGGTCGCACCTCTTGCGACGGGATCCTTTATCAATCATATAAACGAAGGAGTTCGCTTTTCGGGCGAAGAGATGGAAGCGCTGCGAAAAATACTTTCAGGAGAACAAAATCCGCTCGCAGGAAAAAAGCGCGAACGCTTCGAAGAAAAACTGCGGACGGGAACGCAGCTGTAGCGCGGCTCGTTTAAACCTTAAAATGCGGCATTGCAGGAAGTATCAACTTCCGAGGATGCCGCATTGGTGCGCGCACCCGTATATCCTTTATTTTTTTACGACGACGATGTTCCGTTCCGCATCTTTCATAAACGGCACGCGCACTTCGGTAAGCGTATAATCGGCGACAACAGCGCGTATCGCGTCCATTTCGTTTTCGATATTCGTTTTTTTCGCTTTATATGCGGCAAGATATCCGCCGTTTTTTATAAGCGATAAAAGGGTTTTTGCGAATCGGGCGTCGAGGGGTTTCAGCGCGCGGAACACCGCTATGTCGAAACTTTCATGCGGAATTTTTTCGGCTTCCGATTTTTGTACGGTAAGGTTTTGCAGACCGAGCATTGCGGCGCAGTTTTCGAGAAAGGCGCATCTCCTGTCCATACGTTCGACGAGCGTAAAGCGAAATTGCGGAAAGACGACGGCAAGCGGAATACCCGGCAGTCCTCCTCCCGAACCGATATCGCCGATGAGGATACCGTCTTCGCTTCGTATGCCGGCTGCAAGCGAAGCGATAATATCGTGTGCGGCGAGACTGTCGAATACGTGACGAACGGCAAGCTCTTCGAAGTCGCTCGTGTTGACGAGATTGTACGCGGAATTGAACAGCTGCAATTCTTTTATGTACGCACCGAGCTTTTGCGCGAAAAGCGGAATCGAAGACTGTGCAAAGCCGAGCTCGGAAAGCCCTTCTTGCAATATATCGTTCATGGTTATTTTCCGCTTCCGATGTCGATAAGCAAATCCGCACGGCAATTCTGATCGGATGTGCGCATCGAAACGAGATTGCCGGTTTTTACCGCAGTTAGATTGCCGAGAGAGGCAAGCCGATACATGAACGAATGCACATTCGTATAATCCTGTACGACGGAGCATTCCACTTTATACTGCGTCGAAAATCCCGCGTGTCCTGCCGGCCGAAAAAGTAAGTAAAACGTTTCCATCCGCTTTTGACCGTTTGCCGTATACGTTCTGTCGCCCGTCAGCAAAAACGTGCCGTCTTCTCCGACATCGCTGAAATACACGGTGCGGCACGAAGAGAGGACATCGTAGCCGTTTACGATAAAACGCAGTATGCCGGGACGCGCGGAAGAGGCGAGGGGCTGCTCTTCGTTCGATTTTACCGCTTCGGCATTTTGTTTTTTTACGTTGTCAAGTTCCGAAAGTATTTTTTCGAGCATCGCATTCGATGAAGACGGCAGCGCCCCACCGGAAGGTATTCCGCCTGACGATAGACCGCCCTGCAAAAGCGCATCGGTTCCCGACGAGCCGAGCAGCGAATAAAAATTGTTAAGGAGACCTTTTTTTGCAAGCGCCGTTAAATCGGCTGCCGAAACGGCGGACTGATTTTTCGAGCCGTTTGCATCCGCCTGTCCGGTACTTTGCACTTTGCCGCTCGGTATCTGTTGCATTGTTTGCGTCGGCGTTTCGTTTGCGGCGGGAGCGGAGCCGGTTTGCGAATCGTTCGTCTGCCGCTGTGTTGCGGTATTTCGGCCGGGCGTATAATGAGGAGCGCTCATCGAAGGAACGCTCAGCGTCGGCATCGAAGGAGGAGTCGGCATAACAGGCGCCGTTACGGGAGCGTTCTGTTTTTCGCTTCCGGACGATGTTCCGTTTTGCGCCGAAAGCGGCATCAGCGTCAATATCGCTGCCGAAGCGAAAGCCGCCGGCATGATCTTACATATTTTCAATTGCCGCCTCCACGAATTCGAGCCGCTTTTGCAGCTGTTCGATCGCGCGCTCGATGCGTTTTTTTTCTTTTTCAAGTTTCGTTTTTTTATCATCGGCATCGTCCGAGCTTTTACGCCGCATAAGAGCGCGCACGCTGTCGGGGCCTCCTCCGTGCAAAAGCTGTTTTTCCGCAGCGCTTCTGTCGTCGGGATTTTTGAGCGATGCGACGAATTTCATATTGTCGTAGCCGAGTGCGGGATTGATGTTTTCCATACCGAGCTTTCGGATGTCGCGTGCGGAATTGCGCGGGAGACAAAGTACGCGGTCGATATAATCTTCGTAGCGGATATTCGCTTTTTCACAGAGATCGTACGCTTTTGCGAGAAGCCGCCCGAACTCTTGCATGAGCTCGCCGTTTTTTTCGAGGTAATTTTTGCGGATCTCTTCGGTGAGTTTTTCGAGCTCCGGTGAGCTTTTCATATCCAGCGCGTAGTAACCCTTTTTTTCGGCGATAATCAACAATTCGTTGAACTTCGCCCAAAACGCCTGCGTGTGCACCCTCGCGTTCGGGAGCGCCGTGTCGCCCATAGTCGCAAGCGCTTCTTCGGTGAGCAGGTGATGCGCATATTCGTGGACGGCGGTATAGATCATTTCGTTATCGGTTTTAAAATTTTTATTGTGCAAAATGATTTCATGCGTATCGGGTTTGTATAAACCGTTGACACGCCGGCTTTCTTTTCCCGATTGAATGACCGTAAAGTCGAGCTTCGTGTCGCAGATATCGATGAGGAGTTCTTTGATTTTTGCATTGTCCATACGTTAAGTATAATGAAATCCTCTTTATTAAAAAAGCACATACGGTAATTTTTTCTATTTTTTGGTTCGGTTTTTCGCTGCCCGTTTCAGGGACGCGCAAGCCTTTTTTTCGTAAATTATACCGATGGATATGTTTACTCTTCTGCGTTATAATAATGTTATAAGGTTTTAAGCGTTTCAAGGATATAAAATGAAGAGGGAAGATATTTTCTTGCGTTCCGTTTTTATCCGCGCAAAAATTCCTCCTTTGTTCGCCGAAGCTGCGCGTTCGGCGGAAAGTTCCGATTCGTTTTGCCTTACCGTCTCCGGCGATGATTTTTTTGTTTCCGAATCGGATCCGCTTTATGCGCCGTACAATCAGCGCGAGGGCTGTAAAAAAAGTTTTCATCTTTCGGAGTATGTTTTTACATCGAATATTAAAAAATTATTTTTCGATGTGAATCTTTTTTACGGCGCATCGATCGCGCATATTTGGTATACGGCGTCGAATGCGGCGGATTTTTTCGTTCCGTACAGAGATGCGGCCGGCGGTATGCTTTGCTTTTATCGTCCCGATTTTGTCATTGAAATGAAAAACGGATATTTTTACATTGTAGAAATTACGGACGGCCGGACGGCAAACGATCGCATAGTACGGGCAAAAAAGGAATACATTGAAAAAAATAATATTTCGGTAAGCGGTATGCACATATCCTATGTAAGCGTTCCGTTTCGCTGCGCCGATATGCCGTTTGAAGATTTTATTCGTACCGATCGTTGATGTGACGGCGGCGTTCACACCTGCTGCGGTTCGTTCCGCAATTTTCCGACGGCATCGATCAATTTCGGCGGCGTCAAATCGTACGCGCGCGCAAATCGCTGAGATGCGATGCCGTGCGCGAGGACTGCCGTAACGGCCGCGTCTTCGGCATCGTATTGCTGGGCGAGCAGCGCGCAGATGAGACCTGCGAGCACGTCGCCGCTTCCGGCTTTTGCAAGGCTTTGATTTCCTTCTACGCTTACGAAGACGCCGCGCTTCGACGTGATCACCGTATTTGCGCCTTTGAGTACGAGCACGATATGCGGAAAGCGTTCGGAAAATTTTTTGACGATTTCTATCCTGTCGTCCGCAAGCTGCCCGATCGTATAGTCGCCGAGCGCACACAACTTCAAAAGCGATTGAAATTCTTTCGGATGAGGAGTCAATATAATCCTCGTGCGGCGCTTCGAGAGTACATCGAGCAGTTTTACGATATCGCCGTAATAAAAAGAATCGGCATCGAGCACGATACCGGCACCTTTGTGCGCTTCGAACTGCGCGCATACGCTTTGAAAGGCTTCCGTCCGATCGCGCCCGAATCCGCTTCCGAGTAAAATCGCAGTCGTGTTTTTCGGAAAGGATTTTTCAATTATCAGATCGGGCGGCAATTTAAATCGCGCAGCCGTTCCGGTTTCCGTTTCTACAAGCGTCGAAAGTCCCGCGCCGAAAGCGAGCGCCGCTTGTCCTGCGATAATCGCAGCTCCGGCTTTTTCTCCGACGGCAATCGCGGCATGTCCGAAGTTTCCTTTGTGTACCGATTTTTTAGTCCGCACTGGAAGCTTCATATCGTCCGCTTCGAGGAAGTACAAGTCGGCAGCGGCAGCCTCTTCGAATATGCGGCCGCTTACTCCGATACCGTATTTTTTAATAATTCCGCAAAAGTCTTTTGCCGCGTCTCCGAAATACGCCGCTTTGAGCGCACCCATCGAAATCGTCAGGTCGGCATTGAACGCGAGCGGCCTGTGTTTGTATTCGGTCGAAACCGCGCCACACTTGTCTATGCCGCTCGGTATGTCGCACGCAATGCGGAAACACGGAGCGTTATTGATTTTATCGATGAGGGCGGAAAGGTCGGGCATGAGCGTTCCGTGAAAACCGGTACCGTATAAACAGTCGACGACGAGAGCGCACGATGAAAGCTTTTTGAAAAATGCCGAGCGGCTTAGGATTTTTACACCGGCTGCGAGCGCCGCATCCCGTTCCCGTTTACAGTTTTCCGTTTTCGCGTCACAAGCGGCATACACTGCGGCGGGGATATCGCCTGCAATCCGGCGGGCGAGCGCGTAACCGTCGGCACCGTTGTTGCCGCTTCCGCACAGGATAAGCACGTCGTTCGAAGATGCCGTTCCGCGCTGTGCCGCACGCGATATGCTCGGCCGTTCCGTTCGATCAACCGGTCGTTTTTCATAAATCCGCGCAGCATCCCGATCGTGCAAAGCTTTTTTTACTTCGTTTTCAAGCGCGCTTGCCGCATTTTCGATCATCACGTCTTCGGTGATGCCGAAAACTTCATGCATGCGCTTTTCAAGCTCTTTTACATCGATAAAAACTTTTTGCATATACTCATTCCCTCAAAACCGGCGGAATCAATTATGTTAATTAATAATCGATTCGGAAAACCGCTGTGCGTTCATTTCCGATAAACGCATAATTCCCTTCTTATTATTTAAAAAACAGCAATCCTGCCGTACCGAGCGGAATGAGGTAGCACGCAAACCATCCGAGCTTTCCTTTTTTAATAATTTTCATAAGGAGGGAAAGAGATGCGTAACCGACGACGAAAGAGGCTGTGCACCCGACGAGGATAGGAAGCGCTCCGATCGATTCCGACATTTTATCGAAATCTTTGAGCTCAAGGATAAAGGCGCCGAGAATTGCGGGAATCGAAACGATAAACGAAAACTCTCCCGCATCCGCTCTCCCGATGCCGGAAAGCAGTCCGCCTGCGATCGTCGAACCGCTCCTTGAAATGCCCGGCAGCGTTCCGATGCCTTGGGCCGCTCCGACGACGAGCGCCTGTTTCCACGAAATGCCGTCGGATTTTTCTGCGCCCTCTCTTTTTTTGCCTGCATATTGCGAGATAAGCAAAATGAGCGCAGTGACGATAAAGAATGCACATACGAATCGTATGGAAAGAGAAGGGAGCATTTTTTCCGCGGCTATGCCGATGACGCCCGTAACGAGCGTTGCGACGATGACGGCGGCGACCGTTTTGCGGGAAGCTTCGTCGCTTTTTGTCAAAGAGCTTTCGCCCGAAAGGCCCGAAACGACGGGACGGTGCGCGATCATCCTTGCGAACGCACAAAAGAGTTTCAAAATATCGTGTCGGAAATAAAGTACGACTGCGGCGAGCGTTGCAAGGTGAAGAAATACGTCGAATAAAAGCGGCACGTCGCCGAGCGAAAACAGATGCTGCGCGACGGCAAGATGACCGGAAGACGAAACGGGTAAAAATTCCGTTAGGCCCTGAAGTGTGCCGAGCAAAAGGCTTTGTAAAATCGTCATGGATCCATCATAGCAAAAGAGCGGAAAGATGTCATGAGCGATATGCGGCGATACGAAGCTGCGGGGATTGCAGCTCCGCTGAAAAATAAGTACCTTACAGTACTTGCTCTCCGTCAAGATAGACGCGGGAAATCGACAAGCCTTTTTCGTCTTTTTCGAAGCAGACGAAATTTGCTCTGCAGCCCCGTGCCGTTTTGACTTTTTTTTCACAGCCGTAAAATGCCGCAGGAATTTCCGACGCTTTCATCCATGCATCTTTTAACGAGCAAATACCGCTTTTGACAAGATGCTCCACGCCGTGCCGGATACTTTGCGCGGAACCGGCAAGAAGACGCGGTTCGCTCATCATACAAAGCCGTCCGTTCGGCTGGAGCAGGACATTTCCGCCGATCGGCGTTTCGTACGTTCCCGGCTGTAATCCGCCGAACTGCGTGCTGTCGCTGATAATAAAAGACCGCGGACCTTTTACGGCAAAAGCCGTCTTCAACACCGATTCGGGAAGATGAAATCCGTCGGCAATACAGGAAAGCGTCAAACCGTCGTTGCTTAATTCTTCCCACAAAAAATTCGGATGACGGGGCACCATGACGGGAACTCCGTTTCCGAAGTGTGTGACGAGACTCGCTCCGCTTGCAACGGCTTCGGCTATTTGTTCTTCGCTTGCCATCGTATGTCCTACGGATACGACAACGCCGAGCTCACTGACTTTTGAAATAAAAGAATACGTGTCCGCACCCCATTCGGGCGAGAGGGTAAGAGCCGATATTTTTCCTTCCGCAGCATCATACCATCTCTTAAACATATCGAAGTCGGGCGCTCGGATATGGCGTTTGTCGTGCGCACCGGAAGCTCCGTCTTTCGGGGAGATAAAGGGGCCTTCAATATGAATACCCTGCGTCATTTTTTTTGCCAACGCATTGTGATGTATAAAAGAAACAATCTCTTTGCAGCGCTTCAGAATTTTTTCAGGATCGGCGGTGATAACGGTCGGACAAATCAGTCCGCAGCCTTCTTTCAATAAAGCGTACAGCGCTTTTTCATAGGCTTCTTCCGTCAATTCGTCGGTCGTATTGAAGTCAATGCCGTTGAAACCGTTAATTTGAGTATCGAACAGTACGGGTGCGATGTTCGGATACGTTACGGAATTTTCCGGCTCCGTTTTTTCCGCCGAAACAAAAATACCGTTTTCAATTTGGAGCTTTACCAGCGTATCGGTGCCGTACATCCATCCGGTAAAAAACATAAAGATACCTCCTCTACAGGCTCCGTATGGATTTTCTGAACTTATCGATAAAACGATTGTTCCATTCATCACCGCCCGGGCAGTTGCCGCTTCGCCAAACGGGAGGATTGACGCCTTCGTTTACAAGCATATTGATCGCTTCGATTATGATGCCGTTCATCACGAATGCGTTCGCGTATGTGCTGAGCGCGCCGATTTTTTGTTCGAAGCCGGGAAGTTCGATTGTCGCATCTCCCAGTTTTATTTTGCAGTCGACCGAACAGTCCGCGATTTCATGCAGATTTTTTTTCGACGGATGACGCGCAGGATGATCTTTCGGACAGGAATTTGCATGGGCATGGGAACTCACGCCGATCACTTTTGCGCCGCGCGATTGTGCGGTTAAGCATGCGTCGATCGTAGCGGAATTGATTCCGTACGCGTTGACGACGATCAGAAGGTCTCCTTCGCCTATGCCGTTGTCTTCGATTACGATTTTACCGTAACCGGGAAGCCGCTCCGTCGCCATCGATTTTAAAGCGCCGTTTGAAAGCATCGTCTCCTGATTTAAGATAGCGTTTATGTGCATGAGGCCGCCGGCGCGGAAAAATACTTCCATCGCGGCGAGATTCGAATGTCCGCCCGGGCCGAATACATACACGATTTTGTCTTTTTTTACATGGTCCGCGACCATGCGCGCCGCTTTGAGAATATTTTTTTCTTCGGTATCGTATATTTCATCGATAATGCCGAACACTTCTTTGCGGTACAGTTTTAAAACATCACCTTCAGTCATTTTACGCCTCCAAAAAATATTAATTATTAAAATTATCCAACGCTTTGTTTATAAGCTTTTCCGTTTCCGGGCCGTAGGTTCCGCACAGCGCAAAGTAGATCGCCGAACCGTGCGGCTCATACCCGCCTTCACGGATTTGTTTTTCGCTGCACAGATAACCGATCATGCCGTTCGTATAACAGACGCACAAACCGTTTTTGTTTTTTTGCCGTACCGACAGCGCATACTGCTGCGACATTTCGGCATTAAAAAAATACACGGGTGTCGAACCGAAATCGACGCGCGTTATTTCAAGCGTTTCATAATCGCGAAAGTTTTTTTCGATCGCTTTTTGCGCCCATTGGCGCATTGCGTCGTCTTCCGCATGAGCCGCAAGCGCTGTGACTTCATTTTTTGAAAAATCCTGCACGAGCGGAAGTTTGATCCGGCTTTTTCGCAATTCAAGATTTTCCTGAATCGGAACGCTTTGTGTTTGCAGAGTATCTCCGCACTTTTTAAAAAACTCATCCGCAAAGGCGATAACTTTTTCGAAATCGACGGAAGTGAAACGCTCTCCGAGTACGCTGTTCGGGCGCAAGTCGGCGGTACAGCCCTGCAAAAAGATTGAAACGCTTTCGGGATACGTTTCATCGAAACGCCGTAAAACGATCCCTGCGTAATCCGGATGTACGCTGTTGCCGTCGGAGAGATTGTTATGACACGCATAGTGAACGGCGAAGCCTTTCGGTTTCCCGCTGCTTTTTTTTACGAATTCGAAAATTGTTAAATCGGTATCGGCCGGCTCTTCATAATTCGGACGCATTTCGATGCCCTTATCCGTTTTTTTTCTGCGGTACACGTTCATGGCGCATGTGCCGTTAAATCTCCGTACGGCGACTTCTTCCGAATCGCGTTCCGCTGCAGTGATTCCGTTGATAATCCTTTGCAGTAAAAAATCGATGTAATTGTCGGATACGGTTTCAAGCAGCGGCGTAAACGCGCGTCCCGTTCCGGGGCCCGAGTGATTATGGGATGCCGTAAACAAAACTTCATCTTCGGCGATGCCCTGCTTTTGCTTGAGCAGCGCCCGCACGGTATCGATAAAATCGGGATTCCACCACAATAAATCCGCATATACGATGATGATGCGTTTGTTTGCCGTTTGCCAATAGTGAACGCGCAGAAAAATATCTTCCGTGATACCGCTGAAATTATCCGTCCGGCGTGCATAGCCGCACAGTCTGAGAGATACCTTCGGAGAAATTACCGATTTTGCACAGCCGAGCCGTATCATAAAAGCTCCATTATTTTTATAAAATTGCGCAGGATGTGGAAAGGATCTTTTACCGGAAGCGCAACGAGTTTGTCTGCCGGTTTTCCGTCGCGCGTACGTATTTGAATCCATTCTCCGAGTTCCGTATTCGGAAACGTTTTGAAAATATAGTCGAAACTTTGGGTATATATTTTATTAAATTTTTCATCGCCCGTAAATTTGTACAGCAAAAGGTAGGTATACAGGATTTCCGAATGCGGCCACCAGAGTTTCATATCCCACGTATCGGCGATGAGTTTTTCATACGGAGAGCCCGTCGACGTACCGCGCGGTTTTCCTCCTTCAAAATCGACAAAACGGAAAAGCCCTCCGCATTCCGAATCCCATCCGAGATGCCATGTGTGTTCGGCTGTTTTACAGATGCGGGGAAGATATTGTTCGAGAGAGCCGAATGCTTGAAGGAATTCTATTTGGAACCAGATGTCTTCGATCGTGTGACCGGGATTGATATGGCGGTCAAGCAGCCGTTTGTCTTTGTCGGGAAAATCGGATACGAATTCGTTTATATAGCCGTCTTCTTTCATAAGACGCTCGAGTATGAATGACGCGTTCTTTTTTCCGAATTCGACAGCTCCGTCCGACGGTATGCCGAATGCTTGGAGCATCCGTATATATTCGTATACCGTATTCGTAAGGATCATCGGAATTCCGTGCGTGCGGCAGCCTTGGGGAATCGGGTAGGGCTCCGTTAAAAAGTCGTCCCTTTCTATCCGCCGCTTGATACTTTCATACAGCGCCTTCGAAGTGTCGATCGCTTCCTGCTTTTTCGACAGTACGGCGTACTGGGCCGAACCTATCAGGGCGAAACAGTCGGCATAGATACTCGCGTCGAAACGGCCGGTACGTTCATCTTTTATCTTTTTGCCGTCTCGGGTAAGCAGATAGCAGCACGAACCGTCTTCCATGATGCAATAAGAATTAATAAAATTCCATGTACCGTCCGCCCACGTTTCGAGCGTCGCCGCATCGATGTTCGGCATTGTCTTTTTTTTGGCCGATTCCGAGAGACGGCATAAAATCCACAGCCATCTCCCTTGCGACCACGTAAATTTATTGTCGCTTATTCTTTTATCGCCGTAATTGTTAATGCAGTTGAGAATCCCTCCGTTTTCAGGATCGACGAATTTACTCCAATACGGCAAAAAATTGTTTCGGATTTGATCGATATAAAATTGTTTTTCGGCGGGATAATTCATTTATATCTTTCCTCATTTTCGGATGGGCAAGCCGAACCGCCGGACTTTCGTTCCGTCCGCCGGTTCGGTTTTTTCGGTTTGAAACTTTGTTTATGCTTTTTCTTCGAGATGCTGCAGCATGGTTTCAACTTCGGCGGGTACTTTTTTGCCGGATGCTTTGTTGGCAAATCCCACGGCACAGTATACGACGAAAGCGACAAGGGTCGGCATGATCAGGCCGACATCGGGAGGCAATTTTAACGCGCCGGCTTTTGTGAGCACGAATACGAGGAAGCCTCCGATCGTCGAAAGAATTGCGGCTTTTCCGTCCGAGTGTTTAAATGCGGGGAACAGTCCGAGCAAAAGCGGAACGGCCGTCGGTCCGAGCAGTGCTGCAAACCACGAAAGGATCATACCTGCGACTCCGCCGAATTTCTGATTGAGCAAACCGATGATGACGGTGAATGCCATAAAGATAAACGTCGTAATGCGTGCAAGCCGGAGACCTTCTTTGCCTTCCTGATCGATATCTTTTTTGAAAATCGGAAGGATGTCGCGAGTGATGACCGCCGAAATCGTGTTGCAGTCCGACGTGCACATAGAAAGCGTATTTGCATACATTGCGGCGAGCGACAGTCCGATCAATCCCGTCGGCAAAAATTTCTTGCTCAGTTCCGCAAATAAATTTTTCGCCGCTTCGCCCTGTGTCCATCCCGGGAATACGAGCGGACCGAGCCACATCGGCGTAAAGACTACGAGCGGCCATACCAAATACAACAGTGCGGAAAGCAGTGCGCCTTTGTGTGCATTTTTATCGTCTTTGCTTGAAATAAAACGCGTCGCCAGACTCCACGTACCGCCGTTATAGCTCAGGAAGATGACGAAGAAATAAAACAGCGACCACGTAACCGAGCCCTGTCCTCGTCCGGGGTTAAAGATAGAAATATGTCCCGCCGGCAGCGATTGAAACGCTTGAACCAAGCCGAGATTCATTTCGCTCTTTAAGAAGAGGATCGTGCCGACAAAAAGTACGATACCTCCGACGGTTTGAATAATCCATTGTGCGAAATCCGTCCACAAGTCTGCGATCAAGCCGCCTACGGACATATAGTAAATTGAAACGAGCGCGGAACTCAGGACGCCGACCCAAAACGGGATGCCGGTAAAGCCCTGTACCAGAATACCGATCGAAGCCCACTTTGCACCGACGTCGATAAGCTTGCTTACGATACCTGCAATCGCGACGACAACTTGAGAGGCCGTATCGTAACGCTTTTTGAGATATTCGGTCGGAGACTGGATACCCAAAAATTTACGCAAACGCGGCCAGCGCGGTACGATGACTATGGAACCGAGGGCGACCGCGATCGCGATGCTCATGCCCCACCAAAAATAAATTTGCGTTCCCGTCGCGTATGCGATGCCCGCATATCCGACAAATACGACGCCCGAATATCCGGTTACGTGATGCGAAATACCCGCCAGCCACCACGGAACCTTACCTCCGGCGACATAAAAATCTTCCGCGGTTTTGACGTTCTTTTTGGAATACAAACCGATCAAAACCATTCCTACAAGGAATGCGACGACCATGCCGTAATCGACCCAACTCATTGTTCCTCCTTGAATCGAATTGCAGGCAAATCTCCGCATTTGCAGACAATCCGATCCGTGCGCATTTGCGCATACTTATTATTATTAAAACTCAATAAATTATTTATTTATCAAGTTTCCGGCACATGCAGTATCTATGTACATACGGGTATGTTTCGTCTTTCGTAAAATGCTTGCAGGACATGTTTCCGAAACGGGACCCGTAAGGGCGGCGCATGTCGCGTCGTGTTTTTTTGCCGTAGGCACGATACAGAAAATACGTTCGCTCGACACGAGCGTCGGTATCGTAACCGTAAGCGCGTATTCGGGTACGTCGGCTATGGTAGGGAAACAACCGTCGTTTACCTGCTGCTGCCGGCATACCGGATCGAGTTTTACTTTTTTTACCGTTTTCGCGTCTTTGAAATCCGCAACTCCCGGATCGTTAAATGCGATATGACCGTTTTCGCCTATTCCCATAAAAGTTATGTGAATGCGCACGCCGTCGAGCAAGGCACCGTACCGCGCAGCTTCTTTGTCGGGATCCGCTTCGCCGTCGATTAAATTGACGCTTTTAAAAGGTACTTTCGAAAACAGCTTTTCCGAAAGAAAACCGTTGAAAGAATGCGGATCGCCCTGTTTTAAACCGACATAATCGTCCATGTGATATGCGTTGATCTTTTCCCACGGAACGGAAACGTCCGCCGTAAGAGCCGCTAAAAAATCGTTTTGCGAAGGCGCGGCTGCAAAGATGCAGTTGAGTTCGCTCCTCTCTTTTAATAATTCTTTGATGCATACGGCGGCGTCGCGGGCGGCGGCTTTGCCCATCTCTTCGCGAGTGTCGTATACAAACAATTCCACTTCGTCAAATCGCAATTGTTTCATTTTTATCGCCTCACTTTATAATTGATTTTCCGTACCGATTCCCGTTCGATCAATTTCGGTTCGAGCATTATCCGGCTTGCGGTGACGGGTTTGTTTTCGATCCTGTTCAGCAAAATATCCGCCGCGAGCCGTCCCGTATCCACCGCCGATTGGTCGATTGTCGTAAGTGCGGGTACGAACATTGCACCGAACGGAATGTTGTCGCAGCCGACGATCGAAATATCGGACGGTACGTGCACACCTTCCTTTTCGAACTTTTTTATCAATCCTATAGCCGTCATATCGTTTACGGCGAAAACCGCATCGGGCAGATAGCGCCGTTTCATCAGCAGTTCGGCGGCATATTGTCCGCGATAAAAGTCGTCGTTGAAGTCGTCCCGCCGCTGTTCAAAAGCGGCGATCAGCGCATTTTGCGCCGAAAAACGCCTGCGCTTTTTTGTAAACGCTTTTTTATATCCTTCAAACAATCGCTTTCTGCTGAACCGGTCGAGCGGCCCCGATACGAAAACGATATCCTTATGCCCCGCATCGAATAAAAACTCTGCGGCGGTTTTTCCTGCCGCAAGAAAATCGAAGCTGACGCTGTCGATTTCCGGATAATCATAGGGCTGATCGAACAGCACAAAAGGGACGGGGAGGGCGCGCAGTGTCCTCAAAAAAGCGCCGGCAAGATGTATGCTCGACAATAAAAGCCCCGCAACCTGTTTTCGCTGCAATATATCCAAATGCTTTGTTTCGAGCTGAAATCGATTTTGCGACGAACAGATAATCGGCATATAGCCGCGTTCGATACATTCGCATTCCACAGCCGATACAAGCTCGGCGTAAAAAGGATTCGACAGCGACGGAATGATGACACCGATTTCTCTGCTCGTTCCGCCTCTGAGCATCTGCCCGAACACATTCGGCTTATAATGCATGCCGAGCGCGATCCGAAGGATTTCTTTGCGGACTTCGCGGCTTACCGGATAATCCGAACCGCTCAAAACGCGCGACACCGTAGCGGATGACACGCCCGCTTTTTTTGCGATATCGGAAATAGTCGGCCTTTTTTTCGGTTTATCCTGCATAGTGTCGATTTCCGTGACAGTAAACGTTTACTATATGGTAAGTCCGTTTTTTCGATTTGTCAATAATTATTTTTTCGTTATAATTTATTACAATATAATGAATTGGAAGACAGGTAAAAAAATCGGAATGCAGAAATTGAAAACCGTATATAAAAAAATCGGTTTTTTTGTTGCATCGATATAGAATAATATTTCTATTGAAAAACAGCGCCGTGCTCGGATATGCGGCTCTGCTTTTATCCCGTACATACATCGCACGCGTATTGCCGGCGCCGTAAAAATGCAATACAATGCTTCGTATGCATTTCGACATCATCGATACCTTGTATTCCCTGCCCGGGATCGTTATCGGACTTACGCTGCATGAATACTGCCACGCACTCGCCGCGTACAAGCTCGGAGACGGAACGGCAAAAGCGGACGGAAGGCTTACCTTTGATCCGATCAAACACATCGACCCGATCGGTTTTTTGTTTATCGTCATCGCGGGTTTCGGCTGGGCAAAACCCGTTTCATTCGACCCGCGGAATTTGGCGCATCCGAGACGGGACAGAGTCGTCATCGCGCTTGCAGGCCCGCTGTCGAACCTTGGGCTCGGCATCGTCTCTCTTTTTATTGTAAAATTGTTCAGACTTGCAGGCGGGAGCATTTCGTCGTTGCCGCTGTTTGCCGTGTACAAAACCGTTTTTTACGTGCTCCTCTATACGGCGACGATCAATCTCGGATTGTTTATTTTCAATATTTTGCCCATCCCGCCGCTCGATGGCAGTCACGTATTTTTTTCGGGGATGAACTTCAGCAAAGAAAAAGAAGCGCGCTTTATGCAGTGGGGCACTTTCGCTTTGTTCGCCCTCATCGCAGCCGAGCGGGCGACAGGCATCGACTTTATTCCTATCGGTGCCTTTGTCAATAAAGTCGTATCGTTGGTGTTGTGAGCCGTCGTTGCAAATTACCCGACGGGAACGCTTTTGCGCTGCAACGCGGATATTTTGCCCTGTAAAACACAGTAATAATACAAGTGTGTTATTTTTCATTTTATCCTGTACGTACATCGTGCGATACGTTTTCTTTTAGCTTGCCTATAAACGGGTACGGTAGGTAGCACGTTAGAAACCGTCCAAAAAACTTCAGCTTTCGGACAGTTTCTTTGATCTACCGGTATTTTCGGCATTTACTCTAAATATCCCCCGAATAGCCAACCGACGGCATCAGGGCTGATATCTTTTCCCGTTACTTTTTTAGCTCCGTCTAAAAACTTTACTTTTACCCAATTGCTTTCTATGTTATCGATTATTTGCTTTTTGCCGACTTTTATTATTTGTACACGCGAGCCGGCAGCAGCTTTCAGCATCGGAGTTCCTTTTTCTATCGACGGATCGGCACGTAATACGGCCGGGGTTTTTACGGCCATTATTTGATTTTTTGATTTTACTTGAACTTTTATTATTTTTTCAGACTTACCGATATTCTCTTGCACATTGTCTTTACCGGCGGTTACTTCATCGATATCCGTATTTCCTATAGAAATTAACAGTTCCGGCATTATGATTTTATCATCGTAATCTGAAGTGCCGTCGGCGTGGCGGGGCCAAGTGACTTTTGAAAGATCGCAGGTATTATTTTTTATTAAGTTTTCATATTCTTTAAGGGTTGCTTCATTTATCCTGCAGAATGTATGGATAAATATGTCATCGATATAAAAATCAAGATAATCCCCGTCAATAATTATTTTTGCAGAATGAATATTATATTCATATTCTTTAAATGGGATTTCCGTTTTTATAAAATTGCTATAATATAAATCGGACTTTTGTACAATCCCAATTAAAGAAAAAATAATCTGATTATTTTTTACAGTAACATTTCTTACGGTCATATAATATGGGAAACAAAATATAGACAATGTTTCACCACTGTAATTCCAGGCTAAATAAAAATTACCGAGTCTTTTATGCTTCATCTCTTCATCAGTATTAACTCTGAATTCCAAAAAAGCGTTTGGGACTCCAGTATACCAATACAAATATGTTTTGAAATCTACCTCTGATAGCTCCGGAGCATGATAAACAGATGGATATAATTCAATTAATTTATCTCTATTTTGTGCTTTTAATACTTCAAAATCTTCATAAATGACAAAACTTTCTTTAGCTAATTTCTTTTCAACATTATCAGAGAATAGTTTGGAACTAATAAGGATTAATGAAAATATTATTATAATTCGATATTTATTCATTTTCATCCTTACAATTGTCTTTACCGGCGGTTGTTTTATCGAGACTCGTGTTTTTCGTAGAAATTAACGGTTCCGGCATTATGATTTTGTCATCGTAATCCGAAGTGCCGTCGGCGTGGCGGGGCCAGGTAACTTTTGAAAGATCGCAGGTATTCGTTTGGATTAGATTATTGTATTGATTCAATATCTCATTATCCACTTTGCAAAAGGTATCATAATAGTCAGTTAAATTATTGAGATAAACTCCAAGATAATCTCCGTCAAACCGTAAAATTATCGTACATTCGTCTTCCCGTATCGGCCAACTTGAAAAAGGTGATTTATTTTCATTTTTTTTGCAGTTGAATGTTTTTACAACATTTATATAAAAACATCCGTTTTCATAGTTGATCTCATCCATGTAAAATGATAATAAATCTAATTCTTTCCCTCAAGTTACGCATAAATTGTCTTGGTCACGATATAAATCTTTTATAATGCAAAAAGTAGAAAAACAGTCCTGCTCATCCCATTGTATGGTTTTCTCTTCTAATTCATGATAAAATGTTAAAGTTTCAATATTAGCAAAATATTTCTTTATACTTTCTTTGTTTGCAGTATGCAGTATTTTAAGGCATTTTTCCGGAATCCAGAAAGAATCATTCTTTTCAAGAATCCTATCATATAAACTTTTCTTAGGAGAAGCAAAAGTATTTAAACTTATACAAATCAAAACTATATAAAGTAATTTTTTTTTCATGGCATAACATGTCCTTCCTTAACAAGTTCTGCCGGTTACAGGAATAATAGTATGTATTTTCCTACCTTCCGAACAGTCCTTTGAGCGCTCCGGCGGCTTTTTGTACGGCGTCGCTTCCGGTTTGGCCTGCGAGCTGTTTGAGTATGTCCCGCTGAGCTTTTTCGAGCGCGGCGTTCATATCGCCGAAGTTCGCTTCCTGCAGTTTGATGCCGTTTTGAATATCCGTAAGCTTTGCGATTTCGGCTGAAACGCCGCCCGTTTTTTCGGCGAGCAGTTCGTTTACTTTTTCGCGCGCGGAAGCGGTGATCGACGTCAATTCGGAAGCGAGCATGCTTTGGAAAACTTCGGCGAATCGTTCGGCCGCGTCCGTGTCGATCGACAGCGTGATGCCCGATTCGAGCGCGTAGCCTGCGGTAAAGCCGACTTTGAGCGCGGTAAAGCGTTCCGTCGCTTTGCGGTAGATTTCGTATACGGGAGCGGGTTCGAAAGACGGAGTCGCGATTTTCATACCGCTCATATCGATTGCACCCTGCACGCGAAAGCTTCCGTCGTCATCGCCGAGTACGGTACACGAAAGGGCGGACGAGTGCGCGGCAAGCGAATACGCGTCGTCGATTTTGAGCGAAAGCGGAAAGCCCGAGCCGCTGTACTTTGCGGACAAAAGCGGATTATCCGTTTTTCGTCTCCCGTCGATAACGGCGCTTATCGCGTTGTCGATTCCGTTAACGGCGAAGGCGGCGGAAAGCTCTGCGGGCTTTCCACGCTTGTCGGGATCGCTTGAAACTTCTTTTGCCGACACGCTCCAGTTTGCACCGGAGCCGTACGCGTTTTCGATTAAAAACTTCGGAACGGTATCGTTTTTATAATAGATATCCGTGCCCTTCATGCGCCGCGAAACTTTTTTCTCTTTCTTTTTTGCAGGCTTCGGCGCAGCTTTGCTTTTAAATTGAAGGGCCGTATCGATCCCTTTTTGCACGTAGGGATAATACGTACCGAAAAGATTGTACATAAACGCCGTAAGCACTTTGTTGAAGACGCCGCCGATGCCGTCGTTTTTGAGCGTTTTGAATTTGGCGATCTCTTTGTCGATGAGCGCTTTGTCGGATGCGATCGCAGCCCCGATTTCTTTCGAAAGCCGCTCGGCCTTTTCGGTATCGCTTTTGAAGT
The DNA here is from genome assembly GCF_014334835.1 of Treponema sp. Marseille-Q4132. Classification (NCBI taxonomy): domain Bacteria; kingdom Pseudomonadati; phylum Spirochaetota; class Spirochaetia; order Treponematales; family Treponemataceae; genus Treponema; species Treponema sp. Marseille-Q4132. Next base: position 1,977,156 of record NZ_CP060591.1, read on the forward strand.
CCGCCCCGATTTTTTCAGTCTGCGTTTTTATATTTTTTCCCTGCACGACGGCGGCGTTGATCGCATCGAGCGCTTCTTTTAATTTTACGGGATCTTTTACGCCTGCCCAATCGGTTTTGATGAGAGTATCGACGGAACTTGAAAATTCGCGAATCGATTTTTCCATCGACTCGGGCGTATCCTTCCACTTTGCGACCGTCTCTTCGATCGCGGCCTTTGTGCTTTCCGCCATAGCCGGAGATTTCAAATTGCTTTCAACGTTTTTAATAATCGTTTGAGGATCGTATTCTGCAAAAGTGTCGGAAAGCGTTTTTTGTACGTCGGCAAGGAGCGCCTTTTGCATGTCGGCGATGCGGCTTTCGTTTTGTTTTTCTTCGCGCTTTTGTTTTATCGGAATATAGCCGGACGTTTTCCGCTCGGTACCGATGAGCAGGTCGGCGACGGTGATGTTTTCCGCGTCGAATTTGCCGCGCAGCAGTTCGGTCAAATTGAAATCGAAAGTGATTTCCCCGACTTGAAAGATGTTTTTCATCACATCGTTTTTGTTCGCCTGCTGCAAATCTTTTATCGTAAGCTTCGCGCCGAATATTTGAAAATCGAGATAGCCGATATCGGTTTTCGCTTGGAAAGCGCTTTGCATTCCCGCGACGATCGCTTTCTTTACGATGATATTTTTGAACATACCGATAACGACGCAAACGGCGACTATGGCGCCGACGAGGGCTGCAAGCGGGATAAGCTTGACGCCGAATTTCTGCTGTCGTATCTCTTTTGCGACGGCTTTAAGACGGATAAAATCCGCTTTGACGATTTCCGAATTTTTGGGGATGCGGACGCTGCCCGTTTTATCCGCATCGGTGGTAAAATAATTATTAATAAATTCTTTATCCGCCGCGACGTATATTTTTTTCAGTATTTTCTTTTCGAATTGCTTTTGCGTATAAGATTTTTTTAACAATCCGGGGAGTTTTTTTGAGGGAACGGTTTTTTGCGTTTCAGCGATTGTCGTTTTCATACTTATACGATCTCCGACGCCTTTGCGGCAATTTTTGAAATGATCGGCAGCGCACCGATCGCTTTTCCGATTTTGCTGTTTTTGATCGCGCCTGCGATGACCGTACGCCACTTTTTGATCAGTACGATCGCAAGGAGAAAAAGCGGCACATAGCAGACTATGCCGCAGACGAGGGAGCCGCACACGATCGTATTGTTGAATCTCGTAAAGCCGACGAACGGAACGTCGAGCAGGTATGAAAAAATCGGTTCGAGCGGAGCAAACGTAAGAACGGCGTAGCCGGTTTTATGAAAAAGCGGGTCGAGCAGGGGAGAAGCGAGAGAGCCGAGCGCCATTGCGATAAGGTATGCGGCTTTGTTCGTCCGCATAAATAAAAACAGTACGGCGAGCAAATACCACAGCAGATTGTCTTTCGGCATAAAGCCGAGTACGAGCCCGAGGCAAAGCGCGTTCGCGATTTCCGACGGCTTCGAATTCGAATTGAGTGCGCGGAATAATGTTACGATATTTGCGATCATCGGATTCCTCCGAAATTAATAGGTCGAATTTCGATCTTTGTTGAACTCGGCAGGCAGTCGAAAAAGCAATCTGTTTTTGCAACCGCCCTCATATTATTAATTATTCAGAACAGCTGCGGCGAGTTCCTCGCCTTTTTTTTCAAGCGCCTGTAAATCGGCTTCGGTCGGAACGCCCTGCCATTCGTACTGTTCGAACTGTTCCCACTTGAGCGGAGCCGAAATTTCGTCGTACTCTTTTTTTGCTCCTCCCGACCAGCCCCAGCTTCCGATGCGCAGCGCTTTTTTCCCTGTGATGTGCTTGCGGTTGAAAAGATCGAGAATGTGCGCCATAGCGGGAAAGAGTTTGTATTCGTACGTCGGAGCGGCTATGACGATGCCGCGGGAACGGAGAGCGGCTGCGAGTACGTGAGAATCGTCGGTTCCGGGAACCTGCAAAAAATCGACTTTGATGGAAGCGTCGGCCGCTTTGATGCCGCGCACAAGGGCTTCCGCGCCTTTTTTCGTGTTGCCGTACATGGACGAGCAGATGACGCAGATTTCTTTTTCGCCCGTTCCCGCCGTATTGTACGAAGCGAAACGTTCGTAGGCGGCGATGATCCGTTCGGGATGCGCTCTCCAAATGATGCCGTGGCTCGGCGCAATCGTTTTGATTGCAAGGTTTTCGGCGCGGAGCTTTTCGATCGCTTTTTTGACAAAGGGGCTGAAGCTTGCAACGATCGTCGCGTAGTAGCGAAGGCTTTCTTCTTCGAACGATGAGAGTTCGCTTTCGGAAAATTCGTCGTCGAATACGCGCTCGCCGGTCGCGCCGTAGCCGCCGAAAGCGTCGCAGCTGAAAAGCGTTCCCGACGCCGCATCGAACGTACACATCGTTTCAGGCCAATGCACGTTCGGGATTTCGTAAAACGAAAGCGCTTTGCCGCCGAGATCGAGCGTATCGCCCGATTTTACTTCGCGGATTTTAAGAGCGGGGCATCCCTCGTCCGCTTTGATAAAATTCTTTACGAGGGCCGCACCCTTTGCGGTCGTAACGATTTCGATGTTCGGATTTTGCTTTACGAACTCGGGCAAAAATCCCGTGTGATCCGGCTCAAGGTGATTGAGGATGAGATAGTCGATTTTTGCGCCGCCGTCGATTTCGCCGAGCCGTTTTTTCAAGAGGTCGACGGCTTCGCTCCAGTCGGCGGTGAGATCGATAAGCGCGTTTTTTTCTCCGCGCACAAAATACGAATTGAGCGTCACGCCGTTCGGGATCGGCCAATAGCCTTCGAACAAAGGCTGATGAAGGATGTCCGAATGAATGACGGAAATATACGGTGTAATTGAAGCGGTACTCATACCGCCATTTTAGCAATCAAACGCTATGTAGACAAGCCGGCCGCGGACGGACTTTTTCGCTTATTGCAAGTCATGCGCGGAACATCGCGTTCATCCGTTCATTGAAAGGCATGAGCGGTACGCCGCGCTTTGCACCGCCGACATTATGACAAAAAGAGTTCGATGTGTCGCAATCGCTTTCGGCGCGTATTTCCTCACGTAAAAATCTAACCGAAACGATTTCGGTTCCTCAAGTAAAAATCTAACCGTAGCTATGACCGTTGCACCGCCATAGCGATAAGCTTACGCTGCAAGAGTTGTGTCTTGTCAAGCAGCTGTTGTAAATCCAATCTGTTCTTTCTCCTGAAAAGCTCAGCTTTTACCGCCTTGCTTACCTCCTTACTTTCCATAAGCCTTCGGTAGGGAGTCTTAGCCGCATCATATTTCTTTATGACCTTTGCGTCTATTCGTTGCTTTGCAATAATCTTCATCGAGGGAAAAAAGAAATTAACGAGCTTATTATAACTTTCATACAGTTCTGCTAAGACAACACAGGCAGCTTCTCCCTCAAATCGATAGTAGCCGACAATACGCCTTACCACGCTGTCGTTTTTCTGTTCAACAAAACAGTTGTCATTTTTTTTGTACGACCGGCTTCGGGTGAACGTAATATGATTTAGTTCACACCACTGCAAAAGCTGTATATTTTTGAACTCACGTCCGTTATCGCTGTCAATGCCTTTCATAGCAAAGGGTAAGTGTATTTTCACGTCCTCTGTCGCTTCTTTGACCCACCGATGAGCTTTATTCAAAAGCGCACGATTTTCCGTCCATCCTGAATGAACGTCGGTGAGTGTCAGGGTACAAATATACTGTCCTTCCGTAGTTGTACCGCAATGAGCGACCGTATCGGCTTCGAAAAAGCCCGGTTTTCGTTCGTCCCAATCGAAGAAGGTGCGGATCGGAATGAGTTTATTGAGATTCTTTGCCGGTCGTGTCGTTGCAATACCGCGGATGGAATGCTTGGGGATTTCCGGCTTGAGTATCCTTGAGACCGTTGCGCTTGATATGTGAGCAAGTTTTGTTTTCAGTTGTTCAGTATAGCCGAACTTGAGGGCAAGGTAATCGATATTGTCGCGGATAAAGGGTACGAGCCGTTTTGCACACAGGTACATCGAAAATAGCCACAGTCGAATAACTTCACGCTGCACATCTTGACCGTAGTATTTTTCATAGTGCCGCTTTTTACGAGGCTTTTTGATGATCTGTACACTCTTTCTTTCGACGTTGTTGAAGTGTGTTATTTTTATGCGTGCGCTGTTTTTGAGGATGTGGATGGCGTATTTTCGGTTGTAGCCGGTGGTTGCGGTGAACTCGTCGATGATTTTCGTCTTGCGCTTCTTGTTTGCCGTACAGTAGCGTTTTGCCGTTTCTTCGGTCAATTTCTTTTTCGTTTTCATATCTAACCCCATGGTGCCCTTCCTTCGGGCTTCTATTGTGACTCAGATTTGGGTTAGATTTTTACGTGAGGAACGGCTTTTTTTTCGGTTAGATTTAACGTGATGCAATGCGCGGCGTTGACACATCGCGCTTTCAACTTTACTATAGCGGTAGTATCGGCCTCTGTGCCGCAATTTATAAACAGGAGACTTTCATGGGAGTGCCTCTCGTAGAACAATGTAAAAAATATTTTGCCGAACTTACGGAAGCGTCGCGAGCTGCGGCAAAGATCGATGAAGAAAACGTATATCAGGAAGCGAATCCCCTTACTCGGAAATTTATGGACGAACTCTTGTCGGAAGTTATGCTGCCGGGTTCGGGAATTGTTAATATTGAAAATTTCAAAGCTTTTTACCGCGCGATAACCGAAGAAGGCAAAAGCGGCCTCATTTTGATGGAACACTATACGAATCTCGATTTGCCCGCCATCTGCTATCTCCTCGATCATGAGGGAGAGGAGTGGGCGAGGGATTTGTCGAAGCGGATCGTCGCGGTCGCCGGTATGAAGCTCAACGAAGAAAGTCCCATCGTGCGCGCATGGGCGGAAGGTTTTACGCGCGTGGTCATCTATCCGACACGCAGTCTTGACAAAGTCGAAGCGAACGCGCAATCGGAAACGGAAATCGAAGAAGAAAAAAAGCGCGCGCGCAAAATCAATTTGGCGGCGATGCACGCTATGGACGATTGCAAAAAAAGAGGACAGGCGATACTCGTGTTTCCGAGCGGTACTCGCTACAGACCCGGCAAGCCTGAAACGAAGCGCGGACTGCGTGAAATCGACAGCTATCTGCGCCTCTTCGACGTCATGCTGCTCGTGTCGATCAACGGCAACTGTCTCCGCATCAATCCGGAAGCCCCCGACAATATGATGATGGATCTCATTGAAAACGATACGATAACGCTGTCCGCGTCTCCCGTCATCGAATGCAAACAGTTCCGGCGCGACGTTATTGCGAGCTTGGGCGAAACCGAAGAGGACGCAAAGCAAAAGATTGTCGACCGCGTCATGGCGATTTTGGAAGAGCAGCACGAAGCGGCGGAAGCGGGGCGGGTGTAGCGCAGCATTGTACGCGGGCACCGACGGGGAGAGGTGCTCAAGTGTGCGGCCGGCAATACCTCTGATATATTAATTAAATTTAAAAGAATAATTCGGAAATTCCATCTTATGTAAACAATTGATAAAATCTTTTATGTATTTATTGTTATCCTTGTGCGTGTCTTCTATGCAATCGATATACATTTCAATAAATACATTTTTTTCTTCACATTTCATATATGCGATTTGTTGATAATGGCCGTGTCCTTCTTTTTTCTTTAAGTCGTATAATTTATATTGCCATTTATTCAATTGAGTCGAATACTCGGCTGAACCGATTTTTGTTAATTTATAATCGGGCAGATAGTCGGTTAGATTTTTAATCATATCCGATTCGAATTTTTCCAATGTAAAATCTTTCGGCGGAAAATACAGCTTTACATTTATATACACGGGAGTTTCATCCATACCGTATTTTTTTATAAAAAATACTCCGTTAACGCCGTATCGCGCTGCGGCGTTCATATCTACCATCCAATAATTCGGAAGAGGAATACTTAATAAAAAATTATCGCCGTATATTGAGAATGCCAGCAGTTCTTCATCTTTGTCTTTTGCCGAAATTGATATTGCGATTTGTAAAAGCACTGATACCAAAATAAAAATTCGATTTATTTTCTTCATTTATTTCCCCCTCTATGTTTTTTTCATTTGTGCATCGGTTACCTCCGGACATTCCTCAGTAACTACGGGTTTGGCTGAATTTATGAGTTTCCTGTCTTCTCAGTAAGCGGATTTTTAATTAAATTATCTAATGTCATAGTTTTCATGATACAATTTCTTCTCTTTATAAATATATATGTTTTTCTAAAAAATTAGAAATGACTATATCATTTTCCCATACTCGTAAATAGAATCACTTGCTAAATCAATTCTGTCATTCCAATATAAATATTTTGTGCTGTCTGCTCGTCAAGGTAATATTCTCCGCAGTTGTCACAAATTTTTGCAGGAACATTACGGAAAATAACTGTCGCATTGTCGCGAGTAAGTACAACTTGTGTAAAACCCTCTTGCATCTCTCCGAGCTTGTAAATCGGATATTTCATGTTAATTTCTTCTTTTTGTGAAATCAGAAGTCCATCACAGTGGGTGAGAAATCTTTAATTAGTCAGTGATTCACGTATTACTTCTTGTTCGACTGCTTTTTGTATGAATTGATTTAATGATATACCTTGCATTACCGATAACAGTTTCGCCTTTTTATGCAACTCCGGCGCAATACGAACATTAAAACTGCCTTTGTATGATTTCTCTATTTTTTTACCGCTCGCTTTACATAAAATTATGTAATCATTTACAGCTTCTTCAAAGGATTGTTTCAATTCACTGACCGTATTCCCTTCAAAAGACACCAGATCGTCAATGCCTTCTATTTTTCCGAAAAAGATTTCATCAGCGGCATTGAAATGAACGGAACCTATAAAATCTTTATACTGTAAGATATCTTTCATATTAATCCCCTTGTTGTCAGTTCTTCTACAAGTTGTTCTACTTGGTATTGTTTTAATACGTTTTTAGGATGCGGTTTATGAAGCCGAATAATGTGCCCTGTTTTTTCATTAAGAAACGCTACTCGAGAACCTGACGTTTTCCCGCTTTGACTTTCTTTATAGCCCAGTTTTCCTAATAATTTCCTTAATTCATCATATGTAAAATCAACCGGTTTATTTAAAAGCCTTTTTATAAGTTTTTCTTTTTGGCTCATATCTAATAATACTCTATATATGTTATAACTGCAACTGTTTTCCGGTTATAATTATAAGCTGCTGTAGTAATCCTCTTTTTTTTCGACAGCGCGCCGCGATTTCAAGTACTAAGCGGTGCTGTATATTAATCTTTCTTAAATATTTTCCCGTCTTTTCATAAGGCAAAGGGCTTTGAAAAGGATTATTTTTTATAATTTCAATCAAGTCTTTTAGTGTCTGTGTTGAATTTATTAAATCAATATTTTAAAAATATATTAATTTATTTTTCTAATAATTAACTCAACTAATAAAGTTAATAAGCTACCAATGATAACTGATAGCAAAGATAAAGCAATATTATCTTTCTGCCTAACAAAAAAATTCCTACAATTTCTATATGAAATCGAATTTCACTTATATATATTTCGAATTTTTCGACTTTTTTTTCGGAGAATTTTTCTATTTCTTCTCTACTCTCTAGCTCAAAATTATTTATTGTTATTTCATATTTAAATCCGTTCTCTTGAATTATATCTAGTAAATCATTAATTTCATCTAAATATAACTTTGAGTATTTATAATATTTTAAATCCCTTGAATTTTGCTTTATCATAATTATTTCCGAGAGTTTTCTAAATTGCACATATAATATTTCTCACCTTTTTCTCTTTATATCATAAAGAAATACTACTTTTTATCTAGGCTGATACAAAACAAAAAAATAAATTTCTCAAGCATAATAATAAAAAAATGCCCACCGGGCAATCGGTATAACATTCGCTTAAACGCATTGCACAGCAAATGTCAGGCTGACACGGCTGTTAGGTTTCCTATCTTCTACCAAACAGTTTTTACATCATACAACTATTTCATATACAGTATGAGTAAATTCCAATTTTTTCTTGATTTGTTTTATTGAAATCTCCCAAAATGAGGCATAACTGTAAAAACAAACATTAGACTCAACTATATCTTTAGCACTTTTCGAAAATCGATAAATACCAAAGATCTGTATGCGTGTCGAGCAAATACTTCTTTACATATACTCCGAAAAATCTTCGAGAGGTTCATCAAAATCCGGCGACATATAAAAAGGTTCATTTTTCCAAACACCGAAAAGAGATTTTTTTTCAGAACTGTGTAAGGCATATATGATATCTCATACAAATTCTATTGTATAATAAATTCATAAAATTTTCTGCTACAGTAGTTAGTAATACTGTAAAATTAGAAAACCGCTCGTAATTTATTATTACCGATTGTTATTATGTTTTCCTCTAAAAAAAGCCGGTAAGCGGCTGCCTACCGGCTTTTATGTTTTTTTTACTTTGTCAGAACCGCCATCTCGTAATTCTTTGTTGTAAAGTACGCGGCAATAACTTTATTTGCATAAGTACCGTTTATAGGCGCCCCTTGGCAAATCGTGTACTGCTGAATACCGTTACTTGCCGGCACCGTCATCACAACCCAGTTGCCGGTAAACTTACCGCTTTCAACACCGTTTTTAACGACTCCGTCGGAACCGATGCCGTCTTTCAGCCATGCAATGCGGGCGGCATTTGCCGAACCGTAAAAACCGTTATGGTAGTAGCTGATGTACGGAACCTGCTTGGTGCCTTCTTTGCGTACACCGATTTTAAGAAGGGTACCGGGATTCATATAGGTATCGACCTTAACAACTTTAAAGTCTGTAGAAGCAGGCTTTGTTGTTCCTGTCACTTTATCCGGCGGCAAGTAGGTATATTTAACTCCGCCTTCTCCGCTGGAGTAATAGCCGATATGAACGCCGTTATCATCATCAACAACAAGATCAATAAAGAGCGGGGCTGCACCGTCAATGCGTACGGCATTACTTTGCCAAGCGGTCGTTTTTTTATCGGTTCCCGTAGGAGCGATATAGGTGCTATCAAAATCCTTATAGCTGTATACAAGAGCACTGCTATTCGAATCATACCAGGCAACTACGGCACGATCTGTAGTAGTATTCAATTCAACCAATCCGACGCCTACATAAAGCCCGCTTCTATACGTACTGCTATTGCTGTCGGCGATAATTTCATAGCCGTTTGCGGAATAATCACCGTTTGTAGGTAAGTCATACCCCAGGCCTTTATCCATAGATGTCCACGAATCGGTACCGACAATTCCGTATCTGAATTTTACCGGCGGATTATCATTATTGCGATCATAATATGCCAGAGCTATTCTTGCCTTGTCCGTATCTAAGCCTTTGCCTCGTATAGCAACCTTAGGAATTTGAATACGATTTACATCATAGATTTCCCCTCCTGAACGACCTTGATTAAGAGACCCTTCAAGCCGCCGTTTTCCCGAACCATTTACATAGTTATTACGTTGACTGGGTTTCTGCTTTGCTACAAAATTGAAGCTGGTTGTATCACCGCCGCCTTTATCCGTATTAGTCGAACCTCCGTAAATATTTCCCGCTTCATCATACGCTACAACAGTATTGTGAAATTTACTATGGGTAGTTTCATACGCATAAGTATCGTTATTCATATCGCTGATACCATTTAGCAGTCGCTGGTTTTTCAGCATAAAGAATTTCATAGGAGCAGCGCCCCCGAGACTTCCCAGCGACATATAAAATCTTGAATCCTTATCCATCACAAACTGCGGGCTTTCCATTGCATTGTTATTGATAATAGGTTCCATCTTCCATACAAAAAGCTTACGTTTTGCATTGAGGATATCGTTATTAATTCCGTTGCCTTCAATATTGTACGGCTTTATAATATCCACCTTGTTGTTGACGGATTCGATAGAACCGACCTTAACGGACAAATCGCCGCTCGTATGCGATGATGCAATGGCTACGCTGTTTAAATTCGTACCGAGCGAAGAGGTGCCGAGCATAATCGTTCCGCCTGCGAGATTAAAGCCTTTTACTTTAATCGTTTCACCTGCCCGTACCGGATATTCGCCGGTTGAAGCGCGCGAAAAGGAGCCTTTATTACTGCTGTCGGCACCTTCTAAACCGGTTACTATCTCCGTAATATACGGAACAACGTTTACCGTTGTTTTCGGCTCGTTTGCAGTATAAGCGTACATAGAAACCGTAGTTGCTTCAATGGGGACGTCATCTTCAAGCGTTGCCTTATTACCTGTTACGGTTCTTATACGTGTAAGGTATTGCGTTTCGCCTTTTGTAAACACAACGAACTGTCCCGGTTTTTTATCTGCGAAAACAGCGTCTTCCGCAGACCTTTTTTCACTCCGGGTAACGCCTGTTGTTTTGGCTGTAGTCACTCCGGTGTCGGAAAATGTCGTTGTTCCATCATTAGCTGTTACTTTAATGTCTTTCGCAAGGCCTACGCCTATCTTTTCGGTATCCCAATCAATTTGCCATGTAACGTAATAACCAAGATAGTCGGCACCGAGTTTTTTAACCGTTAATACGATACCATCCGCTGAAGTTATTGTTCCAGCCGTCCAAGTGGAGCCGCTGCCGGAAAGCGCAGCTGTTAACGTTTTACCGGATACCTCAGCCGTAATTGAATCGATTTTAATATTGTCATACGCAAAACCGCGTAGGGTAACTTTACCCGAAACGGAAGAGTGATCGTTACCTAAGCTGTTAATCTTTGCAATTTCCACATGCCCGTTGGCACGTTTGTTTTCGTATAGTGAGTTATCACCTTCGCCGTTCCAGTGGAACGGAAGGATGACAACCGTAGGCGGCGTACTGTCGAGAGCATCGAAAAGTGTATTGATTTTAACTTCGGCAAAAGAACTCTTTTCAAGCGGAACTGCGCCGGTCGGGCTGCAATCGTGTGCATTGTCCCACAGTTCAAGAGTCAATTCTTTGGTTGTTTCGCCCGTAGTATTTCCGATCGTATTCAAATTGGCTTGGCTCAATATTATGATACCGTTGTTGCTGATATCCTGCATATAGTGCCCGGCTAAAACCGCATTGTTGTATTTCAGACTGTATTTAATCTGTCCTTCTCCGCCGGTAAAATTCACCTTTATTTTGGAATTATTTTCATTTTTAAAGGCAAATGCACTGCTGGTATAATTCGCGGTAAAGTCGAGATTAGAGTCTACGTCTATATCCTTGAGGGCTTTGTTCACATCATTATTTACGAACTCGACAGCACTTCCTCCTATGTCAGTAACGAGCGTTATTGTCTTTATCTTTATCGGCTTGTTTTTTACCCGCACATCGACAGGAGGAGCATTATATTCATTACCGCTCTTGTCGGTTATCTTGTAATGCAGTGTTCCCTTTCCGTCTTTAAGCGAACCGAGATTTATCTGTCCTTTCCAAGTAACCTGCCCGCCGAGCTGCCGCGTTATTTTATTCGTATTATCGGTTTCGGTTATAATCGTATGGGTTGTTGACCCATTATCTACCGTAACCCATGCCTCAACTTTTGCAACACCGGAACCGTCGTCGTTGGCAACGCCTTTTACGATCCACGGACTGGAGGAGCCTTCATTATATATCAACACTTCCGGTTTGTAGAGGATATAGTTGTATTCTTTGGCTTGTATCGAAGGAGTAAAATTCACCGTACTTCCCGATACGTCCGTTACCGTCAGTTCGGTATTTTCGGCCAGTATTTTAGCGCCTGCGCCTGAAGATGCATTTGCTCCCAAGTCCCGTAATTTGTCGGCGAGAGCGGTGTTCGTCACCGAAGAAGTACCGAAAACTCCGCTGTTGATATACATGCTTGATCCGAATACTCCCGTCGGCGGCGTCGTATCGAAGCGGAAGGTAAACGTACTGTCAGACTTTAGGCCTGTGTTTGTATTCTCTGTAATTTCAACCTTGATCGAAAAGTCATTACCCGACATGCCGCTTATATTAAGCGGTATGCTTAACGCATAGCCCGAAACACCGCCTGCATTATAAGGTGTAAGCCAGCCGGAAGGCGCCGTAGTCTGCGTATACGATATACCGCCGCTCATTTTGCTCGAGGTAATTTTAACTTCTTTTATTCCCGAAGGATCGGTCAATTTTGCCGTAAGTTTTTTGCCGCTTCCGATCCACATATTCGTTTCATAATTTTGCGGCGACGGCGGCGCCGAAACATTTTCGATTTTTACGTCGGTGATCAACGGCGCGTCTTTATCGACGATTATTTTTATCGGCGTCGTCCATTCACCGAGTCGTCCGTTGCTTTTATTTTTTGCACGGAGTCTGAAATAAACGTCTTGGCGCTGTGATGTTCCGTTGAACGCGCCGTTTCCGTTTATTTCAAGACGCCATTCAGCACCGCTTTGTCCGGGGCCGGAACCCGTTCCCGGAACGACTTGTCCGTCTCCGCCTTGATACCAATCGGCGGTGTATCCGGGTCCGTTAGTTCCGAAGGTCATATTCGACGCATTCGTAAAATCAGAAGTCTTTGAAAACTGTACATATACCTCACCGACAGCGCTTGGTCCGCCGGTAACAGCGCTTGCCGTACCGAAAATTTGTATAGTACCGCCGACAACAGCATCCGCTTGTGGAGAAAGTACTCTTACAACCGGCTTTGTTCCGTCGGGATTAAAAAGAATTTCTTTTGTTGAATCAACGGTTGCATTGCCGAGTATATCTTCGCTTCGGATATAGAGCGGTACTTTATAGTAGGAGCTCGAGCCGACTCGAGTTCCGTAATTTTCCGGATGAGCGCTCATCGTGTCCAAATTGACATCGGAGATGTTCCACGAGCCCTTTGTAGATGTGGTCATATTTTGCCAAGAGGGATCATCGAGAGCGGGTGTAGAAGCTTTTCGCCCCAGTATATATTTTGTACCGGTTTCTTTCACGCCCGATCCCGTTCCGTCGGTGATGGTACCCGAAATAGTGATTTTACCGGCTTGAGGGTCGGTAGGAAGGGGATAGCTTATATCAACGGATGGGGCGGTCGTATCGATAATAAAATCTATATCATCGCTGTCCGTTCCTCCTCCGGAACTTACCGCAACAAAATAAATTTTGTGATCTCCGTCGGTAAGTTTGTGACCGGGATTGCTTACGGGATTGTTGATATCGACCGTGGCTTTATACCGTATACCGCTGTCTAAAGACAACTCGTGAGCCGGCGTATGAGGAACGGTTGCACTATCGATATTGTAGTATACTTTACCGCTGGTTCCCAATCCGGTAACGTCCGCTTTGATTTCGAAATTTTCTTTTTTATATTTATCCATGTCGCGAACGGGCCTGACGCGGGCTCCGCCGCCGCCTGAGAGATATTTGCATACGAATAAACCGTCACCGGCCGAATTGCCGTCATTATAAGCTACAAAGCTGTTCGTATGGCTCTCATTCGAACTGTCCGTTCCTTCGACAAGTATTAAATAATTGCCTTCCGAAAAAGAAGCGGGCAATTTGCATTTTACCTTTACGATACCGCCTTCTTTTCTTACAACTTGGTTTGCCAAATCCGCAGCGGTTAAATGTTCGAAACTTAAAAGCTCCGTTTTGACAAGATTTGCTTCTGTGAAATTCTTGAGACTGTCGCTTTCATTTCCCGTGCCGTTCCATTTGTACAAATTTATTTTTATATTGCTTGCAGTATAATTTGAAAGAGAAGAACCCTTGATTATGGGATTTCCGTCTTTATTCGGGATCAAATCGATGTTTATAAACGTATCGACGTTTTCTTTAAAAACCGCAGATGAAATATCGCCTAAATTGAAGGAATCCTTTGTCAAATATCTGATATTTGCGACTCTGAACCCCGGGGATTTATTCGGATCCAATTTAAAGGTACTGCGTTTCGCTTCAGAACCGTTCATCATTTTACGGTTATTTTTTAATGCATTTTTCGCATCGGTATCGTTACGTAAAGCCAATATTTTTTGATCATGCTCATTTTTTACAGAACCTTTTTTGCCGGCAAAATAATCGCTGATCACTTCTTCCGTATACCCTTTTCCCGAAACGACATCGTATATATCGTCCTGCAAATAAAAAAAATCCGATCCGTTACCTTCCGTATCGGGAGTACTTCCCGTAAATTTCCGTGCATTGTCGTATAAAGAAATTTGCGCTTTAATAATATTTGCAGGCCTGCTTGCCTGCAATGCATACAACGCATCACCGTCGGCTGCAGCTTTTATATTTATATTCTTTCCTACATAGTCTTTTTCAATACGGATATTTTCATCGGCAACGATCAATAATTTTTCAACGGTATTTCTTTCACCTGCCTGTCCTACCACCGAAAAGACCGCTCCGTAACCGTCCGCCGGTTGATTTGTCGTATCGGCTGCATCTATCGTCGTCGACGGCCGCGAAACGATAAACACCGGCGGCGTATTGTCGATTTTATAATTTTTCGTAAACTTGGACGTTTTACCGCCGTTGTCGGTAACGGTAACGATGGCCGTGTATTCGCCGTCGGGTATGGGGTACACTTTTACCAAATCATGTCCGGGTTCCGTACCCGTTGATTCGTTGTTTATACTTGCAGTCCACGATGTATTGTAGGCGCCCGGCGCGGAAAGTTCGGCCTGAAAAGAGCGCGTTCTGTCTTTCGTTTCTATGTTTTCAAAAACGATTGAAACCGCTTGTACGCCTTCGTCGTCTTTTGCCGTTCCTTTCAGCACAAAACTTCCACGTATGGGTGTTTCGCCAGCATCGGGATAGGTGATTTCGCCGTTCGGCGGTAAAATATCCACGCTGCCGCCCAGGGCCACATTTTGCGGGCAGGCGGAGTATAAAATCAATGTTAGGGCAAATAATGCGGAATATAAAAATCCCGAGAGTATTCGCTTATTTTTATTTTTCAGTACCGTGTTTTTCATAAACATACCTCCAAAAATTTTGCGTGTCCGTATTCTTTTATCAGAATACGTTGACGCGTACTCCGCCGCTTAAGTGCGGCACAATCGATTTGATCGACGGTGAATTGACGTCGGTCGTGATGAACCACAGCTGTCCTTCGGTAAAGAACGAGAACGAGCTGAAATATTTTCGTTTTGCCAATTTTACTCGCGGGAATTCGAGCTGAATCAAACCTGCCGGCAGCACTTGCGGTTTGCCGCTTTGTGTTTCGCTGAACAGTGAAAACTGTGCGCCGAGCGCTACATTCAAATACAGCCACTGCCAATCCGGCCCGAAATAATAGCCGAAGGGCAGTTCGAATACGTTCGCCAAAAGTTTTAAAGAGCCGACGTGTCCGCCGTAGCGGATTTGCTGCAGCGGCAGATTGCGCACTTTATAAAAGAAATCGAACTGATCTTGCGTAAATTGTCCGTAATGCAGCTGGAGTTTTACGTTGTCGTCGAAAAAGCTTAAGCCCACACCTGCGTTCCACAGCGTCGCGCCCCAGAATCCCGCTTCGAAATGAAGACCCTGTATGAATTTCGGCACTTCGTATATCGATTTGTCGCCTTTGCGGAGTGCGGCGCTCGTATCCGCGAGACTGACATTGTCCGACGTCAAGCCCGCAAACGTTATGTTTTCGTTATAGCGTCCGCCTTCACCCGGAGAGATAAGCGTTATATTCGGTGCGGTTTTATCGATTCTGATGATCGTCCGGCATATAGCGACTTCTTTATTTTCCATAACGGCGCGCACGAGTAAAAAGTGATAGCCTTCCTCCATATCTTCCGTTTCGAGCCGATAGCGCCAGCCGTTTTTGAGTTTTGCCGGAACGAACGTGCGTCCGTTGTTGAAACTCACTTCAACCTGCTTTAAGCGTTTTCCCGCAAAAATCCGTTTTGCGTCCGCAGATGCGTCTTTTGCGGAGGCGGCATCTTTTTCCTCCTGCGAAACGGAATAACCGGCCCTGCCTTTCAAATAGGGTCGGTCGATCGCGAAGTCTCCCATAGCAAGGTTGTCGATCGTGATCCACGGCCCGTTTTCTTTGTACTGCACGGAAACGCCGCTTGAAATCACCGCTTGATTTGCGGGGAGGATACCCTTGATTTCGATCGTATGTTCGCCTTCGCTTATGACATCCGCATTCAAGCGGAACGATGCATACGAAGTGCCCGTCACATCGGACGTCATGATTTGTTTGCCGTCTACGAAGAGCGATACCTGTTGTATATTCGTCGAAGAATCGACACGGCCGTATACGTTGAACTCGCCGAACAGCGTTTCGCCGTTTAAAGGATAGAGCAGTTCGATTTTATTTTTATCGGCTTTCCGCGATACGTCGAAGTTTACGGCGGCTTCGTTCGTATTGCCGGCTTTATCGACGCCTGATATTTCCAGATTGTAGCGTCCTTCCGGCAGCGTGGAAATATCGATGTTTTCGGCGACGAGGAGATCGTTTTTAAGTTTTATTTGAGCGAGCGATGCTGGAACCGCCGTATTCGAAAGGCTTTTTATTTTCAGCGTTACGCCTTCGAGAGAGATATTGTCCCGCGTTTTTCCCGATACGAATAAATTTTTATCGAGCCGGGAGCCCGCCAGCGGATATTCGATTTTCAAAACGGGCGGCGTGTTGTCGATATTGATTAAAGTGGACGATACCGATTCCTGTCCGTATTTGTCCACCGCTCTGATGAGTACGACGTGGGTACCGTCGCCGATAACCTGCGTGTTGAGCGAATAGTTCCATTTGTCTCCGCCGTTCGCCCGCAAAAAACTGTTTCCGTTGTTCACCGATATGTAGACGCCTTCGATACCGTTCGCATCGGAAGCCGTACCGGTTATCGTTATAAGACCCTTTACCGTTTCACTGATGTCGGGCGAAGTCATTTGTGCCAGAGGCTTTGCGAGCGACACTCTGATTTTTCGTTCGACCGGCGAGCTCTTTATACCGTAGATATCTTCGCCGTATATACTGATCGTATGCTCGTTGTCGGTCAAAGATGAAAGAGCGATCGGAATGGAAAACGTATGCTTGACATCGAGCGCCGTATACGCTTTGTTGTCGATCCTGTAGTAGATTTTCGCCGGAGCGTCATCGTCGTACACAATACCTGAAATTTCGAAATCTTCGACTATAACCTGATTTTCAAACGGCAAATGTATTTCGACGACCGGAGCGTCCGAAGCGGTATCGATATCGAAATCGTATCGGTTGATGAGCTTAACGTTTCCCGCCTGGTCGGTAAACCGAAACTGCATGTTTTTGCTTATCGGATCGGCTGCGCTTCCCATGACGGTGTTCGAAAGCGAAGCATAGGGGAATTCCTTCCATGCCGAATTTTTATCTTCGGTTTTGTACTCGGCTTTTACGCCGCCGAATTTTTCATCGACGGTAAAAGCAGCCGTTATGGAACCGTTTACTT
The DNA here is from genome assembly GCF_014334835.1 of Treponema sp. Marseille-Q4132. Lineage (NCBI taxonomy): Bacteria > Pseudomonadati > Spirochaetota > Spirochaetia > Treponematales > Treponemataceae > Treponema > Treponema sp. Marseille-Q4132. The sequence continues at coordinate 1,994,493 of NZ_CP060591.1, forward strand.
TATCGCCGTTTGCGGGCATAACCATGCGTACGTCCGGCGCTTCGGTATCTTTTATAAAGATTGCGTGTTCCGAAACTTTTTTGCCGGTATCGTCCGTTGCGGTGACGGTGAGGAAAAGCGCTCCGTCGGGGAAAGCTTTTACATCGAGCGTTTTTTCAAAGCGGCCGTCGATCGTTCCCGTTAAAACTTCATCCGAAGAAGCGGACGATAAGCTGTAATCGAGCGGCAGCCGGGTACCGCTTACGCTGCCCGAAAAGACGAGCGAATCTTTTACGTAAACAGCGTTTTTGTTAAGCATTATTTTAAGAGAAGAGGTATCGGCGGAAATGTCGACGCTTTCGCTTATTATTTCACGACCGTCGCTCGTGCGTACTTTTACGCGGACGTCTTTATAAACTCCGTCTTTTGCAGCGCTGATTTTTACGATGCTGCCTTCAACTTCGCAAGAGAGGCCTGCCGCTCCGGTCAATTCGGCGCTTTCGATTTCTGCGCCGTCGGCCGAATAAAACAAACCTTCCAAAGGTTCGCCCGTGATGAGCGCGGCATTTCCGATCCGCTTTCCGGCCCATGCAAAAGAAACCTGGTCGCTCGTGTCGCCCGACTTGCCGTTGTCGGCGATGCCGATGAGCAGTTTTTGTGTCGAAGAGCGGCCTGCCGTATCGGTTGCGCTGACGGATAGGGTATATATTCCCGCGCCCGTTTTGTCGTTTACGGGAGGACGTAAAATGAATTCCGTCTGGCCTTCTTTTATAACAAGCGATCTTTCTTCTTCGCCGTTAAAACCCGCACTCACTTCGCGTAAACCCGCTTCCGCTTTTATGCGGACGGCCGTCGAAACTTTATTTTGCGCGCCGTATAAGGGGATGACCGAAGTGCCCGACTCGAACGTAATGACCGGCGCTTTTCCCGTTAAAGAAAACTGAACGCTTTGCACGTTTCCTTCCGTACCGTCGGCATTTACGATGTACGCGGTAAGCGTGTGGTTTCCTGCCGGAAGTTCGTCTTCGCTTGCTGAAAACGCGATTGAAGACGAAGAAAGCATAAGAGATTTTTCTTCGCCTCTGTCGATTTTATAGCGGATTTCGGACGTCCTGCCGTAGGCCAAGCCTGAGATAAAGAGAGCGCCGTCTATTTTTTCGCCCGCTTTCGGACTGACGATTTCCAAAACGGGTTTGTCTTTCGCTTTATCGATTTCAATCTTTTTTTTCTCACGCACGACGTTTCCGGCAATGTCCTTTGCCGCAAATTCGATAATAAGCGATTTTGCATTCGTACGTGTAAAATCGAATTCTTTGACCCAATAATCGTTGCCCGGCGTTACGGAAATCTCTCCGCTGTCTTTTCCGCATACCCACGTAAGAGATTCGAGTCCCGTACCGTCGGATACGCGTCCGGCGACGGAAAAAACGCTCGGAAACGTTTCGGTGTCATTGTCCGGATATATGAATGAAAGTGAGGGCGGCACATTATCCACGAAAAATAAAAAGGTATAGATTCCCGTCGAGCCCTGTTTGTCGACCGCTTTGAACCAGCACACGTTCGGGCCGTCCGGAAGCAGCGCCGTTTTTACGGGGAGTTTAAAAACGGATCGCTTTTGCTTTTTATCGTAGGAAAGGCGGACTTCTTCAAATTTGTTTCCGTTATCGAGCGAATAAAACAGACGGTCTATGCCGTTTCCGTCTTCAACCGTTCCTTCCAGCTGTACGGTTCCCGACACCAAAGTGCCGGCTCCGGTATTCGTAACGCTTGTAACGGGGAGGCGTCTGTTCAAATTGAAAGAAGTTTTTACGCTTTTTCCCTGCACACCGTTGATATCGGTACCCCAAACTTCTATCGTATGCAAACCTTCGTCCAAAGACGCCGTATTGAGCGTATACGACCAAAATTCGGTACCTTTTGCCGTATATATTTCTTCGCCGTCGTCGATACGGAACGACACTTTTGTAACGGCATCATCGTCATAGCAGGTTCCGATAATATCGACGTTGCCGGCTACGTCCGCTCCCGATGCGGGAAAGGCGATCGAAGTAACGGGCAGATCCGAATCCGGATCTATGTACATATTGAAAGGTCCCGCATAGCCGACATTGCCGGCCGTATCGCGGGCGGTGATGAGGATATTGTATTTCCCCTTTTTTTTTGCCGAAATATCGACCGTTTCCTGCCAGCTTTTACGAGAAGCGAGATCGGTTTCGGTTATATCTCTGGAACCGAAGGCATGGACGGCGCCGAGCGCACAGCAAAAAAACACAAACGATGCAAGTCTTTTCATAAACTTCCTCTCTTACCGGACACTCCGATAAAATATTTTAAAGGCAGCCGCCCGAAAAAGGCGATCTGCCGATAAAAAACATGAATCCGCTTCTTTATCGGTATATGCATTAGAAATCTTTACTTCGGCAATACCGTACCGACGAAAGGATTGTGCGCGGGCGGCGCAGGATGATCCAATCTCACCACAGGATGTGTACCGAAGTATTTTATCTAAAAACACTAAAAAAGCCAAAACGTCCATATTTTAGCATAACGATAAAAAAAAGACAAGCGGTCGTCCGCTTGTCTTCGATATGATACGATGCAATTTTTGTACGATTTACGTTCGGGGCGAAGTACCTGTATGTCGAGCAGACGCCCCTTTGTTTTGCGACAGCCCTTTTTCAGGCGCGGGTTTAAAAATACAGTCGCAGTCCGCCCGAAACGATTGCGCCGAATTCCGTCGGGTATTCGCTCGTGTCCGCAATGTGATAGTTGTGTTTTCGGTTGTCGTTCGGAGTCCCGTCGATTACGGTAAAATAGCTGTAAACGAATCCGACGTCGCCGTATATCGTCAGCGGCACTTTAAATTTGCGAAGCGAATATTCTCCGCCGATTTTTACGATGTGAAACCATTGGTATGCGCCGTCGTGCAAAAAATATTTCCGCATAGCGTCGCGGCCCTCGGGATCGAGTTCGGAATATATCGAACTGCCGCGCACCGCCTGGCCTCCGTGTTCGGCTCCGTGTCTGATAAATTGATATTCCAAATGTGCCGTCAAGGCGGTAAGAGGCGAGCTTTCCACACGGATGTGCAGTTCATCCGAATTCGGCGGAAGATAATAACCGAGATTTTCGCCTGCGCTCATGTACGCTTCGGTTATATAATGCGAATACCACGGCGCTTTATTGATGGCGGTATGCGTATAACAGAAAGGTTCGATTTTTGTATAGCGGCAAGAAATCGTTGTAAACGGAAGGAACGGAATACTTGCTTTCATGCCGACTTGCGTTGCATACATATTGCGCGTCGCGTGGATGAAATCTCCGAGCAGTCCCGTTACCCGGCTGAAGCCGTTGAATTCGTCGAGAAAGATCGATGCCCATACGGTGCCGATTTTCGGATATGTATAAGAGATATTGCCGAACAGTGCGATATTATCCAAATCGCCGATATTGTTTTGATAAAAAACTTTGTCGGTCAGCGGGAAAAAATATCCCAGCTCGAAGCGCTTCGGCCAAACGGCGGTCGTTCCGAAATCGGCATGGATATATTTAAAATTGAATTCGAGCATTGCGATCGAATACGCGTTTTGAAAAAACGCCGCGTTGTCATAATCGCCGTGATCTTTTTTACTGTTGTATATCTTTCCGACAATATATGCGCTGTTCGGAAATTCGAGGATGCCGGTAAGCGTCGAAAGCGAAAACCAGCTGAAAGGAGAGATTTCGGCTTCGAGCGCAAGAAAGGGGTGTGCGGCGCCTCCGAATACGAGGCTTGCACCCTTGTCCATACCCGCCCATTCGCGCGAAAGGCGTCCGAATCGGATAAATATTTTATCATCGAAAACACCCGCCGCGATTTCCGAATTGATTCCGAAGCCGCCGGCGCCTTCATCGCACCAGCCTTCGAGACCGCTTGCCGTCAAGTCGCCTATTTTGTATACCGAGCCGTCCCATGTTTTACGGTGTGAAAACGGAAAAAACGCTTTGTTCGCATAAGTTTTAATCGTGCGGTCGGCGGAGCCGTCTTCAGTTTCTGTAAACCACCATTTTCCGATGCTGTAAGTTCCGAGGTTTTTCAGTACGGCGCGAGAAGCATTGCCGAACAAATTGAAATCGTAGGAAAGCTGCGTTCCGAAATCGCCTCTTACGGAAACCGTAGGCAAAAACCTAAAGCCCCACTGGTCGTCGTCTTTATTGTTGTAGATGCCGCCCGAAGCGAATATATCCGCTTTGAACGTCAGATCCGCCGTCGTACGGAGCTTTCCCTTTCCTTCATAATAATATCCGCCGCGTAAACCGTCTTTTCCGGGCTTTCTCTTAAATCTTTCGAGCGCATCGAATAAAATGTCCCGTTCCGTTTTCGAAAGCAACGGCGTGTCGGACGCATCGGATGCCGCGATGATTTCGTTGATCGCGTTTATAACCGTTTTTTCCGAATACGGTTTTACTTTCGGCATCGCTCGGCAAAGACCGCGCAGTTCCGCCTGTGCGATAATTTGATATACCGGATGTTCCAAAGGAACGGCGGCGTATGTTTGCGCAAAAAGCGCCGCGCCGGAAAATACGAAAAGCGCCGCGCAGACCGTGATACTTAACAATCGCTTCATAAAAACCTCTGTAAAAAAATCGATGCAAATTTATTATTGCAAAATCGTTAATCGATGATTTCTCCGAGGATGATTTCATCGATCTTTTTTATCATACCCCCGATGCCGTCCGAAACGAGGGCCGCAACGAAGGGACGCGCGATGATTACCTGCGACGCTCCGTAAAAGAGCGCCGTTTGTATATCATGGCGCGTTCTCACTCCGCCGTCAACCCAAATTTCGCCGCAATATTTTTTGATTTCTTTTCCGTATTCGGCAAGGAATTCAGCCGTGCTTCCTTCGCGCGTATCGATGCGCCCTCCGTGATTCGAAATGAAAGCTATGTCCGGTTTGACTTCTTTTACGAGTTCGATATCTTCTTTGCAGAAAATTCCTTTTAATGCGTACGGTACGGAAATTTTTTTTCTGATTTCCGAAATCAGCGCAGGCGTCTTTTTTTCCAGCTGTACGAGATTCCGCATCGTTTCAATATTGTACGAGTCGATATCGTTGCCGATTATTTCCGCAACGTCGCGGGCTGCCTCGATGCGGTCGAAAAGCTTTTCGTTCGGATAGGGTTTTAAAAATACCGCCGCTTTCAAATCCGGTTCCGCTTTTTGCAGTTTCCGTACCGCATCGAGCCCGTAGTGCAGTTTATAATCGGGGTAACCGTCGCCGACGCACAAACCGATGTCTCCGTACCGCGCGGCCGAAAAATACGGCAGATAAAAATATTCTTCTTTTTCGAAGCCGATATTCTGTACCGCACCGGTAACGGGTCCCGCCCGCACCGCGCTCGTTTCAACGGGTATCGATAAAATCGATTTGATCGTTCCGTCCGATACCGCCTTTTGCCGAAGCTTTTTCCATCCTTCGAAATTCAATTTGAAATTTTTATTATTGTTAACGCCGCCCATGCCCGGCATCTGTCCGATACAGCCTCTTCCGTCGCATACGGAACAAACGGCGCATTTGAATTCAAAACGGTTCGCCACGATACCCATCCATGTGCCGCATTATAGCCGAAACGTCCGAAGTTTTCCACTAAAACCGGATATAAAATCTGCCGATATTGATAGAACGGAAAACGAACGCGGTTTTTCAAAAACGCGTTTGAATTGCAAACTCGATTATGGGAGTATCGATGGAACGTTTGAATAAGCTGAAGTACGCTGCGGGTGTCGTATTGCTGCTTTTTGCGGCGGTTTTTTCTCTCGCGCTTATACTGCAGCCCTTCGATTTTATCGCATATACTGCGGGCTTCGGTGCCTCTTTGTTTTTACTCGGCACTATGCTTTTTTCGATATACGGATTTTCGAGCATACTCATTCCCGCGTTTTTATTTGCAGCGGCGATGACATGTTTTTCGGGAAAATGGACGGCACGAAAAGCGATGCGTCTTTTGACGGCCGCCGTTCCGTTTTTTACCGCCGTAATCACCGAAAACATCTGCAAAGCGATCGGCGAATTCAGTGCCGATTTTACCGGCATAAAAATCGGTGTTACGATCGCATTCGGCATCATGCTTATCGTCATAGAATGGCTTGGAGCGGGCATCATTGCGGATAAAATTACGCAGTCTGCAAAACGGAGAGGATTTGAAAAAATCCCGCGTGAAAAAACAGGAGAGGAAACGGACAGCGGAACGCACGATGAAAAAAGAACTGCTTCCGATTTTTCGGCGGACGATACGGAAGTTGAAAACGAGGGCGAAAGCGATCCTTACGAAAGCGCACGCGAAATCGATTCGCTTGCAAAAATGCCCGCCCGCAAAACGAATGAAAGAGGGGAGGCGTTTTCGAAAGAGAAAGAGTCTTCATCCGATATTGTTTCCCCGTTTGAAAATGTTTTTGATGAGGCCGGCGGCGATCGAGGCGATGCCGAAGACGGCGAAAAAAGCGGTGCGGAACGAAAAGGAGAAGATGCGTCGGCGCTTATTTCCGAAGAGGAATTTACCGCGCTTACCGCTCGCGACGACGCTCCGCTCGGCGAAATCGAAGAGCTTTCATGGCCTGATTTTCCCGAAGAAAACGCCGGCGCTTCGTATTTGGCGAGCGATGAGGATACCGGTGAGAGCGGAAAAGAGGAGCGCAAAACCGTACCGTTTTGGGAAAGAGAAAGACCCCGCAAAGCTGAAGATATGATTTCGTCGGAAGAAGACGATTTTTTGCAGGATTCGGATGAAAACGGAGCTTCCGATGACGAAAGCGTTTTCGGAGACAGATTCGAAACGGACGGATCGATAAATTCTTCCGATGAGCTTTTGCACGGTGAATCGCTCGATCCCGATTTTTTCGATGTCGATTTGAACGAAGAAACGGACGATACGGCGTTCGACGGAAAAACGAATACCATATACGATGTCGATTTGAGCAAAGCGGGCACGGCATCCGGAAATGAAACACCGCGTGATTTTGCCGGAAACGTTTTCAACGATATGGATGCCGACGTGCGGAAAAATTTATCAAATTTTAATAATTCTCTTTCGGCGGGCGTTCCCGTTATCGAAGACGGGCGTACCGTTTCGGGGGCGGATGCAACGACTTCGAAAGAAGAACTCGAAGCATTTTTCGGCAGCGCACGGGAAAAGGAAATTCCCGCTTTAAAGCCGGAGCCCGTAAAAAAGATGAAACCGAAAGGTCCGTATAAAATTCCTGCGAATTTATTAACGGAATATAAAAACGATCAGTATTGGATAATAGACGAAGAAACGAAAAAGGCTTCCGCCGAACTCAAAGAAACGCTCAACGAATTCAACATCGAAGCGGATATCATCGGCATAAAAAAGGGACCGGTCGTTACGATGTTCGAATTGCTTCCGGCACCGGGCGTCAAGCTCAGTAAAATCGCAGCGCTGCAGGACAATATCGCTTTGCGTCTTGCGGCGAGCAGCGTCCGCATCGTCGCGCCGATCCCCGGAAAAAAAGCGGTCGGCATCGAAATACCGAACAAAGAGCGCAGCATCGTCAGTTTCCGTGAAATCGTCGAAAAGGATATGAGCGAATACAAAAAGATGTCGGTACCGGTCATCCTCGGAAAAGACATTCTCGGAAAACCGCAGATTATCGATCTCGTAAAAACGCCGCACCTTTTGATCGCGGGCGCTACGGGCTCCGGAAAATCGGTGTGCGTCAACAGTATGATCCTTTCGATTTTGTACAAGCGCTCGCCGCAGGAAGTAAAACTTATTTTAATCGATCCGAAAATCGTCGAACTCAAACTCTATAACGATATCCCGCACTTGCTCGTTCCGGTCATCACCGAACCGAAAAAAGCGTTTCAAGCGCTGCAGTGGGCGCTGTGTGAGATGGAGCGGCGCTACGCGCTTTTGGACGGTATGGGATGCCGCGATGTGGCGAGCTACAATAAAAAGATCGAAGAAAAACACATAGCGACGGAAAAGATTCCGTACATCGTTTTGATCATCGACGAATTTGCCGATTTGATGGCGACGACGGGCAAAGAACTCGAATCGACGGTCGCCCGTCTTGCGGCGATGAGCCGCGCGATCGGCATACACTTGGTACTCGCAACGCAGCGGCCTTCGACCGACGTCATCACCGGATTGATTAAAGCGAATATTCCCGCGCGTATCGCGTTTATGGTCGCCTCCGGAATGGACAGCCGGATCATCATCGATCAAGTCGGTGCGGAAAAATTATTGGGCAGAGGCGATATGCTTTATTCGAGCGCCGTCAATCCGTTTCCCGTGCGCATTCAGGGGACCTTCGTCAGCGATCAGGAAGTTGAAGATGTCGTCAGTTGTGTGAAAAAATACGGAGAGCCGGAATACATCGACGAAGAGATTTTCGTGCCGGAAGAAGAAGAGAGCAGCGAGCCGAGTTTGTTCGACGGCGAAGATCCGCTGTACAATCAGGCGCTCGATATCGTCGTGCAGTCGGGAAAAGCGTCGGCATCGTACATCCAGCGAAGGCTTAAAATCGGCTATAATCGCGCGGCCCGCCTCGTCGAAGAGATGGAAGCGCGGGGCATTGTAGGACCGGCGAACGGCAGTAAACCTCGCGAAATCATTCACATACCCTAAGCTCGGCACGTATTTTCGGAAAAAGCGTGCTGCAAGCGGCTTGTGCGCAAACGGGACATACCGTATATGCCAGCCGCTTTTCCGGCGCTTTTATTTTTTTGTAATGACTACGGAATTATCCGCGTTGGAATACGGGGCGGGAATATATTTATCCGCCTGCCAATCGTTTTCCCAGCGCTGCCCGTCGATGAGGTAGCGGAATTGATATTCTTTATCCGTGTCGAGATCCAGTTTGACTGAAAAAGATCCGTCTTTGTTTTTTTTCAAGGGCGTTTCGGTGCTGCTCCAGCTGTTAAAATCGCCTGCAATATTGATCGTTTTCGCCGTTCCCGCGGCATCGGGAAGCACGGTGAACGTGACGGAACATTTTTTTCCGTCTTTTGAAAAGGATTTTTTAAGCGACATGGAAAACCTCCATATATTTTACTTTATAATATACTTTTTGCGAGCGCTGCAAGCGGCTGTTGCCAATCGACTGCAAATAGTATACTATACTTTCATTAATAAGTAAACAAATATTTCGGAGCTCTACGATGAATAATAAACGATATCTCTTTACGTCCGAGTCGGTAGGCGAAGGACATCCGGATAAAATTTGCGACCGTATTTCCGACGCCGTCCTTGACGCTTGCCTCGCCCGGGACGCGGAAAGTCATGTCGCATGCGAAACTTTTGCAACGACGGGTATGGTGCTTGTCGGCGGTGAAATTACAACCGGGGGCACGCTCGATATCGAAGGGATCGCGCGCGATACGGCAAGAAAAATCGGCTATACGGACGCCGCCTACGGTCTCGACTGCGAATCGATGGCGGTTCTCAACGTCATCCACAAGCAATCGCCCGACATCAATCAGGGTGTCGTCGGCAAAGGTCTCAAAGAATATACCGGTCAGCAGGGTGCCGGCGATCAGGGGATGATGTTCGGCTTTGCGTGCAGCGAAACGCCCGAACTTATGCCCGCGCCGGTCATGTACGCGCATAAACTGCTTTTAAAAGCGGCCGAACTGAGAAAAAATAAAACGATTCCGTGGCTGCGTCCCGACGCGAAAAGCCAAGTGACGATCGAATACGAAGGACACATTCCCCTGCGGATCGATACCGTCGTCGTCTCTCACCAGCACGATCCTTCGGTCGAACACGGTGAAATCAAAGAGACGATTATCGAACGGATCATAAAACCCGTACTCGATGCGACGGGTTTGCTCGACAAAGATACGAAATACTTTATCAATCCTACGGGGCGTTTCGTCACCGGCGGCCCCCAGGGGGATGCGGGATTGACAGGACGCAAAATCATCGTCGACACATACGGCGGTATGGGCCGACACGGAGGCGGCGCATTCAGCGGTAAAGATCCGTCGAAAGTCGACCGGTCGGCAGCCTATATGGCGCGTTATATCGCAAAAAACATCGTCGCCGCGGGCCTCGCCGACAGAGCGGAAATCGAACTCGCGTATGCGATCGGCGTTCCCTTTCCCGTGTCGATTATGGTCGATACTTTCGGTACGGAAAAAGCGCCGGTCGAAAAAATTACGAAAGCCGTAAAAGAAATCTTCGACTGTACGCCTGCGGGTATCGTAAAAACGCTCGATCTCAAACGTCCGATCTACGAAGCGACGGCGGCCTACGGGCATTTCGGCCGCAGCGAATTCAGCTGGGAAAAAACCGACAAAACCGATGCGCTCAAGCGCGCCCTGACATAATTTCATGACACTGCTGACAGAGCGGGAAATCTGCACGGTATTCGACCGTTTTAAAAAGCACAACCCCGATCCGAAATCGGAACTCCAATGGAAAAATGCGTATACGCTGCTCGTGTCGGTCGTGCTTTCCGCTCAGGCGACCGACAAAAGTGTCAACGCCGCAACCGAGTCTCTCTACAAAATCGCGGACACGCCTGAAAAAATGATCGCTCTCGGACAAAAAAAACTTGAAACCTATATCAAGTCGATCGGACTCTATCATACGAAGGCGGCGCACATCATCGCTCTCAGCAAAATCCTCATCAACGATTTCGGCGGAGAAGTGCCTTCGACGCGCGAAGAGCTTATGAAGCTTCCCGGCGTCGGCAGAAAGACGGCGAACGTCGTGCTCAATGTCGTCTTCGACAAACCGACGATGCCCGTCGACACGCACTTGCTGCGCATCTGTCCGAAAATCGGACTCGCCGAAGGAGCAACTCCGCTTGCAGTCGAAGAGAGCCTCGTCTCTCGCGTTCCCAAGCGATATATGCGTCACGCGCATCACTGGCTCATCCTGCACGGACGCTATGTGTGTACCGCGCGAAATCCGAAATGCGATACCTGTATCATAAACGACATCTGCAAACACAATGACGTTTTAAAAAATTAATAATCGGCAAGAGGTTTAAGATGGACGAATCGACAAGCGCCGTAACGATCGGCGTACAGCAGGCGCAGGAACAGATTTCCAAACACAAGGAGACGCTCTTTGCGTGGGTAAAATCGTTTTTTACGTGGACGAATCTTTTTCGCGCTGCGGGAATGCTCTTCGTCATCGGCATCATTTGGTTTTTGTATAAGCTCGCCTTCCATGCGCTCAATCGCGTAAGCGAACAAAAGATAAACAAACAGAACAATCTCGCCCTGCATAAATTATTAAAATACGTTTTTTACTCGGTCATCGTCATGTACATACTCAGCTGCTTCGGTATCAAGCTTACCGCTTTGCTCGGAGCCGCAGGTATTGCGGGGCTTGCCGTCGGTTTTGCGGCGCAGACGACGGTCAGCAACGTCATCAGCGGACTCTTCGTCATAACCGAAGGCGTCGTCAAAGTCGGCGACCGTATCGTCGTCAGCGGAGTTACCGGAGATGTCGATTCGATCGATTTGCTTTCGACGAAAGTGCACACGCTCGACAATCAGCTTGTGCGCATTCCGAATTCGTCGATCATCAATACGACCTTTCAAAACAATTCGTATTACTCGACGCGGCGCATAACGTTTGCGATCGGTCTGAAATACGGTACCGATATCCGCTATGCGCTCGACGTGCTTTTAAAAGCGCCCGAGCTGTGCGAAACGGTTATCAAAAAGCCTGCGCCCGCCGTATGGGTGGACGGCTTCGGCGACAGCAATATAAATATGACCGTCGCGGTGTGGTGCAAGAGTTCCGATTTTCTCAAAACGAAAAACGATATGTTCATCGCGCTGATGCGCGTTATGAACGAAAACGGTCTCGTCACATCGTATAACTGCGTCGAAATCGTACCGCACGACGATTCGACCCCGGTGCCGCCGGCAAAAAAATCCGTCGCGCGGCAAAGCTAGCGCTTTTTACGGCAGGCACGACATATCGAGCTTATCGAAGCCTGAGAGCAGTGTTTTCGCAATTTTAATAATTTTTTCCGCGTCGCCTTTTCGTTCTCCTTCGATGTTGAGCGGCATAACCGGATCGTGGAGGCTCAAGCGGAGAAGCATCCAGCCCCGCGCATCGCCGCCTTTGAACGAAACGCGGATCCCCTCGTAAGATTCCGGAAGCTCCCAGCCTGCATCTTCGGCTCGCTTTTTAAAAGCGTCGAGTACGGTTTTGCCGTAAGTTTTAAAATCGTCCGTGCCGATTTTAAAGCGGTATTCGCATTCTTCGACGAGCGGCGGCAGCCGCGCGATGAGGCTGTCTATAGTTTTTCCTTCGGCTTTCGCTTTTGCGAGCGCGATGATCAGTTTTACCGCGAGGAAAGCGCCGTCGTCGAGATAGTAATTGTCTTTGAGCGCGCCGTGTCCCGACGTTTCCATCGCAAGCGGCGAAACGATGCCCTTTGCGTTGAGCTCTTTGCATTTGTTGATGACGTTTTTGTAGCCGCGCATATAGCGCAGATGGCGTAAGCCCAGCACTTTTTCCAAAAAATACGTAAGCCTGTCCGACGTTACCGAATCGGTAACGATCGTTCCGCCCGGATAAGAAGGCGCCAAAATCGCGGAAATCATCGCGATGATCGCATCGCGATTTACTTCGGCTCCGGTGTGCAGCACGGCGGACATGCGGTCGACATCGGTGTCGAAAATCAATCCCAAATCGGCGCCCGCTTCGACGGTCGCGCTTCGTGCGGCTTCCATTGCAGCTTTATTTTCCGGATTCGGGATGTGGTTCGGAAACATGCCGTCCGCTTCCAAAAAGCGGCTGCCTGCAGTATCGGCTCCGAGCGGCTGCAAAATAGACGAAACGAAAAAGCCCGCGCATCCGTTTCCCGCATCGACTGCGATCCGTAAACCCGAAAGCGGTTTGTCGCTTTCGGATTTTGCAAGCTCCGCGCAGATAGTTTTCCGCAAGTGCGCGGCGTACAGCGAAAGCAGGTCGAAAGAGGCGAGCGGCGAATCGGAAAAAGCTTCACTGAGCGATGCCGCGCTTTTCAATATCGATTCGATATCGTCGTGTTCGAGACCTCCGTCGCGGTCGAAAAATTTTGCGCCGTTTCTGTTGAACGGAAGATGGCTTGCCGTCATCATCACCGCACCGTCGTATTTCGTTTCGGGAAATACGGTCGACATAAACATAGCAGGAGTCGTCGAAAGGCCGCAGTCGACCACTCGCGCGCCTTGAAAGGCCATGCCTTTTGCAAGGGCGGTCGAAAGAGAAGAGCCCGAAATGCGGGAATCGCGCCCGATCCCGATCGTGAGTACGGAAAGGGGTTTATCGATTTTTTTTGAAAGCCACAGTACAAACGCCTGCCCGATGCGGCTGCACGCCGCTTCCGTAAAGTTGACGTTTTCGCCTTCGACGCCGCTTACGGCGATGCCGCGGATATCGCTGCCGTTTTGCAATTTCATCATATCGCTGTTTGCCATAGTTTCAGTATATAGAGAAAAGAAAAATTATATAAGAGCAAAAAAATCCGAGCAGTGCGCAGGATTTTTTTGCGCCTCCTATGAAAGAAAAACGGCTCGGCCGTTTTTCGCCTCCGGACTTATTCGAATAAATCCGAGCAGTGCGGAACTTGCAACGAGCGCGGAGCGCGAAGTTCCCCGCGCCCCTTGCAACGAGCGTGGAGCGCGAAGTTCCCCGCGCCACTTGCAACGAGCGCGAAGTGCGAAGTTCCCCGCGCAGAAATCTGCGCGCGTCTCCTATGAAAGAAAAACGGCTCGGCCGTTTTTCGCCTCCGGACTTATTCGAACAAATCCGAGCAGTGCGCCACTTGCAACGAGCGCGGAGCGCGAAGTTCCCCGCGCAGAAATCTGCGCGCGTCTCCTATGAAAGAAAAACGGCTCGGCCGTTTTTCACCTCCGGACTTTCCGAAACTCGATTATTAAAAATGCCGACACCGTGCCGTCGCGCGGTGACGATTTGACAAAATGCCGTATGCATATATACAATAAAAATAATTATGGTACAGGTAACGTATACGGATAAGCGTTCATTTTCGATTTCAATCCCGTCCGAGCTTACGGAGGGAAAGCGGCGTCTTACGAGAGAAGAAATCGAAATACTCGAAAAAAATCAAAACACATCGGACGATCCTTCGTGGCAAAATTTTTACGTTGATGCCGAATGCTTTGATGCCTCTCTCATACGCGATTCGTCGTTTTCCGGTTTTACCGTTTTGGGAAAGCTCCGGCGGGCAATGCTTAAGTACCACGATCTCGAACTCGAAGAAGGTATCTACAATTCCAAATTGATAAATGCCGTGACCGGCGACGACAATGCAATCCGGAACGTCGCGTACTTTGAAAATTATCGGCTCGGAAAAAACGTCATGCTGTTCAATATACAGGAAATGAGCTGTACATCGCATTCGAAATTCGGCGAAGGGATTTTAAAAAAGAACGAGCCTGAGGAAAACCGAATATGGATCGGCGTCGCGAACGAAAACGGCGGCAGGGAAGTGCTTCCGTTTAAGAGTATGATTACCGCAGACGCATATCTGTGGTCGCGCTATCGGGAAGACGGCGCTCTTATGAAACGTTTTGTCGCGCTCACGGAAAAAGGCGCCTCAAGCGCAGAAACTACATACGGAATTGTTAAAAATAACGCCGTCATAAAAAATACGACGCTTTTAAAAGATGCCGAAATCGGAGAATGTGCATACATCAAAGGTGCGTTCAAATTAAAAAATATTACGGTATTGTCCTCGGAGGCGGAACCGTCGCAAATCGGCGAAGGCGTCGAAATGGTAAACGGCATCATGGGTTCGGGCAGCCGCGTTTTTTATCAGGCGGTTGCGGTGCGCTTTGTCATCGGCAAAAACTGTCAGCTCAAATACGGCGCGCGGCTTTTGAATTCGGTACTCGGAGACAATTCGACCGTGTCGTGCTGCGAGATTCTTAATAATTTGATATTTCCGTTTCACGAACAGCACCATAATTCGTCCTTCCTCATCGCGTCGACGATTATGGGACAGTCGAATATCGCATCGGGAGCGACGATCGGCAGCAATCACAATTCGCGAAGTCCCGACGGCGAGCTCGTCGCTTCGCGCGGATTTTGGCCTTCTCTTTCAAGCGATTTTAAACACAACAGTCGATTCGCGTCGTTCGTGCTCGTTGCAAAGGGTTCATATCAATACGAACTCGATATCCCGTATCCGTTTTCGCTCGTCGCGCTCGGTGAAAACGGAGACCGGAGCGTGCGCATTTTTCCGGCGTGGTGGTTTATGTACGATATGTTCGCGCTCGTCCGGAATCGCTACAAATTCAAAAAACGCGATAAGCGGATCGTGCCGGTGCAGCATATCGAAACCGATCCCTTTGCGCCCGATACGATGCAGGAAATTATGAAAGTTCTTGAGCGCATTGTCCGGTTGAAAGCGGAAGAGACGGCACGGCTTTGCGGACGGGCGGATGCGAAAGAAGGGGCGGACGGCAGCGGAGATCATTCGTCTGCAGATAATCACGGTGCAAGCTGCGGCGGTGAAAACGGTGTGGTCGAAGCGGCAAAGATCGAAGAAGCGAAAGCGTTTTTCGAAAAAAATCCCGACGCCGATTTTACCCTTTCCGATGCACAGTGTCAAAAAAAATACGGTGCGACGATATTTCGTCCGGCGTATGCGTATCATCAATACAGGAAAATTATTAAATATTTTGCCGCAAAAACGATAATCGAATATTGCGATGAAAAAAATATCGTCTCCGTTTCTCCTGCCGTTCTTGCCGATATGGCGCGCTATCCGCTGTACACCGAATGGGTCAATGCGGGCGGACAGATTATCCCGCTCGAAAAAATCGATGAGCTGCGTGAAAAAGTAAAGCGCGGGGAGATGTCGAGCTGGGACGAAGTGCATCGGTTTTACGATGCGTGTGCGACTTCGTACCTCGCCGACAAAACGCGCTATGCGCTCTATCTTTTGGAATATATCTACGGCATTCCTTTTGAACGATGCAGCACGGAGCAGTGTCGTAACCTCGTCGAAAGCGTCATCTCCGTTTCAAACGATATGTATGAGTTGTCGGTATCGTCGCGTGAAAAGGATTATACCGATTATTATCGAAAGATGATCTACCGGAGCCGCGAAGAGATGGACGCGGTACTCGGTACGATCGACAGCGATGATTTTTTAACGATGTTGAAAGACGACACGGAACGCTTTAATAAAAAATTGTATCACGTATTTGCACTGTAAGCGCGTGTTGAAGCGGTTCCGTATTTTTCGTGTAAACGCAGGAGGGCGCGGTAGCGGCGCTCCGCCGTGCGATCTCTCGTGCATGCGAGTGCCATGCCGAGCACGAAAAATCGCCGAACCGAAGCCGCGCTAGGGGCGCATCGCGTTTTTAATGCCGGCAAGGAGCTCCGAGTATTCGGTGTATGCCGGAAGCGCGGGATTATCCTTAATAATCTGCTCCGTCGATTTGAATAAAAATCCCGCTTTGGAAGCTTTGATCATCGCGAGATCGTTGAAGGAATCTCCCGCCGCGATCGTTTCGAAGCCGACCGACTGCAGTGCTTTTACCGTCGAAAGTTTGCTTTCGGGGCAGCGCATTTTATAACCGGTGATTTTTCCGCTTGCGTCGTGTTCCAGCGTATTGCAGAAAATCGTCGGACGCCCGAGCTTTTCCATAAGCGGAGCGGCAAACTGTTCGAAGGTATCGCTTAAAATGAGCACTTGTGTAAACGAACGCAGTTCGTCGAGAAAATCTTTCGCGCCGGGCATCGGATCGATTTTTTTTATCGTTTCGCGAATTTCATTCAAGCCGAGATTGTGTTTATCGAGGATATCGATTCGGTAGCGCATCAGCGTATCGTAGTTCGGTTCATCGCGCGTCGTGCGCCGCAGTTCGGGAATGCCGGTCGCTTCGCTGAACGCGATCCATATTTCGGGGACGAGTACGCCTTCAAGATCAAGACAAGTTATAAACATACCTAAACTATAGCACATACGCCGGCAGGGAGCAAGCCGCAGCGCGCCGGCTGTACGCGAGGACGTATACATAATAATTTTTATTGCTTTTTTTTGAAATAAGGCACATAATTATTTGTAGACTTTCATGGAGGCAATATGAAAAAACGATTCGGAATGATGATTGCCGCGGCAGCTGCGGCGATCGCGCTTTTTGCAAGCGGCTGTGCAAGTACGCCTTCTCCCCGCCGGAGCGACGGCAAAGCGCATGAACTCGTCATCCTTCACGTCAACGACACGCACGGAGCCGTTTTGGCCACGAAGGACGGCGTCGGCGGGCTTGTGTCCATGGCGGCGTTTATCAAGCAAGTGCGCGCGCAAAACAAAAATGTGCTCGTGCTTCATGCGGGAGACGTAAACACGGGTTCGGCTCTTTCGAATATGTTCAACGCGGAACCGGACATCATGAGTTTCAATAAAATGGGCTTCGACGCCATAGTGCTCGGAAACCACGAATTCGACGGAACGCTCGCAAAGCTCGAACAGCAGATAAAAATCGCCGAATTCCCGTGGGTGTCCGCAAATATCAAACGCGGAAGCCGCTATCTCGTCAAACCTTATATCATTAAAGATTACGACGGCTTCCGCGTCGCGGTCATCGGATTGACGACGCTGCGCACACTCGTCATCGCAAGCCCCGATAAGAGTCTCACTTTTATCGATGAAATCGAAGCGGCAAAGCAGATGGTAAAACGCGTACGCGAAAAAGAAAAAGCCGATATCGTCATCATCGACGGACACCTCGGCGACGTTCCGGAAACGGAAACGCAGAATACGTCGGTAAAGCTCGCCGAGCAGGTTTCGGGTATCGATTTGATCGTCGACGGTCACTCGCACTCGTATTTTGAAAAACCGAAAATCGTCAACGGCGTACCGATCGTCACGGCCAACGAATACGGAAAATACGTCGGCGACGGCGTCATGACGATCGTCAACGGTAAGGTGACGGATTTTACGTGGAAAGCCGTTCCGATTACGCTCAAAGCCTTCCCGCCCGATCCGGACGTCGAAACGCTTTTAAAACCCTATGTTGCCAAAGCGAACGCGGCGTTAAAAGAAGTCGTGATGAAAACGACGGCCGCTTTCGAATTCGGAAACCGCCTCACACGCTACAAAGAAATGGCGCTCGGCGATCTCGTGACCGACGCGATGGTCTCATACCTTAAAACGACCGGCGTCACGGTCGACGGCGCAATTACGAACGGCGGCGGCATCCGCGCTCCGCTTCCTGCGGGCAACGTTACGCGGGAAAATATTCTCACCGTTTTGCCCTTCGAAAATTATGTATACGTGCTCACGCTCAAAGGCGAAGACGTCGTTAAGCTTTTCGATTTTATCGGCAGTATCAAACAGGGAGCAGGCGCGTTTACGCAGGTTTCAAAAGAGATCCGTTACACGATCACCTATGATGCGGACGGCAACGGCAAAATCGGCAATGTCACAATCGGCGGAAAACCCATCGACAAAAACCGTACCTATCGCATTGCCACGAACGATTATATGGCAAAGGGCGGCGACGGCTATACGGTGCTGAAAACTTCGATCGATACGTACAATACGTCTATGCTCATCAGTACGGTCGTTATGGAATACGCGCAGAGACTGCAGGGTGCCGTGACTCCTGCGACGGACGGACGCATTACGCTTGTAGGCGGAAAACTGCCCGAGTAATTCCGGAAGACCGATACGGGGCGGTAAACCGTGCGCAATTGTGTGCGGCGATACGCCGCCCCCGTTTTATTTTTTACATTAGCGCATGATTTCATTTCAAAAAGCCGGATGAACATAAATCGTTTTATTCGCGACCGTATTATAAAAGTGAAATTATAGGAATCAAAAGTGCGAGTAGCCAAATGACGATTACTGATTTTTGCGGCGGAGCAAATATGTCTTTTCCTCTGTTGATTTTTATCAAGCGATACATTACGCTGAATTATTATTATCATTTTTAGGAGATTATATGAAAAAGATATTGATTATTATGGTTCTGGCTGTCTCGTGTACGTTTGCCACGTACACCGATGAGTTGGAAAATCTTATAGGAAATATCAATGATGTTTTTACAAATATCAGTAATGCAAGAAATAAAATCGTTCCGGCTGTCGGTAAGATACCGGAGAATAGAGAGCTGCTGCCGTTTGTGATGGATTATGTCAACACGAAAAATCCGGACTTGGTAGCGGGAGACGTTAAATTTCTCCGGTTAAACGCAATTGACGATGAATACCTAATTTCACAGTATGTCGTTGTTAAATATATGCTCACTTACATCCGTCAGGAATCGGTGATAGCGATAAAGGGCGAAGGCGACAAATTGTATATTTCTACGCAAAAAATAATGAACTACGCAACGGATAAAAACGGTAACAGAAAAGATAAAGGGACGATAAGTGGAAATAAAACATTGAATACTATGAATGAAATGCTTTTAAACGATTTTAATAAAAAATTTTCTTCATGGACGGACGAAGAATACGAACGCAAATATCGAGAAGCCGTCACGGACTTTGATGTTTTAAACTCAGTATCGCATTACTCACCTAATAAACTAAAAGCAAAAAAATGGTTTACGAATCATTCGCTTGACGGTGAGATGCTTTCGATTTCTTTTGTTTTTAGCGACATTGCCGAAAGTACAATGGACGGTTATGAGTATAAACTTGGAGGATTTATTCCTGGAACAACATCATATAAGGATTTGGAACCGGTTCTGGTATATTTTTTCAGTAACAATGGCAGCTACATTGATTTGCAAACGGGAACGCCTATCACGGTCAAGGGGAAAGTTGTTAAGGTTAATTATTCATCTGACTTTGATAAGAAATATCAAATTATATCAATCGACGTTATTGAACAGTAGACAGTATATGTTTGACATATGTCAATTGATTATTGAATTCGTATACTTTTATTACATACATTAGGAGGCTATGATGAAACGCATAACAAAATCGATTTCGGCAATTTTTATCGGCGCGGTATTTTTCGTATCGTGTGCAACCGCTTCGGGGGCGGCGGAAAAAGCCAAGCAGGCGACGGCTGCAAAAAACGAAGCCGATGAAATACTGCTTGCGGAACAGGGGATGCTGGCGTACAACTGGATGCAGCAATCGGGCGAATATCGCGCGCTCGCGTATCAGGCGTTCAATGCGGCAAAAGCGGCATTCGATGCGGCGAGCCCCGCGAACGGTATGAAAAAAGCGGTCGTCGTCGATCTCGACGAAACGATGATCGATAATTCCGCCGAAGGCGCAAGCCGTCTGTTGGAACACAAGGGATTCAGTCCCGCATCCTGGACGACGTGGTGCGAAGCCGAACAGGCGCGCGCGATTCCCGGAGCCGTGGAATTTGCAAACTATGTCAATTCGCACGGCGGCAAAATGTTTTACGTTTCGAACCGTATCGCCGGCGCGGAATACGGGCCGACGGTTAATAATTTAAAAGCGCTCGGCTTTACCGGAGTCGATGAAACGTCCCTGCTTTTAAAAGACAAAGAGTCGAAAAAAACGGGACGCTTCGAGCAGGTGGAAAAAGCAGGCTATGAAATCGTCGTGTTTATCGGCGACAATCTGGACGATTTCGCTTTTACGGGAGAAACCTACCATAAGCTCAACGATGCGCGCCGTGCGGCCGTCGACAAATACAAAGCCGATTTCGGCGTAAAATATATCGTTTTGCCGAATCCTCTTTACGGAAACTGGGAGGGAGGATTGAACGCCGATTATTATAAAACCGATGCGGCCGGCAAGCTCAAAATCCGCAGAGATAATTTAAAAGTTTGGAAAAAATAATATCGAAATGAAACGGAAGGACTGTCCGAGAGGTGAAGTTTAAACGAGCCGCTGAAACAGCGCGCCTCGTTTAATTTCGAGTTTTCGGGCAGCTTCCTTTCCGCGATATCGATATGTGCTCGGCGATATACCGTCGCCCCTATCCCGCGATCTTCGTTCCGATAAAATCCTTACCGTCAAGAATATTTTTTATATTTTCAATGTTTTTTCCCGATGCGCAGATGACCGCAAGTGAAAGCTCTTCGGCCTTTTTGCTTGCGACGGGATCGAAGGGGACGTTTTTTCCCGGCGTCCACGCATCGCCTACGATTTTGCGAAAATCTTTCCAGCAAATTTCATCGATCGGTTTTGCGTCGGGATTATGACGAGGATCGTCGGTATACACTTTTTCTATATTCGAAAGATTGACGACCGTATCCGCATCGAATTTTTCGGCAAGGAGAACCGCGTCGTTGTCCGTCGAAAATCCGGGCTTCCATCCCGAAGCGACGAGGATTTTTCCGCTGAATGAAATATCCGCCGTAGGATCGCAGACGACTTCATCCCGACACAGATCGGCGCAGCAAGCTTTTAAAAGTTCCGCATTGAGCCGTGTCGCCATAATGCCGATCCGGTCGGCCACATCGTTTTGTATGTTTCCGCCGGATTTTTCAAGCACATCGCCGTACGCTTTTTGATAAACGCGCGCCGGAGCGCCTCCGCCTGAAACGAAGATGAGGCGGCGGTCGTTTCCCTCGCCGAGCCAGCGGCGCGCCATAGCAATAAAATTGTTTAAGAATTCGGTATCGGGTTTGTCGGGGGCGATGATCGAACCTCCGACCGAAAGGATTTTCGTTGTCATAACGTTTATTATAAAACCAATAAAGCGCAAACGCAATAGCGCATCGCGTTTTTATTAAGCAATGACAAAACCCGCTATTCAAGCTATAATTATACTATGCGATTTACGAGTACACGAAACAAATCCAAGACCGTCGGTTTTGCGGAAGCCGTCCTGCACTGCATGCCGGAAGACGGCGGGCTTTATGTACCTTCGGATACGGAAGACTTGCGGCGCTGGATACTCTATACAGATAAAACGACGTCGTTCGCGTCGATCGCCGGAGCGCTCACATCGGCTTTTATCAAAGACGAATTCAGTCCCATCATCTGCGAAACGATCGCGACAAAAGCCTTTCCGTTCGAACCAGCCGTCCGCCGTCTCGACGATACGCATTTTATGCTTGAACTCTTTCACGGACCTTCCGGTTGCCATCGGGATTTCGGCATCGCATATCTTACCGCCTGTCTCGAAACGATTTTGCAGATGAGAGACAGCAGTGCGACGATTTTGGCGGTAACGCGCCGTGAAACCGGAGCCGTCCTTGCTCAGGAACTGCGCGGTAAAAAGCGCATCAAAGCCGTCGTCGTCTGTCCGAAAGGAAACGTATACGGTATGGAGGAAAGCGATTATTGTTGGAACGGCGGCAATATCTATCCTGTGGAAATCGAAGGAAACGAAGACGATTGCCGAAACCTTGTGCGCAGTATTTTCGCCGACAAAAATTTTTCCGAAGCGCACCGCCTGACCGTTGCGAATACCGCAAATATCGGGCGGCTTTTACCGCAGGCGTTTTTCTATCCGTTTGCGTTTTCGCGCTTGAAAGGCGAAGTGCCGGGCGATATGTACTACGCGCTCGCGCCGGGCAATTACAGCAATATCGTCGCGGGTTTGTACAGCTGGCGTTTTGCGCTTCCTTTAAACGGCTTTTTTATTCCTGCAACCGACGCGCTCACCGTCAATGCGGCAGGCGACTGCATCGTCCTCGATTCGGTCGTCCCGTATGCCGAGCGCATGCCTGCCGATCCGACCGATCCGTCGAATATCGAGCGGCTTGAAGAAGTGTTTTCCGCAAATAGCTTGATGATGCGCAATTTCGTGTATCCGGTAAAACTCACCGACAAGATGGTAGACGACGCGGTAAAAGAGCTTTTCGTAAAATACGGTATTTTTGCCGACCGGCACACGGGGCGCGCCTATGCTGCGGCAAAGGTGAAAGCCGATATGTCGTCGGAAGACGGCGGCGCCGTCATTATCGTTGCGCGCGATCATCCTTGTCTTTCGGCCGATTATATCCGCAGTACGACGGGCGAAGCGCCTTGCGTGCCCGAACGGATCGCATCCGCGCTGAAAGCCGTCCGTGTCGGAAAGCCCGTGATTTCATCGGAAGCCGAACTGCGCAGTATAATCGCCGGTATCGCCTGATAAAGAAAGGTTTAAACGAGCCACGCCCGTGTACGAATGCGGCAATTTTCGAAAATGTCGAGCCGGCGTATACGTATATCTGCAAGTTTTCAAAAATTGAAGTTAAACGAAGCGCACTGTTTCAATCTTTGTCTATGCGTTCGTATCTCTAGTCCGTACTTCGAATCTTTACCGTACAAGAATCGCTTCTGCCTTTGCCGTCGGCGACGGTGAGTTCGTAAACGCCGGGAGCGGGCTTCCATTCATATTTTTCGCCCGGTGCGCTTTTGCAGATAAACGACGCGCCCGAAAACCAAAACAATTCTTTCGTATCGGCATCGGCGGACGCGCTCAAAACGATGGTGCTGCGCGCGGGATCGGAGGAGCGGAACACATATTCTGTATGTTTGAGAGGCGACCGTATTTCCGGCGGATAGCCGCTTTTGTGTAAACCGCTTTTGCTTTGCTCCGGCGGGTAATCGGGAGGAAGAAGCCGCGGCAGTCCCGCTTCGGCAAAAAGCGCCTGCAAATCGCTCGGCCAAAATTCTCGCACGACTTCTTTGCAATACGGTTTTCCGGTTTCGTCGGTGCGGTAACCGCTTCTCGTGTCGATCGTTATCTTTCGATGAATGCGGCACTTCGCTATCGGCGACACTCCGGGGATAAACCACGCTTCTTCGGTATGCGGGCAGTCGTCGGTCGGAACGGCGCCCGACACCGAACACACGCGTATCTTCGTCACTCCTTCAGGCGGAGACTTCCGGAATGCGTCGACTCTGCCCGACGCGATCATGCTGTCGGCAATCGCAAAAAAGAGGGGAGCTGCGGCACTGCGTCCGAGGAAGGCATTGTTTCCGACGCCGTCGAAATTTCCTATCCATACGCACATCACGTACTTGCCGAAAAAGCCCGCCGTCCACGAATCGCGGAAGCCGACGGACGTTCCCGTTTTGTAAGCGACAGGAACGGCTTTCGCTTCGGTAGGTCTTGCTTCGACGGGCGGAGGATTTTGCTCGAGCATTTGGCACACGATAAATGCCGCTTCGGGTGAAAACAGTCGATGCTCTTTAAAATTATTAATTGGCAATGCATCGCCGATTGCCGCACGGCTTTCGCTCATAACCGCTTTAAGCGGCCGCTCCGTACCTCCGTTTACGAGAGAAGCGTACAGAGTCGTAAGTTCGAAGGGCGTTACGTCCGCACTTCCGAGCACGATCGAAAGCCCGTAGCTGTCCTTCGCTTTGAGGGCGGAGATATCCGCGTCCGCTAAAAAATCGTAGAGATCGGGATTTTTCAATTTCCGTGCGAGCGTTACAGCAGGGATATTGCGGCTTTCCGTAAGCGCCTGCCACGCTTTTATGGGACCTTTGAATGTGTTGCCGTAGTTGTCGGGCGTATATTCGCTGAAACTCGACGGCGTGTCTTTGAGCATCGTGCCGTAATGGATGATCCCCTGATCGAGGGCGAGCGCGTATATAAAAGGTTTCAGCGCGGAGCCGGGCGAACGCTTTGCGATGTTTCCGTCCACTTGCCCCTGAATGGCATCGTCGTAAAAACGAGCCGAACCGACAGCCGCAAGCACTTCCATCGTTTCGGAATCTGCGAGTAGGACTGCGGCGTTCGCAATGCCCAAATGCCGCTTCCGGTTGATAAAAAAGCGGATGCGAGATTCAACGAGTTCCTGCAAATTCGAATCGATTGTCGTTTTAATAATTTTTTGCGGATGTGCGAGATGCGGTCTTTGCAATTCGAGCATACGGGTATAGTGCGGCGCTTCATCGGGAAAGGTGCAGACGAGCTGCGGGGGCGAGATGACGAAAGCGCGTTCGCCGATCGCCGCCGGACGTTCCTTTATCCATTCGTCGAAAAGCGAGAGTCTCGCGTCGATGAGTTCGTCAGGGACACGGGATGCGGAGGGACATCGCTTTGCGGGATTTTGCGGAAGTATGCAGAGCATGAGGCGTTGCGGCAGATCCGTCTTTTCGATGCTCTTTCCGAAAAAATAATAAGAAGCCGCCTCGAAACCTTCGATGTTTTTTCCGCAGGGCGCGAGGTTGACGTACGCGTCGAGTATGTCCTGTTTCGAATACAAAACTTCGAGACGGAGCGCTAAAAAAATCTGCGCGAGTTTTCCGGGTACGCTTCGCGTATACAGACGGTATTTCAATTTTGCCGTCTGCATCGTAATCGTCGACGCGCCTATAACGCGCGATCGCTTTACGTAGGTTTCCCAGCCCGCGCGTATGAGGGATGCGGGATTGATGCCGTGATGCAGGTAAAAGCGCCGGTCTTCCCGAAGCAAAAGCGCTTCGATAAATTCTTTCGGAAATTCCGTAACGGGTTTATAAATGCGAAAGCGTTCGTCCGGAGTGAGGTATACGCGGAGAAGTTTTCCGTTCCTGTCGGCATAGGCGCCTGAAAAAGAGATGCCGTCGAGGATGCCGTTCGCTTTGCTGCGGACGACATCGACAACGCAAAAAAGCAGCAGCGCTCCCGCAACGCCGAGAGCTGCCGCATGACGCTTTTTCATTTATCGGAGATCGTTATGCTTTTTTGCGGACGGAGCGCGCGCTGCGTGCCGTCGTACATCGCTTCGGCAAAGAGCGGCGGCACCGTGTACTTCCCTGAGTTGACGGCTCGCACTTTGTACGTGAACGTTTTAAGTTCCTGCGTCACAGTTCCGAAGAGCACGATGCGGTCTTCGCGTATGTCGACGTAATCGGGTTTCCAGCCGGTATCGCTTTCGCGTACGGACGCGATATCAGCTTCCAAACCGCACGGCAGCATATCGACGACGGCGACGTTGCGTATCGATTTGTTTTTCGTCGAACGGACGTTCACTTTTACCGTCACTTCATCGCCGAGTTTTACCGCATCGATTTTTTTACCGTTCGCATCGACAAATTCGCGGTACACTTCGATGCCGTCTTTCGTTTCGCCTGAGGGGATATCGTGCAAAAATCCGCCCTGCGTCACTTGATAAAAGAGATTCGTCTTTTCGTCGTTCGTCACGCGAAGCTTTTGCGCATCCGAAGAGAACTCTGCGGTAAAGACTTTTTCACCCACCGGTGTAAGAGACTTCGTCGTTTTGCCCGCTTCCTCGGTAACGGTAAATTTTCCCGTTTCAGATGTGGGCATTGCCGCGAGATAGCTTTTTATTGCGATGAGCGTCATCGCGGCCGAAAGGGATGCGTAACGGCGATGAACGATTTCGTCTTCGATCGATTCGAGCAGATGTGCGGAAACGGCGGAAAGTTTTTCGGGATAATATTCCGAAATGAGGTAGAGGTACGCCGATTTGAAATACAAGTCATCTTCGAAAAAGCCGATGCTGTCGGCCGTTTTGACGCCGCGTTTTACGCGCGAGACGAGCTTTTCGCCTTCCGACGCCATGCCGAGCATTTTATACGATGCGGCGAGGAAAACGCCCGCGACGGAAGCTTTATCGTCGCGATCCATATCTTTGCGCAGAGAATTGATATAATCCGTCGTCACCGTTTCGTTGCGCGTGAGCACGTAAACGCAGAACGCGCGGCCGTATACGCCGCCGTCCGTGTCGGCCGCCCTCTTTTTCAAAACGCCGAGCAGATTGTTGAAAAACACGTCGGGAACGTAATAGCCGTTTTCGCGCGCGTCGGTTAAAAACATGGCACAGTATGCGTCGAGAGCTGCCCAGCTTTCCGAACGGTGCGTCCAAAATCCGATCGAACCGTCCGACTTTTGTCTCGACTGAAGTGCTGCGACGACGTTGTCGATCGCTTCCTGAGCGTCCGCTTTCGTTTTGCCCGACTCTTTGAGTAAGTCGGGGAACAAGTACGGATAGGCCATACTCACTTGCTGTTCCGAACAGCCGTACGGATATTTTTCGAGATAAAACTGCAAGCCCTTTGCCAGTCCGCTCGGCAGATACGAAAGCGCAATTTCTCTCGTCGCGTATTCGTTGTACATTTTTTTATCGACGTCGACGCTCGCTTTGTCTTTTGTAACGCGCCCGCTCGTAAGCCGCACTTGATACGGCATGGACGGACGGACACTCATCGAGGAAGTGATGCGCGACGAATGAGAAGCGCCCTTTGCAGTAAACGCGATATCCGCAGCACCGAGTACGTCATTCGTTTTTATGCTGAACTTCGCCGTCGCATCCCGCCCTTCGGGGATCTTTAGCGTTACCGACTGCGCGGACGTGATCGAAAAGTGAGCGGTCGGAACGGCGCCGAGTACGACGGATGCATCGCTGCCCGAACCCTTATCGTTGTTCGTTACCGTTACCGATATGTCGAAAGTATCTCCGGGAGAGGCGAAGGTCGGAGCATTCGGCACGATGACGTAAGTGTCTTTTATCTCCGACGATGCCTGTGCGACGCCTATCGCTTCGGACGACACCGCGACGGCCATAACGCGGAGGCTTCCGTTGAAGTAATCGGGAATGCGGTAGCTGAGGTTCCTCTTTTGAGGTCCCGTGTCGACGATGCCCGACCAATAGGCGACCGGCTCGTTTTGTTTCCGCTTAAACGGATTCAAATTGTGCGCGAGCAGATCGTAGTCTTCGCCGCCGCCTGCCGCAGCGAGCGTACGGAGGATATTGTATTCGGGCAAAACCAAAGCGAGCACTTGAGACGTCGAAACTTCGAGCGCGCGCTTTTTAAAAAAGTACGCAAGCGGATCGGGTGTTTTATAGCGCGCAACTTGCAAAATACCTTCATCGATCGCCATGACGACGATTTTTCCCGGCCTTTTACTCGAATACGAAATCGTGTAATCGGTTCCGGGCTTGGCTTCACGCGCTACGTCGAGCGTGATTTCGTTCGTACGCCGTTCGAGGCTGACCGAAAACGGAACGGCCGCATAGCAGAAGGGACTCATGTAGATTTCTTCGGAATCGTAGGAGCGCGCGTACATGATCGTGATATAGCCGTTTCCTTCAAGTCCCTGCGGAATCGCAATCGACTGCAGAGAGGATGCGCCGTCGGAACGGAACCATTTGTAGGTATACACTTTATCGCGTTCGACGGCGATGAGACCGCTTCCCGCGTACGGCGCTTTGATAAAAATCTGCGCCGTTTCTCCCGGACGGAAATCGCTTTTTTCCATCTTTACTTCGAGCTCTGCGGTACGCGACAGGCTTCGCTGCAAATTCTTTTCGCCGATAACGGAATACGGCGTTTTATTAAATTCGAGACCTTCTCCGTTTTTCAGCGTCAGTGTAAAATCGCCTTCATCCGAAACGGGCAGCCGATATTTCAATCCCGCTTCGGGGATCGTAAGCGTTTTCGTAAATACCGGATATTCTTTTTTTACCGATTGATATTTATACGCGCCGTTCGGTTGTTTGACGAGCACGGACACGTAGCGGTTTTCAGTGACGGCAAGTTCGACTCCCGACACCGCTCTTTGTTTGAGATCGGGGCCGACTGCGATGAGCGTCAGTTCGCGCGCCGAATCCTTTTTGATGTACGAAAGATCGCCGTCGGCTTTTACACCGATGAGATATTCGAGCGGAGAAACGTATACCGACGACTGCGAAGAGACCGCGCGGCCGCTGCCTTTTTCGTAACCGTCGGCCGTAAAGGTCATGCGGTACGACGCTTTGGCAAATTTTTCGACGTCGATCGCAAACTCCGCCCGTCCTTCATCGTCGGTCGTCTTTTCGTCGAGCGTTTCCGTATACGAATCTTTTCCGGTATACGGATCTGAAAATACGTAGCCGCGGTACTGCGGAAAGCGCATATATCCCGGATCGAGCGAAATCTCCGCCGAAACTTTATTGCCCGCCGCGACCGTGCCGAAGAGGTTTCGAAGCTTTACGACGCCCGTAAGCTTTGCCGGCCGGATCCAGCCTAAAGCCGGAAGCGGGTCGAAAGCCGTCGAAATCGAAAGCGTATCCGGTAAAAACTCTTCGACTTTGACCGTTTCGTTTCCGAGGAAAACGCGTTCGATTTTTCCGTCGGAACGCTGTTTTCTGAAATATGCGGAAACGTTGTATTCGCCGGTCGGAGAGTAGGACTGCGTGGCGAATTTGATTTCTTCAAAGCCCGCGTCGTTGAGCGCGAATTCTTTGTCGACAATCTCCGTGCCGTTCGGATCCGTGACGACGTAAGCGAGCGGAGTTCCCGCAAGGCTTTTCGCCCAATTTCCCGCTTTAACGATGAGACCGAGCTTTGCCGTATCTCCCGGCCGGTAGATGCCGCGGTCTGAAAAAATATAGGTGTGGATCGCATCGGGGTCGAGCGCGCCGTATTCGCCTCCCGTATTGAAATCCGAATAATCGAGCGAGCGTCCGTAATCGGCATACGGCATAAACGCGAAGTCGCCTCCGTTTACCGCAGTGTAGGCAACGGGGCGATGTTCGCTGCGGTTCGTCGAAAGAGAAGGAAGCGTTACGTGGCCGTCGGATGCCGTAACGCCCGAAGCGAGCGTGTCGCCGTTGAGCGCGACGACTCTTATTTCAGAGCCCGCAATGGGCCTTCCGGTCGCGATCGACTGTACGAATACGTCGCAGGTTTTGTCGGCATTTTTTTTAACGATGATCCCCTGATCGGTTACGAGGATGAGTCTCTCGTCACCGCTTCCGTTTTTTTCGCTCGACACGCGGAACAAAAAGAGACCGTATTTGAGATGCTGTGACGGGATCGAATTCAAATAGCCTGAAAAATCGAAGTTCGTATACGACGGTTTTTTCGCGTTCGTTGCAGCGACCGAAGCGTCGGAACGATAGACCGCACTCACATTGTTTTGATTGAAGATATAGTCGTAGTTGAACGAGAAATTTTTCATATCGCCGTTCGACATCGACGCGATGTGATTGATTTCATCGCTCTGCATGCGCCACACCGTGTAGTACACTTTATCGACGCCGCGCGTGAGCACCGGAATCTTTTTGCTGCCGCGCATCGAAATGATCGTACCGTCCGATAAAATCGTCGTCTCTTTGGGATAGGAGCGCACTTTTACGACTGTTCCGTGAGGATCGGTCAGATAATAATCGCCGTAAAATTTTGCGCCGTCTTTTACCGCGACGTAGAGATACGAACCCGGTTTTGCATCGATTACAAACGAATGCATCGTATCGTATTCGAGTTCCGAAGGCAGCGCCGTAAACGAAAGCGCTTTGCTGTTTTTAATAACGGTGTCGGTAACTTCTTCTTCGCTGTACCACTCGTAATCTTTTGCACCGCGACTGCCCGGTTCTGCAGGTTTATCCTGCGGCAGCTCGTATACCGAAAGCGCGCTTTGTAAATTGTCGGCGCTTATCTTCGCCGTCGTTTCGATCGCGATCACCTGCTCGTATTCCTGCGCATCGTTTTTGACAAGGGTAAAATCTATCGATTCGATTTTGGCATAGCTTGAAGAGCCGGGAACGGTAACCGAAGCCGTCATCTTTTTTAAAGGCGATCCGCCCGAAGTCGATTTGATTCCCGCCGCGATCGCGATGTTCATTGTTACGTCTTTTGCAGGCACGCCGAGCGGTTCGGATGCGAAAAACGCCGTGCGCTTATCGTCGCTCAAACCCGCCCTTACCGTATAACTGCGTTTTTCGAAAGTGCCGCTTTTCGGATTTTTCATATCGGGAGAAAGCGAGACGAGCTTTTCGATACCGTCGGAGTTTATCGGAAAATTCGCACGAAGCGAAAACGAAATATATTTTTTTGCGGGATCGGCGGCGTCGATGCAGAATTCCTCATCTTGGATTTCCGCATAAAAATCGTCGGTTGAAAATTTTGCCGTATACGAACGGATTTTAACGTGCTCGGCGAAATCTTTTTTTGAAAACGAAATCTGATACTGCGTACCGAGCGGCCACGGTTCGGAAGGCGTAAAGACGAGTTCGTCGGAACCGATCCATCGCCACTGGCCTGCCGTATCGGGTTTCATCGCTATGCCGCCGGCAATGATTTTATCGGCATCGTCGATTTTCGCGGCGGAACCGTTGAATGAAATGACGAGCGGGTCTTTCGCGTTTTCGAGCAAGTCCGGCTCATCGACCGAATAACCGATTTCCATTTTAAGCGGCATCTTCGACTCGATAAATACCCACGCAAACAAACCCGCGACGGCGAGCACGATGAGGCCGACGACCGACGCGAGTGAAATGAGAGCGATTTTCCGCGCTTTTTTAAATCCGGCTTTATTGCGGAAAAAAAAACGACCGATCGCCTTCATCCATTCAGGCGCTTCGTACTTTCCGAAAATTTTTGACCACGCGATTTTACCCATACAGCTGTCTCCCAATAAAAATGCGATATGCCGCCGCAGATTTCAAAGGAAATTATAGCGCAATGTAAGATTAATTTTAAGCGCCGGTTTTGCACTCGGCGGTATAAAAAATCGGAGTCGAAGAGTAAAGCTCGGCAGAGTTGAACGGCGTATTTCGCGCATGTCCGTTCCGATTTACTTTATTTTCGCCAACTGCTAAAATAACGCTATGATTTTTTCAGCGACCGAAATCGAACAGACTGTCAATATGTTTATGCGGCAAAAGCTCGACATCCGCGCGATCACCATGGGCATTTCCCTGCGTGACTGCATTTCAGATGACGGCAAAAAATGCCGGAACCGTATCTACGATAAAATTATGAAGCGGGCGGGAAACCTTGTCAAAGTCGGCCGCGAAATCGAAGCGGAATTCGGAGTGCCGATCATAAACAAACGTATTGCGGTTACGCCGATTGCGATGATTGCGGAAGCGAGCGGCGAACGAAGTTACGTCGCGTGGGCGGAAACGCTCGATAAAGCGGCAAAGGAACTCGGCGTCGATTTTGCCGGCGGTTTTTCGGCTCTCGTGCAAAAAGGCATCACGGAAGGAGACGCCGTTCTTATCGATTCGATTCCCGCGGCTCTTGCATGCACGGAACGGGTGTGTTCGTCGGTCAATCTCGGTTCGACGAAGAGCGGCATCAATATGGACGCCGTAAAGCTCATGGGACAAATCGTCAAAAAAACGGCGGAGCGCACGAAAGAAAAAGACGGCATCGGATGCGCGAAGCTCGTCGTGTTCTGCAACGCGCCGGAAGATAATCCTTTTATGGCCGGCGCATTTCACGGCCCGGGAGAAGGGGACGCGGTGCTGAGCGTCGGCGTTTCGGGACCGGGCGTCATCCTCGCGGCCGCAAAAGAATATAAAGGAAAACCGATCGACGAACTTGCCGACGGTATCAAAAAAACGGCGTTCAAAGTTTCGCGCATGGGACAGCTTGTCGGAACGGAAGCGGCACATCGTCTCGGCGTCGAATTCGGCATCCTCGATCTGTCACTTGCGCCGACCCCCGCCGTCGGAGATTCGGTTGCGCGCATCCTCGAAGAATGCGGCCTTGAAAGCGCGGGCGCTCCCGGTACGACGGCAGCTCTCGCGATGCTCACCGATATGGTAAAAAAAGGCGGCGTTATGGCGAGTACGAAAGTCGGCGGTCTTTCCGGCGCCTTTATTCCCGTGTCGGAAGACGAGGGGATGATCCGCGCGGTAAAAGAGCACTCGATCACGCTTGAAAAACTCGAAGCGATGACGACGGTGTGTTCGGTCGGTCTCGATATGATCGCGATCCCCGGCGATACGGAAGCATCGACTATCAGCGGTATCATCGCGGATGAACTGGCGATCGGCATGGTCAACAACAAAACGACCGCAGTGCGCGTTATCCCCGTCCCGGGAAAAACGACGGGCGATTGGGCGGAGTTCGGCGGTCTCTTAGGCGGCGCGCCGGTTATGGCGGTGAACGCGTTCAGTTGTAAAGAATTCATCGATCGCGGAGGGCGCATTCCCGCTCCCATTCACAGTTTCAGAAATTAACAGGTCGAAGGCCGAGTTGGAAAATTCGAAATTGAATTTAATCAATAACCCCGATGCAGCCTCGCAGCGAAGCTTCAAGCGGTGTCGGGGTATTAAACCCTTCGCACGAATAATTTGCAAAACTCGACGTTTGATTGATACGTGAAAAAGTCGGAAGGTATCTTATGCGCTTTATTCCGGTCGATGAAAAAAAGAAAGCGGAAACGCTTGCCTTCCTTGCAAAGCACGAGCGCACTTGCGTATCGCTTGTCGAACATATAAGGCTCGGAGGCGGCGACAGCTTTACAATCGAAAGCGGTGCGCACGAAACGCTCGGCGTCATAAGCGTCAAAAGCAGAATGCTCCTGTGTATTCCGAATGTGCGTTCGTTGCAAAACGATAAAGCGTTTTGCTCTTCCCTCAAAGTATTTCTGTCGGATAAAAAAATCTCATGCGTAAACGGTGAAGCCGAAGCGTCGCACTTTATCATGAAAATCCTTGCGGAACTCGGCAGGACGCCGCTCCACATAAACGAATACGCGCTCATGACGCTTTCCGAAGCGGCGTTAAAAAAAATCGAAGCAAAAAACAAACGGCATGCGGCTGTATCGGAGGGGCTCAAAATGCACGGAATGCGTGCGGAGTGCGCTGCGGCAAATCAGATTTCGGAAAATGCGGCGGCAGGCGGTACAGGTGAAAAAGCGTGTTGTGAAAAATTTAAAATAATCCGATGCGGTATAAGAGATGCGGATGCGCTCATGCCGCTGCAGCTTGCATACGAAGCGGAAGAAGTGTTGCCGCCGTGCAGGACGCAAAATCCCGCCGTTACCCGAAAAAATCTCGAGCGCATTTTAAAAACCGAATATGTTCTTGCGCTGCAAAACTCACGCGGCGAGCCTGTCGCAAAGGCGAACACGAATGCTGTCGGCATCCGCCGGGCGCAGATAGGAGGAGTGTACACTGCTCCCGATTTCAGAAGAAAGGGGTGCGCATCGCTTCTGGTCGAAACGCTCGCCGAAAAAATCGTCGCTTCGAAGCGATTTCCCGTACTCTACGCAAGGAACGGAAACGAGGGCGCGCAAAAAGCATATTCGGCGATCGGTTTTATAAAAACGGGCGGATTTACGATTGCGTATTATTAAGTGAATGCCGTGTTTCGAAAATATTTTAAAACCGAAGTCTGTTTTCGGCGATGCCTTGACCGCTTAGCCGCGGTCGAGCTTTTTGACGGGCTTTCGTAAGCATAAGGTTCGAAACGATGTGCGGCCGGTCTCCCGCCTTGTCGACTGCAAATTTTTTTATTGTTTTTTCTGGCGATAAGGGGGATTTCGTGATATAATGACAGTTATATCGCGGAGGTACGTTGTGGCCGAAAAAAAGTATATCGTTGCGCTCGATCAGGGAACGACGTCGTCGCGGGCTGTCGTGTTCAATCACGGAGCGAATAAGGTCGCAAGCGCGCAGCAGGAATTCAATCAATATTATCCGAAACCGGGCTGGGTTGAACACGATGCCGAAGAATTATTTTTGAGTCAGCTTTCGGTACTCCGAGAAGCCGTGCGGAGCGCACGCATAGAAGAAGGGCAGATTGCGGCTATCGGCATAACGAACCAGCGGGAAACGGTCGTATTGTGGGATAAAGCGACGGGAAAACCGGTGTACCGCGCTATCGTATGGCAATGCCGCCGAACGGCCGAACTTGCCGACGAATTGGTGCTGTCGGGGCAGGGAGATGTGATCCGCGAAAAGACGGGCTTGCTTCCCGACGCGTATTTTTCCGGCACGAAAATCAAATGGATTTTGGACAATGTCGAAGGCGTGCGTAAACGCGCGGAAAACGGAGAGATCCTCGCAGGTACGATAGACACGTGGCTCGTGTGGAAGCTGAGCGGCGGCAAATGCCACGTAACGGATTATACGAATGCCTGCCGCACGATGCTTTTCAATATTCACACGCTGAAATGGGACGACGATCTGCTGCATTTGCTCGGTATACCGCGCTGCATTCTTCCCGACGTAAAAGATTCATCGTGCGTGTATACGACGACCGACAAGAACGTATGCGGTTTCGAAGTTCCTATCGCCTCCGTCATCGGCGATCAGCAGGCGGCGCTTTTCGGTCAAGGCTGCTTTAACGAAGGCGAAACGAAATCGACGTACGGTACCGGCTGCTTTATGCTCATGCACACGGGAACAAAGCCGGTCGCTTCTCCGCATAAGCTTTTAACGACGATTGCACTCGGCATAAATGGTTCCGTGACATACGCGCTTGAAGGCAGCGTGTTTATCGGCGGAGCGCTTATCAAATGGCTGCGCGACGAACTCGGTCTTATTAAAACCGCACGCGAATGCGATACGCTTGCGGAAACCGTTTCCGATTCGAACGACGTGATCATTGTGCCGGCTTTTACGGGACTCGGCGCGCCGTATTGGGATCCCTATGCGCGCGGTACGATTACGGGACTTACCCGCGGTGCGAATAAAGCGCACATCTGCCGTGCGGCGCTTGAAGCGATCGCGTTTCAAGTAAAGGACGAGCTTGAGTGCATGAAAGAGGATGCGGGCTGTGCGATTCCGACGCTCAAAGTCGACGGCGGGGCGAGCGTGAGCAATCCGATGATGCAGTTTCAGTCCGATATACTCGATACGCCCGTGTACCGGCCGAAAAACGTCGAAACGACGGCGACTGGAACCGCCTTCCTTGCGGGGCTTGCCGTGGGTTTTTGGCACGATAAAGACGAATTGCACGATTTTTGGAAGATGGATAAAATTTTTACTCCTGAGATGGAAAATAAAAAGCGCGATGCGCTGTACGCATCGTGGAAGCGCGCGGTCGAACGTGCAAAAGGCTGGGCGGAAAAATGTTGACAACTGCGTATATTTGTTTTATCGTTAATTTTGTTATAAAAAATTTTTGAAAACACCGTCGGTTTCCGGCGACGGTTATAAAAGGATTGCGCAATGACAAAACGTGAACGTGTGCTTGCAGCCGTACTCGGACAAGAGGTCGATGTTGTCCCTTCTTCGTATTCTCTTCATTTTCCTTCCGAAAAAGCAAAATCGAATAAGGGTGTAGCATCGCATCTCGAATTCTACAAAAAAACCGATGTCGATATTATGAAGATAATGAACGAATATCTCGTTCCCGATTTCGGCAGTATCCGTGTTCCTGCGGATTGGAAAATTATTCCGTCGTTCAGCCGAAAAACGAAATTTATTTCCGACTTCGGCGATTTTGTGAAAAAGATCATCGATCGTTTGGGACCGGATGATTTTTCTCTTGCGACGATTCACGGAATTTGCGCTTCTTCGATCCATCCGATTGAAGCACGCTACGGCTATCTTCCCGTACGGGAGATGCAGGTGTCACATCTGCGTGAAAAGAGCGAGCCTTATCTCGATGCCTGCCGCAGGATTGCCGACGGGCTTTGCATTATGGCGGATATGATCTTCGAGGCCGGAGCAGACGGCGTCTATTACGCGGCGCTCGGCGGAGAACGCCATTTTTATACCGATGAAGAATTTTCCCGTGCTGTTTTGCCTTTCGATTTGCAAGTGATAAAGCATATAAAAGCGAAGGGCGGATATGTGCTGTTGCATATGTGTAAAAATAATTTAAATATGCAGCGTTTTAAGCCCTATGCGTCCTATGCGGATATCGTAAACTGGGGCGTTGCCGAAACTAATTTTTCTCTCAAAGAAGGGAAAAAACTTTTTTCAACTTCCGCGATTATGGGAGGGCTTCCGAATCGCGCGAAGATGTGGACTCAGGGCAGCGATGAAGATTTAAAGAAAGCGATCAAAAAAATCATCGCCGAAATGGGGCATAAAAAGTTTATCATGGGGGCGGACTGCACGCTTGCAACGGATTTGGCTTACGAACGGATCAACACGGCGGTGCGAACCGCGCGTTCGAAATAAATTAACTCAAGGAGTCAATATGAACAAGAGAATGAGTATCGTTTTTTCCGTCGCGTTCGCTGTCTTCATCCTATCGCTTACGGGATGTTCTCAAAAGGAAAAGGGTGTGGGCGGCAAAGCGGTGTATCCTGCAGGAACCGTCGTTATCTACGGTTACGGGCAGCCGCAATATCTTTTGCAGTATTACGACGCGTGGCTTGAAAAAAACAGAGACATTGCACCGGATGTAAAAATCGAAATTGTGCAGACGAAAGGAGCCGCCGATACGCGCGAAAAACTTTCGATGACCTATCTTGCCGGTTCATATCAGGATCTGCCCGATGCCATATATATCGATCCCGTCAACTTAAAGGATCTCGCTGCCGGCGGTATAATAAAGGATGAAACCGATTACGTAAAGCCTGTGCTTTCGGATTTTGTCGCGGGCTGTGAAAACGATGCGGTCTACAAGGGACGCATTTACGGTTTGCCCGATCAAGTGCGTCCGCAAGTTCTCTTTTACAATAAAGCGGTTTTTGATGCATACGGAATCGATCCTGCGACGATGTCGACGATGGACGGATATATCGAAGCGGGCCGTACGCTCAAGCAAAAGAGCGGCGGAACCGTATATCTTTCCTATATCGATCCGGGTGCGATGACGTGGCGTTATTGGGGACGACGGGGTTTGATGCCGCAGGCGAATGCGCGGATATGGGGCGATGACGGTTCCGTAGTGATCGGATCCGATCCGGGTACGAAACTTGCGATGGGTGTACTCGATACATTGTATTCGGAAAAACTCTTGCTGAATTCCGCGATTTTCCAAGCACCGCTTTACGATGCGATGCGCACGGGCCGCATAGCGACCTTTTATATCGGCGCATTTTGGGACGAATTTATCCGAAAGAACGTAAACGAAACATCGGGGCAGTGGCGTGTTATGCCGGCTCCCGTATTTAAAGAAGTCGGCACGGGCGGTGCGCCTGTATGTTCATACTTCGCCGTCGTTGCAAAACCCGACGGAAAATACGCGGGTCTTGTCGAAAAACTGTGGTACGATTTCCATCACGACAACGAAGCGAGAAAGACGTGGGTGCGGGCTATGGTTGAGCAAAACGCGCCGTATGCGAATCCGATTACGCTTGCCATGTTCGAAGATCCGTTTTGGAAAGAGCCGTCCGAATTTTACGGCGGACAGAGTTTCAGAGAGTGGGAAGCGAAGTGCTTGAACAATCCGAGCAAAAATCTTGCCGTAACCGCGCAGGATGCCGAAGCCGATTTGGTCATCAGCCATGAGCTTGAACTCTATGTGGCCGGCGACCAAACGATGCAGCAGGCCGTCGCAAACATGGACAGCGTCTTAAAGCAGAGGATCGGAAAAGCCGTCGTCGCCGAATAGAGGGCGTATCCGAAGACCGAAATTTTAAGAACCTCCGGTCTTATTCAGGGCAGACCCTTTCGAGTCTGCCCGATTTTTGGAGAAAGGGGCGTATGCGCTCTGCTATCAATAAATATAAATATCCGTATCTTTTTATTTTACCGTTTTTCGTGTTGTTTTTCGTATTTCAGCTGGTGCCGCTTTTGTGGACGATAGTCATAAGCTTTACGGAGTGGAACGGCATCGGTACGCCGAAAAACGTCGGTACGGCGAATTATATAATGCTTGCCGGCGACAAAATGTTTTGGAATTCGTTTTTCAATACGTTTATATATTGGATAACGGCGCTTGTTTTTATTCTCGTTTTTGCGATGGTACTCGCGCTCATCGTCAATTCTCTGGCGCAAAGGACAAAATCGTTTTTCAGTACGGTCGTTTTTTTGCCGAACGTCTGCGCGGCGATTGCCATGGGTTTGATATTCCGCCTGCTGTTTGACGATACGGTCGGCTTGATCAATGAAATAATAATTTTATGCAGAGGGAATCCTCAGCTTTGGCTTACGAGCACTCGTCTGAGTAAAGCGCCCGTCATCGTACTCAACGTGTGGCGAAATACGCCGTGGTTTATGCTCATTTTGTATTCCGGTTTGCTTGCGATCAACCGCGATTATTACGATGCGGCGAAAGTTGACGGTGCGGGATTTTTGCGGCAATTCATATATATCACGCTTCCGGAGCTCGGCAATATCATCTTTTTCTGCTTTATCACGCTTACGGTCGACTCATGGAAAATTTTCAACGAACCGTACATACTGCGCGGTCCCGGGACGAGCAATACCTCTCTTTTTCAATATATGTACGAAACGGGATTTACGATTTTTAAGATGGGTTATGCGTCGGCCGTCGGCTGCATCCTTATGCTTATATTGTTGCTGCTGTCGCTGATACAGTTTGCGGTGAAAAAAGGGCAGGGCGAAATATGACGAAACAAGCCGCCCGATCGATACAGTACCTCGTAAAATACGCCGTCATGCTGTGTATCGCTTTTATTGCGCTCTTTCCGATCGTATGGATGTGCATTATCTCGCTCAAAACGCCGACGGAAAATATAAGCGGTTTTAATTCGCTTTTCGTTTTGCATCCGACGCTGCGCAATTATATACAGCTTTTTAAACAGATCCCGATCGGAAAAAATTTCTTTAACAGTATTTTTACGACGGCGATCGGTACGGTTACGACGGTGTATTTTTGTGCACTTGCGGGCTTTGCGTTTGCAAAGTACAGGTTCCCCGGACGGGATGTTTTATTTTACTTTGTCATCGCGACGATGCTCATTCCTCCTGAAGTGGGAGCCGTTCCGCAATTTTTGATTATGCGGCGTCTCCATTTCATTAACAGCTTATGGTCGTTGATAGTTCCGAAAATTGCAACCGCCGTCGGTATCTTTTATATGCGGCAATATATACTCGATGTCCCCGATGAACTGCTCGAAGCGGCGCGGATCGACGGTTGTAAAGATTTCGGTATTTTTAATAAAATCATGTTTCCCGTTATAGTGCCGGCTTTGATTTCGTGGGCTTCGTTGACGATTGTCGCTCGCTGGAACGATTTTTTTTGGCCGATGCTTTTTTTGCGCAAAGCGGAAAAATATACGCTGATGATTTCGATTTCACTTTTGCCCGTCAGCGACGGTCTTTCCACTCCGTGGCCGGTGATCCTTGCTGGTACGACCGTCGTTATCATTCCGATTATAGTCGTGTATTTGATTTTTCAAATGATGCAGAAACACGGTTCTCTTTCGGGTGCCGTAAAAGGATGAGATATTTGAAAAGATATATTTTGCACTGTCTTTTAATCCGCAGTATCCGCTGCGTGCATGATAATTGCCGTTTTGGAAATATTGTTTGAAAGGGAGGTATGATATACATGGGTACGTATGATGTTGCGATAATCGGCGCGGGGATTACCGGCGCCTGCATCGCGCGGGAGCTTGCAAAAACTTCCGCAAAGATCGCGCTCATCGAAAAAGAAAACGATGTCGCGTGCGGCAGTTCGAAGGCGAACTCCGCGATCGTTCACGGAGGATTCGACCCCGTGCCGGGTACGCTCATGGCGCGCCTCAACGTGCGCGGAAGCGAACTGTATCCGGAACTTGCAAAAAAATTGAATTTCGATTACGAAAACAACGGTTCGCTCGTTATCGCCTTTGACGAGCAGGGCAGGACGCTTTTAAATACGCTGCTCGAGCGCGGCAGGAAAAACGGCGTTAAAGATTTGCGTATCGTCGAAAGCGAAGAACTTCACGATATGGAACCGAATCTCGGCGACAATTCGCTTGCGGCTCTGTACTCTCCGACTGCGGGGATCATGTGTCCGTACAAAGCGACGTGGGCATTTGCCGAAAGCGCGGTCATAAACGGCGCGGAATTTTTCAGAAATACGGCGGTTCACGCGATCGAAAAAACGGACGGCATCTTCGTGCTCTCTACGGGACACGGAGAGATCCGCGCGAAGTACGTCGTAAACGCCGCGGGCATTTTTGCGGATAAAGTGAGTGCGATGGCGGGCGCTCGAAGATTCGTCATCAAGCAGCGGCGCGGCGAATACTGTCTTCTTGACAATAACTGCAAGACGCTCGTCAACCATACGCTCTTTCAAACGCCGACCGCGCTCGGAAAAGGCGTGCTCGTAACGCAAACCGTCGACGGCAATATTTTGATCGGGCCGAGCGCCGACGACCAAAGCGGCGATATGTCGGGCTATACGGGCACTACCGCCGTATCGCAGGCGGACGTGCTTGCAAAAGCGTCGCTGACGATCCCCGATATTCCCCGCGGCAATATTATCAATTCCTTTGCCGGTATCCGCGCGATCGCCTGTGAAACGGATGAAAACGGAAATGCGGGCGAAAGTATCGAAGATTTTATCATCGAAGAAGATGCGAACGTAAAAGGTTTTATCAACGCGAGCGGTATCTGTTCGCCCGGTCTTTCAGCCGCTCCGGCAACCGCCGAATACGTTGCGGAACTGCTTAAAAGCGCGGGTCTCGATGTAAAAAAGCGGGACGATTTTATCGAAGAGCGCAAGGGGATCACCGCCTTTCACACGGCGGATATTGCGACGCGTTTAAAACTTATTAAAGAAGATCCGCTGTACGGGCAGATCATCTGCCGCTGCGAAACGGTAACGGAAGCGGAAATCGTGCAGGCGATCCGTTCTCCGCTCGGCGCGCTCGATGTCGACGGCATCAAGCGGAGGACGCGGGCGGGCATGGGCAGGTGCCAAAGCGGTTTTTGTTCGCCGCGTGTTACGGAAATCCTTTCGCGCGAAGCGCATATTCCGATGACGTCGGTGACGAAAAAAGGAGGGGCGTCGTTTATGCTTGCGGGTAAAACGCGCGACTTTTCCGACGACGAATCGATGCAGGGGGCGACACGATGAGCAATACGATATACGATGCGGTCATTGTCGGCGGCGGGCCGGCCGGTCTTGCCGCAGCCGTTTCGGCACGCGACAACGGTGCTGAAAAATTATTGATTTTGGA
Organism: Treponema sp. Marseille-Q4132; assembly: GCF_014334835.1. Taxonomy (NCBI): domain Bacteria; kingdom Pseudomonadati; phylum Spirochaetota; class Spirochaetia; order Treponematales; family Treponemataceae; genus Treponema; species Treponema sp. Marseille-Q4132. Next base: position 2,036,053 of record NZ_CP060591.1, read on the forward strand.
ACGCGATTCGAAGCTCGGCGGAATTCTTTTGCAGTGCATTCACAACGGATTCGGTCTTCACTATTTCGGAGAGGAGTTGACGGGTCCCGAATACGCCGGCCGCTTTGTTGCGCAGGTTCGCGAACGGGGCATCGAATACAAAACGGATACGATGGTCATTTCGATCGATAAGGCGGAAGATTTCGAAGGCGCGGGACTGACCGAAAGATCGTTCGATAAAACGAGCGGAGAGCACGTCGTCACGGCGATGAACGCAAAAGACGGGCTTATGTTTTTGCATACGAAGACGGTTATCCTCGCGATGGGCTGCAGAGAGCGGACGCGGGGCGCCCTCGTCATCCCGGGGACGCGGCCTGCGGGCATCTTTACGGCCGGAAGCGCGCAGCGTTTCGTCAATATCGACGGGTACTTGCCCGGCAAAAAAATCGTCATTTTGGGAAGCGGCGATATCGGCCTCATCATGGCGAGGCGTCTCACGCTCGAAGGGTGCGACGTAAAAGTCGTATGCGAAGTAATGCCGTATTCGGCGGGCTTGAGCCGCAATATGACGCAGTGTCTCGAAAACTTCAACATACCGCTGAAATTGAGTACGACGGTTATCGAAATACACGGGAAGGAGCGCGTGACGGGCGTTACGATCGCTGCCGTCGATGCGAACCGCCGGCCGGTAAAAGGCTCTGAAGAATACGTCGCGTGCGATACGCTTCTCCTTTCGGTCGGGCTCATTCCCGAAAACGAAGTGAGTACGGGTGCGGGCGTTCACATGGATCCGGTGACGAAGGGGCCGTCGGTCAATCAGCTTATGGAAACGAGCGTACCCGGCATCTTTGCGTGCGGCAATACCGTACATGTTCACGACTTGGTCGATTTCGTGACGACCGAAAGCGTGCTCGCCGGAAAGTGCGCGGCCGAATACGCGCTTCATGCGGAAAGCGCGAGACAAAATGCGTCGAACGCCGCTTTGCATGCGCTTCCGATACGGCCGGGAAACCGCGTGCGTTACACCGTGCCGCAGCATATCGATCGGGACGATGCCTTTAAAGAAAGTGCGTCGAAGCAGTATGCGGACAAAAAAGACGAGCCGAAAGTGCAGATCATGTTCCGCAGCACCGACGTGTACCGAGGCGTTACCGTCGCGGTCTACAGCGGCAACGAGCGGCTTTATTCGAAAAAAGCGCGGATCGTGCGTCCGGGCGAAATGCAGATTGCGGACGTGCCGGCTTCTTCCCTTGCAAAGGCTGAAGCGCCGCTCACCGTTTCGATCGAAACGCCGGAAGATACGATAGATTGACCGAGGGGCGCGGCACAATGCGGACGCGATTTTAAAATTTTGTAAATTCGGAATACGAGGTTTCTTATGGAGATAAACGAAAAAAAGACGATGACGTGCATCATCTGTCCGATGGGTTGTCAGCTTGAAGTGACGAAATTGTCGGGAGCGGGGGAAGCGCCTGCATATTCGGTTACGGGCAACGCGTGCAAGCGCGGCGAAGCGTATGCGTACAAAGAACTCACGAATCCCGAGCGGACGCTCACGTGTACGGTGCAGGTTTCAGGCGGCGCTTCGAGGCTCGTGCCTGCAAAGTCGAAGACGGAAGTGCCGCGAGATATGCAGCTTGAATGCATGGAAGTGATAAAGCGCCTATGCGTTCCGGCTCCCGTTCGTGCGGGGGATGTACTCTGTGAAGACATCCTCAATACGGGCGCCGATATCATCGCATGCGATGACGTCGCCTCTCTGTAAGCGCCTGCGATACGGTTCGGGGCATTGCGGGGTATCCCCGCAGAGGGGGTAGTGGAAAAGACCGGAGCGCCTGAGCGCGAGGACTTTGAAACGAGGGGGAGACTTCCCCCTTTTTTTATATTAATAATTATAGAACTCGAACGATAATTTATTAATTGTTAAAACTTCGCTTTTCTGAGGCGCACCTGTTCGATGTCGTCGCTGAAAAGTTCGCGCAAGTCGTTGAGTCCGAGCGCCATGAGCGCCATGCGGTCTATGCCGATACCCCAAGCCAAAACGGGTACGTCGACGCCCATCGCTTTCGTCACTTCGGGGCGGAATATGCCCGATCCGCCGAGTTCGAACCAGCCGAGCACCGGATGTTTTATATGCACTTCGATCGACGGTTCGGTAAACGGGAAATAGCCGGGCACGTATTTGACGTCGGTTGCGCCTGCGATTTCCGTCGCGAACATTTTCAAAAAGCCGAGCAGCGTTTTTAAGTTGACATCGTTTCCGAGCACGATGCCTTCGGTTTGATAAAAATCACTCAAGTGCGTCGCATCGACTTTATCGTAGCGGAAGCAGCGCACGATGCCGAAATATTTCCCCGGTACTTCAGCTTTGTGGAGCTGGTGCGCGGACAGAACGGTACCCTGACTTCGCAAAATGAGGCGGCGCGTAAACTCCGTGTCGAAGCGGTAATTCCATCCGCGGCTTCCCGAATCTCCTCCGTTTTCGTGAATGCGTTTGACGTTCGACAGGTAGGGTTCTTCGATCGATTTTGCGTGCGTCGGATTTTTGATGCGATACACGTCGTGGATATCGCGCGCCGCGTGGAACTGCGGCATAAAGAGCGCATCTCCGTTCCAGAATTCGGTTTCGACGAGCGGGCCGTCGAACTCCTGAAAGCCGAGCGACGAAAGTTTGTCTTTTACCGATTCGAGAAACTGCACGTAGGGGTTCGTTCTGCCGGGGATGATGCGTGCCGGCGGAATCGCGATGTTGTACGCGCGGAAAGTTCCGCGTTTCCAGTCGCCCGAAGAGAGCAGCTGCGGCGTCACTTCTCCGATTTCGTTTCCGGTGATGCCGGCTTTTTTGAGCGCTTCGACGACTTTTTCGTATGCGCCGGTGAGTTTATATGTAACCGTTTCGCGTTCGATTATTTTGAACGGACTGTCCGCAGCACCTCGTTTTTTTGCGAGGCTTGCGATGACGTCCTTTTCTTCGGCGGAAAGCGATTCTCTGTCGATCTGTCCGTTTTCGGCAGCTGCGGCTTTTTTTAATAATTCTTTGACGATCGAAATGCGTTTCGGAAGGGGCTTGTCGGTTATGATGACCTGTTTTTCGTCGTTCATTTTCAAAACGCCGTCTTTTGCGAGCTGACCGAATGCGCTACCGATATCTTTGCTTTCGATGTTCAGCGCCGCGGCGATCTTCGGAAGCACTTGGGCGCCGTGTTCTTTTATAAAATTGATAAAGCGTTCTTCGATCGTGCTGCCGACTTTTACGACGGAGCGGCCGAGTTCGGTGATTTCGTAATACGTGTGCGGCGTTCTGCCGGCTTCTTTGACGAGTTCTTTGCCGGAAAGCCACGAAAAAGCCTGGTTTGCATGACCTTCTTTATAATCCAAATCTTTTTGCAGTTTTTCGGCCGTTAAATCGTCTTTTTGCGAATAGCGCAAAAGCACTTTCGTTTCGAGCGGATGCAGATTTTTAATAATATTTGAAACGTCCATTGCGTGCCTGATTTACCGAGTGAATTTTACGTATGACATATACTGCGCGCAGCTGTAGCCGCGTTCGTTTTTAAAATATTTTTCTTTGTCGCGCGCGAGGTACTTGTAGTGATAATATTGATTCGCTTTCATAAAATCTTCGAGACATGCGAGTACGGTGTTCATCGCTTGGCCTTTGTCGTAGGTGACGTACATGCACGTGTAGTAAATTCGCACTTCGTCATAGCGCGGCGTATATTCGATGCGCACTTCGGCCGTGTCGTCGGTCGTGTGCTGATTTTCCGGTATGATGATGCGCGTCGTCTTTTCGTCGTAGCCTTTATTGTTGGCGGATGTTTCGGGCGTGAACGTTCCCGTTTTTTGGGCAAAGATCATAATCCCTGCAAAGAGCATGCAGCATGCGAGCAAGATTTTTTTCATAGCGCGGTACCTCCGTAGTGCCCTTCGTCTTTCGACATGTTAAAATTGGGTATACGGTAGTATTTTATCAGTTTCAAGAAAAAAATCAAGCTGGACTTTATAGCGCCCCGCATCGATGCCGATAAGCGGCTCCCGTCTGAGGAGTACTCTGCCGCGTATTTCTTTCGGTTTATTTTTTATTTTTGTCCGAAAGTAGGCGCGCACTGCATCTTTGATCGCGTCCCGTACTGCGTTCGTTATACCGTCGAAGCCGTCGGAAATTTTTCCGTAGCCTATACCGTGTACCGTATCGTTTGTGATCGACGCCCAAAGATAATAATTTCGGATCATCGCTTCCGTCCGCGTAAATTCCACCCAGCAGTATACTTTGCCTTCTTCGACCCACGGTTTCGTATACGCGATGCTTTGTTCCGCTTCTCCCAATTCCCGCACCGGAGAAAAATCGATGTATTCTTCGACGCCGCGCAGTTTGTCGGACGGCGTATAGCTGAAATTCCAGCCGTGTACCATTCCGCCGATGATAAACGGCGCGAGCGTTTTCAGACGCGCACTAGAATAATCGAATACGCCCGCGGAAATATCCTGCGCTTCTGCGAGAGCAGGATATGCGTCGAGCTCTGCCCACAGCGGTATGCGGATATGCGCGACGATGTCCGGCGTTTGCGAAAACGCGGTTCCCGCTTTTGCGTGAGGAAATATGCACGCGGCGAAGAGAAGAAAAAACGTCACTGTGAAACGCGCGACGAATACGGGCGTGCGCTTTTCGGGTGAAATCATATTCTGCAACAGTATCGGTATTCTTTTCATCTGTCAATTCCCGCCTTATTGTGTTGCATAGGCATATTTCAGAACTCTCTTATTCATAGTAAAATAATCCCTATTTGTGGGACTAAAACATCGCGTTTCCAGACGGGCTGAAAGCGCTGGATGGAGTGTGAATTGGGATAAAGAATAAAACTATTCATAAAAAGGAATATCCTTTTTGATATGCTCAGGCAGAGGTTTTCCAAAAAAAGAATAATTCAATCTATCTATTACACCTAACTCCATCCATGCAGCTGTATATTCCAATCCGATGCAATTTTCTCTTGTAGTCCTAAAAAACTGGCCATCTTTATATAATTGATAATAATCTGAACCTATTGGCTTATTGTACTTGTTAAAAACAATTTTTCTTTTTTCCGAAAGTTCCATATTGCATATAAATTTCCATTTATCGCTTTTTAAGCAATCACGGTCAAGCCAGATTCTAAAAACTTCGTCCTTTTCTATTACTTCATTTATATTGTCATCTTCAGAATCTGAATAATAATTGAAAAAAGCTACATCATTTGCTTCTAATATCTGACAATAGCAATGAAATTTTTCATCAAAATCAAATCTGTATATATCGCCAACCTGCTTTCTTCTTGCCATTTTTTTTACTCCTGAACTGCTCCTACCATGCGGCTTTCTCCAACACTTGTATCAAATCTATATTTTTAAAATCATCTTTTGTAAACGAATGATATTTTATCAGCATCTTTAAATTACCTAACCAAATATCATCGTTTTCTTTACTAGCTTCTTTCAAAGTATTTTCTAAAGGCGGTAACAATATTTCCTTTGGAAAAGTTTTAAGTAAAGATATTGCCTTTTCAGAGCCTGGCCATGATAAATCCTGCAGAAGATATAATAAACCGTCGATTGATTTATATTGTTCGTCAACTTTTTTATTCGCTATTATTTCGACTAAATTAGCCATTAGTTTTTTAGGGGCGTTTTTTATTAAAATATTAAAATCGAAATTTTCAGCGTTGGAAAAATATGTAATGGCTTCTTCTTGTAATTTTCTGTCTTTATCCCAACTTAAATCTTGCAGTTTACTCATTTCTATTATTCCAAAATCAGCTTTTTACTCCGGAAACCGAGCGAAATTCGAGCATTTTCCGAAGCAGTCATACATATCCCTATTTGTAGGACTAAAACCCGGCGCTCTCGCTGGAGCGGAAAACACCGGATGTAGTGTGATATTAATTACATTTATTATTAATAACTCTGATTTTATCTTATACAAATAATGCACACACCTCTATTTTTCGCTTAAATTTGAATTATAAAATTTATTGTAAAAAATCTTTGTATTCTGTTTTTATGATTGACTTAATTTCTTCTCGTTCTTCAAGTTTTATTTCTTTCCATTTTTCCATTAAATCAAGAGAATGTAGCAAAACTTCCAAAACAAGTTTCTTTTTATGATTATAATCCGATTTCATAAATTCGTTATAATCAATTTTAAGCCTAAATTCCAGTTCATTATTCTTTAGACTTCGCCGTATAATTTCTTTGTACTTTGGACCTTTTTCATTCAAAATTATTGTTATAACAGCCCATTCAACATAATTCCCAAGTTTACAGTGCTTTATAAGTTCGTTAATGCGAGGTTCAATTTCATTTCGTATAATTGAATTCTCTTTACCACATTCTTCCATTTCTTCCGCAGACATCCATAATTTCATAATGCATCTCCTGTTATTACCAATCTGATTTATTCAATCGCGGTCTTTGTTCGTTATTATTTGTTTTGTAATCAAGAATTTTTTCATGCTGCCAATCATGCATTTCTCGCTTCGTACCATTTGTTTGAAACTCAATTCTATTACTCCTTTACTTTTACCGATATAGCTTGTAAAATTTTGGTATATACATGGGGAAAGTCATTATTTACTCAGCAAGTCTCTTTGATAATTTCCTTCATGCGGCATAGTCTTTAATGCTTCCGGTTCTACGATTTTTTTTTCGGCAAAAATATTGTTTAATATTTTTAGTAAATCTTTTAGATTTTTTTATGGATTACTTTTGAATTAAATTGTATATTCCAAGCTAAAATTCCATTCTCTTCAAGAATTTTATAATCACCGTATAAATAAGGTTCTTGCCAATAATCGTCGTCTTGAATCGTTATCGAATTTTTTTTAGGGCGTGAATTAATTATACAGATGTTGTCTATATATTGTATTACCAAAAGCGCATCTTGTTTTCCTAATATAAATTCATTGATTATTTTTACAATAGCATCTTTCATAATTCAAAGCCCGTATTTATGGAATTAGATTAATATCACCTGCGATTACAAAATCAACACGATCAGTTGTTTTCTGCGGAAAATAATAATTTTTCGCAGGGCAGCAGCTCATTTCCTCTCCGAAATCCGTACGCGCATTGCACGGGCTTCTTGCCGCTCCGCTGTTCCGTGCACCGCGCGGTGCGGATTGTTTTCGGCGGGAGGGCGCGTATTTCCGAATCGATCCGTTACGGCAAAACAATCTTAATTTGCCTTTATATTTATTATCGTATAATTTTTCATAATCTCAAAGAAAATCGCCCAGTTCGGAAGCTGCCGTTCGAGCAGGTCTATACCGTCTCTGTTGCGGGATGACATCATAAGTATTTTAAGGTTTGAAATGATTTCGCTGTTCGCTTTTTTTGCATCGGCAAGCAATTCGTTTATTTGAATGTATACGGTTTGCAGGTGATGTATTTCTTCCTGTATGATTTTTTGCGCATTCGCATTGATTGCCGAAACCATCGTCTCAAGCTTCGAATAAAAATCGCTGTCTTTGTGACTGTCGATGATGTAGCTTTCGAGTATGGCGGTATCGAACATTTTTCCGCGCGAAAAAAGATTTTCGAAAGCTTTGATTCTGCCGCGGCTTTCACCCGATGCGTATACGCTGCTTGAAAATTCCGATTTGTACGTTTGATTGTTGAAAAACCCTTCGATGATGATATTATTCAAAAGCGCTTGTATCGGCTGTGTGAGATATTGCTGCAAAAAGGTTTTGAGGATCTGCATCGGCGTGATCCACGCGAACGCGAATGCGGTATTCGCCCGGAGCTTTTCATTCGTGCTTGCATCGTAGCCCGCAATGGTCGCAAGAGGCGAATCGTTAAAGAGTTTTGAAAGTTCGCTTGAAAGCCGCTCGTCTTTGAGTTCGGCTTTGATCCGCTGTTCATCCGCCTGATACTGCTGTTGGAGCCACGCCGCAAAATTCTTCCGCGCCGATTCTCGGTATTCGACCGATGAAGGTTTGTACTCCGCATTTTCTTTGTATATGCGGATGAGCGCCTGTAAGCGCGACGGTGTGAGTACGCGCGTTATGATGTATGCGATTTTTTTTATGTTATCCGTATAAGCGTCGGTGCGAGACGAGGAAAGCGTGCCGTTGTTTTTCAGCTGTGCGAGCGCGATGACGGCTTGTACGACGGCGGTCGAAATCTGCAGTCCTTCGATTTGAAAATACAAATCTTCGATCGCGTTTCCGATCCGTGTAAGCGGTACTTCCTGATATACCGGTTTGTATGACATATCGATTGTCGTAAAATTCGCATCGAAAGGATGGATGATTGCGGCGAAATTGAAACGGCATAAGTCGACGAGCTGATGCAGCGATATCAATTCTTTGTCGATGTTTTTAAATGAATCGCCGTTGAGCGCTTTTATTATTTTTTCGAGCGTATGCCGCTGGCGTTCGAACTCGCGGTCTTGATCGGCACCCGCTGCCGCCGCGGCTTTTTTTCTGTTTGCATAGGAAAGCGATTTTACCGCTTCCTGATCTTCGGGCGAAAATCCCGTCAGCACGAGCTGGGCTTCAAAACGCCGCTGCTTCGGAATATCGGAACCGCCGATCGTTCCGGCAAACAATTCGTTGAGCGGATGCGTGTTGACGTACAGAATACGTACGGCTTCCGCAAAGTTCGGCAAAATACGCCCGTTCCGGTACAGGGCGGGCTGAGCGGAAAGAATTTCGCTTTCGAGCTTTTTTTTCTGCAGACGCTGCTGCACTTCGGGGGAATCTTTATGAAATATCGATTCGAAAAAAACGACGATCGCGCGGAATAAACTCATGTATACTATTGTAATTCATTTTAGTGTTTTTGCAAGAGCACGCGGATTTCGAGCAGTGCGCAGGAATTCTCAAGCGTCTCCGATAAAAGAAAAACGGCTTGGCCGTTTTTCACCTCTCGACTTCTTATACGATTGCGAGCAGTGGCCGTTCGCGGTACATCCGTGTACCGCTCACTACCGTATTTTTACTTCGTAAAAATACGCAGCCGTTTTGCTAAGATACGACACGGCATCCGTGCCGTGATTGAATGAAGAAAAATTTCCTGTGCAGGAATCGCCGAGCGTCTCCAATCACAAAGCGCACCGTAAACGTCGCGCTTTGTGTCCTCATAAGGAATCGCAGTCGGCTTTCATGCTTTTTATTACATCCGAACGGATGAAGTATGAAAGCCTCTGCACGGATAAAAGAAAAGCGGCTTGGCCGTTTTTCACCTCCAGACTTCCTATAAGATTTCGAGCAGTGGCCGTTCGCGGTACATCCGTGTACCACTCACTACCGTATTTTTACTTCGTAAAACTTGACACAAAAAAGAAAAACTCTCTAAATCTTTATCAGATATAAACTTACCCTATCTTTTACAAATCAATCGAGTAAAAATCTCTCAACTGTAGTAATTACTGTAGTAAAAAAAATGCAGTGAATAGAGCTGTTGCACTAGCGTAGGGCCTAATGCAACCGCTTTAGCGGTACCCGTCGGAACGGGATTGCCACATTAACATGCCCTACGTGTTAATGTGGTTTTTTTTTGTGCAGTGCCGGTGCACGGACGGACGGAGATACTCTCCAATCCGTCCGTCTATCGGGTTCGACTCCCGATCTGCACGATTGCTGCCGTATGGCGGCGTAAATCTCATCATGTGGAAGGAGAGTATCCATATGCAGGTTATCACATTTTCAAGTATCAAAGGCGGAACCGGAAAGACATCGCACGTTATTATGGCCGCAAATTGTCTCGGAGCTGCCGGTTATCGAGTCCTTGTCATCGACATGGATTTAAACAATGCTGCAAGTTTTTATTATTTGAACGAGCAAACGCAAGAGCGCGTCAACGAAAAAAACATTGCTGCAGCGATCGGCCGGGCAGATAATCGCCTTGAAGATTATATCTTACTGACCGATCATCGGGGTGTCGATATTATTCCGTCGTCGCTGTATCTGGTTGATATGCGCGGCGTATCGGATCGTAGGCTTGCACAAATGTTGCCGACGATCAGCGAGCAGTACGATTTTATCTTTGTCGACACCCAGCCGACGTACGACAATCTGGTGCTGGCTGCTTACAACGCATCGGACATCATCATTACTCCTGCCAATTTGTGCACGTTTGATTACAACACGGCGAGCTTTTTACGCGATAAAATCGCAACCGAAACGGACAAAATCAATAATTGGTATATCACTATTAACGGATACAATGCGCGCTATGCGCAAGCCGGTACGGGTATTCAAAAAGAGTATATCGATTATTTTCAACGAGATTTTACATTGACTCCGACGCAAACGTGGCTCCCCTGGACGTCAACGGTACGAAAAATCACCGATCAAAATATGTATCTCTCGGATAAAAAGAGCGGCAAAGACACTGCTGTCAATCCGAAATTGTACGATGCTGTATGCGCTCTTGCCGAAAGCATCAGCGGTACGAGTTTTGCTCCTCCGGAGGAATTCTGATGGCATTGAATCTTGCTCATAAAAGTGCGCTTGCCGGTCTTAACAGCGGTTGTACGACTGTCGCCCGGCAAATGCGGCTCGATGAGATACAGCTTTCCGATGAGTTTTCATCGCTGTTTCCGGTAAATCCTGCGGTTCTGGCTCAAATCGTAGAGAGTATAAAAAAACACGGATTTGACAATTCTCAGCCGCTACATGTTTGGAAAGAAAAAGGCCTATTGCTTGATGGACATACTCGTCGCCTTGCCGTCCTTGAATGCGGTCTTACGACAGTCCCTGTTTTTGAACACAGTTTTGCCACGGAAGAAGAAGCGATGGAGTATGCACTCGGCTTACAAACTGCGCGCAGAAATTTGACGGATGCAGAATTATTAAACGCACTATCGAAACTCGACCAACTGAAAAACAGAGGACGTCCGGACGGTAAAAAAGCGGATGACCGGCCGAAAGGAAAATCAGCCGCACATCTTGCCAAAGTGCTCGGCACGAGTACCGGCAAAATCGAAAAAGCACGAGCGGTATCGAAAAAGGCGACGGCGGAAGTAAAAGAAGCTGTAAAAGCGGGAAAGATGTCCGTCAATGCGGCATACGAAACAGTGAGAGCGCCGTCACCGGAAAAGGAATCGAGTACGGCAGAAAATCCTTCGATACAGCTCGATAAAATTATTTTTATTTTGTCGGAGCGAAAAATGTATCCTGCGATCACCGCGTTGTGCAGCGACTTGCATATACCGCAAAAAGTCATCGAATCTGTTTTGCAAAACATTCCGGAGAAAAAACGCGCGTTGATACAAAATTTGCGCATAGGAGACGTACATGGCACAAAAAAAAGCTGATTTATGTGTTGCGATCAATACCTATAAAGACCGCAACGGCGAAGAACGTACACAATGGGAAAATATCGGGGTCGAAATGAAAGGCGATGACGGAAAAATATTTTTCTTATTAAAACCGTGGATCAACCTTTCCGGCATTCCGCATGACACGGGCAAACACGTTGCCGTTTATCGATTTACCTCGAAAGCGGCGTCGTCTTCATCTGTTGCACTGCCGGAAACAAATTAAGCGGGTGCGGATATACAGGTTTGTCATGCAAGGTTCGAATCCTTGGTATCCGCAGAACCCTGTCAGGGTTAAAAAACGACTGACCCGGTCGAAAAACGGGTACGTTTGTTTTATGGGTTCTTGTAGGCCTAACGCCATTTTAGGCCTATAAGTTTTCTCAAAACGAGGAAGTTATGCGTCCGTTCCGAGAATTTTTAACTGCGGTTGCCGCAATGCGGAAACTGCAAATCGCTTATCAAAAAGACAAAGCACCTTCTCTTTTGAAAAAAACGGAAAAGCAGGAATCTCTCGTCGATACCTTGCTCGATGAGTACAGAAGCGAATATATTTCGCAAAAACAAATACCGCTATTTTAGGGATACAGGAGAAGAATTTTATGCTGAATTATCTCTGGAAATATTTAAGTATACTTACATCATTGGATTGTATAATTTTACTTCCTGTTTTCATTTTATTATTTGCCAAAGGGTTGAATTTACCAGTATCTAAACAAAAAGATAATCGGAAGTGTGATTGGTCTCTGAACGATTTCCTGTACATTTATTATTGTTCACGTTTTCTTTTCTATATTATAGCAATACTTATTTTAGTCATTGTATATAATCGTTACCATAAAAAACCTACTAATAAAACACCCCCTGCTATAGAGAAGCAGAGCAATGAAATGCTGCCTTCTGTAAAAGAACAGGGCGAAGCAATTCTAAAGAGAAATCTAAACATATCGGTACTAAAAGGCATGTGTATTTGCGAATACGCTAACGACAAAAAATATGATTTCGGGTTTTGACCTTTACAGAGTGCATTTGGAGGATAATTACGATGGCTTATTTATCGCCTTCCGTTTTAACGATTATTTTCACTTTTATGATTATGGGCTATGTATGGGCAATTTTGTATCTGGCTTATGCTTATCATAAAGAGCAAGCGAAGAAAAATGGTAGTACAGATGATAATTTGGAATCGGATAAAAACAAAGTGAAGAAAGATATGCAAAATATTGAACTTAACGACAATGATACCGCCGATGAAAAACATGCAATAGCAAACATTAGTAAATCTCTTCGCAGTATTGAGATAACTGTAAGTGCCTTTATTGCCTTCTTGATTATTTTTATCCTAACAAAATTCTAGTTTTTGACAGATAGTAGGAGGCAGTATGGAATTTTATGCGAGCCGGATTTATACGGCGGTAAATGCAGACAAACTTCAGATCGGGAGTGAATGTATATTTGCGAATACGCTAGAGGAGTTACGGCAAAGAGTCCAAGCCGTAAACGTAGAAGACTGTACAAAAAAATCAAGTAATTGGTATTACGATGCCAATATTAAATACTTCGTATCTGATACGGGTCCATGGATTTACGCCTATCTTATCGAGCCGCCTGTCGAGACGAAGTACAATCCGTGTCATGGGCAAGCGAACGGGAAGCGACAATTAAAGATATAGAGGCGATCGTAACACAGAATCTAACCGTGATCACCGGTACCAAATCTGCCGTACCTGTGCAGCGGAACGCATTCTTACGAGGCGCAAAGGACGGAGAAGATATAAACCTTTCGCGGCAGATGACCGGATCGGGCGGGCGGTATTTGGAATGATAGCGATACGCGACATGATTTTATAGCAATTGCTTATATTTTGGGGATGGTATAGATGGGCGGGAGACCATGAAGTACGCGATAGAGGGATTTTCACAGGCGAAGTTGCTTGAATATAACTTGGATATACTCGACGCATTTTTATTGCGGTGGTTTGCGGATTTTATCGCATCGGGTAGTATGCGGCAAACGATACAAAAAGGGAGGATTTATTATTGGATCCACTACCCGACGGTCATGAAGGAGTTACCGGCGATGGGCATACATAATACAAAATCAATTGCCGCAAAGTTTGAAAAATACGTTTCGGCAGGCATTTTAGATAAGACGGTCATACGTACACAAAAAGGCGCAACTGTCTATTATGCGATCATCGAATCGGTATTTCGCTCGCTCTTATATACGCCTGAAAATCCGCACTGGAATAAAAATTCCTGTGCGGAAAATCCGTTCCCGGATTTGCCGTTTTATGATGAAAAACCGGCTGAAAACAGTGAAATTTCAAGCGAAAACGGGGTAGATTCGGGAGAATCGGACGAAGAAAATCCGCACCGGAATAAAAATTCCTGTGCGGAAAATCCGATTCCGGATTTACCGTTTTATGACGAAAAAACGGCGGAAAATGACGAAAATTCAGACAAAAACGGAGAAAATTTGGGAGAATTGAGTGAGGAAAATCCGCACCGGAATAAAAGTTCTTGTGCGCACGAGAATAAAAATTCCTGTGCGCACCGGAATGAAAATTCCTGTGCTTTAAATGACTCTACTACAAAGGATTCACCTACTACTGCTACTACTAGTGTCAGCAAAAACGAGAAAGCAGCAGCAGTTATTTCGTACTTAAAAAAAGAGTTTGAAAAGTATTTGAATCCGGAACTCTTTTCAGCCGATTTTTGGCCGTCATTTTCGGTTGCCGTGCAAACACTCCCGAACCGAGTGTGGAGCGAATATATCGCGTTTTTATTTCGGTATACGGCGGAGAAAAAACCGCAATCGCCGGTAAATTATATCTACCGTATCGCCTCCCAGCCGTTTATGCTTGCCGCATACTTTGAGGATAAAGCAAAAGCCGAAGCAGCGAAACAGCGGATGTCGAAAAAACGAATATGTGTTATCTGCGGGAGAGAATACGAGGGGGAAGAATGTCCCGTATGTCATTTTTGCTATTACGACAATTCCGACGCAAAAAAAGTTGCATTGGCGAAACGGATATATGAGTTACCCGATTCGGAAAAAGCAAAACTTGAAAAGGAGCTTTCGGAATGTTCTTTGAAGTACGGCTTGGAGCAGTTTGCCGAATACCAAAAACACAAAGAGCTTATTTACGAAAAATACGGGATACACGCATGAGGCATTTTTTGTTTGAAGATAAAGACTATGAAATCAATCCTCGTTATAAAGTGCCGAAAAAAGAATATGCACTTGTTGCAGGCCTTGCCGCGCTTTATTATTTTTCGAAGTATCATAGCGGGAAAAGTTTCAGCGGAAAGAGCGGCGGTTATGGTATGAATACAAAAAGATATGCTATCGACCGGCGGCAAAACTGCACGGTAAAGATGCACTACAGTTACAGCATGGATGCACACAAAGAGCAGATAAATCGATACTTGCAGCGGGAAGGAACGGGAAAAGACGGAAAGGGTGCGGAATTATACGGCTGTGATGAAAAAGAGTATCGGGAACACATGGTATCAAAAAATTTCCGTATTTTTTTAAGTCCCGGAAACGACAAGGTTGTACTTAAAACGCTTGCAACGACTTTTATCAAACAGCTTGAATTGCAAACCGGTTATACACTGTATTGGCTTGCAGCCGAACACTACAACACCGCACATCCGCACGTTCATTTGTTAATAAACGGAAAAGATAAAAACGGACAGGACGTATACATCGCCCCTGATCTCGTAAAAACGCATATGCGCGACATTGCACGCGATATTTGTACTTCTCTTGTCGGGAGCCGCACGGACGAACAGATCCGGGAAGAAAAGCGTAATCAATTAAAGGCTGCCCGATATATAAAATTGGATCATGAAATTGAAAGCCTTATGTTTACTAATAACACTGTAGATGTAAAAAGTATCTTTACGAAAAAAGAATTATTATTGACGCGCCTTGAACACCTGCATACAATGGGCTTATGTAAAAGGAACGGGAAAAAATATATTTTTGAAAAAGATTGGATCGATACATTGAAAAATGTCGGGCGTTATAACGTGTACTTGGATGCCCGAAACGAACTGCACTATACATCGAAATACGATTTTACCTTATTTCACACGGAAGAAAAAAATGTAAGCGGCATTGTAACGAAGGTGTATCGTATGCAGGAAGATTCTGATGCGAATGCCGTCGTCGTCGAGAGCATCGACGGGAAAGCGTATTTTATCCCTCTCTACAAAAAAGCTCCGGTAAAACAAGGAGAGACGGTAAAGGTACAAATGGAGCAGAACCAAAAAGGCCGGCTAACGCCGTGTTTTGAAAAAGTGAGAGAGGAAGAATTACAAAAAGAGTGTACAGCAAAAGGATATACGAAAGGGTTTGCCGCAGCTCTTATGAAAAAAAGTTTTACACGAAAGAACGAAAGAGAGTTATAATAACAAAAGCGAAAGGAGCGATAGATGAAAGTGCATATTGCATACACACACAAAGATAACGGAAGCGGCGTTTGGGTCGATACAAACGGTAAAGAGCTTACGAGCGATTACTGTAAAGGAAACGAGGTTTTTGTAACGGATAAGGACGGAAACGAAGTGCAAACCAAGGCGCGATTTCTGCACTATACGGGAAAAGTTTTCCGCGATAAGGACGGACAATTATTGGATGACGATATATACAAAGGCGGTATCATATTACGTTTTAGAAACGGCCGTCTTGACGGAGAAGGAGAACCTGCTGTCGAAACGGAAGATTGTCATATCGAATATTGGGATAAGGGAGAACTGAAAGAAGTTGTAAGCGACTATATGAATCATAAAGAAAAATGGCACAATAATATGATTCAGGAGGTTATCATCGATAAGCAATAGCCTCAAACGGATCGGCACTTTTTAAAAACCCATAAAACAGACGTTCGGAGGAATCCGGATGTCCAAAAAAGAGTTTATCCGAAAAAAGCCTCAAACGGGCAACACCAAACAAATACGTGTATTTGTTTTCAGATTTACTATCCTCATCATCATGCTTACCGGATGCTGGGTATCGACGCAGTATTTTGCAAAACTGGTCGGCTACAGCGTTGCGCTGTGCGGTTATCCTGCGTACATAACGGCGAAAGGCTATCCCATCTATTATCCGTGGATGTATTTGTCATGGATGATCGACTACCTTTTTAAGCCCGAATTTTTCTATGTAAAGCAGGCGCTGAAACCGTGGATTTTTATCACGACGGTATCGACAGCACTGTTCTTGTTATACACACTCATCCGCGGATTGTCGCAAAAATCGGAGAACCTCTACGGCTCGACAAGACTTTCGACAAAAACCGATTTAACGCAAAACGGACTTTTAACCGGCAAAGGCACGATACTCGGCATGTATATTCCGCGCCCGGAATATACGGCGGTAAAAGTCGTTATCAGCGAGGGCAATCCTTCGATGCGTCTTGTAAAACAGATGCCGCTTATAACCCAATACGGCACAGGTTCGACGCTTGTTATCGCTCCTCCGAGAAGCGGTAAAGGCGTATCGATCGGGATCCCTTCGCTCTTAAATCACAATGGCTCGCTTATCGCAGTAGACTTTAAGGGCGAAAACTATATCTATACATCCGGCTATCGAAGAAAATTTTCATACACATTTAAATGGTCGCCTTCAAGTAACGACAGCATATCGTTCAATTTTTTAATGGAGATACGCAAGGGAGAGGAATGGTCGGACGCGATCATGCTTGCGACGACCTTGCTTGCACCGCAATATGAAGGCAAAGAGGACGACAACGCGGCACATTTTAGAATTGCCGCTATCGATTTTTTAACCGGTACGATACTGCATGTACTGTGCAGCAGTTTTACCGATAAAACGCTCGGCGGCTGCCTTGATTTTCTGTCGGGTACGCAAACCGGCACGGAAGAAGAGCGGGAGGAAAAGAGCTATGTACTGCTCCGCTCGATGATTGAAGCCGAACACTGTTCGGCTCAAGTTCATGCGCACGTCGTGGGAGTGGCAAACCGGCAGCTTGAACGGCCGGCACGCGAGCGAGGCTCGGTCTTTTCAAGCGTTTTTAAAGGCTTATCGGTTTTCGAAGACCCGAAGATCCGAAAAAACACATCCGCTCACGATTTCAGCTATGCGTCTTTCGTCGATTGTAAACACCCGGTAAGTTTATATATCACGCTGTCAAATGCGAAGATCGATCAGACGACAATGCTGTTGCGTCTTTTTGTAAGCATGATGCTCCGCCGGCTTTCGGATGCGGAAACGAGTTTCGACGAAATATTTTTGAAACACCAACTGCTGTTTTTTATCGACGAGTTTACCGCGATGCCTGCGATGAACTTTTTACAAAAGGCGATGGCGATCGTTCCCGGCTACGGCATCAAGTTTATGCTTATCTGCCAGAGCTTGTCGCAGCTTAATGCGGTCTACGGAAATGATCATCAGTTTTTGTCTCTTGTAAAACACATCGTAACCTTTGCCCCCGGCGACGTGCAATCGGCAGAGCTGTTTTGTAAGACAATCGGAAAAGAGTCCGTATGGAAGTCATCGACATCGATATCCGGAAATAAAATGGATATCACGCTCAATAACCTCAATCAATCCGGAACGGAAATCGAGCGGAATCTTATCAACCCGGATGAACTTATGAAACTGCCGTACAGCGACTGTCTCATCTTTACACAAGGAATGCCCGTAACGTACGCCTCGAAAGTCGTCTACTACGGCGACAGCCGCTTTAAGCACAAGGTGTATAACAAAAAAAATCCGAATCCGAAATTACGGCCGTATATGAAAAAGGCGGAACTTTTAAAAGAGTGTGCACCGCTTCGAAAGATGAAAACGGATCGTGCGTGGTACGAACTTCCGTTATGGACGACGCTCGAAAAAGAAGAGGACATCGTGTACTCGAAAAACTTAATCGATCCGCGTTTAACCGGTCAAGCACTCGCACAAGAGGCGGCGGAAATAACGGAAGAGCCAAACGAAGCGAAAGAAGAGATAACGAATCTGTCGGCGCTGCTCGTCGGCTAAAGGAGATAAGAGATGCAGAGCGTACAACACAATTTTAAAATATCCAATGAACTCGATAAAGAAATTCGCGAATACTGCAAAATACAGAAAATTGAAAACTTGAGTGAGTTTTTTAGACGTGCGGCGGTAAAGGAAGTGACGCCCGATACGTCGGACGCGCTTTTGACGTTCGAATCGTTAAAAGATTTACACGATAAAATGCACCGGCTAGAAAGCGAGCTGTCGGTTTTCTTTCACCTGTTTTGCTTCTACGTAAAACACTTCTTTGTATACAATCCCGAAATTCCTCCCGCCAACTTACAGGGTGCGGCCTTATCCGCGAAGCAACGATACGACGAAATGTTTTCAGAGTTCAAAAGGACATTTGCTGACTCGCCGTCGATTTTTCACAGCATGCTCGCGGATTATTTTGAGGAAAGAGACTAAATGCTCGATTATAAAGCGCAGGAAATAGTCAACGAACGCCAACTGCAAAATCTCATGGGAGAGCTCTACGAGCTTACACCCTATTTTGAAGATGAGAGCGTTTTAAATATTTTTACCCTGCGCAACGGAAAAATTAAAATTGATCATTTCACGAAAGGACAGTTTATTCTGGATAATATCGTTTTCTCTCGCGATAAAGTCATGCGCATTATTAATTTTTTAGCAGCAATGACCGACTGCGTTATAAATCCCTTGGAGTATCCGGTACTTGAAACATTCATCCCCAGTTACGGATTTCGCGTAACTGCGGTAATAAAGCCATGGGAGCTGTATCCTCAGCTTGCAATCCGCCGGCCGAATCCGCGTATTATCACACTCGAAGAATATCTGGAAGCGGGAAGGATCTCGGAAGCACATTTCCGACAGATAAAAGAAGCGATCAAAGATGCTAAAAATATCGTTATTATCGGAGCGACAGGAAGCGGCAAAACAACTTTCGCAAACAGTTGTATACATGAACAAGTCCAACTTTATCCAACCCATCGATATCTATTGATTGAAGATAATCCTGAATTGAGATGCGAAGCCGAAGACGTAACGCATATTCTCATTCGACACGAGCAGGTACAAGCCGCGAGAAACTTTGCTTTGCGCTGGTGTCCGAAGCATATCACGTTCGGTGAAATACGAAACAGCATTATGGCCGAAGGAGTATTGGAATTATGGAATACGGGGCATCCGGGAAACTTTACGACCTTGCATGCAAATTCCGCAAAAGCCGGTTTTGAACGCCTTACCGGCATGATACAAGACCCGTATGTAAAAAATCATATCGGAGAATACGTCGATCTTTGGGTCTATCTTGCGCACCAAACAGTCGAAGAAGTACTCGAATCGGAATCGATACAAAATCACATGAAAACCCTAAAACAAACCATATCACAAATGAATCTCTATGGAGGATTGTATGATGAAACTCATGAATGACAAAAGGAGCATTCACGTGTCGGTTAGTAAAATAAAAGGCGGAGCCGCCTCTGTTTTACTTTTTCTTACAACAGCGTCCGCATTTGCGCAAAGCGATATTATTCCGAGCGAAATAAAGACGACGTTCGAGACTATCCGTGACTGGATCAAAGATGAGATTGCGCCGGTATTGCTCGGAATTTTTTGGATATGTACGGCAATCTATTATGGCTATCATAAAGATTCGAACAGAGCGAAGACGGCGTTTATCGCCGTAACCATTGCGGCAATCGCAATCGGAATCGGTTTAAAAATCGTTGAAAAAGGTATGAAGCTGAGTTGATATGAGCGTTATCGATTTTTCAGTTCCGGTACACCGAAGTTTACAGCAACGTGATTTACTTGCAGGAGTGCCGCACAGTGCATTATTTGTCCTTGTTATATTCGGTATCGTAACCGTATATATGGCGCAATTATATTGGTTTTTGCCAGTAATAATCGTGCTCTACATTGCGATGCGGATATTAACAAAACATGATCCTTTTTTACTTGATATTATTTTCATATCAATAACACAGGACGATTACTTGTTACCTTAACAATTTTCGATGGCTGCCCTCCGCAGGGGCAGCCTCTTTGAGAGCATACTATGCAGCCATTTAAGATACGCTATAGAGCGAAGAAAAACAGTTTTTATAAAATTCTCCCGTGGGCATATATCTCCGATTATGCCGAAGGCGTTGTCGTGCAAAAAAACGGACTTTTGCAAAGAACGTTCGCTTTTCGCGGGCCGGATTTGGAATCGGCGGCGGCCTTGTATATCAACGATATGTGCCTATTTATTAACGATATTGTAAAATCGCTCGGTACCGGATGGGCATTTTGTTTTGAAAACAATCACTTTCAAACGCGCGATTATCAGGGAGCATCTTTTACCAACACGGCAGCCTATCTTATCGATAAAGAGCGGGAGTTTACCTACCAGTCATACGGCGCTCATTTTGACACGAACTATTATCTTACGATTGTCTATGAATCGCCGTTGGATATCAGCACTAAGATCACAAATATTTTTTTCAAAGAAAAAACGATCGGACTCGACAGTTCCATAAAGGAAGCGGTGAAAAAACTGCTTGCCGTTACGGATGATATATGCGCACTGCTGGCGAAAAAGATGACGATCGTACCGTTGGATAACGACGAAACGCTTGCGTACTTAAAGCAGAGCATATCAAAATCAGGATGCCCGGTACAAAATCAAAACGATATTGCCCCGTTTTTTCTCGACCACGTTTTACCCGATGAAGTGCTGGATGTCGGTATGACCTTAAAATTGGGAGAGTATTTTATCCCGATGATAACAATCAATGCGTTTCCGACAAAAACCTATCCTGCGATTTTGGACGCATTAAACGGAGCGCATATCGAATACCGCTGGACGTCGCGTTTTATTTGCATGGATAAACAAACCGCGCTCTCTTCCATTCAAAAACAATCGGATAAATATTTCGGCCAGCGGGAATCGTGGAAGCAAACGTTTTTTAAGATGTGGACGCACGAAGATACCGGAAGGGTCAATAAAGGAGCTGTTGCACGAGAAGAAGAAACGGATGCCGCGCAAATAGACGTTGAAACTGACGTCGTTTCTCTCGGCTATTATACAAGCTCGCTTATGGTCTGGGATACATCGCTTAAAAAAGCGAAAGAAAAACTTACTGCCGTAAAAAGTATTATCGGAGCTGCGGGGTTTACCTGCGTTGAAGAAACGTTCAACGCTTTGGAATGCTTTATGTCCATGATGCCCGGAAACGTATACCCGAATATCAGGCGGACGGCATTGACAAGCATGAATTTTGCACATGTCATACCGATATCGGCGATATGGGCGGGTGAATCGTACAACGCGCATACGGACAAGGTTTGTAAAGTCGGTGTGCCGCTTATGACCTGCTCGAGTAACTACGGTACACCGTTTTATTTTAATTTAAATGTCGGGGATGTCGGTATGGTATCGGTTGTTGGGCCTATAGGATCGGGAAAATCAACATTACTCGAACTTATCGAAGCGCAATTTTTAAAGTATCCCGGATCCCGTGTCATTATCCTTGACAAAGGAAGGAGTGCCCGGCAACTTACCATGGCCGTAGGCGGCCGCTATTACGAACCGGGTGCAAACCGAATCGCGTTCCAACCGCTTGAAAATCTCGACACGCAAGCGGAGCGCCTTTTTGCTGCGGAATTCATCGAAGGGCTTTTAATAATGCAGCAGCAAAAGATTACGCCTGCGATAAGTAAAGCGATCTACGAAGCGGTTAATCTTGTTGCAGGTATGCCGAAAAAACAGCGGACGCTTACGACTTTCAGGCAAACGGTAAACTACTACGATGAAAATCGGAATATCGATACCGTAAAAGAAGCGCTCGAGCCGTACTGTCTCGGCGGAAAATATGGACAGATATTCGATGCCGATTCAACTGATATGAGTCTTGAGACCGCATGGCTTATGATAGAGATGGGTGAGCTCATGAAGCTCGGGGAAGCATGCGTAACGCCGGCACTAAAATATATCTTTCATCTCATCGAAAGCAGGTTCGACGGCACGCTGACGCTTTTAGTGCTCGATGAAGCTTTTCTCTTTTTCAAAAATCCCATCTTCGCAGACCAGTTTAAAGAGTGGATAAAAACGGTTCGAAAGCTCAATGTCATGATCGTATTTGCGACGCAGGAGATCGCAGACATTATCAACTCGCCTTTATGCTCGACTATCACCGAAGAATGCTTAACAAAAATATTTTTGGCAAATCAGGAAGCATCCGTTCCGGTCATTACCGAATATTACCGGCAGCTCGGGCTTACCGACAGTCAAATCGATATCATCTCTCACGCAGTGATGAAAAAAGATTATTTTTATAAATCCCCGAAAGGTACCCGGCTCTTCCAGCTCGATTTAGGAGATCTTACCCTTGCGCTTATCGGCGGGCAAGATCATCGGATGCTCGACGAACTTGAAGCCGCACACAAAGGAGAGGCGGGATATGAATATGTAAAAGATATTCTTGCTGCAAAACATATCGACTATAAAAACTATTTGGAGGAATAACATGAAAAAGAAATTGGCAATGGTTATGCTGCTGGGTACGCTTTTATTCACACGCGGGACGGCACAGGGATATCCGGTGATCGATATCGCACATATTTTGGAAACGATACAAGTCGGTTTTCAAACGTATCAGCAAGTACAAAATACGATCAAGCAGTTGGAATACCAATATCAGCAGACAAAAATGCAGCTGCAAAATTTACAAAAAATGGACTTCAGCAACATTAACGGTGTCAACGATGCCGTAGGGCTTGTCGATAAAAACTTGAATTTTTTGCGTAATTCCGAAAGCCGGCTCAAAAATACCCGTATACAGATCGGCAAAGGAAGCTATGATTTGGCTTCGATGTATAAAACGCCTGATGGTGTTTTTGCGGAAATGAGCGATTTATGGACAAGGGATTTAAGTAATGAAGAAAAAGCGAGAATCTACAGCCGTTACGGACTCGATCCGAGAAATTATTATTACATGCAAGCATGGAACGGACGTGTACAGGAAGGTGCGAAGAAAATCGCAGCGCTTGCCGAAGATGCCGACAAACAGTTTGAAGAAAACGGTAAAGCCGTTGAAGCGATCGCCGAAAAATCCCGATCGGCCGACAGTACCGTTGCGCTGTTGCAAGCGACGAACGAACTCCTTCGTAAGCTGCACGAAGAGCTTCAAATGCTTTCATACACGACCAAAGTATCGGCAAATATGCTCGCCGACAAAACTATGGCCGAATCATACAACCGACCGGAAACGAGAGTCTCTGATGATTTTTTTAGTAAATCGGCAATCCCTGATTTGGAATTCAAAGGAGAGCGCTAATGATACAATGGCTCGATCATCCCTTTGTCGATTTATTAAGTCAGATAAAAGGACTGTTGCCGTATTTTATGATACAAGCACGTTATCTTGCCGGCTTCCTATTGCTGCTTAATATCAGCTTATCGTCGATTAAATATGCTATAACCCATCAAGGAATAAAAGACGACATCGTTAAAACGGCGACGGCACTCGTCTTTTTCGTCATCATCATCAATTTATATCCGGCGATCATCAACGGGTTAAACCGTATCGTGTACAAATGGGCGATGAATTCGACCTATACGAAAGTGCTTGCACAAACGATCGATAAGACGCGGCAGGATTCCGAGTTTTGGGCAAAAAAAGGCGATAAAGCCGAAGATGCGTATTCGGATATTATTAAAAAGGTTGCCGTCGTCGAAGGCGACGGGCAAGTCGGATACCGTTATATACTCGACGTATATCTTCCGGGCACCGGCTATTTTTCCCCTTCCGCGATGATGCGCGTCGTTATGCTCATTCTTGATAATATTCTCACCAAGGCGAACTCACTTTCACGCAATGCGTTCGGCATTGTTCACGATATGTCAAGTTATATTATGCTGCTTTTAACTGCGCTCTGTGTACTATTCGCGTCGATTTTCGGGCTGGCACAATATTTTTTAGGCGCTGTTGAGTTTCAGCTTATTGCCGCTGTCGGCATCATTACGCTTCCGGGTATGCTCTGGAATTCGACGAAATTTTTAACGGAAAAACTTATCGGTGCGATCTTAGGATTTTTTATTAAAATGCTTTTCGTAAGTATTGCCGTCATGCTTATGTTCAACGGACTGTTGGTATTGATGACAAAAGAATTTGCAGGCGCCATCGATCAGCTCGTCTATACGATTTTTACGTGCTTTCTCTATGTGATGTTCTGCCAGTCGGCTCCTGCTCTTGCAGTATCGCTTTTAACCGGAAGCCCGCAGATGTCTTTAATGGAAGCAGGAGCTGCGGCCGCTTCCATCGCTGCCGGTGTATACGGCGCGCAAAGGATCGGAGGCGCTGTAGCGGGAACAGCGGCACGAGGGGGCACTTCGCTCGGAGGCGGATTTGTAAAAACGATAGGGGCATCCATGCAGGGAGCACAGGATGCGGCTTCTTCCGGAAAATCCTTACCGGGCGCCATTGGCGCGGGAATGCTTTCCGGTGCACTTTCTACCGGACACTCGGTCATTAAAACTGCCGGCAGCGTTACCAATTCCATCGGAAGAAGCCTTACCGGCCGCCGAACGGAAAACAAACACAGCTCTCTTGAACGCTTTCAAAAAGGCTCGTCGTCCGACGGCGGAAGCATACTGTCCGGCAGCTCGCCGAGCGCGGATAATGCCGATGTCGGAAAGGCGCGTTCCGTTACGGATTATTTCCGGGCAAAATATAACGAAGGACAAAATTTTGCTAAAGGAAGATTTGCAAGCGAAGGAACGGTTGCTGCACAGACAGGAAGTCAAAAGGTGTTTGAAACTTCTTATGCGTACGCTCCGAGACTGAACGAACGGACGTTTCAGAAACTTCCTCCGGCGTTTGCTCCGAATGCGCTTCCGAAAGCGAAAGATCCGGAAGGATTACCGCCCCCGTCTTCGACTCCCAGCAGGCTCACGCTCCCGCCGCCGAAGAATTATCCTAAAAACTAACGAGGTTTGATCATGAATCATAAAACACAAAGCTATCTGCCCGACAGCACGGAAAAACATCCGATGAACCGCCTCGACCGGCAATACGACAGGATCATCGGATCGGAACGGACTAAAACTGTAGTGCTTACGATTATCGTATGTATATTGCTTGTCTATGTTATCGGATCGCTCTTTTTATATCGCAACGCTATAAAGATGCCGAAAGCAGTCCCGATGGTCATCGAAGTCGCTCCGTGGGGAGAAGCGATCAATGTGGGTGATATTTCAAAATATTCGTACGGAACACTCGAAGTTCCCGAAACGAGTAGACAGTGGCAGGTAAAAGAGTTCGTTCGAAAACTGCGCTCGCTTTCCTCCGATCCGCAAGTACTTTATGAAAATATTTCCTCGCTTTTTTCCATGATCACAACGAGTGCCGAAGCGAAGGTCAAGTACGACGTACGGAATCCCGACGTGTTTGCACTTGTCGGACGAAAGACCGTTACCGTGATGATTGAGTCAATTATTAAAGCGTCGGCCAAAACGTATCAAGTCGATTGGATTGAAACAACGCAAGGAGAAAACTCCGGAAAGCGGCATTACCGCGGACTTTTTACAATCGAATTACTGGAACCCTCTGCAAAACAGGCCGAAAAAAATCCGTTAGGCATATACATAAGTGCCTACGATATAGCTGAAATCACAAAAGGAGAAGGACAATGAAAAAAATAATTCTGCTTTCGTTTTTGATACTGTTTTTAGTATCGTGTAAAACAATGACGATGATGCCGAGTACACATCCGGATACGATGAGCGCATCCGAACAGAAGAAGGAAGATGAAAACGAGGAACATCAATATATGCTCGATGAAATCGTGTCGAACATACAGAGCAAGAGGGAAATTATTTACATAGAAAAACCCGTTTATCGGCCGAACGAGGAAACCGTTGCAAACAAGCTGCCGAAGGCCGAGCAAGAAGTACTTGCAAATATCGTAAAACCTGAAAACTATTCTGGTTCTGCGATGTTATATGACTATAACGAAAACTTTGTCTACGAAGTATACACAAAAGTTTTTTATCTCACGGATATACGCCTTGCTCCGGGCGAAAAGATAGTCGGAAATCCCGCATTATCGGATACGGTACGCTTCAAATGGGAAGCTGGCTCGAATTACGGATCGGACGGCCTCGAACGGCAGCACATGTATATCAAGCCGACGGCTGCCGGCCTTGAAGCGACGCTTATAATCAACACGAATCTGAGAAGCTATCACTTGGTGCTGAAAAGCTATAACAATACCTATATGCCGATCGTAAGCTGGCACTATCCGTTATCGGCCGAAGAACAGTTATCACTGAAAAAGAGCGGGATGGAAAAAAGTTTTGCTGGAAATACAACTGAAAGTTTCGGAGGCGATCTTCCCGATTTTAATTTTCGAGTTACCTATACCGTATTTCGGAAACCCTATTGGCTTCCGAAACTCGTATACGCATTCGGCGGCAAAACGTACATCATTATGCCGAAGGAAACCTTTCAGCGAGAACTCCCCGGTGTGTTCGGTGAACGCCGAGATCTTATCAATTATCGCGTACAGGGAAATACGTTTATCATTGACAAACTTTTAGACAAAATCACGCTTCGATATAACGGCAAAAAAGCCGTTATCAGGAGGATAAAGTAATGGCATACGATCCGCTGACGGACGCATATAGCAATGACGAAAAAACGGATGAAGCAGCTTTCGCAAAATCAAGCGATGCCGGAGCGGGAGAAACGGAAGCGTCTCAGGAGGCACAAGACGCCGATACGAAAGAAGACTTCAAAGAGGAAAAAGTTCCGAAGCTCAATAAAAAGATGATCATTGTTTTTCTTGCGGCTGCAGCGATACTTCTTTTAGCGCTCCGTTTCTTTAAAAATCACCGTCCCGACATCAAAAAAACGCAAGAGAAAAAACAGGCAAGCGATATTATCGTGCCGGAGTTCGGCGATTACAAAAACAGAGGCTATAAAGACACACCGCTCACGGAAGAAAAAGATACATCCGGTACCGAAGAAAGCAAAATACCCGCCCGTGCGGCAGACTACGAACTCCCGAAACCTGAAAATCGTAGAACAGATACCCGGACACAAAGCGCACCATCCTCGTCGTATCGGTCAGCTGCGTCGGATGAAGAACTGCTTGCGCGGAAATCGGATATCGCAGCTCCGATAAATCGCACGAGAGCTTCTCAAAACAGCAGCACGCAAATGTCTTATCCATATTCCGCTCAGGAGAGTGCGAACGATTATCTGGCTTCCCGGCTTAATAATCTCGGTACGGCACAAAAATCGAGCTATGAAAGTCAGAATATGCAGGATAATAAACTCCGCTTTTACGAAAAGGATAGATCGGGTTTTGTGACCGGCCAGTATCTCCCGGATGACAGTATCTGGATCGACACCGTTATTCCGGCTGTTCTTCTGTCCGGTATCTCTACCGATCTTCCCGGACAAATAAAAGCGCAGGTTACCGAAAATGTATACGACAGCAAAACGGGTACCGTTTTGCTTATTCCGCAAGGCTCGATCTTAAATGCCGAATACAATTCTTCCGTAAGCTATTCGCAAAAACGAGTACAGATTGCATGGAATACACTCGTACGTCCCGACGGTTATCAACTGAACCTCGGAAATATGAACGGCGTCGATACTGCAGGATTTTCCGGCGTGCATGGCTGGGTAGACGATCATCTGTTCGAATACTTAAAAGCGCTGGGGATCATTACCGCCTTTACGGCAATCAATGGAGAATTCGATAACCAGATGAAAGCTCTGACAAATCAATATGCGGCAAACCTCTTGCAGCAAAATCAAACCGTTATCAATCAGCTCGGCTCAAAGCTCATCGACCGCGCGCTCGATGTACAGCCGTCGATTTTTGTATTCAGCGGACAAAAGGTAAACGTGTTGGTAAATAAGACTATTACCTTGCCCCCGTTCAAATGGTAATCAGGAGAAAATCAATATGAAAAATTTTTGGAATATGTTTTCACAGAAAAAAACAGCAGTAAGCAAAAATAGTAAAGAAAAATCAAGCTCGCCTGTAAAGCCGGGTACCGTGTTTACAGATACCGTTATTAATACTTCACAAAGAGAAAAAGAGCTGACAGATGAACAAAAATCGTTTCGGCTCACACAGTTTTTAACGGAAGAAATGCTTCAAATGGATAAGGATATAGGTATAAAGCCACAAGCGATCAAAAAGGCGACCGTGGAACGCATCGATAAGCATATTAAATATATAGCAGAAGATATGCAGTATTTAAAAAAAGATGCGCAGTATGGTGTACCGGAAGAGTATTACCGAAACATAGTCCATGATTATCAAGAGAAGATTGCCGATTTTGATATTTTGAAACGATATTGCCAAAATATGTCTTTGAAAGAATTTGCCGCACATCCTTCCGTTAAGCAGATTATATCCGCTAAACAATGTCTTGAAGATCTGGATAAAAAAGATAGTACAAAAACAGTATCCGAACCAAAACAGACCGAATTCGATTTTTCCGATAAAGAGACACCGTGCTATAATCCCGCAAACGGTAAAGTATATGCCTCCCCCGAATTTGAAAGCCATTTAAAAGCGATTAACTCCGATGATAAACGATACTTATCACAAAGCGATATTATAAAATTCGGCTTTACCGTCAAAAGCGAGGCGCGCCCGATACTCTTAAACACTGAAAGACTCGTTGCCGGTAAAATACGAAATAATTACGAACTGCTCTATAACGGAAAAGATATCATAGGCTTGCCGCCGCTAATTGAAAAAGAAAAAAACACCGCTCGAGAGCCTGCTCGCAGTATCGCTGTACACAAAGAGAAAGAGTATGAGATCGAGCTCGGATAAGTGGCCAATATAAAAAGGAGGAAATCAATATGCTGCAAAAAGAAGCCTTACTACGTCAAATTATGAACACTTTTAATCTTTCGCCCGACGAAGCTGAAGCGGCTTTATTATTGCTCGATACGAGAGCGGCGAATCTCGATATGTCGCTCGACGACTATATGCAAACGTATCATCCGGCAGGCTTTTCACAAAAAGATGCAACGCTCAACGACGATTATAAAGGCTATGTACAATTTTTGGCGCAGGATGCGAAAGCGATCATTACAACCGGCAAGACGGCAGATTTCTCGACATTCGTACATGAAAATGCACATATCTTTCGAAGACAGCTCGTAGGAGATTTAAAGGCGAAGGCGGAAAAAGCTTTTAAAGTCGAAGGTGGAAACTGGACGCGTGAGCAGGAAGAATATTTTGCCATCGGTTTTGAAGAGTATATCCGATTGCGGATGGCCGAAAGCAAGGATCTACGGCAAGTATTCGAGCGCGGCGCGCGCTGTATGCAGCACATCTATAACGGACTTGATCGTATCGTAGCACTCAATCCTGAAATTATTAAAGTATATGACGAGCTTTTCACGGAGAGCCGTTTTCAATTTAAACAGAATGAGTTTGAAAAAACGATTAAAGATATCAACGAAAACAGCCTTGAAAAATTCAAAGCCTCGCATGTGTACTTGGGGATGACACCGCCGATTTATCAGGAATTGGGCTTCGAGCGATTACCCGTTATGATAACGGCACGTCATTTGAAAAGCGTTATGCAGGATCGGGGCAGCGATATAAATGTGAACTATCACGGTCTCACACCCGATATAATTGCACAGATCCCCGAAGCGATTAAAAAGCCGCTTATAATCATGCAGTCGCAAAACAAGGAAAATGCAGAAGATATAATTGCGGCTATACGATTAAAGGATAAAAATGGGAAACAAATTATCATTCCGTTTTCTCCAAGTAAAGAAGGGAGATTCAATAATGTAAAAATAAATATAAATTTAGCAAAAACTATTTATGGACGAACGGGATTTAATGATTTTATTATACGTGCGATTAAAGAGCATAGGATTCTTTACATAAATAGAAAAAGCCAAGTCCTTTCAAATCTCGGGATACAATTTCCCGACAATAAAGGCTCTCGGCTTTCCGATAAAAGCCAAGTCCTTGCAAGTCCACGGGTCCAATTCCCGAGCAATCAAGGCTCTCAGCTCTTTTATGATAATATAGCACGGTATCGGGCAATTGTCAAACAAAAAATGCCCGACTTTGCAAAATTATATCAGACAGCAGTGTCGGAAAAAATTAACACCAATATTCTCTTTCAGCGTTCTTCGTATTATTCGCGAGAAACGCAAAAAGAAAAGCGAGCCGAAGACGTTAATAAGATCGCCGGCTATTTTATCAAAGCGATCGAAACGAATACGGCGCCGTGGATGAAACCGTGGAAAGCGAGCGAATATATCGACGATTTCAACCCGGTAACAAAGACGACGTACAGCGGCATCAATTCGATGATTTTGCCGTTCATACGGGAAACCGAGTTTCATTCGAGCGATCCTCGCTGGTATACGTTCAACAATGCAAAAGAGCAAAACTTTATGGTGAAAAAAGGAGCAAAAGCAACTCCTATCGTATTTTACGGCACTATTCCGATCGGAAAAGACGGTAAAGCGTTGGCAGTCGATGAGGAAGGAAACCCTATCGGAGAAGTGGTACGATTCCGTTCGACATTGCGCTTCTATAAAGTCTTCCACGCATCGCAGCTCGGCGTTCCGCAATTCGACAAAGACGGAAACCTCCTGAGGGATAAAACGGGAGCGGTTATCAGTACACCGATAGAGCCGTTCGAACAGCCGAAAATCGAAGCGATCGATTTTAAGCCGATAGCGGCGGCCGAAAAAGTATTACAGCAATCGGGAGCAAGAATCTACCACGACCAAAGCGACAAAAGTTTTTACACCCCGGTAAATGACAGCATACACCTGTGTCCGAAAGAAAATTATATAAATGAAATGCTCTATTACGGAACGGCATTGCATGAGCTTACGCATTGGACGGGAGCGGAAAGCCGTTTGAATCGCGACTTGAAAAATTATTCTGTCAGTGAAACAGCTCGCGCACGGGAAGAATTGATTGCCGAAATCGGTTCCTATGCGTTATGCAAAGATTTAAAGCTCGACTTCAACCCGCAGAACTCGGCCGCGTATGTGCAAAGCTGGTGTGAGATATTGCGCGATAAGCCGGATGAAATTATGAAAGCGACGCATGCCGCCTTGACTGCGAAAGAGTATATACAAGGCTCTGAACATCGCATGGAAAAGGTTCAGAGTATCCGAAATAATGTACAAGGAGAAAATAACAAGGGGCGAGGAATACAAACCAATGGAAGAAAAAGCGTACGCGATATAGCAAAAGAAATTTGGAGTTTGACTAATTTTTCCGAAGGTAATATGTATGGAAGCGATTTTGAAATATGGTATAAAGAAAGTTTCCCCTATACCGTACATACGGCTGTAAAAAACATCTTAGACGGACATTGCAGCTATAAAGGCGGATCATTTGTCGCAATGGAAGCGAAGGAAGCAAAGGACAATAAACCGCATACGTTTTTCTTCGACAAAGAACATTTTGTCGAATATTACGGAGAACAAAAAGCGAAGCAACTGTTTGATACGGACTTAAGAAACGAACAAAAATCATTTCAGCTCACGCAATTTTTGACCGAAGAAATGCTTCAGACGGATAGAAGTATAAGCAGAGAACCGGAAGCTATTAAAAAGGCAACGGTAGAGCGCATCGATAAACGTATGGAATATATAAATGCTGATATGCAAGACTTCAAAAAAGATGCGAAGTATGAAGTACCGGAAGAATATTACGAAAGCGTAGTACATGATTTTCAAATGGATATTGATTATTTCGATGACTTGAAAAAATATTGTAAAAATATGCCATTGGAAGAATTTGCTGCGCATCCTTCCGTTAAGCAGGTTATATCCGCGAAACAATGTCTTGAAGAACTGGATAAAAAAGATAGTGCGAAATCGCTCGTGCAACAGCAACCCGAATTCGATTTTTCCGGCACGCCTTGTTATAATCCTGTAACCGGTAAAATATATGCAGCACCTGAATTTGAAAATCACGTACAAGCGATCCGTTCAAATGATAAACGCTACTTACCACAAAATGAAATCGTAAAGCTCGGCTTTGCCGTTGAAAACGATGCCCGGCCGATACTCTTAAAAACGGAAAAAGTCGTTGCCGGCAAAATAAAAAATAATTATGAACTACTGTATAACGGTAAAGATATCAAAGGGTTACTGCCGCCTGTCGAAAAAGAAAAAACCGCCGTTCGAAAGCCGGTTCGCAGTATTGCCATACAAAGAGAAAAAGATTACGGAATGGAAATAGGATAAAATATTTATACGAAAAAACATTCAAAAAGTATTGACAAATTGTATATTATAGATATATAGTATTTATAGGCATATATGATATGGGTAAAACGATTGTACACGGCAATTTTGAGTGGGATATTGATAAGGCGGAAGCTAATATCAAAAATCACGGAATCCGCTTCGAAGAAATTCTACCGATATTCGATGATCCGCTTTTTTGGGAACAGTATGATACGCTACATTCAACTGCCGAGGAAACAAGATATTTAGGAACCGGAAGGATAAACGGTTTCACGGTCGTAGTTTCCAGTTATACCCTCAGAGAGCGGATAAGAATTATTTCCGCTCGAATCTCAACGAATAAGGAGGAAAAAAAGTATGAAGAATGGTGCAGCCAATTTTACGGCTGAAAGAGTTGCGAAACTCCGCAAAAATATTGATTTTTCAGACATTCCCGAGATAAAAGATTTTTCAGGCGGACACCTCCGAAACTGGAAACCGGCGAAGAAACCGGTATCTTTCAGAATCGATCTCGATAATTTGCAGTGGCTGCAAAGCGAAGGTATTAAGGGCTATCAGAAAAAGATGAACGGTGTTCTACGGTGGGCAAGATTGAACGGATGCCCTATAACGCAAATGTAATTATACTGAAGGGACGGTTAAGCAAATCGGTTATATCTTATGAAGCATAACGAAGTATCAAAATTTTTTATAAGCAGGAGAATGGAAATGAAAAAATTATTAACGGCGATGCTGCTCGGTGCAGCACTTTTTATGGGATCGGGATGCACGAATGCCGCAGGCGGCGGATCCGGAAACGGCGGTACGTCCGGAGAAACCGATTATCTTGCACGTCTTATCGGTACGTGGGAAACACAAGGATATGATACTAATCAATTTATCACTTTTACAGACCCGAACGATTCTTCTCAAACTTGCGAATGGAAAGCGCGGCTGATTTTTACCTCTACAACATATACACCTTTTTACGAAGTTAGAAATTCTAATATACCAAGTCGTCCGAATGGGGAAGTAACACCTTCACCCAATCATATATATGGTATTGATGCGAATTACTTTTATACTGCCCCTTCCAACGGAGGTCGGATTGAATATAGAATTGAAAGCAATATTCTATATGTAGCAGGTATGGGCCCATTTTATAAGAAATAGGAAGTCAGGAGCTTACCAGATGTGATAAGCTCCCTTTTTTTATTACTGCTGGTTATACGGACAATTTCTTGTTTCGATGTAGACAGGAATAGTCATAGTTTTGTCTTTTCCGTTATGCTTATACGACAATACTAAATTGTCAGTATGTATCAACGACTTCACCGTCTTATCATCAGTTGCTATCTTCTTTGCCCATTTATTTATTTGTACGCTGTCATAGTGATCCCAGTGATCATAGTCATCTCGAGCTGGTCCCCGAGCCCATAGAGTAACTTCTGGTGCATACCAATCAGTGTTTTTTTCAAAATCTTCTGTCTTTATTCTCTTTTGTGTATCAAACATTTGTGTTCTGAAGATTACATCAGGCAACTCTCCAGCCATAGCTCTACCTATATTACTATTACGTCCATGAAAGAGTTCTGTTCCTTCAAAGAGTTTTGTTCCAGGAACAAACGGATACCTATAATATTCATGTACCCATACAAAAGGAAGTGAACGACTTGTCCTTTGTCTACCCCATGTTATAGTTCTGCGTGTTCCCTTATACTCGAACCAGCAGTCGCGATCGACGAGGTACTCCTGCGTTACGGTATCGGTCGGATGTGTCAGTTTATATGTACGCTCCCCGCTTCCGGCATTAAGCGACACGGGGCTTTTCGGATCCTTGTGTACAATTTGGGGTGCGGTAAACGTCCAATCCGCATTCTGCTCTGCCGCTCCGAATCCGATTTCCGCCTCTTCCCCGTCGCCGATTATAAGGATACCGCTGTTTTCATCATATCGGCTGAAAGAGCCAGTCTTTGAGATAATCGACGGCCGTATATTGAGCTTTTGGTAGTGGAAATAGAGTTTGCATTCCCGGCTCATATTCGGGAACGGCTGTTCCGGAGAGAGGTTCGTATTATACGCCGTTACTCGCAGCGTCGCGTCTCCTTCGCCTGTCGGTGTGAGTACGATCTGTCTTTTTGCCGTATCGACATAGACGTCGGCAACACCGTCGCTCGTCATGAATGTTTCGATCCGCGCATTTTCCGGGTGTACTTCATACGGGATGATAAACTTATCCGGATTATTCGCGTCGTATCGCGGTTCGCTTTTGATCTGCGTTTTACCGAGCGTCAGTTTATAATCCCACGCAGTCGTAATGCTGATCGAAGCGCGCATACTCTGCGATATTGCCGACAGCGTCGTTACGGCGAGGGAGCCTTGCGGATCTTCTTTTATGCCGGTAACGCGCACGATTTTTGCTGCCGTATCGACATCATAGGTAATATACTCATTAGTATTGGTAAACCATTGAATAGCACCGTCATCGGGAACAAGCGTATACTTAAAGGTTTTTGTTTGTCCCGGCTGTACACGGAGCGTCTGTGTGTCGAACGTAAATTGTCTGTTCGCTTTAACGACTACGTCGCAGCTTGCTTTTTTGCCGTTCCATTCAGCGCTTACCGTCGTACGGCCGGCGGCAAGTCCGTAGACTGCAACCGTCTTACCTGTTCCGAGCACGCTTACAATATCGAGATTGTTCACTTTATCGGCAGACCATGTGATATTGCCGTAATCGGCGGCCGTCCCGTTATCGATCGTGGCCGTAAGCTCGATCGTTTTACCGGTTTCAAGCGCCATATAGCTTTTATTAACGGCTATACCCTGTTCGTTCCCGGTAACCTCAATATAGATTGAGAAAACCGTATCGGTTTTTTCATGCGAGATTCTTATCGTCGTTTCTCCGGGCGCAACAGGCTTTATGAGTACCGTGGGGCCGGTAGATCCGACAAGTTTTACGACATTCGGATTATCGACTTTCCATTGCAGATTGTACTGATCGGTTGGCAGCACATCCTGCCCTACGAGCTGTGCGGTAACGGCGCGCTGGTTATCGGTTACCTTAAAACTTAAAACATTAGTATTTGAGGCTATATGCGGTGCTGTATTTGCAGCGGCTTTTTTCACATAGACGAGCATATCCGATTTCGCACCGGAAGGGCTTGTCGCCGTAACTTTTGTATTTCCTTGAACACCGGCAGTAAGTCGTGCGACTTGATTCGTGCCGCTTATAGTAACGATTTTCGGATTTTCCGTTGCATAGATGATTTTGCCGGTATAATCGTTTTCCATAGCCGGTACTTTCATTGAGACGAATTGTGTGTCACCTTCTATCATTGTGAAATTCGCTATCGAAAATTCGAATTTCGAATATTCGGTAACACGGACGGTCAGCTCTCCGTCAAGCGCTTTCGGATGCTTTATCGTAATCTTTGCCGTTCCTTCCGCTTTCGGTCTGATAACGGCCGTATTCGCGCTCGCCGTCAAATCGATGACGTTGTAATTGTCCGCATACCATTTGAAGCCGTACATATCCTCCGGCTTTCCGCCGACAAGTGTCGCCGTGATCGTCTGCTCGGGATCCGCGGGCTTGAGCGAGAGGATATTTGCCGGACTTGTTTTGATGTATAAACCTTGCCCGCTTGCAGCTTTTTCAACGATGACTTTGATCGGATACGGGTATTGGGCTTTGGGATGCGTTACGGTAATAAGCGCTTCACCGGGAGCAATACCTTTTACGACGGCATTTTGTCCGTTTGCAATGAGCCGTATGATATCCGCTCTGTCGAACGACCAGCTGAAATCGGTATTATCCGAAAGCGTCCCGCCGGCAAGTGTAACGTTGATAGATTTTGCAGCGCCTCCTGAATTAAGCGTTACGATATTTTGACTGTTCGTGATAAACGGATTCGCCGCAGCATCGGGAACGTCTTCTTTTACTTCGACGGTGATTTCAAGCGGATAGGTACAGGACGAATGACGCACTTCGACGTGTGCAATCCCTTCGTTTGAAGCTCTGAAAATCGCTTCACGGCCACTTGATATGACCTGTACGACCGAAGGGTTGTCTTTTACGAGCCATGCAAATGTTCCTGTGTCGGATGCATCAAGATTTACGGTTCGGATCTGTACGTTTTGCTGAGAGCCTTTTCGAAGCGCAACAAGATTTTGACTTGTCGTAAGATACGGTATGGTACCCAGTTCGTCGGCGCTGTTTGCGACAAGTACGAGCACTTTTTTATCCATACCGGGCGCTTCCGCATGCGACACGGTAAGTTGCGCTTGTCCGGGAGCCTTCGGTACGATAAAGCAGGAATTTTGTAAAGGCGTGATCTCCGCGATCGCAGGATCATCTATGTGCCAATTAAACGCTTTATTGACCGATGATGAGTTTGCAAGGTGTGCTTCAATTCTCTGTCCGCTTCCGCCGTTTACCAATCCGACGACAGCTTGGCTTACATCGACATACGGTGTTTTCACGGACGGTGATATGTATTGTTTTCCGACACGGACGGTAATACTAAGCGTATTTTCGGAATCCGGATGAGAGACTTTGATTTTCGTCTCACCTTCGGCACGCGCAGTGATCGTCGCTTTTTCTCCGTTCGGGGTAACCGAGCATATTGCGGCATCGAAATCCGTCCATGTGATTGCACCGTATTTTTCAGGCGCCAATTTGACCGGCGTTACGCTTATCGTTTGCGTTTCATTCGCTTTGGTAAATTGCACGACATTTCGACCGGTTGTCAAATACGTCGGAGACGGAATGACGCCCAAATCGGTTCCGGCGGGAAACACGGTGATAGAAAATTCGACCGGCTTTATGCAGGCAGGATGGCTTGCCGTAATTGTCGCAGTACCGGCTGCAACACCTTTAATAATACATTCGGCATTGGTAGCACCCATTTCCATTGAAACGGCCGCCGGATTCGAGTTCTGCCATCGAATATTACCGATGTCACTTTGAGCCAAACCGATGGAGTTTACATATAACTGCTCGGCAGCTCCCTTTGCAACGATGTTATATTGATTTTTTGACGTGTATAAAATTTTTTTTGCGTCAAGGTCTTCCTGTGTTGCCGCCGTATATACGAGGATTTTTTTCGGATACTGTGCTTTCGGGTGAGACACGGTTACGAACGATTCTCCAACACCTTTTGCCGTAAAGTTTGCCGACAACCCGTTTACCGCCGAAAGTTCTACGACTGCGTTCGATTCGTTTTCCCATGTAGTATGCTGCTCATCGCCCGATACAACGTTTCCGGTAAGCGATACGACGGTTTTCCGCGTCTCGCCTACGACGATGCCGACGACATCGGGGCCGAGTATATGCAGCGGATCTTCAAGCAATGCCGCCTGCGGCAATACTTCAACGAGGATCTCCGTCGGGACGACGACTTTCGGATGCGATACGCTGATAACAGCCGTACCCGCTTTTTTCGGTCTGATAAATGCTTGGCCGTCGGTACGGTTATCAAATCCCAATGCGGCACGGGCATACGAGACGATCCCGTGTGTCGTCTGTAAACCGATAATGCTCTTATCGTTTACCGACCATTTGAATTGCGCTTCGTCTCCCTGCTCTCCTCCTGCAAGCGATACGTTCAATGTCGTATCTTCGGCTCCGACTTTCGTCCGGATGTAATTCTGACTCGTCGTAATATACATGGAACCGTCGATAGCGCCAGCCGGATGGTTTTGCACGAAGACAAGAATTTCACGCGCGTATTTCGCCGCAGGATGCGATACGGTGATCTTCCCTGTTCCGTTCCCTTTTCCTACGACTCCGCAAGATGCCTGATACGGCGATAATTCGAGTAGATTCGTGTCGTGTGTTGACCACACAAACTCGCTTGCGTCAAAATCCCCGTCGCTTCCCGTCAAACGTGCCGTAATCGATTGCGGCGTTGTTCCCTCAAGCGTCAGTTTTGTCGGAGACGTTTCGATGATAACATTTTTAACAATCGTTACGACCTTACAACGGATAAGGTACGGGTATTGCGCTTTGGGATGCGATACTTGTATGAACGCAGTTCCGCTTTTTTTCGGAGTTACGACACAATTTTTTCCATTGGGTAAAATCGATATACAAGCGGCGTCGGATTCTGCATTATTCAGTACCGACCATTGGAAAAACGGATTATCACTTTCTACTCCGTTTATCAAATCGACCGATACCGTTTTATCACCGGAGTTACGGTCTATGATAATAATATTTTGACTATTGGTAATGTATACAGCCTTTTCAGCATCCGGTTTAACAAATACCAAGAATTTATACGGATAGGTTGCAAGCGGATGCGTTACGGTAACCTGTGCAATACCGTTTTCTTTTGCGCGGATGTACGCGCTTTGTCCGCTTCCTTCAATGCTTGCGATATTTGATTTATCGATGCTCCATCGAAACGCTGCCATATCGGCGGCGCTTCCGCCTTTTAATGCAACCTGCACCCGCTTCGACACCCCTCGTTCAATTTCCAATGCGATAGTCGATGATGTTATCTGCGGTGAGTTTTCAACCGTCGGATCAACTCCGGTAACCGATATGACGCATGCCGTTGTAACGCCGTTATCGGCGACGGCTTTCAATATGACGTTACCGTTTTTTTGTCCGGTAACGGATACGCCCGATTTGTCGCCTTCAATCGACACGATGTCGGGGACGTTGGTACTGTAGGAAACGGTACTCGTTGCGTTCGCAGGACTTATCGTCAGCGGTATGTATTCCATGCCTCCGATACCGAGCGACACCGAAGATTTTCCGAATCGTAGATACGTCGCCGGCACTTTTTGCGATCCACTGTTTTTATTCCCGTCTGCCGGATTCATGAATAACGAGCAGCTGCCGAGAATTACAAG
The DNA here is from genome assembly GCF_014334835.1 of Treponema sp. Marseille-Q4132. Lineage (NCBI taxonomy): Bacteria > Pseudomonadati > Spirochaetota > Spirochaetia > Treponematales > Treponemataceae > Treponema > Treponema sp. Marseille-Q4132. The sequence continues at coordinate 2,075,432 of NZ_CP060591.1, forward strand.
CAGCGCTCCCATAATCACATAGTTGATTTTTTTCATAGAATAAACTCCTTTTGTAAATTAGCTTCACTTGAGGCTAATTATCGTATTCGTGTTTGTTTCTTACGGTATGAAAACTATCATCCGGAGGAGGTCGAATAGTATACATATCCATCCCCCTATTCCCGTTCCATGTCGGTACTGCGTTGCCGTTCTTGCTGCTTTGTCCGCTGTACCGTGCGGGTACGATCGTTTTCAAGCTGTTCGTTTTTGGCAAACAGACGATCCTTGGCAACTTCGCTCTGATAGACGGTACGCAAGAGATTATCCGTCGTCATCTTCGTCGTCTTAAAGGCGGCAAGCTGTTCGGCATTTAACAACGGACGGTACGGGATATGCAGCTCTTGTGCGAGCCGATATTGTGTAATGCCGGTTGCCAAAGACGCCATCTCTTTGGGTACCGTTCGTACGACTTCGGACAAGAGCTTATTCGTTATCGCCCGTAAATCTTTTGAACCGGTGTTTTGGATTGCATTCGCCGCTTTCTGTGCAACGATGTCTTTGCTTACGATGAACTGCGTATCACGGGACAAGGAACAGTTTAGGAGCTGTTCCACGTTATACATGAAGTAATAGCGTTGACGCGGATTCTTCTCGGAAAATCGTTCTCCGGTTGTAGGATTGACGTTAACGGGCGGGGAATATTTATTGACGTAGGCGATAGGCGTCGCAACTTCTCCGGTTTTGACCTTTATGCCTAATGTATTGAGTTCGTCGAGCGACAGCCAACGGGAATCTTTATAGCCCTTTTGTGCCGCTCTCATTTCGAGAATAATCGAATTGATACCGCCGAAGATAACACCGCTTTTCGGATTATATGCAAGTCCCCGTTCGGGTGTGCCATCTTGCAGCCACGGGGCTTTTGCATTAAGCGTAATATCCGAATAGATATTCGAAAAGCATTTGTAAAAATCTTCGTCGCGATAGTTTTTTTCTGCAGTAGTCATATATGTTTCCTTTTCTCGTTTGTTTTATGGGTTTTTAGAAAAAGAATTGCTATGACTATGCCGTTAACGTTCTACGGTGCTTGTCCGTTCATTTGTTTGCTCCTGTTGTTTTGTTCGTTCGGAAAAAGTTCCGATCATCTTTTTTGCCGTTTCACTTGCCGTTTTCGCGGTAAAGAAAAAAGTGCCGGAATTCGATTTTTCAAGATAGTCTTTTACCTGTTGTATTCTGTTAATACCTTTCGGCTCATAGGGAGTATGCGTTTGCACGGATATCAGATAGTTTGTAATATCCGCCCGCAGCGTTTCCTGCGGATGGTAACTTTTATCATTTCCATGACCGATTGTTCGCGGCCGATAGATTTCCGGCTGCTTTGTAGAGACGGTATATGATTTTTCATACGGGGGAATGCCTGAGAGCTGAGACGCATTCCAATAGTAATTGTACTTGATACTGTCATCCGAACCGCGGAAACTCATGATCGTCGCTTTTTGATTATGTCCGATATGATACCCGTGTGAAAACACATCCTTTCGTGAATACCATCTCGGGTCGGTTGACCCAAGTTCCTGCTCTCTGATTTTAAGCCATACTGCCGTAAATCCCTGCGGCACATACTGCGTTTCCGGGAAATACGATAACTCGGTATTCCCGTCATGACCTTTCAGCCATGGCGCAGTACCGGAGGAGACAAGATTGATGACGGTTGATTTGACTTTTTCTCGATACGCTTCGAACTTTTTCAGATCCGAATTTTCTTTTTCTCGTTGGATAGCCGTTTCTTTCATTGCTTCCAGTCGAGCAAAGAGCTGTTGCTTTTGATTTTGGATATTAGTATCCCCATAAAACGAATCCTGCATAATGAGAATCTCCTAACTTTGTTTTATGGGTAGTTTTACTATAAAACACTTTTTCAAATCTGTCAAGTATTTTTTTTAATAATTATTATTTTCTCTTATAATTTAGCTCCAAGTGAGGCTAATTATGATAATTATTAAATCGACATACTTGACGGCACGGTCGGCAATGGGTATAGTAGAACTACCCATACGACAAACGCGGAGAAGAACAATGAAACTTCTTCACGTACTCATTCCTCAAAATGAACACAGCTTTTATACGCTCTATGTGTTCGGCTCCTACGGCTCAAAGCACGATGTCGCAGGCGGAACAGATTTTGAATTTCCGCCTGCATCATTGCTCGTGCTCTACTATACCTATCCCGCGCACAGGCGGGCGTATGTCGTCCGCTTTACCGATGACGGTACAACAGTGCTTCCGGGACTATCCGCACCGGTAAAAAAAATCATCTGCGTCTACGCATCTAAAGTTGATAAACTCAAAAAAGCGTTATCGTATATCGGCGAGCATTATTTTTCCCCGCTTAAGTTATCCGACTTATTTTACATTCGGCTGGAACGGCTCTTGCTTAGAAAAGGAAAACTCGATTATGCGGCTTTGAAAAATCTATGTGAAACATATAAACAGGAGACTATATGAGCAGAGTACTAACACCCGAAGTCGAAAAATATCTTGAACTTGAATCAAGCCTCATGCAAACGGAAACGAAAGAGTATCCGGTTACCCTTGCCGTAATCGATACGACATCTCTTTGGCTGCTTATGCCGGATGATTTTGATGCACGAATCGAAACTTGCAGTTTGCGCCTTCGCATCGCAAGCAAGTATATAGTACTGCCGCTCACTTTTGAGCGTATTATTAAAAAGGAAACGCACAGCCTTATCCGCTACGCATATGAACCTTCGCGTCTTCCCGAGAAAATGTATGAAAAAATAATAGCCTTATTATCGCAGACTGCGAGCGTACAAAAACGCAAAAACGAACGGATCGAAGTAAGCCGTGAGACAGAAGTGAAAATAGGCTTACAGCAAACGGCATCGCTGATACTGCCGGACGAAAAACATGATTGCATCATAAAAGATATATCGCTCGGCGGCTGTCAATTCGTTTGCTTCGGTAAAATGCTTACTGTTGCTGCAGGCGTCTCATCGATTGCATTGCAGCTGTTGTTTATGAAGCCGGACGCGGATTTTATCTTACCGGCAAAAGTTATACGAAAAGCCGTTATGGAAACGCAAGGAACGTTCTTATCGGGTTGTGCCGTACAGTTCCTCGAACCGACGAATATATATTTTGAAAAGCGATTACTTAGCTATTTCGATTGATTTTTAAATAGCCTCAAGTGAGGCTATTTACCTCCCCTTATCGGTACTCCGGTTATAAGAATCTTATCAAACTTTTTCCGTAATTAAATAGCTTCACTTGAGGCTATTTAATCGGATGTCTCTCTCTAAAAATCTCATAAAACAGTGGCTTTACTTAATGTAACACGTCTATTTCATTGTATTGTAATAAAATAAACAATATGCGTATTACGTTGATATACACTGTATTACTGTTAATTATTTGTATTATAAATAATTACATTAGCCCGTATTACGTTCTTTATCTTGCCCTGTATACGGGCTAATGAATAGAGAGAGAACACAAACGCATATCGGTACTCCGGTTATAACACAGATGCATAAACTTTGCGGGCATAAGCCCGTTTACGTATCGAATCTATTTCACCCGCAGGGGTAAGCAAAGAGTTCAGTTTCAGCAGTACCGCCCGACACAAATTATGTCGGGCGGCAAATTACAAATTAGCTTCAAGTGAGGCTAATTATTTTGGAGTTATGGATAACGCTGAAAGCGCTGTGCTGAGTTCGTATAAACCTTGCGGGCGTAAGCCCGCTTGCGTATAGGATTTATTTTACCCGTAGGGGCAATCAAGGAGTTCAGTTTTAGCAGTACCGCCCGACACAAATTATGTCGGGCGGTAAATTACAAATTAGCTCCAAGTGAGGCTAATTATTTTAGAAAAAAGAAGTTGACAAAAATCAAATACTGGATGTATATTTACATGGGGGAAATAAAATGGGTGGAAAAAGAGGCGGTGCGCGACCGGGTGCCGGACGCAAAAAAACGGGTAAAATACACGTAACAATGTCGATTGTCGGGCGACGCGATGAGATCGCCATGATCAGAGAAAAAGCAGAAAAAGAAAATAAATCGATAAGCCGGTATGTAATCGATATCGTAAAAAAAAGCTGGGAGGAACCGGATACAAAGTAAATAATTTGGGTGGGGCATATCACAGCGCAAGGAGTGCAACATGAAAAAATGGTATACCTATACCCGAAACGAAATTATCTACGTCCAATTTAAAGACCGGCGTACCGGAAAAAAACTTACCGCAAAAAGTACCGGTACACGTATCAAATCCGAAGCGGACTATATTATTCAACGATGGTATCACGATCCCGACAGCTTTTTTAATAAACAACAAAAAAATACGACGACAAATCTTTTGACAGATATTATACGTTCTTCAATTTTATCTGAAACCGATATACGTTCAATCGTAAATACGGCAATTTCAGAAGTATTCAAGATAACGTGCGGAAACATTACGGTACTTTCACAAGAAAAAAAGAAGCCTATGCAAAAAGAGAGCGTTACTTTTAAAGAGTTTCTTTTTACCTTTTTTGATTATAATAACAGTCCTTACATACAGCAATTAAAGCGGCTGGGAAAAAAGCTACCTAATCCCGAACGGTTCAAAGCACTGTTGGGGATGTTAAAAAAATATGAGCAGTATTTTTCGGCAACACAGCTTTCTGATATTGATGCCGACGAAATAAATACTCTTTTAGGCGCAATTCAAAATGAGGGAAAATTAGCAGAATCGACGATGAATGTTTTGAGAGCCGCCGTTGCCGAAGTTTTGATTTTTGCATATAACAATCATCTCATCGAACGTCTGCTTACCGGCAAATTGACTAAATTTTCAAATGCCGGAAAAGAAAAAGAGATTTTTACTAGAGATGAATTAAATATGATTTTTGATAAAAATAGAGACGTATTCGGAAGAGAGCATTATCTGTTGGTGAATAAATTATTGCTGAAAACAGGCTGTCGTATCGGAGAAATTCTCGGTTTGCAAATTAAAGACCTTCGAAAAAGGGAGGATGGGTATAGTCTTTACATCGGTAAAAGTTATAATTTTTCAGGTAAGCGATTAAAAGAGACAAAAACAAATCGCGAAGATTTCGTGCCGATATCCGATGATATGGGATCTGAATTGTTGCGATTTATAGATACGTCTCCTTTCAAAGAAAATAAAGACAGCTTTATTTTTTATTCTGCTCAAAAAGATCATCCGATTATGTATTCGCAGGTTTATGAAAATTTTAATAAAACAATGAAAGCATTAGGAATTGCCAGAAAGTCTTTAACGATTCATAGCTATCGCCATACATACAGTTCCTTTTTGCAGGACGAAGGATTTTCCGATTCAGATATGCTCTACCTGACACGACATAACGATATAAAACAAGTACTGAGATACAGCAGTCATATAACGCCGGTAAAAGAACAAAAGAAACGACAGGCAGCTGAAATAATCGACAGGCTTGCATAGGTTTATCGATTTATTAAAGTAATAATCTTCTCATACAAAGCTTTCCTTTGATGGATACAAGGAGAGTCATTTCTTTGTGTAAAAAAAATAATAATAAAGATATAAAAAAAATCTTGACAGAATCATAATAGTATTATATTATGTGAACATAGATTTTTACTTACAGCTTATCGTGTAGTAAAAGTGTAGTATGTTTTATCTGAAAAGCCGTATAAAACGGTTCCTTTTAGTAAGGTTTCCTTTCTTTTTTCACTGTCAAGATTTACTTCGTAAAAATACGCAGCCGTTTTGCAACATATCGACACGGCATCCGTGCTGTGATTGAATGAGGAAAAATTTCCTGTGCAGGATTTATGTGCGTCCGTAAAAAATGCATTATGTTGTGAACAATATTTTTCTCTGTTTTGCGGCGAGATTGTCGATTAAAATAAATCGGAATGACTGCCTGTTCTAAACAATACTAATTCCAATATTTCTGCATTGACTTTATAAATAAGTAAAAAATCCGCACGGATGTGGCACTCTCTATACCCCTTATAATTACCGGAAAGAGAATGGTCTTTCTTTTCAGGCGGTAACTTCTCTCTTCGCTGCAGGGTTTCGATTACGTTGAACAGTTCCTCAATATTTTCATGTCGTTTTATAGCCAGTTTATAATCTTTTTTGAATTATGTTGTATAGACGATTTTAAGCATCCAATGAATTCCTTAACTCATCGACCGAAAAAAAAGGGCCGTGCAGATCTTTACCTTCTTTAGCCAATCGTAGCGTTTTTTGAGTCAGTGCATTGGGAGTATCGCTTTTTATTTCGAATGGGATTCGGCGTTCTCTTACGACGGCTTTTGCAAAAAGTACGATTGCCGTTGAAACGGGTATACCGAAATCGTCGCATATTGAAGAAAATTCATCTTTTAATTGCGAATCCATACGGACGCTGAATGCGGATTGTGCCATAGTGAAATCTTCCCGATACCTATTATATATCTATTTGCATTTGATAATGCAATAACACGTCTGTTAAAATATTATAATCATATATCCTGCAAACTGAATATGCGTCGTCCGTGCGTTTTTTCTGCGTTTCCGCCTATCGAATAAACACATGGCGGAGCGAAACCGTTTCAAATGCCGACGATTTTACTCCGTTTTGCGGCGGCTTTAATCCGTCCGTAAAAAATGCGTCATATGTTTTCTTCAAAAAAACGTCTCAGATCTTCTTTTTTAAGATTGACTATGCGGTAATCCCGAAGCTCCGTATAATTTCGAAACGAATGCAACGATTCAGGTATATTTTCCGCTCTATAGACGAGTTGATACGAACATATATTTTTTCTGATTAAAATTTCGCTTTCGTTCAAGATGAGAAAATTATCTTTTATTAAAATAGCATTGAGATCTTTTTTAATTTTATTAAAAAGTTCATCGGTATACAGAAAACTGATTTTATATTCTCGTCCGTAACCGGAAGCGTTTTCCGTTTTCTCCAGATTATTCATCACATAAGTTTCTATATGAGGATTTTGTTCGAGTTCCATCTTTGAACATTGGATTTTTACAATGCCGTTATCTCGTCTGTATGTGAATTCGATATTGTCAATTGAAAAATCTTTTCCGCATTTTTTTATACAATGTATATTTGAATCCAAGCGCAATTTTTTTAGCGTTTGTACGTAATCGATCGAAATGTCGTATTCGTTAATCGGAACATCCGTTTTTTTTAACAGCAATATACACAAATAATAGAGGTTTGCTATAGGCACGTATTGAAATAATATATACCAACCCGATAGGTTTAAATCATGCAACCGTAAAATTGTCAAACGCATCCATTGGAATATGAGTACGGGAGACACCGATATTCCGATCACTGCGGGCAATCCGAAGCGATGTTTGTATAGAAAAATCGAAACGCACGAATAAACAAACAAGCAAAGGAGTATTATCGATTTGATTTTTATATAGTTGTTTCTGTCGATTCGTCCGTTCGTGCAGCGGATCACTATGCCGGTAACTGTCAATGAAATAAAGATTCCGATAATTGCATTGCGAAACTGCATATGTTTATCTTCCCGCGTTATGTAGAATTTTATTCATGCGAAAGCTTTAATATCCCGGCGCTCGGCGTTGTAATGAAGGATAGTAAAGCCGACCGTAATCGCCTTATCCCCGCAGTCCCGAAACTATTGCGCGGTAGTCGGATTCGCTCGATGCGTGAACGAGTTTCGCTCTCAGCTCCGCCCCTCCGGGGATGCCTTTCGTATACGCGCAGAAGCGCTTCCGCATTTCTTTGCACGCGCACTCTTCTCCCTTATCTTCGATGAGGAGTTTTAGTTCGCGGAACCCCGCGTCTATGCACGCTTCAATGCCGACGTCTTCATAGCTTCCGGTCGTGAGGAGAGCTTTTGTCTTTGTAAAGATAAACGGATTTCCCATCGCACCGCGCGCAAACATCACCGCATCGCTTCCGGTCGTTTCGAACATCGCCCGTGCGTCTTCCGGCGAAAAGAGATCGCCCGAACCGAAAACGCCGACGCGTCCGGATACGAATGAAACGAGTTCTTTGAGCGCATTCCAATCGGCTTTGCCTTCATAGCCCTGAGCTCTCGTCCGCGGATGCATCGTAATCGCTTCGACGCCTGCCGAAAGAGCCGCGTCTGCAGCTTCTTTCCACGTAATCGTTTTATCGTCCCAACCGGAGCGGATTTTTACGGTGACGGGTACGCGTCTTTTTGTATGTTCGAGCGCACGGACAGCCGCTTTTACGACGGCGTATAATTTTTCGGGATCTCGCGTCAGTGCGGCTCCTGCCCCGGTCTTTACGATTTTCGGAACGGGGCAGCCGCAGTTTATATCGATGCATGCGCAATCGGTTTTTTCGGCGACGATGGCTGCCGCCTTTGCGATGACGTCCGGATTTCCGCCGAAGATTTGTACCGCGTATGCCGTTTCGTTTTCAGCTTTCCGCAAAAGACCTTCGGTTTTATCGTTGTCTCGGACAAGCGCTTCGGCGGATACCATTTCGGTATACGTGAACGAAGCGCCGCAGTCGACGCAGATCGAACGGAAAGAGCGGTCGCTGTATCCGGCTACGGGCGCGAGGAATATGTTTCCGCCGAGCGTCAGAGAACCGATCGCAACGGGATGATACGGCATTATTCGGGAAGGTTAAACGCTTTGCAGCTGTTTTTCCAAAGCTGATCGGCGAGCTGTTCGATATCCGTTTCGAGCAGATCGGAAAGGAAATGCGCCGTCGATGTTATATATGCCGGCATCGTACGCTTTTTTTCACGGAATTCGGCCGGAATCATAAAGGGACTTTCCGTTTCGATGAGGATTCTCTCGATCGGTACGTTGAGCGCCGTTTCGTGCAGATTCCGCGCATTGCGATAAGTTAAATTTCCCGCGAATGAAAACCATACGTTCAAACCCGCATCAAGGCAGCGCTTTGCGTAATCGGCGTCTTCCGAATAGCAATGAAAGATCGCGCCCGCCTGCGGAATGCGTTCGGCAAGTACGTCGAATATGTCTTTACCCGCGTCGCGGTTGTGGATGATGACCGGCAGATTGTGCTTTTGTGCGATTTCAAGCTGTGTGATAAACAATTCGATTTGCGAGCGCTTATCGCCGAATTGCTTATAATAATCGAGTCCCGTTTCGCCCACGGCAACGACATTCGGCAGTTTGATACTTTCTTCGATAACGCTTGCATAATCTTTTCCCGGATTCGTTACTTCGGACGGAGCGACTCCGACTGCGTGGTAGATGCCGGTTACCGCTTTCAACGCATTGTACACGCGCTTAAAATCGAGGAGACTGTTGTTGATGGATATGATACGGGAGACGCCGGCCTGTTTTGCCTGCTGAATAACGCGGAGCTGCTCAATAGGGTCGTCATATATCAGCCCGATGTGGGCGTGAGTATCAAAAAATTGCATGGCATTTCTCCCATAAAAACTTTTGCAGGAAGTTGCAACTTCCGAAAAAGTTTTTAGTCATGCGCGAGAGCGCATACGTTCAATAATCGAGTTTGCGAAAAAACACTGTATCGTATTCATTTGATTTTCATGAAAATGATACGTGTATATATCTTCCGCAAACATCCGCGCAAACTCGAGATAAAAAGCGACGGCGATATTTCAGACGGCGCTTTTTATTATTTCTCCCATAAATAAAAACTTTCGAAAAACCTATGTTTTCGAAAGTAAATGCAGCGAATCGGAAATATACCGATGTTATTATATAAGATACCACAGCTTTTGCATGAAGTCAAATGATTTTTCCGGTTGTTTTGCCGCGCTATTTCAGCGGCTCGTTTAAACGTTTGATTCAGACGCGCCGCGTTTATATTTTTTCCCTTTTTCCCGCCGTTTGCACGGGAAAGCCGCTTCAGTTTTCCAAAAGAGAGGCAAGCCGGCGAGCGTATTTTTTTACCGCTTTTCGTCCGAGCGGCGTCGCACTGTACATCGTTACGGGTTTTCGGTTTACGAAACGTTTTTCCACCGTCAGATAACCGGCGTTTTCCAATTTTTTGCAGTGAGCGGTGAGGTTGCCGTCGGTCGCATGTACCGTATCGCGCAGCACGGTAAATTCGATTTTTTCACAGCCGAGCAATACGGACATAACCGCAAGTCGCAGACGGGAAGAGAGTTGTTCGTCGAACAGGCGGTGGTCGAAAAAATCGACTTGACGATCAGCAGCGGTCATCGGCAGACTTCTTTTTCCGCATGATGATGAGTGCGGTAAGGGCGGGCATTGCAAGCAAAACGAAAGTCGCCGCGCTTATGATGAGAGGGGCTGTGTACGGTTCGACGAAGAGGCAGGGCAGGGCGGCCAAAAGCCAGAGAACGCCTTCGGCGTACATGATGATCCTCGCTTTCTTTTGTACGATAGCGCCGCTCGTAACGCATCCGACTGCTATCAATATGCCGATGATAAAAAACACGGCGGAAAAATCGATTTTGCCGAAAAACGACAGTACGGAATTCAATACGATGACGAAACCGATGGCGCCCCATAGAGCGGCAAAGATGCGGTCGCTTGCTCTTTGTATTTTTTCTTCGCGTTTCCGGCGGAAATACAAAGGCAAAAAGATCTGGCAAAATCCTATGACGAAAAGCCAAATGAGCCACACGTATTTTCCCAAATCGAAAAAAAGAAAACAATACGTCGCCGCCGTCCCCGAAGGAATCGCAATGCCGTATACCGAAAACGGTACGAGCATCGATTCGAAGCCCGCTTCCGCGTCTTCGGCCAATGCCCCGATCAAAGCCAGTCGTTCTTTTATCTCTTCGTCGTTCATGCTGCAACCGCCTTATAAAAACAACATACTCCGATACTTTGTACCGAAGTATGTTCGTAAAAAAAGCGGCACCGATCGATTCGAATGGACCGGTACCGCCGGTATGTGAAACAGTTTCAGCGTATCATCGGGACGGTGTAGCGCATGCCGGCTTTCGCGTGAAAACCGAAGCCGCCGCCTCCGATTTCGGTAAAGCAGCTGAAACCGGACGGCCGTTCGGTCATGAAAAATTCAAAACCGAAAAATCCCTGTCCCGTTATGACAACCGTATGCTCTCCGCCGAGCGGAAAAAGAGCCGCTGCGCCGCCTCCGCCGTACAAGCGGATATTTGCCGTTTTCATCAGATGACCGCTCATCAACGAAAGATCGACGACCGGATATCCGTAGATGTGCTGACTGCTCGGAACATAATATTCCCCGTTTATTCGGAACGCAAACGAATTGTAAAAAAACCACGGAGACGTGATGCCCGCCGACAATGCGAAATCGTTTTTAAGACCGGCAAGCGCAAAATCGAATCCTATGCCGGTTTCCGTTTTTTCCCCGCTTTCTTTTGCAAAAGTGCAGAGCGAAACCGCACACAACAGACATACGCCGCATAAGATTTTTTTCATAAAATACCTTCCTCTTCGGTTGAAAAAATAGTGTCGAAGATGCGGTCAAAGCTGCAGTTCTTTATACCGTATTTTCGATTTCAAGGATAGTATATCTTATGAGCTTTATTTTGTAAAGTACTTTGTAAAATATATTTTAATAACGCGGATAAAAGACGCAAGCATATCGATTCGATCCGGAGATTGAGTTTCGAAAATATTTCCGATTAATATACGCCGATAATGACGGGTTCGGCCCAAAACGAACTGTATCGGACGGTGCCTTCCGACGATTCTTCCCAAAAAGATTGGAGCGCATAGCCTCGAGGATGCTGTACGGTTTTCGTATTGCCGGCGGCGGGTTTTAAATCGTTTATGCCGCGGGTAAACGTTATATGCTGCGAATCGAGGTTTCCGAAATAATAATTTTTTACATCTCCCGTTTCGCTCCAGCCTTCATACGAAAGACCTGCGCCCAAAGCCGGGTCGACGGGTATCCATCCGACGCCGTATAAATAGAATTCGCACCACCAGTGATTTCGCGTGCGGATATTGCGGTCGACGAGTATGCCGCAATCGGTGAGCGCGGGAATACCTGCGGCGCGCAGGAGCGCTGTGTAAAGGAGCGCAAAACAATAGGCGTCGCCTCTTTTGGTTTTTATAAGATTGAGGGGCGATTCCGGCTTTGACGCGGTATCGTGCAGCCGGTAATTGTCGAGCATATACGTATAGATGAGCTTTGCTTTGGAGTAGGGATTCGTTTCTTTTCCGACGATCGACGAAGCGAGATTCGTAACGGTTCTGTCGTCCGACGGGATAAATTTATCCGCCCGCGTCGATGCCGCATAAAGCGCTTTGTTCATGTCGGAATACGGCTTTACGTATTTCGGCTGAACGGCGCTTTTGACTTCGTATACGGAAACGACGAAATTTTGCGAAAAGCGCTGTTTTGCCGGCGAAGAACCTTTGCTTGCCTGTATTTGATGGACGATCGTATTTTGGTAATCGGCGATAGCGGGTTCGGGCTCCCGCTCGTTAAGTTCGACAAATGGTTGTGCCGCCGTAACGATGGGGCGGGGAAAATAAAACCTGATCGTCGCCGGCTGCTTCGTTTCGATATTGTTTATGTCCGCAGCAAGCTGCATGATATATGTGCGCTGCGTACCGTATATTTTGTTTCCTGCACGCGAATCGATCGTGATTTTTTGAGGATCGGATTTTCCTGCGGGCGTTTCGACATAAATCGATCCGGAAGCCGCTCCGTCAGGGACGCGCACGCGTATTTCCGTGTCGTTCCAAAATTCGTAGTCGAAATCGATTTTATTTGCGGGAATATATACCGTGCCGGGCGCTCCGCTTTCGTATGAGAGCATACTGCGGCTCGGAGGAATTTCACGTTCCGTTGCAAAAAAGACGTCGGCGTCGTCGTGCGTATTGCCGAAATTTCTCCCGGAGATGACGATGAGACTTCCGACCGCCGGAGATGCGTTTGAAATCGATGCGATGAACGGAAGTGAAGTCTGCGTTTTCGGACGGGCGGCGACGGGGATCTCTCGCTCGTTCGTAAAAAACGAAGGCTCCGAGCGGTTTATTTCCGTTCCGACAAAGACGAGTCCGTCGGAAACGTTTGCCGGAAGTATGACTCTGATTTCTTTGTCCGTCCATGCAATATACGAACTTGCAGTAAGTTTGCTTCCTGCGAACTCGACATAACCGCCGCCTCGCATATTGCCGAAATGCTTTCCTCTGATAATGACGAGGTCTCCCGGAGAGCCGATCGGCGGATCGAGACTTTCGATGACTGGCTTCCGGCGCATCCGCATTGTAATTATAAAGATGATGCAGGATACGAGCGCGATAAGCGCCGCAACGCACAGCGTCCGAAACAGCGGCGACTTTCTGAATGAATAGCTGAATTGTCCGGAAGAAATCACTTGAGCGAGCCTACAAGCTGTCCGTTTGCAAAGTCTATGTCGGCGGCAGGCGGAACGAAGCCGATTTCGGGTATGCCGATTTTGATCGCGAGCGTGCTTCCGTTTGCAAAGTCGGGACGGAAGAGATCGACGTCTTCGAGCTGCCGTTCTCCCGTACGAACCGCGTCGAAACGCGTGCCGACGAAAGACGCATCGAAAGCGGTACGGTATTCGGCGCCCGTTCCGTATGATGCCGACGGATCGGAGGGTATGAATGCGTGCGGCTGTTCGATATTGCCGTTGATGACGACGGTATTCTTTGTAAGTTCGACGCTTCCGTTTCTTGCAATCGGATTGATTGCGGCGGTTTTAACCGCGGAAGGCGAGCGGAGAACGCGAAGCGGTATGATAAGTGCGAAAACCGCGGCGGCAGCGGCTGCCGAAAGGGCGTATCGGAAATTGTGTTCGGGAAAGCGGTATACGCGCTTGGTCGTTTTGCTGTAGCTGAGGCGCGCTTGGAGGCGTTCCCAGCTTTTGTCGAGAGACGCGCCATCCATTACCATACGGCCGGCTTCCGTGCGGAAGGCGGCGCTTACGGTGCGGAGAGATGCGAGTTTTGCCGCGCATTTCGGGCACGATTTGATGTGCTCTTCATACGTTCGGACGTATGTTTCGGGAAGTTCGTTATCGAGATACACCGAGTGGATATCGTTACTGGGGCAGGTAGACATCGTCTTCTCCTAATAATTTCGCCAGCTGTTCGCGTGCGCGAAACACGCGGACTTTTACGTTTCCTTCCGTAATGCCGAGCGTCTTTCCGATTTCTTTATAATTCAAATCTCCGTATTCGCGTAAAATCAAAACTTCGCGGAGTTTTTCCGGAAGCTGTGCGAGGGCTTCGCGCGCTTTTTTTGCGGTTTCCGCTTTGAGCACGTCGGTTTCGCCCGAAGGCGCCGTTCGATGATCTTCGTACAGCGCTTTTTGATACGCTTTCCGCTCGCGTCCCTTCCGCTTGACGTAGTTGAGCGATGCATTTTTTACGACGCGTATGAGCCAGTATTTTGCATCGTTGAGCGACGGAAAGACGATTTCTTTTTCGTTCGCTTTGATGAGCGAATCGTGCGCCAAATCTTCCGCCGCTTCTTCGTCGGCGACGACCCTGTATGAAATGCGGAACAAAAGCTGCATCGTCGCGTCGTATATCGTTTTAAAATCTGCGGGATTGCCCGCGTTGAGCGGATGAGACGATCCCGATTGATTTTCCTCTACCGTAGTAAACACGATAACTCCAAAAAGTTACGGCTTTTGCGCCGTCCGCTTCCACACCGGCCCCTCCGGCGTATCGGTAATGACGATGCCGCGGGATGCCAAATCGCCTCTGATTTTATCGGCTTTTGCGAAATCCTTCGCTTTTTTTGCCGCCGTCCGCTCCGCAACGAGAGCGTCGATTTCCGCCGCTTCCGCATCTCCTTCGTGCGTTTCGATATGCGGAGCCGACTCGAGCTTTGCCGCTTCCGCTTCGATTTTGAGCGCGAGTACGCCGTCCATCGTTTTGATGAGCGAAAGCGCTTCTTCCGCTTTCAGTTCGGAATCCTTTACGGCAAGGTGCAGCGCGCTCATCGCCTGAGGAGTTGCAAGATCGTTTTCGAGCGCGGCTTTAAAAGAATCGATATAACCTTGCGCTTTTTTTCCGAGCGAAGAAGAGGTTTTTCCGTGAGACGCTTCGATAATCTGCGCGGCGCGTTTTATGAGCGCTTTCCGCGCGTTTTTCGCGCTTTCCATCGCGTCCCAGCTGAAAAACACTTGGCTTCGATACTGAGCGCCGAGTAAAAAATAGCGGTAGTCGAGCGCGTCGTAGCCTTTATCGGCGAGCGTTTGGAGACGCAAAAAATTCCCCGCGGACTTCGACATTTTGTCTCCGTCTCCGGACGCGTCGTTTTTGACGACGAGGAATTCGTTGTGCAGCCAATAGTTGACCCATTTTTTGCCGGTCGCACCTTCCGACTGCGCGATTTCATTCGTGTGATGGATCGGGATATGGTCGATGCCGCCGGTGTGGATGTCGAAATGATCGCCGAGGTATTTCATGCTCATCGCCGAGCACTCGATATGCCAGCCGGGATAGCCTTTTCCCCAGGGGCTTTCCCACGACAGCGCCTGATTTTCGAATTTCGATTTTGTAAACCACAACACGAAATCGTAAGGATTGCGTTTGTTTTCATCGACGCCGACTCTCGCTCCGGCTTTTTGATCGCCGAGGCGGAGGTTTGCGAGCTTTCCGTAATCGGCATAGGTGGACACGTCGTAATAGAGGTTTCCGCCGGACATATAGGTATGACCGTTCGCTTCGATACGCTTTATCAATTCGATCATATCGGAAACGTGATCGGTCGCTTTGCACACGACGTCGGGACGTCGGATATTGAGCGCGTCCAAATCCTTAAAAAACTCATCCGTATAAAACTGTGCGACTTCGAGTACCGATTGATGGCGTTCTTTCGCCGTCTTTACGATTTTATCTTCACCCGAATCGTCGTCGCCCGTGAGGTGCCCGATATCGGTGATGTTCATGACGTGCTTTTTGTCATAGCCGAGAAAGGAAAGCGTGCGGTCGAGTATGTCGAGAAACACGTATGCGCGCAGGTTTCCGATGTGCGCGTAATTATACACCGTAGGGCCGCAGCCGTAAAAGCCGACGAAGCCCGGCGTGATCGGCACGAAATCCTGCATTTCCCGTCCCATCGTATTGAATACTCGTAATCCCATAAGCAATCCCTATCGAAAAGTATAAACGTTTTCAGTATACTGTAGCGCAATGACAAGCATACGCGAAACGGCTGAAAAATTCAATACGGACGATTTTAAAGGTCGCATTCTCTTTTCCGAAACGATGGCGAATCACACGACTTTCCGCATCGGAGGGCCGGCGCCTCTTTTTATAGAACCCTTCGATGTTCCGTCTCTCCGCTTTACGCTTTCGATTTTAAAGGCTGATGCCGTGCCGTATTTCGTATTCGGCGGCGGAAGCAATATCGTGGTGTCGGACAAGGGCTTTGAAGGTGCCGTCGTTTCGATGAGCGCTCTCTGTCATATCGAAGCCGCAGGCGAATGTGTCGCCTCAGGCGCGGGAGCTTCCGTTTCGTCGGTCGTTTCGTTTTGCACTGAGCATGCGCTTTCGGGGCTTGAAGCTTTTGCGGGACTTCCCGGAAGCGCGGGCGGCGCGGTATATATGAACGCAAGATGCTTCGACGTATCCGTAAGCGATATCCTTTCCGAAGTCCGCTACATCGATTGCGAAACGCTCGAAGAAAAAACCTACCGCTTTTCCGCCTCCGATTGGGATTATAAAATATCGCCTTTTCAAAATACGCCTCGAATCGTCACGTACGCGGTTTTTAAAACACGGAGACTTTCCGAAGACAAAAAAGCCGAAATCGCAGAGCGCTGTAAAGCCTACGTCGCGGAGCGAAGCGCAAAGGGGCATTATAAATTTCCGAGTGCCGGAAGCGTGTTCAAAAACAACCGCGCATTCGGAAAGCCGTCCGGAAAAATCATCGACGAAGCGGGATTGAAAGGGATGCGCTCGGGCGGCGCTCAAGTCGCTCCGTGGCACGGAAACTTTATCGTAAACACGGGAGGAGCGACGGCGGCGGACGTACGCGATCTCACGGATCGCATCGTCGAAATCGTGCGGCAAAAGACGAGATTTACGCTCGAATGCGAAATACTATTTTGCGGAATACGGTAAAGATACGCTCGATTTATGCCGATTTTAAAGATTGACAAACAGGGCAGTGGAATTTATACTTATAAAATAGAGGGCGAATCGAATTGCTGCAATTATCATTTGTAAATTTTAGAAAAGGATCTTACCTCGTCGTCGAAGGAAAGGCAGAAAGCGATCGCTTCTTTATCATTCAAAGCGGCAATGTGCGTTGTTTTAAAGCGACCGATACGCCCGGCGGCCCGATCAAACTACTCGGCCCGGGTGACTTTGTCGGCGTTATCCCCTGTATGTCGGGGCATTCGCAAATCGAAACCGTTATCGCCATTACCGACGTCACCGGCATTTCCGTCCGCCGCGATCAATATCCCGAGCTCATCATGCGCAATACGCCCGTCGCCATGAAGATCATCCGCACTTTTGCAAACGGCATGCGCTCCATGAACGAAACGCTGACAAAGCTGACGCTCAACAACGTCGTCGCCGATACTCCCGAACACATATTCGACGTCGCCGACTATTACGATAAAGCGGGTTTTTCCGATATCGCGGTATACGCCTATTATCAATACCTTAAAGCCTGTCCGCGCGGCATCAACGCGGGGCGCGCAAAAGAGCGTTTTATCGTACTCAAAGAGCGCACGCATGCGGTGTATTTCGAATCGACGCCCGATCTCATGCGCGTTTATCCGAAAAGTACGATGATATTTTCCGAAAGTCAAAACGGCCCGGACATGTTTATCATCCAGGAAGGGCAGGTGAAGATTTCGAAAGTCGTCGACGGCAACGAAGTGACGCTCGCTATGCTGAAAAAAGGCGATATGTTCGGAGAAATGGCGCTGCTTGAAAACAAGCCGCGCTCGGCAAGCGCGATCGCGCACGAGCCGTGCAAACTCATGGCGGTAAACCGGCAAAACTTCGATTTGATGGTCGCAACACAGCCCCAGCTTATTTCGCGCTTGACGACGATGCTCGCCGACCGCTTGTGGTCCATGTACCGTCAGATAGACAATGCGAACCTGCACGATCCGCTGCACAAACTTATCGACATCCTCGCGCTGCAAGTCGAAAAAACGAAAATCAATCTTTCACAACAAAACGTTCAATATCAAACGGATTTGACGCCCTACGATCTGGCAAATATGTGTGGACTTCCGAAAGAGCAGCAAGCCGAAAGTCTCCTTCGCCTGCAGTCCGATTCCCATGTCCGTTTTGTCAACGGAAAAATCCTCGTGCCCGACTGCCGCGAACTCGTAAAACAGGCGGCTTTTTACCGCAAGCAAAACAACAACGCGTAGCAGGGCGCGTAACGCGGAGTTTTCGATGAAAAAAACGATCGCAGCTGCGCTGTTATTTTTTGCATGTCTCTTTGCTCTGTGTGCGCAAAAAGCGCTTCCCCTCGGTTACGGCGGCATCCGTCTCGGCATGACGCTCGATGAAGTAAAAGCGCGCTTGAAAAAAAACGGCGAGTTCGGTTACCACGGCGATCGGGACGTGTCGCTGCTTCCAGGAGAAAACCGCGTGCTCATAGAAACCGATGCAAAGGCGCGGGGCGTTTCGTCTTTTCTCGACCGGTGCTATTTTCAGTTTTACAAGGGCCGCCTCTATATTATGATCATCAACATCGATCGGGAGCGCATGGACCACTACAGCATCTTCAGCGCTCTGTGCAAAAAATACGGAAACCCGACTTCTCTGTCGCCCGAAAAATCGGAGTGGAAATCGGATGCCGTGACGATGAGTCTCGAGCGGCCGCTTGCGATCAAATACATCGATACGAAAGTCTTTGACGAATTGAACGCCGCCTCCCTCGTTCCGCTTTCGGCCGCCGAAATGACGCGCGAACTGTTTTTGGACGCGCTGTGACGAACTCCGTACAAAGGCGTTGTGTGCCGAAAAAAATTATTAAGGATAAATACCGATGATGAAGTTAATAATTTTTAAAATCGTTGAAAAAATAACCTGCGGGAAAAAAGCCGCCGCGTGCGTAGTGCTTTTTGCCGCCGCGCTCTTTTTCATATCCTGCGCGAGCGATGCTCCGATGGAAGTCCAAACCCTCACGCTGAAAAGAGCCGACGGCACGACGGTGAGCGTCCGAGCGGAAATGGCGAGGACGGATGCCGAGCGGAGCCGTGGTTTTATGAAGCGCAAACGTATCCCCGACGGTACGGGAATGCTCTTCGTGTTCGCCAAAGACGAGGTTCTTTCATTTTGGATGATGAATACGCCGCATCCGCTTTCGATCGCGTATATCAATTCGGGCGGCCGCATCTGCGACAAATACGATATGAGGCCGTACAGCCTCGCGCCGGTCAAGAGTACGGTGAGCGTGCGCTATGCGCTTGAAGTGCCCCAAGGCTGGTTCGATCGCGTCAATATAAAAGTCGGCGATACGCTCACCCTCGACTTCGACACGCACGCACAGTAGCGCGGCGGCGCACCGGGCGCAAAATGCAAGCGCCGGCAAGTACGCGGGTACTTTGGTCGGATGCGCGCACTTGCACCGATGTGTGCGGCTTTTCGAACCGCGCGCACCGGCAGCTTGAGTGGCATCTTTTATAATTCTTTTACGTATGCCGCCATAATGCGTCCCGCGAGCGTTCCCGAGCCGAGCGAAATGCCGAATGCGGAACCTTCATTGTCGTAATACGGTGCGGTAAACACGCTTCCCGCATCGATACCCGCGGCATAGAGTCCGGGGATCGGCTTATTATTCGCGTCGAGCGCACGGAGACTGTCGTCAACTTTTACACCTCCAAGCGTACACCACGCACTCGTTTCATATTCGAAAACGTAAAACGGTCCCTTCGATACGGGTGTGAGAAATACCGGATTTTTATAAAAATCTTCGTCCTTGCCGGCCGCACACAATGCATTGTAGCGGGCTACCGTTTTCGTGAGATCGGTGAGAGCGAAATGAGAGGCCGCTTCTTCTATTGTACTCGCTTTATACGCCCAGCCCTGTTCGATCGCTTCGGCAAGCTGAGAGGGTGCTTCCGTCAATATTTTGACATGGGCTGCCGACGCCGGCGCTTCCGCCGACAGATTACGTTCGCCTGCAATCCAGCTTTGCGGTTTTCCGAGCGTTTCAAAAATTCCCTTCGTGCATACGGATTTGTAATATGCGTCGTCCATTACTGCGTAATATTTTCCTTCTCGGAGCGCCGACTGCGCGCCGCTTAAAGGTTTGTTTGCCATGACATCTTCGCTGAAAAAACGGTTGCCGTCGGAATTGACGATGAGGCCGCCGTAAATGCCGAAACGTAAATTTTGATTGCACTTTATCGTCCATTGTCCCGCCTTTTTATTTGCGGCGGAAAATTCATTGGCGACGATACCCCAGTTGCGGTCTTCAACTCCGCCCGCATCCAGTATCATCGCAATACCGTCGCCGGTCGAAAGCGTATTGCCGAGGGGATTTACCGTTATGTTGCCGAATTTTTTCCGAATAAATTCTTGGTTGCCCAAATATCCGCCGGTGGCGACAAGAACGGCTTTCGCGTTGACGATGACTTTCGTGCCGTCCGATTTTTCCGCTTCTATACCGGTCACGTGCCCGTCTTTTACGATGAGCTTTTTCCCTGCCGTTTCAAATAAAAAACGTCCGCCCTTCGCTTCGATTTTTTCCCGGAGAAAGCGCATTCTGTCGGCACCTTTCTGTTTGATACCGTGTCGGGCGCGGAAACCGATTCCGTATGCATCCCTGCGAAGGTAAATATCCAAACCCAGATCCTGCATCATATCGATCGTTTCCCCCGATACGGCAAGGCATTTATGCAGCAGCGAGGAATTGATCGTGCTGTTTGCAAAATCGTTCATGTGCGTATACAACTTTTCAAGCGTAAGATTTTCACCTTCCGTTTTTTGAATGCGCGTACCGACGGCAATGGGCCCGCCCGCGACCGCTCCGTTGCTCACCGCGACGCTTGCACCTTTTTCCAAAACGATGACGTTTGCGCCCGCTTCGGACGCGGCGATTCCTGCGGTGAGACCGGCCGCTCCCGCTCCGACGATCACGATATCGGCGGAATATGTTTCGGATTTTGCAGCCGACGCATTGCGCGCACTTTTTTTCAGTGCGTCGGGATTCGCTCCGGCTTGCGTTACACAGTCGGTAAGTGCTGCAAGCAGTGCCTTCGATGAAATCGTCGCACCCGTGACGGCATCGACGGCAAGAGTTTGCTCATCTATAACTTTTTTCGCAATTTTCTCAATCGCCGCATCTCCCAAGCCTGCCGTCTCCGTGCTTTCAAGGATGCTGATTTCTTTGATGCGCGAATCGGTAAATAAAACGCGGATTTTGATATCCCCATTTCTGCCGGCGGCGGTCGCGGTATAATCGCCCGCTTTGAACGCGATCTTCGGTTTTCCGCAGGAAAAAAACACCGCTGTGATCGCTGCGATACCCACTACCGTAAATCTCCGTGCGATACGCACGATAAAATCCGTGTGCATAGAAACTCCTGTTTATATATTTTCGTTTTCCGACTGTTCCAATTTTAATAATTCCGCCGCCGCGATTTTATCGTCGGGGGCGATTTCGAGAGCCGCCGCAAAATACTGTTTCGCTTTTTCGGTATCGTTTTCTTTCAATGCAACGAATCCCAAATTCGATATGATTTTCGTATTTTCGGGATCGAGCGACAGTGCGCGCGAAAGATAGCGCTTCGCTCCCGCAAGATCATTTTGTTCCATGCGGCAAATAGCAAGCTCGTTGCAAGTATCGCAGTTCGCCTCTCCTCCGGGGCACGCAAGCGATTCCAAAAACGCCTGTTCCGCGTTTTCATAACGTCCGAGTCTGCGCAGTCCCCAGCCGAGCAAAAACCACGCGTTCCACACTTTTTGATTCGTTTTGATAAATTGTTTGATTTCTTCAAGCCCTTTTTCTTCCTGTCCCGATGAAATCAAATCGTAGGCGGCTTTGAAATGGGCGTCGTCCATATTTTGATTGCGGATATTGTCGACGATTTCCTGTGCGCGCTCTTTTTTATATATGCCGTTTTCGCCGAGCACATCGTCGCTTACATCGCAGGTGAGCGCGATGTAGGTTTCAAAGCAGTCTTTCGCTTCGCGGTATGCGTATTTTTTAAGGTAAAAAAATCCCGCGTTGAAAAACGCATCGGGGATCGCGGGTTCGGCATCCATCGCCGCTTTGTAATAGGCGAGCGCATCGCTGTCGTAGGCGTCGGCATCTTCATTCAATCCGGAACGGCGGTACGAGTTTGCGCGTTCGTCGAAAAAAAGAGCGGTATTGAGTACTGTCGTCATATCGTCGGGGTCGAGACCGCGGAGTGCGGAAAACATTTCTTCGGCGATATCGTAATCTTCGTTTTTCGCTTTTAAAATCGCCGCTTCGGACAGTTCCCGTTTGATATTCGGCCGGGCTTTTTGCAGCAGCGCGCGGTAATAATCCAAGTGTTCGTTGTGTTTGTCGTAGGCGAGCACGGTGAGGATACCTGCGAGGATCTGTTCCTGCGTCAATTCTTCGGTTTTGAACGTGCCGGGCGCATCTCCGGCTTTTTTTTGCACCGGCAGCGGGATTTCCGGATCGATGCGCATCGCATTTCGGGACAGAGAAAAATCTTCGGGAAGTTTAATGTAGTAAATCGTATCGAGCAGATTTGAGGGATTCATATTATTTTCCTGATATTGCATTTGAAATATTTTGTACCGACGTGCCGCTTCGAGCCGCCGCGGCCAGGCGTGCTTTCATCGCAGCGGCCGCCTGTTCGAGCGTCTGCGTCGCCGCGCTTTGTGTCTTTGGGGAAGTATCGAGGAGATTTTTTTTCGTCATCGTAAGGTAATCGTTGATGTGCAGCTTGTATGCGGCAGGCACGGCTTCTTCATCGAACTTGATGCTCGCGGTAACGATGTCCTGGCGGCCTTCGGCAAAATCGGCGTGGATGATCGAGCCGCGTATGTCGAGCGTTTCAGGCGGATCGTCGAAAATGATGCGCAGTACGGTTTCTTTTCCGCTTACGAATTTCGGCACTCCGAGCAAAACGATCTTTGCGCCTGAAAACGACAGATCGCGCAAAATGCACTTGCGCGGAACGTTTTGCACGTAGATGATCGTATCTTCTTTTTCAATGCCGAGCCGATACCGGGCTTCGCTTGTCATGACGATGCGCTCTTCTCTGCGCTTTATAAAATTGATGTTGGCTTCGATGAGTGCGCCGATTTTGACGATAAAATCGTCGGGCGGTCGCTGCGTATACGTGAGCGTTACGACGGCAAGATCTTTCGAATCCGCGTATTGCGCCGTGTTCGTCACTTTTCCCGTGATAAAAAAACTCATCGTTTCCGAACCCTTGTCGATAAAAAAACAAAAACGCAGGCTGACAGGCGGAGCATTTTTTTGCGTGATTGCCGTGAACGCGCTTCCCGTTTTGTCGAGGATTATCTTTGCAGCCAAAAGCGACGTTGAATTGATAATGCACGGCCATTGATTGCCGCCGCATTTGATGTATATTTCACGGGGAGCGACACGGAGCGTATGCAGAATTTCACGCGAAAAAATCACTTCTTTGTCGCTGTAGGAATCGTAGTAATTCGTTATCTGCTGATTGGTAGCGATCGCCATGATTTAAATGATAATCGATTGATATGCGTTCGTCAACGATAAGAAAATACCGTAGATCGGGATGCTCCGCCGCCGGTTAAAAAAAATACCTGCCGCGAGGGCAGGTATGTGTACTGTACGTTCCAGCTGCAAAATGCGGGGAACGTACGTAATCGGCAGCGGATACGCAAAGGGCGCGTATCAATATGCCGATTTCGATTCGTGACGCGGATGCGTCTTTTTCATCAACTTGCGCTGAAGCGCTTTGTTTTTGCGATTTAAAATCGTAGAGGGCTTTTCATAGAATTCGCGTTTTTTGTATTCGCGGATAATGCCTTCTTTTTCGACCATTCTCTTAAAACGTTTGATCGCTTTTTCAAGATTTTCGGAATCATCGACTGCAATAGTCGCCATCTGTTTCGCCCCCTTCTGACCGGTGTACCGAGTAAGGATTATACTATAACATAAAATGCGTATGTTTTGCAAGCCGGAAATTTTTTTGCTTGTTGATTTTTTCGGCAGCCTTTTTTATTTTAATAATTTTTTACTTCCGTGTTCATCGGCGTTCATTCGGCGGTGCGTATGCCGATGCGGAGTTTCGCGCGTACGCAGTGCCATAACGATATTTTAAATATTTCCCTTGAAACCGCAGGGAAATAGGGGTGTTTTATATAGTCTAAATACCTTGACAGCTGAAAAACCTTGTGTTATATTAAAACGAAGTAACGGTTAAGTAACTGTGAAACATACGGTTGCCGTAAAATGACCGTCGGTCAGGCAGCCGATGCAAAAATGGAGGTTTTTTGTATGAAAAAGATTTTAGGTGTTGTGCTTGCATCCGCTCTCGTGGCAGGTGCTTTCGCACAAGTTTCGTCGGGCGTCGAATTCAGATCCGTTCTTGATGTTGCCAATGTAACGTTCAATAAAAACGCTGATCCGACGCAGTCCTACCTCAAACAGGACAACAAGGACGATACGCACATCGGTATCAGCGCAGCGGGAAAGAATGTCAGCGCTACGGCTGAATTCAATGTCGATTTGAATACTATGACGCTCGGCGTCGGTGATGTTTTCGCAACGTTCCATGTCGGCGGATTCAATCTTACCGCAGGAAAACTCGGCAGCCGCTTTACGAACCGCATGAGACAGTCCGTCGGAAAAATCATTAACGTGTCAATTGCAGAACCTGTCAAATACGGTATAGCCATTAAAGGCAATGTCGGTAACGATGCTGACAATATGACCAACGGTGCGAATCTTGCCATGATCGGCGACTATACGTTCGCGATCGGCGAATCGAAGCTTCTTGCGAAAGCCGCTATTTTCGACACGACCCCCGGTTTCCCGCAGCTCCAGAGCGGCTACGGCTTTGAAGCCGCTTTCCAGTCGAAACTCTTTACGCTCGATGCTGTTGTAAAAGTACCCTATGCCAGCACGGCTGTTACGGGTGTGTATTTATATATCGCGCCGGTTAAGATGCTCAGCGTTTCCGCAGGCGGTACGCTCGCTTGGGACAACCGCAGTTCGACGGAGAATTTCGCATTCGGTATCGATGCTCGCGTCCGCGTCGTTCCTATCGATGCTCTTGCTGTAACCTTGATGGGTAACTATTCGAATAATGCTGCAAAAGATTCCGGCGGAAATACGACCAATAAGGACGGTATGTACGTAACGCTCAACGGAACTTATATGCTCAACGATATGTTCGATCTTTTCTGCGAAGCCGGCTACTTTGACAAGGACGTGAAAGGTGAAACCAATAACAACATCAAATTCCAGGTCGGTACAACGGTTAAACCGGTTGAACACGTGACGGTTTCCGCTGCTGCTCAGGGCGTTGTTCCGCTCTATGAAGGCACGCAGGCTGACGGTACCGCGTCTTTCCAACTCGTAGTACCCGTTGCTTTGAAGGTTGCGTTCTAAGCTGAACTTTCGAGTTTGAGCGTTCTCTCTTGAACGCTCATGCTGAAAAGCGAATCCCGCCGCATTGCGGCGGGTTTTTTTATGTTCCGATTTGTACGGTAGTTTTTCAAGAGGAATTTTTTACGCCGCGAAAGAAGATTTTCCGAACCTTTGTCCGTTGGGATAAAAAGCGCGGTCTTATTCTATAAAGCGCTGCGGAGGCGTGACGATCCAAATGGCTTCGGAGTCTTTGTCCGTTTTGTTTTCGAGCATGTGGGGTGTGCTTGCGGAAAACGACGCGCTGTCTCCCGTTTTCAGTTCGTATTCTTTTTCTTCATATTTGAGCGTGATCGCTCCTTTTGTGACGACACCCAGCTCCCAGCCGATGTGTCCGTACGAACCGCGGTGCGTACGCGAATGCGGCGGCAGCCGTATGACGTACGCTTCGAATTGATTGTCTTTTTCCGATTTGTCCGTGCGCGCAAGCTCTTCGTATTTGATCGTATCTTCCGAAACGGTTCTCCGTTCGTCGCTTCGCGTTATTGTGACGGGGCGCTTTCGCCGGTGTTCTTCAAACAGAAATTCCAAATTGATATCGAGCGCGTCGGCGAGCGCGAGCAGCGTATCGATGGCCGGCGAAACTTTATTGCGCTCGATCTGCGACACGAGGCTTTCGCTCACTCCCGCTTTGTCGGCGACGACTTTGAGCGTCATTCCTTTGTGTTCGCGCACCATGCGCAGTTTTTCACCGAAATGGTACGGTACGCGTTTGCTTTCCTTTTTGCCGGTTGA
Organism: Treponema sp. Marseille-Q4132; assembly: GCF_014334835.1. Classification (NCBI taxonomy): domain Bacteria; kingdom Pseudomonadati; phylum Spirochaetota; class Spirochaetia; order Treponematales; family Treponemataceae; genus Treponema; species Treponema sp. Marseille-Q4132. The sequence continues at coordinate 2,101,684 of NZ_CP060591.1, forward strand.
ATTGATTCGCCTCATCGTTTTCCCTTTTATACATTTTGCTCGGTGACAAATTGAATAAAGTAATCTTCGAGCGTTTTGTGCGGGCCGGGAAGTTTCATCCGCGCCCGCTCGCGCGCATCGTCCCTCCGGATCGTGTACAGCGAATAAAAATCGCGGTAATCGAGACCCGCATCCGTTTTAATATGCGTGCCGAGGTAATCGGCCACTTCATCCCGTCCTATCGCCGCAATACCCTTTGTCCGCAAAATCGTGCGCAGCTGCGAAATCTGCTCGTACGAAATACCGAATAAAAATTCTTCCATCGCTTGCGAAACGCCGGGCTCGCACAATTTATTTTTAATAAAACCGAGCCACTGTCCGTCCATTTGCATGGAAATGAGCAGAAGTTCGCTCGTACCCATCATCGTGCCGAAAGCGGGCGCGAGTTTTCTGCGCGCAGTCCAGACTTCGTTGAGAATCGGCGCGATGACTTGGATGCGGTCGTCCGTGCGGTATTCCCACAGCATGAGCAGCGAATAGCCCCATTGACGGCGGATTTCGCGCGGCAGCGTTTTGTCTGCAATCAAATTCAAATATACGTCTTCGGCGAGCAGCGAAAACATCATCGTAACCGCTTCGGTCATTAGCTCTTCGGAAAGAGAAGCGGGCGCTTTGATCCTTGTGCTCTGTTTCGAAAGCGACGAAAACGTGTGCATCTTTGCGATGAGAAATCCTTTGCCGAGACTCGCTTTTGACGGCAAAAGCAGCGTTCTGTCTCCGGCTTCCTGATTGTCGATGAGCATTTCCACGAGCGTTTTCGGCGTACGCATGCCGCCCGGCAGATCGTGCTGTTCAAGGAGCGACGGAAACAGTGCGATCGCACGCGCAAGGTGTTCGAGGTCTTTCATCCTGTCTTTTATTATCAACACGCGCTCGGCATCCGCATCGTTCATATACACAAGCAGATCGTCGATGAGTTTTTTTTGTTTTTGCGAGAGGATGACGATGTTTTTGTCATCTCTGCTTCGCGCGATGTTGTCGGTATCATAGATGTGATTGATATCGACTGGAGAAGTATTCGTGTCCGTATCGCTTATCCTTTATTAATAATATGTGATTTCAATATATATTCCGCATACGAACGCAGGGTATGCGGTTCGGTTTATTCCGCCCGCTGCGCTTCCGATTCGGCGGCCGGCGATTCCCGCACATCGGTATTTTGCATGTTTTGCGCTGCGTCCTGCGCTTCATTCGCAGCTTCCGGCCGTTCGCCCGCCGTTGCGGTATTCGTTTGTACTTTGCTCGGCTTCGTTTCCGGTAATTTGTGTTTCGGGATCCGCTTCATGCCGATTTCAGCCAATTTATTGTACGCACCCGGCAGTACGCCCGGCGTGGTCGATGCGTACATATCGAGAATTTCTTTAAACGATGCGTATGCCGCCGCGTATTTTTTTTGTTTCAAATAGAGGTGTCCGAGTTCGTAGCGCGCTTCCACGTAGACCGACGAATCCATGCCGTAACGAGCGATCACCGTTTTGTAATAAGTTTCCGCATTTTTATATTGCGCGCTTCCGTACGCATTTTGTCCGAGCTGAATGAGCTGCGTCGACGTCAAATCTTCAGGGATATCTTTTATCGTGCGGCACGAAGCAAATAAAAGCGCACCGCACACCGCCGAGGTCAATGTAATAGCAATAATTTTTTTCATAACACTCCCAGTGTACAATGAGAAGTATAAAAAAAGCAAGAGCTCAGCGATTGCGAGCAGTGCGGAGCAATCGCTGAGCGTCTTAATAAAAGAAAAACGGCTCGGCCGTTTTTCGCCTCCCGACTTCTTATAAGATTCCGAGCCGTGCGGAGGAATCCTCAAGCGTCTCCTATGAGAGAAAAACGGCTCGGCCGTTTTTCAACTCCAGACTTCCTATAAGATTCCGAGCAGTGGTCGTTCGGGGTACATCCGTGTACCCCTCACTACCGTATTTTTGCTTCGCAAAAATACGCAGCCGTTTTGCCAAGATGCGACACGGCATCCGTGCCGTGCAGTACATGAAGCGAAGTTCCCCGCGCGACTTGCAACGAGCACGAAGTGCGAAGTTCCCCGCGCAGGAATTGCCGAGCGTCTCCTATCACAAAGCGCGCATAAATGCCGCGCTTTGTGTCCTCATAAGGAATTGCAGTCGGCTTTCATATCTTTTATTGCATCCGAAAGGATGAGATATGAAAGCCTCCGCACGGATAAAAGAAAAACGGCACAGCCGTTTTTCAACTCCAGACTTCCTATAAGATTGCGAGCAGTGGCCGTTCGCGGTTTTCCAAAAACTTCAGTTTTTGGAAAGTTTCTTTGATTTACTATGCGATGTTTAAAATTGAGTCACTGCAATATAAAGACTTAATTTTAAACTCGTAGGCTGTCGAAAAAGTAACCGACTTTTGAGACAGCCGGCTCACTACCGTATTTTTGCTTTGCAAAAATGCGCAGTTGTTTTGCAAAAGTGCGACACGGCATCCCTGCCGTGAAGTGAGGAGTATGCCGCGCTTTGTGTCCTCATAAAAAAATGTACGGGGCGTTGCGGGGTATCCCCGCAGAGGGGGAAGCAAAAAAGACCGGAGCGCTTGAGCGCGAGGACTTTGAAGCGAGGGGGAGACTTCCCCCTTTGTGTAAGGATGTTTTAAAAAGGGGTTAAAAAAATTGACTTGCCCTGTTTTATTTGCTATACTTGTATAACATAGAAAATACGGAGATCCTGTATGTTGGCATTGAGATTAAAACCGGATTTGGAAAAGCGCCTCGCAACGCTTGCGGAAAAAACGGGCAGAACAAAAACGTTTTACGCCGTAAAAGCGATAGAGCAGCAATTGGACGATATGGAAGATTATTATCTTGCCGAGCAAGCTTACAATGAATGGGTTGCCGAAGGTAAAAAAACGTACTCGCTTGATGAGGTTTTCGGCTGAATGTTTACGATAAGTTTCGCGCCAAAAGCGAAGAAGCAGATTTCAAAGCTTAAAAAAACGGAGCGAAGCGCTATAGAAATATTCCTTAAAGAAAAAGTCGCGCAGGCAAAAGATAAAAAAGGTCTTTATGATATCGGCGGAACCGAATTGGTCGGAAATCTGAAAGGTCTTTGGCGATTTAAAAATAAGGAATTTCGAAAATACAGAATCATCGGTTATTTGGAAAATAAAGAATTGATAATAACGGTTTTAGCTGTAGAAAGCCGATCCGGCGTTTATAAAAATAAAGAAGATATTGCAAAAAAAGCGCGAAAAGGTTCTTTAGGCAATAAGGGAAAAGTATGAGGGCGTCTCGAAAAGCCGGCTTTGAGCAATTTTTTCGAGATTTCCGTATGTCGAGATTTTCGTATTGACTAAATGCCGGTACGCGGGTACGATTTTATATCGATTTAAAATCAGAAACGTTTTCCGTGTTATATTTTCAAAAAAAACGGAGCGCCGCATATCGAGTGCGCCGCGTTTCCGCAGGGAGCGATTATGAAACGATTGATCGGCGTATTTGCAGTGCTGTGCGTTTTGGCCGGCTGCAAGGGAACGAATAAAACGAAAACGATTAAAATCGGCATCGTACAGCTTGTCGAACATCCGGCGCTTGATGACGCATATAAGGGCTTTGTCGACGCTCTTTCCGAAGCGGGTTATACCGACGGAACGAATATTTCAATCGATTACGAAAACGCACAGGGTGAACAGGCGAACTGCGTTACGATCGCGCAAAAGCTCGTAAACAATCGAAGCGATTTGATCCTCGCGATTGCAACGCCTGCGGCGCAGGCTGTCGCGAATCTCACGAAAGACATTCCGATCCTCGTCACCGCCGTCACCGATCCCGCAAGCGCAAAGCTTGTCAAATCGAACGATGCGCCGGGTACGAATGTTTCGGGTACGTCGGACTTGACGCCCTGCGCCGCACAGATCGATTTATTGAAGCGTCTCGTGCCGAACGCGAAAACCGTCGGTATGCTCTATTGTTCGAGCGAGCAGAACAGCGTCTTTCAAATAAGTCTTGCAAAAGCGCAGTGCGATAAACTCGGACTTGCATACATCGACGCGACGGCATCGAGTACGAACGAAGTGCAGCAGGTGACGCAGAGTCTTGTCGGTAAAGTGGACGCGATCTATGTGCCGACGGACAATATGTTTTCATCGAGCATCGTGACTGTCGCGCAGGTTGCGAACGAACATAAAATTCCGACGATCGTCGGAGAAGAGGCGATGATAAAGCGCGGTGCGCTTGCGACTTACGGCATCGATTATTATGCGCTCGGAAAACAGACGGCTTCTATGGCTCTCGATATTATTAAAAACGGGAAAAAGCCTGCGGATATGCCGATTCAATATCTCGAACACTGTACGCTCGCCGTAAACCGCGACACGGCGGCGAAAATCGGTATTTCGATTCCCGACGATTTGAAATAGAGCGTTCGAAAAATTCGCTTTTGGGATACGATCGATAATCGGCAGGGCCGTTTGCCGCCGGCGGAGTTTTAAGTAAAGATGGGATTGTTGTTTGCAGTGCACGGCGCTCTCGCCGTGGGTATTTTATGGAGCGTGATGACGCTCGGCGTATACATTACGTTTCGGATCCTCGATATAGCCGATCTCACCGTCGACGGAAGTTTTGCGACGGGCGGGGCGGTTTCGGGCGTACTCATCGCGCACGGTGTGCATCCGTTTCTTTCGCTTTCGGCGGCTTTTGCGGCGGGTATGCTTGCAGGTCTTGCGACCGGTCTTTTGCACACGAAGATAAAAATACACGTGCTGCTCGCGAGCATCCTCACGATGATCGCACTGTATTCCGTCAATATCCGTATTATGGGAAAGGCGAACACGCCGCTGCTCGGCGTCAATACGCTGATGACTTTTTTTACCGATAAGTGCGGTTTTACCGCGGCGAACGCTTCGCTTACCGTCGGCGCCGTTTTTGTCGCGTGTATCGTCGCGCTTATGTATTGGTTTTTCGGAACGGAAATCGGCAGCGCCATGCGCGCGACGGGAAACAACGAGAGGATGGTGAGAGCGCTCGGCGTCAACACGGACACGATGAAAATGCTCGGTCTCATGCTCGCAAACGGTTTCGTCGCGCTGTCGGGCGGGCTCGTCGCACAGAGTCAGGGATACGCGGACGTCGGTATGGGAACGGGCGTCATCGTTATAGGGCTTGCATCGATCATCATCGGGGAAGTCGTGTTCGGAAAGCGCTTTGCGTTTTGGTATAGGCTTTCGGCGGTCGTATTCGGTTCGGTCATTTATCGAATCGTCATCGCGATCGTATTGCAGCTCGGATTGAAATCGACCGATTTGAAATTGTTTACGGCGATCATCGTCGCATCTTCCCTTTCCGTTCCCGTTGTCAAAGAGAGGGTTGCGCACCGCCGCCGTTCGGCTATCCCCGGCACGAATGCTTCGGATGCGGAAGTTCCGCGCGATGCGGACGTGACCGACACGGCAGGAAAATAAGCGATGTTAAAACTGTTCAACGTATCGAAAACATTCAATCCCGGAACGATCACCGAAAAGGTCGCACTCAAAAATATCAACCTTGAAATCGACGACGGGGATTTTATCACGGTTATCGGCGGGAACGGCGCGGGGAAATCGACGCTGCTCAATCTCATCGCAGGCATTCACTTTACCGACACGGGGTCTCTTTTTCTCGACGGTATGGATTTGACCGGCATGCCCGAATACGTGCGTGCGAAATACTTGGGCCGTGTGTTTCAGGATCCGATGATGGGAACGGCGGCGAATATGCAGATCGAAGAAAATCTCGCGCTTGCGATGAGGAGGGGTAAGCGGAGAACGCTTTCGTGGGGCGTGCAGCCTGCCGAACGCGCGCTCTATCGCGAAAAGCTTGCCCTTCTCGGTTTGGGGCTCGAAAAGCGCATGACGAGCAAAGTCGGTCTTCTTTCCGGAGGACAGCGTCAGGCGCTCACGCTGCTCATGGCGACGCTGCAAAAACCGAAACTGCTTTTGCTCGACGAACACACTGCCGCCCTCGATCCGAAAACCGCGAAAAAAGTACTCGATTTGACGGAAACCTTTGTCGCAGACGGAAGACTGACGACCTTTATGGTGACGCACAATATGAAAGACGCGATACGCTGCGGCAACCGTCTCATCATGATGAGCGAAGGGCGCATCATTTACGACGTGCGGGGCGACGAAAAGAAAAATCTCCGCGTCGAAGATTTGTTAAAGCGTTTCGATGCCGCAGGCGGAGAAGCGAACGACCGTCTTTTGCTTTCGTGAAACGCGGACCGGAGGCACCGGTAAAAAATACTCGGATAAATCGATTGAAAATTATATAATTATGTATTATAATTGGTAAATTGATGAGCTGTAAATAAAGCTGTACGGTTTAAGAGGTTTTGCATGAGCGATACAAATTCCATCAGGTTAATCGAAAAATTCAAGCCCGCTATGAGAACGTTTTTTTCCGTAGCGTTTTTTTTACCGCTTTTGACTTGCGGCCCCATTCTCGTTTTTATCCGCGCTATTTCCATGTCGGATATGATGAAAATGGCTATGACGCCCATGAACTATATCGGCGCTGCGGTTTTCAATATCATCATCCCGTTTATCCTCTACACTTACTATGAAAATGCCATCATCAAATACGACGGCTCTCAAGCGTCGGTCGTAAAAACGAACCGTCAGGTAAGGAATTTCGAAGCGGTCAGTATTTTGGCGGTGAACCTCAACGGTTTGGCCATGTTTATATTTTCGACGATAAGCTGCCGTATGCAGGGCATCGAATACGATCCCCTCGTGTGGTTTTTTGTTGCCGAAGGTACGACGTTTTTGTTCGGCCTGCTTATGTATATCCCGTTTTCCGAAATATTCGAAGATCATATCCATAACCTTCCCATAAAGAAAGAATATATAACGCTTTCGGTTATGGCGAGAAATACGCTCATCACGGGCTTCAGTTTTTTGGGCGTTATATTTTTGGTACTGGCTCCTATGTTTTCCAAAGGAAACGCCGATATGGATACGGTGCCGCTCTTTTTTGCCCGCGTTTTGCCCATTCTGATCGTAACGAGCGCCGTCGCCGTTTTGGACTCTTTGCTTTTTATAAGCAGCATGAATAAGCGTATCAGAGCCATTACGCGATTTTCTTCGTATCTTTCCAAAAACGATTATACGCAGCGGAGTATCGTCGTAACGAGCCGCGACGATTTCGGCGTGCTTACGGCGGACTTAAATCAATTTTACAATGTCATGCGCCGCCTGCTCCGCGCCATTATGAATACGGTCGCCGTTTCTACCGATTCGGCGGGCAATCTTTCCGAAGGTATGGGTGAAACCTCTTCGAGTATTTTGCAAATCGTTGCGAATATCGAATCGGTAAAAAGCAAAATCGTCAACCAGGCGGCCGGAGTCGAAGAAGCTCAGGCGACGGTCAAAAACATGGTTTCCTATATCAACGAACTTGATAAAAATATCGAATACGAAAAAACAAGTATCGATTCGTCGTCGACTGCCGTCGAACAGATGGTCGCAAATATCCGATCGGTTACGAGTACTTTGAGAGCGAGCGGTGTTGCAGCGCAAAAGCTCAGCGACGCCTCTGATAACGGACGCGCCGCCATAGAACAGGCGGTCGACCGCGCGCGCGACGTTCTCGAACGATCCGAAGGTTTGCTCGAAGCGAGTAATATCATCCAGAGTATAGCCGATCAGACGAACCTCCTCGCTATGAACGCAGCTATCGAAGCGGCACACGCGGGCGAAGCGGGTAAGGGTTTTTCCGTCGTTTCCGACGAAATCAGAAAGCTCGCCGAACAGTCGAACGAGCAGGGTAAAACGATCAGCGAACAGCTGCAGGAACTTCAGGAATCGATTCAGCAGGTATCCAACGGTACGACGCAGGTAAAAAATCAATTCGATACGATCTTTTCTCTTGCCGACGACGTTACCGAGCAGAACCGCACCGTTATGTCCGCCATGCAGGAACAGACTACGGGCAGTTCTCACGTACTCGAAGCCATGACCGAAATCAAATCCACGATCGAACTTGTCGTAAAGAGGTCTGCCGAATTGACGAACGGCGGTAAGCAGATCGCGTCGGAGATGACTTCCCTTGCCGGCCTGACGGAAGAGATCAACAGCGCCATGACTGAAATGGCAAACGGCGCTCAGTCGATCATTCACTCGGTACAGAATGCCGAAACTGCGACGACTGCAAACCGCGAAAATATACAAAAACTTTCAGATGAAATCAACACCTTTACCGTAAACCGCTAGGTACGATGTACAGTGCGCGGTGCAATGCCGCACTTCGCGCACTGTATACTCTTCAAATCATGCCCTATGCCTCTTATTAATAATTGCCCTTTTCATAAATTTATTATAAGATGAGAGCATGAAAGAAGCGGAAAAAGACGATATTCGGAAAAACGTCAAATTTTCAATCGGCGCAAAACTCGTTCTCATTATTTCGGTGCTTACGATTTTGTCGCTCGGCGTTATCACTCTTTTGGTTACGTGGTTCGGCGGACAGGATGTCCGTATCAGCGCGGAAGAAAACAACAGCACGGTAAATGCGCAGGCGGCGAGTTTGGCTGAAAAAGATCTGTCGTCGCTCCGCGCAAATGCGTTTTTGCTGTTGGATATTTTAAACAGAACGGGAAGTGCGAGTTCTTTCGCCAAAGAAACGGCGGATTTTTATTTTGAACGCAATCCTTCGGTTGCCGCCGTTTTGGTTACCGATTCGAGGAGACAGGGCGGCTTGGAACGAAAGCTTTTGAGTACGCCGTTTTTTTTATCGAACGAATTGGATCCTTCTCTCATTGACGCTTTTTTGGCACAGTCGCGCGATACGATGCTGCAGACGGAACGCGGTATTACGCACGTGATAAACGCTTCTCCGGTATTCGATATCCCGATGCTCGTGCTGTGCTGGCCGTACACGGAAAAAGGTTTGCGGCAGGGCTTGGCTGTCTTTTTTTCCGCCGAAAAACTTTCCGACAGTTTCGGTGCGGGTACGCTGCAGACGACGTATTTGGTAAACGGCGAGGGTGATATTTTAATTCATCCGGATTTCAATTTGGTAAAAAACGGCGCCAATGTCGGCAATTTTCCGCTTTTTACGCAGATGAGGGAAAACGGAGATACGAACCGTCAGCTTTTGGTTACCGACGAAGACGGCAAAAAATATTTCGGTTCGTACCGCCGCCTTTCTTTCGGTGAGCTTGCCGTTTTGACGACGGCGGACGCCTCCGTTCTTTTGGAGCCGGTTGCCGAAACGACCAAGCGCAATATTTATTTGAGCATCATCGTTTTGTTTCTCTCCGTTATGTTTATCTGGTTTTTTTCAAAGTCGATCAGCCGTCCGGTAAAAACGCTTGCACGAGCCGCCGAGCAGATCGAGCAGGGAGAGTTCGAACTCGATTTGAAGCCGAAAACGAGAGATGAAATCGGTCTTTTGACGTCGAGCTTCGTAAAGATGGGCAAGGGGCTCGCCGAACGCGAGCGTCTCAAAGATTCTTTCGGCCGATTTATCAATAAAGAAATCGCCGAGCTTGCCATGCGCGGCGAGCTTGCACTCGGAGGGGAAACGAAGAACGTAACGGTTTTCTTTTCCGATATCCGCTCGTTCACTTCGATTTCCGAAAAACTTACGCCGGCGGAAGTCGTCGAGTTTTTGAACGAATATATGACGGCGATGGTCGAATGCGTGAACATGACACACGGCGTCGTCGACAAATTTATCGGAGACGCGGTTATGAGCGTGTGGGGCGCTCCGACTTCGGTGGGAAGTCCGAAAGAAGATGCGCTCAACTGCATCCGCGCGGCGCTCCGTATGAGGGCTGCGCTCATAGTCTTTAACCGCGGACGCGGCGGAGATAAAAAACCTATTATCCGCATAGGCTGCGGTATCAACTCCGGCCCCGTCGTTGCCGGTCAAATCGGTTCGACGCAGCGTATGGAGTATACGGTCATCGGGGACGCCGTAAACCTCGCTTCCCGCACGGAAGCGCTCAATAAGCCGCTCGGTACGGACATCCTCATCACCGAATACACCTATGAACTTGTACGCGATCACGTACTCGTCGAAGAGATGCCGTCCGTTACCGTCAAAGGCAAAGAAAAGCCGCTTCGCATGTTCGCCGTCGTCAATATGCCCGATGAAAACGACATTCCCGGCGCAGGCGCGAAAGGTCCGAAGTCGCTTGCGCAGATCAGGCAAGTGCTCGGAATCCCGACTCCCGATTTTGCAAAGGTAGATCTCAATGAAGATGAAAAGAAATACAAAATACAGTCCTGACTCCGTAGCGGGCGTATTGCAGGATATCTTCGTTGTGCTCTTTTCTCTGTCCGTCATCGGATGCACCGCGTTTTTATTTTTTAATAATTTAAATAAAACGATCGAGCGGAACGACAAGACGCCTGTCGCAACCGTTTCGTATAAATACAAAAGCGTACAGCGCAAATTTCTCGACCGCTCCGTGTGGGACAGGCCCGTGCAGTATTCTCCGGTATATAACGGCGATATTATCCGAACCGCGCCTTCATCCGAAGCGACGATTTATTTTCCCGATCAAAACGTCATAAACGTCGGCGCGAACACGATGATCCAGATTTTCAAACAGGCACAAAAAGACGAAACGTCCGTGCAGGTTGCCGAGGGAAGCGTTTCCGTACAGACTGTCGGTTCGAAAGTTGCGGTCAAAGCGGACGACGTTTCCGTTGCAGTTGAAAAAGATTCCGTGCTGCATGTACAGAAATTCGAAAGCGCTGAAAAAGAGGCGGAAAATGCTTTAACGCCGACGGGTGAAACCTCTTTTTCCGGCAGTATCTTTGCAGGAGGAGATGCCGATCGCGGAAGCGCTGTCCGGGGAGAAAGTGCATCTGCAGGCGGTATGCTCCGTTTGACGGTTGAAAAAGGAACGGCCGCCATGACCGCGCTTGAAGAGGCAGGATCCGATGCGCGTGCGGTGCGAAGCGGCGCTGCAGCCGCCGTACAACCGACGGTGCTCTCCGAGGGAGACGTCGTACAGGCGGGGAATAAAGCCGCAGTGTCCATGATATGCCCTGCTCCGGGAGCAAGACTTATCAATCAATATAAGCGGGTGCTTCCGGTATCGTTTTCGTGGCGGAGTTCGTTTCCCGACAATACCGAACTCGTTTTGGAAACCTCTCGTAACCGGAATTTTACAAACGCCCGCAGACTTTCGGTTAAAGGATTGCAAGAGGTGACGCTCTATGAAGAAGCGGGAACCGTATATTGGCGGATCTATGCGGCAGACAGGGGAGCGCGCGACGAATCGGCGGATTCGGGAAAGTTTATCGTTTTGGATGCTCCTCCTCCCGTGCCGCTTGAACCTGCGCCCGATCGCCGCTTTGCGTATAAGGGGACGATTCCCGCGGTGCGTTTTTTGTGGAAGGGCAACGAAGTTTCTTCATCGTACATGCTCGAAGCCGCCGATAATCCCGATATGCGTAATCCCGCGGTGCGTAAGCACGTGAGCGGAGAGACGGTAACCTTGCCGAATTTGGGCGAAGGGGTGTGGTATTGGCGGGTGACGCCGAATTATATTGCGGATGAAAGCGTAACGGCAAAGCCGTCGGAAGTGTCGGCGTTTTCGATCGAAAAGCAAAAAGAACTTCCTCCCATCGAACTGATTTCTCCGAGCGCGATCGCGGATACAGCCGACGGAAAAAGTCTGGCCTTTTCGTGGAAGCGTGCGGGCGAAGCGGTAAAATATCGGCTCGTTATCGCAAAAAGCGAATCCATGCTTGACGCCGTTGTCGAGCGGACAAGCGATATCAATTACTGTGAATTGAAAAATGCCGCGAAGACGCTTCCGAACGGGACTTACTATTGGATGGTGGAAGGACTCGACAAAAACGGCGAGCGCTTAACTTCGAGCGCTCATTCCGCATTTCGCAGCCGCGACAACGAAGTTGTTTTGCGTTCGCTCTTTCCTCCCGACAATTATATTTTGGCGGATACGCTGTGTCTCGACACGCGCTTTACGTGGAAGACGAATTTGGAAGGCGAGCAGCGTTTTCAAGTATCCGCTTCGGAAGATTTTTCATCCCCCGTACTGAATGTGAAAACGCAGGGTTCCGGTATCGACGGGATCGTTTTGCCGCAAGGCGATTATTTTTGGCGCGTGTCGGTCAAAAGCGAATTCGAAGCGCTCGAAACGCCGCCGAAACGATTGACCGTAGCGCCCGCACTTCCTCCGCCCGAACTCGTGGGCATAGGGGATGTAGTAGTCATTCATCCGAAAAAAAAGAATACCTTTGCGTGGACTGCCGTTCCCGGCGCAGATTATTATCAAGTGAAGATCACGAAGCCCGGTTTGAATTCCGAACCGCTGTACGAAAATCTGTACATTACCGATACCGATGTGGAGATGGCGCTCCAGTCCATACAGGACGGCGATTATATAATGAGCGTGCAGGGCTTTGCATCTTCGACGCTGACGTCGAGCAGGCGTTACAGTTACGCAGCCGATAAAGCGTTTATGCTCAAGCACTTGCGTCCGGTAGAACTCGTATCGCCCGAACACAATGCAAAGATCGGCGGTGTGGATGCTGCGCTGAATCCCGGTCTTTTGAAGTGGTCTTCCGTTGAAAAACCCGTAAAAAGCCGCCTCGTGCTCGAAAAGGCGGGGCAAAGAGGCAGCGTGCTTTCCGTTTCGGATCCTTCTTTTTCCGTAAAGCTTCCGCCGCTTACGGCGGGAAACTATAGGTGGAGGGTTATTGCTGCGACCGGAGACGGATTCGACATATCGTCGCTGCAGGACAGCAGTTTTACCGTTTTACCGATACCGCCGCTTGAAAAAGTAGCCTTCGTATTCCCTGCCGACGGCGAAACGCTCGGTGTAAACTTTTTCAAATCGAATCGGAGCATCGTGTTCCGCTGGAAAAAGAACGGAGACGCGACACACTACGTAATCCGCCTTTACAACGAAAAAAAGCAAAAGATTTTCGAGCGCGAAATCACCGCTTCGGCGGCATCTTCCCGTACGGGCGGCGACTGTACGTTCGAGTTTACCGATCTCGCACAATTGTCACGCGGAATTTTTTATGCGGAAGCGATACCTGAGCGGCGGCTGAAAGACGGCACGCTGTTTCAAAACGGCATTATTTCGAGCCGCCGCTTCGTCATAGATTTGCCGAAAGCGGCATCGGTGGAAACCGATGCACCCGGAGTGCTCTATGGAAAATAAGCGATGTACCGCGGCGCTTTTGTGCCTGTTTTTGCTGCTTCCGCTCGCCGCGCAGAGCAGAGGCGGCCGCTCCGATTCCGATAAGCACTATTTTATACAAGAGGGGGAAGCGGGTGCGGTGCTCTATCAGCGGCTCTCGTGGGAAGCCATCAACGATATATTCGGCTTTGAATTCCGACTCGAACAAAGAGATGCGGCAGGCTCTTGGCATGAAATCGACAAAAAAATCGTACGCGATAATTTTATCGACGTGTCGCTGCCTCCGGGAAATTACCGCTATAAAGTAACCGTCATCAATTTGCTCGAACAAAAAGAAGCGACAAGCGCGTATCGGAATTTCGATATATTGATCGCCTATCAGCCGGAAGTCGAATCCGTGTCGCCGCGCCTCATTTACCTTGACGAATTTTTCGACGGAAAATTCAGCGTTACGGGCGGCAATTTTTTTGACGATACCGTTTTCGTATTTGAAAAGTCGGGCGGCGGAACGATAACGCTCGAGCCTGCGGAAGTGTCGAAAGACGGCAAAAAGGCGCGCTTCGAATTGAATGCGAACAGATTTCAGCCGGGTACCTATGTCTTTATTGCGCGCGACAAAAGCGGTCTTAGCGCCAAAAGCGAAGACGTAATATTCCGCTTTCAAAAACCGGTCGATACTTACGTTTCGCTCGGTTATGCATTTACGGGCTTTACGGGAGAAAGCGTATTCAAAACGTATTATAATCGTACCGTCGCTCCTTTGGGCGGAGCTTTCCGCTTTACCGTGCTGCCGTTTAAAAGAACCTACGGTCACTTCGGGTTTAACGTAAATTACAGTGCGGCAATGCTGCGGAAACAGTTCGACGATTATACGCTCGACGGTGCGCTTATGCTGACGCACGTCAATGCTGCATACGTGTATCCTATCATCAAGCACCGTTTGAATCTCGGCATACACGCCGGAGCGGGCGCCGTATTTTTGATGCAGAGCAAATTTTCGTTCGGCGGCAGCGCGGAAAGCCCTGCGTATTGGTATTGGGGATTCGATATGGACGCCGGAACCGCGCTGCAGGTTTTTGTTTATAAAAAGATGTATCTTGAACTCAATGTCGATCACTTTTTTGTGTTCAGGGACGGATTGCCGAAGTATATGTTCCAACCGCAGTTTTCCGTCGGCTGGATGTTTTAGGGAAACGACGCAATATTTGTTTTTATGAGGGAGTCGGCTATGAAACGATCAGGTAAAAATTTTATACGCGCCGCCGTGTGTGCGGCAGGCATCGCGCTGCTTTTCGGTATGACGGCGTGTAAAGAATTGTTTGCGGATATAGAAGAAGATTTTTCGTATTGGGTGTCGGAACCGGTCATCACCGGTTTTAGAGCGGCATCTCCGGTACAGATGAACGCTGCGGGTGTTCAATGCGTACCGTCTGCAAGTCCTGCGGTGCTTACCTTTACCGTGCGCAATCCCAAAAACTTTTCGTTTATAATGCCGGGTATGCCCGGCTCTCCGACGGATATCATAAGTTTCGGAAGCGGCATAAGCGCTTCGCAAGGTACCGATTATACGCTTGTGCAAAGCACACGCGATACTTTGACCCTTACATATACATCGGCTTTTTTGAAACGGTACGAGTACGGCAGCGCGAACATAGGAGCCGCGATCAAGCTTTACAGTACCGACGGCAGAAAGTTCAATCAAATTTACAAGTTTGATTTGGAAGCGAATACGCCGCCGCCCGATCCTGCGCCTGTCACGGCATCGACAGCCGGTAAAATCGCGCTTTTTAAAACGCATACAGCTGATTCTCAGGGTAAGTATTATTACGTTTTGTGCTTTAAGGTGGACGGCTTACCCGGCGGAAGTGTGCTGTCAGGTGTTCCTTTGCACAGCGATCTTACACACGTGTACGTGAGCAAAAACGGCGGCACTGAAAAGCCATATCCTGTTACGCTTAACTCCGGCGGATTTAATATTTCGCAGTCTGGCGGCAACTTTATCGCAAAAACTGATACCGATTCGTTATCGAACGCGGAAGCGGGAGTTTTTTCGGGCAGCCCGCAGCCGGACAGCGTTCCTTCAGGCTCGTGGATGCTCTGTCTTAAAACGGATATTCCTGTCGGCGGGGGTACGGCGACATATCGCATACGGCTCTTTGACGGAAAGCTCTATTCCGCGCGTGCGGAACAGACGATTGGTAAGCGCACGCTTCCCGCTCCTAAGGTATTCGCCCATGCGGATATGGATAATACGGCGGTTTCGGGCATATATACGGAAAAAGGCGCGACGGATGCATCCGGCAATGAAGATCTCAATGCGACAAACAGCGCGGCTCATAGCGGCAGCGAAACCGATCCCATACCCGTGTACAGCGCATACGGAGAAGCCGTAAAACTCTCGATTAAACAAAATGACGGAAACGACTATCCTACGGGCGTTATCCTAAGTCAGGGTGTTCAATTGGTATCGGGTTCCGGCTTGAACGGCTCCATAGATGTTAAGCCCGATTTCATTAAGCTTCCTTCTCCTGCAGACGGAGGCGGTGAAGCCGTGTACAAAGTTACCGTTAAGGCAACGGGCGAGGGTTTTGACGACAGCACCACGCGGACGTTGTATTACAAAGTTTGCAGGGAAGTAAAGGCAGTCAGCAGCACTTTACCGATGTGGCACATATTGAGGAAAGCGATTTCGAAAACAAGTGCGGGCGGTACCGTCGTTATAAACGGAGAAATAAAGGCGACGGACGCTGGCGGCAATAACGGTGAAATCACCATTGGTAAAAGCCTTACCATAGAAAAAGCAGACGGAGCAACTGCTGCCGTTATAAACGCAAATAAAAACAATCTTTCGAACGGAAATAAAGACCGCCTCTTCAAGGTAGAAAGCGGCAAAACGCTCACGCTTAAAAACCTGACGCTGAAAGGCGGCATGAGACCTACCGGCGGCGGCGCCGCCGGTATCTTCGTTGATTCCGGTGCTGCCGCATCTCTTACCGATTGCCGCATTATAGACTGTGTGAACAAAAGCGGAGAAGGAGGAGCCGTGTATACGAAAGGCACGCTCAGTTTGACGCGCGGTTCGATCGGCGGAATGGGTCCACAGGAAGGCAATGAGGCAAGGTACGGCGGCGGCATCTACGTCGCAAGCGGTAGCTGTACCCTTACCGGCACGAAAATACTCAAGAATTACGCCGACGGCGGTACTTCGTCATCGAGCGAAGGAAAGGGCGGCGGTATATACGTTGCACAGGGCGGCACATGCAGCCTCTACGATGTAGATACTATGAAGGACAATACGGTAAAAAACGGTTCGCCGAATAAGGGTGCGGGCGCAGGTATCTATGTCGAAAGCGGCGGCATATGCAATATAGCAGGCGGTACGAAGATCGACGAAGCGAACGACGTCTATTTGGCAAAGCACGCAAGCGATCAATCAAAAAACGCAAAGATAACCGTAGCGGCGCCTCTTAATACGGGTACATACACCGTTGCAAAGATAACGCCTGAAGATTATACGGCGGGCGTCACAGCCGTAAACGCCGCTTCCGGCGTAAGTCTCAGCGGATATGCGGACAGGTTTAAAATAACCGATCAGCAAAATCTTTCGCCTCCACCTCCGACGACTTCGTGGAAGCTCAAATATAACGGCAGCGCCCTCGTCTTGAACCAGGCGACGACGGTCATACCAAGTACCGCTACGTGGAAGACGCTGAAAGAGGCGATCGAAGCGCCGACGGTGGAAAACGGCGACGAATTCGTTATAAAGGGTACTATAACGGCAACAAGCACGACGGGTGACCACGGTGCGATCAGCGTAACAAAAAAGATCACCGTAAAAGGAGCCGGCTCAACTCCCACACTCAACGCAAGCAGCCTAAGCCGTGTCTTTACCGTAGAAAACGGCGGAGAACTCACGCTTGAAAACCTGACGCTTAAGAACGGGAGAGCGACAGGAACAGGCGAGCAATGTTCCGGCGGCGCAATATTTGTAAGAGGCGGAACCGTCAACATAACAAACTGTACCCTTACGCGTAACACGGCGGCAGGTACCACTGACAGCAGCGGCGGTGCAATCTATGCAAGCGGCGCAACCGTCACCATAACAAACTGTACCCTTACGAGCAACAAGGCGAAATCGAACGGCGGCGCAGTGTGTGCAGTAAAGAACGGCTCTACCGGCGCATATATAATAATCAGCGGCGGCACTATCGGCGGCACGGGCACGGACGCAAACACGGTAACCGATCCGTATGGCTTCGGCGGCGGCATCTATGTAAATGATGGCTGTACCTTGACGCTTAACGAGTACACGGACGTATTCGGCGTCAAGCATGGCGTACGGATTATCGGCAACGAGGCAGGAAGGGCAGGCGGCGTGCGTGCAAACAACTCAACCGTTACCATGGAAAACTGCACCATTAGCGGCAACACGGCGACAGACAGCACCATCTTTGGCGGCGGCGGCGGCGTGTATACTCACGGGGGAACGCTCACCATGACGCGCTGTACTCTTAGGGGTAACACGGCAAACAACAATGGCGGTGGCATGATTATCGAGGGCGGAACTGCCGGCATGACAAACTGCACCCTTACGAAGAATCAGGCGAAAAACGGCGGCGCAATCTACGCGGTAAAAGACAGCTCCGGATCCGACGTAACCATCGAAGGAGGTACCATCGGCGGCACGGGTACGGACGATGCAAACAAAGCAACCGGAACAGGCTCCGAGGGCAACGGCGGCGGCATCTATGTCGGCGCGGAGTGCACAGTAACGCTTCAAAATAACGACCAAAATGAAGGCTGCACCGTTAAGGGTAACACCGCAAATAGCGGCGGCGGCGTGTATGTAGATATGAACAGTACATTTAAGATGCATGGCGGTACAATTAAAAATAATACAAGCAATGTGGGAAAAGGCGTTTATGTAGCAGCCTCTTCCGGTGGGACGGGTAACCAAGACGGTTACTTTATCATGGGCGGTAAAGCCTGTGTCGGGGACTGGGGAAGCGACGGTACCCTAAAAGACGGCAATGATGTGTATTTAAAAGAAAACAGTGACAGCGGCTCGCCTGCTAGCATAAAAATCGATAAAGGCAATCCCATAACGGAATCGAAGGTTGCCTGTATTACTCCGCAGAACTATGTACCTGGCGAGATTGTAGTATGGATGTCGGACGGCTCATCGGTAGGGGCTTATACGAATAAGTTCACCGTAACACCGAAAGGCATTCAAACTTGGTCGGTAGACAGCGACGGGACACTAAAGACGCCGTAAACCATAAGGGATTGGCAGCGGATAATTGTTTGAAAACGGCTCAAAGTCCGTTTACGGATTTTGAGCGACGAGTTTGGTTGCAGTTTTGCCGCCGTCCGTGCTGCAGGGGAAGTGCGGGAGTGTGCTGCAGCATAATGCAGCGGTGTACGGTACGGCAGGTATTTTGAAAGAAAAAAGTTTTGACGATTGTCGACATATAGCAACGGCGATAATGGCGCAATGTGATATAATCGTATCATGGAACTTTAAACACATTGTCAATGATAAAACAATTGACGGTATAAAGCGGATAACGAATATAAAAAATCTGCCTGAAATAAAAATATACTGCCCGTCAATGCTTATAGGAGGAGCCGATGAATAAACCGACCGTAAGCGGTAATTTTACCGTAGAAGACATTCATAATATCAGGGAATGGAATTATGAAATGATGAAGTCCGGTAAAGGATTCGCCGATACGAATACCGTATCGGATATAATACAATCATTCCCAAAAGCAAAATATGTACCGCTGCATGATTTTATGATGGAGCCGTCGCCTTGCCTTTGCGAAAAAAGATAATGCGGGCGACCGGCCTTACCGAAGAAAAAGCGGAAGCGATTAATTAATGTGTAATGTAATTGGTAATTACCGATTAGAAAAAACTTTGATGAGGAGCAATATATGACAAAACTGAAAACGATTTTCTTTGCCGCTTCGGCGCTTGCACTGTTGGGAGTAAGCGCGTGTAAAGACCCGAGCGACGGTACGGGCGGCGGAACGGGAGCACCGCCCGACGCCCCCTTTGTCGAAGGCGGTGCCTCCCTCATCTTAAGCCCCGATAAGCTCGACATCACAGTTAAGGGAACAACCGCCGACGGCACCTCTGTTACAGTTGAAGGCTGTACCGAAACAACGCTTATAAGCGGCATCGAAACCGTGCTGCATGCAAAAGGCTCATTGGTAATTCTCAAAGGCAAGATCACCAGTCTGGACTGCTCCGTCAATCGGCTAAACTCTCTTAACGTGCAGGGCTTAACCGCTTTGCAAGTGCTGTCCTGCGTCGGCAATCGGCTTACCGAACTTAACGTGCAGGGCTTAACCGCTTTGAAAGAGCTGGTCTGCTGGGGGAATCAGCTAAACTCTCTTAACGTGCAGGGCTTAACCGCTTTGCAAGTGCTGAACTGCTTCGGCAATCGGCTTACCGAACTTAACGTGCAGGGCTTGACCGCTTTGCAAGTGCTGAACTGCTCCGGCAATCGGCTCACCGCCCTTAATGTGCAGGGCTTAATCGCTTTGCAAACGCTGAACTGCTTCGCCAATCAGCTCACCGCACTTAATGTGCAGGGTTTAACCGCTTTGAAAGAGCTGCTCTGCGGGGAGAATCAGCTTAACGCAGATGCATTTAAAAAACTCTTTAATGATTTACCGGTTCGGGCGTATAGTGATAATGCAAGTTGTTATCTTTACACCGAACGAACCGACGATACCGAAGGCAATCATACGTACTTTAGCGCTCCGCCTGACTTATCGGATGCCTTTAATAATGCAAAAACGGTAAAGAAGTGGAAGATGTATAAGGTTGATGCAGACGGGTATGGGGTTAGGATTTAACGTTGCGTTCGGGCGTTTCGTATCGCTCTATGCGAGCCTCTCGTACCGGGCAGTACGGCAGTATTAATCGGCATACCGTTATACGTCCTGTGTAACGGTATACCGAAACGAAAAAACGGACATTCGGCAAATGAAACTTTTACCGCCGGCCGAACGGTATCCGCTTTTTCGTATGTCGTTCAGCGCTCTCGGCGTTGCGCACCGCCGAGACCTCTGCTATAATGGCTTTATGACAAGGGAAGATAATGCCGCGGTGCGTGCGGTGCGCCGCTCGACGCTAAAATCGATTAAAGCGAAAAAGAAAGAACGTCTCAAACAGATAAAAGCGAATTACGATTCGGAAATCCGCGAAATAAATATCAAATACGCGAAAGATCCCGAACGTCTGCGTGCCAAATACGCCGCCGACGATTATGCGAAAAGCGAGCGGGCAAAGCGCCGCGCCGAACGAAGGATCGAACACGAACGGCGGCGTATTGAAATGCAAAGCAAAAAAAGGCGCCTTTCTCTCGGCGAAGAAATTTTCAGCGCGATCGTGCAGGGACTCGGTGCGCTTTTGTCCGTTGCGGCGACCGCCGTTCTTGCCGACCGCGCCCTTCAGCATGCCGACGGTGCGCTCCGCGTATTGTACGTTTCCACATTCGTATGCAGCACGGGATTGATGATCGTCATGTACATCATGTCGACGCTGCATCATGCGCTTGTGTCCGAAAACGCGAAAGAAGTGTTCGGCAGGCTCGCTCATTGTTTTGTCTTTTTAGTGCTGGGCAGCGCGTACACGTCGTTTATATTGATTTTTGCGCGCGGTGTCGGAGGCTGGGTGCTTTTCGGCCTCGTGTGGACAAGCGCTGTCGTCGGTATCGTTTTGTACGCGGTACGGGGAAGCGAGCTGAAGATAGTCAATGCCGTATTTTATTTCGTCATCGGCTGGGCTGGCCTCTTTCTCGTTCGGCAATTTTATCTCGGACACGCCATACGCAGTTTTGTCTATCTCGTAGTTTCGGGGCTTTTGTACAGTTTGGGCTGCGTATTTTTTTTGCTGCGCAAAATCAAATATATGCCTGCCGCGGGAAACGCCGTTATGCTTTTAGGGACGCTGTACTTGTACGCTTCGCTTTTCTTTTCCGTATCATGAGTTTTATGGAAGCGGTACTGCTCGGTGTTGCGCTTTCGATGGATTCATTCGCCGTAAGCGTGACAAACGGCATGCAGCTCGATAAAGTAACGCTGCCGTATACGTTAGCCGTATCGCTCATGTTCGGCGCGTTTCAAGCGCTTATGCCGCTGATCGGATTTTTTTGCGGCAGTTTCTTTTATGCATATATCGAAGCGGTCGATCATTGGATAGTGCTTGCACTGCTTTGCGCACTTGGCGGCAAAATGATTTTCGAAGCGGTGCGGAAACGGCACACTTCGCACGAATTCAAAAAAAAAGCCGTATACGGACGGCATTTGCCGCTGCCGCTGCTCTTTGTACAAGGAATGGCAACCAGTGTCGATGCACTTGCCGTCGGCATCGGGCTTGCCGTGATCAACGCGGATATAAAGCAGTCCGCCCTGACAATCGGCGTAACGACGGCTTTTATCTGCTTGCCCGCAATGTATATCGGCAAAAAAACGGGAGACGTGTTCAACGAAAAAGCTCGGTTTGCCGGCGGTTGTATGCTGGTCGGCATCGGGATAAAGATATGCGTCCAGCATGTGATCGTGCGCGGCGGTGTGTAAGCGTGGTGCCTCCCATATACGATGTATTTGCTAAGTTTTTTATTCGTGTGGAGGGCTTAATATTTTATGTATTTCCCTTTTGACATATTTTATATTTCGTGCTATGTTTTTAACAATTATGTATTCATAATTAAGGAGTCGTTATGATTACTATACGAACGTCTAGGGGGGGGGCTTCTCTTTCCTCGCTGATTGCTGAATTCTGTACACTTATTTTATGCAGTACGGTTATACTGTTTGCAGCCGTTGCTTGCAGTACCGATTCTTCGTCCGGAGATTCGGCGGGTGATTATAGCGGCGGCGGAAGCGGAAAGCCGATCGAAAAATCGATCAATCTTGAATTTTATTCCGATCGCCCGACAACGGAAAATCCTGCAGTCAAAAAAGTTTCTCAGACGATAAAAACGGAAACGGTTTTACTTCGTAAAAATACTTTTTCGAAGGACGGATACGTATTTTATCGTTGGCAAAAATATCTGGATGGCATGATACTTATCGACATGATGACTTATTATGACGATGAGGCGACGGTAAAAGCGGACGACTTTAAAGATCCTCCGGTGGGAAAATATGTTCTTATTGCGGAATGGCTTGAATCTTCAAAGGCACAGCATATAACATTTAATAAAAATGACGGCTCCGCCGCTCCTGAAATAAAACGCTGTACGGTGGATAAAACTCAAGATTTTCAACCGATATCGAAATACGGTACTCTTTTTTCAAGGGAAGGGTTTGAATTCCTCGGCTATGATGAAAATCCTGCAGCTTCTGTGCCGGCATATTACAGCGGGGGTGATAAACTCACTATAAAAACGGATGTTACTTTGTATGCGATCTGGAAAGAAAAGAATCCTTCGTCGTATGCCGTTATCTATTATGCAAATTATGAAGGAGCGAATCCCGGAACTTATACACAGTATTCTCCTGTCGATAAAAAAATTATTCCCGATGCTGATGCGATATTTACACGCAACGGTCATGCTTTTATCGGGTGGGCATCTAAATACCTTCCGCTTTTTAGTACGAAATATTATAAAGCCGATGAACCCATAGACTTTAGATATGACCCTCATGGAAATGCAATGAGTCTCGATGCTTGTTGGGCAGCCGAAAATGATTTCTGTATCGTAACGTATGATGCAAACGGAGGCGCGGGTACTCCGCCGCCCGTTCAAAAATTCGGCAAAGATTCTCCGTTGTATTTTAGAAATGTTGCACCGAATCCTTTTGTACGTGAGCATTATAAATTTCTCGGCTGGAATGATAGCAAAAACGGTACGTGGGGAAAATGGAATGCCTCAAGCGATCGGGAGAAGACAAAGCGATTCTATTTTGAAACCGGTAAAAAGGTAACGCTGTATGCCGTCTGGGAGTATGATCTTCCGATCATTACATTTGTACACAGAAGTCCTCCGAGCGCGGCGACAAAAAACGGTGAATACGAAACGAAACAATATCCTATGTCGAAAACGGAACAGACAAAACTGGATCCCAATCCGTTTATTCTAAAAGAGGCGGGATATAAATTTATCGGCTGGAAAGACGAAAAGACGGGGAAAACATATGAAGACGGGGCATCATTGATTGTTACGGAAGATATGACGCTGAGAGCTCAGTGGGAACCTATTACGTATACGATAACTTTTGACGGTAACGGCGGCCTTTGGGGGCTTATCCCGCTTTTGGGATCAGCGCCCGAAGGCGATCCCAAAAAATCTATCGTAATGGAAGAAAGAAAACCTCCGTATGTTTTTCGAGTCAAAAATGTTTTCAAAGATCCTGTTTCATCCACAGAGTATTATTTGCATCGCAGCAGCTCGACGGATAAACCCTATTATAAGTTCATCGGTTATTCGAAAAATAAAGATGCAACGGTTCCCGACCCGAACTATGAAGAGCTTGACATTGTAACCATAAGTGAAAAAAAAGATACAACCTTATACGCTGTTTGGAAACTTGTACCGAAGTATGGAGATCATTAGATCGGAAAGGATGCTGTTTTAACGGTCTTTTTCTAAATTAAAACGGCAATAAGGGTTTTATTGTAATAACAAGCGGCAGTCCGTGTTTTCGATATCGCATGATATCGAGAGTACCGTTGTCTGCCGCTTGTTTTTTTCCGACGCTTTGCAAAACCGTTTTTTTATATAATGTATAGCTATGCTTGTCGATTTTCATACACATTTGCATGCGTACCGGCGCGGAGATGAGTGCGATGCGGCGCTCGAATGCATTCGGCAAAATGCAATCCTCACGGTCGCCTCTTCCGTGGACAGGGCGACATGGAACGAAACGCTTTCGCTTGCATCTCTTGTTTTTCACTCCGGGAAAAAATTAATAATTCCGACCTTCGGCATTCATCCGTCGTATTGCGCCGGTTTGCCGGAAAGCGAAACGGAACTTTCCGATCTGCTTGAACCGTATCTGTGTGCATCGCCGATCATCGGAGAGATCGGACTCGATTTTTATTGGGAAAAAGAAATATCACACGAAACGCAGGAACGCGTGTTCCGCTGTATACTCGACCATTGCGAACGTACGGAAAAATATTGCGTCGTACACACTAAGGGAGCCGAATCGCGCATAGTCCGGATCCTTGCGGACTTCCCGCATGCAAAGCCCGTCATTCACTGGTATGACGGACCGGATTCGGCGTACGATATTTTTTTATCCCGCGGGTATATGCAGACATTCGGCTGCGAAGTGCGTTATTCCGATCGTATCAAAGCGCTGCTCGCCCGGACGCCTCTTGAGTTTTTGCTTTCCGAAACGGATAATCCGACCGGAGAGGTGTGGCTCGGAGGCGAGGATTCGTCGCCGCTTTTGATAAAGCGCGTAGTGCACGATATCGCGGAAGTAAAGGGGATCGAAGATGCGGAAGCGGAATCGATTTTGCAAAAAAACGCCGAAAAAATTCTTGCGGCGGCGAATATCGATTACCGTACCGTCTAGCATTGTTGGGCGGTATCGATTATACTGTAGCGGCTGAATGTCGGACGCGTATCGAATGCGAGACCGTTTTTCGAATGCACTGCCCGGTCAACGTAAACGTTGTGAATGTAGGATAATATATATTCGTATTGAAGAGGAATTTTCACATGGTGCTGTACAAAGAATTCGTTGAACACGATAGAGATTATCTGTCTTATGAAGATTTGAAAAAAAATTTTAAAATTAAAATTCCCGATAATTTTAATTTTGCATACGATGTCGTAGACCGCTATGCGGCCGAAGATCCGGAAAAGCGGGCGCTCGTATGGTGCGACGATTCGGATGAAGAACATATATTTACGTTCGCCGATATTTCGGAGATGTCGAAGCGCACTGCCAATTTTCTCACGGCACACGGCATCGGAAAGGGTGATTCCGTCATGCTCATCTTGCGCAGGCGGTATGAGTTTTGGTGGTTTATCATCGCTCTGCACCGTATCGGCGCAATCGTAATTCCCGCGACGGATCAGCTGCTTGAAAAAGATATCGAATACCGCAATAAAGCCGCCGAAGTGAAGATGATCATTTCATTCGACGAACCGAAAGTGCAGGAAGAGATCGAAAAATCGCTTGCGGCTTCTCCGTCGGTAAAGACGCTCGTAACCGTCGGAAAGGAGCGCGGAGTATGGGTGAACTTTCATAAAGAGATTGAAAAATACGACGCGCGCTTTGACCGGCCGACAGGCGACAAAGCAACGCGCAATGAAGATATCATGCTGCTGTATTTTACGTCGGGTACGTCGGGTTATCCGAAAATGGTTCAGCACAATTTCGTATATCCTCTCGGACATATCGTTACGGCGAAGTATTGGCAAAATGTCGTGGACAACGGTTTGCATTTGACGATAGCCGAAACGGGCTGGGCGAAAGCGGTGTGGGGAAAACTCTACGGTCAGTGGCTTGCGGGCTCGGCGGTCTTTTCGTACGATATGACGAGCTTTAAGCCGGACAGAATGCTGCAAAAGATTTCGCATTATAAAGTGACGACCTTTTGCGCGCCTCCGACCGTGTACCGCTATCTTATTCGGCAGGATTTGAAAAAATACGATCTGTCGAATCTGTGCTATTGCGTGACGGCGGGTGAAGCGCTCAACGCGGAAGTATATAATAAATTCTACGAACAGACGGGCATTAAAATGTTCGAAGCGTACGGGCAGACGGAAGCGACCGTCATCATCGGCAATTTCCCGGGTATGGAGCCGAAGCCCGGTTCTATGGGAAAGCCCGCGCCGGGTTATGACGTCGATATCATTGCACCGAACGGCATGAAATGCAAAGCGGGAGAAGCAGGCGAAATCGTCATCCGTATCGCCAAAGAGCGTCCCTTCGGTTTATTTTCCGGCTATTACCGCGATTTTTCGCTGACGGCTGCGGCCTTCGACAGCGGACTCTATCATACCGGCGATACCGCGTATTACGATAACGACGGCTATTTGTGGTTTATCGGGCGCAACGACGATATTATTAAAAGTTCCGGTTACCGCATCAGTCCGTTCGAAGTCGAAAGCGTGCTGATGAAACATCCTGCGGTACTCGAATGCGCAGTGACGGGCGTCGAAGACAAGCGGCGGGGTCAGCTCGTCAAAGCGACGATCGTACTCAATGCCGGTTTTGAGCCGTGCAAAGCGCTTGAACTCGAACTGCAGGATTATGTAAAGCATCAGACGGCGAGCTATAAGCATCCGCGCATCGTTGAATTCGTAAAGGAATTGCCGAAGACGATCAGCGGTAAAATCCGCCGCGTCGAAATTCGTGAAAAGGATAAAGAGACTTCGTCCGGAAAAAAAGATAAGACGAATCACTTTAAATTTTAACGCGCCGAAAAATACGCCGTGAAAAGCCGATAATTTTCAAGGATGTGCTTTATGTACGGAGCGATTTCGGGAGACATAATCGGCGAGCCTTATGAGTCGGGCGAAAATCCGAAAACAAAGGATTTTCCGTTGTTTTGCGCCGAGCCCGAGTTTACGGACGATTCGGTGATGACGATCGCCGTATGCGGCGGAATATTGGCGGCGGGTATCGATGCGGATGAGCGGACGATGAAAGCGGCGCTCACGGCAAGTATGCTCAGGTGGGGGCGCGAATATCCCGGTGCGGGCTACGGTGAAAGATTTTATCTTTGGCTGCACGGCGCCGATCCGAAGCCGTACGGCAGTTTCGGAAACGGATCCGCAATGCGGGTGTCTTCGGTCGGCTGGCTTTTTAAAACGCTTTCGCGGCCGCGTCGGGTCGCTGCATGGAGCGCCGAAATTACGCACAATCATCCTGAGGGTGTCAAAGGCGCAGAGTCGGTTGCAGCGGCGATTTGGCTTTCGCGGAACGGGTACGCCAAAACCGAAATCAAAACCTATGTCGAAAAAGAATTCGGCTACGACCTTTCTCGTACGTGTGACGAAATCCGTCCTTCGTATGTTTACGAAGCATCCTGTCAAAAAACAGTGCCCGAAGCGATGACCGCATTTTTGGAAGGGCACGATTTTGAAGACGTTGTCAGAACCGCGGTTTCTCTCGGCGGCGATTGCGATACGCTTACCGCCGTTGCCGGAAGCATGGCCGAAGCGTTTTACGGAATCCCCGAAGACATAAAGGCGAAATGTATCGAACTGACGACGGACGATATGCACGCGGTGATGTACGAATTCGACAAAAAAGCATATGCGAAAAAACCTCGCTGAAGCGTTTTCTTTTGTTGGAGACGCTCGGCAATTCCTGCACGGGGAACTTCGCGCTTCGCGCTCGTTCAATGCACGGCACGGATGCCGTGTCGTATCTTGGCAAAACGGCTGCGTATTTTTGCTACGCAAAAATACGGTAGTGAGCGGTGCACGGATGCAGCGCGAACGGCCACTGCTCGCAATCTTATAAAAAGTCGGGAGTCGAAAAACGCTGAAGCGTTTTTCTTTTGTTGGAGACGCACAGGATTGCTGTGCGGGGGACTTCGCGCTTCGCGCTCGTTCAATGCACGGCACGGATGCCGTGTCGTATCTTGGCAAAACGGCTGCGTATTTTTGCTATGCAAAAATACGGTAGTGAGCGGTGCACGGATGCAGCGCGAACGGCCACTGCTCACAATCTTATAAAAAGTCGAGAGTCGAAAAACGGCCGAGCCGTTTTTCTTTTATCGGAGACGCTCGGCAATTCCTGCGCGGGAAACTTCGCGCTAACGCGCTCGTTGCAAGTCCCGCACTGCTCGGATTTACTCTATAAGTCGAGAGTCGAAAAACGGCCGAGCCGTTTTTCTTTTATCGGAGACGCACAGGATTGCTGCGCACTGCTCGCAATCCTGTGCTCTTGATTTTTTATATGTCTAAGCATACTATATAATCAGAAGTAGCTATGATGAACATCGTGTTTGAAAAAATTAATAAAAACGGGAGAAAGATTTTACTTTCGCCCTTGACGGTAAGCGTGCTCTATCTCGTTGTGTTGGCCGAACTTATGCTGTTTCCTTTCAGTATGACCGGCATGGATCTGTTCAATCCCGAACAAACTTCCCGTTTGCTTTTTCCGTTTACCGTATTGCTGTCGGGAGCGGTAACGAGAGGTTTTAATTTTTTTTATATTTGCTGTCTGTCGTTTTTTCTTTTACCTATGACTTTTATCGTTATTGTCTTGTCGTTTTTTCGAAAAGAAATAACCAAGCTCGCCGTGTATCTGTGTTTGCTTGTTTCTCTGACGTTTTACTTGGCGGCATCGTTTTGCGGAATTATTTTATTTGCAAATACCGCCCGCTGGTTTTCTTCTCTGAGTCCGTTGACATATATAGCCTTTTTTTCGGCTTTTATCTTGCATGCGCGGCTCATCACCGTCGGCGTACTTTCCATAAAAGCGCAAAACGAATCCTATGTCGAATATAAAGAATTGTTAAGAGAAGAAGAAAAAAAAGAAGCCGTCATGCGGAAAAAGGCCGCGGAAAAATTGAAAAAACGGAAAAAGACGGGAGCCGATACCGGTGTCGGTTTTACCGCCGTAAAAAACACGTTGAGCGAATGGGCGCATAGGGTGCGAACCGTCAAAATCAAAACGCGTATTAAAACGAAAATAACCGTCGTTATTCTTTTGACGATACTTATCATTCTTTCGACGTTTATCTATACCGATCTGAACAATTATAAAGCCCTTGTTTCGCAGACTGCCGACAATACGGGCAAAAATCTTGCGGAGCAGGTTGCCGCAATTTATGATTTTTCCGACGGGCTGCATACGAAGATAAGCGCTTTTCTTGAAGGTGTAAAAAAGACCAATGCGTCTTCTCCTTTTCCTTGTCAACGTGCGGATATCATCACGGCGAGCGCCAAAACGAATATTTTTCTCGACGAAATCGATTATTCTACGGAGCTGCCGGAATTCGACGTCTTTTCGTATACGACCGCTGCCGTAGAGATACATAAAATTCCCGCGGAAGAAAAAAGGATTTTACCGTCGGAAGCCATTCAGTACATCGTCCATTTTCAAGACATCAACACGAGGGGCAAACCGATTTGCAAGTCGGGAAAGAATACGTGCGTTTACGTGTACCCCGTAACTTTTTCGCGCAAAGAGGGGCAAAAGCTCGTGGGATTTTCGGTCGTTACGTATTTGAAAGAAATTTTAAATCGGCCGTATTTTCAGGCGAAAGTTTTTATACTTTCGATTTCGGTGATTTTTTTCTATGTTTCCATAATCATCACGCTGTTTCTCGCGGACTTTATAGTAAATCCCGTCCTCTTTCTTTGCGGCAATATCAGAAGAACGGCAAACAGTCTCGGCGATATGCTTGCCGGAAATGCAAAGATCGAATCGGGTAAATTGGTTTTTGAAGAAACCGTCCATACGAACGACGAGATAAAAAATCTTTCCGTCGAAATAAAAAATATCGTGTCGCTTGTGCGCGGTATGCTTCCGTACGTGTCGTTTCACACGGTGCAGAACGCTGAAAAAAATGCCGGTCGTTTGAGCGCGACGCGTGAGTTGTGTTTTTTGTTTACCGATATCCGCGGCTTTACGAGCCTTTGTGAAAAAGTACCTCCGAAAGAGGTTATCCGGCTTTTAAATCATTATCTCGATATCGAAACGAAAATTATTTTCGATAACGGCGGAGATGTCGACAAATACGTCGGCGACGAAATAATGGCGTTTTTTCCCGGACCGAAAAAGGAAATCAATGCCTGCAAAGCCGCGATGGAAATCCGCAAAGCGATGTATCGCGAAAAACAGCTCGCTTTGGAAAAAGGGGCGGCCGCTATTGCCGTCGGTATCGGAATCAATTCGGGCGCCGTCGTATTCGGTTCGGTCGGTTCGGAAACGCGTAAAGATTTTACCTCGATCGGAGATACCGTAAATCTTGCGGCGCGCCTTGAAAGCGCGAATAAAGAATACGGTTCCAAATCGATTATTTCGAGAGCGGTTTATGAAAAGCTCGGCAAAGATTTCGTGTGCCGCGAACTCGACTATATAACGGTCAAAGGAAAAACAAAGCCCGTGCGTATTTATGAAGTACTGCAATCGAAACAAGCTGCGACCGATAAAATTATCGACTTAAAACGGACGTTCGAAACCGGCTTGTCGTATTATCGAAAAAGACAATGGCATAATGCTAAAAAATATTTTTCCGAAAACGTGGAAAAATACAACGATGCGCCGTCAAAAGTGTTTCTAAAGAGGATTGAGCGCTATCAGGCGTCACCGCCGAACAAAGAATGGAAAGGCGTTTTCGTAATGAGCGGCAAATAGCGAACGCAGAGCACTCGTGCCGGCATCGCATTTTGCGGATCGTTTTTGCTTGCAATCGCATCGCTCTTTACGCTACAATATGACGTTATGAAAGCTTCTCAAACGATTATTTCGACGCTGAGGGATTCTCCTTCGGATGCCGTCATCGAAAGCCACAAGCTTATGATGCGCGCGGGTCTTATCAGAAAATTGGCAAACGGATTGTACGCGTATATGCCCCTCGGTCTTCGTGCGCTTCGAAAAGCGGAAGCGATCATCCGCGAAGAACTTGATGCCGCCGGTATGCTTGAAATAAAACCGACGGTCATTCAGCCGGGCGATTTGTGGAAAGAGAGCGGGCGCTGGCAGACGATGGGACCGGAAATGCTGCGCGCCAAAACGAGAGGCGGACAGGATATGATCGTCAGTCCCACTGCGGAAGAAGCGTTTACGGCGCTCGTCCGCGACGGTCTTACCTCCTATAAACAGCTGCCGATTTTTATCTATCAGATCAATACGAAATACCGCGATGAAATCAGACCGCGCTACGGCGTTATGCGGGGCCGAGAATTTATCATGATGGATGCGTATTCGTTCGATGCGGATGCCCGCTCTCTCGACGAAAGCTACGAAAAATGTTCGCGTGCATACCGCCGCATTTTCAAACGCATGGGTATCAACGTGATTCCCGTAAGAGCCGATACGGGCGCTATGGGGGGAGACGGGTCGGAAGAATTCATGGTCGAAAGTTCCGTCGGGGACAATACGCTCGTGCTTTGTCCTTCGTGCGGCTACGCGGCGAATGTCGAAAAAGCTTCGTGCAAAGCCGATATCGCTCTCGATACTGCAGGCAAAGTGCAAGTGCCGGCAGACAAGCCCATCGAAAAAGTTCCGTGCCCCGGTGTCGAAACCATTGCCAAGATGGAAACATTTTTTAAAATGAGCGCTTCGCAGTTTATCAAAGTGCTCATTTATAAAACATATAATTCCTCCCTCGATTTGACGGATGTGCCCGGAGGAGCCGCGTTCAAGCGCGAAAAAGACGAAGGCGGAAACGAATATTATCCGGAAAGTTTTTTTGCCGTTGCGATCCGCGGCGATCTCGATGTAAACGAAACGAAACTTGCGGCTGCTCTCAAAGCGAGCGGCGCGGAACTCGCGGAAGAAGAAGACGTTATAAAGTATTCCGGTGCGCCGCACGGATTTGTCGGACCCGTCGGATTGACGAAAGTGCCGCTAGTTGCGGACGAAAGCGTTATGGTAAAAAAGGACGACGGCTCGTACGACGTGCGCGTCCACGATACGGTAACCGGCGGCGGTGAAAAAGACATCGACAATATGCACGTCGAGCCGCTGCGTGATTTTACGCCTTTTATGACGGCCGACGTGCGCACCGTAAAAGAAGGCGATGCGTGTGCCGTCTGCGGCCAAGCGCTCTATACGAAAAAAGGCAACGAACTCGGACATATCTTTAAGCTCGGCGCAAAATATACGAAGTCGATGAACGTTTCATATCTCGACGTAAACGGTAAATCCTGCATACCGCTCATGGGCTGCTACGGCATCGGCGTCGACCGTACGCTTGCGTCGATCATCGAAGAGCATCACGACGACAAGGGCATCATTTGGACGATGAGTACCGCTCCCTACCACGTCGCAATCGTACCGATAAAATACGAAGGGGGCATGAAAGAAGTCTCCGACGACATTTACGATGCGCTTACGAAAGCGGGCATCGAAGTGCTGCTCGACGACAGAAACGAACGGCCGGGCGTCAAATTCGCCGATATGGATTTGATCGGCATACCGGTGCGCATCGTCGTCGGCGAAAAAAATCTTCCGAACGTGGAGATAAAAGAACGTTCCGCAAGCGAAGCGTCCCTCGTTCCCGCCGGCGATGCGGCGCGGCAGGCGGAAAAGATCGTGCGCGATGCGCTCAGTGCGCTTAATGCTTAAATTTGATAAAAAATTCGTAAGGTATAAAAGGGGAGGGATAAACGCAATGCAACCGATAAAAAAAATTAATAATTATTATAAGGCGATCGCCTGTGCGGCATTTTTTTTGTGCATGAAGGCGGCGAGTGCGCTCCCGGGCTTTACGCCGTACATCGAAGATGCATCGGGTGAATACGTTTATTACGAAGATAAAACCTTTACGCGGAAATCTTACGTCGGCTTTCTCCGCTACGACGAAGCGACGTACGCCGCGCGGTATTATGCGCCGAAGACGGATAAAGACGCGCCGCTTTCCGTAACGATTTTTGTAACGCTGAATCCGGCTTCAGATCACATGGAAATCACCGGCGAAAAGCAGATCGCATCCGGTTCTCCGCGCGACGGCGAGATCGTCAATTATCTTGAAGACATGATGTACACGCTGAACGCGCACCGTATCAAAGCCGGCAGTATCGTTCGTGAAAAAGAGCGGATCGTACCGGACGAGTTCATGCAGTTCGGCGGCAAAGTCGTCATCGAATACGATTACCTCATTCCGCTTTTCAACGTAAAGCGCATCGCAAAGGGAAGCGATATGTCGATCCTTTTCGATGTAGTAAGCGTCGGAAAGCTTGCGTCTTCAAAGGATTCGGCGTTTTCAAATTTTTCGGGTTTTCCCGAATACTATGCGGATAAAAAAAATCACGCTCCGCGAAAAAAAACTGCGGCAAAAAAAACGACGCTTTCATTTGACGGGCAAAAAATTGATGCCGATGAAGACTGGGTGCAAAAGATGGACAATATGTGGATGCTCGGAAACGATGCGGTCATTTCCATGGCATCGCTTCCGAAACTTGCGGAAACTTCGCATCGCGCGGAAGCTCTCATGATCCGGCGGCTGCTCGAAGGAAACGGTACGTCTTATGCCGATTGGAGACGCGCTTCGGTGAGGGGCGCTGCAGGAGGCTATACGCTCGCCGCTGTTTTTTACGATGATGTAAAAAAGAAAGCGACACGCATCGTCAGAAAATTGATAAAAAAGAATGACGGTTCGTACGCGTTTTTTACGATGAGTGTTTTCGAAGGCGCGTACGAACCGAACAAATCGTATTTCGAGGGCATCGCCGATTCTTATACCGCCGTACAGTGACTTTATCGTCTGAATGTCGGGTTTTGAAATGCTTTCATAGAACTCGGCATTCAGGCTGATTAACCCGAATTTCGAGTTTGCCAGAACTCGAAATTTTCCAACCGTTTCGTACATCAATGCATGTTGAGTTCGAAAATAAATAAAATGATGCGGAGGCAAGGTTCCGGCTGCGTGCCGTTTCGAGCGTTAGGCTCACGGAAGCCTGTCTTAAAAGCTCGACTGCGGCATACACGGCGAGTTTGCAGAGCAAACTCGGTAGTGAGCGCAGCGAACGAAGTTCTCGCCGAAAGCATACTTTTATTTTGAAATGCTTTCATAGAACTCGGTATTCAGGCTGATTAATAATTTTATTGAAAGCTCGAACGCGAAAGCGGAGAGCCTATCCACGTACCTTCGCTTCCGAGATAATCTTCACGCTGTCCTTCGATGATAAACTGCACGCTGTTGACGGTGCTGAACGAAGTCGCCGTGTAAACGATCTGCATGAGCTGCGCGAGGTAGCCCTGGACGCCGACGCTGTTGAACGAAAAGGCTTCGCTGAAATTGAGCGTTGCGATGCCGTTTTTTACCGAAGCGCCGAGAAGCTTTGTACCCGAAGGGATCAGCGTTATCGTGTTGCGCGCTTTTTCATCCGCGCTGGGGCCGGCTAAAAGCGAGTTCAGCGTATCGGTGAGCGGAGAATCCGATTTCGGCAATTTGCGTGTTACGATTTGACGGCTCACCGACCCGTCGGATCCGATGACGACGAAGCAGAGCGGCACGTTTATCGTCGACGCAGGCTGCGGTGTGCTTTTCGGACTTTGCGTTTTATCGGCGTTCCGTGTATCCGATTTCGGTTTTTCCGCCGTCCGCGTTTCTTTGTCTTTTTCGCTTTTCGGCTTTTCCGCAGGTGTTGTTTCACCGCTCTTTTCGGTTTCCGCTCGGTCGGCAGGTTTTTGTGCATCGGGTATCGATGTCGGTTTTTGTACAGTGCTTTCGTTTTGCTTTGCAATGTTCGACCGGTTATTTTCAGTGACGGATGATTCGGTCGAATTCGCTTCGGGTAAAATATCTATTTGAAAGGCGTCGCTGCCGTTTTTCGGATTTTGTTTTTGTTCGTGGTTTTGGACGAACTCCGGCGTCTTTCCGAATACGCGCCCGAAAAAATCGGTGTTTTGCAGGTTTGAAAGTATGATATCTTTTTTAACAAAAAAGAATACGAGCAGAATGAGTGCGACGAGCAGCCAGCACGCAAATGCAAATCCCGTATTCTTCTTTTTTGTATTCCGTTCAGCCATATCTATAGTATCGGTAGCATTTGCCCGCACTATTAGTTTGAAACCGCACCGGAAACTATATTGTATAAAAAACAACGTATAACGTAAAAAAACGCTGCACTCCCGGCAGCAGCCCTGCCGTTCGCCGCGGCAGACCGTGATCGGAATCGGACTGCGCAAAATTTCTTCGAAATTTTGCTTGCCATCGGTCAGAGCGGCTCGGCGGCAGTTCCGCTGCCTCGCGTTCCGCCCTTTATTATACACTTCTTTTCGATAATATATATTTCCGGTGCGGTTGCCCTGAGTCCAGATGCTGATCTGCAAATTCGCCGGAACGGAACCGAAACTCCGCCTTCGAAATCCGGCAGCAGCCGCGCCGTTTTGTGCGATCCGTCAGCCGGCCAGATATTCGTTTATGCTCGCAGCCGCTTTTCTGCCTTCACCCATGGCGAGGATGACAGTTGCCGCTCCGAGTACGATATCGCCGCCCGCCCACACTTTCGTCTTGCTTGTAGCCTGTTTGTCGTCGACGACGATGTGACCGTGTTTATCCGCATCGAGTCCGGGCGTCGTGCGCACGAGCAGGGGATTGCTGCCGTTGCCGAGGGCGACGATGACCGCATCGCACGGGATTTCGTGTTCGCTTCCGGGAATGGCGACGGGACTCCGTCTGCCCGATGCGTCGGGTTCGCCGAGTTCGTATCGCAGTGCTTTGATACCGCGCACGCGGCCGTTCAGCGCTTTGTCTTCGCTTTCGATGCCGAGCACTTCGATCGGGTTTTCGAGGAAGCGGAATTCGACGCCTTCTTCTTCCGCGTGGCCTACTTCTTCTTTTCGTGCGGGCATTTCATCGCGCGTTCTGCGGTATACGATGCTGACGTGTTCCGCGCCGAGGCGGAGCGCCATACGTGCGGCGTCCATCGCAACGTTTCCGCCGCCCACGACGATGACGTTTTTCGCTTCGTAATACGGTGTATCGGCAGTACCCTTCATATACGCTTTCATCAAATTGGCACGCGAAAGGTATTCGTTTGCGCTGAATACGCCGATGAGATTTTCTCCCGGGATATTGAGGAATTTCGGAAGTCCTGCGCCCGTGCCGATAAAGGCGGCGTCGAAACCTTTTTCCGTCAAAAGCTGATCGAGCGTGTCGGTGCGTCCGACGAGAAAGTTCATTTCGAATTTGACGCCCATCTTTTTCAGATTTTCGACTTCTTTTGCAACGATGTCTTTCGGAAGACGGAATTCGGGAATGCCGTAAAGCATGACGCCGCCGGCTTTGTGAAACGCGTCGAATACAGTAACGTCGTGACCCGCTCTCGCGCAGTCGGCAGCGACCGTAAGTCCCGCAGGACCCGATCCGACGACAGCGACTTTTTTGCCCGTCGCTTTTGCGACCGTCGGCAGCGTCGTTTTATTGTTCGTGCGTTCCCAATCCGCGACGAACCGTTCGAGCCGTCCGATAGAAACCGCTTTGTCGACCGTTTTATGAATCTTTCCGACCGTACATTCTTTTTGGCACTGTTTTTCCTGCGGACACACGCGGCCGCAGATCGCAGGCAAAAGGTTCGTCAGTTTAATCGTATCGACTGCAGATTTGAAATCTCCCTTTTGGATTTCCGCGATAAATTGCGGGATCGCGATGCCGACGGGGCAGCCTGCGACACAGGGTTCGTTTTTACACTGGAGACAGCGGTTCGCTTCGTTGATCGCCATCTCTTTCGTATAACCGAGGGCGACTTCGCCCATTTCACGCGCGCGTTTTTTCGGCTCCGCGACCGGCATTTCCTGGAGCGGAATCGCCATGCGGTCTTTCGGAGAAAGAGGTGCCGCTTTTATCTTCTGTTCGATTTCATCGAATTCTTTTTTCGCCTGCGCTTCCAATTCATTTGCTGAAATATATTCCGTCATGATTATCGTCCTCTATAAAACTTTTGCAGGAAATTATTAAAAAATTACGATTGAGCTTTTTGCTCGATCGCGCTTTCCAATTTGCATTTGTGGAAATCTTCCTGTTCCTGCGCTTTGAACGTACCCATGCGCATCATCATATTGTCCCAATCGACTTTATGTGCGTCGAAATCGGGTCCGTCCACGCACACGAATTTCGTTTCGTCGCCGACCGTAACGCGGCAGCCGCCGCACATACCGGTACCGTCGATCATAATCGTGTTGAGCGAGACCACCGTCGGGATATTGTATTTTTCCGTCGTCTTTGCGGCGAACTTCATCATAATGGGAGGCCCGATAGCGATAACTTCGGCAGGCGGCGTCTGGGATTTGCAGAGTTCATCGAGCGGTACCGTGACAAGTCCCTGCCTGCCCGCGCTTCCGTCGTCGGTCATGACGATAACTTCGTCCGCAACCTTTTTCATCTCATCGACGAAAATGAGCAAATCCTTGTTTCTCGCGCCGATGATCATAATCACTTTATTGCCGGCCGCTTTCAGCGCCTGCACGATCGGATAACACGGTGCGACTCCGAAACCGCCGCCTACGACGACGACCGGCCCGTCGCGCTTTTCGATGACCGACGGATTTCCGAGCGGACCGAGTACCGCAGCGATGGAATCTCCCGTCTTTTTTTGCGCAAGTTTATACGTCGTCGCTCCGACCGCCTGAAAGACAAGCACGACCCAGCCTTCTTCCGCATTCGCATCCGCGATCGTCAGCGGAACACGTTCTCCGTAATCCGTGTCGAGCTGCACGATGACGAATTGCCCCGCTTTGCGGTTGCGCGCAATTTCGGGAGCTTCGAATTTCATGTAGTAGACGCCGGCGGAAATTTCTCTTTTTTCAAGAATTTTGAACATAGCATACCTTCGATAGAATAGATATCTATTATTGTATAGGAAAGGGGGAAAAAAGTAAATCGAATTAAAATTCTTAAAGACTATTTATCGACTAAGATCTTTTTACGGGATTTAAGGGGGGAAGTCTCCCCCTCGCGCGCACTTTGTTGCGCGCTGCCCCCTCATGCGGGGACACCCCGCAACGCCCCGTTTGCATCGCGGACATTCTCTGTCTAAAAAAAAATCTCCGAAAAACTCCGAGATCGCAACTTTTCCGCGATTTATATAGCAGACATCTGTGTACACGCGTACTAATTGCACCGTTCCTGCTTCTGAAGATTTACTCGCTGT
Organism: Treponema sp. Marseille-Q4132; assembly: GCF_014334835.1. Taxonomy (NCBI): domain Bacteria; kingdom Pseudomonadati; phylum Spirochaetota; class Spirochaetia; order Treponematales; family Treponemataceae; genus Treponema; species Treponema sp. Marseille-Q4132. Next base: position 2,139,611 of record NZ_CP060591.1, read on the forward strand.
ATAATTTCAAGGATGGTCTTATGTCAAAACATAATCGTCGGTACAAAGATTCGGTTTTCGTCGACTTTTTCGGCGAAGATAAAAATGCAAAAAGCAATTTTCTCTCGCTCTATAACGCGCTCCACGACACTTACCTCGACGCATCTACGGAGCTGGAAGCACTCCGCATCGAACAGGTTATGTACATGGCTTTTCGTAACGACATTGCCTATCTCATAGACGGTAAAATCATCGCCCTCTCAGAACATCAATCCACAATCAACGCGAATATGCCGCTGAGATTTTTGCAGTATGCCGCGCGCCTTTACGAACGCATTCAAAACCCGCGCGACCGCTATCTCAAGTACTTGAAAAAAATCCCTACGCCCGAGTTTTATGTGTTCTATAACGGAGAAGAAGATTACCCTGAAAGCACGACTCTTCGTCTTTCCGATGCCTTTATGACGGTGTCCGAAAAACCTGTACTCGAACTCGTTGTCAGCGTAACGAATATCAATTATAATAAGGGAAGCAGAATCTTGCATACGTGTAAGCCGCTGAAAGAATACACGCTGTTCGTTGAAGCCGTACGGCGACACTTGCAGCTTGATTCTGAAAACGGCTTTAAGAACGCGATCAAAGAGTGCATACAAAACGACATCCTGCGGGAGTATCTGCTGCGGAAGTCAAAGGAGGTGATGAATATGTTAATTGCCGAATATGATTACGATGTAGACATCGCCGTGCAGCGGGAAGAAGAGCGGGAAATCGCTCTGCAGGAAGGCATTTCCGAAGGCTCATACCAAGCTAAGCTTGAAACGGCAAAAACCATGCTCGCTATGCGCTATCCGCTTGAAGATATTTGCAAAATAACCGGTCTCACGAAAGCGGAAGTCGAACAGCTGTAAATATTCCATACCCCGAAATCTTGTCTGCGCCGATATTCCACAGCCCCGACGTCCCGCTTTATCAATTTTTCAGCAAATCCGCAAAGGGATTGTACGTCATGCCGTCGTTCCGCACGCCGCCCGCTTTTGCACCTGAGCTTTGGCGGTTTTTGCCGTCGCTTTTCTGCCGAGTGCCGTCCGCATTCTTCGAAAGCGCTTTGACGACGATCACTCTCTTTGCGCCCCCGTTCGATTTTTTTTCATGCGCCGACCCGCCGCTTCCCTTGTCGCCGGATTTCGCTTCCGTCGGATTGAGCGCGCGCGATGCCGCGTCGCTTTTCAGCGACAGGCTGATGCGCTTTCTGTCGGGATCGAGCGCGAGGATCGTAAATTCTTTGACATCGCCGACTTTGACGACTTCCATCGGCTCTTTGACGAAATTGTCCGAAAGCTCGCTGATGTGGATGAGTCCCGTTTCGTGCAGACCGAGATCGACGAAAGCGCCGAAATCCACGACGTTTTTGATCTTTCCGGTAACTTTCATGCCCGGCTTCAAATCTTCGAACTGCACGACGCCTTTTTGCATGATCGGAGCGGGGTAGTCGTCGCGCGGATCGCGGTTCGGCTTTTTCAATTCTTCTGCGATATCCGAAATCGTCGTTTCCCCGATGCCGTATTTTTCTTCGAGTTTCTTTTTCAATTCGGCGGAAACTTCGCCGCCCGATTTGATGACGGCAAAAAGCTCGCGCGCCGCTTCGTAGTTTTCGGGATGCACCCACGTGTTGTCGAGCGGTTCTCCGCTTTCGGGGATTTTTAAAAATCCCGCGCACTGCTCGAAAGTCTTCGGACCGAGTCCGCTCACTTTTTTCAAATCATCGCGGCTTGTGATCTTTCCGTTCGCATCGCGGTATGCGACGATCTTTTTCGCGGTCGCAGGCGTAATGCCCGAAACGTATTTTAAAAGCGAACTGCTCGCCGTATTCAAATTGACGCCGACTTTGTTTACGACGGAACCCACCACTTCGTCGAGCATATCGGAAAGCTTTTTTTGATTGACGTCGTGCTGATAGAGTCCGACGCCGATCGCTTTCGGATCGATTTTGACGAGTTCGGCAAGCGGATCCTGCAGCCGCCGCCCCATGCTCACCGCTCCGCGGATCGTCAAATCCAAGTCGGGAAACTCTTCGCGCGCGATATCGCTTGCGGAATACACCGACGCACCGCTTTCGTCGACGACCGTATAGCGCACGTCGGGATAGTTTTCGCTTATGACGCGGCTTACGAGTTCGCGAACTTCGGGGCTTCCCGTTCCGTTTCCGACGGCGACGACTTGAATATCGTATTTTTTGATCGCAGCTTTAAGCGCTTCGTAGGAACCCGAAACGTCTGCGACCTGCTTTATTAAAAAGCTTCCGAGATATTTTCCCGTTTCGTCGAGAGCTGCGCACTTCGTTCCGGTGCGTATGCCCGGATCGACGCCGAGCACGCGGCTGCCTTTGATCGGCTGCGTCATCAAAAGGTTTCTGAGGTTTTCGCTGAATATGCCGATGCCGTGTTCGTCCGCTTTATCCGTTTCGTCGCTGCGGATTTCGCGCACGACGGCAGGCGAAAGGAGCCGCACGACGCCGTCTTTGATCGCGTCCGCGTGATACGCGTTGTTGATCGCTTGGCGCTTTTGCAGCATATCTACGGCCGCATCGACGTCCACATTTACGGTAACTTCGAGCGCTTCTTCCCGCTCTCCGCGGTTTATCGCGAGGATGCGGTGCGGCTTTATCTGATTGAGCGGCTCCGTGTAATCCCAATACATTTGATATGTCGACGTTTTTTGCTTTTCTTCGTCTCCTATACCTTTCGAAACGATCGAGCCGGTCGCCATATAGAGGTCGTACACCGCTTTGCGGTTCGCGCTGTCCTGCGCCGTCCTTTCCGCGATGATGTCCTTCGCACCCGCGATGGCATCCTCTGCAGTCGGAACCGAAAGTTCGGGATTGTCATCGTTTATTTTAATAAATTCTTCCGCTTTTTTTTCGACTGCAGTATCGTCGAGCGTGAGCATCGCATCCGCAAGCGCTTCGAGCCCGCGTTCGATCGCGATCATGCCGCGCGTTTTCTTTTTCTTTTTAAACGGCGCCCATAAGTCTTCAAGCGCCGTGAGCGTAAGCGCGCTCATTACCGCGTCGTACAGAGATTCGGTGAGTTTCCCTTGAGCAAAAATACCTCTCGCGATTTCGAGGCGCCGCTCTTCGAGATTTTTATGCGATTTGAACAAGCGGTCGCAGTTGCGTATCTGCATTTCGTCGAGCGAACCGTGCTTTTCTTTTCGATAGCGCGCGATAAACGGAACCGTGCAGCCTTCGTTTACGAGGTCGATGACGGCGCGCACCTGCGTTTCGCGGATGCCGATTTCCGCCGCGATTTTTTGTACGATGAGCGCTTCGTCGATTGCGAGCGCGTCCATTGTGTCTTGAGTAAATTCCATATAGGCGCTATTGTACGGAAAAGGACGGTGCGTGGCAAGGAAGATGAAAAATATATGTGTAATGTTTTTTTATACGGTATTGTTATGCACTGTTTTTGCCTGTAGTTCTGTTCCTATGAATCGGACTACGGAAAAAGATAATTTGTTGATATTCAGGCTTAACCTTCGAGTCTACGAGAAAAAAATACGGAAAGATCCCGATAATTATCGGCTGTATTATGAGTGGGGAAATTATTATTGTTTGTCGGGATACTATAATGCGGCGCTGGCGGATATAAATAAAGCTCTGCAAATACAGCCGTCTTATGAGGAAGCGCTTTTATTAAGGGGAATGATTTTTATTTGTAAGGTGCAATATAAGGATGCGCTTGCCGATTTCGCCGAAGCACTTGTGTTGATTCCCGACGATGACAGAGTATACAATAACAGAGCATGCCTCTATATACAGTTGGGAGATCTGGAAAAAGCACTTCGTGATATCGATACCGCTATAGAGTTGAATCCGAAGTGTGCCTTACATTTTAAAAATAAAGGACAAATCCGTTATCGAATGAATGATTATGAAAATGCGGTTTTAAATTATTCTCATGCGATAAGACTGAATCCTAAAAGTGCGGAAACCTATTTTGATCGGGGTACGGCGTATGAAATGCTGCGACGATATGATGCGGCTTTGAGCGATTACCGTAAAGCCGCATCATTAAAATACCGCGTTTCGGATGTATATTTTCATATAGGCGTTTGCTGTTACCGTTTGCAAAAATACGGTGATGCTCTCGATGCGTTTACCGAAGCGATTAAAATCGATGATGCAAATTATATATTCTATGAATGGCGAGGTAATACAAATCTTGCATTAGAAAGACGTAACAAAGCGGAGGTGGATTTTGATGCGGTGAAACGGCTTATGGCAAACGCTTCGCTGCAGTAATTTAAAAAAACGATATTGCAAGTCACTCTTTGAAATTACGCGGCTCCCGCTTTTTTGTTTTCATACATCATATCCGTTTTCGAATTGCCCCATCCTTCCGTCGCCTTCCTTTACCTTTCCCGCGCTCGCCTTTACTTTTTTCCCATTTACTGTTAAAAATTTCACAGTAAATGCGGATTTTCCGTTTTTTTTCGATTTTTCGGCTTCGAATCGATGAAAAAGGCCGAATTTTCCGTTGACCGGAAAACCTGGCATCCGTTACTATCGGGAGGATTGCGATGAACGAAATGCTTGCCGCGCCGCAAAAGCGCGTTTCCGAACCGTCGAAGCGGCGGCTCGTACTCTTGGCAGAACTTCTTTCGCGTACGGATAAAACGCGCATTACGTCGGTAGAGCTCGCATCTCTCGTGCATTGGAGTTCCGCGCTCATCAGGCACGATATAGCGTCGATCGGTTTTTGCGGCGGCGTTTCAAACGGCTACGACGTGCGCCGCCTTTGCGATGCGATTTTGCGCTTTTTCGAAATCGCTCCCGCATCGAGCGAAAAGAAGTGCTGCATCGTCGGTTTGGGGAGGCTCGGAACCGCCCTCCTCGACGAAGCGATATTCGACGGGACGGGTTATAAAATCGTCGCGGGATTCGATCCGAACGTAAACCGGACGGAAATCCTCCGATCGGCGTTTCCGCTCTATCCGGCGTCGCGGATCGAAGCGGTCGTCGCTTCGGAACGCATCGAATATGCGATCCTCGCGTCGAAAAACGAAGACGCCGCTCCTCTTGCTTCACGCCTTGCTTCTTGCGGCATACGCGGTATCGTCAATTATACCGATGCCGTGCTGGGATCGACCTTATCGGCTCGGGTGGAAAACGCATCTCCGGTGACGCTCCTCCGAACGCTTTCCGCCCGTGTTTCGGGAATCGCGTCGGATGGTGGAAAAAAGACGGAAGTCGAAAATGCGACGGAACAGCGGTGCCGCAGCGGATGACGGAAGAAAGCGGGGAAGTCCACGGAAATCAATTTTTGCTCGAGTATTGTTTAAAAAGTTGATAAAGTGCTAAAGTAAGTGTATGAGGTGGGAAACATTAGAAGAAGCACTTGCAGTGCTTGAGACGGAACGGGAATACGACGGGTATTTTTGCAGCGTACAAGACGCGGTTATCATCGTGATTTTGGGAAGCTTGTGCGATTTGCAAAGCGTAAAGAAAATCCACGAGTGGGCAACGACCGAACATGTCAGAACATTTTTGGCAGAAACGTTCGGAATCAAACGAATACCGTGCTATTGGTGGCTGTTAAGCCTGCTTGGAATCATACGGCCGGAATCATTGAATGAGTGTATGAAACAATGGGTAGCTTCGGTTGTACCGGCTCTTGCAGCAAAACTTGAGACGGAAGAGAAAGAACAAAGCGCGAAGAAAAAGAAGCAGCCGTTGACGATAGCCATAGACGGAAAAGCTATCCGCTCAACGGGAAAGATGAAAAAATACGACAGTCCCTTGCATATCATCAGTGCACAGATAGGGGAATTGGGGTTGACGCTTGCCCAAAGAACGGTCGAATCAAAGAGTAATGAGATTCCTGCCGTACCGGAATTGATAAAAGAGCTTGAAATTCAGGGCTGTATGGTGGTCGCGGACGCAATGAACTGTCAAATAGAGACTGCCGAGGCGATAATTGAGGCAAAAGCGGATTATTTGTTAAGTGCGAAGGGCAATCAGGAAGCACTTATGAACGATATCGCGGAGTATGTTCAGGATACAAAGCTGAGAGTGACGATGGACAGCATCACACGAACGGAAAAGGGACATGGGCGGAAGGAAAGGCGCAGTGCGTATACGAGTGCAGATGTTTCATGGCAGCCGGGAGGACGAGTATGGCCGGAACTCAAATGTATTGGAGCAGTGCATACACGATTTGAGACGAGTAAAGGGGTGACGGAAGAATGGCATTATTATATTTCAAGTAAAGCGTTACGAGCGGAAGAGCTGCTCCATCATGCAAGAGAGGAATGGTCGGTGGAATCGATGCATTGGCTGTTGGATGTACATTTTGACGAGGACAGATGCAGGGTGCAGAGTAAGAACGTACAACAGAATCTCAATATGCTGCACAAGTTTGCGCTTAACATAATCCGCATACACAAACGTGAATCACAATCGAAGCTGCCTTTAAACGGGATTATGTTCCGTGCACTTATGAATCCTCAAGCATTATTACCGCTTTTGGGCAAAACTTGATTTCCGTGGGGGAAGTCCGTTTTTTGTTGACAATATCGAAAAATATTAAGATAATAGTTGCGTAAAATATTAAGAATGATTGAGGTGGTATATGATAGCAATTAAACCGGTTTCAGATTTGCGCAATTATAATGAAGTATTGCAAGATGTTTCAGAAGATTCTCCCGTATTTCTTACAAGGAATGGAAGAGGCTGTTATGTGGTCATATCAATCAAAGATTATGAAAAACTTACGGCGGCAAAAACATTGTTTTCGGAATTAAAAAAAGGAGAAAATTCGGCAATAGAAAAAGGTTGGCTTAATGCAAATGATGTCAGAAAAATGGTCGGTCACTGATGTTTGAAATAAAAGTAACTCCGCAAGCGGCTGAGGATTTGTTGGAAATAAAATATTATATTGAGAATGAATTACAAAATCCGATTGCTGCTGAAAATACCATATTAAAAATTATAGAAACATATGAAAGCCTGTCTGATTTTCCTGATTTGGGAATACCTGTTGAAAGATATGTTTCTTTTCCAACGGATTATAGATTTGTATTAGCAAACAATTATTCAATTTTTTACAAAGTAGAAGATACCTTTGTAAAAATAATAAGAATTATATATTCAAAAAGAGATTTTGCAAGGATTTTATTTGAGGAGAAATAATATCACATAACACGGTTTTCAAGGCCGACGTTTTTGCCTGTACAAAAATGCGGTTTAAAATAATGATAGGCGCATACGCCGCAGGCGTGTAAAAGGAAGAAATGAAAAAACTGATAATTTTAATATTTGTATCTTTATTTTCAATAAATGTTTATTCAGCGGACGTCAGGATTTTAAATATTCAAAATTTTAAACTCGATTCAAAAATAACTTCAACATTAGCGGAAAAAACGAAAAAAATTGAAGAATTGCATATCTATCAGGAAAATAACGATATATATGTTCTGGGGTGGTCAAAAGACGGAAAAATAGCTTTTATTGAAAATAGAGGAATTGACGGTCGTGGCGGACATGATTTCCTATTTACAATTCAAGATTTAGTAGAAGATAAAATATGCTATTACAAAAAGATTGAATGTTATGATTTTGATGAATTCTCGGAATATCATGTATTATTACTTACTTTGCAAGAATGCATTAATAACAATGCGGAAGAGTTAAATAAAAAATTAAATGAATATAGTATCATAGTAAAACCGAGCGAAGTTCGGTTTTTTCCATTGTTTGATAAAGAAAGAAATGAGATTAAGTTTGATGTCAACGTAATTAAAAAAGGAATCGGTAAATACGGTTTGACTCATATGACTTATGAAATTTTCGCTATTAAAAATAATAAATATAAAATTCTTGGTAGAAAAGATGACGTTATTTGTGAATATATTCTACCGACCGGTTATATAAAAAGTCCTTATGAAGATAGAATCGCATTAATAGTAGCCGATGCCGAACATGTATATGAAGGAGCGGAAGTTTTTATTAAATTTTACGGATGCAATTTAAATGTAGGGTTTGAGAAGAAAAGCAGTATTATAAAACATATGAAAAATGGAACCGGAAAAAATCATAACACGGTTTTCGTAGCCGACAGGTTGCTGATGCAATTTGCCGTTTGAAATAATGATACGGATTGCCCGCTGCTTCGGGCACAGGAGTAAAAATGAAAAAAATTATTTTAGTAGTTATGCTTGGATTAATCACCGGTTCATTGTTTGGGGAAAGCAATGATTATTTTAACAAAAATAAAAACATTGATATTCTTTATGTAAATGCAACAGAAGGTTTGCGTGTTAGAGATAGTGCTTCATTGTATTCAAAAAAAATTGGAACTTTATTTGATAGAATGGTTGTAAAAGTCGTTTCAATTGGAAATGAAGCGGAGATAGATGGAATAAAATCTAATTGGGTACAAATTCTCCTTCCTATTGAAACGATTAATACGGGAAGTAATGTATACGGATGGGTATTTGGCGGTTACTTAACTGAAAATTTATTTCCGTTTTCAACTGAAAAATGGTCTGATGCTGATTTACAAAGATATTTAAGCAGATTTTCATGGGTTTCAGATAATAGATACAGAAAATTTTCTCCTGAAGGAAAATACTTCTTTGGTCTTTTAGAGTCAGGTATGGGAGGGAGTGGAAAATATTCAGTATCAATAAAAAATAAAACTATAACGTTAAGTGTGTCGTATGGCGATGAGGAATATAAAGGTCCTGTTGAAAAAGAAATTTATAAAATCTTAGATATAAAAGAAGATTCCTTGTTATTGGAGATTAAAGGTTCTGAAGTTACATTACTACCGGCATTCACAAATTCGAATTTCTGGGGAAATGTTGCCAGGGAAAAAATGAGATTTAGCAATTTTGATGAACCTGCAATGAATGCATTGCGTTTTCCATTTGTTACATCAATGATAAAAAAATTGCCGATTAAAGATACTACTGTTTTATGGACTAATCTTATAAAAATGGGAGTTAAGTTAGATAATCAGGAGTTTATAAATGAATATAATAAGACTTGGGGAAATCAATAATAAAGAACACCTAAAAAAATTATGGCCGACAGGTTGCTGATGCAATGTGCGGTTTAAAATAATGTTAGACGGACGGCTCTTTAAATAAGCAAAGTCCGTAAAATAAAATCATTAGGAGGATTTTATGAAAAGAGTTTTATTTTTGTCGGTACTGATTCCAATGATGGTTTTCAGTTCATGTAATTTTTTTGAACCTGAAAAAAAAGGATGGGAAAAATTTGAACCGGAGATATTGTCCTCAATTTCTTTTAAAGGAGATTTTACATCGACTCAAAAAATGTCTTTTTATAAAAATAAAGACGATTTGATCAATGCGTATAATAAATACGTTATTAACCAATATACAAATGTCGGTAAAAATTGGGATGTGAGGCCGAAACTTAAAGTTCTGACATATTCATCGACTTTTGTAACTTATTCAGACCCGAACAGCCAGTATGATAAGGTTGAAACCATCACCGTAACAGAAGTGAAACAAAAACTTAAAGATTATAAAAACAGCTATGATAATTCTTGTTTTGCCTTTGCAATTTTTGGTTATGGTATTACGGGGATTGGAATTTATTATATTGAAAACGACGAATTAAAATATTGCTGGTATTATTCATTTAAACATGGTGTATAATTATTTTTTAAACTCGAATATCTAATATGTGCGCCGCTCGCAACTTCGCGTTTACGCGTTCGTTGCGAAGTATGCGCACGGCTAAAAACTTTTTCGGAAGTTGATTCGAAGACCGCGAAAACGGACACGTAGAATCGGTTCTTTGCAGAACGAGCCGTAGGCTCTAACTTCCTGCAAAATTTTTTATAGGAGCAGCTATGGGACGTGTGTACAATTTTTCGGCGGGACCCTCGTGTTTGCCGGAAGAAGTGTTGAAAGACTGTGCCGATGAAATGCTCGACTACAAGGGCACGGGTCAGTCGGTTATGGAGATGAGCCATCGTTCGTCGGCATTCAAGCCGATCATTGAGGACGCGGAAGCTATGGTGCGGAAACTCATGCGCGTGCCCGACAACTACAAAATCGTGTTTTTGCAGGGCGGCGGTTCGACTCAGTTTGCGATGGTGCCGCTGAATCTCGGCATAGGTTCGGGCAAAGCGGTCTACGTCGATACCGGCGTGTGGTCGGGTAAAGCGATCAAAGAAGCGAAAAAATACGTTTCCGTCGATATCGCCGCGTCGTCCTCCGACCGCAATTTTTGCTATATTCCGAAAATCGATAAAATCACGGGCGATTACGATTACGCGTATATCTGTCTCAACAACACGATCAAGGGCACGCACTGGAATTATATTCCCGATACGGGCGGCATTCCGCTCGTTGCCGATATCTCTTCGTGCATCCTGTCCGAGCCGCTCGATGTGAGCGCTTTCGGTCTCGTCTTCGCAGGCGCGCAAAAAAATCTCGGGCCTGCGGGCGTTACGCTCGTCATCATCAGGGACGACCTCATCACCGACACTCCGCAAAAACTTACGCCGACGATGCTCACGTATAAAACGCACACCGACGAAGATTCTCTGTACAATACGCCGCCGTGCTATGCGATCTACGCCCTCGGTAAAGTGCTTCATTGGATAGAAAAAAACGGAGGCGCTGAAGGCATGAAAGCGCGCAATTATGCAAAGGCCGAGCGCCTGTACGACTACCTCGATTCGAGCGCCGTCTACCGCGCGACCGCCGACAAAGACAGCCGTTCGATCATGAACGTGCCGTTTTTGACAAAGGAAACGGACGCCGACAAGGCCGATGCGATCAACAAAAAATTCACAGCCGAAGCGGCGAAAGCGGGACTCGTAAACCTTGCAGGGCACCGTACCGTCGGCGGTATGCGCGCGTCCATATATAACGCCATGCCGATCGAAGGCGTCGAGCGGCTTATAGAGTTTATGGATAAGTTTGCCGCTGAAAATTTTTAAGCGGACGAATGCCCGCCGAAAGCATTCGTTTTGAGGCAGCTTTCAAAGCGCGGCATCCGTATTAATAATTATTAAAATTGAGAGGCAATATGTTTAAAATTCAAACGCTCAATAAAATATCATCTGCGGGGCTCGAACGATTTCCCCGCGACGATTACGAAATCGCATCTTCGATCAACGATCCCGACGCCATCCTCGTGCGCTCTCAAGACATGCACGGCATGACGATTCCCGATACGGTAAAAGCCGTCGCACGAGCGGGTGCTGGCGTCAACAATATTCCCGTGCAGGAGTTGACCGAGCGGGGCATCGTCGTGTTCAATACGCCCGGTGCGAATGCGAACGCGGTAAAAGAACTCGTCATACTCGGCATGCTCATCGCAAACCGCCCCGCGATCGCCGCCGCCGAGTGGGTAAAAAGTCTTGCGGGTAAAGGCGACGAAATTCCCGATCTTGCGGAAAAAGGCAAATCCCAATTCATCGGGCCGGAACTGCAGGGCAAAACGCTCGGCGTCATCGGTCTCGGCGCCGTCGGAGCCCTCGTCGCAAACGCCGCCGTCGGTTTGGGCATGACCGTTGCGGGCTACGATCCCTTTATCTCCGTCAAAAACGCATGGCAGCTCGACACGCACATCAAACAGGCGGAAACCCTCGATACTCTGCTTTCAAAATCGGACTACATCACGATCCACATGCCGCAGACAAACGACACGAAAGGTTTTATCAACGCCGACAGATTGAACGCGATGAAAACCGGCGTGCGCATCATAAACTTTGCGCGCGGAGGATTGGTCAACAATGCCGACATGCTTCAGGCGATCGCGAACGGAAAGGTTTCCATGTTCGTCACCGATTTTGCCGCGGAAGAACTGCTTGCAAATCCGAAAGTCATCTGCTTTCCGCACCTCGGCGCATCGACACCCGAAGCCGAAGAAAACTGCGCCGTCATGGCCGTCGCAGAGCTCCGCGAATTTCTCGAACGGGGCACCATCGCCAATTCGGTCAACTTTCCGAAAGTCGTCACCGAAAACGAAATCCCCTCCGGCGGTACGCGCCTTTGCATTTCGAACAAAAATATTCCGGGTATGGTGTCGAAGTTTTCGACGATTTTGGGCGAAGCTTCGCTCAACATCGCGGGTATGATAAATCAAAACAGCGGCAACATCGCCTACAATATTATCGACGTCGAAGGCAATGTGAGCGACGAAACGCTTGCAAAACTTTCCGCAATGGAAAACGTCACGCACGTGCGCGCGATCGCAGGGTGAACGTTTTTTTGCAGAAAAATTATTAAGAGGGGGAAGTCTCCCCCTCGCTCCCGTCCGCATCTCTCCGCAAGTGTAAAACTGTCGTTTTCCCCTTGCTCCGTTCATACGGCCGTTCGCTGCCCCCTCTGCGGGGACACCCCGCAACGCCCCGTCCGATTTTCAGCGCCGTCGAATAAAAATCGTTTTCGAAGTCACCTCTAAAGACTGCAATTTTTAGAGGTACTCTATCGTTTTTTTCCGTCCTTCGTATGTTTTTTTAACGCCGATTTTTTCGTACCGATTTTTACATCGCGTTTGCCGGCCGGCTCGGAAGCATCGCTTTGCGTTCTTTCCGAAGCGTTTTGCTTTGCGGAATTTTCATTCTGCGCGCCTGCCGGAAATTTTTGCGGCGTGAGCAAAAACGCGAAGAGACTTCCGCACAATCCTCCGGCTATGTGCGCGGCGACCGAAATGCCGTTATGCTGCAGCGTGCCGAAATTGAAAAACTGTCCGCCGATATATAAAATAAACACGAGTATAAACGACAGCGGTATTTCGTTTTTTGCAAACGATGTGAACGACGCGAGCATGATCATCATAAACACGACGGAGCTTGCCCCCATTTCCGGATGCGTGATCAAACACGCGTTGATGACGCCTGTGACGAGTGCGGTTATCGTTATGACGAGTGCGAAGACACGCGATCCGTAGCGGCTTTCGATGATCGGGCCGAGCAGCAAAACGAGCGACATATTCGAAATGAGGTGCTGCCAATCGGCGTGTCCGAAAACGTGCGAAAAGAGACGAAAATAATCGAGCGGCGCTTTCCAATCGAACGGATGGCTGCTGTACTTTCCGCCCGGTATGATAAAGAGCGCCGCCGCAAGGTGCCGGTCGAACACATGCGTGTCAAGGAGCATAATTACGGTACAGATGACGACAAAGGTAAGCGTAACGGGTGCATTGTAGGTTACACGGATTTTCGGGTGTACTTCGGTTTTTTCCTGCATGGCGACAGTATAATAAAAGCGACGCTTCCCCTCAAGCGATTTTTGTGTATTTGTATCGTCGAACTTCCGATCCTTTACCGTTTCAAACTCAGTACCGCCGCCGGAAATGCGACCGGTTTTTACGGTAGTGCTCGGTTTTCGGAAATACGGTTTTCGCTTTTTTTATTTTATCGATTTTTTAAAGTTTTTAATGCTATTGGAATAATTATAAAAATTCTGTATATTATAAGCATGACTGACAGCGACACATTCGGAAGCGGCGAGTTTTCGATCGAAGCGGTCGATGCCGTCGATTACGATATTCCGCCGAACGGTCGCGTCATTTTTTTTAACGACGACTATACGACGAAAGATTTTGTCGTCGACGTGCTCATGTCCGTTTTTTATAAATCAGAAGAGGACGCGTGCGTCATTATGGAATCGGTACACAAAACTGGTTCCGCAATCGTCGGCGTGTATGCGTTCGATATAGCGGCGACGCGGGCTGCGCTTGCGGTGCGCCGTGCGCGGGAACAGGGCTTTCCGCTGAAAGTTGAAGTGCAGGAAGTATAAGAGAAAGTCCCTGAAAACTCGGTCCGGTTTTTGAAGTCGCCCGAGAAATTGTATGACGGCTTCGGAAAATTAAAATATGTGCGGGCTGCAAAAATATTTTTTGCTCAGCCGCGCTTGAGCTTTTTGATTCTAACTATGTAAGCGTACCGCTTAAGCGAACGGCATAGGATTGTAACTTTGCCCCGTATCGTTTATTTTTTTTCGAAGTTCGGCATTCAATTGACACAAGGAAGAGCGTGAGATTTCATACGAGTGTAATTTCACGCTTAAGATCCGCTGCGCGATGCGGCGGGCGGGAAGTGGAAAATTTATGGAAATAAGTCCGCAGCTGCGAAAGATATTGTCGGTTTCGTTTTCCGACGCAAAATACGCCCGTCACGAATTCTTTACGCCGGAGCACTTGCTCAGCTCCGCGCTCGCCTTCGATTCGGTGCGCGGTCTGCTCGAATCGTGCGGCGCGGACGTGGCGACGATTCGCGATTATGTAAACGAATACATTAAAAAAAACGTGCCGGTATCGGCGGTGCAGGGAAACGGGCAGAGCGCCGAACCGGTGGAAACACAGGGTTTTCAGGAAGTGATGAACCGCGCCGTGTTTCACTGTGCGTCGAGCGACAAGCAAATTCTCGACATCACCGATGTACTCGTCAGTATGACGGAAGAAAAGCGCAATTACTGTGCGTATTCTCTGCGTATGGGCGGCGTCGACAAACTCCGCCTCATCGAAGCGATCGGAGAAGCGAAACTTACCGATGAAAACCGATTTTTTTCCGACGGTACGGATACGCAGCAAAAATTTACGCCGGACCTGCAAACATCCGACGATGTCCGGCAGGAAAGTCCCCGCGGAACAAAACAGACGGCGCTCGAACGCTTTTGTGTCGATTTGACCGAAGAAGCGAAGCAGGGCAAAATCGATTCGCTTATCGGACGGACGGAGGAAATCGACCGCACGATTCAGATTTTGTGCCGCCGCACGAAAAACAATCCGCTTTACGTCGGAGATGCGGGGGTGGGCAAAACGGCGATAGCAAACGGACTTGCACTCAGGATCGCGCAAAACAAAGTACCGGACGCGATTAATAATTTTTCAATCTACAGTCTCGATATGGGTTTGCTGCTCGCCGGTACGAAATTCCGCGGCGATTTTGAAGACCGTCTCAGAAAGATCACCGACGAACTGATGAAAAAACGGAACGCGATTTTATTTATCGATGAGATCCACATGATCATGGGTGCCGGTACGAGCGGCAACAGTACGATGGATGCGGCAAATTTGTTAAAACCGGTGCTGTCGTCGGGGAAAATCCGCTGCATCGGTTCGACGACGCACGAAGAGTATGCAAAAAATTTCGAAAAAGACAGAGCGCTCGCGCGCCGCTTTCAAAAAATCGATATAAAAGAACCCTCGCCCGAAGATACGCTGGCGATCTTAAAAGGGCTTCGCGAAAGGTACGAAAGTTATCACGGAGTTACGTACAGCGATACGGCACTCAAAGCCGCGGTCGATTTATCGGTGCAGTATCTGCCGGACAGGCGGCTTCCCGACAAAGCGATCGACATCATCGACGAAGCGGGTTCGTACATGAAAATCAAAGCGAACGGGGGATTCGCTCGCATGCGCAAAACTCCCGTTTCCGAAAGCGATGCCGCGCGTACAAACTCGCTTTCGAAAAAGCCCGTCGTGTCTACTTCCGTTATCAAATCGGTGACGGCAAAGATGGCGCGCGTGCCGCTTGAATCGGTGACGAGCGGAGAAAAAGAAAAGCTCCGCGACCTCGCCGACACGATGCGCTCGGAAATCTTCGGACAGGATGAAGCGGTCGATGCGGTGACAAAAGCGGTAAAAAGGGCGCGCGCGGGATTTAACAATCCCGAACGGCCGGAAGCCAGTTTTTTATTCGTCGGTCCGACGGGCGTCGGCAAAACGGAGCTTGCGCGCTCGCTTTCCCGTACGCTCGGCGAAACGCTCTTGCGCTATGACATGAGCGAATATCAGGAAGAGTATACGGTGAGCCGTCTCATCGGTTCGGCGCCGGGGTACGTCGGTTATGAAGAGGGCGGACAGCTTACCGAAGACGTGCGCAAAAATCCGCATTCGATCGTGCTCTTCGACGAAATCGAAAAAGCGCATCCGAAAATTTACAACGTGCTGCTCCAAGTTATGGACTACGGATTTCTTACCGACAATCAGGGCCGTAAAGCCGATTTTCGAAACTGCATCATCATCATGACGAGCAATGCCGGCGCGCACGAAATGGAAAAGAGCAAAGTCGGTTTCGGCGCCGGAGATGTTGCGGATGCAAACGATTCTCTTCGCGAAGCGGTCGAAAAAGCTTTTTCGCCGGAATTCCGCAACCGGCTCGACGGCATTATCGCGTTTTCACATCTGGGCAAAGAGATCGTCGACGACATCGCAAAAAAAGAAGTCGCAAAACTCGCCGCCCGCCTCGCGCAAAAAAAAGTCAAGCTCGAAACGACCCCGCGCGCGATTGCCTACCTTTCGGAAAAAGGCTATTCGCGCGAATTCGGAGCGCGGAATATGGCGCGTACTGTCGAAGAAAAGATCGCATCTCCGCTCACCGACGAAGTATTGTTCGGAAAACTTTCCGCGGGCGGTGAAGTGCGTGTCGACATATCCTCCGGAAGCGACGGCACGGAAACATTGACTTTCGATTATGGAAAGCGTTGATTGGCGGGCAAAACTCGGCGCCGAACGTTTCGGAAGCGATTTTGAATATACGCATTTTTTCGTACGCGATGCAGGGCGAAACGGCTTGCTCGGTTATACGGAAGAGCTGACGCCTCATCTCGTATTTTCGGCATATCTGCAGGGGATTTTCCCTTGGTATGATGAAAGCTCCGGCGATCCCGTTTTGTGGTGGAGTCCCGATCCGCGTTTCGTGCTTCCCGTAAATGAAATCCGCTTTCCGCGCAGCGCCGTAAAATTTTTAAAACACAGTCCGTATACGTATACCATCGATGCCGCCTTTTTCCGCGTCATCGAAAATTGCGCGCACGTATATCGCGCCGGACAGGACGGCACGTGGATAGGAAATCGCATGATCGATATCTACTGTGCGCTGCACGAGCGCGGTATTGCACATTCGATCGAAGCGTGGCACGGAGACGAGCTTGCGGGCGGACTTTACGGAGTACTCATCGGAAAAGTGTTTTGCGGCGAGTCGATGTTCACGCGTGAATCGAACGCGGGCAAAAGCGCGTTTATGCTCTTTGTAAAAGCCTTCGAAAAATGCGGCGGCGTTTTGATCGATTCGCAAGTGTATACGGAAAACATAGCGCGATACGGCGGCCGCAATATAAGCCGCTCGGCATTTTTGCGTATGGAAAGCGAACTTTTGCCGCAAAAACTTTCAGGCGACTTGCGCAAAGTTTTTACCGAAATCGCAGCGGAAACCGTATACGCGTCTCGGCCACGTACGGAAAGCGCTTCGTAGCCGAAGCTGCGCGGAAAATTTCGCTTCGTACAACCGTACACAGGGATTACGCATGAGAAATGGATACATAGAAAAGAAGCGTATAATTATATAAAAAAGGCGGAACGCGAGGCAGCGGCAATGCCGCCGAGCCGCTCTGACCGAGTTTAAACGGAATGCTAAAATAGCGCCTCCCGTTTAAGCGCAAGTTTGCTCCGCAAACTTGTTTATATACGTGTACGCTTTCGCGCACGAGTGCGGCATTTTCGAAAATCGACATTTTCTGCAATGTCGCACTTCAGAGAATGGCAAGCAAAATTTCGAAGAAATTTTGCGCAGTCCGATTCCGATTACGGTCAGCCGCGGCACTTGCAACGAGCGCGAAGCGCGAAGTTCCCCGCGCAAACGGCAGGGCTGCTGTCGGGAGTGCAGCCGATTTTTTACGTTACACGTTGCTTTTAAAGAATAAAGTTTTTCATGTGTAAGCCCTGCGTTCGCTCTTGCCGGTATACTCCGAATGCGGTACACTGAAACGTATGAATGCAATTATCACCGTCGTCGGCTCGGATAAGGTCGGCATTATCGCAAAAGTAAGCGGTTTCCTCGCCGAACACAAAGTCAATATAGCCGATATTTCACAGACGATCCTCTCCGGAAATTTCGTTATGATGATGATGGTAGATCTCGACGGCGCCGATATTTCGATCGAAGATCTCCGCGCTGAAATGAATAAAACCGCAGACGCTATGGGCGTTGAAATCAACATCATGAGCGAAAAAGTGTTTTCCGCAATGCATCGGATTTGATCGCACCCGCCTGCGGATTTTACGCCGCGTCGTATTGGGGTGATACGCTACTCGTTTTCCGATTAAAAAAATACGGGCGATTCGAACTGCGCCATTTCATATTGCGCACAGCCCGTCCGCCCGTACAAACGATTTTTCGAATTGTTTTACGCGCCGCCGACACCCTTGTCGATCGAAGCGCCGGTCGCTTTATTTACGGTAAAATTGATAAGCAATACGAGTACGATGATCATAAGGTTGATCGCGTTGCCGTACTGCGTATAGCCTTTTTCGTTGAACTGCATGAGCATCGTCGTGAGCACTTTATTTTGCGGAGTGACGAGGAGCGCGAACAGCGAAAGCTCTCTCATGCACGAAATAAACGGAAGCAAAAATCCCGACAGGAACGTCGCCTTTTGAATCGGAACGATGATGTGCGACATACGCTTTATCCACGGTACGCCGACGATGACGGCGGCTTCTTCGATTTCGTTTGAAAGCTGCAGCATGGCGTTGACGCCGCTTCTCGATGCGAAGGGCAGATATTTTACCGAACCGATGAGCGCGAGGATAAAAAACGAACCGTACAAAAACGGTATCTTCGTCGCAATCGAAAGGTAGATCGCGCCGAAGGCCATCGACGGCATGAGGTAGGGAAAAAACGCGAGGTTGTTGACGAAAGTTGCCAATTTCGATCCGCGCCGTTTTCCGATCGCATAGCCGATGAGGATGCCGCTCGTGCCGGCGACGACGGAACATACGACCGACAGGCGGAGGCTGTTCCACAGCGTGCGCCACACGTCGGCGCTCATGAGGATGCCCGCGTCCATACCGTTTTCGAGGGCGGATTCGCCGCGCCCGATCCAAAAGTCGAGCGTAAAATTTTTCAGCGAATAATCGCCGGGCAGAAGCAGCACCGATTCAAGCGCAAAGGTGATGAGCGGTACGATCGCGATAAAGCACAAGAGAACGACGAGGAAGGCCGAAAGCGGCGTCCGTGCGCCGCGAAGGTTCACGAGCGAAATCTGCGAAGATTTTCCGGTGATCGTCGTAAACGATTTTCGTCTGCCGGTAAACCATTGATTCAATCCCAGAATGCCGATGCCGAATAAAATCATCGTAAACGCGATGATGTATCCCTGTCCTTGGAAATTGCCGTTCATCATCGTGTACATCTTTGTCGTGAGTACCCAAAAGCGCACGGGCGATCCGAGAAAAACCGGAACGGCGTACGCGCTCATCGCGGAAGCGAACACGAGCAGAAAAGTCGAAAGAAGCGCGGGCATGACGATCGGCAGCGTGATTTTCCGCATGATTTTTGCGCGGCTCGCTTTTAAAATCGTCGCGGCTTCTTCGAGGTTCGCATCCATATTGCGGAGGATACCGCCGATGAGGATGTAGGCGAACGGCGAATAGTGAAGCCCGAGTACGACCGAGCAGGGAAAGATTCCGTAAACGAACCATTCCGGCATTGTGATGCCCGTAAGCGCCGTAAAGATACCCGTGATGCCCATACCGACGTTCGCATTTCTGAAAAAGTTCGTCCAAAACATCGCGAGTGTCCACGACGGCATGATATACGGAAAGACGAATACGAACGAAATGAATTTTTTATATTTGAGATTCGTTCTCGTGATAAGCCATGCAACCGATCCGCCGAAAAAAATGGCGATGATCGACGCGATGATCGCCATGAGGACCGTGTTCAGCAACGGACGGTAAAAATTATTAACGGAATATTCGCCGCCTGTGAGCAGTCTCTTCCAATGATACGGCGTGAGCGCACCGGTCGGCTTTCGTATGAGCTGCATTTCCATCGGATGAACGCTGTAGGTTTCGAATACGAGCGAAAGCAGCGGATACAATGTCAGCGCAGCCAGCAAAATAAAAAATACGACAAGGATGACATTTGCGGGGTTTTGAAAAAATGTCTTTATATGATTCGCCGCTTTTTTTGACATGATAGCTCCCATAAAAATTCTGGCAGACGGATTGCGGGCATACGCTTTGAAACGCATACCCGCACATACATCTTTAAGGAAGGGCTTGAAAAATTATGATTTTTCGAAGCGCCTTATTTGGTAAGATTTTTTGAAATGAATTCGAAAACATCGGCATACGCCTCATTGATGTATTCGGGATCATCCATGACCAGGCGCGTTTTCCAATACGAAAGCGGCTGATCGCCTTTGTTTACCGGAATGCCCGTATTTGAAGAATACGCGCCGATGTCTTTGCCCCACGGAGCGAATCCGGCAGGCGATACCAAATGTTCGACAAAGAGCATGGACGTGTACGGCATCGTCGTCGTTTTGACGATCTGGGCATAGAGCGGATACATAAAGCCGGCAAAGGGTTCAACCGTCGTATTTTTTCCGTCCGCATAGTATGAAGCGACTTCGAGATTTTCAGTGCGCACCGTTTTCGAGCGGAGTTTGCTCAAAACGAAAAGACCGATTTTTCCGGACGCTTCTGCGTTGGAAATCTGTTCGGCTATCGTCGTATCCGAATTGCCGAAGGAACAGTTATGCAGGAATTCCGCAATCCATTTATAGCCCGCGTTTTTGTAGCTTCCGAGTTGAATATCTTTGCCGTATAAGTTTTTATATGCCTTTGCAAGCTTATCCGACCATGTTTTATTCGTCAGCATGATAAGGAAATTTTCGTTTACCTTTTCCGTTTCGGGGCTTTTGAAAAACACTCTGCCTTTCATAGCCGGTTCGGTCAGCTGCCACACGTTCGTGATTGCAGGGACGTTCGAACCGACGGTATTGAAGATAAAGAGTTTGTCGATATATTGCTGTACAAGCGGTACTTTGTCCGAGTTTTCGATATTCGAAGCGACGGATGCGGGAATGTAGTTTATGAGATTTCCCGTGTCGACCATCTGCACTTTCATAACCGCACCGTTCTGTGTCAGCACGACGTCCGCGCCGTCGATTTTGCCGCTGATTTCAGCCTGCAATTTCGTATAGATTTCGCTGTCTTTGACGTTCGTCGTTTCGACGTCGATACCGTATAATTCGGTAAACGCTTTTGCCGCCCTCGCGATGCGCGAACTCGTTCCGTACGCTTTGAATACGGTGCCGGCCGATTTTGCCGCAGCCGCTTCTTCTTTTGCCTTTGCGACGATATCGTCGTGCGACATATTTTTTGCCGCGGCGATTGTCTGCGCTGCAGCGCTGCCCGAGTCGTTTCCTCCAAGCGCAAAAAGCGACGATGCCGCGAGAATGCACATCGCGCCGATAATCAATTTTTTCATTTTTACCTCCAAACAAAGTTCATAACGATTTGATTTTTTTATATGCCCGGCTGAAATTGCCGTTCAGCCGACAATATTTCATTGTACTACGGATTTTTGTTATGTGTCAAATATCTTTTTCAGTTTAATGCGGATGCCCGAAATGCGGCATGTTAAAACGTGATGATCTCTTCATACACTTGAATTGCAAACTGATCGGTCATGCCGGAAATATATTCGATGACGCATTTTTGGTACGACTCGTTATCGTTTATATCGAAAACTTCGGCGGTATTGCAGCGGAGAATTCGTTTTCGGTCTGTCTGTCCGAGAGGTGCGTAGTTTGCGTATTTGACGAGCCAGTCTTCATAGGTCGAACACAGATTCGGATAATAGCGCAGCGCTTGTCGTGCGCGTCCGTTTTGCGCGTAGGGCTGCACGCGCATGAGCACTTCGTACAGTGTTTTGATAATGTCCGACGCGTAGTGCATGAATTCTTCTATGCGCCAGTGAGCATAGATCCGCCGGAAATTGAATTTTTTCAGTTCGATGATAAAACGGAAATACTCGTCCGAAAAGCGCAAGCCCCCTTCCGGACTCGACTGCGTGCACAAGTCGACGATGAGATCGTTTATTAAAACCGTTGTATTGACCGCTTTGCCGCTTCGGAACGCGCCCTTCGCTTTGCCGTCGATGCCGAGCGTCGTCGCGACGATTTCGCGCAGTTCGCGGTAGGACGTCATATCGAGCATGTGGTATGCCCGCGCATCTTCGATGTCCCGTCCCAAGTATGCTATTTTGTCGGCGATTTTTACGACGCAGCCTTCCCACGTGTACGGCTGTACGATACCCGGCCGTTTTATCGAATAGAGATCGATCGCTTCAGTCCGCGGCATGATACCCTGCTGATCGATTTCGCCGCAGTGGCAGATAAGTCCGTCTCGCACCGCATAGGTCAAATTGAGCGGCTGTTCGATTCCGTCGGGATCGGCAAGCGTTTCGATATAGTCTGCAAAAAAAAGACTGTTGCGTTCGTGCCAAAATTTTTTCGGAGCATTGACGCCCGTTTTTTGTTCAAGGAGCGAATTGAGACGGTTTTCTCCGTGGTGACCGAAGGGTGCGTGTCCGATATCGTGCCCGATCGCAATTGCGGCGGCAAGTCTTTCGTTCAAGCCGAGGTATTTTGCGATTTCGGATGCGACCGATGCTACGTGCAGCACGTGTTCCATGCGCGTACACGTGTGATCGTTGTGCGGTGCGAAAAAAACCTGCGTTTTATGTTTTAAGCGGCTGAACGCGCGGGAGTGCAAAAGCCGCGTATAATCGCGCTCGAAGTCCGAGCGGATTTCATTGCCTCTGCCGTACAGCGGCACTTCGCGCTTTATGCATTCCGCCCAATTTTTGCGTTCGGGACAGCATCTTACGTCTTTAAAAGAATCTTTCATACAGCGGCTATTATATCACGGAAAAAGAGCGGTAGTAAGTGCGCGGTTAAAAAATAAGGCCACTGTTAAAAGGAGGAAAAACAGTGACCTTTGCGTTTGCATATAATGCTTGCACTCTATAAACGGCGGACGGGGAAAATGGTTACAACCGAAAGAAATTTTATGAAAAAAATCGTGTGATTTACCTGCGGCTTTTTTTTCTGTATACTCTTTCAATATGGAAATGAAATGGGTCGTGCTTGCACTTGCCGCCTCGATGTATGCGCTCGTCATCGTCGTGCAGCATAAAAAAATCGTATTTACATCCGCTGCGGCGCTCATTATTCTGTTGTTGGGCGCGATATTTCCCGGCAGCATTTTTCCCTTTGACGGCGGCGTTCCGCTTCGTGCATATCCTTTCGTGCACGCATTTTTTTCTCTTGTCAACTGGAACGTGCTCATGATTTACGTCGGAAGCATGGCAATCGCGGCGCTCTTTATCTATTCGCAGATGCCCGCGTTCATTGCGGATAAAATAGTTGAAAAAGCTCCGAATACGGGAATCGCAATCGTGCTCATCCTTGCAATGACGGGCTTTATTTCGATCTTCGTTGAAAACGTCGCGACCGTACTCGTCATGGCTCCGATAGCGCTTGCGTTGTGCAAAAAGCTTAAAATCGATCCGACGTATTTTATGATAGGACTTGCCGTCATGTCGAATCTCGAAGGAACGGCAACGCTCGTCGGAGATCCGCCGTCGATGATTTTTGCAAGCTACGCGGGCTATACCTTCAACGATTTTTTCGTACATGCCGCCAAGCCGTCGATTTTTTTCTTTATTCAAACGGGTATGCTTGCGGGCTGTCTGTATTTTTATTTGTTTTTTGCAAAGCAAAAAGAAAAACCCGATTCGGATAAAACCGAAGTGATTTCTTCGGTGCCGCTTCTGCTCCTGCTCGCGATGATTTTCGGGCTTGCGGCGATTTCGTTTTTTCATTTCGATTTTGAATTTTTATCGGGACTGTACGTGCTTTTTCTCGGTATTGCGGGCGTGCTGTGGTTCCGATTTGTACGGCACCGCTCGCTTCGTGAAACGCAGCTGCTTATCAAAGGACTCGATTGGGAAACGATTGCGTTTTTGATCGGCATATTTATCGTCGTCGGCGCGATTTCGGAAACCGGTTTGCTTTCGGATTTCGCCCGTATTCTCGTACGCATTACCGGCGGCAATGTGTTCGCGGGTTTTATGCTGATCCTCGTCGTCTCCGTCGTTATTTCGGGTTTTGTAGACAACGTGCCGTATATTATCGTCATGCTGCCGGTTGCGAAAACGCTCGCCGTTCAGATGGATCTCGCCGCCGAACTCTACATGTTCGCGCTTCTTATCGGTTCCTGTCTCGGCGGAAATTTGACGCCTTTCGGAGCGAGTGCAAACGTCGTCGCTATGGGTATCCTCAAAAAAGAAGGCCGCCCCGTCGATTTTGCGGGCTGGCTGAAAATCGGCGCGCCTTTTACGATTTTAACGACAGCCGCTGCGGCTTTGGCGCTGTGGCTCGTGTGGGCGTAGTTTTGTTTGGGAGAAAGCGTACCCTTCTTCGGCTGTCTGTGTGCGGCTCGAAGCGGTAGACACGGGACGGAAAATTTTCCTTCGCTGCGATTTTAAAAAAAAATTTACCGGCGTATATTATTTTTTTAATTCCTGTATGAACTTTCTCGGCGACATACCGAATTCGGTTTTAAATGCCCGATAAAACGAACTGTAATCTCCGAAGTTGTAATTCGTACACAACGTTTCAACGGAAGCATGCCCCGATAAGAGTTCCTGTTTCGCCAAATAAAGCTTCTTTTTTATGATGTACTGATGGACGGACGTTCCCATACAGTCCGAAAAAAGTTTTGAAAGATGAGAGCGGCTTATGCACAATTCGTTTGTGATGTCGGAAATCCCGATGTCGTCGTGAATGTGTTCGGCAATATAATTTAACGTGCGTAAGATTATGGGATTGTCGTCAATATCCCGTTCAAAATAGACGGGTTGCCAATATAATTTGATACGCGCAATATGAATGAGAAGTTCGGTGATGTAGGAGTCGGCCAAAAGGTCGGAGCCGTATTCATGAGAATTGAACTGGATTAAAATCATTTGCAGCAGATTGGCTACGACGAGGCGCATATCATGCGGCAGCCGCAAATAAGAACCGGAAAAATTTATTTTGCGGAAGGGAAGCAGCAGATCGGTGTGCGCGGATGACAGTTGTTTGATATAATCCGTGTTCAGCCATAGAATATAGCGTTCGTAAGCTTTTTGATTTTCGTTTATCAATGCGGCATGTACTTGTTCGGGTTTAATTAAAAGGATATCGCCGGGGCGGAGAGGATACGTTTTGTCGTCTAGGGTATACATAACGCTGCCCGATATTAAAAAATAAAATTCATAGTGACTGTGCGTATGTTTTCCTATCCGGCCGAGTGAAAAGTCACTGTTATAATAAATCTCGTATGTTTTTGATTTCATCACACCTTTGTGATAATAAGGAGTCGGAGCGATTTTTTTTGTCATATCGATATCACCTTAATAAATAGTCGATTGTCTATTATAAATCAAATAGGACAAAATGCAATGTTTTTCAGATAAAAAACTCTTTTTTTATCACGGGATCGGGCATACAATATACGCATATTCCAAACTCGGTAAAGCATAATTTCGATATGAAGATAGTAGAATCCATAGTAAAAGGTAAAAAACGCGCCGGTTACTGCGAAGACGTTTTGACGATCACCGATCATTTTATTGCCGTAATTGACGGCGTTACTTCAAAGAGCGATTTTATCTGCGGTGAAAAAAAAACCGGACGGATTGCCGCAGAGCTGATCGCCCGTGCCATAGAGCAAAGCGCCCCCGATTCGGAATGCACCGATATCATCAAAAACTGCAATGCCGCTTATGAGGATTTTTATCGGCGTACCGATTTTCCTTACGATAAAAAAGAATACGGTTTGCAGGCGGTCGCCGTTATCTGTTCCGTTTCGAAGCGCGAGATATGGCTTATCGGAGACTGTCAGGTGATGGTCGACGGCGCACTTTATACCAGTGTAAAAAAAAGCGATATCGTTCTTGCCGATCTGCGCAGCATGATACTTTATCTGCAGCCCGATCAAAGTTTGTCCGATGGAAGTTCTGCCGATGAAGGCAGAAAGGTAATTCTCCCGTGGATCGTTAAAGCGACGAATTTTGCGAACCGCAGCGATACGCCCTACGGATATGCCGTTATAAACGGCGATGAAATTCCGGAAACTTTAATAAAAAAGATTCGTCTGCCGGAAAAAAGTTCGGAAGTCATTTTGGCGAGCGACGGATACCCCGTATTGCTGCCGACGTTGGAGAAAAGCGAAGCCGAACTGGCGAAGATTTTACGGGAAGATCCCGAGTGTTACAGACTTCATGTGTCTACCAAGGGAATCGAAAACGGTAATATAAGTTTTGATGACAGAACGTACGTGCGCTTTACGTTGTGAGCGCACATACACGTAAAATATGCGAAAATTCTGGAGGTATGTATGAAAAAAATTGCTTTGGTGTTGTCGGCTGCGGTCTTTGCCGTTATTCCGGTATTTGCTATGGGGTCGAACGAAAACGCGTTTCCCGATCCCGAAAAAACGATAACGATCGTCGTGCCGCACGCGGCAGGCGGCAGTACGGATTTGATTTTCCGTGCTTTGGTCGAAGATTTGAAAAAGACAACGGGACAGAATTTTATAGTGACGAATATGCCCGGAGCGGGAAGCGCTACGGGAACGAATGAAGTGATCAACGGCGCTGCCGACGGATATACGCTTTTGGGTTCCGGTACGCATACGACGGCGGCTACGATGCAAGGCTTAACCGAGGGGTATAAAGCGCTTGATTATATTGCGGCTTTGAACTGGGATCCGTTTATCATCGCGGTTCGAAACGATAAGCCGTGGAAGAGCTTAAAAGAAGTTGAAGCGGCTGCAAAAGCGAATCCCGGAAAAATCACGTTCGGAAACGCAGGCATGGGAGGCGCGACGGGTGTTGCAAGCGTGGGCATAAATCTCGCTTTAAATAAAGTATTCAACGTAACGCCTTTTAAGGGAGGAGCGGATCTTATAGCTTCCGTTTTGGGCGGTCATTGTGACGTCGGTATTTTCAGTCAATCCGAAGTCAAAGCGAATAAAGCGTCGCTTCGTCCGTTGGTGATTCTCGGTGAAAAACACAGTTCGATTCCGGAGTTGGCGGACGTACCTACGATCGCGGAAGCGGGCTATCCCGGTCTTTCCATACCGAGCGGATCTTTCCGTTCGTTGACGGTGAAAAAGGGTACTCCCGATGCGGCAAAAAAATGGCTTGCCGACGCGGTTGAAAAAGCTTTTTATTCAGAGGGTTTTCAAAAATTTATGAAGACGAACGGTTTTATTCAATCCTTCCATAAGCTCGACGACTTTGCCGCATACGATGCGGGCATCATTGCGGATTATGAACCGATATTGAAAGAAGCCGGTTTATATAAAATGAAATAAATTATGAGGACAAACGGTATGCTTAAAGATAAAAAACCGATTCTGATAGCTTTCGTTATTTTATCGGGATTGTATTTTATCTACGTAATCAGTTCCGGCAGTTCAAGGATGATCGGCGATGAAGTCGGCGGTGATCCGGGCGGCATGATTTTACCGCTCGTCTTTTCGATTTTTATGTTTATCGCATCGGTATATTTACTGATAACCGATAAGCGTAGCGAAAAAGAAGATGCCGCGATGTCGAAGCCTGAAAAGCGCCTGTTTGTCCTTACGCTCGCGCTTGCTGTTGCTTATATATTTTGCATACGGAGCGCGGGCTTTATTCCGTGTACGGTACTCCTTCTGTTTTGTTTGTGTTTTGCAAATCAACAGGGAGATATCCGTAAAAAAGACCTGAAATTTTTATTGTCCGGCTGCATCGCGTCTCTCGTCAATATTCTGCTGCTCTATACGCTCGGCCGGCTTATTACACGCAATTTATTGTCTGCCGGAAGAAGGGGAAGCGTTCCGTCGTGGGTCGGGTCTCCATCCTTTACTGCGGCTTGTACTCTCGTTATTACGGTGCTTTGGATCATTGCCGCCGTGAAACTCTGTCGAAAAAAATGGCCTGCAAATGATGATAAGAGCTCGTACCACACTTGGCTTTCTGCTGTCATTGCAACGGCGTCCACCGAAATAATCTATCTTGTTTTTAAACAATTGTTCCTTGTCGAATTGGTCAAAGGACTTATTTTTTGGTAAGAGAGGCGGTTTTCGTATGGATACTTTTTTGCAAGGATTACTTCAGGTTGCGAATATATCGACGCTGCTGTGGATGGCGTTCGGCTCGATTTTAGGCATCATACTCGGAGCGCTTCCCGGGCTGACGGCTACGATGGGCATCGCATTGATTATGCCGATCAGCTTTCATTTGCCAAGTGCGACGGGAATCGGACTTTTGCTTGCCGTATACTGCGGTGCGGTCAGCGGCGCTTCCATTCCCGCCATATTGCTCGGTATACCGGGAAATCCTAACGCCATAGCGACCGTTGAAGACGGCATTCTCATGACGAAAAAAGGCAAAGCCGATCAGGCTTTGGGAGGCGCCGTTGTTGCGTCTCTTATAGGCGGGATGGGCAGCCTGCTTTGTCTCGTTTTATTTGCACCTTTGATTGCACGCTTGACGCTTGCTTTCGGACCTGCGGAAAAGACTACGCTCGCTTTGGTAGGTCTTGTCATTATCGCTTCGGTTTCCGCAAATAATGTTATGAAAGGTTTGCTTATGGGAGCATTCGGTATGGCGCTTGCATTTTTAGGAACGGATCCTTTCAGCGGACAATTGAGGATACCGTTTTCTT
Organism: Treponema sp. Marseille-Q4132; assembly: GCF_014334835.1. Lineage (NCBI taxonomy): Bacteria > Pseudomonadati > Spirochaetota > Spirochaetia > Treponematales > Treponemataceae > Treponema > Treponema sp. Marseille-Q4132. The sequence goes on from NZ_CP060591.1 coordinate 2,168,144, forward strand.
CGTATTTGGCGACGACTCCTTTGGCGAAAGGTTTGGATTTGACTTCAACGCTCATAGGCTTATACGGAATTTCGCAAGTATTCTTTGAAATGCATAAATTGAACCGTCCCGTATCAAAAACGGAAAAAGTAAAAATAGACCGTATTTTTCCGCCTTTAAAAAAGATAGGGCAGATGTGGAAAATAATTTTAAGTTCCACCGGTATAGGTACGATTGTCGGTGCGATTCCCGGTACGGGCGCGTCGATTGCCGTTTTTTTGGCAAGAAATACGGCAAAGGATATTTGCGCGGCATCAAAAGGAAAACTTGAACCGATCGGAAGCGGATGTCTCGAAGGCGTATTTGCACCCGAAGTTGCAAACAATGCGGTAACCGGCGGAGCTTTGATCCCCGCTCTTGCGTTGGGAATTCCCGGAGACGCAGCGACGGCGGTGCTTATCGGTGCTTTGATGATAAAAGGGATAACGCCGGGCTTTCAATTGTTCCAGCAAAATATGGCGCTTGTGTATGCAATCTTTGTGACCTTATTTATATCGAATATCTTTATGGCGGTCTTTCAGCTCGGCGGTATCCGTCTCTATCCGAAAGTGCTTAATATTCCGCAACAGCTCTTGCTGCCGTTGGTGCTGGTTTTATCGTTTATCGGTTCTTATGCGATCGCAGGTCAAGCTACGGCTGTCGGTATTTACAATATGGGAATTGCGCTTGCAATGGGTTTGATCGGCTATGTATTGAAGCGCAACGATTTTCCGATCGCGCCGATCGTATTGGGTTTGATTTTGGGCGGTATGTTTGAAGAAAATTTCAGACGTGCGGTAAAACTTGCAGGCGGAAATTATTTTACCTTTTTCACCAAGCCTATCTGCCTTTTATTTATCGCGGCAGCCCTCTTTTCAATCATCTTTCCTATCGTGACGCGTAAGCGAAAAGCGATATGAAAGTAATTTTCCTCGGCAGCCAAGGATGTCTGCAAAGCGCAAGTTCAGGAAATACGTCTTTGCTCGCGGACAGCGGTGGCGCCTTTGTACTCGTCGATACGAGCGGTGCTCCGGCACAGCTGATTCGGCAGGCAGGCTACGATCCTATAGACCTCGATGCGGTGATTTTGACGCATGCGCATATCGATCATATGTACGCTTTGCCTTCTTTAATTCACAATCTTTGGATCTTAAAACGATCAAAACCTTTGCGGATTATAGGAAGCGCGGCGGCGCTTGAGTGTGCAAAATCCCTGTGCAACGTATTTGCGCTTTTTCAAAAACAAAATATGGTCCCGATACAATGGACGGTTTACGATGGAAAGCCGGTGAATATAGAGGGATCGTTTTGTGCGGATTTATTCGATGTCGATCATACGATTCCGACATGCGGTATCTTTTTGACCGACGGCTCGGCGCGTTTTGCATATTCGGCGGATACGCGCGTGCTGAAAGAAGTTCCTTTGCAAATGTTCGATGCGGATCTGCTTGTTCATGAAGCGGGTGGTACCGTATTCGATGAAGCGTTGCTCGAAAAAGCGGGACACTCAAGCGCTCGTCAGGCTGCAATGACGGCCGTAAAAGCGCATGCAAAACGTCTTATACTCTGTCATCTGCCTCCGGCGCTCGAAGTGCAAAAAGATATGGCGGCGGAAGCATGCGCCGTTTTTCCGAATACTTGTCTTCCCGTATTGTTTACTCCGTACGATATCGGCATACGGAAATAAAATCCGATACACGATTCCCTTCGTCGGCTGCCTGTGTGCGGCTCGAAGCGGTGCACACGGGACGGAAAATTTTCCTTCGCTGCGATTTTAAAAAAAATTTACCGGCGTACGTCTATCGTTTTCCGCTCATCGCGAGCGATACGTTCGCATCGAGCGGATTATTGTAATCGATGTATGCCATAACTTCTTCGGCAAAGCGTTTGTCGATCGTCTGCTTGTGCGTCATGATATTGCCGATATAGTTCAGCGTCGACTGCGGCGTGCTGTTTGAGCGCACTCGGTTGGCGCCCGCGTTGTACATTGCGAGCGCGGGGATGATGTTTCCGGCTATATTGAGGCAAAAGCGCAAGTGCGCCATGCCGTAGCGCGCACTGACTGCGGGATTGAAAAAATCTTTTTCGACGAGCTGCGGAAACGAGCGGTCGTTGAGCTGGAAGAGGCCGCGGTCGATCGAACTGTTCGTATTGTAGTTGACCGCGCGTATATTGTAGCGGCTTTCCGTATATGCAAGGGAAAACGCGAGCGACAGAGGAATGTCGTTTTTGTCGGCGAACTCGAGGATCGCAAGCGTAATGTCGCGGTTGTTCGTTTCACTGATATAAAAATCTTCGACGGCGAGCCGGTAATAGGGCTGACGGTAGAGCGTGAGCCCCTCGTCTCCGTGCCGAACGGCGGCCGGTTTATCGGACAGAGGTGTGTTGAATTCCGCCTGTACTTTCGGCCTTTCGTTTACTGCAACGGGAATATCAAACGGGGTAATTTTTTGTTCGGGAAATATAAAAAATATAGACAGCGACAATATACCCAGCACGCTTATAAAGATGAGAGCATTGCGTCGTGTCTTTGCAAAATTTTTCCCGTCGGGTTTATATTTCATTTTTGTTATACCGATAATTGCTGCGCGTACGATTGTGTCGTCTTTGCGTCCCTATAAATGCGGTATTGCAGAAAATGTCGATTTCCGAAAATGCCGCATTAGTGCGCGAGAGCGCACACGTATATCCACGAGTTTTTGAAGAAAACTCGAAATTAAACGAGTCGCGCTATTTTAGCGGCTCGTTTAAACGTCCGTATTTCCGCCGTCGGCGGAAACTTACGATTGCTCGTGTCCGCTTTCGACGGCATACGCGACAAAGGATGAACCCGCATACCGATTCGAAAAATAGACGTAGTGAGCGTGCTTGGCGCTCATCGCATCCGTAAATGCCGCCGCTTCGCTTTCCGTCAGTGCATCGGGAATCGCAAAACCGATGACGGCTGCGCAGTCTTTGATCCGCCGAGCCGTATGGCACATCGCTTGCGTTAACCGTTCGGCACCGCAGTCCGAAATCGGCACGACTACGGCGTACGCGCCGTATGCTTCGATACTCTTTAAAAACACGCGGAGGGCTGCAAGATACATTTCGTCGTATATATTTTCAGAAATTTCCGCGGCACGGAGCGGAACGTATACGGCAAGTATTTTACCCTTGTCCTCAGAAAATCTTTGCGCTTCCGTTTCCGCAATTTCGGACGAAACGCCTGAAAGGACGCCCGAATCGAAGGGAATGAAAGCGCCCGTATCGGCTTTTTCGCCCGTTTTGAGCGCATAGAGTTTTCCGTTTTTCGATTCGAACTGAGCGTCGATTTTCATAGCGTGAGTTTAAAATAAAAACGGTCTTCATGCAATACATAAAGACTGTTTTTGAGCGTTTTACGGAAAAAATAAAAAACGAAAACGCTATTCGGTGAGGATTCTGATGACTTCGGCCTTATCCTGTGTCTCAAGAATGAGCTGCCGTTTTTCGGGGCTCTTAAACAGGAGACTTACTTCCGCGAGGAACTGAAGATGCGGACCGGTTTTGTTTACCGGCGAGAGCGTCATGATAAAGATGCGGCACGGTTCCTGATCGAGAGAATCGAAATCGACGGGATTGTCGGAAATGCCGATGCACGCGACGAGGTCGCTCACCGTATCCGTTTTTCCGTGAGGGATCGCGATGCCGTGTTTCATGCCGGTAGACATTTTGCGTTCGCGGTCGAGTACGCATTCGCGGGCGGCCGCTTTATCCGTAACTTTACCGGCCTTTACGAGCAATTCGAGCATTTCGTCGATAATCGCTTCCTTTGTCGTTCCCTTGAGATGGAGATCTACGGTATCGGTCGTTAATACTGTTCTTAAGTCCATACTGACAGTGTATGCTGAGATTGGTTTCTTGTCAAGGAGAAAATCCTCGGCATCACGGAAATCAAGTTTTGCCCAAAAGCGGTAATAATGCTTGAGGATTCATAAGTGCACGGAACATAATCCCGTTTAAAGGCAGCTTCGATTGTGATTCACGTTTGTGTATGCGGATTATGTTAAGCGCAAACTTGTGCAGCATATTGAGATTCTGTTGTACGTTCTTACTCTGCACCCTGCATCTGTCCTCGTCAAAATGTACATCCAACAGCCAATGCATCGATTCCACCGACCATTCCTCTCTTGCATGATGGAGCAGCTCTTCCGCTCGTAACGCTTTACTTGAAATATAATAATGCCATTCTTCCGTCACCCCTTTACTCGTCTCAAATCGTGTATGCACTGCTCCAATACATTTGAGTTCCGGCCATACTCGTCCTCCCGGCTGCCATGAAACATCTGCACTCGTATACGCACTGCGCCTTTCCTTCCGCCCATGTCCCTTTTCCGTTCGTGTGATGCTGTCCATCGTCACTCTCAGCTTTGTATCCTGAACATACTCCGCGATATCGTTCATAAGTGCTTCCTGATTGCCCTTCGCACTTAACAAATAATCCGCTTTTGCCTCAATTATCGCCTCGGCAGTCTCTATTTGACAGTTCATTGCGTCCGCGACCACCATACAGCCCTGAATTTCAAGCTCTTTTATCAATTCCGGTACGGCAGGAATCTCATTACTCTTTGATTCGACCGTTCTTTGGGCAAGCGTCAACCCCAATTCCCCTATCTGTGCACTGATGATATGCAAGGGACTGTCGTATTTTTTCATCTTTCCCGTTGAGCGGATAGCTTTTCCGTCTATGGCTATCGTCAACGGCTGCTTCTTTTTCTTCGCGCTTTGTTCTTTCTCTTCCGTCTCAAGTTTTGCTGCAAGAGCCGGTACAACCGAAGCTACCCATTGTTTCATACACTCATTCAATGATTCCGGCCGTATGATTCCAAGCAGGCTTAACAGCCACCAATAGCACGGTATTCGTTTGATTCCGAACGTTTCTGCCAAAAATGTTCTGACATGTTCGGTCGTTGCCCACTCGTGGATTTTCTTTACGCTTTGCAAATCGCACAAGCTTCCCAAAATCACGATGATAACCGCGTCTTGTACGCTGCAAAAATACCCGTCGTATTCCCGTTCCGTCTCAAGCACTGCAAGTGCTTCTTCTAATGTTTCCCACCTCATACACTTACTTTAGCACTTTATCAACTTTTTAAACAATACTCGAGCAAAAATTGATTTCCGTGCCTCGGCATTATACGGCGGGCGGGGTCGCATACAGGTGCCGTCCGAAAAATAAATCAAAGCATTCTCCCGCGGCAAAAGGGATAGCGAAGCTTCCGCTGCTTGCCTTGCATAATTTTGTACGGTAAATTAAAATACTGGCGGTATGAGTATTCAAAGGATAAGCGTCGCAGGCGTAAATGTCGATATTTGCCGTGCGGAAGACATCGAATCCGAAGTGCTTGAACTTCTTGCAAAGCCCGGAACGAAACAGATCGTATTTTTGTCGGTGTGGGATCTGCTTCGTGCGCGCGGAAAGAGCGAATACGCCGAATGCGTGCGCAACGCCGATTTGATTTTGCCCGTTTCGAAGAGTATCATCGCAGGTGCGAAATTTCTCAAAAAATCGATACCGGTGCGCTACAATCCTTTCGATGCCGTAATCGAAGTATTGTCGGTGCTTGAGCGCCATTACAAATCGATTTTTTTGCTCGGTTCCCGGAGGGCGACGCTGCAAAAAGCCGAATCGAATGTGCGCGATACCTTTCCGAATTTACAGATCGTCGGACGCTATATCGGTTATTATTCGAAAAACGCGGAAGCCGCCGTCGTGCAGGCGATCTACAAATCCTCTCCCGCTCTCGTTCTCGTAAGCGACGGCATCAAAGAAAAAGACGTATGGGTGTACCGCAGACGGAACCGCTTCGCGTCGAGTATTTTTATTTATTATAAAGAAGTGCTCGGCATCTTTGCCGAACGCATTAAGCGTATCGACGAAAAGACATTTGCGCGCGGTCACGAAATATTTGCTGAAATCCTTCATAATCCTTTGAAAATATTTTTGCTTTTTCCCTACTTGTGGTATATACTGTTGTTGATGGGCTACCGTCTTTTCAAAAACAAATAAACGATTTTCCGAAAAATATAATTTGCGGGATCGGAGAAAAGAGCGCGCCTTAATCATTAGCAGTTAATTATCGGGCGGATATTCGGAGTTTTCTGCGGAGCCGTGCCGATTCGAATGTGTGTTTGAAACGGGGGAACGATGGACGTTTTTCCGAGTCTGAATACCGTTGTTTTAATATCTTCCGATGTAAAGGTGATCGATTGGTGCCGTCACGCCCTCGAGCCGGTTTTTTCGGTCAGAGTGGTCGATTCCGTCCGTCCCGATTCCTATGCCCTGTCCGCTTTCCCGAATCCCGTTCTTATCGACACCGCGCAATGCGGCGGAGCGGCCGAAAAGATTTGTATCGACATTGCGCGCCGTTCCCGCATTCTCTTTCTTGTAAAATCCGACAGCGCTTTTTCGCTTTCGCATATACAGCGCTATCACAAATCATGTATTCCCTTTCCGTGCGATTCCGATCTGCTGCGTACCGTCGTCAAACGGCATTTACCCGAAGCAAACGATATAGAGCGGATTTTTAAAAAACCGGTGCGTTCATTTTCCCGTAAGGTCGACATAAGCGGTTTCGAAAAATTTGCAGGGTCTTCAAAAATCGTCACCGATTTGAAACGGCGTCTTGCCGAAGTCGCGCCGAAAGATTTGTCCGTACTTTTTCTCGGCGAAAGCGGAACGGGAAAAACTTTTGCGGCGAAATTGCTGCACGATAATTCATCTCGAAAAGATAAGTCTTTCATTTCCGTAGAGATGTCGTCCGTCAGCGAAAGTCTTGCCGAAAGCGAACTGTTCGGTACGGTGCCGGGCGCATATACCGGTGCGGTAAAGCGATCGGGGCGTTTTGCGAAAGCGAACGGCGGAACTCTTTTTCTCGATGAGATCGGCGACGTTCCGCTTTTTTTGCAGCCGAAGCTGCTGCGCGTACTGGATACGGGAACTTACCGCAGCGTCGGCTCCGACGCCGAGCGCCGTATCGATTTCCGTCTTATATGCGCGACAAACGCCGATTTGCACAAGATGATGCAGAAGGGAAGATTCCGAAGCGATTTGTATTATCGGATTGCCGGCTGCATGATAACCTTTCCGCCGCTTCGCCGTCACCTTGAAGATATCGACGAAATCGCATCTTCTTTTTTGGAAGAGCGTAATATCGCTCTGTCGGACAGGGCGCGTGAAAAACTTATGAGTTACGATTGGCCGGGTAATGTGCGTCAGCTTATCAACTGTTTGAAGAAGGCGTGCATGTTTTCAAAAGGCGAAATGATTTATCCGGAGGACATCAATTTTTAAATCTGGTACCGTATATGAGCAAAATGTACGTGTGCGGTATACGTGTGGCGGCAGATGAGCATGCCGTTGACAAAAAAAGAATACTGCGTAATAATGAATATATATTCTATATTGGCGGGCGAGTTTATGGCGCAAGTGTTGAAAGAAGAAATCTACGATCGCATTTTCCGAGCAGGGCTCGACGTCTTTTATGAAAAAGATTTCAGAAGTGCAAAAATGCAGGATATCGCTGCGCGTGCGCATATTCCGGTCGGATTGATCTATACGTATTTTAAAAACAAAGAAGCGCTGTTCGATAAAATCGCTTCGTCTTTTTCGATCGACTTTAAACGTATCGCGCGGGAAGAAGAAGCGGGTAGCGGTCTTCCGTCCGAACGATATAAAACGATCGCGGAAGGATATTTGCTCGAGCTGCTCAAAAATCATAAAGCCTTTGTCGTTTTGATGGATAAAAGCGGCGGCACGAAATACGAATGTGCGAAACAGGATTTGATCGCTGCCTTGGGCAAGCACATCAAAAAGGCGCTTACAAAAACGGCGGCAAAACCGTATGACGGTTTGCTCGTGCATATTTTGGCAAGTAATTTTGCCGAAAGCCTTTTGGAAGTGGCGCGGCATTATGAGAGTCAAAAACGCGCCGCGGAAATACTGCGTATAGTAGCGAAATGCTACTATGAGGGAGTCAATGCATTGTAAACAGTATTTTTTATTTTGTCGAATATTGAATTATTATTCCGTATTCGATGCCGATTATCCGGCGGATGTAATTTGTTTTTTTTAATTGAAAAATGAATTTATATTCATTTTTAGTCTAAAGAAGGAGTGATTATGACGCTGCAAAGCGAACTTATCAAAAAAGTAAAAGCGAAAAACAGGCTTTCAAACATATTGCTCTGCTTGAAAGCGCTTTTTGACATACTGCCGCAGATTCTCATCGTACACATATTTGCCCTCGCTGCGTTGCAGACGCTTTCCGTACGAAAGCTGTGCTTCTTTTCCTGCGCTGTTTTTCTGTGTTTTGTACTGAAAGCGTTGTGCGCGTACGGCGCCGTATGGAAAGCGCATGAAGCTGCATACAATTCGCTTACGGAACTCCGCATGCGGATTATCGCACATTTGAAAAAGCTGCCGCTCGGATTTTTTCACGAACGGAAAACGGGCGATTTGACGAATATCGTACAGCACGATGTGGAACAAGCCGAAACGTATCTTGCGCACGGGCTTCCGGAACTTATGTCGGCGACGCTTATGCCTGCTCTTATTTTCTTTATCATGCTCGGATTGGAACGGCGCCTTGCGCTTTTGATGATCGCGGGCGGGCCGTGTATGTGGCTTGTCAAAACGCTGTCTGCGCCGCTTTGGAAAAAGAATTTTAAAATATTTTCCGACAGTACGAAAACGATGCAGGAAAATCTTATGGAATACGTTTCGAATATTTCCGTTATCAAAGCGTTCGGAAGAGAAGAGACGAAAACGGAAAAGACGCTCCGCTCCGCAAAAGACTATGTGTACTGGGTGAAAAAAGCGATGGCGGGCATCAGCGTTCCTATGGGACTTATCGATCTGTTTATGGAATCGGGCGTCGTTTTGGTTATAGGTTTCGGATTGCGGCTTTTATCTTTGGGCGAATTATCGGCCGAGCGTTTTATCCTCGCCGTTATTTTGGGATCCGCTTTTACGTCTTCGATCGCAAAGACGGCGACGCTGCAGCATTACGGCATCGTATTCAATCAAGCGATGGAGGGTATCGGTTCCGTTCTCAACGTACCTGTTGCCGAAAGGGATGAAAGCTGCCGTATCGATACGGGAATTTCCGGGGGCGACATTGAAATTGTTGATGTCAATTTTACCTACGGAGGCAGACGGAACGCGTTGGAACATATAAATCTCGTTTTTAAAAGAGGCAGTAAAAATGCGCTCATCGGTTCTTCCGGCTCCGGAAAGACGACGATCGCAAATTTGCTCATGGGATTTTGGCAGCCTGACGACGGAACGATACGTATCGGCGGCGTCGATACGAAATCTCTTTCGGAGCGACGGCTCGGCGCGCTTTTTTCCGCTGTTCAACAGGATGTCTTTTTGTTCAATATGAGTATGGAAGAAAATATTCGAATCGGAAAACCGGATGCAACGAAGGAGGAAATCTTTTCTGCGGCGAAAAAGGCGCACATCCATGATTGCATCGCCGCGCTCCCGTACGGCTACGATACGGCGGCGGGAGAAGCGGGCGTCAAATTTTCAGGCGGCGAAAAACAGCGGATCGCCGTCGCCCGTATGTTTTTAAAGGATGCGCCGATCGTGATTTTGGATGAAGCGACGGCTGCACTCGATGCGGAAAACGAAGCGTATATACGGGACGCGCTTGCGGATTTGAGCCGCAGTAAAACGGTCATTACGATTGCGCACCACCTCAATGCGATACGGGATGCCGATCAAATCGTCGTTATGGACGGGGGACGGATTATCGACCGCGGTACGCATTCGGAATTATTAAAACGCTGCGAACTCTATCGAACGATGGTATGTGCGCAGGAAAAAGTGGACCGGTGGAATATAAAGGAGGAAACGCGGTGATCCGAGAGATAGTGCATACGTTGACAAAAAAAGGAAAGTGCGCATTGGCTTTGAGTATTGCGGGATTTACGGTATATGCGCTTTCGGGCGCGGTTATGATGCTGTCGGTGCTGAAAGCTATGGAAGACATCGGTGCGGGAAAAGGCGGTTTGCTCCGATACGGACTGCTGTTCGGATCTTGTCTTTTGATAAAGTGCGGATGCAGTGTATTTGCCGACATGCAAAAACATTTCGCAGGTTTCGATCTCGTGTATGAAATCAGATCGAAGATCATCCGCCGGCTGAAAACTTTTTCACTCGGATTTTATACGAATGAGCGGCTCGGAGAGATCGGCACGATCATCCATAAGGATGTCGATACGATGGAATTGGTCGTCGGACATTTGTGGACGAGGATGTGCGCCGACGGCATCGTCTCCGCCGTTTTGCTGCCGCTTTTGTTTTTCGCGGATATGCGGATGGCTCTGATCACGATTGCCGGGATTTCGTTTGCTCTGCTGTTTCTTGTCCGCGCATTGAAAACGGCAGGTAAGATGGAAGCCGGTGCAGGAGACCGGCTTGCCGATATGGTAAGCTTGTTTGTAGAATACGTCAAAGGTATTCCGCTTTTAAAAGCGTTTTCCGAAAGCAAACGCTTCGATGAAAAACTTGTATCCGCCGCAGGCGCTTTCGGCGATGCGGCGAAACGGATTGCAAAATACAAAGCGGCTCTGCTTTCGGTATACGGCTTTTTTCTCGATGCGACGTTTTGGCTTACGGCGACGGCGGGCATTTTCTTTATCGTAGACGGGACTTTGCCGCTTATGCGTTATTTGCTTTTTATTATTTTAAGCAGGGAATTCTATAAGCCCTTTGTCGCGATGGAAACGCATTGGATGAATTACCTTGCCGTGACGGACAGCTTTCGGAGAATAAAAAAAATAACGGATGCGCCGGCTGTCAGTGAAAGCGCTCATCCGAAAACGCCGAAAGAATTTTCGATCGCCTTCGACGGAGTCGGTTTTTCATATGAAGAAGGCGGATTTGCGATGAAGGATATTTCTTTTTACGTACCCGCACGCACGCTCACCGCCCTTGTCGGCGCGTCGGGTTCCGGAAAAACGACTGTGACGAATTTACTGCTGCGCTTTTGGGACGTACGGCAGGGTGCCGTTCGTATCGGAGATGTCGATGTGCGCGATATGGCGTACGACGAACTGCTCGGTTCCGTGAGCATCGTGATGCAGGATGTCAAACTTTTTGCGGATACTATCGGTGAAAATATACGGCTCGGCAAAGCGGGTGCTGCGGACGATGAAGTCATTCGGGCGGCAAAGCGGGCACGCATTCACGATTTTATCGTGTCGCTGCCTGACGGTTACCGGACGATCGTCGGAGAAAACGGTACAGGACTCTCCGGTGGACAAAAGCAGCGCATCTCCATCGCGCGCGCGTTTTTAAAAGATGCGCCGATTTTACTGCTCGACGAGATTACGAGCAGCGTCGATCCCGTCAACGAAGCGTTGCTGCAGGAAGCGATTTCGGAGCTTGCAAAAGACAGAACGGTGTTGGTCGTCGCGCACCATTTAAACACGATTCGATTCGCCGATCAAATTCTCGTCTTTGAAAACGGCGCGATCGTACAGGCTGGAACGCATGAAGCGCTGCTTTCGGAAACCGACGGCGCATATTGTCGGCTGTGGCGGCAAGGCTGCGAGCCGTGTGAACGCCCGGGAAAAAATAATTATTAATTATGTTTGATTTTAATCTGATTATTAATTTTATTTTTTGAAGCCAGTCCCGCCGCTTTGGTAAATATTTTTTCCATGTATTTTGCTTCGCCTTCGGAAAGAGAGGCGCGCGAAAGGATTGCTCTCCAAAAATGTTCCATATCGCGCCGTCCCGTCACGCTGAAAAATCCGATTTTTTGCAGATTGTCCGCGATGATCGAAACGGTTTTGTCGATGCGCGAAAGCGGAAGCGGTGTGTAGCCTGCCATGCCGGCTCTTTTTTCCCGAAAAAGCGCATAGCAGATTATCTGTACGGCGTGTGAAAGATTGAGAGACGCGAAGCTTTCGCTTGACGGTATCGTAACGCCGAGCGTACATTCGGCAAGTTCTTCGTCGGTGAGACCCGTGCGCTCGTTTCCGAATACGGCTGCGACCGTTCCGCCGTTTCGTTCGCCCGAAATATCGGCCGCTTTTGCCGCAAATTCTTCGGGCAGCAAAAGTTTGCCTTTTCTGTTTTTTCCGCGCCGTCTCGTCGTCCCTGCCGAAAGCGTACAGTCCGCCGTCGCATCGGTAATCGAACGGAAAAAACGCGCGCTCTCCCAAATGTCCGCTGCATGGAGTGCGAGCGTCCGAACCGCACCGTCTTTATAATCGCTTTTTTTTCCGACGATGCGCAGATCGGCGATGTCGTTATTTGCCAAGGCCCTGCACGCGGATCCTATGTTCCGGCTTTCTTCGGGGCGTACAAGAACGATGCATATCTTCCCTAAATCCATAAAATACACTATACTTACTTTTATTATTGTACGCCAGATGTACCGATTCTTTTTATTTCAAATCGTATCGGTTTTCTGCGTGCCGAAGTTTGTAAAAAATGTTTATGTCAACCGGATGCGTTGGCGGCACTGTTCTGTAAGTTAAAGTAAGGAAAAAACGCAATTATAAAAACGTAAATTCGATTTATTTTTAATAGTTAATATATTTGACATTATGGTGATTTTAGTGTATTATTATATAAAATTAAATAATGTATTTTGGAGATGATGAAAAAATTATGGTAAATAATAATAATTTGGTTCCGGGTTTTAATGACGAAAAGGACGATAGTTTAAAAATTTCGCTTGAAAAAATCGATACGGTAAAAAGCGGTTTGTGCGTATATTTGAACGGCTATATCGATACGTACAATTCGAACTTTTTTCAGAAAAAAATTCAAAAAATTGTCGATTCGGGTTATATCAATTTGATTTTTAATTGTTCTTCGCTGAATTATGTTTCATCGACCGGCATAGGATCGTTTACCGCATTTTTGAAAATGGTAAAACCGAAAGGCGGCGATATCGTCCTGCTCGATATTCAGCCGAAAGTATCCGAAGTGTTTCAGTTGCTCGGGTTTTCTCAATTTTTCAATATCAAAGACACGATCGAAAATGCGGTTGCGTTTTTCAAAAACGGCTCACCCGTTGCAAGCAGCATTTTCCCGAAGGTTTTCGCGTGTCCGGTGTGTACGAAACGTCTCAGAGCGACGCGTGCCGGGCGCTTCCGCTGTTCGGAATGCAAATCCATCCTTGCAATCGACGACGGGGGAGCGATTTCGCTCGGATAAGCGCACGGATCCGGCAGACGATGCCGGATTTTTCATTTGTGGATAAGTTGTGGAAAAAAGTGGAGAAAATGCGGAATACCGCAGCGGATCGCGGAAAAATCTTTTTTAAACCGAAAAACTTCGATCCGACTGCCAAAATCTTTTGTAAATCTTTATAATACAACGAATTATATAATATTATATCTGAAGAGCTAATTATCGGTATTATAGAGAAATAGCCTTGCAGGCGATTTCCGTTTTTTTTCTGTGGATAAGTTGTGGAAAGCCTGTGTATGCTCAGGTGGAAAACCCGACCGGAAGGCTGTCGGCGGAGTTTCCCCGCATATTTCCGTTTATCCCGTTTTCGTACCTTGTAAAATCGGGGATATATCGAAATGATCGGTTTTTGCCGATAATCATAAAAGCCGGAGCAGTGCGTTCGGGACTTTCGGACTCGGATGTCTTTTTCGGAGCAGGCGGAAGCAGTATGGCCGAATCGGTAAAAAAATCCATTTTGCTCATTCCCGCGTATATCGGGATTACGGCGTGCTGTATTGTCGTCGGCGAACTCGCATATATGATGTATTTCAATACGGCGCATCTCGTTGCCGGCCAGCCGCTTGAACTGTTCAGCGCCTATGCGCTTGCCCGCGGTTTTTTTGTCGTTGTGCCCTCCTTTATCGTTTTATCGCCGCTTTTTTTCAGTCTGTATCGCATTCGCCACTCCGGCGGCGGATTTTTACCCGTTATCGTCTATATCCTTTTATGCGCGGTGATGTGGATCGTGATTTTTCCGCTCTTTATCGAATTCAAATGGAAAACCGAGCAATCCTTACCGCCCGCGCCGAAAACTACGCTCTCGGCCGGATATTTCCGATCGTATGCCGGAGAAGCCGCTTATCTGCTGCGTGATGCTTCCGCACCCGAAAGGGCTGCCGTCGTACTTAAAAGCGCGGGCGATGAAAACGCGATAGGTCTCGCTCAAATCGATACGAACGTTATGGAAGCCGAAAGCGCGCCTTTTGCCGACATCCTCATCCGTGAAACGGTTCCCTCTTTTCCCGCGTGGATCGGAAGCGGTATCGACACGATCGAAATGCACGCCGAGCAGGCGTGGAAAAACGGGCGTTTCGCATGGCTTTGTTTTTTGTCGCTTGCGCTTGCGCTCTGTTCGACGTACGCCGTTTCGTTTTGCAGCGATTGGCGCTTTGTCGGAATTCTCTATCTCCTGATAATGGACGCAGGCGTATTGTCGTTCAATCTTTTGTATTATTCGGAATATTTTAAGCGATTGCGGGAAGCGGGCGCGCAGCTTGCAAATGTGTTTCCGTTTTTTGCGCGATCGGGTGATCCTCTCCTTATCTGCATCAACATAGGTATTGCCGTTCTGTGCGCTTCGGTCGGGTGCCTTGCCGCAGCGGTCCGTGCAAAGCGGCTTAAGAGGGCGAGGTAAGCGCTTATGAAACGCGTACTTCAGATTTTAGTCGGCTACCTTCTCTTTTGCTTTTGTGCGTGCATGGCGTTTCGTTTTTTTTCGCCGTTGCTGCCGCCGCTTATTGCGAAAAACGAAACGCTTTATCGGATTTACAGCGGGCTTGAATTGTTTTGCCGCATTCTTCCCGCACTTTCGGTGACCGGCTTTGTCATCGGCTATGCCGTTTCGTTCGGACGAAATCCCGACGGCAGCGCTCGGCGATTTTCCCAAGCGATGTTCCGCCGCTACCGCAGCGTCGTCGTCACATCCCTCGTCCTGTCTCTCGTTTTGACTGCGGCATCGGAAATCGGAACGCCGATCTTATCCGCCAAGCAAAAGCAATTGGAGCGGATGCCGCTCCTCGTACAGGAATACGTCCGCGTCGGACGACAGGTTGAACGGTCGGGCAGGGGAGCGCTCGCATATCGTTACGCGGAACTTGCGCTGAAAATCGATCCCTCTTCTCCCGACGCGCTTTCACTTTTCCGTGATACCGAAATCGCTTCGCGCGAAGCGCACGATGCCGTACGTAAAACGGTTTCGAAGACGGCGAGCGAACCGGTCAGCGAAGACGGCTATACCGTGCGGGAACTCCGTGCGCGTGCCGAAAAAGCGTACGCCGAAAAAAAATACTTCGACGCGCACTACTGGGCGCAAAGTGCCGTGTCCATTACGACGAGGCGCGATACGAATTACGCGGAAGTGCAGCGCATAGCCGCGGATGCGTGGAACGCGCTTTTTGCCGCAGACTTGCCCGCAACAACCGATGCCCAAAAAACCTATGCGCGAAAACTTTCCGGTTATACCGCGCTCGCCGAAGGCGACAATCTCAAAGCGTATTATATATTCCGCACGCTTTCGCTTGCATCGCGCGAAAACGCGAACGATCCCGATATCGTGCGCTATCTTGCGATCGCACATGCGCGGCTCGATGCCGAATATTTTTTTATCGACGAGATAATCGATGCGAAGGAATTTGAAACGGCAAGCGATGTGTATTTTTCGCTTAAAAAAGACGACGGTGCGACATCGATCGTCTATATCAAAGGCATCACTCCGGTAAAAGGATCCGGAGGCATCGTACAATATCTCCGCGCCCTTTCTGTTTTTTCCATCGATGCAAACGGAGCGTACACCGACAGCGTCTACGTGCCCTATGCGAAAATGCGCCAAGTTTCTTCCGCCGACTTCGACGAGGACACAAAGCGCTCTCTCGGCGTACCCGCCGGCGCGCATTTCATTCCGTACGTTCTGCTCCGCTCGGTCGACAGAGACACCGAAGGAGTCACGGAGGGACCGCTCTATCGTTACGCCGCTTCCGATAAAAAAGGCGGGAGCGATCGGATTGTGCTGCCGCTGTCATACGAAGATCTTTTGCTGCTCACCGAAGTTTCCCGCGGCGCCGAATATATGAATATGATTTCGCTTTACCGCTTTGTCGGAAAAGGTGCGCGTTTCGGTTATGCCGACGAAGTGTTCGCCCAAGTGCTTTTGAACCGCATCCTGTATCCGCTGTTTATGCTGATCCTCTTTATCTGGTTTGCGGCATTCGCGTGGAATTACCGCATCGGCGAAACGGTTTTGTTTAAAATGTCGTGGATTTTCGCCTTTCCGTTTTTTTCCGTGCTCGCACATATTTTGTATCGCGCGCTCATGTGGCTCTTTAAAATTATTAATTACGTATTCATCGGTATTGCAGGAACGTATTGTCTCCCGCTCGGAGCACTTGTGTATGCCGTCATATTGCTCATCGTGTCGCTCGTGTTTTTGGCGCGCAGCGAAGGATAGCGCGCGGCGAAAATCGTTGCGGGAGTGGAAAGCCTAACGGAGGCGGCGCTTGCTGGTCAATAAATTTTTGCTGTTGGTTCTGTTTTGTTTTTTTATCGCCGTTATAGGTTTGCTGCTTGTGTTTATGCCGAGTAAAAGGCGTAAGACAAACAAAATACCTGTTTTTGTTTACTCTGTAATTTTCTGTATTATCGGTTTATATCTTCTTGTCAATCAAAAAAGCGGCACTGTTGCTTGGGAAAAAATAGACGATACGACATATTCCGCAAAGATGAATACTTTTCAAAGAGTGACCGTTTTTCTTTTGGAAGAAAGTACTTATCGATTGTTTGGTTCATGCGAAGACGAATTTATAAAGCAATACATAAAAACCGAGCGAAAATGTAAAAAAAGAAAAGTTTCAAATAGAGAAGCCGCAATATGCGTCAACATAATTAACGATTTCGAACATACCGTTCAATACGAAACAGAAAAAACGTATTATGTATTGTACGTGGATTACGGTAATAAAAGCGTTATCTATTTGCTCGATAAAATTTCGGAAAAGATCGAAGCGGAAAGGTTTTGCTTTCGGATATTCTGATTCGCATCGGAGAAATTATTTCAAGGAGTGCGATTTGAGATCGATTGATATTTTTATCGATGTGAATTTTCATGACAGGAAAAGATAATGAAAAAGAAATTCGTTCTTTTGTTGATTTTAATGACTTTTTTATCTTTCGTTTGTTTTTTGATTTATCAGGGGCTGGCAAATCCGAAACTGCATACGATAGGGATCGGGAAAGAAAAAAAGCTTACAGATATTTACAAATACAAATGTGAAAAAATCGTTTTTATTGAACTGAAAAAGCAAAGGAATAATTAACAAACAGAAGGATTTTGAACGATAATGTACCGACGATTAATAATTTTGATTTCAATTGTTATTATCATACTTTCCGCTTTTTGTTTTAGATTTACGAAAGGATTGGTATCGGATATGAGCGCAGCAGTATTTTTAGATTATCTAAATGCCTATCCGTCTTCGCTTCCGGATAATAATGTCGTTATAGATTTTTTCGTTTTTTTATTTACCCCTGCGCTTATTGTTGAGATTATAAGATCTCATGCCAAAATGAAATTTTCAGAATATCTTTTTCATTTGATGATACTCGCTTTGCAGGGAATATTGGTATACTCGATCATTTTAGATGGCGGATCGTTATGGAAGACGGTTTTATATGGGAAAAATGTACCGGTATTTTTTATTTTTATCGGAACAATTATGTATGTCGTATCTATTAATATTGTTTATTGGAAACGATAATTGTAAGAGGAAGTAAAACTTTTACTTTATTTTTAATTACAGGAAATTCTTATGACTTTAGAAACGATATTAAAATTAGATGAAATAAATAATATTCTGAAACAGAATAACATTTTGGTTAGAAAAAATAAGTCCGACATAGATTTTATAACAAAAAATAACATTACTGTTTCAATACATAAACAAAATCATGTCCTTCCGGGAAATGAGCGGTTGATTTATTTGGATTGTTTACTGGGCGGATACGGTCTTCCCGAATTTCGGAGAGATTGGCATGAAGGAGAAGACCTGCCCGGCTATATTATAAGTATTGTTATTCCCTTTATCGCGAATATTAAAGGTCCTTTAACGTTGGATAAAAATAAAATGTACAGTTTAATTCATGATGACTTAGCGGCCTTAGGAATAAAATCGACATATAGTGAAAAAGATAAGTTAAAGTATATACAAGTAAATTATTCGGGGCAATTATATGAAGAATATTTAGAGCGGAATATTTTTACATTTATCGTTAATGATGTAAAATATGGGATCGCCTATAAAAATTCATTTATATCGTTGTTGATATTTGAAAATATAGAACGCAAAGATGTTCTAACGGAATATCAATGGTATTCGTTTTGTCCGATAACGGTTGGCGGAGAAGAATATGTCAAAATGACTGTCAGCCATTTTATTGATTTTATCAAAACAAAGTAATGTCGAATTTTTCACTTTATTATGCTATCATGTACGGAGGAATGAAAAATGAAGAAAAAGTTTTGTTTTTTTGCAGCCATTTTATTGATTGTCGGATATGTGTACAGTCAAGATAATTCACGGGATATATTCTTAGATAATTATTTTGATTATCAGGAATATAAAATAGAATCACATCATTTTTCAAATTTCGATTTTTATTTTGCATATAACGTTTTGCATAATAAACAGGGCTTTTTTACCAAGGCGATTTTGTTTAAAAAAAATAATAAGACAATTGAGCCGATCGGCTATATTCGAGGAAATAAAATATTTAACGGCGAACGGCTTTTGTTTTCAGGGGTAATTCATACGCAGAAATTTGCAGGATGGAAAATAACCGTTGTTGATCGGAATAACAGTATCGCTACTGTTTTTTATACAAATAACGGAGAAAACATGACGGAGGGACCTTTGCTTATATGGAAAAACGATATGTTGGTGCAATACGTTATTGATACATCAATGCTCTGATAAAAATTCACAGATAAAAATTATTAACGTGGACCGACAGTGTTTTGTTCGTCGGCAGGGGCCGAAAGATGAATAAAGTCTATTTAATAAATATATTCGGCATATTTGGGTTATTTTTATTCCAACTATTTCTAGTGTTCATAGGAATAAATAGCTCTTTAACAAAGAAAAAACGAAAGAAATTAGGTATAAAAAATAAAATGAAAATAATGTATGGTTTTTCATGCTTATGGGTTTTTAAATTCCGAAAACTTTTTGTTTTTTATAAATTATTAGTTATATACATATTTGAAATACGGAAGAGAAGCAATTATCATAGTGAAGGATGGATATCTAAAACAATTAGAAGTTCATACTTATGGAGAAGATTTTCCCGGCAGTTCGGAGAATATAGATTCTATTATTGTTCACGCGCCGGATGATTTTGCCGATATACTGCCGTGAGCAAGGCGAATAAACGCTCTCGCTGCAGCACAGCGTACACTGAATAGCTTTTTCCGCGCAAATGCCCCCATGCCGCAAGTCCCGCGCTTTTACTCGACGTCGACCGTCGTGATGTGCGCTCCGACCGATTGAAGCCGTTCGACCAAGTGTTCATAGCCGCGTTCGATCTGATACACGTTTGAAATTCTGCTTTGTCCGTGCGCCGTCATCGCCGCGATTACCATCGCCATGCCTGCGCGTACGTCGGGTGAGACGAGGTGGTCGCCGTGGAGGATGCGCGGACCGGACACGACGGCGCGGTGCGGATCGCAGAGCGTGATGCACGCTCCCATGTTTATTAATTTGTCGACAAAAAACATGCGCGATTCGAACATCTTTTCGAAGATGAGTACCGTGCCTTCGACTTGCGTTGCGACGACCGTCATAATGCTCGTCAAATCGGGCGGAAAGCCCGGCCACGGAGCGTCGTCGATTTTCGGCGTCGAGTTTCCGATATCGCTGTTTACTTTAAGTTCCTGCCGTTCGGGAACGGTGAGTGTAGTGCCGTCGATATTCCACGCGATGCCGAGTTTGCTGAAACCGAGCCTAAGCGGCCGCATATCCTGAGGATTGACGCCTTCGATAGTGAGCGAACCGCGAGTGGCCGCCGCGAGTCCGATAAACGAACCGATTTCCATATAGTCAGGGCCTATCGTGCATTCGCAGCCGTGCAGGGAGTCGACTCCTTCTATGCGTAAAATATTGCTTCCGATGCCGCTGATTTTGGCACCCATACTCACGAGCATGGTACACAAGGTCTGTACGTGGGGTTCGCTCGCCGCATTCGAAATGATCGTTTCTCCCTTTGCGAGCGCCGCCGCCATAACGGCGTTTTCCGTCGCGGTTACCGACATTTCGTCGAGAAAGATATCTGCGCCTTTGAGCACGTCCGCATAAAACACGAATTTACCGTTTATGTCTACGCGTGCGCCGAGTTCGGTGAGCGCGAGAAAGTGCGTGTCGAGCCTTCTCCTGCCGATAACGTCTCCGCCCGGCGGCAGCATTTCCGCTCTTCCCGTTCGGGCGAGGAGGGGACCTGCAAACAAAATCGATGCGCGTATCTTTTTTGAAAGTTCCGGCGGGATCATCGTGTTTGCAAATTGTTTGGCGGTGATTTTCCAGCTGTGATTTTTTATGCACTCGACGTCGGCACCGAAGGATCGGGCAATGTCGAGCATAACGCGCGTGTCTTCTATGTCCGGAATATTGTGCAGCGTAACGCTTTCTTCCGTGAGTAAAGCCGCAGCAATGCACGGCAGCGCCGCGTTTTTATTGCCGCCTGCGGTGATGCTTCCCCTGATCGGATATCCGCCGTCGATTATATATTCGTGCATTGCCGCCTCCCGTTTTTATAGTGCGTTTTACACGCAGGTACATCGGGGGGTTAATTTGCCGTACCGATAATGCCTGCGAGGTTTATTAAAATATCGGCAGCTTTACACATTTGGTTAAGCGAAGCCCACTCCATACGCGAATGATAATTGTGACCGCCGGTAAAGATATTCGGCGTGGGGATGCCCATTTCGGTGAGCCGGGATCCGTCGGTGCCGCCTCTGATCGGTATAAAGACAGGTTCCACGCCCGCTTTTCGGTACGCCGCTTTCAAATCGCGCACGACTTCCGGATGCTCGTCGAGCTTTTGCTTCATATTGAAATACTGCGTTTTATGCGTCACTTTTGCATTGCCGCCGAAAGAAAGTGCGGCAGCTTCGGCAAGCGCTTCCACGGTTTTTTGCCGCTTTTTCATATTTTCGCCGTCGAAGTCGCGCAGTAAAAGATATACCGTCGATTTTTCGATCGTTCCCGTGAACTCTATCGGTGCGTAAAAGCCGGCCATACCGTCCGACGTTTCGGGGCGTTCGGTGATCGGAAGAGAGGACACGAAGTGCGATGCCATGGCGATCGAGTTTATCATGCCCGCTTTCCGTGCCGTTCCCGTGTGCGTCGATTTGCCCGTAAAGACGATCGTCGTTCCGACCGCATTGAAGCATTCTGTTTCGAGTTCGCCGATATGCCCGCCGTCGACAGTGTATGCACGCTTCGATTGAATCGATTCGAGCGGCACTTTATCCATGCCGTGCCCCGTCTCTTCGTCGGGTGAAAAAATCACTTCGATTTTTCCGTGCTTGATCTCTTCGTGCGCTTTAAGGTACGAAATCGCCGTCATGATCGCCGCGATGCCCGCCTTATCGTCCGCACCGAGGAGCGTGTGCCCGTCCGTCGTGATGATCGTATCGCGCTCGCGTGCGGCCTGGGCGAGCGCTTCGTCCGAAGCTGCATCGAGCGGATTCGTTTCCGCAAGTTCGATGAGAGCGCCGTCATAGTTTTCATGTACGACGGGATTGACGTTTTTTCCGGTCACTTCGTCGACCGTGTCCATGTGCGAAAGAAGACAAAAGGGCGGTACGTTTTCAAAACCCTCGGAAGCGGGGAGGACGCCGTACGCATAGCAAAACTCGGTGACGTGTACGTTTTCCAAACCCGCAGCCTTCATCTCTTCGGCAATCATATTTGCAAAATCTCTTTGCTGCGGCGTCGACGGCATGATCCCCTCGTCGGCTTTATTCGAATCGCTTTCGGAATACGTTTTTACATAGCGCAAAAAACGCTCGAGCAATTCTTTTTCTTCTTGTGAATTTTTTTTGATGTAGTTCATATCGTTATAATATGATTTTCACGCGCCTTATGCAATCGATGACTTCGTCCGCTTCGTTCACTACCGAGTTTACGGAGCAAAATCGGCGCGGATGTCGCTTGGATTATCTTCCGTCGTATAGGTTGCGGCGGACACGCGGAGCGGGGAAGTAATCCGGCGTAGGCGAGTTTGTCAGAAATACACATTATAAAAAAATACTAATTCCATGCCTGTAAAAACTCTTTCCTAATTTATTAAGATATAATTACTTTCTCTAAATAAGTCAGTCTTTTGAGCTAAAACAAAAATATCCAAGAAATAAAAATAATACCATTTAATGCAAGAACAGCTACAAAATAAACATCATGGTTATCATTTTTATTATACGATAGTGTATTTATTTTTTTATTTAGAATTAGCCCTGTTATATATCCTGTTATACAGCCAGGCCATAAAACACGAGGACCAAACTCATGGCCTGTAATAAATGCTATTAATAAAAATATATTGATAACCGTCATTCCGACAGTTCCACAAAACAATTTAATATTAACACTCTTTTTCATATGTCATTGTAGAAAAAATATAAATAAACTGCTACTGATCTTTAAAATCATTTATTATCTTAATCAGTTTCTTCTTTTTATCGTTTGCTTTTATTCTGTCGTCTTCTGAAGTATATACAAAACACAAAGGTGGTGAAAGAGTTAGTATGAAAAAACCAATTATGTAAGAAAATAACATATTCATTGTTCATAGCTTTCAATAAATATTTATTATTCATTAT
This sequence comes from Treponema sp. Marseille-Q4132, assembly GCF_014334835.1. Lineage (NCBI taxonomy): Bacteria > Pseudomonadati > Spirochaetota > Spirochaetia > Treponematales > Treponemataceae > Treponema > Treponema sp. Marseille-Q4132. The sequence continues at coordinate 2,191,030 of NZ_CP060591.1, forward strand.
TCAAATCCAACAGATGTTAATGCAAAATCATTTTCTTGAATAAATATAATTCACAATTATCAAAACAGGAATAATTGCAAAATCCGTTTTTATTAACAAGTCTTTTAAAAAAGAGAATTCTATTCCGTCAAAATATGATAAGGCAAGAGTTGTAAAAAAGACTAAATAAATAAGAACTGTTATCAATTTGTAGATTACTCTTTTTTCAAGAAAAAAAACAGACAGACCCGAAACTTTCAAAAACAGTGAATTATTATAGCCTTTTTTTTCTGTCTTTGATAATGTCGCAATATTTCCCAAATATAAAAAAAACAATTGAATAATAAGAAGAAGCATCAAACCAAGATAGTTTTTCATTATTAATCCTCCGCTCGTTTTTTCACATAATTAACTACCTTATCTATTCGGTAACCCTCATTTCCGCCGCCGCTCCCGCTCGCGTCGGGAATACTGCGCGGAAAAGCAATCCGGCGTAGGGCGATTAGTAAAATATGTATCTACCGAAAAATTATCTTTTTCGTTTGCCAAAATATAGTCCATTTATATCAAATCTAATTTTATTGGTAGGAACAATATATTAAGCCAATCTTTCTTATCCGAATTATAACATAAAATACTACTACAATCCTTATTTATAAAAGTACTATTTTTAATTCATAAATTTTGAATTTTTCTTCAGCTTTTACTATAAAAAAATATTCATTAGTTTTTAAATTTTCATATTCAACATTTATCTTTATATAATAAATATTACCGACCGGATAATCATAAGGCTGTGAATCAAAATCTTTACTCACTTCCATTTTTTTTATAATTTTTCCTGCTTTATTTCTATAAGCCTGATATAATTGAATTTCATTTATATTATGAATTTTCCCAAGGTAATTATAATTATTGTAATTTTCGATTATTTGATTAGATTCTATGCAAATATTTAATTTATTTTTATAAAATAAATTCTCTATCTCTCTCCAATCATTATCTTCAAAACTCCTATAGATTACCCCTAGTAATTCTTCGATCTTCTTTAAATCCGAATTGGAAATTCTTTTAGATTTAAAACTTAACGAATTACAAAATATAATATTAAATATTAGAAAAAAGAATGCTATGAATATTTTTTTATTTGGATGCGTCATATATTTCCTTATTTTTTTAAATCAATATCAAATATTGACTGTGACTGTTGATTTAAAATATATTGTTCTGCAGCTGCATTAATTCCCATTTTGTCTTATCCATTGTGCTTTTACCAATTCTTCCATTTCTGTTGAACCTGTTCTTTCTGTTGTTGCTTTGGCCAACTCTAACGATTTAGTATCTAATACCGCTCCGTATTCGAGCAGCAGAGGAAACACGGAAAGCAAATTTTCTTTTATACAATAATTGATTGCTGTTTCCCCATATCTATTAAAATATCTTTTATAATTCCAATCAGTCGCCGGCCATAAAACAATAGACGCTCCATAGGCCTTTAAGTTCGGATCAGCTCCTGATTCTAACAATAATTTACAACATAAAAAAATTTCATGTTCATATCGACATTTCATTTGAGGATTTTCTTTATAAAATCTTACCCAGTTATCCCTTGGATTTTTCATTGCAATAATTCGATACGACAATAAACGAGCAATATATGGTCTCCGTTTTACATCGGCTCCGTAACTAATAAGTAATTTAGATAATGCATAATTACCATTTGAATTCCATAAAGGATTTGTATCCAGCCATTTAAATTGACCTGTCTTTTTATTCGGATCCGCTCCTGCTTTTAATAACGCTTCAACTTTTTTATAACACTCTTTATCATCATCAATTAATAAAGCCATTTCCATTTGATATGCCAAAGTGTTCTCTTCTGATCGCGTTATTTTCTTCGTAAAACCGAAAACAGGAGCAGGACTTCTTTGCATTTGTTCAACGCGACATGAAACCAATACTAATAGCATAATAATTGTACCTACATGGATTTTCATAAAACTCCAACCTTGTCGTCGTCTTTAATCCCGACGGAAGCTGTTTTCCTTCCTTAAATACATTTATCCGCAACTGCTATTGTTGGAAAAATCTGAATTTTTTACCATTCATTTAAATACTTAATTTTTTTATATCAATACCAAATATTGACTGTGACTATTGATTTAAAATATATTGTTCTGCAGCTGCATTAATTCCCATTTTGTCTTATCCATTGTGCTTTTACCAATTCTTCCATTTCTATTGAACCCGATAATTCCGTAGCCTTTTTTGCGGCTGCAAAAGATTTATCATCGAGTTTTGCACCGTAAGCAATAAGAAGTTTTGTAATTTTAAATGCATTATATTTTATTGCTTGATTTATTGCCGTATCTCCATATTTATTAAAATATCTTCTGTAATTCCAATCCGTTGCAGGCCATAAAACAATAGACGATCCATACGCCTTTAAGTTCGGATCAGCCCCTGATTTTAACAATAATTGCAGAACAGATAAAATATCATCTTCTACAATGCAGGGAAAATTTTCCCATTCGTGAATTTGTTCCTCTTTCGTTATAATTCTATGCCCTTTTAATATTTTAGCGATATAGGGGCGTTTCTTTATATCTGCCCCATATGAAATAAATAAACTTACAAGCTTTTCATCACCGCAACAATCCCATAAAGGATTTGTATCCAGCCATTTAAATTGCCCTGTCTTTTTATTCGGATCCGCTCCTGCTTTTAATAACGCTTCGACTTTTTTATAACACTCTTCATCATCATCAATTAATAAAGCCGTTTCCATTTGATATGCCAACGTGTTTTCTTCTGATCTCGTTATTTTCTTCGTAAAACCGAAAACAGGAGCAGGACTTCTTTGCATTTGTTCAACGCGACATGAAACTAATGCTAATAGCATAATAATTGTACATACATGGATTTTCATAAAACTCCAACCTTGCCCTCATCTTTAATCCCGATGGCAGCTGTTCTTCCTCCTTAAACGCATTTATCCGTAACTGCTGTTGTTGGAAAATCTGAATTTTTTACCACTTATTTAAATACTTATTAAAAATTTCTTTTAATTCATTATTTGAGTTTTCTTTTAACTTATTATACGTATCGATATCATCATGCAAAACTTCCAGAAAACCGACTATAATTATATTTTCTTTGTCACCCGGCTGAAAGGAAGAAGTCAAAAAAAGATTTATAATATAATTAACACTTTGCATATCAATGGAAACTTTATTATCATTGATAAATAATGCGAACTCACCAAAAAAACAATATGGAAATTCTTCAATGTCCCATCCTAATCTATTTTTGAAAGCCGGAAATAAATTAAAAAGATTATTCAAAAATTCTTTCATACTTAGTTTCCTTCAATTACCGTACTTAAATCTTTTATCAGCAATTTAAGTATATAGAAAGTATATTCTTAGAATAACTCGAAAAACTAATAAACTTAAAACCAAGAATATTATTTTTTTTGACATCTTTAACCTACATTCTTAGTAAATTCTATTACAAAATAATTCTATCCTAGTCTTTTCCCAGTAAATTTATATTGATGCGGGAAAAGACATTATGATAATACTTCATACTGTAGAATCAATCCCATAATATAAAAGAAATAAAACATAACAACAAATCAATAATAAAAGATAAAATTATCTTTTTATCTTTTATTATTTCAGAAAATGATCTACGACATCTTGTCATTTCCCATATTCCATTAAGAATAGGAAGTGAACATATAAGCAGACATAATGAAAATAAATTTATATGCATAAGCATCCTTATTAAAAATCTTGATTACCATAAACAGATTTGAAAATATCATTTTTCTCATGGGTCCACAAATACCGTAGTAATACAGCCCTGCGCACAAAACGCCGGCTATCGTGCGTGCTTCATCTTACAGCTCAAGCGCCATGATTTTGAACCGCTGCTGAATTGTCAAAGAGCAAAACTGAAAAATATTTCATGGGAATATCTTGCAGAAAATATCTTTCAAATCGTTTTATTATAATGCACTGATGGCGAATTGTAAAATGCTATTTCAGTTTTTATACGTGGGCGAATTTTATTTTTAGGCGACGGATAAATAGAATATGTCTGTCACGAACACCAGCGGAATATGCTCGCAACGCATACCGTAGTTTTTTTTGCGAAAACTACGGTGTTTAAGAGAAATAAACTGTGTAAAAAAAGAAGTTAATTATAGAATTTCTATTTTATGTTCATAAATTTTGAATCGGTTATGTTCATTTATTATAAAAAAATATTGATACGTTTTTGCATTCTTATATTGTACATCTACACTTACATAATAAACATTTCCGACCGGATAATCATAAGGCTGATTTACAAACTCCTTTAAAATAATTTGTTTCTTTATTAAAGAACCTACGTGCCGATTATAAGCTCCTCCGATTCTATTTAAATCACTTTCAGTTTCTATGGTTCCAAAATAATTATATTCATAATCCGTTAATAAATTATGTCCATCTGTTATTTTTATATTGATCTGCCCTTCAAAAAATAATTCCTTAATTTTTGCATAATCTAATTTAAAATAATCAAAATAAAAATTCTCAATTACATTAGAAACCTTTACATCTTCTTCAAAAGTTAATTTACGAGTATCTTTATTAATTAACCACCTCGAAAATATTGGAATAATAAAAAGGAAAGTAAAAATAATCGAAAATAAAATAAGCAGGAAGTAGCATAGTGTAATTCTATTTTTCTTCATAAATTTCCCCCTGCCGTTTTGAAATTTTCCAAAAATGTTCTAACCAAGCAAAATTAACCCGTATTTTCCAAGCTTTCGGATTGTCTTGCTTCCTCTATCATGGTCAGTAACCCCTAAATGTTTATCGGAATATTGACTAACAGAACCGTCTTTACGAAAACCTCCCAATTCTCCGAAACCAACCAATCCATGAAGTGTATGAGGATTTCCAGCATTTTTACCGATGATATGTGCATAACGATATTTCCTGTTAGTTTCATTATCATTTATTACTCTTTGCAAAATTGAAGCTCTTCCATCCGGATCCGTATACTTCACCGGATTATTCCCCGCATAGTGATACAGCTGCAAGTTTACGACATTGAACACACCGCCCATGCCCCGGCAGGCTTTGGTTATGCTTTTTCGCCTTATCGTTCACCGGCGCAAGCGGTACATACTCCCTGACTGCCGGATCCGCACTCAACCTGCGAGAGTACTTCGCATCCAAATATCTCGCACCGTAGTAGTACAGCCCCACGTATGAAACGCCGGCTATCGTACGTGCTTCACCCTACAGCTCAAGCACCATGGTTTTGAGCCGCTGCTGAATTGTCAAAGAGCAAAACCGTAAAACAATTCATGGAATTAATTGGAATTTCATATCAATTAATAACCGGAGGCCACGGTTTTTTGAATCTGTCCTGTAAGCTTTACTCCCAAAGCTCGTTGAGAGGATTTGGAACTGATTCACACCGTTTTTTCAGCAGTCTCTTCATATTCTATAATAAGATTCGATTTCTTTTAAGATATTTAATGAATACATATCTTTTGCCAGTCTTTTCTTTAAAACTTGAAGATTAGTTACAAAGTCCTTAGGGATTTCTGTGGTATCGCTTTTTCGTATAAGTAAATATAAAATATCAACAAGTTCGGTACATAAATAAGCGTTTGCTTCAGATTGTATAAAAAATACAACTTTCATTATAGCATTAAAAGATTCTTCTACCGTAAACGAACTATTTATTTTATCTCGTTCTTTTGCAAAAAACCATTCGTCTTTTTGCAGCTCTTCTTGCCAATTTAGCTGTAAATTCTGGAGAAGTTCATTTATTTTCATGTTTATTCTTATTTCCGTCTGTTGAACAAGCAATAGCTATAGCAAGGCTAAAAACTGTATTACTTCACAACTGTCCAAGATAACATAGAGAATTCTTAAAGTCTGTAATTCATGATATAGTTAAGTTATCACATAAAACAATATCACAAAATGAATTGCAGACATGAACAAGTATAACCCAAAGCCGGGGCGGTTGCTATCGTTCGTTGAGAGACTTTGATTTGAAAAAGCTGCAGACGATACGGAAGCGGATAAATACGGCAAGGGATTTTCAGAACGGCAACAGTTTGTCATCATGGTGTATGTCCGGCTCGCAAATCAGAACGGACTGAGAACCCTTGCGCACTCTCTGTACTCAAGCGGCAGCTTCTATCATCCGGGCATTCACAAGAACGTGAAACGCTCTACGATTTTCTAAAATATATTACAAAAATATAGATAAAGCCAAATAACAAAGGAACTCATAACATCATAAGGAAGGGGTAATTTAAAAATTACTGCGGTAGAAACAAGTCCAAGCAATAACAATGGAATTTTTATATATTTGGAAAACTCACTGAGATTAATAAAAAAACAAATATCCTTTGCATACTTATGGAGAACACAAACAGGAAAGATCATTATTCCAAAAAATAAATTCACCATAAAATATCCTTCAATAATCATTCCCGTATTATTAACCTTAACAAATAAAAAATACTTAATAAACAGAAAAACAGAATATAATAGAAAATTGATACAAAAAAGCAATATATTTATCATCGCCGTTTATGTAAATAGGCCGTTATACCGATAAGAGTAATTAATAATTTGAATATTATTAATAATAACAAACTCCATATTGCGATATGTTTAAGCTATGAATGTTTTTTAGTAAGAAAACTCAACTACCCGATGCAGAGCATCGGGGAATTAAAGCCTCCGTACGAATAAACAGCTTGTACAATTATCAATGTTTTTTCTCTTAATGTACGGTCCGCGTTTTTTTCAGGCGTTGCGGGCTTTGTCTGTTGGCGCTTATTGTGCAATGATAATATGCGTAGAGGGAGAAATTTTATCTTTCCATTCTTGCGAACATGTATCGGTTACGAGTATGTCGCATTCGGAAAACGGAAATCCCAATACGGTAGCTTTTTTGTCGAATTTTGCGGAATCGGCTACCATAATCATTTTTTCCGATTTTTCGGCTATTTTTTTGCGGATATCCATTGCCTGTAAATTCAAAAAATAAAATCCTTCATCCGAAATACCTGCAGGCGAAAAAAATGCTTTTTGAAAACAAACATTATTTAAAAATTCCGTGCCGGTATTTTCGATTGTCGTGTGCGTACCTCTTTTTACGATACCCCCGAGCATTATGGTTGTCACATTGTATTTGTTTTCCAATTCCAATGCTATTTTTAAATCGTTCGTTACAACCGAAAGATTACAGTCTTCACTTAAATTTTTTGCCAACTCGAGCATCGTTGTCCCCGTATCGATAAAAATCATTTCACGGGGTTCTATCAATTCGGATGCTGTTTTAGTTATTTTCGTTTTTGTGAGAAGATTTTGTTCTGTACGGAAATAAACGTTTTCCTTATATAAATTACTTTTGTCATTCCAAATAACGGCGCCCTGACTTCTGATTACGAGATTTTTCGATACCAATTCTTCTATATCTCGCCGTATGGTCGATTCGGAAGAGTGCAGATCGCGTATCAGATCGGAGATTAAAATAAATGTATGTTTTTTTGTTAAATCTAAAATATGTTGTTTACGTTCAAAACTTTTGATGGCATTCCTCCCTGTTTTATTATATCACATAAAACTCGATATGCGAGCTATTTATAATATTCGTGCAGTGTTTGTATTTGCTCCCGGCTCAGAGGATTTGCCTTCCCGTTTGTAATAAAAAACAGCTTTGCATTCTCTTCGATTTCTTCAATCAAATCCAAAGCTTTTTCGAGGTTTTTTGCGGCAACGACGCTCCCGTGATTTGCCAAGAGTACGGAATTCCGTTCCTTTAATACAGTCGCTACGGATTGTGCGAGTTCCATGGAACCGGGTACTTCATAAGGAATTACCGGCAGACAGCCGACGCGTAAGCCGTAGCCTGGTGTATAGGCGGGAATTGTTTTGTCGTGTATAAAATCGGGCATACTTGCTATCGCCGCCGCATAAACCGAATGGACGTGAATGATGGCATGTATGTTTTCATTTGCACGATACGAAAGCAGGTGCATCATGATTTCTTTTGACGGCGTTATATCGTTTAAAGGTTTTCCGGTTTCGATCGAAACAACGCTCAGCAATTTATCCGTTATTTTTCCCAACGCAACGGATGTCGGTGTAATATAAATTACGTTACCCGTTTTTATGCTTATATTTCCGCCGGTACCGCTGACAAGCCCTTTTTCCTGTACGTGATGGCAGATATCGACAAGATTTTCAACAGCCTGTTGTTTTTCCATATCGTTGATCCCTTGTTTATGTTCAAAATATTTCATTTATTTTCATTATATTTCTAATAAGAGAAAAGTCAAGCTAAATTTCTGTATTTTTTTTATTGACAGATGAAATATTGTGATTTATAATGAAAATTAAAGAATAATATTGGCTATTTTTGGGTAGAAGCTTAAAATCAGGAGGAAATTATGAAAAAAAGGCTTTTTATGACGGGGATAGTCTTTTTTTGCGGACTTGCGGTATTTGCATTGGGGCAAAATGACGGCGGAACTCAAAGCGGTGCGGGGAATACTTTTGTTATGAATATCGGTTCGGCGGTATCGGACAGTAATCCTTCTACGCTTGCATTACAAAGTTTTAAAACCGCTGTCGAAAAGCGGACTAACGGAAAACTGAAGGTAAATATCTATGCAAACAGCGCTCTGGGAAACGAACAAGATATGATTTCTCAGCTCATAGCCGGAACGCTTGAAGGATCAATGCAGATGGGTGCCGCAAACTGGGAAGGCTATAACGAAGAAGCCGGCGTCGCGCTTTTGCCTTTTTTGTTTCCCGATATTGAAAAGGCGCGAAAAGCATGGAACGGTGAATTCGGAAAGAAATTTGCGAAAGAAATCATTGAGCCTACCGGCTGTAAAGTGCTGTCCGTTTGGGAAAGCGGGTACAGACATATGACGAATAATATACGTCCGGTTAAAGTTCCGGCGGATATGAAAGGTATAAAATTCCGAACGAACAATAATAATATGAAAGTTAAAATGTTCAAAGCTCTGGACGGCAATGTTATTATGATGAGTTTTTCGGAAGTATTTACCGCTTTGCAAAACGGAACCATCGATGGACAGGAAAATCCGCTTGCAAATATTTACACTTCTTCGATTCAGGAGGTACAAAAATATTTGTCGCTGACAGGACATATGTACGATGCGGCACCCTTTGTATGCAGTAAAAAGTGGTTTGACGGTCTGCCTACCGAATACCAAAATATCTTAATGGAAGAGGCCGATAAAGCCCGCGCCGTTGATCTCAAAGAAAATGATGAAGGACGATTCCTTGAACTTTTGAAAAAATCGGGCATCAAAGTGAATGAAGTCGATAAAGCCGCTTTTCAAGAAAAGGTTCAGCCGGTTTGGAAAGAGTTTTCTCAAAAATACGGCGATGAATGGTTGAAATTGGCAAAGTCTGCGAAATGATGATACAGGCGCATACGGAAATTCGTTGCGGGTTTCGGTATGCGCCGTATTGATTTACTTTTTTTATTTACGAGTCCGTCTCGGTTTTTATAAAAGCAGGTACGGGAGGTTACGGTTTTGAAAGTATTGGTTCTCTTAAAGAGTATTCTGCGTTTTTTGGGAGCTTTTACATTATGCATACTCGTTGTCATTTTGGCAATGCAGATATTCAATCGGAATATCATCGGGAAATCTTTCGTTTGGGTCGAAGAGTTGGCGGGTATAAGCATGATTTATCTGACATTCCTCGGTTCGGCGCTTGCGACTTTAAACAATTCGAATACGCGGATTGATTTTTTTATTAAATTGCTTCCTCGAAAAGCTACGATATTTGCCGCGATGATTTCGGATTTCGTGTCAGTCTGTTTTCTTTTTATATTAGGCCGATATTGTTTGAAGGCCATGGCAAACAATATGCATAATTTAACTCCGGCGATGAAACTGCCCGTGTCATTCCAGTTTTTCGGTATGTTCATCGGTATTTTTTTTATGATATGTTTTTTCGGCTTTCGATTTTATTTGAAAATTTTGGAATTGCGATCGAAAGATATATCTTCAATTGAAGAGGCGCTGCAATGAGTCCGCTTGCCGTTCTTTTTATTTCTCTTACTCTGTGTTTGATTATCGGAACTCCGATCGGGATTTCGATAGGTATCAGTTGTATGACATTTCTTTTGGCAAACGGTTATCCGCCGCTTGATATTATCGTTCAAAGGATGACGAGCGGGGCAAATTCATTCAGTATGCTTGCTATGCCGTTATTTGTTTTTGCGGGGTCTCTGATGATGTACGGGAGTACACCCCGCTTGATGCGTTTTGCGAATATGTTATTGCGTAAAATGCCGGGCGGCCTCGGAGCTGCGACACTTGCCGCTTGCGGCTTTTTCGGTGCCGTATCGGGTTCGGGGGTCGCCAGTGCGGCGGCGATAGGCTCGACTTGTGCTCCTGAAATGATAAAACAGGGATATCCGAAAGGCTTTACTGCCGGATTGATTGCAGCCGGCGGAACTATGGCATGTATTATACCGCCGAGCATTATTATGGTAATATATGCTTCCATCGCTTCCGTTTCCGTCGGCGATATGTTTTTGGCCGGTGTCGTCCCCGGTATTTTAACAATCGTTGCGCTGATTGTCTTAAATACGATATATGCAAAAAAGCGGGCAAAAAAAGAAACCGTTGAAAAAACTTCATATTCTTCAAAAGAGAAGCTGCAAATAACGATCGATGCCATTTTGCCGATGCTCATGCCTGTATTTGTGCTTGCAAGCGTTTTTTCCGGTATTTGTACGGCAACGGAAGCTGCGGTCGTAGCGGTTGTTTATTCTTTTATTTTGGCTGTCTTTGTTTACAAAGAACTGACCTTTTCCGAATTTTTACGCGCCGCATCCGACAGTGTTATAACATCTGCGGTCATAATGCTGATCATATCCGCCGCGACGCCGTTCGGCTGGATTTTATCTACGCAAAACGTACCTCAGCTGTTTGCCGAATGGGTTGTATCTTTTGCACATACTAAATTTTTAATATTGCTTTTCTTCTTTATTCTCCTGTTATTTCTCGGCTGCTTTATGGAAACCGTATGTATCATTATTTTACTAACGCCGATATTACTGCCGATTGTAACCGGTCTCGGAATGAATCCCATACACTACGGGGTAGCCATGCTTATGAATTTAATGGTCGGTTCTTTGACGCCTCCGTTATCGGTAAACCTGTTTACTTCATGCCGTGTATTGAATATGAGTATAGACGAAGCGTTCCCCGATACATTAAGCGTTATCGGCGTGGTAACCTTGATGTCGGCTGTCGTTTTCATGTTTCCTCAGCTTTCTCTGGGGATCGTAAATTTGGTAAAAGGGCTTTGATGGCATCGCAAGATATTATTTTAGGAATCGATATAGGAACGACCGGTACGAAATGTATTTTTTATACATTCGACGGGTCGATTGCCGCACAAGCATACACTGAATATAAAACCGTAGTTCCTCAAAACGGTTGGTCGGAACAAAACCCTGAGGTTTGGTGGCAAGCTGTCATTTCAAATATTCGTACATGCTTTATATCCGAAAAAGCTGTTACTCCCGACAGGGTTGCGGTAATCGGTATCAGCTGTACGAATGCCGTTACATTGGTGGATCATGACGGTAATGCGATTTATAATGCGATAACGCTTCACGATAAAAGAGCTTCGACACAAGTCGAATGGCTTAAAAATAAAGTCGGTGAAGAAGATGTTGTTTCCTCTTCGAAAAACAGACTCGATAAGGGAACGTTTGCTCTTCCGACAATACGATGGCTTATCGATAATCGGCCGGATATTATTAAAAATTGTTATAAATTTTTAATGCCGAGCGGATATATTATACAAAAACTGACGGGAGAATTCAGTATTAATAAATCCCGAATGGATTTGACTTCCCTGTCAAACATGTCTGCCGGTACATGGGATGAAAATATCTGTACTAAAGCGGAAATTCCGATGCAGTTACTGCCGAAAGTGTACCGGTCTACGGATATTGTCGGTACGGTTACAAAAGAAGCTGCTGAATTGACGGGTTTGAAGATCGGTACTCCGGTTAATGCAGGTGCGGTGGATACCATTGCGGCAACGGTCGGAGCGGGTGCCGTTTATTTCGGTGATTCATCTGTTACGATAGGAAGCAGCGGACGTATATGTACGGTCGAAAAAGAGCCCGTTCAAGATACGAGGCTCTTAAATATAAGCAGCGGAGTATTGGACAATACCGTAATCGTACAAACAACCGATAATGCAGGAATCTCTCTAAAATGGTTTCGCGATAATTTTACATCACTCATACAGCCGGATCGAAATAAATCGATTTATCAAATTTTGGACGAAGCGGCGGAGAGTGTTAAAGTTACGGTGGAAAATTTGATTTATCTTCCGTATCTTTCCGGAGAAAAATGTCCTATTTGGGATCCTCATGCGAAGGGTGTTTTTTTTAATATAGGTTTAAATGCATCGTTCGGTTCTTTTGTCAGGGCGATTCTTGAAGGCGTCGCTTTTTCAATACGGGACTGCAGCACTTTGCTGCAAAATTCGTTTGCCTCATCGCATGAAATTCCTTTGGGCGGGGGTGCCGCAAAAAGCAAGCTTTGGTGTCAGATATTTGCGGATGTCCTTAATAAAACTATCATTCAATTAAAAATAAATGATACGGAAACGCTCGGTGATATGATCATTGCAGCGCAAGCGATGGGGATAAAAGAAATTCCTGTAGATTTCGGAAAAACACTTGCCGCAAAGGGAACGATTATCACACCGATCGTTCAAAATGTTGCCGTGTACGATGTTCTTTTTCAAAAATATAAAGAAGTATATCTCCGTTTGAAAGACCGCTTTTATTAGAAAAAGGCTGCGGAATTTGTACGGGTAAAACGGTTTTCAAATATGTTCGATTCATAATATCTGTATGCTTTTACAGAAGTATCCGGCATACAATGCAAACATATTCTTCATGTTTTTTTTCTCGTTGCTTCCCTCGTTGACAGAACGCCGTCCTGCGTATACGATAATTAACAATTCTCCGGAGGTATTATGAAACGACTAAAAATAGTATTCGCATCGTTGGTGATTTTTGCGGCGGGCTTTGCGACTTTTGCAAAAAGTGCGGCTAAATCTTCGAAAACGATTACGGTGATCGGTACGACGGATATGCACGGCAATATCTGGGGCTACAGTTATGAAGACAACAAAGAGACGACGAACAACGGCGTCGCGCGCGTGTATTCGTATATCGAATCGGTGCGCAAAGAAAATCCGGGGCGCGTCGTCCTCGTCGATAACGGAGATACGTTTCAGGGAACGATTTTAACCGACGATCTCTACAATAAGCAGGAAGGAAAGCATCCGATGGTAAGCGTATTGAATTTTATGAAATACGATGCCATGGCGCTCGGCAATCACGAATATAATTTCGGACTCGGTTTAATAAAACGGATTCAAGCGCAAGCGAACTTTCCGATTCTCGGTGCGAACGTCCGTTATGCAAACGGTAAAGAATTCGCCAAGCCGTATACGATCGTTAAACGCGCGGGTGTTCGGATCGGCATCATCGGGCTTACGAATCCGGATGTTCCGCGCTGGGACGGCGAAAAAGTGGACGCGCTCAAATTCGAAAGCGTCGCGCAGGGTGCAAAGACCGCATACGATGCGATTAAAAACAAATGCGATTTCGTCATCGCCGTCGCTCATGTGGGCTTTCACCCCGAATACGATGAAGATCACGGAACCGATGCGGGTGAAACGATTTTGAAAGCCTGCCCGGATATCAAAGTACTCATGCTCGGTCACGCGCACGTAACGGTAAACGAAAAGGTCGGGGGCGCTCAAGTATTGGCATGCAGAAACAGCGGACGAGAAGTCGCTCGTTTCGACATCACCCTCGATGCGCGCAATAAAATAACGGACGTTACCGGCACGATTGTCGATATGAAAGATTATGCGCCGAGCGAAGCGCTCCGCAGTCTGCCCGACGTAAAAGAAGCGCATGAAAAAACGATCGCCTTTGTCAGCGGCGGTACGGTAAACGGCGACGGCACGGTGTCGGGCGGCGTCTTCGGAACGGCATCGGCAGACTTTCAACCCAAAAACGAAATCCGCGGCATCCCCGAAGGAAAGCTTCGCGACACTGCGGTCATCGATTTGATCAATAAAGTGCAGCTTTTAAACAGCGGCGCCGATGTTTCCGCTGCGGCGTTATTTAAAGATACGAGCAATATCAAAGCAGGTCCGATCAATTACGGCAATATCTTCGATATCTATAAATTCGACAATACGCTTTACCTCGTTGAAGTGACGGGTACGGAATTGAAGCGTTATATGGAATGGTCGGCGGCGTGTTACAATCAGTGGAAACCGGGCGATATTTCGATTTCGTTCAATCCCGAAAAACCGGGTTACCTCTACGATATGTTCGCGGGTGTCGATTATCAAATCGATCTTTCAAAGCCTGCAGGCGAACGCATCGTGAATCTTACATTTAAAGGCAAGCCGGTTTACGGCGATCAAAAGTTCAAACTCGCCGTAAACAATTACCGTTATTCGTCGGCTCTCAAAACGCAAAAGCTCGTCGAAGGAAAACGGAGTTGGGAATCGTCTCAATCGATCCGCGATATGCTCGTCGCCTACATCAAAGAGCACGGAACGATATCTCCCGAAGTCGACAACAACTGGTCGATTACGGGAGTCGATCTCTCATCTCCGTACCGCGATGAAATTATTAAAATGGTAAACGACGGAAAACTCGATGTGCCTTATGCGAAAAGTTTGAATGTAGACGAGCTGAAAGCAAAAGGTATTATTAATTAATAAAAATGAAATCCGGAACCGAACGCCGGCTCGTATAAGGCGCGGCATTCGGTTCATGCAGCGTTATTCGGAAAGTTCGTCCGCTCCGACGATATCGAAACCGGCGTCGAGGATCGCACTTATGAGCAAATCGAGTTTTTGATAAACGCGCTCGTTTGCCGGATCGCGCGAAGAGCCGACGCTTACGGGTACGATGCCGCCTCCGTTTTCACTCAGAGAGGCAAGACAGCTTTCGATAAAATCGGCAGTATTCCGGTATTCGGTGTAAGTGCTCGGATCGTATCTTGTATTCGCTCCGTTTCGCATGTCGCCGATTACGGATTCGGCGTAAGCGTAACCGGCTTTTTTCCCCGCTTTCCGTGCGGCGGCGGTTGCACGGTAAAACGGCGCGTGCCACAAAAGCGAAAGTTCTTTTCCCGTGCATCGGAAAAACTCGTCTTCGTTTCGTGCAAGTCCGCGCCGGATAAAGTCTTCATCGATCACGAAGGGGCTTTTCGTAAAATCCAGTTCCGAAAAAAACAGAGAGGCGCAGGTGTTGCCGCTGAGCGAAATCTGTTTTGTCTCTTTCGGATAGCGTCTGATGAATTCTCCGTTGAAAAAAAAGGTTCCGCGTATGTTATAAGTGTCGAGTGCGGAGAGGATGAGCGGAAGCCCGTCCGCGCTGTCGTATGCGTCGAAGGCGAGCGCGGCTTTTTTTCGAGGCGGAGTTTTTTGCGCGCTTTCGGGAAATACCGCTTTGGTAACCGCTTTGCCCGAAAGCGTACGCACGTACAGCGCGTTTTCGTAGTGCGGGGACGGCGTCGTTCCGAAAAATAGGCGGTAGCGGCCGTTTTGCATAGAAACGGTATTTTCGCGGGGGGAGGGCGGTTCGGTCCATTTTTTCAGCGACGCGTCGAGCGAAAAAGTTTTATTTCCCGCCGTTACCGTCGCGCGCCCGGTTTTGTCGTCCCACGAACAGGATGAAGCGGATGAAAGAAAGAGAGCGCTGCTCGTGCCCGAAGCGACGTTCCAGCGGCGCACCGATCGCTCTCCTCCGACATAAAGCGTATCGTTTCCGTCCCAAACCGCGCTCACCGTATTTTCCCCCGCAAGTTCGCCGATGCGTTTCCATGACGCAACGTCGTATACGTAGACGGTGCTGCCGGAAAAAAAAGCCGCGCGGCTTCCGTCGGGCGAAATCACCGGCCGGCATGAATTTTCTGCCGAGAGAAGGGGTGAAAGGGAATCGGACGCTCGGTATACGGCGGCCATCGCTTTGCTTCCCGAATACGGCATGATGCGCATCCACACATAGGGCGTTCCGTCGGAATCCCACAGGACGGCCGCATCGATGAGGGGACCCGAATCGCTTACGTAGGGGCGGGAAAACACTGCGGGAAGATAGTCCGCCGAATTGCCTCTCAGGAGATAGCGCGAAAATATCTTTCCCGATTTTATTAAAAAGAGAGAAGTGCCGTTTTTGTCGACGCTGAACACATCGCGTGAAGGATCGAAGGGTTCGGGCAGACGGCCGGCCGGTGTTCCCCTCCCGATGACGGCAGAATACAAACCCGTCGTATACAATTCCTTTACGTTGATTTTATAGAGCATGTCGCCGTCGATATAAAAAACGCTGCCGCCCGCCCAGCAAACCGAATCGATCGACCCCGGACCGATTTCGCGGTAGGCTTCGTCGATTTCGACGCCGCGGAAAAGCGCGTCGGGACTGCAAAAACACACCTTGCCGTCTTTAGCGTAGAGTACGAGGGAGCTGTCGGGCGCCCATTTGACCGGAAGAGAGTCGTAACTGACGGATGCGTGCGGATCGAGCGCCGTGCGCCGGCCGGTGGCGGAATTTTCGAATATCAAAGTGCCTTCGGCGAATCCCGTTTTTACGACAAAGCAGCTCCATGCTCCGTCGGGACTTACCGCACGGGGAAAAAGAGGCATCGAATCGAGGGGGATGGTATCGGCCTGTTCGCTCCATTCGAGAGTGTCCGTTTCGAAGGAATAGCGCGCCGTGCCGGCGCGGTTCCGTATCTGCAATACTCTTCCGTGCGAAAGCAGTTCCATCCGCTCGGGATAGCAGGTAAGCGCTTTCGGGCTTTCTGCGGGAGCGCCGTTTACGAGCTTTGCGTAAAAAAGCGAGCGGTAGGACGGAGTTCCGGGAAAATCGCGGCGCACCGTAAAGAGGATTTCGTCCTTATCGTTCAGATCGGCGCTGCCGAAAGAAATGCCTGCAGAGAGCGGCAGTACGGCAAGAGAGACGAAGAGGCAGCACAGGGCGCGGAGCTTCGTCATTTATGCAGCTCCGTACTCAAGACGATCGCATCGAGCTCGTGTACGAGATCGTCGAGCTGCTTTTCCATTTCGCTTATCTGCCGGTTGCGCGAATCGTTTTGCAGCTGTTCGAGCTGATTGAACACCGCTTCGAGCGATGCGCTGTCATCGGAAGCGACGCGCGAATAGCCGCACCACGGGCAATAGATAAAATCGTTGTCGATCGTGCGTCCGCATCCGCGGCACACAGTTACCGGCTTCATACGGTGACCTCCGTCGTTGTAAGTATAGACTATATTGCGATATTTTGCAAAACCGTTTCGGACAATTCTCCGCAAAACCGATTACTTCAGCACGGAAGAAGGATTGACGAGCCGGCCGTTTTTATACACGGTAAAATGCAAATGCGAACCCGTCGAATAACCTGTCGAACCGACGAGCCCTATGACCGTCGCCTGCGTTACGTTTTGTCCTTTTTTTACGCGCGAAGAAGCCATGTGACCGTAGAGCGTTTGATATCCGTTCGGGTGGTTTACGATGATGTAGTTACCGAAGACGTTCGACCAGCCTACAAAAGCGACTTTACCGTTCATCGCCGCACGGATCGGAGTGCCTTCGGGACAAGCCAAATCGATTCCCGTGTGATAAGAGCGTACGCCGGTAAAAGGATCGGGACGCCAGCCGAATTTCGATGAAATGCGGTACGCTGCGGAAATCGGAATTTTAAACAGATCGCCGAGCACTTCGTGCAGTTTCGCCGCATCCATCTTCGCACCCGGGATAAACAGCTGTTGTCCGACAGCGAGGGTTTGACTTGAAAGATCGTTTACGTCGAGGAGATCTTCAAGCGGCACGTTGAATTTCGCGGAAAGACCTGCGAGCGAATTGCCCTTGGCCACCGTGTACATAAGGCCGTCGACCGACGGGATGCGGAGCTTTTGGCCTTCGTGCAGAGCGCGCGCGTTTGTAATACCGTTCAAATCGATGAGCGTCGAAAGGTTCGTCAAGCCGAAGCGCTTTGTGATGCCGCCGAGCGTATCGCCGGATCTGACCGTATAGGTTTGATACGAAACGGGCTTTTTAAACAAAGCGGCGAGTTCCGCTTGCGATTTTCCGCTTCCGACGATATCGCCGCTGTCGGTATAGCTTATGGACGCATCGGCTACAAAGGCCGCCATAACTTTATCGAGTGTTTCGAGTTCCGCTTTTCCGCTGTCTTTAAGCGCGAGCGGGCCGGTGTGGCTTAGCGCATACGAAAGCGCCGCTTTGGCGCCCGAAAGAAAAGCGAATACGGCGATCACTGCAATTCCCGCTTTCCAATGCGAGAGCGCGCTTTCGGCCGATCGGCCGAGCGAAATAAAAAACGAGCGCAGCGAAAAACCGGAACGCACGGCGGTTGCGGCAAACGAATGCGTGAGCGGAGAGTGCGTAAAGGAGTAGGAGAGATTATTTTTGCGTTCTCCGAAGCGGAACGGCAATTTTAAGAACGGCTTCGTCCTGCCTCCCTCAAAACCGACATAACTGATTATTTCCATATCATTTCTATCGACATAAAAACGCACTCATATTAGAATAAAGCCATGCAAAAAGATGAAAAAAAAGCGCGGCATTTTATCGTTCCTCTGTTCATAGGTCTGTGCATCGGCATCGCCGTTAAACTTTTCGTCATCGATTTTTTGCATATTTCCGGCCGATCGATGGAACCGGCGATCAAAGACGGGGAAACGGTACTCGTCAACAAACTCGCGTACGGCCTCGTAAAGCCCGGAAGCGTAAGCTTTTTCGTTTCGTGGGCGGAGCCGAAAGCGGGCGATATCGTAATCTACCTGCACGCGAACCGCATCGTCGTCAAACGCTGCGCCGCCGTCGCAGGCGCGCATCTGGAATATTCGGCGAATTCGGGATATAGTCTTTTTGTGGGAGATTTGAAAATCGAGCTGACGAAAGAACAGTATGAATTGATGCACGCTTCTTCCCGCGTACCCGACGGATACATCCTCGCTCTCGGCGACAACTATGCCGAATCGATCGATTCGAGGAACTACGGTTTCGTTTCCGTCAAAAACGTCGTCGGCAGGATTATTAATAAATGAACGATTTTTTTCACACGCGGCGGATCATAGTCATTGCCGTTTTCGTTTTTATCGCCGCCGCCTATATCACGCTGCGTTATATCCGTCTCGCGCTCACGCCCGTCGCCGAAATCACTCCGCGTACGCCCGTTATGGAACGCGGTGCGATCGTAGACCGTTCGGGAAAACCGCTTGCCGTACAGACGAATTTTTATCACGTAGGCGTAACGCCGAAAATGGTTACGGACGCCGCTTCGTTTGCAAAAGATGTCGCATCGATTCTCGGCATGAAGGAAGATGAGGTCGTATCGATTATCGAAAAAGCAAAGGGTGCGCACTTCGTCTACCTTAAAAAAAAGATAGCGCAGACCGCGTACGATGAACTGAAGCAGATTATCGATACGAAGGGCTACATCTTCGTGCGCTGCGACAGGATCCCCGGCCGCGTTTATCCGGAAAATTCTCTCGCTTCCCAGCTTGTCGGTTATATGGGAGACGACGGAAACGGACTTTCGGGTACCGAATATTCGATGCAGTCGACGCTTGCGCCTTCCGTAAGCGCCGACTCCGCGCAGATAGAGCCGGGCAAAAACGTGTATCTGACGATCGATGCGAATCTCCAATACAAACTCGAACAGATCGCTTTAAACGCCATGAAAAATACGCAGGCGGAAAGCATGATGCTCGTCGCGGCTGAAGCGAAGACGGGGGAAATCCTGTCGTATATCAGTCTGCCCTCGGTCAATTTGAATGAATACGGAAAAGCGACCGTCGAAGAGACGATAGACAGACCCGCGATGACGGCGTACGAGCCGGGATCGGTTTTTAAAATATTTACGGTTGCGATCCTGTACGACGCGGGGCTCATACACAGCGGCGACAGCTTTTTTTGCAACGGCATGTATGAAAGGAAAACGCGCGGCGGAGAAACGCTCCGCATCAAATGTCTCGGCACGCACGGATGGGTAACGCCGCGCGATGCGCTTCGTCTTTCGTGCAACGCCGCGCTCGGCCAAATGAGTGACCGCATCGACGAAGACGAATTTATCGAAAAGATACGCGCGCTGGGATTCGGAAGGCGAACCGGCATAGAGCTTCCGGGCGAAACGGCGGGTTCGGTCAAAGATCCGAACTCCCGTTCGTGGTCGGCGCGCTCGAAGCCGACGATCGCGATCGGGCAGGAGATAAGCGTGTCCGCCCTGCAGATGATGTATGCGGCGACTTCCCTCGCTTCGGGCGGTATTCCCGTAAAGCTTGCGACGGTCAAGCGGATCACGAACAAAGACGGATCGACGTACTACGAACACAAAGCCGAACGCGGCGAGAGAGTGCTGAGCGAAGCGACGGCGCGCTATCTTTTGAGCTGTATGGAAACGACGGCGACGACGGGAACCGGTTCGCGCGCAAGGCTCGGCGATATCTCCATCGGTGTAAAAACCGGAACCGCGCAGATGGCGGACAAATCCGGCGGATACAGCAGCACCGATTTTTTATCGAACTGTATAGCGGTCTTTCCGATTGAAAATCCCGAAATCATTCTCTATATCGTCATCGAAAAGGCGAAAGGCGAAACCTATGCGGGGCGCATCGTCGCTCCGGTTATCGCCGAAGCCGCCGACGCGATCATCAATCACCTCGGTATGAGCCGCGGAGGAGCGGAATCGCTTTTGCATTCCGGACGCATCGTGATTCCCGCAGGCAAAACGCTCGCCGTCGGAAGCCTCCTTCCCGACTTTACGAATATGTCCAAGCGCGATCTTTTGCCGCTGTTCGACGGCGGAAAGTTCCGCGTAACGATACACGGAAACGGCTGGGTTACGAGCCAAACGCCGCCGGCGGGAACGCCCGTCACGGAGAATATGGTCATTGAACTCAATCTGGAATAAAAACCGATCCGCATTCGTTTCCCGTTTTCCTTCCCTCGCAAAGATGTTCGCATCCGAAATCGCCGGAGTCGACGCGATTTGTAAAGACAGTTCGAACGATGATCCTCCGGCAATCGGACAGCCCTTTCCCTTTTGGAATATCGTTTCGGCAAAAGACGGAAGCATAAGCGCATACGAAGACGGCGTACTGCTCCATTCGGCATACAATCCGAAAAGAGAGGCTGAACAGGCGGTTGCAAATTCGGATTTCCCGGAGTGCCGCGCCGCAGTCTTTTTCGGTTTCGGACTCGGTTATGCGGTCGAAGCCTATGCCCTTCGCTTTCCGGACAGAGCCGTCATCGTCGTCGAGCCGGATGCCGATCGATTTTTCGCGTCCCTCGCGCTTATCGATTGGACGGCGGTTTTCGCAAGCAAAGAATGTATCGCAGCCCTTGCCTGTCCTCCGCACACTGTCGTTTCGTTTATCGAAAAGTACGGTGTTTCCCGCTGCGCGTTTTTTTCGGTACCCTCGCAAACCGCTCACGCGTCGCATTATTTCGATACGCTTCGGACCCTTGTCGAACGGAACAGACGCAAAGACGATATCAATGCCGCAACCCTCGAACGCTTTGCAAAACGCTGGCTCAAAAACAGCTGTAAAAATATTAATAATTATGCGCTGATGCGCGGTGTGTCCGCCTATGCAGGCAACGCGTACGGCATTCCGTTTACGATCGTCGCGGCAGGTCCTTCGCTCGAAGACTCTCTGCCTTATCTTTCGGAAATAAAAAAACGAAGCGTCATCGTGTGCGTTGAAACGGCTCTCCGTGCGTGCCTCCGAGCGGGCGTCGAACCCGATTTTATCGTCGTCGGAGATCCGCAGTACTACGCGTACCGCCACATAGCGGGCTTAACGTCGAAGTCGAGCGTACTCGTCGCGGAGATTGCAGTGTACCCGTCGGTCTTTTCGTTTACGTGCAGAGACTTTGCGCTTTCGTCGTCGCTCTTTCCTGTCGGAAAATGGTTCGAACGGCGCATCGGAGAAAGAGGCGATTTGGGTGCGGGAGGTTCGGTCGCGTCTGCTGCGTGGAATTTCGCGTATGCGGCGGGTGCATCCGAAATCTATTGCTGCGGACTCGACTTCGCTTTTCCCGGAAAAAAAACGCACATCAAAGGCAGCATGTTCGAAGAGGGAACGCATGAGACTTCGGTGCGAACTTTTCCTGCGGAAACGCAAAATCTGCCGCTCCTTTTTTCGGCTGGCGCGGAGGAGGCGTGCGATTACGACGGAAAGAGCGTGCCGACCGATTCGCGCATGAAAATGTTCGCGTGGTGGTTTGAAAGCAGACTTGCTTCCTGTCCCGATGCGAAAACGTATACGTTTTGCCGAAGCGGAATCGCGATCCCCGGCATAGAGCCGGCGAGCCTGCGCTCCTTTTTGGAAAAGCCCGACATCACGGTGCAAAAAAAAGAATTTATTAAAAAAAGCGAAGCGTCCGAAAAAGGCGCGCCTCCGGATAAAGAGAGCTTCGAATCCGCCCTCGCCGAATTTTTGCGCGAAATCGATTCGCTCCGAAAAATTGCGGAAGACGGAAAGAGGATATGCGAAAACGCGCTCGCGGACGATATGAATACGGCGTCGGTCGATGGCACAGCTGCGGGAAAGTGCGGCGGGGCCAGCGCAGACGGTTGCGGCGCGGACACTGCGGCCGCTACGCGCACGCTCGCGGATGACGGTGCGCGGCAAAGGATACTTCGAACCCTCGCCGATATAGACGCGGCGATCCTCAAAAGCAGCGTAAAAGATGCGGTCTCTCTTGCCCTGCCGAGCGGGATGCGCTTTGCCGATCTTGGCGAAAGCGGCGATAAAAAGGGAGATACGTTTCGGGAAAGTCTTTTGCGCTCGCGCCTCTTTTATGCGGCGCTTTCCCTCGCGGCTTCCGAATGCGAAAAATATTTGCCGTATTAAATATTAAAGTTTTCCGTTTTTATCCCCGATAATAATAATGTCGGTTTAAGCGGGCGGTGCGACATCCGGACGCCTGCAATGCCGATTTCCATGTTTATAAAAGTTGAAAAACGTGTGAGGTTTTTCAACTTTTTTTTTGCTCTTTTCCGTTTTTTCGCTTGCAAAAAGGGCGGAACGCGTTACAATAAGATAATAGAGAATATAATGAATACATTCAAACTCGGAGTTATAAAAGAAGGTATTTCTTTTAATAAAGATTTACTCCTCGATATGCTGTTTGTCATCGAGCCGGCCGGATGTCCGATCCCGAAAGCGGTTATCGCCGCTCTCGGCGATTGGGAATTCGATGAAGTGTCGAGCGAAGGTAATCTGATCGTCGATGATTTGATGGCCGAGCGCATAAAGGCCGAAGCGGAACGACCGAAAACCTCGCCGTCGGAGCCGCTTCTCAGCAGCGGTATAAAGCGTTCTCTCGAAGATGCCCGCCGCATGCGTACGCTCGAAAACAGCGAGCAGGCACGGCTTGCATCGGTGCAAAATGTATACGACGAATACATGAATTATATCGATCACGTATATACGTACTATGCGACGCATAAACAAATCGATTACGAGAGTTTGTCGGAAACGGTGCGGAGTTTGTGCATTTTTATCCGTGAAAACCGCGGTTATGTGTTGCGAATTACATCGTCCGACGGCACCGCCAAAAAAAACTTTATCGTTACGCATTCGATGCGTTCGACGGTACTCGCGATTGCGGTCGGGCTGCAGCTGCATATGAGTCTTTCGAAGCTTGTCGAACTCGGCTCTGCGTGTATGCTTCATGAAATCGGCATGCTGCGTTTGCCCCCGCAGCTGTATCTTTCGACAAAGCAATTGTCGGCTGCCGAGCGCGATCAGATATCGAAGCATCCGATCATCGGATTTGAAATCGCAAAAAAACTCGATTTTCCGTTAGAAGTGCAGTTCGGTATTCTCGAACATCACGAGCGCGAAAACGGGACGGGATATCCGAGAAATCTTACGGGCGATAAAATCTCGCTCTATGCGAAGATAATCGCAGTCGTGTGTTCGTTCGAATCGATCGTTACTCCGCGTCAATATAAAACGGAACGCAGCACCTTTGCCGCGATGGTCGAAATGCTCAAAAACGAAAACCGTCAATACGACGAAACCGTTATCAAAGCGCTGTTGTACAGCATATCGCTTTATCCGATCGGTACCTACGTATATCTTTCAAACGGAGAGACCGCACAGGTTATCGATGTGAATCCCGATAATCCGAAAAATCCGATCGTACAGCTGCTCGGTGCAAAAGATGCGGACGGTTCTCCGAAAACGATTCAAACGGACGACAACGATATAAAGATCATGCGGCCGCTCGGCAAGCAGGAACTTGAAGACGTGATGAAAAGTCTTACCGGACGCGAAATATTTTCCACGCAATAGCGATGCGGAAAGGTAGCCGCCATAATAAGGAGCAAATTATGAAGATTGAAACGAAATGTCTGCATTCGGGATATGAGCCGAAAAACGGAGAGCCCTGCGTTATGCCGATCGTACAGAGTACGACGTATAAATTCGATTCGTGCGATCATGTCGCCGCTCTTTTCGATAAGCCGACGGAATACATATATTCGCGGATGGCGAATCCGACCTGCGATGCCGTTGAAAAAAAGATCGCGGATCTTGAAGGCGGCGTCGGGGCTATGTTGACGTCGAGCGGGCAGGCGGCTTCCCTGCTTTCGATTTTAAACCTGTGCTCGGCGGGCGACAGCTTTATCGCGAGTTCGGCGATTTACGGCGGTTCGACGAACCTCTTTTGCTTTACGCTCAAAAAGCTCGGCATCGAATGTATTCAAGTTTCAGCCGGCGCCGATTACGATACGATTCTCAAAGCGTTCAAACCGAATACGAAAGCGGTGTTCGGAGAAACGCTCGCCAATCCTTCGCTTGCGGTATTCGATTTCGAAACGTGGGCGAAAGCCGCTCATGCGCGGAACGTACCGCTCATCATCGACAATACTTTTGCGACGCCGATACTCTGCCGTCCTTTCGAATGGGGCGCGGATATCGTCGTTCATTCGACGACAAAATACATGGACGGTCATGCAGTCCAGTGCGGCGGCGTTATCGTAGACGGCGGCGGATTCGACTGGGAAGCGGCACACAAAGCGAACGGTTTTTTTGCGGATCTTTGCGAACCCGATCCGAGTTATCACGGACTTACCTATACGAAAGAATTCGGAAAAGCCGCCTATATCATCAAAGCGCGGACGCAGCTCATGCGCGATTTCGGCTGCTACCCGTCGGCGCATTCGGCTTTTTTATTGAATTTGGGGCTTGAAACGATGCCGCTTCGGATGAGGCAATATTGCAAAAACGCGCTCGCGCTTGCCGAGCATTTTCAAAAAAGCGATAAAATCGCATCGGTGACGTACCCCGCGCTTTCAGGCGATGCGAATCATGCGCTTGCAAAAAAATATTTACCCGAAGGGACAAGCGGCGTCATCGCGCTCGGTATAAAAGGCGGCCGGGCGGCTGCGGTGCGTTTTGTGGATTCTCTTTCGCTTGCAACCGATGAAGTCCACGTCGCCGATATCCGCACCTGCGTGCTTCATCCGGCATCTTCGACGCACCGTCAGCTCACCGACGAACAGCTTGCGGCGGCGGGCATCGACGGAGGCTTGGTGAGATTCAGCTGCGGACTTGAAAACGTCGAAGACATCATCGCCGATGTCGACCGCGCGCTTTCGGCAGTGTGAGGCCCGGGCTTTGTAAATTGCGGCGATGCGCGCCTCGGAAAATCGTATGTTTGAAACGGGGAGGCGGCTTGAAAACGCGGATGAAATAAACAGTGGACGCAATCGGCTAAAACGTATATACTGAAAAACGAGTTAAAGTCTATTCCGACAGCTGCATAGAAAAGGAGCTTCGTTATATTTATGGAAAAGAATACCGCATTCCTTAAAAAAAATATAAACAGTGCAACCGGAAAAAAGCTGTTTTCAATCCGTAAGAAAGTTATTATTGTTTTCGGAAGCTTGATTGCCGCAGCAATACTCATCGAAAGCGTTTTGATAATCCGCTTGGCGCGCAGGGCAGTCATCGAAAAAGTCCGAGCACACTTGACCGATAAAGCTTTAGATACGGCTGAAATCATCGACGGAAGGATAAACGCGCTCTTCCAGTTTCTCGAAGGTATAGCGCGTATACCGGTTTTGTATGATCCTTCGTATTCGTATGCACAGCGGGTCGCTTTGCTGAAAAACGAAGCCGCACAAAACGATTCCATCCGCGAGCTCGATATAACCGATACGAAGGGAACATTTTATTATGACGGAGGCACCGTTCAGGTAGCCGACAGAGTGTGGTTTCAAACCGCGTTTTCCGGAAAGAATTTTATTTCCGAGCCGTATATCGAACGGGTAAGCCATACGCTTGTCGTAACGGTCGCCGTTCCCGTCTACGATGCGAATGAAAGCATTTGCGGGGTTTTGTCCGCCGACCTTCCCGGTCTTCAGCTGCGCGATTATATTAAAGATATCGTTATCGGAAAAACGGGAAACTGCTATATTTTGGGGCCTACGGGTGCGTCGATTGCGGACGAAGATGCCGAACTGGTAATAACCATGTCCAATGCCTTTGAAGAAGCAAAAACCGATCCGGCCATGGTTTCAATCGGTATGTTTGAACATGATGCCGTAGCATCGAGGGTGCCTATTACCGGTTCGTATACGTACAAAGACGTTTCAAAAGTCGCGGCGGCGGTAAAGATGCGCTCTGCCGATTGGACGGTCGTCATCAACGCGCCCTACGAAGAATTTATGAATGAAGTAAAAAGCCTCAGCATTTCGCTGTTTGTCATCGGCGTTCTCATTTTAATTGCGGTTTTTATCATCATCTATTTTGTCACCACGCAGATAGTAAAGCCGGTTCGCCTTGCGACGAGCGCGTTGAAAGATATCGCACAGGGTGAGGGCGATTTGACCGTACGTCTTCCGGAAAACGGAAACGACGAAGTAACGGACGTCTGTGAATATTTTAATAAAACGATCGAAAAAATCGCCATGTCCATACGCACCGTCGACAAAAACAGCTATACGATGACCGATATAGGAAACGACCTTGCGTCGAATACGACACAAACCGCGAGTTCCGTTCATCAAATCAGCGCAAATATCGAAGGCGTCAAAGAGCAGGCGATGACGCAAAGTATAAGCGTTACCGAAACTTCGGCTACTATCGAAGAAATTCTCCGCACGATCAGACAGCTGAACAACAGTATTCAAAATCAGGCGGCAAGCGTTACGCAATCCTCGGCTTCCGTCGAAGAAATGGTTTCGAATATCATGGCTGTCGGTCATACGCTCGACAAAACCGACGACGCGATCAAAAAACTTGCATCTGCGACCGACGAAGGTAAAAATACGCTTATAGCTGCAAACGAAGTCGCACAAAAGATTAGCGAAGAATCCGGTTCTCTTATGGAAGCGTCGAGCGTTATTCAGCGTATCGCAAGTCAAACGAACCTTCTCGCCATGAACGCCGCAATCGAAGCGGCTCACGCCGGTGAAGCGGGTAAAGGTTTTGCCGTCGTTGCCGACGAAATCCGTAAACTTGCCGAAGATTCCGCGACGCAGGGCAAATCGATTACAACGACGCTGAAAGATCTTTCAGCCGAAATCGAAACGCTTTCGGTTTCTTCCGGAACCGTCGGAGAAAAATTCAACGCAATTTTCAATCTCGCCGAACAGGTAAAAGAGATGAGCGGCCGCCTTACCGAAGCGATGAAAGAACAGGAAAACGGCAGCAGAGAAGTGCTCTCCGCGATTAGAGACATCAATTCGGTAACGATGGAAGTACAGACGGGTTCTGAAGAAATGATCAAAGGCAGCGAAGGCGTTGCACGGGAAATGCACAAACTCGACGATCTGACGCGCATCATTACCGACAGCATGAACGAAATGGCTTCCGGTGCTGCCGAAATCAATAAAGCCGTCCAAGAAGTAAATACGCTGACTCAAAAAAATAAATACAATATCGACAATTTGACTGCTGAAGTAAGAAAGTTTAAGATATAAACGCAGCGTAAATATCGGCGGGGAAGCGGCGATTGATCGTGTTTTGTGAGCATCCCCGCTTTGCTTTTGAAGCGCTTTAATGCGGTTTTTTCCAAGTACGGGCACGAAAACGGCAGGACGATAAAAAAACGTGTCAAAATGATACGGTTTCGGTGTGTTTTTATGAGGGTGAGTAAGTTTGACATAAATTTACTCAAAATTCTGCCGGAAGTCAAGAAAAATCGATCGTTATTCGAAAGGGCAAAAAATCAATAGATTTTTTAATGTATTGTATTATAAAGAATTATAAAAATACGACAAATCTAACAAAATATTATCGTAACGATTTTCCTTTTTCATCGTTTGTTGGCATAGATATTGCAATAATTTGTACATACGGCTTTGTGCCGCTTTGGAGGTGTATCTATGACAAACGACAAAAACATCCTTTCAATGTATTTGAAAGATATAAATAAAGTTTCTCTGCTTTCCCGCGAAGAGGAAACCGATTTGGCGCTGAAAGCGAAAGCGGGCGACAAGGCTGCGAAAGACAAAATCGTAAACGCGAACCTGCGTTTTGTCGTCAACGTTGCGAAAAAATATCAAAATCACGGACTCGATTTGCCCGATTTGATCAGCGAAGGCAATATCGGTCTTTTAACGGCGGTAGACAGATTCGACGTATCGAAGGGCTATCATTTTATTTCATACGCGGTGTGGTGGATCCGTCAAGCGATTTTAAAAGCGATCTGCGAAAAGAGCCGCACCATCCGCCTCCCGCTCAACCGTGCGAACGAACTCGTGCAGATCGAACACGCGCGAAAGCTTATGGCGGGCGATAAAACCGAAGAGCAGGAATTCGCAGAAGTTGCGCGTATGTTGAAGATGGATAAGCAGCACGTGCGCGAAATGGTGAACATTTCCCGCGATATGATTTCCCTCGACGCGCAGATCGCTTCGAGCGACAACGACCGCACGTCCGTGAGCGATTTTATCGAAGACGAGCGTTACGACAATCCCGACGAAGAAGCGATTTCGAATGCGATGAAGCGCGATATCGGAAACGTGCTGAACACGCTGAAGCCGAATGAAGCGAAAGTGCTGTCGCTGCGCTACGGTTTGAACGGTACCCGTCCCATGTCTCTGAAAGAAGTCGGCGATACGTGCAATCTTACCAAAGAGCGCATCCGTCAAATCGAAAAGCACGCCATCGTGCGCATGCGCCATCCGAGACGTATGCAGCGCCTCGAAGCGTACATCGCGTAGTCGTTTTGCTTGACCGCGTGCCGGCGTTTCGCTCGATGTGCGGCCGGCATTTTCCCGCTTGCACGGTAAGTTTAAAGCGTCAGCGCAAAACGCTTCGCATATATTCGAATGCGTCGTTTCTCGCTTCGACGAGGATTTCCCCGTCGCGGCGGATGTCCGCGATGCCGAGTTCGAGTTCTCCCGATTGTGCGGTTCCGGTTACTTCGCCGGGACCGCGCAGTTTTAAATCCCGTTCCGCAATAAAAAATCCGTCGGTACTTTCACGCAGGACTTTCATCCGCTCGATCCCTGTTTCCGTGATATTTTTTCCGTAAATCAAAAAGCAATACGACTGCGCATCTCCGCGTCCGACCCTGCCCCTCAGCTGGTGCAGCTGCGCGAGACCGAAACGATCGGCCTGTTCGATGACGATACACGTCGCATTCGGCACGTCCACTCCGACTTCGATGACGGTCGTCGCGGCGAGCACTTGTATGCGCCCCTTTTGAAAATCGTGCAGGATGCGCACTTGCTCGTCTTCATCGACGCGCGAATGGATGAGCGCACATTCGAATTCGGGATACACGCGCTCGGATAAAAATGCGAACATTCCTTCGGCCGCCTTTGCCGCAGATTTTTCTTTTGCATACAAAAGCGGAAACTGTGCGTTCCGCGTTCGCTTTGCGTCTGCTGCCTTTGCGTCCGCCTCCGATCGCACATGTGCCGCTTCGGCGGCTTCCACATTGTCGTCGTTTCCGTCCGTTTGCCGGCCGTCGCCTTCTATTGCGGGATAGACGAAATACGCCTGATGTCCCGCTTCGAGTTCTTTGCGCACGGCTTCATACGCGTTTGCTTCGTTTCCTTCCCGCACGAGATATGTTTTGACCGCCTTTCGTCCTTCGGGCTGCGTGCGCAAAATCGAAACGTCTAAGTCGCCGAAAGCGGTGAGCGCGAGCGTCTGGGGGATCGGCGTCGCGCTCATCATCAAAAGATGGAGCGTGTAAGACGAAGTGTGCTCGATTTTTCTACCTTTTTCGATTATCGCTTGACGCTGCAAAACGCCGAAGCGGTGCTGTTCGTCTATGACGGCGAGCTGGAGGTCGTTGTACTGTACGGCTTCGGAAAAAAGCGCGTGCGTACCGATCACGATGTCGATATTGCCCGCTTTAAGCTGTTTTAACAATTCCGATCTGCCGCTTGCTTTTACGTTTCCGGTGAGAAATGCGACGCGTATACCGAGCGGCGCGAGCATGCGCGAAGCGTTTTCCGCGTGCTGCCTGGCGAGTAGTTCCGTCGGAGCCATAAACGCGCACTGTCCTTTCCAGCTTATGACGCGAAGGCATGCGAAAAAAGCGGCGAGCGTTTTGCCCGATCCGACGTCTCCCTGCAAAAGCCGCGCCATCGTAAACACCGGAGGCCGCTCGTTTTTCGCGCGTTCCGCCGCATCATTTTTTTCATCGTTTGCGACGAGTTCTCGCTCCCGATAACCTCGGTCGAGGTCGTCATCCATTTCCATGATGACGTTCATCTGGTCGAGCGTGAGACGGAACGGGATGCGGCCGTAGAGCGCCCTTTGCAGAGGAGAAAGCGAATCGATGAATACCTGCCGTGTCGCGTCGTATATGCCGCCGTCTGCCCCGTCGTGCGTGCCGCTTCCACCTTCGATGTCGCCTGCCGCTCTTCCGTTTGCCGCGCCGCTTTCATCCGTGCCGATTTCGGGGGCGATGGTGCCTGTCGCTCTTCCGTTTGCCGTGCGGCTTTCATCCGTACTCGAGGCGGGGCTTTTGCCGCTTCCGCTTTTCACATTGTGCGCTTCCGTGCTTTCAAACGGAGAGAACGAAAGCGATGCGTCGGGGACTGCGCCCCTGTGTTCCCACGCGCGCTTTGCTATGACGCATTGAAAATGAAAGAGTTCTTCGTAGATGAGCGTTCGCCGCGCTTCTTCGGCCTGCGAAAGACTTTCGGGCGCGTGTACCGCGCGGATCGCATCGCGCTTTGAAAGGAGTTTATGCCTTTCCACGATGTAATCGGGCAGTTCGTTTTCGATTCCCGCGCTGTATTCGCGGAGAGCGGCGAGGATCGTTTTTCTCACGTTTTTTTGATTGAGTCCTTCGGTGAGCGGATAGACGGGAAGTACGCGGGAGTCGGGAAGCGTCGTTTTTTCATAATCGGAAAGATCGCCGCTTTCGGCGAGTTTAATAATTTCGAATGAAGTGCTTTGGAGTTTGCCGTATTTTATATCGAAGGCGCCCGTCACCGCGATGATCGTTCCGACGGGAAACTGTTTTTCCAAAAACGGACGATTGAACGCGACGAGTTCCGCTTCCGCTTCCCCGTCGCGGATGATGAGCTTCAGCGTTTTCATCCTGCCGTAGCCGAACCATTCGTGGGAAGTGACGATGGCGGCGCAGTGCACTTTCGATGAGCGGAACGCGGAAAGACCCGTGCGCTTCGTGCGGTCGTCGTATTGTTTCGGATACAGCATGAGCAAATCGGCGACGGAAAAAACATTGAGCTTTGCGAACAGCTTTGCCGCCGCGGGACCGACGCCCGGAAGAGTCGTTATCGAATTGCGTATATCGCCGAGTTTCATTATTTAAAACGGCAGCTGCTGTACGATTTTTATAAGCCATTTGAAAAGGTAATGGCCGCCCGCCAAAACACCGATGAGTGCGGCGATCGTGATGCCGAGAGAGGTTTTATAGCCGACGAATTTATTTCCCGTAAATATGCGGGAAATGCGGTGTACAAAAGGTTCGAGCGCGTAATCGAGCTGCGACCAAAGCGAGCCGTAATAGTTCGCGCGCTTTTGCGAAAGGATGACGATAAATCTGATGGTGAGTAAAACGAGCAAAAACAATGCAAGCGAATTGACGATAGACCATGCCATACCGATGATGATCGCAAGAACGGCGCCGAAATATATGCGTCCCGTCATTAAAATATTTTGGAGAATATACGAAAGCGCGTACAAAAGCCCGATCGAAACTGCGGGGGAAAAATCGAGAGAGCCGATCTGCATCCACCTTGCACCGCGGAATATATTTAAAAACGGATCGCACAGCGCCGACAAAATCCTGCCCGGCGCCGAATACTGCGCGCCGGGAATCCACGTGAGTATTATCCGTATAAAACACAAAAACGAATAGATATTGATGAGCCGTATAAGCGTCGCGATAACATATCTTACCATGTGCATCCTCGTATAATTTTTATGCGGTCCATACGTCTTTGACGAAGGGCAGCTCTTTCAATTCGGCGATAAGGGCGGAATCCGACGATACGGTGAGCTGCGAATTGGCTTTGACGATGTACGGGCCTTTGCCGGTGTCTATATGAAAATATACAAAACATTGACCCGATTTGCCAAATAAAAAATCTTTCAGCGGATTGATTTCGGCGGCGTTCGAAAAACCGTCTTCGACGGCGATGTGCACTTCGCTTACCGCGCGCGCTTCGAGAGTGGCGGGATCTTCAATCGAATCGACGATGAAAGATGCCGCGTCGTTATTCACATCGACTTTGCCGCGGAACGCATAGATGCCGTCTTCGAAAATCCGCGATTTTACCGTTTCCCACGTGCGCGGGAATATCGTGATGTCGATCGCGCCTCCGTAATCCTGGAGCTTTGCAAAAGCCATTTCTTTGCCGTCTCTTTTCGTTCTGATGATTCGTATATCGGTGAGCATACCGAGCGCGATGTGCTCCCGCCCTGAGCTCCGCGTCTGCCACGAAGGCGCTCCGTTTGCGATGCGGGCGGCTTTTATAGCCTGTGTGTCTTTCGCTTCCCGTTCGATATTTTGCGAATTGAGCGTCACTGCGTTTTTTACCGCGGTTTTGTAATCGTCGAGCGGGTGACCGCTGACATAGCTTCCGATAAGCTGCTTTTCTTCGTTGAGCTTTTCGGTTTTCGACATGTCTTCTACTTTTTCGAATACGAAATCGGCGAATACTTTTTCGTCGGTACTGCCGAATAAATCTTCCTGTCCGTTCGCCGCATCCCGCTTTTTTGCTTCCGCATACGATACGGCGTTTTCGAGATTTTTCAGCAGCGTCGGTCTGTTTTGATCGAGTTTGTCGAAAGCGCCCGTTTTGATGAGCGCTTCGAGGGCGCGTTTGTTGACCGTGCGGAGATCGACGCGGTCGAGAAAATCGATAAAATTTTTATACGCGCCGTTTTTGTTCCGTTCATCGACGATACACTGCGCGGCCGCTTCACCCATGCCTTTGATGCCTTTCAGTCCGAATACGATGTGCCCGTCCACGACGTCGAAGATGATGTCCGAACGGTTGACGTCGGGCGCGTCGACTGCGATGCCCATGTGCCGTGCTTCTTCGATGTATTCGGGCAGCTTGTCGGTCGATGTGATTTCGTTCGTTAAATTTGCCGCCATGAATTCCGCGGGGTAGTGGCACTTGAGCCAGCCCGTGCGGTATGCGACGACCGAATACGCGGCCGCGTGGGATTTGTTAAAACCGTAGCCTGCGAAGGGTACCATGATTTCGAATATACGGTCGGCCTTTTGTTCGGAAAATCCGTTTTTGACGGCGCCTGCGATGAATTTTTCTTTTTGCGCCATAAGGACGTCTTTTTTCTTTTTGCCCATAGCGCGGCGCAGCATGTCCGCCTGTCCGAGCGTAAAGCCCGCGATCCGCTGCGCCACCTGCATGACCTGCTCCTGATACACCATGACGCCGTAGGTTTCTTCGAGGATGTCTTTCAGACAATCGTCGGGATAAGTGATCGTTTCCGGATGAAAGCGGCCTTGGATAAACTGCGGAATAAACTGCATGGGCCCCGGCCGGTAGAGCGCGTTCAATGCGACGAGGTCTTCGAGCTTTGTCGGCTGCGCTTGGCGCAAAACCTTTTGCATGCCCGGCGATTCGAATTGAAAAATCGCGGCGGTGTCGCCCCGCTGAAAGAGCTCGTAGGTTTTTTTATCGGCTTCATCGACGCTTTCCGTGCGGAACTCGCTCTCTCCGGGTTTTCGATGCTTGTTGATGATCGTTTCGGCGTAGCGGATAAGCGAAAGCGTTTTTAATCCGAGGTAATCCATTTTGACCAAGCCGCACGGTTCGATGATGTCCATCGTGTACTGCACGCCTACTTCGCCCGTTTTCGGATCTTTGAAAACCGGCGCCCAGTCGGGGAGCGGCGTCAGTGAAATCACCATGCCCGATGCGTGGAGGCTCGTGTTGCGGTTCATATTTTCAAGTTTAAAACACAGATCGAAAAGCTTTTCGTAGCGCGGCTCGTCTTTGAATTGAATGAGTTGTCCGTTTTCGGGATGGCTTTCATCGGGAGGCGTGAACGCGTCTTTTAAACGGAACTTCGGATTGTTCGGAATACACTTCGTGAGCGCCGTCACTTCCGCGAGCGGAACGCCGAGCACGCGCCCGACGTCTTTGATGACGGCTTTCGCTTTCAGCGTACCGAAAGTGACGATGTGTCCGACTTGCGGATCTCCGTAAACTTCCCGCGTGTGGCGGATGACTTCCTGCCGAAAATCGTAATCCATGTCCACGTCGAAGTCCGGCATCGAAATGCGTTCGGGATTTAAAAACCGCTCGAACAGCAGCTTAAAGCGGAACGGATCGATGTCGGTGATTTCCATCGCGTATGCGACGAGCGATCCCGCCCCCGAACCGCGGCCGGGCCCGATCGGAATATTGTTTTTTTTCGACCAGTTGATGAATTCCCACACGACGAGAAAGTAGCCGGAAAAGCCCATCTTAAAGATGATGGAAAGTTCGTGTTCGGCGCGTTCGGTCATTTCCGGCGTTATCGTTTTATAGCGTTTTTGTAAACCCGTTTCCACGATGTGGCGCACGTATTCGTCTTCGCTTTTAAACGGTTCGGGAATATGCACGTGCGGCAGACAGGTGCGAAGTTCGGCCGTATCGTATTGGTGAATCGTCAGCTTGCACATATCGGCGATTTTGAGCGTGTTCGCCATGAGTTCGGGATAATCCGGAAAAAGGGATCGCATTTCCCCTTCGCTTTTAAAATACCACTCGGCTCTGCCGTCTCCCATGGTCTGGTGCGGTTCGGAAAGCTTTGTCTGAAAACCGATGCAGCGCAGCACGTCCTGCGCTTCGGCGTCTTCTTTCATGCAATAGTGTACGTCGTTCGTCAGCACTGCCGGTATATTGAGCTTTTTTGCGAGCGCAATGAGACGCGGTGCGACGCGCTTTTGCTCTTCGACTCCGTGATCCTGCACTTCGATATAGTAGCGGTCGGGGCCGAAAAGTTCGGCATAGCGCTTTGCGACTTCTTCCGCATGGGCTTCATCTCCGTGGAGCAGCGCCTGCGGCACTTCGCCCTGCAGACAGGCCGACAGACAGATAAGCCCTTCGTGATATTTTTCGAGCAGTTTGAAATCGATACGCGGTTTATAGTAAAAGCCTTCCGTGTAAGCGATGCTCGAAAGCCACGACATATTGCGGTAGCCCGTTTCATTTTCACACAGCAAAATAAGGTGATAGTATTTTCCGCCGTAGCGCGTCTTTTCCTGCGTGCGGCAGTCGTTTTCCGCGACGTAGAATTCTTCGCCGACGATGGGATTGATGCCGTTCGTATGACAGAGTTTTTCGAAATTGAGTACGCCGAACATATTGCCGTGATCGGTGAGCGCGAGCGCTTTCATATTCAGCTCTTTGGCACGCTTTACGAGCGATTCTATTTTTGCCGCGCCGTCGAGCAGCGAATAATCGGAGTGTACGTGAAGATGCACGAACTGCGAAAGGGGAGTGCCGTCCGGCGCTTCGGGGAATTTGGGATAATCTGCCATACCGTCAGTATAAATGATTTCCTTTGTAAGGGAAAGTCGTCGCATCAGGGGCAAAAGCATAGGAGACGACGACGATTTCTTAACGGCGCATCTCTTGTTTTCCGCAGTTATCAATCACTCATTATCGATTATCCGTTATTTTTTCCTTCTATACAAAAGCCGGCATTACCGTTATAATAATTAATATGGTACGTTCGGATTTGATAAAATCGATCAGCACGGCGGTCGAGCTTGACAAGAGAATATGCGGAGAAGTCGTTTCGGCAATGCTCGAAGAGATATACACGGTTTTGGAAAACGGCGGCAAATATACGCAGTCGGGCTTCGGCGTTTTCGATACCCAAGTGCACAAAGGGAAAGTTCGGCGCAATCCTTTTACAAAACAAAAAATGCGCTATCCCGAAAAGCGTACCGTACGTTTTAAACCGGCAAAAATTTTAAAGGATACGCTCAATGCCGAATAAAAAGACGACACTCAAAAACGCGGCGAATGCTTCGGAGTCGGTAACGGTTTCCGTACTCGCCGAACGCATCAAATCCCGCCTTGCGGACAAATCTCTCGATGATAATAAAATCAAACAGGTTATCAATTCTTTTTTCGACGCGGTCAGGCGCGACATCCTCGATAACGGATCATTTAAACTGCTCGGCTTCGGTACTTTCGACCGGATGCTCGTCGATGAAAAAGAGCGTACGGATCCTTCTACCGGTGAAACGCTTATTACGCCCGGACATTATAAAATCAAATTCGTTCCGGTGTCGGCTCTCGCAAAACGTATAAATAAACCATACGAGCATTTGCAGCCGGAAGTCATCGAAGAAGCGCCGGCCGAAGAAGAGAAAATCGAAGCGAATAGAGCAGCGGACGATTTTTCCGAAAATGAAAAAGAATCCGAATCGCTCCGCGATGCTTTCGCCGAAATCGACGGGTTCGATGAAGACGACGGAGCCGACGCTTTCGGTTCGGATTTTGATTCCGACGTTTCCCATTCAAATGCTTCACAAGCGGAAAAGCAGAGAAGGGCGCCGGCGGGGATTCAAGCGGCGCAAAAATCGCCTCGCTCCGCAATTCATGAAATGCCTCGTACGGAAAGAGGATACGATCCCTTTGCCGTTCCGTCTTCATACGATTCTGCCGAGCAGCCGATGCACGGCATTTCCGCAGGCGGTTCGGCCGTAGAAAACCAAACGGTGCGGCATGCGGTCATACAGCAGCAAATTATCGAACGGCAGATCGTTCAGCAGCGCGTCGTTCAAGACCGGCACGCCGACGAAGCTCTCGAAGCGGAAGAAGACGTATTCGATCCCGATTATGACGGCGACGATTACGAAGAAGGAATCCAGCGCTATATAAGCCGCTGCTGGTTTTTCGCCGGTGTTGCAGTCGTTCTTACCGCTTTGATGATCGGAGCGCTCGTGTATGTGTTTACTCACCGTACGCCCAAAGCCAAGCTTGTAAAAACCGCGGCTCCCGAACCGAAAACGGTCGTCGTAGAACAGGTGCCGGAAAGCCGGATCGTTTCGCTTGAAATTGCGGCGGATGACAATCTTTATGCCGCCCTTGCGCAGGCGGAGTACGGCGAGCGGAATCTCTGGCCTTATATTTTCAGTGCGAATATGCTGCGCTATCCCGATCCCGACAATCCCGGTGCGGCGCGCGAACTGATCGTGCCGTCGAAACCCGACAGAGCGATCGACCGGCGCGATATAGAACTTTCCGTAATCGACGTTTACGATTCGTACCGTTCGCTTATTGCGGCGAATCCCCGCGGCAGAGCGGCGGCCATCCGCAAAGAGCATGCGGTTATCGCTCTTATTTGCGGAGAATCGCTGTACGGCGGTTTTATCGACAAATACGCGATCCGCCTCGATTCGGAAGATGTAAGCGCCGCACGGGAACGGATCAAAAACGCCGGCCGCTGATTTTATAACAGCGGCATAAATGATACACAAACGACATATATGAAAGAAATTGCATTTAAAACACAGGGTTCATGCGCGAGGACGATCCGCTTTACCAAAAGCGATGACGGGCGCATAACGGATATCGTGTTTTCAGGCGGCTGCAACGGCAACTTAAAAGCGATTGCAAAACTCTGCGACGGTATGACAGCCGAAGAGATCGCGGCAAAACTTGCCGGCAATACGTGCGGATTTAAAAAGACGAGCTGTGCCGACCAGCTTGCAAAAGCGGTTATGAGCGAATGACGCGCCGCGGCGAGTACGGCCGATACCGTATTCGCCTTCGGAAATTATATTTCGAAATCGATTAATCAGCTTTCAACCGTAATCAATTTACCGGTTATTTTGATTTTAAATGAATTCGATATAAATCAAGATTGTTTTTTTTACGGGGCGGGGGAGCCGATTTATACAGTATTCGAATATTTTCATAAAATTTTTCGTTTTCCTCTTGCATCTTTTTTGCAAATAGTGTATAACTGGAGAACGCGTCATTTTTACGCGTAAAAGGGTTCTTTGAGAGTCAAGCGGAGTGAGTCCGGCATCCCCGTAAAGTCAACCGGTTTCGGTTTTCAGGAGGATGCGGCCCTAAGTGCGGATTCCGTTGCCGTCGGCAGCGGGAGTTTACTATAGAAGCATTTCGGGTTTTTGACCTGCCCTGAGGGGCTAGAGGCTCGAAGATGCCAAACCAGTTGTCAAAGCGAGTTTGATGATGATCGGTGGTGTCGGCCAAGAATGTTCCGAAAATATGGAACATTTCGTATGAATACAAATTCTTGTCCGTCAAATTACGTTCATCATATCATTCTCACAAATAACAATGTGTATGCGAATGCGGCGTTTTCTGTTGGAAATTGTCCCGTTCTGGCTTAAAGTGCAACACATACCATTATGCAATGTCGGACCAGGAAATCCGGCAAGGAGAAAATCATGGCAAAGGAAAAGTTCGTCAGAACTAAACCCCACATGAACGTTGGAACCATCGGTCACGTAGACCATGGTAAAACTACGCTGTCGGCTGCTATCACCCAATATTGTGCAAGAAAATTCGGTGACCATGCGCTCAAGTATGATGAAATCGACAATGCTCCTGAGGAAAAGGCCCGCGGTATCACGATCAATACCCGTCACCTTGAGTACCAGTCGGATAAGCGCCACTATGCGCACATCGACTGCCCGGGACACGCCGACTATATCAAAAACATGATCACCGGTGCTGCGCAGATGGACGGTTCCATTCTCGTCGTTTCCGCTCCGGACGGCTGTATGCCCCAGACGAAAGAGCACTTGCTGCTTGCCCGTCAGGTCGGCGTTCCGAAGATCATCGTTTTCCTCAACAAGTGTGATCAGTTCGATGCGGCTGAAGCCGACGATATGATCGAAATGGCTGTCGAAGACGTTAAAGACACTGTTGCAAAATACGGCTTTTCCGCCGATACGCCGATCATCCGCGGTTCCGCATTTAAAGCGCTGAACCAGCCCGAAGATCCGGAAAACACGAAGTGCATCGAAGAGCTGCTCAAGGCTATGGATACGTGGTTCGACGATCCCGTTCGCGATGAAGACAAGCCTTTCCTTATGCCGATTGAAGATATCTTTACGATCACCGGACGCGGTACGGTTGTAACGGGTCGTATCGAACGCGGCGTCGTCAATATGAACGACGAAGTCGAAATCGTCGGTATTCGCCCGACGCAGAAATCGACGGTTACCGGTATCGAAATGTTCCAAAAGACGCTCGATCAGGGTATGGCCGGCGATAACGTCGGTATCCTTTTGCGCGGTATCGAAAAGAAAGATGTCGAGCGCGGTCAGGTTCTCGCAAAACCGGGTTCCATCCACCCGCACACGAAATTCGAAGCGCAGATCTACGTCCTCACGGAAGCCGAAGGCGGCCGCAAAAAACCGTTCTTCTCCGGCTATCGCCCGCAGTTCTATTTCCGCACGACGGATATCACCGGAACGATCGAACTCGAAGCGAACGTTCAGATGGTAAAACCGGGCGACAACGTTAAGATCATCGGCGAACTCATTCACCCGATCGCTATGGATGAAGGTCTGAAGCTTGCTATCCGCGAAGGCGGTCACACGATCGCATCGGGACAGGTTACGAAGATTATCGAGTAGTTTTCGAAACGGGCGGCGCTCTTTGCAGCGCCGTTCGCATCGATTGGAGGAATAATGGCAAGTGGTAAGATTCGCGTCACGCTCCGTGCTTATGATGTGGAAGTGATCGATCAGAGTGCAAAATCCATCGTGCAGACCGTTCAAAAAGCGGGCGCACAGGTTTCAGGTCCTATTCCGCTTCCGACAAGGATCAATAAGATAACGGTGCTTCGTTCGCCGCACGTAAACAAAAAATCGCGCGAACAGTTTGAGATGCGTACGCATAAGCGCCTTATCGATATATTGAACCCGACTTCGGATGTGATGGATTCGCTTATGAAGCTGGAACTGCCTGCCGGTGTTGAAGTAAAAGTAAAGCAGTGATTTCCGTTCGGAAATCCGCTGTATACGGTACGCTCCCGAGGATCCGGGATGACGGCCGAGCCGAAGCGTCCGCGCTTTCAGGCGAACGTTTTTAAGGCAAAACTTGTACGGAGTGCCGCGCAGGTTTTGCAAATTTTACAGGAGTATCAGAATGAAAGGTCTGATTGCAAAAAAAGTGGGGATGACGCAGGTATTCGATGAAAGCGGAAACCTTATCCCGGTAACCGTGATCCGCATCGATCCCAATACCGTCATCGCTACCAGAACAAAAGAGCGCAACGGCTATGATGCCGTCGTCCTCGGAATCGACGATGCAAAAGAATCGAGAGTGACGAAAGCGTATAAAAATCAGTTTGCGGAAAACATCGCGCCGAAGCGGACATTGAAAGAATTCCGCGATTTCGAAAAAGAAGTGAAAGTCGGCGATCAAATCGGTATGGAGCTGTTCGACGGTATCCGCTTTCTCGACATTACGTCGACATCAAAGGGTAAGGGCTTTCAGGGCGTTATGAAGCGCTGGGGCTTTCACGGCGGACGCGCTTCGCACGGTTCGAAATTCCACCGCGAAGCCGGCGGTACGGGTCAGTCTACGACTCCGGGTCATACGTTCAAAAATATGAAAATGCCCGGCCGCATGGGTTCGAAAAAGGTTACGATTCAAAATCTGCAGGTCGTCAAGACCGATGCGGATCTGAAAGTGATTATGGTTCGCGGGGCCGTTCCCGGGAATAAAGACTGCACGCTGATCGTCAAGTCCGCGGTGAAAAAATAACGACGGAAGGTGACTCATTATGGAAAAGAAAGTCTTTTCGGTCGACGGTAAAGAGCTGCGTACGATTTCGCTTGACGACGCCGTATTCGGTCTTCCGGTAAATGAAGACGTCATTTACTATGCCGTCACGAATGAATTGGCAAACAGGCGCGTCGGAACAGCTTGCACAAAAGGTCGTTCCGAAGTGCACGGCAGCAATGCGAAGCCGTATAAACAAAAGGGTACGGGACACGCCCGACGCGGCGATAAAAAATCTCCGCTCCTTGCAGGCGGCGGTACGATTTTCGGACCGAAACCGCGCGATTTCAGCTATGCGATACCGAAAAAAGAAAAACGCTTGGCGATGAAATCGATTTTGAGTATGCAGGCGCAAAGCGACCGTTTTACCGTCGTCGAAGATTTTACGATCGACAGCGGCAAAACGAAAGACTTGGTAAAGATTCTCGACAATTTTACCAAGGGCGAGCGCACGGTGCTCATCTTAAAGGATGACGATCCCAAAATCAAACAAGCTGCGCGCAATATCCCGTTGCTGCAGTTTTTGTCGTATAACCGTTTGAGCGCACACGCGCTGTTTTACGGACGGAAGATTATCGCTCTTGAAAGCGCGGTAAAAAATCTTTCTTCGTTCTATGCGGCGAAAGAAAAGGAGGCTGAATAATGGATATCACGGATATTCTTATCAGGCCGGTTATTTCGGAAAAAGCGAATATGCTGCGCGAGCAGGATAAATACGTTTTCATCGTTCACAAAGATGCGAGCAAAATACAGATTAAAGACGCCGTTCGAAAGCTCTTTAATGTAAAAGTTATCGGCTGTACGACGATGAATATTGGCGGAAAGATGCGGCGCACGCGGGGTGTTCCCGGTATGACCGCTTCGTATAAAAAAGCGATTGTGCGCGTCGCCTCCGGAGAAAAAATCCAGGCGTTTGAAGGCGTGTGAGCTTTTTAAGGATTAAGGGGATTTACAATGGCTCTTAAGATATTTAAGCCAATAACGCCGGGTACGCGCGGACGCGTGGACTTGGTGCGGGATCACTTGACGGCAAAGAAACCCGAAAAAACACTTACGTCAGGTATGGTGTCTCATGCGGGCCGCGGAGGCGGCGGACGTATTTCCGTGCGCCATCAGGGCGGCGGACACAAACGGAAGTATCGAGACATCGATTTTAAACGCAATAAGCACGGTATTCCCGGTACGGTAAAAACCATCGAATACGATCCGAACCGCAGTGCAAATATTGCCCTCGTGTATTATGCCGACGGCGACAAGCGCTATATCATCGCTCCGAAAGGTTTGCAGGTCGGACAAAAGATCATGGCAGGCGAAAGCGCTTCTCCGACGGTCGGCAATGCGCTGCCCCTCGGTCTCATTCCTGTCGGTTTTACGGTGCACAATATCGAATTGCAGATCGGACGCGGCGGACAGCTTGCCCGTTCTGCCGGTACGAGTGCGATGATCGCCGGTAATGAAGGCGACTACGTTATCATCCGTTTACCGTCGAGCGAAATGCGCAGGATCAACAGCAAATGCTATGCGACGATCGGTGTCGTCGGAAACGAAGATCACATGAACGTGCGGCTCGGAAAAGCAGGCCGTAGACGCTGGATGGGCGTCCGCCCGACGGTTCGCGGTATGGCGATGAATCCGGTCGATCACCCGCTCGGCGGCGGCGAAGGCGCCGGAAAGGGACGCAATCCCGTTACTCCGTGGGGACAGCCGTGCAAAGGCTATAAAACCCGCAACAAGCGGAAGACGTCGAGTAAATTTATTATTTCGCGCCGTAAGAAGTAAGTACGGAGGAGCTGACAGTGTCAAGATCGGTTAAAAAAGGCCCTTTTGTCGAAAAGAGCCTCTATAAGAAAGTACAGGCGATGAACAAAGAATCGGACCGGAAGATGATAAAAACCTATTCCCGCTGTTCGACGATCATCCCTGAAATGGTCGGAAATACGATTTCCGTATATAACGGTAAGTCGTGGATTCCCGTGTATATCACGGAAAACCTCGTCGGGCATAAGCTCGGAGAATTTTCTCCTACCCGCGTATTCCGTGCGCACGGCGGCTCAGATAAGTCCGCTGCAAAGGCGGCCGCACCGAAAGCGGCTCCTGCGCCTGCCGGTAAATAAAGGTGGAAACTATGGCTGAAAACAAAGGATATAGAGCTGTATCGAAATTTCTTTTCGCATCGCCGACGAAGGTTCGCCCCGTCGCCCATGTGATAAATCAAAAGCGCTGTTCCGAAGCTGCGGTCATTCTTGAAAATATGCCGCAAAAAGGCGCGCGCCTCATCGGCAAAACGCTCAAGTCGGCCGTGTCGAACGCGCTCAATTCGAACAGCAAGCTCGATGAAGATATGCTGTATGTCAAAGAGATCAGAATCGATGAAGGCCCGCGGCTCAAGCGGATTTGGTTCCGCGCACGCGGACGTGCGGATCAGCTTTTAAAGCGCATGTGTCATATTACTGTCGTCGTTGACGAAAAGGCGGGAAAATAAAGTGGGTCAGAAAGTTAATCCTATCGGTTTGCGTCTCGGCGTAAACAAAACATGGCAGTCTCGCTGGTATGCGGATCCCCGCGAATATGCAGGTCTCGTCCTCGAAGATTTGAAAATCCGCAAAATGATTGCAAATCTTCCCGAGTGCAAAAACGCCGATATCGCGGAAGTTGAAATCGTCCGCCATCCGCAGCGCGTGACGATCGTGATCCATACGGCGCGTCCGGGCGTCATCATCGGCGTCAAGGGCGCGACGATCGAAACGATCAGCGCACAGATACAAAAACAGCTTGAACCGAAAAAGGTGCAGATCAAAATTAAAGAGATTAAACGCGCCGATTTGAACGCGAGGCTCATCGCCGAAAATGTCGGCCGTCAGCTTGCGGGTCACGGTTCATACCGCCGTGCTTTAAAACAGGCGATCAACAACGCAGTGCGCGCAGGCGCTCAGGGTATTAAAATACGCCTTGCAGGCCGTCTCGGGGGCGCGGACATGAAGCGCACCGAAGAGCACAAAGAAGGACGCGTTCCGCTTCACACGCTGAGAGCCGATATCGATTACGGCACGTATGAAGCGCAGACGACGTACGGTAAAATCGGTGTCAAAGTTTGGGTGTACAACGGTATGAATTACGGTGTCGAACAGAACGAAGACGCCGGCCAGCTCGTGCGTAAAGGCCGCCGCGAACGCGCTCCGGCGCAGTCCGAAAAACAGGCAAGGAGTTAAGGTATGCCGCTCAGTCCTAAAAGAGTATTGCACCGTAAAGTGCAGCGCGGTAGAGAAAAAGGAAACGCGACGCGCAACAATCATATAGATTTCGGCGACATAGCGCTTGTTGCGACCGAGCCGACGTGGCTCAAAGCGACGGTTATCGAAGCGTGCCGTGTCGCGATCAACCGCGA
The DNA here is from genome assembly GCF_014334835.1 of Treponema sp. Marseille-Q4132. Lineage (NCBI taxonomy): Bacteria > Pseudomonadati > Spirochaetota > Spirochaetia > Treponematales > Treponemataceae > Treponema > Treponema sp. Marseille-Q4132. The sequence continues at coordinate 2,235,758 of NZ_CP060591.1, forward strand.
ACTCAGCCGCAAAGGTAAAGTGTGGATCCGCGTGTTTCCGGATAAACCCATTTCAAAAAAGCCGGCTGAAGTCCGCATGGGTAAGGGAAAAGGTGCGCCCGAATTTTGGGCGGCCGTTATCAAGCCGGGTATGATTTTATTCGAAATCGGCGGCGTCGACTTAAAGCAGGCGCATCGCGCACTCGAACTTGCGCAAAGCAAACTGCCTATTTTGACGAAGATCGCCTACAGGCCGGTTACGGCGTAACGGGAGGATAAGATGGCCGATAAAAATATCAAAGATAAAGACCTGTCTTATGAAGAGCTCGTTGCAAAGCGCGACAAGATGAAAAAAGAGTACATGGATTTACGTTTTAAAATGGTAATCTCCCATGTAGATAATCCGCTTCAAAAACGTACGATGCGCCGCGAAATCGCCCGCTTAAATACGTTCATTCGGCAAAAGTGCCCCGCCGCGCAAAAAACTGCCGAAGCAAATAAATAGGAGCTGAACCGTGGAAGAGCAGACTGTTCAGGTAAAAAAGCCGAATCACCATTCGTTTGTCGGTCTCGTAACGAGCGATAAAATGGAAAAATCGATTGTCGTTTCCGTCGCCACAAGGAAGATGGACAGGCTTTATAAAAAATACGTCAAACGTACAAAGAAGTATATGGCTCACGATGAAAAGAACGACGCCCATATCGGAGATACCGTGCGTATCGTGGAATGCAGACCGCTCAGCCGGCACAAGCGCTGGCGGCTTGTTGAAATTATCGAACGTGCAAAATAACGCAGGAGCAGCAGTATGATTCAAATGCAGTCCATGCTTACCGTTGCGGATAACTCCGGTGCAAAAATGGTTCAGTGTATTAAAGTGCTCGGCGGCACGCATCGTCGGTATGCCGGCATCGGCGACATCATCGTCGTAGCCGTCAAAGACGCGATCCCGACGTCGACGATCAAAAAAGGTGCGGTCGAAAAAGCCGTTATCGTGCGTCAGTCGAAAGAATACCGCCGTCCGGACGGAACCTATATCCGCTTTGACGACAACGCGTGCGTCATCGTCGACGACAACAAAAATCCGAAAGGCAAACGCGTGTTCGGACCGGTTGCCCGCGAATTGCGCGATATGGATTTTATGAAAATCGTTTCGCTTGCGCCGGAAGTATTGTAAGGAGCATTTCGTATGCAAAAGAAATTCAAAATTAAAAAGAACGATAATGTGGAAGTGCTTGCCGGCAAAGACAAAGGAAAACGCGGCTCGGTCGTGCGTATCATTCCGAAAAAGGACAAAGTGATCGTTTCCGGCGTCAATATCGTCAAAAAGGCGATGAAGCGCAGAAGTCAGCAGGATCAGGGCGGCATCGTCGAAGTCGAAGCGCCGCTGCACATTTCGAACGTCGGCATCGTATGCAAAAAATGCGGACGTCCGGTAAAGATCGGTTATAAAATTGACGGCGATAAAAAAGTTCGTGTCTGCCGTAAATGTGGAGAAACACTGTAATGGACAATTACGTACCTCGGCTTAAGAAAGTCTACAAGGAAACTATCGCACCCGCTCTCATAAAAGAGTTCGGCTATACGACGCCGATGCAGGTTCCGGCAGTTAAAAAGATTGTCGTGAGCATGGGCGTGGGCGAAGCTCTCACCAACAAGAAACTTCTTGATGCCGCTGTCGAAGATCTGGCTCAGATTACGGGACAGCACGCGGTCAAGACAAAGGCTCGCAAAAGCATAGCCAACTTCAAACTTCGTGAGGGCAATGAAGTGGGCGCACGGGTAACGCTGCGCGGAACAATGATGTATGAATTTTTGGACCGCCTCGTCAACGTTGCGCTTCCGCGCGTTAAGGATTTCCGCGGTATCAAATCGACAGGATTTGACGGACACGGAAATTTTTCTCTCGGCATTACGGAACAGATTATTTTCCCGGAAATCGATTTCGATAAAATCGCGCGGATATCCGGCATGAATATCGCGATCGTAACAAGCGCAAAGACGGACAACGAAGCCCGCGCTTTGCTTGCCAAGTTCAATATGCCGTTCCGGAAATAAGTGAGGATCTATGGCTAAGAAATCGATGGTTATTAAAGCCGCCCGCAAGCAAAAATATCCGACACGGGAATACAACCGCTGTCAGATTTGCGGACGTCCGCGTGGATATTTACGGAAATTTAAAATGTGCCGTTTGTGCTTCCGTAAATTGGCAAGTGAAGGCCTGCTTCCGGGCGTCACGAAATCGAGTTGGTAGCGGCAGGAGTGTAAAATGAGTGCATCAGATCCCGTAGCAGATATGCTCACCAAGGTTCGGAATGCGGTTGCTGTCCGCCACGAAAAAGTCGACGTTCCGACTTCAAAGCTGAAGCTGGAAATCGTGAAGATTTTGAAAACCGAAGGGTATATTAAAAACTTTAAAAAGGTTCAGGAAGAAGGGAAAAACGTTATCCGTATCTTTTTGAAATACGACGTAAAGAATAATCCGGTCATTCACGGGCTGAAAAGAATTTCGACGCCCGGCCGCCGCGTATATTCGGGCTTTAAAGATTTGCCGCGCGTGTACAACGGCTACGGAACGCTTATCGTTTCTACGTCGGCAGGCGTTACGACCGGGAAAAAGGCGACCGAAAAAATGGTCGGCGGCGAATTGATTTGTACGGTATGGTAAGGGGAGAAAGCTATGTCAAAACTAGGTAAACTTCCCGTCGCTGTTCCGGCGGGCGTAACGGTAACGGTAAACCCCGATTCGATTTCCGTAAAAGGGCCGAAAGGCGAACTGCATCAGCATTACGGAAACAATGTAAAGGTTTCGTTTGAAGACGGAAACATTTCCGTAACGCCGAATAATACATCGAAACAGGCAAATGCGGATCACGGTCTGTACCGCAGCCTTATCAAAGATATGGTGATCGGAGTGACAACCGGTTTTTCGAAATCGCTTATCATCACGGGTGTCGGTTTTCGTGCCGAAGTCAAAGGCAAGGAGCTTGTGATGAACCTCGGTTATTCGAACGATTTTATCGCGCTGATCCCCGAAGGTCTTACGGTCGCAGCCGATGCGAACGGCAAAGTTACGGTATCCGGTATCAGTAAACAGCAAGTCGGTCAGTTTTGCGCGGAAATCCGCAGTTTGCGCAAACCCGAACCCTATAAAGGCAAGGGTATCCGCTATGAAACCGAAGTCATCAGACGCAAAGTCGGCAAAACCGGCGTAAAATAAGGTGAAGTGTTATGATTAAAAAGATGGACGATAAAAACAGACGCCGTCTGCACAGAAAATTCCATATCCGCAAAACGGTATACGGAACGGCTTCCCGTCCCCGCATGACGGTGACGCGAAGCAATAAAAATCTGTCGGTGCAGATCGTCAACGACGACGAAGGCAAAACGCTCGCCTGTATTTCGACGCTTGAAAAAGAATTTGCAAACCTGAAGCCGACCGTTGCCGACGCGGCAAAACTCGGCGAAGCGCTCGGCGCGCGTCTGAAAGACAAGCAGATTACGACTGTCGTGTTCGACCGCAACGGGTATCTTTATCACGGTGTCGTTAAAGCACTTGCCGACGGAGCCCGCAAAGCGGGAATCGTATTCTAAGGAGTATGTATGGCAGAGCAGGAAAATAAAGAAGTAAAAGAAGTTAAAGCTGCAGCCGATCCGAAGGACACGCCCCGCGCGGAAACTTCACGAGAAAACGCCCGCGAAGGCGGACGGGAGAAACGGGGCAGAGGCAGAGACCGCGGCGAGCGCAGAAGCGACGAAGAAAAAGAATTCGTCGAAAAGCTCGTTATGCTCAACCGCACGGCAAAAGTCGTAAAAGGCGGCCGCCGCTTTTCGTTTGCGGCGCTTACGGTCGTCGGCGATAAAAAGGGCCGCGTCGGCTACGGGTTCGGAAAAGCGAACGATGTAACCGAAGCTATCAAAAAGAGCATCGACCGCGCAAAGCGCAGTCTCATCATTTTGCCGGTAAAAAACGGAACGATTCCGCACGAAATGATCGGCAAGTATAAAAGCTCCGAAGTGCTTATCAAACCGGCGTGTCCGGGTACCGGCATCATTGCCGGAGGTGCTGTCCGTGCGATTATGGACGCTGCCGGAGCGACGGATATTATTTCGAAATCGCTCGGTGCGAGCGCGTCCGTCAATGTCGTACGTGCGACTTTCGATGCGATCGGGCATTTGCTCGATGCAAAGGCCGTCGCTGCGGGCAGAGGCAAAACGCTCGACGAGTTGTGGGGTTAATCTATGGCAGGTAAACTCAAAATTACGCTTAAAAAAAGTACGATCAGACAGAAGTCGGATGTAAAAGCGACAGTGCGTTCGCTCGGTCTGGGGAAACTCAATTCGTCGGTCGTACATGACGATAATTCTTCGATCCGCGGAATGATTGCAAGATGTTCTCACCTTCTTACAGTCGAGGAGGCGAAATAATGTCGGATTACAATCCTGTACTTCACGCGCCCGAAGGCGCAAATAAAAAACCGAAGCGTGTCGGCCGCGGTTCGTCTTCAGGACTGGGAACGACGGCGGGAAGAGGCAATAAGGGACAGCAGTCGCGATCGGGCGGTGGCAATCCCTATGTCGGATTTGAAGGCGGTCAGATGCCGCTTTTCCGCCGTGTCGCACAGCGCGGTTTTTCGAACGCTCGTTTTAAAGAAGACGTTCTCTATTTTAACGTTTCCGATCTCGAAGCGAAATTTGCAGACGGCGAAACCGTCGACCGCGCTTCGCTCGTTGCAAAGGGGCTTATTCCGGCAAAGCGCAATGCGAAGATTAAAATTCTCGGCGACGGAGACGTGACGAAAAAGTTTTCGGTGACGGTGGACAAGATTTCCGCATCCGCGAAAGAGAAAATCGAAAAGGCGGGCGGAAGCGTTCAGGCCTCTGTCGGACAAAACAGAAAAGAGCGCAATATAGCGTATGCGACTTCTCGCGATGCTAAAAAAGACGCGGCGGCAAAACCGTCCGACGACAAGAAAAAATAACGCGGAGTTGAATCATGGCAGGCAATTCTATCGTGAATATGTTTAAAATCAAAGAGCTCCGCAGCCGTTTGCTTTTTACCCTGTTGATTTTGGCCGTTTTCCGCATGGGAAGCGTGCTGACCATACCGGGTATCGACGCGAACGTGCTCTTGTCGTACTTCGACGAGCTTGCGCGCCAAAACAAAAACGCGTTTGCGAGCTATATGGACTTTTTCGTCGGCGGCGCTTTTTCGAATTTTTCCATTTTCATGCTCGGCGTTATGCCCTATATTTCGACGCAGATCATCATGCAGCTTGCGGTGATCATCTTTCCGTCTTTAAAGCGAGTCGCCGAAGAAGACGGCGGTCAGCGTAAAATCGCGATGTGGACGCGGATCGGCACGATATTCGTGTGTTTGCTCCAGTCTTTTGCGGTGACGGTGTATGCGTCGAGTATTCCGAATTCGATCGTTATCGAAAACAGAATCGCGTTCCGTATGCTCGCGATGATAACCGTTACGACCGGATCCATGGTAACGATTTGGCTCGGAGATCAAATTACGGCGCGGGGTATAGGTAACGGTATTTCAATGATGATCTTTGCAGGTATCGTCGCCAGACTTCCGAGTGCGGTGATGGAACTCGGACGGAAAATCGTTGCGGGCGACATACAGCTTGTGTTCGCGATCATCGTGCTCGTCATGTTTATCGGTATCATCGCCCTCGTCGTATACGAAGAATCGGGCGAACGGAAAATACCCGTACACTATGCCAAGCGCGTTGTCGGACGGAAAATGTACGGCGGACAAAATACGTATATTCCGTTTAAAATCAATCCGTCGAACGTCATTCCGCTCATCTTCGCATCTTCTCTTTTGACGTTTCCGATCCAGCTTATTCAAATGTTCGGAAGTAATCAAAATTCCGCACGGTGGGTAGCGCGCCTCGCATCGTTCCTCACACCGAACGGAGTGTCATATAATATTCTGCTCGTCATCCTCATCGTCTTTTTTGCATACTTCTACACTCAGGTAACGCTGAACCCCACGGAAATTGCAAAAAACATCAGGGAAAACGGAGGCTCCATTCCCGGTGTGCGTACGGACAAAACGGAAGAATACCTGCAGAAGATATTGAATCGGCTCATATTGCCCGGCGCAATCTTTTTGTGCGTTATCGCGATATTGCCGACCTTTATTCAAACGATTTTCAGATTTCCGCAGTCGATCGCTATGCTGATGGGCGGAACGTCGTTGATCATTATGGTCGGTGTCGATTTGGATACGATGAGTCAGGTTGAAGCCCTTCTCAAAATGCACCATCACGACGGATTGACGACGAAGGGCAGAATCAGGTCGCGGAGCCTCTAGGCTTTGCGGATAGCTGAAACATTGCATGGGAGAACAGTATGAAAGTACGAACCAGCGTAAAACCGATCTGCGCAAACTGCAAGGTTATCAAACGGGGCGGCATTATCCGCATCATTTGCACGAACCCGAAGCATAAGCAGAAACAGGGCTAAGGAGAAACTGTATGGCTCGAATTGAGGGTGTGGATATCCCGAACAAACACATAAGCATTGCATTGACGTATATCTACGGTATCGGCCGCCCTGCGGCACGCGATATCTGTGAAAAGGCCAAGGTAGATCCGCAAAAATTGGCAAACGAGCTTACGGAAGAAGAGCTTGCCCGTGTGCGCGAAGCGATCGACAAAAATTATAAAGTCGAAGGCCGCCTCCGCACGGAAATCGGTCTGAACTTAAAGCGTCTTATGGATATCGGCTGCTACCGCGGTCTGCGCCACAGACGCGGACTTCCGGTACGCGGACAACGTACGCGCACGAATGCGCGCACGCGCAAAGGCAAAAAGAAGACGGTTGCCAACAAGAAAAAGGCATAAGCGGAACCTCTGTCCGCGCTCGGTCGTTTTATGCGGCATAAAAAGTGCGGATGCGTTTTGCGGCAAAAGATACGGCGCCGTCCGATGCGGCGCTTTTGGGAGATACAATGGCTACGGTTAAAAAGCGAAAAGAAAAAAAGAGCGTATACGAAGGCAACGTATACATTCAAGCCACATTCAATAACACGATCGTTACGATTACCGACTTGCAGGGCAATACGATTGCATGGGCGTCTTCGGGCGGACTGGGCTTCCGCGGAGCGAAAAAATCGACTCCGTTTGCCGCTCAGTCGGTTGCGGAATCCGCTCTTCAAAAGGCGGCGGGCTACGGTTTGCGTGAAGTCCACGTGTACGTCAAGGGACCGGGAATGGGCCGCGAAAACGCGATCCGTTCCATCGGCAGCATGGGTCTCAAAGTAAAATCGATTTCCGACGTTACACCGATCCCGCATAACGGATGCCGCCCGCGCAAAACGCGCAGCATGTAAAACTGCGTTTCGGTATAGCCGTTTTCCGGCGTATGCAAAAACGCTTGCGCCGTGCGGAACGGTTCATAGAGATTTATTAGTCGGGAACGGCGATGAGGAGCCGCCGCGAAAGGCGGTTTATGCGGCATCGCATCGAAGTTGCCGATTTGGCTGATAGCGAAGAACGGCTCGTATTTGAGCTCTATTCTACATAAGGAGTTCGGATGGCTCGCAAAAATCTGCTCAAAGGTTTTAAAAAGCCGAAAGGCATTACTTACACTCCGCTCGAAACGAATCCGAATTACGGAAAGTTTACGGCGTATCCTTTTGAAACGGGATTCGGGACGACGATCGGCAATACGCTGCGCCGCGTCCTGCTTTCTTCGATTCAGGGCTATGCGGTCACTTCCGTCAGGATTACGTCGTACGATGCTGACGGTGTTCCGCACGTTATTTCAAGCGAATTCGAAGCGATTCCGAATATTGCGGAAGATACGCTGGAAGTTATCAACAGCTTAAAACAGATACGTTTGCGATTGCCCGGCGATACCGAGCAGAACACGATTTTGTATGAGTTCAAGGGACCCGGTACCGTTAAAAGCGGCGACTTTGCCAAAGAGGGCGAACTTGAAATCATGACAAAAGACGCCCTCATCTTTACGATGACGGACGGAGCGCGGGTCGATATCGAAATTCAAGTCGATTTGGGCAGGGGCTATGTTCCCGCCGAAGTAAACGAGCACTATATCGAAATCGTCGGTACGATTCCGATGGATGCGATTTTTACTCCGATCGTTAAAGTAAAGTACGCGATCGAACCGTGCCGCGTCGGACAAAGAAACGATTACGATAAGCTTGTACTCGAAATTTGGACGGACGGAACGATTTCTCCCGAAGATGCGCTCGCGGAAGCGGCAAAAATCGCCGAAGAGCATTTCAGAATTTTTATCAACTTTGACGACAGTGCGATTTCCGGCGGAGACGACGGCGATGAAGGGGACAAGCACGTCCGCGAAATCCTCAACACGCCCGTAGACGAACTTGAGCTTTCGGTGCGTTCGTCGAACTGTCTGAAAAATGCGAATATCCGCACGATCGGCGAACTTACGAAAAAAACCGAAGACGACATCACGAAAACGCGAAACTTCGGAAAAAAGAGTCTTACGGAAATTAAAGAAAAGCTTCAGGAGTGGGGTTTGACGCTCGGCATGACCGATTACAGTCATCTGAAGAATTTGAATATCACAAAGAAGGAAGAAACAGATGAATCATAAGATGGGATTTAATCCGCTTTCACGCACACCGGCACACCGCAGAGCCATGTCGCGGAATATGGTAACGTCTCTTTTTCGATTTGAACGCATTACGACGACGCAATCGAAAGCGAAAGAAGTGCGCAAATCTGCGGAAAAACTGATTACGCGCGCAAAAGAGGATTCCGTACACAACCGCAGAGAAGCGGCGAAGTTTATTTCCGATGAAAAAATCTTAAATAAACTTTTTACGGAAATCGGACCGCGCATGAAAGAACGTGCCGGCGGTTATACGCGTATTTTGAAGCTCGGTTTCCGCTGCGGCGATGCCGCCGATGTCGTCATCCTCGAACTTGTCGACTATAAACTCGATACGTCGAGCGAAGAGGAAAAGGCTGAAAAGAAAGCGGCGAAGTCGGCGGAAAAAAAGAGCGCTGAAAAAAAATCCGCTTCCGAAAAAAAGGACGCGGATAAGAAAACGGCCGGCGCGAAAAAAACGGCAAAAGCCGATAAAGCCGATTCTAAAAAATAATATCGCAGAGTAAATCAAGGAAGCTGTCCGAAAGCTAAAAGTTTTCGGGCAAAGCTTTAAAGCGTTTGCGAAAACCGACGTTTCCGTAAACGTTCTTATGGGAGATGATACGAAACGTCGTCTAAAATATCGCCGTCGTTTCGTATTTCGAGTTTGCGTTGCAAACTTGACTATTCGATATGTGCGCCACTCGCAACTTCGCGCCTACGCGCTCGTTGCGAGGCGCGCGCACGACTAAAAACTTTTTCGGATGTTGAAACATTCTGCAAAAGTTTTTATGGGAGTATGTATGTCTAAAAACCATCGAGGAACGGGAATCCGCTCTTTGCCGTCTCGCGGAAGAGACGAGTGCCCCGTCTGTCATAAAACGAATATCAAAGTTTTGTACGAAGTTGAAATCGACGGGCAAAAAGTAAAAGTGTGCAAATTCTGCAATGCAGCGATGAAAAACAAAGCGCGCAGAGAAGCTCCCGCCAAAGAGCCTGCCGCTCCTGCAGCGGAAGCGAACGAAGCTCCGGCCGAAGCGACCGCAGAAAGTTGATCGAATACCGAGCGGAATTCCGCAAGCGCGGCGCCCGTTCGGTTCGGTATTTTTAATTGCCGGCTGCGCTCTTATGAGCGCGGTAATGCCGCCCATGCGCGTTTTACATACGCACTTCGGCGGCGTTTTTTTTCGATATTTTTTATGATTTTGTCTTTTAAAATCCGGCTTCCGTAAGCGTGGCTGCGGATCGACGATTGCTGCCGAAATCCCTGTGATTTTATTTATTTAAAGAATCGGAATTGGAGATAGCCGGGATCGAACCGGTGACCTATAGATTGCGAACCTATCGCTCTACCAACTGAGCTATATCCCCATATTCCAATATTATACTACAAATCGATAATTTGTTGCAAGAGGGTAGGCAGCGCATAAATATCCGGTATGGAAAAAAGTCGCCCGCGCGCAGAAGCCGATTCATGTGCGGCTTTTGAATCCGAACTTTCATCCGCCGCGCCGACGAGTACGGCATTGCCTCCGAGCGCCGTATAGCCGTCGATATATTTGCGCTGATCGTCCAAAAACAGCGTATCGCCGATCGTGCATCCGCATTTTTCGAGCGCCCTGCGATAAGCGCTTTCGTAGGGTTTGCCTTTGAAATCGCAGTCGCGTATGTCGCAAATCGATTCGAACTGATCGGCGACGTTCAATTTTTCGAGTACGCGCTCGGCATGTTCTCTCGGCGAATTTGTTAAAATCGATTTCGGCATATCGATCGATGTAAGGAGCGGGCGCAGGTTTTCATCGGCGTCGAGTTCATCCGCTTCACTTTCGGGATGTATGTATGCCAAATAGCGTTCAATGTCCGTAAGGCCTTCGCGGCGCATCCATTCGAGCGTCGTCGAATAATGCGGCAGATTGGAAAGACGTCTTTCCGCCGCCTCTTCGCGGCTGATGTGAAAAAAATCCGCAACGAGCGTAATCGTGCGCTCCAAAAAGCCCTTCGTCATATCGGAGTCCGGCGCATAGAGCGTACTGTCCAAATCGAATAAAAGGTGTGTGATTTTCATACTTTCGATAATTCCGTATTATTTTAAAAACCGTTCGGCGGCTTTTTTCACTTCCTGCACGTACTGCATATCGGCGATGAGAAGTCCGTCTTTTGATTCGATGACGGCGCAGTTTTTTATGCCGAGCAGTGCGACCGCTTTCCCGTCTTCCGTGTGAATGAGATTGCCGGATGCATCTTTGAAAAATGCGATGCCGTTCGCCGCGTTGCCGCTTTCGTCTTTTTCGGAAAGCTCCCACACCATGTTCCACGAGCCGACGTCGCTCCAGCCGGCATCAAGCGGAATAACGACGGCGTTTTTCGTGTGTTCCATGACGGCGTAGTCGATTGAATTGCCTTGTACGGCTTCGAAATCGCTTTTATCGAGTTTAACGGCAGTATCCGTCCGTTCGGCATTTTCGTACGCATCTTTTACGTGCGACAGCATTTCCGGCGCGAACGCTTTCATTTCCGCGAGGTACAGTTCGGCGGGGATCACAAACATACCGCTGTTCCAAAAATAATTTCCTTCCGCGACGTATCGCCGGGCGGTCATTTCATCCGGCTTTTCTTTGAACGCTTTGACCGGACGTACATCTTCGAGCGTAGTCGCTTCGGTTTCGATGTAGCCGTATCCGGTTTCCGCCCTCGTAGGTACGATGCCGAACAGCACGTATTTGTTTTTCCGTGCGGCTTTATGCGCTTTTACGACCGCTTTTTGAAAAGCGGGCACATTCAAAATCGTCGCATCCGAGGGGAGGACGAGCATAAGACCGTCGCTTTCGTATTCTTTGCAGTACAGTGCCGCGGCCGCAATCGCCGGTGCCGTATTGCGTGCGACCGGTTCGAGCATGACGGGGCGCTCCAGCTTACCGATATCCGAAAGCTGAGAGCGGACGAGAGCGATATGATGCTCGTTGCAAATCACGAGCGGGGACGATATAAAATCGAGACCGTCGAGCCGCATGGCAGTCTGCTGAATCATCGTTCGTTTTGCATCCGTGAGCGGGAGAAATTGTTTGGGTACGTCGGGTGTCGAAAGCGGCCACAGGCGCGAGCCCGAACCGCCCGAAAGAATTACGGGCAACATGAGAGTACTGTATCACGCTTGGCGCCGAAGAGCAAGGTATGCATTTGCGCGTATCATTCGTGCGATATGCATTTGTGTGCGCGGCGAATAGGAGCGCAGAGTATGAGCGTCTTTTAATTTTTTCGAGATGTGCGCTTTTGTACGCCTTCGGTACGAGATGCGTTTTCGAGCGCCGAATCGAAAGTGAGCAGCGGCAGCTGCAACCGCCCGGAAAGTTCGAGATAGGATGCGTCGTAAAACGAAAGCGAGTACGTATCGGCGAATTCTTGGATTCGCATCATGAGGGCAGTATCGCAGTTTCCGTCGATGACGATCGGAAGTTCGAACAAATCGTATTCGATTTCATGCCGCTCCGTTTTTGTAATGCGTTTGTGCGTCGCAGTGTGCAGGATATTGCCCATTTCATAAAAAAATATATTCGGCACAAAAAATTGTCCGTTTTGCGAAACGATTGCAGAAATCGCCTCACGCGCTTTTGAAAATCCCTGTTCGCGCGAAGTTTCTTTTCCCGTAAAAAGTCCGAGAAAATACGCTGCCATAAACGACGCATCAACGACGGCTGCCGGAGAGTTACGCTCTTCCATCGGTTTTCCACTTGTCTATTTCTTTCAGACTGAGGGGCTTGCCGCGCGAAGCGATGAGTTTTGCCCGTGCTTCGATACGGCGGCAGGCATCGCGCGCGCGCGTCGTATCGGCGGTCGCTTTTGTAAGCGTCGCGACGGGGCGGCCGTTTTTCGTTACGGTAACCGTAATGCCTTTTTCGATTTTACGGAGCAGTTCGGAAAAATGCGTTTTCGCGTCGAATGCACCGACTTCGATTGTACCCTGCATACACATACCTCCGTTGCATATAAGGTAACATAAAAAAAACGGAAAATCAACCGGTTGAAAAGACCGGTTGATTTAAATGAGTACTCTGAAAATAAGCTCCGATTTCACTGCGATGCGTATGTAAAAAAAATCCTTTCGTCCGTTCTCTTCCCACTTCGAGCGCAATGCATTACAATGCGACATTATGGAAAATTCAAAACGAAGCGTTACCTGCGGAGAGCTCCGAAAAAGCGATGTCGGTAAAACCGTAGTTTTAAACGGCTGGGTGCACCGCACGCGCGATTTGGGCGGTATCTTTTTTATCAGTTTGCGCGACCGTTACGGCATAACGCAAGTGCTCGTCGGACCCGATGCGGCGGAAAACGTCAAAAAAACTGCGGCTTCGCTCAAAAGCGAATACTGCGTTGCGGTGCACGGAACCGTTTCCGCGCGAAGCGATAAAGACGTCAACGCCGATATGCCGACGGGCGAAATCGAAGTCATTGCCTGCGATATCGAAATCTTTACGGCTTCCGATCCGCTGCCCTTTGCGATCGATGAAGTGCGCCAAAAAGACGGAAGTGTCGTATTGCCGAATGAAGATCTCCGTTTAAAATACCGCTATCTCGATCTGCGCCGCGCTCCGATGCAGCATCATATCATATTGCGCTCTCAAGTGACCTTCGCCGTCCGCGAATATCTTACGCAGCAGGGCTTTCTCGAAATCGAAACGCCGACTTTTATTAAATCGACGCCGGAAGGTGCGCGCGATTATCTCGTGCCCTCGCGCGTGCATGCGGGGAAATTTTATTCCCTTCCGCAAAGCCCGCAGCTGTACAAACAGCTTTTGATGGTTTCGGGTTTCGATAAATATTTCCAGATTGCCCGATGCTATCGCGACGAAGATGCTCGCGGCGACCGGCAGCCTGAGTTTACGCAGATCGATATGGAGATGAGCTTTACCGACCGCGAAGAAGTGCTCGGCGTGACCGAAGGCATGATGGGCTATGTTTTCAAAAAGACGATGAACTTCGATTTGCCTCTGCGTTTCGACCGGCTTTCGTGGGAGGATGCCTTCGATTTATACGGTTCGGATAAACCCGATCTCCGTTTCGATTTGAAAATGCGGGACGCGGCTTTTATGGCAGAACTTTCGGATTTCAACGCGTTCAAAGCGGGAGCCGCAAACTCGGGGCGCGATATCGAACGGCACAAACGTTCGGCGATAAAAGTGCTCGTTGTTAAAAACGTCGCCGACAAGTACAGCCGGAAAATGATCGAAGCGCTCGAAGCGGTAGCAAAGACGTATAAAGCGAAGGGGCTCGCGTGGATGAAAGTCGACGCTGAGGGCGCGTTCGAAGGCGGCATCGCGAAATTCTACGCGGGCAAAGAAAAGGAGATTTGCGAAAAGCTCGGCGCCGAAAAAAACGATTTGCTTTTGTTTGTGAGCGACGAAAGATGGCAGACCGCCTGCGTCGCACTCGGTGCCGTGCGCAAGCAGCTCGGCAAAGAGCTCGGCCTCTATGATCCCCGTGATCGCTTTCACTTTGTGTGGATCATCGATTTTCCGTATTTTGCGTGGAACGAAGACGAGGGCAAGTGGGAAACGGAACACCACATGTTTACGCTTCCGCAAAAAAAATATTGGGATGCGCTCGAGCGCGAGCCGGGTGCCGTCAAAGGCGATCTCTACGATTTGGTGCTCAACGGCTACGAACTTGCATCGGGTTCCATGCGTATCAACGATCCCGAACTGCAAAAACGTATTTTTAAAATCGTCGGTTACAGTGAAGAGCGTGCGCAAAAAGCGTTCGGCTTTCTCGTACGCGCCTTTCAATTCGGCGCTCCTCCGCACGGCGGCATCGCACCGGGTCTCGACCGCCTTATCATGCTCATGGAAGGGGAAGAGAGTATCCACGAAGTAATCGCCTTTCCGAAAAACAATTTGGCCGCTTCTCCTATGGACGAAAGCCCGAGCGAAGTGGAGCAGATACAGCTCGACGAACTGCACATCGCGATAACCGAAAAGGAAGATGCAAAAGACGTATGAAAAGCGTTTTTATTTTTAATAAGATCCGAGAAAATCGCGTTTTGAAAAATCGCTGTTTCCGCATACCTTTGTTCGAACAATATTTTCAACACTCGACATTCGCCTTATTAATTATTATTTTTTCGATCGGCTTTGCTTCCTGCGAGCGTACTGCGGAGCCGCGCACCGAAGCCCTTATGGGAACGGTGTGTACGGTCAACGCATATGAGGACGGCACGAAATCGCTGTACGACGAACTCTTTGCGCGGCTGCATGAAATCGATGAAACTTTCAGCGTCACTATCGACTCGTCGGAAATCTCCGCGATAAATAAAGCTGCAGGTGAACGAAGCGTTTCCGTTTCTTCCGATACGGCTTACGTCGTCAAAGCATCTCTTTCCTTTGCGGAACTTACCGGCGGCGCCTTCGACCCGACCGTCGGCCCGCTCGTAAAGATTTGGGGCATCACCACCGATCACGCGCGTGTGCCCGCGCAGAGCGAAATCGATGCGGTGCTGCCCTTGATAAACTGGCGCGACGTTTCCGTAACGGACGACAATACCGTCATGCTCAAACGGCGCGGTATGGCGCTCGACTTGGGCGGCATCGTCAAAGGCTACGCTGCAGACGAATTGACAAAAATTTTAAAAGCGCGAAAAGTACGCCGCGCCATCGTCGATTTGGGCGGCAATATCTTCGTGTACGGTAAAAAAAAGGACGGCTCTCCGTGGCGTGTCGGTATAAAAAACCCGAACGATCCCGAAGGCGTGCCTTCGATTGTTTTGAACGTGGCAAATTCGACGATCGTGACGAGCGGTGTCTACGAGCGTTTTTTTACGGAAAACGGCGTACGCTATCATCACATACTCGATGCAAAAACGGGATATCCTGCAGCCAGCGGTTTGCTTTCTTCGACGGTCATCTGCGAATCGAGCATGGCGGCCGACGCGCTTTCGACGAGCGTTTTCGTACTCGGCAAAGAAAGCGGTATGGAGCTGCTTCGCCGGATGCGGTCGCCTGAGCTTTCGGAGATCCCCGGGCTTCACGCGCAAGCGCTCGGTATATTTATCGAAGAGGACGGAAGCATAAGCGCATCGAAAGAGCTTGACGGTTCACTCGAAGCGCCTGCCGTAAAGTTCGAATAGCCTGCTTGCAGCGCAGCCGTGCGTCTGCCGAATCGGACGGTTTGTTAAAATTGCAACAAGAGGTTCGGCAGCGTTTTTTTGCGCTCGTCAGCGTGTCCAATACGAAACGGCTCTCGCGATGATTTTTGCAAGCGCCGAATCGTCTGCAGGAAGGGCAAAGAGACTTCCCGCGCCGCTTTCGGGATTTTGACGAAGCGTTTCTTTTTTTTCGACGATGTACGCGCTCAATTCCGCGCTCAACTCCCGTGCAAAAAACATCGCTCTTTTTTTAAGCGCATCGGGTGGCGCTGTTTGCAGCGTATGCGGTGCGTCTCCCGCGCTTCCGGCGTCGGTCGCGCCGTCAGTCTGTTTTTCAGCCTTTGCTTTTGTGTCCGCGCCCGACACATCTTTCAGTCCATATCCGTTTTCCGCAAGCGGTAGTTTTCCTTCCGCTGCAAATCGCGCGATAAAAGACGCCGTATCGTCCGCAATCTTTTGCGTTTCGCGTTCTGCCGCCCGAGATGCTTCGGATGAAAAAAATTTGCTCGAATGGATAAACGCATACATTTGAAAGAGCGGTTCGATTTCGTACGAACGGAAATACTGTTTGACGATTTTTGCGAGCGCATCGGAAAAGGAAAGCGGGGCGAGTGAATCCGCACTTTCGGGAATAAAGCGGACACCGCTCATATAGTCCGCGCAAAAATCGATCGCCGCTTCACAGATCGCATCTCTGCTCGAAAAGTGATTGTAGAGAGAGGCTTTGTTTACGCCGAGGAGAGAGGCGATGTCGGCGAGGGAGACGGCGCCTGCGCTTTTTTCGAACGCACACGTGAGAAAGGCTTGTATTATTTTATCGCGGTCGATCCGTTTTTTTGCCATGCCGTCATTATATCGAAAAGCGCCGAGTTTGTAATGTGATCCGTCAAGACAAGCTGCTTTGCGCTTTTTATTGTGAGAACATTCGATATGCGCTATAATGACGATATGACACAGCATTCTGTTCCGCTTCGAAAAGACGTTCCTTTTTCGGACAAATGGGATTTATCGTCGCTGTTCGCATCGGACGGCGATTGGGAAAAAGCGCTTTCGGAAATCGAAACGCTCATCGAAAAAGCCGCCGCGTACAAAGGCAGGCTTTCCGAATCCGATAAAACGCTGCTTTCGGCGCTCAAAGCGTACGAAGCTGCCGACAAAAAACTCGAAGCCGTTTTCAATTATGCGAGTTTGCAGCTGACTGCAGATGAAACCGACTCCGCCGCCCAAAACAAAGAAGGGCGCGCTCGTATGGCGTACACGAAATACCTCGCGGCAACGAGTTTTTTCAATCCCGAAGTCCAATCGATTCCCGATGAAAAGCTCCGGGTTTGGATGGAAGAGAACGCTTTCCGCGATTACCGCGTCTTTTTGTCGAAACTGCTCCGCATGAAGCGTTATATTTTAAGCGAAAAAGAAGAGCGCATCATGTCGCTGCAAAGCGAAAGCGCCTCTGCCGCACACAAAGCCTTTACCGTGTTTACCGACGCGGATCTGCGCTTCGGCACGGTGACGGTCGACGGAGCGGAAAAACCTTTGACGCAGTCGACGTGGAGCGTGTTTATGGACAATCCCGATCGGAGCGTCCGCGAAAACGCATACAAAAAATTCTACGGTACTTTCGAAGCTTACGAACACACGCTCGCTTCCCTCTATTCGGGGAGCGTCAATCAGGACGTGTTTTCGATGCGCGCGCGAGGCTATGCGTCCTGCCTCGAAAAAGCGCTCTATCCCGACAATGTGCCCGTAAGCGTTTACCGCAATCTCATCGATACCGTGCATAAAAATCTGCCCGCGCTCCACGAATATTACGCGCTCAGAAAAAAAGCGCTTCATCTTTCCGAACTGCGCCATTGGGACGTATACGTGCCGCTCGTCAAAAACGTGCGTACGAACACGAGTTACGAAGAAGCGGTCGAAATATGCCGCCAAGCGCTTTCTCCTCTCGGAAGCGAATACACCGATCGGCTCTGCAGCGGACTTCTCGGCGGCTGGGTCGACCGCTACGAAAACAAAGGAAAACGCAGCGGAGCGTTTTCAAGCGGCGTATACACGGGAAATCCGTTTATCCTGCTCAATTACAAAGACGACGTTATCCGCGACGTGTTTACGATGGCGCACGAAGGCGGGCATTCGATGCACACCTGGTATTCGGTGCACGCGAATCCCTATATGCAGTACAACTACACGATTTTCGAAGCGGAAGTCGCATCGACGTTTAACGAAGAGCTCGTGTTCCGCTATCTTTTAAAACGGGCGGAAACCGATGAGATGAAAGCGTATCTTCTCGCGACTCATGCGGGCGACATACTTGCGACGCTGTACCGCCAGACGATGTTCGCCGAATACGAATTGAAAGCGCACGAATTCGTCGAGGCGGGAGAACCGCTTTCCGCGGAACTGCTTCGAAAAACCTATCGATCGCTTCTCGAAAAGTATTTCGGAAGCGAAATGCATTTCGAAACAAACAGCGATATGGAAGGCTTGCGTATTCCGCATTTTTACAGCGCGTTTTACGTATACAAATACGCGACGGGGATTTCGGCCTCCCTTGCGCTTGCCGAGCGCGTATTGAACGGAGGCAAAACCGAACGCGACGATTATTTCGGTTTTTTGAAATCGGGCGGCTCGCACTATCCGATCGAATCGCTTAAAATCGCAGGCGTCGACATGAGTGAAAGCAAGCCGATCGAAGACGCGTGCGCCGTATTTGCGCGCATCGTAAAAGAGCTTTCGGCCCTGCTTAAGATTTAGCGAAAATGTGCCGATATATATAAAGTCGGATTTTTTGCAGAAATCTTACGGAGATTATAATTGAAAGAAACCGAGTTTAACTCTTTTTTGGCAAAGATACCGAAAGCGGAAATACACATCCACATCGAAGCCGTCATGTCGTTTCGCACGATCGAAAAATTGTACGAACGGCGCTTCGGCAAAAAGATGAGCGATGCGGATGAAGCCGAACTCTTTTCATACGATAATCTCAACGGCTTTATCAAAGCCTTTCTCGCCGTACAGGAGCTTTTTCAATCGGTTTCCGATTTCAAATACGTTTTCGACGACTTCGGAAAATATCTTGCCAAAAACAATATCGTCTATTGCGAAGCCTTTTTTGCACCTTCCGCATTTTTGAAAAAAGGATTCGACTACGGCGAAATGATTTCTCTTTTTTCGCAAAAGATTGCGGAGATCAAAGAAAAATACAATATCGTCATAAAACTTCTGCTCGACGTATCGCGGACATTCGGCTGCGACAATGCGATGAAAAACTACGAACTGCTCAAGCAGTACCCGTGTAAAGACATCATCGGTATCGGACTCGGAGGCGCCGAACAAAAAGGGCCTGCAAAAAATTTTGAGCCGGTATTTTCCCGCGCGCACGCGGACGGCTTTCACGCGGTCGCACACGCAGGCGAAGACGTCGGTCCCGAATCCGTGTGGGACACGGTCAAATTTCTCCGCGCCGAACGGATCGGTCACGGCATCACATCGGTGCAGGATCCCGAACTCATGGCCTACCTCGCCGAAACGCAGCTGCCGCTCGAAGTGTGCATCACGAGCAACGTGTTTACAAAGCGCTTTGTAAATGCCGTCGCAAATCATCCCATCCGCCGCATGTACGACGAAAATATCTTCGTCACCGTAAACACCGACGATCCTCTGTTTTTCAAAACGGATCTCATCGAAGAATATTGGAAGTGCTATAAAGATTTGCATTTTACGCTTCCCGAAATCAAACGTCTCATCTGCAACGGCTTTAACGCGTCTTTTCTCTCCGATACGGCAAAAAAATCCTACGTCAGACAAGTAAACGCCGCGTGGAAAGCTTTCGCGCCCAACGATTGACGAGCTTTGTTTTTTACAGTTATACTTTTCATCTATGGAACAAACGCTCCCGAAAATGCTGAAAAAAACAGCTGCCGATTTTCCCGAAATCGCGGCGCAGTATTCGAAAAATGCCGAAGGCGTTTTCGAACCGACATCGTATCGAGAACTGTATGAAGCTTCTCTGAATTTTGCCGCAGCTTTAAAACAGATAGGCGTAGTGCGCGGCGAGCCTATAGGTCTTATCTCCGATAACCGCAAAGAGTGGGAACAGGCCGATATGGGGATTATGGCGCTCGGCGCCGTTGATGTTCCCCGCGGCTGCGATGCGACGCTTATCGACTTGCAGCAAATTTTATCGTTTACGGAATGTGCCGTAGTCATCGCCGAAAACGCCGCACAGATTAAAAAGATCGTTTCCGTAAAGAGTGAATTGCCTCATCTGAAAACGCTCATTTCGTTTGAAGACGTCGGCGACGATATAAAAGCGGATGTAAAAAAATCCGGAATCGATTTATTATTTTTTAATAATTTATTGAACGAAGGTAAAAAGTACAATATCGAACACAAGGCTGAAATCGAAGCCGAACTTGAAAAAGGCGAGTGGAACGATACGGCGTGCATCATCTTTACGTCGGGTACGACGGGTATGCCCAAGGGTGTCGAACTTTCGCACGGCAATTTTTTGACGCAGCTCGACGAACTGCAGGAGCGAATTTATTTGAACCCCGGCGACCGCGCCCTGTGCGTGCTTCCGGTGTGGCACGTGTTCCAGCGTTTGTGCGAATATGTCATTTTGATTCAGGGAGCTGCGCTCTGTTATTCGAAGCCGGTCGGAAGTATTCTTCTTGCGGATTTTCAAAAGGTCAATCCTCATCTTATGCCCGCCGTTCCCCGCGTATACGAAGCGATCTACGACGGCATCAACCGCAAAATGCGCAAAACCGGCGGCTTCGTTTACATGCTGTTCCGGTTTTTCGTCGGAGTTGCGATTTTGCATTCGCGAATGGACAGACTCCTTTTCCGGAAAAACGTGCGCTTCGGACCGGACTACATCGGAGCGCTGTGGGCGCTGCTCGTCATTCCGTGGCTTTTGCTCTATCCTCTCAAATTACTCGGAAATGCGCTCGTGTTTCGAAAAATCAAATCGATGCTCGGAAAAAACTTCCGTGCGGGCGTTTCCGGCGGCGGTGCCTATCCGCGCAACATAGACGAGTTTTTTTGGGCGATCGGCGTAAAGGTCGTCGAAGGCTACGGTCTTACTGAAACCGCTCCCGTTATTTCCGTGCGACCGATAGCCGATCCCGTATTCGGCAATGTCGGCTCTCCCATCCGCGGCGTCAAAGTGCGCATCGTCGATCAGGACGGCTATGTGCTCGGCCGCTGCAAACAGGGCGTCGTGCAGGTAAAGGGCGGCACGGTTATGAAAGGATATTACAAGCGGCCCGATTTGACGGAAAAAGTGATGACCGTCGACGGCTGGTTCGATACGGGCGATATCGGCATCCTTTCGATTCATGACGAAATTATTTTAAAAGGCCGCATAAAAGATACGATCGTACTCCGCGGCGGTGAAAATATTGAACCGCTTCCGATCGAACAAAAGCTGCAGGAATCGCGCTTTATCAAAGCTGCCGTCGTCGTGGGACAGGACGAACGCTATCTCGGCGCCCTGATCCTCGTCGATGAAGAAGAGGTAAAGGGGTATGCTGCGGAGAACGGCATTCAATACGATACTTATGAAAATCTGCTCGCATCCGAATATATTCAAACGCTGTATGCGAACGAAATCAACGGACTTATCAATTCGAAAAACGGATTTAAGATGTTCGAGCGTATCAATAAATTCGCGCTTATCACAAAGCCCTTTGAAGTCGGCGTTGAACTTTCGGCGAAACAGGAAATCATGCGTTTCAGGATCGGCGAGATTTACGGTAAAGAAATCGCTTCGTTGTTTGTCCAGGATCCGAAAACGACGGATATGTAGAGGAAATTGAATATGAAAGACGTACTGCCTGCGGAGTTAATCATCCGCGATGTGTGCCGTGTAAAAAAAGGCGAGAGAGTTCTTATCGTTGCAAATCCGGAAACGAATATGATCGCGCAGGATTTATTCGAGTCGGTAAAAAAAGCCGGCGGCGTGCCGGTGCTCGTGTTCCAAACCGCAAAAAATTCGTTCGACAACGCATCGCCCGAAGTGCTCGCGGCGATCGCTACGAATCCCGACCTGTGTTTTTCCGTGTCTTCGTCAAAGCTCGGAAAAGACCCCGCGGCCTCGGCGCATCCCTATGTCGACGACAAGGGTACGAAATTCATGCATATATTCGACTTTCTGCTCGACGGTAAAAAATCGATGCGTGCCGTGTGGATGCCGGGCATCACGCAGGATATGTACGAACGTGCGGTCCAGATCGATTATAAAGAGCTTGCCTCCCGCTGCGCGGCATTGAAAAAAGCGTATGAAAAAGCCGTGAGCGTACGCGTTACTTCTCCCGGCGGAACGGATGTCGTCGTACCGGTTTCGGGGCGTAAAGCGCTCGACGACGACGGAGATTTTTCAAAGCCCGGTTCGGGCGGAAATATCCCCGCGGGAGAAGTGTTTATCAGCCCCGTCGTCGGTACGGGAAACGTGCAGGATGAGGGAAATCTCATCGATAAAATCAAACAAAAGATCGGAGCCCAGGGCGATGCCGAAGATGCGGATACTGCCGGCGTAAAGGAAGAAAAGCTTGCACCTTCCGCGTTCGGCACGAACGGTAAAATCGTGTTCGACGGTTCGATGTCTTTCGGCGACGGAGACGCGCTCCTTGAAACGCCGATCGTTGTACAGGTTTCGGACGGTTTTGTAACCGACATAGAAGGCGGAGAAGAAGCCGCGCGTTTGAAAAAAACGATCACCGATGCGGAAGCGAAATCGCTTGTGATGGAAAAAGAAGGCAAGCTTCCCGAAGGTATGGGAAGCGTGTACCGCAGAAATGCGCGCAATATCGGAGAACTCGGCATCGGCTTGAATCCCGCCGCCGTCATCACGGGGAACATGCTCGAAGACGAAAAAGCGTTCCGAACGTGTCACTTTGCCATCGGTGAAAATTACGACAACGATGCGCCTGCATTGATCCACCTCGACGGCGTCGTTCGCGAACCGACGATCGAAATAACGTATGAGGACGGCTCGACGCGGACGGTTTTGCAAAACGGAGATCTGATGCTCTAGGCTGTGTCAGCGCGATCGGAAAAATCGCGTTGACATAATGTGTTGTTTTTTGTTATAATCATTTCGGCGTCGTACCCAAGTGGTAAGGGACGGGTCTGCAAAACCCTTATGCAGCGGTTCAATTCCGCTCGACGCCTTGGGCCGGAATATCGCATGATGTTCCGGCTTTTTTTTCATCGGGGCGGCTTATGGAAACCATTTCGTGCGATTACATCATTGTCGGTGCCGGCAGCGCGGGGCTTGCTTCGGCTCAATATGCCGCGCGTGCAGGTTTGCGCACGGTCGTCTTCGATCCTCTCGGGCCGGGCGGACAAGTTCTGCAAATCTTCGACCTTGAAAATTATCCGGGCGTTTTTCCGGCCGTTACCGGAAGCGATTTTATCGATACGATGAAAAAGCAGGCGGAATCTTTCGGTGCGCGGATCGTACAGGCAAAAATTGATTCGATCGATAAAATTAAAAATACGTTTTACGTTCATACCGAAATCGGCGAATACAGCTCTTTTGCGCTCCTTATTGCAACGGGTGCCGAACACCGTATGCTCGGCGTTCCCGGCGAAAAAGAATTGACCGGAAGAGGCGTTTCGTACTGTGCGACCTGCGACGGACCTTTTTTTCGTAATAAAACGGTCATCGTGGTCGGAGGCGGAGATTCGGCATGTACCGAAGCTCTCTATCTTGCCTCAATTTCTCCGCACATTACGCTCGTTCATCGCAAAGCCCAATTCCGCGCACAGTATGCCGTCGTCGAAAAAGTGAAAAACGATAAAAATATAAACGTCAAATACAATACGGTCGTAAAAGAAATCCGCGGAAACGGACGGGTGCAATCCGTGCTGCTCGAAGATACGGAGACGGGCGATGAAACGGATCTGCCTGCCGATGCCGTATTCATCTTTGTCGGTATGAAAGCGCGTACGGAACTTTTCGATACGCTGCCGAAAGACGGGGCGGGCTATATCGTGACGAACGAAAAAATGGAAACGATTGTGCCGGGTCTGTATTGTGCGGGCGATGTGCGCGCAAAGCCGTTCCGGCAAATCGTCACCGCGGTTTCAGACGGCGCGATTGCGGCGCATGAAGCCGCCGAATACGTAAAAAGCATTTCGCCGTCCGGAGACCGAGCATGAATCGCTTTGCAAAATCAATATTATTAATTATTAATATGGCGATCGCCGTTTTACCGAACCTTTTTGCACAGAGCGGAACGAGCGCCGAAACGCTTCCTCAAAGCGTTACGTTTTGGAGCGATTATCCGGCGGAGACGCTTGCGCGCACGATCGTCGAGCGCATGAGCGACGCGGAAAGCCTTTCGCAGATTTTTATGTTCGGCTGGGCGGGTGCGGAGCCCGAACAGCTTTTGTACGATTGGGTTTCGCGAGGGCTCGGCAGCGTAAAAGTGTTCGGATGGAACACCGACGATATCCGCCTCGTTGCGAGTTCCGTTTTTTCGTTGCAGCGGAGCGCATCGCAGACGAGATTTAAAATACCTCTGTTCGTAGCGACCGATCAGGAGGGCGGCTGGATCCGCCACGTCAAAGGAGAAACCTCGATCACTCCCGGCAATATGGCGATCGGAGCTGCGGGCTATCCCGTCGATGCATGGTACAGCGCGTATTATATTTCGCGTGAAATCAAAGCGCTCGGCATCAATATGAATTTTGCTCCGACGGTCGACCTCTTTACCGATCGCACTTCTTCGATCATTGGTCCTAGATCGTTCGGAGACAATCCCGAACACGCAGGCATTCTCGGTGCGGCTTTTTCGGCCGGCAGCGTTGCGGCGGGCGTTATCCCGACGGCAAAACATTTTCCGGGACACGGAGACACCGACGGCGATTCGCACGTAAAGCTTCCCGAAATCGATATAGACGAAAAAACCTTTACGCATCGCGAACTCGTTCCGTTCGAATACCTTGTCAGGCAAAAAATTCCCGCGATCATGTCGGGACATTTGAGTTTTCCGAAAATCGATTCGAGCGGCGCACCCGCATCCCTTTCAAAATATTTTCTCACCGATTTGTTGCGCGGAAAGCTCGGCTTTGACGGATTGATAATTACCGACGATATGATGATGAACGGCGATACGCTCTACGCCGGCTCTTTGACGAACGCATTTTACCTTGCGATAACGGCGGGAAACGATATTCTCATTTCTTCGACGACGGCGCGCTTAAACGAACCTTTGTGGGCGGTAAACCTTGAACGCATGAAAACGGATGCCGCTTTCCGCGAGCGTGTAAAAGACGCGGCGTACCGCGTCCTAAAAGCGAAACTCGTTTATTTTAAAAGCGGAAATGCGGCACCGCTTTATCCCGATGCGGCTTCGATCGGCAAATATATTCCCGATAAAGAAGGCGAAAAGTTTTTTTTCGAACAGGCGTGCCGGTCGATTACGTTGTACAAAAAAGGTATGGTACCGCTTTCGAGCCGTGATGCCGGCCGCGTCCTCTTTGTCGGCTCTCCGTCTCGATTTTTCAGTGAAGGAAAGCGGCGCTATGCGTCTTCCGGCGATTATCGGTTTTCTTCGGAGCCGGGGCCGAACGAAACGCAGTATATGTGCGACCATATCCTCGAAAGCGCCGCACCCTACAATACGGTCGTATGCTGTGTTTCGAATGCGCAATCCGCGCGCATTGCCCGCACGCTCAAAGGAAGCGGAAAAAAAGTCGTGATCTTTTCGATCATGTCGCCGGAACACGCGCTTGAGTTCGGCTGGGCCGATTCCGTCGTTATGGGATACAGCTGGTCGGCATATACGTTCGACGCTATGTTCGGCGCACTCGCAGGCGAATACGAAGCTCAAGGTACTTTGCCGTTTAAGCCGTAAAGCGCTTGCACCGATTTTTGAGAGAGGTTTCGCACACTTTCAACCAACGTGCTTGCCGAACGGCATTCGCGCATTTTTAACCCGCTCTCCGCTATCGCCTTTTTTGATCCGCTGAAAAAATTATTAATTTTTCGGGATCGTAACTTTTTTCGTGTATTTCCAGTTGTAACTGTGCGTGTCGGGAAGCTTGCCGTCGATGCGGTCGTTTTGCGCCTGCAGCTGATCCCGAATGAGTTTTCGGAACGCCGTCATAAGCGGTTCGGGATTTACGTTTTCGTTTGCAAGGTGTACGGACTGCAGCTCTTTTATGAGATAATAACAGGATTCGACCGTGGAAATATAATCGGGAGAAGGTTCGCGCTTAAACGTAAACTCGGAGCGGTAGCTGCCTGCAAACGAGAGACGCGGAAGGTCAAGTAAAAAGGCGCTGTGCTCGATCACTTTGCGCGAACAAAACCACGTCGCGTCGATGACGATCACGAGAAGCGTTTTGTCTCCGACGAGATCGGCGAATCCTTCGGTACGCACCGTGTGCGCATCCTTTCCCGGGTAGAGAAGTACGGGAAAATAACGCGGATCGGCGAGGAGTTCGTGCAGCCGCACATTTTTTGAAAAATCGATTCCGACGAGGATCTCGGAATCGACGAGCGATACGTGCGCGATGCGCCCCGTTCCCGTGCGCTCGCGCTTTGCTTCTTTTGGATGCATGAGCAGTACGAATTTGACGCCCGCGTCTACCGGCTCCGCGTATTTGCAGAGACAGAAGCGCACGGGCCGAAAGCAGCGCCAGCAGCGATCGCTCATGCGCCGAGTGATTTTAATAAATCGTCTTTGCTCATCGCGCCCGTTCGCTGGGCTGCGGCTTTGCCGTTTTTAAACAGGATAAAGGTCGGAATGCTCATGACGTTGAATTGTGCGGCGAGACTTTCCTGTTCGTCCACATTGACTTTGCCGACTTTCAGCACGCCTTTTTTTTCTTCGGCGATTTCCGAAACGACCGGCCCCATCATGCGGCAGGGACCGCACCACGATGCCCAAAAATCGACGAGTACGGGAAGATCCGATTCCAGCACTTCGCTTTTAAAATTCTCCGCAGTAAACGTGAGCTCCATAATTGCCTCCGGTGTGTTATTTATTATATTTAAATATAGTCTTTTCTTGTTGTAAAAGCAAATAAAATTCGCTACAGTGATAATCGCGAATTTGCCGGTTTTCGCAATGCGGCCGACTTTCCGCACGTTTTTACGGGTGGTGTTATGACAAAAGATTTGACACGGGGAAAACCTTTTCCGCTCATCCTCGAATTTTCGATTCCGGTGCTGCTCGGCTATCTGTTTCAGCAGTTTTACAACCTCACCGATACGGTCATCGTCGGGAAATCGCTCGGCGTTCAAGCGCTCGCAGCCGTCGGTTCGACCGGCGCGGTGAATTTTTTAATAATCGGATTCGTTATGGGCGTGTGCAACGGTTTTACGATTCCCGTATCGCAGCGTTTCGGTGCAAAAGATTTTTCGCTCATGCGGAAGTACGTCGCAAATATCGTATATCTGTGTATCGCATTTTCCGTTATCATGGCGGTCGGTACCGTTATCTTTTGCGATCCGCTTATGCTTGCCATGGAAACGCCGGAAGACATCCTCGTGCGTGCGGGCGACTATATCAGGATAATCTTTGCGGGCATTCCGCTTACTTTTTTATACAATACGACATCCGGTTTGATCCGTGCGCTCGGCGACAGCAAAACGCCGGTGTTTTTTCTCGTGCTTTCATCGGTGCTCAACATCGCGCTCGATTTGATCTTTATCCTCGTATTTCACTGGGACGTGCAGGGAGCGGCGCTCGCTACGGTTATCTCACAGGGAGTCGCCGGCATCGCATGTTTTTTATATATGATCAAAAAATTCGATATCATCAAACCGAAAGGCGACGAGCGAAAATTTAATAAAAAATACTGCAGCGTATTGTGCGGCGTCGGCGTGCCGATGGGACTGCAGTATTCCATAACGGCAATCGGAAGCGTTATCCTGCAGGCGTCGGTAAACGGACTCGGTTCCGCCGCCGTCGCCGCAGTTACGGCCGCGACCCGCGTGGGTCAGTTTTTTTGTACGGTCTTCGATGCGCTCGGCACCACGATGGCGACTTACGGCGGACAAAATACGGGAGCCGGAAAAATCGACAGACTCGGCGCGGGTGTGCGCGATAGTATGATTATCGCCTGTGCGTATTCGGTGATTGCACTCATCGTATATTTTATCTTCGGCGATTATCTTGTCATGCTCTTTATGAACGGAGATCAAACGGAAATCGTTAAAAATGCGAAACTCTTTTTGCTGCAAAACGGTTCGGCTTATATCCTTCTGTCGGCTGTTAATATCTATCGTTTTATGATTCAAGGTATGGGATTTTCTCGTTTTGCGATTTTTTCCGGCGTATTTGAAATGATCGCGCGCATGCTCATGGGTGTTTTTATGGTGCCTCATTTCGGTCTTGTAAGTGCGGGTTTCGCTTCTCCGTTCGCATGGCTTTTGGCCGACTTCTTTTTGATACCAGCGTTTATCCACTGTAAGCGCAAACTCGAAAAACATTTCGAAAAGCGGTAGTCTCCGATCGGGCTCTGTTTTAATAATTTTTTTATGTTGCCAGTCCTTTCTCTTTCTGCTACACTGCGCCTATGGTCATATCTTCCATCGATTTAAAAGACGGACATGTCGTTCAGTTGAAAAACGGCGAACATCCGGTACTCGCGCGAGACGATGCGGAAGCGCTCATCGAAGAATTCGACAGGTACGGTGAAGTCGCCGTCATCGATTTGGATGCGGCGCTCGGAAACGTCGATGCGCGCGGCGACACGAAAAATACGCCGCTTTTAAAGAAGCTTTTGCGCAAAGGCAACGTGCGCACGGGCGGCGGCATACGCAGCGTGGAGCGCGCAAAAGAACTCGTGTCCCTCGGTGCGGAAAAAGTGATCATCGGTTCGGCTGCGTGGAAAAAAAATCCGAAAGCGGGGGAGTCCCCGATCGATGTCGATTTCCTCGAAGCTCTCGTACAGGCGATCGGCCGCGAGCGCATCATCATCGCCGTAGATGCGAAAGGCGGAAAAGTTGCAGTGCACGGATGGACCGAAACGACCGACGTGCCGTTTATAGAAGGAGCCGTGCTGGCTGAAAAATACTGCAGCGAAATTTTATTTACCTGCGTCGAAAAAGAAGGCTGCATGCAGGGCGCCGATACGGATGCGGTCAAAAAACTGCGCGAAGCGGTGCAGTGCCGCATCGTCGCCGCAGGCGGCGTTTCGTCGGCGGAAGAAATCGTACGGCTTGAAAAGCTCGGATGCGACGTGCAGCTCGGCATGGCGCTCTATACTGGAAAGGTTTCTCTCGCCGATGCGTTTATCGGCTGTTTGAATTGGGATAAAGTCGATCTCATTCCAGTGATCGCGCAGAGCGTAAACGGAGAGGTACTTATGCTCGGCTATGCGAACCGCGCGGCGTTTGAAAAAACCTTTGAAACGAACAAGCTGACTTTTTTCAGCCGTACGCGGGGAGTGCTGTGGACGAAGGGCGAGAGCAGCGGACACTGGCTTACGGTGCAAAAACTTCGCGCGGACTGCGATCGGGACACGGTGCTTGCGACGGTCGTTCCTCACGGGGGCGTGTGCCATACGGGAAGCTTTACCTGCTTTACGGGCGAAGCCGGCGAAGCGTCGTCCGCCGGAAGATTATACGACATCATTGCGGACAGGTTCGCGCATCCGAAGCCCGGCTCCTATACGGCGACGCTCGACGGAAAGCGCGTCCGCGAAAAGATTTTGGAAGAAGCCGAAGAGCTGTGCAGCGAAGCCGAGACGAAGCAGGATGTCGTTTGGGAAGCCGCGGATCTCTTTTATTTTATGAACGTACTCATGTACCGCGAAGGCGTTACCTGGCGCGACGTTTATGCAGAGCTGGACAGACGACATAAG
This sequence comes from Treponema sp. Marseille-Q4132, assembly GCF_014334835.1. Lineage (NCBI taxonomy): Bacteria > Pseudomonadati > Spirochaetota > Spirochaetia > Treponematales > Treponemataceae > Treponema > Treponema sp. Marseille-Q4132. Next base: position 2,265,298 of record NZ_CP060591.1, read on the forward strand.
AGCACATAAATCCGAGCAGTGCGCAGGATTTATGTGCGTCTCCTATCACAAAGCGCGCATAAACGCCGCGCTTTGTGTCCTCATAAGGAATTGCAGTCGGCTTTCATACCTTTTATAGCATCCGAAAGGATGTGGTATGAAAGCCTCCGCACGGATAAAAGAAAAACGGCTTTGCCGTTTTTCAACTCCCGACTTCAAGAATGATTCCGAACAGTGTTCGTTCGCGGTACATCCGTGTACCGCTCACTACCGCATTTTTGCTTTGCAAAAATGCGCAGTTGTTTTGCAAAAGTGCGACCCGGCATCCCTGCCGTGCATTGCATGAAGCGAAGTTTCCCGCGCGACTTGCAACGAGCGCGGAGCGCGAAGTTCCCCGCGCAGGAATCCGCCGGCGGCTCCCGGCTATTGCCTGTGCGCGAGTACTACCCGTGCAACGACGTCGCTTGCCGAAACGAAGGGGTTGGCTTTTGCGATGGAGCGGTCTGCAACGAGGGGGATCGCTTCGAGCGTTTTGCCGTCGAGTACGTATTCGATGCTGCCGTATTCGTTTCCGGCTCGTACGCCGCCCTCTATCGAACGCGGCAAGTTTACGAGGACACGCACGGATCGGGCGGCGTCTTCGGGCGAGGTGCCCAGTATAAACGGAACGGTGAGCGCGGTAAAATCGTAGGCGGGCGTGAGGTATGTCCACTGCGCTTTTGCACCGGTGACGGGGATAAAATAGCGGTGCACGGCGTCGGTTTTTTTGCAGTCGGCAAAACGCGCAAACGCCCATTCCATGAGCGTCGTTCCGTCCTGCACCCGATACGCATCTCCTTCTTTTCTGTTGCGTCCCGGCCCGTTCATCGTTACCGATAAAAAGCGCGTCGTTCCGCGGTGTGCGGTGAGCGCGAGGTTGTATCCGCTTTCATCGATGTAGCCCGTCTTTAAGCCGTCGCAGCCTGCGAGTTTTCCGAGCAGCGCGTTCGTGTTCTGCTGTGTAATACCCATCGTGATCTTTTCAGGCAAGCCCTTTGAAAAATCCTGCGCGGTCGGTTTGCTTCGGTCTTCGACTGCGAGGTTATGAATTTGGGGATAGGTAAACGAAAGACGCGAATGAAATTTGACGAGGGTGTCCGGAAACTTTGTGATATATACGCGCGCGAGCATCGCCATCTCCCGAGCCGTCGTTTCGTTGTCGGCGCTGTAGCCTGACGCTTCGGCAAAATGCGTTTTCGTCAATCCCAAAAGCCGCATTTCGCGGTTTATGCGTTCGACAAAAGCTTCCATACTTCCCGCGATATAATAGGCGAGTGCGTATGCCGCGTCGTTTCCCGAACACACATCAAGTCCGGTTAATAATTCTTCGACGGTGACGATTTGATCTTTGCCTAAAAACATGAGCGACGAATGGGGCATCATATTGCATGCCCATGTTTCCCGCGGCAGCGGTACGATATCGCCGTAGGAGATATTCCCTCGCTCGATTTCCTGCATGACGACGTACATGACGGCGATCTTCGTCATCGATGCCGGAGGGATGATCCTGTCCGCTTTTTTTTCGTAGAGGATGTTGCCGCTTGCGACGTCGATGAGGATGGCCGACCCCGCTTCGACGGAAAGCTTTGCCGGAACTACCGGGTAGGGAAGCTGTTTCAAAATATCGTTCCGTGCGGGATACGCTTTATCGAGCACGTTGTCGAGCAGCTTTCGCTCGTCTTCGGTGAGCTCTCTCGGAGGCGTCGCCTGCTTGAACCGATAGAGACGGATACCCGCAGTTCCGACGAACGAAGAGACGAACACCGCAGCGAAAATAATAATTATTAATCGTATACGCCGGATGATAGTTCCGTTCCGTGTGCGCGTCGCGCGTCGGACGATGTCTCCGCTCTGCGTGCGGGATTCCCGCCGTACCGCATTCCGTCCGCTGCCTTTTTGTCGTTCGCCTTTTGCCTTGCCGTCTTTTCGTTCGCTCATCTTTTTACTGTCGGTATTCAAATCCGTGCGCTCCGGTTTCGAAGAAGCATATCGGCGAGGACGATGGCTGTCATCGCTTCGATGACGGGAACGATCCTCGGGCACAGGCATGCGTCGTGCCGCCCTTCGACCGATATGTCGCTGTCGAAATAGGCGCCGCCTTCTTCGCGCACCGTCTCCTGTGTAAGTGAAATGCTCGGCACGGGTTTTATCGCCGCGCGGAAAACGATATCGTTTCCGTTCGATATGCCGCCGAGTATGCCGCCTGCGTTATTTGAAAGAAATTCGACTTTGCCGTCTTTGCTTTTCATCGCATCGTTGTTTTCGCTTCCCGTGAGAGAGGCCGCTCCGAACCCCGCACCGAATTCGATACCCTTTACCCCGCCGATCGACAAAACGGCTTTGGCAATTTCCGCGTCGAGTTTGTCGAAGACGGTTTCACCGAGACCTGCGGGAACGCCGCTCGCCGTACATTCGACGATGCCGCCCGCGCTTTCGCCTTTGGCGCGGAGACCGGCGACGCGAGAAGCCATCGATTTTGCGGCTTCTTCATCGCATGCGCGGAAAGAAGTGCGTTCGACTGCGTCCATATCGCGCGCTTTGCAGGAAACGCCGGCTGCGGAAATCGTATACGCTTTGACTTTTATGCCCGCCGTTTTAAGCACTGCGTTTGCGACGGCACCCGCGGCGACGCGCGAAGCCGTTTCGCGCCCGGACGAGCGTCCGCCGCCCCGCCAGTCGCGTACGCCGTATTTTTTGAAATACGTCCAGTCGGCGTGTCCGGGACGGAACAAATGCGCGAAGTCGGAATAGTCTTCGGATTTTTGGGAATTGTTTCGTATTGCGATTGCGATGGGCGTTCCTTCCGATACGCCTTCGAAGACGCCCGAAAGGATTTCCGCTTTGTCGCTTTCATTTCGCGATGTGACGGCGGGATTTTGTTTGCCGTCCGTCGCCCCGGGTTTTCGTCTGTCGAGTGCGCGCTGTATGTCGTCCGCATCGATATGTATGCCTGCGGGACAGCCGTCTATGACGACTCCGATAGCGCTTCCGTGGCTTTCGCCGAATGTCGTAACGCGGAAAATTGTTCCGAACGTATTGCCTGCCATAACTCGAGTATAGCATAAAAGCGGAAAGCGGGGAACACGCAGCCTGTTTTGGACAAGCCGTTGTCTTTCGGAGAGGCATGTGAATTTTTCGTTCTTTGGGATAATACTCCGATAACTCCGCGTACGGTTATTTTATTAATTTCTTCAAAACCGTATCTTTTTGACGCCAGTTTTTATCGACTTTAACTTGCAGGTCGAGATCGACAGCGTAATCGAAGACGGTGCGGAATCTGTTGATCGATGCCGTGCGGATCGCTTTTATCATCGAGGCGCCCTTACCGATGACGATGCCTTTTTGACTTTCGCGTTCGACGCAGATGCTCGCTCTTACCCACAGCCGTTTGCCGCCGTCTTTCATTTCCATATCCATGATATCGACATAGAGGCAGTGCGGTATTTCTTCTTCGAGTCGGTTGATCGCTTCTCCGCGTATGATCTCCGCAATGCGAAAGCCGACGTCCTGATCGGTATAATATTCCCTCGGATATAATTCGGGAGCGACGGGAGCGAGTTCGTACAGCGCTTTCAGCACGTCGTCGATGTTTTCATCGTTTTTTGCCGATACTTCGATGACGCGATTTTCAGGAATTTCAGGCAGTGCGTTTTTTATAAAGGCGATGGCATCGGCGGTTTTTGCGTTCGGCGCGTCGCGCTTGTTGACTGCGACGACGGTGCGGTCGGCAAAGGGTTTGACGAGCTCTGTGACGAGCGCTTCTTCTTCTCCCGCAGCTCTCGTACTGTCGATGATGTAGAGCAGAGCATCGGCGGTTTTCAGCTGTTCGGCTGCAATCGATTTCAATTTGAGATTGAGTTTTTTTTCGCTCGCGTGGTAGCCGGGCGTGTCTATGCATACGAGCTGGCCGAGCGACGTATTGATGATGCCGCGGATCGCATCGCGCGTCGTCTGCGGTATTTCCGATACGATGGATACGAGCTCTCCGCATGCCGTATTGAGAAAGGTCGATTTGCCTGCGGAAGGCCGTCCGATGATTGCGACGATGCCCGCTTTCCGTCCGCCGCTTTGTGCCGTGTGTTCCGTGTTCATGTGTGCATCACAGTATAGCGATATGGCGTATGCTCGGCTACTCGGCGCTTGCATGCCGGCAATGCACGCCTTACAGGCAATGTTGCTTTTTATTATTGTCTTATGATAAAATATCACCTATGGATGCTTCTCGTGTGCTTGCAGGCAGACCCATGCAATGCGGTGCCGTCGTCGCGGACGGAGGCGTGAACTTTTCGCTGTTCAGCAGAAATGCGACGCGCGTCGTGCTCTATCTTTTCGACTCGCCTGCTGCAAAAACATTTTGCGATACGATCGAATTCGATTCGAAAATCAATAAAACCGGCGACGTATGGCACGTTTTTATCAAAGATTTGAAAGCGGGAGCGCTCTATTTGTATCGCATCGACGGGCCGTACAACCCTCCTGCAGGCGATCGGTTCAATTTTAATAAATATCTTTTCGATCCGTGCGCAAAAGCGTTTACGAACGGTTCCGTATTCCGCTCCTACCGCACGCAGCGTGAACACGGGAAAGCCGGTATCGAAAACGGCCTTCTTTCCGACTTGTCCGATTTTCCGAAATGCGTCGTTATCGACGATGCCGATTTCGATTGGCAGGGCGATAAGCCGCTTGCGCGCTCGCTCTCCGAAACGATCATCTACGAAACGCATGTAAAGGGCTTCACCCGTTCCCCGACGTCCGGCGTGCAAAATCCCGGCACGTATCGCGGCTTTATCGAAAAGATCCCCTACCTCAAGTATCTCGGTGTTACTGCCGTCGAACTCATGCCGATATTCGAATTCGACGAAGCGGAAAACGAACGCGTAAACCCGCGCACGGGACAATTATTGACAAATTATTGGGGCTACAATACGATCGGTTTTTTTGCGCCGAAAACCTCGTATGCTGCGGACACGTCTCCGGGAGGGGCGGTGAGGGAGTTCAAAGAACTCGTGCGGGAATTGCACCGCGCGGGTATCGAAGTGATCCTCGACGTCGTATACAATCATACGGCGGAAGGGAACGAACACGGGCCGACTTTTTCTTTCCGCGGCATCGAAAACGGCGTATACTACATGCTCCCTCAAAACCAAAAGCAATACTATGCCGATTATTCGGGCTGCGGCAATACGGTCAACGCGAATCATCCGACGGTGAGCGAATTCATCCTTGCGAGTTTGAGACACTGGGTCGTCGATATGCACGTCGACGGATTTCGTTTCGACCTTGCGACGGCCTTGAGCCGTTCGGAGCTCGGTCATTTTATCGCTTCGGGGCAGCTGCCCTATGCGATCGCCGAAGATCCGCTTCTTGCAAAAACGAAGATCATCGCCGAGCCGTGGGATGCCGGCGGCGGCTATGCAGTCGGTTCTTTTGCGGGGGGCAGGTGGTGCGAGTGGAACGGAAAATTCCGCGACGATATGCGCCGCTTTATCAGAGGTGATGACCGCTCCGCGACGGAAGCTGCGACGCGGATGACCGGCAGTTCGGATTTGTATAAAGCGAACGGACGTTCTCCGGTCAATTCCATCAATTACATCACGTCGCACGACGGTTTTACGATGTACGATTTGGTGAGCTATAATGTAAAGCATAACGAAGAAAACGGAGAGGGAAACCGCGACGGCAGCGACGACAATTTCAGCTACAATAACGGTTTCGAAGGCGATTCGACGAATCCGAAAATCGTGTCGGTGCGCCGCCGGAAAATAAAAAATTTCCTTACCTGTCTGTTTCTTTCGCAGGGAACGCCGATGCTCCTTTCGGGCGATGAGATGATGAGAACGCAGCGGGGCAACAATAACGCGTATTGTCAGGACAACGAAACGTCGTGGATCGACTGGCACGGCTGCGATAAAAACAAGGACATATTGCTGTATACGAAAATGCTCATCGAACTGCGCAAAGCGTATTCGCTGTTCCGCCGCAATACGTTTTTTACGGATTCGTCGGAAATCACGTGGTACGATGCGAGCGGAAAAAATCCCGATTGGGCGAAGCTCGACCGATTTCTCGCATTTAAAGTCGATGAAGCGGCCGACGGCATCGGCGTCAACGAAATCTACTTTGCGATAAATACCGACATCTACGATTTGACGGTTACGCTGCCTTCTCCCGCGGGCGGAAACGTATGGTACCGCATCGCCGACACGTCGATCGACGGAGAAGACGCGGTTCGGAAACAGGGAGACGAAGAATTGTTAAAGGAACAGTACCGCTATGTTTTGCCTTCCGACAGCCTCGTACTGTTGATAAGTAAACGGAGTCTCTGAAACGCCAAGCGATTTTCAGAGGTGTCGTCGATTTTTTAATTAAGTTTAAGGAGACAGGCGTATGCAGTTCAGCGCTGAAGAGTTCAAACGTAATCTTGAAAAAAGGCTTCACGACCGCTACGGCAAAAATATTGCACGGGCGACGAAATACGATCTGTTCGATGCGGTTGCCGCTTCCGTGCTCGATCCCATCGTCAAAAATTGGATGGCGACGAGAGAAGCTTACGAAGCGCATCCGGTACGGCAGCTTTATTATTTTTCCGCAGAGTTTTTGATGGGACGCGCGTTCGGCAACAACCTCATCAACGCGGGAATCGAAAAGCAGGTAAAGGAAGTGCTCAAAGACATGAGCATCGATTACGATATGATCGAAGACAGAGAACCCGACGCGGGTCTCGGAAACGGAGGACTCGGCCGGCTCGCCGCGTGTTTTCTCGACAGCCTCGCAACGCTCGATTATCCGGGTCACGGCTACGGCATCCGCTACGAATACGGCATGTTCGAACAGAGAATCGAAAACGGCCGGCAAGTCGAATACCCCGACCGCTGGCTCAAGCACCGCGATCCGTGGGAAGTGAAGCGAAGCGATTTGGCGGTAACCGTCCGTTTCGGCGGTACGATCGTGTACGACAGAACGCCCGACGGCCGCATGCACTTTTCTTTGCAAAACGCGGAAGAAGTGACGGCCACTCCTTACGATACGCCGATCGTCGGCTACGATACGAACACGGTGAACACGCTGAGATTGTGGGAAGCTTCTTCTCCGAACGGTTTTGACCTCCAGCTGTTCAACGATATGCAGTACAACCGCGCGGTCGAAAAACAAAACAGCGCCGAAAACATCAGCCGCGTACTCTATCCGAACGACAGCGGACCGAGCGGAAAAGCGCTCCGCCTCAAACAGCAGTACTTTTTTTCGTCGGCGAGTTTGCAGGATTTGACGCGCGCCTATGTTTCGCGCTTCGGAACCGATTTCGGCAAATTCGTCGAACTGCACGTCATCCAGCTGAACGACACGCATCCTGTCGTGGCGATTCCCGAACTGATGCGCATCCTCATGGACGAATACAACGTGGGCTGGGACGATGCGTGGAATGTCGTGACGCATACGTTTGCGTATACGAATCACACGATCCTTGCCGAAGCGCTCGAAAAGTGGCCGATCGAAATTTTTCAAGGTCTTCTTCCGCGCGTGTATCAAATCGTCGAAGAGATCAACCGGCGTCTGCTCATTTCGCTTCGCGAAAAATATCCGAACGATTTCGAACGTCAGCAAAAACTGTCGATCATCAACAACGGACACGTTTTTATGGCGTGGCTTGCAATCCATTCGTGCTTCAGCGTAAACGGAGTCGCCGAACTCCACACGGAATTATTGAAAACGCGGGAACTGAAATCGTGGTACGAACTCTATCCCGAAAAGTTCAACAATAAAACGAACGGCATCACACAGCGGCGCTGGCTTTTAAATGCGAATCCCTCTCTTGCGGAATTCATCACGGCGCGCATCGGAGGAGGCTGGGAAAAAGATTTGACGAAACTCAAAGCGCTCGAACGTTTTTCAAACGACGAAGTTTCTCTTAGGGAGCTTACGGCGATCAAAAGATCGAACAAACAGCGCTTGGCCGAATATCTCAAGCATACGCAAAACGAATTTCTCGACCCCGACAGCATTTTCGATGTGCAGGTAAAACGCCTCCACGAATATAAGCGCCAGCTTTTGAATGTTTTGCACATCATGTATCTGTATAACCGCATCATCGACGATCCCGATTTCAACCCGCCGCCTCAAACTTTTATCTTCGGTGCGAAAGCGGCGTCGGGCTACCGCAGAGCGAAAACGATCATCAAACTGATCAACACCGTCGCCGACCGCGTCAACAACGACCGGCGCGTGCACGGAAAAATCCGCGTCGTGTTCGTCGAAAACTACCGCGTCAGCGTTGCGGAAAAAATCTTTCCGGCTGCCGACGTTTCCGAACAGATATCGACTGCGGGCTTTGAAGCGTCGGGTACGAGCAATATGAAGTTTATGGTAAACGGTGCACTCACGCTCGGTACGATGGACGGCGCGAATATCGAAATTATCAAAGAAGCCGGAAAAGAAAACGCGTTCGTATTCGGACTTTCCGCCGAAGAAATTATTAAAATGGAAACCGAGCACAGCTATAATCCGCAGGAATACTTGGGACGGAACCCCGAACTTTCCCGCGTCGTACAGCAGCTCGTCGACGGTACCTACGATCCGACGCATCAGGAATTCAAAGAGCTTTACGATTCGCTCGTCTACGGCGTCGAAGGTCAGCGCCCCGACGTGTTCTACGTTCTTGCGGATTTCGGTGCATACTGCAAAGCTCACGAAGAAGTCGAAGCGGCTTATCAAAATACGAAAGAGTGGGCGCGGAAAGTGCTTATCAATATTGCGAACAGCGGCAAATTTTCTTCCGACCGCACGATCGAAGACTACGTGCGCGATATTTGGCATCTTAAAAAAGTGACGCCGCTTGCCGACGTATGAACGCAAAAAGCGTATCGTTTTTTGCGGGAGCAGGGCTGCTCCTTGCAGCGTGCATTTGGGGATTTGCGTTCGTCGTCGTAAAAGACAGCCTCGACTATATCGGCGCGATCTATATGCTCGCTTTCCGTTTTTCGATTGCGGCGGCGGCTCTCGCCCTTATCTTTGTGCGCTCTCTCAAACTGATCGATGCTTCGTATTGGAAGCGCGGGGCGATACTCGGCGCTCTGTTGTTTTTTGCCTACGCGCTGCAGACGGTCGGCTGTGATTATACGACCGCCGGAAAAAACGCATTTCTCACGACCGTGTATGTGATGCTCGTGCCGCTTTTCGGCTGGCCGCTTTATAAAAAATTTCCGGGCGGACACGTCTTCGCCGCTGCCGCGATTTCGCTTTTGGGCATCGGTTTGCTCGCGCTTTCAAAAAGCGACGGAGTTCTCCTTTCGATCAATTTCGGCGACGCCCTTACGCTCGGCTGCGGCGTTTTTTACGCGCTGCACATTCTCTATACGGCCGAATGCAATGCCCGTCACGATCCGATCGTGCTCACCGTTTTGCAGTTCTTTTTTGCCGCCGTCTTTTCCTGGGCCGCAGCCTTTTTCTTTGACGGCGCCTTTCCGGCTGCAGCCGTAAAAAATACGCGCGTTATCGTTTCGATGCTCTACCTCGGTCTTTTCAGCACGATGATTTCCTTTGCGCTGCAGAACGTCGGCTTAAAATACGTCCGCTCCTCTTTTGCCGCTCTCCTCCTTTCGTTCGAATCGGTGTTCGGCGTGCTGTTCAGTACCGTCCTTTTGCACGAACGTTTGACTTCGCGCATGACCGCAGGCTGCATTCTCATCTTTTTTGCCGTCATCCTCGCCGAAACGAAATTCGATTTCGGATCGAAAACGGCACGATAAAACAGGATCGCAGCGGTTTACGGACGGCACCTATGTGCGATCCCGCCCTCCGCGGCTCACTCGCGCTCGGCCTCCTCGCTCGCCTACGCTCGCTCCGGTGGCTGCCTGCGGCACCGCTCCGGCCGTGCGTAGGCGTCTCGTTTAAACCTTCCTATAAATGCGGCATTGCAGAAAATGTCAATTTTCGAAAATGCCGCGTTAGTGCGCGAGCCTCGCAACGAGCGCATAAGCGCGAAGTTTCGAGCGGCGCACACGTATATCCGCGAGTTTTCAAAAGAAAACTCGAAGTTAAACGAGACGCGCCATTTCAGCGGCTCGTTTAAACGTTGACATTTTGTATACCAAATTTTATACTTTCGCAGGCGGACAAAACTGCGTACGCAGTCTTTTGTCCCTTTTTGTTTTTTTTCAACAGGAGGAATACAATATGAAAAGGATTATGTTTGCGGTTTTTGCCGCGCTCGTGTTATTCGGCGTACTTTCGTGTTCGAAAAAAGCGCAGGTGAACATCGCTTCGGCGGAAGATTTGAACGGTAAAAAAATCGGATGCCAGGCGGGAACGACGGGTGAAATCTATGTTCAGGACAACGTAAAAGGCGCGACGCTGAAATCGTTTAAGACGGGTATGGACGCGGCTCTCGATCTGAAGAACGGCGCGATCGATGCGATCGTACTCGACGAACTGCCTGCAAAAGAAATCGTAAAACGCAACCGCGACTTAAAGGTGCTCGACATCCGCTTTGCAACCGAAGAATATGCGATCGCCGTAAAAAAAGGAAATACCGCTTTGCTCGATTCGATCAACAAAACGATTTCCGTAATGAAAGCGGACGGAACCTATGAAAAACTCGTAAAGGCGTTTATGCCTGCCGACGGCGCCATCGTCGTTCCCGAAGCAGTTCCGTCGAACGGAAGCGAAATTATTAAAATGGGAACCAATGCGGCCTTTCCTCCGTTTGAATATATCGAAGGTACGGATCCCGTCGGTTTCGACGTGACGATGAGTCAGCTGATCGCACGCGATTTCGGAAAAAAACTGCAAGTCGTCGATATGGCTTTCGACGGATTGATCGCGGCTTTACAGTCGGATGCGATCGATTTTATTGCGGCGGGTATGACCGCAACCGACGAGCGCAGAAAAAATGTCGATTTTTCCGAACCGTATTATTCGTCGAATCAGGTCATCATCGTTCGAAAATAATTGATAGATCGAATATCGAGTTTGGAAAGTATTGCTAATAGCGCTGTGTTTACGGCGAGAACTTCGTTCGCTGCGCTCACTACCGAGTTTGCGGAGCAAACTCGCGGTATAAGCCGCGGTCGAGCTTTTTAAGCTAGGCTTCCGTAAGCCTAACGCTCGAAACGGCACGCAGCCGGAACCTCGCCGTAAACATAAGTTTATTTGTTTTCCAAACTCGCTATTCAATTATTGCGTGAAACAGATGGAAAAGGGGCTGTCTTAAAAATTACTTATTTTTTCGACAGTCCTGCGAGTTTTAGAAAACTCGAAATTGACCCTAATATTGACTGCAACGTTTTGAGCCGGACGCTGCGTTCGGCTCGAAGCGGTTTTACGAGGAGCGGATTGTGTTTCAAATGTTCTATGACACGATGATTGCGAATATGCGCTGGAAGCTCATATTTTACGGGCTCGGCACGACGCTGCTCATTGCGATTTGCGCCGTCCTCATCGGTTCGGTACTCGGCTGCACATTCGCCCTTTTTAAGATTTCAAAAAACAAAGTGCTGCAAAAGATTTCGCAAATTTATACGACGGTCATACGCGGTATACCGATGGCGACGCAGCTGATGATTTTTTATTTTGTAATCTTTTCGCCGATCGGCATGAGCAATGCGGTACTCGTCGCGATCATTGCCTTCGGCATCAATTCCGGGGCATATTGTACGGAAATCTTCCGCGCAGGCATTCAAGGAGTCGATGCCGGACAGACGGAAGCCGGCCGCTCGCTCGGTCTTTCGTGGCGGCAGACGCTTGTTAAAATCGTTATGCCGCAGGCGTTCCGCGTCATCATTCCGACGTATACGAGCGAGTTTATCGCCCTTATCAAAGAAACGTCGGTTGCGAGTTTTATCGCGGTAGTCGATCTGCAAAAAGCCTGCGACAATATCCGCAACGCTACGTACAACGCATGGCTTCCGCTTTTGTCGTGTGCGGCGGTTTATCTCTGCCTTACGGTCGGATTGACAAAACTGTTTTCGATTTTTGAACGAAGGATGGCGCGCAGTGATCGAGGTTAAAAACTTAATAAAGAAATTCGGAGGAGAGGCCGTACTCAACGATATCTCCGAAACGATCGTTAAAGGCGAAAAGATCGTCATCATCGGGCCTTCAGGTGCGGGCAAGAGTACGTTTTTGCGCTGCCTCAATCTCCTCGAACGTCCGGATGCCGGCCGCATTTTTTTTAACGGCGTCGATATAACCGCCGAAAAGACGAACGTCGACGAACTGCGTGCAAAGATGGGCATGGTATTCCAGCACTTCAATCTTTTTCCTCACTTGACCGTTTTGCAGAACATCACGCTCGCGCCCGTCACGCTCAAGCGGCAAACGAAGAGCGAAGCCGAAGCGAACGCTATGAAACTTCTCGCAAGAATCGGTCTTGCCGATAAAGCTTCGACTTATCCGTCGAAATTATCCGGCGGGCAAAAGCAGCGCATTGCGATCGTGCGCTCGCTTGCGATGAACCCCGACGTGATGCTCTTTGACGAACCGACGAGCGCGCTCGATCCCGAAATGGTCGGCGAAGTGCTCAACCTCATGAAAGGGCTTGCCGAAGAGGGCATGACGATGGTCGTCGTTTCGCACGAAATGGGATTTGCGCGGGAAGTCGCCACGCGCGTGCTCTTTATGGACGGAGGCGTCATCGCGGAATCGGGAACCCCTGACGATATTTTCAACCGGCCGAAGTGCGAACGGCTGCAGCAGTTTCTAAAATCGGTTTTGTAAACGGGCGCTTCTGAGAAAACGGTTGGATTTTCAGCGGTGTCCGAATAATTATTAATCCTATGTCCGATACGTCTTTATTGTTTTCGCCGAAAGATTTGCGGCGTCTCATTTTGCCGCTCATCGTCGAGCAGCTCCTTTCCATATTTCTCGGCATGGCCGATATCGTTATGGTATCGACGCTCGGCGAAGAAGCGGTATCGGGCGTCTCGCTCGTAGATTCCCTGAACGTCCTGCTCGTCCAGCTCTTTGCAGCCCTCGGTACGGGAGGCGCCGTCGTCGCCTCTCAGTATATCGGACACGGCGCGCACGATATGGCATCGAAAACCGCAAAGCAGCTTCTCTATACGATCGTCGCCGCCTCGCTTGCCGTTTTGACGCTCTGCCTCGCGTTCAACCGCCAGCTCCTTTCGTTTTTATTCGGCAGCATCGACGACGGCGTTATGAGCGCTTCCCGCACGTATTTTTTTATTACGATTTTTGCGCTTCCTTCGATCGGTTTGTACAACGCGTGCGCGGCGCTGTTCCGCGCTCAGGGTAATTCCCACGTGTCGATGTTCATCTCTATCCTGATCAATGTTTTGAATATCGGCGGCAATGCGATCCTGCTCTACGGCTTTCGATGCGGGGTCGAAGGAGTAGCCTTTCCGACGCTCGTGTCGCGAACTGCGGCGGCCCTCGTTTTGCTCGCGCTTTTGTACAAGGGCGGAACATACAACGGACAACCGGCCGTTTCGATACGCGGCATATTCCGTTTCGAATTCGACGGAGGGATCATCAAACGCATCCTCTCGATCGGGGTTCCGAACGGACTTGAAAACAGTATGTTCCAAATCGGAAAGATACTCGTGCTTTCCCTCATCGCGACGTACGGCACTACGGCGATCGCCGCAAACGCCGCGGCGAATACGCTTTCTTCGTTCGAAACGCTGCCGGGTTCCGCAATGAGCCTTGCCATGCTGACGGTGGTCGGCCAGTGTATCGGTGCGGGAAAAACGGAACAGGCCGAATACTATACGAAAAAACTGCTCGCGCTCGCATTCGCTTCGATTGCCGTGTTGAATATTCCGTTTCTTTTATGTGCGCGCTCCCTTTTGCGCCTGTATGCGCTTTCAGCCGAAACGACGCGCCTTGCATGGTATATGACACTTTTGCACGGCGTGTGCGCCATGCTCATTTGGCCCGTATCGTTTACCTTTCCGAATTCGCTCCGCGCTGCGGGAGACGCCGTGTTTACGATGATCGTTTCGATGATTTCGATGTGGGCGGTACGAATCGGTATGAGCTATGTACTCGATCGGACGGATATGTTCGGCCTGATGGCGAGATTCGGCTGGCCCCCTTCGTTCGGCGCGCTCGGAGTTTGGTTTGCGATGATACTCGATTGGATCGTGCGCTCGTCATGCTTTGTGTACCGCTTCCGAAGCGGCAAATGGAAAGGAAAGCGCGTCATATAAAAAACCGCCGCAGTGCGCGGCGGTGGAAATTATTAACAAATTGTGTCGGACAATTTTACCGGACGGCTGAAATCGTAACTTTTTGCACGCCTTCCGAATACGGCGCGACCGTATAGGGCTCGAAATAAACGGTGAGCGTTTTGCCGTCATACGTGAACGTCTGATAATTGCCCGCTTCAGGTATGGTGCCTTCGGCGATCCAGTCGGTGCGCGCTTTTTTCGCTTCCGCGCTGTTTCCGCCGTAGCTTAAGCGCTTCATAAAATAATCTTTGCATTGCGTTGCGATATCTTTGATCGATAAGCCGGATGCTTCCGTGATCGACACTTCTTTTTTCAGCGCTTTGTCGTAGGTGATCGAATCGAGCTGTGTTTCTCCGTGCGCACCTCCTTCATAGCGGTAGGCCGTAAAGAGCATCGAAATATATTTGTCGCTTACGATGATCGAATCGCAGGCGGCTGCGTATTCGAACGGAGGAAGCTTTTTCGCAGAAGTGTTTTCGAGTTCACGCCGCGTTTTTTGTGCGGACGATTTGAAATCGTTGTACGCGCCGAGCGTGCGCGATTTGATAAGAGAATTGAGATCGTCGAATCCCGCAAACTGAGGATAGACGATTTTCGCTTCGAAGACATCGGTTTTTTCGGAAACCGTCGTCATTTTGTAAGGCGCCGCTCCCTTTTGAGATGCGGTTTGACATCCTGCAAATACAAGAGATGCAAGCACTGCAGAATACACGATGTGTTTTGTTTTCATAAAAACCCCTTTTGTCAAACGGCGGCGATTGCATTAAAACGGATACGCATCTGCGCTTGCCGTTTCGGATTTGCCGCCTATTCACATAAATGAAAAAAAATATTACTATAAATAGTTACAAGGGAGTCTGCATGATTTACAGTATTTTAATCGAAGGTTTGATATACGGCATCATGGTGCTCGGCGCCTTCGTGTCGTTCCGCGTTATCAATTTTTGCGATATGACGGTCGACGGAGCCTTTCCGCTCGGAGGCTGCATCCTTGCCGCGTGTTTGCTGCACGGCATACCGCCCGTTTTCGCGCTTTCGCTCGCATTTTTCGGCGGCGCTTTTGCGGGGCTCGTTACGACGCTCATCTATACGCGCTTTCGCATACCCGATTTGCTCGCCGGCATCCTCGTCATGACGATGCTTTATTCGATCAATCTCCGCATCATGTCGAACCGTGCGAACATATCGTTTTTGCGCATCGAAACGATTTTCTCAAAGAGCGCCGCTTGGACGGAGCGCGTCTTTCCCGCACTTCCTCCTGAAGCGGGCATCCTTTTGTTTTTAATAGTTTTCGTCGCCGTCTTAAAAGGACTCCTCGATCTCTTTTTTCACACCGACATGGGTTTGACGATGGGCGCGCTCGGAGCGAACGAACAGATGGTCGTTTCGCAGGGCGTCGATCCGAAAATACTCCGCGGTATCGGCGTGTCTTTCGGCGACGGACTTGCTTCTCTTTCAGGCGCCTTTGCCGCAATGTACAACGGCTTTGCGGATGTGGGAAGCGGTACGGGCGTCATCGTCGGAGGGCTTGCATCCCTCATGCTCGGAGAGTTTATCATCCGTTCGAATAAAATTTCGATGCAGACGCTCCGCGTTTTGCTCGGATCGATTTTATACCGCGCGCTCATGTTCGCAGGCAGAAGTTACGGATATCGAATCGGCTTGACGAGTAACGATCTGAAACTCGTTACCGGTTTGCTTATCATTTTGTGCCTCGTGATATCCAATTTGAAAGGCAAGGCGAATCTTAAATCACATCTCTTACGTCCGTCGAAAGCGGGAGGCGCGCAATGATTGAATTGAAAAATATAGCCATAACGTTCAATCCCGGCACCGCAGACGAAAACACGGCACTTAAAAATATCGATTTGACGATCAATAAGGGCGACTTTATCACGGTGATCGGATCGAACGGAGCGGGAAAGTCGACGCTGTACAATGTCATCGCAGGTACCCTTTCTCCGACTGCCGGAACGATTTCGCTTTCGATGAACGGTTCCGTGCGCGACATCACGAAAGACGAAGAATACAAACGGGCACTGTACATAGGGCGCATCTTTCAAAATCCTCTGCTCGGCACTGCGGGGAAAATGTCGCTTGAAGACAATATGATGATATGCAGCAAAAAAGGCTGGAAGGGTTTGAAGATCGGCTTGAACGCCCGCACTCGCTTATATTTCCGAAGCGAACTCAAACAGCTGAACATGGGACTTGAAGAGCGCCTTTCCGACAATGTCGAACAGTTTTCAGGCGGACAGCGGCAAGCCTTGACGCTGCTCATGGCGGTTATGTCGCGTCCGGCTCTTCTTTTGCTCGACGAGCATACTGCAGCCCTCGATCCTTCGAACGCCGCCCTCGTTATGAATTTGACGAAGCGCTTTGCGGAATCCTACAATCTCACCGTAATGATGGTGACGCACAATATGCAGCACGCGCTCGACTCCGGCAATCGTCTTATCATGATGGACAAAGGCGAAATCATCTTCGACATAGCCGGAGACGAAAAAAAGAATTTGACGATGGACGATATCGTGCAGCGCTTCCGAGCCATAAAGAAGACGGCGCTTACGAGCGACCGCATGATATTGCAGTGAAAGAGCGTCGAAACGTTCCCTTCGTTGCTCTCGTATAAATTCGATCGAAACGCCGCATCGCCGCTCATTGACCGAAATGACGCTTGCCGTTCATGCGGAGAAGCGCTATACTTTTCAGCGCAGATGTTACGTTTGTGATAGCCTACAGCCGAATCCCTTGCGGCGGCATTACCGGCGCCCACGGCGCGCCGCGTATCAGCATCGACAAAGTATATCAATTACCGAAATTATTATTTTTCCTCGAGGTGTTCTATGAACAAGTATTTCAAACGGTATGTAGTCGATGCGTTCGGCGGAATGTCGCTCGGCCTTTTTTCCACGCTCATCATCGGATTGATTATAAAGCAGATCGGCGGATTTTTTCCGTCCGCAGACGCTTTGGGCGGCGCAGGCGGTACGAGCGTCTATGCATCTCTTGCGTATGCGGGAAGATTTTTTAAGCTCACGGGTCAAGTGCTCACCGTACTCACGGGAGCCGGAATCGCGTGCGGAGTTGCGCATTCGCTCGGTGCGCCGAAGCTCGCTTTGTACGGAAGCATCCTCACCGGCACGATCGGCGCGTATTCCGTAAAATGCGCCGCCTATTTGAGCGCAGGGCAGTCGGCCTTTATCGCGGAAAACGGAAGCGTGCTTTTGGCGGGGCCGGGTGATCCGCTCGGCGCGTTTGCCGCGGCTTTAGTCGGCGCCGAATGCGGAAGGCTCGTCGCGGGAAAGACTAAAATCGATATAGTCGTCGTGCCCGCCGTAACCGTCGTCACAGGCGCCGCCGCCGCATTGCTCTTCGGGCCCGCCCTTGCGTCCGCATCGGCCGCTCTCGGAAGCGGCATACAGAAGGCGACGGAACTCGAACCGTTTTGGATGGGCATCGTGCTCTCCGTCGTCATGGGGATGATTTTGACGCTGCCCATAAGTTCCGCTGCCGTCGCGATCATACTCGGCATGACGGGGATCGCGGGAGGAGCTGCGACTGCGGGCTGCTGCGCGCAGATGATAGGCTTTGCCGTCATCAGCTTCCGCGACAACGGCTTTAACGGTTTTTTCGCGCAGGGACTCGGAACGTCCATGCTGCAGATCCCGAACATCTGCAAAAATCCTTTTATATGGATTCCGCCGATCCTCGCTTCGGCGATCACCGGCCCCCTCGCGTCGTGTCTCTTTAAGATGCGCACGCTTCCTGCGGGAGCGGGTATGGGGACGAGCGGACTTGTCGGGCCGATCATGACGTTTCAAGCGATGCAGGGAGCGGAGAGCGCCCCTCTTATCATCCTAAAGATAATCGCAGTCGATGTGATCTTTCCCGCCGTACTCGCATACGTTTTTTATGCGGTACTCCGCGCTCGGGCTTTGATCCGCGACGGTGATATGAAGCTCGACGCATAGCGGAATTCGCGCGACGGGGTGCGCTCATCCGCGTCCGCTACGCGCGCCGGAGTACGCTCATCCGCGCTCCGTACGCGCGTCGGCGGAAATCCCTACGGCAAGACATGAAAGAGCGAATATGCTAAAATAGATCATCCTGTCATATCCAGTTGGAGGATCATAATGACCAGTTTCGGTATGTGGGGCATCATTCCCCCGCTTTTAACAATCGTGCTTGCCTTCGTCACCAAAGACGTGATCGTATCGCTCTTTTTGGGCATTTTGTCGGGCACGCTTATCGTCGCGGGGGGCAATCCCGCCCTTGCGCTCATGCATCTCACCGATGCGCTCGCTTCTTCGCTCGCCGACGGATGGAATATCCGCATTTTCCTTTTTTGCGCGCTGCTCGGAGGCCTTGTCGGTATGCTTTCGAAGACCGGGGCGGCCGGCGCTTTCGGCAAATGGGCGTCGCTGAAGTTGAAGACGAGCAAGGGATCGCTTGTCATGTCGTTTATTTTCGGCTTGATAATTTTTATCGACGATTATTTCAATTCGCTTACCGTCGGTACGATCATGCGTCCGATCTGCGACAAGACGAAAGTCGCGCGTGCGAAACTTGCCTACGTGCTCGATTCGACGGCGGCTCCCGTGTGCATCATCGCTCCGATTTCGAGCTGGGTCGTTACCGTTATGTCCATCGTAAAGGGAGCCGAAGGCTTCGATGCGATGCAGATGACGCCGTTCGAGTTTTTTATCCGCTCCATACCGTACAACCTCTATGCGCTCGGCACGCTCGTCTTCGTACTCGTCATCATTTTAACAAAACGCGATTTCGGCCCGATGAAGTCTTCCGAAGCGCGCGCGGCACAAGGGAAACTCTTTTATGAAAGAAAGTACGGAGCCGTTGCGGGCGAAGTCGAAAACACCGTAAACGATTCGGCAAAGCCCGCCGATATGCTCTTTCCGATCATCGTTCTCATTGTGACGGCGCTGATCTTTTTTCCGGTGACGACGTGGATGAGCGCGGTCGACGGAAAATCGATTATGTCCTTTGCCGATGCCGCGAAAACGATCCCGCTCGGAGACGCATTCAAAGATACCGACGCATCGGTCGCGCTTTTTTACGCCATCATCTTTACGATCTTCGCGACGTATATTTATTATATTGCAAGAAAATTGTTAAACTTGAGCGGAGCGGGAGAAGCGCTTCGGGACGGCATCAAATCGATGATACCGGCGCTTATCATTTTGTCGATGGCGTGGACGATCGGAACGATCATCAAATCTTCGCCGTCGGACGGAGGTCTCGGACTCGGCATCTACCTTTCGGAAATCGTCGTCAAACAGCGCTTTCCGCTTGAACTCATTCCCGTCATCGTCTTTGCCCTTTCCGCTCTCATTTCATTCGCGACCGGCACGAGCTGGGGTACATTCGGCATTATGATCCCGCTTGTCATGCCGATCGCGACGGGACTTGCGCAGGCGAAGGGATTGGATCAAGCGTCCCTCGTGAACGCATGCATGATCTGCATCGCAGCCGTCGTCGGAGGAGCCGTGTTCGGCGATCACGCATCTCCCATTTCCGATACGACGATCCTTTCGTCCACGGGAGCGGGCTGTCCGCACCTCGAACACGTTGCGACCCAAATGCCCTACGCGGTGTTTATCGCGTTCTGTTCTGCGCTCGGCTTTATCGCAGGCGGTTTTTCCATGAACATGATCGCGGCATGGCTTTCGTTCGCGCTCATCCTCGCTGTCGGCATCGTCTTTTTGCCCAAAACGGTAAAAGCGAAAGCGGACTGAAAAGCGGAGGCGTGATTTCCTGCGTGAGCGGTAGGAGTGCGCCCTCCGTTTACGCGGTTTTTACGGCGCCGAGCACTTTTCCGATCGAATCACGGATGACGAGCGTTGCGATCGCATCGCCTCCCGTCGCGGTTTTATTGATAACGACGAGTTTGTTTCCGCGGTAATAGTTTACGAGACTTGCCGCGGGATAGACGACGAGAGATGTGCCGCCGATGATGAGCATATCCGCGTCCCGTATGGCGCGGACGGCTCCTTCGATGCAGGCGCCGTCGAGACCTTCTTCGTAGAGCACGACATCGGGCTTAACGATGCCGCCGCACTTTGGACAGTGCGGTATGCCGTCGGGAGCCTTCGCGCTTTCGGCGATAAAATCGATATCGTAGGAAGCGCCGCATTTCATACAGTAATTGCGCAGCGTGCTTCCGTGCAGTTCGAATACGTTTTTACTTCCCGCCGCCTGATGCAGTCCGTCGATGTTTTGCGTGACGACGGCGGTGAGCTTTCCCGCCTTTTCGAGTTCCGCAAGTTTTTTGTGCGCCGCGTTCGGCTTTACGCCTTTGACGATGAGCTTTTCGCGGTAAAAGCGGTAAAACTCCGCGGGGTTCGCGTCGAAAAAACTCCTGCTGAGCATTTGTTCGGGAGGATATTTCCATTGTTGGTGATACAGTCCGTCCGTACTTCTGAAGTCGGGGATACCGCTTTCCGTCGAAACGCCCGCTCCGCCGAAAAATACGATAGAGCGGCTTTCGTCTATCATGCGCTGGAATTTTGCAATCGCTTTATCGAAATCGTTGTCGTTCATAACATACAGTATAGCGCGTTTTCGGTGCGGCGTCAGTTCCGTCTTGTAGGGGCAGTTTGATGCCCCGTTTTGCAGGGGCGCGGAATGCGGTATACGGGAAGTTCGTATCGCCGTATACGAGCGCTTCGTATGGCGGTATACGAGAGATCCGAGTCGCGGCATACGAAAAGCGCGTATCGCCGTATACGAAGAGTTCGTAAGGCGCTATACGGGCGGTACGGGATATACGATCGGATCAAGCCTGTGCATGAATAAAATATCCGCTCGAAAGGACTTGCCTTTGAGCGGACAGCCGGATGCGATTGCTTTGCGATTATCTTTTGGCGGTGCAGCTAAGTTTACAGACGATTTCGCGTAGCTCTTTCAATACGGTTGCGCTTCCCGTGTATTTTGTGCGCACGATAACGGTCGTTTTGCCTTCGGGAAGCGATGAGGGAACGCGGGCGATGAGCTGACCGGGCTTATTGACCGAAAGGCGGCGGGATGTTTTGTGCTCCGCGCCGTCGGCCCCTTTGAAAAACACACCCTGAGCGGCATCGCTTTCATCGACTTTGATTTTTTCTCCTTCGATGATGAGATCGTCTCCGATCGTGATCGTGCCGTCCGACAATCCCGTCGCCGTGTCGGTGACTGACGTGATGCGGAACGAATCGTCTTTTAAGCCGAGTACTTTTACGGTGATATCGTCGAGGACGGCTTTGAAGTCGTGCGTCGGAATGAGGTCTACGGTACGCTTGTGTACGGCCGCGTTATAGGGCGAGTTTTCGGTTTTCCACACACCCGTAACGCGCGGGGCGATCTGCACGATGCCGTCGATAAAGCTCATGCCGTCCTGAATGAAGTTTTTTACCGCTTCATCGCGGAGGTTCAAAATATTGATGATGGTTTCGCGCCGGAACTCGCTTCTTTCTTTTGTGATGACGTCGGCGATGTCTTCGTTCCGTTTCGCTCCTCCGCGGAAACGGACGTCCGCGATGCAGTCGCGCTCGGTATCTTTTGAAAGCGTGTTCGGACGAAGGTAGACTTCCCATACGAACTTTTTCTTTGACATGGTGTTCTCCTCATAAGGGGGAGCCCTTAGACCCCGTCTTGCAGGGGCAGGACGACACCCCCGTTCAGGGCAGGGGTTTCTTCCTGCCCCTACGACCCCATCCTTCTTCCTCGCACTGCTTAGGGCTCCGCCCCTAAGAAGCGCGAAGAATAAAGAGCGGGATGCGCTTATGGAACCTTCGGGCGGGGGGCCGCCGGAAGACGCGGGTAAACCGTAAGAAGAGCGGCGCGTGTAAGTGGGCGGTTTACCTTTTGAGTGTCTTTTTTACCTCCCATAAAAAACTTTTGCAGGAAATATCAATTTCCGAAAAAGTTTTTAGCCGTGCGCGTGCGCGCACACGTTTAATAGTCGAGTTTGCAAAATAAAGCGTATCGTATTTATGCGATTTTTATCGAAACACTACGTATACACATTTTCTGCAAACATCCGCGCAAACTCGAGATAAAAAGCGACGGCGATATTTCAGACGGCGTTTTTTATCGTACCTCCTTATGTAATTGATAGGTCGAAAGTCGAGTTTCGAAAGTATTTCTAAATAAAGATATGCTTTCGGCGAGAACCCGTCCGCTAAGCCGCGGTCGAGCTTTTAGGGTACGCTTCCGTAAGCCTAACGCTCGAAACGGCACGCAGCCGGAACCTCGCCTCCGCATCATTTTATTTACTTTCGAAACTCGCCATTCAGTTGGTGAACGAAACGGATGGAAAATTTCGAGTTTTAGAAAACTCGAAATTGGACCTGATAATTTGTACTGTGTAACGGATTTATCAATTACACAGTACGGAAAATTACCCGTTGAAACGCCGGCCGCTTCCGGCAGTCCGCTAGGCTTTGATGCCCCGTTTTGCAAGCTCTTCTTTGAGCCAGTGTAATTGGTTGCCTATTCCGCCTATTTTGTGCAGGGGCGTGCTGCAGTTTTTGAGCGCGGGTTTTAAATATCGGAAGTGTGTTTCCCCTGCAAGGATGATGAACTCGTCTTTTTCTATGTCCGTCTTTTCCTTTAACGAAGCAAGGACTTTTTGCGCCCATGCTTTTTGTTCGTCGCGGGTCTGTTCCTTCAGATCAACTTCATACCACGCAACTTCCGCCGGCAATTCGAGCAGATGATATTTATCCGAGAGGATGAATATCATATCGGGTTTTAGAACGTGTTTTGCATAGGCAAGCTCTTTTTTATACAGCGGACTTATATATAAATCTTCCGCAATATGTTTGGCAGGGTCTTTTTCTTTTGAACACGAAATCAATACGACCTTTTTCATTTTTCTTCCTTCCATAAAAACTTTTGCAGGTACTTGCAGCGAAGCTTCAAGCAAGGTGCAACTTCCGAAAAAGTTTTTAGCCGTGCGCAAAAGCGCACATGTTCAATAATCGAGTTTGCGAAACTGTACTGTATCGTAGCCTTTCAATTTCATCAAAACGATACGTATGCATAGCTTCCGCAAACATCCGTGCAAACTCGAGATAAGAACGCTGCGATTTCGAACAATGCACAGAAATCGCGAGTGTCTCCGATAAAAGAAAAACGCTTCAGCGTTTTTCGGCTCTCGACTCCAGCGCCGCCTCTTTTCAGACGGCGCTTTGTATCGTACCTCCCCTCAGGGAACTTCCGTTATTTGGCTTGCTTTTATATCGCTTTTGCTGTTGAGCAATAAGTTCTTTCTGTTGCCGCCCGCCTTTACCGTAAATACGGCATCCGCTTTACAGTTTTTGAATGCCTCGTAGCCGATAGACGTAAGCTGGATACACTGGGTGAAATCGAAGGCGGTTACCTTATTACAGTTTTTAAAAGCACCCCAGTCGATGTGCTTAAGGCTTGCAGGTAAAACTACCGTGCCCGTTATCTCCGTACAATTTTCAAATGCACATTCGGCTATTTCCGTAACGCCTGCGGGTATGACGAGGGCGCCCGAAGGCGTTTCATTATACCCTTTAAGCACGCCGCCTTCGATACGCAGATTGGGGTTTACAAGCGGTTTTGCCGAAGCGAAAACGGTTTTGTTTTCATTGAAAAGGGCCGCATCGTTTACGTCGATTCCCGCCGCATCGTCGAACTTCCAGCCTTCGTTTTCCCAGCCCGTCTCA
This sequence comes from Treponema sp. Marseille-Q4132, assembly GCF_014334835.1. Classification (NCBI taxonomy): domain Bacteria; kingdom Pseudomonadati; phylum Spirochaetota; class Spirochaetia; order Treponematales; family Treponemataceae; genus Treponema; species Treponema sp. Marseille-Q4132. Next base: position 2,289,197 of record NZ_CP060591.1, read on the forward strand.
TAGGTTACGAGGGCTTCGGCGCCCGAGCGTATATCCTGCCATACCGCACCCTTATCGGCGGTAAAAGTGTTTTTCGTGTGTACCGTTACGTGTTCGCCTCCGGTAACGGTGATCGTTATTTTTTCAGGCACTGGCGCTCCCTGAGCTTTGGCGAGGGCGACGACGGTTTTGTTTTCATTGAAAACGGTCGTATCGCTTATGTCGCTCCCTGCTGCACTGTCGAACTTCCATCCTGCAGCTTCCCAGCCGGCTTCGTAGGTTACGAGGGCTTCGGCGCCCGAGCGTATATCCTGCCATACCGCACCCTTATCGGCGGTAAAAGTGTTTTCCGTGTGTACCGTTACGTGTTCGCCTCCGGTAACGGTGATCGTTATTTTTTCAGGCACTGGCGCTACCTGAGCTTTGGCGAGGGCGACGACGGTTTTGTTTTCATTGAAAACGGTCGTATCGCTTATGTCGCTCCCTGCTGCACTGTCGAACTTCCATCCTGCAGCTTCCCAGCCGGCTTCGTAGGTTACGGTAATATTCCCTTTTATCGCACTCCACGCCGAGCCTTTGTCGACGGTGAGCGAAGCGGGTTCGGCCTTTTGTACGTGTTCACCCTTTGCGACCGTCAGCGTTACCTTTTGTTCCGCAGGCGGTACGGAAGGGTTTTGTGTTTGATTTTCCGGAGACTGCGGGCAGCCCGTAAACAAGAATACCGCTGCCAACAGTGCGGCCGTGATGAGCGCCTCCGCTCCTCTGCACGTAAAAGCTTTTGCCTTCGTGTCTTTACGTTTTGTCATAGATGACTCCCATAAAAACTTTTGCAGGTACTTGCAGCGAAGCTTCAAGCAAGGTGCAACTTCCGAAAAAGTTTTTAGCCGTGCGCGTATGCGCACACGTTCAATAGTCGAGTTTGCAAAATAAAGCGTATCGTATTCATGCGATTTTTATCGAAGCGAAACATATACACGTCTTCTGCAAACATCCAAGCAAACTCGAGATAAGAACGCTGCGATTTCGAGCAATGCACAGAAATCGCGAGTGTCTCCGATAAAAGAAAAACGCTTCAGCGTTTTTCGGCTCTAGACTCCAGCGACGGCGATATTTCAGACGGCGTTTTTTATCGTACCTCCTTTTGGGTGAGAAAATAAAAAACGCACGGAGACTTTGTCCCGTGCGTGCGGTATGCGGTGAGAAAATGCTGTATGCGGAGAGCGTGTTATGTAAGCGTTTCGGGGACGGGCGGGTAGGGGTTACGCTGCGAACGAACGAACGAACGATGATGCACAATTCGGCGGCTTTGTCAAGTACCGGATCGTAGTTTTGCGTTACCGGTATATACGTTGTGCAGGCGTCGGCGTACATGGCTCCCTCTCGTCGTAGGCAATCGGATTGACGTAAGATGTCCTCTGCAATTATTATAACCCGTTTTTATGCGGATTGCAATCTTTCGCATAAAAAGCGGTAATGGGGGAACGGAGCTGTGGCTGCGGGATGTGTGCGCGGAGGGGGTATCCGTTTATTTTCATAAAAAACCGCGTAATTTGTTAATTTACGGGCGATATATATTGCAGCGGCTTTCCCGGCGGCTCTATCTCAACAATCGAAGGTATCCTCATGGTATATACCCACAAACCTGTCGAAGAACTTACCTTTACCGACGACTTTATGTTCGGCACGGTCATGAAAAATAAAACGATATGCAAGGGCGTCATCGAACGGCTTTTGCATATCAAAGTCGGAAAAATCGAATATCCCTCGCTGCAAAAAATGATAGCTCCGTTTTACGAAAGCAAGAGCATACGCCTCGATGTCTATGTTTCAGACCCCGAGCACGTCTTCGATATCGAAATACAAACATCGATTCCGCCTTTTCTTCCCAAGCGTACGCGCTATTACCAAAGCCTTATGGATGTCGATAACCTCTTGAGAGGACAAAGCTATGCGGAATTAAAAGAGAGCTACGTCATTTTTATCTGTACGCAGGATCCCTTCGGCAAAAGCTTGCCTGTCTACGAATTCCGCAATATCTGTACCGCCGACGGTACTCTTTTTCTTGATGACAAATCGTATAAAGTATTTTATAATACGGGTGCCTACGGTAAAGAAGATGAGCCTGAATTGAGCGCCTTGCTGCAGTATCTTTGCGAGGGGCGGGCGACGAGCGGTTTTACACAGCACATTGATGCGCTTATCGAAAAAGCGAAACGGAACGAAAAGTTCAGGAGCATATATATGTCGTTGAATATTCATGAAGATGACTTACGCATGGCAGGTGAAAAGATCGGCTTTGAACGGGGGATGCGCAAGGGCAGGGAAGACGGAATTTTACAGGGTCGACGCGACGGTATTGCTGCGGGAGCGTATCAAAAAGCACGAGAAACGGCCAAGCTGATGCAGCGAGAAAGCTGTTCTGTCGATTTTATACAGCGGATGACCGGTCTTTCGGAAGCGGAAATTAAAAAGCTGTAGTGTCATTTGCCTGTCGCAATTCGATATTCGGTCTTTTGGATAAAATTGATTTCAGTGTGCGGGCTTCACGCGGTGATGACGGCATCGCTACGATGCGGATCGGAACCTTTACCGCTATCCGAGCATCGATTCGTTAAAGTCTTCGGGCGCTCCTTCCCATTTTTTTTTGCCGTTTTCCATTACGATAACAGTGTCCGCGACGGCTTTCGCTTCGGCTATGTCGTGCGTAACGAAGATGCCGGTAAAGCCTTCTTTCTTTTGGCTTTTGCGGATATCGGATGCGAGTTTTTTCCGTAGCGGTGCGTCGAGCGATGAAAGCGGCTCGTCGAAGAGGACGAGGGGCGGCTTTACGATAAGCGTCCGCGCGAGCGATACGCGCTGGGCTTCGCCGCCCGAAAGCGTGTCGGGCATGCGTTTTCCGAAGCCTGCGAGCGCGAATTCCGCAATATATTTTTCGGCTTCCGCTTCGGCTTCTTTTTTACCCATACCGCGGCTTCGAAGTCCGTATGCGACGTTTTCCGCAACGGTCAAATGCGAAAAAAGCGCAGGGCTTTGAAAGACCATGCCGATCCCGCGTTTTCCGGGTGCGGTCTTTGTCAATGTTTTTCCGTCGAGCCTTACGGTGCATTCTTTTCCGTCGTTCCGTTTGCCGCTTTCTTCGAGCCCTGCGATGAGGCGAAGCACGGTCGACTTTCCGCTTCCGCTTTTTCCGACGATGACGGTCATCGTACCCTTTGCCGCCGCAAATGAAAAGTCGACGGTAACCGAATCCCACACGCGATAGAGATTGTCCGCGCAAAAATAATTATCCATAGAGCGATCCGAAATTATTGATTTTATTGCCGAACGCAAAGACAAGAGCACATAAAGCGCAGAGGATCGTACCGCAGATGCACGCGTCGGAAAAGCGATATGCGGACGCGAGCCGGTACGTATACAGCGACAAAGTGTCGAAGCGCGGTACGGAAAGAACGAGCGGCAGAGCGGTGTCTCCCATACTTACGGCAAAGCAAAAACCGAATGCCGAAACGATCCCTCTCTTTGCCGACGGGATCATGATGCGGAATATCGTGTCGGGTGCGACCGGTGAAAGCATGCGCCCGGCGTCGATCGCCGCTTGCGGCACGGCGCACAGCGATGCGTAGATTTGCCGGAAGGCGAGCGGCCACGCGAGGGCGGCTTCGGCTAGAACGAGCGTCGCTATGGAAGCGCTGCGCACGGCGATCATCATACCGACTCCCATGACGACCGAAGAAAGCGCCATCGGAAGCATGGGAAGCGTTCCGAGTATTTCCGATTTTCCGAGCGGGTCGCGGAGGCGGATATATGCCGCGTAAGTGAATCCTGCAATGACGCATAAAAGGGCTGTGCAGGGGGCGGTCATGCACGTGCCGAAAAGCGCGTTTTTGAATCCTTTCGAAGTTATAATTTTAATAAACGATACGATCCCGCCCTGTGCCGAAAATCCTCCTGCTGCGATCCCTGCAAGCGGCGCGAGAAAAAAAAGCGCGACGAGAAAGGCGATGACTGCGGCAAAGGCGTATTCGATTATTTTCGTACGCTTTTCTTCATAAGGCGCACAGCCTATCGGAGGCGCGTCGTTTTTTTTCGTACGTTCAGCGGTTTCCGTTCCGGCAGCGCCTTTGCGCGCGCCGTAGATAAAGAGTACCGTCATGGCGCACAGCGTTTCGATGAGCGCAAGAGCCGCCGCCGTTCTGAAGTCGAGGGAGGCGCGCGCGGCCCGGTATATTTCCGTTTCGAGCGTTGAAGATCCGGGGCTTCCGAACAGGAGTACGATCATAAAGCTGAAAAAACAGTAGAGAAAAACGGGAACGCAGGCTGCCGCTATCGCGGGGGAAAGTTCGTGCAGCGTTACGGTAAAAAAGATACGCTTCTCGTTTGCTCCGAGCATGCGCGCGGCATCGCGCTTTACGGGCGAAAGCGCTTCCCAAAAAGATGAAACGACTGCGGTGACGAGCGGAAAATTGTAAAAGCCCTGTACGATGATGATGCCTGCCGTCGAATAGAGGAGCGTGAGCGGTGCTTTTTTCAGATGAAAGATTTTTATTAAAATCGAATTGACCGTACCGTTGATGCCGAATACGGCGACAAAGCCGAGCGCGATGATCAGCGACGGAACGCACAGCGGGACGGCGGAAAGCGAAAGGATAAAGCGCTTTCCCGGAAAGCTTCTGTTTGCGGTAAAAAAAGCCGCACCTATGCCGACCGCCGCCGCCGTCAGCGTGGAAAAAAACGCGATAGCGAGAGTACGGAGTGCCGTGCGGGCTATATACCCGCCTGCGATGCGCGCGCTTTCGGTTTTTACAAAGAGCGGTGAAAAAGAAGCGGCGAGGGGGACGGCAAAGGCTCCGATTATTAAAATGAAAAGCGCCGAAGCGAGTATGCATACTCCGTATTCGACGCTTCCGCTGCGGCCCTTTGTCATTTGCCGAGCGCTTCGATGATGTGCGGCACGGCACTTTCGACGGCGAGCGCGTCGTATGTAAGCGTTTTCGATTCTGCAGGCGCTGCGAGCGCATAGCATTCGGGGAGAGCGACGGTTTTATTTGCAGGATACATCCACTGCGTGAGCGGTATCGCGTTTTGCGCTTCGCTTCCGATGAGGTAGGCGATAAACGCTTTCGCACCTTCCGCATTCGGCGCGCCTTTTACGATACCCGCGCCTTCGATCTGTTCGACGTGTCCTTCGCCGAATATGAGCGCTCGGTAGCGGTCCGTTTTATCGGCATAGACGTGATAGGCGGGACTGGTCACGTAGCTTACGACGAGCGGCGCTTCTCCTTTCGTAAAGAGACCGTAGCCGCTGCTCCAGCCGGACGCCATCGTCAGCACGGAAGGTTTGAGTTCCTGCCAATAGCGTTCGTAATCGCTTCCGAACACGGCGATCGTCCATGCGGCAAAGCCGAGTCCCGGCGTACTCGTTCTCGGATCCATGAGGATGAGTTTTTTTGCGTATTCACTCTTCGTTAAATCTTTAAGGCTTTTCGGCGCGGGCGTATTCGACTGCGTGTCGTAGATGATCGCGAATTTGCTCCAGTCGTAGGGCGTAAGGAGCCAGTCGCCGCCCAAGCCGTCTGAAAGCTCTGAGGGGATGAGGTCGTCCGCGCCTTCGGGTTTAAAAGAAACGAGGACGTTTTCTTTTCTTGCTTTATTTATTAAATTGTTGTCGATGCCGAGAAGTACGTCCGCCTGCACTTTGTTTTTTTCGAGGACGGCTTTCGAAAGGATCTGCGCCCCGTCTCCGCAGTTTACGTATACGGCCGAAAAGCCCGTCGCTTTTTCAAAGCCGCTTGCGATTGCGCTTCCGGGGCCCCATTCGCTCATAAAGGAATCGTAAGTGTAGATGACGACTTCTTTTTTTTGAGAAACCTGCACCGCAGTTTTTTTACTGCACGCAGCCGATACGAAAAGATTGGTAATTAATAAAATTGAAAGAATGAAACGATGAGCGTTCATAGTCTTCCTCCGCCGGCATTATCCGGATCAGGTTGGAATACCGTACGGTATTCTGCGGGTATGATCTCAGGTCGCGACATTGTCGTTTCCACCCCGGTTATGAACTCAGTATAGTAAAAGATTTTTTTTGCGTCAAGATTAGGGTTTTGTGTGACATTTTGCAAAAAATGTGCAAGCTTGGGCGCACGCGTTAGGTGCCGGAGCAACGCGAAGCGGCCGCAGGAGCGAAGTATACGAGCGAGGCGGCTGGAGCGGAAGCGGAATTGCGCAGGCACCGGCGGGCGAAGCCCGCAACGCCCTATTTCCGAATTTTAATAATTAATAATTACGGCCCATACGCGATTCGAACGCGTTACCTATTGCTTAGGAGGCAATCGCTCTATCCAGGTGAGCTAATGGACCAAATCTATTTTTCTGCGCGGCTTCGGCGGCAGGCGCGCTATATGCCGAAATCGTAATAGACGCCGCGCTTTGTGAATCCCGCAAAGCCGTCTTTTTTAGCGTCGTACTGATCGACGTTGTCTCCGTAGTGGCACAAAAGCATTTTCTTTTTCATATCGGCCGGAAGTTTTTTTAAGTCTTCGTAATACGCGTGTACTCCTCCGGGGAAAAATTGACAATCGTGAAAAATGTATTCGATGTCGTAGGTGCCGCACATCCAATCGAGCAGCTCCCTGTCGAACTGCGTGTCGCCCGGAAAGAGGATGCGGTCGTCGATGAGTATACCGACCGAATAAAAAGAGGTACGCCACGAACCCGTTTTGTCGGGGATGTGATGCGTACGGTAGAGTTTGACGTTGATGGAGCCGACGTTCGCTTCGTAGAGCGGGCGCGGACTTCGTGCGATTTGGCGCGGTTTTATCTGGTCGAAATAATCTTCAAAGGTCATAAAGGCGCCGTCGGTGTATTCGCCGTATGCACAGCCGCCTTTGAGCGATTGGTTCCATAAGATTTTTTTATACTGATCGGTGATAACCATCTTCGGACGGATCTTCGTCGTGTAGCGGCCGACGAGAGCGACTTCTTCGAGTCCGCCTATGTGATCCGCGTGCGAATGCGTGATGAGCAAATTTCTTACCGACGCGATGGACGAATTATATGTGTACATCGCATAGGGGCAGACCGCGCCGCAGTCGACGAGCAGGTGATCTTTGCCCTTGATAATAAGCACGTTATTCTGAAAATACTTTTTCGCAAAGGCGCTTCCCGTTCCGATAAAAAAGAAACGGAGGCTGCCGTCGCTCGTAAATTCGATTGTCTGCTCAAGCTTTTTGGTTTTCACGATAGACCTCATATCTTCATATTATTACATATAATGTAAAAATAATCAAATAAAAATCCCTTGCCTGCCTTTGCCTGCCGATCAATAAGCGGCGACACCGTTATATACGGCGGTATTGAGCGGCACGATACGGATAAGTTATTGACAATACGTGTTATACGTACTACACTTGTAAAAGTGAAAGATAAAGACCTTTTGAAATTATTATTAAAAGACGGCTGGAAATTGGTATCGGTAAAAGGCAGCCATCATAAAATTACCAAAAACGGAAAAACCGAGATAATCCCCGTGCACGGTAAAGATGTAAAAAAAGGTCTTTTAGCTGCTATTTTGAAAAGAACCGAACCGGAGGCAAAAAAATGAAAGTCATATATCCTGCTGTTTTTCATAGCGAAGACGGCGGTTTTTGGGTTGAGTTTCCCGATTTACCCGGATGTTCCACCCAGGGCGATACGGAAGGTGAAACGTATGCGAATGCCGTTGAAGCGATGGAGCTTTTTTTACAAGACGATTATACGGTCGATACTTTGCCTAAGGCATCGGCCGCACATAAAATTAAAACGGATAAAAAAAGTTTCGTATCTTTTGTATGCGGCGATTTTAAAATAAACGAAAAAGCCGTAAAAAAGACATTAACAATTCCTGCTTGGCTTAATATGCAGGCTGAAAAGGCCGGCGTCAATTTCAGCAAAACATTACAAGACGCATTGTGTGAAAAATTAAATCTTGTAATATAGCGCAGTTTTATATTGCCTTGTGCAGCACATTCGGCAGTTCGTACACGTCCGAAACTCCGTCAACGAGGATCCCGCCCATGCCCATGTCAAGCGGCAGAGCTATATCGATGTCGTAGCGGTCTCCGACGCTGAGGCATTCTTCGATTGCCGCGTCCGTTCTGCGCGCGGCTTCTTCGAAAGGCTCCCGCGCGGGTTTCGATTTTCCGAACGTATCGAGACCGATGACAGTTTCGATGCAGTTTTCGACACCGAGCGCTGAAAGCGTTTTGCGTCCGACGTCTGAGGGATTGTTCGTAACGCAGAGGAGGGCGTACGATTCTTTGAGCGTCTGTAAAACTTCGAAAAGTTTTTCATCGCGCGATAAAAAACGCTCAGGTTCGATGAGTTCGTTCCGCCACGCGACGCTCGTTTCGATCGGAATGCCGAGGGCTGCTAACGTATTGCATTCGCTTATTTTTTTTCCACCGTGCGTTTTCGACCATTCGCTTCGGTAATCGTCGAACATCGTTCGGGCTTTTTCTTCCGATATGCCTCGCACTTTTGCGAAACGGCGGAGCTGAACTTCGCTTTGATGAGATACGTACGCATCGTTCGTGTACAGCGTCGAATCGATGTCGAAGACGATTGTCTTGAGTTTTTCCGGCAAACGATAAATTTTCATAAGGCGTTCCGAGGTTTGTATATTTTAATAATTTTTACGAGGGAAGAAGCGGCTTCTTCGAGCGAGCCGTATACGCCCAATCCCGTAAAGGCGGCTGCCGCATCTCCTATAAGCTCAGCATCGGGGCACGCGGTGAGCGCAAGCGGAATACCGGCGTAATCGCATTTCATCTGCATCCATTGTTCGTTTTTCGTTTGGCCGCCGGTTACGACGACGGGAAGCCGAACGCGGATATTGTTTTTTTCGGCTGCCGCGAGCAGGGCGGAAAACGATTGGTGCAAATTTTCCGCTATGAGAGAAAGGATTTCGAAGCCGTCGCTTTCGGGGTGTTCGATGCAATAGGCGATGAGTTCTTCGTATGAAAACTCTCTTTCCATGATCGCTTCGACGATCGTCTTATAGTTGACGAACATGCGTCCGCTTTCCGTCTGCAGTATGGCCGCGTTCCAAAGACCCGGTATGACCGAGGGCAGAGGGCGGACCCGCTCTTCGTGCAGCGGAAAGGGCGTGCAGATATTGACGCCTTCGCTTGAACCGGCGCGGTCGTATATCTTTCCGACGGAGAGGGTATTCGTTCCGATCATCGCGGCGATAAAATCCGGTCCTCCGCAAAAAACGCGTACCGGTTTTTTTAAGCCGAGAGCGGCCGTCGCTTTTTCGTGCGTCGTTCCCGCATCGCTTGCGATCGGAACGTAGGGCGGGAGTTTGCCTTCGGGTACGGAGGCGGCATCGAGTTGTTCGCGCGTCCAATATGCGCTCTCGTAGCGCGCTTCCGGCAAAATCGTCAAGTCCGCTCCGGTGAGTTTATGGATGAGGTATTCCGGTCCGGAATAGATGTACGGAGAAGCGTTCCATTCGGCGGGAAAGAGTTCTCGGAAAGCCGCTATGCGCGGGATAAAAAGCGAATGTGCGGCGAGAGTTCCCGCGATCGGTGCGGGCTTTATGTCTGCATTCCACAAGAGCGTCGTTCCGTCTTCGGAAACTATCGTCGGTCCGTTTCCCGAAATGCCGATCGCCGCTATATCCGCTTCTCCGGCCGCATCGATGAGTTTTTTTGACGCGCTGCACAGAGCGGAAAACCATTTTTGCGCGATATACCGGTCATCCGGCTTTTCAAACGATTCTTTTGCAAATGCTTTGACCTTGCCCTCATCATCGATCAGTGCGGCTTTCAGCGATGTCGTTCCGATGTCGGCCGAGAGTACGGTCTTTTTCGTCATGTTTTCGGCTGCAGCGGCTGCGTCTGCTTTTCCATCTTTTCGATGAGCGTGCGGTTTTCGAGCAGACTGCTCAGCGATTGGTTATAGTGAACGCGCATGATGACGTTTGCAAAGAGGCCGCTTACGCTCGTGTTGATGTACCATTCCCGTTTGCACAGCGCTTCATGATAGACGGCGTTCGTTCCGATGATGCGGTAAAAAAGCCCCTGCCGGTACGCTTCATCGAAGAGGTCGATCGCGTTGCCGGTAAAAAACGGCAGGCTGATCGCGGCGATCACTTTCGTCGCTCCCTGTTCTTTTAAAAAGGCCATCGCTTTTAAAAGCGTGCCGCCGGTGCCGAGCATATCGTCGGCAAGGAAAGCTACTTTACCGTGCACGTCGCCGAGCAGCTTTATCGATTTGATATTCGTGTTCTTTGCGTTTTGCGTGACTACCGAATAATCGCGCTCTTTGTAGATCATCGCGAGAGGCAGCTTCAATCCGACCGCGTAGAATTTGTTTCGGTCGATGGCGCCCGTATCGGGAGACACGACGACTAAATCCTCCGTTTCACCGGTCAAGTCGACGATCTTACTCAGCTCGCGGATGATTTGATAGCTTGCATGCAGATTTTCAAGAATGATCGAACTGAACGCGTTGACGATTTCCCGCGAATGGATATCGAGCGTAATGATCCGCGTTACGCCGAGCCATTCGTAAATGTGGCCGAGCATACTCGCCGTAAGCCCTTCGCGTCCCTTTTTTTTGTGCTGGCGGCTGTAGGGGTAGGCGGGTACGACGAGCGTAATGGCCGCAGCTCCCGCCTGCCGCACCGCGTCGATCGTTACGAGCATGGACATGACGTGGTCGTTGACGGAAAGGACGGCTTTGTTCGTACCGTCGTTCAGCGAAAGCTCTTCGTGATTTTCTATGTCCTGAAAGATATATACGTCTTTTCCGCGTATGGATTCGAGCAGTTCGGTTTTGAATTCGCCGTTTGCAAAAAACGTAAAGCGCGCGGAAATTTTAAAAGACGGCGCCCTGTATTTCGTCACATCGCCTTTGATGTAAAGTTCGGGAGTGTCGATATCGTTTTCGAAATTGATTTTTTTGACGAGATCGTCTTTGTTCATTTCGTAGCGTTTTGAAATGACATCGTTTTTAAGCGTAAAACGATGTTTGTACATGTGCTTCAGATGCGTAATCACTTCGTCGGCGAAACGTTCTCCGCCCGGACATGCAACGACGGCCAGGTTCATCGGTTCGGAATACGGCATGATTCAAGACCTCTCTTTTGCGATTTCGCGTGTCGTTTTTATAGTATCATTTTTTTTGCGATGTGGCAATCGGCGGATTGTGCTTGACGATTGCGCCGTGTACGATTGCCCTCCGCTCGTATCGGCGTTATACTGATCGTATGCGGATGATTTTAACCGGCACCGGTACGAGTCACGGCGTGCCTGCGATTTCGTGTCATTGCAGCGTGTGTACTTCGCTCGATCCGAAAGACAAGCGCTTTCGGTGCAGCGCGTACATATCGCATCGAAACGCCGACGGAAGTGAAACGCACATCGTCATCGATACGGGGCCTGAGTTCCGTATGCAGGCGCTCGCGCATCATATCGATTCTCTCGACGCCGTGCTTTTGACGCACGCTCATGCCGACCACATTGCAGGTCTCGACGACCTGCGCATCTACAGCCACACGAAATCCGAAGGAGCGCTCCGCGGTACGCACCGAGCGGAGACGGATGAATCGCCGGGAGCGGGGCTTCCCGTATATGCGGATGAGAATACGATTTCGGGCATACAAAAAAGATTCGACTATATATTTAAGCCGACGCAGATCGGAGGGGGGAAGCCCAAACTGCATTTGATAAACGCATCGCGCTTTTCGGGAAAGAAGCCGCTTTATATCGGAGAAGTGCGCGCGATTCCGATCCCGATGTTTCACGGAGAGCTTAAGACGACCGGCTGGCTTTTGAGCGTTCGAGACGGTGCTTCATTCCGTTCGATCGCCTATCTCACCGACTGCAGCCGTATACCGAAAAGCTCGATCGAAACGCTCGTCGCATACGGCGGAATCATAGAACACGCGGTCATAGACGGACTTCGCGAAAAGCCTCACGCGACGCATTTTTCGTATTTCCAAGCGATGGAAAGTGCGGCTCTTATCGGACCGCGCCGTACCTGGCTTACGCACATGAGCCACAATATGAGCCATGCCGATATAACGCGGTACTGCATACGGCGGACGGAAGATCTTCCGGTTTTGTCGGAAATCGTAAAAGCCGGCGGTTCGGTGCTTCCCGCATACGACGGTCTCGTCCTCGATGTGTAGCGGCGTTCGGAAAAACGTCTGCAAGACACGCATCGGAAAACTTCCGTGTGTCCCTTTTTTGAAATACGTTTCTGCCGATTGCTGCCGCTTAGTACAGCTTTCTAAAACAAAAAACCGCCTGCGAGGCGGTTTGTAAGATTGCGATAAAACGATGCGGTAAAACGGCTTTTGGGAACTTCTAAAAATTGCAGTTTTTAGAAGTAACTTTACCCTATTGCGCTTCTGCCGCTTTTTTATCCTGCTCGGCGAGAGCCATGCGCACGTCTTTGGGAAGACGCACTTTTTTGTCGATATAGTCCGAGCGGATGCATTTCGCGCATACGTTGATCGTGCGCGTCGTTCCCTCGACGATCGCTTTTACTTTGTGGATATTCGGCCGCCACGTGCGTTTCGTATGATTATATGAATTGCTTACTTTGTGACCGTACATGAGCGATTTTCCGCAAACATCACAAGTTCTGGACATATTTGTACCTACCTTTACCGAATTGTACGATATTTTATCACTCTATCGGAAAAAGGCAATTCTGTCAACAGCTGAACATCAGCTTGAGCGCGTTTTTGTCGAGATTTTTGCCGATGACGGTAAGTTTCGATTCGCTCATCGCATCGCAGGTTTCGATATTGTAGCGTTTGTCGACGACGTCGAATTTCGCCCACTGTCCGTTTATCGGGACAAAGCCTTTGACGCGGTAGACGCGGCCGAAGCGCTCGGCGATGAGCGCCGAAAGACAGCTTATCAATTCTTCTATGGATTGAATCGTGATGCCGGTAAAGCTCGCCGTTTCCAAATCGGGGGCGGCCGAAAGCGGAAGCGGAAACAACGCAGTTTTGCCGGTAAACGCATTTTTCGTTATATCGAAAAGTGCTTCCCACCATGCCGCATCGATGGAATCGTAGGGCTGTGCCGTTATATCCGCTTCGGGATTGAGGTCTTTGAGCGTACGGACGGCTTTTTCGATTTCCGCTTCGCTTTTGTTTTCGGTTTTGGAGACGACGATATGAGAAGCGTTTTCGATTTGATCGGCGTAAAATTTTTCAAAGGTGGTAAGATACGAATCGATACAGTCGATATCGACTACGGTAAGGGGTTTTAAAAGCCGTATGTGCTCATATTCGATTTTGTGCAGATTTGCGATGACGGAACTTAACAAACCGACACCGGTCGGTTCGACGACAAGGTATTCGAAGTCTGCGCCGTTTGCAATCGTCAGTACGGACATGGCGAAGTCCGATTTTTTCGAACAGCAGATGCAGCCTTCGGTGAGTTCCCATACTTTTAAGCGGTTTTGTTCGAGCAGATTTCCGTCTATGCCGGCATCTCCGTATTCGTTTTCCATGACGGCAAAGCGTTTGTCGGTTTTTTCGGCAAGTTTTCGGATAAAAGTCGTTTTGCCGGCGCCCAAAAATCCCGAAACGATCAATATGTTCATATTATTTTTAAAATTATTTAAAAAGGAAGGGGCCGGCGTGAAATCGATCGCCGCCCCCTTCTCATATAGTTGCAGATCAGATGATGACAACCGGTTTGATCAAATCGGCCGGTTTATCTTTCATCAGCATCAGCGCTTTTTCAACGTTTTCAAAGCCGTTGAATTTATGCGTGATCAGTTTGGAAAGATCGAGTTTGCCGACCGAAACCAGGCTGCTCAATTTTTCCATTCTCAGTCTTCCGCCGGGCATGAGACCGCCGTTGATCTGTTTGTGTCCCATACCGACGCCCCATTCGACACGAGGAATCTTGATGTAGGTGCCTTCGCCGAGGTAGTTTACGTTGCCGATCTTTCCGCCCGGTTTTAAGCATTTTACGGCTTCGTCGAATGTGTCGACCGTACCGCCTGCGATGATAACTTTATCGACGCCTTTGCCGTGCGTTAAGTCCAAAACCTGCTTATCGATCGGACCGTTTTTGTAGTTGATGATATCGGTTGCGCCGTAGAATTTTGCAGCTTCGACACAAGCGGGGCGGCTTCCGACCGCGTAGAGTTTGGATGCACCGCGGAGGTTCGCGCCTGCTACCGACATGAGACCGACCGGTCCTATTCCGATAACGAGAACCGAATCTCCGTACTGAACGTCCGCGAGTTCGGCTCCGTGGAATCCGGTGGGGACCATATCCGACAACATCGGCGCATATTGGATTTCTACGCCGGCGGGTATGTGGGCGAGGTTTCCGTCCGCATCGTTTACATGAAAGAATTCGCCGAATACGCCGTCTTTAAAGTTGGAAAATTTCCAACCGGCGAGCATGCCGCCCGAATGCATCGAATAGCCTGCCTGCGCTTCGAGGGAGTTCCAATCCGGCGTGATCGCGGGAACCAAAACTTTGTCGCCCGGTTTGAAATCTTTGACCAATGCGCCGACTTCGACGACTTCGCCGCAGCCTTCGTGACCCAAAATCATATTGTGTCGGTCGCCGATTGCGCCTTCCCAAACGGTGTGGACGTCGGACGTACACGGGCTGAGCGCGAGCGGTTTACAGATGGCATCCATCGGACCGCATTTCGGCCGATCCTTTTCGATCCAGCCGGTTTCGCCGATTTTGAGCATTGCAAATCCTTTCATATTAAATCCTCCTGTTTTTTCAGTATACTTGAAGTATATGAAATACAATAACAGTATATATGAGGATTACCGATTTTGCAACAAAAAAATATGCGCCGTCAAGCCTGTACCATCCGTATCCTACAGAGCAAACAGATCGTTTAAACCTTCCGACATCGTAGGATGCGTATAGATAAAATCACGCAGTACGGTATACGGAATATTATGATCCATGGCAAGCTTTATCGTATTGATTATTTCGTGCGATTCGGCGCAAAAGAGCGCGGCGCCTAAAATCAAGCCGGTTTTATCGTCGATAAGCGCTTTGAGCATGCCTTCGCTCTTTTTCAAAACTTTCGATTTCGGGATCGCCGCCGCATTCATCTTTACGACGCGATAATCGAGATTTTGCGCTTTCGCTTCTTTTTCCCCGAGCCCGACTTTTGAATACGGCGGGTCGATAAAAACCGAATAAGAAAAAGCACCTCTGTTTTCAGTCGTGCGCTCCTTCGTTTCATTCATATCGGACAAAATAATCCTCGAATCGTCGAGCGAAATATACGTAAACTGCAAATTGCCGCATACGTCTCCGGCCGCCCATATATTCGGTACGGAAGTCCGCAAATGCTCATCCGTCGCGATCGCACCTCTTTCGGTAAGCGCAATACCCGCCTTTTCGACGTGCAGTGCGGCAAGGTTCGGCCGGCGTCCGAGCGCCAAAAGCACGGCGTCTCCAGCAAGGGTAAGATCTTGCGCATTTTTCGTATATGAAAGATTCGCGCCCTCGATGCTTTTTATATGCGCACCCGTTATAAGCGAAATCCCTTTGCTTGCCAGTACGCCTTTAATCGCTTCGGCAATGTCTCGGTCTTCTTTGGGAAGAAATTCTTCTTCACGCTGGACGATCGTAACGTTCGATCCGAAGTTCGCGTACATCGAAGAAAATTCCAGTCCGATGTACCCGCCGCCGACGACGGTCAGCCGTTCCGGAAGCTCGGTTAAGTTCATAATCGTTTCGGAAACGAAAACGCGCGTATTGTTTTCCGTTATTAAATTTTCCGGAATAAACGGAAGCGAGCCCGTGTTGATGACGATTTTTTTCGCTTCGAGCGTTTGGGTGTTTCCGTTTGCATCCTTTACTTCGACGGATGAAGAATTCAAAAACGAAGCCGTACCGTTTATCACGTCGACGCCCGCTTCAATCAATTTATTGTAATTGGCGGCTCGGAGCGCTGCCGTCAGCGCGTTTTTATTTTCGATTGCCGCTTTATAATGGATCTTTTGCAGCTCGAAGTCGTCTTCGGGAGCAAAAGCCGCTTCCGTTATGAGACGTTTTGACGGAATACAGCCGACGTTGATGCAGGTGCCTCCGTACATTGCCGGATCTTTTTCGATAAGCGCGACCTTTTCGCCCTTTTTTGCCGACTTTGCCGCAAGCGTTTTTCCCGCTTTGCCGAATCCGATAAGGATCATGTCGTATGTTTTCATAATAACCTTCCTATGTTTATAAAAAAATACCGGTAAATCGAACGATTTGAACCGGTATCGTTCTGCGGCGAATAAAATCGATCAACAAACTCCGACGCAGTTCAATCGGGGTATTGAACCCTCCGGACGGATAAAATAATTAAATGCTGCAATATCCGGAGAGCGTTTTCAAATTATTAAAATTTGAATACCGGTCCCAATTTTACGTAGTACAAGTTGGTAAAATTGAGAAAAAATATAGCCAAACGCATATTCTCATCGAAAGCAAAAGATAAATCAAAAGAAGGTATTTCGTTCATCGTCAGATTTATGCCGATGTTTTTTGTGAAAAAGAATTGTACTCCTGCCTGCAAAGGAATTCCTGTATTTGTTGTCCACAGCGGAAGTAATTTATCGAAAACATTGACATTGTCTGTTTTTCCCGATCCGCTCGCGAAGCCCACGCCGAGGTTGATAAAAAGTCTGTCGTTTGCAAGTTTGAACGAGTGTCCGAAAATAAAGCTCTGTTCGAAAAAGAAGCCGTTTTTAAGCGTTATGGAAAACGTTTTGTTCGTTGACTGATCAGCGTAGTGCATTTTGCCTTCGCCGAAAAGCGACAAATCGTTGTTTACCATAAAAGTAAAACCGTTGTCGGCGACAAGTCCGAGTGCAACACCGATCGACATAGAGTTCATATACGAATTTTCGGATCCCCCAAATGCTTTCCTGTTGAGGTCTGTTGATGTCGTATTCGAAAACCCTACCGTAGGCGCCAAAATAAATTCCGTCGCAAAACAATGTACGGAAACCAAGGCCGCCGCCAAAAATACCGTAATCTTCTTTTTCATAGCAATCTCCTGTGAAAATGTATATGCGGATTATAAATGTCCGGTTGTCTGCTGTCAAGGTACGGCGTATCGTCTGCACGGAAATCAAGTTTTGAATCATATCTGTCTATTATCTGTTTATTGAACTCAATTTTAATCACTTTACAGGTTTTAAAATCGAGAATATCCATAAAACACTCAAAAAAAATTGTTCTTTTTTCTAAAAATACCATAACTCATTCAATGACAACAGCAATTTCCCAAAATTGATTTCCGTGTATCGTCTGTCGGTTTGCGTGCCGTATCGTCCGCTTTTGCACGGGAATCGCTCCGTCCGCGCTATTTAAACATTTGCGAAGGGCTTGCCGATAATCGATATATGGTTCTCTTACTTTTTTTTATCGCATCGATTTTTTTTATCGCTCCGACAAAAGGTTTTGCCCAGGATGCAAAGCCGCTTTACGAATTGCCGTCTTCCGCAGACTCCGGGCGGGAAGGGGTCTTTCTTGCAGGTTCGGATAAGGGTTTATATAGAATTGCGCCGTCGAATACCGCTATCCCTTTATGGACGGACGGAAAGATCGAGCAGATCGTGCGCATTGAAGCGGGAGAAAATTTGGGCGAACGCTGGTATTTCCGCACGTCAAAGGGAATCGTGTACAGCGAAAATCTTGCCGATTTCGAATTGCGCAACAAGGGCATCGCTCCGCTTATTATTAAAAAATACGACGGACAAACCGTGACGCTTACGGAGCAGGTTCCGATTCTCAAGGATTTGGCTTTCGATCCGTTAAATCCGCTGAACA
Organism: Treponema sp. Marseille-Q4132; assembly: GCF_014334835.1. NCBI lineage: Bacteria > Pseudomonadati > Spirochaetota > Spirochaetia > Treponematales > Treponemataceae > Treponema > Treponema sp. Marseille-Q4132. The sequence continues at coordinate 2,306,995 of NZ_CP060591.1, forward strand.
TGGCGACGGCTACCGAAAACGAAGTGTACATAACGAGCGACGGCGGAAAGGAATGGAAATCGATCGGCTCGACGAGCAGGATAACGCCGGGCGTCAAAGCGGTAGCGATTGCGACGATGGAAGGAGGGGCGCTCGCCGTTTTCGAATCGCACCCGATATTCGGACTTTCGTATATATTTCCGTATGCGAAAAACGCCGCGTGGCAGGATGTTCCCAAGGGTATAAAAATGCCGGCGTCGCTCACGTCGCCCGACGAAATTTCGGATATCTATCCGCTGGTCAGAACGAAAGATGACGGAACGAAGTACGCCGAAATTTATTTTGCGCAGTCGTATTTGCCGAACCTCTATCGATTCGATTGGAGCACAAAAACGTCCGCGTGCATCTATCAAGGGACTGAACCCGCCGACAGCATCGAAAGCATTGCGAGCGTCGGAAGCGTCCTCGTTTTTACGCGCATAGAATCGCTCGGTTCGATCGATGTCGCATCTTTGCAAAGTCCCGGCATCCCTGCAAACTTTGAAAGCTGGAAGCGAAATTTTTCATGCGTTCCGGGCATCGTCAACGCGGCGTGGGTGCCGAAAACCAAAAGCGGTCTCGCCGAAGGTCTTTTGCTCGGTGAATTGTGGATGCTCTACCCCGGTACGATCAATACGCCGTATGCGGAAAAAGCGAACCGGAAAAAAGGCGTATACATGCCGCCGAACCGCGGCAGCGAACAGACGGGAATCGACAATTTCAGAAAATTAATAAATAATAATAATTTGAACGCGCTCGTCATCGATATGAAAGACGATTACGGTCTTTTGCGCTATAAGCCGCGCGATCCGTTCGTGGCGGAAAAGGGACGCGTATCGCAGTACGCCGTCGACGTCGATCATTTCGTCTCCGAGTTTAAAAAGGATAAGGTATACCTCATCGCGCGTATCGTCGTATTTAAAGACCGGAACCTCGCCAAATATTCGGGCGGCAAGTACGCCGTATGGGATGCCGCGTCGAAAAGTCCGTGGGTCGGCATAAAGTCCTATGATACCGGATCCGATTCGGCCGGGAAAAAGACGGTATCGTATTACGATGAAAATTGGGTCGATCCGTATTCCGAAGAAGTGTGGGAATACAACGTCGCCGTCGCAAAAGAGCTTATCGCGCGTGGCTTCGATGAAATCCAATTCGATTACATCCGCTTTCCGACGGACGGCTTGAATTTGAAGAGCGCGTCGTACCGCTGGCAAAGCAAGGGCATGACGAAAGAGAGCGCGCTCATTTCATTTCTTTCGTATGCGCGCGAAAACATCGATGCGCCGATCGGGATCGATATTTACGGTGCCAACGGATGGTACCGCAGCGGTACGCGCACGGGGCAGGATGCGGAAATGCTCGGAGAATATGTCGATGTCATTTCTCCGATGTTTTATCCCAATCACTTCGAACACGAGTTTATGAACCGCGCGCCCTATGCGGACAGGACATATCGAATTTATTATTACGGAACGTTCCGCGCGTCGGTGATGACGCGAAACAGAACGATTATCCGCCCGTGGGTGCAGGCGTTCCGATTGAACGTCAGCTATGACCGGCAATATTACGGTACCGAATACGTTCAAAAGCAGATTTTCGGCGTACGCGATTCCGTCGACCGCGGTTATCTGTATTGGAACAATCTCGGCGCCTACGATTATATTCTTCCCGACGTAACGGCCGAATCGAAGTATATCGGTACGGCACCCGAAGCGGATGAAAAATTCAGAAAGCCCGCGTTCGGAAGCGCGGTAAAGCCGCCCTTTGCCGATGAAACGGTTTCCGTACTCGACAGCGTACTCCATCAGGAGAAAACTCGCAAAAATCCCGAAGCGTCAGGTTATACGCCGTTTCTCTATATTCCGTTTATGCGCTTGCGCTGAGGAGCATGCATGTCGGGAACCTATACGCCTGATGAACCTATAGCCGCTATAGCGACGGCTCTCGCTCCGAGTGCGCTCGGCATCGTGCGCACTTCGGGAAAAGGCTGCATCGAACTCGTTGCAAAACTGTTTTCGCGTCCCGCCTCATTGTTAAATGCCGGCGGCAACACGATCGTGTACGGCTGGATTCGGGACGGAGATAAAAAAATAGACGAAGTGCTCGTGTCGGTTTTTCGCGCTCCGAAAAGTTTTACCGGCGAAGATATGGCGGAAATATCGTGCCACGGCGGGCCTGCGGTCGTGAGCGCAATTAATAAATTGCTGCTTGCAAACGGATTTCGCGAAGCCGAACGCGGAGAGTTTACGTTCCGCGCTTACGTTAACGGAAAAACCGATTTGACAAAGGCGGAAGCGGTGAGGGAAATCATCGAAAGCCGCACCGACGCATCGAGAGGCCGAGCTGCCGGAAGGCTTTCGGGTTCTCTCTTCGGCGAAATCGATTCGATAAAAAAGCTGCTCGTCGATACGCTTGCGTCTATCGAAGTCGCCGTCGAATATCCCGAAGACGAAGAGACGATAGCGGATTCTTTCGACCGCACGGACATCGAGCGGGCGGCGTTTTTTTTGCAGTCTCTCGTCGATTCATGGAAAAGCGAAAAGCTCTATCAGGACGGAGCACGCGTCGTTTTGTGCGGAAGGACGAATGCCGGCAAATCGAGTTTATTCAATACGCTTTTAAAAGAAGAACGCGCGATCGTTTCCGACATCGAAGGCACGACGCGCGACTGGCTTGAAAGCTGGGCGGATTTCGGCGGTATACCGGTGCGCCTCTTCGACACGGCGGGCTTACGCGCGACGGCGGACATCGTCGAAAAGCAGGGCGTCGAATCCGCTCGGTCTCTTACAAAAGATGCGGACATCGTACTCTACCTTGTCGACGGTACGGCGGGTTTTACCTCCGACGATGAAGCGTTTTTACGAGACTGTACCGAACCTGTCGTGTTCGTATGGAACAAAAGCGATGCCGATGGCACAAGGCGGCTTTCCGATGAGCAGAAAAAAATAATTGCGGATCTCCGCGCGGAAATCGCCGTGAGTGCAAAAAAGGGCGACGGGATCGGAAAGCTCGTCGAAGAAGTAAAGCGCTCTCTCGTTTCGGGGACGGATACGGATCGGAAGCAGGCGGGACTCGGTTCGGCCAGACAAAAAAAATCGGTCGAAGAAGCGCTTTCAAGCGTGCGCCATGCGCTTACGAGTGCTGACGAAGACTACGCGCTCGATGCCGTCGTGCAGGATTTGGAAGACGCGCTCGCTTTTCTCGGTGAAGTGACCGGAGAAGTTACGCCCGAAGACATACTCGAAAGCGTATTCGCCAATTTTTGCGTCGGAAAATAGATGCATTCCGCTGTACGGCAAATCATCCTCCGTACGCGCTTTTGCATATATGTCCGATTCGGACGGAGCTGGGCTGTGCCGATTAATAATTTTTAATAACAGGAAAAAGTTGCCTTTTATTAATTTTTTATCGCACTCCCGTTGTGACGCGCGGTCTGCCCGACAGATCGCAGTGTGTTTCGACACGGATAAAGCCGGTCTTTTTCATTAATAGGGCGGCTCCCTTTGCATTGTATTCGCCGCTTTCGAGAAACAACATGCCGCCTTGTGCGAGGTGCTCATACGCTTGCGCTGCGAGGCGCCTCGTGATTGCAAGTCCGTCCGAGCTTTCACGCGTGCCGAGCGCGCTGTCTGCATCTCCGTCGAGAGCGAGAGCCGGTTCGCCTCTTCCGTCTTTTAATAATTCCGTCACTTCATCGGACGGCACGTACGGCGGATTTGCGAGTATTGCGTCGAAGAGGGCGCATGGCGAAAGCGCATTCAGCAGATCTCCCGATATGAATGCCGTGCGTTCGAACTGCGCTTTTGTTAAAAGCCGAGATGCGTTTTGCTTTGCGACTTCAAGAGCGCGGGAAGAAATGTCGGTAAGCGTAAGATCGCAAAAAATTCCGCACTCGTTCAACTCACGAGCTGCCGCGATACCGACACAGCCGCTTCCCGTGCATATATCGGCTATGCGGAGCGTATCGTCGGTTTGCATACCTTCGTTTTGTTCCGTTGTTTGGGCGTTCTTTTTCGCCGCTTCGGCAGTCCGTTCCGCTTTAGCGGTACTCGACGTTTTGTTTCGTACAATCTCTTTGATGCTTTCGACCGCTTTTTCAACGAGCGTTTCGGTGTCCGGCTTCGGAACGAGTACGTCTTGTGTGACGATAAAATCGAGTTTATAGAATTCTTTGTGTCCCGTGATATAGGCGACTGCGAGCCCCGTTTTGCGCTTCTCAATCGCGGACATAAATGCGCCGTACTGAGCGGCGGTCAAATCATCGTTCCGGTGTGCGAGCAAAAAAGATTTCGAACACTTGATCGTGTGCGATAAAAGAAGGTCCGCATCGAGCGGAGCCGTCGGAGAATTTGTTAATTTTTTTATCGCTTCGTCTCTTGCGCTTTTGATGGTCACGTTTTGTTCCGCCGCTGTGCGCTCTTATCCGCTAATCGTGTTCTAATTCGCTTACGTCCGCTTTCAGCTGTTCTTCTTTTGCGTACACGTTGAGCGCGTCGAGCATTTCGTCCATATAGCCGAGCATAAACTGGTCGAGTTTGTACAGCGTCAAATTGATGCGGTGATCGGTCACTCTGTTTTGCGGAAAATTGTAAGTGCGGATACGTTCGCTTCTGTCGCCGCTCCCGACCATCGATTTACGCGCCGCATCCCGTTCCGCCCGTTTTTTGCTCTCTTCCAAATCGAACAGGCGCGCGCGCAAAACGCGGAACGCTTTCGCTTTGTTTTTGATTTGGCTTTTTTCGTCCTGCTGGATGACGACGAGCCCCGTCGGAATATGCGTGAGGCGTACTGCGGAATCCGTCGTATTGACGCACTGTCCGCCGGGGCCGCCTGCCCGCATCACGTCGATGCGCACGTCTTCGGGCTTTATGACGATATCGGTTTCGCTCGCTTCGGGGAGAACTGCGACCGTCACCGTACTCGTGTGGATTCTCCCTTGAGCTTCCGTTGCGGGAACGCGCTGTACGCGGTGTACGCCTCCTTCCCACCTCAGCGTGCCGTATACGAATTTTCCGGAAAGCGAAAACGAAATCTCTTTATAGCCGCCTACTTCCGTATGAGTCGCATTCATGATTTCGTATTTCCATCCTTTCATCTCCGCAAAGCGAGCGTACATTTCGTAGAGGTCGGCGACGAACAGCGACGCTTCGTCGCCGCCGACGCCGTTTCGTATTTCGACGATGATGTTTTTTTCGTCGAGAGGATCGGGCGGAATGAGTTTTAATTTTATTTTTTCTTCGAGCAGCGGCTTTTGTTCTTCAAGCGATTTCAGCTCTTCCCTCGCCATCTCTTTCAGATCGTGATCGTCTTCATTCGTAATCAGTTCGGTATCGCTTTCGATGCCGTCGAGCATTTTTTTATATTCAGCGTATAATTCCATGAGCTCGGAGAGATGACCGTGTTCGCGCATGACGTCTTTGTATTTTTCGACGTCTTTAACAAGATCGCCGTCCATAACGAGCGCGCTTAATTCGTCGAAGCGTTTTTTGCAGTCTTCGAGTTTTTTCAGTAAATCCATAGCGTTTTATTCTATAGTTTCCGAGCGATTTTTGCAATGAAACGGAAAAGGAAAAACTGTTGATTGACTAAAGATGTTCTCCGCCCCTTTATTGTTTTGCGAATACATCTTCATCTCCGTCGCGGCGTTCACTGTAGCGATACACATAACAATAGTATATACTTGTTGTATGAGCAAAACGAATAAGATTTTTTTTGCGATATGTTTATTGCATTTTTGTCTCTTGCCGTTTGCTGCGGAAGAAGCGGACACGGTTACGGTTCTTGTAGAAGCTGCGGAGCCTGCAAAAAATCGATATGTGCTTGTCGTCGGCGCCTACGATTGGGGGCCCGTCGCCGATACGGTGATAATGAATACCGGCAAAACTTTTTCCGCCGATGCCGTCAAAGCAAAAGATTTTGAAGTTACGAGAATTTTCGCGCCGGAAGAGCAGGCGCGGCTCGGATTCGGTTTTTCGAAAGGTGAGCGCGATGTTGTCGACGCGTACCTTTCAGATTCGCGAGGCAATAAAATTGACGGAAAAGGAAATCATATAACGCTGAAACTTTCGGTTGAACCGGAGGAACCTTCCGGAAATCCTTTTATAAAAGCCGTCTTTTATACGGGTACGCTCTACGGTTTAAAGATCGAAAACGATAAACTCGGTTTTACGATAAAAAAGCGAAGTGCCGCCGTTTGTCCTGAGGCTGCGCGCTTTACGATATCGGGTTTTACATCGGGCGATACGGATCTCCGTTATGCGTTTTGGACTCCGGCAAGTTCCGATCAAAGCGATAAAAAAATTCCGCTGATCGTTTGGTTTCACGGTATAGCCGAAGGCGGCAATAATCCGTATATGCCGATTTTGGGCACGAAGGCGGTAAACCTCGCGGGACAAAAAATACAGTCGTATTTCGAAAACGGCGCGGCAGTCCTCGTTCCGCAAGCACCGACGGCGTGGCTCGAATCGACGAGTGCGGGTGCGGGAGGAACGCGGCTTTGGGTTCCCGTCGACATTGAAGGAACGGCAAAAAATATATTGAAGCCCTTTCTCAAAACAGCCAATGCTCTTTTTAAAACCGATTTGAATGTCAAATCCGATAAAGAAAATCCCGCAGCAAGCGTTTCGTATTACAGTACGGCGGTAAAAGAATTGATCGACGAATGTATCGCAAAGCATCCGTACATCGACACGGATCGCATATATGTCGGCGGCTGTTCGGCCGGCGGCTATATGACGCTCAATATGCTTTTGCAATATCCCGATTTTTTTGCGGCGGCTTTTCCCGTGTGCGAAGCGTATCCCGATAGAAAAATTACGGACAGTCAGCTCGGCGAACTTGCGAAAGTTCCGCTGTGGTTTACGCGCGCAAAAGACGACGAAACGATTAAGATGGAAAAACACGACGGTGCAACCGTATCGCGTCTTCGAAAGCTGCATCATAAAGATTTGCATTACGTCGTTTACGACGACGTCCGCGATCTAAGCGGCGTCTATAAAGACAAAGAAGGCAATCCTTATCGATTTGACGGACATGCGTCGTGGATATACGTTTTGAACGACGATGTCGAAGATGGGGGCATAAAGCTGTTCGCGTGGCTCGCTTCACAGCGCCGTTGATACGGACCTGCGCGGTGCATACTTACGCACTTGGCGCGGAACGATACTTTCCCCTTATATGCCGAGCATCGATTCGGTAATGCCGAACATCGACTCGGCAGTCTGAAATAATATGGAAGCTTTTCGATATCGACGATCGATGCGCCAGTTTTTTATCGCAAGGCAAACAAATCGTCAGACGATGACGCCTTTCGTCGAAGGGATTTCCCCGCACCTTCGAACGTCGAGTTCGACGGCGTTCCGTATGGCGCGGGAAGCGGCTTTAAACATCGCTTCGATTTTGTGGTGATCGCTTCTGCCGCGGAGCGTGTCCAAATGCAGATTGCATTTTGCGCCTCCGACAAAGCCTTGCCAAAAATCTTCAACGCAGTCCGTTTGAAAGCTCGCTTCTTTTCCGTCGTCGCCGAGCGACACGAGGGGAATGCCCGAAATTTTTCCGTCGAAGACGAGGTATGAACGTCCGCCGAAATCGACTGCGGCGCGCGAAAGCGTTTCGTCCATCGGGTAGATAAAAAATCCCGAACGGGAAATACCCGCACAATCGCCGAGCGCTTTCGCAAAGCAGCTTCCGAGTACGATACCCGTATCTTCGATGAGGTGATGCTGGTCGACGTTCAAATCGCCTGAAAGCGTGCCGCTCAAATCGAAGAGACCGTGTTTGCAAAAAGAGCGCAGCATGTGATCGAAAAATCCTATCGGATTTTCTACCGTATATTTTCCGCTTCCGTCGAGATCGAGGGTAAGCGATATCCGCGTTTCGCCCGTGTTCCGTTCTATCGATGCGATTCGTCCCGCCATAACACGCTCCGTGATTTATTAATTATTATTTTCAGAACCCGCCGTTCGGACTGTTGATTTATGCCAATACCTTTCGAAGTTCGTATTCGAGGATATCGGCCGCTCCGAGTTTTTTCAGCTTCGGCAAAAGGAGCGGTACTTCGGATTTATCGACTGCAATTTTGACCGCATAGCCGTCGTCTCCGTACAGCGGAGAAACGGTCGGACTTTTCATCGCGGGGATCTCTTTGATAAGCGTGTCGAATATGTCTTTCGGACAGTTCATTTCGAGCATCACTTTATTGCGCGCATTGAGTACCGCTTCGAAGAGCATTTTCAGTTCGGCGATCTTTTGTTTTTTTTGCGGATCTGCGAGCGCCGCCTTCGATGCGAAAAAACACGTCGAACTTTTCAAAATCGTGTCGACGATGCGGAGCCCGTTTTCCTGCAGCGTGCGTCCCGTCGCCGTATTGTCGATGATCATGTCGGCATCGTCGGGCGGGAACACTTCGGTTGCACCGTAAGTCCGCACGATGATGCTGTCGATTTTTTTGCTTTCAAGCCACTTGCGCGCTATCTGCTCGTATTCGGTTGCGACGACGACGCGCTTCGTTTGAAGCGTGTGATCGTCGAGCGCATTCGGTACTGCCGCGACGATGCGCACTTTGTCGAAACCCAAATCCATGATTTCTTCGACATCGGCTTTCGTCTCTTCGATCCAGTCGCGGCCGGTAAAGCCCGCGTCGTGAGAACCCAGTTCGAGCAGTTTGCCGATATTCTGCGGTTTCATCACTTTCGCTTCCAAATCGCTTTGATTGACGATGGGGCGGTACGCGCGTTCAGGCAAATCCACTTTGATACCCGCGCCGTTTAAGAGGCCGACAACGCTTTCGTAAATTCTTCCTTTGGGAAGGAGCAGTTTTAATTTTTCCATATATTTAAAACTATAGCCGAAAGGCCGGGATAAATCAATCGTGTGCAGGTTCACAATCGGAATAAGAGCACCGAAAAATATATTTTCCAAAACAATAACCGATGGTATAATCGAAGATACGGTGAGGCGAGTTCGTGTAGACGTTTTTATGGGAGATTGTTATGGAAAAAAAGAACTTATCGGTCGAAGCGGAAAAGACGAATGCGGACGAAGCGGGTAAAAAAAATATTAACGCGGCTCGTTTTCCCCTACGTTGCCTTTTGCTGAAAATCGTCCTTGCCGCGCTTTTTTTGTGCGCACTCGGAGCGGGCGTGTATTTCGGCAGGAAAAAGATCACTGAGATAAAACTTGCAAAAAAATATATGAGGATCGAACGGCAGCTCGTGCTGTGCCGCGAACTGGTTACGGTAAAACTGCGCTACAGCGAAATCGTGAGCATAAAAAAAAGCGGTGCGCTCGGTGTTGCAAAAAGCTACAGCATCGTCAAATATTCGGGTATAGCGCGGGCGGGTATTGCCGACGTTTCAAAGATCGCTTCGACCGTTTCGAAAGACGGAAAATCCGTTTCGCTCACGCTTCCGAAATCGGAGCTGCTCGGAAACGAAATCGCGTCGCAGGAGATCTTCGATGAAAAGCGCAGCATTTTCGTGCCGATCACGATGAAAGAAATCTTCGACGGGATCGAAGAGAGCAGAGCATCTGCCGCGGAACGTCTTGTCGCCGAAGGCCTTTTGGACGACGCGGATGCGCAGGCACAGGCCGTCCTTCGCGCATCGATGACCGCGCTCGGCTTTGAAAACGTTGCGATACGCTGACGGAAGGGACAGCCACGAAGGGAAGGCTTCTTCCTTTTAATTAATAAAGAACATCTGCGAAAATATCACATGTCCTCGATAAAGATCATCCGCGTTCTTTTCAAAAAAAAACGCTTATGCTATACTGTGCCGATTCGTATCATTATGGGAGCTTTTTTATGAATTCATCGAAAATTTTAGGACCTCACGACAAACCGCCGCTCGCGCAGTGGATCCCGTTGAGTTTTCAGCACGTGTTCGCCATGTTCGGCGCGACCATACTCGTGCCGCTTTTGACGGGCTTGAGTCCGTCGACTGCGCTTTTTACCGCGGGTACCGGAACGCTCATCTATATCCTCATTACGGGAGCGAAAGTGCCGGCGTTTTTGGGTTCGTCGTTCGCTTTTATTCCGGCGCTCATCGGAATCGGCGAGCAGTACGGCGCGGCCTATGCGATGGGAGGTGCGATCTGCGCGGGTGTCTTTTACTGCGTCGTCGCATTGATTATTAAATTTACGGGCAAAGGCTGGATCGATAAAGCGCTTCCTCCGGTCGTTATCGGCTCGGTTATCGTCGTCATCGGTATGAACCTTGCACCGACGGCGATCAAAGAAGCGATGTACGTCGGATCGAGCGGTGCGATGCAGGATTATTCGCTTGCGTATTTGAGTATCGCCGTCGTAACGCTCGGCATCGCGATCGTTGCGACGATTTTTTTGAAGGGCTTTTTCAATACGATTTCTATATTGATCGGTCTTGTCGGCGGATATCTCTTTGCTCTCGTTATGGGAGCCGTTTTCCCCGCATACCGCGTCATCGATTTTTCCGTCGTGCGCGAAGCGAAATGGTTCGCGCTTCCGTTTTTACAAACCGACGCGGTGGGTAAGTATTTTTGGCTCGCGCCGAAATTCAACTTTGTCGCCTCACTCACCTTTGTGATCGTTTCGCTTGCTACGATCTGCGAACACTTGGGTGACACGCTGACGACTTCGCGCGTCGTCGGAAAGGATTTTTTGAAAGACCCCGGCTTGCACCGGACGCTTGTCGGAGACGGACTGGCGACCGCGTGGGCTGCCGTGTGGGGCGGGCCGCCGAATACGACGTACGGAGAAAACATCGGCGTTATGGCGATCACGAAAGTGTACAGCGTGTGGGTTATCGGAGGAGCTGCGGTCATCGCCTTCGTGCTGTCTTTTTGTCAAAAATTCGGCGCCGTCATCCAAACGATTCCCGGTCCCGTACTCGGCGGCGTTTCGATGCTTTTGTACGGACTTATCGCATCCAGCGGTTTGCGTACGCTCGTCGAAGAAGGCGTCGATTACAAAGATAAACGCAATCTGACCATTTCATCGGTCGTCATGGTTATCGGTATCGGCGGCGGCGTTTTGCAGTTTACCGTCGGAAGCGATTTCGTGTTCAGTTTGGGCGGAGTCGCGCTTGCAACCGTCGTCGGTATTGTCTTAAATTTAATAATTCCGAAAACGGTGGAATAAGCACTGTCTGTAAGATAAAACGCCCGCACATCGGCTGTCCGATTGCGGGCGTTTTTTGCGTTTGGTATCCGGCATAATCCGCACGGACGGTTTATCATCCGCCGTGGGTACCGGACACGTTTCGTTTTTGTGTCTTACCGTCTGCGTCCGAAGAGGCGCAGGAGGGCGAGGAAGATATTGATGAAATCGAGGTAGAGTTCGAGTGCGCCGATGATCGACGCTTTTTTGAACGTATCCGATCCGTCCGAATATTCGGCCGCCTTTAAAATCTTTTGCGAATCGTATGCGGTAAGTCCGACGAACACGCCGACGGTGATGAGCGAAATAAGCCACGAAAATCCCGACGAGCGCAAAAATAAATTGATAAGTGAAGCGATGATGATGCCCCACAGCGCCATGATGAGATAGCGGCCGAAAGAATTGAGGTTTTGCTTCGTCACCGCGCCGTAGAAGCACATACCGCCGAACATTCCCGCAGCCGCAAGGAATGTTTGGCTTATCACCGTACCGGTGTAGTAGAGAAAGATCGATGAAAGTGTCAGTCCGTTCAGCGCCGAATAGACGATAAACGCGACCGATGCCGCAGCGGGAGAGATTTTTCGGATGGACGCCGAAAGCCACCACACGAGCGCCACCTCTCCGATCGCGACGACCCAAAAGCCGATGCCGCTTCCGCCGAACAGGAGCTTCAACAGCGCCGTGTTTTCCGACGTAATATATGCGCTCACTGCGCTGATGACGAGCGCGAGCGCCATCCATCCGTATGTGCGTGTAAGAAATTTGCGTTTTTCGCTTTCTACAGCACGTGTGCCGATCGAATCGTATTGTTCCATATCTCTATGCTCCTCTGTGCAATTTCGATTTTCCCCGACGGGAATCTGTTATAAATATAACAACCGAATTGTATCATAAGATATAATTTTCTGCTATATTATAATCAGCGAGGTTGTATGGCAAATATTATCGACTACATTGCGTGGCGCGGCGACTTGCCGTTTTCCGTCGTTCCGTTCAACGATATCGATTCCCTCATCCTGTGTCAGATTTCATATCTCGATTTCGGCGGCATTGTAAGTGAAAGTTTTAAAGAATGCGTAACGCTGAAGGATGCAGCCGAACGGTTTCGAAGCGCGAAAGATTTTTCGGCGCGGCGCAAAGTCGGCGCCATGATCAATTCGCTCACGGCGGATCTTTTGTTCGCCGCCGCTTTTTCGCGGCGTTTCGGGGATGTAAAAGTTTGCGGCTATACGACGCGCTTTGATCCGAAAAAAGAAGAGCAGTTTTCCGCCATGACTTTTTTGACCGGCGATAAACACGCCTTTGCCGTATTCCGCGGCACCGACGATACTATAATCGGCTGGAAAGAGGATTTCAATATGGGCGTACTCGAAACGGTGCCTTCGCAAATCGATGCCCTTCGCTATTTGACCGAAGCGATGAAATCGATACGCACTCGCTTTCGTACAGGCGGGCACTCGAAAGGCGGAAATCTTTCAATCTATGCCGCGGCAAACATCGATCCTAAATTCAAAAAACGCATTTCCTGCGTGTACAATAACGACGGCCCCGGCTTCCGCGAAGAGACCGTCGCGTCTCCCTGCTTCCGCGAACTCGCTCCGAAAATCCGTTCGTTTTATCCGCAGCTTTCCATCGTCGGCATGCTCTTTTCGCACGCAGGCTCGTACTCCGTCGTCGAAAGCGAGCAGTCGGGCATTATGCAGCATGATCCGTTTTCGTGGCATTTGACGAAAGACGGCTTCGTTTCGCTTTCGGGATTCGATCCTGCAAGTAAATGGTTTCACGATACGTTCAACGCGTGGTTCCTCGAATTGACCGATGCCGAGCGCTCGCGTTTTGTCACTACGCTTTTTAAAGTGCTTGAGGCGACCGATGCAAAGACGAATTCGGAACTCGAAAAAAATTGGTGGCAGAATTCGGCAAAGATCGTCGGTGCATTTGCAAAGCTCGACGGCCCGTCGCGCGACAACGTCATCAAAGCGGTGCAGCTGCTTTTCCAAATCGGACACAGGCATTGGACGCAGGTACAATTTTTACCCTCAGGCGATTCGAAGAAAAATCGCAGGTAAAATCTCTGACGTAGACTATTTCATATTTAGGGAGTATATTTATTCTATGGCAAAGAAAGATATTGACAATAACGATTTAAACGTATCGATTTCACAAGCTGAACTGGATAAGGCGCTTAACAAGGCGAAAGCGGCTTCCGAAACGGATAAAGCTGCCGACAAAAAAATTGCAAAAAAGCCGTCGTCGACAAAGGAGATCCTTCCTGCCGATCAGGCGCTTCCGGTAAAGCTTTTGCTCATTCCGCTGCAGGGGCGTCCGATTTTCCCGGGCATTTTTACGCCTCTTATGATAAGCTCTTCCGACGATACGAAAGTGATCGAAGAAGTGTGCTCTGGCGACGGCTATATCGGTATCGTCATGCTGAAAAACGAAACGGAAAATCCGTCGGTGTCCGATCTGTACGAAGTCGGTACGATCGCGCGGATTATTAAAAAAATCAATTTACCCGACGGCGGGCTCAACGTATTTATTTCGACGCTCAAACGCTTCCGCATTCGAAAAGCGCTGCACGCCACGACGCCGATGGCGGCTGCAGTCGATTACCTCGACGACGAAGAAGACGATACGTTTGAAGTGAAAGCGCTCACGCGCGCGCTGTTGAGTGAAATGAAAGAAGTGTCCGAAAACAATCCGCTCTTTTCCGAAGAGATGCGATTGAACATGGTGAACATCGATCATCCCGGAAAGATTGCGGATTTTATCGCGTCCATTCTCAATATCGATAAAGCCGATCAGCAAAAAGTGCTCGAAACGGTAAACGTGCGCCGGCGCATGGAGCAAGTGCTCATCTATATTAAAAAAGAGCAGGAGCTTTTGCGCGTTCAGAAAAAAATTCAAAACGAACTCAACGAACGGGTCGAAAAAAATCAGCGCGAATATTTTCTCCGTGAAGAACTGAAATCGATTCAGGAAGAGCTCGGCACAGACGCCGAAGGCAATGCGACCGATTATCAAAAATTTAAAAAGAAAGCCGAGGAATTCCATTTCGAAGGCGAAATCAAAGAAACCGTCGAAAACGAACTTGAAAAATTCAATCTCATGGATCCGAATTCCGCCGAATATATCGGTACGCGGAATTTTCTTGAACTTGTCACGCAGCTTCCGTGGAACGATAAGCCTGAAGAAAATTACAGTCTCGACGAAGCGAAAAAAATTCTCGAGCGCGATCACTTCGGTCTCGACGACGTAAAAAAACGCATCATGGAATTTTTGTCGGTGCGAAAACTCAAGCAGGATGCGAAGGGCAGTATAGTGCTGCTCGTCGGTCCCCCCGGTGTCGGCAAAACGAGTATCGGGCATTCGGTTGCGGATGCGATGCATAAACCCTTCTATCGATTTTCCGTCGGCGGTCTTCGCGATGAAGCTGAGATCAAAGGACACCGCAGAACTTATATCGGCGCGCTGCCCGGAAAAATCATCCAGGGCTTGCGTACGACGAAAACCCGCGCTCCCGTTTTTATGATCGACGAAATCGACAAAATGGGGCAAAGCTATCAGGGTGATCCCGCGAGTGCACTGCTTGAAGTGCTCGATCCCGAACAGAATGTCGGCTTCCGCGACAACTATCTCGATTTGCCGTTCGATATCTCCGACATATTTTTTATCCTCACCGCGAACACGCTCGATTCGATCCCCGAACCGCTGCTCGACCGTGCCGAAGTCATTCAGTTGCCGGGCTACATCGATCAGGAAAAAATCGAAATTGCAAAGCGCTATCTTATTCCGAAAAATCTTAATAAAAACGGACTTGAAAAAAATCAAGTGCAGTATACGAAAGAAGCTCTTTTGATGATTGCCGAAGAGTATGCGCGTGAAGCCGGAGTGCGCAATTACGAAAAGAGCGTCGATAAAATCCACCGCAAAATCGTCACCGAGCTCATGAACGAAGCGGAGAAAAAAGCGGAAGAAGCTGCGGCAAAAAAGAAAAAAGAAAAAGACGCCGAACTCGCTGCAAAAAAAGCGCAGGGCGAGCGCGTACTCTCGCAGTCGGAAATAGACAAACTCGTCAAAGCGAACCGCGATTTGACGCAGCGGGAAATCGATTCGCTTGTGGAATCCCGCTGGAAGCTTTCGCAGGATGACATCGATCTGCTCGTAAAGAAAAATAAAAACCTCACGCAGACCGAAGTCGATAAGCTTGTTTCGGCAAAGCGCGAAAGCGAAAAAGTTTCCGCCGCCGATTTTGTCGATAAAACGAAAAAGTATACGATCGATGCGAAAGCTCTCGACAAATACCTCGGTAAACCCGTCTTCGACGAAAGCGAAATCAAAAAAGCGGATGTCGCGGGTACGGCCATCGGTTTGGCGTGGACGAGTATGGGTGGCGACACGCTGCTCATCGAAAGCATCGCGTATCCGAGTGCAAAGGGCGGACTGCAGCTTACCGGACGGATGGGCGATGTGATGAAAGAGAGTGCGCAGATCGCGATTAACTGGGTAAAAGAGCAAGTGCTTTCGAAAAAGATAAAAGACGAAGAATGGTTTGAAAAGAATTTGATACACTTGCATATTCCCGAAGGCGCGGTCAAAAAAGACGGACCGTCTGCCGGCATTACGATGGCGACGGCGTTTATGTCGCTGCTCACCGGAAACGTTATAAAGGCACGACTTGCAATGACGGGAGAACTTTCGCTTACGGGGCAGGTTTTGCCGATCGGCGGGCTTCGTGAAAAAACGGTCGCGGCGCGTCGAAACGGAATCAAAACGATTTTGATTCCGAAAGCGAACGTGCGCGATCTCTCCGATATTCCCGATCACGTAAAAGCGGGCATTACGTTTATACCCGTAACTCGCGCCGAAGAAGTCATGCAGCATGCATTTGCGGAAAACGGGAAAACGGCATCGCTTTCCGAGACGAAGAGCGTCAAAAAGATCGCGGTGAAAAAAAGCGCGACGAAAGAGAGCGCTCAGGTGAGACGCGCGGCAAAAAGCGGTCCGATCAAAACGGCAGAGAAAAAATCCGCGAGAGACGCTGACGGTGGAAAATCGTCGGCGGCAAAAAAGGAAACCGCGCGACACGAAAAATCCGTTGCTAAAAAGAGCGGGGTGAAATCGTCCGCTTCGAAAAAGAGCGAGGTGAAAGCGAAAAAGCCCGCCGTAAAAAAAGACACGGGAAAATCGCGCAAAGGAAAATAAAGCTTGCCGTTCGTGCGGGTGTTCGAACGACACCCGTCGCGGCGTGCGGCGCACGCGGTACTTGCGGAGTGCGGTGCCGCAAGGGCGATAGAAAATGGTTTATAAAATCAATCTTGAAAAAAAGAAAGAATTTGAAAGTTTTTATTTTCGCCAAGGGGTGAAACTGTTTTTTCCCATCCTTATTTCCGTAGCAATTTTTATGGGGGTAAGGATGGGATTTATATTAACAGACGGATTTGAAACGATACGACCTTTCGATATTTACATAGTTCTTTTTTCATGTTTATTTCTTTTTATTATATTTTTCATTTCTGCATTTATTGGAACTAAAATAGCTTCATCGAAGCTGGAAATATGGGAATTATCCATACGGGAAAATTATGCCATTTTAAAAAATTCAATAGCTGTCGTTGCGATAAATTTCGCGGATTTAAAAAAATATAAAGAAAACGCTGATTCTATAACTTTTTATTTCAGGGGGATAAGACGTTTTTATATAAATTGGAATTGTTTTCATGATTCTGAAAATTTGAAAGCGGAATTGGAAAACATTGCACATAGAATCGGAACTTTTAAGCGAGAGACGGTCTCTGTTGAAACACCGAAAACGAGCGTAAAGTTCAAATCAAAATTTAAGTGGATTTTTTATATTATTTTAGCAATGGGTTTAATTATCAAAATTGTTGTTAAATTCTTATAAAAATGAATTGACCTTAGAAGTGATAAAGAGGCGCTTATATGCGGCGTTTGAACCGCTTCGAGTGCAGCCCTTTTTTTGAGAATGTATTTCCGTGACTTTTACCTGATTTTGCATATACGTCAGCTATACGGATGCCTGCACCGGTGAGCAAGAATGAAGAATAGAATTTATTAAAGAGCCAAAATGATATTATATATAGTTGGACATTTGCATATCCTTTACGATGATGTTGAAGATATAAAATTCTTAGGGATTTTCTCTACAAAAGAAAAAGCGAAAAAAGCAATACAGATGTTGTCAAAACAACCGGGCTTCAAAGATTTTCCTAAAATAATTGATGACAATGATATTGAAACCGATGTTATTCAAGGATTTTATATTACTAAAGTTGTTGTTGATGAAATTGCTGAGTGGAAAGAAGGTTTTACTACTGTCAAGTGGAAAGAATAAAAAGCGTTAATTCAGCAGGTCGCGCTTACTGAATTAATGAACTTGATAATAAAACTTTTAGAGCATATCTTGAATATGTTGACAGATTCAAGCGCTTGTTTTATATTAGCGTTATGAAGTTCACTGTAGAAAAACTTCCCCAAGCAAAAGCTGAGATGGAATATGTATATGTAAAAGATTCGGAAGGATATGTTTTTAAGAAACGGAAAGCAGAAGTCACTTCTGATGAAAAAATTATTTCTGCAAAGGAATATATGAAAACATCCGGGCTTGCTGCTTATGAAAAAGAATTTGGACATGGCGGTGCAAGAGAAAATGCCGGAAGAAAACAGAAATTCGGCTCTCCGCTAAAGTTTCAAATCCGTGTAACGCAGGAAGAAAAAGATTTTATCACTTATGCAAGAAAACATCATATAAACTATACTGCAATGATGAAATAAATAACACTTGACACAGCTTGCAAAGCAGACATTTTTGCCTGCACAAAAAGGCGGTTTAAAACGATGTTATGCTCACACGCCGATGGCGTGGTAATTTTAAGAAGTTATGAATAAAAAATATCTAGCAATGAATATATTATTGATACTTTCACTTTGTATACCAATAGTTTCATTGTTTTTAGTTTATGAAGTTTTTGATTTTCAAGGAATATATACAGGCTTTTATGTATATGTATGTATTAGTATCTTATATATTCTATTTTTACTTATTTCAGGATTTTCAATTTTAAAAAGTAAATATCAATTAATGAATAAGATTATTTATACGATTATTATAGTTGGATATATTATATTTACGTTTTATTTAATTGATATACAAATTCCTTAATAAGGATGTATAGCTACTTGACAGATATATCTTAACAGCAGATAATATATTATGATTAAATCATTTGCAGATCCAGAAACAGAAAAAATCTGGAAAGGCAGTAAATCACCCAAGCTCCCGCCTGAAATACATAAGAGAGCATTTACCAAATTATTGATAATTAATTCAGCGGAAAAAGAAGATGATTTAAGGATACCGCCAGGAAATAAATTCGAGCATCTTCTCGGAGATTTAAAAGATTATTGTTCTATAAAAATAAATAATCAAAGGAGAATACAGTTTAAGTTTTTAAATAACGAAGCTTATGAAGTACAGATTGTGGATTACCACTAAATGGAGGGTGTTATGGATAAAAGATTTAAATTACCAACAGTTGGTGAAATTTTAGTAAAAGAGTTTCTTGAACCTTTACATATTACTCCGTATAGACTTTCAAAAGATTTAGGTGTTTCTTCCAGTTCAATTTTGGATTTAGTTCACGGAAAAAGAAAAATAACGGTCGAAATGTCTTTAAGATTTTCTAAATATTTTGGAACGACTTCTAAGTTCTGGCTTAATATGCAGAATGAATTGGATTTAAGAGAAGCAGAGGTAAAACTCGTAAATGATTTAGAGAAAATTCAAAAGTGTAAGCAGATAGCATAACACAGTTTTCAAAGCCGACAACGTAAGTCTTTGCTTGCGTTGCGGTTTAAAACAATGTTATGCAATCGTCCCCACTAGGACGCCAGAGGTAAAAATTGATAAAAAAGATAGCAATAATAAGTCTTTCAAGCGGAATTCTCGGAGAATCGTTTGTTCAACATGAAGTAAAGATTGGAATGAAAAGGCTCCATGATTACGGTCTTGAAGTCATTACTACTGAAAATGCTTTAAAAGGAATGACATATTTGTCCGAGCACCCTGAATCAAGGGCTGCCGATTTATTAACGGCCTTGAGAGATAAATCCGTAGATATGATTTTATGTGCGATAGGCGGAGATGATACATACCGCCTTTTACCCTATCTTTTTGAAAACGATGAGCTGAAAAAGGCTGTCAAAGATAATAAAAAAATATTTTTAGGCTATTCGGATACGACCGTAAATCATTTTATGCTGCATAAAGCGGGCTTACATACTTTTTACGGTCAGGCCTTTCTTCCCGATATTTGTGAGCTTGATAATGAGATGCTTCCGTATACGCGTAAGTATTTTGAAGAATTGATTCGCACCGGAACGATAAGGGAAATACGGCCGAGTGAATATTGGTATGAAGAAAGAAAATCATTCGATGAATCTCAAATCGGTGTTCCCAAAAACAAACATAAAAATTCGGGCTTTGAACTTTTACAAGGCAGTGCTGCATTTAACGGGCAAATCTTAGGCGGCTGCATAGAATCCGTTTATGATATGCTTGATAATTCCCGATATTCCGACACTGTGGATTTGTGTACAAAATATAATTTATTTCCGACCCTCGACGATTGGACGAATAAAATTCTGCTTCTTGAATCGAGTGAAGAGAAAGCTCCTCCTGAGCTATATAAAAAAATGCTGATAAAACTGAAAGAAACAGGTATCTTTTCCGTAATAAAGGGAATTATCGTCGGAAAACCTATGGATGAAGTTTATTATAACGATTATAAAAAAATGCTGATTGAAACAGCAGAAGATTCAAATCTGCCGATTGTGTACAATGTGAACATAGGACATTCGTCTCCCAAATGTATTATTCCTTTTGGCGTAACGGCTTTCGTCGATACACGAGGGCAGGTAATCAGATTTGAGGAATAGTATATAACATGCTGAAAAACAGCAAGGGGAAAATCATAGAATGAATTCATCCGAAAAACGGAAATTAATTATTAATAAAATCAATTACTGTGAAAAGAACGGCAGATTTTCACTTGAAAAAGAATTTATTCAGCATGGTAATTTTTCAGTTTATAGGCACAGCATTAGTGTTGCAATTTTGAGTTTGAATATTGCAAGTAAATTTAATCTCCGAGTTGACTATGATAGTTTAGTTCGGGGCGCACTGCTGCATGATTATTTTCTATATGATTGGCATACACATAAAAGTTTTCCTTGTGCTCATGGATTTGCACATCCGTTTATTGCCTTGAAAAATGCGAAAGAAGATTTTTCCCTTACCGATTGTGAAAAAGATATAATAGTGCATCATATGTTTCCTTTGGTTCCGTTGCCGCCGCTCACACCGGAAGGTTGGATAGTGTGTATTTCAGACAAGATTTGTGCCTGCTATGAAACTGTCTATGCAATAGGAATAGCTTTGAAAAGAATGGTATATTTGATTTATTTACAAACAAAAAGGCTGGCGGTTTAGACCGATCTTGAACGGATTCGCCGACGAGGCACTTGAGGGAAATATGAAAAAATATTTATTAATAATATTTGCATTCTCGTTATTATTGATCGGTTGCAGTAAAAATACGGAACAACTATATGAAAAAATGATGAGTGTTTCCAAAGACAGTAAACAAAAGATTTATTTGTCATTTTCCGAAGTAAATGGAAGTTCCGGAAATAAGTATTATGATAAGATTATTAATTTAAAGGAAATAAATATCGATTATCTATATAAGCAGGCCATGACATGCGAGAAAACAAATTTTGTTTTTGAACTTATGAATTATGAATTGGCAACAGGCGATATTGCTTTAAGCATATTATGGGATAAGTATCAATTTGACAATGAGGATATAAACAAATTATTTCCGGAAAATATTGCAACGGAATATAAAAAGAACGGCAGCATCATATTATATAAATGGATACAAAAAGAGAAAAAAAACAGAATATATATAGTAAATAAGACTTTTGAATTATTGCAAGAAAAAGAAATGATTAATAAAGAAGTGGATATTGAATCAATAAAAAAACTTGTAAATTATAAATATACAAAGGCCGGAAATTATATAGTAACATGTGAATTTCTAAGGAACGGACCTACGGTAGCGGGAATTGCCTGGCCGAAATATTATTTATGGATAAGCATTTTTAATCCGGATACCTATGATTTAGCGGCAGACGGTGCAATAAGACTTGCACTTCTTGGATATGAAGAAGCGACTCGAAAAGTGGATATAACCGATTATGTATGCTTTAATAATGAAAAACAAAACAAGGAAGATTTTACACGGGTATTTCCGCAAGCTGTTTGTGAAAAAATTTTTTATAGAAATAATATAAAATAGAAAAGTATAACAAAGATTTGTAATCGATATGCGGAAAAGCCGGCTCGTGGTACAACCGGTTGTTATGTGATGACGCACTGCGCCTCTTATTTATTAATAAGGTAAATCTTTCGACATATTTTCGTTAACCATTTTTTATCAGCTCATGTGCCGTAATAGAAATCCCGTCAATTCAATCTTAGCTGTTTTTTTTACTTGACTTAGTGTATCAAATATGGTACATTTCGTGTGTGGAAATACAAAAGAAATTACAGGCAGATTTCTTCAAAACAGAAAATGGAAATGAACCTGTAAGGAATTTTCTGAAAGTATTATCTTCCGAAGATAAAAAATCTGTTGGTGCTGATATTATGGCTATAGAAATGTCTTGGCCTGTAGGTTATCCGAAAGTAAGAAAAATGGATACGGATTTATGGGAATTAAGAACATCTATTTCAGACAAGAGAATTTGCAGAATTTTTTTTACAGTAAGCGGAAAAAAGATGGTTTTACTTCATGCAATAATTAAAAAGAGTCAAAAGACTCCACTGGAAGATTTAGAATTGGCAAAGACCCGAAAGAAGTTAGTTTTAGGAGGAAAAAAATGAATAAGAAATATGTCGGAAGTTCTTTTGACAGTTTTCTTGAAGAAGAAAATATAGCAGTAGAAGTAAAGAATGAAGCCGTCAAACGATTGATTTCATATAATCTCCTCGATGAAATGAAGAAACAGAATATTAATAAAACAGAAATGGCAAATAAAATGAATACATCCAGAGCTGCTCTGGACAGACTTTTGAATCCATATAATGATTCAGTAACTCTTTCTACTTTGACAAAAGCAGCAAATATTCTTGGAAAGAAATTAGTGCTGCAATTGCAATAAAATATTATCACATAACACGGTTTTCAAAGCTGATATGCGGGCAAGCCGGTTTGCGGTTTAGAACGATCTTGAACGGACGCGCCGACGGCGCACTGGGCTGGTTGGAAAGGATAAAAAATGACTTCAAATAAAGAAGCAACAATTTCAACGATGGAAAATCGATTATCTTTATCTTCTTTCGTACGTTATCCTGATGATTCATCTGTAAAATTTTGTATAAATGCACGTTCTCATTTTTTTGAAATAAAGGATTTCGAATTCTATTCAGATATAAGTTTATTTAATAATTTTCTTAACGGAGTTAAAAAAGTATATAAAAATGAAGAAAAATCTATAGAGCTATCTCCGAGTTTTGAAGATGGATTAATAAAAATAATTGCAGACGACTTAGGACATATAAGAATTGTTTGCGAGGTATACGATTATAATATTTATAAAGAAACCTGTAGAATAAGTTTTGAAGTTGACCAAACATTTCTTCCGAATTTTATCAAAGAATTAGAAGAAATATATTTGGAACTGGGATTCCGGATATAGATATTTAAGAAACATAAGGAATATTAATTCGGTAGGCCAAGGTTGCTGAAAAAATGAATTGAACTTTAGGACTAGGACGAAGAAGCAATTGTATATATACTTTAGCAGATAAGGAAATAAATGAAAGTAATCAGCGATATAAGAATTTATAAAAGTAAAGTTGAAAATATTGAAGGCAATTCATTACCATCGGAGTTTAAGGCAACCAAAATACTTAATGCTAAAATCAAAAGAATTGTAATGGCTCTTCGTGAAAATAATTTTTCATTTGGAGATTTTGATCATTTATATATTAATTTCACGATCTGTAATGTCGAAAATGAGATTTCTCGGGCAAAACGAAAGATAGATAAATATCATCCATGGTTCAGATATTATGATGTCCGGGTTTCTGAAGAGATGTATAAAAATACCGATGAAGATTTTGTAATATCAATAATTCAAAAAATATTAACCGAAAATTTTTCTTCAAACGCTTTTCCAAAAGTGAAAATATATGATTCAGATAATAAAGTAATTCTGGAAAAAGAATTACCGGAAACAAATAATTTAGATAGTTTCGATTCTTTGATTTTATCAAATAGAAAACTAACTATAAAGCCTAAAAAGAATAGTTGTGAAAATATTAAAGATAACTATATAATAATTACATGATACGGTTTTCAAAGCCGACAACACGGGCAAACCGGTTTGCGATTCAAATGCAAGTTATACGGACATCCGTACAGGGGCGTTTAGGAGGAAATTAAAAATGAAACGATTTTTTTCAATATGTCTATTGGTATTTTTTACTTTTCGGTTTTATGCCGATGATTTTCAATTGGAATTGGATAACAGACAATATTTTGGAACCGTCGCCAAAACAACAATTAATGATGACAATCTAAACATAAGATTAAAACCCTCTGTAGCATCATTAAAAATCGGAAAATTAAAAAAAGGTGATACGGTTACGGTAAAAGGCTATTCAGATAAGAGAGAGAGAATCGATAATTTCGATGGGTATTGGTTGAAAATCCAAGTTGAAAAAAATGATATTATAAAAGATTATGCTTCCGATAATTTTGGATGGTATGGCTGGGTTTTTTCAAAATATGTCAATATCGATCCGAAAATCGATGTAAGTACTTTTCGTGTTCTCAAAGTAAATTCGGCAACTAAATCAACAACTTTATCACTGGATTTGGAAATCGATAGAAACGGTCAAAAAACAATAGTGAAAGTATATCCGCGTAAATTTCCAAAGCAGGAATCATACTGTTTCGTTTGGTCTGATGATATTGAAGATTTTCAATATTCGGATCCTGTCGGAACTTTTAAATGGAATCCCAAAACGAATGAAATTACACATATTACCGATATGGGATATGATTGCGAATCGGCATGGTGTATTATTTCCGATGATGAAAAATACTTGTTCCAAGATTACGGCACAAGTCCGGGTGTTAGAGCCTTTGCCGTTTATGATATAAAAACAAATAAGGATTTGTACAGCGGCTCATATTTGGACGATTTGGAGTATGACGGAAAAACTGTCATCATCGTTGAAGAATGTGCTTGGTGGAATATTAACGAAAATAGAGTAACGGATGAATCTTTAAAAAGAAGCGAAGAATATAAAAAAACTTTAAACCCAAAAGATTTGGAATCTAAAACTATTGTCGTACGATATAAATTAGACTTGGATAATTTTAAAAGAGAATATTTAGATTGTACGACAGTGTATGAGCAATAATTTCGTATAATATGAGTTTCATAGCGGCAAGACGGTTAAGCCGGTTTGCGCTACTTATGTACGCGCCTTCGGCGGGCGAGGAAAAAAAATGAAAGTGATTAATGCTATGAGTAACTACGATTTTAATACGGATTTTCTGCAGATAAAAATCACTGAAAAAAACTATAGTATTTAGTAAGTATAATTAATAAGGGATATTATGGATTATATAGCATTGCTCAGGGGTATCAATGTCGGAAACTCGGTAAAAATCAACATGAAAGAATTAAAAACATTGTTTGAGCAATGCGGTTTTTCAAACGTTTCAACATATATCAACTCCGGAAATGTCATTTTTAAATCAAAAGACAAGAAAAACAGTATCACCGAAAATATTCAAAAAGCATTACATATAACGACCGGGAATGAAGTAAAAGTTTTGGTAAAGACAAAAAGTGAAATGGTAAAAATAGCAAACAGCATCCCCGGTGATTGGCAAAATAATGATGATCAAAAGACCGATGTAGCGTATTTATTTGAATCGATAGATAATGAAAACATAATAAATGAATTGCCGATAAAAAAGGAATATATACAATTACTATATGTTAAGGGGGCGTTAATCTGGAATGTTCGACGGGAATATTATAATAAAAGCCATTTAAATAAAATAATATCGCATAAAGTATATAAAGATATGACAATACGAAATGTTAATACGGCTCGATATCTTGCAAAGTGCTGATAAAAAAATTACCTAATACCCGCTTCAACCTGACATTGCTTTGCAATGCAGGTTAAGCGAGTGCTGGATTGACACGCACTGCGGTGCAAGGGAAGAAAAAGAATGAAGTTGGCCGTAAGTAAAAAAAACATAAAATCTTTAATTATAAAAATATTTCTTTCTTTACTTTTATTTATGTTATTGTGTTCTTTGTGTGCATATATTTTTTTAAATATATATATTAATAAGAAAGGTATAAAAATAAAGTATGAAAATATAAAAAACGAAACTGCAATTGAACTGACTGAAAAGCAAATGGAGATCGTAAGTTATATTTACACGAATAATAAAAATCCGAAATTAAAAAGACTTCCTTTAATTACGGATTTTGTTTTTTCAAAAAATAAAATGGCATATATAATGGCAACATTTTATTTTGAAAAGCATGATGAAAGAAATAAAAAAATTAGAACAACGGATCGGAGAATGGTAATTCTCGGAACTATGAGAGATATTGAAAAAAATATTAACTATAAAGATTGCTATAATTATGTAATTTCAAACAGCTATTTCGGAAACGGAATAATCGGACTTGCTGATGCATCTGAATTTTATTTTGATAAAGATTATAATTGTTTAAGTAATGAAGAATTTATAAAATTAATACTGACTGCAATAAATCCAAGCAGGTATAATATAAAACTTGGAAATAAAAGGATTATAGAAGAAAAAGTTAATGAGATTTCCAAGTATATAAATGAATGATACTGTACGGTGCACTATGGAGGATAAAAAAATGAAAGTAACGATAAATGAAAAAGTTGAAAAAAATAATTCGCTGGAAAAAATTTTATTAAAAATAAGTGAAATAAAAGATGATAAATATTTTGATTTGGTTTTTGAAAAAGATGAAAATAATTGGTTTCAAATTTTCAAAGAAAACGGATATATTTCAATATCACAACAAGAAAATTTTCAAAATAAGATTTTATATAAATTACCGGAATCAATTGGAATTGAAAATTTAATTCAAAATTACTACGAAGCAGATAAAAAAATTGATTTAAATTGGGACGAAATAAAGAAACTAAATCAAAGTAAAACTGAAAAAATTAAATGGTATTATCAATCTAAAGATTATAAAATACATACTCTAAAAGATATTTCTAACTTCGAAGATAAATTCCATTCCGAAAGCGAATTAAAACAATTTTTCCAAGATAATATAATTTTAGGCTGTCGGAAAAAGAGCAATTTTATTGAAGTGATTTATGATGAGAAAAAACTTCGCGTAAGTATAAATAAAAAAGAAAAGTTTATCAGTTTTGAAAATTATAATGAACTGATAACATTGTTTAATAAGAATTATTCAAGTTTGCTGAAAATAAGAAATGACAAAAAAATATTAATATGGCCGTTTTACTTTTTACTTTTAATAATAATTTTCGTAAGTTTATTTTTGAATAAATATGAAATAGCTCTTTCATGTTTGCTATTGGTTTTTATAACTAATATTACTGATAATATAATAAATAAAAAGATCGATTTCAGATATCTCGAAACGATATATTACAAAGATAAGCCGTGTGAATATTTAATAATTTTATTTGGAAAAATCGTTCTTTGTATAATTATAGGTTATTTTACAATTAAAGGTATGATATAAATGAATACCTGACGCGATTTTCAAATCCGATAAACGCTTCAAGTTTACAGTGTGCGCATCGCGTTCTTGCGCGGGCGAGAAAGGCTTTTATTCGGCATATGTGCTAGTTCTGCAGCATGCCGTTTTCTTTTAACCACGACTCTATGTCTTCGTTCCAGCGTGTCTCTTTCATAAAAGCGCCCTCGAGCATGCCGAAGCCGTGTCCGCCCGTTTCGTATTGCACAAAGCGGCACGGTATGTTTTTAGCTTTGAGAGAGGCGTACAGGAGGCGGCTGTTTTCGAATTTTACGACGGGATCGTCGCGGCAGGCGAGGATGTATGTCGGCGGCATTGTCGGAGGGATTTGCTTTTCCATGGAAAAGCGTTCTTTTCGTTCTTCGCTCATATTTTTTCCGAGCAGACTTTTCCGCGACCACTTGTTTGCGATATCGTCGCGCATCGAAACGACGGGATAGATTGCCATAACGAAGTCGGGTCGCAGGCTTACTTTCACATCGATACCGAGCTTTGCAAGTTCGTTGCCGCGTTCGGCAAAGGCGCCCGCCATTGTCACTAAGTGTCCGCCTGCGGAAAAACCGATTGCGCCGACTCTGCCGGGATCGATGCCGTAGTCGCGTGCGTTTTCGCGCACGAGCTGGATCGCGCGCTGTATGTCTTCGAGCTGAGCGGGGTGATGAGAGCCGCCCTGTGCCACTCGGTAGCGCAGTACGAAAGTCGTAACGCCGAGCGCGTTGAAACGCTTTGCAGTACAGTGCCCTTCGTTATACATACCCAAGTGATGATAGCTTCCGCCGGGGCAAATGATGAGCGCGCTTCCGTTT
This sequence comes from Treponema sp. Marseille-Q4132, assembly GCF_014334835.1. Classification (NCBI taxonomy): domain Bacteria; kingdom Pseudomonadati; phylum Spirochaetota; class Spirochaetia; order Treponematales; family Treponemataceae; genus Treponema; species Treponema sp. Marseille-Q4132. The sequence goes on from NZ_CP060591.1 coordinate 2,334,856, forward strand.
GCGTTTTCGGGCTTGCTCATAAACATAACCGAATTGCAGCTTTTCATACTCCGTACGCCCTGCCATAAAAAAACGGCGCGGCGGGAAGCGGAGAGGGGAAGGGCGGCACAGACGATAAAGAGCGCTGCGAATACATATCGGCGCGAAACGGAAAAAAATCGGGTTGGGAACGCTGGTTTTTTATACATGGTAAAAACTTACCCTAATCCGGCGCTTCCGTCAATGATTGAAAAATGAAATAAAAACAAAAATAAAATTATTGCTTTTTTTTGTTTTTTCAGTATATTATATGTAATACTATGTCTTGGAGGACACTATGCAATTTTATATATGCAGACATTGCGGCACAATCGTCAGCATGATTCACAAGGGCGGCTGCCTTCCGTCCTGCTGCGGAGAAGAGATGCAGGAGCTGAAAGCGAACACAACCGATGCGGCGCAGGAAAAGCACGTGCCGGTTGTCACGGTAAAAGGCAGCGAAGTTCACGTTGCAGTCGGTTCCGTAGTTCACCCGATGGAAGCCGAGCACTACATTCAGTGGATCGCGATAGAAACCGAACAGGGCGCTCAGCGTAAAGTTCTCAAACCCGGAGAAAAGCCCGAAGCGTCTTTTGCGCTCGCCTCAGGCGACAAATTGATTGCGGCGTACGAGTACTGCAATAAGCACGGACTCTGGACTGCGAAAGCGTAAGTGCCGGAAAACGGAAAATCGATCATGATGAAAACTTTTGCCGCAGTGATTTTTGATATGGACGGGGTTTTGCTCGACAGCGAATCCGTCTGCGATCTTGTGTGGCGTAAAGCGGCAAAAGAGTGCGGCATCGACGATATCGATAAAATTATCGAAAAAAACCGAGGGTGCAATTATACAGATACCCGTGCCTCACTCGAACATGATTTGCAAAGCGTATCCGCGGCCGATAAATTTATGAATCGTACCGCGGAGCTTTTTAATAAAATCGAAACCGAAGAGGGGATTCCTTCAATGAAGGGAGCGCGCGAGGCGCTTGAATATTTGACAAAAAAAGGCTACCGCATCGCGCTTGCCTCTTCGACCGACGGAAACGCCGTGCGCCGTCAGATGAAAAACGCAGGCTTTATCGATTTTTTCGAAACGCTTACGACGGGCGATACGGTCGCTCGCGGCAAACCCGATCCCGAAATCTACGCACGCGCTTGCGCATCGCTAGGTCTTTCGCCTGATGTCTGCTGTGCGATCGAAGATTCGCCGAACGGTATGAGGAGCGCATACAGAGCGGGACTTTCGTGCATCATGGTGCCCGATAAAATTGCGCCCGACGATGAAATGAAAAAAATTGCGATGTGCATATTGCCGTCGCTCAATGCGATCGCTACGGTTCTGTAATCGCAGCAAAGAACGCACGGGCTTCTGCCGGAAGTGCAGCCGATTTTTATATTATATGCCGTTTTTGGAAAATACGGTTTCCGGTGTTGTTGACACGGATCATATACTATTTTGATAAGGATTGAAAATATGAATACACGAACGATAGGAATTATTATTTTTATGGGGGCGGTAATGTTTTTTTCATGCTTTGCAAAAGAAAATGAAAAAAAGGCGGCAGAGCAATTCACATCGATTTCGATGGATGAAGCTGCAAAACTTATGGAAACGGAAAAGGATTTTATTCTCGTCGACGTGCGCCGTCCCGATGAGTACAAGGCGGGTCACATTCCCGGCGCCGTCCTCTTAACGAACGAAACGATCACCGAAGAGAGCGCCTCGCGCATTTTGAAAAATAAAAATCAAAAAATTCTCGTTTACTGCAGGAGCGGACAAAGAAGTCGCGACGCTGCCGGAAAACTTTCAGCGATGGGATATACGAACGTCGTGAATATCGGCGGCATTATGAGCTGGAAAGGTAAAATCGAAAAATAGCGCGCAGGATATTCCGATTCGCACGATAATAAAACACTGTCCGCTCTTCGTTCGCTTGCTCCTTCTTTCTCTTTTCTATATACTCGCGTTATGCAGCTGAATAAAATACGGAATATCGGAATCATGGCGCACATCGACGCGGGCAAAACGACGACGACGGAGCGCATCCTCTATTATACGAAAAAAATTCACAAAATCGGCGAAATCGACGACGGACAGGCGACGATGGATTTTTTGCCGCAGGAACAGGCGCGCGGTATTACGATTGCGAGTGCGGCGACGACGACCGAATGGAAAGGCTTTCAAATCAATATCATCGATACGCCGGGGCATGTCGATTTTACCGCCGAAGTCGAACGGTCTCTGCGCGTGCTTGACGGCGCGGTCGCCGTCATCTGCGCGGTCGACGGCGTGCAGCCGCAGACGGAAACGGTGTGGCGTCAGGCGGACACGTTTAAAGTACCGCGTCTGTGTTTTATGAATAAGATGGATCGCATCGGCGCGGACTTTTTCGGTTCGATGGAAGACGTACACGAAAAGTTCGGAGTCGAATGCGTCGCTCTCCAGATACCGATCGGCGAAGGAAGCGATTTCGAAGGCGTCATCGATCTTTTGTCGATGAAGGAGATCCGCTGGAACGAAGACGATGACGGAGAAACTTTTTCATTTTCCGATATCGCTCCCGAACGCAAAGAAAAAGCGGACGAATGGCGGGTGAAGCTCGTCGATCAGGTCGCATCGGCTGACGATTTTCTTGCGGAATTATACCTCGAAGGAAAAGAGATAACGACGGAACAGCTGAAAGATGCGATCCGCAAAGAGACGATAGCGCGTGCAATCGTTCCTTTTGTGATGGGAAGCGCCCGCCGCAATCAGGGCGTACAGCCGCTCATCGATGCGCTTATCGATTATCTTCCGGCACCCGACGAAGTGCCTCCCGCCGTCGGTTTGCACATAAAGCGCGACAAAGAAGAAAAGATCGAAGTGCCGTGTAAAGAAAACGGAGCCGCCGTCGGTTTGGTGTTTAAAATTCAGCACGATCCGAATATGGGTCTTTTGTGTTTTGTGCGTATGTATTCGGGAAAAATTGCGAGCGGCACGCAAGTGTACAACGTCAATAAAAAAAAGCGCGAGAGAGTCAACAGAATTTTCAGAATCAACGCGGATAAAGAAGAGCCGATAGACAGTATCGCTGCAGGCGATATCGCAGCGTTTATCGGATTGAAACTCGCACAGACGGGCGATACGCTCGGCAGCGAGGGAATGCCGGTGCTCCTCGAAAAACCGCAGTTTCCCGAACCGGTCATATCCGTTTCTCTCGAACCCGAATCGCTTGCCGAACGCGACAGGATGAACGATACGCTTGCGATCCTTTCGCGGGAAGATCCGACTTTTACGTATCACGAAGATGCGGAAACGGGTCAGCTTATAATCAGCGGCATGGGCGAGCTGCACCTTGATGTGCTCGTCACGCGTATGCAGGACGATTTTAAAGTGAAGTGCCGTGTCGGCTCTCCGCAAGTGACTTACCGCGAAGCGGTGACCGAAAGCGCGGACGCAAGCGAAAGCTACAGCAAAGTGCTCGGCGGAAAAGAAAATACGGCGGGCATAAAGGTGCACGTCGAACCGCGTCCTCAAGGAGCCGGAAACTCTTACGCGTGTACCGTAAAACGAAACGATATTCCAGACGAAATTTTCGAAGCGATGGAAAGCGCGTTCGAAAGCTCTCTCCAATCGGGAATCAAATTCGGTTATCCCTGTACCGATACCGCCGTTACCGTAACCGATGTCGATTACAGCGAATTGACGTCGACGACTTTCGCATTCGAAGCGTGCGCCGCCGCGGTTTTCGATAAAGCCTGTTCGGCTGCAAAGCCGGAATTGCTCGAGCCCGTTATGGACGTCGATATTTCCTGTCCGAAAGAATTCATCGGAGACGCGATGAATCAGATGACGAGCAGAGGCGGTATTATCCTCGGACAGGATTCGAAGCAGACGGGTGAAATCGTCCATGCGCAGGCGCCGATGGCGAAGATGTTCGGTTTTTCGACGAGTCTCCGTTCGGCGACGCAGGGCAGGGCGTCGTTTTCGATGGAGTTCAGTCATTTTCAAGTAAAGCCCGGCGGACTGAACGCATTTTAAGTCAACCGGCCGATCATAGAGGAGGAAGCGATGAACATTGTCGTTATAGGCGCTCAATGGGGCGATGAAGGAAAAGGGAAAATTGTCGATTTTCTCGCGCTGGACGCGAAGTACATCGTGCGCTTTGCAGGCGGCGCGAATGCCGGACACACGATCGTCGTCGGCGGAAAAAAATATGCGCTGCATCAAGTACCCTCGGGTATTTTGTATCCCGATAAAGCGGTATTCCTCGGTTCGGGTATGGTCATCGATCCGGAAGCGCTTTTTGCCGAACTGCAGATGCTCACCGATAACGGCATTTCTTGGGAAGGCCGCGTATTCATCTCCGACCGCGCGCACATCGTTTTGCCCGCGTACCGCAGGATTGACAAAGAACGCGATGCGTCCCGCAAGCGGCCTATCGGCACGACGGGGCGCGGTATCGGAAGCGCGTATTCGCAAAAATCCGAACGCGACGGAATCAGACTCGCCGATTTGGATTGGAAAGAAAAGACGGCGGATCTCGACGCCGAAGACAGAAAATTCATCGACACTTACGCTTCAAGGCTCATTGCCATGCGTGTCGATATCGCTTCGAAGCTGTGGGAGTACCGCAGTGAAAATATTTTATTTGAAGGAGCGCAGGGCGCGCTGCTCGATTTGGACAGCGGAACGTATCCGTATGTGAGTTCGGGCGCATCGTGTTCGGCAGGCGCGGCTTCGGGCTCGGGTATCGGACCGCGTGCAATCGACAAAGTGTACGGCGTTTTTAAAGCTTATCAAACGCGCGTCGGAAACGGCCCGATGCCGACCGAGTTCAATAACGATACCGAAAGCGAGCTTTGCAATTACGTGCGCACGACCGGAAACGAATTCGGTGTAACGACGGGAAGGCCGCGGAGATGCGGTTATCTCGATTTGGTTGCGCTCCGCTACGCGTGCCGCGTCAATTCCATCGACTCGCTGGTTTTGACGCATCTCGATATCTATGACGAAATGGAATCGATTGAAGCCTGCGTCGCATACGATATCGGCGGAAAGATCGTCACGGATTTTCCGGCAGGCATTCCCGCTTTGAATGCGGCGCGTCCGGTTCTCAAAAAATTCGACGGATGGAAAAGCGATCTGCGTTCTTGCGCTTCATACGAAAAGATGCCGGCAAACGCAAAAGCGTATGTGGAATTTATCGAAGCGTTTACCGAAACGCCTGTCGGGATCGTATCCGTCGGAGCGGACCGAAACGATACCTATCTTCGCATACATCCGTGGGCAAAATAAAGGTTCCTCGCGAACAGAGGTGAAAACCCGTCTCTGAATCGTGCATAAGTTTATTTGACTTTTATTAAAATATCGACAGGCGGTGTTACAACCTCCGAAAACGGACTTGAGTTTTCGGAGGTTTTTTTATTTTAGCGCAAAGCTTGCTCCCCGATGTTTTTGATTATTGACATATACCCCTTGGGGGTATTATATTGGAAATGAACTTTTACGGGGGAATTATGCCAAAGGACGGCAAAAAAAAAGCGGCGCCGCAAAAGACGTGTATGCGCTGCAAATACAAACATACGCCGCGAAAAGATGCGTCGGTGCGCGCGCTTCATTCTCGCTTGAACCGGATCATCGGACAGCTGAACGGTATCAAATCGATGCTCGATGAAAACCGTTACTGCGGAGACGTGCTCATTCAAGTTTCCGCCGCCGAAAGCGCGCTCCGCACTTTCGGCTATATGATTTTGCGCGATCACATGGAAAGCTGCATTACGGAAGAGATAAAAAAAGGCAATACGGAAATCATCGATGAAACGATGTTTTTAATAAAAGGACTCAAATGACGAGGCGATATATATGACAAAATTTTCGGTAAGCGGTATGACGTGCGCTGCGTGCAGCGCCCATGTCGAAAAAGCGGTCGCTGCAGTTCCCGGCGTCGAAAGCGTTTCGGTAAGTCTTTTGACGAATTCGATGAACGTCGATTTCGTATCCCCTGCGAGTGCCGAGGCGATCTGTGCCGCAGTCGATAAAGCGGGTTACAATGCGTCCCCCGATACGAAAGATGTGCGCTCGGCGGATGCGGCGTCCAAACGCGCGTCGCTCGAAGACACGGAAACGCCGCAGCTCGTAAAGCGCCTTATCGCATCTCTCGTTTTGCTCGTGCCGCTCATGTATGTGTCCATGGGACACATGATGTGGAAGTGGCCGGTTCCGCTCGCCGTACACGGTAATCCTGCATCGATCGCGCTCTATGAAATGCTGCTTGCGCTTTCCGTCATGCTTATCAACAGGCGATTTTTTACGAGCGGTTTTAAAAGCTTTGTACACGGAGCTCCGAATATGGACACACTCGTCGCGCTCGGAAGCGGAGCTTCATTCGCATACAGCACTGCCGTTTTATTTTCGATGACCTTCGCAATGGCTTCGGGCGATATGAAGAGCGCACATGCATATCTGCATGATCTGTATTTCGAATCGTCCGCGATGATCCTTTCGCTCATCACCGTCGGCAAAACGCTTGAGTCTTACAGCAAAGGAAAAACGACGAACGCGATCAAATCGCTTATGGATTTGGCGCCGGAAAAAGCGCATGTCGTGCGTGACGGAAAGGAAGTAACGATTCCCGCGTCCGAAGTAAAAGTCGGCGACGTGTTTATCGTGCGGCCGGGAGAGCGCATTCCCGTTGACGGAAGGGTGAGCGAAGGGGCGAGCGCGGTAAACGAGTCCGCTCTTACCGGAGAAAGTCTTCCCGTCGATAAAGCTCGCGGCAGTGAGGTGAGCGCTGCGACATTGAATCAAAACGGATTTCTCACGTGCCGGGCGACCCGCGTCGGAAGCGACACTTCTTTAAGCAAAATTATCGATATGGTGGAAAACGCCGCCGCTACAAAAGCGCCCGCGGCAAAGCTCGCGGATAAAGTGTCGGGCATCTTCGTTCCCGCCGTCATCGTTTTGGCCTTCGGTACGGGGATCGTGTGGCTCGGTACGGGAGCGGAATTCGGTTTTGCGCTTGCGCGTGCGGTGAGCGTGCTTGTTATAAGCTGTCCTTGTGCGTTAGGCCTTGCAACTCCCGTCGCTATCATGGTCGGAAGCGGACTCGGTGCAAAGCACGGCATTTTGTTTAAAACGGCCGCCGCCCTCGAAGCGTGCGGGAAGACGGATGTCGTCGTGCTCGATAAAACGGGGACGCTGACGGAGGGGAAGCCGCGCGTCACCGACATATACGCGGACGAGAGCGAAGAAAAATTATTAAAAATTGCCGCAAGCCTCGAAGCGAAAAGCGAACATCCGCTTTCGCGCGCGGTCATGGAAGCCGTCGTCGAAAGGCGCATTTCGTACGAAAGCTCGGACGATTTTACCGCTCTTCCGGGATTCGGAGTGCGCGGAACGGTCAGAGGCAAAAGCGCATTCGGCGGAAACGCTGCGCTTATGGAAGAGCATCATGTACTTTCGGCAAGCTTAAAAGAAAGGGGTGAAGCCTTTGCCGAAGAGGGGAAGACGCCGCTCTATTTTGCCGAAGACGGAAAAGCGCTCGGCATCATAGCCGTAGCCGATGTTGCAAAATCCGACAGTGCCGAAGCGGTCCGCGCTCTGCACGATGAAGGCATCGCCGTCGTCATGCTCACGGGCGACAACCGCCGTACCGCGCGGGCGGTCGCAAAGACGGTCGGCATCCGCTCGGTCGTGTCGGATGTGCTTCCCGACGGAAAGGACGAAGTCGTTTCGCGTCTTCAAACATACGGGCGCGTTGCGATGGTCGGCGACGGTATAAACGACGCACCCGCTTTGACGCGGGCGGATATCGGTATCGCGATCGGAGCCGGTACGGATGTCGCTCTCGATGCAGCCGACGTCGTGCTTATGAAGTCGACGCTTTCGGACGTAAGAGCTGCGGTAAATCTGTCGCGCGGCGTTTTGACGAATATCAAAGAAAATCTTTTTTGGGCGTTTTGCTACAACGTCATCGGCATCCCCGTTGCGGCGGGAGCGCTCTTTCCCGCGTTCGGGATCGCGTTGAATCCGATGCTCGGAGCGGCGGCGATGAGTTTGTCGAGCTTTTGCGTCGTTACGAACGCGCTGCGCTTGAATCTCTTCGACATATACAAAAAGCGAAAAATAAAAAAGCGTCCGGTCGAACTGCCGGACGAAGCGTTTACGGCGGACGGCAAAGCGGCAAATACGTCTTCACTTACAGCCGACGGTGTTGCAAACAAGGATATAACGGAGGAACCGAAAATGACAAAGACGATTACAATCGACGGAATGATGTGCGACCACTGCCGCCAACACGTCGAAAAAGCGCTTTCGTCGATCGACGGCGTGACGAAAGCGGACGTAAGTTTAAAAGATAAAAACGCGGTCGTTACGCTTTCAAAAGATGTGGATGAAAAAACGCTTTCCGATGCGGTAAGCGAAGCAGGCTATACGCCGCTCGGCGTCCGCTGATGAGCAGGCGATCGGCATTGAACTGCGGTCGTCGACGATATGCTCTCATCGGTGCGGACGCGCGGTAAAATGGGGCAGGGTATTGTCTCGAAAAATATATTTTCTAAAAAACGTATACGCTCCGGTTGCCCGACACGGCGCAATGCGCTATGATAGCGTAAAGTCGTGCGCCACTTGAATTTTACGCTCGTCGCGCAGGTGTGTGCAAGATTGATTTTTTTTATGAGAGTTGTATAAAAAGCGCCGCCTAAAATAGCGGCGGCACTACAGTCCGGAGACGAAAAACGCCGAGCGTTTTTCTTTTATGGGAGACACTCGCGATTTCTGCGCATTGCTCGAAATCGCAACGTTCTTATCTCAAGTTTGCGTTGTAAACTCGACTATTGAGCGTGTGCGCCACTTGAAACTTCCCGCCGACGTGCTTGTTGCGAGGCACGCGCACGGCTTAAAATTTTTTCGGAAGTTGATTCGAAGTCCGCAAGAGCGGACATGTGGAATCAATTCTTTGCAGAACGAGCCGCAGGCTCTTATTTCCTGCAAAATTTTTTATAGGAGTTGTATATGAAATTGGTACTTATTCGGCACGGTGAAAGCGAATGGAACAAATTGAACCTTTTTACCGGCTGGACGGATGTGGAATTGTCCGAAAAGGGACAGGAAGAAGCGAAACAAGCCGGAATCACCTTAAAGAAAGAAGGCTTTGATTTCGACATTTGCTACACGTCATTTTTAAAGCGCGCGATACATACGCTGAATTTTGCGCTCGCTTCCATGGATCGCGAATGGCTGCCCGTCATAAAAACGTGGAAGCTGAACGAACGGCACTACGGCGCACTGCAGGGAATGAACAAAGCCGAAACTGCGGAAAAATACGGCGAAGATCAGGTAAAAATCTGGCGCCGCTCTTTCGATATAACGCCGCCGGCTTTAACGGAAAACGACGAACGCAGCCCCCGCTTGCAGGAAGCTTACCGCACGGTAAAAGACAAGTCGGTGCTGCCCTTGACTGAAAGCCTTGCGACGACAATCGAACGCGCCGTTCCTTATTTTGAAAGCGAAATCAAACCGCGCATGCAAAAAGGCGAGCGCGTGCTCATCGTCGCACACGGTAATTCGCTTCGAGCCCTCGTAAAATATTTTGAAAATCTGACGAAAGAAGAGATTTTGGAAGTGAACATCCCGACCGGCGTTCCCCTCGTATACGAATTCGACGACAACTTCAAAGTGCGCGGGAAAAAATACCTCGGCGACGAAAAAGCGATTGCCGAAAAAATGGCAGGCGTCGCAAACCAGGGTAAAAAGAAATAACCGCACATTACAATCGCGGAAACATCCGAAAGCTTAAGACAGCCCGGCCTCCGGCGCTCTTACAGCCGTTGACGCACGGCGGCGCGAAGCGCCGCCTATAAAAAAGCCCGCAACACGTGCGGGCTTTTTTATAGTAAATGATGAATTAAACCTTCAGCGAACGGTGTGCTTACTTCCACTCGACGTCGAAAGAAAGCTCCATATCGCCCCATTCGGCTGTTTTAATAGACGGCAACCATGTATTACTTTTATTTACCAAATCCCATATATAAGCGGAAATCGCGATCGTCAATGTCTTTTTTTCTCCGCGCTTCAGTTCGTCCATAGTTACGGATTTTACTTCCCATTTACCGGCGCTGTCTTCAAAATATGCGGGCAATGTTACATCCGCTTTCCATGAATCCGTCAGCGGATCATAGCCGAGCCGTACCGCAGGTTGTTCGTGTTTGACAATCACATCGGATGAGCCGGTAGAGTCTTTTTCCCATATTTCGGCGCTGAAGAGAACGGTATGCGTTCCGTTGTGCGGCTTTGCCACCGTATAATCCGACACTCCGCCCAAATTTCCGGTTTCTTCCCAAGCAATGGATTTTTTTCCTCCGTTGTTCGTCGAAAATATCTTCCACTCTTTGTCGTTATACCGTGTTTTAAGTTCATACGAAAACTCCGCCTGTTTATAACCGCCTTTCGGGCCGTCTCCTCCGAGATCCCATATTGAAATATTTTTAAGACTGGGATTCGATATCGATAATTGAGCCGCAGGAATGATTTTATAAGCGCGCCGTATAACGGTTATCTCGATTTTATCGGGAGAATTCGGCATATCATAGGCAGCGTTTTCGTCTTTGAACGAAAATACGATTTTGCCGGTTTGCTCAAATCCGACTTTCGACGGTAGCGTCAGCGAAACATCTATGACGGAGTCTTCGGTTGTAAATACGGGTTCCGTAAGCACGGTATCGCCCGATTTAAAAACTGGATTTACCGGAAAATCGGCATTGTCCGCTTTGTATATCGCTTTAAGAGGAATACCGGGTTTTAAATTAAAAACATTGAGTGCAAACGAAACGGTTTTTGCTTCCGGAGCCGATTCATCGCTTGTATCGCGGTATTCAACGGTATAAACGCCGTTATCACCGCTAAAACCGTATTGAGCATCATCGCCATTTTTTTGCGCTCTGACGCCGAATACGGGCTTTTCGGAAGATCCCCCTGAAGTGCTCCAAGACAGCTCGTAACACAGCTGCATTTGCTCGCCTTCGGGTGCTCTCAGCGTAATCACAAAGTTCTTAGTCTGTCCTACCGCAAGTTCGAAATTTTTATCATAGCCGACAGGTCCGTTAGGCGACGGTCCGTTTGTCCCCGTAGGTTTCCACGATTGACTGAAGCTATCGTATTTTAAATAGACAATCGGCTCTTCATATTCGGTAATTACATCGTTTGAACCTTTGGTGATGTCTATTTCGATGATTCGGGCATCGAGCTCCAATGTGCGCGCAACCTTTGATCCTTCAAATTTATATTCTTTGCTGCCGCCGAGAGGCAACTCGGTGCCGATTTTTATGTGTTTCGCTTTGTTTGGCATAATCTTCTGCTCGTTTGCCCTATATGAAGACAGTACATCCCATTGCGAAACGGCTGTACCCTCATATGAGCGGGAACGTATGCCGTAGATGAATTCCGGCCAATCGGTTCCGTCCGCATTGCCGTGATCGCCCCATGCCCATTTCTCATCCGTTACGGAAACGTTTTTCAGGTATTGTGCTTTTACCGTCAGCGTTCCGCTTATGACATAGCCGTTATTTTCTCCGGAAGCGTTGCCCACATAGCCTACATACGGAGATTTTCCGGTGAAAGCGGGGTCATAGTTGCCGCTTGCCAAATTATTTTTATATGCGGTACTCATGTGAAACGCGCCGTCTTCACTTACATAACCGGCAGGGTCGTATTGATAGAAGCGGTATTTTTTTCCGCCGGGACCTGTAGAGTGAGTATCGACTGAAGCCCACTTTGTCGGTACTTGATTGCCGAATACAGTTGTAAATCCAATGGGTTTTGCAAAAGCAAATACCAATTTTGTATACGTGTCGACGGCAACAAGATAATTATCCAAGCCGACGACTCCGCCGCCTTTTCCCGTAAAGCGATAAAATATAAAGCGTTTCATAAGCGCTTCTTTTTGACCGGTCGGTTTGCCGTCTTCTCCGTATACGTCGTATGTTTCGGATGTATACAAATTAAAGGGATTTTTACCGCAATAGCGGTAATATGTCATGGAAGATATGGAGTTTCCGCCGGCGGAAGCACTTTCGTTACCGCCGTATTTTTCACGTTCGGGATTTTTGTTTTCGGGGGCGCTTTCCCATGTTACGGTACCGCTGTATTTCGGTTCGGGCACATTGCTTGCCGAAAAATTGCTGCTGAATTTCCAATTGCCGAATTTTGATGTCTCAAATGTACCGAACGGAAAGCCGTCCGAAACATTCAACTTTCCCGCCAATTGATCGTGAACGGTCGTATCGTTATTCGGTTCGGAAAGTTTACCGTCGGGCAGTATAACCGAAAACATACTGATCTTTCCCGGTTCAAGCGGCTCCTCGGAAGGAATAGGCGTATCGCCGTTTCCCGGATCTTCCTGTTCGCTTTCGCCCTCATTTCCTGCGGAACGGTTTTGCTGTTGTATATAATAGCTTTGCAAAAAAGGCGAGGGGCAGGATGTAATTACCAAGCAGGCGAAGACAAGCGCCGCACCCAATTTGTATACTTTGATGGATTTCATAAACACTCCGATAAATATTATAATTTAAATGCAAAGCCGAGTTTTACGCCGAAGTCGAGCGAATTGAGCCAATAATCCGGAAACGGCTGTGAAATATCGCCGCCGTTGTCCCGGGCGAGTTTTGCAAGCGATGGCGGCGCGGTCAGATATTTCGGCTGATAGAGATTGAATTTCGTATACCAGCCGAACACGATATCCGTTGTTTCCATAAGCGAAATACCGTATTCGATTACGGTTGCAGCGGAAAACATAAACGGATTCATCTTTTTCATCATATCTTCGGTGACGATGATCTGTCCGACTTCGGTTTTTATAATATTCGGATCCGTAGAATACACCAGATAATCCGGACTGAAATCGGTTATGATGCGGCCTCCGAGCGAAGCTCCGAGTGCAAGTTTATTATGGAAAAAATACGCTTTTGCAATTACGCCGAAATTGACGACCGGAGTAAAATCGACGATCATAAAAGTATCGAACGTGTTTCCGGATACGACTGCCGATACTTTTTGCGAAGTGTTCCCTTGCCCCATGCCTATATATGCGAAGACGCCGAGTGCGCTGAACGGATGTCCTTTCGAAAGTCCGAAAAAACGGTTCGAATCGAAAACGTAACCGCCTTCAACTTCGCCGCCTATAAGCAAACTGCTTGTCATGCCTGTCATTTTTACGGCATCTTTATTGAATTGCTTTAGACTTGCATCGGAAATACTCGGAAGCGATAAAGAGCCTCCGAAACCGGCGTGAAGATAAAGCAACGGTCCGCCTTGAAATGCCGCAGCCGGAAAAAAGGAAAAACCCAGTATGAGTATATATAGTAATGTTATCTTTTTCATAACTTTTAATAATACAATATGGTGTATATATCTGCAAGTGTCTTTTCGATTTGTCGCACTTGCGCTGCGCGCGCTCCGCGGTTCAACTCCCAATTATGTTGTTGCTACATATTGTTTTGCTAATGAGGATTGTATTGAAATTTCAGCGGCTGGGGGGAGTTGAACCCCTACACCAAGCTTGGGAAGCTCGTATACTACCGCTATATTACAGCCGCGTCGGTAAAGCCATCATAGCTGAAAAACGAAGGGAATGCAAGGCACGCCTGCCGCTTGTACTTTCGGCGGTGCGGTAAGCAGGTATATCGTTTGCAACCCTTCCGTATTTCCTCACGTAAAAATCTAACCGAAACGATTTCGGTTCCTCAAGTAAAAATCTAACCGTAGCTATGACCGTTGCACCGCCATAGCGATAAGCTTACGCTGCAAGAGTTGTGTCTTGTCAAGCAGCTGTTGTAAATCCAATCTGTTCTTTCTCCTGAAAAGCTCAGCTTTTACCGCCTTGCTTACCTCCTTACTTTCCATAAGCCTTCGGTAGGGAGTCTTAGCCGCATCATATTTCTTTATGACCTTTGCGTCTATTCGTTGCTTTGCAATAATCTTCATCGAGGGAAAAAAGAAATTAACGAGCTTATTATAACTTTCATACAGTTCTGCTAAGACAACACAGGCAGCTTCTCCCTCAAATCGATAGTAGCCGACAATACGCCTTACCACGCTGTCGTTTTTCTGTTCAACAAAACAGTTGTCATTTTTTTTGTACGACCGGCTTCGGGTGAACGTAATATGATTTAGTTCACACCACTGCAAAAGCTGTATATTTTTGAACTCACGTCCGTTATCGCTGTCAATGCCTTTCATAGCAAAGGGTAAGTGTATTTTCACGTCCTCTGTCGCTTCTTTGACCCACCGATGAGCTTTATTCAAAAGCGCACGATTTTCCGTCCATCCTGAATGAACGTCGGTGAGTGTCAGGGTACAAATATACTGTCCTTCCGTAGTTGTACCGCAATGAGCGACCGTATCGGCTTCGAAAAAGCCCGGTTTTCGTTCGTCCCAATCGAAGAAGGTGCGGATCGGAATGAGTTTATTGAGATTCTTTGCCGGTCGTGTCGTTGCAATACCGCGGATGGAATGCTTGGGGATTTCCGGCTTGAGTATCCTTGAGACCGTTGCGCTTGATATGTGAGCAAGTTTTGTTTTCAGTTGTTCAGTATAGCCGAACTTGAGGGCAAGGTAATCGATATTGTCGCGGATAAAGGGTACGAGCCGTTTTGCACACAGGTACATCGAAAATAGCCACAGTCGAATAACTTCACGCTGCACATCTTGACCGTAGTATTTTTCATAGTGCCGCTTTTTACGAGGCTTTTTGATGATCTGTACACTCTTTCTTTCGACGTTGTTGAAGTGTGTTATTTTTATGCGTGCGCTGTTTTTGAGGATGTGGATGGCGTATTTTCGGTTGTAGCCGGTGGTTGCGGTGAACTCGTCGATGATTTTCGTCTTGCGCTTCTTGTTTGCCGTACAGTAGCGTTTTGCCGTTTCTTCGGTCAATTTCTTTTTCGTTTTCATATCTAACCCCATGGTGCCCTTCCTTCGGGCTTCTATTGTGACTCAGATTTGGGTTAGATTTTTACGTGAGGAACGGCTTTTTTTTCGGTTAGATTTAACGTGATGCAATGCGCCTTCTTTCATACACGCGGGTATTCTGTTATACTGTTTTTTATGAAAGCAATACCGCCTTATACGGTGCTCTATGCGGACGAGGATATCGTCGTGCTGAATAAAAAAAGCGGCCTGCTCATCGCTGCGGACAGGTACGATGAAACGGCTCCGCGGCTCGATATCGAAGCGGAAGGCGAATTCGGAAAGCTTTTCGCCGTACACCGTATCGACAAAGATACTTCGGGCGCGATTGCCTATGCGCGCAATGAAAAATCGCACCGTTCTCTTTCGCTTCAGTTCGAACACAGAGAAGTTGAAAAAATCTATCACTGCCTCGTGTACGGACGGCCGTTGTGGGAAACGTTGCACGCCGATGAAGCGCTTCTTCCCGACGGAGACGCAAAGCATCGCACCGTCGTAAATAAAAAAAGCGGTAAATATTCCGTTACCGATTTTCGTCTTATCGGCGTCTGCGGTCAATACGCATGGATTGAAGCTGTTCCGAAAACGGGGCGCACGCATCAGATCCGAGCGCATTTGGCGGCACACGGATTATACATTGTCTGCGATCCGCTGTACGGAGGCAACCGAAAGCCGGTACGCCTAAGCGATTTCAAAAAAAAATGGAACGGCGATGCCTTTGAAGAGCGGCCGCTTTTGGCCCGTCTCGCGCTCCACGCGTACAAATTAACGATTGCGCATCCGGCAACGGACGAACGCATGACGTTTTGCGCACCCTATCCGAAAGATATGGATGCAACGCGCAAACAGCTTGCAAAATTGTATAAGGTCGATCCCCTTGCCGTTTAATCGCCGTACAATAAAATTATTAATTATCGTTTTTCTGTTTGTACGGATCACGAAAAATCTTGCCGCAAAAGATTGGAGTATTTCCGTTATGCCGATTTTTTCGGTAGGTTTGGGTACGCTCGGAGAATATGTGTACATCAAAGATGTTTCCGGCACAGACAAAAAAATAAGCGAACTCGATTGGGATATAAAGCCTTCTTTGCAGTACGGAGGTCGCGTCGGTGTTTCATGGAAAGCGCTTGCAGTCAGCGGATTCGCTTTCGGCGCCGTTCCCATGCGATCGGGTGCTATGAAAGATTCCGATTGGGATGAAAACGGTATAAAAAATATTTTTTCGGTACATGAAAATGCCATCGCGTCTTCATATTCGTTCGGCGGCCGTATCGCATATACGTTTAAGCCGCTCGATTTTTTTTCGATCAGCCCCTTTATCGGAACGGATTATGTATATATTTCGCTGGAGGCTCGAAACGGCCGCGCGTGGGACGGAAGAGATGCGGGCGTTTCGTGGGATCATCCTGCCGCAAAGCAATACAAGACGAAAGGTATCGATTACATGAGAGAAGAAGTATGTACGCATACCGGCATTTCTTTCGATATTAAAATTAATAAATTTCTATTCGCGCTTTCGATCGCCCTATCGCCTTATACGTATATGCAATCGCTCGACCGGCATCACGGCAGAGGTTATTATATTGATATTATGCACGGATGGTTTTCCGTGTATCGATTCGGTACCGAAGCCGCTTATATTTTTAATAAAAATATTTCGCTTTCGATCGCTCTCTCATGGACATTCACACGGATTATAAAGGGTGCGACATATCATTCGACTCGCATAACCGGGCCTTGGTACAAAATAGACGATACCGAAGGAGGCGCATCGCGCAATACGGCGGAGATTTCGATCGGCTGCACTTATCGATTCCTATTTTGAATTCGGCCTGCGCCTTTTTTTATACGTACCGATAAAATGCGGCGTCTCGCCTGGTCTTCCACGATGTACGCCGTCGTCCCGTCGATATACGCTTCGCTTACCGCCGGCAGGTAGCCGAACTTTTCGAGCAGCCAGCCTCCGAGCGTATTGAAATCTTCCGATTCCAAAGCGAGTTTGAGGACGGCATTTACGTCGTCGAGTTTCATATCGCCGGGCACGATGTATTCCGATTTTCCGACAAGCGCAATCCTCGATTCGGGCGCGATATCGGACGTCGGGTTTTCATCGGTCATGCGTCCGAACACGACGCGCATTACATCGTCCGTTGTGACGATGCCTGCGGTGCAGCCCTGCTCGTCGAGTACGACGGCAAAATCGGTATGCGCTTTTTTGAAATCTTCGAGCATTTCGAGGGCGGTAAAGGTTTCGGGAACGAAAAGTGCGCGCGACATTTTCCGGCGGATAAAATCGCTCCGTTTGGTTTCTTTTTCGGAACTGAAGAGTACCGATTTGTATCCGAGCACGCCGACGATCGCATCGGGTGTGTGTTCGAAAACGGGAATGCGCGAACAGCCTGTCGTCAAAAAAATATCCGAAACGTGCGCATAATCGCTGTCGGCGGAAACGGCGTTTACGAGCGAGCGGTGCTTCATGATATCGTGGACGCGCAGATCGCTGAATTGAAATACTTTTGTCAGCATTTTGCTTTCGCCCGCTTCGAGCGTTCCTTCGCGCGCGGCGACCGCGATCATCATTTTGATGTCTTCTTCCGTTACGTCTTCTCCGTCGTCCTTCCAAAATTTTCCGACGATAAACGATGTGCCGCGCGAAATCCGCGAAAAAAACCATACGATCGGAAAAAATATTTTTTCAAGCGCGAGTAAAATCGGTGCAAAGCGCAGCGCCGTGTCGTCGGGATGTAAAACGGCGGCCGTCTTCGGAATGATCTCTCCGAAAATCGTTACGAGGGAAGTAATGACGATCGTCGCTATGCCGACGCCGCTTGAGCCGACGATAGAAACGGCGAGTGCGGTTGCAAGGGAGGCTGCGAAGGTATTGAAAAAATTGATTCCGACGAGCACGAGCGTCAACAGCCTGTCCATATCGTTTCGGAGAGCGAGCGCGGTTTTCGCATATCGTTTTTTACTCTGTATGAGTTCACGCAGTTTGATTTTCGAAAGGGAAAGGTATGCCGTTTCCGATGCCGCAAAAAATCCGATAAGCGAGACCAGTACGATTAAAATTATTAATATGACGACGGTATTCATATCATTCGTCTCCGTCGTCGCCTGAAAGACGCTTTATATGAATTTTATTAATTCTCCGGTCTTTTATCGAAAGTACGGTAAAGCGCAGACCCTCGTATTCGATGCCGTCTCCCGCGCCCGGCATTTCGCCCAGTCTCTCGGTAATCCAGCCGCCGAGCGTTTCGTTAATGTCCGACGAAAACGGAATATGCAGCAGCTCCTGCGCTTCGCTAAGAAGCATATCGCCGCCGGTTACGAAGTCGGACGTGTCTTCGATTTTTACCAGCGGCAAATGTCCGCGTCCCGGCGTATTCGAATCGGTTATACCGAAAATTTCACGGGCGATGTCGCTCTGTGTGATGATACCGTCGGTGCCCGAATATTCGTCGATGACGATCGCAAGGGACTGGCGGTTTTCGCGGAGCACTTGCTGTACGGACGACATCTTTTTCGTACCGAGGATAAAAATCGGTTCGTGCATGACGGTTCGCACGGAAAACATATTCGCCTTTTCTTTGTACGCGAGCAAATCCTTTATGTAGAGTACGCCGACGATATCGTCGATGTCTTTGCGATAGACGGGAAAGCGCGAAAAGCGCGTTCGTTCGGCTTTTTCGATGATGTCGCGCCAGCTTGCGCTATCGGATACGGCGACGATTTTCGTGCGGGGGATCATGACGGCACGCGCTTCCAAATCGGTGAATTTGAAAACGCGGTTCATGATGGCGTTTTCGTCTTTTTCGAGCGCACCGCTTTCCGCTCCGACGGCGATAAAGGTTTTGATTTCTTCCTCGGTATACGACCGGTCGGGCTTTTTCGTACTGACGCCTGCCGCATGCAGGATCGCATGAGCGACGGCGGTAAAGGCGAGCGAAATCGGTTTGAAGATAAAGACAGTGACGGAAACGAATTTCGAAAGCGCGTACGCGAATACATCGGGGTGCCGCGTCGAAACCGCTTTCGGCGTTATCTCTCCGAAAATCAATAAAAGAATCGTTGTCGTAAACGTTGCGATCCCGACACCTTTTTTCCCGAACAGTGCGATTGCGGCGGCGGTGAGGATCGCGGAAAGGAGTATGTTGACGAGATCGTTTGCGACGAGCAGGGAATTGATAAGTACGTCTTTTTTTTCGAGCAGCTTTGCCGCCCGAAGCGCGCTCCTGTCTCCGCTTTTGCGTTTTATGCGGAGACGGAGTTTGTTCATCCCGAGGAACGAACTTTCGGAAATCGAAAAGAGCGCGGACAGCGTTATTAAAACGGCAGCCGCGGCGATCAGTAAAACGACGGTTGCAGGATTATCGGGAGGTTCGGTTTCCATAATTTATCGCTGCTTGCCGTCGCCGGAAATCCGCTCGATCTCTTCCTTTAAGCTTCTAAGCATTTCCGCCAGCCGCGGCGCATATTCGCTTTCGGGATCGGCGTCGTAGGATTTTTGAAAATAATCGAAGACGGCTTTATAATCGGTACTGCCGGTCGTTGTTAATAATTCGCCTGCGTAATAATACGCCTGCTGCCGTTCGCGTCCGCCGAGCCGCTTGTCTTCTGCGGCCGAAGCGAGCGCTTGAATCGCGGAAGCGAAATCGCGCTGTGCATAAAATGTCGACGCATCGGAGACGGACGTGAGTAAAATATATTTTCCGACAAGCCCCGTTTCATTTTCGGGGTCGAGAGAAGAAACCGTGCGGAAAAGATCGGCCAAAAGAAGCCGCCGCGTATCGTCCGTCGCTTCCGAGAGCGCATCGATCGCACGCACTTTTTCAACTCCGGACGCCGCGCGCACCGCATCAGCCAATGTATTGATTTTATCGAGATCGGCCGATTTGCTTTCGATGAGCTTTATATACGCTTCGGGGGCGGCATCTTCATCGGAAGTTTCGATCTTCGCCGCATAATAGCCTTCTTTTGTCGCAAGGAAAACGGAAGGAATGGAATCTACGTTATAGAGAGACGCGATGTGCCCCATGTATTCGATTTTCCGCTGCCGCTCTTCCGCCTTTTTTTTCTCTTTTTCGCTTTGATCTTCGGTATCCTCGGAGAGTGAGGCTGAAAAATCCAAATTGACGAGGATAAAACGCTTCGAAAGGGCGGAAACGAATTCTTTTGTATCGAACACTTTTTCTTTGAGCGCTTGGCTTTCCCCGTCATTGTCGACCACGGAAAAAAAGATGAGGAGATTTTTATTTTTTTTCTGCGCTTCTTTTTTTGCCGCATCGTAATCGACGTACCAGCCGTTTTTGCCTGCTTTTGCGGAAGCGGAGCAGCCGGTAAAAAACACTGCGATCGCCAAAGCGCCGATTATCGGTTTTATAATTTTGTTAAACATAATACGCTCCATAATATTATTAATTATTAAAATATCTCACTCCCGCCGCGAAAATGTTTTGGCAGGAAGTTTCATATTCGTTTGCGAGAGGATCACCTGCGACGTTTTTAATAAGGTCGCGAGAAGCTCCTCCTCCGTCGATGCCGATCGTGCGCTCGCTGTGTCCCATTTTGCCGAGCACGCGGCCGTCTGGACTCGTAAGCCCTTCGATCGCAAAGAGAGAGCCGTTCGGATTGTCAGGCTCGATTACGGCGGGCACGCCGAGGGCATCGACATATTGCGAAAACACTTGTCCCGAAGCGAAGAGTTGTTGGGCAAGCGATGATGCGACGACGATGCGGCCTTCCCCGTGCGAAACGGGAATCAAATGCACCCTCTCGTCGATAACCGATGCATCGAGCGCCCACGGACTCAATGCGCTCACCGTGCGCGTGCGGGCGATGCGAGAGATGTGGCGGCCGACGGTATTGAACGTGAGGGTGGGCATATCGGCGGTCATCGTGCGGATTTCACCGAAAGGCACGAGCCCCGTTTTGATGAGGGCTTGAAAACCGTTGCAGATACCGAGGATGAGACCGTCCCGCTTTTTAATAAGCTGCATCACTTGCTCTGCGATGCGCCCTTCGCGCAAAACGTTCGCGATGAATTTACCCGAACCGTCGGGTTCGTCTCCTCCGGAAAATCCTCCGGCAAGCGCTAAAATCTGTGCGGATTTCAATTCCCGCTCAAGCGTTTCGAGCGACTCTTCGAGGACTTCGGGAGTATTGTTTGCAAAGACTGCGATCTTCGTTTCGGCTCCTGCGATGGCGAACGCGCGCGCCATATCGTATTCGCAGTTCGTTCCCGGAAAAACGGGGATGAGCACGCGCACTTTTTTTGTCGGAGCGGCAAAAGTTTTTTTGCCGAGCGAAACGCGGCTTCTCAAATCGGCAAGGGAAGGATGTGCGGCAAGCGCAAAGGAGGGAAGTGCGGGCAGAGCAGGGTTTTCGGATACCGAAGGAAATACTTCGGAGAGTTTGGATTCCCACGCTTTTTCCGCATCCGAAAGCGAAATCTTCGTGTGCGGAATACCCGCATTTTTATCTTCGACGACGATTTCACTTTCATGTATCGTTTTGCCGATTTTAACAATCGTACCGGAAACAAAACCCGCCTTATCGATTTCGCTTTCCGCTTCGGGTGCGGCTTCTAAGATGATCGAACCGTACTGCGGCGTAAAGAGATCGAGCGAAGAAGCTTTTGCGCCCGGTATGTGCGCCCTCGTAAACGAAAGCGGCACGGCATCGATACGTCCTCCGATAGCGTTTCCCATCATCATTTTCGTAAGAGCTTCCGCGATGCCGCCCGAACCGACGGGATACATCGCGCGTATGGCGCCGCGAGCGTTCAATCGATAGAGGCTCTCGGCATTTTGCATAAATGCGGTGAAATCGGGAGCAAGGAGCGGCGAATAGGGAGTTCCGACGAGATAAATCGCGCTTCCCGCTTTTTTAAACGAACCGCTCGTCACTCGCCCAGCTTCATCGTGCGTTACGGCAAACGACACGAGCGTGTGCGGAACGTTTATGTTTTCGAAAGTGCCGCTCATACTGTCTTTTCCGCCGATCGATGCACAGCCCGTCTTCTTTTGCGCGTCAAGTGCGCCGAGCAAAGCCGCCGCAGGATAGCCCCACTTCTTTTCATCGACGGCGCGGCCGAAGTACTCTTGAAACGACAGGCGGCACGACGCGGCGTTTCCGCCGATACACACAATCTTTGCAAGAGAGGAAAGGACCGCCGTTTGGGCGCCGTGCCACGCGCTCCATTCGCCGACGAAGGGGTCGAAGCCGAATGACATCATGCTCGCTGTCGAGGTTTCACGCGGAGAGGCGACGGGAATCTTTGCCGCCATAGCCGCTTCGGGCGTACGCTGATATTTTCCGCCGAAGGGAAACAAAACGGTTGCGGATCCGATGGAGCCGTCGAAGCGTTCTGAAAGCCCTCGTTCGGAACAGCATGCCAAATCGTTTATATTTGCAAGCCATGCATCCGAAAGCGATGAGGGCAATTTTTTTGCAGCGCTTTCGAGCGGCCGAACGAGCGGTGAAGTTTCGGGCAGCGCGGGGTTTTCAATATACGCACGCGCTTTGTGAGGAGCGCCGGCGGCGTCGAGAAAATCGCGGGAAAGATCGACGATCGTTTTGCCCCGCCATTTCATGACGAGGCGATTCGAGTCAGTCACTTTTGCGACGACGACCGCACGGAGATTTTCCTTTGCCGCAAGATCGATAAAAGCGCGCGCATCTTTTTCGCGTACGACGACCGCCATGCGTTCCTGCGATTCGGAAATCGCAAGCTCGGTGCCGTTCAAACCCTCGTATTTTTTCGGCACCGCATCGAGATCGATATCGAGTCCCGCCGCCAATTCTCCGACCGCGACTGACACACCGCCCGCGCCGAAGTCGTTCGAACGGCGTATCATCAAGCTCACCTTTTTATCGCGGAAAAGGCGTTGTATCTTTCGTTCCTCGACGGCGTTGCCTTTTTGCACTTCCGCACCCGCGCTCGTCACCGATTCTTTTGTGTGTACTTTCGACGAACCCGTTGCGCCTCCGATGCCGTCGCGTCCCGTACCGCCGCCGAGCAAAATGACGAGGTCGCCCGCTTCCGGTCTTTCGCGGACAACGGAATCCGCGGGAGAAGCCGCTATGACCGCCCCGCATTCCATGCGCTTTGCCCCATAGCCCGGATGATACAATTCCGCGACTTGTCCCGTCGCAAGTCCTATTTGATTACCGTACGAAGAAAATCCCTGAGCCGCCTCCCTGCACAGCTTCATCTGCGGAAGTTTTCCGGGAATTGTTTCGGAAATCGGCACGGTCGGATCGGCAGCCCCCGTCACGCGGAGCGCTTGATATACCCACGCTCTTCCCGAAAGCGGATCGCGGATCGCCCCGCCGATACACGTCGCAGCTCCTCCGAAAGGTTCGATCTCCGTCGGATGATTGTGCGTTTCGTTTTTAAATAAAAGCAGCCACTTTTCCGTTTCGCCCGGCGAATCGGGAGAGAGCGGTTTGCCGTCTTTGTCCGTCGTATAATGCACGTCGATAAACAGCGAACACGCATTGTTTTCTTCGGACGCTTCCAGATCGTCGAGTTTGCCGTGCTTCCGTAAATACTTTGCACCGATGATCGCCATATCCATGAGCGTCACGGGTTTTTCCGCTTTTCCGTACACGTCGGCGCGCATATCGGTATAGGTTTTAAGCGATGAAGTAAAAAGCGGAGCATAGGCGCCGTCTTCGATATTAATGTCCGTCAATTCCGTAAGGAAAGTCGTATGCCGGCAGTGATCCGACCAATACGTATCGAGCACGCGGATTTCCGTTTCCGTCGGATCGCGTCCTTCCTTTTTAAAATAATCCTGCATGAACGCGACGTCGGCCGCGTCCATTGCAAGCGCCATGCGATTTCGAAGAGAGGCGAGTTCGTTTTTATCCATGCCGATAAATCCCTCAACGGACGGAATGTCTGAGGGAGGAGAGGCTTTCAATTCGAGCGTGTCGGGGACGGCGTCTCCTGCAAGACGGGAATCGACGGGATTGATAAGATAGCTTTGAATGCGCTCCATGTCGCGCGCGCTTACCGCGCCTGAAAGGAGGACGACCTTTGCGCACCGCACGCGGGGTTCTTGCTTACCGCGGCTTTTTTCGGGAAGACTTGCGCGCAAGAGCAAAAGACACTGTTCTGCGGAATCGGAACGTTGATCGTATTGACCGGGGAGGTATTCCCACGCGATCGCCGTTTCGCCCGGACGCAGAGGCAGCGTATCGAAAATACATTCGTCGCTCTGCGGTTCGGAAAAAATTCTATGCGCTGCGGCTTTCGCTTCTTCATCGGAAATATTTTCGACGTCGTAGCGATTCAAGTACCGCACGCCCGTAACGGACGGAATCCTCAAAAAATGAACGATGTCCGATTTGATTCTTTCGGCTTCATTTTGAAAACCGCACTTTCTTTCCACATACAAACGGAACATTGGTACAGTATAAACGATTTGCGTGGTTTCGAACAGAGCGCGATGCAAAGTTCAAAAGATCAGCGCAGCACCGTACCGATAAAATTTCTCGCGCCGTTTATAAAAGACGGAGCGTCGAGCACTTTTTTTCCCTGCCGCTGCAGTTCCGTTACGGCGAGGATGCCGCTTCCGGTTTGAACGAGGATCCCCCGTTTTTTATCGAAGGAAAGCACGGTGCCCGGAACTTCGGACGAAGCTGCAGCATCCGTCATAGGCGGCCTTCCGTCTTCGACGACGCGGGCGGAAAGAATTTTAAGCGGAAAGCCGTTTTCTTCCGTCCACGCCCCCGGTTCCGGAAAATACGCGCGGATTTTCGCATCGATTTCCGCCGCGCTTTTCAACCAGTCGATACGGCAATCCTCTTTTGTAATGATTTTCGTATACGACGCTTCCCCCGTCTGCTTTTTTCCTTCGGGAAGCTCGCCGTTCGAAGCGCATTCGTCGAGCAGTTTTTTAATAATTTCGGCTCCGCGAAATGCACAGTGATCGAGCAAAGAGAAAGAAGTTTCGCTGCCGTCGAGTTCGACTATCTCTTGGGCGAGGATATCGCCTTCGTCCATTGCAAGCGAAATCGTCTGTACGGTGACGGCCGTTTGGGTATCGCGGTTCAGGATGGCGGCGTTTACGGGAGCAGGCCCCCGGTATTTCGGAAGCAGTGACGGATGCAGATTGATGGCGCCGAGCGGAAAGAGCGAAAGAAATTTCGGACCGAATATGTGGCCGTAAGCAAAGCACACGAGGATGTCGGGACGGATACCGGTGATTTCTTCGCGCGAAGCGGCATTCAAATGTTCGGGTGTAAAAATCGGAATACCGCGCTCTTCGGCAAAACGCGCAACCGGAGTCGGCACGGGCGTTTTATGCCTTCCTTGCGCGCTCGGAGGATTCGTCAAAACGCCTGCAATTTCATAACCGTCCGCACCGTCAAAAAGCAGCGAAAGCGTTTTTGCGGACGCTTCGGGACTTCCCGCATACAGCACTCGAATCATCGCTCGTTCCTTTTAAAAATTATTAATTAATCGACAATCCCGACGCAGCCGTGCGCGAACGCGCACACGTCAACCGTGAGTTTTACAGCCGCCGATTGTCAATGAAGTACGGATTTTTTCGATTCTTTTGCGGCTATCTTCGCGGCAATGCGGTTCTTTTTCAATTCTTTTTCCGCGCGCCGCTTTGCAGCCTTTTCTTCGCGCTGCTTAAACTGCTCTTTTGTCTTTTCGGCAAATTCGGGATCACCCCTGTCGATAAACAAAATGCCGTCCAAGTGATCCGTTTCGTGCTGAATGATCCGCGCGAGCAGACCGTCAGCTTCAAGCGTAAACGGCTTTCCGTTTTCATCGAGCGCCTGCACCGTAACGCGCACGGGGCGGCGTATGGTTTCATATACGCCGGGGATCGACAGACAGCCCTCTTCGTAATCGCCGACCTCTTCCGACGTCGAAACGATCTGCGGATTGATAAAAACGCGCTTTACGTCGTCGTCTGCAACGGCGACAAAGAGACGCAGCTTTTTTCCGACTTGAGGAGCCGCAAGTCCGACGCCGTTCGCTTCGACCATCGTTTCAAACATATCGCCGATGAGCGTTCTTATCTCATCCGTCACTTTTTCGATCGGCACCGCTTTTTCGCGCAGCACTTCTTCTCCGAGTTTATAAATCCGTATCACATCGCACTCCGGATAATCGATTTATCTTCGAGCTCGCCGTAAGCACAGCTTCATTCGCTGCCGCTTCCGAACTCACTATTCGATCAATTAAGCTTAATTTCGAATTTTCGAAAACTCGAAATTTTCCATCCGCTTTGCTCACCGTTCGACAAATTATTAATTTTTCAAACGCAGCCGAGCGGCTCTCGCGTGAGCGGCAAGCCCTTCCGCATCTCCCAAACAGGCGGCAGCTTCGGCGCTCCTTTTCATACCGGTCTTCCCTTTTTCACACCGCAGCGTCGTCACCGTTTTTAAAAAAGTGCGCACGCTCAAGCCGCCGGTAAAGCGCGCCGAGCCCGACGTCGGCAGCGTGTGATTCAGCCCGGCGGCATAATCGCCGAACACTTCTGCCGCATAGTGACCGATAAAAAGCGAGCCGTAATTGTGAACGAGGGAGACGAGCTTATCGCATTCGCCCCCTTCGGAAAGGGCAAGCTCCAAGTGCTCGGGCGCTTTCCGGTTTGCAAGTTCCGCCGCTTCTTCGAGCGAGCCGGTGATGATGATCCTTCCGCACGAGGAGATGCTTTCTTCGGCCGTTGCCCTCGTCGGAAGGGAAGCAAGCTGCACTTCGATTTCGGCTGCGACACGTTCGGCAAGTTTTCCGTCAGGCGTCGCGAGGACGGGCTGCGCAACCGGATCGTGTTCCGCCTGTGCAAGCAAATCCGCAGCAAGCCACGCGGGATCCGCCGAGCCGTCGGCGATGATAAACACTTCCGTAGGACCTGCAAGCATATCGATGCCGACCGTACCATAGACTTCTTTTTTTGCGGCCGCGACGAATTTATTGCCCGGGCCGACGATGACGTCGACAGCCGGAATCGATTCCGTACCGAAAGCCATTGCGGCGACCGCTTGAGCACCGCCGCATGCGAACACCGTTTTTACGCCGCAGATAAAAGCCGCCGCCATAATGCCCTCGTCCGCATAAGGCGCTCCTCCGACAAAAGGCTTCCCTGCCTGTCCCGTACCCGACCGTTCGGCTTCACGCGTATCGTTCGGATGAACGCGGGGAGGCGTGCAGATCACAAGATTTTTTACACCCGCCGCAAGAGCGGGAGAAGTTGTCATAACGACCGTCGAAATAAGCGGAAATCTTCCTGCCGGAATATATGCGCCCGCACTCTCTACGGGGATCGTCTTTTGTCCCGTAAACACACCCGGCTCGAGTTCGACTTCAAAATCCGAAAACGATTCTTTTTGCTTTTTTGCAAAGCGCAGCGCCGCATCGTAAGAATACGAAAGCGCATCGTAGAGTACAACTCGTTCGCGCTTGAGCTTTTCCGCAGCCGAGCGCAATTCGTCTTCCGGCAATAAAAAAGATGCGGGAGAAGCCGCGTCGAATTTTTTCGCGTAATCGCGGAGCGCCGCATCGCCCCGCTTTTTTACATCCTCGATAACCGCCCTCACCGTTTCAGCCGAACTGGAAAAACTGCGCGGCGCAAAAAATTCTTTTTCGACTTCAGATGCGTATTGAATCCTGATCATGACAAAATCAGTATAGCAAAAAAAATAATATTATGCACGCTCATTCGCTTTCGATTTTATCAAAGGGGGAAGTCTCCCCCTCGCGCGCACTTTGTTGCGCGCTGCCCCTTCTAGCGGGGACACCCCGCAACGCCCCGTCTGCAGCATGAGCGCGAAAAACAAAACGCAATGCACGGAAATAGCCGCTCGCACGATGCGCGCCGAATAATTTTGCGTATCGAACGGCGGATCGACTATGACCGTTAGAAAAATTATGCGATATATGTTATACTATATAACGACATCTAAAATTATTTAATTAAAAATCATTTTTTAATAATATGCATGGAGGATACGATTATGTCTACTGTAAACAAAATACGGCTCGCTATAGCGCTTGCAACCGCAGTAATGCTTGCAGGATGCAGCGGCCCCGACGAATCCGGTTCCGCGCCGTCTTCACCGCAACAAGGCGGATCAACGCCCGCACAAATAACGATAACCGTTGACGGGGATGAGCACGTTACGCTTAAAGCGGAAAAAACGTTTACGGAGGACAAGGGAAAAACCTGGCATCAATTGAAAGCATTGGCAGAAGATAAAATTGACCATTACGAGGCGGGGCACGGACTCGACAAATGGACGCTTACAAATGCCGACGGTCAACCTTTAACTGGTGATTATACTTTTAATGCAAATGAAACGGTTTTTATTGTAACCAAAACGACTGTAACGCCTCCTCCGGCGAAGATTACGATAACGGTTGCGGGAGATACAGGAGTTGTATTAAAAGCTGCTTCTTCATTTGAAGTGGATCCGGGTAAAAGATGGGATGAAATCGAAGTCCTTGCAAAGAAAAAAATACAAAACTATAAGCCTCATTATGAGCTTAAAAATTGGCATCTTAACAGTGCTTCGGGACAGGTTTTGGATGACAGCTATATAACTCCGTTTAATGCCAATGCTACAGTCTTTATTGAAACGAAACCGGTAGATATAAAGCTTACCATTAAAGGAGAACATATCGATATAACTTCTCCTGCCGAGATGTATGTACCCAAGGGAACAAAATGGACAGAAATAAAAGTCGAAGTTACGGGTAAAGTCAGTCCGAAATCCGGTTTTGTCATACTTGCATGGAAAAAAGGCAGTAAAACCGGTATCGAATTTTACGATGACTTTCAATTTAGAGGCAAAACGGATATATACGTCGAAACAAGACCGATAAACGTTACCGTCACGATTAAAGACGACGGTCATGTTCAGCTCGGTGCGTCTCCTACAATCACAAAGCCGTACGGTGTAACGTGGGGTGAAATAAAAGACGAGGCAAAAACTAAGATAACATGTAATCCCGGCTATGTATTTGCCGCATGGAAAAAAGGCAGTATAACAGGAAAAGAATTGTTTGATATGACGAGTTTGAAGAAGACACCGATGTCTATGCGACAACACAACAAGTTCCCGTTTCTATCGGCGTAAAAGTAACGCCGCCTGCAGGAGGTATTATCGGACATACCGTTTCGTATACTTTGCCGACCGCCGATGCTTCATGGAAAGGTGTATTTATCAGCGGACGCACGGTCAATTTAAATGCCTATACTATAGGTAAACACGAAGTTAGTGTGAAAATATGGAATGAAGTGTGCGAATGGGCTCAAAAGAACGGTTATTTGTTTGAATTTGATCCGAAGGATGACGATACCCCTGCCGAACTCAATCAGCCGATGGCAAACATAAGCTGGACTGACTGCATAGCGTGGTGCAACGCGTATACCGAGATGACATTCGGAAACACGGAACACTGCGTATATCGCGCAGGATCGGCATCGGGGGCGGTCATAAAACAGGCTTTCCACGGTGATAAGGCATATTGCGATTTTTCAAAAAAAGGCTACCGCTTGCCGACTGAAGCAGAATGGGAGTACGCCGCCCGATGGCAGGGTAACGACAGCACCAATGCCGAACAATACGGCAGTATTTATTTAACCAATTTGAATTCCGCAAGCGGTGCAACAAAACCCGTCGGCTTTGAAAATATGATAATGCCGTCCGGTGAAAGTTATGAAACCTTACGCGATGAAACCGCCCTCTTTGCGGTTTTTAATAAATGGTGGAACGGCACGGCATTTGCAACACAAAGTCCACCCGTAACCGGTAGAGCAAATGTCGAAGACAAAATTGCCAACAAACTGGGACTTCACAATATGAGCGGCAACGTCGCTGAGTGGTGCTGGGACTTGTATACTGCAACCGTAAATGCAAGTACGAATGCCTATCCCACAGGACCTTTCCCCGACTATGATACAAAACGGGTAGTCCGCGGCGGCAACTGGTCTGAAAGTACCGGACAAGCCGTGTATGACTGCATGACCGGCAAGCGCAAAATGAATTATTCCGGCAAAGCCGATCCTATCAGAGGCTTCCGCTTAGTGTGGAAAGACGAGCCGTGACCGTAAGGGGCAGCTTGTCTCTCTAAGGCGAGCTGCCCTTGTGTTTTGAGCGCTTTATAAGCCTTGAGTTTTTTTCAGCGGGTATGCGAAGCAGGGCGTAAAAAACCGTGTTTTCGGAAAATTGCGAAGTTTTACCGATTCCGTGTTCCGTCCGCTATCGTAAAAAATGCGGTTTCGCTTTCCCAATCGAAGACCGTGTTTTCGCGCGCGCTTTCGAGGAGACGCAGGATTTTTTCAAGCTCTTTCGAAGAAAGCGAACGTGCTATCCGCGCGCCGTATGCGGACGATTTCGCATCGAACCACTTTGCAAGTTCTTCTTCCGTAATCCGCCGTTTTTCGACGAAGCGGCGCGATAAGCTTCGTACGGTAAAGCCTTTTTTTTCGAATGTGCGGACGACGGACGACGCATCCCAGTTGAAAAGCGGGTTTTCCGTATCGCCGAAAAATTCGTCTTCCGCCTTTTTCATTTTTGCAAGAGTGTCTTCGTATGCGCCGATCGTTGCGGGGGTGAGTATCTGCGTTTCGACGATGCGGCTCAGGTATTGAGCGCTTTTGGGGATGCGCTGTGCGATGACGGCAAGCCATCCTTCGGCGAAAATCGCTTCTCCCGCCTGTTCGCTTTCGGCAGGGGAGGGCGCTTCTTTTTTTAGTCCCGTACGCGACAGAGAAGAGGCAAGGGATTCGATCGATGCGGGTGAGATAAAAGGATTTCTGAAAAAGAGACGGTCGAATTCGGCGCCCCGATATGCGAACTGGAGGACGATATCGGAAAAGATTTCGCTTGTAATGCCGTCTCCGCCCGCTCCTTCGGGGAGCACTTGCAGGACGGGTTTATCCAAATCGCCGAGCGTCCTTCCGTACTGTTCGAGGATTTCTTTTCCTTTTTCGGTACGGCAGAGTCCGCACGTCATCCCTTCGGGCGTTTTCCGCGCGACGTCCCACAGTAAAAGACCGTCGTCCGCGTTCCACACGAGCGAGCGGTGATGGCGGAGGAGACCTGCGAGTTCGGTCATCGTATCGCGCACGGCCAGCAGCACTTCCGCTCGGTTCGAGTCAAGCCGCGCCCGCCACGATTTATCGGCTCTGTCGAGCGCCGTCTCCTTTGCCGCGTCTGCGGGGCTGAAGGTGAGGTGTTCACCTTTTTTATTATTAATAAAATGTACGGCGTCGAGCTTCGTAGCGGCCGCCGTTTTATGCTGCGAGCTTTCATCGGCATTGCCTGAGCCTGCTTCCCGTTCGAGGAGCGAAGCGATTTGAATTTCGCGCCTTGAAAGCACGTCTCCTCGTATCGTTTTTTCGTAGCCCTGCGTACCCGGCGTATAAAAAACGCGGCCGACGAGAGCGTCGGGTAAATACTGTTGTGCGACCCAGTGGTCGCGGTATGCGTGCGGGTAGAGGTAGCCTTCTCCGTGCCCGAAACCTTCGGCATCGCGGTTTCCGTCGCGCAAGTGATTGGGCACTTCCGCGTCTTCTTTTTCCACCGATGCGAGCGCATCGAAAAATGCCATACTGCTGTTCGATTTCGGCGCCGTCGAAAGATAGAGCGCCGCGTGTGCGAGAAAGTAGCGCCCCTCCGGCATGCCGACACGGTCGAATGCGTCGGCACAGCTTGCGACGATGCTCACTGCGTTCGGATCTGCAAGTCCCGTGTCTTCGCAGGCCGATATGAGCATTCTCCGGAAGATAAAAGAAGCGTCTTCTCCTGCGGCGACCATGCGCGCGAGCCAATACATCGCGGCGTCGGGATCGCGCCCTCTCAGGCTTTTAATAAACGCGCTGATGATATCGTAGTGATAATCGCCGTCGCGGTCGTAGAGCACGACTTTTTTTTGAATCGATTCTTCGGCGGTTTCGCGGCTTATGTAGATCGTAGAGCCCCACGCGGGAACGGGAGGCGAGGCTGTGGCATCCCATTTTTCGGGTGTCGTTTCTACTGCGAGTTCGAGCGCGTTCAGCAAACTGCGTGCGTCTCCGTTCGCCGTTTCGATCAAGTGTTCGAGGGCGCCTTTTTCGAATTCGACTTTCCAATGACCGTAGCCGCGCTCTTTGTCGCCGAGCGCCTGTTCCGCCGCTTTTCGCAAATCGCCGTTTTCCAGCGGTTTCAGTTGAAACACGCGGCTTCTGCTTACGAGCGCTTTATTGACTTCGAAAAACGGATTTTCGGTCGTCGCTCCGATTAAAATGATCGTACCGTTTTCGACCCACGGCAGGAGGGCGTCCTGCTGCGCTTTGTTCCAGCGGTGCACTTCGTCGACGAATAAAATCGTACGGCGGCTGTAGAGACTGTAAAAGTCTTCGGCCTGTTTGATCGCCGTTCTGATGTCGGCGACTCCCGTGAGCACGGCGTTCAGCGTGATAAAATTGCTTTTCGTGTGGTTTGCGATGACGCGGGCGAGCGTCGTTTTTCCGCTTCCCGGCGGCCCGTAAAAGATAACCGACGAAAGCTGATCGGCTGCGATCGCGCGCCTCAAAAGCCTGCCCTTGCCGACGATGTGATCCTGCCCGATGTATTCGTCGAGCGTGCGCGGCCTCATCCGTGCGGCCAGCGGTTCGCGGAGCGCGTGTGCGTTTTTAAAAAGATCGGCATCGTTCGATTCGGACATAGTATCAGTATACTGCGTCTCCGTCCCTTTGACTATCGGAAGGTATTTGCCGATCGGTCGGAATCGATATTTGACCTTCGGCGGTCATCTTTGAAAATTGACTGTTTTTTTTAAGGCTATTCCCTGTTCCAATTGCCGCGTGACGGATAGTACGACCAAAGACCGACGTCTTTGTAGTTGCCGCCGCTCGAACTCGATTTCCGTTTAAAGTCCGCTGTCGCGTAGAGCATCGCGCCTGTTTCCGGTGCGGCGGAGTCGATGCAGAGCATCGCGGGGATCATGTACGGAGCGTCGAGGGCGGCATCCGCGTTCGTGGAAAAGCTCGAAAGCGAAGAGCCAGGCACTCCGCTTGCATTCGTTGTCTTTTGAAGGCCGCGTCCGTTTGTTCCCAAAAGGATCGCGTCGCTCGTCGCGGCTATGGACGTGATGTTTGCAGAACAGCTTACCGCATTCGTTCCCGATGAAGCGGGGGTTCCTGCCGCTACGTATTTTAGCGTGGAGTCGCTCGCCCAATAGACGTGCGTTACGGGACTCGACGTTTCATTTGTCGCCGAACATGAATTGAAAAAATAAACGCCGCTTGCAGTGTAGACGGCAGAGACCGTGGATGCACCGGGCGCATCTCCCAATGCGGATGACGCGGCACCTTGTATAAATGAAGTGCTCGAAGGATTGTTTTTCAATTCGCTCACCGTACCGTTCATGCGGATATAGGCCGTCCGCTTTGTCGCATCGATCGTATTTGTGCAGAATATCGTCGTCGTACCCGAAGTCCCGGTAACCTCTCCGTCGCATTGCGTCCACGAACTTCCGCTGAAATAATACAGGTAACGGCTTCCCGTAGTATTTTCGCCGTCGTCGTTTTCGCGTATGGAAGTGCCGAGTGCATAGAGCGTGTTTTCCGTTGCGGCAAGCCGGTAGATGTAGATGCCGTTGAATTTTTTATCGTAATAACTGTATTCGAGTTTCGGAAGTCCGTCCGATTTTTCTACCCAATCGCCGTGCGACTGCGAAGAGGCGGGTTTGCAGTACACTCTTCCGTTTTGGATAAAAACGTATTCGGTTCCCGACATTGTATAGCGGACAATCGAATTGATGCGTCCGCTTATCGTCGCATCTTCGAGTGCGACTTCGCCCATAATTTTGGCAAATATGACATCCTGACAGCCGGTAAAAAAAACGGTGCAAGCGAGTGCGAAAAAAATCATTAAAACGGAGAATGTGCGCTTCATGTAAAATCCTTAAAAATGATAGCGTGCCGAAAGGGATGCGGTCAAAAAGAGACCGTCGAAATTATATGAGGGATCGCGGTACCACTGCGGCATCCATAAAAAGACGCTTCCGATTCCGAACGACCAGCTTTCCGACATACGGTAAAATATGCCGAGTTCGGGTCTTACCACGAGTCCCGGAAAATATCGTCTGCTCTGATAGGTTTCGAATGCGATGCCCGCGCCGACGGAAATCGGAAATTCGAAGCGCCACAGAGTCGGCTGAAACGTGATGCTTGCCGTTACGGGCCAAAAATTGAATATATTGCTGCCTATAGTCGGATGGTAGCCGACCATGATATTGCCGCCGACTGCAAACAATCCGTTGATAAAGCGGCGGTAGCCCAAATCCGCAGCACCTCCGACATACATTTTGCCTTTGAAGTTGAGCGGAAAGCTCGGCATAACCGAAATTTGAATATATTGGTCGCCGGCTCCGTTCATCGCATAGCGGAATTCCGTACCGTCATCGTATTCGTCGCCTCGAGATTTGCCGGCGGCAAAAAGAGCGGCGGCGTAAAAAAACAATATGCAGCACAGCGGTACAATCCGTTTCATCTTTCCTCACATAGATAGCATATTTTTATAAAAAAAGATATAGTGTCGAGTATATCTTTTTCAAGCGGTTTTATCAATGATAAAACGATGCGGAAGCGGGGCAGGTTACAGGATGAGCGCAGTGATTATCGACGGAAAAAAAACGGCGGCGGAAATTCGGGTGCGTATCGCCTCTCGGACAGCCGAACTCAAAGCCGGAGGCATCGTTCCCTGTCTCGCCGTTATCCTTGTCGGAAACGATCCTGCAAGTCTTTCGTATGTAAGCGCCAAGCGGAACGCTCTTTCGGAAGCGGGCATGAACGACCGTTCCGTGCAGCTTCCCGAAAATACAAGCGAAGCCGAACTTCTTTCGCTTATCGGAGAACTCAACCGCGACGAGAGCGTTCACGGCATTCTCGTGCAGCTGCCGCTTCCCAAACATATCGACGAACGTAAAATACTCTTTGCAATTTCGCCCGAAAAAGACGTCGACGGTTTTCATCCGGTTAATATCGGAAAACTCGTCATAGGCTGTGATGCGCCGCTTCCGTGTACGCCGCACGGCATCGTCGTACTGCTCAAATCGATGCACATTGAAACGTCGGGTGCGCGCGCGGTCGTCGTCGGACGATCGAATATCGTCGGAAAACCGCTCGCCCTCCTTTTGTCGCGCAAAGACTGCAACGCTACCGTGACGCTCTGTCATACGGGAACGAAAGATTTGAAATCGATCACAAAGGATGCCGATATCGTCGTTTCGGCGGCGGGCATGCCGCATACGATCCGTGCGGATATGGTAAAAAAAGGAGCGGCCGTCATCGATGTCGGCGTGAACCGCATTCCCGATGCTTCGAAAAAGAGCGGCTTCCGTTTGACGGGCGACGTCGATTTTGATGCGGTAAAAGAAGTCGCATCGTATATCACTCCCGTGCCGGGAGGGGTCGGCCCCATGACGATTGCGATGCTCCTGCAAAATACACTTGAAGCTGCGGAGAGAGAGCGTGAGTACTGACGTAAAAAAAACCTGCAATCCGATGCACGATACACAAAACGAAAAAGATACGCGGGGCGTGCCGCTGCAAAAAGCCGGTGTAAAAGGTCTCGAGTATCCCGTGACCGTACTCGATAAAATCAATAAAACGCAAAATACGACGGCGACCGTCGATCTCTTTGTCGATTTGCCTGCCGGCTGTAAAGGTACGCACATGAGCCGCTTTATCGAAATCTTTCACAAATATCGATTCGATATTTCGATGCATCGCTTTTTCGATATGCTCGATGAGATCCGCTCAAAACTTTTCGCC
Source organism: Treponema sp. Marseille-Q4132 (assembly GCF_014334835.1). Taxonomy (NCBI): domain Bacteria; kingdom Pseudomonadati; phylum Spirochaetota; class Spirochaetia; order Treponematales; family Treponemataceae; genus Treponema; species Treponema sp. Marseille-Q4132. Next base: position 2,370,613 of record NZ_CP060591.1, read on the forward strand.
GCCCGCGCTTACGGAACCGTTTCGTTTCCGTTTTTTATCGAAAAGAGCGCACCCGTTACCGGTACGAAAAGCATGATGCGCTATACCTGCGCGTACGAAGGGAGCGTCGGAAAAGACGAGCGCGATTTTTTCGTTTCGATTTCGGTGCCGGTTGCGACCCTGTGTCCGTGCTCGAAAGCGATCAGCGATTACGGAGCGCATAACCAGCGCGGTACGGTGCGCGTAAAATTGCTGTATTCGGATTTTTTTTGGATAGAAGACGTCATCGCCGCCGTCGAAAACGCTTCGTCGGGAGGTCTCTATGCCGCGCTTAAACGGAGAGACGAAAAATGGGTGACCGAACACGCGTATGACAATCCGCGCTTTGCCGAAGACGTCGTACGCGAAACCTATCTTGCGCTGCGCTCGTTTCCGATTGCAAAACCCTTTGCATGGTTTTCCGTCGAAGCGGAAAATTACGAAAGTATCCACAATCACAATGCCTATGCGTATGCCGAATACGGAGCGCAAACGGAATGAAATATGACATATTTTTTGAAACCTATGGATGTCAAATGATGAGGCGAAGCAGGTGCGTACGCCGATTCCCGCGTCAGCGGCCGCAGGCAGGGCAAAAAAATTGTAAGTGGAATGCGATATGACGTATTATTTTGAAACCTATGGATGTCAAATGAATATCGCCGAGTCGGCGTCGATCGAACGGCTGTTTATCGCGCGCGGATGGCAAAAAGCCGAAGACGCGCAAGTCGCCGACGTCGCGGTTATCAATACCTGTTCGGTGCGCGCGACTGCCGAAAACCGTGTCTTCGGCAGGCTCGGCTGGTACGCGGGTTTGAAAGCCCTGCGGCAAAAGATGCCCGGCGCAAAATCGAAGACGCTCGAAAAGGCTGAGGCTTTTGTTCGCGACGGTGCAAAGCCGCTCACGCTTGTGGTTACCGGCTGCATGGCCGAACGCCTTCTTACATCGCTCAAAGAAGAATATCCGTGCATCGATTACGTTGTCGGAACTTTTGCAAAAAAATATTTCGGCGATATCATCGAAGCTGTGGAAAAAGGAGTGAGTGCGGCGCCTCTCGACGATTCGCCGTCGTATACCTTTGCTCCGATTTCCGCCGAGCCGGGATCTTTTTCGACCTTTGTGCCCATTATGCACGGCTGCAATAATTTTTGTACGTACTGCATCGTGCCCCATGTGCGGGGGAGGGAAGTGTCGCGTCCCGTCGAAGAAGTGCTTTCGGAACTCGACGCGCTTTCATCGTACGGCGTAAAAGAAGTGACGCTGCTCGGACAAAACGTCAATTCGTATTGCGACGAGGATGCCGACTTTGCAAAATTATTAATTAATATTTCCGATCATCTTAAAAAAAACAATTCGCCGATAGAGTGGGTGCGTTTCGTTTCGAGTCATCCGAAAGATTTGAGCGATGCCCTTATCGATGCGATCAAGCACAACGATGTGCTGTGCCGCCACATCCATCTGCCGGTGCAGCACGGTTCGACGAAGATATTGCAGGCGATGAACAGGTGCTATACGCGCGAGCATTATCTTTCGCTTGTCGGCCGCATAAGGGCCGCGCTTCCCGACGTATCGCTTACGACGGATGTCATGCTCGGCTTTCCGGGAGAGACGGACGAAGATTTTGAAGAAACGCTCGATCTTATGAAGACGGTGCGCTACGAAAACGCGTTTATGTACTATTATAATCCGAGAGAAGGAACGCCTGCGGCAAAGATGCAAAATCAGATCCCGCTCGAAGTAAAAAAAGCGCGCCTCCAAAAGATCATCGATATGCAGCTTAAAATTACGGCGGAAGAAATGCAAAAGAGGGTCGGCTCGACGGTAAAAGCTCTCGTCGAATCGGTGAGCCGCGACGACGAAGCGGAACTCCTTGCAAAGACGGAACGGGACGAGAGAGTCGCATTTAAAGCCGAAAAATCGCTCATCGGAAAATTCGTCGAGCTTCGTTTAACCGAGCTTTCGGGGCAGACGTTTAAAGGCGAGCTTTCGAAATAGTTTTTTGAAAGCGCACGGGCGGTCGTTTTGCGGCAGCCCTGCGGTATGATCGGCGCGAACGAAGTTCTCTTCTAAAGCCCGGTATTATCGATATTTTCAAAATTCGGTTTGTTAATTTGACGCTTGAGGCGGAGCGAGCGTCACTTTTACGGTCAAGTCTCTGCCCTTTCGTCTGATCGTCATCGAAACCGTATCTCCGGGGCGCTTGTCTTCGAGCGCGGAAAAATAATCGGCCAGAGAGGCGACAGCGATGTCGTCTATCTTCGTCACGATATCGCCGCCGAGGAAAATTATTGAGCGTCCGTAGTTTGCCCGCTGCGTGCCGCCTCGTATACCGGCTTTGTCCGCGTTTCCGTTTTTCGTCACTTCCGAAACGAGTACGCCCGCCGATACGTCGAGTCCCGCGTACTGTACGATCGTCCGATTCAGCTGTACGATCGACATTTGAACGACGCCGCGGTTTACGCGCCCGTAGCGTATCAAATCGGAAACGACACGCACGGCGGTTTCCGCGGGGATCGCAAAGCCGACTCCTGCGGAGCTTCCCGAAGACGATACGATCATCGTGTTGATGCCGACCATGCGCCCTGCCGTATCCAAAAGCGGGCCGCCGGAATTTCCCGGATTGATTGCGGCATCGGTTTGGATCATATTGCGGATGATTCTGTTGTTGCTGTTGCGCACGGGACGAGCAAGACCCGAAACGATTCCCGTCGTCATCGTCCGGTCGAGGCCGAACGGATTTCCGATCGCGATGACTTTTTGTCCGACTTTGAGTTTGCTCGAATCGCCGAATGAAATCGTTTTTAAAACCGTGCCCGCAGGCGGTGTGAATTTAATAACGGCCAAATCGCTTTCGCTGTCCTGTCCGACGATTTCCGCTTCGTACTGCGTGCCGTCGGAAAGCGATACGTAGATTTCCGACGCGTTTTGGATAACGTGTACGTTCGTGACGATGTATCCGCGCTTGTCGATGATAGAGCCGCTTCCCGTTCCTCCGTCTTCGACCGTCGGTTCGAGAAACCAGTTTATGCCGGCGATCTTCGTGCTTATGTTTACGACCGATTCCGCACACTTGTCGTATACGCCGATGTTCTGCTGTTCGCTTTCGGTAAAGCGCGATGCGTCGGCGATCGGCCGCACAGGCAGGACGCCGGTTTCTTCAAAGAGCGACGGCGTTTCTTCTTCCGTCCGATTGTTAAAATCGATTTTTTCGGAAGAAGGATTTTCTTCATGCGTGCGGAAAACGGCAAGAGAAGCGAAAGAAGAAAAATTTCTGTCTATAAAAACCGCAAGGGCTGCGGCGAAAACGGCCGCTCCGGCTGCCGCGCATAAAAGCTGTGTCTTCGAATATAACTTCATACTGTAAATGATAACAATTTAAAAGAGATACGTCAAACCGATGCCGCTTGAAAAATACGTTTTATCCTGCATGTAGATGAGCGCCGATCCCCTTAAATTGAAAAAGGCTGAAGATGAGCCGAGCTTCCACGTGATGCCGCCTCCCGTATCGATTGCGCGGAACCAGTCTGTGCCGGCATTTCCTCCGAATGAACTGTGGAGCGCGCACCACGCTTTGAACGTCATAAAGGATACGGGGCGGAACTCGAATGCCGTTCCGTTTTTCCAAACGCTGTCATTCCCGTTCGGGTTTTTCCGGAAAAAATCGTAAACGTATTCGCTCGACATACCGGCGTATGTTTTTTTACCGTCGATGCCGAAAGCAAAGCCCGTGCCGAAACCGTTGCCCGTATCGGCGCCGAAGGGTTCATAGAGAGCACTGTTTGTCGTGTAGCCGAAGCGCATAAATCCCGCAAAGCATGCGCGGCCGTTTTGTCCGATTTTCGTCGACGAACCGAATTTCATCGATGCGTTGAGCGAAATCGGAACTTCTTCCATGCCTGCGTGGATGCCGAAAGAAAACATACATTCGAACCACGGTACCGGCGTTATGCCGAAAAATATATTGATCGGAATGGCATAGAGCGAAGTTCCGCCGCTCCGGCCGGACGTAAAAGTCGAAAATGCTTCTATGCCGATAACGGATGCGTGTTCTCCCGTCGTATACGCGGCTGCAAGCGTACCGATGCCTCCTCCGGATTTCGAAGCGTCCGGTATACGGTAGACGAGCGAGGAATCGATTTTAGTGCGCGCCGTCTGTACGTACGAAGCCGCGCTGATTGTCGCCGTATATACGCCGTCTGCTGCGATTTCACCCGCATCGTCGGTGCCGTCCCATGTAAATCGCTGATCCCATGTCGTAAACTGCGGAAAGCGATACGTACGCACGGCTTTTCCCGATACGTCGGTTATGACGAGTATTGCATTTTCAGGCGCGGTTACTCTGAACGAAAAAGTGCACGAACCCAATTGTCCGCCGTACGACGGATTGAAACGCTCTTTCGATACTGCAAATCCTGAAAGCGAAAACTGCGCCTTTGTCATACGCACTTCGAGGGGAGCGACAAGACGGCGCATAACGTAGACGCGCGATGTAAAATCGTTATAGCCGAATTTTCTCACCGAAACCGTATGATATCCTTCATCCGCTTCGAATGGCATTTGCGTTATAAGAGTGCGCGATGAAAACGAAAGCGCCTCCCCGTCGATATATACGGCACTGCCGTCCGGCACGCCCGACAGTAAAATAAAGCCGGATGTTTTTTCAAGTTCGATGTAAAACGATGTGTTTTGTCCCGCATTTAGATTAATAAAAAACGATTTCGATTCATATCCTCGTTTTACGATTTTGAGCGAGTGTACGCCCGGCGCAATGTTCGTAAAAGAGCACGGCGTCTGTCCTCTATACGTTCCGTCGATGTATACCGCCGCGTCCTGTGTATTCGTGCGGATCGAAAGAGAGGTTTTATATTCTTCAATAATAACAATACGTTCGGCCGAAAGATATATTTGCGGAGAAGGATTGTTCGGCATATCGTTTTCGGAAAGCGCTTTTCCTTCGGCGGCGGCGAAAACGAGCCATATACAGATGAGCAGATGCCTGTAAGATTTCATTCTTCAATTATAACTTATTCCGAAGGAGTGAACAACAGATCGTGTTCGAGAAAGCTGAAATACGAATCGCGGTCGAGGATGATGTGATCGAGCAGGGCGATGCCGATGATCTTCGATGCTTCTATGAGCGTCTTCGTCGTTTCGATATCTTCTTTGCTCGGCGTGCAGGAGCCCGACGGATGATTGTGGCACACGATCATCGCTGCGGCGTTTTCGACGAGCGCTTCGGAAAATATTTCACGCGGATGGACGATCGTTCGGTTGATCGTGCCGACGCTTACGACGCGTATCTTTATGATTTCGTGTCCGCCGTTGAGCGTTATACATAAAAAGTGTTCTTTCGACAGTACCGAATAATTTTTTACAAAAGGAACGACGTCTTTCGGCTGCGTGATGACCGAATGCAGATGACCGTTCCGCCTGCGTCCGAGTTCGAGCGCGGCAGCTACGGCGAGGCTTTTTCCCGTTCCCATACCTTTGATCGACAAAAGATTCGGCACGATGTTTTTATCGTCCGATTCGTACATCGCTTCGACGACGCTTCGCGCGAGGCGTCGCACGGGCGATTTTTTCGTGCCGCTTCCGAGTACGAGCATGACAAGCTCCTCATCGCTCGGATATGAAAATCCGTGTTTTAAAACCTGTTCGCGTACGTCGGGTTTTACGTTTCGGTGATACTTCATCACATAATAATCGAAAAAAAAATTCGATTTCGGAGTTTTTGCTCGAAGTTTTTACGATAAAATTGTGCATTTGTTTGTATGCACGTGCGCGGTATGTGTGCATCGGCGTTTTGCCGCCCTCATTTGCGCGGTATCCGTACATCGGACTGTCCGCAGACGTCTCTACGGCAAGGCTTACGAAAAAGGGAAGCGGCGCCGAAAATATCGATATGACGACATTTGTAAAAATACCGGCGAAAATAAAAACCGCGGCGAAAAATGCAGCGGCGTTGCTGCGCCCGTTTGCCTTTCGTTTTACCGCAGCATCGTGTATTTCCGCCGCGCTTTTCGTTTCGTGTGCTACGCTTTCGTTTGAAAGACGAGCCGCATCGCGAAGCCTTACGGGCGAGGGCGTTTTTTCCGATCGAGAGCTCGCATCGTTTTTGCGTTCTCACAACCCTGCGATACGCAAAGCGGATGCCCTCTATATTGCGCAGTGTTATATTTCGGAAGCGCATGACGAAGGGATCAATTCCGACGTCGCATTCGCGCAGATGTGTCTCGAAACGGGTTTTTTGCGATTCGGAGGTCTTGTCACCGAAGATATGCATAATTACTGCGGACTCGGAGCGACCGGAAGCGGAACGGTTCCCGACCGTTTTCCGACGGTACTGCTCGGCGTACGTGCGCACATCCAGCATTTGAATGCGTACGGAGATACCGACGAACTCGTCAATCCCGTCGTCGATAAACGCGCCAAATTCGTCTCTCCGCGCGGCAAAGCGCCGACTATTTTCGATCTTGCAGGGACGTGGGCGTCCGATAAAAAATACGGCGAAAAGCTCGACGCGCTTCTGTCCCGTATGGAGCGGAAATAGAGCTCCTTTTGTAATCGTACGATTATTTTCCGCATGAAAAACGCCGGCGCTTTGCAATGCGGCGCATTGTGTTTGTCGGATCATTTTGTTATAATGTTTTTTTATGAAAGCGATAGAGCTTGAAAAAGCGTATAACCCGAAAGATTTTGAAGACCGTATATACAAATCGTGGGAAGACGGCAATTGGTTTAAACCGGCGTCCGATCCCGCTTCTCCCGTTCATGCCGAATACGAAAAACGTATGGCCGGCAAATCTCCCGAAGAGATTAAAGCTGCGACATTTTCAGTCGTCATTCCGCCTCCGAACGTGACGGGCGTTTTGCATGTCGGGCACGGTCTCAACAATACGCTGCAGGATATCGTCGTGCGCTATCACCGCATGAAAGGCGACAATACGCTGTGGGTGACGGGCACCGATCACGCGGGTATCGCGACGCAAAACGTCGTCGAGCGCGCGCTGAAAAAAGAAGGCAAATCGCGGAACGACATAGGTCGCGAAAAATTTCTCGAGCGTACGTGGGCGGTAAAAGAAGATCACCATGCGACGATAGTCAAACAGCAGCGGAAGCTCGGCAACAGCACCGATTGGGATCGCGAGCGCTTTACGATGGACGAAGGACTTTCGCGCGCGGTGCGCGACGTGTTCGTAACGCTTTATGAACGCGGTCTTATCTATCGCGGAAATTATCTTGTCAACTGGTGTCCCCGCTGCGGTACCGCACTTGCAGACGACGAAGTCGAACACACGGATACGGCCGGTGCGATGTATCACATCTATTACGAATACGCCGACGGACCTGCGCCCGACGGTTCGACGAAAATCGAAATAGCGACGACGCGCCCCGAAACGCTGCTCGGCGATACGGCCGTCGCCGTAAATCCTTCCGACGAGCGCTATAAAGGTATCGTCGGAAAGAAATTAAAACTGCCGTGTACCGACCGCGTCATCCCGCTCATCGCCGACGCGTATGTCGATAAAGATTTCGGCACCGGTATGGTAAAGATCACGCCGGCGCACGATCCGAACGACTGGCTGGTCGGAAAGCGAAACGATCTCGATATTATCAATATATTGAATCCCGACGGAACTCTGAACGATAACTGTCCCGAACGCTACCGCGGACTTTCCTGTGCAAAAGCGCGGGATCTGATCATCGAAGATTTGAAAGCGCAAAATTTATTCAAGGGTGAAGAAAAAATCACGCACGCGGTCGGACATTGCTATCGCTGCAATACCGTCGTCGAACCGTATTTAAGCGATCAGTGGTTTGTCAAAATGCAGCCACTTGCACAAAAAGCGCTCGGTGCGTGGAAAAACGGCGATATCGAATTTTTCCCGCGCAAATGGGAAAACACGTATAAAGTATGGCTCGAAAATATCCGCGACTGGTGCATCAGCCGCCAGCTGTGGTGGGGTCACCGCATTCCGGTGTGGTACTGCAAAAAATGCGGGGAGACGATCGTTTCGCGCGAAGACGCGCACGTCTGTCCGAAGTGTTCGTCGACCGAACTCGAACAGGATCCCGACGTGCTCGACACGTGGTTTTCTTCTTGGCTGTGGCCGTTCAGCACGCTCGGCTGGCCGGAGGAAACCGACGATTCGGCAAAGTTTTACCCGACGAGCGCGCTCGTTACCGCTTACGACATCATCTTCTTTTGGGTGAGCCGTATGATTATGGCCGGTATCGAATTTACGGGCAAAGCGCCGTTTCACGACATCTATATTCACGGGCTCGTGCGCGACAGGCAGGGCAGAAAGATGAGCAAGTCGCTCGGCAACGGAATCGACCCGCTTGAGATCGTCGATATGTACGGAAGCGACGCGTTCAAATTTACGCTCGGCTTTATGTGCGCACAGGGGCAGGACGTTTTAATCGATAGGGAATCATTTAAGCTCGGAAGCCGTTTTGCGAACAAAGTGTGGAACGCGAGCCGTTATATACTCGGAAATCTCGAAGGGCGGAATCTCGTTCCGGTGCGCGACGAAGATTTGACCGAACTCGACCGGTGGATTTACACGGAACTCGACAGGTGCGTGAGAGCGGAGCGTGAAGCGCTTGAAAGTTACCGCTACAACGATGCGGCTTCTTCGCTCTACGAATATTTTTGGAACGAATACTGCGACTGGTACGTGGAAGCGACAAAGCTTTCATTTAAAAACGGAAGCGATGCGGAAAAAGACAGAGCTGTTTCGGTTTTGCTCAACGTGCTCGAAGAAAACATCCGCCTCCTCCATCCCTTTCTCCCGTTTGTAACCGAAGAGATCTATGCAAAACTTCCGCTTGCCGAAATCGTTAAAAACAGAAAACTCGCAGGCGCGAATAAAATTCTTTCGACGAGCGACTATAGCGGTATGCTCATCGCGTCTCCTTTTCCCGAAGCAAGCGATGAGCGCGTCGATGAAAGCGTGGCGCGGCGTTTCAACGTGCTTCGCGAACTCATAAAAGGCGTTCGCGCGCTCCGCGCCGAGTGCGGCATCGATCCCGCTTCGAAGATACGCCTTGCGCTCATGATCGAAAAAGGCAGCGCAGCGGAAGTCTGTGCTGAAAAATCCGACATCATCATGCTGCTTGCGGGAATCGCGCACATCGATTTTGTCGATGAAAAGCCCGCCTCTTCGATCGGTACCGTCGTACCGGGCGCCGAAGCCTTTTTGCTCATAGATGAAAGCATCGACAAAACGCAGCTCGCTTTTCGTTTTCAAAAAGAAAAAGCCGAAGCCGAAGCGATCGCCGCCCGTTCGGAAGCGAAGCTTTCGGGCAAATTCGCCGAGCACGCTGCGAAAGAGCTCGTCGAAGCGGAAAAGGCAAAGCTCGAAGAAAACAAGCGCCGCATAGAAAAACTTGCGTCGTATATGCAAAGCTTGTAAGAGGCGGGGCCGATGAAACGATTGAAGTACAAAATGCATGTCGACCGTTCGGGCAGGATGGACAACAAATCCATGCTCCAGCTGAAAAACATTTACCTCGCGCCGTACATGCAGCTTGCGACGGTACTCATCGGCAAAGCCCGCCACGCCGGCGGCAATATGTTCCGCCATCAGCTCGATACGATGAGCATACTCATCGACTACGGCTATATCGATTCGGTGCTTTTGAAAGCTTCGTGCATTCACGACGTCATCGAAGACGTACCCGGTTTCGATCCGAATTTAATAATCGATATCGATGAAGACGGACAAAAAGTGTACAAGCTCGTTCTCGAAGTGACGCGCAAAGAAGGACAGACGAAAAGCGATTACCTGCGTACCATCATCCAAAGCGGAAGTCAAAAAGCGAAAATATTGAAATGCGCAGACAGGATCAGCAATATGATAAGTCTCGGCTTCGTCACCGATCCCGCGTTTATCGAGCGGTACTGCGACGAAACCGAATTTTTCGTTTTGCCGATCGCGCTCGAAGTCGATTACAATATGTATCAGGAACTCATCGGACTCGTTATATCCCGCCGCCGCTACCTCGAAGAAAGCGGCTACATAGACCGGAAAAAGAAAAACGAATCGGCGCAAAACGATTAGCGGAAACGCGGAGAGAATGCAGCGGGACTATTGACACGGTGCTCGCCGTCATGCTATAGTTCCCCCACAGCCCTGTGCTGTATGTCTCCTTCGTCTAGTGGTTAGGACATCGGGTTTTCATCCCGACAACAGCAGTTCAATTCTGCTAGGAGATGATTCATGGATATAATCGTTTTCGATCTCGGCGGCGTTTGTATTTTCAATTTTCAAACAATCGGAAAAATCGCTTTACATTATCACCTCAACGAAGACGAAGTCTATGCCGAATATATGCGTTCGGATATTCCGCTCATGGAAGGCGCAGTGACGACAAAGGAGTGGTGGAAAACCGTATCCGAAAAATTCGGCGTTGATTCGGATGCCGATCCCCTCGTCGATTTTTTTACTCCTTATCCGAATGCAGCATCTCTTTCTCTCGTCGACGAACTTCGCTCGCGCGGAAAGAGAGTCGTGTGCGGCTCGAATACCTGCGAGGGGCATTGGCAAAAGATGAACGCGTGCGCTTCGCTTGAGTCGCATTTCGACCGCTGCTATCTTTCCCAGCGCATGGGGCTTGCAAAACCCGACGTGCGTTTTTTCGATTATATTTTGCGCGCCGAAGGCGTCGAAGCTTCTCGTGCGCTTTTTATCGACGATACGAAAGCGAATATCGAAGGCGCCGAAAAAGCGGGTATGCGCGGCTTTTTGTTCCGCGACGAGTTTTCGTGGGCGGCTCTCGATAAACTTCGAAGCATCGTTTTGTAGCCTTCGATGGACAGTCGAAAATATTTTTCAGATCCGGTTATCGATGAACTCAAACGCGCCGTCCGGGAAGCGGGCGGCAACGAAGTGTTTTTTACCGGCGATATCGATTCCGAGGGGATCGTCGTTTCGGTAAAAGTCGGCGCCCGCGGTAACGAGAGCGAAGTTCCCATAAATCAAAACGACGTGCGCGAATGCGCGGTCCTCATCCACAATCACCCGAGCGGCTACCTCGAACCTTCCGCCGCGGATATGACGGCCGCTTCCGCAGCCTCCGAGCGCGCGCAAGGTTTTTACATCATCGACAACAGCGCTTCCAGAGTCTACGTCGTCATGGAAGCGGTCAAACCCAAATCGATTAAAAAGCTCGATATCGACGCGGCTTCTCTGTATCTCGAAAACGGCGGTCCTCTTTCGGTGCAATCGGAAGGCTACGAAGAGCGTCCCGTGCAAATCGCCCTGCTTCGAAGCATCGCCCGCTCCTTCAATGAAAATTCGCTCGGCGTATTCGAAGCGGGAACCGGCGTCGGAAAATCCTACGCTTATCTCATCCCCGCGATGCTGTGGGCGGTTTCGAACGGCGATCGCGTCGTCGTTTCCACGGGCACGATCAATTTGCAGCAGCAGCTGTGCGAAAAAGACATCCCCGCGGCGGAAAAGATAATCGGAAAAAAATGCAAAGCCGTCCTCGTCAAAGGCAGACAAAACTACGTGTGTCTCCGCCGCCTGTCGGATGCGGGAAGTGAAAGAGAGCTTTTCGGTGACGATACGGAAACCTTCGATGCGATCGCCCGCTGGGCCGAAAAGAGCGCGACGGGAAGTAAAAGCGATTTGCCCTTTATGCCCGGAGAAAAGATATGGTCGCGCATAAAAAGCGAAAGCGATGCGTGCATGGGGCCGCGCTGTCCCTTTTACGCACAGTGCTTTGTCATGAGAGTGAGGAAAGAAGCTTCCGCCGCCGATCTCATCGTCGTAAACCATCATTTGCTTTTTGCCGACATCGAGTCGCGTATGAGCGGGGCGGGCTGGGACGATCAGGCGGTTTTGCCGCCGTATCGGCACATCATATTCGATGAAGCGCACGGTATCGAAAACGCGGCGACGAGTTTTTTCAGCGGTACGGCGAACCGATTTGCGCTTTTGCGTCAAATAAATCTTTTGTACCGCAGACACAAAAATTCCGAAGCGGGATATATCTGCACGCTTGCGATTTTGTCTTCGAACGAAGAGCGCGCATCCGATGCGAGCGGAATCGTGAGCCGCGTTAAGTCGGCGATTGCGGATTTGGAAACTGCGGCGGGAGATATATTGCAGGACGGCTACACGATCCGACTTTCCGATGCGACTTCTCGCGATTTCGGGCCGCTTCTTTCTCTTGCCGCTTCTCTTTCGTCTTCTCTTTCATCGCTTATCGCCCTCGTAAGAGAATTGATGGAAGGTATCGCGGACGAAGACAAAGCGGCGGGCGCGTATTGGGAAGCGAAGCTCGTCGTCCGCAGACTCGAAGCGGCTTTGCTTTTGTTCAACGACTTTACGGCGTGGGATGAAAAACGCGATTCGGTATTTTACTTACAAAAAAAATATCTTCCGAGCGATGCGCTTTCGGCAAAAGACGAAGATCGGCAGTATACGCTGTTTACGAAAACGCCGCTCGATATCGCGCCTCTTATGAACACGGGCGTATTCGAGCCGATGCAGTCGGTCGTGTGTACGTCGGCTACGCTTTCGATACACAAAGATTTTTCGTGGTGGATGCGGCGTACGGGCGCTTCTTTTGCCGACGAAGACCGCATCCTTACGGGAGATTTTCCGTCTCCGTTTCCGTATAAAACGAATCTGCTTTTTTCCGTTCCGTCCGACGCGCCGCTTCCCGAAAACACGCTCGATTTTCAGCGCTTTGTCGTGTCGGCGGTGAGCCGCCTCGTTTCGGCTTCACGGGGCAGGACGCTCGTTCTCTTTACATCCTACGATATGCTCAAAAACACTTTTACCGATGCGGCTCCCTTTCTTTCGAAGTTCCGCCTTTTAAAGCAGGGTGACGACGATGCTTCCCGCCTCCTCGATGCGTTCCGTGAAGATATCGGAAGCGTGCTCTTTGCGACCGATTCTTTTTGGCAGGGCGTCGACGTGCCCGGCTCTTCTCTTTCGCAAGTGATCATCGTAAAGCTGCCTTTTTCCGTACCGAACGATCCCGTTTTTACCGCCCGATCCGAAGCCGTCGTAAAGCGCGGCGGAAGCGCGTTTATGGAACTCAGCGTTCCCGAAGCGGTGATCAAATTCCGTCAGGGATTCGGACGCCTCATAAGGCGGAGCGACGACCGCGGCTGCGTCACGCTCCTCGACAAACGCATCTACGAAAAGCGCTACGGTACGATCTTTTTAGGCAGCATACCCGAATCGAAACGCCTTTACGAAGATCTCGATACGATCGTATCGGAAACGGAGCGCTTCCTATTTGACAGCTGAGACTTTTCATTATATTATGATGCCATGTCGAGCCTTGTCACATTATGCTGCATGTTCGGGATGGTGATCCCGCCGTCCGTTTTCAATGTAATTTTATATCCCATATCTAAAAAAGCAAGCGCCCTTTTTTCCGATTATATCGTTCGTACGGTAGCTCCGCGTCTTTTTTCGATTTTATCGTGCTATAAACATTTCCGTTTTATCGGTGACAAGCGGCGGTTCGGCGAACTTCCGCCTCAGTTTATCGTCATTTCCAATCATCAAAGCCTTTTCGACATACCCTGCTATATGAATTATTTCCGCGATAAAAGTCTGCGCTTTGTCGCAAAGGCGGAGCTCGGCCGCCACATCCCGCTCGTGTCGGAAATGCTACGTGCTCAGGAACACTGCCTTATTCCTCGGCGAGCGAGTCCCGTAACGGCGATGAAAACGCTCGAAGATTTTGCAAAGCGCGTGCTCTCTCGCGATCAGATTCCCGTGCTTTTTCCCGAAGGCTCTCGGACGCGGAACGGAAACGTCGGAAAATTTTATTCCGCGGGATTTCGAAAGCTCGCAGAAGCGACGGCTCTTCCGGTCGTCGTGTGCGCCCTCGACGGGGTTTGGGAAATCGGCAGGCTCCGCACGATTATGACAAATTTGAAAAACGGAAATTATAAAGTGACTATCGTAAAAATCTACGACGCGCCGAAAACGAAAGAAGCGCAAAACGCGATTTTGGAAGAAGCTCCGCGTCTCATCCAAGCGCAGCTCGACGCGTGGAGAAGCGCCGCCCTGACGCGGTAGAACTGAAATATCCGTTTTTACAAATTAAAAAACGGGTAATCATACAGTTCCGTAAAAAACATAGAACAAGTTTTATAGCAAAAAATATCAACTTCGGGCAAGTTTATATGAATTATCGGTTTGTTACGAGTTTTTCCCGGTTTTTATCCAAAACAGTGTTTATTATACTCTCGATTTTTTCGGGGTATTCCAGAAACAAACCGTTTAATTCATTAAATTCATCTTCCAATTCTTCTGTCGGTAATTTTCCGTCGGTAAATAATTTTTTATAATCGCTCAAGTTTATTTTTGTTTCCAGTAATTTTACGGCTTTATCTAAAATTTTCTTATTTTTTGTTAAGCCGAAAAAATCAAGAGCTTTTTGAATTTCAAATACTTCATATCCTATTGAATTGAAGAAAAACTGATCAAATCCGCCGTTATTTATTTCCGCTTCATAAGAATAAACCAAATATGAATATCTGACTATTTCAGGCAGTTTCATAAGTTTTTCGTGCATTTCTTCACCGTAAGAATTGCCGATAATCCAAAATACATAATTGTCCATTACTTTATACAATTTATCTGCCGGTATTTCTTCCGATAACGCCTTTGAAATTCCTTTATACTTTTTCCAAAAATTTTCGTTAACCGAGTAATCATCTTTTTTCATTGATTCATACTTTTTCCAATTGCCGAAATCTTTAGCGAATAACATTTCAATGCCTGCCAATAAAATCAATAATATACTTATATTCTTTTTCATTAAACTTCAATTTTCGGACAGCTCTCATAAAAAAAACCGCACCCGTGAGTGCGGTTTTCGCATTGTCGAATAAAAAAAATTATTTGAAATCTTTTGGCCGCCGCTCAGTCCGTTTGCACTTCGAGCATTCGGCGATATTTTTAATTTTTCCTTTTTCGAACATGGTCTTCATTATGATTTCTCCGCCGCAGTCGGGACACATGAATTTATGCGTTGAAACCGATGTACGGGAGTTTTTACTTACTCCGGCCATAGCTTTCCTCCAAAACGAATTTAATTAAATATAACGATAAAAAAGCGATATGTCAATTACGGGTTGACTAAAACCGAGCGCTTCGATACTATACTATCAGTAATTTTTTTTGGTTAGTAACTGGGGGTTTCCTTTGGCAAAAAAACAGACATCTGCGCAAAAACGATTTAAGCAGAGCGAAGCGCGCCGTCTTCATAATAAAGCGATCAAATCGCGCTGCAGAACGGCCGTAAAGCATTTTATTGCCGCCGTACAGAACAAAGAGCAGCAGAAAGCGGAAGAAATGTACAATCTTGTTCAAAAAGAACTCGATTCCGCGCGCAGCAAAGGCGTTTTAAAACGCAATACCGCCGCACGCAAAAAATCCCGCATGAAAAAACTTTTCAATGTGACTTTTTCCGCGCCTCAAGAAGCTGCGGCAAAATAAGTTCGGCTTATCTTTTTAAAATCCGGCGGGAGCGGCTTGCGCTTTCTGCCGGAATTTTTTTCTTCTGTATCCGGGAATTATATGCCTCAGAAAAAAATAACGAAATACGATCTTGTCGAATCGGTATATCGCGTATCCGACTGTGAACGGCGTGTCGTTCAGCAGGTTATGGAAAATTTTCTTGAGGAAATTAAAAAATCGCTTATAGAAGGCGCGACGATCGAACTGCGCGGCTTCGGAACTTTTGAACCGCGCTTACGGAAGGGAAGATCGGTCGCACGCAATCCGAAAACCGGTAAAACGCTTTCAGTCGATCCTCATTACGTCGCAGCGTTCCGTTCCGGACAGGAGCTTAAAAAATCGCTGTGGAATCTCAATCAAGAGCGGACGGAGCGATGACGCAAAATAATTCCGCCCGGAATCGTTTTTTTATTAATATACTTCTTACGTTTTCGGGTGCGGTTTTGTTTGCGCTCGCAAATCCCGGTTTTGTTTTTTCGAAAGGCGTTCCGCTTGCCGCGTGGGTAATGTATTTTCCCGCCTTTATGCTCGTCCGCCGTTCGTCCTTTAAAACGGTGTGGCTGTGGGGCGGCGTATACGGAGCGCTTTCGTATTGTTTGTATGTTTCCTGGCTCGTCACCTTTCATGCCGTTGCCGCCGCGGCGATAAGCGTCGAATATTTTATATCGTACGCGCTGCTCTTTTTATGTTTGAAGATCGCAGACAGGTTTTGCGGCCGTCGCGCGTGGATCGTTCAGTGGCTCATCCTCTGTTCTCACGAATATCTTAAAACGACTGGCTTCGCGGGATTTTCGTACGGTGTTGCAGGCTACACTCAGTGGCAAAATCTTATCCTCATTCAAAGCGCTTCCCTTTTCGGCGTGTGGGCGCTTACTTTTCTCATCGATTTTACATCCGCATGGCTGTACGCCGTTTATATCGGTGCGGAAACAAAAAACGCTCGGGGCTTTAGAGTTTCGGCTTTTCGCCGCGCGCGAGGCATTGCACTCTGGGCGTGCGCGCTCGCCGCGTTTATCGTGTACGGTATTTTTCTTCTTTCGCAAAAAAACGAAAACGGAAAATTTATTAAAGTATGTGCGGTACAGCACAACACCGATCCGTGGCAGGGCGATATAGCGTCGTACGAAAAAGACGTTAAAACGCTTATGAAGCTTACGGAGCGCGCGCTTTCGGAAGATCCCGATATAGCGCTTGTCGTGTGGCCCGAAACGGCCGTCGTTCCGTCCATTTTGACGCACTATACCAAGCGGCTCGACAGGAGACGCTTCGATCTTGTCGATTCCGTGCTGCACTTTATCGACGGAAAAAAAGCCGTGTTCGTAATCGGAAACTTTCATTCCGTCGACACGGGCGGCACCCGCACCGACGATTACAACAGCGCTTTCGTTTTTACGCCCGGAAAAAACGTCGTGCCGCCCGAACCCGAAATCTATCGGAAAATTCACTTGGTGCCGTTTACGGAAACGGTGCCCTTTGCAAAGCGGCTTCCTTGGCTCTACGATGCGCTTGAAAAAGCGGACACTCATTTATGGGCAAAAGGAAAAGAGCGTACCGTTTTTCACGCTGCGGGAATTTCGTTTTCTGTGCCGATCTGCTTTGAAGATACGTTCGGCGACGACTGCCGCCGCTTTGTTGCAGACGGCGCGCGCGCTTTTGTCAATATGTCGAACGATGCGTGGTCGAAAAGCCTGAGCTGCCAAAATCAGCACCTTGCGATGGCGGTTTTCAGATGCGCCGAAAATCGGGTACCTGCCGTTCGGAGCACTGCGTCCGGGCAAACGTGCATCGTCGACCGCACCGGAAAGATTTTACTCGAAGCGGAGCCCTTTACCGAAACCTATGTAACTGGCATGATGCCCGCCGCGGATGACAGTGCGGGAAAAACGCTGTATAATAAAACCGGCGATGCGCTTGCGCTTTTTTTTGTCGCGGCGGCTTTGCTTGTGAGCATCGTTTGTATCGTTCGGAATCGAAAACGGAAGTAGGATAATATGGCGGAAAAACACGACGACGAAAAAATCAATGTGACGGTATTCGGACCGGAAACGGAGTTCGACGGTGAACTCGAATTCTCGGACAAGCTCATCATCACCGGAAAGTTCAACGGAAAGATAAAAGCGAGCGGAGACTTGGAAATCGCAAAGGACGCGGTGTGTACCGGAGAAGCGATTACGGCGCGGTCGATCATCGTGTCGGGGAGCGTTACCGGAAATCTCGAAGCATCCGAGCGTGTTGAAATATGCAGCGGCAGCAGCGTTACCGGCGACATAACGACATCCCGTCTTCGCATTGCAAGCGACGTCAACTTTGAAGGGCAGGTTACGATGCTCGACAAAGAGCCGGACATCGATCTGTTTTCCGTCGCATCTTCCGAATACAAAGACGCGCTCGTTCTGAAATCCGATGCGATCCGCTGAACTGTCCGTTCCGTAAAGCTCACATTATACGAATATTACACGGGGCGGCGCGTTGACGATTCGCGCACGATAAGCTCGGTTTCCAAATACATACCGCGCACGGGCAGGGTTTTGTCGTTGATGCGCTCCGTCAGCATATCGCAGCCGACCAAGCCCATTTGGTAGCGCGGCTGATTTACCGTCGTGATGGACGGCGTACACATCGATGAGATTTCGGTGTTGTCGAAACCAATGACGGCGATATCGTTGGGTACGGAAAGATTTACTTTTTTCGCAGCTTTTATGACTGCCGCAGCATAGACGTCGGAACTGCAAAAAAAAGCGTCGGGTCTGTTAGAGGAATTGAGCAGCTGGTAAGCTGCGGACAGAGCCATATCGTAATTGATTTCTCCGAGCTGCACCGTCAGTTCGGTTTCCGCTTTGCGCCCGGCGCTTTCGAGCGCGTTCGTGTAGCCGGCGAGTCTATTGCGCGCGTATTTGTAAGACAGCGGTCCGTTTAAAAATGCGATCCGTTTGCAGCCGAGCGAGATGAGGTGTTCGACCGCATATTTTGCGGCTTCCGCGTCGTCGATCGTGACAAAGGGTATCGAAAGGTTTTCATTGCATTCGCAGCATTGGACGATCGGAACGAGAGTGTCGAGCCTATTTAAAATCACCGGTGAGACGGAATTGGTTATAATCAAACCCGCAGGCTTTATCTTTTTGATCATCATAAGATAGGCTTCGATAGTCGCCTCGTCTATCGCATCTTCGTTTATTAAAAGCGTATAGCCGCTTCTCTTTGCCGCATCGCGCGCACCCTGAATAATCAAACTGTAAAACGGATTTGCGAGATTCGGTATATTGAACAGGATAAAATTGCCTTCGGCTGCAGGACGGGGCAGAATGCTTTCCGGATCGTATCCGAGCGATGTCAGCGCCTGCACGATTTTACGCTGCGCTTTTTCCGAAACTCTGCTGCTGCCGCTCATCATTCGGCTTATCGTAGCGACCGAAATACCGCTCGCCGCCGCCAATTGTGCGTATGTCGGTTGTGTCTTTTTTCCCATAATTGCATTTCCTATGAAAAATATATGAAAAAATTACATATATTTGATAATATTATATGTAATTTAATCAAATAAATCAATATCAAAAAAAAATATAATATTTTTGTAATTTTTTCATTGACAAGAGGATGGATTCGCACTAAACTGCATAAGATCGGTATCGCTGTAACAAGGTACCGGATAAAAATTGTGTTCGTACTTAGCGTACGGCTGTAATACTTTCGAAAGCGCAAGCTTTCTGCAAAAGTTTTTACGGGAGGTATGATAAAAAGCACCGTCTGAAATATCGTCGTCGCTGGAGTCTAGAGCCGAAAAACGCTGAAGCGTTTTTCTTTTATCGGAGACACTCGCGATTTCTGCGCATTGCTCGAAATCGCAGCGTTCTTATCTCGTGTTTGCGCGGATGTTTGCGGAAGATATGTATACATATCGTTTTTATGAAAATAGAATAAATACGATACAGTGTATTTTCGCAAACTCGATTATTGAACGTGTGCGCTCTCGCGCACGGCTAAAAACTTTTTCGGAAGTTGCAACTTCCTACAAAAGTTTTTACGGGAGGTAGTATGAAAAAGATTGGTGCCGTTTTTCTTGCTTTGATGATCGTTTCCGGTTCATTGTTTGCCGCGCCGAAAGCGGCTTCCGGCAAGAAGTACAAAATCGGTATTCTCGCGCCGGCTGTTACGCACGGTTGGGTTGCTGCGGTAGCCTATGAAGCGGAAGCTCGCTGTAAAGCGCTGTCCGATAAAGTCGTGTATAAACTCTACACGAGTACCAACGGCGAAGAGATGACGACGCAGCTTGACGATTTGCTTTTGTGGGGCGCTCAGGCGATCGTCGCGTTTCCGCAGTGGACGGGTATGGAAGTGCCGATCAAACGAGCGGTAGCAAAGGGCGTTGTTGTCGTAAACTTCGATATCGTGATCAATGTCGACGGCGTATACCGCGTTACCGGCGATAACGAGGGGATGGGTGCCGAAGGTGCAAAGTACATCGTCAGCAAAATCGGGAAGACGGGCAACGTCGTTATTCTCGATGTGCCGACATCCGGTTCGGTAGCTCAGCTCCGCAAAAAAGGCTTTTTGGATACTGTCGCCAAAATCGCTCCGAATCTGAGCATTCAAACCTATGCGACTCAGTTTACGCGCGAAGCCGGTTTGAAAGATATGACCGACATCCTTACAAAAAATAAAAAGATCGATGCGGTATTTTCGATGGACGATGAAACGTCGATCGGCGCGATCCAGGCCATTCGCGAAGCGAAACGCACGGACGTAAAAGTAATCACCGGAGGCGGCGGCTGTCAGGAATATTTCAATATGATGCCGAAAAATACGGATATCTGGATCGAGTCGGCGCTGTACAGCCCTGCGATGGTACGCGATGCCGTCGATGTGGCGCTTGCCGTACTCAGCGGTTCTTCTGCGGCAAAAGAAAAAATCATTCCGACGTCGATCGTCGACCGTACGAATTATAAAAAATTCCTCGATGCGGGTTCTCCGTATTGATATTTCGTATCGAAAGGAGCTGTCTCAAAAGTCGGTTATTTTTAGGACAGCCCCTTTTCAGCTCTCGAAAAAAATTAATAATCAATAAAACAGGGTAGTGCATGAAAGTTGAAATGCGGGATATCTGCAAATCGTTCGGTAAAGCCGCCGTTCTCGACGGCGTGTCTTTATCCGTACAAGCAGGTGAAATACACGCGCTGCTCGGAGAAAACGGCGCCGGAAAATCGACGCTGATGAATATCCTCGGCGGCGTCATCCAAGCCGATTCGGGATGCATCGCCGTCGACGGAAAAGAAGTGAAATTCTTTTCGCCCGTCGATTCTTTACATACGGGTATCGCATTTATCCATCAAGAATTGAATTTAATAAACGATTTGGCGATCTATGAAAATATGTTTATCGGCCGCGAGCTGAAAAAGAAAAACGGTTTTCTCGACAGCAAAGCGATGATAGAAAAGACGAAGCAAACATTTGACAGGATCGGGATCTCGCTTGATCCCTGCCTTCCGGTGCGGAGTCTCGATGCGTCGTACAAACAGATCGTGGAGATTTCGCGCGCGATGATGATGAACGCATCTTGTATCATCATGGATGAACCGACGACGTCTCTGACGGAACCGGAAATTCGGCGTGTCTTTTCGTTGATGCGCGATCTTTCGGCTCAGGGCGTCGGCATCATTTTTATTTCGCATAAGCTCGGCGAAGTGCTCGATATCTGTTCGAGCTATACGGTGCTGCGTGACGGTAAAGTCGTCGCGTCTGGAAAAACGCAGGACGTGACGAACGCGGAGCTTGCATTTTATATGGTCGGTCATAAAATCGCAGATGGCGGGTCGAAAAAGGCTTGCGTACGCGGAAAAGAAATGCTCCGTGTCGAAGGCTACGGCGATCATAAATATTTTAACGATATTTCCTTTTCGGCTCACGCTTCCGAAGTGCTCGGCATAACGGGATTGCTCGGTGACGGCAGAAGCGAATTGTTTTTATCGATTTTTAAAGCGGGACTGCCTGCGGACGGAAAACTTTTTATTGCCGGAAAAGAAGCGACCTTTTCCTCCACGTCAGATGCGGTACAAAAAGGTGTCGCTTACCTGCCGCGCAACAGAAAGGAAAACGCCATCGTCAAAGATATGACGATTCTTGAAAACGCTTCGCTCGCATCGCTTGCAAAATATCGAAAGCTGTGTTTTATAGACCGGAAACGGGAAAGACGCGATTTTGAAAATCATGCGCGCAATCTGCATATCAAAATGGAAAGCGGAGACGATTTGATTACGAATCTGTCCGGCGGCAACCAGCAAAAAGTCGTACTTTCGAAATGGCTCAATACGGAGCCGAAAGTCCTCGTGCTCGATAATCCGACGCAGGGTGTTGATGTCGGTGCGAAGGAAGAAATCTATGAAATTATCGAAAAGCTTGCGGCTTCCGGTGTCGCCGTCATCGTGCTTTCGAGCGAAGCGCAGGAAATCGTCAGAGTGTGCGACAGGGCAATCGTCATGTTTCACGGTTCCGTCGTCGGCGAAGTGTCAGGGACGGATATGAACGAACACATGATCATGCGCCTTGCAACGGGTGAAAAAATCGAAAGAGGAGCTTCAGTATGAGTATCGATAAAAAGCCGTCGCTGCGACGAGGCGTACAATGGTTTAAAAAAAATTGGACGGAAAAGCCGCTGTTCAGTACCGGTTTTGCGCTGCTTGTGATGATCGTGTTTCAAACGCTTGCGCTCGGTTTTAATTTCGATTCGTTCGGCGAATGGTTTTTGACGTGGTGTCAAAACTGGATCAATATTTTGCGCAACAATGCGACGATAGGCATCATCTCGCTCGGCATGGCCTTTGTGATCATCTCCGGCGGCATAGACCTCGCCGTCGGTTCGACGCTCGTCGCAATCGGGGCGATCGTCATGGTACTCATCGATTCGAGCGGGCGCGGTCTGCTTGCCGCCTTCGGTATCAGCGGCGGAAGCGCATATTGCATTGCGATCGTCCTCGGGCTTATCGCAGGTTTGCTGCTCGGAGAATTCACGGGCGTCATCGTGACGGCGGGAAAGATACCTCCGTTTATCGCAACGCTCGGCACGATGAAGATATGCCGTTCGGTTACTCAGCAGTTTATGCAGGGATACAATCCCGCAGTGCCTTCTCCGTTTCTCGAAATCGCAAACGCGCAGATTGCGGGGCAGATGATTATGCCCATCGTGTACTGGCTCGTCTTTGCATACGCGCTGTACGTCGTTTCAAAGAAGACTGCGTTCGGGAGGCACGTATACGCGGTCGGCTCAAACGAGCGGGCGGCGAAGCTTTCCGGCATAAACGTATATACCGTAAAGCGGCGCGTATATGCGCTCATGGGCTTGCTCGTCGCGGTCGCATCGGTTTTGCAGGTATCGCGCATCGGTGCGATGGACTTCGCAAATGCGGGAAGCGGATATGAAATGGATGCGATCGCATCCGTCATCGTCGGCGGTACGAGTATGTCGGGCGGCAGAGGATCCGTCGGCGGCACCGTGCTCGGCGTTCTCATTATCGCGGTGATGAATAATTTATTGAATTTGCTCGGCGTCCCTCCGTTTCTCCGCGAAGCGTGCAAGGGCGTCATCGTGATAGGTGCGGTATTGCTGCAAAAAAAAGAAGCGTAACGGCAGGATGTGGGTATTCGGCTGAAATGCGGCATTGCGGAGAATATCAATTTTTAGAAGCGGTCGCCGGAGAAGCAACGTGCGCCGGCGTCTTGCAAATCGAATCACAGGAGACGGTATGGTACATGTCGGAATTATCGGCTGCGGGAAAATCGCGCAAGTGCGGCACTTGCCCGAATATTTCAGCAACGGCAATGCAAAGATAATCGGTATTACGGATATAAACGAAGAGCGTGCGAAAGCGCTTGCGGAAAAGTACGCTTGCAAAGTTTATAAAACGCGAGAAGAGATGCTTGCCGATACGGCGATCGATGCGGTGAGCGTGTGTACGGCGAATCACACGCATGCCGAGATCGCGATCGAAGCGCTCAGAGCGGGAAAGCACGTACTCTGTGAAAAACCCATGGCGGTGACGCTCGAAGAATGCGAACGCATGGTGTCGGAAGCGAAAGCGCACGATAGATTTTTGATGATCGGGCAAAATCAGCGTCTTGCAAAAGCGCACGTCAAAGCGAGAGAACTCGTTAAAAACGGAACGCTCGGAAAAATCATTTCGTTTCGAACGGTTTTCGGACACGGAGGACCGGAAACGTGGAGCGTCGATCCCGGAAAGGACGTATGGTTTTTTGACCGTACAAAAGCGGCGATGGGCGCGATGGCGGATTTGGGAATTCATAAAACCGATTTGATACAGTTTTTGCTCGGCGATACGATCGTCGAAACGACGGCGCGTCTTGCAACGCTGGATAAAAAAGATGCGCACAACAATATGATCGGTGTCGACGACAACGCAATCTGCATATACCGGACGAAGGGCGGCGTTATCGGGACGATGACTGCGAGCTGGACCTATTACGGGCAGGAAGACAATTCGACGGTGCTGTACGGTACCAAAGGAATTCTCCGCATCTACGATGATCCCGGATATTCGATGAAATTTATTTCTTCCGGCGGTGAAGAAATCGTATATAAACTCGATGCGATTCAGACAAACGACAGTCAAACGAAGAGCGGCATCATCGACGAATTTGTCGAATGTATTGCTGCGGGTAAACAGCCCGAAATCTGCGGGGAGTCGGTTTTAAGTGCGATGCGCGCGGTGTTTGCGAGTATTGAATCGTCGGAGACGGGCCGAACGGTGCATATCAAGGAAAACGAAAATCTCTGAAGACCGGTCGGATTTTTGGAAGTTTTCAAATTATTAAAAAGAGGGTGTCGAATTTTATTCAAAATTGCATTTCGCGATCGAGGAGGTATGGCGTATGAAATTGGGTTTTGTATCGTCGATATTGGCTGATTGGGATTTTAAGGGGACGATCGATGTCGCATCCGAACTGGGGTTTTCGTGCGTTGAGCTTGCGTGCTGGCCGCAGGGAAAAGCGGAACGGCGTTACGGAGGCGTGAGCCACATCGACACGGAAGGGCTGACGAAAGAGCGTGCGGCGGAGATCCTCGATTACTGCCGGCAAAAAAACGTATCGTTGTCGTCGCTCGCGTACTATCCGAATACGATGGACGGCGACGCGGCAAAGCGCGAAAAGGCGATCGAACACTTGTACAGCGTCATCGAAGCGAGTAGTTCTCTTTCTGTCGGTATGGTGACGACTTTCGTCGGGCGCGATTCGCAAAAGCCGGTCGAAGCCAATCTCGAACTTTTTGCAAAGATCTGGCCGCCTATCGTTAAATTTGCAAAAGAGCGCAACGTTAAAATAGCGATTGAAAATTGTCCGATGCTGTTCGGAATCGATCAATGGCCGGGCGGTCAAAATCTTTTTACTTCGCCCGTGTTGTGGCGCGAAATGTTCAAAATAATTCCCGACGAAAATTTCGGCATCAATTTCGATCCGAGTCATTTTGTATGGCAGCAGATGGATTATATCCGGCCGATATACGAATTTCGCGATCGTCTGCTTCACGTTCATTTTAAAGATATCAAACTGCTTCGCGACAAGCTTGCCGAATGCGGCGTGCTCGCGTATCCGCTTGCGTTTATGCTGCCGAAAATACCGGGCCTCGGAGATGTCGATTGGAGTAAATTCGTGAGCGCACTCACCGATATAGGCTATGACGGAGCGGCGTGTATCGAAGTCGAAGATCGCTCGTTCGAAGGTTCGCGCGATATGATCGTAAAAAGTCTCGTGCAGTCGAAACGCTATCTCGAGCAGTTTGTCGTATAATTATGAAACAGCGTATCATTGCGGTCAATTCCAATACGTATCACGGTTTTTCACTCGACGAAGCCATCGAAGGCATCGCTCAGGCGGGTTTTCACTACATCGAACTGACGGCGACGAAGGGGTGGACGGAACACGTGTGCGCGGACATGACCTTTTCGAAACTCTGCCGCATTAAAGAAAAACTTTCGAATGCGGGGCTCGGCGTTATCGGCATGAGCGGGCACTGCAATCTTTCGGACGGTGAGCGCCTGAAAGATTTTGCCGACAATATCCTCCTCGCTCATTTTTTCGAAGCTCCGTTTATCGTCTCGTCCGCAGGAGAAGCGCACTTAAAGGATAAAGTGCAGTCGGCGAACGCCGTCGTTGCAAAGAATATACGAACGCTCGTCCCTCTGCTTAGGCGCTGCGATATGCGTCTCGTCATCGAAGTACACGGAGAGCACGGAAGCGGAAAAGCCGTCGATGCGTTAGTCACGGAAATCGATTTGCCCGACGTAAAGATCAACTACGATACGGCGAATGCGATATTTTACGGCGGTGTCGATCCCGCAGCAGATCTGGCCGCCGTCGTTTCGAACGTCGCATATCTGCACATAAAAGATAAAGCGGGCGAAAAAAACGAATGGAATTTTCCCGCACTCGGCAAGGGCTTTGTCGATTTTCCGAAACTGTTTTCGATCCTCGACTTACATGACAATGCGTCGCCGCTCAGCATCGAAATCGAATTTACAAAAGACGGTGCAAAAGATATAGACGAAGTAAACCGCGCAGTGCGCGATTCCGCCGATTATTTGATGCGGTTGGGATATACGCTATGAAGCCGATTTCCGTTGCGATCGTCGGTGCGGGCGGCATGGGGAACGTCCATTTTCAAAATTACAAACATATCGAAGGAGTTTCGATTGCCGCCGTCGTCGATAAAAACGCCGCCGCCCGTTCCCGTGCGGACGAGTGGGGTGTACCGTATTTTTCATCGCTCGATGCCGTGACGGTTCCTTTTGATGTTGTCGATATCTGCGCACCGACGTTTTTACATAAAGAGCTCGTCATGCGCGCTCTTTCACTCGGTAAAAACGTCATCTGCGAAAAACCGCTTGCGCTTTCCGAAACCGACGGAGCCGAACTCTTTTCCGAAGCGGAAAAGCGCGGCCTCCGTTTGTACACCGCACTCGTATTGCAGTTTACAAAAGCGGTCGAATACTTGCATAAAATCGTCGATAAAAAGACGTACGGTGCGCCGTGTTCCGCATATTTTTTTAGGCTTTCCGAGTGTCCTTCGTGGTCGAAAGATTCGTGGCTTTTTGAAAAAGAAAAGAGCGGCTTTATTCCCTACGATCTGCACATTCACGATTTGGATATCATCGTCAGCTTGTTCGGCGAGCCCGAAAACGCGCGCTGTTATGCGAACGGCAGAGCGTCGGTACCGTATCCCGAACACGCAACCTTCATATACGAATATAAAAATCTCACCGTTACCGCCGAAGCTGCGTGGTACAACGCGCCGTTCCCGTTCACTGCGGGCTGGCGAGTCGAATTCGAAAACGCCGTCATCGTATGCAGCGGAAACGATTTAACCGTTTATCCTGCCGGCGGCGAAGCGTTTCGCGTAAACATCGAAGACGAGGTTACCGTTGCGACGGGTATAAACGTACCGGCGGTCGGCTGGTATTACAACGAGCTGTCCGCATTTACGGAATGCTTGAGACGGGGCGAAGATTGTCAACGCGTTTCAAAGCGTCAAGTGCTTACCGTTTTGAAAATCCTAGACAAATTGACAAAAAGAAATTGAGGAGAATGCGATGATATTCGAAATGGGTATGAGCGCCTTTCTCATATCGATTAATTGACCTTTTTCAAAGTGTTTCGAAAAAGCGCTTGACAGTATTCTGCAAATTCGCTAATAATAAATTACTGCATAATCGTTCCCACAGATAGACTATCCGTTTCCGAAGGAACAATTTTCATCCTAAATCGAGTATGTCGTTTTTTATAAATCATAAAGCAATGGAGAATTATTAATGGCACCAATACGAAAGCGCCGCACTGCCGGCGCATCAGGTGATGTTGAAAAGACGGAAAAAGTACAGAGCGAATCCGAAGCTCAACCGGATTCTTATGCGTCGGCGGAACCCGCTTCCGGTGAAGACGGAGAAAAAATTTCCGATGAAGCGCCTGCCGAAGACAGTGGTGGAAAAGCGCGTCCGGTACGCACCGTCAAAACGAAACGCCGTGCCGTAATCAAAGTCGATAAGGCTGCTGCCGAAGAAGAAGCGAACGAAGCCGATACGGCTCAGGAAGCGGAGACCGAAGAAGGAAAGGAGGGATTTGCGGATCGCCGCGCCCGTCCGCGCTGGAACGCAAGCGCAAATCAAACCTATCGAAAGCCTGCGCGTTACGGTGCGAACCGCACCTATTCCAGCCCTGCAGTCGATGCGGCTCTACAAAATCAGACATCCGTTTCTATGGAGAGCGACGGAGACGAAGAATCAAAACCGAAACTTGTTATAAACGATTTGACCGTCATGGGCATGACGCAGCTTCGAGAGCTTGCGATGAAATACGGTTTTTCGAGCGACGATTTGGCACCGATGAAAAAGCAGGAGCTCATCTTCGTCATCTTAAAAGCGCACACCGAACACGGCGGAACGATTTTTGCCTCAGGTGCACTCGAAATCCTGCCCGACGGCTACGGTTTTTTGCGCTCTCCGCAAAACAGCTATCTTCCCGGCCCGGACGATATCTATATTTCGCCGAGCCAAATCAGGCTTTTCAATTTAAAGACGGGCGACACCGTGTACGGACAGACGCGTTCTCCGAAAGAAGGCGAGCGTTTTTTTGCGCTGCTCCGCATCGAGTCGGTGAACTTCGACGAACCGCGCGTCGCTCAGACGAGGATCCCCTTTGAAAATCTGACGCCTCTCTATCCGAACAATAAACTGCATCTCGAAACGGTTTCGACCGAAGTTTCGACGCGCATCCTCGATCTTTTCAATCCGATCGGTAAGGGACAGCGCCTTTTGATCGTCGCTCCGCCGAAAGCCGGTAAAACGATCCTCATGCAAAAGATCGCAAACGCGATCACGAACAATCATCCCGAAGTGTACCTCATCGTTTTGCTTATCGACGAACGTCCCGAAGAAGTAACCGAAATGGAGCGATCGATTCAAGCGGAAGTCATCTCATCGACTTTCGACGAACAGGCGACGCGCCATGTACAGGTTGCGGAGATGGTGCTCGAAAAAGCGAAGCGTCTCGTCGAACACAAACGCGACGTCGTCATCTTCCTCGATTCGATTACGCGTCTTGCGCGCGCATACAACCAAACGGTACCGACGTCGGGCAAAGTGCTTTCAGGCGGCGTCGATTCGAACGCCCTTCACAAGCCCAAACGCTTTTTCGGCGCGGCGCGCAACGTGGAAGAGGGCGGAAGCCTTACGATCATTTCGACGGCGCTCATCGAAACGGGAAGCCGCATGGATGAAGTCATCTTCGAAGAATTCAAAGGTACCGGCAACAGCGAAATCGACCTTGACAGAAAGCTTGCCGAACGCAGGCTTTTCCCGGCGATCAATATCAAAAAATCGGGGACGCGCAAAGAAGAACTGCTTTTGTCCGAAAACGAACTGCAAAAGATGTGGGTGCTGCGTAAAGTGCTCAATCCTATGGAAGACGCGGACATTCTCGAACTTTTGCTCGACCGCATGAGAAAGACGAAGACGAACGAAGCCTTCCTCGCGTCCATGAACACCGGTACGGCAGCCGTTTCGGATAATTGACAAGCGCGTATTTTTTTACTATACTGATAGAACATCGTCATTTTGTGGCTGCGCTCAGCGCGTAAACTCGTGCCGTGCAGCCGGGCAAAATGAAAGGAGCAGTTATGAAAAAAGGAATTCATCCCGAATACAAATTGACAAAGATCACTTGCGCATGCGGAAACATCATCGAAACGCGATCGACGGCTCAAAACATCCGTGTGGAAATCTGTTCGGCATGCCATCCGTTCTATACGGGTAAGCAAAAGCTTGTCGATACCGCAGGCCGCATCGACCGCTTCAACAAGCGCTACGGCATCAAATCCGAAGAATCGGCAAATTGACCGCCGTATAAAAACTCCGCTCCTTAGGGGGCGGTTTTTTTATTCGTGCGGAGGGTTATCTCACATGCCGTTTGAAGCTTCGCTGCGAGGCTGTGTCGAGTTTGTTGATTTCAATTCCTGCGGATTTCCCACGCGCGGTGCGGCTTTTTTTGCAAAAAGTCTTCGGGGATCGTCGAAACGGTGATGTCGCGCACCGTGATTGCGTTTTCACTCGCACCGCTTCCGTGCGGACTGTTTCCGTCGGGCACATCTTTTTTTCCCGCATTGCTTTTATATACATCGTTTCCGTTTGCCGGCATTTCGATAAGGCTTTCATCGAAGCGTAAGTGTTTGGCGTTCGTCGAAAAATAAAGCACGCCGCCTTTTGCCAAGAGGGCGATGCAGCCGTTTACGAAGCGCGGCCAATCTTTTACGAGATCGAGTACGGTATCCGT
This sequence comes from Treponema sp. Marseille-Q4132, assembly GCF_014334835.1. Taxonomy (NCBI): domain Bacteria; kingdom Pseudomonadati; phylum Spirochaetota; class Spirochaetia; order Treponematales; family Treponemataceae; genus Treponema; species Treponema sp. Marseille-Q4132. Next base: position 2,400,460 of record NZ_CP060591.1, read on the forward strand.
CATCTTCGAATTGCTGAATGTCGGGGGATCGAGAATGATGATATCGTATCGCTCGCCGGATGCTTTTTTTTGAAAGATGAATTCTGCGGCGTCCGCGCGGATAAAGCGGTATTTTTTTTCGTCGGAAAAACCGTTTAAGCGCATATTTTCTTTTGCGCGCTCGAGATAGGTGTTCGATAAATCGACCGAATCGACGAGGCGCGCGTTTCCTTCGGCGGCGTAGACGGAAAAAGAGCCCGTATAGCAAAAGAGATTCAATACCGATTTTCCGCCCGCGTTTTCGCGGACTCGGGCACGGAGGGGGCGGTGATCGAAAAAAAGTCCGCTGTCGATACGGGAGCTTATAGAGATGCGGAAAAGAGATGCGCACTCCTGTATGAGTCCTTCAATGTGATCCGCGCTTTGTATGTCGTTTACGTCTTCCGCATATTGGCTTCCGCCCTTATCGCGTTTTCTCGTTTTGACGACGATGCGATTTTCCGCCGTGCCGACGACGGCGCTTGCCGCCAGTGCGATTTTTGAAAGCCATGCTCTCTCTTCGGCTTCCGCTTTTTCATACGGGCGTTCGTACAGGCAGATTACGAGGGCGCTCCTCGAAGCGATTTCCGCCTGCACCCCGGCATCGTTTTCGGCGAGGCGTGCGAATTCGTCTGCGGTAAAACGGACGGCACTTTTTTTGTCTCCGATTCCGTCCGGCAAAAATTCGTAGAGATCGACCGAAATCGGGATTTCCGGTATATCGCGGTCGTACACGCGATAGCAAGTAACGCCGTTTTTACGCGCCCATTTTCGAAGGTGTCTCAAGCGCTTTGCGAGGCGGTTTGAAAACAGCCGGGCTTGATAATCGTCTTTACATTCCGTCGGCATAAGCGCAATACTATACATAATGAAGGAAAAAGTATATAGTAAAAAGATATGGATTTTACCGAATTTAATTTGCACGAAGACCTGCTCAAAGGCATAGAAGCGGCAGGCTATGTGACGTGCACGCCGGTTCAGGAAGCGGTGCTCAAAACGGCGCTCGACGGATCCGATTTATATGTTCAGTCTCAAACGGGAACAGGAAAAACGGCGGCGTATCTCGTTTCCATTTTACAGGAACTCCTTGCCTCTCCGGACAATGCCGGCAAAAAAGTGCTCATCCTGCTTCCGACACGCGAGCTTGCGGTGCAGGTTGAAGAAGAAGCGAAAAAATTGACGAGCGGAACGCAGCTGAAAGCGTTCAGTTTTTACGGCGGCGTTGGCTATGAGCGGCAGATCGCTTCTCTTAAAAAAGGAGTGGATATCATCGTCGGAACTCCCGGCCGCATGATCGATCTTCAGCAAAGCCGCCAGCTCGACTTGTCGAACGTCGGTTTTCTCGTCGTCGATGAAGCCGACCGTATGTTCGATATGGGTTTTTACCCCGACTTGCGCACTCTGCTCAAAGTGCTGCCGAAAGCGGAAGACCGCCAAACGATGCTTTTTTCCGCGACGCTCAATTCATACGTAAAAAATCTCGCATGGGAATACACGCGGGATGCGAAAGAGATTACGATCGAATCGGATAATATCACCGTCGAACAAATCGATCAGGAATTGCTGCACGTTTCGAGCGATGAAAAGATGAAACTGCTCGTCGGCATCCTTTCTAAAGAAAAACCCGAAAGCGTACTCATCTTCTGCAATACGAAACGTTCATGCGAAGTCGTTTCAAAGCGGCTCGGCAAAAACGGTTTTAAAAGCGAATTCATCATCGGCGATTTGCCGCAGTCGAAACGGCTGCAAGTGCTGAACCGATTTAAAGAAGGAAGCGTTTCGATCCTCGTCGCAACCGACGTCGCCGCGCGCGGCATCGACGTGCATGATTTGGCGATGGTCGTCAATTACGATTTGCCGAACGAATCGGAAAACTACGTGCACCGTATCGGACGCACCGCCCGCGCAGGAAAGACGGGTAAAGCGTACACGTTTTGCAGCGAACAGGACGTATACAATCTTCCGGCTATCGAGCGTTATATAGAAATGCAGATTCCTTCGCGCGTCGCCGACGCATCGATGCTCGGAGTCGACAAAAGCGAAGGCGTGTATATCAGAACGGAAAATTGGCGCGAAGATTACGAAGGCGGACGATCTTCTTCTCGGAGAGGCGGAACGGGCGGCGGAAAGTTTTCCGGAAGACGCGATTCGAAAAAAAGCGATGCGCGAAGCGGACTTCGTGACAAGCGGAAAACGGGAAGCGCATCCGAAAGATCGGCGTTTCGAAAAGAGCGCTTTACCGAAGACGACACGGAAAAGCTTCAGAACATGTCTTTCGAAGAGCGCATGAAGCTGTATAAAGAAAAATACGCAAAGTCCGCTTCGGCGCTCACGGAGGCCAAAGGCGGCTCTTCTTCCAAATCGAAGAGCGCGAAGCCCTTTCCGCAAAAGACTCGCGCAAAAACCGAACGCAAAAACGGCGGAGGGCAGGGCGCTTCCCTTTCTTCTTTCGAGAGGGGCGGCAAGCAGAACGCGAAAAAGTACTCGGATGCGAAAAAGAAAACAGGCGTACAGCGCTACGACGAAAGCAAAAAAGGTTTGCAGTCGCAGAGCTTGTGGCATAAAATCAAATCGCTGTTCGGGAAAAAATAACGCACGAGCTTGTGTATTATCATTTTAATAATTATTAATAAATTTACTGTGGGAGCTGTGAGTGATAACCGTATCCGATGTCAGTGTCAAATTCGGCGACAAGCCGCTGTTTAAAGACGTCAATGTGAAATTTACGCCGGGCAACTGCTACGGCATTATCGGCGCGAACGGAGCCGGAAAATCGACTTTTTTGAAAGTACTTTCGGGAGAACTCGAACACGATACCGGCACCATAGCCATGGCGCAGGGAAAGCGCATGGCCGTTTTGCAGCAAAACCACTTTGCGTTCGACGATTATTCCGTAAAAGAAACGGTGATGATGGGTTATCCGAAACTCTACGAATGCACGAAGGCGCGGGACGAAATCTACGCGAAAGCGGATTTTTCCGAAGAAGACGGCATCAAAGCGTCGGAACTCGAAGCGGAGTTCGGCGAACTCGGCGGCTACGAAGCGGAAAATCAAATCGAACAGATGCTTTCCGGCCTCGGTCTCGAAGAAGAATATCACGACAAAGCGATGAGCGATTTGGACGAAAGTCAAAAAGTGCGCGTTCTCCTCGCGCAGGCGATTTTCGGAAATCCCGACATACTGTTGCTCGACGAGCCGACGAACGGTCTCGATATCGAATCGATCACGTGGCTCGAAAATTTTTTGCTCGATTTTGAAAACATCGTCATCGTCGTCAGCCACGACCGTCACTTTCTCAATACGGTGTGTACGGTCGTCTGCGATATCGATTACGGAAAGATCACGCAGTTTTCCGGCAATTACGATTTTTGGTATCAGATGAGCCAAATGCTGCAAAAGCAGGCGAAAGATCAGGCGAGACGGCGTGAAGACAAGATGGCCGACTTGAAAGAATTTATCCAGCGCTTTGCGTCGAACGCGGCGAAAAGCAGGCAGGCGACGAGCCGCAAAAAAGTGCTCGATAAGCTTGCCCTCGAAGAGCTTCCCGTCACGAGCAGAAAATTTCCGTACATCCACTTTGCCCAAGAACGCGCCATCGGCAACAATACGCTCGAAGTAAAAAAAATCAATTATGCTGCCGACGGTGTCGAGCTTTTAAAAGATTTTTCGCTCATCGTAAACCGTACCGATAAAGTAGCCTTCGTCGGCATCGAACACAATTCCATTTCGGCGTTTTTCGATATCATCGCGGGCGAAAAAAAGGCTGATTCCGGTGAAGTGTTTTGGGGGCAGACGACGAGTTATTCCTATTTGCCGCGCGACACGAACAAGTATTTTGAAAACGATTTGACGATTACCGAGTGGCTCAAACAGTATTCGAAAGAACAGGACGATTCTTACGTGCGCGGATTTTTAGGCAGGATGCTCTTCAGCGGAGATGAATCACTGAAGCCTGTCAAAGTGCTTTCCGGCGGTGAAAAAGTGAGATGTATGCTTTCGAAGATGATGCTGCAAAATGCTAACGTACTCATATTCGACGATCCGACAAATCATTTGGATTTGGAAGCGATCGAAAGTCTCAACAACGCGCTTGAAGATTTTCCGGGCGTCGTGCTGTTCAACAGCCACGATCACGAATTCATTTCGTCGATCGCAAACCGCATCGTCGAGATCACACCGAACGGCGTCATCGACCGCAGGATGAACTTCGACGACTATATCGCAGACGATACGGTGACGGAACTTCGAAAACAGTATTACGAAGGCACCGGTAAAAAAATCAAATACCGCGTGTGAGAGACGTGCGCATGGCGGGCATAAAAAAGCGGACGATTTTTTCGCTTTCGGTTTTATTGTGCGCCCTGTCTTTCGCTGCCGGAGAAAACGCCGAGTCTCAAGATTTTCCGATCCTCACAAAGCTTCGTACCGTTCCGTGCGGAAAGCAGCCGAAGCAGGTCGTCTTTTCTCCCGACGGAAGCTGCATAGCCCTGCCGCTCCTCGACGACACAGGCTTCCAAATTGTACGGACAGGCGATCAAAAGGTACGTACGATTTATCCTCCGCGTTCGGCGCAAAAAGGTTTTGCCGAAGCTCTGTTCGTCGCCGAAAAAAACGCGTTTTTTATTTCGCAGATGACGACCGGTTATATCTACGAATACGCGTGGCCGGAATTTACGTACCGAAGGGAAATCAAAACGCACGGCGTCTGGCCGAAATTCATTTCATGGTCGAGGGAAAAAAATATGCTCGCCGTTTCGAATTGGGTGTCGAATACCGTAAGCCTCATCGATTACGAAACCGGAAACCTCTTGCGCACGCTCAAGACGGGAAGAGAGCCTCGCGGAACGGCGTTTACTTCAGGCGACGCTACTCTCATCGTTTTGTGTTTCGGCGGCGGCACTATTCAAAAATTCGATACCGAATCGGGCTGGCTCATACAAACGATCGAAAAAGAAAAAGGGGCGATGCGCCATATCGTTATAAATGCCGATGAAACGAAAGCTTATGTAAGCGATATGTATCATCGTTCGGTGTATGAAATCGATTTAATAAAATTTACGCTTACGCGTTCGATACGCGTTTTTTCCAATCCGAATACGATAGCCCTTTACGGCAGCTGTCTTTTCGTTTCTTCCCGAGGTCCGAACAATCCCGAAGATTATACGAAGCGCAGCCCTGTCAACGGCAGGCTTTCCGTTATCGATATAGACTCGTGGAAAATCGTGCAGGAGACGGAAGGCGGCAATCAGCCGACGGGACTCGGCATTTCAAATGACGGCGCATATTTGTGTTCTTCGAATTTTCAAGATGCGAACATCGAAGTCTACCGCATAAGGCCTCCGTCCCGATTTTAAAAGCCGCGTGCGATTTGCGCCGCTGCGAGCGACGGAGTTTCCGCCGGTGAGCGACCGTTTCGCACATGGGACTCCCGTTTATGCGAATCGTGTGCTTTCGTATATGCCGCACTCGCGCGGGCGTACTCATTTTCGTCGGTTTGTGCGAGCCTACGCGCCGCGCAGCTCCCGGCTCGCTCCCGCGCATTGTACACGCTGCACCGCCGGCAATATCAGCTTTTGAGCTTTTTCAGCATGTCGGCAAAATAATCGTGCGCTTTTTCTTCGCTGACCGGCTCCGTTTTTTTTACTTCGTGATATTCGACGAGGTTTTCCGGTATCTCTTCGAGAAAACGCGAAGGCGTACATTCGACCGTCGCCTGCATGCGCCGCCTCTTTTGGCACGACGTAATCAATAATTTGTCCCGTGCGCGCGTGATCGCGACGTAAAAAAGGCGTCTCTCTTCTTCGACGTCTCCGTCCGTTTCTTCGACGGAACGCGCGTGCGGCATAAGCCCTTCTTCCGCACCCGCGATAAACACGACGGGAAATTCGAGCCCCTTCGACGCGTGGATCGTCATCAAATTGACTTTGCCTTTGCCGCCGTCGTCTTCGATGTCGTCGCGGCTCAAAAGCGTAATGCGGTTCAAATAATTGAACAGACTCGGATCGAAATTGTCGGGATTGTTTTCCCACGTTTCGATCGACATGAGCAAGGTTTCGATATTCTGCAATTTAAATCGCACCGCTTTTTCGTTTTTTTGAAATTCGCCGATGATGTAGTCGCGGTACTGCACGTCGTCGATGAGTTCGCGCACTTTGTTTGCAAGCCCCCGTCCTCCGAAAAGCTTCGCCCTCGCGCCTTCGATCGTATCGATAAATTCGCCAAGCGATTTTTTTGCCGAATCGGAAAGCGCTCCTGCGGGGTCTTTTTGAAGATAGCGGATCGCCTCCCACAGCGTGCTCGAATTCTGCTTTGCCGTTTCGTTTATCGCCGAAATCGTACTCCGTCCGATACCCCGCCGCGGCGTGTTGATTATTCTTAATAAATTTATGTCGTCGCTTTGATTTGCCGCGACGCGCAGATAGCTTACGATGTCTTTTATTTCGAGCCGTTCGAAAAAACTCGTACCGCCGCTCATCGTATAGGGGATGTTCGCTTGGAGCAAAGCTTCTTCGAGCGCACGGCTTTGCGAGTTTGCGCGCATGAGTATGCCGAAATCGTCGTATGTGCGCCTTTCTTCCATAGCGATGCCCTGAATGCTTTCTGCGATAAAATCCGCTTCGGCGCTTTCGTTTTCCGGCATAAAGAGTTCGATAGGCTTTCCCGAACCGTTACCGCTCCACAGCTTTTTGTCTTTGCGGTTCGTGTTGTGCGATATGACGCCGTTCGCCGCGCTTAAAATCGTTTCGGTCGAACGGTAGTTTTGCTCGAGGCGGATTTCCTTGACACCCGGAAAATCTTTTTCGAACTGCACGATGTTTTGATAATCGGCGCCCCTCCAGCTGTAGATCGACTGATCGTCGTCTCCGACGACCGCGATGTTTTTATCGGCAAGAAGACGCATGAGCTCATACTGCTGATGACTCGTGTCCTGAAATTCGTCGACCATGATGTAGGTGTAGCGCGTTCTGTATTTTGCAAGTACGTCGGGGTGTTCATGGAACAGGCGGATCGGCAGCATGATGAGATCGTCGAAGTCGACCGCATTGTACAGTTTCAATCCCTGTTCGTACGATTCGTAGAGCGCACGGTACATATCGTTTGCCGTTTCCCAATTTTTGCGCCCGGTTTTTATGTTTGAAAAAAGATTTGCGATTTTGTATAAGTCGAGCGCGTCGGATGTGAACTGCAGTTCCCGCGCGCTTTCTTTGATGAGGGAGGCTTTGTCGGTTTCGTCGTAAATTGAAAAGTTTTCCCGCCAGCCCAGTTTGTCGATATCCTGTCTGAGAATGCGCACGCCGAACGCATGAAACGTGGATACCGTGAGGTTTTGCAGTTTTTTACCCGTCAGCGATTTGACACGCTCTTCCATTTCGCGCGCGGCTTTATTCGTAAAGGTCAGCGCAAGGATCGCGCTTTGCGGAATGCCTTCATCGAGCATGTGCGCGATGCGGTACGTGATGACTCTCGTTTTACCGCTTCCCGCTCCGGCGATAATCAAAATAGGACCTGCTATCGTCGTGACGGCGCGCAGCTGTTCGGGATTGAGTTCCGTTTTCAATGCATGTATGTCGAGCTCGGGCATGGCGCACAGTGTATCACTCGAAACGCTCTTTGTGCAAGTAATTTTTTTTAAATCGTTTGACAACACGGACAAGTGCTGTTAGAATGGGCGGCAATATCTAACGGGTTTTTCGGTGAGTTTTAAAAATCGAGGGGTAGAAAATTATGGGACTTACAAAACGACAAAGACTTGAATGCGTATTGAAGGGAGAGCTGCCGGACAGACCTCCTGTTACCGCATACAGACATTTTCCCGCAATGGAAAGAAAGCCTGCGGAATTGGCCGACATTATGTTGGATTGGCAAAAAAAATACGACTGGGATATTATGAAGATCCATCCCTCGGCGGTTTTTATGCAGGAAGTATGGGGCGATGTTTTCGACTACGAAAATTACGTGCAGGAAATATTTCCTAAAAAAATTGCAAGAGCGACGAACTTTGACGATCTGTCCATTTTCGATAAAAAAGATATGAACAATCAAACACTCAAAGATCATGTCGAAGCCGCCAGGCTCATTAAAGAAAAGTCGGAAGAAGATATTCCGACCGTGCATACGCTTTTTACGCCGCTGACGGTCGTAACGAATGTGTTCGAATGTCCCTTCGTCCGAAGACATTTTCCCGCCGACAGAAAAGATAATAAAATTTTCGACATCATAAAAAACAGAGGCGCAGAATTGGAAGCCGCCTTGGAAAATATCACCGATACGTATATCGCCTATTGGAAAGAATTGAAAAAGACGGGCATAGACGGTTTTTTCTATGCGGGAATTTCATGGGCAAGAACGGGATATATGGCCGAAGACGAATGGAAAACGTATGTAAAAAAATACGATTTGAAATTCTTAAACGAGGTAAAAAGAGACGGAGGATTGATCATATATCATACGTGCGGCATCAAAAGCAATCCCCAAAGATTTTCCGATTATCCGATCGATATTTTGCATTGGGATCAGGGCGGCGAAGATAACCCGTCCATAAAAGAGTCGCAAAAGTTTTTGAAAAAAATCGTGCCGATGGGCGGCGTCAATGAAATGATTTTCGGAACCGGTGCCGAAAAAAAGATCGGAGAGCTTGCCCGAGAAGAAATAAAAAACAATAAAGACATTCCGTATATCTTAGCGCCCTATTGTTCCGTTTCAATACATACAAGCGATGCGGAACTGAAGGCGTTCAGAAATAGTGTTAATTTGTAAAAAAGGAGGAAAATTAACATGACAATACCGGCAATAATAACATGCATCATTTTTGTTGTTGTTATCATTCTGCTCGTATGGCAACCCGTGCATCCGATTTTGGTCGGAGCCGCAATTCCGGCCGTTTTAGCCGCCTTTAAGATAATAGACGGCGGTACGGCGTATGCCGAATTCGGAAATACGACGGTCGTATTTTTTATGGGACTCGTCGTGGTCGGGGAGGCGTTCTTTAAAACGGGCCTTGCCGATTACATAGGCGGGAAAATAATCGGACTCATCGGTAAAACCGAAAGGGGTTTGATCCTCGGAACGTCGATCGTCGGCGGAGGGCTTTCCGCGTTTTTGAACGACACGGGTACGACCGCCTGCTTAATGCCGATCGTCGGATCGATGGCGGAAAAAGCGAATATACCTAAATCGAAATTGCTCATGGCTTTGGCTTATGCGGCTTCGCTCGGCGGTACGATAACCCTTATCGGAACGACTCCGCACATCGTCGCGAACGGCATGCTCAAAGATATGGGGTTGCGCGAATTCGGCTTTTTCGAATATACGAAGATCGGTCTGCCGCTCCTCGTAGTCGGCATGATTTACATGGCGCTTGTCGGAACCAAACTGCTGCCGGTAAAAGATATAGAATCGAAAGAAGGCGAAAGAAAGAGCGAAAAAAATCCGGTTAAAATGGCAACCGTCGCCCTCATCTTTTTGGCGGTCATTGTAGCGATGGCCACAAAGATCGTGCCCATGCACATTGCCGGCGTTTTCGGAGCGCTGCTCGTCGTACTTACAGGCTGCCTGTCCGCAAAAGATGCGATCAAATCGTTCAGCGTAACGACCGTCTTTTTGGTCGGAGGTATTTTCCCGCTCAGCAAAGCTTTGGTTAAAACAGGGGCTGCAAAATACATCGTCGATCTGCTGAGCCCGGCTCTGCACGGTTTGCCGCCGGTACTTTTACTGGCCGCCATATCGCTCATCATGCTCGTCGTCACGCAGTTTTTGCTGAACTCGTCGGCAACGGTATTGATGCTGCCGATCGCCATATTGGTGTGTCAGGCTGCGAACATCAATCCCTTGTCGGGAGCTATGGCCGTTTCCGTTTGCGCTTCGGGCGCGTTTGCGACTCCGTTCGGGACGGGACCGAACCTTTTGGTTTGGGAAGCAGGCGGATATACGATGAAAGATTATTTGAAATGCGGTGCGCCGCTTTTGATTTTATTCTGGATCGTTACGACCCTGTTGTGCTACGTCATTTATGTCTGAAGCCGAATAGCAAGCTTTAGATAAATAAGGGAGCGCCGATTACTGCGACTGTCGTATGTAATCGGCGTTTTTTTATCCGTGCGCCGGTCGGGCGCGTCATTCACATTTTCTCCGCGTTGTGTTATACTTAAATCCTATGAATCGGGCAGTCAGCGCGTTTTTGGCAAAGCATAATTTTATCCGTCACGTCGATATCGATTCTGCAATCGACGCGCTTTTGTACGATATGAACGCAGGTCTCCGCGGGCAAAAATCCTATCAGGATATGATACGTACGTACAGCAATCCGCCGGAACAGCCCGCTTCGGGTAAAAGCGTCATCGTTATCGATGCGGGGGGAACCAATTTCCGCTCATGTCTCGTGTCGTTCAACGAGCAGGGAAAAGCGTCGATCGATTTTCTCGAAAAGACGAAAATGCCGGGTGTTGCAAAAGCGCTTTCACGTTCGGATTTTTTCGATGAAATCGCGTTGAACATAGAACATTTAAAAGACAAAGCCGAATCGATCGGTTTTTGTTTTTCATATCCGATGGAGATCACCGACGACGGAGACGGCATCCTCATCAGGTTTACGAAGGAAGTAAATGCGCCCGAAGTCGTCGGCTGCCGCATCGGGGAAACGCTCAAAAAAACGCTCGAAGCGCGCGGATGGAAAAAGATACGGCGCGTCACGCTCTTAAACGATACGGTGGCGGCGCTTCTTGCCGGTGCTGCGACGCCGGATGCGGGAAAAAACTATTCGTCTTACATAGGTCTTATACTCGGCACGGGATTGAATGCCGCGTATATTCAGCCGGAGATGCCGGATGTAAAAGATTTTACAAAGCAGATCGTCGTGTGCGAATCGGGAAAATTCGGCGCTATAGTCTGCTCCGATTTCGATAACGCCCTCGACGCGAAAACGCTGAGTCCCGGAAAATACCGTGCGGAAAAACAGTGTTCGGGCGCCTATCTCGGAGATGTCGCATTTGAAGCGCTGAAAGCGGCGGCGGAAGAAGGGCTTTTCGGCAAAGCGTGTGCAAAGCGCATCCTCTCGTTGCAATCTCTTTCGCTCGTCGAAGCCGACGCATTTTTGCACGCGCCCTACAACACGAACGCTTTACTCGGCGCCCTTGCCGCCGAAAGCGCTTCCGGCGAAGATTACGACCGTATGTTTCAGCTCCTCGATGCCGTTATGGAACGCTCCGCCCGCTATGCCGCCGCCATCCTTGCAGCCTGCGTCATTCAAAGCTGTGAGGGGAAAAACGCTTCGCGCCCCGTGTGCATACTCTGTAACGGGAGCACGTATTTTAAAACGCACATGCTTTCCGAGCGCGTGCACGGCTATCTCGAAGAAGCGCTCACGAAAGGGCGCGGCCTCTATTGGGAAATAATTTCGCGGGAAAACGATATAACGCTCGGAGCGGCGATCGCGGGGCTTATAACAAAATAATGCTCAATATCGGCCCGATTGGTGCCGATGTAGGAAGTAGGTAAAATGTCGAGTTTGGAAAGTATCAATCCATAACGCTGTGTTTTCGGCAAGAACCCGTCCGCTTAGCCGCGGTTGAGCTTTTGGGGCAGGCTTCCGTAAGCTTAACGCTCAAAGCGGCACGCAGCCGGAACCTCGCCGAAAGCATGATTTTATCGGTTTTCCAAACTTGCCATTTTGGCGATGCGTGAAACGGTTGGAAAATTTCGAGTTTTAGAAAACTCGAAATTGAACCAAATATACAAACGGGTGGGTTACGATGGCAAAAGGAAAAAACTTAGGCAAATCGATCGTCCTTCTTTTTCTGATTATCATTCTCTGTCTCGGCGGCTTATTGTGGTTCGATTATTTGGGAATCATTCACGCGAAGACGCTGTTTACGCCGCTGTATCGTATGCTGGGCAGGGAGCCGCAGACATCGACGACGGCCGTTCGCCCGCTAAATAATGATATCGATCAGGATCGCATAGACAAACAGCGTGAAGCGCTCAGGCTTTATAAGGAAGAACTTGACCAAAAAGAGAGCGAATTGACCGCGTCCGGTCAACAAAACGAGCGGATTGCGGCCGAACTTGCCGAACGCGAAAAAACGCTCGAAGAACGCGAAAAAACATTTAACAATTTGCAAAAAAAGTACGATGATAAAGAAGTAAACATAGAACAGATCGCAACGCGTCTGTACAATATGCCGCCCGCCGCGGCCGTTCAGGAACTTGTGGCGATGGACGATCAGCTCGTGATCGACGTTTTGCGCAAAGAAGAAGAAATGGCGACGGTGAAAAAGCAGTATTCGATGACATCGTACTGGCTTTCACTTATGCCGGCGGAGCGGGCTGCGGCAGTCCAACGGAAGATGGTGAGCAAGCCGAAATCGCTTGACTGAACTTCCCTGCGGTCATTCTTTGTTTGCACAAATGGAGGATGACGATGCAGGGAATCCCTGTTGCAAAAGTAAGTGCGGTTCCGAAAGTAAACGCAATCGATAAAATCGACTCACTTCCATCGCAGCTTTCAAAAAAAATTCTTTTATCGCGTACAAAAAACGAAGAGCATTCGTTTGCAAAACTCCTCGCTCGCGCACAGGGTAAAAAAATCGACGCTCAAGTCTCCGATGCGTTTTCGGGTGCGGGGCTTTCAGCGCGCGGAAAATCCGAATCTCTTTCGCATTTAGGCCGAAAGGCTGCGCATGGGGGAACTTTCGAAAAGATCCGTGCGGGAAGTGCGGAACATGCTTCTGCGGGAAATGCGAAAACGGATATGCTTTCAGGAGCGAATGGGCTTCGCGAAAGCAAACGTGCTTCTGCGGATCTCAGACGGGAGGACGTATCGAAGACGAATCCGGTACGGAATGACGCCGTCGATACGAAAAAAGAAAGCAAAACGGATGCCGTAAAAGATGGTGTAAAAAAACAGGCGGACGACAGCGCATCTTCGGATTTCAATGAAAAAAAATCTTTTGAGTATACGCAGGACGAAAACCGCGGACTGACGGGCGATGCCGAAGCGCTTGAAAAAGCGGAAGTTCTCGATGCCGCCGACGAAGCGCGCGCCGCGCTGCTTGAAGATTTCGCATATCTCGTCGACGGTTCAGCCGATTCCGAAATCGTGCGCAAAGGAAAGGGCGAAGTTGCCGAAAGCGATGCGGATGATTTTTTTGCCGAAAGCGTATCCCTTTCCGAAGATGCCGCCCCGTTTCAAATAGGAGCCCTTCCCGTATACGCCGCTGAACAGGCGGAAAGCGGAAGCGAGAGCGGCGGATTTTCGGACGACAAAGCGTTTTCATTTGAAATAAATGATGAAGGCGCTCTCTCAAAGCGGGAGCGCGCATTCGATGCCGACGGCAAGATACTCGTCACCGATCTTCGAACGGAAACGGCGGAAAATCTTTCCGAAGTGAAACCCGAATCGGAAAAGTTGATAAAACTCGATGCGGCAAACGGCGCTTCGTCCGAAATGACTATGTTCGTTTCGGAAAACGTTCGACAAAACGTTTCCCCTGCAAACGGTCAAAGCGCGCAGGCGGCAAGTTCGAACTTTCAAACGATGCTCGCAAATCAAATACGGCAAAACGCATCCGATTTCGTAAAAGCGGGTTCGATCGTTTTGCGCGACAACAACGCGGGAACGATCAACCTCGTGCTGCGCCCGGAATCTCTCGGAAATGTAAAGATCAGCTTGCAGCTTTCCGATAAGGTAGTGAGCGGACAAATTACGGTGCATTCCGAAGAAGCGTACAACGCGTTTAAGGAAAGCGCCGATGCGCTTAAAACTGCGTTCGCGCAAAGCGGTTTTGAAGCCGGCGGTTTTACCGTAGCCTATTCGTCCGCCGGAACGGGCGGAAGCTTTTCAGGAAACGGGGCGGGCGGCGGCTTTGCCGATGCGCAGCATGCGGGACGATACGAAGACGTGTTCGTGCCGGAAGGAAGCGCGGCTTCGGGCGGAAGTTATATTGCAGGCGAACACGCGGTAAATGTCGTCGTGTAGATTGTTAATCGCATAATAATTGTTAATTATTAATTGATAAGACAGGGGTAGATGATGGACGGAATCAACACCACCATGAGCGCAGCCGACAAAGCGGCGGTCGATTTTGCCGTAAGCGGCTACAACAAAGAACTTGGCGTAAAAGGACGTACGGTCAATCATTCGTTGGGCAAGGATGACTTTTTAAAACTTTTGATAGCGCAGCTGTCGAACCAGGATCCGACAAGTCCGATCGAAAACACCGAGTTTATCGCTCAGATGGCGCAGTTTTCATCGCTTGAACAGATGACGAACATGAGCGCGGAGTTTACAAAGCTTGCGGGCGTGTTCAGAGTTTCCGAAGCGTCTTCGATGCTCGGAAAGACGGTTGAGCTCAACGTCGGCGATACGACGACGACGGGCGTCGTGCAGGCTGCAACGCGCGAAGAAAAACCGCGCGTCATGGTAGGCGGCAGATACTACACGATGGATCAGATCAGCGCGATTTACGGAAATTAAACGGGGGCAGCTCTATGATGAGATCACTGTATTCGGGCGTTTCGGGATTACAAAATCACCAAACGCGCATGGACGTCATCGGCAACAACATCGCGAACGTAAATACGTTCGGTTTTAAACGTGCCCGCGTCAATTTTCAAGATATGATTTCGCAGCAGCTTTCGGGGCCTGCGCGTCCGAACGACGAACTCGGCGGCGTAAACCCGAAAGAAGTGGGACTCGGCATGATGGTTGCATCCGTCGACAATATTTTTACGCAGGGCAATTTGCAGTCGACCGGAGTTACGACCGACATCGCAATCGAGGGCAACGGTTTTTTTATCTTAAAAGACGGCGAGCAGTCCTACTATACGCGGAACGGAGATTTTTCGCTTGACCGCGACGGCACCTTTGTCAATCCTGCAAACGGAATGCGCGTACAGGGCTGGATGGCGCAGGAAGTGAACGGCATCGAAATCGTTTCGACGGCCGCCACGCCGACGGATATCGTTATTCCCGTCGGATCGAAGGATCCGCCGCGCGCGACGCAAAACGTTTTATTCCGCTGCAACCTCGATAAAAATACGCCGCTCATTCCCGAACAGGCAAATGCGGAAGACATCATCCGCGGTACGTGGGGAACGGAACAGGAAATCTACGACAGCTTCGGCAACAAACACCTTTTGTCCGTGTCTTTTGCGAGAGTTCCCGGTACGATCAATCAGTGGCAGGCGACGGTAAACGTCGATGCGGACAACGCCGAATTTACTCAGACTCGCGTCGGACTCAATACGACCGACGGCATGGGAAACACGTTCATCGTCGCGTTCGATAATATGGGACGTCTGCTTTCCGTCGAAGATTCTGCCGGCGTCGCATCGAACGAAGACGGACAGATTTTACTGCGGACATCGTTTACCGTTCCCGAATCGAATCCCGATGCGGACGGTAATCCGTACCGCCAAACGCTCAACATCAACATCGGAACGATCGGCAGCATGACCGACACGATCACGCAGGACGCATCCCGTTCGACGACAAAAGCGTTTTCACAGGACGGCTACACGCTCGGCTATCTCGATAATTTCAAAATCGATTCGAGCGGCGTCATAACGGGCGTGTATTCCAACGGCAGCGTCCGCACTCTCGGGCAGATCGCAATGGCGTCATTTACGAACGACCGCGGATTGGAAAAGGCGGGCGACAATACGTATACCGAATCGAACAATTCGGGGCAAGCGATGATCGGCGAAAGCGGAGTGGCGGGAAAGGGCAAACTGCTTTCCGGCGCGCTCGAAATGTCGAACGTCGATTTGGCCGAACAGCTTACCGATATGATCGTTACGCAGCGCGGCTTCGAATCGAACGCAAAGACGATTCAAACGACCGACTCGATGCTTGAAACGATTTTATCGCTCAAGCGCTGATAATTCATGGGCGGAGTTTCCGCCGACAGGCTGTCGAGAAAGTAACCGACTTTTGAGACAGCCCCCTTTTTTTATAAATTATTAATTAATAAATCGAAAACAGCGAAACGGTAGAAGACGAGCGGCGTTCGCTATATTTTAATACATACGTTTACGTTCGCGCTCAGCAGATTGTTCCGCATATTCCACGAGCCGCCTACGGTACAGTTGATAAAGAGCAGATTCAAACCGAGACCCGCGTAGAGCTGAGGACGGATATTGTTCCAGTCGAAATTGAAATCGTCCGTGCCGTAATCGCGCGAAGAAGAGCTGCTTGCGTCCGGATGCGGGACGAGATGCAGCGTCCCGCCGTGTTCATAAGCCGTCGAGTACGAATAATCGTAATGACTTTTCGACGAGGTGACGTAGGCGCGCACTCCGGCGTAAGGGGTCAAAATTAAAAACTTTTTCGAAATCTGCGCTTGCACGAAAATCGTATTCAAATCAAAGCTCGTGTTCGTATCCGCGTTCGCCGTAATCGGTACGGTGGTGATACCGTGAATACCGTAGGAAGTTAAGTCCGCGTTATACTTCGATGCGCCGGTCATGGAGAGCGCCAAGTGTGTGCGGATATAGCCCGCGCCGACCGACAGTTTCGGAAGCGTCGTACTTCCTTTCATGATAGCATAGCGGATATCCGCACCTATCGTATAGTAGTTTACGGTTCCGGTAAAATCTTCGAATTTCAACGTATTTAAATCGAGGTAAGCTCCGTATATACCTATGTCGAAGGGGAGAACGAAGCCTCCGATGCGGGCATGCACCGAAGCGGAGGGCAGGGGGATTTGATCCGGAACCGTAAAATTGAAATCGCCTGTTGCACCGGCAGCATGGCTGTTGATTTCGGTGATAATCGTTCCGATCGCGTTTGACAACGGTTTCGTTTCGATAAAGGTTCCCCCCGCGCTGACGCCCGCTCCGAAGTGCGGCGGCAAAGACGGAAAAAGTTTTCCGATATAAGCGTCCGACCAAACGCCGAGCTGGATCGTTGATTCGGGTACTACTTCCGTTAATGTACCGGTAAGAGATTCGAACGCTTTATCGATATCGGCAGTTGATGCGAAAACGGAAGCGGCGGATAAAAGCATGGCCGCTGTAAAAGCGGGAACGGAACGTACTCTCATAAAAACCTTCCTATAAATGCGGCATTACAGGAAGTATCAACTTCCGAAAATGCCGCATTGGTGCGCGGGCTTCGCAACGAGCGCGTAAGCGCGAAGTTCCGAACGGCGCACAGGTATATCCGCGAGTTTTCTGAAAGAAAACTCGATATTAAACGAGCCGCGCCATTTCAGCGGCTCGTTTAAATGTTCGATTTTGAAACGCATTTTTTATAAAGGCAATATGTGCGGTTTGAGTATATACGGATTCGAAAATGTTGACAAGCAAAAATATGTACAGCCGCGGTCGAACTTTTTTCAGCCGGAGCACATTGTTCGGTTAACAGCTTGTTTTGCTTGAAAAAATCGGGAAATAGGGGTAAATTTATTACAGGAGGCAGCGATATGCCGTTAACGATCCTGGAAGAAAAATTAAAAACATTGCCGGAATCATGTTTTCAAGAATTATATGAGTTTATGGAGTTTCTCGAATACAAATCGCAAAAAAACGGGCTTGATACGGCAATTGCGGAACTTGAACACGGGGACTATGAAACGTATGATTCCTTTGGCGCGTTTAAGGCGGCAATGACGGAATGACGTACAAATTAAAGATTACGAAAAGTTTTAAATCCGATTATAAAAAATTAAACAAGCAAGAAATCGAAGCAACCGACGGCATTATTAAGCGGCTTTTAGCAGGTGAAAGACCGGAAGCAAAATACTGTGATCATGCGCTGCAGGGAAATTATATCGGATACAGAGAGTGTCATGTAAGGCCGGATCTTCTTTTAGTATACAAAATAACAATTGATGGAACAGTGTCTGTTTTGACATGTTTTAGAATAAATTCACATACGAATATTTTCGATGTAAAAAAAAGCCTCAAATCATAATCTTACTGCCGCGCCGAAAATACGGGCGCGGTTTTTTGTGAAGATTGATGCGTTTCTCCCTGCGGATTGCGGTAAAAATAATTGTTATTTTTGCTGTTTTACGCTATAATGTAAAGAGCGTGTTTTGCGCGCGGATAAAAAAATCTTCGGATTTTTTTGATTGAATTTTTGCTGTATGCTTTTGCAAAAGTTTTAAGCGGGGGAAGCTTATGAAAGGAATCGGTTTTAAAATAATCATCGTTTCGGCAGTGTTCTGTGCCGTATTTACCGCCTGTAATTTCAATATAAACGGGGGAAAAGAACTTGCCGAAGTTCGTGTCGGCAGTGCCGGCCCTCAGCGTGCCGCCGACCCTTTAACGGGCTTACCGATATTCGACGGCAGCAATACGACGATCACGATCAGCGACGCTTCGGGGCGCTTGATCGCGGAGGGACCGCTCCCTCTTTCTGCGGAAGTCGTCGTCGGCGTCGAGATCGTCGTAAAGGCGACCGTTCAAACCGCATCGGGTACGTGGAGCAGGACGAAAACGCACACTGTAAAAGCCGGCATAAACGATATCGATTTGGAACTGTCGAAAACACCGAACGTTGTGGGAAATTTCTTTTTCGATGTTGCGGAAACGATAAGCGCAAATGAAGTTAAGCTTCGCCTGAAATTCCGAAACGGCAAAACTTTCGGTAAAGATATCTTTATGGGCGGAACCCCTGCCAAACCGAAACCGGTTACCGCGCGCGACAGCCTGGGCAGGTTATATCTTTTATATAACGGCGGTAGCGGACAAAAGCTCACGCGTTTCGACGTTGACGGCAATGAAGATACGGGTTTTCAAACGGCCGTTGCCGCTCAGCTGAACACACTGCCTCCGCCTGTTCCTCAGATCAGCGATATTGATAACATAGCGGTCGATGCCGAAAACAACTATATCTTTTTGTTCAAGGGCGTAAATGTCTATTGCCTGAAAGAAAACGCGCACAATCATTTTACCTGTTCAAACGGAAGCAGCCTGACTGCGCTTGACCCTTCGATAAGCACTGTTTCTGCCGTTGCGGTATATAACGGTACCTTGTTTTTTACCGTACCTCTCTCTGCTTCTCTCCCTCAGGTGAATAAGCTGTTTGCCTGTAAAGCCGAACTGTCGGGGACTACGCCTCCGGCTTTAACGCTGTCGAATAAAAGGGACACACAGCTTCCTAAAGTTCGCCAAAACAGTGCTTTCGACAATAATCACACCACCTGTACCGATCTTTTTGCCGACGAGGACGGCGTGTATTGCTTGCTGAACGAGCAAAAACTGGATAGCGGAATGCTGTATGCGCTGGGGCAGCTTGTACGTTATACATATACCGACAGCTCCTTTGCCGATGAGACCAAGCTAGGGCTTAATCCTGCTGCTTCAACCGCAGACCCCATCGCCTTTAATGCACAGTATTTTTCCAATCCCATCGGTTTTATCGGCTACGACGAAGATAATATCTACATTGCGGACGACGGTTTCAGCAGCGGGTATATCAATGAAAACTGGCATATCAAGGGCAATAAAAACCGAATTGCAGCATTTAACCGCGAAACAAACACGATAACTTTCAACAGTACTGCGGCAACTTGGTATGAGCAAAAACCCGAGTACCCATCCAATACAAAGACGCTGTTGTGGGAAAAAGACCCTAATAACCCTCCTTATATGAGGGGCTATTGGACAAGTACGAACGGAGCAGAAGCATCTTCTGCAGCGAATAAGCTTTTTGAATATAGCGCTGCCGAAAAGCCTACCGATATTTTTTGCTACGACCAGGACGGCAATCTGTACATACTGTGGAAAGATAGTTCTAATTACAACGTTAGACGGTTTGCGCTGAAAGAAGACGGTACGTACGAGAAGCAGGGTGTAGACTCGGTTTTAACATCCAGTACTGTTTCTGCGATTGCGGTAGATATTTCCAATGGGCAGAACAGTCTGTATTATGCGTACGCTAGTGGTTCCTACGGGCAGATACAAAAAAAGAGCTGGCTTTTAGGCTCTTTGTTCAGTAGTGCGGGAGCGGTTTCAGGATATAGTGTGTCGTTTAATCCGAATAGTGCTCCCGTTACCGCTCTTGCCGCAAACAAGGACGGACTGTTTGCCGGTATAAAAGAAACTTATCAAGAAGCCGGTATTGATAAATATCGGCTGAAGGTACAAAAATACAAAAAAAGCGATGGGACTGCGGACGGCGAACTTACCCTTGTCGATAATGCTCCTGAGTATACAGATGCTTCAGGTAATCCGATTGACGACGGAACCTTTACCGGCAGTATCCGCATCCAATATGGGGAAGCAATTAATGACCTGCATGTTTTTGACGGTGTGCTGTACGCTCTTTCATCGAAGTCGCGCGAAATACAGAAGCAAGAAGGGATTCCTTATTACACGGATGCTTTTAAAAGCAGCGGCATACTGTATAAAATCGGTAGCACTAACGGTACTTTGTCCGGAAACGCTGTCGTATTAGCGAAAAAAGATGGGGATGATGTGAACAAAATAGGCTACGGTTTTTACCGCTTTATCGCCGTAAAAAACGACGAAGCCGAACGGATCAAGCTTATCATCGCTTCGGACGGCGCATGGGGTAAAGGCGGATTGCCGCTCGGCAGTTCGCCCGATGTATTGAAGAATACCGACAAGGTATTGGAGTACGATTTGAAAGGCAGCTTGCAAGCTGAAAGGAATTCGGGCGGCAGCTTTTCTAAAACGTTAAAGCTCGGATCCGGCTTTGAGTGGCAGTAAAATAGTAAAATGA
The DNA here is from genome assembly GCF_014334835.1 of Treponema sp. Marseille-Q4132. NCBI lineage: Bacteria > Pseudomonadati > Spirochaetota > Spirochaetia > Treponematales > Treponemataceae > Treponema > Treponema sp. Marseille-Q4132. The sequence goes on from NZ_CP060591.1 coordinate 2,421,168, forward strand.
GTTTTATTTTTTGTGCCGCGCGCTTCGGGCGAGCGGCACGGCAAAAGCCGCTCGTAAGTCTTTGCGTTCCCGTGTACGGGGCGGAGGGGCTTATCGGGCGGTTTTTTGAAAGCGTGCTGCAGCAGACGGATTCTCCGCCTGTTGAAACGATCGTCGTCAACGACGGAAGCCCCGGTACAAAAGATCTCGGGAGAATTGTTAAAACATACACAAAGCGTTTTAAAGAGCGAGCTCTTCCGCTCGTGTTTTTGGAACACGGAAAAAATCTCGGTACGCTCGAAGCACGCCGTACTGCGGTGATCGCCGCATCGGGCGAATATATCGCTTTTGCCGATCCCGACGACGAACTTCCGTCCTCGGCTCTTCGTATTTTGTACGAAACTTCCTCTGCGTCGTCGGCGGACATCGTGCACGGTGCGGGTACGGTATGCGGCATGGAAGGTGAGCCTGATGCACGTGTTGCAGCCTTTGCTCAAAGGGCGCAGAATGTGTACGATGGTGTTTTAACCGGCGATGAAATCCTCCGTACATATATCGTTGAACACTCATACAGCAGTTTCGTATGGGGCAAGCTTTTTAAAACAGACCTTGTTCAAAAAGCATACGGCGAAATTCCGTTTACCTATTGTACAATGGCAGAAGATATGCTGCTTTATTTTTTTATCGCTTTATATGCCGGTACATACGTCGGTATACGTGATGCCGTGTACAACTACCGCATCAATACCGGTATTTCTTCCCGCCGCAAAATCGCCGACCTTGCCGCCTGGCAAAAAGTGTGTTCGGCTTCTTCGGTATTTACGATCATTCTTTCCTACTTGGACGAGCATCCCGATGTCGGAAGCGATATACGCGAAGCCGTAAAAGCTTTAGGCCGCGCATACTATGCCGATAACCTCAAGCAGTTGGAAGTCTGTGTCGACCCTTCGCTCAAGGCGGAAGCGAAAGCTTTGCTCGGCGAATGGTGGGGTATGGAAATCGTGCCGTAATCGCATACGCTTACTCAAAAAACGATATTCCGGATTATTGGATTATCGTTATCTCATTACTGTATTTTTTTTATGAATAAATACTAAATAAATTAAGTATAATTAAATAAAAATCGTCAAATTTTGCCGAAAATAAAAAAAATATTTGACAAATCGATATTTATGGAGTAACGTTATCTGATGAATGTGACGCTTTCGCAAATCGCAGCACAAACCGGCTTTTCCGTCAATACCGTTTCCCGCGTGCTGCGCGGAGATACGCGCATCAGCGAAAGCACGAGCGAAAAGATAAAGCGCGCCGCATCCGATCTCGGTTATACGCCGAATTACGCCGCGTCGAGTATGAGATCGCATAGGACGAAAGTGCTCGGAGTGGTGTCGGCGGATTCATCGAATCCGTTTTTTGCCGAAGTTATCCTCGGCATTGAAGATACGGCGAAGCGGCACGGCTATCATATTTTGCTGATGAACACGGAAGAAAAGGTCGAAAACGAATGCGCTGCGCTCAGGACGCTGCAGGGCAGGAATGTCGACGGGATCATCAGCGTGCCGCTGTATGACAACGATGCGCTGCGTAAACTCTATACGGAGCTTTCGGTGCCTTTCGTGTTTGCGGGAAGAAAAGTGCGGGGCCTCGAAAATCATTCGATTTTGCACCGCGACAGAGAGAGTACGGAAGAAGTCGTTACGCATTTGCTTGCAAACGGGCACGAGCGCATTCTGTATATCGCAGGCCCGGATACGATCAGCAATTCGCTCGACCGTCTCCGCGGTTATGTGAGCGCTTTCGAGCGCGCAGGCAAAAAAGCGGACAGAGCGCTCATATTGAAGACGGCGGGGCACATCGACGACGGTTATGCGTCCATAAATCACGCGCTGCACTTGCAGACTGATTTTACCGCGGTAGTCTGTTTTAACGATTTGGTTGCGATGGGCGTACTCAAATCGCTGTATGAAAACAACCGGATCGTGCCCGACGACGTCGAAGTGTTCGGCTGCGATAATTTAAACATATCGCAGTATATGCAGCCCCGCTTGAGTACGATCGACGTGCCGAAGTACAAGCTCGGACGGGAAGCGGTGCTCGAATTGCTGCGCCATATTAAAGATCGGGAGCTGCCGTATGAAACGCGGCACCTCGATGCGCGCATCATATTCCGGGAGTCGACGAAAAAAAAGCTTCCGGAGCGGAACGAAAGCGGAACTTGATGCACAGTCCCAAAAAGGGGACAGGCGTGCGCCGTTTTCGTATGACTGATTTTTTTTCGGATGCGTAAGCATTCTGCAAAAGTTTTTATGGAGGTTTTATGAAAAAATTATTTGCCGTTTTTTGTATCGCTGCCGCTGCGGCGTTCAGCGTACCGTCCGTGCACGCCGCGGAAAAACCCGTCGTGCTGACGTTTTGGTCGCTGTTTACCGGAGGTGACGGAGAATTCTTCAACGCGATGATCGCCGAATTCAACCGCACGCACAAGGATATCCAGCTTAAAAGCGATCCCGCTAAGTACACCGATTATTACACGAAGCTGACGACGGCGCTTGCAAGCAAAAAGGCACCCGATATCGTCGTCGTGCACCGCGACAGCATGCTGCCCTTCGTCAAAAGCGGCACGCTCTACGCGCTCGACGATGTGATGAAAAAGATCAACGCTCCGATGAACGATTTCGTTCCCGCTCCGTTGAATGCGTGCCGCTTCAACGGCAAGCTTTATTCGATTCCGCTCGACGTGCATCCGATCATCATGTATTACAACAAAGACCTGCTCGCAAAGGCTGGCATCGAAAAGGTTCCCCAGTCGTATGACGAACTTGTGAGGGCTGCAAAAACGGTGCAGGAAAAAACCGGTGCCGTGGGATTGGGTGTGGACAACACGACCGCCACGTATAAGGCTTATACGCTTGCACGCATATTCGTGTCGGGTATGGGACAAAAAGGCGGAAGCGTTCTTACCGCCGACTGCAAAAAAGCTGCGTTCAACAACAAAGACGGTGCGGAAGTCGTTCAGGGTCTTATCGATTCCGTCAACAGATACGGCATCACGCCGAAAGGATACGATTACGATTCGGCGATGACGGATTTCCGTCTCGGAAAAACGGCGTTCTATATTAACGGCGTGTGGGCGACCGGCGCGCTCGAAAAGCAGGCGGGATTGAACTTCGCCGCAGTGCCGTTTCCCGCATTGATGGGAAAACCCGGCGCATGGGCCGGCTCTCATACGCTTGCGATTCCGGTACAAAGAAAAATGGATCCCAAAAAGGTAGAAGCCGCCGCGAAATTTATCATCTGGATGACGCAGCACGGCGAAATGTGGGCAAAGGCGGGACACATTCCGACGATGCTTTCCGTCCGCGAAAAGCACGAGTTCAAAGCGCTGCCGTACCGCGCGGGATACGTCGCCGCGGCCGAATCGGTTATCGCCGCTCCGAACACGGGCGCATGGCAGGAAATCTACGACAATCTTTCCGATATGCTTGAAGCTGCCGTCGCGCAAAATCAAAACGGCGTGCAGGCCGTCGCCGGCATGGAAAAGAAAGTAAACGAAATACTCGCAAGTTATTGAGTTTGCGGAAAGGGGCTGCCGAAAAAGCGGGAACTTTTGACGCAGCCCCTTGAACCGATTGATAGGCTTGACCGTTTCGCACAGCAGCCCGGCGGGGACTAAAAAAAACATCGCTGCGTCCGTCCTTTGCGTGCGATAATTATTAATTAATAATATTTTTTTGGAAAATTATGATTCCCGGAAATTCTGATTTGAAAGACGGCATTTTGTTTTGCCTTCCGTTTATGATCGTGTTTGCACTTTTTCTCCTCTTCCCGATGCTGTTCGGTCTTTTTATCGGCTTTTTCGATTGGGATATCCTTTCGACTCGCACGTGGACGGGGTTCGGAAATTATGTAAAACTTTTTAAAGACGTAACCTTTTATTCGAGCCTCGGCCACACGCTCGTGTTCGTACTCGTTTCGACGCCGCTCCTGCTGGTAACGGGCTTTCTTATGGCGCTCCTCGTCACTTCCCGCTCTCCGTTAAAAGATGCTGCGGAAAATCTTTTTTTTCTGCCGTACATCCTTTCGATCACCGTCATCGGCACACTGTGGGCGTGGCTGCTGCAAAAAAATTACGGCATTGTCAATCAATTCATCAAGCTGTTCGGCGGAGAACCCATAGGCTGGCTTACCGATACGAAATACGCGATGACTTCAATAATCGCGACGACGGTGTGGTGGACTGCGGGCTTCAATATGATACTTTTTTCCGCAGGCATCAAACAGATTTCATCGGAGATATACGATGCCGTGAAAATCGACGGGGCGAACTATGTGCAGACGGTGTGGCGCATAACGCTGCCGCTTGTCCGTCCGACGACCGCTCTGTGTCTCATTCTTCAGATCATCGCGTCGTTCAATATTTTCGGACAAGTGTACGTGATGACCGGAGGCGGGCCTCACGGTTCGACGCGTGTACTCGTGCAGTATATTTACGAAACGGGATTCAAATATTTTAAAATGGGATATTCGTCCGCGATGGCTTACGTATTGTTTTTCATCATCTTAATAATTTCGCTGTTTCAATATAAAGCGATTTCGGCAGGCGAAGAATGAAAAAATATATTTTAATTTTTTTGACGGTGCTGCTTTTGACGCTGTGGCTTTTTCCGCTTTTTTGGCTCGTCGTTACGTCTCTCAAAACCGAACAGGACGTTATGTCGGACATCATTACCTTGATTCCGCTGCGCCCGACGCTTGTCAATTATCAAAAAGCTTTTTTATCGACCGATATATTCCGCTGGCTTTTGAATTCGTTTATCGTTTCGTTTTCCGTTACTGCGGGTACTCTGGTTTTGGACGTACCGATCGCATACGCGCTCGCCCGCATACGCTTTAAGGGGCGCCGTATCGTCTTTTGGACGGTTATGGCTGCGATGATGATTCCGTTTCAAGTGCTCATCATACCGCTGTATATGCAGTTCAACGCATACGGCATCCTCGACACGCTCGCCGCCGTTTTGCTGCCGCGCCTTGCGCTTCCGATCGGCGTCTTTATCATCAAACAATTTTATGAAGGCATACCCTATGCGCTCGAAGAAGCCGCCTTTATCGACGGGGCGAGCCGCTTTACGACGTTTATGCACGTGATGCTGCCGGTCGGCAAAGCCGCGATGATAACGACGGTCATCATTTCGTTTATCAACGCGTGGAACGATTTTTTATGGCCGCTTATCGCCGTAAGCGAATCGGCGAAGTATACGATCACCGTCGGCATTGCCAATTTTCAAGGAACGCACGGAACCGAATACGCGATGATCATGGCGGGCGCCCTCATCGCTTCGATTCCGCAGTTTGTGTTTTACGCGCTTTTTCGAAGACAGATCGTTGCGGGTCTCGTGATGACGGGCATAAAGGGTTAACGCCGTATGGAAAAAACGGAAATCCTTTCGGCGCTCGGTGCGGCGATGAGCGTTTCCTGCAGCGTCGGCTGCAGCGGAAAGATCCGCGTCGTTTTTCAGGATTCGCGCTTTACAGCCGTCGAAACCGAATGGACGATCACTGAAAGCGGAACCTATGAGCTTGCTTCCCGTATTTCTTTTTCGAAAAAATCCGGAAAGCTCGAGCTTTTTATTCCATCCGTGCTGTACCGAAAAAACAACTGCGGGCAGGGCGCTTTTCCCAAAGGCGGCATAGAGCAGGCGTTTGCATTTCGAGAAGAGCGGACGCCGCTTCCCGGTTGTCTTTTGCTTCGCTCCGGATGCGATTTTACCGCCTTTTGCATTTCTCCTGCGTGCGATCCTTCCGAAGCGGCTCACGTGTGCGCGTATGAGGCGGAAAACGATGTCGTAATCGAAATGCGCCTTCCGCCTTCCGAATATCCGTTTTCCTATTGCGGCAAAACGCGTACGGTGCCTCACACTTCGAAAAACACGCACTTCCGCGCGGACGGCTGTTCGGCCGAAAAACCTCTTGTCATACGGAGAGTACAGTTTATTTTTACGACATCGGTGAGCGAGCTTTGCGAGAATACGCTTTTTTCGGTTTATCGGGAATTTTCATCGCTCGTTTCGAAGCAAAATAAAATTAATAATTTTTGTTGCAGCGAAAACTCTTTTTCGAAAACACAAAAGACGCCGGTGCATACGGATTCTGCGTATGCGGCGGTCGAACGATGCTCCGCGGATTTTGAATCTGCCGTCGGTGCGGTGCCGTCTGCAGTTTCCGCGCACACTTCGCCGCGCGCGGTGTGGAACGAGTGGTTTTCCCGTAAGCTCGCCCATCTCGAATTTCTTACGGATGAGGCGGACGACGGCAGCGCTTTTATCCGCATGGGAAAGGGTAACGGCGATCTGCAGTCTATATACGAATTTACTGCGGCATCCTTTCTCGTAAAAAGCGTCGAAGGCGCCGTCGTGTTTGCAAAGAGCGGCAAAGCGCGGCTTGCCGAAGCGATCGGGCGGTATTTTTTACGCGCGGAACATCCAGAAAAAAGCGGCATCTACCGCGACAATTACAGCATCGCGCGGGACGAGTGGGGCGGCTACCTCGGTGTGTCCGAGCATTCCGATTATGCGAAATTGGTAAATGCCCGCTGTAACGGAGAAGCGATGAGCGCGTACATCGCGCTCTATGAAGCCTTGCTCGAACTGGGAACGCGCGTCGACGAATTTATAGAGCTTCCGAAGAGAGTCGCTCGGTTTTATCTTTCACACTATGTGCGCGATAAACAAAAAGCGGACTCGGGCAATTTCGGCAGGTGGAGGCGCGAAGACGGGGAAGCCGTCAACGGCAGCGGAACGAACGGCGCGTACATTGTCATTTTTTTGATAGCGCTCTATCCGCACGCGGATGAAGAGCTGCAAAAAGAAATCAAAACCGCGCTCGCGCTTTCGGGGGAATACTATCACCGCATGATACAAAATGCCGACTATTACGGGGACACGCTCGACGCCGACGCATTTGACAAAGAGTCCGCCGCCGTCCTTCTCCGCGAAAGTCTCGACCTCTACGCGTTTACCGGCGATACGACTTTTTTGGAAGACGCGAAAGCTGCGGCAGATTTCGCGTATACGTGGATGTGGCAGTACGACGTCCGCTTTCCGAGGGGAACGCCGCTTGACCGTCTGCATTTTAAAACACGCGGCATGACGTCCGTTTCGGTCGCGCATCATCATCTCGATTTTTACGGCATGTATATTGCCCGCGATTTTTTGCGCTTGCATGCATTATGCGGAGATCCGTTCTATCGCGATGCGGCGCTTTGTATGATGCGTGCCTGCCTTGCGCTCGTCGCTTCGGAAAAAGAGGGGCTCGGAAAAGGAGCGGAGTTTGCGGGCTGGCAGCCCGAACAGATCAACCATACCGATTGGGATTATTTCGACAGAAAAGATCACGCACAGGGATATTTCGATATCTGCATCGCGTGGGAAGCGGTTTTGACGCTTCACTCGTATGTACAGATTGCCCGTGAAAATCCGTCGGCGCTCGACGAAGCGACCTGAACTTAATTGCATTCCTATAAATGCGGCATTGCAGAAAATGTCGATTTTCGAAAATGCCCCATTAGTGCGCGAGCTTCGCAATGAGCGCGTAAGGCCTTTTCTTCGAGCGATCTTTGCCGCGCATTTGTTTCTTTTTTGCAAATACGCTATACTCGGTTTCCATGAAGCTTTTTATATTTGACATGGGCAATGTCGTCGCCCATAACGTTGCGGTTGAAGGCGCCGCCGCAAAGGCCGCCGGTATGAGCGAACGGGAATTCTTTGAAGCCTGTAAATACGACAGGGCCGCTCGCGGAAAAATTATTAACAAAAAAATCGATATTCGCGACGCGGATATTATGACGATGCTTTCGAACGGAGAAGTGACGACCGATGAGTTTTGGAGCGAGTTTGAGAAGCGGACGGGAGTGCGCGTTTCGACGGATTATCTCGGTCTCTTTTTTAATCCTGTCCTCGACGGCGCCGTGGTCGATATCGTCAAAGCACTCCGCAAAAAATACCGCGTCGTGTGCGGAACGAACACGATTCAAAGTCATTACGATATCCACCTTGCCCGCGGCGATTATGCGCTCTTCGATAAAACTTATGCGTCGAATATGATCGGTGCGTCGAAGCCCGACGTCGAATTTTGGAAGCGCATCATGCTCGGAGAAGGAGTCGCACCTGAAGACATCTTTTTTACCGACGACAACGAAGCGAACTGCGCGGCATCTTCTTCACTCGGTATCCGTACGTTTCATTTTACGAACGCGGACGATCTGCGAAACGAAGTGCGCCCTTGGCTCTGATACATCCTCACGGGAGCGGAAATTTTTCGAATTGACGGCAGGCGCATCAGGGATTATGCATGAAAAATATATACACAGAAAAATATAAAATAAAAAAGGCGGAACGCGAGGCAGCGGCAATGCCGCCGAGCCGCTCTGACCGATGGCAAGCAAAATTTCGAAGAAATTTTGCGCAGTCCGATTCCAATCACGGTCTGCCGCGGCACTTGCAACGAGCGCGAAGCGCGAAGTTCCCCGCGCAAACGGCAGGGCTGCTGCCGGGAGTGCAGCCGATTTTTTACGGTAACTGTTATTTTCTTGGAATATAGATTCTTATGCGTAAGTCCTGGCAGGCGTATATCGGGTCATTTACAAAAATCGGCATTCGCACTAGTATGCTTTTGTTATGAATGACGCGCCTCGCATATTTTTAAAACCGAAAGAAGAAAGGGAAGTCGTACAGGGCTTTCCGTGGGTATTCGACAACGAAATCTCTCATGTAAAATATATTGCATCCGACGGTAGCGGCCGGAAAGATGTGCCGCTTTCCGAATGCGAATGTGCCGACGGAAGCGCGTGCGAAGTGTTTACGGCTGCAGGCGGATTTATCGGTACGGGCATTATCAACCGGAAATCGAAAATATGCGTGCGTATGCTCTCTTCGGCTCATGCGGATAAAGTTTTTGAAAATACGAAATCGTTTATCGATGCGCGCATCCGCGATGCGGCGAATATGCGGCGCATCCGTTACGGCGAGCTCGATTCCTATCGTCTCGTTTTTGCCGAAGCCGATTTGCTCCCCGGTCTCATCGTCGAACGCTTTGCATCCGTCGACGGTTCCGTGTATCTCGTTGTGCAGTTCCTTGCGCTCGCGTGCGAAGTTTTCCGTGAAGAAATTACGGCAGCTCTTATTAAAACGTGCAATCCTCAGGGTATATACGAGAGGAGCGATGCCGCCGTCCGCGAAAAGGAAGGGCTCGAAGAAAGGACGGGCTGGATATACGGAAGCGGCGGCGATGTGATTACGATAAATGAAAACGGCATCCTCTTTTATGTCGATATCGCAAAAGGACAAAAGACCGGTTTTTTTCTCGATCAAAAGGATAACCGTAAAGCGATTATGCCGTTTTGTCACGGAAAGCGTGTACTCGACGCGTTTTCGCATACGGGCGCTTTTGCACTTGCGGCAGCTTTTGCCGGTGCGCGTGAAGCAGTCGCTGCGGAAATCTCGGAAGACGCCGTTTCGATGATCGAAAAAAATATCGCGCTCAATAAAAAAAATGATAAGGTTAAAACCGTCCTCGCCGACGTTTTCGATTTATTAAAAAAATATGAAGAATCGGGAGAAACTTTCGATGTGATCATCCTCGATCCTCCGGCCTTTACGAAGAGCGCGAAAACCATTCAAAAGGCGTACGGCGGTTATAAAGAAATCAACTTGCGCGCGATGCGCCTGCTCCGCGAAGGCGGCATTTTAATAAGCTGTTCCTGCTCCGCATTTTTCGATGCGAACACCTTTTACGATATGCTCATGCACGCAGCTGCCTCAAGCGGGCGCCGAGTGCAGATATTGGAAAAGCGGGGAGCGGGACAGGATCATCCGATTCTCCTCGGCTATGAGCGATCGGAATATTTGAAATGCGCGATTGCGCGGGTGCTTTGAGTGGAAGAAAGCGGAAAGAACTGCAACTGCGTCATCCTTTTGGGACCGACTGCCTGCGGCAAAACGGCGATAGGAGTTGCGATTGCGCGCGAGCGCAACGGTGAAATCGTTTCGGCGGATTCGCGGCAAGTGTACAAGGGTCTCGACATCGGTTCGGGAAAAGACTTGGACGAATACGCTTCGGGCGGAAGTCCCGTTCCGTATCACCTCATCGACATAACCGACCTCAAAAGCGAATACAGCGTATTTCAATATCAAAAGGATTTTTACCGCGTCTTTCCGGATATCGTCGCTCGAAAAAAATTACCCGTCGTCGTCGGCGGCACCGGCATGTACCTCGACTCGATTATCAGAAATTACGATTTGATTGAAGTGCCTGAAAATGAAAAGAGGCGTGCCGAACTCGAAGCGAAACCCCTCGAAGAGCTTTCCCGTCTTTTGCTTTCTCTGAAACCGGATCTTCACACGCGCGAATATCTCCGCGACAAAGTGCGCTGCATACGCGCGATAGAGATAGAGGAGTATCGGATGCACCCTGAAGCGGACATCATGCGAAAGACGATGACGAGCCGTCCCGACATCCGTCCTCTTGTCATCGGTACGACGCTTTCGAGGGAAGAGCTGCGGGAGCGCATTGCAAAACGTCTCAAATCCCGCCTCGACTCGGGCATGATAGAAGAAGTGGAAAATTTGCATAAAAGCGGCGCATCGTGGGAGCGGCTTGAAACGCTCGGTCTCGAATACGGATTCGTCGCCGAATATTTACAGGGGAAAATCGCATCTCGCGACGAACTGTACGAAAAACTCGTTACGGCCATAAGGCGATTTGCAAAGCGGCAGGAAACATGGTTTCGCGGAATGGAGCGTAAAATGAAAACGCAGGGAAGCTCGATTCATTGGCTTCCCTGCATTTCCGACACGGATGTGCGCGTGAATGCCGCGCTTTCGTTGGTCGATGAGTACCTTGTTGTGCGTTAAGTTTACATTGCCGGATGCGTTCTGTTACGCGTTGACGGCGATTTTTACCGGTTCCGCGATTTCGACGAGGTATCCCGTGCGGATACAGGTTTCAAAGAGTTCTTTGCCGATGTAATCGGTTTTCACTTCGTCATATCCGTCTTTGTCGCGTACGATGCGCACGACGTATCCGTCTTCCATTTCTCGTACAATCGTCATATAGTCCGATGAGTTTCCGATGCTTTTTAAAGTATAGCTTTTCAATTCCAACCTCCCGATGTTTGCATTGCTTTTTTATTTTCGGTACAATGCAATGCGGATGTTAGCATTTTCTGTGTTGACCGATGCTCATTTTCACCTCGCCTGCTGCGCCGAAAATTCGCTTGAAGATTCGTTTCGCGGACTTGAATCCTTATCCTATTACGGCGTTTCCTGCGCACACGACCGGGACGAGTTTATAAAGCAGGAAGCGCTTTCGGCAAAGCTGAACGAAAACGAAAACACACACGTATTTTGCGCCTTCGGTATGCATCCGCAGCTTCCGCTCGTTGAAAACGCAGGCTTTATGGAGACGCTTCTCAAAGAGCGGCGCATCGGCGCGATCGGAGAGGCGGGATTCGATTTATTTACAAAGGAATTCAAAGCCGATATCGCGCGGCAGGAAGAGGCGTGGCGCATTTCGTGCGAACTCGCATCTGTGTATGGCGTTCCGCTCGTCGTCCACTGCCGCAAAGCGCTCGATAAAATGTTCCGCGACTCGAAAGCGCTTTCGAAAATTCCTGCCGTCGTGTTTCATTCGTTTACGGGAAGCGTACAGGATGCCTCTTCTCTTTTAAAACGCGGTGTAAACGCATATTTCAGTTTTGGAAATCCGCTCACCTTCGGCGATAAAAGTGCGATCGGCTGCGTGCAAAAACTCGACGTCGGGCACATCCTCATGGAAACCGATGCACCCTATCAAACGATGCGGGGAGAGGCCGAAACGAAAATGAGCGCGATCGCTCGCGTCTATGAAACGGCATTTGCGATCCGATACGAAGAGCAAACGGATGACGGATTTGCGTCAGAAAAAAAGCGTGCGTTTTCCGATACGATTTTTAATAATTTTAAATCCGCTTACGGTATTGCTTAAGGGCGGAAAGCGTTTCGTCGTATATTTTAAAAAATACCCGTGTCAGTGCCGCCTCGTTTCCCGCTTCTTTTCCGCGCAGTACGTTTTCGAGTGAGAGGGCGGCGTCATAAAGCGCTTCGCATCCGATTTGTCCGGCCGATCCCTTCGTCTTGTGTACGAATGAAACGAAGCCTTTGTCTTGAGCTGCGTTTTCCGCAAGAGAGGCAAAATGTGCTTTGTCGTTTACATTTTCTTCTAAAAAAGAATCGACGAGCGTTTCGTACAGTTCCGTATCGCCCGAAACCATATCGAGACCGGAAACCGTATTTAAAATCGAACGCGGCATGACGTTACCTACCTACTTTCCTTTTTTTTGTTGGACAAGACAAGGGTGCCGGAAATGTGTACTTAGTGAAAATAACACATGGATAATGAAAAGGGCTGAACGCGAGGTGACGGTACTGCCGCCGAGCCGCTCAGACCGATAGCAAGCAATCTTTTTGAAAAAAAAGATTGCGCAGTCCGATTCCGATCACGGTTTGCCGCGGCGAACGGCAGGCCGGTGCCGGGAGTTCAGCCGGTTTTTATGATACAAAATATTTCCATAAAGAATATATTTCCGGCACCCTTATACTGCGAGTATACACGAAGGAATGTATTTTTGCTATACTGGCGTTATGACAGAATCAAAAACCGAAACATTATTTATTTTGCTGTTCACCTCTATTGCATCTTCTTTTCTCTTTGCGTTTTTTTGCATACCCCTTTCCGCCGACATATCGATTTTGGCTTTTCCGATTTCGTTCGCGTTTACGGCGATCGTCTTTTATAAATCGATACTGCTCAAGAGAGGGGATGCTTCCGCTATTCCCGTCGTGCGGAAAATGATGCAGTATCTCCCGTATGCGCTTCTCGCATCCTTTGTGCTTCGAAGGGCGGGCAAAAACGGAACGCCGTTTTGGTACGATATCGCGACGGTCTCTCTGTGGTGCATCATCTTCGTTTCGTCTCTCGCGGCGCTGTACTATCTGAACGAAAAGCGCGTCTATGATTTGTCTCCCGAATGGAAAAAATACCGCGAAAAAAAACCTTCCGTAAAACCGCACGGCTTTGCACGTGCCGCTTTCGAAGCCCTCGATTGGGCGGATGCGCTCGTGCAGGCTATCTTTATGGTTTTGCTTATTCAAATTTTTATCGTACAGTTGTATATGATCCCGTCGGAATCGATGGTGCCCGAATTTCTCGTCGGTGACCGTGTCGTCGTTTTAAAAACGGCGAGCGGTCCGAAGTTCCCTCTTTCCGATGTCGGCATTCCTTCGCTTAAAACCTACGAACGTGGAGATATCGTCGTGTTCCGAAATCCGCATTACAGCATGGACAGAAAATCGGAAGTGAAAACCGTTACGAGTCAGCTCGTCTACCTTCTCACCTTTATGGCGGTAAATCTCAATAAAGATGCCAACGGTATGCCGAAACCTGATCCGCTTGTAAAGCGCGTTGCGGGCGTGCCGGGAGAGCAGCTGGTGATGCAGGACGGAGTCCTCTATGCGCGTACAAAAGATGGGGACGATTTCAAACCGGTCGAAAAAGATGCGAGCTTTGCCGCATGGAATTTAAACGACGTCGCCCCAAAAGCGAAGCGCGGCATACGGGACTTTCCGCTTTCGCAAAGCGAATACGATCTCATGATCGAGTGTGAAAAAAGGCGGCGCGAATACGATATCGATGCGGCCTCCCTTTCGTGCCGCGCTCTCGCCGAACGCTTCAGACGTGCAGTCCCCGACCGCAGCGGAACCTTTACGATGGATGCCTCTTCGATGCACGAATACAATCTCTTTGTCAATTTCGATGCCCTCACGCAGCGTCTCATGAGTGCGGACGGAGGGACTGCATGGTTTTCGTCCTTTATGACCGATTGGATCGCGTCGAAGCCGGAAGCGGGAAGCTATGCAGGAGGCGACATCTACAGCGATGCGAATTACCGGCTCAATATCATGATAAAGGAATGCGTCGGAAGCCTCGTCGTACGGAACGCCGAATTGATAAAGGCGGCCTCTTCCTCCGATGCGCGCAGAAGCGACGGTGAAATCCGCTCGCTTATGGAAAGGGCTGAAATGCTCAACCTGTACGTGATGCTCCTCGATCAGCGCAATATGCCGCTCTTTCCCGAAAACAAAAACGGACGGCCACAGTATATCCCCGACGGCTGCTATTTTATGATGGGAGACAACCGCTTCAATTCCGCCGATATGCGCCATTCGTATAAAAAGACGCTCGTGAAACTTTCAAAGCTCGACGCATACTCTGTAACTTATGAATCGAATATGAGCCCGCAGTATGTCGGAAAAAAATACATACTCGGCACGACGCTCTTCCGCTTTTGGCCGCTTACTCGAATCGGCGCGATCGGAAAACGCGGATAGAACGGCGCTGCCTCAAAAGTCGGTTACTTTCTCGACACTCAGTCGAGTTTAAAAGTAAGTTGTTGCATTGTAATGACTTATCGGCGCGTTATTGATTTATGCGATCGGTTTTTACGTCAGAGTCCCGCGTACAATGCGGCGCGGCGGATGCCTGAGAGCGTAAGCTCTTTATCCGCTTCGTCGAAAACGTCGGTGATCGGCTTTATCATGCTGTTGAGACCGCCCGTTGCGATCGTTTTTATATCGGCCTGTCCGACACCCGTCGATTTTTCCAAATCGCGCTTCATCCTTTCGATGAGTCCTTCGGTAAGGCTTTTGTAGCCGAGCATGATGCCCGACTGAATCGCGACCGTCGTATTCGTGCCGAGGCTCGTCGCAGGAATTTCGAGGGGTACCGACGGGAGCTGCGCGGTATTCGTAAAGAGCGATTTGAACGCGGTACCGATGCCCGGCGCTATCGCCACTCCCGCGATATTCGCGTCGGAGTCCACGACGACGAAAGAAAGAGCGGTGCCGAAATCCGCAACGATGCACGCGCACTTGTTGCGCTCCCACGCTTCGAGCGCATCGCACAAGAGATCCGTGCCGATTTCGTGGACGGCGCTTTCGGGAATTTTTACGGGGAGAGATGCGTACATGTCGGGCCCGATGATGAGAGGCTTTTTACCGATGATGTGCTGCGTGACGTTTACGAAGGGGCCGGTTAAATTCGGTACGACGGAACTTATGACTGCCGAACTGATGTCGGAAAGGGAAACGGAAGCGTCTCGGATGAGCGTCCGTATCGTCGAAAAATATTCGTCGCCGGTACGTTTTACGTCGGAACTGATCCGCCACACGTGGACGAGTTTTTCTCCGTCGAAGAGCGCGGTTTTGCAGTTCGTGTTGCCGATATCGAAACAGAGCATCATTGTAATTTTCCCCCGTTTCAGTTAGTATAGCGCTATGGAATCGATCATTCAACCGCGCGTGCTCAAAGGTTTCCGCGATTTTTTGCCCGCTTCGGAAATCGCCCGAGCGGATTTAATTGAAAAAATAACTGCAGTGTATCGATCGTTCGGATTCGTTCCGATCGACACGCCGGTGCTCGAATATACCGAAATCCTGCTTCGTAAAAGCAACGGCGAAACGGAAAAACAAGTGTTCCGCTTTGAAGACAAGGGCGGGCGCGATGTCGCGATGCGTTTCGATTTAACCGTTCCGTTTGCGCGCTTTACGGCGGAACACAAAAGCGAACTGTATTTTCCGTTTAAGCGTTACCACATAGCAAAAGTGTGGCGCGGCGAAAAACCGCAGGCGGGCCGCTACCGCGAATTCGTTCAGTGCGATGTCGATAGTGTCGGAAGCGACAGCGCGGCATCCGATTTTGAAATATTGCTTGTCATACAAAAAGCTTTTGCCTCGATCGGTGTGCCGGGAATCACCGTACGTGTCAATCACCGCGGCATCTTCAACCGCTTTTTGACAAAGCTCGGCGTAAATGAAAAAAGCGACGATATTTTGCGCACGGTAGACAAGCTTGCAAAAATCGGCAGAGACGAAACGGAAAAAGAGCTTTCGGAAATTACCGGAAGTAAAGATCGTGCGGCGGAAATCCTTTCTTACACCGAGGGGACGGGGGACTTCGACGCGACATTAAAAAAAATCGAAGCGATGGCGGGCGGAAAAGAGGCCGACAGCGAGCGTATGCGCGACATATACGAAATGCTCGAAGCGGCCGGTATCGAAAAAAATTATACTCTCGATCCGAGCATTACGCGCGGACTGGATTATTATACGGGCGTCGTCTACGAAACGTTTTTAAACGATTTGCCCGAGATAGGCTCCGTGTGTTCCGGCGGCCGCTACGATAACCTTGCGGGCTTATATATGAAAGAAAAGCTTCCCGGAGTAGGGACTTCGATAGGACTCGACCGCCTCATTGCGGCCATGTCCGAACTCGGCATCGTTTCAAGCCGCGCAAGCTACGTCGACGCGGAAATTTTCTGCCTCGATGCAAAGGATGCGCTCCTCTATCAAAAAGCCGCCGCATCTTTGCGCGCGCAAGGTCTTGCCGTCGAAGTATTTCCCGATGCGAAAAAAATCGGTCAGCAGTACGCGCTCGCCGATGCGAAAAAAATACAGTGGGGAATCTTTGTCGGAAAAAATTACGAAAAAGACGGTACGTTCGATCTGAAAAATCTTTCGACGAGGGAGACGAGCGCGGGCATTACGGTGAGCGAAGCGGTAAAATTCATTTTAAATAAAAAATAAAAAATTTGATAAAAAAGCTATTGACAAATCCATATCCTTGAGTTAGCATTGGATAATTAATATTAGCTTATGCTAACCAATAAAAACGGTTTTTCGGGGCTTCAGTATCGGATTTTCCGATACGCTCGCAAATCAGAAAGCCGAATGCTTTATGTCCTGGAAAAAGACGGAGGTTTTATGAAAAAGTTATATACTTTGTGTGTGTGCGCGCTGTTGGCGGGCGCTGTATTTTTAAGCTGCAATAATTCGGTAAGCCCCGAGACGCCGCAGCAGGCCGATAATAAAGAAAAGCTCTACGGTTCGTACTGGGGTCATCTCTTTGTCGGTTCTATAAAGGCCGATATGTGCCTTGTCGTTCAAGCCGACAAAATCGATTTGAACAGTACGTTTATGAGCTTTTCTTATCCCCTTATTTCGTACAAAGATGTCGGCGACGGAAAATGGCTCGTGAACTGTTACAGCGAAGGCGAAGAAAAAGAGATGCAAAATAACGAGCTTTCGAAGCACGTACGGCTTTTATTCGATACGACACGCACTCCCTTTACCTGCGAACCGAATATCATCCCGATGGCAGGCATTGCGGATTTTTTGCCTGTAGTGAAAGGGAGACCTTATGAAGGCGAATATTCAAAAGACGACGACATTACCGATCTTCCGAGCAAAACCTATACGGTCGGAAGCGTAGAGTTTGACATGAGGCAGATCCCCGCCGTAAAAGGCGCACAGTTGGGATACAAAGATGTAACCGGCTTTATGGATTTTTCGGACAATATGCCCTATACCGCAAATCTTTCGGCTTATTCCATAGGAGAAACCGAAGTGACGCAGGAGCTGTGGAAGGAAGTTATGGGAAGCAATCCGAGCTTTTTCGACAATAGCGGAAACAAACAGCTTCCGGGCCTGGATGGTGAGTATCTGGTTAATACGAAGGTCGCATTAGGGGAAGTGCAGGAAAAGCGCCCCGTCGAAAATGTAAGTTTTTTCCAGATGATCGCTTTTTGCAATAAGCTGAGTCATAAACTCGGTCTTCAGCCCTGTTATACGGTAAAGGACAAAGACAACGGCGACCAACCTATCGATTTTGCAACTTTCGACGTGAGCAAAATTCCTACTGATAAGGATGAACGCTGGCTGGGAGTCGAAGTGGATATGAGTAAAAACGGCTTCCGCCTCCCGACGGAAGCGGAATGGGAATGGGCCGCCAAGGGAGGAAAAGGCAATATCGCATGGGCGGGTACGAATAAACAGTCGGCGCTCAAATATTACGCATGGTATAACGACAAAACCGGAGGAGATTCGGGAGAAAGAACACATGAAGTGAAAAAGAAAAAACCGAACGGCTACGGCTTGTACGATATGAGCGGAAACGTCGACGAAGTATGCTGGGACGTTTATGAAAATACAACTCCGCCGGACGGTCTTACCGATCCTACGGGAGCGGAAAAGCCTGTCGATGACAGGGATAATCGTTCCATGCGCGGCGGCGACTGGTTTTTTAATACGAAATCCTGCCGTATCGCCATGCGTTCGCCCAGTCCGAATGTCGAGGAACCGCTTGTATACACAGGGCTTCGCTTAGTAAAGCGCGGCGACTGAAATACGTTTAATACGATTCGGCTTTACTTTTCGGGGCAAAGCCGAATGATTCTTTAATCGGAAAAATACGGACAAAGGGGCTGTCCAAAAACTTCAGTTTTTGGACAGCTTCCTTGATTTTATGTGCGACGTTTAAAATTAAGTCATGATAATATAAAGACTTAATTTGAAACTCGACAGGCTGTCGAGAAAGTAACCGACTTTTGAGACAGCCCCTTTTTGTATATTCTGCGCGGTCTTTCCCTTTTTTGCGATCGGGCGGTTTATTCGCTCAGCTCTTTTAAGCCTCTCATTTCACGCTCGAGGAAAACCGATAAAATCGTCCGTAAGAGTACAATACCGCCGAGCGTCAAAAGTTCGATGAGCGCGGGATTTAAAATCGTCTTTATGATGTCGGCGGCGATGAGGAGTTCGAGACCGAGCAAAAGATAAACGCCCAAATCCGAGCGGATGATCATAATCGTACGCATCTTTTCTTTGCCGCTGAAATGCAGCATTTCTCCTTTAATAAATTGCACGACGGCGATGAGCGCGCCGTAGATGACGACGGCGATGCTTATAATGCTTATGACAAATTCGATATGTTCGAGAATCGGATACAAAATTTCTTTCATTGCTTTTTACCTTCCTTCATTATAAAAATTTATTAATTTTTTTACCACCGCCGCTTCGACCTCAGGTCAGCTGTTCGAGCGAATAGCGCGTCAAATTGATAAACTGCATCCGTAAAATCGGATTGTACGAAACGTCTTTTGCCGCTTCGTCGAACTGTAAAGCGGCCGTGTCGGTAAAGAGCGCGATGTCTTTAGCTGCAAGCGGCAAGCGCGTTCCGATAAGCCGGTTTTCAAGTTCGATACAGCGGAACGTAACGATACCTGAAAACGCGAGTTTGATATTCGTTATCATGTTTTTTTCGTTGTCCGCAAGAAACGTAAACGAAGCGCTCGACTCGGTGATTTTACTGTCGGCTCCGAGGCGGCGAAACACCGTTATGTCCCAGTCTCCGAGCGGTATGCGGATATTCGATAAAATAGAACCGCGGGGTATGCCGGTAAAATTGAGCAGGGGCACGTATGCGGTGTCGAGCGCGCTTTTCAATTCGAGCCTTGTGTCGAGCGCAAGGAGCGGGGCGTAAAGGGTCCGCCGTATTCCGCCTGCGCATATATTGCCGCCTATCGTTGCGATATTCCGCACAAAAGGATTTGCTATGCTTTTAACCGATTCGGTAAGCGCTTCGGGGATGCGCGCGCTCGCAAGCGATAGAATATCGGAAAGTACGACAGCCGGTCCGCAATCGAGATAGCGTTCGTGCATCGTTATGGAAGCGAGCTCCGGGATGCCGTGAACGGAAATCGCTTTTTGGGGCATGCGCTCAAGGGATGTACAGCCGCCGACGACTTCGAGACCCGATACCGATGTGAGCTGATAGAACAATTCGGCTATCGTCTTCGCAAAGAAAAACGTGTGATCGCTATTTTGCATTTTTTTGCGCTCCCATGCGCTGCACTTTAAAATCGAAGGCGTAGAGAATGCCGTCGACGAGCATGTCGGTATTCGTGCAGCACGGCGAAAGATGCGAAACCTGTTCCGCGATCATCTTTCTCGCAGGCTTTACGGCGGTATTCAAAACGGCCCGCGCTGCAAATATTTTTCCCGCATTGCAATAGCCGCAGAGTCTTATGCCGGCTTTATTGAATCCTTTCGCGATATCGCCGTAATCTTCGGTTTTTGTAAAAGCGTCGAGCGTTACGATATCGGCATCCCGTGCAAGAGCTGCGGGGACGAGGCAGCTCGGAACGGCTTTTCCGTTGAGACAGACGGTACATGCGCCGCATACGCCTTCGCCGCAGCCGCACTTTGCCGAAAGACGTCCGTTTCTCCTCAGTACGTTTATTAATTTTTCGTACGGAAAAGCTTCGAGTACGGTTTTTTTGCCGTCGAGCGTCACTGGTATTTTCATGCGTTTTCTCCGGAAAGATTTTGGGTTTTAGGATGCATGGTTTCGGCGTTATACGGCAGTTCGCGTATGCAAAAGCCGAGCGCCTGTGAAAGAGCTGCCGAAAAGGCAGCCGGTATAATGCTGTGCACGAGGTTTCCGATTTGAGACGGGGGAGAGTCCGACTGCACGAACGAAATGTGTACGCCGTCGCACAAGATCGTCTCTCCTTTGACGAGCTGCGCAAGTTCCTGTTGAATCGCGATGCGGATCGTGTTTTCGGCGGCGCGCAGTTCGAGTACTTGTCCGCAATCGATCGTTATCCAGATTCCTTTGATGCGTTCTTTATACGTGTAGGGATCCAGTTCGATTTCGACTACGGCGCATCCGAACGAACTCGTATAGAAGGGTACGCCTGAAAAATTTTCTTTGTTCCACAGCTTTTTGATTGCGGGCGGAAGACCTTTTTTTACGGTGATCGGGAGAGTCTGCTTTGCCGCTTTCTTTTTTTCGAGTTCCGTGCAGCATTGATGCAAAAGCTGCGTCGTAATGCTCAAGTTGCCGTAGATACTGCTCGGCGTCGGCAAATCGTTTCCGCCCTGTTCTTCAGGCGATATCGATACGGCTGAAGACGGCACTTTGAGCAGAGAGGATACGAGCTTTGTCCAAATGTCCGAAATCGTCGCGGACGGGACGGGTGAGTGGATCGTCACCGTTCCGTCTTCTTCGAGCGTTACCGATACTTTTTGTTTTTCCGTAACGAGATCGTTGTTCAGATAACCCGAACCGCCGAAGGCGCAGGCACTTCCGATACCGCGGATAGGGAGGGCGAAAAACGTATCGAGCGAATCGGATTTTTCGGCCGCGTCGATTTTAAATGCGGCGTATTTGCGGTTGTAATCGCTCATTTTGACGGCATTCGCGATTGCCCCGAGCGCTTTTCCCGTGCGGAACGTAAAGGGCATCGCACGCTCTTTGGAAGACGAGCGCATATTTTTTATGCGGAGTTCGGGCGGCAGCATGTTGATGTGCTCGGCTATTTGCTGTAGGTGATTTTCGATCGCAAAAAAAGCCTGTGCGTCGATAATATCGGCGAACACGGATGTCGGAGAAGAAGGTGATGTCCGGGCTTTTGCGCTTATTAAAATATTCGGGATATCGTATACGCCGCACGAAGCGATCGCGAGGCGGTCGACGATTTCCTGAGCGAAGGGATTGCAGTATCCGACGTCGGCTTCGATCGAAATCTTCGTCGCAAGTATATCTCCTTCTTTTGAAACGGCGCTTTCGCACGCGATGGAAACGGCGACGCCGGGCTTCATAAAAGTTTTGTGTTCTTCACGGGAGAGAGAAAGCTTTACCGGTTTTCCCGTCAAATATGAAGCGAGAGATGCTTGGATGACGAGCGTCGCGTTCCGCCACATGCCGTTCGCATCGTGTCCCGACGTGTTCGTTCCCTTTATGACGATACGGTCTTCTGCGATTTTGAGCGATGCGGAAAGAGCGCTTTTGAGATAGAGCGGCCACTGCGTCGGCGCAAAAACCGTGAGTATGCCGTTTTCCGTAAAACAAAACGCGCCGTTCGTTTCGGGCCACGACGGCTGTACGGTGTTTTGCACCCAAGTACCCGATACGGTGTGATCGGCATTTTTGAACAATGCTTTCACTTTGCCTTCCGAGAGAAAGCAGCCCGTCTTTACCGTACGCTCGGCAACGACTTCTCGCGCTTTTACCGTATGTTCGGCAAGAGCTTCGCTTTCTTTTTCAAGTACGTCATCGCTTTCTTTTGCAAGCGGAACGGAGGTATCCGCCGGATCGTCGATGTGCATCGCGTGGGCGATTTTTAAAAGCTTTTTCGATTCGCTTTTTTCTTTCGGCAGCGTCACCGCAGGCAGCGCATAGCCCTTTGCGACCGAGCGCAGCGCCGACTCGACCGTTGCGCTGTCGAACTCTATTTCGATTTTGCTCGTGAGCTCGTACACGGCTTCTTCATCGGGACCGACGATGATGCCGACGGGTTCTCCGAAATACGAAACGCGCTCGGTACAGAATATCGGCGTTTCGGATGCGAGCGTGCGCATCGCGTTTTTTCCGGGAATATCGCGCGCGGTAAAAAACGCATAACCTTCGGGGAGTTCGGGAACGGATATGCCGACGATCGTGCCGGACGACACGGGGCCTCTCACGAGTGCGCCGTAAAGCATGTCGGGTTTCGTGCAGTCGGTGTAGTATTCGTGGACGACGAGCGGCTCTCTCTTTCCCTTTTTGTCGTTTTTCTTTTTCGCTTTGTCAGGCATGGTGTGCCGCTCCTATGGATCCGACCGCTTCGATTACGCTGTCCGTCATATCGCTTGTCATACCGGGCCACAGCGGAAGCGAAATCGTCGACGCGAAACGTTTTTGTGCATTCGGAAAATGTTCTGCACGGAATTCGGGATATAATTTTTTCCAGTACGTAAAATAAAAGAGGGGTATAAAGTGCACCGAAATGCCGATGCCGCGCGATTGCAGTTCTTTTGCAAAGTCGTCGCGGGTTATCGTAAGCGCATCCGGTTTTATGCGCATGAGGTAGAGGTGCCATGCGTTTCCCTCTCCGTCGGGCGGGACTTCGATAAAGTCGAGTTTTGAAAACGCATCGTCGTATTTTTTTGCAACAGCTTTTCGCGCTTCCGAAAACGCGCGGGCTTTTTTCAACTGTTCGATGCCGAGCGCGGCAAGGATGTCGGGCAAATTGAATTTATAGCCGCATTCGGCGATGTCGTATTCCCACGAAGCGCGAGAGGATGTATAGCGATCCCATGCGGCTCTGTCCATGCCGTGCATACGCATGAGGGCGATGCGCTTTGCAAGCTCTTCATCGCGCACGCATACCATACCGCCTTCACCCGTCGTTATGGTCTTTGTCGCATAAAACGAAAATACGCCCGCGTCTCCGATCGTTCCCGCGTAACCGAGCTTTGTCGGAGAAGGGAAGGAGTGAGCCGCATCTTCTATGACGCGCATCCCGTACGCTTTTGCAAGTGCGCATATTTTTTCCATGCGGCATACGTTTCCGGCGATGTGTACCGGCACGATCGCTTTTACACGCTTTCCGTTTTCGCTTTGCAATATGGCTTCGATGTTTTGCACGTCGATATTGTAGGAGTCTTTTTCGATGTCGGCAAAAAACACGTCCGCTCCCAAATGCCGCGCGCACGCAGCGGTCGATACGAAAGTGTAGGGCGTCGTGATCACGGCGCTTCCCTTTGTAACGCCGCACGCGTCCATCGCGAGGATCATACCGCTCGTATTGCTGTTTACGGCAAAGCTTTGCACGTTTTGCACATCGAGCGAAAGCGCTTCTCTTGCGTCCCGGACATCGCTTCCTACAGCGTTCATCATGTCGGAAAAATCGCTTTCAAAGGCGAGGGCGTATTTTCCCGTCGTAAGCCAGCCGCTTTTGATCACTTCGAGCACCGCCCGCTCTTCTTCGATGCCTATAGCGGGTCGGGAAAAGGGTACTTGTATGTCAGACACGGTTTGCCTCCGCGTAAAAGGCTTTGAGAGAAGGCACGTCCTCGCAAAGGACGGACAGGAGATATTGTTTGTTGCGGTATTTTTCTTCTTTGCCTGAAGTGCGGAAGCACACGGGATAAAGCTTTTCAAGGAGAGAGTGCAAGTGGGCTTCTGCGTACGGCGTATTTTTCAAACGCATGATTTTTTTGTACGAAGTTTTTTGCGCTTCTTCTTCGGGAAGCCGTAAGGGTTCGATCGTCCGCTCTCCTTTTCTCGCTCCGGTAAATACAATGTCGATGTCTTTGTACGGTTCGAAACCGCTGAAGCGGATGATCTGTTCGGCAAGCTCCGTTATCTTTACGGGCTGCCCCATATCGAGGAGGTAGGACGAACCGTTTTCGCCGACGCCGCCCGTGCGCAGGACGAGGGAGCACGCTTCGGGTATCGTCATAAAATAGCGCTCCATCGCTTTGTCGGTGACGGTAACGGGACCTCCGTTTTTGATCTGTTCCATAAAAAGAGGCAAAATGGAACCGCGCGAGCCGAGTACGTTGCCGAAACGGACGAACATAAACGAATTACCGTCACGCGCTTTGTCCGCATAGGATAGCACGAGTTTTTCGCACAGCATTTTCGATACGCCGTAGACGGAAACGGGACTGACCGCTTTGTCGGTCGAAATGAGTACGAAGCGGCGAACGCCGTGAGCGATGCACGCGTCGAGAAGATTTTTCGTACCGAATACGTTGTTTTCGATTGCGGCGACGGGATTTTCTTCCATGAGCGGAACGTGTTTATAAGCTGCGCAGTGAAAGACGACGTCGCATTTCGTGTGCGAAACGATGTAGTCGAGATGATCTTTATCTTTCATGTCGCCGATGATAGGCACGACCGTCGCTTTTTCGCCGACGCCTTCTTTTTGCAAAAGGTGCAATTCGCGGTCTATTTGATAGATGGAATTTTCACCGTGACCGAAAAGGTACAAACGCTCGGCTCCTCCCGACAAAAGCTGCCGCGAAAGCTCCGAGCCGATGGAACCTCCCGCCCCCGTGATGCACACGCGCTTTCCGCGCAAGTACGAAAGACTTTCTTTCAGCGAAATCGTTACGGGCGTGCGTCCGAGTATGTCCAGCGGATCGATGTCGCGCGCCTGCACCAAATGCGCCGTACCGTTTACGATTTGGCTCACGCTCGGAAGAATTTTGATATGCTTGAAGCCGCCCGACTTCAGCGTTTCGTAAATCTCTTTTATCCGTTCGACGCTTGCGCTCGGAATCGCGATGATCGCTTCGTCGCTGTCGGTACATCGCAGAATTTTTGCGATGTCGGCGACCGGACCGAATACCGGAATGCCGTCGAACTCCTGCCCGATGAGCGATTTGTCGTCGTCGAGAAAGGCTGCGACTTTGCCGAATATTTTTTTGCGCTTGATGTCCGAAGCGATGGAAATGCCTGCAAATCCCGCGCCGATTATGTACAAATGCTTGTCGGATCTGTTCACGGTTTTTTATTATAGCACAGCCGTCCGCGTTTTACAATTCGATAATGCAGGCAGGGTACGCGGACGTTTCCGTATGAACGGCCGTGCGTGCGCTTCAGGGTTCGTTTCGGAGAGCAAGATCGCTCGGAGCGCAAAGGACGCGGCAATAGGGCTGTCTCAAAAGCACATCCTTTCGACAGCCCGTATCGCATTACGGCCTGCACACTACGCGTAAGCCTATATGGTCTTCCACATTTACAGGATAGCCGCCTGACCGAAAGGCACGAAGGGCGTTATTTTTGTTGTGCTTATAAGCGCCGCCGCGATAGACACGCATAGTACCCGTAGTAGCGCCGGGATAGTTCAGCGGCAGCGGATTGGACAAATTACCGTGCCAATCCCAGCACCATTCCCATACGTTTCCGGTCATGTCGTATAAGCCGTAGTCGTTCGGCTGTTTTTTCTTTACTTCGTGGGTTTTGTTGTTGCTGTTTTCAGAGTACCACGCATAGTTTTTAAGTTCGCTTTCGGTATCGGTTCCCGCCCATTTGTAATCTATACCGCCTTTGGCAGCCCATTCCCATTCTGCTTCGGTGGGCAGGCGGAAGCCGAATGCATTCCACTTTACGTGCGGCACCGTCTTATTTTCGGCATCGGTTTTCGTGTATACGGTGTTAAAAGCGGCGTCGCTGTAATACACGCATTCGCTACCATCGCCGCCGTTTACTGTTTCGGTAAGCTCATTGCAAAATGCAATACATTCAAACCAGTTTACATTTTCGACCGGACGTTTTCTCTGTTTTTCGCCGCTTTCAGGTTTATTTTGAAAACTGCTCGGATTACCGCCCATCACCGCTTGCCACAGCTCCTGCGTTACTTCGGTTTCTCCGATGTAATAAGCGGAAAGGCTTACCGTGTGCGGTTTGTTCAGGTTTTCTTCATCACGGCCGAGAGTGCCGTTCGTTACAGCGGCAATGCTCTTCATCGTAAAGCTTACGCCGTCTACCGTGTAGGTTTTGTCTGAAGTACCGCCTCCGCCGTCCGAACAGCTTGCAAAAATAAGCGCGCCTGCAATCAGTACGGTTGTGGCGAGCGCCGCGGCTCCTCTAAAGACGTGTGCCTTTTTGTTCCTTGTTTTCATAAACAACTCCTCTATGCTTTTTTAAGGGGAAAGTCCCCCTTAGACCCCGTTTTTATAAGGGCAGGACGACACCCCCGTTCAGGGCAGTTTCTTCCCGACCCCATCCTTCTTCCTGCACTGCTTAGGGCGCTGCTCTAAGAACCCGGCGGATAAAGGCAGGCAAGTATATGCGGAATGCTCGGTTTCCGAATCTTGCAATGGAAAAATCTGCGTGTATTTTCTCTATAAAAAAAGTTTTCCAGCCGGCGATTTTTATCGTAACTTTTTGATAAAAAAATAAAAAAACGCACGGAGACGGGATGTCCTTCGTGCGTACGGTGCGGTGTGTATATTGTGTGCCCATTATGTGCGGGCGGTCGATGTGCGGCGGATGAGCGGAAAAGGCCATTAGCGGAGAAGCGGAGAAGCGGAGAAGCGGAGAAGCGGAGAAGCGGAGAAGCGGAGAAGCGGAGAAGCGGAGAAGCGGAGAATTTTGCCGCACCCGCGAAGACCTGTCAAGCATTCTGTTGCAAGATTTTTGCAGACGGACACCTGCACATACGCGGAAAGCGGAGGAAAGATGTGTTATGCGCTCTCTCATAAGTTCAGTATACGGCATATAATAATGATTGACAAGGGTAAGTTTGCGCTGCATCCGAATACAGCGAGCGAATCGTTTTGCAAAATCCGACACTGCATCCGTGTCGTGCATCGATTGTTATGGTTTACAGATGATTTTCAAATGGAGTATTCCGTTTTGCCCTGCTGAAGGAGATAGCGGACGAGTGCATGAACGGAGCGAGCGGAAAACGACGGTTTTGCGTTCGGAAGAGGGGGTAGCAAAAAAGACCGGAGCGCTCGGCGCGAGGACTTTGGAGCGAGGGGGAGACTTCCCCCTCCTGTAAAAAAATCTAAACAAGCCCTTCTTTTATTCCGATTATAGTAGTGTGAATATGTATAGGTAAGGGAGGAATCCGTGAAAAAAATATCGCTCGTTTTGTGCGCCGCGATTTTCGGCACAGTTTGCTCTTGGGCAACGGAGCTTTCGTTTCAAGTCATTCAGCACAATGATGCCCTCGATACGGTGAGTGAACAAACGCTTGTCATCGAAGACCAGATTCTCGATTATTTTTTTAATTTAGGCGATATCGTTACGAACGAACCGGCTCTTGCGGCTGTCGTCGAAGATGCCGAGGGCTTGCGGAAGACGGCGTACGCGATTGCGGCTTCGGGCGGCGCCGAATATTTTATACAGCTCAGGCTTTTTTACGGCGGAAAAGGATCGAAGGATCCTGCAAACATATCGCTTAAAAATCTTGTGCATGTGCAGTGGACGATTACCGATGCGGCAAGCGGCGAAAAAATCGCCGACGTAAAAACGAAAGTCCGGAAACCTGCGTCGGGCAGAACCGATGCCGAAGGCGTAAAAGAATACGCCGCTTCCGTCGCCGATGAGATGAGAAAAGAATTGCGTAAGGAAATCGATAAAAAATCGAAACGCTGACAAGAGACGAGGATATGCCATGTCGAAAAAAATCAATTTATTTTTCTTATTGATAAGCTGTCTGCTCTTTACTTCGTTCAGCCCTTCGCTTGACGGCAGAGCCGTCGTCGCCGATTCCGGTGTGCTGCCCGAGGGTTATTTTGCAAAGACCGTCGGCTATCTTCCCGGCGACAGCATTATCGTGTCGAATTTCGCCGCGGGAAAAACGCTTGATATTCTCGTGGTCGGCTCTCTCGATCAATCCGAAGGAGTTGCGATCCTTTTATCGCCCGAAGCCGCCGCGGAACTCGGTATCGTAAAAAATTCGAACGTGATCGTAAAGCTCACAAAGCGGAGCGGTGAACTCGATGAAGCGGTATCGGGAACTGCCGTCATCGCCCAAGGTGAGACGCTTTTTTCCTCGGAAGAAAATACGGAAAGTACCGCTGCAGACAGCGGATTTGACGGAAGCGTCGCGGCTGAAAGTGAAGATAAAAGCGGAGACGAATCGCCTCTTGTTTCGGGAGATGAAACTTTGATTGCAGAAAGCACGGATGATGCCGAACAAGCCGAAACCGACGTTCAAAACGACGAAGGTGATAAGGCGGAAAGCGATGCTGAAGAATCGATTTCCGATGAACGAGTTACGGATGAACCTGCCGTTACGGAAGAGAATGGCGAAACAGGTGAATACATCGCAGAGGAAACGGACGCCGACGCCGAAAGTGCCGAAAGTGCCGAAAGTGTAAACGATAGCCTTATTGCAGAAGAGGAGGAAAGAGCGGCTGACGACGGCAGCGAAGTTTTTTCCGAAGCGATAAGTGAAATCGAAGAAAAAGAGCCGTCCGATGAAAAGATAATTGCGGAAGATGTTCCCGAAGAGACGGAGGAAAGATCCGAAGCGGTAACGGATGACATACCGGCGGAAGCCGCGACGATTTCCGATGAGCGCGTGACGGACGAACCGGTCGTTACGGAAGCCGATGATGAAAGCGTCGAACGCTCGCCTGAACAAACGGATATGCCCGATGAAAGCGAAGCCGTCGCCGAAACGGTCATTGAAGCGGAAGAAAAAGTTTCGGAGGATGAAAAAATTATCGCCGAAGATATACCCGAAGACGAGGGGGAAAGTACCGAAACGGTATCTGAAGCCGTCCAAGCCGAAACTGAAGAGGAAAGCGGCGTGACGGACGAATCCCTTGTGACGGAAGCCGAAACCGATGAAACGCTTACGCCGACGGAAGAAAAGGCGCTTGCCGAAAGCGTGCCTCTTGCCGAAGAAGCGCCTGCCGATGAAAAAATAGCAGCCGAAGTTCCGCCTGAAGAAGAGCGGGATATTGTAAGCGAGACAATTGAAGATCGCGCTCAAGTTCCTGTAGAAGAAAAAACGGAAACGCTTGCCGCTGAAACGATCGAAAGCGATAAACCCGCCGACGATAAAGCGTATAGTGCGATCGTACTTTCGAATACGGACGATACGGAAAGCGTAACGGAAAGCAGTGTGCAAACTTCAGATGAAGTGCGCACGGCCGAAAGTGTGCAAACGTCGGATGAAGTGCGCACGGCCGAAAGCGTACAAGTCGAATCCGTCAGCGAGGTGAGCGCCGTACAAAGCACCGTTTCCCCGTCGCGCGATTTGGGAACCGCCGCATCGATAGCTCGCGAATACGGCGCACGTACGGCGGAAAATCTTTCGTCGCTCGACAAAGGAACGTATTACGTGCAGATAGCTTCTTTTACGAATCCGTCCAATATCCGCGAAACGCTCGCCAAATACGGCCGCGATTATCCGGTAACGCTCGTACCTCTCGCATCGAAAGCGGCGACGCAGGTTATGATCGGTCCGCTTTCCGTAGACGAATATGCGGTCGTTTTGGAGCGTTTTAAGTTGTACGGTTATAAAGATGCCTTTGTCCGGAAAGTCCGCTGATTTCGTGCGGATTTTACATTGATTAATAATTATTAAAAAGCCGCCTCATCCGAGGCGGTCTTTTTTTCGATAGCAATTATTTTACTTCGTATATCCAGCCTTTCGGCGCCGGGATGTGTCCCATTTGTATGCCCGTGAGCGTGTCGAACAATTTTTTGAGTACGGGGCCCATACCGTTTTCGCAGGCGGAAAAGCGTATATCCCTGCCGTGATCGTATACGCTGCACACGGGGGAGATGACCGCCGCCGTTCCGCACAAGCCGCATTCGGCGAACGATGAAAGTTCCTTTTTGTCGACTTTCCGCTCTTCGACGGGAATGTACAAGATGTTTTCGGCTATGTAGACGAGCGACCTCCTCGTAACGGAAGGAAGGATCGTATCCGATTTCGGCGTGACGATTTTTCCGTCCTGCGTGATAAAGAGGATATTGGCGCCTCCCGTTTCTTCGATAAACGTATGAGTAGCGGGATCGAGATAGATGTTTTCGGCGAATCCGTTTTTATGCGCGTCGACGATATTGTGCAGGCTCATCGCGTAATTGATGCCCGCTTTGATGTCGCCCGTTCCGTGAGGGGCTGCGCGATCGGAGTCGGAAACGCGCACTGCGATCGGTTTGACGCCGCCTTTAAAATAGGGGCCTACGGGAGTGACGAAAATGCGGAACTGGTATTCGTCGGCGGGCTTTACGCCGATGACGGGATTCGCACCGAACATATAGGGGCGAACGTAAAGCGTCGCGCCGCTTCCGTAGGGCGGCACATAAGCTTTATTTGCTTTTACGACGGCGAGAACGGCTTCGACGAATTTTTCTTTCGGAAATACGGGCATTTCAAGACGTTCGCACGAACGCTCCATGCGCTCGGCGTTTAAATTCGGTCGGAACGTAACGATGCGGCCGTCTTCCGTCCTGTATGCTTTGAGACCTTCGAAACAGGTTTGCGCGTATTGCAGGACGCCTGCGCATTCGGAAAGGGAAACCGTATCGTCGGAAACGAGTTTGCCGGCGTTCCATTTGCCGTTTTTGAATTCGGCGACGAAGCGCTTGTCCGTTTTCATATAGCCGAAGGGGAGATTTGCCCAGTCGATTTTTTTGATCGATTTTTTCGCCGCGGTTTTTACCGCCGGCTTTTTAACGTTCTTTTTTACCGCTGCGGATTTTTTTGCCGTTTTCTTTTCGGAACTTTTTTTCGGGGCGGTCTTCGCCGTCGTCCGTTTTTTTGATACGGAGGATTTTTTTATCGCCGTCTTTTTCGTATCGGGTTTTGCCGCCTTTGCCGATTTTTTTACCGCTTTTACCGTCGCCATATTCACGCTCCAAAAATGTGCCCCCGCCGTTTTGCCGCCGCGGACGTATTAATAAAAATTAATATATTTTAGCGCGCATACCCGTTTTTTTCAATATGTATATTATAATCCTTACAACGACAAGCGGACCGGAAATGTATACACACTGTTTTTGGAAAATATAGTTTTCGCTATGCTTGCCCCGTGTACGTATTTTTCCTGCGCGACATTTTTTTTGAAATGTGATAGAGTATGCCGTCATGGTACGTTTTACGTGGGAAGAGATCGAAAGCATTGCTGCGGGAAAAACTGCGCTTCCCGATGTATTTGCGAGAGGTACGGCGCTCACGGTCGGAAACTTCGACGGCCCGCATATAGGGCACGATTCGCTGTTTGCCCGCGTCCTGAGCGAAGGTGAAAAATGCGCTCTTACTCCCGGCGTCGTCGCGTTTAAGCAATCGCTCGGCGCTTTTAAATCAAAGGGATTTTACGAAGGCGATCTTTCGACGCTCGCACAGCGGCTTTCGGTCATCGAAGCGCGGGGCATGGCGTTCGCGATACTGATTGACTTTTCCGATAAATTCGGTAAAATAGAGGGACACAGTTTTTTATCGATGCTCGCGCGCGGCTGCGGCATGAAATTCATTGCGGAAGGCTGGGATTTCCGCTGCGGTTACCGCGGTGCCTACGGTATGAAAGAAATCCGCGCATTTTCCCGTGAAAGCGGCATCGTTTCGGAGTTTCCGGAACCGACGCTGTACGAGGGAGAGCGTGTAAGCTCTTCGCTTATCCGTATGCGCATTTTCGAAGGCGATATCCGTTCGGCCGAAGCCATGCTCGGCAGAAAATACGCGCTCGACTGTTCCGCTTCCGTTTGGAAAAAGGACGGAGACGCGCTTACGGCGGAACGAAGCGCTTTTATGCAAGTGCTGCCCGAACACGGTACTTACGGCGTTCGCGTCATAGCCGACGGATACGTTTCGGAAGCCCGCTTTACGGCAGAATCTCATATCCTTTGCCTTGAGAATTTGCAAAAAGACGTGCGGCATATAAAGGCTGTAGAATTTATAAGAACGATAAAAGAATAGGAGTATACGAATGGCACTCTCGAAAGAAGCGGCATCCGCCGTTATTGCAAAATACGGTGTAAACGAACACGACACCGGCAACACAAAAGTGCAGGTCGCCCTGCTTACCGAACGCATCCAGCAGCTCACTGAGCATGAACGCGCTTTTCCGAAAGATAAAAGCGCAAAGCGCGCGCTGCTGAAAATCGTCGGCGCGAGGAGAAAGCTCTTGAAATATTTCGAGCGGACGAACCTCGAAGCGTACCGCTCTCTTATCAAAGAGCTCGGTATCCGTAAATAACGCAAGCAAAAAAAGCCTGCATGACCGCTTGCTCTGGCGGCGCAGGCTTTTTTTATAGCATCGATCGGTTATTGATTTCAATCTCGCTCATTTTATGCGTCGATTGAATTTTGAAAATAAGCCGAATTGTGCGGTTGCGGAATTCCGACCGTATGCCGTCCATTATGAATTTTATTAATTATTAATTTCGGAAAAGAACGACAAAGAATTGAGAAGGACAAGATGGTACAAAGAGTAACTGCGAGAGTCGGAGATGCCGACTTGATTTTGGAGACGGGAAGGATAGGCAAACAGGCAAACGGCTGCGTATTCGCTCAGTGGGGCGGAGCTGCCGTCATTGCGACGGTGTGCGCATCGCATGATGCGGTTGAGGGCATGGATTATGTTCCGGTCACCGTCGATTACAACGAAAAATTTTACGCTGCGGGAAAAATACCCGGCGGCTTTGTAAAGCGGGAAGGGCGGCCGAAAGATAAAGAGATCCTCGTCTCGCGTCTTATCGACCGGCCGATGCGGCCTCTGTTCGAAATGGCATTCGGACGCGAAATTCAAATCGTGCCGACCTGCGTTTCCGCCGACGGCGTTCATACGCAGGATATCATTGCGGTTATCGCGGCGAGCGCTGCGGTGACGATTTCGGACATTCCGTTTCACGGACCCGTTGCCGCCTGCCGCGTCGCGTATTTGAACGGCGAATACGTCGTCAATCCGACATTCGCTCAAATCGAAAAGGCCGATTTGGAAATCGTTGTCGCCGGTACCGCCGAAGGCTTTACGATGGTCGAAGGCGGCGCGAACGAAGCGTCGGAAGACGTGATGCTCGGCGCGCTCGAAAAAGCGCAGGGCTTTATCACGGAGATGTGCCGGCTGCAGGAAGAGCTGCAAAAATTGTGCGGCAAAGAAAAGCTCCCGCTCGCGCCTCTTTCGGTGACGCTTGCAAATGCGGAAGCAATCGAAGCCGAAGCGACGCCGCTTATGAAAGAAGCGTGTTTCCGCGACGGCAAAGCGGAGCGGAGCGCCGCAGTCAAAGCGGTCAAAAATAAAATCGCCGAAAAATACGCCGAACAGCTTTCGGACGAAGTGCAGAAAAAACTTTTCGGTGCGCTCATGGAAGATATCCAGTATAAACTGCTTCGAAAAGCGATCCTCGATGAAGGCGTGCGCATCGACGGGCGCAAGTGCGACGAAATCCGACCGATCACGTGCGAAATCAACGTGCTGTCGCACCCGCACGGTTCTGCGCTTTTTACGCGCGGCGAAACGCAGTCGCTTGCGGTAACGACGCTCGGTACGACGCTCGACGAACAGGCGTACGACGATATCGACGGAAACAGAAGCGAACACTTTATCCTGCACTACAATTTCCCGCCGTATTCGGTCGGAGAAGTCGGCAGGCTTGTGACTGGCCGCCGAGAAATCGGACACGGAAACCTCGCCCGCCGCTCGCTCGCTCCTATGGTGCCGGGCAGAGACGAATTTCCGTATACGATCCGCGTCGTTTCTGAAATCATGGAATCGAACGGTTCGTCGTCGCAGGCCTCTACTTGCGGCGGTTGTCTTTCGCTGCTTGCCGCGGGCGTGCCGATGAAAAAGATGGTCGCGGGTGTCGCGATGGGTCTCATCACCGACGGACCGAAATACGAAAAGTATAAAATCCTTTCCGATATTCTCGGCGAAGAAGATCACTTGGGCGATATGGATTTTAAAATTGCGGGAACGAAAGACGGCATTACCGGTTTCCAGATGGACATAAAGATCGCGGGCGTTACGACCGAAATCATGCGTGAAGCACTCGCACAGGCAAAAGCCGGACGGCTTCATATTTTGTCGATCATGGAAAAGACGATCGATAAGCCGCAGCCGATCAGCCGCTATGCGCCAAAAATCATTTCCATGAAAATTCCCGTCGATAAAATCGGTGCGCTCATCGGACCGGGCGGAAAAAATATCAAAGCGCTCTGTGCCGACTACGACGTTACGATCAACACGGATGACGACGGAACGGTTACGATTTACGGAAAGACGGGAAATGCCGCCGAAGAAGCGAAAAAAGCCGTCAAAGGCATCACCGAAGATCCGGAACCGGGAACGATCTACAACGGAACCGTCAAGCGCATTATGGACTTCGGCGCTTTCGTCGAAATCCTCCCGGGAAAAGAAGGTCTTTGCCATATTTCAAAGCTTTCTCATTCCCGCGTCGAAAAAGTTACCGATGTGCTTAAAGAAGGCCAACAGATTCCCGTAAAGCTGCTCGAAGTCGATAAGATGGGACGGCTGAATCTTTCGTATATCGACGCGCTCGACGAACAGGCGAAATAACGAACGAGGAAAGAACCGTGACAAAACAGGTCGCTATTGCGTGTACCGCGCTTCCGGGCGCTCTTCTTCCCGAATACAAAACGGAAGGAGCCGCGGGCGCGGATATATCCGCGTTTCTTCCGTCTCCCGTAACGATCGAAAGCGGCGCATTTGCGCTCATTCCGACGGGCTTGTGCTTTGCAATTCCCGAAGGTTTTGAAGCGCAAGTGAGGCCGCGTTCGGGGCTTGCGGCGAAATCGGGCGTCACGGTTTTAAATGCGCCCGGTACGATCGACAGCGACTACCGCGGTGAAGTGAAAGTCGTCCTCGTCAATTTCGGAAAAGAACCCTTTGTCGTGCAAAACGGCGACCGCATCGCGCAAATCGTTATTGCACCCGTTACGCAGGCGAATTTCATCAAAGAGGATTTTCTCGATGAAACCGTACGCGGGGAGGGCGGCTTCGGTTCTACCGGAGTGAACGTATGAAGCGCCGAAGCGCCGATTCGGACGGCCCGTATTTTTCCGCGTTTCAAAGGTATCTTTCCGCATTAAAAAATCGTTTTACCGCTTTTATGGCGGATGTGCGGACAAAATTTTTCGCCGATTCTCTCCGCTCCCACGTTCTTACCCGCTATCTCGTGCGCGAGCTTTTACTGTATTTTTCCGTCGCATTTTTATTTTTCTTTACGATTTTTTTTGTCAATCAGATTTTGCTCATCGCGGAACATATTTTGCGGCAGGGCGCTCCCGTGTGGGACGTCGTCAAGCTTATGACCTACAGTCTTCCGTTTATCGTCGCACAGTCTTCACCCTTTGCCACTCTCGTCGGCTTTCTCATGTGTTTGGGGCGATTTATGAGCGACAACGAAATTATTATTTTCAGGGCGTCGGGTTTCAGCTATGTTCACATTTTGTGCCCGGTACTCGTTTTGGGTCTCACCATTTCGATCGCATCCTTTTTCGTAAACGATTATCTTTTGCCTCTCGGCACGATCCGCTACAATCGTCTGCGCCGCATGATTTTATCGTCGAACCCCGCCGTCGCTCTCGACTCTCATTCGGTAAAGCGGCTCAACACGGCGACGCTCGTTACCGGAGATGTGGCCGACACGAAAGTTTCCGATCTCGTCATCATCGATATGGGAAGCGACGGAAAAATGCGAATCATCTCTGCCGGAGAGTCGGAACTCAAATCCGTGCGCAAAGAAGGCGTGCTCATGCAGCTTACGATGACGGATGCCCTCGCGCTTTTTTTTAACACGACTTCGTTTTCCGATTACGATTTGCTTTCATCCGACAGGGTGACGTTCAATCTTTTTGAAAGCGCTTTTTTCAACGACAGCGGAAGTACGAGTCCGCGTGAAATGACGTCTTACGATTTGGGAAGGGCGCTGCGCGATATGCGCAAAGACGCTTCTTCCGACAAGCGCACGCTCAACAACTATACGCTCGAATACAATAAAAAATTTTCGCTGCCGTTCGGCTCTCTCTTTTTCGCACTCCTCGCGCTGCCGCTCGCGTTTTTGTTCGGCAGGCAAAACGGACAGACGATCGGCATGATCGTCGGAATCATTATCAGTTTTTTATATTGGACGATGATGATACTCGGACAATATGCGTCGAGCAGAAACGGCTTTAACGGATTTTGGAGCATGTGGATTCCGAATATCGTTACGGGCGCGGCGGGGGCGGCGTTTTATATCGCGCTGAAAAGGCGATGACGCTCGTAAAATATTTATTTAAACGGTTTTTACCCGTCTTTTTAGGCGCCGTATTTTTTTCGGCTATCGTTTTAAATCTCGTCGATCTTTTGATAAACTTGTGGCGCTATATTCAAAATCAAGTACCGGCTTCCGTCGTGTTTA
This sequence comes from Treponema sp. Marseille-Q4132, assembly GCF_014334835.1. NCBI lineage: Bacteria > Pseudomonadati > Spirochaetota > Spirochaetia > Treponematales > Treponemataceae > Treponema > Treponema sp. Marseille-Q4132. The sequence goes on from NZ_CP060591.1 coordinate 2,457,678, forward strand.
AAATCATGGCGCTCTATACGCCGAAGACGATTTGGTACGCCGTTCCCATGGGCATCCTCTTTGCCTCATCGTATACGCTGAGCGCCCTCTATGCGAACAACGAGCTTACGGCAATTTTTGCATCGGGCGTCTCTCTTTTCCGTTTTACGGCTCCGCTTTTGCTTTTGTCGCTCGCTTTGAGTTTCGGTTTGTTTTTTCTCGACGACGCGCTCGCCGTCACCACCTATGCACAAAAACAAAATCTGCAAAGTACGGCTCTGAATCAGGAAAAAACGCTCGACAACGACGCGATCGTCATACTCGCAGAGCGGGGGAACCTCATCTATAAGGCGGCCGTCTACGACGATGAGCAAAAGAGGCTCTACGATTTGTATTGTATTTTTCGAGACGGCGATAAAAAACTCGAAGCCGTCATCCATGCCGATTCCGCGCTGTGGGATACGGACTGCTGGAGATTGCAAAACGCGGTACAGTTTTCGCTTTCGGGAAAAACGGTTATAAAAGGTACGCCCGACGCCGCTTTTACTTCCCGCCTTGCAGAACCTTTCGAAACGTTTCGGAACAACGTCGTTTCGGTCGAAGAGGTTACGGTGCGCGAAGCGAAAGAATATATCGAACACTTGATGCGGACGGGGCTGCCGTTCGGAGAGGCGCTTTCGCTGTACTACAAAAAGTTTGCGTTTCCCTTTATCGTGTTTATCGTCGTCTTTCTTTCAATCGGTCTTTCCGGGCGATCGAGAAAAAACGTCATGCTCATAAGTCTCGCGCTTTCGATAGGAGCTGCGGTTTTGTTTTACGTCACGCAGATGATTACGATGCTCCTTGCAAAGTTCGGCTATATTACAGCCTTTTCCGGAGCGTGGTTTCCGGTTATCCTGTTTATCATAATGAGCGCCCTCCTTTTGCGCTTTACGAGGACATAAAAGTGAATATTTTTGAAGTGCGCCATACGAGCTCCGACGGCTCGGCGCGAACGGGGCTGTTGTCGCTGCCGCACGGTACTGTCCGAACTCCCGTATTTATGCCGGTCGGAACGAACGCGACGGTAAAAGCGGTGTCGAAAGAATCGCTCGAAGAGATCGGATTTGAAATCATCCTTGCCAATACCTACCACCTCTTTTTGCGTCCCGGTCCCGATTTGATAAAAGAAGCAGGGGGGCTCCACGGCTTTTCGAAGTGGCAAAAAAATTTTCTCACCGATTCCGGCGGTTTTCAAGTGTTTTCGCTCGCAAAGCTTCGGAAGATCAGCTCCGAAGGGGTCGCCTTTCAAAGTCACATCGACGGTTCGCGGCACTTTTTTACCCCCGAAAACGTCGTTGAAACGCAGGCGAAATTCAACAGCGATATCCAAATGCAGCTCGACGTGTGTACAGGCTGGAATGAAGGCAGAAAAGAAGCCGAGCGCGCTTTGGCGATTACGACGGATTGGGCGAAGCGGGCGCTTTCCGCGTGGAAGCGGGAGACCGAGCGCGGCTATCGCGGTTTTCTCTTTCCGATCGTTCAGGGTAATTTTTTTGAAGACCTCCGTAAAGAAAGCGCTCTCTTCGTTTCCTCGCTCGATACGGCGGGCATCGCGATAGGCGGTCTTTCCGTCGGAGAACCCGCTGAAGACTTCGTGCGCTTTTTGCGCTATACGGTGCAATACTTACCCGAATCGAAACCGAAATACGTTATGGGAATCGGTACTCCCGAATACATACTCGAAGCGGTCGCTTCCGGCATCGATATGTTCGACTGCGTGCTTCCGACACGCAACGCGCGCAACGGTTCGTACTTTACGCACGACGGCATGCTGTCGATAAAACAGGAACGCTTTGCGCGCGATTTTTCTCCGATAGATGCCGAGTGCACGTGCAAAGTGTGCCGCACCTATTCCCGCTCCTATCTCCGCCACCTTTTCAAAGAGCAGGAAATACTCGGCTCGATGTTTTCATCGTATCACAATCTTTATTTTCTTCACGCGATGATGGACGAAATCCGTAACGCGATCGAAGAGAACAGGTTTTTAGAGTATAAGCGCGATTTTCTTGCGCGATTCGGCGCCGGAAATATCCGATAGGTCGAATGTCGAGTTTGGAAAGTATCAGCTAATAGCGCTGTGTTTAGGGCGAGAACCCGTCCGCTTAGCCGCGGTCGAGCTTTTAGGGTGGGCTTTCATGAGTCTAACGCTCGAAACGGCACGCAGCCGGAACCTCGCCGTAAACATAATTTTATTTATTTTCCAAACTCGCCATTTTGTTGGTGAACGAAACGGATGGAAAAGGGGCTGTCTCAAAAGTCGGTTACTTTTTCGACAGCCCGTCGAGTTTAAAATTAAGTCTTTATATTGCAAGGACTTAATTTTAAACATCGCATATAAAATCAAGGAAGCTGTCCAAAAACTGAAGTTTTTGGACAGCCCCTTGAACCAAATAATATGATCGACGGATCGAGGATTGTCTATGAAGATACACTATGCCGCAGTTGCCCTGTCCTTTTTTGTGCTGCAGCCCTTTTGCCGCGCTCCCGCCGGTATGAACGCTTCGGCTTTTGCCCAAAGCGCTTCGACTTCTTCGGCGCAAAGCGCGGTACCGGCCGGAACTTCGAACGAAGGGATTCCCCGAAACAAAAAAATCGTCAGGATACCCGAAGCAAAACGCCCTGCAGCTCCCGACAGGGAAAAGAGCGAAAAAGCCGCTCTTTCCGATAAAAGCTCCGACACCGTAAAAGAATACCGCGATACGTTCCGCTACGGCGTGTCGCCCGAGATCACGTCGCTTTTGCAAAAGTGCATCGACAACGACGATCCCCGCTTTTCGGACGACGCGTACGATTTATTTCAGACGACGCGCTCTTCGCAAGTGCGCGAAAAAATTCTCGAATACTTTACGCATCTGAAAGATCCGTGTTTGGAAGATTATGCCGTCGGTGTTTTGGATGATCCCTATGACACGAAAAACAGCACGGTCGAAGCGGTATTCCGCTATGTTTCCGCAGTAAAGAGCAAAGAAGCTCTTCCCGCGGTCCTCGCCCTTTTGGATACGGACAGCGACGCGTATTTTCAAGCCGCGCTTACGACGATCGGAGAAATCGGCGGGCCGGAAGAAGCGCAGTACCTTGCCGGCTATATCGACCGCGACGATTTGACCGTGGTACAAAAACAAGCGCTCGCTCGTGTGCTCGGAAAACTGCATGCGACTGAAACGTGGGCAAAGCTCGTTTCGATTGCGCAAAATGAAGACGAAAACGCTTTTGTGCGGATGTATGCAGCGGAAGCGATCGGCGCGATGCAAAAAAGCGAATCGATTCCGATCCTCGCCGAACTCTACGAATCATCCGATCCGAATTTCCGCCAATACGTCATCAAAGGCTTGTCTCACTATCCCGGAAGCGGTGAAGCGAAAGAAGTCATCATGCAGGGCATCCGCGACGAACACTACAAAGTGCGCCTCGAAGCGATAGCTGCAGTAAAAAAACTCAAATTTACCGAAGCGTCTCCGTACCTCGTCTACCGCGCAAAAAACGATAAAGAAAAAGTCGTCAAAAATGCGTGTTACGATGCCCTCGCATCCCTCGGTACAAAAGACGGAAACGCCTATCTCGTTGAGATCGTCTCCGATCCGAAGTCAGGCGATACGGCAAAGGTGGATGCGGCGAAAGCGCTCGCTTCTCAAGGATCGGTCGGAGAAAAAGAGATGCTTGCCCTCGCCGGAGAAACGCTCAAAGACGATAGACGGAAGCAGCTGCGCTACGCGCTCGGAAAACTTTTTGCCCAATACGCGAGAGCGGGCTATGCGGATATCTGCCGCGATTTTTTGCTTTCAAAAGATGCGGCGACGGTGAGTCTCGGGCTCGATATGTACGCTAAAGCGAAATACACTTCGGCATATTCTGCCGTCGCCTCTCTTGCGAACGATAAAAAATCGGGGGCGAACGGCGCGCGAGCTCGGAAGATTCTCGGTATGAGTGAAGAGTAGGCGGAGATTGACTCAGTCGAGTTTGCTGCGGGCGACACTCCGCGATCGCTGTAAGTTGCGCGGGGAACTTCGCACTTCGTGCTCGTTGCAAGTTGCGCGGGGAACTTCGCACTTCGTGCTCGTTGCAAGTTGCGCGGGGAACTTCGCACTTCGTGCTCGTTGCAAGTTGCGCGGGGAACTTCGCGCTCCGCGCTCGTTGCAAGTTGCGCGGGGAACTTCGCGCTCCGCGCTCGTTGCAATTTCCGCACGGATCGGAATTTATATGATAAGTCGAAAGGCGAAAAACGACCGGGCCGTTTTTCTTTTATCCGCGCGGAGGCTTTCATACCTCATCCTTTCGGATGCCATAAAAGGTATGAAAGCCGACTGCAATTCTTTATGAGGACGCAAAGCGCGGCGTTTACGGCGCGCTGTGTGATAGGAGACGCACATAAATTCCTGCGCGGGGAACTTCGCGCTCCGCGCTCGTTGCAAGTTGCGCACTGCTCGGAATTTATGTGATAAGTCGAGAGGCGAAAAACGACCGAGTCGGTTTTCTTTTATAGGAGACGCACATAAATTCCTGCGCGGGGAACTTCGCACTTCGTGCTCGTTGCAAGTTCCGCACTGCTCGGAATTTATATGCCTTAACTTTCATACAGCGAGTGGAGGGCGCGGTATACGCGGTTCGCTTTTTCTTTTTGCGCTTCGGTAAAGTCGGCGTTTACGTCGTCGCTTAAGAGTTCGAGCGATGAAAGGCTTTCGTTGAGCGCCGTAGTAAAGCCGCGCGATACTTTAAACCAATAGGTGCCGTTTCCGTCGGTAAAGAGGCACACGAAGCCGTACTCTTTGCTCTTTTGTTTTGCGACCGCCACTCCCAGCACGATGTCGAGAGCATCGGAAAGGCGGGCGGATGCGCCTTCATCGGCAAGGCTGATGTTGAGCTTTTTGTCGAATTTATTTTCCGGCATCGGAGAGAGCGAAATCGATTTTGCAAGCTTTAAAGCAAGTTCGAGCTTTTCGCCGTCGAGCAGCGTATAGCCGTTTTCAAAGAGTATTTTGCAGCGGAGTCCTCCGACCTGTTTTACAAGGCTTTCGTCGGTTTCGTTTTTCGCCGCCTTGATAAAAGCTTTGTAGGGTAAAAATACGGTTTTTTTGCCTTTTATCTTTTTAAGGGCGAACGTTTCTCCGCCGAACGAAACGCACTCTTCGCCTTTTATCTCTTTAATAATTTTTTTCGCTTTTCCGTTTTCATCTTTCGTTTTTTGTTTCGGTAAAACCGTATCCGCTTCGCGCGCTTTGGTTTTCCGCGTGCATTTTTTTTCAAGTTTTTCGCGCAGCGAGGGATCGATCGCGTCAAGCAGCGTCCTCGTCAAAGGAGAGACGCTCATGGCGAACATGCGCGACGTGCGCACGATTTCCCCAGCGACGATGTACAGCGGATCGGTTCGGAACATGCTGCTTCCCGGATGGATGCAGATGTGTTCGGTCGTCAGCGTTTTGTAATTGTCTTTCCCCTCGCGCACGCACACGAACTGCATCATGCCCGCGGCTATGCAGCACAGATAATCGCTCATCGTCCCGCCTCCGGTGATCGGGATCCGCATATCGGCGACGATCTGCGAAAGCTGTATGTCGATGTTTTCGATTTCCGCCATAACGCGCTCATCGAAAAAACTGTTTTTGCAAAAGCGCGCTTTATTCGAAGCGCCCCGGTACGCGCGGAAGATATGCAGGTAGGAAACGAAGTCGCCCTGCACATCGCGGAATGCGTGATGCGCACGGCGCGCTTCAAGCTCTTCTCCGGGCGGAAGCACGAAGGGTGAATTGGCCGAAAGAAAAGAGGCTGCGACGAGCGCTTCTTCGAGAACGGAGGGATATTTCATAATCGCTTCTACGATGATGCGGCTTATCCTGGGTTCGAGCGGAAATTCGACCATGAGTTTTCCGATCGACGAGAGCGTATTGTCTTTCGTTATCGCTTTGAGCATGACGAGCGTATCGACCGCGCCTGCGATTCCTTCGCGGGAAGGCGGGGAGAGAAAGTTGAAGTCGTAAAAATTCGTAATGCCGAGTTCGGCCATGCGTAAAACGACTTCACTCAAATCGGTTCGGTAGATCTCTTCGATCGTGTACATTTCTCGCGTTTCGTAATCTTTGCGCGGATAGAGGCGGTAACAGCTGCCGGGGCACGTGCGTCCCGCTCTTCCTTTTCGCTGATTGCACGACGCTTTTGAAACGGCCGTTTCGACGAGACTCGACGTGTACGTGTGCGGATTGTAAAAATTGAGCTTTGCCAGTCCCGAATCGATGACGGTCGTAATGTCGCTTATCGTGACGGACGTTTCCGCGATGTTCGTGGAAATTATTATTTTCTTTTTTCCGAACGGGGGAGGGGCGAAAACGCGCTCCTGTTCTTCTTTCGGAAGCCTGCCGTAGAGCGGCAGCGTGTGGATTTTCCGTGCAAAGGGCGAACGGTCGAGGCGGAAAAGGCAGTCTTTAATAATTTTTTCTCCCGGCAAAAAAATCAAAATGCCGCCGTCGATTCTGTTGTCGAGGACGCGCTCGACCGTGTTTTCGATTTTCGTTAAAAGCGCGTCGCATGCGGCGTCCGATACGGTGCTTGCGGAGACGGCCGGCGGATCGTAGACGAGGGTTACGGGAAAGGTAACCGTGTCGATCGTAACGATGGGGCATCCGTCGAAGTAGGATGAAAAGGCTTCGGCGTTCATCGTCGCCGACGAAACGATGACTTTGAAATCTTTGCGTTCGGCCAAAACGCGTTTTAACAATCCGAGTACAAAGTCGATATTCAAACTCCGCTCGTGCGCTTCGTCCACCATAATGACCGAGTACTTCGACATCCACGGGTCGAGCTTCATTTCCTGCAGCAAAATGCCGTCGGTCATTATTTTAATCCTCGTCGTCGCATCCGTTTTATCTTCGAAGCGCATTTTATATCCGACCAGTCCGGGGTAGGTCGTGCCGAGCTGCTTTGAAATGAATTCGCTTACGGAAAGGGCTGCGATCCGTCTCGGCTGCGTCACCGCGACGACGCCTGTTTCGGCATAGCCCGCTTCGTAGAGGATGACCGGAATCTGAGTCGTTTTGCCGCTGCCGGTCGGGCTCTGCACGACGATCACTTGGTTGTGCGCGAGCGTGTCTAAAATACGCTGCTTTTGTTCGTATACAGGAAGCGATTTGTAATCTATAGCCATGTTTTCCGTACCCGTGTGTTTTCCATGATGATTTTCCGCGCGGCGATGTAGCGCATCCACTCCCGCCGTCCCGCGTTTCCCAAATATACGATAAAATCGTCGTCGAGATATTTTATGACGAATTGATATGCCGTCGTGATGTACGTCGTTATGTAGTGCGCTTTCGTTTCGTGCAGAATCGCGATGCCGCCCTTTTCTTTTTTATAATAGATCACTTTGTATAAAAGTCCGTCGCCCGTATATTCGTGCGGATCATCGGGTACGTTAAAAGCGGGCTTATGCCGCTGAGCGCTTATCGTATTACCGTTCGCGTAGAGTATGAGTTTCGAAAAACGCCGCTCGGATTTTTTTCCGATAAACTCGCGTTCCTGTACTACGTGCGGGTGATTCGCCCAAATGATGTCGGCTCCGCAGTCGAGCAGTTTATAATAATACGAGCGCTGCGCCTGAGATATGCTTCGGATGTATTCCGGAACGTTCGCATGAATCGAAAGGATAAAAATATCGCACGGATTTTCCGCTCTGATGTGCCGTATACGGTTTCCGAACGCTTCCCTCGCTGCCGGCGCGGGCGGGACGTAGTCCATATATTCGATATGATCTTTTTCGTTCAGCACTTCCGTTACCGCGCAGAAAATGATCGTCCATCCGTTTTTTTTAATAATTTTATATCCGATCGCATCTCCGCCCGATTTTTTCAATCCCGAAAAAAAGACTTCGCGCTCCGTGCCTTTGTGTGCGCTCTCCGTTTTTTCCGCCCACTCGCGCGTATGCTTCATACCCGAAAGTCCCTGATCGTTCGAGTGATTGTTTACGAGAGAAAAAACGTTGAAGCCGGCGCGGATCGCAGCTTCCGGATATTCGGAGTGCATATTGAAGCGCGGATAAGTTGCATAGGGGATACTGTCGTCGACCGGAGCTTCGATGTTCGCAAACGAAAAATCGCACGAGAGGGCGAGCGGGGCGATATCTTTCCAGATGAGTGAATAATCGCTCATAGAATAGTTCGGCTTATGCGCCATGATATCGCCCGTGAACAAAAGCGTGAGGTTGTGCCGTATCTCTTCGCGATCGGTTTTTTCACTTCCGAAAGCAGGTGCGGAATCTTCTTCGGCCGAAACGGAAAGGTTTTGCCCGTTCGGCGTTTCGGGCGCTTCCGATACGGGCTTTTGCTTCGGAACAGTTTTACACGAGGCGAGGACGATGATGCAAAAAAGCAGGTAAAGGCTGTTCCTGATTTTCATTTATACGGCGCTTCCCGCCTGAACGAGCGTGATTGCCGCCGTTATGACGATATCGTCGACCGAACAGCCGCGGGAGAGATCGCTTATCGGTTTGGCAAATCCCTGCAGGATCGGACCGTAGGCATCCGCACGGGCGAGTCGCTGCACGAGTTTATAGCCGATGTTTCCCGCCGAGAGATTCGGGAATACGATCGTGTTCACTTTGCCTTTTACCGGAGAGCCGGGAGCTTTTTTGTCGGTGACGGACGGGATAAGCGCCGCGTCCGCCTGCAGCTCGCCGTCGAGCAAAAGTGAGGGCGCTTTTGCGTGCGCTTTTTGTACCGCTTCCTGTACCGTGAGAACCGAAGGTTGAGCACCGCCCGAGCCCTTTGTCGAAAAGGAAAGAAGTGCGATGCACGGATCGCAGCCCAAAAGCGCTTTGCACGATTTTCCGGCCGCGACTGCTATGTCGGAAAGCTGTTCGGCATCCGGTTCGGGAACGACCGCGCAGTCGGAAAAAATCATCAAGCCCTTATGACCCCACGACGAATCGTGCATGTCCATGACAAAGCACGAAGATGCCGTTTTGCTTTCGGTGCCGATAACTTTTAATCCCGCGCGGAGGAGGGCTGCCGTCGAAGAACGTGCGCCGCTTACCATGGCGTCGGCATAACCTTTTCTCACCATCATGGCGCCGAAGCTCAAATAATCGGAAAGCATAAACGCTTTGCCCGCCGCAGCATCGCCCACTTCGGGCAGGTTCGTTTTTTTATTGATTTTTCCCTGTCTGAGTTCAAAATAAGCTTGACCGAACTCGTCGAGCCACGGAGAGGATACGGGGTCGATGATGTCGATGCCTGCAAGCGAAACTTTAAGAGTGCGCGCAAGGCTTTCGATTTTTTCACGGGAGCCGAGAAGCGTCACTTTTTTTGCGATTTTTTTTGAGACGATCTTTGCTGCGGCGCATATCGTGCGCTCTTCATCGCCTTCGGGCAGCACGAGCGACTTTTGATACGCTTTCGCTTTTTGGATCATTTCCGCGGTAAAATCGATTCCGCTCTTTGCAGTCTTTTTCGCTGCAGGTTTTGCGGCGGCTTTTGCCTTTGCCTGAGTCTTTTTTGCGGCAACTTTTTTTACCGTTTTTTTCACGGACGCTTTTTTTTCAGCCGTCTTTTTTGCCGTTTTCGCAGCAGCTTTTTTAGCAGCCGGTTTTTTTACCGTTTTTCCGGTATCGGTCTTTTTTACCGTCGTCTTTTTTACAGCGGATTTTTTTACAACAGCCATATTTCCTCCTGGTACGCCCTTCCAGCAAAGAGCGCCGCTTCGGTATTGCAATCGATACGCAATCGATATAATAGAATATACGATGCGTACGCGTTTATAATAAACCCTCGTAGATAAAATAGCAAGGGATAGACAATTTTATTAATAAAAAGAAGAAAAAAAATCCCGGCAATAAGGGTACCGCAAGGTAAAAAATATATACCTGCCCGCCGTATTGACCGAGCAATTTTTTCACGTTAAAGTGTAGCCATGTTCGATGTAAAAGATATAGATTTGTTCGATCTCGAAGAAGAAGCGTTCGATACCGTCATCGAAAGCGATATCACGTTTACGGGAAGCATCCGCTTTACAAAGCCGTTTATGATCCGCGGCAGGGTAAAAGGCAGCATCGATGCGACGAGCGATCTGGTTATAGACAGCGGCGCATCCGTCGAAGCGGACATAAAAGCACTCCGCGTACTCGTCAAAGGAAAAGTGAAGGGCAATGTCGCTGCAAAAAAAATGGTATTCGTCACGGCTTCGGGCTCGATCGACGGAGATATCACGGCCGAGCAGGTGGTGCTTGAACCGGGCAGCACCTTTACCGGCAAATGTACGATGGTAAAATAATATGCAGCGATTTTTACGACAGTCGATTATTTGGGCATTGGCGATTGCTTTTGCCTTTCCGCTTTTTTCTCAAACGTCTGGTGAAGGGGGGCAGTCTTCTTCTCCTCAAACGGCTCCCGCTCCGCAATCGTCTTCTCCTCAAGCCGTACCCGGAGACGTTCTTGTTCCCGCACCTCAAGTGCAAAACGAAACGCCTGCTCCGCAATCGACTCCGCCGCAGACTTCCTCTGTGCAAGCCGCTCCGTCTCAGACGCCTTCCGTGCAATCGGTGCCTCCCGCACAGGCGCAACGCAGGCAAAGTGCGCAAAAGCGTGACGCGCTTGTACTTTATCAAAACGGCGACTATGCGGCGGCGATTCAAATTTGTGAAACGGAAATCGCGCGCAATCCGTCGCGTATCGAATCTTACGTGGTTTTGTGCTGGTCTCTCGTTCGAAACCGGCAATACGCGGAAGCGGAGCAGCGTGCTGCGGACGGACTGGCCGTCAGTCCCTACGATCTGCGTCTCATTGAAATATTGGGCGAAGCGAAATATTATCTCGGAAAAAATAACGGCGCGCTTGAACAGTTTCAGCGCTATGTCGCAAACGCTCCCGAAAGCGGTTCCCGCGTCGGAGCGGCATATTATTTTATGGGTGAAATCTATATCCGCCAAGCGCGCTATCAGCACGCGGATATCGCTCTTTCCGCCGCGGTAAAAAAGGAACCGCTGCTCGACCGCTGGTGGACGCGGCTGGGTTATGCGCGTGAAATGGCGGGCAATTATTACGAAGCGGCTGAAGCTTACGACGAAGCGCTCCTGCTCAATGCTGCTTCTTCCGACGCGCAAAGCGGCAAAGCCCGCATCGCATCCCGTCTGCAATAATCGTCAAGGTGTACGTTGCCGCAAATCATCTTTGAAACTTTGGGCTGCCGCCTCAATCAAATCGAAAGCGAGTCGGCAGCGCGTTTTTTTGTCGACGCCCGTTTTTCCGTTTCCATGATACCTCCGACGGCTGCAAGCGAAGTCCTTCGCGACGTGCTTGTATGCGTCGTAAACACGTGCGCGGTAACGCAAAAGGCGGAGCAAAAAGCACGGCGCGAAATTCGATTGCTTTTGCAAAAGTGTCCGGCTTCTTCCGTCATCGTTACGGGCTGCTATGCCCAGCTCGCTGCGGATAAAATCGCCGAACTCGCTCCCCGCGTCGCAGTCCTTCCGGGACTCTGCAAAGACAAGCTCGCAGACGTTCCTCCGATCCTTTCGGATTTTATAGAAGCGCACGAGATGTTTTCTGCGGAAGATTTTTCGAATCTCCTTGAGTCGACGCTTTTTTCCGATACGAAATCACATTCGGGAAAATCCGAAGCGTCTTTCCGTTTGGCGACCGATACCTTTCTTGCACATTCGCGTTCGTCTCTTAAAATACAGGACGGCTGCGACAGCGCCTGCTCCTACTGTGCGATCCGGATCGCTCGGGGAAAATCGGTTTCGCTTCCGGTGCGTGACGTGCTTTCCAGAATCGCTTCCCTCAAAGCGGAGGGACAAAACGAAATCGTTTTTACGGCGGTCAATATCGCGCAGTACCGCGGAGAATACGACGGCGCGTATTATACCTTCGCCAACCTCCTCGAAAAAGCGCTCGATGAAACGAGCGGCGTTGCATTTCGCATATCGAGTATGTATCCCGAACTCGTCGACGACCGTTTTTGCAGCATCGTCAAAGACGAGCGCGTACGCCCTCATTTTCACCTTTCGGTACAGAGCGGAAGCGATGCGGTTCTTGCCGCCATGAACAGAAGTTATCGCGCGGACGATATTCTCCGATCTGTTTCAATGTTGAGACGGGCAAAAGGCAACGCATTTTTTGCATGCGACATCATCGCAGGTTTTCCCGGCGAAACGGATGAAGATTTTTCGAAAACGCTCGAACTCTGTCGCGCGTGCGGCTTTGCATACGTTCACGTCTTTCCGTTTTCCCCGCGCCCGGGGACCCGCGCTTTTTCGATGAAGCCGAAAGTTCCTTCGGCAACCGTGCGCGAGAGGGTGCGTTTGCTTTCCGATTTCGCCCTGCAAAGTAAAACGGCTTATATCGAATCGATTTGCGGCACGACAATGCGCGCGATCGCAGAAAACGCAAAAGAAGGCGACGGATCTTTTCATATCCGAGCGGTAACCGAAAATTTCATTCACTGCAAAGTCCGCTTTTCGGGACTTACCGCACCTCGTCCGGGAAGCGATATCCGCGTGCGCATCCTGAACCCTTGTACCGATGCGATACGGCGGGGCGACGAACTCGAAGCGGAAGCCGAGCTTGTAATTTAGCGCCGAGCGGTGTGATGAGATGCCGAATACTCGGAAAACGTCAGCCGTGCACATATCCTGTTCGTTTTTATGCATGCTTGCGATGATGCGGGAAATTGTTATATACTGCCGGTATGGGTGGCATTCAAAAAAAAGGCGGGCTGCTTGCGGCGGCCGCAAAAAAGACCGATACGAAGGGCGGTGCGAAAGCGTCCGCGACGAAAAAAACTCAAGCGAAAGAAAAGCGCGCCGAATCCGCAAAACCGAAGAGTGCAAAGCCGAAAACTCAAGCGAAAAAAACGGCTTCCGCCGCCGGTAAAAAAAGCGCGGTAAAAGAGACGAAAACGACTCGGAGCTCTGCGAAAAAAAATACCGCAAAAACTTCAGCCGGAACTTCGCGGGAAGTAGCAAAAACCGCTTCCGGCGGAACGCGTTCGGCGGCTGCGAAAAAACTTTCCGATATCGCCAAGAGGCCGACTCCGAAACACGGCGTGTACGACGAAGACAGCATTTTACACCTCGAAGGACTCGAACACATACGGCTCAGACCCGGCATGTATATCGGCAGTCTCGGCGACGGATCGAATGAAAACGACGGCATCTATATTTTATTAAAAGAAGGTATCGACAATGCGGTCGACGAATTTTCTCAAGGCTTCGGAAAGCGAATCGATATCGATATCACCGACGGGCGCGTAAAAATCCGCGATTACGGGCGCGGCATTCCGCTCGGCAAACTCGACGATTGTGTGTCGAACGTAAACACCGGCGCAAAGTACAACAATACGGTGTTCAAGCAGGCGATCGGCATGAACGGCGTCGGCATCAAAGCGACGAACGCGCTCTCTTCGTATTTCCGCGCAGCGTCGGTGCGTGACGGAAAAATGGCCGTCGTCGAATACGCGCACGGCGAAAAGACGGACGAAAAACTCGGCAAAGCGAAAGACGGCGTCAAAAACGGCACCTATCTCGAATTCGTTCCCGACGAAGATATTTTCGGCCCGTACACGTTCAATATGGACATGGTCGAAAAGCGTTTGTGGAATTACGCTTACCTCAATCCGGGGCTGCTCATCAGCTGCAACGGCAAAGAATATAAAAGCGAAAAGGGATTGGAAGATCTGCTTTTAAACGAAATGGGAAAGAGTAAACCGCTCTATCCGATGTTTTCGTATAACGGCAAAGCGATTCAATTCGTCCTCACGCATACGAACAGCCTCGATAAATTCGTCTATTCGTTCGTAAACGGACAGAGCACCGAAGACGGCGGCACCCACGTAACGTCTTTTCTCGACGGCTTTACAAAAGGGATCAGCGCCTTTTATAAAAAAGAATACGACATGCGCGATGCGGCCGGCGGACTTTTCGTCGCGCTCAAAATCGGCATCGACAATCCCATGTTTACGAGTCAGACGAAAAACAAACTCGGCAACGTCGAAGTGCGCTCGCCGATCATGAAAGAAACGCAGTTCGCGATCGACGATTGGCTGCGTCACAATCCCGACATCGCAGGCGCGATCGAAGAAAAAATTATTAAAAATCAAAAAGCGCACGCCGAAATCAACAACGTTACCGACAAGCAGATCCGCGAAGCGGCGAAAAGCGTTACGCTCAAAATCCCCAAACTCAAAGACTGCCGCTATCACGTACAGGACGGAGAAGAAGGCGCGGAGTCGATGATCTTTATAACGGAAGGCGATTCGGCAACAGGTTCGATGGTCGGCTGCCGCGACGTTGCGACGCAGGCGATTTTTTCACTCCGCGGAAAGCCCGAAAATATGTACGGCAGGCGGAAGTCGGCGCTCTATGAAAACGAAGAACTGAAAAACCTCACCTTTTCGCTCGGCATTCAAAAGGATATCGAAGATCTCCGCTACGATAAAATCGTCATTGCAACCGATGCCGATAACGACGGCTTTCATATCCGAAACCTCGTGCTCACGTATTTTTTGCTGTATTTCGAAGAGATAGTTTTGCGCGGTCACGTGTACATACTTGAAACGCCATTGTTCCGCGTGAGAAATAAAACGACGACTCGTTACTGCTACAGCGAAGCGTCCCGCGATAAAGAATTGAAAGCGCTCGGAACGGGTGCGGAAGTAACGCGATTTAAAGGCTTGGGCGAAATCAGCCCGAACGAATTCGGTCAGTTTATCCGTCCGCGAAAAGAAGGCGACGGTGAAGACCGCGGCATGCGTTTGACACCGGTGTCGATCGAATCGCTGAAAAACGTGCCGAAAGTGCTGCAGTTTTACATGGGAAAAAATACGCCCGAGCGTAGAAACTTTATCGTACATCACCTCGCTTCCGAAATCGACGCGTAGGCGGAGGATTTTATGGATAAGGCGGAACGGATCAGAAACGAAAAACTCGGGGCAAGCCTCATAAAAGCGCTCTCGCTTCGGCACTTCGACGCTTATTACTGCGCGTCATGCGCGGAAGCGGCTGAAAAAATTCTCTCGCTCATTCCGAAGACGGACGTCGTGTCGTGGGGCGGCTCCATGACGATGGAAGCGCTCGGCGTCATAGATCGCGTAAAAAAAGGCGGATGGCGCGTCATCGACCGCAGTACGGCGCAGTCGCAGGAAGAAAAAATCGAAATCATGAGGCGCGCTCTTTTGTGCGATACGTATTTGACGGGCGCGAACGCGATTTCCGAAGACGGCGAAATCGTCAACGTCGACGGAAACGGCAACCGAGTTGCAGCGATGACGTTCGGTCCAAAAAGCGTCATCGTCGTGTGCGGCATGAACAAAGTCGTAAAGACCGCCGAAGACGCTGTCTCCCGCGCACGCAATACGGCAGCTCCCGTCAACGCGCAGCGCTTTGACATACGCACGCCCTGCAAAACGACGGGAACCTGCGCCGACTGCAAAAGCACCGACAGCATCTGCTCGTACATCGTGCGCACGCGCTTGTGTAAACCCGCGGGAAGGATCAAAGTCGTCCTCGTCGGAGAAGCACTCGGGTTTTAGCCGATTATTATGATGAAGTTTCGATGTAATAATTGGCCGTGATTTTACTTAGTAGTACGCGCAATTCGGAATCCGACGCTGTTATGAAAAAGCTCTGGAAATGCGCCGTTCTCACGAACGGTAACACTGCAATCCTTAGCGATTATATCATACGCACCGCCCCTTAAAGAACGAAAAGGACTATACGCGGCACCTGTCGGATTTGTTTGAGCTCCCGATCGATAAAACCCGTATAGATCCCAACACCATTCCCATACATTTCCGCTCATATCGTAGATGCCCAACTCGTTCGGCAATTTAGACATTACCTGATGTGTTTCACCGTTCTCATCATCTTTGTTCTTGCTATACCAAGCTACCTTGTTAATACTATTGCTTCCGCTGTAGATGTAGCCTTTACTATTGAGTCCGCCGCGCGCGGCATACTCCCATTCAGCTTCAGTGGGAAGCCGATAGCCGTTTGCACCGAAATTACAAGTATAACCGTCACCTTTATTTCCCGTATAGCATGGAGTAAGTCCTTCAATTACACTTCTTTTGTTGCAGTATTCTACCGCATCATACCAAGTAACACATTCCACCGGGCGAGTATCGTCTTTAAACTGACTGGGATTTTTGCCCATGACAGCTTGGTATTCCGCTTGTGTAACTTCGTGTGTGCAGATATAAAAACTGTCGACAGTAACTTCATGCTCGGGATGTTCATTCGAATGAGCACTTACATCGCTTCCCATACGGAATGTTCCTCCTTCTACAAATACGAAGTCATGCTGAGAAATTTGAGCAGGAGCCATTCCTAAGAGTATGAGCGATAGTACTAAGATACTGACAATTTTTTTCATCTTCTGTGATCCTTAAAACAACAGCGACGCAATGCGCCGTCAACTTAACATTCGCTTAACCTGCGTTTGCGGCTTGTCCGCAATGTCAGGTTGAAGCGGGTGTTAGGTGATTTTCATATCACTAATTTCTCGTAATTTACTTACATCATTTGAGGTAAGTATCTCGAGATTTGTCGTTATTTTTTCTATTGGCCAATCCCATCATTTTATACTTTCTAAAAGATCAATAATTTCATTATCAAATCTTTTTCGTATTAATTTTGCAGGATTTCCTCCAACGATTGAATATGGTTCTACATCTCTTACTACAACGGAATTTGATGCAATTATTGAACCATTACCTATCTTTATTCCGGGCATTATTAAAGAATTATAACCAATCCATACATCATTCTGAATTACCGTATCCCCTTTAATCGGTAACTCTTCCATTTCCGGTGTTACTTTTTCCCATCCATTTCTAAATATTGAAAATGGATATGTTGTGAAACAATTCATTTTATGATTTGCACCATTCATTATGAACTTAACATTTCGGGCAATGGCACAAAACTTTCCAATAATTAATTTGTCTCCAATGAATGGATAATGATACAGAACATTATTTTCAAAGTTTTCCGAATTTACCGGATCATCGTAATACGAATAATCACCAACGATTATATTTTGATTAGTAATTATATTCTTAATAAAACATACTTGATCAAACCCCTTCATGGGGTGTATTTCATTGGGTTGAGGACCGTACATATAAAACTCCTATAATTATTATGGTGAAGATAATTTATATAAATCTTATATGTTCATTTCCGGCCTTTTCTCCTCTCGATTATTAGAGATATATATTTACTACATTTATCTTTAATGTGTAAATAATCTTCTTTCTTGCCCGCCGAAGGCGTGCACCTAACATATGTTTTCCGTATCCGCCGTAAATCTTTTTATACGGCAAAATCGCCGTATAAAATTCATCACGGCTTCAATACGTTTTATTATAATAACACGATTTCATACATAAATATAGCATCGTATACACGGATGTACACGGAAATTAAGTTTTATCTAAAACGAGCAAGAAGTCATAGGTAAAGGTGCGCTTACAGGACGGCACGGAAGGCCGGTGCTTTGCTCCATGCCTCGCACCGGCGGTCTGCGTCGTGTTCCGCGCTTTAACTTGCGGAATGAGTATTATTTTCGGCGTTTTACCTCGCATTTTCATGCAGCCGCCGCGCGAGGAGGCAGGCGCCTTCGACTATCGCGTCGTGTTCGACCGGCGCTATCCGCGCGTACAATGTGTCTGCCGTATCGCCGGGCATGACGCTCACTTTTTTTTGCACGAGGATCGCCCCCGTGTCGCAGCCCGAATCCACAAAATGCACGGTGCAGCCGCTTTCCTTTTCGCCTTCGGCTATGACCGCTTCGTGTACGCGCCGTCCCCACATACCCACTCCTCCGAATTTCGGAAGCAGGGCGGGATGCAGATTGATGATCTTTCCGCCGTACTCGCCGATTATGGGGCCGCATAAAACCGTGAGCCAGCCCGCAAGTACGATCGCGTCCGCTTTGTGCTTTTTGCATGCGGCGAGAGCCGCGTTCGAAACGGCAAGGCGCTTTTCGTCGCGTGATGCGACCTCCGCTTTTTCTTTTCCGAGTACCGCGTACGCGCTTACGAGCTCCGTCGCGATTCCCGCCTTTTTTGCGCGTTCGAGCGCATAAGCGTCTTTTCTGTCGCTTACGACAAGACGGATGCGGTACGGACACAAAGTGTGGGATTTTTCATAATCGATGAGCGCCTGCAAATTCGTGCCGCTTCCCGAAACGAAAACTGCGATCGAAAGCATTTTATCCTTCAAAGAGCGTCATCGCTTTATTGCCTTTGACGTTTCCGCGGATTTCTTTTTCGGATGCTGCGACGCGCCCTATCGTATACGCTTTCATATCGGGGATGCCTTTGACCGAAAAGCGTTTTGCGTGTTTGTTGAACCGATCGACGATCGCGCAGGCGTCGCTTTTTTTTACCGCGAGCACAAAGCCGATCCCCATATTGAACGTTTCGAACATGCGCTTTTCGTCGGCCCCTCGCCTTACGAGCTCCGCAAAAATAGGAGGCACATCCCAGCTTCCGTTTTTAATAATCGATATGAGCTGTTTTTGATTTTCCTTCGCACGGGGATACATACGCGGAAGATTTTCATAAAAGCCGCCGCCCGTGATGTGCACCATGCCGTGTACCGAACTCCGGTACGTTTTGAGTACGTCCATAACCGGCCGCACGTAGATGCGCGTCGGCGTCAAAAGCACGTCTCCGATCGTTTTTCGCTCCCGCTTTCCGTCCGGACAAAAAGGTTCGCTGAAATCGGTAACGAGTTTTCGCACGAGCGAATAGCCGTTCGAATGAACGCCTGTTGACGAAAGACCGATGAGTACGTCTCCCGCTCGTATTTTACTGCCGGTTATAAGCTCTTTTTTTTCACCGATGCCGACGCCGAAACCCGCGACGTCGTATTTACCCTTGTCGTAAAATCCCGGCATTTCAGCGGTTTCGCCTCCGAGCAGCGCGCAACCCGCATCTTTACAGCCTGCGGCGATTCCTTCTACGATTTTGCCCGCAATCTTCGCATCGAGCGAACCGCAGGCGATATAGTCGAGAAAAAAAAGCGTCGGCACGCCCGAGCAGAGGATATCGTTGACGCTCATCGCAACGCAGTCGATACCGACGGTATCGTATTTTTTCATCTTAAAGGCGATGTCGAGTTTTGTGCCGACGCCGTCCGTACCGCTTACCATGACGGGTTCTTTGATGTGTTTCGGCACGGCGAACATGCCGTTGAAGCTTCCGATACCCGTCAAAAGTCCCGGGATCGCGGTTTTTGCCGCGGATTTTTTGTATTCGTCGACCGCTTTATATCCTTCGTCGACGTCGACGCCGCTTTTTTTGTAATCGATGGTTTTCGCCATATCGCCCCCATAAAAACGTCAGTCCGATATTATTAATTAATAATTTTAATTAACACCGCAGCTGTGCGCTTCGGATCTCTCCTGGTACCGCTACGGGATATTCGCCGGTAAAGCAGCCCTTGCAGTAACCGTATTGTTCGGGATTGCACGAGCGAAGCGCTTCGAGCATACCGTCCATACTCAAAAACGCGAGCGAATCGGCGCCGATCTCTTTGCGTATCGTTTCGACGTCATGAATCGATGAAATGAGTTCCGCTCTGCGCGGCGTATCGATGCCGAAATAGCACGGAAATTTTACAGGCGGGCTTGAGACGCGGAAGTGCACTTCTTTTGCGCCCGCTTTGCGCAGTATTTGAATGAGACGCCTGCTCGTCGTACCCCGCACGATCGAATCGTCTATGACGATGACGCGCTTTCCGTTTATTTCGTTTTTGATCGTATTGAGTTTGACGAATACGGTATTTTCCCGCTCTTTTTGCGTCGGCGCGATAAACGATCTCCCGATGTATTTGTTTTTGACGATACCCGTCGCATAGGGGATGCCCGCCGCGTGCGAATAGCCGAGTGCCGCTCCGAGTCCGCTGTCGGGTACACCGATGACGACGTCCGCCGATACGGGATTTTCTTTTGCAAGCATCGCACCCATGCGAAGCCTTGCTTCCTGCACGGGGATTTCGTCGAGTATCGAATCGGGACGCGCGAAGTATACGTATTCGAAAATACACGATCGCTTCGACGTCTTTTCGCCGAACTCGAACGAGAGCACGCCGTCGCCGTTGATGATGACGATTTCGCCGGGACGGATATCGCGCACGAAGTCGGCTCCCATCGCGTCGATAGCGCAGCTTTCGCTTGCGAGCACCCAGCCGCCTGCGAGTTTTCCGAGACAGAGCGGGCGGATGCCGTTCGGATCACGCGCGCCGATGAGGCAGTCCTGCGTCATAACGCAGAGCGCGAACGAACCTTTGATAAGCTGAATCGTATCGGTGAGCGCGCGTTCGAGTCCCTTTTTATAGCTTTTTGCGATGAATTTGACGATAACTTCCGTATCGCTCGTCGAATTGAATGTCGAGCCGCTCTCTTCGAGCATTTCGCGAAGCTGTTCGTAATTGACAAGCTGACCGTTGTGCGCAACGGCGACGGTACCGAGCTTGAAGCGGTAGACCATGGGCTGGGCGTTTTCGATCGTACAGCCGCCGGCGGTCGCATAGCGGACGTGTGCGACGGCGATCCTTCCCGAAAGAGAATCGAGATTTTCGCGTTTAAAGACGTCGGCGACAAGCCCCATAAGCTTATGCACTTTGACATCGCTTCCGTCCGACACGGCGATCCCCGCGCTTTCCTGTCCGCGGTGCTGTAAGGAATACATGCCGTAGTAGGCGAGGGAAGAAGCGCTCATTGCCGACGTATCGATCGGGTCGGCGTTCAAATACACGCCGACGACGCCGCATTCGTCGTGGAGAACATCTTCTTCGTCCGTTAAATCATTCATACTGCCGCCGTCCGTAAAATTATTAATTAATAATCAGAGTTCTTTTTCGATGCGGCCGAGCATTTCGACATAAGCTTCTTTGACGTTGCCGAGGTCGCGGCGGAAACGGTCTTTATCGAGCTTTTCGTTCGTCTTTGCGTCCCAAAAACGGCACGTATCCGGCGAAATCTCGTCGGCGAGAAATATGGCGCCGTCTTTATCCTTGCCGAATTCGAGTTTAAAATCGATGAGGCGCACTCCGCAGCGCAAAAAGAAATGCGAGAGTATCGTGTTGACTTGAGCTGTGATTTCGTAAACGCGGTGGAGCTCGTCCCATGTTGCAGCTCCGATAGCGACCGCGTGGTAATCGTTGATGAGCGGATCGTCGAGTTCATCGCACTTGTACGATATTTCGAAAACCGTCGTTTTAAGTGCCGTACCTTCGGGCACTCCGAGCCGTTTGCTGAACGAACCTGCGGCGACGTTCCGCACGATCACTTCGAGCGGAATGATTTTCACTTTTTTGCAGAGTACTTCGCGGTCGGAAAGTTTTTTAATAAAATGTGTCGGCACGTTCCATGAATTGAGCAGCTCGTAGAGCTTTGCCGAGATTTCGTTGTTCATGATGCCCTTGTCTTCGATCGTGCCTTTTTTTGCGCCGTTGAACGCCGTCGCGGAATCTTTGTATTCCATGATGACGAGGTCGGGGTCTGAAGTTGCAAAAATTTTCTTCGCTTTGCCTTCGTAGAGCTGTTCTTTTTTTACGACGTTTTCGTTCATAGCGATACTCCATTGCCGCCTTGCTGCGCGGCCTCTTCCGCAAGTTTTTTGCGGAATTCGATAAGTTTTGTTTTTATTTCGGGATATTTCAATGCAAGAATTTCGAGAGCGAGGTAGGCGGCGTTTTTCGCGTTTCCGATACCGACGGTTGCGACCGGAATTTGCGGCGGCATCTGCACGATGGAAAGGAGGGCGTCGAAACCCGCAAGACCGTTCGATCCTTCCGATACGCTTTCAAGGGGTACGCCGATAACCGGAAGCACCGTCATCCCCGCGATTACGCCGGGAAGGGCGGCTGCAAGACCTGCGCCCGCGATGATCACGTCGGCGCCTTCGCGTTCGACTTTTTCGACCGTCGCTCGGAGGAGGCTTCCCGCACGGTGCGCGGAGATGATAAACGCTTCGTATTCGACGCCGAAGTCTTTAAGTACATCGGCAGCCTTTGCCATTTTTGCCGTATCGGATTTCGAGCCGAAAAAGATTGCGACTTTCATGGACGAACTATATCACAAGAGGCGCGTACAATCAAGATTGCAATTCTATGATGCAGGGATAAATCGTCCGCGCGCACTGTCATTTTTTTTGATTTTTTGTTAAAATACCGCAAAGCGCTTCGAACTTTTTTTATAGAAGCCGTGCGGGCGCTGTACATTCGTTTTACGATTCCGAGGTATTTTATGAAAACTGTCGAATGGTGCAATCTCAACAAACTGGAAAGTTACAAAAAACTTCTTTCGCTGAAAGGAGCCGTTTCCGTCAAAAACGCTTTAAAAGGCGCGTCCGGTGCAAAGCGCATCGCGGACTTTTCGATTCCGATGAGCTCGGGTCTCACTTACAATTATGCGGCAAAAGAAGTGAATAGGCAAATCCTTTCGATTTTCAAATCGCTTGTCAAAGAAGCATCTCTACTCGAAAAGTTTTCCGCGCTCTACAACGGAGAAGTCGTCAATACGGGAGAAGGGCGCATGGTGCTCCATCATTTGACGCGGGGTAAGCTAGGCAAAGACGTATTCGACGGAAGCGTAAACAAGCGCGATTTTTACACCGCACAGCAAAAGGCGATTGCGGACTTTTCCGAGCGCGTGCATTCGGGAAAACTCGTAAACGAAAAAGGCGAGTCTTATACGGCGGTGTGTCAAATCGGCATCGGCGGAAGCGATTTGGGGCCGAGAGCGCTCTACCTTGCCCTTGAAAATTGGGCGAAGGCGAACGGTAAGTTAAAAATGAAAGCGCATTTTATTTCGAACGTCGATCCGGACGACGGAGCCGCCGTTATCGCGTCTCTCGATCCTTCCCGTACGATTTTTATTCTCGTGTCGAAAAGCGGTACGACCCTTGAAACGCTCACGAATCAAATGTTCGTCGCCGATTTTATTAAAAAGGCCGGCTGCGATCCGGCAAAGCACATGATCGCCGTAACGAGCGAAACGAGTCCGCTTGCAAAGAGTAAGGATTTTCTCTCTGCGTTTTTTATGGACGATTATATCGGCGGACGCTATTCGTCGTCGAGCGCCGTCGGAGGAGCGGTGCTGAGCCTCGCATTCGGGTCCGACGTATTCGAAAAAATTCTTAAAGGCATGGCGGCCGAAGACAAACTTGCAACGGAAACCGACCTCTCAAAAAACGCAGCTCTCATGGACGCGCTCATCGGAGTGTATGAGCGTAACGTGCAGGGCTATCCGATGACGGCGGTACTCCCTTATTCGCAGGCGCTCGTGCGCTTTCCCGCTCACTTACAACAGCTCGATATGGAATCGAACGGTAAAAGCGTCAACCGCTTCGGTAAAAAAATCAATTATGTGACGGGTCCCGTCATATTCGGAGAACCGGGAACGAACGGACAGCATTCGTTTTATCAGCTTTTGCATCAGGGTACGAATATCGTACCGCTCCAGTTTATCGCTTTCAAAGAAAGCCAAGCCGGCAAAGACATTGTCGTCAAAGGTTCGACGAGCCAAAAAAAACTCGGCGCAAACGTCGCCGCGCAGATCATCGCGTTTGCGTGCGGCAAAGACGACGATAATCCGAATAAATATTTTGCAGGAGAGCGGCCGTCGAGCATCATCTACGGCGAAAAACTCACGCCCGAAGCGCTCGGTGCGCTCCTTTCGCACTACGAAAACAAAGTGATGTTCCAAGGATTTTTATGGAATATCAACAGTTTCGATCAGGAAGGCGTACAGCTCGGCAAAAAACTTGCGAACGCAGTGCTCGAAAATAAAATGGAAGCGAACCTCAAAGCGTACGCAGAACTGCTCATAAAGTAATCGCAGGCTTTCTCTCAGTTCAGCGCTTCGTCTTCGATTTTCCGCATTTCGATATTGAGCGCACCGATCGACAAAAGCACTTCCTGCAGAGAAAGCAGCAGCGAAACGAAAAGCGCGACGAGGCTGAGCGCAAAAATTATTTCCGCGGCGATTATCATATTCATAAAAATTGAAAACATGCTTATGACGCACAGGAGAAAACTGACGACGCCGAAAAGCTGCGTGTACTTGATGATCGTAAGACGCTTTTTGAAATTGTGAATCTGCTTTAGAAGGTGTTTGTCTTTTTCTTCGGCAAATTTTTGAATGAACTGCCGTACAAGGGCTGCGAGGGCGAGAAATCGATTCGTATATGCGAGCATCAAAAGCGAAATGGCGGAAAAAAGGATGGCAGGCGTACTGATCGTAAATTCCATATATTCTCCCATAAAAACGACGGCCGTATTTCAGACGGCGCTTTTATTGATTTTCATTTTACCGCATCTGTGCGCCGCTTGAGCGAAACCGTTTTTCCTTTGAGTTCGGCTTTGTAGATTTCGCAGTACGCGATGCGTTTATCGACGATACCGAGCCTCACGATTTCGCTATCAGTCGCGCCCGGCATTCCTTCCATACCGTTGAATAAAAAATTTCCGAGACTGTAGACGATGAGGCTTTTGCCGTACCATTCTACGCTCTGGAGGACGTGCGGGTGACTTCCGAATACGACGTCGGCGCCCGCGCTGCACAAAGCTTCGTAAAGGCGGCGCTGACTTTGTGTCGGCGTAAAGCGGTACTCTTCTCCGCCGTGCACGTTTACGATGACGAAAGCGCCCGCATCTTTTTCTTTTTTGACGCTTTCCAAAAGCTCGTCGCTCTGCCACAAAATGCCCGCCCTCGTGTCGGTCGCGGTTGCAGTCGTTTTGCCGTTAAAGCCCGAGCGTTCGACGGGAAAGGCGCCGCACGAAATGATCGCGAACGTCGTATCTCCGACGGTTTTACGGTAAAACTTTTTCGCGTCATCCGCATTGTACCCCGCGCCGCTTGTCGGTATGCCGTACTTTTCAAAAGCGGCGAGCGTGTCCTTAAAACCTTCTTCTCCGAAATCGTAAGCGTGGTTATTCGCCTGCATGAGATAATCGAATCCCGCTTCTTTTAAGTGCGGCAGCACTCTTTCGTCGAAACGGAACGTATAGGTTTTTACCGCATTGTTTTTTGAAGATGTTACGACGCCTTCGAGATTGCCGATCGTAATATCGTTTTTTTGCAAAACCGAAAGCGTATCTCCGAATACCGTTTCGAGTCCGTCAGTCCGGCCGATTAAAATTTCCTGTACGCCGCGCGCAACCATGATGTCGCCGACGCTTGCAACGAAGAGCGTTTTACATGAGGATGCGCTTTTAGGAGCAAAGACGGCTTTGCAGAACTTTTCGAGTTCGTCCGCATATCTTTTATCGTATGAAACGCACACGGCATAGCGCTTTACGGAAAGAGGGTAGTCTTCGCTTCCGGCATAAACACCGTCGGCGGGAAGCGCGCGATTGCCTTCGGGCATCGAAGCCGCATCGGAAAAAGAGACGCTTACGTCGGGAGAAAGAAGCGATGAAGCCTCTGTTCCGCCGCTTGTAAAATCGGCTTTTACCGAAGGAAGCAGTTCCGTTTCCGACAAAAGATAATAGACTTCGTTTTCGTTTCGCGCTTCTTTTGCGAGCTGCACTTCGGTTTTTGCCGAAATACGTCCTATCGTAACGGGAACGGCGCCGAAAAAGGGAAGGCGCATGTTTTCGCTTTCTTTTATAAAACGGAACGAAAGCTTTTCGCTCTGCACCGCTTCAAATTCCGCCTTATACGACTCATACAGGGCATCCGATACGCGGACAAAAAGTTTTGCGGGGCGGAATGCTCGTAGGACAAGGGTGATGAAAAAAAGCGATACGAGAGTAAAAAAAATCACCCGCTTTTTTTTATCGTTGAAAATATTTTTTTTCAACGCCGCAAAAAAATTGCCAATTTGCGATTTGAAGACGGTGTTCTTTGCCGCAAAAAAATTATTAATTTTTAATTTGACGGCACTAAGTTTTCCGTCCGATTTTTCATGAGGGTACATCATTTTATTAATTTTGACAGCTCCTCGTTCAGCTTCCGCATTTCGGCATTGTTCGGGTCGAGTGCGACAACCTGCTTGAGATAATACTGCGCTTTACGGTAGTCGCGTTTTTCATAATAGATTTCATAGAGTCTGAAAAGCGCGTCCGCGTTTCGCGGGTTTGCGATGAGACTTGAGCGTAAATCGGCAAGAGAATCTTCTTCCGCCGCATCCAAAAAACTTCTTCGGTAATAAAAGAAACTCCGCATCCGCGAAGAAGCGGTCGGTAAGCGGGAGTTGATAAGCGAAAGCGCCTGTGCGCTTCGGCCGGTTTTACTCAGCACGACGATGTATGACTGCACTATATCCTCGTCGTCGGGGTTTTCGGCGTACAGAGGCGATATGAGATTCCAAGCTTCATCGTTTTTTCCGAGTTCAAGGCAGATACGGATGTGTACGAATATATCGCTTCGAACCGCTTCGCTTGAAGCGACGAGCGATCTGCTCGAATCGTATGCGCTCTTCCATTTTCCGCCGTGCATCAATCCTCCGATTTCATAACGCTTTGCTTCCGTATTTGCGGGATCGATTTCAAGCGCCTTTTTCGCAAGCGCTTCGGCGCTGAAACCTGAAACGGGAGATGCTGTCAAAGAAGCGATGCGGGCGGCAAAAAGGAGTACGTCCAAATCATCCGGATAGCGCGAAAGCGCGCGTTCGATCGTTTCCGTTGCCGCGCTGAGGTTTTTACTCCACTCGTACTGAAGGCGTGCGCGGAGCAAAAGATAGGCACGGGAAGACGTGTCCTGTCTCGCGTACACGTCGAGGAGAGAAGCCGCCCTGATGTAATCGCCTCTGCCTGCTAAAATGCGCGCACGGAACAAAACGTAATCCAAATCGTTCGGTGCCTGCTGCAGCACGCGGCCGACGTATTCTTCGGCTGCGGAAAAATCCTTAAGCGCAAACGATGTTTCGGCACAGAGTTTCAATACGGCGATGTCCGCAGGATAGCGCTGTAAAAGCGAGAGTGATGTCGTCTGCGCTTCCTGCATTCGACCCAGTCGCTTTAAGCAATCCGCTTCGGCGTATGCGATTTCTTTACATGAAAGCGCGGATTTTGCGGCACGCGAAAAATGATCGAGAGCTTCTTCCGTCCGCATCGTTTTTATATACAGCACGCCCATAAGGTAATGAGCGAGAGCGGAGTCGGGGCGAAGCGCGAGAGAAGCCGAGAGAGCCTGCTCCGCAATCGATGCATAAGAAGAAACGTCGTCCGCTTTGATGACGACGAGAGAGGGAAGGACGAGCGTAAAAAAATCGACATTGCCGGTACTTAAATCGTAGATGCCCTTTTGTGCCGATTCGATCGCACCGAGATACGCGGTCGCTTCGCTTACGGGGGGTGTTTCCCAATCGACGCGTTCGGAAGGCCATGCATTTTTCATGATGCCCGAAAGTACGTTTAAAAGCACTTTTTCCGCTTCGGTATAATCCTCTCCCGATTTCCGCAAAAGGGAGACGGCGCTTCGTATGGAATCGGGGGATGCGTTTTCTGCAGCCGTCATGGCATCGGGGGCGATGCGTGAAAAAAACGTACGGCGCGTCCGCTTGGGTACTTCGATCGCGATCGCCGTTTTTTTGTCGTCTGCCGTTTCGTTTTCGTAATTTTTTGCCGCACTTTGCACGGACGGAGACTTTTTTTTTGATGCCGCGCACAAAGGGGCGGCATAAAGCATGCATATCACCGTAACGAGAATTATTAATTTTATTCCGCTTCGGAAATATGCGCGCACCGATTATAATCCTTTGTCGAAAAATTCTTCTTCGTCCACGTCGATTTCTTCACTTTCCTCTTCGACGTAAAATTGATTGTATTTTTGCTGCAGCAAAAAGAGGACAACCATGAAAATTCCGGAACTGATAATAAAAAACGGGATGAACGTGAGAACAAAGCTTTTGAACGAACCGGGAATGATACGGAACGAAAAAAGCAAAAACACGATACCGAATAAAAGCAGCGTTACCGCCGGAAAGGTATAGGCGATGCGCAATTTCTGCGCTTTGTAAAATCCCGCCGCTAAAAGCGCAAGGGAAGCGAAAACGACCGAAGCGGGCCACCATTCGTTCAGCGTTTTCGGAATGACGCCTCCCGTAACGAGACCAAAAAAGATTCCCGAAAGCGAACAGAATATGCCGAGAAAAAGATGGAACGAATTATGCGTAAAAGACAGCGTAAAGTATAAAAAGACGGCACCGAAGACGATAGCTACGATGGGCCATACGGTCATGACGAGGCTGTCGGTTCCGCCCGGCGACAGAATGAACATGATAAATCCCGCGGTAATCAAAAATATCCCCAGCGCGAGAATCATATTGTAAAAGCGCATATTGTATCTTTTCATGGTATCTTATAGAATACACTTTATACGGCGTCTTGCCAATAAGTCCCGCTCGTGCTACAGTACCGTATGCCGAAAAAACGTATGCTGAAAAAGGTTTCGTACGCGGCGGGGATCGCCGTGCTGCTCGTATGCATTTTTGCATTTCCGTCGTCGGTGTCTACAGCCGAACCCAATCGCAGAGAGCAGATGCAGCTTACATCCCTTCTCAAAAAGAGCGATCTTGCACCCGGCAGCCGGTACGCGATCGTCAATCAAATCGCAAACAATATGCTTTCGGCAAACGAATATCAATCCGCCGTTTTGTTTTTGACCGATTGGGTGCAAAAACATCCGGATGACGCATACAATTCGTATTGGCTTTTGATGACCGGTTACGCTTATCTTTCCATAGGCGCCGAACCCTTTGCGGAATATTATTTCGACCGCATCCTGCGCCATTACCCCGACTTGCTCGTAAAGGGGCGTTCCGTTCATTTTTTGTGTCTTAAAAATCTCATCCGCATAAGCAAAACGTCCTCTACGCGCATCGCGTATTTCAATGAAATGATAAATCGATTTCCGTCCGATGTCAGCGTAACGGAACTGTATTACCGCCGCGCCCTTGAATACGAAAAGGACAGCGAGTGGGAAGCGGCTCTGCGTTCTTTTGTACAGTTTCTCGAACAAAGCGACGCTCCGACGATCCAGATTGCGGGAGAGCCGAACGCATACAGCGATGCCCGCCGCCTTGTCGATTTTAATAATTCTTCGAAAGATTGGACTTTTGAAAACCTCGACGATCTTGTCGCGGCGGTCAAAAGCGCGATCACGCGCTACGATTGGAGAGCGCTCGACAAATATTGCTCAAAGATCAACTTTTTTTATATGTCGTGGACGCAGGACGAAAACGATCCGAATTCGCAAAAAGAATTTTCCCTGCGTGTCTATATGCGCGGTCAGCGCATTACGTTCAGCGACACGCTCGAACGGGGGACGACGCCGAACGAAGCGTATTTGCGCACGAGAGGGTGGAGTCCTTATTCGCCGGTGTGGTACCTGTATTTCCGCAAAGTGGATTTTCCGATCGATCCCGACATAAACGGCAACTGGGAATGGGCGGGCATCTATATGGGCGAACGGCTCTTATGACGCGGACATTCCGTTCGTTCGTTTTGTGCGCGGCGTACATTTTTGTATTTGTCTCCCGCGCCGCTTCCGAAGATAGTGTATCGATCGAGAAGTCGGTAAAACGTTCTCCGGATGCCGCAGGCGCCGCAGCTGAAGAGCGCGCATGGCTCGAAGACGAACTCGCCTCTCTTCCGCTCGTACAAACGTTCGATGCGGCCGATGCGGAGAGCAGCCGAAATTCCCTTTCAAGCGAAGAGGTGATTCCGGAAAGCGCGCGCCCCTCAAACGGATCAATGAACGGCGCCGTATCTGCAGACGGTACGGATCAAACGCCGGCATCCGATGATGTGACGGCGGGAAATTCGCAAATCGATGCAAAACCGATCGCACGGGATGAAATGCCGCTTTCGGTCGCATATAAGGAGCTCGATATTCCCGGAGCGGACAGAGCTTCCGTGCAAAAGTACCGCGATTATTATCTTTCGGAAAAAGCGGTCAAATGGCTTTCCGCCGTTCTCGAAAACGGAGAGCAGTACCGGCTCTATGTACGCGAAAAACTCCGTGAAAAAGGTATGCCTTCGGTTCTCGAATATCTTCCCGTCGTCGAATCGAGTTATACGACAAACGCGAGATCGAGGAGCGGAGCCGTCGGTCTTTGGCAGTTTATGGCGAACAGTACAAAGCCCTTTCTCGTCAGAAACGATTTTGTCGACGAGCGGCTCGATCCGTGGAAATCGACCGATGCGGCGCTTGCAAAGCTCGAGGAAAATTTCAATATGTTTCACGATTGGCCGCTCGCGATCGCCGCATATAACTGCGGTGCGGGCGCTATGGCGAGAGCGCTTGCGAAAAATCCCGGCAAAGATTTTTGGTATTTGGCGGAACATAAACAGCTGCGCGATCAAACGGCGCAGTACGTGCCTAAACTCCTTGCCGTCGCGGACGCTGCGGAAAACGCCGCATACTACGCGGTCGCCATTCCGTCTGCAAAAGATGAAAGGGGCGGGCCCGTAAATCCCCGTGCCGGCCGGTTCGATTACGCCGAAACTAAAGGCGCGATTTCGATCAAGCGGCTTGCGCACGAATTGAAGATCGACGAAGACATGCTTTCTTCTCTCAATTCGGCACTCTTCCGCGGCATTACGCCGCCTTTATCCGCTTGGCTCATCCGCGTACCCGAAGGCATGGCGGGTTCGGCATCGGAGGCAATTGCGGCGATCGAACCTTACCGTTTTCAAACGAGATACACGGTGCGCGAAGGCGATTCGCTTTGGGGCATCGCCAAACGTTTCGGCACGACGGTCGAGGCCATGTGCGATGCAAACAACGTAAAATCGAACGCGGTTTTGCGGATCGGAAAAATACTCTACATACCCGTAAAATAAGCCGATATTTCTAAAGAGGTACGATAAAAAGCGCCGTCTGAAATATCGCCGTTGCTTTTAATCTCGAGTTTGCGCGGATATTTACGGAAGCCATGTATATGCGGCGTTTCGATAAAAATCGCATGAATACGATGCGCTTTATTTTGCAAACTCGACTATTGAACGTGTGCGCGCACGCGCACGGTTAAAAACTTTTTCTGATGTCGAAACATCCTGCAAAAGTTTTTATGGGAGTGCGTATGCAAAAAAAAATTATGCTATCTGCGTGTATTTTTTTCGTTTCGATGATGAGCGCGTTTTCGCAAAGCGGGGCGATGACGTCCGTAAGCCGCGTCGATTGGACAAAGCAGCAGTTCGTTTCGTCCGTTTCATTCGATACTGAAAGAGCCGGCATATCGCTGCCGTCGGGCAAAAACGCGGCATCGGAATCGATGTATTTAAAGCTTCCCGCATTGATTAAAGATCCGCTTTTATCGCTGTACGTCGACAATGCAAAACAGCTCGGAGATTTGATACTCGAGGGCACGCTTACGCTGAAAGAAATCACCGACATCGTTTACGGCGGTAAAATGACGAGCGCGGTTTTTAAAGGCGGAAAACTCACGCTTTTTCTTACCGATACGATTTCCATCCCGTCGATAAGCGGTATGCTGCTCAAGCAGCGCACGCCCTACGCGCCCCCTGTTCCGATCGCATCGGCTGCATCCCGCGCGTATTCGGGTATCGTCATAGATGCGCGGGGCGAACTGCCCGTACACGGCGAATATGTCGAAAGCGCCGTATCGCCCTGTTTTTTTCCGCGCATTTGGGATGAAAACATGGATTTGATTTATGAGCGCGATATGGCATCATTCGATGCGGCTGAAGCGAGAGGTATCGTGCTTTACGGAGAGTCCGACGATACACGTGCATATCACGAACGCACGGGCTATGATCCGCTGTACATCAAAGCGTATAAAGTGTACGGAAAAAACCGCACCGATCCGGTCATCCGCACAAGCGATGCGCTTCGTATTCTCACCGTTGCGCAAAACCGTGCGCTTTTAAAAGAGGGTAAAGTCGTCGTTATCCTCGATAAAGACGAGCTTATACACGATGTGAGCTCTCCTCTCAAAGACGATTCGTACTATGCCGCATACGATACGCTCCGCCGAGAAATCACCGGAGGAGGGGGCGCGGCCGAAAATCAAAGCGGTTCAAAGGGCGCAGTTCCCGATACAAAAGTCGACGACGGGGTAAGAGGCATCGTCATATCGATTGCAAACGTAAAGTTTATTCCCGATTCGGCAGAGCTTTTGCCGGCGGAAAGAGCGCGCATAGAACGCATCGCGTCATCGCTCAAAGAAATTATTAAAAATAACGACGGCTATACGATACTCGTCGAAGGTCATACGGCCGATGTCGGAAAGCCGGAAGGGCAGATG
Organism: Treponema sp. Marseille-Q4132; assembly: GCF_014334835.1. NCBI lineage: Bacteria > Pseudomonadati > Spirochaetota > Spirochaetia > Treponematales > Treponemataceae > Treponema > Treponema sp. Marseille-Q4132. Next base: position 2,489,901 of record NZ_CP060591.1, read on the forward strand.
AACCTTTCGATCGAGCGAACGAAAACGATCATGCATTCGCTCATCGTATACGGCATCCCCGCTTCTCTTTTCAGTTACCGCGGCTACGGCGGCACGATTCCCGCCGCTCCAAACGATACCGAAGAAGGCCGCAGACAAAACAGGCGCGTCGTTATCACCGTGCGCCCGAAAGACACGTATATACAGCGGGATTATTAAAAATGCGGCAAAGCGAAGAAATTATTAAAATAGAAAAACTTTCTAAATCGTTCGGTACGACGGAAATTATTAAAGATATTTCGTTTTCCGTACACAAAGGCGAAGTGCTCGGCATCATCGGACCTTCGGGAAGCGGCAAATCCACGATCCTCCGCTGCATTACGCAGCTTGAAAGCGTAAGCGGCGGTTCCGTTTCGATATGCGGACAAAATCTCGTCAAAGACGGCGTCTATGCGGACAAAGCTTCTCTCCGATCGATAGCGCTGAAAACGGGACTCGTCTTTCAGAATTTCAATTTATTTCCGCATTATTCGGTTTTGCAAAATGTTGCGGACGCTCCCCGCCGCGTTCTCGGAAAAACTGCGGAAGAAGCGAACGCGCTTGCAGTCGAACTCCTTTCGCGTATGGGACTTGCCGATAAAATCAAAAATTATCCTTTCGAACTTTCGGGCGGGCAGCAGCAGCGTGTCGGCATTGCGCGCGCGCTTGCGCTCAATCCGGAAGTGCTGCTTTTTGACGAACCGACGAGCGCCCTCGATCCGGAATTGACCGGCGAAATACTTTCCGTTATCAAAACGCTTGCCGCGGAAAAGATGACGATGGTCGTCGTCACCCACGAAATGGCATTCGCACGCGACACGAGCAGCCATATCATATTTATGGACGGAGGCGTCATCGTCGAACAGGGTTCGCCGAAAGACGTCATCGACAGTCCTAAAGAAGCGCGCACGAAAGCGTTTTTGGCAAGATTCAACGCGTAATCCAACATTGCGGATAAACGGATAAAAATGATATACTGCACTTTATAAATTCGATTATTCGAAAGCTGCACGGATATCCGGATGATTGAAAATTTTTAAAAATTATTATTTTTTACAAAGATTTTTACGGAGGTATTTTAAATGGATGTGATGAAGTCGTTTTCGCTTGCCGGAAAAACGGCGTGGGTAACGGGCGCTTCGCACGGCATCGGTTTTGCAATCGCATCGGCGCTTGCGGAAGCGGGTGCCAAAGTCGCCTTTAACGAGCGTCATGCCGACAAGCTTGAAAAAGGAAGCGCCGCTTATAAAGAAGCGGGTCTCGATGTGCGCCCGTATCTCTGCGACGTTACCGATGAAGCCGATGTCAAAACGACGGTAAAAAAAATCAACGCCGATTTGGGCGTTATCGATATCCTTGTAAACAACGCAGGCATCATCCGCCGCGTGCCGATGACGGAGTTGACTGTCGAACAGTATAAAGAAGTTATCGATATCGATTTGGTTTCTCCGTTTATCGCGGCAAAAGCGGTTGTTCCGCAGATGATTGAAAAAGGTCACGGGAAAATTATTAATATTTGTTCGATGATGAGCGAACTCGGACGGGAAACGGTAAGCGCCTATGCCGCGGCTAAAGGCGGCCTGAAGATGCTTACACGGAATATCTGCAGCGAATACGGCAAATACAATATTCAATGTAACGGCATCGGGCCGGGCTATATCGCAACGTCGCAGACGGCTCCGCTTAGGGAAAAACAGGCGGACGGTTCCCGGCATCCTTTCGATTCGTTTATCATTTCAAAAACGCCTGCGGAGCGCTGGGGAACCCCGGACGATCTGAAGGGGCCTGCGGTGTTCCTTGCAAGCGATGCGTCCGATTTTGTAAACGGTCATATACTTTATGTCGACGGGGGTATCCTCGCGTATATCGGCAGACAGCCGGGCTGAAAAAATTAATAATTATTAATATTAAGGAAGGATGATATATGGATATTCGCTATTCGGTCGGAAAAGAGCAGTTCAAACGGATGACGGCGGAAGAGCTCAGAGATGAGTTTCTCGTACGCAATATTTTTCAAGCAAACGATGTATCGGCCGTATATTCTCATATCGACAGAATTGTAACTATGGGTGCGATGCCGACGACGGAAAAAATCGACATCGAAAAAAATATCGACGCGATGAAAGATTTCGGCGTATCCTATTTTTTGGAGCGGCGCGAACTCGGTATCGTAAATATCGGAGGGGCGGGATTTATCGAAGCGGACGGCAAGCGCTTTGAGCTGAAAGGACGGGATGCGCTCTATGTGCCGCAGGGTACGAAATCGGTTTTGCTCGGAAGTGACGACGGGGCGAATCCCGCAAAATTTTATATGAACAGTGCGCCCGCTCATCGTCCGTTTCCGATAAAATTAATAACTTCGAATGATGCGAAGCACTTGAATCTCGGCAGTAAAGAAGGATGCAACGAGCGCGTCATCAATCAATATATTCATCCGGACGTTTTGGAAACCTGCCAGCTTTCGATGGGATTAACGCAGCTTGCCCCCGGATCCGTGTGGAATACGATGCCTGCCCATACGCACGAGCGCCGTATGGAAGTTTATTTTTATTTCGACATCGCCGAAGACGAAGCCGTTTTCCACTTTATGGGTTCACCGTCCGAAACCCGCCACATCGCCGTGCATAACGACGAAGCCGTCATCAATCCGAGTTGGTCGATCCATGCGGGCTGCGGCACGAAAAACTACACATTCATTTGGAGCATGGTCGGTGAAAACAGAACGTACACCGACCAGGATGCGATCCGTACTCGGGATTTGCGCTAGAGAATGTGCAGGTTATGGCTTTCGAAGTTGAGGTAGGCTTTGTCTCCCGCTTCGTAAAGCTTGTGGTTTTTCGGGTTGTATTCGGTGATCTTTATCATCATGCCGTTTATGTCGACTTGATAATACTGATACGAGCCCATAAACGTCGAAAGCGTTACGGTACACGGCAGCACGCCTTGGTCGGCGAGCGTAATCGATTCGGGGCGCAGTACGATTTTGCACGAGTCGCCCTTTGAAACTTTTTCAAAGGATTCGGCCGTGATGTCCACGCCGCCGACGTCGACGTGTATGGCTTTGGAATCGATCGACGTTACGTTTCCGGTCAGGAAGTTTACTTCGCCGATAAAGTCCGCGACGAATTCGTTTTTCGGCTGGTAGTAGATTTCGCGCGGCGTTCCCATCTGTGCGATTTTGCCTTTGTTCATGATGATGATTTGGTCGGAGATGCTCATGGCCTCCGATTGGTCGTGCGTAACGTAAATCGCCGTAATGCCGACCGTCTGCTGGATGCGTCTGATTTCGGTGCGCATTGCGACGCGGAGCTTTGCGTCGAGATTCGAAAGCGGTTCGTCGAAAAGCAAAACGCTCGGCTGTACGACAAGCGCGCGCGCGAGGGCGACTCGCTGCTGCTGTCCGCCCGAAAGCTGATTCGTCATGCGGCCTTCGAGCCCTTCGAGTTCGACGAGTTTGAGCATGGCCGTAACGCGCTCGGCTATTTCGTTTTTTGCAACTTTTCTGATCTTTAAGCCGTAGGCGATATTGTCGAAGACGTTGTAGTGCGGCAAAAGCGCGTAGCTTTGGAACACCATTGCCGTATCGCGCTTGTTCGGCGTGAGTTCGTTGATCGCTTGATCGCCGATATAGATTTCGCCCTTGTCGGGGCTTTCAAATCCCGCGACCATGCGGAGCGTCGTCGTCTTTCCGCAGCCTGAAGGGCCGAGCAGGGTGACAAAGCTGCCGGGTTTGATGTCGAGCGAAATGTCGTCCACTGCGGCGAAATCTTTTTCCGTTTTATAATCTTTGTAAATCTTCGTTATGTGATCGAGGCGTACGCCTTTTTGTTCTTTTGACATAATATTCCCCTTGTTATTTTTTTTTGCGGCTCGTGCCGAATTTTCCGGTAAACAGATTCATCAGCGTGATCGCCGTATACGTGATAATGATCAGTATGGTCGCGTATGCGCAGGCTATACCGTAGTTGCCCTTTTCCGCGTGTTCGTTGATGCGCACGGTGATGAGCACGAACTGCGGAGTAACGAGCAGAATGATTGCGGAAATCGCCGTGATGGAACGCACGAAAGTCGTAACGAGTCCGCTGAAAAACGAATCCTTAATAAGAGGAAGCGTCACCGTCGTAAATACGGTAAAGCTGTCGGCACCCAAATCGTAGGCGGACTCTTCGATCGATTTATCGATTTGCCTCAGAGCCGCGATGCCGCTTCGCGTACCGATCGGAAGCGAACGCACGATGAACACGATAACGAGAATCGCTCCCGTACCGTAAAGTCCCTGCATAAAACCCGAATGAAACAAGCCGCTGTTGAATCCGCGGATAAAGCCGACGCCGAGAACCGTTCCCGGAACCGCCATCGCAAGCATGGCGATGAATTCCATAAATCCCTTGCCGGCGAATTTTCGCTTTACGACCAAGTAGGCGATTATCATCGAAATGAATGCGGTGATGGGAGATGCGATGAGCGAAAGCCAAATAGAATCGAGGAATACTTTGTATCCGTTATTTTTAAAAATGTACTGATACCATTTGAGCGACAGACTGTAATTCCGTCCCCAAATCTTAAAGAGAGAGCCGAATACGACGAGGATGTAAAGCACGATAACGAACAGCGAAATGACGATGCTGATCGTGACGAGCGGAACGCGCACGCTTTTGTCTTTTATGCGCATGCGCTCCCGCGACGCTTTACCCGTAAGGGTGGCGACCGATTTGCGCTCGAGCCGATATTTTTCGACGATGAATAAGCCCATCGAAATAAAGAGCAGCACGACGGCCATTGCGGTAGCTCCGCTTTTATCGTATGCGCCGGTGAGCTGCAGATAAATCGACGTTGCGAGCGTGTCGAAGTTTCCTCCGATGATCATCGGGTTTGCAAAGTCCGCAACCGATTCGATAAAGGTTACGAGAAAGGCGTTGCCGAGACCGGGGAGCAAAAGCGGAAGCGTTACCGACGTAAACACTTTCCACCGTGAAGCGCCGATATTGCGAGCGGCTTCTTCGAGTGAAGGATCTATGTTTTTAAGCAAGCCTTTGAGCATGAGGTAGCAGACGGGAAAAAACGTAAGCGTCTGTACGAGGCAGATGCCCGGAAGGCCGTATAATTTTGTCGTGCTTAAATTGAACAGGTTTCGCGTGATGATGCCCGTCCGGCCGAAAAGCATGATCGCCGAAAGAGAGAGGACGAAGGGGGGCGAAACGACCGGCAGTACGGAAACGATTTTAAACAGGCCTTTCACAAATTTGTTTCCGACGCTGACGTACATGTCGACGTATGCGAAGAGAAAGCCGACAAGAGTGGCGAGGATGCCTGAAATAAAGCCGAGATGCAGCGTATTTGAAATCGCCTTTCGGAAACCCGACATTCCGAAAATGCGGGCGAATACGGAAAGCGTGATTTGATTTTCTTCGTATACGCTGTCGACAAGCAAAATCGACAGGGGGTAGACGATAAATAAAACCAAAAATAAAAATATACCGAATATTGCGGTGATGAGGATCGGATCGGCAAGCAATTTTTTTCTGTCGAGCGTTTTGCTTTGCGTTCCCGCCGTATATGGTTTTGTCATAATAAAAATCCACGAAAAAAGATGATGTGCTGCGGCACGGATCGCACCGCAGCGGTAATTGAAATTAATAATTATTATTTAGTTTTGACGCGGTCGTCGCTTGCGATGACTTTAAAGAAATCCTGTACGTACTGCGACGTGTGATATTTTGCGTCTTCGAAATCGTAATTGATCGTTTTGATTTTATCGAGACCGGCTTTGACTGCCGCTTTAACGGGCTTCGCGTTGTCGATGACGAGGAACTGATACGAACCGTTTTCCTGAGCGAGGTTTACGCAGTCGGGTGAAAGCGCGAACTCGATGAATTTCTGTGCGTTTTCGACGTTTTTTGCGCCTTTGAAAATTGCCGTCGCTCCGATTTCGTAGCTCGTACCGGAAGAGGGCGCGGTCATACCCAAATTGTCGTATCCGTTGTCGACGATCTGATAGACGACGTCGTGCAGGAAGCCGATGCCGATGACGATTTCGCCGGTCGGAACGAGCTTCGACGGGCCGGAACCGGACTTCGTGTACTGAACGATGTTTTTATCGAGCGCTTTGAAGTACTCCATCGCTTTGTCGTGTCCTTTCATCTGCACCATTGTGTTGACGATGAGTTTTCCCGTTCCCGCCGTATTCGGGTTTGCGAACGAAACCAAGCCCTTGTATTGCGCTTTTGTCAAATCGTCCCAGTCTTTCGGCGGCTGGATACCGAGACGCTTGATTTCTTCCGTGTTCCAAAAAAAGCCGAGTATACCGCGGTAGATTCCGAACCAGTTGTTGTTCGCATCTTTGAACTGCGGTGCGATGATGTGTTTTGCATTTTTCGCGTTGTACGGGAGCAAAAGTCCTCTTGCCGCCGCTTCGTTGTACGGGTCGGTCGTGCCGCCGAACCATACGTCCGCCGACGGTTTGCCGTTTTCTTCAGCGATCTTCGTGAGCACTTCGCCCGTCGAAAGGCGCTGGTAGCTCGTTTTGATGCCGGTGAGCTTTTCGAATTTCGCACATACGGCGCTGACGTATTCTTCTTCGCATGAGCCGTAGACGACGAGGGAACCCGCGTTTTTGTTGCCGGCTGCAAAGAGCATGCTGCCGGCGAGTAAAAGCGAGCCGATGACTGCACAAATCTTTTTCATAATGGAAATCCTCCGGATATTGAATATCTTTAATAAAATTGTAAGGGGGGAATTCCGTATCCGCAATGCCGATTTTATATAAAAATATCCCGGAAAATGAACCGGATGAAGCGCGACGCGGACAATGCCGTCGAAGCGGGACAGCAGCCGAGCAGGCCAAGCGTACCGAAGACCGTATTTTCTGAAAAATAATGTGAACGTAAAAAATCGGCGCGCTCATTCGGGCGTTCGGTTTTTCCGTTTTCCGTCCGGCTTTGCGAGTTCCGTCGGAGGAAAGCCCGCGTAGGATTTGAACACTTCGTAAAATCGCTTGTACGAGGAAAAACCCGTCATCGATGCGACTTCGTAGACGCGGTATTTTTGATCGGAAAGGAGGCTTACGGCTTTTTGAATCCGATACGTGTTCAAAAAATCGAGAAAAGTCATCGACGTGTGTTTTTTAAATAATCTGCTTAAATAACTTGCGCTCACTTTGAGCGTTTCGGCGAGCGTTTCGATGTTCGGATGCCCCGCGTAGTTTTGTTCGATCGCGGCCAGGCAGGCTGCGATATACGGATTGTCGGAAACCAAAGGCGGAAGGAACGGCGCCGGGGCGCCGTCGGTATTTTCCGCGCGCTCGGCTTTTTGTGCGATGCGGTTTTTTTCAAGCTGCTCTTTTGCTTTTAAGACGATATCTTTGATTTTTTCTTCGTCTACGGGTTTTAAAAGATAATCGAAAACGCGGAGGGCGATGGCGCTTTTGGCATAGTTGAAATCGGAATAGCTTGTAAGCACGATCGGGATAAAATCGATTTTTTCCTTTTGCGCTTCCGCTATCATATCGAGGCCGCTCATGCCCGGCATCTTTATGTCGGTGATCACGATGTCGGGGCGCAGGCTTTTTATCTTTTCGAGTCCTTCCGTACCCGTTGCCGCAGAAGCGACGACGACGGCACTCATGGAAAGCCAGTCGATCGTGTACAAAAGCCCCGATCGGATGATCTCTTCATCTTCGGCGATTAGGATCCGTATCATATTTTACTCCGAGTGACAGGCAGGCTTATGCGCACGGTCGTTCCTGCGCCTGCGACGCTGTCGATCGTCATACCGTATCCTCTTCCGTATAAAAGCTCTATGCGCCGCTCGACATTGTATAAACCGATGTGATTCGTTTTATTGCTCTGCGCGCGGATGAGTTTCCGTATCGCTTTCAGTTCGCTTTCGTCCATGCCGGCTCCGTCGTCGCTTACGACGATATGCAGTTTTTTTCCGACCGTGTGGGCACCGATCGAAACTTTCATGCGCTCTTTGTCGCCGAAGCCGTGTTTGACGGAATTGTCGATCAGAGGCTGTATGATGAGCTTCGGCACGACGCAATTTTGTACTTCATCCGGCACATCGATTTCGTATGCGAATTTTTTACCGAAACGGAGTTTCAATATGTACAGATAATGTTCGATGCGGCGGATGTCTTCGCCGATCGCCGCCGTCGACGCATCGTTATCGATGCTGTAGCGCAAGAGGTCGGAAAGACGCAGGATCGTTTTTTGCGCTTTATCGGGATCGAGTTTTATTAAAAATTTAATATTTTCGAGCGTGTTGTATAAAAAGTGCGGATTGAACTGCATTTCAAGCTGTTTGATTTCTGCAACATAGCGTTCATGCGTTTCCTTTTTATTTTCATCGATAAGGCGCTGTACGGTGTCGAGCATGTCGTTGTACGCGTTTGCAATCTTTTGGAATTCGATATTGCCGGAAGCCGCAAGGCGTTCTGCGAGATTGCCGCGTTCGACTTCGCCGCACAAGTCTGCAATCTGTGTGAGAGAACGCGATTCCTTTTCCGCGATTTTGCGGGCACTGACTAAAAGCCCTGCGATAACAAGAGCGAGAACCGAAAGCGTCGTCAATACGATTATTAAAAAAGCGCTTCGCATCTGCTGTGTGTTTTGAAACGTATAGACGTCGAAGATGCCGCCCGTCGTCGTTTCCCGGAAGACCGCTTCGTTTTCCGTAAAATAATATCGCCTGTCGCTTCGATAGTCGTCCGCAAGCTTTCCGAATACGTTTGCCGCATGAGGGAACGATGAGGCAAAGAGCGTGCCCTTGGCGTCGGTGATCGCAAAGGGGAGCGCCGGATTGAAATATGCGCGTATGTCTTTTTCGCCTATCGTAAAGACGATGTAGCCGCCGATTCCGTTTTGTGCTCCGATCGCGCGTCCGATGACGATTTCGGTTTTTCCGCCCGTATTGTATTCCGACGACAGTTCTATCACCGTTTGATCAGGCTTTTCGCGCATCCTGCCGAGCGCACCCCACGTAAATTGATTTTGCCATTCGGGAACGATAAAGTCGTCATCAGCGCTTCCCTTAAGTACGACGGCATACGAGGGAGAAAGCAGCGTAAAATCCGCGGTGATTTTTTGCGTATGGATAAATTCCTTTAACACGGTATACGCTCCGGAAAGGGACGATGCGTCGTCAAAAATTATTTTTTCGGGTGCGAGTTTTTTTTCTTCAATAAAATTGCCGTATGAAGCTACGGCCGCGCTCAAGACGGATGAGGTCTTTTTGTTTTCGCGCGCAAGGGTGCGGTAGAGATTGACGTTCCACACCAAAACGGAAGTGACGATGACGACGCTTGCAAAGGCGATGGACGGGATGAGCGAGTATGCTATGAACGAGCGGCGTATTTCTTCTTTGAAGTGCATATTATTATTCATCGCTTTGCCTCGCGCTTTCAAAGATATCGAGAAAGCGCTCTACCCATTCGCTTTGATGCGAAGTCGTATAAGCGTAATCTACCGGGATGCAGTTGATTGCGCTCTTTGCCGGAAGCAGGCTTTTCGTTTCGACGTCGTTTCGCACGGAACGGCGGTTCATCCGCTTGGCGATATAGCTTTGTACGTTTTTACCCGTAACGTAATCGATAAATCGGACGGCGTTGTCTTTGTGCCGGATTTTTTTCGGCATATAGACGCCGTCGGGAGTAAAGACGACGCCTTCGTTCATATAGACGAGGGCGATGTTGTCGTCTTTTTCGGCAAAATTTGCGCCGCCCTCTTCGAAAGTTAAACCTACGGCAAATCGCCCGTCCGCGACTCCGTTGTAAACCGCGCTCGAAGAGTTCAAAAGAATGCCGCCGAGATTTCCGCACAGCCTTTTTACATAGTCCCAGCCGTCGTCGGGATTTCCTTTGCCTTCGGCGTAGAGTATATTTATTAAATGTTCCCATGCCGACGACGACGTTTCCGGATTTCCGAACGCGATCGCGCCTTTTAATTTCGGATTGAGGAGATCGCCGTAACCTGAAAGAGCGATATCGCCGAGCCGTTTTTTATTGATCATTAAAACGCTCGGCACGTCGGAAAAGCGGTTCAACATGCCTTCGACGTTTTTATATTCGTCCCTGATATACGCTTCGTTTGCGCTTGTATAGGAATCGAAAAGAGAAGAAGCGGGAAGAACCGATGCGTACGAACCGCCCCACAGCACGTCGTACGGAGATGCGTCGGGATGCATTTGAAGCGTTTTAAGTATTTCTTTCGTTCCGCCCTGTACGAGTTCGACGGCGATACCCGTTTCGTTTTCGAAATTTTCTATGACGGGAACGATGAGTACGAGCGGGTGGGGACTTGCGACGACGAGCGTGTTCGCATCGCCGCCGCCTTTCGCCTTTTGCAAGCAGCCTGCAAAAATGAAAAACGATGCGGAAAACAAAAGCGCGCGGTAAGGGGTACGCATAGCGTCAGTATAGCACGGATCGTCCTCGTTTGACACGGGGCGCACTTTATGGGGGCGAAAAAAAAGGAACCGACTTTTAAGACGACTCTATATAGTCAAGCCGGTTACCCTGAGGCGATTGTTTACCGCGTTTTATAATTCTTCGATGTATTTTACGCCTTTAAGCGTTCCGAACTCCTGGATGACTTCGGCGTGATTTCGCCGCTTCGGAAGAGAAAGCGCGATGTTGACGCCGATGTAATCGCTGTCGAGCAGCGATTTTTTCATTTCGATGTCGGACAGCGTACAGTTCATTTTGCGCGCTTCTTTTACGAACGATGTAAGCGCTTCGGTCGATTTGAATTCGGCGAAGATGATCATGGAGCGGGATGTCGAATTTATGCGTGCGTCGATCCTGCTCATAATGGTCATGATGATAAGCAAAAAGATTCCGGTGATAAATGCGCCGATATAAAATCCCGCACCGATCGCCAGTCCCAATCCCGCCGATCCCCAAAGACCGGCGGCGGTCGTAATGCCTTTGATGCGCATATTGCTTACCATAATGCTGCCGGCGCCGAGAAAGCCGATGCCGCTGATAACTTGCGCGCCGAGCCTGGCGGGATCTCCCGTACCGTAGAATTCGACGAGGTACAAGTCGGTAATCATGACGAGAGCCGAAGAGAGGCAGACGATCATGTACGTGCGGAACCCCGCAGGGCGGTGTTTTCTGCCCCGCTCGAGTCCCAATATGCCTCCGAACGCCACGGCGAGCGAGAGGCGCGCAAATACCGAAACGGTATTCAGCGATGTCAGTATTTCCGGCAAATCAAAAACAGCATTCCTCATCGTCAATCTTTCGGCATATCCGCGTTCGGATCGCGCTCCTTGTATTTATTTTCCAGCTTTTGCATGAGCATCGGAGAGAATATACTGAATACGCACAAGGCTATCAATACCCAGCAAACCGGTGTTGAAAACAGGATAGCAGGATTTCCCTTCGAAAGCAAGAGCGAGCGGCGAAGACCGCGTTCTCCGATCGGGCCGAGGATGAGCGCAAGGACGATAGCTGCGGAGTTCAGACCGAAGAGTTTTACGAAATAGCCGATGACGCCGAAGACGAACATGATGACGACGTCGGCCATGCTGTTGCGGATCGCATAAGAGCCGACGACGCTCAGCGCGAATATGATCGGGATCAAAATCGCGTCGGATACGCGTGAAATCTTTGCAAACCACTTGCTGCCCCACAGTCCGAGCGCGAGCATAAAAAACTGCACGAATACGAATCCCGCAAAAAAGGTATAGGTGACGGCAGCGTATTTGTTGAAGAGGTCGGGACCGGGCTGCATATTGTGGATCAAAAGACCGCCCATGAGAACCGCCGTAACGCTTTCGCCGGGAATGCCGAGCGTGAGCGTCGGAATGAGAGAGCCTCCGGTAACCGCGTTGTTGGCCGCTTCCGAGCCGGCAACTCCTTCGATGCTTCCGTGACCGAATTCTTCTTTATGCTTCGACGCGCGCCGTGCTTCGTTGTAGCCGAGGAACGATGCGATCGATGCGCCGGCTCCCGGAAGAATGCCGATAACGTTGCCGATAATCCACGAGCGCAAAATCGTCGGGGTAATCTGCTTCATTTCTTTTCTGTTTAGAAGCACTCTGTCGTCGAAGTCGACCAATTCTCCCGCTTTGCGGATTTTGTGGTCGGCGAGTACGAGGACTTGCGACATCGAAAAGAGACCGATGAGCGTTGCGGTAAAGGGGAGTCCTTCATACAAGGCCGCCTGTCCGAACGTAAAGCGGAATACGCCGTTCATCGTATCCATGCCGATCGTCGAAAGCAAAAGACCGAACGCACCGGAGATGAGTCCCTTTATCATGGAGTCGGAGCTGACGCCGGCGATGATTGTCAAACCGAAAATCGAAAGCCAAAAATATTCGGGGCTTCCGAAGGCCATCGCGAGTTTTGCGAGCGGCGGTGAAAAAAAGTAAAGGGAAATGCAGCTTAAAAGCCCGCCGAAAAACGACGAAATAACCGCAGTTCCGAGCGCTTTACCCGCTTTGCCTTGGAGGGTCAGCTGGTAGCCGTCGATCGCGGTCGCCGCGGAAGCGGGAGTGCCGGGCGTGTGAATCAATATGGCCGAAATCGATCCGCCGAAAATCGCACCGCAGTAAATGCCCGCGAGTACGATGAGACCGGTCGAAGGCGGCATACCGAAGGTGATCGGGATGATGAGCGCGACGCCCATAGCGGCCGAAAGACCGGGAAGCGCTCCGATGATAATGCCGATCGTCGTGCTTAACAGCATGGCAAGCAGATTGAGCGGCATAACGGCGTTGATAAAACCCGCGCCGATTAATGAAAAATCCATAAAGTACCTCCCGCTTTTCAGATCAGCAAACCGCGCGGAAGCGGAACATGCAGAAACGTTGAAAATCCGCCGTAAATCAAAACGAGAAACACGGCGGTGGTTATGACGATGTACAGCGGTTTAATCTTAAAAAATATAAGCGTTCCCGCGATAAATAAAAGACTCGAAATGTAAAAGCCGAGTACGTTTATTAAAACGACGTATGCGGAGAGCATGGCAAAAACGGCAAAAAATTGTTTCGCTTTAAAATGCTCGAAGAGAAGAGGCATATCGTTTTCGATTTTTTTCTCCCGTGCGAATTTTACGAGACATTCGATCAAATGCATCGTCGTCAATACGGCGAGTATTACCATGATAAAAATGGGGTATATGCGCACGTCGCGCGGATATTGCAGCACCAATACAAAGAAAAAAGCGGTAATCGCATAGACTGCCGCAATTAAAATGATGTCGCTTTTTTTCATATAACCTCCGAAGATGGAGAGGGTAAAGCTGCGGCGGCAAAAAACAGGCGGCCGCAGCTTTTCGAAAACGCCGATCGGCGCATATGCGGATCGATCGGCGTTTTTTAGGGGACGCTCCGTCAGTTGAACAATGTGGGAAGCGTGTTTGTGACGAAGTCTTCCTGCGCATCGATAAATCTGCCGAGCGCGTCGGGCGACATAAAGTCGAGGGCAAGACCCGCGTTTTTGCTCTTTTCGATATTGTCGGGGTCGTTTATCGTCTTTTCGAACGCATCGACGTAGAAATCGATTGCAGCCTGCGGCGTACCTTTCGGTGCGACAAGGGCGCGTGCCGAACCGTAGACGAGGTTGTAGCCTTTTTCTTTCAGCGTCGGAACATCCGGCATTTCTGCAAGACGGTTTTCCGTGTAGGTTGCGAGCACTTTGAGTTCTCCGTTGTCTCCGATGAGCGGTGCGACGTCGGCCGATTTCGGAACGGACATGTCGACTTCGCCCTGGCGAAGCGCGAGGAGCTGGTCGGCGGTTCCGCCGTAGGGGATGCAGCTGATTTCAAAACCTGCCGCTTTTGCCAAAAGCTGCGCGCCGATGTGGTTCGACGCTTTGACGCCGTTCGTCGAGCATTTTACTTCGTTTTTGTGCGCTTTGCAGTATTCGATTAATTCTTCGATCGTGTTCCACGGCGCGTTTTTGCGTACGACGACGACCGAGGGTTCGAACAGGTGATTGCAGATCGGAACGATCGAATCTTTCGTAAAGGGGCTGTTCGGCTGGATGGAAAGCGAACTGAAGGTCGGCAGATTGATAAAGCCGATCGTGTAGCCGTCGGGCTTTGAAGTTGCGAGCGTCGTATATCCGATTTTTCCGTCGGCGCCCTCTTTGTTCGTGACGATGAGCGTTTTGCCGACATATTTTTCGGCGACGGAACACAGGATACGCGCTCCCGTATCCGTACCGCTTCCGGCTTTGTATGCGACGATAACCGTTACGTCTTTTTCCGGCTTCCAGCTCGAAGCTGCACTTTCAGCGCCGCTTCCCGATTTTTTCGAGCAGCCTGCGAGCACGGCGGCAGCAAGAGCCGCCGTTAAAATAATACTTCGTTTCATAGTGAATACCTCCATTCTATATCTAAGAAATAAAATGCTATTTGATAACGTTTCGGGATACGATATGCACTTTGTTGCCGCGTACTTCCAGTTCGTATACGACGGGCGTCGTATTGGGGATTTCCAATTTTTGGAGTTCGTCGGGCGTCAGCGCCGGATCGATGCACGACGACAACGCGCGAAGACAGGTGCTGTGTCCGACGACGAGTACGTTTTTACCCGATTTGAGTGCGGGAATAAGCGTCTTTTTCCAATAAGGAGTAACGCGGGCAATCGTATCTTTAAGGCTTTCCGCCTGCGGTATCATTTTTTTGTCGACGTTCGTATAACGCGCGTCGTGTATCGGAGAACGGGGATCGTCGAAAGAAAGAGGCGGAGGAGGAACATCGTAACTGCGTCTCCAGATATCCACTTGGTCTTTACCGACTGCGGCAGCGACTTCGTCTCTCGTTTTGCCTTCAAGATCGCCGTAACAGCGTTCGTTGAGACGCCAGTGCTTTTCCGTCGGCAGCCACATAGTATTCATGCTTTCCATCGCAAGCCACGCCGTTTTGATCGCACGGCTGAGCATAGAAACATGGACGACATCGAAAGCGATACCTGCGTTTTTAAGCGCGGCACCCGCATCCTGCGCACCTTTGACGCCCGTTTCCGTCAGGGAAACGTCCGACCAGCCGGTAAAACGCTTTTCAACATTCCACACGCTCTGTCCGTGCCGAAGCAATACAAGCGTTACCGTTTTCGAAGCGCTTTCCGTTTGTTTTTTATCTTGTGCGAACGCAAACGTAGTCGCCAGCAGCAAGATGAGCGCAGCGGAAATCTTTTTCACATACATAGGACGAGATCCTCCTTTTTAAATCCGTGTTTTATTATCATAGAACACACCCGGCCGCTATAAAACCCAAAGCCGCAATTATTATTGATGATAATTCCGCTTTATTAATAACGCAATCCTAAAATTCGGTAAAAAGGTTCGGAAAAATGAACTTCGCACGTTTGTGCCTGCGTCTTTGTTTGCCGTGCAAAATCCTCTGCGTCGAGACTTTTATCGGACGAGCTTTGACGGCGCATAGCCCGTGTAGCGCTTAAAAACCGTACAAAAATATTTGTAATTCGTAAAGCCCGTCATTTCGGCGATTTCGTACATGCGGTATTTTCCCGTGTTCAGCAATTCGGCCGCCTTTGCGATACGCAAGCCGTTGAGCAGATCAATGAAGGTCATATTCGTTTCCCGTTTGATTTTTCTGCTCAAATAGCTTACGGAAACGCCGAGAGAGGCCGCTATATCTTCTATAGTAATCTTCGTCCGATAGTCGGCTTTGATATGCTTGATCGTTTCCGCGACGTAAAAGTTTCCGCTTTGTACGCTGCCGTTGAAAAAACGAAGCACGCGACCGCTTTGATCGCTCTCCGTTTCCGCCGTTTCGTCGATATCGATTTTTGCCGATTCGCCGATTTTATCTTTTGCTCTTTCGATCGCTTCTTCGAGTTCGTCGTCGACGATCGGTTTTACCAAGTATTCGCCGACGTCGAGGAGGATCGCCTGTCTCGCATAATCGAATTCGCTGTAGCTTGACAGGATGATCGCGTAAAAACGTTCTCCCGATTCTTTTGCTTTTTCAATCATTTCGAGGCCGCTGATACCCGGCATGCGGATATCGGCGATGACGATGTCGGGATGCGTCTCTTTGATCTTTTGTAAACCTTCAAGACCGTCCGCCGCTTCTCCCGCGACGGTGCAGCCGAGTGAAAGCCAATCTATCGTGTAGATGAGGCCGCGGCGGATCAATTCTTCATCTTCTGCGATAAGCACTTTATACATAATTAAAATACTGCAGGAAAAAATATCGTTATTGAAGTTCCGCGATGCAAGCCGCTTTTAATAATCATACCCGATTTTTCCCCGTAGAGCAACCGTATTCGTTTTGCGATATTGTACAGGCCGAAGTGATTCGTCGTCCGCGTACGCTCGGAAAGCATCTCGTGCAGTTCGGAAACTTTTTTTTCGTCCATGCCGTTGCCGTCGTCGGTAACGGTCATTACGAGGTTTTCATTTTCGATATGAGCGCGTATAACAATTAATAATTTTCTTTTTTCGCCGGTTCCCGTTAAACCGTATTGGATTGCATTTTCGATGAGCGGCTGGATGAGCAGTTTCGGCACGATGCAGTTTTGCGCCTCTCGGGCGATATCGAGTTTACAGTCGAGCGTATCGGTAAAACGGAAGCGCTGGATCGCGATATAGTGTTCCGTGTATTCCAAATCTTCGGCAAGCGTACACCGAGCTTCCGAAGCGTTTATGCTGTAGCGGAGCAGTTTTGAAAGATGATCGATGATCGCAGGGACGGCGTCCGGTTCGAGCGTTACCATGTATTTGATAACCTGCAGCGTGTTGGAAAGAAAATGCGGATTGAATTGGCTTTCAAGCTGTTTGATCTGCGCTCTCGTCGTCTCTTCGTTTATCTCTCTGTTTTTTTTCAGCAGATCGTCGATGCTTTGAATCATCGTATTGTACGAATCCGCAATGACGCCGAATTCGTCGTGAGTTTCGAGCGTCATCCGTTTTGTTAAATTGCCTTTTTGCACTTCGTCGAAGCACGCCGTTATTTTGTCGATCGACTCGGTTCGCTTTATAACCGAACGGGTGACGGCCGCATAGGTGATGACGCCCGAAAGCGCAATGACGCACAAAAGCGAAAAGCCTCCCGCAATGAGCGTTGCGAAAGTCCGTTTAACGGCGGAAAAGGTGGAAACGATAAACGTTTCATCTGCAAGACGGATACGACTTTCCGTTTTAAAATAGCGGTTGTTTTGAAATGAAAAAAATGACGATGCCTTTGCAGCCTGCGGATTGATACGGTTAAAATTACCGGTAAACATCGATGTCGATGCGATCGCGATTTCTCCGTAGGGGTTCATGACGGCGATATTTGAAACCCGTTCGAGGGTGTGGTTTGTAAAATAGAATGCGGGAATCGCAAACACGGCGCAGCCTTCGGCGAGTTTTTTTCCGATGAGGAGATTGCCGCGGAAAAATATGCACTGAACGGTGCCCGGCCGTCCTTCCATCCGCTTGTATAAACCCCAGTTACGTCCGACATCGGGCGGCATAAAGGAAAGCGGCATCGATGTGGAAGAAAAAAGCAGACGGGAATTTTCATCGAAGAGGTAAAAATCGGCCGAATGTCCCTGCCGGTTCATAAATTGAATTTCAAGCGTCAAAAACGTATTGGCGTTTTCACCTTGCGGCAGTTTCGCTTCAAAGTCGAAAGCCGGAGCATTCAATTCCTGCGCATACGTTTGAAAGATCGAGCGAAGTTCGTGAGCGACCGCTTCGTTGTCGTTTTTATTTTCCGCAAGGATACCCGCGTTGAAGTAAATGTATGCGAAAATGCAAAATGCGATCGCCGCCGAAAAAAGCGGCAAAAGAGAAGAGACGGCGACGATGCGGAGCATCGCATCGTGAAAACTGTTTTTTTCGTGTTTTACCGCACGCATCGTTTTCAGTCCGTGTCCGATCATCGCATTTGCCGTATTGTTAAAATTTATTAAAATCAATTTTACAGTCGTTTCCCAAAACAGACAGAATGAATTCCTTCGCTTTCTCGGCTTCCGTAAAGCGGTGCGCGTGTATGCCGAGACTTTCCGCGGCGCGCACGTTTGCTTCGGAGTCGTCGAAAAAAAGCATATCGGAAAAATCGTATGTTTTTTCTTCGTTGCGGATATACTGCCAAAACGATACGTCGGGCTTTCTCGTGTGCATAAAGCAGGATGCGTATACTTTATCGAAATCGGCGTAAAAGCCCGCTTCCGAAAGATAGTCGTAATACACGTCGAAAGTGTTCGTTCCGCATACGATGCGCGCGTTCGATTTTTTTATCGCTTTGATGAGTTTCGCCGTTTCGGCTTTCAGCGTCGGGCGGAAAAATTTTTTCCAATAATTTTCCGTCGGACGGGGGAGCTTTGCGCGTTCGGCGACGAGGAGTGAAAATTCCATCGATGTGATATCGCCTCGGGCAGCCGCTCGGTACAGGTGGATGTACGGCGAGTTTTCTCTCGGAGAGGAGGGAAGACCGAGTGCGGCCATCGCTTCGGGCCACGGTTCGTCGTTTTCGACGAGTACGCTTCCCATATCGAAAATAAACAAATAATTTTTCATAATCCGGTCTCCCGATTAAAATTGTTGATCATACGAAATTGAACGGCGTTTCCTGATAGACGTAATAGTTGAGCCAGTTCGAATAAAATAAATGCGCGGTGCTTCTCCACGTCGAAGCGGGCTTTTTTTTCGGATCGTCGCCCGGAAAATAATGCGCGGGTATTTCAATGGGAAGATTCTTTTTTTTGTCGCGGACGTATTCTTCGGCAAGCGTGCCGGTGTCGTATTCGAGGTGACCCGTCATAAAGATTTCACGGTTGTCTTTCGATTTTATGAGCGTCGTTCCAGATTCTTGTGAAGAGGCGAGGGCGACGAGGGCTTTGCAAGAAGCGACGTCTTGGGCTCGGATCGTCGTGTGTCGCGACTGCGGGATCGGAAAGCTGTCGTCGAAGCCGCGCAAAAGCGGATCCGCGTCCGTGAGGCGCGTATTCATAAATACGCCGAACATTTTTTTATCGAGCGGGTATTTGTCGATACCGTAGAGGTGATACAATCCCGCGAACGCACCCCAGCATACATACAGCGTTGAAAATACGTTCGTCTTTGCGTAGTCCATGATGGCGCACAGTTCGTCCCAATAATCGACCTGTTCGAAAGGCAGCTGTTCGACGGGAGCTCCGGTTATGATCATGCCGTCGAATTTGTGCTTTAAAAGCGCGCTCGTCGTGATGTAAAACTTTTCGAGATAATAGCGGCTCGTATGGCGCGACACGTGATTTTCCATGCGCACGAGCGATATTTCAACTTGCAGCGGAGTGTTTGCCAAAACACGCAGGAGCTGCGTTTCCGTTATTTCTTTTACCGGCATAAGATTGACGATCGCGATTTTGAGCGGGCGGATATCCTGCGCTTTTGCCCGTTTGTCGGTCATGACGAATACGTTTTCGCGTTCGAGGATGCTGCGCGCCGGCAAATCCGATTGAATCTTAATTGGCATAATAAATAAGTATAGCGGAAGTTCTTTAAATTTGCTATACTGCTCCAATGGCAGTACAGCAGGACAGGCGGGCGGCGCTCAAACGGCTCAAGCTTCTCGTCTACGCTCCGAAATTAAACGTCGACTCTTTCCGAAGCAAAATCGAAGAAACCTTTGCGTGTCCCGTTTTGCCCAATCACGTCGACTGTGCGGATTACAATTACGGCGGGGTTTCCTGTGACGTCCTTTCGCCGGAAATATATTCTTCGAGGCGCATCGTCATCTATATTCACGGCGGCTCCTTTGTCGCAGGCTCCCGCGCTTCGTGGCGAGGCTTTTGCGCTCGCCTTGCCGCAAAATCTTTCAGCCGCGTCGTCGTGCCCGAATTCCGCCTCGCGCCCGCTCATCCCTATCCCGCAGCGCTCGAAGACGTGCAGTCCGTCTTTCGTACGGTGTACACGGAATTGCAGGTGGCCTGTTCGCTCGACGCTTCTGCGGAAAAAGCTGCCGCGCATCCCGAGATCATCATAGCCTCCGACGGCTCGGGCGCTTCCATCGCCTGCGCGCTCCTGTTCAGCCTCCGCGAAAAATACCGTACGGGCGTTTCCCGTCTCGTTTTTTTCTCTCCGTGGTTCGATTTTTCCGAAGAAGCCGCCGCTTCAAAGGGCAAAAAAGCTTCCGACGAATTGATAAACGGAGAAACGCTTTTGCGCTGCGGAGAGATATATACTTACGTTTCCAATTTAGCGAATCCGCTCGTTTCTCCTTTGTATGCGGCAAAAGAACAGCTTTCGGATTTTCCGCCGGTGTATATACAGTGCGGCGAAAAGGAGCTTTTACTCGGCGATATCGAACGGTTTTCGGAACTGCTCGCATCGAACGGTGCAGAGTGCGAACTCGACGTATGGCCTAAGATGATGCCGTTTTTTCAGTTTGCCGACGATTACCTTTGGGAAACGCACCTCGCTATCGAAAAGGCAGGCAGAGTCATATCCGGCGAAGGCGATACGGATGCGGGTTCCTCGTTTCACAATAAGCCGCGCCTCGAAAACTCTTTGCAGACGGACGCGTAGCGCGCGCGGCGATTTGCGATGGAACTTCTTTCGCCTGCAGGCAATGTAAAAAAATTATACTGTGCATACGCGTACGGAGCGGACGCAGCGTACATCGGTCTCAAGCATTTTTCGCTCCGCGTCAAAGCCGACAATTTTTACGACGACGAATACGAGCGAGTATGTGAGCTTAAAAAAAGTTTTCCCGGAAAAAAACTCTACTGCGCGCTCAATATCGCCTTTCATAACGAAGACATCGCTTCCTTTCAAAACAATATCGATTATTTTAAGCGCTATCCGATCGATGCCTTTATCGTGCAGGATTTGGGCATCGTGCCGATTTTGCAAAAAGAGTTCCCCGATGCGGCGCTTCACTTGAGCACGCAGGCGAGCTGTATCAACGCTTCCGCTGCTTTGTTTTATCAGCGGCTCGGATTTAAACGCATCGTGCTCGGACGGGAAGCTTCGCTTAAAGAAATCCGAGAAATTAAAGACGCCGTTCCCGATATGGAGCTTGAAGCCTTTTGTCACGGCGCCATGTGCATCGCCTATTCCGGTCGCTGTCTTATGAGCGCATATCTTACAGGCAGGAGCGCGCAGAGCGGTTTTTGCTCTCACACGTGCCGCTGGAATTTCAACGTGAGCGCGGACGAAAATCGGTTTTTAGATGCGGATGCCGCAAAGCGCCTCGCCTCATCGGGCGTATTGCGGCTTTCGGAAGAAAAAAGATCAGGTGAATATTTTCCGATTTTTGAAGGCGATAATTTCACTGCAGTTCTTTCGAGTAAAGATCTCAATATGATCGATAAACTTTCGGATATGAAAGATGCGGGTATCGACGCGATAAAAATCGAAGGGCGGATGAAAAGCGTGTATTACGTTGCGCTCGTAACGAGGGCGTACCGCAAAGCGCTCGACGCGCTCGACGGCAAAATTGCTCCCGAAGAGGCTGCTCCTTTTATCGCGGAGCTCGACAATGTGCCGCATCGGGAATCGACGACGGGATTTTACTACAGCCGCGAAGACGCTGACGTGACGACAAGCGGCGCGTCCGGCAGTCCCTATGCGCTTGCGGCGGAAATCGGAAAAGAGCTGAGCGAAGCGGAGCAAAGCGCGATCTTTTTGCGCGGAAAAGAAACGGTGTGCGGCTTTCAAAAATCGCTTGCAGCCCTGTGTAACGAAGCGCGCTTTGTGCGCGAACGCGATTTGAAAAATCATCCTGAAAAAATACCGGCCGCAGCCGAAAAAAAAGACGGCTGGCGTATGTATGAGTTTACTCCTTTTAATAAAATCGATACGGCCGATACGCTTGAAATCATTTCGCCCGGATGCGCGCTTCGAAAAGCGGAAACGGGCCGGTGGCTCCTTATCGATCCCGAAACGGGCGCGCTTCGTTCGTGGGCATTCGACGGACATCCCTGCGTACTCTACAGTTCGATGCCGCTTGAAAGCGGATCGCTCGTACGTATACGCGACGAAACGTATGTACCTGAGCGGGCAGGGAAGGCAAAACGCTAGGCGGGCGTTTGAAAGCTCGCTGAGTCTTCTCTCGAAGCGCATTTTGCCCTCTGCCGCTCGATTTGTACCTTCCGCCGTATACGTGGATTTTTTCACAATATTGTGTTATGGTTATGTTATGAAGCGTCCGCTCATTTTTTTTGCGTTCGGCATCCTCTTTTTTGCCGCATCGTGTTCGGACAATCAAGCCGTCATAGTCTCCGATCCGGGTGAAACGCTCCGCGCGAAAGCCGCTGCAAAAGACGCGGATACGCTGTGGACGCGCGAAATCGAAAAAGAAAGGCTTACGCAAACGATTGCAGAAAAGAACGGCATCCTCTCTTCGGTAAAGCTCGAAGTCGAATCCGTGATCGCTTCGCTTGCTCAGCCGGCAGAGCTCTATCCCTTTGTGAGCGGATTGGGAAGTCTCGATACTTCCCTTGTATCGCGCGAATTGCAAAATGCGCTCGACGCTTTTATTTCCGCACTTTCCCACAACGAGAGCGCGGACGCATCTTTTGCTCCGGAGAATTTATTTTCGTACGTTTTTTTTCTGTCGGATTTGAAAAGCGGATGGAAAACGCATTTCGGACGAGATTTCCCGGATGCGCAAACGCCGCTTTTTAATTCATCTCTTTGCGCTTCTCCGTTTATCGACGATGCGGGCGCGGAAGTTCCCGTGCGCTTCGCTTTTTCCGGCGGCAGCGTCGACGTGCTGCTCTATTTTGAAAAAGACGGAGAAACGTATAAAATTAATAATATCGAAATACGGAAATGGGAGCGGTTCGATGGAAAATAATAATTTAACCGGTATAGAGCGCGAGCTTGTGCTCCGGTATTTGATCGACGGGAATGTTCCCGTTACCGTAACGCCGATGGAAAAAGAAGACGGATCGGGAGAGACCGTGAAGCCGCCTTCGTCCGCCGTGTTTCCCGTCGCGCTTAAATCGGAACAATTCGCTTCGGGCGGCGGTGATATAGTTTTATTAAAAAATCCGCCGCAGTCGGTGATCGGCTTTGCGGGAAAGCGGGTGCGAATAGAATTTTATTTTAACAGTGTAGGGCTTTTTTTTATCACGGAAATGCGATCGGTAAAATCGGGACTTGCCTTTGCCGCTCCCGAATCGATTTGCCGCATAAAAGATGCCGAAGTGAAACACGATTACGATTTTTCGGCGACGATCTACTATTCGTGCAGTAATAAAGCGACCGTCAATTTCGACTGCGTGCCCTGTGAAGGCTGCGAACTTTTTGCACGTCCCGTGTGGGCATCGATCGCGCTTGAAAATCAAAAGGCTGCGAAAGCATATCTCGAACGATTTGTCGCCGAAGCGAAAAAAGAAAAAAACGCGGGCAACGGTTTGCAGCTCATTCCGATATGCCGCTATCTTACGGAAAGGGAGACGAAAATAAAATCGTTTTCGGGAAGCGTAAAACCGCTCGACATCCTGTATGTCGACCACGAGCGTATCGTATTCGGAAGCGCCGATGAAAATTTTCAGCTTTCGCGAGGCGCGGAATACGCGCTCAAATTGTCCTTTTCGCTGAAAAAAGGTCCCGTAGCCAAGCGCGACGTTTTTGCGACCTGCGTGCCTGCAAAGATATACCGCGCGGATGGGGGGAGCCGAACCTGCGCGGATTGCGTCTATACATCGCTGCAGGAAGAAGACTTGCGGTTCATATACGAAAAAGCGACGAAAAATTTATGCGTGTGAAAAGATGCGTGTGAAAGCCGCTTGTTTTTTCGACGGTCTGCAGCTCCGGCAAAGACCTTTACAACGCCGCATCTTTTTCTTATAATGTCGTTATAATATCGCATGAGGTAGTATATGGTATTTCCGCTTGAAGAACTTGTAAAATACAGCGACAATATTTATGAAGTTACCGTTGCGGCAAGCCGCCGCGCGTTTCAGCTGGCAAAAGTCGAAGATCCGGAAATCGAAGAAAACGACGGTAAAGTCGTCTCTCTTGCCGCCCGCCAGCTTTTTGACGACGAAGTGACGTTTAAGATCGAACGGCAATAAAGCCGTACATCGGCCGCCGATCCTTTTTGCACTGAAGTTCTTAAAAAAGACTGCTTTGCTGCAAACGCCGTTTGCACGGAGCGGTTTCTTTTTTTTTAGGAGGAGCGGAAATCGGCGGCATCGATTCGATGTAAGCGTATTTTTTCCAAAACGTTTTATCGCCTGTCGGCCGATCAAATTTATTTGATAATATTCCGTCACACTCTTGACGGATTGCGCGAATTTTGCGATACTGGAAAACACTATTCGATGTAAGGAGTAATGTTGTGCCCTGCGGAAAAAAAAGAAAGCGTCAAAAGATGGCGACACATAAGCGAAAAAAGATGCTCAGGAAAAACAGACACAAGAGCAAGTGATTTTTGCTTACGTTTTGAATAGGCCGCGTGTGTTCGTGTAACCGCCGCGGTCTTTTTTGTTTGTAATTACGGAGGTTTTTTACGATTCTTTCCGGCATACGTTCCCCTCAAGATATTAAAAAACTTCCGTCATCCGAGCTTCCCGTTCTCGCACGTGAAATCAGAAAAACGATTATCGAAGTCGTCGGCAAAAACGGCGGTCACCTCGCGAGCAATCTCGGCGTCGTGGAACTTACGATTGCGCTGCACCGCGTGTTTTCGAGTCCCGAAGACGCGATCGTGTGGGACGTGAGTCATCAATGCTACGCGCACAAATTGCTGACAGGGCGCTACGCTTCGTTCGGTACGCTCCGTCTTTCGGGCGGTCTTTCGGGATTTACGAGGAAAGACGAAAGCGAGCACGATTTTTTCAGCGCCGGCCACGCGTCCACGTCGATTTCTTCGGCGCTCGGTCTCCTCGTTTCCCGTGATATTCAAAACAAAGGCGGAAAGGTTGTCGCGGTTATCGGCGACGGAGCGCTTACGGGGGGTATGGCTTTCGAAGCGCTGTCGCACGCGGGACAGCTCGCAAAAAATCTCATCGTCGTGCTCAACGACAATCAGATGTCGATCGATCACAATACGGGATCCATTTCGCGCTATCTTTCGCGGATGACGATGTCCGCTCAGTATCAAACCGTCCGCTATAAAATCGACCGCTTTATCGACCGCGTGCCGTATTTTAACAAAAAACTTGAAAAACTCGCGTTCCGTTTTAAGCGCGCCCTCAAGGGTATGTTTTTGACGAACAATTTGTTTGTCGATTTGGGTTTCGAATACGTAGGCCCTTTGGACGGTCACGACGAACAAACGCTTGAAAAGGTGTTCCGCCGCGTGGAAAAACTTCCGCGTCCGGTCGTCGTCCACGTTGTAACGAAAAAGGGCAAGGGCTACAGTCCCGCCGAAGACAATCCCGAACGCTTTCACGGCATCGGTCCTTTTCTCATATCAGACGGCACGGTCGAAAAATTCGATGAATTGAGTTTTACCGAATCGTTCAGCGGCGCCCTCCTTTCGCTTGCCGAAAAGAATGAAAAGATCGTCGCCGTGACGGCCGCCATGGCAAAGGGCACCGGCTTGAACGCTTTTGCGCGCCGTTATCCGAACCGCTTTTTCGACGTCGGTATCGCCGAAGAACACGCCGTCACTTTTGCGGGCGCTCTCGCGCGGGGCGGTCTCGTTCCGATCGTGTGCATCTATTCGACCTTTATGCAGCGGGCGATCGACCAGATGATTCACGATATCGCGCTGCAGGATGTTCACGCCGTTTTTATGCTCGACCGCGCGGGCGCCGTTCCGGGAGACGGGGAGACGCATCAGGGCTTGTTCGATATCGCTCTTTTGCGCCCGATTCCGCATCTTCGCATTCTTTGTCCCGCGAGCGCCGAAGATTTAAAGCGCTGCCTTTCTTTTGCAGTCGACTCCGAAGGCGCGACGGTGATCCGCTACCCGAAGCTTACCTGTCCGTCGGAGACGGCATCTTTTTCTTTTCCGATCGAAGAGGGTCGGGGCATCATCGTTTCGGCAGCGGATATCGCGCCTTCGCAAACGGCATATTTCGAAGAAAAAAAAGCGGGAACTTTCTTCCGAACGCTCTTTGTGTGTACGGGCGGAATGTACGCGGAAACGCTTGTTGCGGCGCGATCGCTTTTGATGAAGGGCATATATGCCGATATCTACGCGCTCCGTTTTATTAAGCCGATAGACGAAGAATATTTTGCGCGCATCGCCTCTTCTTACGACGGAGCGGTCATCGTTGAAGACGGAGTTTTGACCGGCGGCATAGCTTCGTATCTCGAAGGGGTCTTGGTAAAGCGCGGCATGCGGCTTGTCGCCCTAAAAGCCTTTGAAGATAGATTTTATCCGCAGGGAACTCGGTCCGAAATCTGCCGGGATGCGCACATGTCGAGTGAAGATATCGCGCGCTCTGCCTTGCGTCTTGCCGAAAGCCGAAATGCCTAAAGGGGTGCGGCCGATGAAAACGCTTTTTCTCAAAGACAGGATTATTAAAACGGAAATGCCCGCTTTTATCATGGGTATCGTAAATGCGACGCCCGATTCGTTTTGGGAAGGGAGCAGAGGAAACGAAAACCTTGCACTGAAACTCATCGATGAAGGAGCCGACATCATCGACATAGGCGGAGAATCGACGAGGCCGGGGGCGGCATACGTGTCGGCGGAAGAAGAGATACGGCGCATCATTCCGGTGATCAAAAAAATTCGCTCAGCATCGTCCGTAGCGATTTCGATCGATACGCGGAAAAAGGAAGTGATCGAAGCGGCCGTTTCGGAAGGAGCGGATATCTTAAACGACGTTTCCGCTCTCGAAGACGATGAGGACATCGCGTCCTTTGCCGCCGAAAAGGGTATCCCCGTCATACTGATGCACAAACGCGGGATTCCTGCTATAATGCAAAACAATACGTCGTACCGCGATGTATTTCGGGAAGTGGACGCATATCTTGCTTCGCGCGTTTCGTATGCTCTTTCACGAGGCATCGAACCGAATAAAATCATCGTCGATCCGGGAATCGGTTTCGGCAAAGATTTCGAAGCGAACCGCATTCTTATTAAAAATTGCGGAAAGCTTTGCGGGGGTACGTATCCCGTGCTCATGGCGCTGTCGCGGAAAACCTGTATCGGCGAGATGACGGGGAAAGACGCCGAAGAGCGGCTCTGCGGTACGATTGCGGCAAATATGATCGCCGTCATGCGAGGTGCTTCTGTCGTGCGCGTACACGATGTCGGAGCGGCGCTCGATTCGCTTCGCGTGATGAAAGCATTGGTCGATTAAGTTTTTATATTGTAACGGAGGATTACATTGAAAGCGTTGGACAGTTTGCGTGCGGCATACGATTATATCCGGCTCATCCTCGACATCGGCATCCTCACCTTTATCCTGTATAAAGCGTACGAACTCATCGTCAAAACGAACGGTATGCAGATCATCCGTGCCGCCGTCATCGTCGGCGCGGCCTATGCCGCTTCCATTTTTTTGCATTTGGACACGCTGCAGTGGATATTGACCGTTATGGGGCCGGGGCTTCTCATCGCCTTTGCGATCGTGTTTCAGCCCGAAATGCGAAAACTCTTTTTAAAGCTCGGGCAGAGCAGATGGTTCGCTTTCGGCAGCCGTTCAAAGCACACTTACGTCGATTCGGTTTTGATCGCGGCGGAGATATTGTCGAAGCAAAAACGCGGCATGCTCGTCGTATTCGAACGGCACACGAAGATGGACGATATCCTCAATACCGGCACAAAGCTCAACGCCGACCTTTCATCGAGCCTGCTCGTGACGATCTTCGGTATGGATACTCCTTTACACGACGGTGCGTGTTTTGTGCTCGGCGGAAAGCTCCTCGCGGCCGGCTGCTTTTTGCCGCTGAGCGAACAGTACGATATTAAAAAAACTTTCGGTACACGTCACCGTGCGGCTCTCGGTCTTTCCGAAGTTTCCGACGCCGTCGTGCTCGTCGTATCGGAAGAGTCGGGAGCGATAAGTCTCGCATACGATTCTAAGCTGCACTACGATTTGACAATTACCGAGCTGACAAAGATTCTCGAAAACCTTCTTGAAATTACGCCCGATGCATATCAGGTAGAGGATACGATAGATGAAAGTAAAGCGGCTGTTTGAAAAGATTATGGAAAATTGGCCGGCAAAAGTGATCTGCTTCGGCCTCGCGCTCGGGTTGTACCTCGTGCATATCACTTCTCTTCTCGACAGGAAAACGTACACCGTTCCGTTAAAGCTTGTCGCCGACGGCGGTATGTATCCGATGAGCGATTATCCCGAATACGTGCGCATAACGGTGCGCTCGACGGCGGAAAATATCGCGGAAACGCTGCAAAGCGATTTTTCGGCGACGATCGATTTGACGAAGTATGAAAAGGAAGGAAGTTTTTCGGTTCCCGTGTCCGTGCATCTGTCGCCGAAGCTTTTGCTCATGGACCCCTTTGAAATAAAATTGAATCCCGAATCGGTGTCCATACGCCTCGAAGAAAAAACATTGAAATACGTTTCGGTCGCGCCTTCTCTTTCGGGCGAAGTACAGCACGGCTATGCCGTTACGAAAATGTCGGTGGAACCTGCGACGGTCGAAATAGTGGGGCCTCGCAGAGCGGTTGACGAAACGAAGCAAGTGTATACGTCCGCAATCGACGTGACCTCTCTTGCCGCGTCGAAAACGTTTGAAACGTCGCTGCAAAATATCAATTCGCTGTTGGCGATCAATCCTGCAAAATCCTATGCGGTGCGGATTGAAGTTGCCGAAGAAGGGCTTGTAAAAAAATTTACCGATGTACCCGTGCGTCTCTTGTTTTTATCGGAATCGCTTGAAGCCGAGGGAGAAGTGCCGAAGATAAGTTTCGACGTGAAGGGGACTGTGCCGACGCTTGAAGATTATGAACTTTCGGACGGCGCCGTATACGTCGACTGCAGTGCGATCTATAAAACAGGTACCTACGATTTGCCCGTGTATATTACGCTGCCGTCGTATTTTCAAATCGAAAATCAAAGTGCGGAAACGGTGAGCGTTGCGATAAGCGCACGAAGCGAAGACAAAGCCGACCTCGGAGCGGAAAACCGATGATCTACGGCATCGGAACCGATATTGCCGATGTGCGCCGCTTTGCGAAATGGGTCGAAAACCCCGATTTGATCGAGCGCTTTTTCAATAAACGGGAGATAAAAACTTCCGGTTCCCGCCAAAAACTGCAGGAACACTACGCATCGCGCTTTGCAGTCAAAGAAGCTTTTTCGAAAGCGCTCGGAACCGGCGTCGCGGGCTTTCAGCTCGGAGACATCTATGTCGGACACAATGAAGACGGGAAGCCCGAACTTTATCTCGAAGGCCGCGCGGATGCCCTCGTCGAAATGCGCTGCGGAAAGAGCGCACGGATATCCGTATCGCTCAGTCATGAAAAAGAATATGCCGTTGCATTTGTCGTCATTGAAGTGTAGAATTATCGTATGATGCGTGCAAAGGTTGGAATATGACGATTCAAGGTGTAAAGAAAGAATCCGACAAAAAGAAAATCGCGCTTTCGTATTGGTCGAAAGATAAATGTCTGTGTCCCGTGTGCAACAAAGAGTTCGACCGCGAAATCATGCTTTCGGGGCAGGGCAGGATGATAGCCGGAAAACTCACCGATGAACTGCACCGTATCTTCGAACCGTCGAAACGGTACGGCCGCGTTTACCCGCTTATCTACGATATCGGTGCATGCCCGAACTGCTTTACGGCCATGCTGTGGTCCGATTTTAAAGATATTAAAAATAAAGATGCTGTCGAAAGAATGTATTCCGCTTCGGAAAAACGGAGAAAAGCGGTAAACACCGTATTTCCGTATTTCGATCTGCATCGCCGGCGCTCACTCTTCGACGGCTGTGCAATGTATTATCTTGCGCTTCTTACCTATGAGGATGCGAATGTCGAAATGCTTCCGACGATGAAGCGTGCGATCCTTGCGCTGCGTCTCGCGTGGCTTACCGGAGAATTGAACGAAAAATGTCCCAATCACAATTACGATTATATTTCGAAAGTGTTTTATCAAAAGGCGACTTTTTTTTACGAACAGGCGGTCGTAAACGAAATGAACCGCGTTGAAAAAAGTTCCATGCTCGTAAACTGCGGTCCCGACATGGATAAAAATTACGGCTGGGACGGAGTCATCTATCTGTGCGGATTGCTCGAATACAAATACGGACAAACGGACGATCAGCAGCTCCGCCTCAAAAAATTGAGCCAGTCGAAAACGGCGATCGCGCGCATCTTCGGTCTCGGAAAATCTTCGAAAGCCAAACCGGGTCCTCTGCTCGAAAAGTCGCGCGACCTTTACGATAAACTTTCGGCTGAAGTGCGCGATGACAATATTTAGAGAAGCCGATGCGGAATATCGTATTGACCCTTTCCTATGACGGCACGGATTTTTGCGGATGGCAGCGGCAGGACGGAAGCGATGCGGGAAAGAGCGTGCGCACGGTGCAGGCAGTCCTCGAAGAAGCGCTCGAAAAACTGCACGGCTCTCATATTACGCTTTACGGATCGGGGCGCACCGACAGCGGAGTACATGCGCTTTCTCAAGCTGCGAATTTTTTTTCTCCGATCGATTCGATCCCGATCGAAAAATATCCTTTAATAATCAATAATATGCTGCCATGCGACGTGCGCGTTATGAGCGCCGCGTGTGCGGATGAAAAGTTCAACGCTCGCTACAGCGCGACGAGCAGGGTGTACCGCTATTGTATGTTCGCGTCGGGCACGCCTCCGGCGCACCTTGCGCGTTATGTGTGGCCGCTTTTCAGAATGCCCGATTTACAAAAGCTCAATAAGATTGCCGCATGTCTTTCGGGAGAACTCGACTGCGCGTCTTTTGCCGCTTCGGGGGACGAAAGTCTTTCGACGAATCGCTATATAGAGAGTGCGCGTTTTTTTTCCGAGCAAGTCTTTCCCTACGGCTCCCTTGTCGTATTCGAAATAGAAGCGAACGCATTTTTGTGGAAGATGGTGCGCACGATCTGCGGTACGCTTTTACAGCTCGAAAAAAAAGGGGCTCCCGACGATGCGCTTAAAAAAATCATCGAAGAAAAGGATCGGAGGAAGGCCGGTATAACAGCTCCTCCTCAAGGATTGTTTTTACACGAAGTTAAATTCGACGGAAAGAGGCGGCACGCCTAGCGTGATGTACGCTTGTTCCGTTCGTACGCTCGCGTCTTATAACAGCGAAACGGGATCGACGTCGCATTCTATGTATACCGTCTGTGGATGACTGTAGCCGAAGAGGAGTGTTCTTGCGGCTTTTTGCAGCGGGCGGATATCGCTTCCTCGAAGCAGCAAGTGATAGCGGTAATTTTGCGATATTTTTAAAATCGGGCATTCGGCGGGACCGAGTATTTCAACGGCGCTTTCGAAGCGCATTTTTTTTACTTCTTCCGAGAGAAGTTTTGCACCCGCCGCGGCGGTTTCTTCGGCGGCGTTTTTATCGGCGGAGCGGAAGACGAGGCGGATGAGGCGGCTGAACGGCGGAAAGCCGAGGAGCTTTCGCTCGCCGAGTTCGTACGCGTAAAATTTTTCCGTATTGCCGGCACAGGCGAGCGCGACGGGTTCTCTCGACGGATTGTACGTTTGTACGAGCACTTTTCCGTCGGGGAAAAAACGCCCCGCGCGGCCGGCGACCTGCGTGATAAGCGAAAAGGTGCGCTCGGAAGCGCGGAAGTCCGGCACGTGCAGTCCCGTGTCGGCAAGCACGATGCCGACGAGGCGGAGGTTCGGAAAGTTGAGTCCCTTGGCGATCATCTGCGTGCCGAGCATGATGTCGTAATCTCCGCGCCCGAAAGCCGAAAGTTTTTCTTCGAGTTCGCCCCGCTTTGTCAAAGCATCAGTGTCGATTCTGACGATCTTCGCGTTCGGGAATTTAGCCTTCGTTTCCGCTTCGATGTATTCGGTGCCGAATCCCGAATAGCCGATATTGAGCGAACCGCATGCGGGACACGATTCCGGCGGTTCGACCGACCATCCGCAGTAATGACAGCGCAGTCGCCGCTCGCTTTTGTGGTAGGTCATCGGTACGGAACAGTTTTTGCACGTCATCTCGTAACCGCAGTCGCCGCATCGGAAAAAGTGGGTAAAGCCGCGCCGATTTAAAAAGAGTATCGTCTGCTTTTTGAGATTGAGCGTTATTCTGATCTCTTTTGTCAATGCGTGCGAAAGACATCCGTCCGGCTTTTCCTTCGTCAAATCGATGCACGTGATTTCGGGCATCGCGCCTCCTGCAAGGCGCTTTGTGAGCGTGTGACGGACGAGACTTCCTTCGTTCATGAGGTGCCACGATTCGACCGACGGCGTCGCGCTTCCCATAACGAGCGGAATTGCGCTGCGCGATGCGCGGTACATCGCAACTTGGCGTGCGTGATAGCGCGGTGTCGTTCCGCTTTTGTAGGAAGCATCGTGTTCTTCATCGATGATGATGAGGCCCAAATCCGGCACCGGAGCGAATACCGCGCTCCGCGCTCCGACGACGACGCGCGCTTCTTTTCGGAGAATGCGCTTCCACTCGGAAAATTTTCGGCTTTGCGTAAGACCTGAATGGAGGACTGCGGCGGTGTTTCCGAAACGGGAGCGTACCGCGCGTATCACTTGCGGCGTAAGGCCGATTTCGGGGACAAGGTAGATGACGCCTTTATTTTGAGCGAGCACGTCTTCGGCGACGCGCAAAAACACTTCCGTTTTGCCGCTTCCCGTAGAGCCGTACACGTAGTGGAATCGTGCGTGTTTTGTCTTTGCGGACAGGATATCCGAAACCGCCTGCCTCTGTTCGTCGGAAAGCGAACGGGCTTCGTTTGAGGGGATGTCGTCGGCAAAGGAAAATCCTCCCGAACCCGCTTCACGTCTCCCCGACGGAATCATCGCCGACACGATTTCGCCGAGCGGGCAGAGGTAGTAATCGGCCATCCATTTTGCAAGGGAAAAAAGTTCGCTCGTCAAAAGCGGCTCGTCGTCTACGATACGCCGCACGGCGCGGATTTTTTCTTCCGGCACACCGGCGGGTGCCGTGTCGCAGATATCCGTGATAAAGCCCGTAAGCTTTCTGTTTCCGAAAGGTACTTCGACTCTCTTTCCGATTTCAGCTTTTTCTTTTTCGTCGGGCGTATACGAATAGGTAAACGATCGGTTTATCGGCACGTTTAAAACGACGTCGAGATATATCATTTTTTAATAAAATCTTTTGCGTAGTCCGGGACGAGGCGCAAAAGCTCCGCGCGGAAAAGTTTTAAATCCTCCCACGCCGGCCGCTTTAACGACACATCCCTAAGCAGGGCGCTCGGATGATAGGTGACGAGGAGCGGTATGCCGTTGTAATCGCGGAAAGTGCCTCGAAGATGAGAGAGCGCTTCCGTCGTTTTTAATAAATTTTGAGCGGCCGTTCTGCCCGCTGCGAGGATGAGGTTCGGCTTGAGTATGTGAATTTGTGCTTCGAGAAAGGAAATGCACGCGTCCGCTTCTTCGGGGAGCGGTGTCCTGTTGTTAGGCGGGCGGCATTTTACGATATTCGCGATGTAGCAGTTCGTGTCGCGTGAAAGGGAAATCGCTTCGAGCATTTTGTCGAGGAGCTTTCCCGCAGGCCCGACAAAGGGAAGCCCCTGCGCATCTTCTTCCGCTCCCGGTCCTTCGCCGATGACGAGAACGGCAGGATGGAGAACGCCCATACCCGGCACGGTGTGCGTCCTCTTTTTCGAAAGCGCGCATCGCGAACACGAGGCGACTTTTTGTGCGACGTCTTCGAGCGTGATGCCGCTCCGCCCCGATTCGGCGGGTGCGGGATTACTTTTCGCTTCGTTTGTAAAATTGTCCGCGCGTCCGCCTGATGCGGAAGCGTGCGCCGTCCGACCGGATGCTTCCGCATTTGTCGCAGGTTCCGCATCGTCTGAAAAAACGGGCATCGAAGAAAAAGAGCCGGGTACATAACCGCACAGCGATGAAGAGGCCGTTTTGAGGAGATTCCACACTGCTTTTTTTTCCGGAGCGAGCATAGGAGATAAGCATAGCATATTGCTTGTGCTTTACGCAAGAATAGAGTATAGTAAAAAACTAGCGTATGAAAAAATTATTCGCGTTATTTTTGTTGTCGGCGCTGTTTTTTTCGGCAGCCTCGGCGCAGGCGAGCGTTGATCCGACAGACGATTTTTACGAAGCCGCACTGCGCTGGTATATCGGCGGCGTCATTTCCGAACTGCCGCAGCTTAAGCCCTATCCTCACGATACCGTCCGCCGTCTTCTTTTTACGGTTATGGAAAAAGGAGATCGTGAACAGGAGGCCGAAGCGCGAGAATATTACGAGTCGATGTTCGGCAAAACGTGGCACATATCGGCGGAAACGGAAGGTGCGGGTATCGTAAGGCGGAACGGAACGACGAAAGAAAACGGAGCCGACGGTTCTCTTTCGCTTTCCCTCGAGGGAGGAGCCGATGTTCTTTTCGGAAAAGGATTCGGTGCCGGCGGACGCGCATGCCTTTCATCGGGGCTTTCAAGCGATGAAAATAATACGGTACGCGAACTGTGGAGCATACCTTCATATGACAATGCTATCGATCCGGTGAGTCTGGGACGGGTTCGAATCGATTTCAGCGCTGATGCCGTCGTTTCATATGCGAACGAAAAAATCGGCGTCAGCGCGGGATATAACCGTACCGGCTATACGAATTATATCGACGGCGGTAATGTTTTAAGTCCGTATGCATATCATGCGCCCGAATTTTCATTTTCCTATGACGGGGAACGCTTCGATTTCGTACAGTATTTTGCCGCGCTTCGCGCATCGGATATGCTCGGAAAAAACGGCCCCTACGGCAAATTCATTTCGTTTCATGCGCTGCGTTTTTCCCCGAACCGGAAAATACGTCTGTCGTATTATGATTCGGTCGTATACGGAAAGCGATTCGATCCGTCGTATTTGATTCCCGTTCCCTCGGCTCTCATCGCATTGGCAAACGGATACGGTGACAATGTGATCGCGGGTTTTCTGTTCGAATATAATTTTTTTCCGGGCGTTTCATGGCTTACCGATGTGAGTATAGACCGTCTCGATACAACGCAGCTTGCGCGCTTTCATCTCAATTCCGATAACCGCCTTGCATTGAAAACGGGGCTTTCCTATGCACCCAAAGATTCTCCGTGCAAGCTGCTCACTTTCAGTTATACGATCATCTCTCCGTATATGTATACTTCCGAAGATACGAACGGTGAATCGTACAATTATCATTCGTATACGAATTGGGGAAGGAGCATCGGGCAGAACCTTCCGCCGAATTCCGACAGGCTTTCCTTAAAGATAAAACTCGAACCGATAAAGCGTTTTTCGGTATCGACATTCGCTTCCATTACCCGTCATGCGAACGTGTATCAGTCGTATTCAAACGAGGAATTGAAGGAAATATTTTCTAAAGGTAAACATTCGACGGACGGAAGCATCGATTCGCAGTATCATAAGGCGACGCCGCTTTTATCTCAGGAACATATCATGTATGCCGCGCGCGGAGGGGCGGAAGTTTCATATCGTTTTCCGCGCGTCAAAGCGGGACTTTTCGAACTGCACGGAATATTTTCGTATACGTATATCGGGAACGCGGGTATGGATACTCCGATGTATCCCGATGCAACGGCAGCTTCGAATTTCGATGCGCTTCGCAACGCTTGGAAAAATCAGCTGCACGAAGAATACGATATATTTTTGTCGCTCGGCATAAAATGGACATACTGACGGAGATACGATGAAACGGAAATTTCTTTTTTTATACCTCAACACCGGTGCGGGTCACATTTCCGCAGCGAAGGTGCTCGCCGCGGCTTTAAAAGAAAAAGATCCCGACGTTGAAATCGAAATGCTCAACGGCTTCGATAAGTATAATTTTTTCGGACATTTTATGTTCGAAAAGGGATATAATTACGCGACGAATTACGTTCACGGCGCTTTTCCTCTCATCTACGATATGGCGCAGCACCGCTGGGGTCAGACGATGTTCGTGCTTCCGCTGCGCTTTCACACGACGCGCTATATCCGCCGCCTCATCCGCGAAAAGCAGCCGACCGATATCGTATCGTTTCACTTTGCCCTCACGCCCTTTGTTAAATCGGCGCTCCGGCAAATCTCCCGCAAGATCAATTTTACGGTGATGGTTACCGATCCGTTTACGGTGCCGAACGCATGGTTTTATGAAAACGATCAAAAATATTTTGTCTTTTCCGAACAGGCGAAGCGGCAGGCCGTCGAAGTCTGCGGCGTGCCCGAACAAAACGTTACCGTCGTTCCGTTTTTGATGAACGAAAAATATCTTGTGCCGCTTCCGTCAAAAGACGAAATCGAAGCGATGAAAGCAAAGTACGGTTTTACGTCCGATAAAAAAATCGTATTGCTCGTCGGAGGAGGAGAAGGGCTTCCCGGCGCGGTCGAAATTATTAAAGAGTGCGTGCTGCACCGCGCGCCTTTTGCGGTCGCCGTCGTATGCGGCCGCGACAGGGCTTTTAAAGATGCGCTCGAACTTCTCCGGCGTACATATCCCAAGCTCGATCTTCACGTGTTCGGCTTTATCGATTATCTCGACGAACTTATTAAAATATGCGACTGCGCCGTCATCAAAGCGGGACCGGCGACGCTCATGGAAGTGATTTCGTGCCGGAAGCCCGTCGTCATCATCAAATACATTCACAATCAGGAACTCGGCAATATGCGCTTTGCAGTCGATCATAAAGTCGGCTGGTATATCAGAAAACCGCGCGACGTGTACCGGAAAATCAACGAACTGCTCGGAGACGAAAATTTCGATGCGGAGATGAAAAAAAATTTCGACAGCGTGCATCTCGACACCGAC
This sequence comes from Treponema sp. Marseille-Q4132, assembly GCF_014334835.1. Taxonomy (NCBI): domain Bacteria; kingdom Pseudomonadati; phylum Spirochaetota; class Spirochaetia; order Treponematales; family Treponemataceae; genus Treponema; species Treponema sp. Marseille-Q4132. Next base: position 2,526,651 of record NZ_CP060591.1, read on the forward strand.
GCCGGAAAAGTCGCTTCGCTTTTACTCGAAAAATAGCAATGCGCGCTTAAACGGAAAAGCGTTTTATCTCCCGTTTTTCGAAGGCTTCTTTTATCAATTCGTCCGCGTTGAGAGACTCATAGATCGCTTCGGCTTCTTCGACGGATGCGCGGAGAACCGGATGCTTGGGCGAAAAGAGTACGCAGCAATCTTCGTAGGGCAAAATCGACGTTTCGTATGTGCCGATTTCTTTTGCGGTATCGGTGATCTCTTCTTTGTCGAGTCCGACAAGGGGACGCAAAAGCGGGCGAGCGGCAAAGTGCTCGGTGACGTTTAAATTGGCGATCGTTTGGCTTGCAACCTGGCCGAGGCTTTCGCCGGTGACGATGCAGTCCGCATGCGTGCGCTCCGCGATGAGGTTTGCCGTTTTCATCATGCACACGCGGAGCATGAGCGTCGTCCATGCCTGCGGCGCTTTTTCTTTGATACGCATCTGCACGTCGGTAAAGGGAACGATGTTCAAATACGTATCGAGTCCGTAATTTGCGAGAGATGAGGCGAGACTTTCAACTTTTTTTTGCGCTTCTTCCGATGTGTACGGATACGAGTGAAAATACGCGCAGTCGATTTTCATGCCGCGCCGCATCATGCGGTAGCCCGCAACGGGTGAATCGATGCCGCCGGAAAGCAGGAGAAGACCCTTGCCGCTCGATCCGACGGGAAGACCGCGTCTGCCTTTTTCCGCATCGGAAAAGACAAAGCAGCGGTCGCGAACTTCGACATAGATCCTCACGTCGGGGGAGTGCACGTCGACTGCGAGTACGCCTTCGCGCGATGCGCGGTCGGCCGCTTTGCAGCAGATTTCATAGGAAGTGAGCGGAAAGTCTTTGTCCTGCCGCCGCGCTTCGACTTTAAACGATTTTGCGCCTTTTTCCTTGGCGCGCACGGCTTCTTCGTAGACTGCAAGATTTATCGAATCGATGTCTTTTTCGACGACCGCCGTTTTCGCCCAGCCGGTAATACCGATGAGGTGTTCGAGCGCGAATCGCGATGCTTCTTCGTCGTCGCAGTCGATATAGAGCCTTCCCGCACCTCCGCTTACTTTCGCGCTTCGTCCTTTGAGAAGACGCCGCGCATTTGAAGCGAGACGGTTTTTAAATTCTTCGATATTGGAACCTTTGAGAGAAAGTTCTCCGACTTTTGCAAGATACGTCATACGCGCCAGTATAGATAATCGCGTCGAGTCGGGCAAGAGCGCGGCATACTTCCCATTATCCGCCGTTTCCATTATAACTATCAATATGCGTTCAAACACTACGGTCGATATCCTTGACTCGACGCTGCGCGACGGCGTGCAGGGCGAGGGGATCAGTCTTTCGGTTCAAGATAAAATTCACATCGTGCACGCGCTCGATGAACTCGGAGTGGCGTATATCGAAGCGGGGAATCCCGGCTCAAATCCGAAAGACATGGAATTCTTTCAGGAGATAAAAAAAACGCCGCTTGCAAACGCGAAACTCTGCGCTTTCGGTGCGACGCGCAGAAAAGATATTTCGTGCGCGGAAGACGTAAACGTGCAAAGCCTTTTGGTGGCGGAGACGGAAGACGTCGTCATATTCGGAAAGTCGTGGACATTCCACGTCGTCGATATTATTAAAACGACGCTCGAAGAAAACCTTTCGATGATCCGCGATACGTGTGCATTTTTAATGAAAAACAACCGCCGCGTCATCTACGACGCCGAACATTTTTTTACCGGTTACAGACACGATAAAGACTATGCGCTGAAAACGCTCGCCGCGGCGATCGAAGGGGGAGCCGGTGTACTCACGCTTTGCGAAACGACGGGCGGCTGTCTCATCGACGAATGTAAAAAAGCGGTCGCCGATGTGTACGCGCATTTCGGACGCGAAGCCCTTATCGGTATCCACACGCACGACGATTCGGGACTCGCAGTTGCGAACTCACTCGTTGCGGTCGATGCGGGAGCCCGCCACGTACAGGGAACGCTTCTCGGTTTCGGGGAGCGCACGGGAAACGCGAACCTTGCGACCATCATCGCGGACTTGCAGCTGAAGATGGGCTATACCTGTCTTCCGGACGAAAAGCTGAAATCGCTTACGCCGATCGCGCACCGCGTTGCGGAGATTGCGAACATTGCCCTCAATCCCCAGCTGCCCTATGTCGGCGCGAACGCGTTTGCGCACAAAGCGGGCATGCACATCGATGCGGTTATCAAAAATCCCGATGCGTATGAACACATCGCCCCCGAAAGCGTCGGAAACTCCCGCGTGTTCCTCATGAGCGAAGTTGCCGGTCGCAGCATGATCATCGAAAAGATCAAAAAATTCGATCCGGCGATTCAAAAAGACGATCCCGTCGTTTTGGAAATTATTAAAAAAATGAAAGAGCTCGAATTCGAAGGCTACCAGTTTGAAGGAGCCGACGGAAGTTTCGAACTGCTCGTGCGCAAAACGATCGGAAAATACCAGCCGTTTTTTACGCTGCATTATTATCAGACGAGCGGTATCAATCCGAGACCCGAAAAGGGAGTCAACGCGTGCGCGCAGATAAAAGTTGAAGTCGACGGACAGATCGCGGTGAGTGCAGGCGAAGGCGACGGCCCCGTCAACGCCCTCGATATCGCGCTCCGCCGTGCGCTCGAAAAATTTTATCCCGCCGTAAAAAAAATCCGGCTCACCGATTTTAAAGTCCGCGTCATCGACGGAAAGTCAGCGACCGCAGCGCGCGTGAGAGTCCTCATCGAAAGCACCGACGGGGTCGATTCGTGGACGACGGTCGGCGTTTCGGCGGATATCATGGAAGCCTCTTGGCTTGCCCTCGTCGATTCGTTCGAATATAAATTAATAAAAGATATCGAAAAACATTTTCGAAAAATGATCTGAGTGCGCATGCCGATTTTTAAAATTAATAAAATTCGGCACTGCACGCGCTAAGTGAGGTTTGTATGAAAAAAACGATTGCGCTTATTCCCGGCGACGGGATCGGACCGGACGTCGTGGCGGAAGCCCTTCGCGTGCTTGACGCCGTCGCAAAAAAATACGGGTACGAGTTTGTATATAAAAATGTCGTTGCGGGAGGGGCTGCGATCGACAGCCGGCAAAATCCGCTTCCGAAAGATCAGCTCGATATCTGCCTCGCATCCGATGCGGTACTGCTCGGAGCCGTCGGCGGGCCGAAGTGGGACAACGTCGCCCCTGAAATGCGCCCGGAAAAAGCGCTCCTCGGTTTACGGGGCGGCATGAAAGTGTACGCGAATCTCCGTCCCGCCGTCATGTTCAAGCAGTTGAAAGAAGCCTGTCCGCTTAAAGATTCGGGCGACGGCATCGACATCCTCATCGTGCGCGAATTGACCGGCGGCATCTATTTCGGCGAGCGGGGCACTTCGGAGGACGGAAAGAGCGCATGGGATACGGAAACGTATTCGTGGCATGAAATAGAGCGCATCGTGCGGCTCGGCTTTGAAGCGGCGCAAAAGCGGCGGAAAGTACTCACGGTCGTCGACAAAGCGAATATCCTCAACACGAGCCGGCTGTGGCGCAAAGTTACGGAAAGCGTCAAAGGCGATTATCCCGATGTTTCGCTCGGCTATATGTATATCGACAACGCGGCGATGCAGCTCGTGCGAAACCCGAAACAGTTCGACGTCATCGCGACAAGCAATATGTTCGGCGATATTTTAAGCGATGAAGCGAGCCAAATCACCGGCTCCATCGGCATGCTCGCATCCGCGTCTCTCGGCGACGGAAGCGGACCGGGACTCTACGAACCGATCCACGGATCCGCGCCCGATATCGCGGGTAAAGATGCGGCGAATCCGCTTGCGACGATTTTGTCCGCAGCGATGCTTTTGCGCTACAGCTTTCACGCGGAAACCGAAGCGCGTGCGATCGAGACTGCCGTCGAAAGCGTGCTCGACGAAGGCTGGCGCACCGGAGACATTGCGGGAGATATTGCGGCGGTAAAGGCTGCGGGAAAACTTGCCGGCACGAAAAAGATGGGCGAACTCGTAGCCCGGCGCATTGCGGGATAGAACGCGCGCGGTTAGAGAGAGATAGACGGGCGTTGCGGGCTTTGCCCGCCGGCGCCTCCGCAATTCCGCATTCGCTCCAGCCGCTTCACTCGCACAGCTCGCTCCAGTGGCCGCTTCGCGTTGCTCCGGCGCCTAACGCGGTGAAACCGCACGTCAATCGCAATAGATAATCCGAAACATTCGCGATCCTGCGCGGGGAACTTCGCGCTCCGCTTCCAATGCGCGGCACGGATGCCGTGTCGTACATTCGCAAAACGGCTGCGTATTTTTACGAAGTAAAAATACGGTAGTGAGCGGGCTGTCTCAAAAGTCGGTTACTTTTTCGACAGCCTACGAGTTTAAGATTAAGTCTTTATATCGCAGAGACTTAATTTTAAACATCGCATAGTAAATCAAGGAAACTTTCCAAAAACTGAAGTTTTTGGAAAGCCGCGAACGGCCACTGCTCGGAATCGCTCGATGAAGTCGGGAGTTGAAAAACGGCCGAGCCGTTTTTCTTTTATCCGTGCGGAGGCTTTCATATCCTTTCAGATGCAATAAAAGATATGAAAGCCGACTGCGATTCCTTATGAGGACACACAGTGCGACGTTTACGGCGCGCTGTGTGATAGGAGACGCTCGCAAATCCTGCGCGGGGAACTTCGCGCTAGCGCGCTCGTTGCAAGTTGCGCATTGCTCGGATTTGTTTGAATAAGTCGTGAGGCGAAAAACGCTTGGCGCGTTTTTCTTTTATTGAGACGCTCGCAGATTCCTCCGCACTGCTCGGAATCGCTCGATGAAGTCGTGAGGCGAAAAACGGCCGAGCCGTTTTTCTTTTATTGAGACGCTAGAGAATTCCTCCGCACTGCTCGGATTTGCGAGCTCTTGTTCGGTTTTGCTAATATTATTATACTGTCGGTATGAGAGGTGGTACTGAAAGAAGCGGGCTGTTGCTTTCTGATGACCGTACTGCAGTTGTTTCATTTATTCCTGCAGCGTCTATTGAAGCTGTCGATATTCCCGATTCCGTTAGGGTCATACCCGCTTCTCTTTTTTCCGGCTGCGCTTCGCTCAAAAGAATAAAGCTTTCCGCTTCTCTCCGTTCTATTCCCGACCGGCTTTTTGAAGGATGCTCTTCTCTTGAAAAAATTATTATGCCGCCCGAAATCGATTCGATCGGACGTGCGGCTTTTTCCGGCTGTTCGTCGTTAAAATCGATTCCCTTCCGCGCCGGCCTCACGGAACTTTCGGAAGATGTTTTTTCATATTGTACGTCGCTTACATCGCTTATCGTGCCCGATACCGTCGAGCGGATTAAAAGCGGAGCCGCTGCCGACTGTACGAAACTTGCCGCGCTCGTTTTGCCTTCTTCGCTCAAAACGCTCGAAGCGGGAGCTTTTGCCGGCTGTTCGTCGCTCCGTCATATCCGTATTTCGGAAGATAACGATGTTTTTTATGTCGATGAGAGGGACGGCTGTCTCTATCGCCGTAAGGATGCCATCGCCGTGCTTCGTCCCTGCGATTTTGAAAAGGCTGCCGCGAAATTGATAAAATCGGCGAAAGCCGATTCGGGTGCCGACGAGCGAAAAGACGACGGGGCGCCCGAAATCGACCGATATGAAGAAAGTTTGCGCACGGCGGAAGCCGATATCGATGTGCGGAATTTATCGGCAGAAGCGGGAAAGCGGGGGACGTATTTCCTCACGTAAAAATCTAACCGAAACGATTTCGGTTCCTCAAGTAAAAATCTAACCGTAGCTATGACCGTTGCACCGCCATAGCGATAAGCTTACGCTGCAAGAGTTGTGTCTTGTCAAGCAGCTGTTGTAAATCCAATCTGTTCTTTCTCCTGAAAAGCTCAGCTTTTACCGCCTTGCTTACCTCCTTACTTTCCATAAGCCTTCGGTAGGGAGTCTTAGCCGCATCATATTTCTTTATGACCTTTGCGTCTATTCGTTGCTTTGCAATAATCTTCATCGAGGGAAAAAAGAAATTAACGAGCTTATTATAACTTTCATACAGTTCTGCTAAGACAACACAGGCAGCTTCTCCCTCAAATCGATAGTAGCCGACAATACGCCTTACCACGCTGTCGTTTTTCTGTTCAACAAAACAGTTGTCATTTTTTTTGTACGACCGGCTTCGGGTGAACGTAATATGATTTAGTTCACACCACTGCAAAAGCTGTATATTTTTGAACTCACGTCCGTTATCGCTGTCAATGCCTTTCATAGCAAAGGGTAAGTGTATTTTCACGTCCTCTGTCGCTTCTTTGACCCACCGATGAGCTTTATTCAAAAGCGCACGATTTTCCGTCCATCCTGAATGAACGTCGGTGAGTGTCAGGGTACAAATATACTGTCCTTCCGTAGTTGTACCGCAATGAGCGACCGTATCGGCTTCGAAAAAGCCCGGTTTTCGTTCGTCCCAATCGAAGAAGGTGCGGATCGGAATGAGTTTATTGAGATTCTTTGCCGGTCGTGTCGTTGCAATACCGCGGATGGAATGCTTGGGGATTTCCGGCTTGAGTATCCTTGAGACCGTTGCGCTTGATATGTGAGCAAGTTTTGTTTTCAGTTGTTCAGTATAGCCGAACTTGAGGGCAAGGTAATCGATATTGTCGCGGATAAAGGGTACGAGCCGTTTTGCACACAGGTACATCGAAAATAGCCACAGTCGAATAACTTCACGCTGCACATCTTGACCGTAGTATTTTTCATAGTGCCGCTTTTTACGAGGCTTTTTGATGATCTGTACACTCTTTCTTTCGACGTTGTTGAAGTGTGTTATTTTTATGCGTGCGCTGTTTTTGAGGATGTGGATGGCGTATTTTCGGTTGTAGCCGGTGGTTGCGGTGAACTCGTCGATGATTTTCGTCTTGCGCTTCTTGTTTGCCGTACAGTAGCGTTTTGCCGTTTCTTCGGTCAATTTCTTTTTCGTTTTCATATCTAACCCCATGGTGCCCTTCCTTCGGGCTTCTATTGTGACTCAGATTTGGGTTAGATTTTTACGTGAGGAACGGCTTTTTTTTCGGTTAGATTTAACGTGATGCAATGCGGGGGATTGAAAATAATGAAATTAATAATTATACTGAAAACGCTTTCTCTTGCGCGGTATGCGGAATTGAAGATGACCCTTGCACTTTTGAAAAAAACGGAGAGCTTCCGGAGAAAAAAGACGAAAGTTTTTCGAATGTTCCGGATATGAAAGAGCCGGCAGATGCGGAAACGCTTGAAAAAAGCCGTACGCGGAATTCCGATAAAAAAACAAAAAACGAGAGGGTAGCCGAATATACGGGCATTTCGGATACGGAAGGGGCGGTTGCAAAATTTTTGAAAAAATCCGATAATTCGGGTACCGTAGAAAACGCTCATAGCGAAATATTGGAAAACGTGCCGGATGAAATTGAAATTCATAAATTTAATAATATCGAACCGAACGATGTAATGGAGAAAAACACAATGGCGAATATCGATCAAGCAAGTGTCGATGAAATTTTCAAAAAGGCTTCCGAAATCAAATTGGAAAATAAGGAGACGAAGGACGACGGATTTAAGCCTATTTCTCAGGATGAACTCAATCTGCTCGTCGCTGAAAGCGATATTCTCCGGCAAAATACGCCGGCCGATATAACCGCTCCCGCAAGCGCGCAGGAACACGAATATTCGGTTTCCGCCGATTCGATTTTAAATCGTATTGCCGATGCGGCGAAAAAATACGAATGTATCGATCTTTCGAATGCGGACGGAAAAAGCGATTGGAACGACGGTCTTTACGTGTTTGCCGAAGGGCTCGTGCTCGATTCATCCGGAAGCGGACACTTTTCGAAAGCTCTTGAAAACTGCTCGCGCCGGATTGCGGCGATTCACAACTATTCGAAGATTTTTATGTATTACGGTCTTCCGTTCGGCGACGATGAGTTTGCCCACCTGTTTACGGATTTTATCACCGAGCGCAATACGGTGTACGCGTGCAGCGCTTCGAAAATGTCGCTCATTTCCCGAGATGCCAAACATTTTGCGTCTCTTGCAGGGATCAGCCTTGAACGCGATCAGATAGGACAGGCGAACGCTCGTGCGGGCAATCCGGAAACGAAACTTATTAAGATGATGCTGCAGGATAATTATTCGGCTTAAGTTTCGATTAAAATCTTTTTATACGTGTGAAAATTGCAATAGGTGAAGCCGTATGCAGCCCTATACTTGTTTTGCCGTAAATTAACTCTACTGCATTTCTTAAATATTTATTTAAAATCTCTTGACTAGCATCGCCTCGATGGATTAGGATATATTCATATTTTATTCTTGCGGCGGGGTATTTTGATTTCGGCCGACAGAGGTTTATAATGGCACAAATGAAAAGCGATAATGCGAAAAAAGGTATGGAACGTGCGCCGCATCGTTCGTTGTTTTATGCGATGGGCTATACGGACGAAGAGCTCGGCCGTCCGTTCGTCGGCGTATGCTGTGCGAAAAACGAAATCATTCCGGGACACTTCGAACTCGACCGCATCGCCGAAGCGGTAAAAGCGGGCGTCCGTATGGCCGGCGGTACTCCGATGGAATTTCCGGCGATCGGCGTATGCGACGGTATCGCGATGGGGCACGAGGGGATGAAATACTCCCTCGTAACGCGCGAGCTTATAGCCGATTCGATCGAATGCGTCGCAAAAGCGCACCGGTTCGACGCGCTCGTGCTTATTCCGAATTGCGATAAAGTCGTTCCCGGCATGCTCATGGCGGCAGCTCGTCTCAATCTTCCGACCGTCATCGTTTCAGGCGGTCCCATGATGCCCGGCCACGTTGCGAATTCTTCGAACCCGTACGCGGCAAGGGGCTTGAGTTTAAGCGATATGTTTGAAGCCGTCGGTGCCGTCGCTGCGGGTAAAATCGACGAGGCGCAGCTTAAAGAGCTCGAAGAGCGCGCCTGTCCCGGCTGCGGTGCATGCTCGGGTATGTTTACGGCGAACAGCATGAACTGTCTTACCGAAGTGCTCGGTCTCGGGCTTCCCGGAAACGGGACGATCCCCGCAGTGACCGGCCGGCGCATAGCCCTGGCAAAAAAAGCGGGCATGCAGGTTATGGAAATGTTTGACAGGGGGATCACCGCACGCTCCATGATGACGGCCGATTCGTTCCGAAACGCGCTTACGGCGGATATGGCGCTCGGCTGTTCGAGCAATACGGTACTCCACGTTCCGGCGATCGCGCACGAAGCGGGCGTCGCAATCGATCTGCACATGATAAACGAAATAAGCGAAGTAACTCCCAACCTCTGTCACCTCGCTCCGGCAGGGCACACGTTTATGAACGAACTCGACGACGCCGGCGGCGTTGAAGCGGTACTCGCGGAACTTGCAAAAAAACAATTGATAAAAACCGATTTGATTACGGTTACCGGAAATACGATCGCTGAAAATATTAAGAGAGCCGTCAACAGAAATCATTCGGTTATTCGGCCGATCGAAAATCCTTTTTCGCCCAACGGCGGCATTGCGGTTTTGTTCGGCAATCTCGCGCCCGACGGTACGGTCGTAAAGCGGAGCGCTTGTGCGAAAGAATTGATGAAGCACACGGGGTCTGCCCGCGTATTCGACGACGAAAAGGACGCGATGGCGGCGGTGCAAAAGCGAGAGATCAAACCGGGAGATGTAGTCGTCATCCGTTACGAGGGACCGAAAGGCGGACCCGGTATGCGCGAAATGCTCGCCGTTACGGCAGCTCTTGCGGGGCAGGATCTCGACAAAGATGTCGCGCTCATCACCGACGGACGCTTCAGCGGTGCAACGCGCGGCGCATCTTTCGGCCACTGTTCACCCGAAGCGGCCGTCGGAGGTCCCATAGCGCTCGTGCACGAAGGCGATAAGATAACGTTCGACATAAACGCGTATACGATCAAGCTCGAAGTGAGCGACGAAGAGCTTCAAAAGCGGAAAGCGGCGTGGCAGGCGCCTTCTCCGAAAGCGACGGAAGGTTATCTTGTCCGCTATGCAAAGCTCGTGTCGTCCGCAGATAAAGGCGCGATTTTACAGTGACGCGGAGGATAATCGATGAAATATACCGGTGCGCAAATCGTTGTGGAATGTCTTATCGAACAGGGGGTCGATATCGTTTTCGGCTACCCCGGAGGGGCGATCCTCAATATCTACGACGAACTGTATAAAAATGAAAAACGTCTCCGCCACATCCTCACCGCTCACGAACAGGGAGCTTCTCACGCCGCTGACGGCTATGCGCGTTCGACCGGCAAAGTCGGCGTCGTTATGGCGACAAGCGGTCCGGGCGCGACGAACCTCGTTACGGGAATTGCGACGGCGTACATGGACTCCGTTCCCATCGTTGCGATCACGTGCAACGTTATAGCGCCCCTGCTCGGCAAAGACAGTTTTCAGGAAATCGATATTGCAGGCGTGACGATGCCCGTCACAAAGCACAATTTTATCGTGCGCGATGTCGGAAAGCTTGCCGACACGATACGCGAAGCGTTTTTTATCGCAAAGACGGGGCGCCCCGGTCCCGTACTCATCGATATTCCGAAAGACGTGACGGCATCTTCGTGCGATTACGTTCCCGCAGATGCTTCTCCCGATGCGCAGTTTTCCAAGCGCAAAGCGAGTCTGCACCGCATTATGAAAGTATGCAATGTCTCGGATGAAAAAATTAACAAACTCGCTTCGCTCATCAATGTGTCGGAGCGGCCCCTTATTTACGCGGGCGGAGGAGTCGTCATATCGGATGCGTGCGAAGAACTCAAAGCGCTCGCTGAAAAAGCGCAGATCCCCGTTTCGATGAGTCTTATGGGAAAGTCCGCTTTTCCGAATACTCACGCGCTTTCGACCGGCATGATCGGTATGCACGGAACGAAAGCGTCGAACACGGCTGTCGATAAGTGCGACCTTTTGCTTGCGATAGGCACGCGTTTCAGCGACCGTGTCATAGGCGATCCCAAGAGATTTGCGGGAAAGGCGAAGATCGTGCAGATCGACGTGGATCCCGCCGAAGTGAACAAAAATATCGCAGTCCACGATTCTCTGGTCGGCAATATAAAGGATGCCCTTTCGCGCCTTTTGCCCCTCGTCGAAAAGAGAAAAGCGTCCGAATGGAACGAGAAGATAACCGAATGGAAAGCCGAAGTTCCTCCGAGTTGGAAACAAAGCGGAAAGCTTTTTCCGAAATCGATTTTCGAATATGTCAACGGCAAGGTTCCTTCCGATACGATCGTCACGACGGAAGTCGGGCAGCATCAAATGTGGACGGCGCTTTTTTATCATTTTGAAAAACCGCGCACCTTTCTTACGTCGGGAGGATTGGGAACGATGGGATTCGGCACGGGTGCGGCGATCGGCGCACAGCTTGCGAACCCCGATAAAAAAGTCGTTCACTTTGCAGGCGACGGTTCGTTTCGCATGAACTGCAACGAACTTGCGACGATAAGCCACTACGGTCTTCCGATCATCATTATCATTTTCAATAACGGCGCGCTCGGAAACGTCCGCCAGTGGCAGACGCTTTTTTACGAAAAGCGCTACAGCGCGACGACGCTCGATTTTGCACCCGACTTCGTAAAGCTCGCCGATGCCTACGGCGTGGCGGGCGTCCGCGTTACGAGCGAAGCGGAATTCAAAAAAGCTTTCGATGCTGCCCTCGCTTCCGGAAAGCCTGCAGTGATCGACGCTGCGATCGACAAAGATGAAATGGTGCTTCCGATGATTCCGCCGGGAAAATCCGTCGACCGCATTATGATGGATATCAATCTGTAACACGCCGTACCCGTTCGGACGATGCTTTTTAAAATACGGCATTTTAAAGATGGCAATTAATCGATATATGCGGTATACTAAATGTGCCGTATAGTGACGGAAACGGAGGCATATATGTACGAGTCCGGCGAAGATTATCTTGAAGCGATCCTCAGAGTCAAAGAATCCAAAGGTACGGTTCACTCGGTCGATGTCGCAAAAAAGCTCGGCGTTTCCAAACCGAGCGTGAGCAGGGCGGTCGGCATATTGAAGCGTGACGGCTATCTCGAAGACAGCGAAGGCACGGAACTCGAATTTACGAAAAAGGGTCTCGAAAAAGCGACAAATATATATTCCCGTCATCGCCTGCTCACCGATTTTTTTGTGAAGATCACCGGTGTTTCCAAAGAACAGGCGGAAGAAAACGCATGCCGCGTCGAGCACGATATCGATGCGGATATCGTTGCGGGCATCGAAAATTGGATGAAAAAAAAGAATAAGTAGGATGCCGCGAGAATAATCTTCCGATCAATCTGACAAGCGGCACCTTTAGCCTACGCCCGCCCGGCGCGGGGCTAAAGGCAGCGACCGCAGCGGAGCGAGGACGCCGAGCGTGAGCGAGCCGCAAAGGGCGGGTTGGCCGATCCGCGTCGTCCGTATTTTCCTTATCGATCCTACAACGAGTTTTCCTCTTTTTTCTCCCCTTGTTTTTCATATTTTATTTTACAAATTATATAAGTAGGTGTATACTGTTCTAAACAAGTGATGTATTGCACTTGCGATTTGTATGGCGGTTGTCGGACGGTAAAGATCGGCACAATCTGCCGCTTTATCTCGATTTTGCGTAAAGTGCATATTGCGATCTGTGCGTAAAATCGTATTAATTATTTATTATTAAAAGTGTGCGCTCGCTCGAAGAGGCGGAGTGGAACTTTTCGTTGTGACCTACGCGCACGGCTAAAAATTTTCGGGATTGCGCTTTGCTTAAAGCTTTGCCGCAAGTTTTTTCGAAGGTTTTTAGGGAGGATCTATGGTTTCTTTCTTTTTATGTATCGGTCTGCTTATAGCAGGGTATTTTGTGTACGGAACGATCGTCGAAAAAGTGTTCCAGCCCGATGCGAATCGGGTGACGCCCGCCATGGCAAATCCTGACGGTATCGACTATGTTCCGATTTCGACGCCGCGCGCGTTCCTTATTCAGCTTTTGAATATCGCCGGTCTCGGACCGATTTTCGGCGCGATTTCGGGCGCTTTGTGGGGACCGAGCGTCTACCTTTGGATCGTCGGCGGTACGATTTTGGCCGGTGCGGTACACGATTATCTTTCGGGTATGCTGTCGGTGCGGAACGACGGCGCGAGTATTTCGGAAATCACGGGTAAATATTTGGGTCCCGTTATGATGACCGTCATGCGCGTATTCAGCGTCGTTTTGCTCGTCATGGTCGGCGTCGTCTTTATGGTGGGTCCGGCGGGCTTGCTTGCGCTTTTGACGCCCGAATGGCTCAATGTAAAAGTGTGGACGGTGATCATCCTCGTCTACTATTTCCTTGCGACGCTGCTTCCGGTCGATAAAGTCATCGGTCGTTTTTATCCGATTTTCGGTATCTTCCTCATCCTCATGGCGCTCGGCGTTTCGGTTGCGACGATCATGAACCACGGCGTCCGCCCGATGATGGATATTACGCTTCAAAACCTGTATCCTGCGGCAACGCAAAAACCGATTTGGCCGCTTATGTTCATCACCGTCGCGTGCGGCGCCATATCCGGTTTCCACGCAACGCAGTCGCCGATCGTTTCCCGCACGATACGGAACGAAAAAGAGGGACGCAGAGTATTTTACGGCGCAATGGTCGCTGAAGGCATCATCGCGATGATTTGGGCATCCGCTGCGATCGCGTTTTTCTGGAATAAAGACGGTGCCGGCACAGGCTTGAAATCGATGCTTGAAATGGGCGGCGGAAACCCGAAATCGGTATACGCAATCTGCACGGGTCTTCTCGGAAAAGTCGGAGGGGCGATTGCGCTTATCGGTGTTATCGCTTGTCCCATCACGTCCGGTGATACGGCATTCCGAAGCGCGCGTATGGTTATCTTCGACTGGTTTAAGCTCGACGAAAAAGATCTCAAAATTCGCCTTTCGATTGCGATTCCGCTGCTTTTGATCGGTTACGGTATTTCGTGGATCAAGTACGGCGTCGTCTGGCGGTATTTTTCATGGTCGAACCAAACGCTTGCGATGATCGTATTGTGGGCGGGAGCGGCTTACCTTGCGACGAATTACCCGAACAGAAACCGCTGCTGGCTCGCTGTGGTTCCCGCAACCTTTATGTCCGCCGTGTCGATCACGTATCTGTGTTACGCACCCGAGTGTTTTAACCTCGTGCGGCTCGGACAGCAGGGTATTACGATTTCCTATGCGGTCGGTATCGCCTTCGCGGTCGTTTTCCTCTTTGTGTTTATGTTCAGAATTTATTTGAATCCGAAACGCAGCCTCGAACTGCAAAACAAAACGATTATCGGACGCAAATAAATCATACGGCGCATGATGCGTAAAAGCCGCCCGAACGTCAGCGATGGCGTCGGGCGGTTTTTTTATACTACCGTGAAGAGAGGCTCTTTTTGAACAGTTTTTCCGCACAGGCTTTTGCGATTTCATCCCTCGTGAAAAAAAGGAGGGCGACGCCGACGGCCGCGAAAATGAGCGCGGAAATGGCGACGACGCTTCCGTCCGAAACGATGCGGCCGTGTCCTGCAAAAAAAGATACGAGGTAGGGCCGTACGATATAGACGGGAAGAGAGGCGGCGAGTGAAAAAATTATTATTTTCAATTCATACAGTACCGACGATTTAATAATCTTTTTTGTATCGACGGAGCGCAGGCGCGGAAGAACCGCGCATAAAAAAACGGTATTCGCAAAGCTTGCGATCGAAAGGGCGAGCGCGATGCCCGCTCCCTTCATACGTCCGACGAAAAGAGACGCGAGTGCGATATTGACGGCGAAGTTGAAAATGCCTGCAAGCGTCGGAAGCACGGTATTTTTTTGCGCGTAAAACGACGGAGACAAAACGCGGTTTTGCGCGATAAAGACGAGGCCGATCATGTGAAAGCGGAATACCGAAAGCGTCATCGCTACCGATTCGTCGGTAAAGTTTTTCGTTTTATAGACGAGCGAAATGATTTCCTTTCCGCAGATAAGCGAATAAAACGTAACCGGAAGCGCTATCAGCGTGATGATTTTTACCGCGCGGATGAGCAGCGCCGTAAAATCGTCCCAGCGTTTTTTTTGCGCAAGCGCCGACATGTCCGGCAAAATAACCGAACCGATCGATACGGCGAATATGCCTAAAATCAATTCCTGTAGCCGAAGCGAATATTGCAGACTCGCGTAGATGCCGATGCCCGCGCGCTTTGCGAGCGTACTCGATACGACGTCGTTTATCTGGTATGCGGCCATACCGACGACGGTCGGAAGGACGAGGAGCATGACGCGTCTCGTGCCGGGATTTGTAAACGCGCTTTTAAGCGACGCGAACGAAACGCGCCACTTCGTGCGCAGTACGAAGGGCAGCTGAAAGAGCATTTGCGAAACGCCGCCTGCGATGACGCCTGCCGCCATAGCGCGCGCGGGATTCGCCGTATACGGGGCGAGTATGTACGTGAGAGCAATGACGACTGCGTTGAACAAAACGGGAGCGAAGCCCGACGGAGTGAAAATGCCGACGCCGTTTAAGATTCCCTGAAAGAGGGCGGCGACGGAAACGACGGCGAGATAGGGAAACATGATACGCGTGAGAAGCACCGCTTCCGGCATTGTCGCCGCATCGGTACTGCCGTAAAATACTTTAATGATCGCGGGCGTAAAGGCGATACCCAAAGCGGTGACGGCTCCCGTCAAAAAAGTGACGAGGGTAAGCGTCGATGAGATAAAATCCTGCGTTTTTTTTCTGTCGGCATCCGACGAAATGTCTTCGACGTATGCGCGGAAAGTCGGGATGAAGGCGACGGAAACGCTGTTTTCCGCGAAGAGCCTTCGAAAGAGATTCGGCAGTTGAAATGCGATACCGAATGCGTCCGCTATGGCTCCGGTTCCGAGAAAAGCCGCTTTGGTCATTTCGCGCACGAGGCCGAGTATGCGCGATAAAAGCGTGACGATCGAAAGGCGGATGCCCGACCGTACGAGTGAATGCGATTTTGTTTCCGTCATTCGCTAAGCATAGCGCAAGAAGCGCCGCTTGTGCAATGTGCCGCGCTTGTCCCGGTAACGCTTTCAGTACACGGACGGCGATTTTTTTGCTATATTTATTATATGCGTATGATCGATATACGATCGAAATCGAAGCTGTAAGGAGCAGAACTATGAGTGTCGTCAACGCGAGAAAAATAGGTGTTATCGGATGCGGATTTGTCGGCGCATCGTCGGCGTTCGCATTGATGGAAAGCGGTCTGTATTCGGAAATGGTTTTAATCGATGCGGATCAAAATAAAGCCGAAGGTGAAGCGCTCGATATAAGCCACGGGCTTCCCTTTGCCGGTCCGATGAAAATATATGCGGGCTCATACGACGATATACGCGATGCGTCGATCGTCGTCGTGACGGCGGGCGCGGGGCAAAAACCCGGAGAGACGCGGCTCGATCTCGTAAAAAAGAACGTCGGGATTTTCAAGTCGATTATTCCGGAAATCGCAAAGCGGGATTTTCAGGGCGTACTGCTCATCGTCGCAAATCCCGTCGATATTTTAACGTATACGGCGGCAAAGCTTTCGGGTTTGCCGGAAAATCGAGTGTTCGGTTCGGGTACCGTTCTCGATACGGCGCGGCTGAAATATCTTTTGGGCGAACACTTGAGTGTCGACAGCAGAAGCGTTCACGCCTTTATCATCGGCGAACACGGGGACAGCGAAATCGCCGCGTGGAGCTGCGCGAACGTTTCGGGTATCAAGCTCAACCGCTTTTGCGATATGCGCGGTTTTCACGAACACGAAGCTTCCATGCGCAGGATCGCCGAAGAAGTTAAAAACAGCGCGTACAAAATCATCGATAAAAAGAAAGCGACGTATTACGGCGTGGCGATGGCGGTCAGGCGCATCTGTCAGGCGATCAGCCGCGACGAAAAATCGATTTTGCCGGTATCGACGATACAGCACGGTGCTTTCGGGATCGAAGGTGTTGCGTTGAGTATGCCCGCTGTCGTCGGAAAGGACGGAGTGGAAACGCAGGTGCCGCTCGAACTCGACGAAAAAGAAAGGGAAGCGCTTTTGCATTCGGCGAAGACGCTCAAAAACGTCATCGACGAATCGGTGTGTCTGTAATAGAAAAACTCTGAAATCCGGCAGACTTTTTTAAAGGCATCCGCTCTTTAAATGCGGCGGTGTTTTTAAAATACGTTTAGCCCGGATGCGGAGAGCGGCAGTTCGCGGCCTTTGCCGCGAATGCGGGGCTGTCTCAAAAGTCGGTTACTTTTTCGACAGCCCGTCGAGTTTAAAATCAAGTCTTTGTATTATAATGACTTGATTTTAAACGTCGCATATAAAATCAAGGAAGCTGTCCAAAAACTTCAGTTTTTGGACAGCCCCATGAGCGCGAGCGAACTCGGAGCAGCCGGCTCTTCCGACCGACCGCTCCGAAAGATATTTTAACGCTTATTTGTGCGGAAATTTGATGCTCCGCTTGTTGACTGACGGCTTTCAGGCTCGCGCTTTTATGCATTCGATAAAGCGCATGATGTTTTCGACCGTGAGTTTGAGATCGTTTTTGGCGCGCGGTTTTGCGCGGCTGTAGTCGACTGCGACGCGGTTTATGCTGAAGACTGCCGATACGCCCGTGTCGTACGCTTCTTCGATGTCGTCTCCGATATCGCCGACGACTGCGATGAGCGGTACTCCCGCTTTTTTCGTGCGGCGCGCGATGCCGATGACGACTTTTCCGCGAAGGCTCTGCGTGTCGATTTTTCCCTCGCCCGAAAAAACGCAGTCCGCGTCTTTGACGAGTTCGTCGAATCTCACCGTATCGAGCACCGTTTCGATGCCCATCTGCAGCTTTGAATCGAAAAAGACGTTCATGCCGTAGCCCATGCCGCCTGCAGCTCCCGCGCCCGGCATGAGAGAAGCGTCTTTGTGCAGATCCCGTTCGACGACTTCGGCGAGGCGGCGGAGTCCCGAATCGAGCCTCTTTACCGCTTTTTCGTCGGCGCCCTTTTGCGGTCCGAATACGTATGCGGCTCCCGTCTCTCCGTAGAGCGGATTGTCTATGTCGCACATCGTGACGATTTCGATGCCCTTGAGCGAGGGATGCAAACCAGACGAGTCGATGTGTTCGATGTCGCAGAGCGTGCCGCCCGTCGGGATGAATTCTTTTCCGGTTTTATCGATGAACTTTACGCCGCATGCCGCAGCCGCTCCGCAGCCTCCGTCGTTCGTCGCGCTTCCTCCGAGTCCCATGATGAGTTTCGTGCAGCCGTCTTCGATCGCGCGAAGAACGAGAGCGCCCACTCCGAACGTCGTCGTCTTTTCGGGATCGCGCCTGTCTTCGACGAGGGGAAGCCCCGCGCAGGCAGCCATTTCGATGACGCCCGTTTTTCCGTCGGAAAGCTTTCCGTAAAACGCGTCCATTTTGTTAAAGTAGGGATCGTCCGCGGATACGGTGATTTTCTTTCCGCCGACTGAGGTGAGAAACGCGTCTACGCTGCCTTCTCCTCCGTCTGCAACGGGAATGCTTATGACGTTCGTTTCGGGATAAAATTTTTTTATCGCTTTTTCCATGATGCCGCATATTTCTGCCGAACTCATCGTGCCTTTAAATGAATCGGGGATCAGTACGATTTTTTTCACTGCATCGCCTCCTTAAGTCCGCTGTCCGTTTTTACGTACAATTTACAGCGCGCACCGCTGCATACGATGCCGTGCGCCGCAGCGGATATCATTTTTTCGGAAAGATTTTTCCGAACTCGTTTAATAATTGAGGGGTTTGAATTGCACCGTCTATATCGGTAAGCTTTCCCCTCGTACGGTAAAAATCGATAAGCGGTTCGGTCTGTTCGCGGTACACGTCCATGCGGTGCAAAATCGATTCCTGCTTGTCGTCGTCCCTCTGGTAAAGTTCGCCGCCGCAGTTGTCGCAAACGCCTTCTTTTTTCGGCGGCAGTGTGAGCACGTTGAAGTTCGTTCCGCATTTTTTGCAGACACGCCTCGTCGAAAGGCGCTTGATGACTTCTTCATCTTTGATAACGAAATTGACGACCCTTACGTCGCCGCAGATTTTCGTAAACGCTTCGGCTTGCGCGAGGGTGCGCGGAAATCCGTCGAGGATAAAACCGTCTTTCGTATCGTCCGCTTCGAGCCGTTCTTTTACGAGCGCGCACGTGATGTCGTCGCTCACCAAGCCGCCCGAGTCGATGATGTTTTTGACTTTTTTTCCGAGTTCCGTTTGATTTTTTATCGCCGCGCGGAAAATATCGCCCGTCGAAATGTGCGGGATTTTGTACTCCTGTGCGACTTTGACGGCGAGAGAGCCTTTACCCGCTCCCGGAGGCCCTAAAAAGATGAAATTCATACTTACCTCTGTGTTTGTTTATACGTTTCGATGATGATGTATTTTAACCGCTCGTGTAAAATACGTCTAGGGCATGGGCGTGTTCCGCACCGGCTGCGGCAGTCTCGCTCTTTCTCGCAGGTTCCTGAGGATTCCTGTTCGCTTCAATTTTATCGGCATATCCGATAATCCGATCCGGCTTTCGAAATCGTTATCTATAAATATAGAGTTTAAGGGGGAAAGCCTTCCCCTCGCGCGCACTCCGTTGCGCGCTGCCCCTTCCTGCGGGGACACCCCGCAACGCCCCGTCCTCCGTACGGTTTGCCACCGCAGAAAATTTTTCGAAAAAACTCCGAAATCACAATATCTCAGCGATTTATATTACTGAAGTATTATCAGGATAACCGTACCGGAAATTGTATTCCTAAAAAATAGCGTATAACGTAAAAAATCGGCTGCACTCCTGGCGGCAGTTCCGCTGCCTCGCGTTCCGCCTTTTTTATGTAAGTATGCGCTTCTTTTCTAAGAACCCATTTCCGGTGCGGTTATCCCGGAGGTTTTATGGCAAAGCATAATCGCCGGTATAAGGATTCGGTCTTTGTCGATTTTTTCGGCGAAGATAAAAGTGCAAAAGAAAACTTTTTGGCTCTGTATAACGCGCTGCACGGACGGAACTCAAGCGGCTGCGCTTGGAGCAAGTGATGTACATGACGTTTTATAACGATGTCGCTCACCTCGTTGATGATAGAATCATCGTTTTAGTCGAACATCAATCGACGATAAATCTAAACATGCTGCTTCGTTGTCTGCAATACGTCGCCCGCCTGTACGAGCAAATCCAAAACCCGCGCGACCGCTATCTCAAGTACTTGAAAAAAATCCCTACGCCCGAGTTTTATGTGTTCTATAACGGAGAAGAAGATTACCCTGAAAGCACGACTCTCCGTCTTTCCGATGCTTTTATGACGATGTCCGAAAAACCTGTACTCGAACTCGTTGTCAGCGTGACGAATATCAATTATAATAAAGGCAGTAAGATATTGCATACATGTAAACCGCTTGCGGAGTACACGCTGTTTATCGAAGCCGTACGCAAGCATACGAAGCTCGACAGTGAAAACGGCTTTAAGAACGCGATCAAAGAGTGCATACAAAACGACATCCTGCGGGAGTATTTACAGAGAAAAAGTCGGGAGGTACGATAACAAGCATCGGCCGAAATTGCGCCTCT
The DNA here is from genome assembly GCF_014334835.1 of Treponema sp. Marseille-Q4132. Lineage (NCBI taxonomy): Bacteria > Pseudomonadati > Spirochaetota > Spirochaetia > Treponematales > Treponemataceae > Treponema > Treponema sp. Marseille-Q4132. Next base: position 2,547,161 of record NZ_CP060591.1, read on the forward strand.
GCTTGTTATCTCGAGTTTGCAACGCAAACTCGACTATTGAACGTGTGCGCTCTTGCACACAGAAAAAACTTTTTCGGAAGTTGCAACTTCCTGCAAAAGTTTTTTGCGAGGAATGAACATGCTCATAGCCGAATACGATTACGACGTCGATATAGCCGTGCAGCGGGAAGAAGAACGGGGAATCGCATTGAAAGAAGGCATTGCACAAGGCGAAGCGAAAGGTTTTTCATTGGGCATTGCGCAGGGTGAAGCGAACGGCATTTCGAAAGGCGCATATCAAAAAGCGCTTGAAACGGCGAGACTGATGAAGCAGTCACATTGTAAACTTGATTTTATTATGCAAATGACTGGCCTTTCTGCTGAAGAAGTTGAAAATCTTTCAGAATGAGCAGGAATGAACATGCTCATAGCCGAATACGATTATGACGTCGATATTGCCGTGCAGCGGGAAGAAGAACGGGAAATCGCATTGAAAGAAGGCGAAGTGAAAGGCTCATATCAAAAAGCGCTTGAAACGGCGAGACTGATGAAGCAGTCACATTGCAAACTTGATTTTATTATGCAAATAACCGGTCTTCCCCTGTCTGAAATCGAAAAGCTGTAGCTCCGGTTTCATATTATTAATCCCTTTACTTTTGCACACATACGGCATATACTGTAGGCGATGAAAAACGTATTTGCAGCGTATAAGTCGTACGACGTACTTGACACGCATACGCACCCCGCGCAAAATTCACGGCTTCACGGCTTCACGGCTTCGGGCGAACTCTCTTTAAAATCGAAAACATACGATCGTCTCACTCAATGCGGCGTACGAAAGGCATCTTTCGTGCGCCGTATCCGTTTCGTTTATTGTCGGCTTCAAAGCGGCGCACCCCCGTTTTGAAGGGATCGCTCTTTTTTCCGAAAAGAGGAGGATTCTATGCTGAAGTATGCATTGCGCGAAAACCTGCTGACGCCGGCGCCTGATAAGTATATGGCGCAGACAGCGGATGTGAGATCGTACACGCTTGACGAAATCATCAGCTTGATGATGGAAAAAGGTTCGTCGGTAACCCGAGCGGATGCTGCGGCGGTGCTGCAAGTGTACGGGGAAGTGTGCGCCCTCATCGTCGCGAACGGATCTGCTCTCAATACGCCGCTTTTCAACACGAGTATGAGCATTTCGGGCGTATTCGACGGAGCGAACGACGTTTTCGACAAAAAGCGTCACGCGGTGAACCTGAACCTCACGGCGGGAACCCTCCTTCGGGACGCCGTGCAGGAAGTGAAGTGCGAAAAAACGCAGATTGCAAGCACCGATCCGTACATCACCGAAGTGAAGGACGTGGTTTCCGACACGGTAAATACGGTGCTGACGAAGGGCGGCATCGTGCAGATAACGGGGAGCCGCCTGAAATTCGACGCGAAAGATGAAACGCAAGGCATCTTTTTCGTGCCGGAAACGGGAACTGCCGTCCGCGCTGCGGTTATCGCCGAAAACAAGCCCGCCCGCCTTACGGCGCTGATACCGCCCTCGCTCGATGCGGGGATACGGTATATAGAGATACGCACGAAAATGCTCGACAACAATAAATCGCTTAAAACGATGAAAGTCGGGCGTTTTGCAAAACCGCTTACGGTTACGGCCTGAGCGAAAAAGGGAGGACTGCAATACCGCATAGGGTAGGACTGCGCTCCCTTATGCGGTAGGGATGTCTTACCCTATGCGGTATTACCCTCATACCGCATAAGGGAGGCATGAATTCAAACAGGTTTAGGAGGTACGATAAAAAGCGCCGTCTGAAATATCGCCGTCGCTTTTTATCTCGAGTTTGCGCGGATGTTTGCGGAAGCTATGTATACGTATTGTTTTGATGAAAATCGAATGAATACGATACAGTATAGTTTCGCAAACTCGATTATTGAACGTGTGCGCTTTTGCGCACGACTAAAAACTTTTTCGGAAGTTGCAACTTGCTTGAAGCTTCGCTGCAAGTACCTGCAAAAGTTTTTATGGGAGGAATTATGATACACAAAATCAAATCGTTTACGGCTGCGGCGCTTACCGCAGTATTTTTGCTTGCAGGCTGTCAGCAAAATGCCGAAACGCCGGCAACGGCAACGGTAGAAGAAATCATCCTTTTGCCGGCGCAGATCAAATTCGGCTCGGCGTCGAACGTTTCAGTAACGGTAAAGGGTGCGAATTTCGATATCAGAGGCGAAACGAAGATAAAACTGTGGGACTCTGCCGGACAGGAAGTAAGCGCGAGCACGGTAACGGTCGCTCCGGGCGCCGGGACCGCATCGGAGTTCACCGCTTCCGTCCCGCTTCCGTCCGAAAGAGGCGTCTTTACGGTTACGGTTTATTTTGACGGCAAAAAAGAAGCAAAAACCGCAACGCTGCACCTTTATGACGACCCCGCCATTACAAGCATTGCGATCCCCCGTGCGGGCATAAGCTATGCGGGCAATAAACTTCCGGTAACGATCGTCGGGAAAAACTTTACCGCTCCCGGCATAAGCGCAGCTTCTTTCAGCGGTACGGGCGCGTCCTTTTCGAATTTCAACGTTATAAGCGATGTAAAAGCGACCGCGGAAGTAAGCTGCCCCTCTACGGCGGGAGAGGATCCCGTTACGGTACACTGTAAAAGCGCAAGCAAAACGGGTACTCTTTCCGTAAAAGACTACAGCCTCTGGACGCCCGGAAAGATTGTCCTTGCCGACAATACGCTCGTCGATAAAGACAGTTTTACACTGACTACGAGTAACCCGCCCGTCGCGGTCGTCTGCGGAACGAACCCATACGGAGTTGCGATCGGCGTCGCGCTGCACAGGAGCAGTGATTTGCAGTGGGCAAAAGAAGGTACGACGGGCTATACCACGAAATTCGAAGGGATCGTCTGCACGCCGAGCGTAACGGGGAGCGGAGCGGCCGCTACGGCGACTTTTACGGGAGATGAGGACGGAAGCGACAACTGGGACTATATATGTTCCGTAGACCCCGAAGGTACGGCGAATGCCGCGGTGAACTACCCCGCTTTCAATTGGGTGAATACGTACAACACGGCGTATGCGTCCAAGCTCGGCTCTGCCCGGCCTGCATGGTATATGCCGAGCATAGCAGAGCTCTGCCGGGTGTACAAAAACCGCGAGGCGATAAACGCAAGTCTTTCGAAAATCAACGGGCTTGACGGTGCCTATGCGGACGCAAATCTCGGAACGAGTTTCATCTGGTCGTCGTCGCAGCGTTCCAGCGACAATGACAATGCGTGGTTTGTGTATTTCGACAGCGGCGACCTTTTCAACAACTACGGCAACAAGAGCTACTATTTCAATGTGTGTTGTGTAGCCGGCTTTTAACGTGAGCGGAGCGAACGAACTCGAACGGTTCGATCTGCAGTGCGCTTATGTGCGGTGTGCCGCTTCGAACACGGGGCGACATACCGCGTGAGTGCGCAGCGGTATTGCTTTAAGGATTTGCGTGCACGATCTTCCGTACGGATCGTGCACGCAGGAGATCGGGTACGGAGAGCGGCAAAGCGCCGCAGGAGTCTTTTATGGTTAAGATGTTTGTATTGCAGGGCGTTTACGACAGCGGTAAAACGAGCACGCTTAGAATTCTGGATGAACTGCTTCGGAAAAAATATCCCGATATGAGCGGGGAACCGAAGTATTCGACACGAGGCAAAAATAAGGATTTCCAAGTTATCTATACGCTTAAAGTAAACGGTAACAAGCGGCTCATAGGCATAAAAACCGACGGTGACAACGGCGAGGCTGTATATGAGGATGTGGGCTGGCTCGTAGACAATCAGTGTAACATTATCTTTTGTTCCTGTCGCTCGTACGGAAGCACGGTAGAATCCGTCAAGCGTTTGTCGGAAGAAGCCGATATTACGTTTGTAAAAAAGACCCTTGAAGCGGATGAAGCGAAGCGGCGCAAAGCGAACGTTGCCGACGCACAAAAGCTCCTTACGCTTGCGGGCTTATGATCGGCCGCCGCATATGAGCGCAAAAGCCCGTGCACACGCTTACGATTGTCGCGCGTATCCCGCATCGGGTGCGGCGGTCTTTCCCTCTTCATGTACAGTCCGATTCCGATGACGGTCAGCCGCGGCACTTGCAACGAGGGCGGAGCCCGAAGTTCCCCGCGCAAACGGCAGGGCTGCTGCCGGGAGTGCAGCCTATTTTTTAAGGTAACGGTTATTTTTGGGGAATATAGATTTTCATGCGTAAGCCATGCCCATTAGCTCCCCTCCCGTTGCAGAAAAAACGGCGATGTGATAGTGTTGCACTGCCTATGAAATCCAAACCTTTCGTATCCCTGCTGCTCCTCTCTCTTCCGCTTCTTTTTACCGGCTGTTCGTCCTTTTCCGGTGAAAGCCTTGGTGCGCTCTATGTGATTTTTTTGTGGATAGGCGGCGCTGCGGGTTACGTCATATCGGATTTTATTTGGTCGGGCGACGATGCGGGAAACGAATACACGCCCGCATGGGAAGTGATCGCGTGGTTTTTCTTTACCGCGCTCGGCATCGTTTTAGGCTATGTGAAGCCCTTTTTCCTTTTTTCGGGATTTCTCATTTCCGTTATGACGCCCGTCACCGGCATGACGGTCATTATGCTCATCGTCCGCGTTTTGAGAAAGAGACGGAAAAACTGACATGTCCGGTTTTTACGATTTTTATGACGTCGCTGTCGTCGGTGCGGGGCACGCCGGGATCGAAGCTGCCCTCGCGTGCGCGCGCATGGGATTGAAGACGCTCGTCGTAACGCAGGCTATCGAGTCGGTCGGTCGCCTTTCGTGCAATCCTTCGATCGGCGGTATCGCAAAGGGCAATATCGTCCGCGAAATCGACGCGCTCGGCGGTGAGATGGCAAAGCTCACGGACTCATCTCTCATTCAATTTCGCCTCCTCAACAAAAGCAAGGGGCCGGCCGTACGCGCTCCGCGCGCTCAAGCGGACAAAATCGTCTATTCCGGGCTTGCACGGAAAGCGCTCGAAGCGGAGCCCAATCTTTCGACGCTCATGGACACCGTTACCGATATCGTGACGGCGGAAAGTTCGACGCCGCTTCCGCCGCATTCGGAGGGGAGCGCGGAGGCGGGAACGATACCGGGCGAAAAGAGGGGCGAAACGAAAGGCTCGGCTATGCGCCGGAAAATTACCGGCATCGTAACCGAGCGGGGCCGCGTCGTTCCCGTGCGCGCAGTCGTGCTTACGACGGGAACCTTTTTGGGCGGGCGCATATTTATCGGCGAATACGACGCTCCGTGCGGAAGGCTCGGAGAGGCCGCTGCACAGGGTTTGACGGACTCTCTTCGGAAACTCGGCTTTACGACGGGTAGACTGAAAACCGGCACGCCTCCTCGCGTGCTTAAAAAGACTGTCGATTTTTCGAAGCTCGACGTACAGGAAGGAGACGCCGACGTTATCCCCTTTTCATACGACAATACCTCAGTCGATCGCCCGCTCGTACCCTGCCACATCGTATACACGAATGGCGAAACGCACCGGATAATCCGCGACAACGTTCACCGCTCGCCGCTTTTCAGCGGAAAGATTTTGGGGATAGGGCCGCGCTACTGTCCGTCCATCGAAGATAAAGTGGTGCGCTTTGCCGACCGCGAGCGGCACCAGATTTTCGTAGAACCGGAAAGCCTTGAAACCGATGAAATCTATTTGAACGGATTTTCCTCTTCGCTTCCCGAAAGCGTGCAGGATGCGTTTTTGCGTACGCTTCCGGGCTTTGAAAACGCCGTGCCGTCGAGACCGGGTTATGCGGTCGAATACGATTACGTCGAACCGACCCAGCTTTTTTCGTCGCTCGAAACGAAGCGTGTCGCGGGATTGTTCAATGCGGGGCAAATCAACGGGACGTCGGGCTACGAAGAAGCTGCGGGGCAGGGCATCGTCGCGGGCATCAACGCGGGCTATTACGCGAAAGCGCATCGGAAAATATGCGGCCCCATGTGCGCTGCGTCCGACGATATGCGCTCGTCTCCCGAACGCTTGAACGACGCTCTCGAAAAAGCCCAAAGGGATGCGGGCTTTAACAATTTTCGAACGATACCCGAATGGCAGCCGCTCGTACTTCGCCGCGACGAAGCGTATATCGGCGTATTGATCGACGATTTGGTGACGCTCGGCACAAAGGAGCCTTACCGCATGTTTACCGCGAGAGCCGAATATCGCTTAAAACTCCGAAGCGATACGGCCGACCGCCGCCTTTCTTCCTACGGTTTTGCCGCGGGCTTAAAGACGAAAGCGCAGTTCGACGCCGTAAACCGAAAGTATGCCCTGCGGGAAGAGATATTCGAAAAATTATTAAAAGATCCCGCGCTTGAAAACCCCGGCTACGACGAAAGCGAATGGGAAGAAGCGAAAATCGATTTCAAATACCGCTACTATATCGAAAAGCAGGACAGGCGTGTCGAAAAGATGCACCGCATGGAAAGCGCGCGCATCCCCGACGATTTCGACTACGCATCCGTCGTATCGCTTTCCGCCGAATCGCGCGCAAAGCTCGAAAAGATACGCCCGCGCACGCTCGGGCAGGCGGGACGCATTTCAGGCATCCGCGTAAGCGACGTCATGCTGCTCATGGTATATTTGAGATAGCAAAACCTGTTATCGGCTCGACTGCGGCTATATACGGCAATGCCGTTTATCGGTATACTTATACAATTATGGAAAACAAAACGAAGATCGAAAAGTTCGTGCCGCTCGTTTTGACGCTTTTAGTCGTCGCGGCCGATCAAATTACGAAATATATTGTCGTAAAAACGATTCCGCCGTTTACAATAGGCGCATCGTTTTTCGGCGGCATACTGCGTCTCGTGCACGTTTCGAATACGGGCGTCGCATTCAGCGTCGGCGACAGCTTGCCCGATACGGTGCGGCGTTTTTTGTTTGCGATCCTTCCGCTCGTCGTGATCGGCATCGTATTCGCCGTATACTTCAAAAACAATACGTTTACGAAGCTTCAGCGATGGACGATTTGCGGTATCGTCGGCGGAGGACTCGGAAATCTCATCGATCGGTTTATGCGCGCCGAAGGAGTCGTGGACTTTATCGATATCGATATCCCGAATATCGCCGTGCCGGGATTGTTTTCGCTTGAACGGTGGCCGACCTTCAATATTGCAGACGCGTCTATCGTCGTGTGCTGTGCGATCCTTATCGTTTCGTTTATAAAATCGGCCGGTGAAGAAAGCGGGAGAAGTTCGCATGGAACATAATAATTTTTCCGATATCGACCGCACGGAAATCGAAGCGGAAAAGAAACGGCGTCAGGAAATTATTAAAAAGGGAGAGATCAGACGCAATACGATTCTTTTTACGATTGTAAGCTGTATCGTCCAAGTGATCCTTATGCTCGTTCTTATGATAGCGCTGTATGCCGTCGCGGCCGTTATTTTTTATCGTATCCTCCGACTGCAATCGGCGCTTCCTATCCAAATCGCTTCTCCGCTCGTATTTGTCGGGGGGATGATCTTCGGTTTTATCCTGCATAAAAAAATCATGTTCGTGATTATCGACAAATTGAATCTGTACGGTAAATTGCAAAAGGGACTCGGCGATTATTATCGTCCGCGCAAATAGCGGGATAAAAATCAGGGTAATTCGTAAACCGGAGCATCCATGAAAAAAATCGGCATTATCGGAGCGATGGAAGTCGAAGTGCAAACGCTTGCATCTTCCATGACCGGAGAAGACGGAAGGGGCAGTGTAAAATTAATAAAATCAGGGCATCTTTCGTTTTACGACGGCATGCTTTCGGGTGTCCGCGCGGTCGTCGTAAAAAGCGGCGTCGGTAAAGTAAACGCCGCTCTCTGCGCCGCACGTCTCATATCGGAATTCGGCGTAACGCATATCGTAAATACCGGCATCGCGGGAGCCGCCGCTTCATCGCTCGGCGTATTCGATGTTGTCGTTTCAACCGACGCGATGTATCACGATGTCGATGCGACCCTTTTCGGCTATAAACCCTGCGAAATCCCGCAGATGGATGCGTATCGTTTTCCGGCGGATGAGAATTTGATAAGGGCTGCCGAAAAGGCGTTTGCAAAAACGGATGCGGCGAAAAAATATACATTATTAAAAGGCCGTGTCGCTTCAGGCGATCAGTTTATCGCTGACGGAAAAGTAAAACGGCATATAAAAGAGCTGTGCGATCCCGCGTGCATAGAAATGGAAGGAGCCGCTATCGCACATACGTGCTATTTGAATGATGTACCCTTTGTGATCATACGCGCCATGTCGGATGCCGCGGACGACAACGGGGGAAAAGCGATTGCGTTCAACGAAAAAGCGGCCGCCGAAGAGAGCGCGGCCATCGTTATTGAAATGATGAAATTATTATAAGCGGAGTGTGTACTTAAGCATCTATGAACCTTTTGGAAAAATTTAAAGAGACGGCGTCGTCCGTTCTCCCCGTTATGGCCATCGTGCTCATACTCGGAGTCACTGCAGCTCCGCTCGGAAGCGATCTGCTTTTGCGATTTTTTGTCGGCGGCATTCTGCTCATCACGGGCTTGACGATTTTTTTGCTCGGCGTCGATGTCGGCATTCTTCCGCTCGGAGAGCAGGGCGGTTCGGAGCTGACAAAGCGGAGGAACCTTCCGCTTTTGCTCGGTGCGTCTTTTCTTATCGGCTTTCTCGTTACCGCATCGGAACCCGATATCCAAGTACTCGCCGATCAGGTGCGGAGCGTTTTCCCGCTCGTAAACAAATTGATTTTTATCATGATGATTGCGCTCGGAGTGGGTCTGTACGTTATGCTCGGACTTTTACGTACGGTCATGCGCCTGTCGCTGAAGATGATCCTCGCGATTTCGTACGTCGTTATTTTCATACTGGCCTTTGCGGCTCCGCAGAGTTTTATCGGTATCGCCTTCGATTCGGGAGGAGCGACGACGGGACCGATGACGGTGCCCTTTATCATGGCGCTCGGTATCGGCGTTTCTTCCGCGCGTATGAATTCGAAAGGCGGATCGAGCGATTCGCAAAGCGATAATTTCGGTCTTACGGGTATGGCGTCCGTCGGACCTATTATGGCGGTGCTGTCCTACGGTTTGATGCTTTCGCATCATGCATCCGTCGTTTCCGAAACGGCTGCAGCCGGTGCGGGAGGGGAAGCGGTACAGGGACTTCGCGCATTTACTGCGGTGCTGCCCCATATCGTGCAGGAAGCCGCTTTTTCGCTTCTTCCGGTCGTCACTCTCTTTGTCGTGTTTCAGATTTTTTTGCTCCGTCTGCCGCCCAGACAAGTTGCCCGTATGATCGCGGGTTTTATCTACAGTTATATCGGACTCGTCGTTTTTCTCGTCGGCGTCAACGGCGGTTTTATGACGGCGGGACGAAAGCTCGGTGAACTGCTCGGTATGCGCGCGGCACAAAGCGGCGGTCTTTGGACGGCCCTCCTTATCGGCACGGGGCTTTTGATCGGTGCGGTCGTCGTGTGCGCTGAGCCTGCCGTATGGGTACTTACCGATCAGGTCGAATCGATTTCCGGCGGTACGATAAAGCGAAAAGCGCTTCTCGTCTTTTTGTCGGCGGGTGCGGCCATCGCGATAGGTCTTGCGATGGTGCGGGCGCTTACCGGATTCAACATCATGTATATCCTCGTGCCCGGCTATGCGACCTCTCTTATATTGATGATCTTTTGTCCGAAGCTCTTTACCGGCATCGCCTTCGATTCGGGGGGCGTCGCGTCGGGTCCCATAAGTTCGACCTTTGTGCTTTCGTTTGCACTCGGCGCATCGCAGGCGGCAGGCGGCAGTTCCGACGCTTTCGGCGTTATTGCGCTCATCGCGATGACGCCGCTCATCGCGATCCAAGTGCTCGGCCTCGTGTTTCAATATAAAAAAAAGAGGAGAGGATAAAGATGACGGCATACAATTTAATAATCTGCATCGTTCCGCACGATGAAGGCGAGTTTATCACAAAGACTGCGGTGAGTGCGGGCGCGGGCGGCGGAACTGTTATGATGGGGAGAGGTACGACGGCGAGCGGCGTGCTGCATGTACTGGCTCTCGGCGATATGCCGAAAGACATCGTGTACATACTTGTTCCCGCAGAAAAAAAATCGGATATTGTCGGCGCGATTGCCGCCGCATCGGAAGCGAAAAAGAAAAAGTTCGGCGTACTCGTTACGGCCGATGCTGCAAAATTATTAAAAACCGGAACCGTTTCGGGAGGCGGAGATTATATGACTCAAAAAACGACACATCAGATGATTACCGTGATTGCAAATAGAGGCTATGCGGACGATATTATGGCGGCGGCGCGGAAAGCGGGCGCCGGAGGCGGTACGGTCATCAATGCGCGGGGGACTGCGACTCCGGGAGACGCGAAATTTTTCGGTATGGAAATCATACCCGAAAAAGAGATGATATTCATCATCATCGATTCCGAAAAGCTCGACGGTGTTTTCGAAGCCGTCCGCACGCTGCCCTGCCTTGCAGAGCCCGGAAGCGGCATCGCATTTTGCACTCCGGTCGGAGACTTTACCCTGCTCGGAAAAAAATCTTGAAAACCGCCGATGCCGTACTGTGTGCGCTTTCAAAGCCCGAGACGGCAGACGGTTTTATTTCGGGTGAAGCGCTGGCCGAAAGATCGGGCGTTTCCCGGCAGGCGGTGTGGAAAGCGGTACGGCAGCTGCGCCTGCAGGGTGCCAGGATCGAAGCCGTGACGAACAGGGGTTATCGCCTTTCGGGTGCGGGCGGCATCCTTTCGGAAAAAGCCGTCGCTTCGCTTATAGACGAAACCTTTGGTGCGCGCGTTTATGTCTATCAGAAAATCGATTCGACGAATACCGAAGCGAAACGTCGCTTGGCGGAAGCTTCCGACGTGCGCTCCCTCAACCATACCGTGATCGTATCATCTTCTCAAACGGCAGGACGCGGGAGACTCGGACGAGCGTTTTATTCGCCGGACGGTTCGGGTTTGTATCTTTCCATCATCTATGCACCGAATGAAAAAATAGAATCGCCTGCGCTTTTGACCGCGACGGCGGCAGTCGGCGTGTGCCGCGCGCTCTTTTCGGTTTACGAAGCCGATGCCGAAATCAAATGGGTAAACGATATTTTTATGCGCGGCAAAAAAGTTTCGGGCATCCTCACCGAAGGCATTACCGATTTTGAGAGAGGCGGCATATCGTGCGCGGTCGTCGGTATCGGCGTAAATATCGCACCGCAGACTTTTCCTCGCGAAATAGCGGACGTCGCGACTTCCGTACTCGACGACAAAAAAGCGGATACGAAACGGAGCGCGCTTGCGGCGGCGATCGTAAACGAAGTGCTTTCGATTTACACATCCGGAAAAAAAGGGTTTGTCCGTGCGATGCAAGAATACCGCGAGCGTTCGCTTTTGACGGGAAAAAGGGTAAGGGTGCATCCCGTCATAAACGGCGCCGAATCGTATGAAGCGGAAGTGACGGGCGTCGGAGAAGATGCGAAATTGATCGTAAAAACCGGAGACGGAAAGGAGCGCTTTCTCGACAGCGGGGAAGTGACGCTTCATTCGCACTGTGCGGAATAAAAACTTTTTTTGAGATAACGTGTAATTTCTGCCGATTGCGATAATGCCGGCTGCGTGGTATACTGTAATCGATAATAAAAAAACGGAGTGTGGCATGGACGAACAGGAATTGGATCCCGCGATCGCGGCATTGCTTGCGGAAGCGGAAAAGTCGCACCGAATCGGAGAAGAGGAAATCGATACGGCCGAGCCGGACAATGTGCCGGAAGCGAAAAGCGACAACGGCGCGCGCCGGCCTTCGAAAGGAATTCACGATGTCGATTTGGGCGTCAAGGGGTTCGACCCTCCGGGAAAATTGCTGAACGATGTTTCCTCCGGCGTTTTCGACGATCCGCAGTATTATAAAACGGCGCTTTCCGGCGAAAACGAATCGGCACAGCGTGTGCACACGCAGCTTTCAAAATATCTTACGAGTCAGGATCCGAAAGACCGTTCTGTTTTCCGGCAAAATATTATTTCGGCGTATTGGGAACTTTTGCGCGGTATGTCGGAAAAATCGGGGAATATGCATTTGCCCATGCCCAAGCGTATGCTTATGCGTTTCGGCGTTTTGCTCCCGTCGCTTTTCAAACCCGAACAAAAGGAATTTTTTTCGCGAATCATATTCGAAAATCTCACGAACGAACCGATCCTCTATATGGACGAATGGTTTAAAGAAGTCCTTTCGGGACGCATGAATATTTCGATGACGGACGAACCCGCCTCTTCACGCAAGATCAGCAAAAATCCCGATGAAGCTCAGATGCAGGAACAGACGCGGCTCATGCAGCTGCAGTCGAAAAATTCCGGCAAACTGCAGAGCGCCGAAAGTATGCTCACGATGAAAGAGCACGAACGGGAAATGCTCGAAATCGAACTGAAACGCCTTGTCGACGATATATGCGAACACCAGCCGTGTTTCGGACTTGAACCGCATCGCGCTCCGTATACCGAAGCGCAAAAGCACGAGTTTTCAGAAATAAGCGACAAACTGAGAAACCTTTCTCGCAACGATAAAGAGCTCTCAAAAAATTTGCGCGAATATGAAGAAGCGAAGAGCATCTTCGACAGCGTACAGGAAAAACTCGACGCGGGTCCGGAAATCGTCGAAATGAATACGGGCGATTTGAAAACCGAATTCGATACGGTGCGTCAGATGGCAAAGATGACGGTCGGCCGGCAGGGAAATCAGTTTCCGATTTTTACGCGGGAGTTTTTTCACTGTACCGAAAAGGGAACGGGTACGCGCGAAAACGTGCTCGAAGTTATGCGCTGGATCGAATCGATCGACCCGGGTGCATTTTGCCGCATTCACAAAAGCGTGCCGAACAGGATCATCCCGTATACGCTGCTCGTGCCGACTTACGGCGACCGCGGTTTTTGCTGGCAGCCTTTCGATCGCTACAATCTCGTGACCAGCCGCGGCCGCATCGTCATTCCGATGTATCCGCGCGATCTGCATATAGCCGTGCTGACCGCCGTCGCGGATCTTCGCTGGCAGGTTGCAAAAGAAAAAGCGTCGTATTATTGGATGGAAGAAGGGCTTACCGGTCAATATTATCAATACATTGATCGGCAAAAATTAAAAGGCGATCTCAAACAATTTTTTATCGAAGACTATATTTTATGGATGACGAAAGAATCCTCCGGCGTACAGCGTCTCGATAAAGAAGTTCGCGGCATCTTTTGGCGCAATATGCCGTTTCCGCAAGCACGCAAAGAAGAGCTCAGGAAGCGGAGTCTCGTGTACGACGAGTTGTGCATTAAAGACAATAACCGCGCGATGTCGGACGGCTATTGATCGGCAGTTTGCACGGAGGATTTTACCGAATCCTGTATTTCATGTTCCTATAGACAGATATGGAAAAGCGAGTATACTGGTCTTGACAGATTAATAATTCTGCCAAGGAGTTTGGTATCGTTATGAAAAAGATGTTGATCGTAACGCTTATCGTATCGGCGGTTTTTGTATCGGCTTGTGGAACTAAAAAACTTTCATATACAGCCGGCACATACGAAGCGACAGTCAGAGGGCACAATGCCGATATTACCGTTTCGGTGACATTCGATAATTCGGCGATAAAGGATATCGTCGTAACGGATGCTCACGAAACGAAGCGTGTCGGAGAGGTTGCGCTGAACGAGATGCCCGGAAAAATTATTGCAGCGCAGGGGCTCGGAGTGGACGCCGTTGCCGGCGCGACGATTACGTCCGCTGCGATAAAAGCCGCCGTCGCCGCGTGTGCAAAGCAAGCGGGTGCGGATCCCGAAGCATTGTATAAAATAGCACCGGCTGCGGAAAAGGCAAAAGACGAAACCTACGAATACGATGTTGTTGTGGTCGGAGGCGGTATTGCCGGTATGATGGCAGCTGCGAAAGCGCACGAACAGGGTGCGAACGTCGCGCTGATCGAAAAAGAAGGACTGCTCGGCGGAAGTTCGGTCAATACAAGCGGCGTATGGCAGGGAAACCCCGATAACAGCGATGACGCGAAAGAGCTCTGGATCAAAGCGTGGCTCAATTCGCAAAACGAAGTGACGGCCGTAGGTTTCCCGAAAGAGGAAATGATACGCGCGACAGCCGATATCAGCTACGATTCGATTTCGTTTTTGAAAAATATCGGTTTGAATTATACGGTGCGCCATCAAATCGGTCTCGATAAAACGGCGCTAAATACCGCCGGCGGCAGCAAAGCGTCCGGCAGTATCGCGTCTACGACCTACGTTATCCCCGATGTGCAGGATACGAAGCGCGGCTGGAAAATATGCGAAGTGCTCAATGATTATCTTGTCAAAGAAAATATTGCCGTCTTTTTGAATACGCCCGGTACAAAGCTTTTGATGAATGGCGATGGTTCCGTTGCAGGCGTCGTTTCGGAAACAAAGCGCGGAATGAAAACGTTTAAAGCGAAAGCTGTTATTCTGTGTACCGGCGGATATCATCAAAACGAAGCGATGATGAAAAAATACATGCCGATTTCGGCGGGCAATTATTCCGCGAGTGCGATCGGAAATACCGGAGATGCCATCACGATGGGAGAAGCGGTCGGTGCGCAAGTCTATGACAATCAAGTCGTATTCGGCGGATATTTCGTATTTAATCCGCGCGATGTGTACCGCGGCGGTTACGCGTACAGCGATACGATTCCGAACACGCTTTACGTTTCAAAATACGGCGATCGGCGCTTTAAGGAAGACGGACACGCGTATTCGGCTACGGCGATGTATAATATTTACGGCGAGCCAACCTTTGTGTGGGATATAATCGACAGCGACGCTATCGCTTCCATCGCGATCCGTACCGATATGTATACTATCGGTGCCGACGAAATTCTTGCAAATAAAAACGGCTTATACGAAGTGTATAAGACCGATACGCTTGCAGAGCTTGCGGAAAAGATCGGCGTTATTCCGACGCTGTTTCTCAAAACCGTCGAACACTACAACGATCTGTGCGATCGCGGTGTCGACAGCGACTGGGGTAAATCGCCGCAGCTGCTTGAAAAGATCGATAAGGGTCCGTTCTATGCGATCAAGGGATATTCCTGCGACCGCAGTACGGTCGGCGGCATTGTGACGAACGTCAACAGTGAAGTCGTATCGCAAAACGGTGCCGTCATCCCCGGCTTGTATGCGGCAGGCGATGCGTCCAATCGCGCATTTTACGGCGGTGCGTACTTAGGTGCGAGCGGTCTTACGGTAGCGAGCACGCGCGGATATATGTCGGGACGCAATGCGGCGCAGTACGCTTTACGAAAATAGCATTCGGGAGCTTAGTAAAAACGCGGCGGCACCTCTACAAATCTGACCGAGTTTTTAGAGGCGCCCATTCGTTACATTAATATTATCGGCATCCTGCAGTTGCGGAAGTGCAGCCGAGGGATGCCGATTTTTTATCGGACACGCTTTGCTTTCGTTTTGCAAAAAGAGCCGATGCCGCTTATCGTACGCTTACGATGATTTTATCGACTATCGTTTTCGCCGTCGTCAATTTTGAAACGTCGGTATAAATCTTTCCGTCGCTGCCGTCTTCGGAGCCCGTTCCCGTAAGCGAAAGCACGATTTCGCCTCCCGCACCTGAAGGGATTTTCGCTTCGTATACGACGGAAGGCTGGCCGTTGACGCCGGAATTTTTCTTTGTGTAAAAATCGTTGTAGTCGAAACTCGTATTGAACTCCGCTTTAATAACGTATGTTCCGTCGCCGATTTCGGCGGTAAATGAGACGCCTCCTTTCGGTGTTGCAGCCGTTACGGCGTCCACGTCGGAATTGACCGGAGCGCCTTTCGCGCTTTCGTACTTTGCCGCGTGATACCATACCGGAAGCGATTCCGGCCGGCCGGCTTTCGGACCGACGATCCAATTACGCTTGCTTGCGCGCTGCGTGACGTAAAGCGTGCGCACGTAATTTCCGTTCGCATCTTCAAGCCAAACGGCGCATTGCGACGCCATTTTTTCTTTCCAATTTTTACCGGCTCCGATACTGACGGTCGCTTCTCTTGCGAAAAGCGCCGTACCCAAAAGCAGGATTCCCATAAAAGCACATGCTTTTTTCATTGTATACCTCCAAAAATTGCATTCATCCATATAGCGATAAAGCGATCCGTATACCGCTTTCCGTTATTCCAATATTTTTTATCGCATTTTTTTAAAATGACCGATTCGATGCAGCCCCACAAACCCGAAACGAGAACGCCGACGTCGAGGTCGGGATTTGCGGAATGCGCGATGCCGCTTTGAACGCATTCTTTGAGCAGGGCGGCTCCGGTTCTGTTGCACACATAATACTGTTCGATAATTTTATCGCCCGCATCCGATGCCGATTCGATACCCTGCATGACCAGCAGCGCTCTCCGCGGGTTTTCAAAGCACCATGAGCGGAACGCATCGATCGCGCCGTACAGCCGCTTTTTGCCCGGACGGGAGCCTTTTGCTCCGGCTGCGATTCGGGTGTTGAGTTCGTTTAAACAATCGAGGCTGATCGCCTGAAAGAGTTCGTTTTTGTCTTTGTAATAGTGGTAGATGTTTGCCGCCGTAATTCCGCAATTCGAGGCAATGTCGCGCATGGCGATCTCGTCGGGGTTTTTGTGCATGAGCAGTTCAAGCGTTTTTGTTTTTATCGTCGGAACGATTTCAGGATTCGCATTCCGCAAAGCCGCCTCCTTGTAAGACTTTAGTAAACAGTGATAATTTAACATTGTTTAGTTATTCTGTCAAGAGGTACTGTGAAAAAAAACATATTTTTTCGCCGCCCTTATCGTACCGCCGAGAGAGCGGGCTTATAAAGGGTTTGATCGATTTTCGGAATATAAAGGAGAGTGCCGAAAAAGCCCGTTGCTTTTTCGGCGATGCTCAGTGCGCGGCAAAAAACGCGCCGAAAGATTTTACGATGCCTGCTCCCGCGATAAAGGTTCCGGCCGAGCTTCCGAGGGTGGAAAGCAAAAATACGAGGAGTACGCGAAGGATGCGGTTGCGGTACCAGCCTTTTATGCTTGTCGCATCGGTTTGAAGATTTTCCATGTCGGATACTTTCGGTTTGCAAAAATACGCCTGCACGACGCCCGTGACGAGTCCGACGCCGATGACCGGTGTGAGAGACGTGATCGGAGCTCCTACGGCTGCAGAGACAATCGTAATCGGGTGTCCGCCGGCAATAAGCGTGCCGAGCGCCGCAAGAGAAGCGTTCCACAAAATCCAGCTTCCGATCATTTCGCTCCCGACGTGTTTTCCGCCGAGCGCAAAACCGAGGGCGACAAGCGCGATTATCGCAATCGGGATGATCCAGCCTGCGTATTTTGAAAGCCCCGTTTTCGGCGGCACTTGATCGATGTCGCTCGTGTCGGTCGTCTCGTCGCCTGAAGCGATTTTTTTCAAATGCGCTTCCACGCCGGGAAGATGCCCCGCGCCGAGGACGGCAAGCACTCTTTCGCCGTTCGCTTCCCAAATGCGAGATGCGAGATAGCGGTCGCGCTCGTTTATGAGCACTTCCTTTACAGCGGGCAAATACTCTGCAAGCTCCGTCATCATCGAATCCATTTCATTTGATTTTTTCAGTGCTTCGATTTGTTCGGGCGATATCTCTTCTTTGTCGAATGCGCTTGCGATAAGCGCGGAAATCAATTTGCTTTTTCCCCACAGCGAATTTCTTACCCATGCGCGACGCAGTGTCACGGCTATAGGCCGGTCGACCATGACCGACGGAATGCCCAGTTCTGCAGCCGTGTTCATTGCGGCGAGCATTTCATCTCCGGGTTTTACGCCGACGTTTTTGCCGAGCCGCTTTTGAAAAGAAGCGAGTACCAAATTCGCCAAAAGTAAAAAACCTTCTTTACGTTTCAGTACCGCGATGATGTCGAGTTTGCGGTAGCTTTCGGGATCGGTCATGGAGCGGCTGCGCTTTTCGTCGAGTTCGATAGCGACGCAGTCGGGCTTTTGCTTTTTAATCGCGTCCGTCACTTCTTTGATGCTTTCGTTTGAAACGTGCGCCGTTCCGAGCAGCGTGATCGTCCGTCCGTTAAGGGAAATTGTTTTTTGCGTATTGCTCACTTTCCGAGGCTCCATTCGGCAAGCCGGTATTCGAAAAACATCGGCGCCTGCATTTTAATAATTTTCGAATAATATTCGTTTGCTATTTTTGCCGAACCTTTGAGTTCGTAGAACAATCCCATGTAGTACCACATTCTGCCTCGCTCGGACGGTTTGTCGATTTTATCGATTTTCAGGCGGAGCGAATTTTCCGCGTTGAATCCTCCCTGATCGTGATAGAGACGCATCATTTCGTAGGCGAGAGAAGTGCGGTCCAAAGAGCGCATTGCCTGTGCTAAAAATTTTTTACAGTCGATGAGGTTTTTCGCTTTGAGATAGGAAGCCGCCGTCATGAGCGCGTAGGAAAAGTCGTTTTTGTCGTATGAGTACGCTTTTTGAAATGCGGCCCGCGCTCTTGCCCAGTTGCCTTCGTGCCACTCGAGCAGTCCGATATCTTTGTATGCGTAAAAATAATCGGGATTCGTTTCGGCAACTTTGTAAAAATCGGCGAGCGCTTCTTTGTATTTTTTTTGTTCATCGTAGAGTTCGCCCCGATACACGTACGCGAGAAAGTAGGCGGGATCGAGGGCTATAGCCTTTGTCCACGCCGCTTCCGCTTCTTCGAATTTGCCGCGGTAACGGAGGTATGTGCCCCAATCGAGGTAAAAATCGTAATTGGAATCGTCGGCTTCGATCGCCTTTTCTATGTATGTGGATGCGCGAAGATAATTTTTATCGTCGGCTGCGATCTTTCCCAAATACGAGAGGGCAAGCGCGTGAGAAGCGTCCTCTGCAAGGATCGCTTCGAAAGATTTTTTCGCTTCGGCCGTGTCGCCGATGTAAAACGCCGTCTGGGCGAAACCGAAAAGCGCATCGATATTGCCGCTCTCTCTTTGCAGCGCTCTTTTATACGCGGCGTTTGCGAGTTTGAATTTGCGTGAAAGAGCGTATTGTTCTGCAAGCGCAATGTTTGCCTGAGCATTGTTCGGATCGGAAGCGAGAAGACGTTTGATAAGCGAATCCGCTTTTTTTCTGTCTCCCGCCGCAAGAGCCGTGCGCATATTGAGTTCGATCACGTCGATATTGTCCGCGTCCCGTTCCAAAAGCGCTTCCCCCGCCTTTTTCGCTTCTTCGGTGCGTCCTGCCGAAAGGAGAAGCGATGCACGGAGTATTTCCAGCTGCACGTTTTCTTTGAGTTCATCGGGAAAATTTTCAAAAGCTTTGAGTGCGCCCTCCGTATCTTTTACCGAAAGAAGAGCCTGCAGTTCCCGAACGAATGCGACGTCCGCGGGAACGGGCTGCTCTTCGTTTTGAGCGACGGATGATGCTTCGGGAGCGGAAGGAGTCTCCTGCGCTTCGGCCGTTTCCGTTTCGCGCTCCGGAAGAATCGTTTTTGCCGCATCGGACGGCTCTTTTACGGATGGAACCGTTTCTTCTCCGGAAACGGCTGAAGTCTCTTGCCGTGCGGGAAGAGACGGCTCTGCGCTTCTTTCAGGAGTTTTTTCCGGCTTTGGCGTACTTACGCACGATATGAACGATATGATGAGTGCTGCCAGGAATATGCCTGCTATAGGGCGGCTGCGAGATTTTTTCATCGTGTGTTCCTTAATTGTTTTCTCGTAATATAATACATAAAAAAGAGGAAAATTACACCGGTTGCAATTCCTTGCGCCATTGGTTAAACTGTCGTCAATGCATAGGAATATTGTCCGGAAGTCACTTGGGCTTCTTTTTACGTATATCGTTATAATTGTCGGCATTTTTATGCTGCAATTTAGAAGCGATTCCGTTATATCCGAAAGGATCGGAAATCTCCGCATATCGCTTGCCGAAACGAAGGGCGACGACGGCGCTACTGTTTTGAAAAATCGGATGACCGCATCGTTTAACGGTATCACTTTTACGGCCGACGACACTCATCCTCTCACCCTTGCCGTGCGCGGCGAACGCGGCCGCCGGAATCTTGCGCTCATGTCATGGAAAAAGCCGAATTCCCGTTCCTGTGAATTTGCGTTCAGCGAAGGCGTTTCTCTTTCGTTTGCCGTAAGCGGAAGCGGAGAAGGAGAGCGCTTGACCGTGCACGCCGTTCTTCCGGAAAATGCGGACGACGTACGCCTGCATTATGAAATCATGTCGGGTGCGGCCGTCGTTTCGGAAACGGACACGCACGTACAGCTCGATATCAGAAACAGCCGATGGGAATTCGAAGCGGCGGAAATATCGGGCGGTACGGTTTCGTTCGGCGGACGAGGAACCGTGGCTTCGTATTCGTATTACGATGCGACGAAAAAATTCTCGTTTGAAAATACATCTCGGTTCGCATCTGCTGAACGCAGCGTGTATTCGACAACGATCGCTTCGTTCAAACAAAATTTAATAACGGCTTTTACTTCTCAGCAGGATATCACCGAGCAGGAAGCCGTTTCGTTTGTCGCGGCTATGTCCGAGCGCGGCCGTTACAACGATGCGATCAACGCGGTGCCTTCTTCGTTCAGGCGCGGCGTACAACGCACCTATCTTTCATCTCCGTACTTCGATTCGCTTGCGACAATGAACCGGTCGCTCGAACAGCAGATGTCGGGCTTCCGCGATATCGTCGCACAGAATACGATCGATGCGTTTGCCGTTTCCGGCATCGTCGATTATATGTGCATGCATCCGGCTTCAAATGCGGTCAGAACGCTGCTTTCGACGGGAGCGGCGGTCGGTGCGAACTCGATTACCGTTTCACAAGCCGCTTCCGTTCTTTCGGCCTACGATTCGTTCCTTGCCAAAAATGCCGAGCTCGCGTCGATCCTTCATCCTGCAGCTCAAGTCTGCATCGATAAAATTACCGAAGCCTGTTCGGCCGAAAACGAAAAGATTACGATTTCCGAAAACGGCGCTTTCGTTTCGGTTATCCAGGCGGCCGAAATCGGAGATGCCCTCGTGCGTTACGGGCGCGCATCGGGAGAAGTAGCGATCGAGCGGGGCGGTTACGTCATTTTGAATTCGTATCTTGCCGAAAGCGCTTCATTCGATCTTCGAACGCTTGCTTCTTTATATCCGATCGTCGTACACGACAATCCCTATTATCCGCACTTTGCGCTCCTCGGTTTCGACGGCGGCAATGCGGTGTGGGCGTGGACCTGTGCCGCGAATATGACCTATGCGAACGACGGCAGGGGAACCGTTACGGTTACGATCGATTTTCCGCAGTCCTATACGCATTACGTTATCATAAACGGCATACAGCGATTCAGAACCATCTATATTTACGATTTGGCATTCCGCACCGACCCGCGTTTTGAAACCTATAATTCTTCGGGCTATGTGTACCGTGCCGATACGAATACGCTGCTTTTAAAGTCGCGTCACAAATCGCAGATAGAGACGATACGCTTTATCTATTCGGATGCGGCGCGCGAAGCTGCCGAACGCCGGACGCTTACCGAAACCGATGCGGCAGGCAACGTCATCGCACCTCCTCCCGAACCGCGGCTTCCGGCAAGCGCGCTTCCCGAAGGCAATATTCCGATGTCGACGGGCAACGCCTCTCCCGAATCCGCAGAGTGACGGCGGCGCCGAGCGGAAGTTTCCGTGCGATTTTTGAAAGACGCGTATCCGATTCTGCCCGTTTTTGCTTTTATTCGGCGGTTTCGGCTTTCAAATTATAAAAAAATCTCTATTTTTATAAAAAAGATTTTGCCTTTTTATAAAAATGTGATATACTGGTAAAGACTACTTTCGTACAGCAGTTGCAGGAGCACAAGTGAATAAGCACGATTTTCCGAAAATTCATTTTTACGATCAGGATTTTGTAGATATTTATAATAAAACGTGGTCGATGCTTGCAGATTTTTGGATCGACCCTGCGACATCGAAAGAATCGCTTTCCGGCTGTTTTTTATATCCCGAAAGCGGCAAGAGCGTCATCGATCAATTCGAATCGATTTTCTCTTCTTTTTTTCTCGTGTATTCGAACCGCAATTTCAACGCAAGTCAAAACATCGATTACTTTTACAACAAGCAGGAAAAAGACGGCGCGATCCGCTGGAGATACGACGCGAAAACCGGAAAGCCCATTCTGCCGAAAACGAATCCCCAAGGAGCGGGTATGCCGCTTTTTGCATGGGCGGAATTCAACCTCTACCATAAATCCGCGAACAAGCGGCGCATAAAAGAGATCATGCCGAAACTGCAAAAGTACATGACATGGCTCGACGAAACGTTTAAGCAGGAAAACGGTTTGTATGCCGTTCCTTTTTCCGCGAGTACGATGTTCAACTCTCCGCGCGAAAAAAGCGTATACCCCGTCGATTTCAATGCGGCTATGGCGATCAACGCATCCCACATGTCGGCACTCGGCGATATCCTCAACGATAAAGATTTGAGTTTCCAATACAGGCGCATGTACTTTTCGATCAAAACGCGGATCAATTCTCTTATGTGGGACGATGCGACGCACTTTTACCACGATCTCAACAAAGACGGAAACCGTTTGAGCGAAAAAACGATAGCGGGTTTTTGGCCGCTTCTCGCCGAAATCCCGAACGCCGATAAAGCGGAACTGCTTATCTCCCACTTGAGCAATCCCGAAACTTTCGGTACCGATCATCCGTTTCCGACGCTTTCGGCCGACAGCAGATCGTTTAAAAAATCGGGTGAAGGGTTTTGCGGCAGCGTGTTTCCCGCGTTCAATTTTATGGTCGTCAAAGGACTCGAAAAATACCGCCACTATGAACTCGCGCGCGAGTGTTCCATACGCCATCTCTACTATATCCTCGAAGGGCTTATGCCGAATAATCCGAAAGAAAAGGGCGATGTGTACGAAGCGTATTTGCCGACAAAAGAAGGCAAAGCTTCCATGTCGAAAGACGCAAGTTTTCCGCGTCCGCACTATCTCATCACCGTCGGTCTTTCGACGATAGCGCTGATGATAGAAAACGTCATCGGTCTTTCGATAAGTCTTCCGCGCAAAACGGTCGACTGGATTATCCCGAATCTCGAAATTATGGGTATCGAAAACCTGTCGCTCAAGCGAAACCTCATAACGATATTGAGCAACAAAAGCAGCCGCGGCTGGGAAATCCAAATGGAAAGCGAAAAGCTTTACTACTTTACGATCAATATCCTCGATCAAAAGAAAAAGACGCTGCCCATTCCGTCCGGCAAGTGTTCCATGCTTATCGACAAATTATAAACGCCTCGAAAAGCCTTCCGTTTTTCGAGGCGTTCTGCAGCCGAGAGGAGCTTGCTGTATTTTCAAAAGCGGATCGATCCGTCTCAGACAAAAAGCGAATGCGTCAGCTGATGGAGTGGTGTTTTTGTTTGAACTTTTTCAGCATTGCGACGGCGTTCCGTTTACCGTTAAAGACAAAGCCTCCGTTCCAGTACTCTACCGCTGCAAAGAGTGCGTTTCCGCCGTCGTGTTCGTCGCTTGATGCCGTGCGGAATGAAACGTAGTTTGCAAGGTCTTCAAAATTCTGAGTACGCAGGCATTCGATTCTTTTGCGGTTGAATTCGTTCCACTTTTCGAGATTTTTAAAACCTTCGCCTTCGTCCTGCACGATAAGGTGCGCATGGGTGGGGCTGAACGAATACCAGACGGTCACTTTTTTATTCATGTCGCAATTGTTGCCGTGTTTGACGGCATTTTTGATCACTTCGCTTATCTGCTGTTCGAGCAGGTTCAGCTCTCTGATTTCCGTCGGCGCCGACTGGACGATGAGGAGCGTAAAGTATCTAATCTGTCTGAAATCCGACGGAAAGGTTTTTACGAGCATGTTTTCCGTATTGAAGAGGGGATCGTTGTCGTCCGAGTGAAGTTCTTTTATTGCTTCTTCGCGTGCCATTGTGTAAACTCCTTTATTAAATTTTCGTTTTGCAATAAGTTCGTATAACGGTATTATTTAATTTGGCTTATGAAAAACGAGCGGAAGCGCCGATTATCCGCCTTCCGCTCATGAATCGTATTTTTGCAAGATAAGCGCTTTATTCTTTTACCATTTGCAGCGCATCTTCGATGCTGTTTGCGATCGGAAAATATCCCGTAAGCTTTGTCAGTTCGATGACTTTTTTTACAGAGCCGTGGATATTCGCAATGGAAAGGTGCAGGTTCATCTTTTTTATCGTAGAGCAGATATAGATGAGTGCTCCGATTCCCGACGAATCGATATAATCGACCTGTTCCAAATTGATGATGAAAAACTTGACGTTTTTTTCCAGCATTTTCATGACAAGCTCTTTGAGCTTGTAGGAATTGTACAGATCCATCTCTCCGTTTACGTCGATGATATAGATGTCGCCGTTTTTGCGGATTTTCAGTTCCATAAAATACGCTCCTTCCTAATTCATTTTATCTTTATAATCAAAAGGCTTTGATCGTCGTATTGCTGTGCCCCTGCCGAATGCCGCTTTACATCCGCTTTTACGCGTTCGGCAATTTCCGCTCCTGCAAGCTCGTGATTTTCTTTGATGACTTGCATGAGGCGCGATACGGAATATTGTACACCGGATTCGCTCAAGCATTCAAGCAATCCGTCCGTACAGGTTACAAGGATGTCTCCTTGTTCGAGCTGTAATATTTCATCGGCAAAATTCGAAGTTTTTTCGACGCCGAGCGGTTCGTTTTGTTTTGACAGCTGCGACACTTCGCCGTTTTTCGCCCGGTAGACGAGTACGGGATTGATACCGCTCGTCGAAAGTTTCGTTTCCTTTGTCAACGGATTATAGTCGATGAGCGCGATGCTCGCAAAGTGATCTTCTATGCCGCTTTCCGCACACAGTCCGCGGTTGATCCATTTTAAAATAGCGGCAGGGCTTTGAGGCGACGGTGCGATCATGCGCAGCATCGTGCGGATCATCACCATGACGCTGAACGAGTTCATGCCTTTGCCGACGACATCCGCCATGACGAAGAGCGTGCGGTCTTTACGTACCGCCAGGATGTCGTAGTAGTCGCCGCATACGTTTTCGTTTTGTACCGACCACGCTCCGAGCGATATGCCGGCCATTTCCGGAATTTTTTCAAGGATGATCTTTTTTTGAAATTTTGCCGCAGTATTGCCTTCTTCCGTGAGACTGCGTTTTTCGCTGTAGTCGAGAAAGCTCAAAAGAGAGCGGAGAGCGGAAGATGCGGCATCGGTAATCGTTTTTGCATGTTCGAAATCGATTTCGGAAAAGCTTTCGTTTTTCGGATCCCGCGACAGCGCCGAAACGCCGACGGTTTTGCCTTGTATGCGGATCGGAACGCAGATGTAGCTGCCGCATGCGAGAAAGTCTTCCGGTCCGTTTTGATAAATGCGCGGGTCGTGGGTGGAATCTTTTATAAGCACCGCTTCGCCCGAAGACGCGACTTCTCCGAAAAGGGTTTCGGAAAGCTGGAACTGCATATAGCGGAAATTCGCTTCTACCCGTACCGGTGTATGCGGCAGCGTATCCGGCAGTTTATACGGAGGCGGAAAAGAGCCTTTCATGGAACGGACGGTGAGAAAGTTGTCGAATTCGTCCGACAGGAGGATGACGCAGCCGTCGGCTTTGACCGTTTCGGTGAGCTTTGCGTTGAAGTAGTCGAGAAATTGATTTAAGCTGTCGTCCTGCGAAAAAAGCTCGGCGGCTTTTGCGGCGAATTCTTCGTTTGCCCCGAATTTTTTTTCATACGATATGTTTGCAAGCGAGTCGTATTCGACTTTTTCGTGTACTTCGGGAGCTTGCTTTTTTTCCCGTTTTTTCGGATCGCCGAATGCAAGAATGATAAAGTAGGGCAGGAGAAAGAGTTCCGAAACAAAAAAAGCGGAAACGAAATAGATGCCGCTCGACGAACGGAACATACGGATGAGACCTGCAAAAAGGATGCCGAGCGCGATATAGAGTACAAAACTTGCTTTTGCCGTATTTCGGTAGCGTATGACGACCAGCAGCGCGAATAAAATTGCGAGCAGGACCGCCGCTCCTATAATCGGAATGTGTATAAACGACTCGATTGAATACAATTTTTAACTCCACGTAAAATTACGATTATTTTACTATTTTATCATCGAAGCTCTAAGAGGTCAAGGAGATTTTATTTTCCATTTAAATATGATGCGTCCGATTCCGTTTTTTATGCGGGAGACGAAATTTATGCCTTTACTGCGCGTAAAGGAGCGCACCGCATCGTTGAGTTCCACGTCTTCTCCGAATTTTTTCCGAAGCTCTTCCCAGTACAGCATAATCCATACATACAGATCGCTTTTCGTATGCGCTCTGAAATAACGCATGACGTGTCCGTCGTCTATCGTTTTGATGATCGGAAGATAGACTTCGTTAAACCACGAAGTGATCGCGTCGGTAATCGCCATATCCGTATTTTCTTTTTTTTCGACGTACGCTTTATGCGTCAGGATGTGATTGTAGATGATATCGTACTGTCCGGTCGACGTAAAATCGAGCGTCCAAAAATCGGTGATGTCTCCGAAATTCGTTTCGGTATAAAAGACGCGCTTTTCATACGAGATGATTTCTTTTATCATCGATTTGAGCGTATAGGCGGGCTTCAGTTTTATTTCGCTTTGCAGTGAAACGATTTCCGCATCGATGAATTCTATACCGCGCGCTTTTGCGACCGAAACCCGATGATTGCCGTCGCGCACAAAATAGAGACCTCCGAGTTCGTATACTTTTATCGGTGGAAGGATGATCGATTCATATTGCGCTTCATCGACGTGTTTCCATCGTTCGCGCAAAAATCCGCTTTTCGGAAAAAAACGATTGTCGAAATCTTTGTAGCGGCCTTCGCTTCCGACGATCTTGTCGATCGGGATCGTCTTTAAACCGATATAGATTTCGTCCTTCGGTTTTAAAATCGATTTTATTTCGGAAAACGAAATGAGAGATGCTTCTTCGGGATTTAGAAAATGCTGTATTTCGTTGAAAAGCGCTTTGCTACGGGCTCTGTTGAAATCTTCTTCCGTCTGCAAGGCAAATATGCTTGCTTTCATTGTGCCGCTCCGGTTTTCGGAAAGTCGATAAGCCAGTGCGCGTATGCGTTTACGACCGTCGTCGTGCCGGTTTCAGTAACGCGCTTCGTACGTATGTCGTAGAGATGAATGTGTCCGTGCACGAGGTAGGCCGGTGAAAATTTTTTTATAAACCAGTTAAAGCATTCGAAACCGATATGGCACGGATCTTCTTTGTCGTGGATACCTCTCGGAGAAGCGTGCGTCAAAAAGATGTCGAGGTATCTGCCGTAGCGAAGTTTGTTCCATATGAGCGAAGGGATCATTGCGATGAGACGGCGCTTCATTTCTCCTTCGCTGTACTGGTTGAGACCGTTGTTGTATTTTCGCGACCCTGAAACTCCGGCGATAAGGAGCGGCGTCATTTTTCCCGTTACGGGATCGGTAAACGAAAGCGCTTTATCGCGGATAACGCGGAAGCCGCAGTATGCCGCACCGTGTCCGTGCGCATCTCCCCTTTTTTCCGACGGCGCCGCGACACCCGAATGGTAATAATGAAATTCGTTTAAATTGTGATTGCCGAAAATAAAAAACGTCGGCTTATTAAAAATCGAAACGATAAAATCCACGTAGTCCATCGGAAGATCGCCGGCGCATAAAATCATATCTACGTCGGCAAACAGCGAAGAGGCATTTTGATTGTAGATGAGAGGATCGATCATATCCGAAACGCAAAGTATTTTCATTGTATACCCGATTTTTTGAGCGCCTGTTCAAGCTGTTCTTTGCCGATGAGTTCGATTTGTCTGTTTTCCGAAAAAGCGCGTGCGCTTCGCGAAAAATCCGAACTTGAAAAAATATATGCGCGTGAACAGTTTGCCCCTTTGAGATCGTCGAGCGCCTGCCGTACGACAGAATCTTCGAGCGCTTCGGAGGTGCGGTAAAAACGCAGCAAGTACGATTGTTTTCTGCCATTCATCCAATCCCCGCCGCGATCGGATGCGATGATTTGGCAGCCCCATTTTGCCGCATCCGAACGGCGGACGGTAAAGGACAGCGCGTTTTGCGCGATCTTTTCACACAGCGCGGTAAAGTCGCCGGACGGGCACGTAAGATAATCTTTGAGAGCATCGTTTGTCCGCACATCTTTATATTTTTCGAGCTTTGCAGCGACATCACGGAATGCATGGTTTTTTTTGTAGATGATTTCCCACTGCTCTATAGCTTTGTCGATTCGGCGCATCGTTTCAAAGCACGAGGCCATGCAATAGCGCGCGTGGAGCGTTTCCTGTTTGACGCCCGCTTTATCCTGTTCGATCGCGCGGGCGAAATCGATGAGCGCGTTGTCCGGTCTGCCTGCGAGCATGAGGCACACTCCGCGTTCGATGAGCGAGCGTTCACGGTATTCCGAACTGCGCTGCGCTTTTTCAAAAGCTTTGACGGCGTCGGCATAATTTTTATTTTCTTTTAATATTTTTCCGAGATAATAATAATTTCCGTATGCTTCGGGATTCAGTGAAAGGGCGAGATCGATTTCTTTTTTCGCTTCGTCAAATTGTTTTTCGTTTGCGAGGAGGAGAGCGAGGGATGCGTGTGCTTCGGCATGGCGTTTATCGAGTGCGGCCGTTTTGCGGAACATCGAAAGCGCGGCATCGGTGCGGTTTTGTTTTTCGTAAATTTTCCCCGCGTTATAATAGGCGTCGGCGTTTTTCGGATCGAGCTTTGTGAGTAAAAGAAATTCACGCAGTGCGTTTTCTTCCTGATTGAATTTCAAATACAACGAAGCGATATCTTTTCGAAACGGAACTTCGGCGATGTCGTCTCCGAAGACGGCATTTTCATTTACGGTTTTGTATTCCATGAGCGCAAGTTCCGCTCTGTTTTCCGCAAAGTAGACTTTACCGAGATAATAGTGTACGAGATAATTTTTCGGATCTTTTGCGAGTATCTGTTTTGCCGATTTTTCAGCTGCGGAAAGTTTTTTTTGTTTTATGAGTTTGAGGATGTTTTCGGCGCGCTTGGGTGCGAGCAGGGATTTTACGAGGAAAACCAGCAGTCCGGCGATAAACGCTGCGAGAGCCGCAATGACCGCAATTTGAATCGGTTCCATTGTAAAATCCTCCTCTTTAAAATCGGGTAAAACGGGCTTTTGCAAAACTCCGTTTTACTGTATAATAGAGTAGTAGATTTATTAAACTCTGTCAAATGTCCGATAATTATATCGATATAATTACCGATTGCATATCGGATATGGGAGCGGTGGAGTGAAGCGGACGAACGGCGCTGTATTTTTTTTATTGTTTTTCGCGGTATCGCTTTTTGCCGAAAGCGAAGGCGAGCGCCTCTTTAAATCGAATAATCCTGCAGCCGCCATTCCGCTGTTTGAACGGGAGCTTGCGTCGGGAACGCTTTCGAGCGCGGCGTATAATTATCTCGGACTTTCGTATTATCAAACGGGGCAGTACGATAAATCCGTCGCGGTATTTGAAAAGGGACTTTCCGTACCGGGTACCGATAAAAAAGTGCTCGCATACAATGCCGGAAATTCCGCTTTTGCCGCAGGAAATTATGCGAAAGCCGACGAGTGTTATTCTCTCGCTCTTGCAGCATCTCCCGATTTTACAAAAGCGCTTTTAAACCGTGCGAACGCGAGACTCAACCAGATGCGTCTTCAGGATGCGCTCGGCGATTATGAAACTTATATCGTTCGAGTGCCCGGCGATCCGCAGCGTACGGAAATAGAGCGCGTCATTGCGCTGCTCCGAGCCGAACTTGCCAGAAAAGAAGAAGAAGCGAGAGCTGCCGCGGCTCTCGAGCAGGCGAGAAAAGCTGAGGAAGCGCGTATGCGTGCGGAGCAGGAGAGGATTGCCGCCGATAAGGCCAGGCGCGAAGCCGAAGCGAAAGCGGCTGAAGAAGCGCGCAAAAAGAAACTGCTCGAAGACGTGGCGAATTCGCTTCGAGCGACAAATACGGAAAATATGTCGGGCGGAGCGGAAGATACGCTCGGCTATGAATCGGAACCGGAACTCGATTAATATTGTTGCGGGTGCGGTATATTTTCAGCAAAGGAAAGGGATATGGCTAAGACAAAGACCACTGAAAAAACGGCAAGCGCTAAAACGGCGAAAAAAGCGCCGGCGGAAAAAACGGCAAAGTCCGCTGCCAAAAAAACGGCCGAAAAACCGGCTGCAAAAAAAGCCGTTGCGAAAACCGCGGAAAAAGCGGCTGCGAAAAAGACAAGCGTAAAGACTTCGGTAAAAACGGCTGTGAAAAAAGGCGATGTGAAAACGGCGGCAAAAGCGGGCGTAAAAAAGGCCGATACGAAAACGGCTGTAAAGACCGCGCCGAAACCGGCTGTTAAAAAAACCGCCGTAAAGGCTTCCGGTAAAACTGCGGTAAAAACAACCGCAAAAACGCAGAGTGTAAAGACGGGCGGCGAAAGCGTGCGTTCGAAATCCGCCGCAAAAAAAACTGCAGCGGAAAAATCTCTCGTAAGTGAAAAAACGGTTTCCGCAAAAATAACCGAAAGCGTCGATGCGGCAAAGGCTCCCGTTTCAAAGCCTCTCTTTTCGGACGTGAGCACGGCTTCGTCTCATACGGACGAACAAAAGCCGGCTGCCGAAAAAATATCGTTTACGGATTTTTCCGGAGTAAGCAAGCCCGTAAGCCGAGCCGTTTCAGAAAGCGAATCCGAAAAAAAATTGAATAAAAAAATCGTTATCGCAATTATCTGCGCGGCAGTCATCATCGCCCTTATCGCGGTTTTTTTTTAAATAAATCCGGTTTGCCGGGGTCGAGCGCGAGCGCACGGGGCGATACGCTCTCTTCCGTTCAGCTCTACATGGACACGGGCGAATACGATCGCGCACTGGATCTGCTCGAAAAGCTGCTCAAAAAAAATCCCGATGATGCCGAAGCTCGGCGGCTGCTCGACGAACTGCATGCGTTGAAGAGTGCAAAGTCCGGCGACGGGGCCATGCAGGACGAGCTTGCTCGAAGTACGGCGGAAGCTCAGCGGACGCAAAAAGAACTTGAAGAATTGATTGCCCGCGGACAGAATTCTCCGCTTTCACAGAATGGGGCTTCCGGTTCCGCGCAGCGTCCGGGAGAACGCACCGCATCGGCGGAGACTTCGGCCGACAAAAATGCGGCGCAGCAAAAGCTGCGAGAAGCCGAAGAAGCCGCCCGGCGCGCACGGGAAGCGGAAATCGCCGCGGAAAAAGCGGCGGCTGCCGCGGCGGCGCGCGAACGGAAAGCCGAAGCTGAAAAAGCCGCTCAAGCGCTTGCAGCGCAAAAGCAAAGAGAAGCGGCCGCGCGTAAAGCGGCCGAAGAAGAACTTGCGCGCAAAAACCGAGCGATTCAAAGAGAAATCGACGGCGTAAACGGCGAAATCGCGCAGGGCAAATCCGATTTGACGGCAAATAAAATCGACTCCGCCCTCAATCATTTCGGCAAAGCGCAAAAGATGCTGCCGATTTCCGCAGGCGAGCCGCTTTTTTCAGGCAGCAAAAATTCCGAAATGGCGACCGCCCTTTACGAAGCTTCGCAAAACGCGGCATCGGATGCCGATAGAAAAAAACTCCGCGATGCGGCCGTAAGTTATGCCGAAGAATCGATCCGAAAGACACCGAACGATGCCGCAGCTCACTACGTACTGGGCATGACGGCGATGGATGCAAAAAATTATCCGAAAGCGCTCGACGAACTTTCCAAAGCGGTGCAGAACGATCAATCGAATGCTCTCTATCACTATAATCTCGGACGGGTGCAGTATCTTTCGCGCCGCTACAGCGACGCGCGTTCGTCGTTTCAGAGAAGCGTCGATTTGGACGGACGCTTTGCACCGGCTCAATACAATCTCGGTCTTGCAAATTTGAGGACCGGAAACGAATCCGAAGCGCTGTCGTCATTCCGCCGCGCGCGGACGACCGATGCGAATTACGAAAAAGCCTACCTTGAAGAAGCGCGCCTTCTTTCAAAACAAGGCGATCAAAACGGTGCCGTCAAAGCCTATAATGCCGTTCTCCGCATTAACGATGTGAACGGCAACGCGCTGCGCGAACTCGGTTCCGAGTACTACGCGATGGAAAATTACGCCGCATCCGAAAACTGCTATCGCCGCGCGCTCGCGCTTTTGAGTCCGACGGAAGAAGACCCGACGACGTATTACAATCTTTCGGCGACGCTGTATGCGGAGCGTAAAGATGCCGAAGCTATCGCCTATGCGAAGCGCGCGTATGCTTCGAAGGCGTCGCTCGGTAATACCGCTCAAGCGAACGTAGTATACAATTATGCGCTTATGCTGCAGGACTCGGGTAAATTCGAAGAAGCGATTCCGCTCTATCTTGAAGCGCTGCGCTTGAATCCGAATCATGAAAAATCGAAAATCAACCTCGGAAAGATGTATCTCGAAATGAATCCGCCCGATGTCGACACTGCGCTTCGGCTTTTCAAGCAGGCCTACGATGCGGACAATAAAAGTTTCGAAGCGAACAATAATCTCGGAAGCGCATACCTCGCAAAAAAAGATTATAAAAATGCGATTAAATTTTATCAAAATGCGCTGCGCCTCGATCCGTCAAACAATACGGTACGATCGAATCTCGCACAAACTTACGCAAGCGACGGTCAGTTCGACAACGCGAAAACGACGTATACCGAGCTGATCAAGCGCGACGGAACGAATTGGGATGCCTATGTGGAGCTTGGAAAAGTATGTATGTCGACGGGAGATACTGCGGGCGCGGAACGCTATTTGAGCGAAGTGCAGGCCAAGCGTCCGAATCACCGCCAGGCGGAAGTGACGGAACTTTTGTCGGCGCTTCGAAGCGGCGGTATTCAGGCAAAATAGCAAGCGGGAATTTCAATGTTAACACTGATTAATTCGCATTCGAATTAATCAGTGTTTCCTTAGGTGCGCTTTACGAGGGCGAAAAGTTCCGCCCTCGTAACCGCCGTCCACACCGGTCTTCCGTGCGGACAGTGCGGGTCGGGGAGGGCGAGCGCCTTTTCCGCCAAATCCGAAGCGGTCGCATCGTCAAGCACATAGCCGTCTTTGACCGCCGCTTTGCACGCGGTCATTGCGGCTATCTGTGAAATGACGTCTTCGGGTGCGACTCTCTTTTCGAGGAGGGCGCGGTACAAATCGTTTTCGCTCCCCTTCCAGCGCTCCGGCACCGATCTTATCTCCCACACGCCGTTTCCTTTGTTTTTCGCCGCGATACCCGCTTTTTTCATCTCTTCCCGTATGCGCGTCAAATAAATATCGTCCGCGGCGTTTTGCGTGACTATTTCATAGGGCACGAGGAGTTTTTGGCTTTTTCCCTGATTTTGCATAATAGCGTCGTAGAGGAGCCTCTCGTGAGCCGCGTGCTGATCGATGATATAAAGCGTATCGCCTTTTTCCGCGACCAAAAAAGTGCCGAGCGCGCTTCCGAGAAAGTGAAAGTTTTCGTTTACCGTTTTGATTTTTTCGGCTGCGTTTTCGACGTCGTACGGTTTTGTTTTATCTGCCGCGTCGCTTGCCGAATCATCCCCCGTTTCGCCGAACGAAAGCGCTTTTTTTGCAAGTTCGAGCGGTACGTCCCGCGCTTCGTGGTTTATCGAATAGCGCGCTTTGTATGCATCGGTTTTATATTCGCGGGCGTAGGGATTCGTAAAGTCGCCTGCGCCCCGGTGCATGACGATGCGCGAAAAATCTTTCGCCTGCCGCCCCGAGTCTTTGTTTTTTCCGTAGGATATGCCTTTTCCGCCGGCCGTATCGAAAGCACCCTTACTGCCGGCGCTCGTATGCACGCCGAGCTCATCGTTTTTTCGAAGAGCGTATAAGCTTCCACTTTCTTTGCCGTCCGCACTTTCGGCGGGTGCGTTTCCCGTATCGAAATCGAAAGATTGAAAATTATTAATTGCGTCGCCGCGGTCGTTTTTCATTTCGCGCAGAGTGTATTGATGAAAAAAGTTCCGCAAAGCTCCGCTTACGCCGTGGTGCAGGCTTGCGATGTCGCGAAAGCGCGCTTCTTTTTTTGCCGGGTGAATATTGAAGTCGACGAGATCGCTTTTCATCGTGACGAAGAGGGCGGCTGCGGGATAGGTGCCGTTCGGAAAATAACCCTGACCGCCGTACTCGATCGCCTGTACGAGCGAATACTCGGTAATCCTTCTCCCGTTTACGAAGATGTATATGTCTTTTTTATTTGCGCGCGATACGCCCGGTTCTCCGATGACACAGGTAAAACTCCAGTCGGGATTTTCTCCGCCCGAAGAGCCTGAGATTTCGTAAAAGAGAGAAGCGTTTTCGGAAGGGAGCGCCGCTTCTACGAATCGATTTTTTAAACTCGTGCCCGCTTCGAGCGTTATGCGCCGCTCGCCGTCCGCGGTAAACGAAAATGCTATGTCCGGACGTGCAAGCGTCTTTTCGATAAACGTGTTTTTGCACATGAGCGCTTCGGCTGCAGGGCGTTTTAAAAATCTTCTCCGCGCGGGAAAGTTTTCAAAAAGACCTTCCGCCTGCACGATCGTACCCTCAGTCGATGCACTCCGTTCGATGATGTGATCTTCGGTTACCGATGCCCGCATTTTCCAGCCGCCCGATATGATCGAAAGGCGGCATACGGCGGCAATCGACGAAAGCGCTTCTCCTCTGAAGCCGAGCGTCGTCAGGCGCAAAAGATCGGTTTCCGTTTCGATTTTGCTCGTCGCGTGCGGACGCGCACAGTTTTGCAAATCGCTTTTCGTCATGCCCGAACCGTTGTCGACGACGCGCACTTTTTCGATGCCGCCCGAATCGATTTCGACGGCGATGCTGTCCGCACCCGAATCGACCGCGTTGTCCATGAGTTCGCGCACAATCGCATTCGGCCGGTCGATGACTTCGCCCGCCGCAATTTTTCTTGCGACTTCGGCGGAAAGCTTGCGTACCGGTTTTGCATCGCTCATTGACGCGTGCCCTCTTGCGGAGCGCCCGCCGTTCCCGTCGCTTCATCGGCGCCCGAAAAGAGATCGAGTTCGGGCGTATCCGCGCTTTCGGGTGCGGGTTCGTTCATGAGCATTTGGATCTTTCCTTCGATCCTGTCGATTTCGGCTTCCATGCCGCGCGCGAGTTTTATGCCCATTTCGAAATCTTTGAGCGCATCTTCGAGCGATATGTCGTCGCGCTTGATGTCGGCGGTAAGCTTTTCAAGCGTTTCAAGGTTTTTTGCAAAATTTTTCATGACGGACTCCTGGTAAATTATTAATTAATAAATCGGTTTGCCTCTGTGCATACGCTTTTGACGGTCGCCGTAAGTTGTCCTTTTGCCGGAACGATTTCGAGCTCCGCTCCGACTGCGACGAGCGACGCATCCCGCACGACTTCTCCGCTTGCCGTATCTCTCACCATCGAATAGCCCCGTGCAAAAATTTTTTCCGGGCTTGCGCTTTCGAGGACGTGCGTACACAGGGCGATACGGTGCTTTGCGTCTTTTAATTTTTCATCGATGTTTTGCAGCAGCGCGACTTTTGCGCCGTCAAAGCGTGCAAGAAGCGGCTGTTCGATAGTTCGAAACTGCAGTTCGAGGTTTTCGGGATTGAACGTGCGCACGACGAGTTTCATGTTTTCGACTTTGCGTTTTATTTCCGTATGGAAGGTATCGGCATAGGTTTGCAGCGTGCGAATGATATCGCTTTTGAGCGGAACTGCGGCTTCCGCTGCGGCCGACGGAGTCGGGGCTCGAAAATCGGCTGCGTAATCGGAAAGTGCCCAATCGATTTCGTGTCCGACGGCCGAAATCACCGGTATATCCGATTCATAGACGGCACGTACTACCTCTTCATCGCTGAAGGGAAGCAGATCTTCGAGGGAGCCGCCTCCGCGGCCGACGATGAGCACATCGCAAAGCCTGAAATAATTTGCGGTCTTTATCTGCCTCACGATCGTTTCCGCGGCTCCTTCTCCCTGTACCGTTGCGGGCAAAATGACCGCCGATACGCAGGGGTTCCGCCGCTTCATAATCTGCAGGATATCGCGCAGGGCAGCTCCCGTTGCGCTCGTAACGATGCCGACTGTTTTCGGAAAAAGCGGCAGCGGTTTTTTATGCGCTTCGTCGAATATGCCTTCCGCTGCAAGACGCTTTTTGCGCTCTTCGAGCATCTGTAAAATATTTCCCGCGCCCGCCATTTCCATACGCGAAATGACGAGCTGATATTTGCCGTGCGGCGGGTACACCGTAAGACGTCCGGTACAGCGCACGAGCATACCGTCTTTCGGCGAAAACGAAAGAGAGGGCGTCGCGCTCCGCCACATCGCAGCTCCGAGCTGCGCGCCGGAATCTTTCAGCGTCAAATAGATGTGGCCGGCGCTCGTCAGTTTGCAGTTGGAAATTTCACCTTCGACTACGACGGTGCCGAACGAACCTTCGATCATCTCTTTGATGAGATTTGTGATCTGTGTCACGGAAAAAAACGCGGAGCCGTCTTGTGCCGAATGTGCCATAGCGGTAATTTTATAGTGAATGGAAAGACTGGTCAACGCGTGTGATTGAGGTTTTGCCGACAATAGAATTGAAAGTATTTCGTTGCAGAA
The DNA here is from genome assembly GCF_014334835.1 of Treponema sp. Marseille-Q4132. Lineage (NCBI taxonomy): Bacteria > Pseudomonadati > Spirochaetota > Spirochaetia > Treponematales > Treponemataceae > Treponema > Treponema sp. Marseille-Q4132. The sequence continues at coordinate 2,583,665 of NZ_CP060591.1, forward strand.
TCTTTTTTCCGTTTCACTTTGTACGACTTGTCGTCTAAAAAAATAATTTTTCCCCTTTCATTCTCGATTGTTTTACAATGATTTTTTAATTCCAACGGTAATTCCGAATACTATATATAAAACAATGAACGGAAAACTTATTCCTACGACGATAGGAATATTTGAAAAAATTGCCATTTTTAACAATTCGTTTTTCAAAAATACATCCATTCCGATTCCTAAAGCAAAATGAATACACGTCAAAACGACAAATGCCGTCATACATTTAAAAAGCACAGCAAAACATTCTTTTTGTTCGGAATAAAAATCAGCTTCCGCGCCGACTTGCTGCCTTAGCTTTTCCGCTTCATTTTCCGTAATCTCTTTTTCAGTCACTTTATTATCAATATCAAAAAATTTCGTATTCATTGTGTCTGATGAAAATCTGCTGTTTACTTCCGAGATTTCAGCTGTGTTCTTCATAATGAAAAGTGCGATATAGATAATCATAATAAATTGTGAAAACATCACTGAAATTTTCTCATCGGATTCAAGCGGCTGTTGAAACAACCTTACAATAAAAAGATGTTCATCGGATTCTTGTGCTAAAAGCGAAATATGTATCAACTGCACGTAGAGGACTAAAGAAAGTATTGAACAAAATTCTATCCGATTTATCTTTGTTTTTCTATTCCAAATCAAAAAACACACAGTAATTGAAAACAAATAAAATCCTGCCGACAAGATTTCTATCAATAATTTCGGATAAGCAACCGACAAAAGCGATAACGGGAAAATTATAACCAGCGCAATCGCGAACAAAGACTTTAAAATATACAAAAATCGATTCATGGTTTTCCCCTTAAAATATTTTCATAGCAATTTAATCCATTCCTTAAAAGCATCTAACTGCTGCTGATATGAATCCGCAAATAAAAACGACTTGAACTCGTCAGTGTCGAATTTTGTTTGATTTTCAAAATAATAAAACCATTCACAGCAGTTAAATTTATTATATTCATTCCGGCAATTACTTTCTTCAATAAGATGAATTATTTTATTTTCCATTGAAAAAAAAGCCGGAAGAGATCGATATATGTGATCCGGCAGAGACCAATCAATTTTACGTAAACGCTTTCTTACTTCAGAAAGAACTTTTTTATCACAAACGCTTATTGAAGAATTTTGTAGAGGTATGTAGTACCACCCTTTCCGAAAATACAGTTTTTTGCCCAGTTTGCTATTATTTCGATTCCCTTCGATTGCAAGGGAAAGAAAAAATTCTTTTTCACAGCAAGGGCTAAATCCTATAAAGAAATTATTTGATTTGTAAGTATAATAAAAACCGGCGCCATATTCATCTGCCTTTTTGGTTGTACTGTCCCGTTTGTAGGCTATCAGACTTTGGTCTATTTCGCCCAGAAATATTTCTTTTATTGAAAATAGTTCACTAAATAAAGACGGTACAGCGAACAATAATGTTTCCTCACGGGTTAATAATGTCATTTTTATCTCCTTCAGCGGCTGACTGTTTATAAAAAATATAACACAGGCGGCTATCATAGCGTGATAGTGGAAAAGTTGTTTTGAAAAAATAATCGTTTATCAGCGCCTCGTGTGATTGTTTGAATGACAGTATCCAGGGAACGAAAAACTTCCCATCGTTCACGGTTTGTTACGGCTGCGATTTTTGCCGCTGCCAAATCTTCCAACTCCGCCACACGACTTCCTTTCCAGATTTTATCGGCAAGTGAAACTGCGAGTTCTTCAAGCGTTGAGCTTTCCGACCATAAAGCATGAGAGGCGGCAAATTGTGATTTTTCTTCGGAGAAACCGAGAGACCGTAAAAGGCGAAAACCTTCCCGTTCGTGCTTATGTCCTTCTTCCGAAAGTTCGTTAATGTAAACGCTTTTTCCTATGTCGTGACCGGCTGCACCGAATAAAACGAGATCTTTATTGATGTTCAGATTTTTCCACGTACCGTTTATCTTTTCAAGCAATTTATTTGCAACATCGTGAACAAGCAGCGAATGAGCGTATAACCTTGGCGGAACTCCGAGAGTACTGAAAACGGATTCAATCTCATCTGGAAGAGAAAGCAGATTTCGACAATTTATATACTGATATTCCGCCATTCGAATTTTGTCTTAATGAACAGAGAGTTGATTCCCCTGTTAAGATTTACAGATATAGTAACAGGGGAGAATATCAGGCCTCGATAGCGGAAACAAACATTACAAAAACTTTCTTACAGCCTTAACAACACTTGTTACATAATCAGAGCTCCCGTCTTCACCACCTTTGCGAGACGGATGATAGGCATCTATAAGAATCGTATTGTTTTTTTTATAAGCATCAGTATTCCATTGTCCCGAAACTGTACGAATCGGTTTTTCTGTGATTTGTAAGTCTTCTTTAAAAAACTTGAATGTATTACCGAAAATGATTATATCAGGTGTATAAAGCTGAATTTGTTCCAATAAAATATCTTTCCAAATTTGATAGCACTCCCAAAGATGTGCATCCGAACTCACAGTATCGTATGGCATTTTGCTAAGATTTATATATGCAATTTTACTCAGTTCTTTCTTCATCTCAGGATTATCGGAGATATAATCTAAGTCTTTCCAATTCAGATCATTATGTATGGCATAAGTGATTTGTATCATTAACTTCCACATTGCCTCATCTTGCCAAATTTTACTTTTTCGAAGATGTGTTGTAAGCGGCCATCCGCCACCTTTCGGCTTTCCTTTAACTGTAAAGTCATCGTACGGTTCTTTTAATAACCACATAATTTTCGGATTGGATGATAAATAACCTTCAATATCTGGTACACCATCACAAATCGGTTCCCAAAAATTTTCCTTAATCATCCCTTGTTCTTGAGCGCACTGGTATATTTTTGCGTGCATTTTTCTTTGATTTTTCTGTAATTTTTCTATGGTCATATCTTCATTATACCACACATTCTCTATCATATCACGATAGTTGCAAAAAAATAAAAATTATTCGCTATCACCAAATGATAGCGGTTTATGTTATACTAGTTTTATGAAGCGGGAAAACAAAAAACAGCAGACACGGCAGCTGAACAGAAAAATACTTGAACGGATAAATATTATCCATAGAGCAATCAAATCCGGAAGTTATCCCGATAATCTGAAGTTACAGCGGCTTTACTGCGAGACGACAGGCTACAGCAAAGTCGGCGAGGCTACAATTAACCGCGATATCGATATGCTTCGTACTTATTTTCACGCACCTCTGGAATTTGACAGACACAAAGGCGGCTATTATTACAGCAATGCCTTTGAATTCCCTTTGAATGATATTTCCGCAGAGGATGTTTTTTATCTTTCGGCAGCAAAAACATTACTCTCAAGTTTTGAAGGAAGTCCTATTTATAAATCGATTTCCGAAGTTATTGATTTTGTAACGGACACTCAAGGCTTGAGCAAAAGTTCTCTTTTAAAGAGAATCGCCGTTCCTCCCGTCCCGAAAGTCGTAACGAATGAAGATGTTTGGAAAAAAGTTATACGTTCTTTGCAGGAAAACGCAGTTGTCGATTTTGAGTATAGCGGCAGGTGGAATACGAAATCTACACGGCGCCGCGTCGAGCCGTATCAGATTCTTATGGATGAGGGGCTTTGTTTTTTATTCGGCTATGATTTGAATAAAAAGGCCGTGCGTCTTTTCGCCTTGAACAGAATGAAGGACTTTATCGTTACGAATGAGCATTTTGAAATCCCCGATGATTTTGAATTTTCTTCCTATTGCGGCGGCGGAAAGTTCGGTGCTTTTATGTCGGAGGATTCGGTCGATTTTATAATCGATTTTTACGGAGATGCTCGACCGTATGTAAAAGAGCGTCTTTGGGCGGACAATCAGAAACTTACCGATTTTGAAGATGAAGAAAAAACACGGATAGAATTTTCTTCAACGCAAGTCCTGAAAGTTATGGAATGGATTTTAGCGCAGGGAGCGAATGCCGTTCCGCAAACTCCGCAGTGGTTTGCGGCGGATTGGAAAAAGACCGTAAAAGCGATGATGAAAAAGGCGGAAAGCTATATTAATAATTAATAAATTTTCGAAAGGTGATTTTATTCGCGCGCTCATTGTTTGCAGTACATATTGCCTGTGCGGCCGCGTCTATGTGTCGTGCAAACGCTGTGGAAGACGGACTCGTCGTCTGAGAGAATAGGGTTTTTGCGCGGGCTGCGCGGTGTTTTCAAGCTGCATTTGGGGGCAGGGTGCGAGTGCCGGCGGGTGTGTGGGGTAGTGAAAAAAGGTTTGAAAAAAGCGGTAGGAAGTACTTGACACACAAGGGGAAAAAGCGGTAAATTACAAGCTACCCGCGAAAACCGCAGGTGCGCTGTTTGACAGGCAAAGGGAAGGAAAGAAAGCAAGACGCATGCGGAGACACAAAAGTCTCCCGAACTAAACTTAAGCGAGAGCAAAAAGGAAGCGGGGACAAACGAACGAAATTAGACCCGGAGCAATCCGGGAACATAATGATGGAGAGTTTGATCCTGGCTCAGAACGAACGCTGGCGGCGCGTCTTAACCATGCAAGTCGAGCGGCAGGCAGCAATGCCGAGAGCGGCGGACTGGTGAGTAACACGTGGATAACGTACCCCGCTGACCGGGACAGCCTGTAGAAATAGAGGGTGATACCGGATAGATCACTGTTTACGGAAGGTAGACAGCGGGAAAGGAGCTTCGGCTCCGCGACGGGATCGGTCTGCGGCCCATCAGCTAGACGGCGGGGTAATGGCCCGCCGTGGCGAGGACGGGTATCCGGCCTGAGAGGGCGGACGGACACATTGGGACTGAGATACGGCCCAGACTCCTACGGGAGGCAGCAGGTAAGAATATTCCGCAATGGGGGAAACCCTGACGGAGCGACGCCGCGTGAACGAAGAAGGCCGGAAGGTTGTAAAGTTCTTTTCTGTCCGAGGAATAAGTGTTGGAGGAAATGCCGACACGGTGACGGTAGGGCAGGAATAAGCACCGGCTAATTACGTGCCAGCAGCCGCGGTAACACGTAAGGTGCGAGCGTTGTTCGGAATTATTGGGCGTAAAGGGCATGCAGGCGGGTCGCCAAGCTTGGTAAGAAATACCGGGGCTCAACTCCGGAGCTATATTGAGAACTGGCGAGCTAGAGTTGCCGAAGGGTATCCGGAATTCCGTGTGAAGGGGTGAAATCTGTAGATATGCGGAAGAACACCGATGGCGAAGGCAGGATACCGGCGGACGACTGACGCTGAGGTGCGAAGGTGCGGGGAGCAAACAGGATTAGATACCCTGGTAGTCCGCACAGTCAACGATGTACACTGGGCGTGTGCGCAAGAGCGTGCGTGCCGAAGCAAACGCGATAAGTGTACCGCCTGGGGAGTATGCCCGCAAGGGTGAAACTCAAAGGAATTGACGGGGGCCCGCACAAGCGGTGGAGCATGTGGTTTAATTCGATGGTACGCGAGGAACCTTACCTGGGTTTGACATACACAGCGATCATATAGAGATATGTGAGCGTAGCAATACGGCTGTGAACAGGTGCTGCATGGCTGTCGTCAGCTCGTGCCGTGAGGTGTTGGGTTAAGTCCCGCAACGAGCGCAACCCCTACTGCCGGTTACTAACAGGTAGAGCTGAGGACTCAGGCGGAACTGCCTGCGACAAGCAGGAGGAAGGCGGGGACGACGTCAAGTCATCATGGCCCTTATGTCCAGGGCTACACACGTGCTACAATGGCCGCCACAGAGCGGAGCGAAGCCGAGAGGCGGAGCAGAACGCAGAAAAGCGGTCGTAGTCCGGATTGAAGTCTGAAACTCGACTTCATGAAGCTGGAATCGCTAGTAACCGCACATCAGCACGGCGCGGTGAATACGTTCCCGGGCCTTGTACACACCGCCCGTCACACCATCCGAGCAGGGGGTACCCGAAGCCGGCAGTCCAACCGCAAGGGGGACGCTGTCGAAGGTACGCTTTGTGAGGGGGGTGAAGTCGTAACAAGGTAGTCGTACCGGAAGGTGCGGCTGGATCACCTCCTTTTCCAAGGGAAGAGGAGCGCGCAGTGTACGCGCGCAAACCGCATGTGTCAGGCTGTTCGAGCCGTATCGGTTTTTGAACAGTTTTCGCTTTCTTTCTTTCCCTGTGCCCCTTGATCAGTAAGCAAGTGCGGCTATTATCAAATACGGGACAGTAGCTCAGTTGGTTAGAGCACCGCTCTGATAAGGCGGGGGTCAATAGTTCAACTCTATTCTGTCCCAGATTTAAATAAAGGACAGACGTGAGGGGGCTGTCTCAAAAGTCGGTTACTTTTTCGACAGCCCGTCGAGTTTAAAATTAAGTTTTTATATTGTAATGACTTAATTTTAAACGTCGCATAGTACATCAAGGAAGCTGTTCAAAAACTGAAGTTTTTGAACAGCCCCATGCTCTTTGAAAATATAGGGAAGGGAAGAAGGTTTGAGCGTTTGAGCGGTTGGAAGCTTAAAGCGCGGGAAAGAGAATATGGTCAAGCAAGAATAGGTCTGTGGCGGATGCCTGGGAGCTGTCCGGCGAAGAAGGCCGCGGTAAGCTGCGAAAAGCTGCGGGGAGGAGCAAACATCCTTAGATCCGCAGATAGCCGAATGGGGTAACCCGTATGTCGTAAGGCATACACCGCGCGCGGGAAGAAGATACTGCGGCGGAGCGAGACTGCGTGAAGTGAACCATCTAAGTAACGCGGGAAGAGAAATCAAAAGAGATTGCGCAAGTAGCGGCGAGCGAACGCGCAGGAGCCTAAACCCTTTATAGGGTGTTGCAGGGCCGCACGGGGATGACCCGTGGAGTTAGGAAAAAACCGATTTTTAGCAGAAGCGTCTGGAAAGGCGCGCGAGACAGCGTGAAAGCCGCGTAAGCGAAAAGGATCGGACTCCATGGTGCGGTACCTAAGTAGGGCGGGGCACGAGAAACCCAGTCTGAATCCGGGTCGACCACGATCCAAGGCTAAATACGAGACAGCTACCGACAGTGCAGCAGTACCGTGAGGGAAAGGCGAAAAGAACCCCGGTGAGGGGAGTGAAAGAGAACCTGAAACCACAGATCGACAAGATGTCACGGCTCGCAAGAGTTGTGGCGTGTCTTTTGTAGAATAAACCTGCGAGTTGCGTTGCGCGGCGAGGCTAAGGGTTGGAAGATCCGGAGCCGGAGCGAAAGCGAGTGTGAAAAGTGCGAAAAGTCGCGTGACGCAGACCCGAAGCCAAGGTGATCTAATTATGGGCAGGCTGAAGGCAGGGTGAAACCTGTTGGAGGGCCGAACAGTAATCTGTTAAAAAAGGTAGTGATGACCTGTGATTAGGAGTGAAAGGCTAAACAAACCTGGAAATAGCTGGCTCTCCCCGAAATGCCTTTAGGGACAGCCTCATGCAAAGCGGAAGGAGGTAAAGCACCGGATGGGATAGGGGGCGTCACAGTCTACCGACACCAATCGAACTCAGAATGCCATCCGCCAACGCATGGGAGTGAGACTGTGTGCTCCAAGGTTCATAGTCGAGAGGGAAACAGCCCGGACCGTCGGCAAAGGTCCCAAAATAACGCTCAGTGTGAAATGAGGTGCGTCTACACAGACAGCCAGGAGGTTGGCTTAGAAGCAGCCATTCCTTAAAAGAGTGCGTAACAGCTCACTGGTCGAGCAGGCGTGCGCAGACAATGTAACGGGGCTAAGCGTTATACCGAAGCCGCGGGTCCGCATTGTAAGATGCGGGCGGTAGGGGAGCATTGCGCTAACCGGAGAAGGCGTACCTGTGAGGGGCGCTGGAGGAAGCGGAAGAGAGAATGCAGGCACAAGTAACGAAAAGACGGGTGAGATTCCCGTCCGCCGAAAGCCTGAGGATTCCCGGGTAAAGGCAATCTGCCCGGGGTAAGTCGGCCCCTAAGGCGAGGACGAAAGTCGTAGTCGATGGGAAATCGGTTCAAAATCCGATACCCGGCTCAGTTTTGAAGGCAGGACGCATGAGGTGAAATCCGGCAGGAGAACGGTAGTTCCTGTCCAAGCAGTGAGGTGTTGAGAGGGCGGATAAAAGAGCTCTTGAGCTGAGCTGTTACGGGGAGCGGAGCGCAGGCGAAGCGAAGCGGACGTAATCAAGGTGCCGGGAAATACTGTCTAAAGTTAGGCTGAGTCGGACCGTACCGGAAACGGACACACGCAGGCAGGATGAGTAATCTAAGGCGCACGAGCGACCCCGCGTTAAGGAACTCGGCAAAAAGCACACGTAACTTCGGAAGAAGTGTGGCTCACGCTGATAAGGATGTGAGCGGCAGAAAGCAGGCCCAGGCGACTGTTTATCAAAAACACAGCCATCTGCGAACCAGTAATGGGACGTATAGGTGGTGACACCTGCCCGGTACCGGAAGGTTAAGGGGAGGGGTTAGCAGCAATGCGAAGCTCCGAACCGAAGCCCCGGCAAACGGCGGCCGTAACTATAACGGTCCTAAGGTAGCGAAATTCCTTGTCGGGTAAGTTCCGACCCGCACGAATGGTGTAACGATTCTGGGCGCTGTCTCAACGCGGGACTCGGTGAAACTTATATTCCGGTAAAGAAGCCGGATACCCGTAATTAGACGGAAAGACCCCGTGAACCTTCACCGCAGCTTATCACTGGGATTCTATCCGCCATGTGTAGGATAGCCGGGAGGCTATGAAGCGTGCGCGTTAGCGTGCGTGGAGCCGTTGGTGAAATACCGGCCCTGGCGGATGGGATTTCTAACTCCGGTCCGTGAAGCCGGATGGGGGACAGTGATTGGCGGGCGGTTTGACTGGGGCGGTCGCCTCCTAAAGGGTAACGGAGGCGCGCGAAGGTCTCCTCGCGGTGGTTGGAAATCATCGTACGAGTGTAAAGGCACAAGGAGGCTTGACTGCGAGTGAGACATCACGAGCAGGCGCGAAAGCAGGTCTTAGTGATCTGGCGGTTGCAAGTGGAAGCGCCGTCACTTAACGGACAAAAGGTACTCCGGGGATAACAGGCTGATTTTCCCCAAGAGTTCACATCGACGGGAAAGTTTGGCACCTCGATGTCGGCTCATCGCATCCTGGGGCTGGAGCAGGTCCCAAGGGTTTGGCTGTTCGCCAATTAAAGCGGTACGTGAGCTGGGTTCAGAACGTCGCGAGACAGTTCGGTCCCTATCTGTTACGGGCGGAGGATGTTTGAGAGGAGCTGCTTTTAGTACGAGAGGACCGAAGCGGACGAACCTCTGGTATACCGGTTATCCTGCCAAGGGTAAGTGCCGGGTGGCTACGTTCGGAAGGGATAACCGCTGAAAGCATCTAAGCGGGAAGCCCGCCTCAAGATGAGACATCCCTGAGGGTATAACCCTCCTAAAGACCCCGGAGACACTATCCGGTTGATAGGCTGCAGGTGCAGGCACGGCGACGTGCACAGCCGAGCAGTACTAATAGGTCGTGAGGCTTGACCATATTATCGTTCCCGTGCCTATGCGCGAAACACTATACTTACGAGCACATAAAAGCTCGTGTGAAACGACGGCAGGTGATTGAAGGCGTAAAATGTTTTGAGATGCCTGCCCCTTCTTCCTTTTTCTTTTTGTACGGCAATTATTGCCCGGTGGCCATGGCGGGGAGGAAATACCCGTTCCCATTCCGAACACGGAAGTCAAGCTCCCTTGCGCCGATGATACTGCTTATCTAGCGGGAAAGTAGGTAGCTGCCGGGCTCTTTTTTACCCTTTACCTTTAAACCGCTTGACATAAAAATGCAAATAGGGTAAAGTGATAGATATGCCGCTATAGCTCAGTTGGTAGAGCAATGGACTGAAAATCCATGTGTCGTTGGTCCGATTCCAACTGGTGGCATACGAACGGCAGCACGGCTGCCGTTTTTTTTATTCGTGCGGAGGGTTAATATTCCGGCATTCTGCGTCGGGCTTATTGCCGCGCGATCTTACGCATACGGTCGGAACTTTGCACTTAAAACTATATGAAAGACGATAAATCGATTACAGCGGTATTTACGGGCGGCGGTACGGGCGGACACATCTATCCGGGACTTGCCGTCGCGGACGAGCTGCGCAAAAAGGCTGCGGCGCGAGGAGTTGCCGTTACTATCTGCTGGATCGGATCTTCTTCCGGCATGGATAAAACTGTCGTCGAAAAAAACATCGACGAAGAGGGAAGAAAAAGTGCGGACGCATTTTACGGAATTCCTGCAGGAAAACTTCGCCGCTATTTTTCTCTGAAAACCCTTTCCGATACGTTTAAAGTCGTCGGAGGTTTTTTTGCCTCGCTTGCGATTTTAATAAAATTAAAACCCGCCGTTCTTTTTTCCAAAGGCGGTTTTGTGAGCGTCCCGCCGTGCGCGGCTGCAAAGCTGCTCGGCATTCCGGTGTATACGCACGAATGCGATTTTACGCCGGGACTTGCGACGAAAATCAACAGCATCGCGGCAAAGCGTATCCTCGTGTCGTACAAAGAAACCGAAAGATTTTTTAAGGCATCTTACCGCAAAAAGATAATCGTAACGGGGAATCCCGTTAGAGAAGCTTTTTACCGCGCTTCACCCGAACGCGGCCGCGCATTTTTAAATATTTCCGGCAATACAAAGCCCGTTCTCCTCGTACTCGGCGGAAGTTCCGGAGCCGTGCAGATAAACGAACTTGTCAGAGAAAATCTCGACCGCTTGTGTGCGTCATTTTTCGTCGTACATCAGACGGGAGTAAAAAACGCCGACAGCGTCCGGCACGCGGACTACGTGCAGTATCCGTTTTTGTATTCCGAAATGAGCGACGTCATCGCTGCAAGCGATATCGTGCTTTCTCGCGCGGGAGCGAATTCTATTTGGGAATGCGCCGTTTTAAAAAAGCCGCTCGTACTCATCCCGCTTACAGGCTCCGGTACGAGAGGCGATCAGGAAGACAACGCGCGCTATTTTGCGGAGAGGGGTGCGGCTGTCGTGCTTTCGCGGGAAAAAGCGAATTCGGAAGAACTTTTGCGTGCTCTTGAAAAACTTTCATCGAGTGAAGAGCGGCGTCTCATGAGCGAAAACTGCGCCGCTCTTGTCGGAAGCGGAAAGCCTAGTGAAAAGATTGCCGAAATCGTGTATACTGCAATGTTCGGAGGATGATGAGCGATGCCGTATTCCTATGCGCCGGTCGATATCGTTTTTTTATTGATTTTGCTTTTTTTCGTCATAACGGCGGCTTCCCGCGGTTTGATAAAAGAATTTTTCGGTAAAGCAGCCTTTGTCGCAGGCATCGTCGCTGCGGTTTTGTGTACGCCGCTTCTCGAACCCTTTGTCCGCGACGGCATCCGTAACGCGCTCTTGGCAAAAGTCGTTTCGTTTTTATTGATTTTCGTTATCGCCTTTCTCGTCGTAAAGATCATTCAGGAAATCGTGAGCCGTATTTTTTCCGGTGAGATTTTGCAGGGACTCGACCGCGCGCTCGGATTCGTGTTCGGTATCGTCGAAGGGCTTGCCGTCGTTTCCCTCATCATCGTCGCACTCAAAGTACAGCCGTGGTTTGACACCCGTCCGCTCTTCGATTCAAGCATCTTTTACCGTCTGCTCGACGGCATTATCAGAGTTTCGGAAACGAAGCTTCAGGAGCTGCCTGCCTGATGTTTGAAAACATTATCCGACAGGAAGCGTCTTCGCTTCTTGAAAACGACATACGTTCATCGTCCCTTCCGGGCGCTCTTCTTTTTTACGGACCCTCGTCGTCGGGAAAGCTTTCGTGTGCGCTCGAGTGTGCCCGCGTTCTTTCGTGCACGGGAGAAGAAAAAGGCGCGTGGCAATGTACGTGTCCTTCGTGTCTTCGTCATAAAGCGCTCGTTCATCAAAATACGATACTCGCAGGCCCGCGCGACTGCACGCTTGAAATCGCTTCGTGTCTTGCGGTTTTTCTTTCGGCGCACAAAAAGAGCGCGTCCTATGAACGGAGCGCCCGCTATCTTTTTTTGCGCAGTGTGAGAAAATTGACGATGCGCTTTAATCCCGTCGTGCTGCAGGACGACGACAAGCTTTCGAAAATCGCGCCCGTCATCGCTTCCATAGACGAATACATGGAGACGATCGATTTTCCGCACGAATTACCGGACGCAGAAACGCTTGAAAAAACGTGCGGAGAAATACAAAAATTGTGCCGAAAACTCGAATCCGATTTTTTACCGGACGCGATTCCGATCAAACACATACGCGCCGTCTCCGCATGGGCGCATATAAAATCGTCCGAAGGAAAAAAGACGGTCGTTTTGGAAAACGCCGAGCGCATGAACGAAAGCGCGCGGAACGCGCTCTTGAAAATTCTCGAAGAGCCGCCGGAAGACGCGGTTTTTATTTTGACGACGGAAAAACGTTCGTCCGTTATGCCGACGATCCTTTCCCGAGTGAGACCGTATCGATTTCGCGAGCGGACGGAAGCCGAACAGCTTGAAGTCGTGCGCCGCATTTTCCACGACGATGCGTGGAACGGAACTCTCGGCGAATACGTTGAAACTTTTCTTCCCGTCGCTCCCGAAAAAATCAGAGAATATGCGGCATCTTTTTTCAAGAGCATCGCATCGAACGCGATCCCCGACTGCGCAAAGATTTTAAAAGACTGCGCTTCGTTCGAAGTGCGTCTCATGTTCCGTATTTTCCTCGACGGCATCGCGCGCGCGCAAAAGCCGCTTGTAAAAAGCGCTTCGGGCGCCGAAAGTTCGGCAGAATGTATGGCGTCTCTGAGGGAATGTTGGCTCGCCGTTTCCGTCTACAACGAGTCTCCCCTCGCCGCATTGGAAAACCTTACGCGAACGTTTTTTAAAATCAATAAAACGCACGATTTCGTCTTCAAGGCAGCCTATGAGTGATTATTTCAGGCGCGTCAGCGAAAAAATCGCAAAGCTTCCTTCCGAACAGGTAAAAGAATTCCTCGAAGACGTATGCAGCGAAAACGAAATTTTCGATTCGGTTTTGGAGTCTCTTTCGACGGGGCTCGTCATCGTCGATAAAAATTGGAAATTGATTTTGACGAATAAAGCGGCCGAACGCTACGTGCCCTTTTCGATTCGTCCCGACGATCCGAAAGCGGAAAGCATTCCGCTCCCGCGTCTCGTCGACAACGCCGAAATCGCAGATTTTTTAAATGACTGCAGAGAGCACAACCGATCGAACGTTTCCGACGAATTTACGACCGAGACGGCCGGCGGCAGCGTGCGCTTTATCACGCTCACGGTTTTGCCGCTCGTCAAAAAGCGCGAAGTCTCCGGTTCCATCGTTACCGTGCGCGACATCACCGAAAAACGCAACCGGGAGATATTGCTGCGCCGTATGGAAAACCTCGCGGGCTTGACGAACCTCGCGGCGGGCATGGCGCACGAAATCAAAAATCCGCTCGGCGCCATCGGCATTCACGTGCAGCTCGTACAAAAGGCGGTAAAAAAAGCGAGAGAGGGGAGCGGTATGCTGCCCGATAAAAAATTTCTTGAAGCGCACCTCGATACCGTAAACGAAGAGATCGATAACCTCAACAAAAAGGTGATGGACTTTCTCATGGCCGTGCGTCCGGTCAACGCGAAGCTCGAGCTTATCGATATCGGAAAACTTATTAAAGAAACGGCAGCCTTTATTGCGCCCGAATTCCACAACAGCTGCATCACGGTGAGCGTCCGCGTAAGCGAGCGGACGGTGAGACTGCTCATCGACGAAAAACTTTTTAAAGACGTGTTTATCAATATGGCGCAAAACGCTCTTTCGGCGATACAGGAAAAATATTCGGACTGCACGGCGGCAAGATCGGGCGCACAGTGTCCGGGACTCTTTGCCGTCGAAACCTTTGTCAAAGACGACGCTTATATCATAACGATTTCGGACAACGGGATCGGCATGAGCGAAGAAACCGCTTCTCATATCTTCGAGCCTTATTTTACGACGAAAGCGAAGGGGACGGGACTCGGCATGACGATCGCGTATAAAATTATTAAAGAATTTTCAGGCGATATTCAAGTGTCGTCCGTCTCGGGCGAAGGCACCGTTTTCACGATAACGCTTCCCGTGCCGCAGACGGATAGAAAATTGCTCGGCGAACATAAAACGAAACGGATCGAAGACGATTCGGCAAAGATTGCGGACAAGATGGCGAAAAAATGAAATTCACGATCCTTATCATCGACGATGAAAAAAATATCCGCGAAGGGCTCGGCGCCGCTTTCGAAATGGAAGGCTATGAAGTGCGCCTTGCGGCGAACGGAAAAGAAGGGCTCGACCGTATCGCAAAGGGCGACATCGATTTGGTCATCACCGATCTCCGCATGGACGGTATTTCAGGCGAAGAAGTGCTCCGCCGCGTGACGACGGAAACGCCCGGCATACCGGTCATCGTGCTTACGGGACACGGAAGTATCGATGCGGCCGTCGACGCGATGAGAAACGGCGCCTACGATTTTTTGACAAAGCCGCTCAACCTCGACCGGCTTTCGATGCTCGCTAAGCGCGCGCTCGAACGCAGAGAGCTTTCGCTGCAGCATACGCAGCTGAAAGCCGAAGTTTCAAGCGCCCATACGCTCGACAATATGATCGGCAAAAGCGGCGAAATGCAAAAAGTGTTTACGCTTATAAAAAAAGTCGCTCCGACGAAAGCGTCCGTTTTGATAACGGGCGAAAGCGGTGTGGGAAAAGAACTCGTCGCCGATGCGATTCACAATCTTTCTCCGAGAAGCGCTCACGAAATGATAAAAGTGCACTGCGCGGCTTTGAGCGAAACCCTGCTCGAAAGCGAACTGTTCGGCCACGAAAAAGGCGCGTACACCGGAGCCGAAAAAATGCAAAAGGGGCGTTTCGAACTCGCGCACGAAAGCACGATCTTTCTCGATGAAATCGGCGAAGTCAACGCGGGCGTGCAGGTAAAGCTTTTGCGCGTGCTGCAGGATCATAAAATCATGCGTGTCGGCGGAGAAAAAACGATCGACATCGACGTGCGCGTCATCGCCGCGACAAACCGCGATATGGAAAAAGAAGTAAAAGAGGGAAGATTCCGCGAAGATTTGTATTACCGGCTCAACGTCGTACACATAGCCGTGCCTCCGCTTCGCGAACGGCGCGACGATATTCCGCTTTTATTGAATTCATTTTTAAAAGAATATGCAAAGGAAAACGGCAAAAACATCACCGGCATCGATAACCGAGCCCGAGCGCTTTTGTACAAGTACGATTGGCCAGGCAATATCCGAGAGCTCCGCAACTGTATCGAAAGCGCCGTCGTTATGTGCGGCGGAAACGAAATCACTCCGGAAGATTTACCGCCGACGGTGAGCGCATCGATCGCCGCACCTTCGATTACGATACCGGTCGGCACGACGCTTGACGATGCGGAAAAAGCGATCATCTGTGAAAACCTCGCCGCGAATAAGGGAAACAAAAGCAAAACGGCCGACATACTCGGCATAGGCCGGAAAACGCTGCATCGAAAACTGCAGGAATACGGCATAGGGGAAAGCGAAGTTTAAGAGGCTCGTCGTTTTGCGGTGCGTTTAACGGAGCGAATCTTTATACGCGAGTATCGCTTTATACGCTTCGACTATCTCTTCGGTCTTTTTGTGCGCGACGCGCTGCACCGTTTCGTTTTCGGCGTTCGAATCGGGATGAAAAAGCTTGAGTTTTTTGCGGTACGCGCTCCGTATTTCGCTTTCGTCCGCACCCGCTTTTACGCCGAGCGTTTCACAGGCTTTTTTGATATGATCGGGCAGGGCTTCGAAAGGACGCGCCCGCTCGGCTCCGTTTTCGCTTTTGAGCACTTCCCCGATATTTTTTTTATTTTTTGAACGTAAGATATTTTCAATCTTGAGCTTCGTGCCGCCTCTTTGCCCGCCGTGCATTGCCGTACGCAGCGCTTCCGTTTTGTTTTTTGTCCGCTCTCCGCCGTTTGATGCACGAAGCATATCCGCTTCTCCGGATTTGCTCCTCGTTTCGAAACCGTGCGGGCGCTCGTCCGTGCCTGTATTCGTTTCGGCTTTTTTTTCACCGCTTTTCGGGATCTCGCCTTTTTCGAGCGCGGTTTTGAGCAAATCGCCGAGCTTATCGTACATCGAATCCGTCACGAAAAGGAGCCGCCTTAAATCACCGTACCCGAAGGGATGACCGCACCTTTTCTTATGACGATGATGCCGTCTGCGCAATAAAACAAGCCGTGGTCGCCTTCTTCGTACTGATTTCCGCTTACGTTGATGGAGCAGTTGTCGCCGATGTGTACGTCTTTATCGATTATGGTGCGCGCGATGCGGCAGTTTTTTCCGATGCCGAGATCAGGTATATTGTGTTCGGCATTCCAGCGTTTGGACGCTTCGGTTTCGTAGGCATCGGCGCCCATCATGATCACGCCGTCGAGCGTGCTTCCCGTTTCGATGATCGATCGGATGCCGATGACGCAGTGATTGAGGCGGCTTTCGGTGATGATACATCCTTCCGCTGTGATCGAAGCGTTTATGTCGGCTTTATTGATTTTCGACGGCGGAAGGTTCGAAATATGCGTATAAATCGGCTCGTTTTCGTCGTAGATGTTGAACTGCGGAGTCGTTTCGGTCAAATTGATATTCGCTTCGTAAAAACTGCCGATCGTTCCGATATCTTCCCAATAGCCGTCGAAGATGTACGAATTGATTTTTTTCGTTTTTATCGCTGCGGGAATTATCTCTTTTCCGAAATCGGTCATATCGTTGTCGAGCATTTCATCCATGACGGGAGCGTTGAAGATATAGATACCCATCGACGCGAGGTATTCTTTTTCCGGCGGCAGCTTGCCGCGCGAACTTTCGGGAATTTTCCAGTCGTCGATATTCATGTCCCGTGCGGGCTTTTCCATGAATTCCGTGATGCGGTTTTCGCCGTCTATCTTCATAATGCCGAAGCCCGACGCGTCGCTCCGGTTTACGGCCGTTGTCGCGATTGTCACGTCGGCGCCGCTTTCGAGGTGGGATGTCATAAAAGCGCGCAAGTCCATGCGGTACAGCTGATCGCCTGAAAGGATGATATAGTGCGTCGGTTTTTGCGGTTTGAAGTGCGGGAAATTTTTCCGCACCGCGTCGGCGGTTCCTTCGTACCAGCCGGTGTGTTCGAGCGTCTGTTCGGCGGCCAGTATTTCGACAAAGCCGTGTGAAAAGCGGTCGAAATTGTACGAATTGCTTATGTGCATGTGCAGCGAAAACGAATTGAACTGCGTGAGCAGGTATATTTTTTTATAACCCGAATTGATGCAGTTTGAAATCGGCACGTCGACGATGCGGAATTTTCCGCCGAACGGAACGGCCGGTTTTGAGCGGACTTTTGTGAGCGGAAAAAGCCGTGTTCCCTTTCCGCCGCCGAGAATGATTGAAAGAACGCATAAATCTTTTTCTTTATCCGGCATGGTAATTCCCCTTTTTTGTATTTCAGTATAAAGCATGACTGCGTATTTTGCAAATTATTTTTGCTAAACACGGCGTTTTTCTTCGCCGATACAATAAAGAGAGGATATTTATGATACGCGGTTGGTATATAGGCGCAAGCGGCATGAACGGCGAGCAGAACAGACTCGATGCGATTTCGAACAATCTTGCAAACGTGGATACGACGGGCTACAAACGAGATGTCCGTGTGAGCAAATCGTTTTCGGAACTCCTTTTACGGCGGACGAACGCCGACGGTGTTTACGAAACGCCCTTCGGCAGCGCGGATGCCGCTCCGATTATCGGAAAGCTCGGACTCGGTATCGAAACGAACGAACAGTTTACCGATTTCGAACAGGGTTCATTTAAAACGACTGGTACGAAAACCGATTTTGCGCTCGGCGGCAAGGGATTTTTTACCGTGCAGACGCCGATCGGCGAGCGCTATACGCGGAACGGAAACTTTTTTATCGGTAAAGAGCGCATCCTCGAAACGAAAGACGGCTATCCCGTTATGGGCGAAAAAGGCATCATCACGCTTGAAAACGATCGGTTTACCGTGCGGGAAGACGGGAAGATAATCGACGAAGAGGGCAACGAAATCGACAGACTGAAAATCGTACGCTTCGACAACGAGCGCTATTTGAAAAAGATGGGAGAGAGCCTGTACAACACGAACGATATCGCAGGTCCCGCCTATATCGCCGAAGGAAACGAAAGACCGCGAGTTTTGCAGGAATACGTTGAAACGTCGAACGTCAACGTCGTCAACGAAATGGTGCGGATGATCGAAGTGAACCGCGCCTACGAAGCGAATCAAAAGACGATTCAAAGCGAAGACTCGATGATGGAAACACTGTGGTCGCGCGTCGCGCTCTATCAGCACGGATAAAGGGCTGTCTCAAAAGTCGGTTACTTTTTCGACAGCCTGTCGAGTTTAAAATTAAGTCTTTATATTGTAACGACTTAATTTTAAACGTCGCATAGTACATCAAGGAAGCTGGCCAAAAACTGAAGTTTTTGGCCAGGCTCTGCTGGAAACTTCGGTTTTTAGAAGTTCGTAAATATCGATTTTGCCGATACTGCAGGTTTCCGGTGAAAAGTAAAAGCCTTAGGCAAAAAAAGCGAGGACGATATGGTCAGAAGTTTATGGACGGCTGCGACGGGTATGAACGGTCAGCAGACGAATATCGATGCGATTTCTCACAACCTTTCAAACGTCAATACGACCGGCTACAAACAGCAGCGTGTCGAATTCGAAGATTTGATATATCAAACGGCAAAGCTCGCAGGTACGCCCGCGACCGAAGACACGGTGACGCCCGTCGGCATCCAGCAGGGACACGGCGTCAGAGTCGGCGCGACGCAGCGCATCATGCACCAGGGATCGCTCCAGCACACCGGAGTTTCCACAGACGTCGCCATCGTCGGAGACGGATTTTTCCGTGTGCAAAAATACGACGGCAGCTACGCCTATACGAGAGACGGTTCGTTTCAAGTCGATTCGACCGGCCAGCTCCTCACATCCGACGGTAACCGCGTTATGCCGGAAATCATTTTACCGGAAGGCTACGACGTGCAGACCCTCGTCATCAGTCAGGACGGAAGGGTCGGCGTAAAGATAAACGGAGAGACGGAGCCGACGGAAGTAGGACAGCTCGAACTCTACCGCTTTCCGAACGAAATCGGACTCGAAGCCGACGGCGACAACCTCTTTAAAGTGTCGAACGCGTCGGGCGCTCCGATCGCGAGCCGCCCGGGCTTTGAGGGTATGGGAAAACTCGAACACAAATTCCTCGAAATGAGCAACGTATCCGTCGTCAACGAAATGGTCGCGATGATCGTCGCGCAGAGAGCGTACGAGTTTAACAGCAAAGCGATTCAAACGTCCGACACTATGCTCGGCACTGCGGTGAGCTTAAAGCGCTAAACCGCGCACTTGAACGAGCGCGGAGCGCGAAGTTCCCCGAGCAAACGGCAGTGTTGCTGCCGGGAATGTAGTTGATTTTTTATGTTACACGTTATTTTTAGAAAATAGCGCGTCTCATGCGTAAGCCATTGGATATCCGTGATGGGTTACGTATGAGAAATGTATACATAAAAAAGAAGCGTATATACATAAAAAAAGGCGGAACGCGAGGCAGCGGCAATGCCGCCGAGCCGCTCAGACCGAGTTTAAACTGGGCGCTAAAATAGCGCGTCCAGTTTAACTCCAAGTTTGCGAAGCAAACTTGTGTATATGCGTGTGCGCTTACGCGCACGAGTGCGGTATTTTCGAAAATTGACATTTTCTGCAATACCGCACTATGAGGAATGGCAAGCAAAATTTCGAAGAAATTTTGCGCAGTCCGATTCCGATTACGGTCTGCCGCGGTGAACGGCAGTGCTGTTGCCGGGAGTGTAGCCGATTTTTTACGTTACACGTTATTTTTAGAGGATAGTATGTCTCATGCGTAAGACGTGGGATATTCGTACTTTGCGCAAAAGTTTTTTGGAGGAACGATAAAAAGCGGTGTCTAAGATATCGCCGCCGCTTTTTATCTCGAGTTTGCAAGGCAAACTCGACTATTCGACGTGTGCGCTTGTGCGCACATCAAAAAACTTTTTCGAAAACTGAAGTTTTCTGCAAAAGTTTTTTTGGAGGGAAAATGAAAATAAGCAGCGTCAACTCGTCGTTATTGAATGGAACGGAAACGATGCAAAAAGTGCGGGAAGCGGGCGAGGGTGCTTCTTTTTCCGATTTGGTAAAACGCATACGCTCATCCGAAAATTTCAAAGGCGGGGGATCCGTTTCATCGGCAAACGTTATTCAAGACGGGCGGTTGAACGGAGACTTCGCTTCCGGTTTTGCGAATACGTTTACGAGCGAAAGCGATAAAAAAGCGCTTCCCGTAGGAGCCGCGGCAAACGGCGCGGGCGTTCATGCAAAAAGCGCGACGATCGACAGGACGAGCAAACTCTACGAAAAATCGCTCGAACTCGAATCCTACATCGTTAAAATCATGGTATCGTCGATGCGCAGTACCGTTACGAAAACCTCTCTTTTCGGCGGCGACAGTTTCGCTTCGCAAATGTACGAAGATATGATGTACGACGAATACGCGACACAGCTTACGAAAAACGCCGGTTTCGGTTTGGCGGATCAAGTATACTTGCAGCTCAACGTACAAGCGTAATTTTTTCATTTTACACTCTTGAAATCCAAATATTCTTCCGGATCCAAAATTCCTTCACCTTCCTTAAACAACATCCATTTATCGTTGATGAGCACTTGCCAATAGCCGTTGTCAGGAAACGGTTCGATTTTTTCGCATAGTGCATTTAAAATAATTTTTCCTTTTGAATTGATAAAACCGTATTTTTCGTTACTCGTATCAAAATAAACCAAGTAATCGAATTCGCTGTTCGTCGAAAATATGTTGATGTTATTGACTAAAGAATAATTAATGTTTAATTTCAATGATTCTTTTGTTTTTATATTGTGTAATATCCAATAGTCGGAATTATGTTCAATCATCCATAATGCAACAACTGAATCCGTTATCGGTACTATATAATTATATTTTTGTTCAAGAATCCAATTATTATTCAAATCCAGCAGCCCAAATTCCGCTTTCTTTTCCCAAACCGGATCTTTACACGTTTTTGAAGCTGTTGCGTAACCTTGTTTCCTGTACTCTAAATAAGAATATTCACATGGTATTAACAGATTTCCTTCCGTATCGATAAGTCCGTATGATTTGGATAATCCGTAGGTAGTTGACTGTTCATCTTTCATTGCAACTTTTGCATAACCGTTAAAAAAGTTATAACAGTCATCATAATAATTATTATTCGGTAGGTATGAATTCTTAATGATATTAAAATATGTCATTTTTCCGTTTTTGTTGATAATTGCAAAATCACCGAACATAGTAACAATTCCGTTTCGGTTTATTATATTTCCGTTTTTATCTATTACATAAGAATAATCATTTTTATTATCATAAGTTGAATATATTCCATATCCGTAAAAACTTTCATAAACTTCCGGAAGTTCGAATTCCGTATAAGTTTTTCCTGTGCAATCTATTGCAATGTTTGCAGAATAATTTTTCTGTAAATAGCTGAAACCGCCGATAAAAGGAGGAATAATTCCTTCCCCGTATAGAAGAACATTCTTATCTTCGTCAAAAATACCCGAGTATCTTTTGCCTGTTTTACCGTCTGTCATGCTGAATCTTGTGACATTATTGTTTGCTTTTATGATAGGATGCCGTATTGGACTCTTACTGCATGAGAATATGCAGAAATTGAATAATAATATGACGATTAATAGCTTATTTTTTTCCCCATACGTCCGGCCGATTCTTGGAGATACAACCTTATCAGAGGTATAGTGTGAAAAATCTATTAATCCATCATCTCTAACATATATAACGACCATATACGGATCTATAACTCTTCCTTTTTTAACGTTTCATTCCATTTTTTCGTAATCCATTCCCAAGCCCTGCTGCAAGTTGTATCAAATTATACCGGTCGTCGGTAAGTTTTCCGTCTTTATGTGCTTGTTCAATTACACCGAGTGTAATCTTTTCCGGATTTTTTGTCCACTTCGTTATGATATTCTTTTATTGCATTTTTAATTTTCAAATCTCCGTAAAGTTCAAGTTTTTCAAGAGACTTTTCAATCAGTTCCGGATTTGTGTTTTTATTCATGTCCGATTTCCCGCATTGTGCGTTTTTTGCGCTTGTGCTAAAATAGCGCCATGTCATCGATTTCTCTTCCGAAAGATTTTACCGGCGTTCGCGTTCACTTCGTCGGCATCAAAGGCACCGGTATGGCCGCCCTCGTCGAAATCCTCAAAAAACGCGGCGCCCTTATAACCGGAAGCGATGTTGCGGAAAGGTTTTACACCGACGCTGTCCTCGAAAAGCTCGGTATACGCGCCCAAGCGTTTTCGAAAAAAAACATCACAGGCGATATCGATTATGTCATCTATTCGTCGGCATACGATCCCGAAAAAAATCCCGACTTGATCGAAGCGCGCTCTCGCAGCATACCCTGTCTTTTATACACCGAAGCGCTCGGGGAAGTTTCCGCGCAGTCTTACAGCGCCGCCGTTTCGGGCGTCCACGGTAAAACAAGTACGACCGGAATTGTCGGAACGATTTTCGAAGAAACGGATATCCCCGTGCAAGTGCTTGCGGGCTCCTCCATCGCCTCTTTCGGCGAAAGCTGTACGATGACGACGAAAACTTACGACATAAAAAAAGCGCGCAATTATTTTGTCGCGGAAACCTGCGAATACCGACGCCACTTTATGTCTTTCCATCCTCAAAAGATAATTTTGACGAGCGTCGAAAGCGATCATCAGGATTATTATCCGACCTATGAAGACATAAAAAACGCCTTTATCGATTTTATCTGCAAGCTGCCCACAGGCGGCACTCTCATCTATTGTGCGGACGACAGGGGCGCCGTCGAAGCGGCCGAAGCGGCATATAAAAAGAGGGGCGATATCGAAATGATCCCCTACGGCGAGCGCGCGCAAGGCGATTACCGCTTGACGATCGGCAAAACCGAAAACGAAGCGCAGCATTTTTCGATCGGTTTTTTGGGAAAAGCTTCTCTGTGCGTTCCCGGAAAACACGAAGTGCTCGACGCGTGTGCGGCTTCCGCCCTCGTGCGGGAAATTATTAAAAGCGACGGAAAAGATCCCGATCTCTACCGCGAGCGAATCGTACGCGGTCTTGCAAATTTCCGCGGCGGAAAGCGGCGGAGCGAAGTTATCGGAAAAGCGTTCGCGGGCAAAAACTCCGTCGTCTTTATCGACGATTACGGTCATCATCCGACGGCGATCAAAACGACGCTCAAAGGTTTCCGCGAATTTTACGGCGGCAGAAAAATCATCGTCGATTTTATGTCGCACACCTATACGCGCACTGCATCTCTTCTCGAAGAATTCGCTTCGGCTTTTTCCGATGCCGACGAAGTGATCCTGCATAAAATATACGCTTCCGCTCGTGAAAGCGCCGAAGGGAGAACCGTTACCGGAAAAACGCTTTTCGAAAAAACAAAAGCGCATCACGGAAACGTTCATTATTTTGAAGAAGTGCTCGATGCGAAAGACTTTGCGCTTTCAGAATTGGCAAAACCGCTTTCAGCCGATTTTCCGAACGGCTGTCTTTTCGTAACGATGGGAGCGGGCGACAACTGGAAACTCGGCACCGCTCTTTTTGCCGCGTGCAAGGATGCGCTATGACGAGCATGACGGGCTATGCCTACAGCGAAGCGGATAGCGGAGACGCTTCCGTTTCGGTCGAAATAAAATCCGTAAACGCGCGGTTTTCCGATGTGACGATAAACCTCCCGCAGTATTTAAATCGGCTCGAAAAACGTTTCCGTGAAGCGATCGCCGAAAAAGTTGTGCGCGGAAAAGTCGATGTCTTTATCCGCATAAAAGAGACGAATGCCGACTGTACCGTTACCGCCGACATTCCCGCCGCAAAATTTTATGCCGAAGCGATTTCGACGATTGCGTCAGCTGTCGGTGTACAAAAGGATGATCTCCTTTCCATTGTCGTTTCGCAGCCCGGCGTGCTCAAAACCGAAATGAGCTATGACATGGAAAAATATCGGAATATGATTTTTCCGGTTTTTACCGAAGCTCTCGAATCTTTTTGCAATGACCGAAAGCGTGAAGGCCAAAGCCTCGCCTGCGACATAGAAGAAAAACTTAAAACGCTTTTCCATGCCGCGGATTTTTTTAAAAAGCGGCAGGGTGAAATGGAGTCTCTTTTTAAAAAGCAGATTGTGCAAAAATTCAACGAGCTTTTGGGGAACGCTGTCGATGAGCAGCGCATCATGACCGAAACCGCCGCCATGATCGTAAAATATACGATAAACGAAGAAGTCGTCCGCCTGCAAAGTCATCTCGAAGCGCTGAAAAACGAAATGCTGACAAACGCCGCGCCCGGTAAAAAAATCGATTTTTTGTGTCAGGAAATAAACCGTGAAATCAATACGATCGGCAGTAAAAGCCAGTTCGCCGACGTCAGCGCACAAGTGATCGCCGCAAAAGACGCCCTCGAAAACATACGCGAGCAGGCTCGAAACGTCGAATAAATTAATAATAATCGATAAAAAGAAAATATAAGGAAAATGTATGGCACGGTATAAAATCAAAGACGGCAGGGAACTCCGCATCGCTGTTTCGGGAAAATCCGGCTGCGGCAATACGACGGTGAGCTCGCTCCTTGCGCGTTCTCTCGGCATCAAACTTGTCAATTATACGTTCCGTCAGCTCGCCGAAGAAAGAGGGCTTACGCTCGAACAAGTTATCGAAAACGCGAAAAGCGACGACGGCTATGACAGATATATCGATACGCATCAAGTGGAACTTGCCGAAAAGGAATCCTGCGTACTCGGCTCGCGCCTTGCGATTTGGATGCTCGAAAAAGCCGACATAAAAGTCTATCTCAAAGCGAGCGATTTTTCGCGCTCTCGGCGCATCTTCAAACGCGAAGGAGGCGATCTGCAGCGCATAGCCGATTTTACCGCGATGCGCGACAGAGAAGATACGAAACGCTATAAAAAAATCTACGGTATCGACAACGACGCCTACGAAGAAGTCGCCGATATGGTCATCGACACCGAACGCAAAACGCCGGAAGAGATCGCGGACGATATCCTTTTGGAGCTTGCATCGCGCGGCTTTGTCGAAAAGGTCGGTTAAGCGGATGCCTTGCGGAAAAAACATGACATTGACTCAAGATGCGGTCGACGATTTTCGCTCGGCGATTATTAAAAATTATAAAGAGAGCGCGAGAGTTTTTCCGTGGCGGAAAACGCGCGACGCGTACAAAATACTCGTTTCGGAAATGATGCTGCAGCAGACACAGACGCTTCGCGTCGTTCCGAAATACGAAGCGTGGATCGAAGCGTTTCCCGATGCGCCCTCTCTCGCTTCGGCGCCTTTTTCGGATGTGCTTGCGCTCTGGAACGGACTCGGCTACAACAGGCGGGCGAAGTATTTGCAGGAAGCGTGCAGGGAAGTGTGCGCTTTTTACGGCGGAAAATTTCCCCGCGAAAGAAAACTCCTCGAAACTCTTCCCGGGATCGGACCGTATACGGCGGGCGCCGTAGCGGCCTTTGCGTTCAACAAAGCCGAAGTCTTTATCGAAACGAATATCCGCTCCGTGTTTATTTTTTTCTTTTTCGGAAACACAAGCGAAAAAGTATCCGATGCGGAAATTCTTCCTCTCGTCGAACGGACGCTCGACAAAACAAATCCGCGCGAATGGTATTACGCTCTCATGGATTACGGAGCCGAGCTTAAAAAGCGCGTGCAAAATCCGTCGCAAAAAAGTGCGCACTATGTGCGCCAGTCCCCTTTCCGCGGCTCTCTCCGCGAAGCGCGCGGCGCCATCGTTCGGCAGCTTACCGAAAAAAAATCGGCCACGCTTTCGGAAATCGCGCGCTCGGAGCGCATCTCTCTTTCGCGCTTGGAAAAGGCCGCCCTTCATTTGCTCGAAGAGCGCTTCGTGTGCGAAACGAAGGGCGTGTACCGCGTGCGGGAAGACTGAGCGGGAGCCGTATATTTATGTGGCGGCGTTATGTAACTTTAAGAGGGAAGGGATGAAAAAAACTATCATTATTATAGCCGCGGCAACGATATTGTCTTCTTGCGGAACGCTTACACTGTCGGACGGAGCTGTCGATATCCTTATGAGAGGTGCAAAGACGGCAACCGAAGTGGGCGCCTATGAAGATGCCGTTCATTTCTATTCGAGGATATTGTTTCAATATCCGGATGACGATGCGGTACGTTTAAAACGCGCTCTTATTTATTACCGGACATTATATATGCAAAATGCCATCGATGATTTAAGTTATCTCTTGAAAAAAAATCCGGATGATAAAACGTTGTTGTTAAACAGGGCTCTTGTCTTAACCGATATGCGTGATTACGATGCCGCCCTTCGCGATGTGAAAAGGATTCTTCAAGATAATGATAACGATGCTGCCGTGATTGAATTGAATGAAAACTTACAAATGCTTCACGATAGAGATACGAAAACTATTTCCGACTATAATATGATTCTTTCCGAAACCCCTGATGATCCTATTGTATTGTATAAACGCGGTATGTTCTTTTTCGATTCCGGCGATACGGAAACGGCGGTATCTGATTTGACAAAATTCGTTTCGTTGTCCGATGACGCTGTTATGCTGAAAGACGCTTATACGATATTAGGCGATATCTTCGCAATGGAAAATATGTATAATGATGCGCTCGTATATTATGAAAAAGCATATGCGCTGCAAACCGCTGATGCGGAAATTTATAAACGTATAGGATATATGCATTATTGCAATGCCGATTATGAAACAGCTATAACATATTATAATCGAGCGATTAGAATAATAAAAAAATCCGATTTTCTGTATGGACGGGGATTGTGTTATTATGCGTTAGGAAAATATAAAAAAGCGCTTTCCGATTTCAATGCATGTATTTTTAATTACGACATCAGTTTTAATTTTTGTAATTCTGAATTTTATAAGATTCGTGCATTGACGTATGATAAAACAGGAGCTAAAGATCAAGCGAAAATCGAATATCGTAACGTATCGCGTTATATGAACGTTAAAGCGGATTGCGGACATCGCCTTTTTATGGGCATCTCGAAAAACTCACCTTTAGTGATTTTTCAAGCGAGCAAAGTAAAAAGAATTTCGCAATAGACCGTATATTTATGCAATGGCGCGGGCAGTAAAAATTAATAATTTTTTTTCCGAATTTGCAAAAAAGTACGAAAAATCCGCCTGTTTTGAGAGGATCGGAGTGATTTTCATTCGGCGATTTGATTGTATAAATATACGATATCAAAGTATATTTATACGTATTTAAAACCGATCTGTAAAGCGATGCACCCGCTGACATTATGCGCGAAGCGTTCAGCGATTGCACCCGCAGTGCTTCACTCGTCCAAAATACGGCCGTCGCATGAAACGGTGACGACTTGCCACGGAATAAATTTTCCGCTCGCTTTAAGCGCGTGTACCGCAGCGTTTTCGATGCCGCCGCAGCAGGGCACTTCCATGCGGACGACGGTGAGGCTTTTGATATTGTTTTCGCCGATAATCGCAGCAAGCTTTTCCGTGTAGTCGCCTTCGTCGAGTTTCGGACAGCCGATGAGCGTCGTTTTACCTTTAATAAAATCGTTGTGAAAATTCCCGTATGCGTAAGCGGTGCAGTCCGCCGCGATCAAAAGATGTGCGCCGTCGAAATACGGAGCGCGGAGCGGGGCGAGTTTGATCTGTACCGGCCACTGCCGAAGCTGCGATGAGGGGACGTGCATAGCTTGAAAAGACGGGGAGGGCGAAGCGCCGGCGTCTTCTCTGTCAAACGCTCGGAGTGCGGAACCCGGACATGCAGTCTGACGGTGTACATGCAGGGGGAATGCGGCATTTCGATCGAAGGTGTGCGAAGCGGATCCGGGGCAGCCTCCCGCACGGTGAAAACTTCTTTCGGGTCTGCTCTCGCTCTCCCGCCCCTGAAGAGAAGCGCGTGCGGCTTTGTGCGCTTCGACCGCTTTTTCATCATAGGCTGCAGCTTCTCTTTCTTCAAAGGTGATAGCTCCCGTCGGGCATTCGGGAAGACAGTCTCCCATGCCGTCGCAGTAATCGTCGCGGATGAGTTGCGCTTTGCCGTCTACCATGGCGATAGCGCCTTCGTGGCATGCAGTCACGCATGCGCCGCAGCCGTTGCATTTTTCCTCATCGATATGAATGATTTGCCGTTTCATAATTTTTCCGTAAAAGTTTCCGTGTGATAAACGCGCGTTTTTAAGCGAACGTTGTTGATTGAATTGTATCGTTTTTTATGAAAGTAATATGTTGTAAAAGCAACACAATATAAAAAATATGCGGCCGGCAATTTATTCGCTGCGGTTTTTCAAATACAGGATGCGCTGGTTTCGTGAGCCTCGGAACGCGAGCGTTATGTCCCGTTCTTCTTCGATAAAAGGTCCGTCGATAAGCACGTCGATGAGGGAAAGCATTTCATCCGTCGCTTCGCAGTGTTTCCGTCCTCCGGAAAGTAAATCCGCTTCGTACACGTAGCCCGTGTAGCACCATATCGTTTTGTGAGGAAAAGCTTTTTTGACGCGTCGCAAAAAGGGGAGGATATCCCGCTGGTTTTCTTCTTCGAAGGGTTCTCCTCCGAGCACGGTGAGACCCGCGATATAATCGGGTTCGAGTGCACAGAGGATTTCATCTTCGGTTTCCTTTGTGAATTTCTTGCCGTAGAGGAAATCCCACGTCTCTTTTTGGAAGCATCCCTTGCAGCAGTTGCGGCAGCCGGAGACGAAGAGCGAAACGCGTACTCCTTCTCCGTCGGCCACATCCGTTTTTTTGATGGCGCCGTAGTACATTATAAGTGCAGCACACGCTCTTTTATCTCCTGCGTGCGTCCCTGATTCCAGTACTGCGTGCCGATATAGCCGCAGGTACGGCGCGCTACGTTCATCTTCGCCTGATCGCGGTTGCCGCAGTTGGGGCATTCCCATACGAGCTTGCCGTCGGTATCGGAAGCGATACGGATTTCGCCGGTAAAGCCGCAGCTTTGGCAAAAATCGCTTTTCGTATTGAGTTCGGCGTACATGATATTGTTGTAGATGTGTTTTAAAAGCGCCATAACCGCTTCCATATTGTTTTCCATGTTCGGCACTTCGACATAGCTGACCGCACCTCCGGGAGAAAGCTCTTGGAACTGCGATTCGAATGTCAGCTTTGCAAACGCGTCTATCGGCTCGGTGACGTGCACGTGGTAGCTGTTGGTGATATAGTTTTTATCGGTAACGCCCGGGATGATGCCGAAGCGCTGTTTTAAACACTTGGCGAATTTATACGTCGTGCTTTCAAGCGGCGTGCCGTACAGCGAAAAGGCGATAGTCGTTTCTTTTTTCCATTCGGCGCACGCATCGTTTAAGCGGTGCATGATTTCCATTGCAAAGGGCGTCGCTTCGGGATCGGTGTGCGATTTTCCCGTCATATAGCGCACGCATTCGCAGAGTCCCGCGTATCCGAGTGAAATCGTCGAATAGCCGTTGAACAAAAGCTTATCGATTTTTTCACCCTTTGCCAGGCGCGCGATCGCTCCGTTTTGCCACAGGATCGGAGCCGCATCGCTTTTCGTTCCGAGAAGACGTTTGTGGCGGATCATGAGCGCGCGGCGGCACAGTTCGAGCCGTTCATCCATAATGCGCCAAAATTTTTCCGTATCGCCGCCTGAAGAGCAGGCGACGTCGACGAGGTTCAGCGTGACCACGCCTTGGTTAAAGCGTCCGTAAAATTTCGGCTTGCCGTTTTCGTCGCGATAAACCGTGAGGAAAGAGCGGCAGCCCATACACGGATAGCAGTTGCCTTCTTTGAGTTCGAGCATCTTTTTTTCGGAAATATAATCGGGCACGAGACGCCGCGCCGAACACTTCGCCGCAAGCTCGGTGAGATAATAATATTTCGAATTACGCTCGACATTGTCGTCTTCGAGCACGTAGATGAGCTTCGGAAAGGCGGGCGTGATCCACGCACCAGCTTCGTTTTTGACACCCTGATAGCGCTGCTTGAGCGTTTCTTCGATGATGAGCGCCAAGTCCGCTTTTTCCTGCGCGCTTTTCGCTTCGTTCAGATACATAAAGACCGTGACGAAGGGCGCCTGCCCGTTCGTCGTCATCAGCGTAATCACTTGGTATTGGATCGTTTGCACGCCCCGTTTTATTTCATCGCGCAGGCGGTTTTCGACCATGTATGAAAACTGCTCATCCGTTACGGAAAGCTTTGTCGTCGCGATCATCTCTCTCGTTTCTTTTTCGATTTTTTTGCGGCTCACATCTACAAAGGGCGCGAGGTGTGCGAGCGAAATGCTCTGTCCGCCGTACTGACAGCTTGCAACTTGAGCGATGATTTGCGTCGCGATATTGCACGCGGTCGAAAACGAATGCGGCCGGTCGATTTTCGTATTGCTGATGACCGTACCGTTTTGCAGCATGTCTTCGAGATTGACGAGATCGCAGTTATGCATGTGCTGCGCAAAATAGTCGGCGTCGTGAAAGTGGATGATGCCTTCGGCGTGCGCTTTTGCGATATCTTCGTCGAGCAAAAATCGCCTCGTGATGTCTTTGCTCACTTCTCCGGCCATATAGTCGCGCTGGACGCTGACGACCGTCGGATTTTTGTTCGAGTTTTCCTGTTTGACTTCTTCGTTGTTTTCATCGAGCAAACTTAAAATCTGCGCGTCCGTCGTATTCGCTTTTCTCATGAGCGCGTGGCGGTAGCGGTACGTGATATAGGTTTTTGCGACGTTGTATGCGCCGCACCTCATGATACCGTTTTCCACGCGGTCCTGAATCGTTTCGACATCGAGCGCGTGTCCGCTTTTCGCACATTCGATTTCTATGTCGTCGGCGACGGAATCGATTTGAGCTTGCGTGAGCCGCTCGGTTTCCGGCACCTGTTCGTTTGCTTTTGAAATCGCAACCGTTATTTTCGATCGGTCGAACGGAACTTCCGCGCCGCTTCGTTTTATGATTTTCATATATTCCCCTTATTTCCCTGATATTTTTTGGTGAAATCAATATAAAATTGATATCGGTGTAATTTTAGCGCTATATATAGCGCCTACTTGTAAACAATCTACCAGGTATAGCGCTTTTAGTCAAGCGAAAGCGTAAATATATTAAAAAAAATCGATTTTTGCTATACTTGCCCTATGACCGAAGCGTTTTTACATTATACATCGCTCGCGCATGCGCTCACTGATATATTCGGGGGCGGCATTTCGATTTCGCATACCGATCGGCTTTCGGGCGGCGACATAAACAAAGCGTACGCACTTTCGCTTTCAGACGGTAAGCGTATTTTTATGAAAGCGAACGCAAAAGAAAATGCGGCTTTTTTTACCGCCGAAGCGGCAGGTCTTTTTGCGATCGCATCGACGGGAACGATTGCCGTTCCGCACGTTTTGGGCGCGGGTACGGACGACGGAGAGCAATAGGCTATTCTTTTTTACTCCTCGACTATATCGCTTCCGGTGAAAAAAGCGCTTCGTATTGGGAGACTTTCGTCGGCTCTCTCGCAGCGCTGCATAGGGCGGACTGCACTTCTTTTTCTTCCGGCAAAAAATTCGGCTTTATCGAAAACAATTTTATCGGAGCGGCCGAACAGATAAATACGCCGTCCGATTCATGGGTCGATTTTTTTCGTGAATGCCGTCTCGCTCCGCAATTTAAAAAAGCCTCTCGGTATTTCGATACGGCGATGAACGGAAAAATCGTTAAACTGCTCGACCGTTTGGAAAGCTTTATCACGGAACCCGCGTCTTCTTCGCTCTTGCACGGCGATTTGTGGAGCGGGAACTTTATGTGCGATTCCCGCGGCAAGGCGATGCTCATCGATCCGGCATGCTATTGCGGAAACCGGGAAGCGGATATTGCGATGACCGAGCTTTTCGGCGGATTTCCGCCGGTATTTTACGATGCGTATAACGAAGCCTTTGCGCTTGAAGAGGGCAGAGAAGAGCGGCGCGATTTGTACAATCTCTATCATTTGTTAAATCACTTGAACCTTTTCGGCGGAACATATTTTTCCGCCGTGTGCGACATCGTAAACGAATATGTTTGATATGCAAACATATTTGACATGATTTGAAAATGCAGTTATGATAAAAAAATCAGCCGATGCTGAAAATTATCTTGAGAGGTATAGATATGAAAACAAATGCACCGAAGTCGATGACGTGGTGGATCTCCGTTATTTTGATAGCCGTCGGCTTTATCAGCGTCGTGCTGATGGGCCGTGTCAATTTGGGCTTTTTGCAGCAGGGACGCTGCTATTATTGGCTTACTTTTGCAGGCGGCGCTTTGCTCGCGGTAAGCACGGTTTTAAAGGGTCTTTGAATTAATAATTTTTTCTGTGCGGAATTTTTTTAGCGCAGGTTTTTTGTAAAAATTTTTATGGGGGTATGTATGGAAAAGGTTGCAAAGGTAGAATGGGACGATTCTTATCTTTTGAATATACCGGAGATTGACGGACAGCATAAACGTCTGATCGCTATTGCAAACGAACTCTACGATGCAGTGGCGGGATCTCCCGACGATTACAAACTGAAGATGTCGAAAGTGCTTAAATCGCTGACCGATTACACCGTTTACCACTTTACCGAAGAAGAAAAATTTATGGCGAAATACGGTTATCCCGCGACGAGTACGCATAAGGTTGCACACGACGCATTTGTGCGCGAAGTCGAAATACAGATTCGAAGACTCGACGGCGGTACGCAGGAAGATGCGCTCAAACTTTATTCGTTTATCGTAAACTGGGTTTTAATGCACATCGCGCGCGCGGACCGCATTTGGGGAAAATTCGTTTCGCAAAAATTGGAACAGGAGTAAAAGCGTCGGAAAAAAACGGCACGCTTACGGGACAGAGAATCGGCGCATTTTACGATCCGTGTTCCGTAAGCGTAAACTTCGCAAAAAGGGCAGGCTTCAAAAGCCGCTTGCTTTTTCGCGGGCCTGAGGCTACGAGCCGTATTGATTTTCGATGTCGCGTATTTGATCGCGGATGACGGCGGCTTTTTCGTATTCGAGACGGTCGGCGGCTTCCGCCATTTCTTTTTTCAAAGCGGCGATAAGCTTTTTGCGCTGAGAGGGCACAAAGAGATTCGCGCTTTTTTTCAGGACGGCCAGTTCGACTGCGGCCGTTTCTTCCGCTTCCTTTTCTTCATGTACTAAAATATCTTCCACCGCTTTTGCGATCGTTTTCGGCGTAATGCCGTGCTCTTTGTTGTACGCTTCCTGTATTTCCCGCCGGTGTTTCGTTTCGTTCAGTGCTTCCTGCATCGCATCGCTCATCCTGTCCGCATACATGACGACCGTTCCCTCCGCATTCCGCGCCGCCCGTCCGATGATTTGGATCAAGCTCGTCGCCGATCTCAAAAAGCCGATTTTATCCGCATCGAGGATCGCAATGAACGACACTTCCGGCAAATCGATTCCTTCGCGCAAAAGATTGATGCCGATGAGCACGTCGAATTCTCCCGCGCGCAGTCCTTTTAATAATTCGACGCG
Source organism: Treponema sp. Marseille-Q4132 (assembly GCF_014334835.1). Classification (NCBI taxonomy): domain Bacteria; kingdom Pseudomonadati; phylum Spirochaetota; class Spirochaetia; order Treponematales; family Treponemataceae; genus Treponema; species Treponema sp. Marseille-Q4132. Next base: position 2,617,154 of record NZ_CP060591.1, read on the forward strand.
CTCGAAAGTTTCGACTTCGGAGTGAATGTATTTTACTTTGAGCGAAAGGCCGAGCAGGTAGTCGGTCAAATCTTCGGCCATTTTTTTTGTCAGCGTCAGAACGAGACTGCGTTCGTTTTTTGCGATGCGCTTTTTGATTTCGTTGTAGATGTCTTCCATCTGGCCTTCGCTCGGCCGCACGTCGACGATCGGATCGAGAAGGCCCGTGGGTCTGATAAGCTGTTCGACCACTTGCGTACTCTGTTTTACCTCTTCTTTCCGCGGCGTCGCGCTCACGTAGATGACTTGATTGAGCTTTGCCGAGAATTCGGCAAACTTGAGCGGGCGATTGTCGAGCGCGCTCGGCAGACGGAATCCGAAATCGACGAGGTTTTGTTTTCGGCTGCGATCTCCTTCGTACATCGCGCCGAGCTGCGGGACGGTGACGTGCGCTTCGTCGAGCATACACAAAAAATCGTCCGGGAAATAGTGGAGGAGCGTCGCAGGAGGTTCTCCCGTTTTTCGTCCCGTGATCGGTGCGGAATAGTTTTCAATGCCGGGGCAGTAGCCCATCTCTTTCATCATTTCGATGTCATACGTCGTGCGCGTTTTGAGGCGCTCGTATTCGAGCGGCTTTTTTTGCGCTTCAAGTTCGGCGAGGCGCACGTCCAGTTCTTTTTGTATGCGCTCGGTTGCGGCGACGAGCAGTTCCTGCGGTACGACAAAGTGACGTGCGGGATAGATGACCGTTTCGTCCAAATCTTCGATCGTCTTTCCCGTCATCACGTTGAAGCGCTTTATCTTTGCGACTTCATCCCAATCGAATTCGATTTTATACGCTTCATCCGTTTCCATGTACGCCGGGAAGATTTCCATAACGTCGCCTCGGATTCTGAAATTGCCCCGCTCGAGTACGGCGTCGTTGCGCTTGTATTGCAGCGCAATCAGTTCTTCCGCGATCGTATGCGTAGTGCGCGATTCTCCCTTTTCGATATGTACGCGCATCTCTTTGTATAAGTCCGGCATACCCAGGCCGTAGATGCACGACACCGTTGCGACGACGACGACATCGCGCCGCTCCATAAGGCTGTACGTCGCAGCGAGCCTCATCCGGTCGATCTCATCATTTATCGATGCATCTTTTTCTATATACAAATCCCGTGCGGGCACATATGCTTCGGGTTGATAATAATCGTAGTAGGAAACGAAGTATTCGACGGCGTTGTCGGGAAAAAACCTTTTAAACTCGCGGTAAAGCTGCGCCGAAAGAGTTTTGTTGTGGCTGATGATGAGCGTCGGACGCTGCACTCGTTCGATGATTTTCGCCATCGTAAAAGTTTTGCCGCTTCCGGTAACGCCTTTGAGCGTTTGATATTTGTCGCCTCGTAAAAAACCTTCGGCGAGCGTGTCGATCGCCTGTTTTTGGTCGCCCGCCGGTTCGTACGGAGACACTACGTGAAATTTGCGCATACAGTAAATATACCGCACCGTACAAAAAAAAGCAAAAACGAGCGTCCGCAATTGCATAAGCCGTCTTTTTAAAGTACAATTATTTTCGGTTTTAAATTTTCTTATTCATGAGAGGAATTCATGATCGGACTTATAATTTTTATAATAATTGCGGTATTGATTGCGATTTTTACCGGCTTCAATCTCGGCAATGTCTGCGACGTTAATTTGATTTTCCACACGTTTCACCGCGTGCCGGTGTTTATCACGATTATCGTATCGTTTATCGCCGGTATCGTTGTCGCGCTGCCCTTTTCGTTCGGCAAAGGCAAAAGCATCGCCGCGAAAAAAATCGATAAAATAAAAGCGAAAGCGGCAAAGGATGCGCTGAAAAACGCTGAAAGTGCGGACGTTAAGACGCCGGCGGATCTTCGAAAACCGCAAGAAAAAAAATGACGCGTGAACATCGCTTGTTTGTTTTTTTATTATTAATAATTTTTCTTTCGCCCCTTGGAGCGGATGAAGCGCGTCCGCTTACCGCCCGAGCAGTCGCCGACGCCGCGGCGGCAAAGCCGAACGTCGACGCGTCGATCGCGTATATCGCGGAAAACTTGCTGAAAGTTTCCGATCCGAAAGAAAAGCGTGCGCTTTACGCGTTTTTCGGCTCTCTTCAGGAACAGCTTGCGCGTTTCGACGATGCGCGCACTTCTTATGCCGAAGCCGCCGCTATCAGCGCAGGCGATGCCGAGAGCATGCCGAAAAAATCGTCGGAGCAGCTCGTCCTCGATGCGGTGCGCTGTGCACTCAGCTCAGGCGATTATACGACGGCGGAGCGCTATCTCAATTCGGCGGTGCGCAATTCGAACGACGAAGCGATTCAGGCACGGGTCAAACTCTATGCGCTTTGGGCAGACCTTTGCCGCGCGAATGTAAGCGCCGATTTGGATGAAAGCGTCGTCATGCTGAAAGCGTATATATCGCTCAAGTCGATGGCAAGCGTAAAACCCGCAGTCCTTTTGACGCTGTGGTATCTTACGGGGGAGCCATCCTATGCTGCGGCGTTAAAAAAAGAATTTCCGGCATCGCTTGAAACGGGAATCGTAAAAGGGGGCGTACAGCTTCTTCCGGCGCCGTTTTGGTATTTTTTGCCGAGAAAAGAAGCGGTGCTCCCGGAAATCGATTCGAGCGGAACGGAAAAAATTGCAAGTACCGAAAAAGACGCGGTAGCGGCTGCGGTGCAAAAAACGGAATCGAAAAAAAATACCGCTCAAATGCAGACCGCGCAAAGCGCGGAAGCCGTACAAGGGCGTGAAAGTTCGCTTCGCAGATTACAGCTCGGCTTGTTCCGCGAAAAAGCGAATGCCGACAGGCTCGTCTCCGCTCTGAAAGATAAAGGCTTTACCGCCGCCGTGACGACTGAAACGAGAGCGAGCGGCACGACGTATTATATCGTAGCGGTCGATGAAACGGACGGCAGCATCGGCGATAAGCTCAGAACTGCGGGATTTGAATTTTATCCGCTGTGATCGATAATAGCGTTTTTAATTGAAATTGTTATACGTCTCCGATCTGCACGATAGTTTGCAGTTTACGCTCCTCATCCTGCCGTATATTTATTAAAAAACTGCTATTTCTCCCGTGTATTCAAGCGCTTTTTGTATCAATGCACCTTTAGCGCCCAATGTAAATGCGATGTCGCTGCTTCGGATCGCCAACAATTTGTCTCCGACTTTTATATCCAGCGTCTGCATCAATGAAGGCGTAAGTCGAACTCCGTTATCTTTCAGGGAAAGCCAGCCGTATTTTCTTCCTTTGTATGAAATCAATTCTCCCTCTTTTAAACTCCTGTCCGCAAGGTTCGGATTTTCTTTCAGGATGTGATTCAGCTTTGAGCGGGAAAGCAGCGGTTCGCTCATTACGCAAAATCCGCCCGTCTGTTTGCTGCCGGAAACTATGTAAATGTACCGTTCTTTTTGTAATTTATATTCTTCTACTGCCGATGCCGGAAAAATTATTTTTCCGTTTTCCCGTATGACCGACCAGCCGAAAATATATTTTCCGCCCTTACTCATTTGCGGCATGCTTGCTTTTCTCCAATACTTTTTTCGTTATGCGGATTGCACCGCTCGTGTGAATACGAACAACGGGATGCGGATCATGTTCGGAAAATCGTTCCAATTTTTTCAAATACGGCTCGACGGAATACGGCAGCCGTTTTCCCATCACTCGAAACATTTCGGGTGCTTCGATTCGTACTCGCTCTCCCTTATCCGATATCAACGCATAAAACAAATCCAATTTGTCGCAAAAAAACTCCGGCGCATTCGTTGCAATATTTTCACAAGCCCACACAAACGCAAGCCGTACCGCCTCCTCTGTGTCGCAGCGCATATCCATCAATGTATCAAAATAGGGGAGTATTAAAGTTTTGTCCGTTCTGCCTATTCGTCCCAATGCGTTTACCGATCGTTCCCTCAGTTTCGGATTGTCGTCTCTCAGATAATCGGCCATTTGTTTAATATACGGTTGTATGTGTGAAGGATAATGTAATCCCATTTCACCGAGAAGCCACAAAGCTTTTGCTTTTACATCTTCCGAATATTGTTTACCGAGTTTTGCTGCGACATCATCGATTGCCGTTTTCCAATTTGCCTTATCTTTTGTTATCGCTCTTAATTCTTTCAGGATCGTTTTATCGGTTGTTTTATTCGGCACAGCTTATTATTCTCCGTACATATTCTTTGTAAAGTATATAACACCAAAGTGCGGTTTGCGTCAAGGAATGGTTGTGTGATAGGAGACGCGCGCAATCCTGCGCGGGGAACTTCGCGCTCCGCGCTTGTCGCAAGTCGCGCGGAGAACTCCTTCAATGCACGGCACGGATGCCGTGTCACATCTTAGCACAGCAGCTGCGTATTTTTGCAGAGCAAAAATACGGTAGTGAGGGGTACAGGGATGTACCCCGAACGACCACTGCTCGGATTTGCTTTGATAAGTCGAAAGACGAAAAACGCTTGGCGCGTTTTTCTTTTATAGGAGACGCGAAAAAATCCTGCGCACTGCTCGGATTTGGTTGATGAAGTCTGGAGTTGAAAAACGGCCGAGCCGTTTTTCTTTTATTAACACGCTCGCGATTTCTCCGCACTGCTCGAAATTATTTTTTAAAGTCTGAAGTTGAAAAACGGCTGAGCCGTTTTTCTTTTATAAGAGACGCGAAAAAATCCTGCGCACTGCTCGGATTTTTTCGCTCTTGTCTTAATTCTCTCAATCATATAAAATCGAAAACGTATTTTTGAAAAATCTATTTTAATAATTAAGGATGCCGTATGAACAGCACGCTTGCCGAATTGAAAGCGCGGGGATTTTATTCTCAATGTACCGATATCGATTCTCTTTCTTCCCGCATGGACTCAGGTCCCATTACTTTTTACGTCGGCTGCGATCCGACGGGGCCGAGTCTCCACATCGGGCACATGGTTCCGTTTTTTGCGCTGCGGCATCTGCGTTCTGCGGGAAATGTCGGTATCGCGCTCATCGGCGGCGGAACTGCGCGTATAGGGGATCCGAGCGGCAAAACGGAAATGCGCAAAATGCTTTCGTATGAAGAGCTCGACAAAAACGTCGCGCGCATAGAAAAGCAGCTCGACGCCTTTATCGGTTTTGACGGTAAGACGGCGTTTTCGGACAACAATAAAAATTGGCTTGCGGATTTGAACTATATCGATTTTTTGCGCGATATCGGTTCATGCTTTTCCGTCAATAAAATGCTGTCGTTCGAAGCGTATAAAATGCGCCTTGAGCGGGGGCTTTCGTTCATCGAATTCAATTATCAGCTTTTGCAGAGCTACGACTTTCTTATGCTGCACAAACGGCACGGCTGTATTTTGCAGATCGGAGGCGACGACCAGTGGGGCAATATCACTGCGGGCGTCGATTTGATCCGGAGAAAGCTCGGCGGCACGACGGAAAAAAATATCGAGCATGAATGCTTCGGTTTGACCTTTCCTCTCATCATGCGCGCGGACGGGCAAAAGATGGGCAAGAGCGAACACGGCGCGGTATTCCTCGACGCTTCGCTCACGAGCGTGTACGATTTTTTCCAATATTGGCGGAATGTCGCCGATGCGGACGTGCGGAAATTCCTTTTGCTGTTTACGTTTTTGAGTATCGAAGAAATCGATAAAATCTGCGGCGGTAATATCAACGAAGCGAAGGAGCGGCTCGCATACGAAGCGACCGCCGTAATTCACGGCAAAGCTGAAGCCGACAAAGCGCTTTCGGGCGCAAAGGCCGCATTCGGCGGAGAAGGCGACAAAGCGCATATGCCGACGGCGGAAATCGCAAAGCAGGCGATCGAAGAGGGGGTCGGTGTAGTCGATCTCTTTGCAATCGCACAGCCGGGCACTTCAAAAAGCGACAACCGCCGCCTTATCGAGCAGGGGGGGGCGCAGGTAAACGGCCGCGTCGTAAAAGACGTTCACGCGCTCATCACGATAAAAGAAGCGGATGCGGACGGCGAGTTTATTTTGAAAGCGGGCAAAAAGCGGATCATCCGCGTCATCGTAAAATAAAACGCGCGAGAGCGGAACGTTCAAACACCGCGCGATGTTAAAACAGCGTTAACTGCGCGCCAGTTTGTTTATCTTCAAAATCCGACAAATACGAAAATATTTTATCGGGATTCGTTTCCATGCCGTTTTCTTTACACCGCGTGCGGAATAAATTCATAAGGCACGCATTGTGCGCACTCATAAGGGAATAGCTCTTGCCGTAGCATCGGATATATTTTTCTTTTAAGCCGGGAAAAAATTTATCGAGGTTTTTGTAAAAATATTCGCGGTTTCCGTCTCTCAGCGTTACGCCCATGCCGAAGCAAATCACGCCGATCACTTTTGCTTCGATGCAATAGCGCAAAATGCCTTCGATGTTTTCGGCCGTATCATTGATAAACGGAAGAATCGGCGTGAGCCAAACAACGGTGGGTATACCTGAGTCGCGCAGGGTTTTGAGCGCCGCAAACCGTTCGCTCGTAACGGCGACATTCGGCTCGAGTATTTTGCACAAAGCGTCGTCGTATGTCGTAAGCGTCATCTGCACGACGCATTTTGCTTTGCTGTTTACGGCCTGTAAAAGATCGAGGTCGCGCAGTACCCGCGGCGATTTTGTTATTACGGTAAAACCGAAACCGCGGCGGTATACGGTTTCCATTGCTTTCCGCGTCATACCGATTTTTTCTTCAAGCGGCATATACGGGTCGGTCATAGAACCCGTACCGATCATGCACTTATTGCGTTTCCGGCTCAAAGCGTCTTCGAGCAAATCTATCGCGTTTTCCTTTATTTCTATGTCTTCAAAATCGTGCGCAAACCGATAGCATTTGCTGCGCGAGTCGCAATAAATACACCCGTGCGTACAGCCGCGGTATAAGTTCATGCCGTTTTTAGCCGATAAAATTACTTTTGCTTGAACAAAGTGCACATCAAACCCCTTATTCCCAAAAATCATCGTCGGGTTTAGGTTCCTCTATTCCTCCTTCAACCGAAACATCAATTTGTGTAATTATATTATTGCCGTCAAATATAAATTCCATTATTGTCGCGGCATAAAAAATGTCATAGGGCGGATTAAAATGTTTTACATACATAACTTTATAATAATCGATACAATTATCAAGAGTCCGATCCGGCTTTCCCAATAATGCGTATACATCGTCTATGGGCATCCCGATTTTGATTTTTGAATCGCCGAGCAATTCATTATTGTAAAAAGTTGTACCCGCTCCGAAAATTTTATTTGATTTATACTCTTTATCCAAATTCGGATATTTTTTATTTTCATTATTTTGAACAATCAATACGGTCTTGGTTCTGAAATATTTTAATAAATTTTCGTATGTCCCGTTTTGGGAATTATATGCGTTTTCTCTTTGTTCCTTGAGTTTTTTCATATATTCTTCTTGGGGATCCGAATTTAAATTTTTACTGTTGAAAAAATATGCAAAAGAGCCCCCGAACTCATTTCCGTAATAAATTCTGTCTTTATCTTTTCGCATTATCATAATTTTTAAGATATCTTCGGTTGTTCTCGGCGTACCGATTACTTTTTCCAGAATTTTAGAATAATCATTTGTTACCTTTGCAATAAACACGCCGAAGTTTCCGTCATAGGTTTTATATAGGCCGGAAATTATTTTATCGGTTCCGTTATCTATTTCAACATACAAATCATTCATTAACATTTGAATTTTTTGTTTGTAATCGATTTTATCCAAGGCAAAAATATAAAAGCCCGCCCAGTCGCTGCCGAAATCCGCCGGAACAAGATTTCCGTAATTTGTTTTAAAATCCGTATAGAGGACACTGTTTAATTCCTGCAAATCTATTTCAGGGACGATAAATTCCTTTAGGTAGCCGCCGAAAACCCAACCGCGCAATTCACGATAATTTATGTAATACCAATGAGAAGAAATACCGTCGACACTATCAACCCTTTCCGTTTTTTGTGTTGCATGTGCTATTTGTTCATTTTTTAGGAGACCGACTTTTTCACTGGCCAAATCGGGCGTTTTTCTGACTCTGAGACCTTCACTCGATTGCACGGAAAAATAACAATTGATTTTTTCAGTCGATCCCGTTACGGTTTCCGGCCGATTATCAAGCGGCTTACTGTTTTCAACTAAATTCTCCGCTTTTTTGTTATTACAGTTTACAATGAAACAAATTAAAAAGAACACTGATACATATATTTTATAATTTCGCATCATTGGCATCGGTAATACGGCCTGCTTTTACATCAAGTTTGATGCCGTAATTATACCCGTACAAAGTCATACTGTCTACAACAAATTATACTTTACGAGTCGATAAGCGACAGCGTTAATAATCGATTTATATACAACAAACGTAAACGGCGTTATAATACGCGATGAAAATGAAAAAGATTTTTTTTAGTATAGGTATTGCTTTATTCACCGTTGTGCCGCTGTGCGCGCAAATCGATTTCAAGCAGGAGATGGAAAATCTTGAACATATTATACTACTGTCAAAGATAACATAGAAAATTTTAAAGTCTGTAATTCGTGATATAGTTAAGTTAGTACACAAAACAATATCACATAAGGAATTACAGACATGAATAAATATAACACAAAACTCGAACAGTTGCTATCTTTACTAGAGCGACCTCACGGAAATCAATTTTTGCTCGAGTATTGTTTAAAAAGTTGATAAAGTGCTAAAGTAAGTGTATGAGGTGGGAAACATTAGAAGAAGCACTTGCAGTGCTTGAGACGGAACGGGAATACGACGGGTATTTTTGCAGCGTACAAGACGCGGTTATCATCGTGATTTTGGGAAGCTTGTGCGATTTGCAAAGCGTAAAGAAAATCCACGAGTGGGCAACGACCGAACATGTCAGAACATTTTTGGCAGAAACGTTCGGAATCAAACGAATACCGTGCTATTGGTGGCTGTTAAGCCTGCTTGGAATCATACGGCCGGAATCATTGAATGAGTGTATGAAACAATGGGTAGCTTCGGTTGTACCGGCTCTTGCAGCAAAACTTGAGACGGAAGAGAAAGAACAAAGCGCGAAGAAAAAGAAGCAGCCGTTGACGATAGCCATAGACGGAAAAGCTATCCGCTCAACGGGAAAGATGAAAAAATACGACAGTCCCTTGCATATCATCAGTGCACAGATAGGGGAATTGGGGTTGACGCTTGCCCAAAGAACGGTCGAATCAAAGAGTAATGAGATTCCTGCCGTACCGGAATTGATAAAAGAGCTTGAAATTCAGGGCTGTATGGTGGTCGCGGACGCAATGAACTGTCAAATAGAGACTGCCGAGGCGATAATTGAGGCAAAAGCGGATTATTTGTTAAGTGCGAAGGGCAATCAGGAAGCACTTATGAACGATATCGCGGAGTATGTTCAGGATACAAAGCTGAGAGTGACGATGGACAGCATCACACGAACGGAAAAGGGACATGGGCGGAAGGAAAGGCGCAGTGCGTATACGAGTGCAGATGTTTCATGGCAGCCGGGAGGACGAGTATGGCCGGAACTCAAATGTATTGGAGCAGTGCATACACGATTTGAGACGAGTAAAGGGGTGACGGAAGAATGGCATTATTATATTTCAAGTAAAGCGTTACGAGCGGAAGAGCTGCTCCATCATGCAAGAGAGGAATGGTCGGTGGAATCGATGCATTGGCTGTTGGATGTACATTTTGACGAGGACAGATGCAGGGTGCAGAGTAAGAACGTACAACAGAATCTCAATATGCTGCACAAGTTTGCGCTTAACATAATCCGCATACACAAACGTGAATCACAATCGAAGCTGCCTTTAAACGGGATTATGTTCCGTGCACTTATGAATCCTCAAGCATTATTACCGCTTTTGGGCAAAACTTGATTTCCGTGAGGTCGCTCTAGTAAAGATAGCAACTGTTCGAGTTTTGTGTTATATTTATTCATGTCTGTAATTCTTTATGTGATATTGTTTTGTGTGCTAACTTAACTATATCACGAATTACAGACTTTAAATAGTATCTAATTTATCTTGGACCGTAGTGATTTAAAAATGAGTTTATAAAAAAATGTCCGGCCGTATTGGATCATCCGGGGTAAAATTAATAATTATTAATATTGATCAATAGCGCGGGTATTCCGTTTTGCGTATGTGAGTGCTTTGCCGGTATGTATATCTTCGTACGGTTTCGTGTGCGTATGTGTATACCCCGCGCAGCCTGCCGCGCGCTCATTGTTTGCAGTACATATTGCCTGTGCGGCCGCGTCTATGTGTCGTGCAAACGCTGTGGAAGACGGACTCGTCGTCTGAGAGAATAGGGTTTTTGCGCGGGCTGCGCGGTGTTTTCAAGCTGCATTTGGGGGCAGGGTGCGAGTGCCGGCGGGTGTGTGGGGTAGTGAAAAAAGGTTTGAAAAAAGCGGTAGGAAGTACTTGACACACAAGGGGAAAAAGCGGTAAATTACAAGCTACCCGCGAAAACCGCAGGTGCGCTGTTTGACAGGCAAAGGGAAGGAAAGAAAGCAAGACGCATGCGGAGACACAAAAGTCTCCCGAACTAAACTTAAGCGAGAGCAAAAAGGAAGCGGGGACAAACGAACGAAATTAGACCCGGAGCAATCCGGGAACATAATGATGGAGAGTTTGATCCTGGCTCAGAACGAACGCTGGCGGCGCGTCTTAACCATGCAAGTCGAGCGGCAGGCAGCAATGCCGAGAGCGGCGGACTGGTGAGTAACACGTGGATAACGTACCCCGCTGACCGGGACAGCCTGTAGAAATAGAGGGTGATACCGGATAGATCACTGTTTACGGAAGGTAGACAGCGGGAAAGGAGCTTCGGCTCCGCGACGGGATCGGTCTGCGGCCCATCAGCTAGACGGCGGGGTAATGGCCCGCCGTGGCGAGGACGGGTATCCGGCCTGAGAGGGCGGACGGACACATTGGGACTGAGATACGGCCCAGACTCCTACGGGAGGCAGCAGGTAAGAATATTCCGCAATGGGGGAAACCCTGACGGAGCGACGCCGCGTGAACGAAGAAGGCCGGAAGGTTGTAAAGTTCTTTTCTGTCCGAGGAATAAGTGTTGGAGGAAATGCCGACACGGTGACGGTAGGGCAGGAATAAGCACCGGCTAATTACGTGCCAGCAGCCGCGGTAACACGTAAGGTGCGAGCGTTGTTCGGAATTATTGGGCGTAAAGGGCATGCAGGCGGGTCGCCAAGCTTGGTAAGAAATACCGGGGCTCAACTCCGGAGCTATATTGAGAACTGGCGAGCTAGAGTTGCCGAAGGGTATCCGGAATTCCGTGTGAAGGGGTGAAATCTGTAGATATGCGGAAGAACACCGATGGCGAAGGCAGGATACCGGCGGACGACTGACGCTGAGGTGCGAAGGTGCGGGGAGCAAACAGGATTAGATACCCTGGTAGTCCGCACAGTCAACGATGTACACTGGGCGTGTGCGCAAGAGCGTGCGTGCCGAAGCAAACGCGATAAGTGTACCGCCTGGGGAGTATGCCCGCAAGGGTGAAACTCAAAGGAATTGACGGGGGCCCGCACAAGCGGTGGAGCATGTGGTTTAATTCGATGGTACGCGAGGAACCTTACCTGGGTTTGACATACACAGCGATCATATAGAGATATGTGAGCGTAGCAATACGGCTGTGAACAGGTGCTGCATGGCTGTCGTCAGCTCGTGCCGTGAGGTGTTGGGTTAAGTCCCGCAACGAGCGCAACCCCTACTGCCGGTTACTAACAGGTAGAGCTGAGGACTCAGGCGGAACTGCCTGCGACAAGCAGGAGGAAGGCGGGGACGACGTCAAGTCATCATGGCCCTTATGTCCAGGGCTACACACGTGCTACAATGGCCGCCACAGAGCGGAGCGAAGCCGAGAGGCGGAGCAGAACGCAGAAAAGCGGTCGTAGTCCGGATTGAAGTCTGAAACTCGACTTCATGAAGCTGGAATCGCTAGTAACCGCACATCAGCACGGCGCGGTGAATACGTTCCCGGGCCTTGTACACACCGCCCGTCACACCATCCGAGCAGGGGGTACCCGAAGCCGGCAGTCCAACCGCAAGGGGGACGCTGTCGAAGGTACGCTTTGTGAGGGGGGTGAAGTCGTAACAAGGTAGTCGTACCGGAAGGTGCGGCTGGATCACCTCCTTTTCCAAGGGAAGAGGAGCGCGCAGTGTACGCGCGCAAACCGCATGTGTCAGGCTGTTCGAGCCGTATCGGTTTTTGAACAGTTTTCGCTTTCTTTCTTTCCCTGTGCCGTAAACGGCGAGGGGATATAGCTCAGCTGGCTAGAGCACCGGCTTTGCAAGCCGGGTGTCAGGGGTTCAAATCCCCTTATCTCCATAAATCTTTTATTAATAAATTTAATAAAGATATGCTCTTTGAAAATGCAGGGAAGGGAAGAAGGTTTGAGCGTTTGAGCGGTTGGAAGCTTAAAGCGCGGGAAAGAGAATATGGTCAAGCAAGTATAGGTCTGTGGCGGATGCCTGGGAGCTGTCCGGCGAAGAAGGCCGCGGTAAGCTGCGAAAAGCTGCGGGGAGGAGCAAACATCCAGAGATCCGCAGATAGCCGAATGGGGTAACCCGTATGTCGCAAGGCATACACCGCGCGCGGGAAGAAGATACTGCGGCGGAGCGAGACTGCGTGAAGTGAACCATCTAAGTAACGCGGGAAGAGAAATCAAAAGAGATTGCGCAAGTAGCGGCGAGCGAACGCGCAGGAGCCTAAACCCTTTATAGGGTGTTGCAGGGCCGCACGGGGATGACCCGTGGAGTTAGGAAAAAACCGATTTTTAGCAGAAGCGTCTGGAAAGGCGCGCGAGACAGCGTGAAAGCCGCGTAAGCGAAAAGGATCGGACTCCATGGTGCGGTACCTAAGTAGGGCGGGGCACGAGAAACCCAGTCTGAATCCGGGTCGACCACGATCCAAGGCTAAATACGAGACAGCTACCGACAGTGCAGCAGTACCGTGAGGGAAAGGCGAAAAGAACCCCGGTGAGGGGAGTGAAAGAGAACCTGAAACCACAGATCGACAAGATGTCACGGCTCGCAAGAGTTGTGGCGTGTCTTTTGTAGAATAAACCTGCGAGTTGCGTTGCGCGGCGAGGCTAAGGGTTGGAAGATCCGGAGCCGGAGCGAAAGCGAGTGTGAAAAGTGCGAAAAGTCGCGTGACGCAGACCCGAAGCCAAGGTGATCTAATTATGGGCAGGCTGAAGGCAGGGTGAAACCTGTTGGAGGGCCGAACAGTAATCTGTTAAAAAAGGTAGTGATGACCTGTGATTAGGAGTGAAAGGCTAAACAAACCTGGAAATAGCTGGCTCTCCCCGAAATGCCTTTAGGGACAGCCTCATGCAAAGCGGAAGGAGGTAAAGCACCGGATGGGATAGGGGGCGTCACAGTCTACCGACACCAATCGAACTCAGAATGCCATCCGCCAACGCATGGGAGTGAGACTGTGTGCTCCAAGGTTCATAGTCGAGAGGGAAACAGCCCGGACCGTCGGCAAAGGTCCCAAAATAACGCTCAGTGTGAAATGAGGTGCGTCTACACAGACAGCCAGGAGGTTGGCTTAGAAGCAGCCATTCCTTAAAAGAGTGCGTAACAGCTCACTGGTCGAGCAGGCGTGCGCAGACAATGTAACGGGGCTAAGCGTTATACCGAAGCCGCGGGTCCGCATTGTAAGATGCGGGCGGTAGGGGAGCATTGCGCTAACCGGAGAAGGCGTACCTGTGAGGGGCGCTGGAGGAAGCGGAAGAGAGAATGCAGGCACAAGTAACGAAAAGACGGGTGAGATTCCCGTCCGCCGAAAGCCTGAGGATTCCCGGGTAAAGGCAATCTGCCCGGGGTAAGTCGGCCCCTAAGGCGAGGACGAAAGTCGTAGTCGATGGGAAATCGGTTCAAAATCCGATACCCGGCTCAGTTTTGAAGGCAGGACGCATGAGGTGAAATCCGGCAGGAGAACGGTAGTTCCTGTCCAAGCAGTGAGGTGTTGAGAGGGCGGATAAAAGAGCTCTTGAGCTGAGCTGTTACGGGGAGCGGAGCGCAGGCGAAGCGAAGCGGACGTAATCAAGGTGCCGGGAAATACTGTCTAAAGTTAGGCTGAGTCGGACCGTACCGGAAACGGACACACGCAGGCAGGATGAGTAATCTAAGGCGCACGAGCGACCCCGCGTTAAGGAACTCGGCAAAAAGCACACGTAACTTCGGAAGAAGTGTGGCTCACGCTGATAAGGATGTGAGCGGCAGAAAGCAGGCCCAGGCGACTGTTTATCAAAAACACAGCCATCTGCGAACCAGTAATGGGACGTATAGGTGGTGACACCTGCCCGGTACCGGAAGGTTAAGGGGAGGGGTTAGCAGCAATGCGAAGCTCCGAACCGAAGCCCCGGCAAACGGCGGCCGTAACTATAACGGTCCTAAGGTAGCGAAATTCCTTGTCGGGTAAGTTCCGACCCGCACGAATGGTGTAACGATTCTGGGCGCTGTCTCAACGCGGGACTCGGTGAAACTTATATTCCGGTAAAGAAGCCGGATACCCGTAATTAGACGGAAAGACCCCGTGAACCTTCACCGCAGCTTATCACTGGGATTCTATCCGCCATGTGTAGGATAGCCGGGAGGCTATGAAGCGTGCGCGTTAGCGTGCGTGGAGCCGTTGGTGAAATACCGGCCCTGGCGGATGGGATTTCTAACTCCGGTCCGTGAAGCCGGATGGGGGACAGTGATTGGCGGGCGGTTTGACTGGGGCGGTCGCCTCCTAAAGGGTAACGGAGGCGCGCGAAGGTCTCCTCGCGGTGGTTGGAAATCATCGTACGAGTTTAAAGGCACAAGGTGGCTTGACTGCGAGTGAGACATCACGAGCAGGTGCGAAAGCAGGCCTTAGTGATCTGGCGGTTGCAAGTGGAAGCGCCGTCACTTAACGGACAAAAGGTACTCCGGGGATAACAGGCTGATTTTCCCCAAGAGTTCACATCGACGGGAAAGTTTGGCACCTCGATGTCGGCTCATCGCATCCTGGGGCTGGAGCAGGTCCCAAGGGTTTGGCTGTTCGCCAATTAAAGCGGTACGTGAGCTGGGTTCAGAACGTCGCGAGACAGTTCGGTCCCTATCTGTTACGGGCGGAGGATGTTTGAGAGGAGCTGCTTTTAGTACGAGAGGACCGAAGCGGACGAACCTCTGGTATACCGGTTATCCTGCCAAGGGTAAGTGCCGGGTGGCTACGTTCGGAAGGGATAACCGCTGAAAGCATCTAAGCGGGAAGCCCGCCTCAAGATGAGACATCCCTGAGGGTATAACCCTCCTAAAGACCCCGGAGACACTATCCGGTTGATAGGCTGCAGGTGCAGGCACGGCGACGTGCACAGCCGAGCAGTACTAATAGGTCGTGAGGCTTGACCATATTATCGTTCCCGTGCCTATGCGCGAAACACTATACTTACGAGCACATAAAAGCTCGTGTGAAACGACGGCAGGTGATTGAAGGCGTAAAATGTTTTGAGATGCCTGCCCCTTCTTCCTTTTTCTTTTTGTACGGCAATTATTGCCCGGTGGCCATGGCGGGGAGGAAATACCCGTTCCCATTCCGAACACGGAAGTCAAGCTCCCTTGCGCCGATGATACTGCTTATCTAGCGGGAAAGTAGGTAGCTGCCGGGCTCTTTTTTTTACAAACCAACTGCTCAAAATTAATAATCCTGTTACTCGGTATATGCAGGATAAAATTTTCGCTGTTCTCAAATTATTATTAATTTCCATAACTTGTGTTTGAAGCGTTATTTGCAGTTTTCCCATATCGTTTATTAAAACTATCCATGCTAATTTTTAATAATCGATTAGGATATGAGGAAGCGATATCATTCAAAAATTGCACCGAATGATTCCGGCAGTTCTATGCGCACGGTTTTTTCTTTTCCCGAAAGCGGAAAAGAAAGCTGCGATGCGCACAAGAGCAGCCGTTTTCCGCGGCAGTATTTTTTTAATAATTTATTTTTTGCAAAGTTTCCGTGTTTGTCGTCGAATGCAATGGGACATCCTTTTTTTGCCAAGTGGATGCGTATTTGATGCATGCGCCCCGTTTCGAGCGTCAGATGGACGAGAGAAAGCGAAAGTTTTTCTCCTCCGCAGTCGATTTCGAAAACTTCGTTTACCGTATATTGCGTAACAGCCCGTTTTCTCTCTCCGTGCTGCACGACATCATCCGTTATCACGCCCTTTCGTTCCGAAAAAGTTCCGATGCACATTGCATCGTATTCTTTTTTTACCGCGCGGGAGGCGACGAGCTTTGACCACTTGGCGGCAGCGGTCTTTGTTTTTGCCGCGATCATAAGACCCGACGTATCTTTATCGAGGCGATGTACGAGAAAAATTTCGTGGCCGGTCTGTTTGGGAAGCTCTTTGTCGAGAGGATGAGTGACACCTTCGCCGCCCTGTACCGAAACGCCTGCGGGTTTGTTTATAATGATGATCTCTTCATTTTCGTATACAATGGGGATCGCATTCATTTCGATAACTATAGACGAGGTGCCGTAAAATGACAAGAAGCTTTGTGCGTTTTTTTTCCGCAGTCTGCGTATTTTTTATCCTCTTGTGTATCGAAAGCCCCCTTGCTTCGGAAACTGTCGTCGATAACGAATACGGCTGGTCGCTCGATATGCCTGAAGGTTTCAAACTTTCGGACGCGACGGAAGACGGCACGTCCTATCTCTTTTCATACGCGAACATTCCGGTCGTCACTGCGATAAAGCTTTATAAAAACGGTACTTATGAATCGAGCGGCCAGGCCTTCGACGGCGCCGTCGGAAAATTGCCGGGCGGAAAGGGAGAAAAAGAATCGTTCGAATGGAGAAGTGCGGATTCTTCGCTCGGAACCTTTTCAATGAAGCTCGGCGGCGTCCGCTATAAGGGCTGGGCGCTTGCGGTCGAACTCCCGTTAAACGGCGCGCACATCGTAGTTTTGTGCTATGCGAATGAGCGGAGCGAAAAAAACTGCGAACCTTTTATCTTATCGATTTTAAATTCTCTCGCCGTTGACCGCGGAAGCTATAGGGAAGAAGGCATCGTCGCGCGCTATGCGTATCCCGCAGCCGAACGGAAAGACATAGAGCTTTCGATCAACGGACGAACGATTCGCACGAGCATCGGTGCGGAAGACGAACAGGCATCCGACTTCGTCATCGATATGGAATTCGCGGTTTTAAAAATGTACGCGGCAAGTCCGCTGTGGAAAGAAGCATGGCAGCGCTATTACCGCGCGATTTTCCGCGACGGCTTCGGCCGCTTAAAGCGGACAGCCTTCGATGTGCAAAGCGCGCTTCAAGAAGATGCTGCGTCCGTAAATCCCGAACACCCCGATACCGCTTTCGCATCGCTCCTTTTGACTTGGGTGCAGGGGTTTCGCTATGAGCGTAAAATAAATGCCGCGGATTTTACATCTCTTCCCGCCGCCCTCACCGGAAGCGGATCGGACTGCGACACGCGAAGTCTTTTGCTCTGCACTCTTCTTGAAAACGCGGGAACGAAGTGCGCGCTTTTCGTATCGCGCGATTACAGTCACGCCCTTTTCGGCGCTCTCGTTCCGTCCGTATCTCCGAAAGAAAATGCGCGTATGAGCTCGGGCGGAAAAGATTTTTTACTCGGAGAGACGACGGCTCACGTGTCCCTCGGTTTGATCGCTTCGGATTTCAGCGATACGAAAAAATGGATCGCGGTGGAACTGCCGTAAATACCTGCCGTACCGAACACGCTTATCATCGATCACGCTTACGCTTCGATTAATAATTTGTATACGTCGTCGGTCGTCGCGGCGTTTAAAAGGCCGTCGCGGAGCTCCTTTTTTTTGAGTTTTGCGGAAAAATACGAAAGCGTCTGCAAATAATACGAATGCTGGTTGTAAGCTGCGGCGATCATAAACAAAAGGGATACGGGCATATCGTCGATGGGGTGAAAATCGGTGACGGGCGTTTTGCACACGCCGACCGCCATGACCAAATCGGTGACCGATGAAAGGCGTACGTGCGGGATCGCGATGCCTCGTCCGATTGCCGTGGACATAAGCTCTTCCCGCTTTAAGATTTCGGAGACGAGTTCGTCGGAACGTTTTACCTGAGGCGCGCTCGAAAGCGTATTTGCAAGTTCGACGAGAGCGTCGTGCCTTGAAGTTTGCGAGATAAAGATAACGCGGTTCGGTGCGAGGATATTTTTTACCTGCATGACATCGTCTTTTATGCGCTTATCCGAAGAAGAGAGTCGATCATTGACCCATTTTTCGACTTCCGATTTTTTAAATCGCCATACGGTTCCGATTTTTCCTGCGGGGATTTCGCCGCGCTGCGCCCAATCGTAAACGGTGCGGTCCGAAACGCGGAGATAATTTGCAACTTCTTCGATTGTGAGGATCGTGTCTTCCATAATTGGATAATTTTGTACTATTTGCGATATCTTGTCAATATTTGCATTGTTTTCATAAAAACGGTATTGTTTTGCATTCGATCGGCGCCGAAATCGCAGATTTCAGAGACTGCCGCCGTTCGATGCAAGTTCGTGCAAACTGTCGTAGGGATACAGTACGCCGAGCGTCGTTTTGACGCTGCGCTTCCAGTCGGGGCCGAATACGACGGGCGTTTCATCCGGTGCGAATTCGCTGAGTACTTGCCGGCACGCGCCGCAGGGACCGACCGGATAATCGGATGCGGGCGTTGCGATCGCGATCGCGATAAAAGTACGTATGCCTTGTGAGGCGGCGGTAAAAATCGCGCTCCGCTCGGCGCAGTTCGTAAGCCCGAAAGATCGGTTTTCGATATTTGCTCCGGTGATGATTTTTCCGTCTTCCGTGAGCAGGGCGGCTCCGACGGGAAAATGCGAATAGGGAATGTATGCATGCTTTGAAGCTTCGAGCGCTTTTTCAAAGAGCAGCTGCAATTGTTCGTCGGTTATTGTCATAAAACCTCCATAAGATTCCGCATCAAGTCATTGACTTGTTTTCCGTATTACTATAGCATATTTTCCATCATGAAACATAAAAAAGGTGCCGCTTTTTATGTCTTTTTGGGCATCGTATTCAGCATCGTATATATTATTTTAGCTGCCGAACCTCTTGCAAAAGAGCATCAGTTTATACCGCAATGGAAACTCGATGTGAACGCGCAAATACAAAAGGCTGATGCCTCGGGCGAAAAGCCGCTGTATTTCAAACTCGGACAGACGATGGGGTATTTTACCGAAAGCGGCAAACTTTTATCGGTCGAAACATTTCCGTTTAAAGCTGCGATTTCGGAACGATATTATGCTCCGTACAATACTTACGGTTCGTCGATCGAATTTTTTACGCCCGACGGAGAAAAGGCCGGCACGCTAACCGAAAGCGGTTTTCCGCTCTTCGATAAAGACCGCATCTTCGTTTTTTTGGCAGGGGGCGCTTCGTTCGTCGAGTGCGATTCCGACGGAAAACGCAAATGGGAATACAACGGCACGGTTCCGATCACCGCTTTCGATTCGTCGCCTTCCGGCTGCGTTGCGGGATTTGCCGACGGGACGGTGAGACAATTTTCTTCTGACGGGACGGTGATTCAAAAATTCTCGCCCGGCGGAAGCGACTACCAAGTGATCCTCGGCGCCGCTCTTTCTTCCGACGGTTCTATGATCGCGTTGGTTGCCGGACAAAACCGGCAGCGTTTCGTGTTGATGAAAAAATACGATGCGCAAACGAAGATCGTATTTCACGAATACATCGCGCAAAGCGACCCTCGTCAGCGTCTCGTCGAGTTCAGCAAAGACGGATCTACCGTGTGGTACAATTATAAAGACACGCTCGGCATCGTCGATACGAAGAGCGGCAAAGCATCTCATCTTCCGATCCGAGGACAGGCGATTTCGCTTGAAGAGTGCGGCGATCTCGTGTTCGTGCTTACAAAAGACGATACTCAGTATACGGTATATGCGATCGAAAAATTCGATACGATGAACGGTTCGTTTTCGTTTGAAGCGCAATCCGCATTTATCCGTACGGACGGTGAAAACCTCTTTGTCGGAAAAGATTCGACGATCTCTCGAATGACGATTATAAAAAATTAACGGGAAAACTATGAAACGAAAATCGATATGTACCGTACCGCTGCTCGCACTGTTGCTCCTTGCAGCTTTGCCGCTTACTGCGTTCGACTGGCCGCAGGATGAAGTGATGTCGGATACGTTTTATTCGTATTTCGGTCAGCTCCGCGGCGGCATAATCAGCACGTCTCTCATCTTTGCCGATACGTCGGATATAAAAGCCGCCGATAACGGATATGTCGTTGCGATCATAAACGAATACGAAGACGATTCCGTGTTTTTTCCGTCGGCGCTCGGAAACGCCGTCATACTCGCGCACGGAGACGATCTCATGACGGTGTACGGAAATATCGACAAAGAAACGATTCCCGCTTCTCTCTACGACTCGGAAAAAGCGGAGACGGGAACGGTCTTCGGTTCGAGCGGAAACGCCGGCTGGCAGCAGGGGCGTTCGAGCCTCGAATTTCAAACGATCGATACGGCAAACGGAAATGCGGTAAATCCGAGAGTTCTCATGCCGAGAGTCGGTAAAGAACTCGCGCTTTCGCTTTCAGGTATCACGCTTGAGGGTAAGGGAGTGCGCTACGATTTGCTTGTTCAGCGAACGCTGCCTGCAGGCTCGTATCGAGTTTACCGTCAGCGGCAAAGCGTCGCCATTCCGTATAAGACGCGCGTCGTCGTAAACGGAATAGTTGCCGATGAAATCTCGTATGACCAGCTTATCCAAAACGGAAGTGTCGTCTACGTCGTCGGGCGGAAAAATTATCCGAAAGAAGCGCTTTATCCCGATGCGCGTCTGCAGCTTTTAGGAGAAGCGACGCTCACGCCGGGAAAAAACACGCTCGGTATCGCCCTCACCGATATATTGGGGGATGTGACGGCGACATCGTATTCTCTGACGATTTATTAAAATTAAAATAATTTATTAATAAATTTAAAAAGGCATCGAAAAACAGAAATCTTTCGATGCCTTCGATGTTAAAACACCGCGACGACTTCGCCGTTCGGATAATGTTCGGCTATGTAATCTTTTACCTTTTGGCTCGTCATTGCTTTGACAAGAGCTTTGATGCGTTCGTCGTTTTGAACGCCGTCTTTGACGCAGAGTATGTTGACATAGGGCGAATCCGCGCCTTCGACGAGGAGTCCGTCTTTTGAAGCGGTGAGGCCTGCGGGAAGCGCGTAATTTCCGTTGATAACCGCGGCGTCGACGTCGTCGAGCGTGCGGGGAAGGGATGCCGCTTCGATTTCGCGGAATTTGAGATTCAAACGGTTTTCGGTGATGTCGGCGGGAACTGCGGTGAGGCCGGCTTTATCGTCGAGTTTGATCAAACCATTCGACTGCAGCAAAAGCAGCGCACGGCCTTCGTTTGTCGGATCGTTCGGGATCGCGATCACCGATCCGCTTTTGAGATCATCGGTACTCTTTATTTTGTGCGAATACAATGCGAGCGGTTCGATGTGAATGCCCGCAACGCTTACGAGATGGAAGCCGCGTTCTTTGTTAAAGGATTCCATGTAGGGAAGATGCTGAAAATAATTCGCATCGATCTGTCCCGATTCGACCGCTTCGTTCGGCACGACGTAATCGGTGAATTCCTGCACTTTCAGCGTAATGCCTTCTTTTGCAAGATCGTCGACGAGCAGATTGAGGATCGCCGCGTGCGGTTCGGGCGTTGCGCCGACCGTCAGCACTTTCGTTTCCGATTTTTTCGAGCAGCCGACCGATACCGCGGCGGCCGCTGCAATCGCTAAAATACTCTTTTTCATGATAGTATCTCCTGATATTGTCTATAAAGAAACGCTTCAGCGTTTTTTGTTTCCGAACTTTAGTGACGCCGATATTTCAGACGTCGCTTTTTATTATGTCCATTAATAAAAAAATCGGGAAACTTCCGTCGGGAAATTTCCCCCTAACCGTATGTAAATAAAGCGCCCCGGAATGCCGGCGATGCCGATAGCGGCGACTATATATAGTATTTCCTACTTTGTCAATAGGTTAAATATTGATTTTCGGATCATGCCGTTTACGCGTCATTGTCGGTTCTGCGGATAATGCCGCCTCCTGCGATAACGCCGTCGATGTAGAGTACGGCGGACTGTCCCGGAGCTGCGGCGTGGGCGTTTTCCCTGAATGCGATGCGGTACGGTTTACCGACAAAGGATTCCCCTTTTTGCGCCGTATAAGGTTCGATTCGCGCAGGTATCGGACGGGAGGCGAGGCGGATTTTTACAAAAGCGTCGAACGGCGCGTCCGGCGCGACATTGCCCGGCCACACGAAATCGTCGGCGATAAGCGCGTTCGCGTTCAAATCTTCGCTTCCCGAAAGGATGACGAGATTGTTTGCCGCATCGATCGAATGGACGTACAGCGGTTTTACCGACGATACTCCGAGTCCTCGCCTTTGACCTACCGTATAATGTTCGATACCGCGGTGACGGCCGAGTACGCGTCCGTCGAGATCGATGATATCGCCCGGAATCGATTCTTTATCGGAAAATAACGCATCGAAATATTCGGGAGGAATAAAATCCTGACTTTCGGCTTTTTCCGCGGCAGCGAGGCGATTTTCACGCGCAATGCGGAACACATGCATTTTTTCAAGTTCCGCAAGCGGAAAGCGCACCCTCTCGAGCGTCGCGGACGGAATCCGATATAAAAAATACGTTTGATCTTTCGCACTGTCGAGAGCGGTCGCAATCATCGCGGGTTTCGCATCGGTATGCCAAAGCCCCGTTTCAGGCCGTACGATGCGCGCATAGTGACCGGTGCAAAAATAATCGTAGGCGATGCCCTGCCTTTGTACGCCTTCGAGCAGCGCGCCGAATTTAACAAAACTGTTGCAGCGGATGCACGGATTCGGCGTCCTGCCTGCGCGGTATTCCGATTTGAAATAATCGAGCACTTGTTTTTGATATTCGTCTTTTACGTCTATGACGCGATAGAGTATATCGTTTTCTTTGCAGAATTTTTCACATCCCGCTATATCTTCCGATTCGTCGGGACCGTAACACGAAGAACGCAGTTTTTTTCCGTCGGGCAGTTCGGGTAAATCGCCCTTCCACATCGACATGGTCACGCCGATGACATTGCAGCCTTTTTGCTTGAGAAGCAGGGCTGTGACCGTCGAATCGACGCCGCCTGAAAGACCTACGACAACGGTATCGCCCGCTTCAGGCAGTTTTTGCATAATAAAATTCATATCGGCAGTGTAGCGAAAAAAGCGGATTTATAAAAGGGCGCGCATTTCGCATTATTGTTTAATTTTTTGCAAAATCCAATCGCGGAGTACGACGGCATTATTGTTTTCGCTGTCCTTTGCACCGTAGAGCAGCGTTACGTTTTTCGTTTTAAGCTTTTGCGCGCATTCGAGTGCAAATCGTTTCGCTTCATCGTTTTTTGCAAGTTCCTTTTTATATGCTGCGCGGAATGCCGGAAATTTTTCCGGTTCGTGATTGAAATCTTTTCGTATTTCGTTCGACGGAGCGATATCTTTGAACCAGCCGTCTATGGCGGCATTTTCTTTTTTCAGTCCCCGCGGCCACAGGCGGTCTACGAGACAGCGCTCTCCGTCGTCGTCCGCAGCCGGAAGATATACCCGCTTTATAAGCAATTTTCCTTTCATAGTTATTATAATGATACGGCTTTCAGGTAGAAAAATCAAGTTTTGCCGAAAAAGTCGAGGCGATGATACGGTTTATTTAAAATAAAAAAAAGAGTCTGCAACTCGCAAACTCTTTTTTTCAGCGGTAGAAGGGAGTCGCCTTTCGGTCGCGTACATCCTGTACGCTCCCTGCAGGCCGGTCACAGTGCCTGACGACGGCATCCTTGCCGTCTTTTCGCGGCGCCTGCCGCGCGGCACTGTGCCTTCGACTCCCGTATAGCAATGTTTATATATCGAAATAAAAAAATAAAAACCGGCTTGCATATTACAAACCGGTTTCCTAAGCGGTAGAAGGGAGTCGCCTTCCGGTCGCGTACATCCTGTACGCTTCCTGCAGGCCGGCTTACTCACTTCCGGCGGCATCCTTGCCGCCTCTCCCTCGCTTTGCTCGGCGCTCGTTCGCTTCGACTCCCTTATCTAAAAAGCAGGAATCATATTGAAAATAAAAAAAAGAGTCTGCAACTTGCAAACTCTTTTTTTCAGCGGTAGAAGGGAGTCGCCTTCCGGTCGCGTACATCCTGTACGCTCTCTGCAGGCCGGTCACAGTGCCTGACGACGGCATCCTTGCCGTCTTTTCGCGGCGCCTGCCGCGCGGCACTGTGCCTTCGACTCCCGTATAGCAATGCTTATATATCGAAATAAAAAAATAAAAACCGGCTTGCATATTACAAACCGGTTTCCTAAGCGGTAGAAGGGAGTCGAACCCTCGTCTCCAGCTTGGAAGGCTGGGGTAATGAGCCGTTATACGACTACCGCAAAAGTGATACTACTATATCGAAAACGGCGGAGTGTGTCAACGGCGCGTTTTGCTTATATGCGCCGAAGCGCTTCCGATTCTGCACGACAAGTTTTTGTCTGTACTCGGCGGCGCTTCACTCCGCGAAAGCGACGGTACTTAGGCCAAATGCGATGTGAGCCAGGATTTGAACGCTTCGTAATCGTTTTCCATCGGGACGGCGTTGTCGGGGAGCTGCATCACTTGCATGAGTCTGTCGGGTATGGGCGGCTCTCTTCCGCAGGCTTTGGCGACTGTTTCGCTGAACTTTGCGGGATCGGCCGTTTCAAGGATGATGCCGACGCTCTTTTTTTCCGCGACGAAGCGAGCCCAATCGGGGACGTTCGGCGTGAGGCCGGGCTTTTCGCTTGCGCCTTTGATGCCGCCCATGAGATTTTGCATGGAGCCGCTTCTGATATCGTCCCACGCTTTCCACGCGATCGCTCCGTGCGGATCGGTGATATATCCCGTTTTTGCATGGCACGATCGGACGGCGTTCATAATGCCGTCGTTGTCGAGCCAGTACGATGCAAAGAGGCTTCGTACTTGTTCGAGCGAATACATTGCGGCGATGCGCTCGTAGTTGCTCGGAGCGCCGACGTCCATCGCGTTTGCGTACGTTTCGACGGACGCGCGCGCGCGGTATTCTCCGGTGGCGATCCAGTCGGGAACGGTATGATTCGTATTCGTCGCGGCGATGAAACCGGTGATCGGCGCTCCCATTTCGCGCGCGATGAGGCCCGACGTGAGATTTCCGAAATTGCCCGACGGAACGGACATGATGAGGGCGGGAGAGTCGATTTTGCTGTCGAGCTTTACTCTGTCGCGAGAAGCGAGAGAAGCGTACATATAATAAAAACTCTGCGGCAAAAGGCGTGCGATGTTTATGGAATTTGCGGAAGAGAGCCGGAAATTTTTTCGCAATTCGGCATCGGTAAAGGCGGTTTTGACAAGCTTTTGGCAATCGTCGAAAGTACCGCGTACTTTGAGCGCCCGCACGTTTCCGGTAAAGGTTGAAAGCTGTTTTTCCTGAAGTGCGCTCACTTTTCCTTCGGGATAAAGGATCGTCACGTCGAGACCCGCTACGTTATGGAACGCGCTTCCGACGGCGCTTCCCGTATCGCCCGAAGTTGCGACGAGGATATGAAGCGTACCTTTTTCGGTTTTATTAAAAAACGACATCACGCGCGCCATAAAACGTGCGCCGAAATCTTTAAACGCACATGTCGGTCCGTGAAAGAGTTCCAGCACATAGGTGATAGAATCGAGGGGAACGAGTTTCGGCGAAAACGGATATGCGTCTTCGATAATGCCTTTGAGTTCGTCGTCCGGTATTTCCCCTTCGACGTAGGGCTTGGCCATATTGAATGCGATATCGCGGAAACACGGTGCGGGCGTTTTATTGATAAGCGCCCGATCGATGTGCGGAAAGGATTCGGGCATATAGAGTCCGCCGGTTACGGGGTTCATGCCGCCCATGACGGCGGTTCGAAAATCGGTTTTTACACTTGCATCTCGCGTGTCGGTGTACTTCATACCATCTCCTTTCGAAAATTAATAAAAATTAATAATATCGATTTTATCGTTACATTCCGTAGAGTATCGCGCGTACCGTTTGCGAAGCGATTTTTTTACGGCATGCTTCCGCAGCGAGATACTGCGATGTCCCCGTTTCCGATGCCGTCTGCCGCGTTTTATACAGTACTTCTCCGTTTCGCATATCGATGCACACAATGTCCGCGACGAGGGTACTCGTATACGTGCCGTCATCTCTGCGTTCCGAAGGTTCGGCAAATTTTATCGAACCCGATACCATAAAACCCGCCGAATCTCCGACGATGGCGCGCGTCGTTTTGTAAAGAGCGTCGATGCTTTTGTTCAGATAATTCGGAGAGGGGATGGGAGAGTTTCCCGAGCGGACACCGGAATTGATAAAGTCTCTTAAAATGTAGCGCGAATTGGTAAGTGCGCGGCCGTTTTCATCGAAATCGAATACGTAGAGGATGCCGCTTTTTTTTGCCAAGTCGGTACGGACTTTGTAAGGAGCGGTCACGCTTGCAGCCAGAGCGGCTTCGACGGTTTCGGGATTCGAATTGACGGGTGTCGGATAAAAGCTTAGAACTTCGTCGAACGATGCGGTCGGTACGGCGGGCATAAAATCGATGCGGCCGTTTTCATCGGTTGTCAAAACGGCTGTATCGTAGACGATGGCATCGTCCGAGCGCGATGCGGGGTACGAAACGGTTATCGACATGCCTGCCGCTTCTTTTCCGTCGGCGTCTTTTACGAGGAGCGTATATGCCGAAGGAAAAGGGACGTGCTTTACCGTTTGCTTCGGAAAAGAGACGACGTTCAAAGCGATGCCGGAAATCTTCGTTAAGAATTCGTTTTGTTCGATGCCGTCGGGGCTCGGCGTTTCCGGCTCTTCCGCAGCGGCTTCTTCGACCGGTGCGGGAAGGGGTTTTTCCGCCGATTTTGCACCTTTTTTCGATGCGTGTGCGCCCGATAAAAGCGCTGAAAAAAGCAATGCCGCCAGAGCGATCGGACGGCACTTGTTTATTAAAATAATCATACGGTTCCTTGTTTATTGAAATTATTAATTTTAAAATCGAATGCACAAATATCCGAAAACCGATGTTTTCAGACAGCCTCGCTCCCCATAACGCTTTATATAAAATAGTATATCGTCTTTTTGAAAAAATCTCAAGTTTCCGTGATTTGGATTTTAAGCAGGGAGTTGAAAAACGGCCAAGCCGTTTTTCTCTCATAGGAGACGCGAAAAAAACCTGCGCGGGGAACTTCGCGCTTCGCGCTCGTTGCAAGTGACGCACTGCTCGGATTTTTTCGCTCTTGCCCTGTTGCCCAAAAGGCGCCGTCTATCTAAAATAGGCGTACTATGAGAAGTACACGGGCGGTCGTCTATAAAAACAATTTGATACATAATCTTTCCGTCGTTAAATCCTTTATTAAAAAAGATGTGAAAATCTGCGCTGCGGTGAAAGCGAACGGTTACGGTTCGGGCGCTGTTTTTGCCGCAAAGACGGCGCTTGCTTTCGGTGCAGCGTTTTGTGCCGTTGCGACCGTCGACGAAGGGATCGAACTCCGAGAAAGCGGCGTCGCCTCTCCGATTTTGCTTTTGAGTTTGTGTACGCCCGACGAGATGAAAGACGCCGTTTTATATAAGCTT
Source organism: Treponema sp. Marseille-Q4132 (assembly GCF_014334835.1). Lineage (NCBI taxonomy): Bacteria > Pseudomonadati > Spirochaetota > Spirochaetia > Treponematales > Treponemataceae > Treponema > Treponema sp. Marseille-Q4132. Next base: position 2,644,797 of record NZ_CP060591.1, read on the forward strand.
ACCCCTCTCGTGTGCGATGAAGCCTATGCCGAACTTTTCAATGCCGCTGCCGGAAAATACGCTTCGGGGAAATTTTCCGTGCACATTGCTGTCGATACCGGTATGCACCGCATAGGATGTTCCGTCGATGAAGCTTCACGTTTTGCAAAGCGCATCGTAAATTTGCCGCATCTTTCGCTCGGAGGTGTGTGTACGCATTTTTCTTCTGCGGATGAAACGGATGAGGCGGCGAGGCGGTATACGGACGATCAATTTTCGAATTTTATGCGCGCCGTCAAATCGATCGAAGACGAAGGTATCGATCCGGGCATCAGACATTGCGCGGCTTCTGCGGCGCTGATCGACCGGCCGGAAATGCAGCTCGATATGGTGCGGCCCGGAATCGTTATGTACGGCTATTTTGACGGGAGCATCGACGGCGCTTACTGTGCCGAGCGGGGAAAGCCGTGTACGCTTGAGCCCGTGATGGCTCTTGAAAGCGAAGTCGTTGCGATCAAATCGATAAAAAAAGGGGAGGCGGTTTCGTATAACCGCACGTGGACTGCCGAATGCGATACCGCCATTGCAACGCTTCCGATCGGTTACGCCGACGGATTGCCGCGGAACTTGTCTCCCGGTCTGTGCGTTGCGATCAACGGAAAAAATTATCCCGTCGTCGGGCGCATCTGTATGGATCAGTGTATGGTCGATGTCGGTTCAAGCGGCGTGCATCGCTGGGATAAAGCTCTCATATTCGGCCCTGAAAATTCCGGCGCGCTGCAAACGGCGGCGGACATCGCAAAGGCTTCCGGTACGATTTCGTATGAAATTCTGACGGGCATTGCAAAGCGCGTGCCGCGTACGGAAGTCTAGCGCGGAAAATCTTGTTTGCGTACACGATTATGTGTATACTGATAGCGGCGGAGGATGCGGAAGGTGTTATCATTTGAGTGGGATCCGGATAAAGAAAAGCGCAACATTGAAAAACATAACGGGATCTCATTCCGAATAGCGGTTAAAGTTTTTTCCGACAACAAACGTATTGAAAAATATGATTCACAGCATTCAACATTCGATGAAGAGAGATGGGATGTAATCGGTATGGTTGATGATATTCTTTTTGTTGTTTATACGGAAGTGGATGAAAATAGAGTCTGAATTATTTCTGCGCGCCCTGCGGAAAAGGAGGAAATCGATGAATACTTTAATAACTATGACGCTCGATGAAGTGAAAAAAAATCCGCTTACCGAAGAAGAAAAGAATGTTATCCGCCGCGCAGCAGCTCAGGTTCGTGCCGGTACTGCAGAAGACGATCCTGATTGCCCGAAGCAGACAAAAGAGGAACTCGCAAAATTTCGTCCATGGTATGAAGTTCATCCCGAATGGCGCGAAGCGAAAAAAACGGGAATTCATTTGCAGATCGATACCGATGTTCTCGAATGGTACAAATCGCAGGGCAGGGAATACCAAACAAAGATGAATGATGTTTTGCGTGCGCATGCGTTTTTACAAAGACGCGCGGAACATTAACAAAAATTCATAATGCGCTTCACATCTGCAGCGAGGTAAAAAGAGCCTGAAACGAGCAGGACGGCGGAAGCGGCTTCGGCTTTTTTGAATGCATTATGTACCGCCTTTTCAAAATCGCTTTCACAGGTAAACGAAAGACGTGCATTTTTACATGCAGCGGCTGCACGTTCCAGGTCGCCGTGTTTTGTAAGCCCGGGTTTTGTCAGCGTAATCGAATGAAAGGTACCGCGGAAAAGAGGTACGATCGCTTCGGCGTTTTTGTCGGCTGCGAGCGCAAAAAGCAGATGGCAGCTTCGCTCCGGGAAGAGTGCGGTAAGGACAGAAAGCGTATTTTGCATGCTCGAAACCGTATGCGCTCCGTCAAAGACGACGGCGGCATTGCGGTACGGCACGATTTCAAAGCGTGCGGGAAGACTTGCCTTTGCGAGTCCCTTTTCGATAAGGGCTTCGTCAAGCGAGGGAATCGCCGTTTTTACCGCGAGGGCGGCTTGCGCCGCATTTTGCGCCTGTGCCGAGCCGAGCATGCGCAGCGTCGTCCGTACGGGGCGGGAAAACAGCGGACTTTCGAAACACACGTTCATGCGGTAATCGTCCGTATAGGATATATCGCGAAATCTTATTATATCATCTGTAAAAGCGCATCGCGCATCGGCGCTTTGTGCGGCTTGTTGAAACACTCGGCTGACCGATATGCTCGATTGATGAGAAACGACGACAGAGGTAAGGGGCTTTATGATGCCCGCTTTTTCAGCGGCGATTTTTTCAATCGTGTCGCCGAGATAGTCGGTGTGTTCGAGTTCGATCGGCGTGATGCAGCAGAGTTTCGGCGTGACGACGTTTGTCGCGTCGAGCCTGCCGCCCAAGCCGACTTCAAATACGTTCCAATCGGTACGCGCACGGCGAAAGCACAAAAACGCGTAGAGCGTCACAAGTTCGAACCACGTAAGGGTGCGGGGAATTCTTTTTTCGCTTTCAGCCGATTGCACCGCATTCATCAGTTCCGCTGCGGCACCCTCGTAGACGGCATCGTCGAAAAAGCCGTCGGGCCGTGCTATGCGTTCACGGAAATCGCTTACGTGCGGAGAGGCATAGAGGCCCACGGAAAAACCCGCTTCCTGTAAAATGCATGCGATCATCTTTGAAACCGAACCTTTGCCCTTTGAGCCTGCGATGTGAAAGCATGGAGATGAGTTTTCGGGATGCCCGAGCCGTTCGCAAAAAAAACGCATCGTGTCGAGCCAAAACATATTCTTTTGAGGAAGCTTTTCAAAATTGATAAACGAATCGAGCCACGTTTCAAAGCTGCGCATCGCGGGGGAATTTTCCATGACGGCGAGTATAGCACGGATTTGCTTTTAAGTGCAGGGGCGAAAACGCTGCGATGATTTTGGGGAGCATCGTTTTTACCGTGATGAATTTTTTCGGACAAAAATATATCGTTTTTAAAAAGTGATGACGGCACTGCGGCACACCGTATCCGAGACGTCGTTATGTATGCGTAACGGTAAAGACGATAGGAAAAATCCGTTCGTTGCAGCACAAATTCGAAATATAAATTCGTGAGCATAAATCCCTGCGCGTTGAAAAGAAGTACGAAATCTGTTAAAATGCATTTCGTGTAAAAATATCGAGGTAACGCTATGTCCTTAACGCTCACGGAAAAAATATTGCAGGCGCACATCATTCCCGACGCATGTCCCGACACGAGATTCGTACCGGGAGAGCCGATACGGAGAGGAGACGATATCGCGATCCGCATCGATCAAACATTGACGCAGGATGCGACGGGAACGATGACCTATCTCCAATTCGAAACGATCGGCGTCCCCCGCGTCAAAACGGAAGTCTCGGTTTCTTACGTCGATCATAATACGCTGCAAACCGATTTTAAAAATATGGACGATCACCGTTATCTGCAGAGTGTTGCCGAAAAATACGGTCTTTATTTTTCGCGGCCGGGAAACGGCATCTGTCATCAAGTACACCTCGAACGTTTCGGAAAGCCGGGTAAAACGCTGCTCGGCAGCGACAGTCACACGCCGACCGGCGGCGGTATCGGCATGATCGCGATCGGAGCGGGCGGACTCGACGTTGCCGTCGCAATGGGCGGCGGCGCCTTTCACTTGGCGATGCCGAAAGTCTTCGGCGTACAGCTTACCGGATGCCTTCGAAAAGGCGTTAGCGCAAAAGACATCATCCTCGAAGTGCTGAGGCGTGAAACGGTAAAAGGAGGAGTCGGCGCGGTCTACGAATATTTCGGTTCGGGCGTCGAAACGCTTACCGTTCCGCAGCGCGCAACGATTACGAATATGGGAGCGGAGCTCGGCGCAACCTGTTCCGTTTTTCCGTCGGATGCCAAAACAAAAACCTTTCTCGCGTCGATGGGGAGGGCAAAAGATTGGACGAAACTGGAAGCCGATATCGGCGCCGAATACGATAAAATCATCCAAATCGATTTGACAAAACTGTCGGCGCTCGCCGCTCAGCCGCATTCTCCCGACGCCGTCACTGCGGTAAAAAATCTTTCGGGTAAACCTGTAACGCAGGTCGTCATCGGTTCGTGCACGAACAGCTCCCTCGACGATTTGGAAACGGTCGCTGCGATCGTCAAAGGCAAACACATAGCGCCGGGAGTTGAAGCGGGCATAGCGCCGGGAAGCAGGGCGACACTTATGATGGCGGAAAAAGCGGGCATACTCGGCACTCTTATCGAAGCGGGCTTCCGTATCCTTGAAAGCGCGTGCGGTCCGTGCATCGGCATGGGCTTTGCACCGAACAGCGAAGGGGTGTCGCTTCGCACGTTCAACCGCAATTTTAAAGGCAGAAGCGGAACGGCCGATGCAAAGGTCTATCTGGTTTCCCCCGAAACGGCCGCCGCATCCGCGGTTACGGGCGTGTTCACCGAAGCCGAAACGCTTTCGTATACCGACCGCGCATACGTGCGCTCCCGCCGCGTGAGTCTCCTCGACGGAAACGACGCGCGCCTCGATGCAAAAATTATTAAAAAAGCCGCGAAAGACGAAGGTCTGCTCATCCCTCCGCTCCCGCCGGAAAAAGCGGAAAAGATCGAAGTGATCCGCGGACCGAATATCAAAAAATGTCCGCCCTGTCCGCCGTGTGCGTCGTCGCTCAAATTGCCGGTGCTGTTGAAAGCGGGCGACAATATTTCGACCGACGATATTATGCCTGCCGGAACGAAAGTGCTTCCGTTCCGTTCGAATATTCCCGAGATAAGCAAATTTACTTTTTCTCGTATCGATGAAACTTTTTACGACCGTGCGGAGCAAATGCGTTTTGCAGGCTGTTTTATCGTCGCAGGCGAAAATTACGGACAGGGGTCTTCACGCGAACACGCCGCCCTCGGGCCGATGTATCTCGGCGTGCGCGCGGTCATCACAAAAAGCTTTGCACGCATCCATAAGGCGAATCTGATAAACTACGGCATCATTCCGATGGAATTTACAAATCCCGCCGATTATGAATCGATCAGGCAAGGCGATGTGCTTGAAATCGGAAATATCGCCGAAGCGCTGAAGACGGGATGCCCGTTCGAAATATCCGTCAACGGAAAAAAAATCATCGGTACGAACGAGCTCGCCAAACGCAGCCGCTTAATCCTGCTTGCCGGAGGGCTTGCATCTTATACCCGTAAGGGCGGAAATTAATAAAATATGTTTTTTTAGTGCGGGAGAAATATGAAAGTTCACAACGTAATGGAAGAATTGATAACGGCGCGTGCAAATCTCATGTACGAACGTCTCAATGAAACGAAGCCGGCATGGCTTACATGCGACTGTAAAGATTGCAGACTTGATGTCGTATGTTATGTGCTGAACCGCATTCCTCCGCGTTATGTCGTTTCGGGCAGGGGCGTCGTGCATACGATGAAGCTTGTTCCGACGCCGCAGATAAAAGCCGATGTCGATGCGCTTGTCATAGAAGCCGTACGAGCAATCAATTCGACCAAGCGTCCGTATCACAAGGATATTGCGCCGAGCGCACGTTCTCAAGTACCCGAAGTTTCGTTCAATTTTCCGATTTTTTCGGGAAGCGTTTTCGACGGCGCGTCTTTCGAGCCGCTTATCGATTGTACGATCACGCTAAAATACGGCGAGGGCAACGCGGAGATGATCGATAAAACATGGGCGAATCCGTGCAAAACATACTCTGTGACAAACGGATCGTATTCGTTTTTGGTAAAGCCTATGAAAGCGGATAAAGCCGGCGAAAGCAAATACTTTACGTTTACGATTGAAGTCGGAGCCGAAGGTTACGAAAGCGTAAGCCACGCGTTCAGCGTTCCTCTCGTAAGCGAAGCCGAACGGCAGAGCGAAGCGCATACTTCTTATTCTCTGAAAATACAGGATCTGTTTTTATTTCGAAGCGATATAAAAAATCCTATGGAGTGATCGGGAAACGTGCTTGAGACTGAAGCGCCCGTGCTTCGCGTTTCCCGCGTCTGTTTTTGTCCGGCTCCGTTCGAAAGCTTTCGTTTTCGGACAGAGCCTTGAATCTATCTGTTTTTTACCTGTCCGTAGCCTTTGAATTTTTCGATCACCCGCTCCATTTCGTCATCCGGCAGTACGAAGGGTTTTCCGGCGCACATCGCGCGGTACTGCACTTCGGCGCAGAATTCCATGCCCCGCGCCAAACCGAAGGCCGAAGGTAAATCTTTTCCGACGGCGAGCATACCGTGATTTGCCAAAAGCACTGCGTCGCTTTCTCCGATCGCGTCTTTTGCTTCTTTTGCCAATTCGATCGTGCCGAAAGTTCGGTACGGAGCGCAAGGAACTTCCGGAGCTCCCGCATCCGCGACGACATAGTGCACCGCGCGGATGGGTTCATGGAGACATGCAAGCACGGTGCAGTACATCGAATGCGTGTGTACGACCGCCCTCGCTTCGGGTTTTGCCTCGTACATTGCCGCATGCAAGGCCCATTCGCTCGACGGTTTTCTGTCACCTTCGACGGTTTTTCCGTCCAAGCCGACTACGACGATATCGCTTTCTTTCGTATCGAAATACGGAATGCCCGACGGACTGATGATCATGAGTTTTTTTTCCGGATCGAAAATGCTTATGTTCCCGCTCGTTCCCGATGTGAGATGCTCCGTAATCAAACGCTTACCGAAGTCGACGATGGCTTCACGCTCTTTGTCATACATATCTGTTTTACCTCCAAAAAAATACAGTCGTTTTATCAATAATAATCATCCGTTTTCGTGTCGAAATATTCGTTCAGCGTGTAGGGCGTAAAAACGCCTTTATCGGTGACGACGCCGCTTATCAAATGCGGAGGCGTGATATCGAACGAAGGGTAGATTCCTTTGACGCCGGGAAGCGTATTCACCCTTCCGCCCGAACTCAGCACGAGGGACGGATCTCTCTCTTCGATGACGATATCGCGCATCGTCATTTTATCCGCGTCCGGTATGCCCGTCACAAAATACGGGATGCCGAAGTGCTTTGCCAAAATCGCGATTTGAAACGTGCCGATTTTATTTGCGATGCAGCCGTCGCGAGCGATGGTGTCTGCCGCCGACGTAAAGACGTCGATGCCTTTTTTTTGCATCGCATAGGCGACCATATTATCCGTGATGACAGTCGTATCGAAACCCATTTCATAACAGCAGCTCGACGTAAGGCGCGCACCCTGCAGGTAGGGCCGCGTTTCCGCGCAGTAGAGTTTCAACTCATTGCCGCTTTTTTTTGCCGCACGCAGCATCATACCGACGATCGTTTCGCCGAAACACTGCGTAAGTATCGTTCCGCCTTTCGGAAAAAGAGCAGCGAGGTATTCGCCGACTTTTTCCATAGTGCCGTAGCGGCGCTCAAGCGAATCGATTGTCCGCTCGAAGATCGCCTCACACACGTTTTTTCCGGCAGCGATCGCGCCCTCGGCCGCTTTGAGACAGCCATCCGTGACGATACTCATCCTGTTTGCCGTCGTCGGTCTTGCATGCGATATGTCGTGCGCCGCTTGCCGTAAAAAATCGAGCTGCGAAGCGGCGCTTTTGTCTTTTACTTCGTAAGCCGCAAGCGCCATACCCATACCTGCCGCCGTATAGGGACCTGCGCTTTGGGTAACCATATCGGCGATCGCCTGTGCAACTTCCTGATACGAAGCGCATTCGACGAAATTTATTTCCGTAGGATAGATGCGTCTGTCCAATATGCGCACTTTTCCGTTTTCGTACCACGCGACGTTTTCGTATCTCAGCAAAAAGGGCAAATCGAAATCGCACCGCTTCATAGTTCACCTCGTTTCGCGCAGTCGAAAATATCGTTTGCCGCCTGCACGAGATCGCTTCCCGATTTCATATCGTCCGTCCGCTTTATAAAGGTTTTTCCGAGCAGGATGAGACTCCTTTCAAGCGGTACTTTCAGCGCGGTATCCGTCACGGAAGTCACTTCCGACACTTTCGCATCCCCGACGACTCGCCGGATGATTTCCGTCCCCGCATAGCCCGCCGAATCGGCAAGTACGCTCTCCGTATACGCTTTTTTAAAGCGCTCGTTTTTATACAGAGGGAATTCGACAAGCTCATCGTATTTTTTTTCAAACTTCGTTTTGAACGAATCGAAAACGTCCGCAATCGTCTTTTGAACCCACGATAAAAATTCCGCATTTTCAGGCTTCGTCCAATACGCGTTCGCATACGCGAAAAAGAGATTTCCGATGACGTTTCCGACATCGTAACCCATGGGACCGTAAAACGCGAACTCCGGATCGATGACTTTTATGCCGTTTTCATTTACGAAAATGGAACCGGAATGCAGATCGCCGTGAACGAGCGCCTGCGCGTGATTCATAAAATCGTCCCTGAGTCGCGCGACGCACGCATGCAGCGCTTTGTCTTTGTACAGCACTTTTTCGACAAAGCTTGCGTTTTCCGGTATGATGACGTTCCGCTTTTTATAATCCCAATACGGTTCGGTAAACACCAAATCTTCGGAAATATCGCAGAGTTCGGGATTCGTAAAAAGCTTGACGCGCTCTTTTTTTTCAGCTCTTCCGATAACCAAATCCGTCGTCGGAAGCAGCGTGTCTGCAAGAAATGTCGAAAGCTCATCGCTCAATGCCGGAAAGATTTTCCCCGCGGCGAGCTCTTTGCGCAAATTCTTATACGCCGAAATATCTTCCATGGACAGTGCGAACATCGCTTCGTCGTAGTGATAGATTTCGGGCACGAAGTCCGGTGCGAGCGATTTCTCGATTTTCAAAATCTCCGCTTCGATTTTGTTGCGGTGCATGTCAAGCGGACGGCCGGAAGAGCGAAGCAGCGTGTCCGCCTGTTTTATGACGAGAGACTTGCCGCTCGTTTTACCGAACACTTTGAACACATAGTTGATATTTCCGTCGCCGATCTCCGTACAGCCGAGCTCTTCGTCCGCATCAAAATAGTCGAGTACCTCTCGCGCATATTCGATTGCCGTTTCCGTATTCAGCAAAAAGTGCTTTGCATATTTTTCCGCCATTCGAACCTCGTATGCGTACGCGTTTCGTTTGCCGTCCGTACGCGGGCGGCTTTGAAAACGCCGATCAAAACGGAAGCGCTTTTAATCGGCTTTCAATCGCTTAATGATTTTTTATGCCTTTTTTGATTTCGGCTCTCCGATTCCGAGGATGATAAAGATGACGCCGAAGACGAACATCAGTATAGGATACCATGCAAAGGGTATTATTGAAACGGGAGAGATACCGGCGATGGCGGCTTGTAGACGCTTTTCGTGCAAACTTTTTCCGTACGGCGCATATTATTTTTTGCGGTAACATATATTACGAATGCACACCATTATGATTAAAAAATCGAACTGCGTCGAAGAAAAAATACGGCGAAATCTGAAAGTCGGACACTTTACCGCGCATATAAAATCAAAAAACTGTCCGAAAACAGCAGGCGTCGGACAGTCCCGAACGGAGAGTGTTTGGACGATGAGGGATTCGGACCCCCGACACCCTGGGTGTAAACCAGGTACTCTAACCAGCTGAGCTAATCGTCCGTATATTTTTTAAGTATAAAGAAATATGCGGATACTGTCAACTTATTGATTTTTATATTATTATAACAAAAATTACGATCCAAGCGGTCGGCATTGAATATGAGAATACGAGAAAAATGGGGATATTTTATTCGTGCGGAGGGTTTAATACCCCGACGCTTGCGTCGTAACAAAGGGTATTAAAGCCGACTGCAACCATCTTATGAGAACAACATACCCCGACGCTTGCGTCGGGGGTGTTGATTGTAACTCTGCCGACATTGTCGGTCATGTGTCTCGGCGGAATATATGATAATAATTTACTTTGCTGGGTCGGTTTTATTTTATGGATTATTAATATATTGTTGGCATCTCGGCTCTATAATCTTATTTTTTATGATGCAAATACGACGTGCGGATTTTATGCGGGGAAAGCTGCGCTTGAAAACGGGTTTGATCCTAAAGCACAGAACGGAATAATATGGAATCCGAATAATTATAAAATTTCTGATATCTACAAAATGTATCCGAATAATAGAACGCCGAAACCGGAAGCGGGAACTGCAGGATTTGTGTTTTATACCAATAAGCGCGGAACATACAGCAGATATATGGAATTCTACGATTACCGATACGGAGGTGAGACCTATACGAGGTATAAATTTTTTATGGATTCAATCGGCACTCAAGATAAAATATTTATTCGAGAAGCAAAGATACGCGATGGAAAACCGTATAAACGTTTCGTGCCTCTGGAACCGTTTTAAGAGGGCGGATTGTATAGTACGTAATATTAATAATTATTAATAATTTAAGAAAATTTCCGGTAAAATATTGATTAGGGAAATAATATGGACGTATCTCCGTGGTGAATCGACAATATAAGATGTAAAAGCGTTGTTATAAATAAGGCAGCGTAAAGTACGGCAGACGCTTGTGTGCGGATTCGGCGGACTGCGGAGGTATTTAATGGTTATCCGCCATAATTGATTTTTAAGAGGGGCGTATGAAAAGGATATTTGTTATTATGCTTTATTTCTTTTAAGTTGCGGAGTTGATTTTATGATATAATACATCGGCGGAGAGAAAAGGTACATAATGATGAACAAAAAAAGTATTGTCGTTTTTATAATTTTGTATGTATTTGGTTTTTCAAGTTGTCAAGAGAAGCGACGGATGGGGTTTGCAATACAAGAACAAAAGAATTTGGATGCAGCAAATAAAATAATACAATGCATAGAAGAAAAAAATGTGGATACTTTGTATGCTTTATTTTCAGATGAAGTGATTTTTTCTCAAAAAACCTTAAAAAATGATATTTTGAAATTATATACGTTTTGTTCGGGAAATATTTTTGGGTACGAAAAAACAGCTATGGGAGTAGATATAATAATTGAAGGAAAATTTAATTCTTCTGAATTTCATACAAGCTATAAATTACATATAAATGATACTGATTTTATAATGGATTATATATTCATCGCAAAAGACTCTTTTGATAATAAAAAGGAGGGGATAAGAAGTTTGAAAATTATAAAAGAAAGCGATGAGGATAAATATTTTTGTTATTGGCAAGATATGAAACCGGGAATTTTTATTCCGGAGTAAATTCCTTTTTTCGGTCGCCGAGAATCTCCGAATCTCCGATTGACCAAAGTACACAATTAGGTTAATATATCGGAACTATCGATATTGTTCTCTTCGCTTTTCTGCGGGGATTTGTTTACGGGAGTATATAAAATGGGTGCTATTCGTATAATTCTGCTCGTCGCATTTATCATTGCGTGCGCGTTGCTTATCCTTATTATTCTTGTGCAGGATGACGGTTCGAGCGGCATGGGCGGCCTTTTGGGCGGCCGCGGAACGACGGCATTCGGTTCTCATTCTGCAAATATCCTGACGAAGACGACTTTCGTGCTCGTCGTGCTCTTTTTCGTGTTTGCGTTGGCGCTCGCGTTGCTGAACAAGCGGCCGCGTCTCGAACAAAATCTCGTTCCTTCCGAAACCGTACAGCCGGGCGCGGCTCCTGCCGAAACGCAGTCTAACGATTGGTGGAAATCATCCGATTCTCAAAGTACGGCGGACAATGCCGGAAGTGCGGCGGTCGAACCGCAGCAGTGAGCAGGGAGGCGATAAGCGATGTTAAGTCATTTACTCACTCCCGCGAATATCAACGCAGATTTGGAAAGCGCGGAAAAAGACGAAGTATTTGAAGAGATGCTCGAAATGATTGTCGCGTCGCAGCCGTCCGTAGATCGACAGGATGCGCTGAACGCGCTCATGCAGAGGGAAGCGCTGCAGACTACCGGTATCATCCCCGGTATCGCCGTTCCTCACGCACAGTGCGCTTCGATGCGCGGTACCGCTTTGGCTCTCGGCTTGAGCCGCAACGGAGTCGAATACGATTCCCTCGACGGCAGCCCCGTAAACTTTATCATCATGATGCTCTTTGCCGAAGGCGATACGGAATCGCATCTTCAGACGATGAAGGATGCAGCAAACCTTTTGCAGGCACCCGATTTTTTAAAAACAATTATGGAAAAAAAGACGCCGCAGGAAATATTCGACGCCGTATGTAATTTTGAAATGTCGTTACAGGGGTAGTCTATGTCCGAAAGCGAAATCAATGTTATCAATCATCTGCTCGACGTGGAAAAACGCGCATCGCTTTTGACATCCGATGCGCAGGCCGAAGCCGATAAGCGCATTGCCGCATACCGTGCCGAAGCGGAAAACGATTATAAAAAACAACACGACGAGATCTTGGCAAAATTCGAAAGCGATTATAAAGCGCAGACTAAAGCCATTGATGAAAAACACGCGGAGACGATCGCCGCATATCGATCCGAAATTCAAAATACGACACAGGATACCGGAGCTTTTTATAAGCTGCTCGATACGCTGCTTGCGGCAAACTGACGGACGGCGCGCGTATGGAATACTCCGGTGCTGCTTCTTATGTAAACGCTAAGGCTGCGGGAATGCTCCGAAAAGCCTTTGTCGGAGAACGTTCTTCGGCTCTGTTCGCCGTAAAGACGCTTCCCGAATTGTGGACGCTCGTATTCGGCACGGAAGTGCCGCTCATCCCGCAGGCGATGCTTGTCGAAAAATTGGAAGAAGAAGCGGAAGACCGCTTTTTGGCACAGTATATTTCGCTTGTCGAAATGTACGATAAGCCGAATGCAATTCTGACCGAACTTCTGTACTTTTACGTCGTCGAAAATTTAAAGACGATAAGCGCGGCTCTGTGCTTAAAAGAAGAAAAGATGCCGCACCTCTCTGCGCTCGGCTCATACGGTGTGCTCGATTATAAAGCGTGGCCGAATATCGCTTCGATCACGAAGGGAACTCCGTTTGCATGGTACGATTCGGTGCCCGATATCCACGAGCAGCACATCGTCAATGCAAAGCTCGACAGTCAATACGTCAAGCTCATGTGGCAGTGCGTAAACGAAGTGCGCGGAGAAATTAAAAAGCCCGTCGTCGATTTTTTTACGCATTACTATGTTATGCAAAACATCGTGTGGGCGCTCCGTTTGAAAGTGTACTACGACATGAAAAAGGACGAGATATTGACGCACCTCGCGTATGCGAACGACGGACGCGAATCGTCCGATCCGATTGCAGGCCCTGCGATCGCGATTCTCGACAAAGCGGTCGACGCTTATGCCGATTGGAAGGACTGGCAGTATGCGCCGCTGCTCAATCCTCACGAAGAGGGGGCCGTGTGGAAGCTCGATCCGCGCTGGATGGAAGACGCGTGCAAAGCCGACATAAACCGCCGCGCCGAGCGTCTTTTCCACCGATATCCGCTGACCGATGTCGTGCTTATTTCGTGGTTTAAGATAAAGCAGCACGAATGCGATATCATACGGACGGCGGCGGAAAGTATCCGTCTCAATGTAGGCGCGGAAGAAGCGATGAAGATTGCGGGAGTGGCGGCGAAAGCCCGATCATAAAATATTGCAGCAAAAGGCTGGAAGGTAAAATATGGCACGAACGACTGAAATGCGGCTCATAGAGCTTATGACGCTCCGGCAGGATATTTCAAAGGTAATCGAATATCTCGGCAAAAAGGGTAACTTTCAGTTTCAGACAAGACTGCACGAAGGAGATGCTTCTCCTTCCGACGCTTTTAAAAATGCCGACAAAGAGTTTTTCGACAATCTCCAGCGCGCTCGGATTTTTCTCGCCGTTCCCGACAGAACGGACGACGGGCGATCGTGCAGCGCACCTTCCGATGCGGACAGGGACGATGCTGCAAAACTGCTTGCCGCGGTCGACGATTTGAAACATCGCGTTACCGGGAGCATCGAAGAAGCCAAGCGTGTCGACGATGCGTATAAAGAAGCGCTCGCCTTTTCGAATTTGAAAGCCTCTTATTCGGAGCTCGAACACCTGTCGTTCCTTTCGTTGAGGATCGGCAAAATCGATCCGACACTGTTTGAAGCGCTCAAAGATGCGGTCGGGGAGCGGGCTGTCGTCATTCCGCTCGGCAACGACAATTCGCGCATCCTCGCGGCGTCTTCTAAAAAAGGCCGCTTTGCCCTCGACACGGAATTGAAAAAATTCAATTTCGTCAATATGGAAATCCCCCAGGATTTTAAAGGGATCCCCGACGATGTGCTTGTCGGCCTCAAAAACGAAAAAAGCGTCGCCGCACAAAAAGTCGCCGCGATGGAAAAAGAGCGAAGCAATTTTGCCGAAACGCACCGTGAAAAACTGCTTGCGCTCCTCGGCGCGTTTTCGATCGGTATGCAGATTCAGGATGTCGAATCCAAACTGCAGTCGACCGAACTCGTGTACCGTTTGACCGGTTGGGTTTCATCCCGCGACAGCAAAGCGATGATGAAAGAGCTCGACGAACTGACGGAGGGACGGATCGCTATCCGCGAATATCTGCCGTCCGAAGTACCGTCGGTCATAAACGGAAAAGAGCAAGTGCCGGTCGAAGTGCATCACCGGAAATTCGTCAAAGGCTTCGAACGTATGCTTTTCAGCTACGGCGCTCCCGTTTACGGTACGATCGATCCGACGCCCTTCGTTGCGCTCTTTTTTACGCTTTTGTTCGGCATCATGTTCGGAGATTTCGGACAGGGGCTTGTCATATTTTTGCTCGGCATTTTGCTCGAAAAACGGATTTTGCGTATCGGCTCGTACAACAGATCGGCTCCGGTTTTTATCGCGGTCGGAGCGAGCAGTATGATCATGGGACTTTTGACGGGTGAGTTTTTTACGAACGAAACCCTGCTCGAACCCTTTGCGCATTGGGTGACGGGATTTTTCGGAAAGCCGCACACGCCCATCATAAAGCTCATGCCGTCGGGAACCGATACGTCGGCTATGTTCGCGATGTTCGGCGTCGCGATCGCCGTCGGCTTTCTTATCAATACGATCGGTTTAATAATCAATATCACGAATAAATTCATCGTGAAAAAACCGGGCCGCGCGCTTTTCGGAAAGACGGGACTTGCCGGCGCGTGCTTTTTTTGGTACATCGTCGCGCTTGTCGTACGCGTTTTGTTTTTCCATCAAACGGCGTCGCGTTTCGACTTTATCGTGATCGGTGTGCTCATGTTCTTTGCCGCATTCGGAGAACCCTTTGAGCGTCTCGTCGACGGAGAGCGTCCCATCGCCGAAAACGGTATCGGTGCGCTCGTCATTTCGGGAGTCGTGGAACTCATCGAAGTGATTTCGACCTATCTTTCGAATTCGGTGAGCTTTTTGCGCGTCGGCGCCTTTGCGCTTGCACACGCGGTGCTCGCGTTCGTCATTTCGATGCTCGCCGACATGATCGGCTCTCCGGGCGGTATCATCGTCACGGTGTTCGGAAACGCGCTCGTCATCGTGCTTGAAGGCATGATCGTCGCGATCCAAGTCGTGCGTCTGCAATACTACGAATTCTTTTCGAAGTTTTTCAACGAAACGGGTGTCGAGTTTTCGCCGTTTTGCTTTACGTATAAACAGGGCGCCGTACAATAGGCTGCCTCATGAGTTTGCGTTGCAAACTCGAATATAGAGCGTGCGCTTGCCGGAACGTCGGAGTACGGCTCCTCGCTTCGAAGCACGCGCATGATAAAAACTTTTTCGGATGCTGATGATGTCCGAAAACGGGAGTTTCTATGTATAAAAAACTTATCGCGGTTGCCGTTCTTTCGGCAATTTTTTCGGTCGGAGCGCTTTTTGCGCAGTCTTCAAATGAAACGCAGAGCGCACCTGCCGTGGAATCGAAAGCTTCCGTGAGCGGCGGTATCCGCTACATCGCTGCGGCCCTTGCGGTCGGCATTGCGTGCATCGGCGGAGGTATGGCGGTCGGCAAAATCGGAGCGGCGGCTATGGGCGCGATGAGCGAAAACGCGAACCTTTCGGGAAAAGCGCTTCCTTTCGTCGGTCTTGCCGAAGGTATCTGCCTCTGGGGCTTTTTGATCGGATTCCTTATCATCAACTGATCGAGGATAACCGATTTGAACTATTTTGTGATCGGTGAACGCGAAATGGTTCTCGCATTCCGACTTGTCGGCGTTGACGGCGCAATAGCCGAAACGCGGCAGGAAGTGCTCGAATCGTTTAACCGCGTTACCGGCAGGGGCGGTCCCGTATCCGTTCCCGTTGAAAAAATTCCCCGCGTCCTCATTCTCACGGAAAGCGCCGCCTCGTATATTCAAGACGAAGAGCTCGAATGGCAAAAGACGGCCGACTATCCGCTTATCGTAGAGATACCCGGGCTCGAAGGCCATTTGAGCGGGCGCAAAACGCTTACCGAAGCGATCGGGGAAGCAATCGGCGTAAAAATTTAAAGGACTGTTGTTATGGAAGAATTACGCTCGACCGAAGTTCTCGACAAAGAAATCGAAACGGACGCACGGAAAAAAGCGGAACGCATTTTGGCAAAAGCCGACAGCGACGGAAAAGCGCTCGTCGCCGATGTTGCACACCGCATCGAAAAATTTACGGAAGAAAAAACCGCAGAATATCAAAAAAAGACGGAAAACTATCGGGCGGACAGAGACGCCGTCGTCCCTCTTGAAAAAGAGCGTTTTCTCGTTTCGTTTATCGAAAGCGCGATTGTAAAAGCGATCGATTCGTACCTCGACGCGCTGGGGGAAGAAAAGCGCATTGCGCTCGCCGTACGCCGATGGAATACGTATAAGAGCGTTGTCGCTTCTCAAAAAGTGAACGCTTTTGTGTTCGGCTTCGATGCCGCGCGTGCGGAAACTGCTTTGAAAAAAGAAGGCGTGTCGCTTGCATCCTGTACGCCGGTCGCATACGAAAAAAGCGGCGATGAAGGGATCGACGGTTTGACATTTAATGAGGGTATCATCCTCGAAACGGAAGATAAAATGATCCGCTGCCGCCTGACGCTTTCACAGATCGTCGGCGAGCTTGAAACGGAATACCGCGCGGAACTCGCCAAAGCTTTGTTCGGCGGGAGGTTTGATTCATGACAGTTGAAGGGAAAATTACGCGCATTTCAGGGCCCATCGTTTTTGCCGAAGGGCTCGACGAATGCGGATTATACGATGTCGTCGATGTCGGCGAAAAAAAGCTCATCGGCGAAATCATCAGACAAAATAAAGGCAAAGCGACCGTTCAAGTGTACGAAGACGACACCGGCATGCACGTCGGTGAAAAGATCGTAAGCTACGGACGCCCTCTGTCGCTCAGGCTCGGGCCGGGACTTGTCGGTACTATTTACGACGGTATCCAGCGCCCGCTCGAATCGATGTACGAAGACGGGACTGCGTTTTTGCTTCCGGGGCAGCGTACCGAACCGCTCGATACGAAAAAGACCTGGCACTTCGATGCCGGAAAAACTTCCGACGGAAAAACGATAGGCGAGGGTTCTCCGATCGCGCCGGGGCTCCCGCTCGGCACGGTACGGGAAACGCCGTCGATTTTGCATACGATTATGGTGCCGCCCTATATTCGCGGGCGCGTGCTTAAAACGTTTAAAGGAAGCTGCGATTGTACCGTCGACGATGTCATTGCGACGACGGAATTGGATGAAGAGATAAAACTTTCGCAGTATTGGCCGGTGCGATCTCCGCGCCCCTATACCGAAAAGCTTACGGTATCCCAGCCCCTCGTTACGGGGCTCCGCGTTATCGACGTGTTTTTTCCGCTGTCGAAGGGCGGAACCGCGGCGATTCCCGGCGGTTTCGGTACGGGCAAAACGATGACGCAGCACGCCGTTGCAAAGTGGTGCGATGCCGATCTCATCGTCTACATCGGCTGCGGAGAGCGCGGAAACGAAATGACCGACGTTCTTACCGAATTCCCCGAAATCATCGACCCGCGGACGGGACGCTCCATCATGGAACGCACGATCCTCATTGCGAATACGTCGAATATGCCCGTCGCCGCGCGTGAAGTGTCGCTGTATTCGGGCATCACGCTTGCCGAATATTACCGCGATATGGGTATGGCAGTCGCGATCATGGCCGATTCTACGAGCCGCTGGGCGGAAGCGCTCCGCGAGCTCTCCGGCCGCATGGAAGAGATGCCTGCCGAAGAAGGCTTTCCCGCCTATCTTCCGACGCGCCTTGCAAGTTTTTACGAGAGGGCGGGCCGCATCAATTCGCTGTGCGGCAGGGAAGGATCGGTTTCCGTTATCGGCGCGGTTTCTCCTCCGGGAGGCGATTTTTCGGAACCCGTCACCCAGCATACGAAGCGCTTTATACGCTGCTTTTGGGCGCTCGATCGGGATTTGGCAAACGCGCGCCATTATCCGGCTATAGGCTGGATCGATTCGTATTCCGAATATGCCGACGAAGTGAAGGGATGGTGGGAACGCCGTAATCCCGAGTGGTCGTCGGTGCGCACCGGTGCGCTCGACCTTTTAAAGCGGGAACAGCACCTTTTGCAAATCGTGCGCCTCATCGGACCCGACGCGCTTCCCGATGCCGACCGCCTCGTGCTTTCGGTTGCGGAGATGATTAAAAACGGATTTTTACAGCAGGATCAATTCGATCAAATCGATGCGTACTGCGTTTCGAAAAAACAGATCGCGATCCTCGTGCTCATCATGGATTATTATTCGTCGGCGCTCGCGCTCATAAAAAGCGGCGCGCCCCTGGTGAAGTTGACGGGTCTTCCGGTGCGCGAAGAGATCATGCGTATCAAGTCGAAGTACACGAACGACGAAGCCGATAAAATTCAGGATGTGAAAATGCACCTTGAAAATCAGCTTGACGAATTGAGACGGCTTTACCGAAGGACAGGCAGCGTATGAAAGGAATAGAATACCGCGGATTTTCGTCGGTCGACGGTCCGATCGTCATCGTCCGCCGAACCGAAAATATTTTTTACCTCGAAACGGTGTGCGTGCGTGACAGAAACGGAAACAAGCGTATCGGGCGCGTCATGGATCTTTCCGAAGACGCGGCGGTCGTTCAGATTTTCGGCAATACGACCGGCCTCGATCTCGATGCGACGACCTACGAATTCCTCGACACGCCGCTCGAACTGCGCGTCGGTGAGGGCTTGCTCGGACGCATCTTCAACGGGCTCGGAGAACCGATCGACGGATACCCTCCCATCGTATCGTCGGAACTCGTCAATATAAACGGAAACCCGATCAATCCCTATGCGCGTATCTACCCGCGCGATTTTATCCAAACGGGTATTTCGGCGATCGACGGCATGAACTCGCTCGTGCGCGGACAAAAGCTTCCTATTTTCAGCGGCAACGGTTTACCGCACAATAAGCTCGCCGCGCAGATCATCCGTCAGGCAAAGCTCCGCTCGAGCGACGAACAGTTCGTTATGGTTTTCGCCGGCATGGGAATCAAATACGATATCGCGCGCTTTTTTACCGACACCTTTGAAGAATCGGGCGTCCTTTCGAAAGTCGTCATGTTTCAGTCGCTCGCCGACGCTCCGTCCATCGAACGCATCATCACGCCGAGGTGCGCGCTTACGGCGGCGGAATACCTCGCGTTCAAAAAAGGTATGCACGTTCTCGTCGTGCTCACCGATATGACGAATTATTGCGAAGCGCTCCGCGAAATCTCGACGACGCGGGGCGAAGTACCCGGCCGCAAAGGATATCCCGGCTACCTTTATTCCGACCTCGCGGAACTTTACGAACGGGCGGGGCGCATCAAGGGATCGGCCGGTTCGATTACGCAGATTCCGATTTTGACGATGCCGAACGACGACATATCGCATCCTATTCCCGATTTGACCGGCTACATCACCGAAGGGCAGATCGTTCTCGATAGAGAGCTTTCGCAAAAAGGATTGTATCCTCCCGTCGCGGGTCTTCCGAGTCTTTCGCGTCTTATGAAAGACGGTATCGGAGTTGCAAAGGACGGCAGAGTCATGACGCGGGAAGATCACGCAAACGTTTCGAGTCAGCTTTTCGCTTCGTATTCGAAAGTGAAGTCGGTGCGGAACCTCGCGGCGATTATCGGCGACGAAGAGCTTTCGCCGCTCGACCGCGAATACCTTAAGTTCGGCGATAAATTCGAAAACGAATTTTTGATGCAGGGCGAATACGAAAACCGCACGATAGAACAGACGCTCGACTTGGGCTGGAAGATTTTGTCGACGCTGCCGCGTGAAGAGCTCTACCGCATCAAACCGGAGTACATCGAAAAATATATGCCGAAAAGCGAAGACGGAGAAGCGGATCGGGTGTAGCGTATGGCAAAACTGAATATTGCACCGACAAAATCGAACCTCCTCGCCATGAAAGAGCAGCTCGCCGTGTCCAAAAACGGCTACGATCTCTTGGAACAAAAGCGCGAAATCCTCGTCATGGAACTCATGCACATGGTCGAAAACGTCAAACTCCTCGAGCACGACATCGACAAAGTGATCGAAGAAGCGTATCCCGCGTTTCGGAAAATGCTCGCGAGTATGGGAAGCGATCAAGTCGAGCGGATATCGCACGGCGTGCACTATGATTTTGTCATACACGAAAAACAGGAAACGCTCGGCGGCATGTCGTTCAAATCGCTCGACGTGGAACTTCCGAAAAAAGAATTGTTTTATTCGTTTATGGGCACTTCATCCGACAGCGATAAAGCGATGGATCTCTTTTTTCGGCTGCTCGCGCTTTTGACGAAAATGGCGTCGATCCGCACGATCGTATGGCGGCTCGCGGGCGAAGTGAAAAAGACTCAGCGGCGGGTCAACGCGCTCGACAAGATGATCATTCCGCAGACGAGCGAAACGAAAAAATATATCGAAAGCGTACTTGAAGAGCGTGATCGTGAAAACATCTTTACGCTCAAAGCGCTTAAAAACCGCAACAGGCGATAGCCGATAGGAGGTAGGATAAAATGAGTAAACCGCTTTTCAGCCGTATTCTTGTCGCCGTCAACGGATCCGAAGCTTCGATTCAGGCTGCGATGTACGGCATCATTATGGCAAAGACCTATCACCTCGATTTGAAATTTATATACGTCGTCGATACCGCGACGATTAAGCGATTGACCTTGTCGAAATTTTTTGCGAGCGACGAGCGGAAGCTCTACGAAGAAAATCTCATCGCCGACGGGAAAAAATATCTTGCGTATACCGGAGATTTGGCAAAGTCGAAAGGCGTTACCGCCGAAACGGAACTGCTCAACGGAGCCGTATGGGCGGAGATCGTCAAAGCGGCCGACGACTACAACGCGGACTTTATCCTCCTCGGCGGAAAAATACGCGACGTATCGTACACGCCTTCGGGCTCAAACCGAAGCGATGTCGTTTCTCTCGACCAAAGCCAAACGATTGCCGCTGCAAACTGCTCGGTCATCGTCGTAAAACAAAAAGACATCGAGCAATTATTTAAAATCGCATAAAGGGTACGGCCGTTTGGAAAACTGCTATGAAATCCTCGGCGTCTCGCACGATGCGTCGGCATCGGAGATAAAACGCGCGTTCAGACAAAAAGCGAAAGAGTATCATCCCGATACGTCAAAAAAAAACGGCGTCGATACGACCGCCCTTTTCCGGCGCCTCGTGCAGGCTTACGACATTCTCTCCGATGCACGCCAGCGTTCCATATTTGACAATTCTTTTTTCAGCCGCTATCATATACGGAAAGTCCGAGAAAACTCGTTCGATTATCATTCGTGGCTTTCGGAACGCAGTGACGATGAAAGCAGGGCAAAGCTCATATTTTGGGATCTTATGCACCACCGCGAAGATGAAGCCGTTTCGGAATTCAAACGCATGACGGCTTCCCGTCCGAGCTTTAATCTTGAAAGATGGTTTTCGCGCGAAGACTTTATGGATTACGGCTACATCCTTGCCGAAGAGCTTACGGTGCGCGGCGAATTTTACGATGCGTTTTTGCTGCTCGAACGGATTATTAAAATGGAATACAAGAGCGATTATTTCAGGCTCTTTTTTCCGGAAGTGATTTCGTTTGCGCTCCATATTTTAAAAAGCAATATCGAGGGAAATACGAGCGACGAGCTTGCCCTCGACGCGTGGGAGAGGGCTCTCGATCTTAAGTTTTCGGCGGCGGACGATTCGTTTTTTTTGAAAAAAATGGCGAAAGCCTATCTCAGGCTCGGCGATCGTCATACGGCGGACATCTGCTTTGAAGAGAGTGAAAAATTAATAAAAAAAAATCAATTTCGAGGTGTTTATGATACGGTTAAAGAATGACGATGAAATCACAGGTATCAGAAAATCCTGTCACCTGCTTGCGGATATGTTCAACGAAATCCTCCCGCGCGTAAAAGCGGGTATGTCGACGAAGGACATCGACGATATGTGCAAGCATTTTATGCTTTCTCATCACGGCAAACCCGCGTGGTACCGCGAAAACTTTCCCGGAGCCGTGTGCGTCAGCGTCAACGAAGAAGTCATACACGGCGTTCCGTCGTCGAAAAAGATAATCCACGACGGAGATTTGGTTTCGATCGATGCGGGAATCGATTTGGACGGTTTTATCAGCGATTCGACGCACACGGTGCAGGTCGGAAACGTCCGGCCGGAGTGGAAAGCGCTCGACGATGTGACGAGGGAATGCCTTGCCGCGGGGATTGCTGCCTGCGTCGTCGGAAACAGGATCCACGACATTTCAAAGGCGGTCAACGATATCGCCGTGCGTCACAACTACGGCGTCGTCTACGAATATTGCGGTCACGGTGTCGGTCTTGACGTGCATGAAGATCCGTCGATTCCGAATTGTCCCTCGGGACCGAATCCGCGCATTCAGGCGGGTATGGTGCTTGCGATCGAACCGATGATCAATCTCGGAACGGCGGACGTCGTGACGGCGGATAACGGCTGGACGGTACTGACCGCCGACGGAAAAGCGTCCGCGCACGAAGAGCACACCGTCGCGGTTTTCAAAGACCGTACGGAAATACTTACCGCGCTCGATTATGCCGGATAAGGGTGAATGAAACGGCGCGTACGCCCGCGTGGAGCAGTGCCCGAGGCAGCGACCGGAACGAAGTGAGGACGCCGAGCGCGAGCGAGCTGCGGAAGGCGGGTTCTTCCGATACGCTTCGCCCTTATAAAATTCGAAGTATTCGATTAAGAAGAATAACAATTTTTTTAACTAACAGAATTTTATTAAAATCGCCGCGCTTTTTTGTAACACTTGTCCTTTGATATGTATTATTTTAATAGTATGGATGTCGGGATGAAAGTGTTTCATAATAAAATGCTTTCGGCATTCATATCAATAAAAGAGCGGACTGCACCGATTGCGTGCAGCGGCGCTCCGGAGGTTTTGATTATGAAAACATGGACAAAGAGGATAATCGGCATTTCGTGCGCGGCCGTTTTGGCGTTCGGTGCGATTTCGCTTTCGTGCAGAAAGACGCCGGTAAACGGAAGCGCGGATACGGCTTTTGCGGAAACGAGGACGACATCTCCGATCCCCGCCGATTCTTTAAAGATGATTCAAGCGATGCAGGATGCGTTCCGCTCGATCAGCGATACGTTGCTTCCTTCGGTTGTGGAAATCGACGTAACGGAAACGAAGACGGTGCAGTCGAATCCGCTCGGAGATTTGCCGTTCTTTTTTTTCGGCATGCCGAATCAGGGCGGCGGAAGAGAGAGGCAGTATGAACAGCAGGGACTCGGATCGGGCGTTATCGTGAGGCGTACGGGAAATACGCTCTACGTGCTTACGAACAATCACGTTGCCGGCGAAGCGACGAAGATTTCCGTAAAGCTCAACGACGGAAGGCAGTTCGACGGCAAACTCGTCGGAGCCGATTCCCGCATGGACGTCGCTCTCGTTTCGTTCGAATCGAGCGATAAATCGATTCCCGTCGCCTCTCTCGGAGATTCGGATGCGGTGCACACGGGCGACCTCTGCTTTGCGATGGGAGCGCCTCTGGGCTACAATCAGTCGGTGACGCAGGGCATCATCAGTGCGACCGGCAGAAGCGGCAGCGACATCGGCAATATCAGCGATTTTATTCAAACCGACGCCGCAATCAATCAGGGAAATTCGGGCGGTCCGCTTATCAATATTTACGGGGAAGTGATCGGCATCAATACGTGGATCGCTTCTCAATCCGGCGGTTCGCAGGGACTCGGCTTTGCGATCCCGATCAACAATATCAAAAGCGCGATCGACGACTTTATCTCGAACGGAAAATTGGCATACGGCTGGCTCGGCGTTTCGCTCGTCGACATTTCCTCGGAATATAAGACGGCGCTCGGTGTCGCGGACAAAGAAGGCGCCTTCGCTTCGCAGATTTTCCGCGATTCTCCTGCGCAAAAGGGTGGCATCCTGCCCGGAGATTATATCGTTTCGCTGAACGGAAAGAGCGTCAAAAGCGTCAATCAGCTTGTGCGCGACGTCGGAAATTTGAAAGCCGGTTCTACGGTGTCTTTCGAAGTGCTTCGCGGCAAGCAGACGGTAAAGCTTTCCGTCAAAATCGAAGCGCGGAGCGAAAACGTATCGGGCGACAACAGCAAACTCTGGCCGGGCTTTATCGCACTTCCGCTCACCGAAAAAACTCGAAAAGATTTGAAACTCGATAATGCGAGAATACAGGGAGTTGCGGTTACGAGCGTGCTCGAAAAATCGCCTGCCGCTTCTCTCCGCCTGCAAAACGGAGACGTGATCACTGCCGTCAACGGCAAATCGATAAGTTCGATCGAAGACTTTTACGCCGAACTCGGTAAAGCCAAGCGCGGCGTCAACTTCGACGTGTATTCGAACGGCGGCACGATTACGACGGGAACGTATAAGTTTTAACGCCGCGCTTTTTCTCTCCGCCGTGCCGGCGGGGAGGGCAGGACGGTTTACACCGTTTTCGCTTTGATTTTGCGTTTCGGCTGCAGCGCCGCTTGACGGAATAAATGCGGGGCGGTCCTTTATGGAAAATGTCCTAAAACCAGTGCTCGGTCGATTTTATATGCGGAGCGGCGGTTTGCACTCAAAGTGCGCGGAAACCGCCGCTTTTGTGTTTTTAAAATTATTGAAACGTTTTTCCTGCGGTTGCGCAATTTTTTTAAACGATGTATGCTGTCCTCATGTATCTTTTTTTTATTGTTTTTATGCCTCTATCGCTCCTATGGTATCTTATGCATGAAAAAGATAAAGCGGTGATTCCCGTCGCCATAACCGGAGCTCTTTCGTCAATCGTGTTTTGCGCGTTCAAAGCTTTTTTTTCATTTTCATACCGTACGCCGCGCGCGGGATTTTTCGTAAACTATGCATATATTCTGCTCGCCTATACGCTCATTCCCGTCGCCGCAGTCTATCTCATCTTTTTAGTTTTTGCAAAAGACGACGATGTTTTCCTTGCCAAGTCTTACTTTCCGCTTTTATGCGCGTTTTTTTCCGTGTATGTGCCGTATACGGTGCTTGCCGGCAGCCGTTCTGCCTATTCGGCCTTCGAGCTTTTTTGTAAGCCCGTGCTCTATACGGCGATGCTTGCATCGTCGGCTGTCTGCGTTTTTTTTCTGTATCGAACGGGGGCGGCGGGGAAAAAACTTCGAACGTGGGCTGTCATGCTTATCGTCTCTCTCTTCGTGCCTGCGGCGATCGAAGCCGCGTGGTTCGTCGGTTTTCCGTTTTTCGTATGGCTGCCGTTCTTTGCCCTATACTTGTTTTTTTCAGCTTGCGGAGCCGTCCGTTTTCAGTGCGGAAAATTTCGGGAAGACGGCATTTCGATTTTTTTGCCGAACGGTTAAAAGTACCGCTCAAATGGCGCGGTACTTTTAACTTCGAGTTTTTTTGAAAACTCGAAGATGTACGTGTGCGCCGCTCGAGCACCGATTGCACATCTCCTAAATCTGAAGATTTACTCGTTGCGCAATTTTAAAGAACGGTTAAAAGTACCGCTCAAATGGCGCGGTACTTTTTTAACTTCGAGTTTTCTTTCGAAAACTCGCGGATATACGTGTGCGCCGGTCGAAACTTCGCGCTTACGCGCTCATTGCGAAGCTCACGCACCAATGCGTCATTTTCGGAAATTGACACTTCCTGCAATACCGCATTTCAGCGGTAAATAAAAAAAACGCGCAAAACGAGAGGCTTTTCTCTTATGTTTTGCGCGCCTTTTTTATAAAATTAATAATTTTCCATTTTCGAAAAACGGATCGATTTTTAAACGACGAATTTAATTCGGCGTTATGTTATTTTGCGGCTTTGATCGCGTTCATCGCTTCGATCGCGTGTCCCGCGCTGCCGAGCACGTTTTTATTTTTATGCGCGTACATCGCTTTCAGTTCGTCGCGTGCCGGTCCGAGATAGAGGCGCGGATCGAACACCGTGGGATCTTCGGCGAGCACGCGTCTGATTGCCGCCGTCATCGCAAGCCGTCCGTCCGAATCGATATTGATTTTGCAGACGGCGGATTTTGCCGCTTTGCGCAGCTGCTCTTCGGGAATACCGACGGAGTCGGGGATTTTACCGCCGTATTTTTCAATTTCTTTTACGTACTGCACCGGAACGGACGACGCGCCGTGGAGCACGATCGGAAAACCGGGAAGCTTTTTTTCAATTTCTTCGAGTACGTCGAATGCCAGCGGCGGCGGAATCAAAACGCCGTCGGCCGTACGCGTACACTGTTCGGGCGTAAATTTACATCTGCCGTGACTCGTGCCGATTGAAATGGCAAGCGAATCGACGCCCGTTTTGCCGACGAAATCCTGAACTTCTTCGGGCTTCGTGTAGTGGCTTTCGGCAGCGCTTACTTCATCTTCGACGCCGGCCAACACGCCGAGTTCGCCTTCGACGGTGACGTAATCTTTTTGCGCATGGGCGAAATCGCACACCTGTTTTGTCAATTTTACATTTTCGTCATAGGGGAGTGCGGAACCGTCGATCATCACGGATGAAAATCCGCTTTCGATACAGTCTTTTGCGACTTCGAAGGACGGACCGTGATCGAGATGGAGTACGATCGGGATGTCGCAACCGAGCTCGTGCGCGTATTCGACCGCGCCTGCTGCAAGATGGCGAAGCATGTATTTATCGGCGTATGCGCGCGCGCCCTTTGAAACCTGCAGAATGACCGGCGACTGGGTTTCAACGCATGCTTGGATGATTGCCTGCAGCTGTTCCATATTGTTGAAATTGTATGCCGGAAGCGCATAGTGTCCTGCCATGGCCTGCTGGAACAGCACTTTCGTGTTGACCAGACCGATCTCTTTGTAACTGTGCATAGAAAACTCCTGTAAAGTCCCTGAAAAATCCGCTTTCGGGAAACTTTTTGTATACCGTCTCCATCAAGATGAAAGCGGCTTTTTAATATACGGATTTGCAACGCAAACCCCGGCTTGCAAAGCGGATATTCGCCGTTCGAAGCCGTTGTCATATATGTCTGTATGTATTGTAAACTTTTTTACGGTCGGTGACAAGCGACGGATTCGCCGCGTTTGCTTTAACTTCCGCCGTGCTTTTTGTTATAATCAATCGGATTACACAAGGAACAAGTATGACACAAAATGAACGGCGCGTTTTTTTAATAGACTGTCTTTTAAAAGAAAACCCCGGTTATCGCGATGTGCGGGTACCGGACGATGAGGATGAGCAAAAACGCCTGCTTCGATCCCTCATGAACGTCCGTCCGCCGCAAGATACGAGCGAAGAATTTTTACGCATACAGGACGAGTATCTACGGGAAACGATCCGTGAGGGCGGCATTACCGACCTTGCGCAGTTAAAGCCTCTTGCCGCACAAGGGAACGGAACTCTTTATCTGTGGCAGGGCGACATTACACGGCTCAAAGTCGACGCGATCGTAAACGCGGCAAACAGCGCCATGACCGGCTGCTGGCAGCCCTGCCACGCGTGCATCGACAACTGCATCCATACGTTCGCAGGCGTGCAGCTCCGGGCGGTGTGTGCCGACATCATGCAAAAACAGGGGCACGAAGAGCCGACGGGAAGCGCAAAAATCACGAGCGCGTTCAACCTGCCGTGCAAGTACGTGCTGCATACGGTGGGTCCTATTGTGCAGGGGCGCTTGCAAAAAAAACACGAAGAAGAGCTCGCGTCCTGCTATCGTTCCTGCCTTGAACTCGCCGATCAACATAAAGTGCGGAGCATTGCTTTTTGCTGTATTTCTACCGGCGTCTTTATGTTTCCGAATCGGCGGGCGGCGGAAATTGCGGTAGCAACCGTCCGCACATACTGTAAAGAAACGGGAAGCGGAATAAAAGTTGTTTTTAACGTATTCAAAGACGAAGATCTTGCAATTTACAGCGGAATTTTATCATAAAAAGAACAGTCGGAAATGTGTTGGCAATTATTCGGTAAAGAAGAAAAGAGGATTGTCGGCATTATGTAATAATAGAAACTTTATGGAGTATATAATGAAAATCGCTGTCAGCGCATGCCTGTTGGGAGAGAACTGCAAATATAATGGCGGAAATAATTTTTCTCAAAAAGTAATTGACTTTGTAAAAGGGCATCAAGTTGTTCCTGTATGCCCTGAAGTGCTCGGCGGATTGCCTATTCCAAGAGAACCCGCTGAAATAGTTAAAGGAATTGTCATGCAAAAAAACGGAAACTCCGTAGATGCGGAATTCAGAAAAGGAGCACAAATCGCCCTGAAAAAGATTCTCGATCGGAAAATTGAACTTGTAATTCTTCAGTCGAGAAGTCCCTCTTGCGGTGTAAACATGATATATGACGGCTCTTTTTCAGGAAAACTGATTTCGGGACAAGGTATTTTTGCAAAGCTTCTCAAGGAAAACAATATTAACGTGATAGATGTTGGAAAATTATAACAGGTAGATAGGCGGCATTTTAAGGCGGTTTACAAAAAACTATGATAGAGAAAAAAATGAAAAATCAGGCCTTTAAGCAAAACCGAAAATATTTTTTAATCTCAGCGATGTTCCTTATCGGTATTTTTATATATATGGGGATTCGGATTGGATTTTTATATTTCAGTCTCCGGCTAAAATCGGCAAACTTCTTGCAGGAAACCGTAAATCAACATCGTACGCTACTGATGATTATAGATGAATTGCTCATGCTTTCAACTATCCTTTGCGGAGGCGTTTTTTATAGTGTACGCAAGGTATATTCTCAAAATAAAAATATACTGACCGGATTTGTAACGGTAAGCTTTATACTAATGCTAATGGCATGGCTGTTAATAATGTTTGAAACCGGAAGACTTGTATATCCTGTCAACGGTTTGCCTGTTGTTACGGGTGACAATCTCCGAACGACTTTAGCCGAAATTTACGCCGCTTGGCATTTATGCGATATCTTGCTGGGACTGTTTATAATTTTTTGGTCGGGATTATTATCCCATTCCTTTTGGAAATACAGCGGGATAGCGATTGGACTGTTGCAAATGATCTGTACTTATTTCGGACAAAGCATAAAGCCGATCCCTTTGTTCATTGCTATTATATTAGCAACAATTTGGCTGTTAAAACAAAGCATTTCAATCGTTAACGAACTTAGGGAGAAAAAATTATGACAGAAAATATGTAAGAACTTCATTTGGAAAAATACATGCGGCAGCAACCGTCCGCACATACTGTAGAGAAACCGGAAGCGGGATGAAAGTCGTGTTTAACGTATTCAAAGACGAAGATTTTGCAATTTACAGCCTATATTTACAGCGGATAAATTGACAAACTGTATTTACTGATTATAAAATAAAAGACGGCGATTACAAGTGTCAAAAACCGGGGAAAAAAACTTAAAAGGTGAGTTGGTCATAGACGGGCGCTTTGAATGGTGGTCGAAAAAAAGCGAAGCGAATATGATACGGCACGGCTATTCGTTTAAAGAAATCATACCCATTTTCAATAGGGTATACTATGAACACCTTAGAAGACTTTATCGCTAAATGTGAGGCAAACGGGAAGTCCTATGAGGAAATCGATTTAACGGATGCGCCGGAACTCACGGAAGAAGATTTTGCTACAGGACATTTTAAGTATTGGAATCCGCCGCAGAAAACCATCACGATGCGTATAGACCTCGATAATTTGGACTGGCTGCAAAGTGTAGGTAAGAAAAATTATCAGTCGCGTCTAAACAATGCGCTGCGATGGGCAAGGCTGAATAACTGCCCCGTAGCAATGCTCTGGAACCGGTGCATAATTAATAATGATACCGATTTGAATCTTTAAGGGTGCCGAAGGAACAGCCGGATGATTTTGGAAACAAAGAGATTGACGCTTCGTCCGTGGAGAGAATCGGATGCACAAGACCTGTTTTACTATGCAAGTCATCCCGACGTGGGGCCGACAGCCGGATGGGCTGTCCATACGAGTGTTGAAAACAGCAGAACCGTCATCAGTAATATCCTCTCCGTACCGGAGTCATACGCGGTCGTACTCAAAGAGACGGGACAGCCTGTAGGCAGTATCTGCTTAATGATCGGTAAGGCAAGCAATATCGGCCTTCCCGATACGGAAGGTGAAATAGGGTTTTGGATCGGCGTACCGTATTGGGGACAAGGACTTATTCCGGAGGCGGTTCGCGAGCTGATGCGGCACGGCTTCGAAGATTTGAAACTCGAAAAACTGTGGTGCGGATATTTTGACGGAAACGATAAATCGAAACGGGCGCAGGAAAAATGCGGCTTCCGATATCATCATACGAAAGAAAACGTTCCCTGTGCTTTAAAAGGGGTTCTGCGGACGACGCACTTTACCTTCATATCGAAAGAAGCGTGGTTGTTACAGAAGTAAAAAACATAATAACAGTTTGCCGAACATTCAAATTATTGTCTGCAAAATGCCGGCCGCCGAACCCGCTTTTTGGATTCCGACAACAACATACTCATCGATAAACGCGAGAAAAAAGAAGTGCAAACCGAAGCGGACTTGATTGTGGAATTGAACGGTTGGAAATCCGAAATTCGGATTTTATAAAATATAAGAGGTTTACATGAACACAAAATATACATACAGACCCGTAAGATTTTATGTTACAACTATTTCAGCAACTTGGGGCTTTTGGTTTTGCGCGCTCATTTTTAAAGAAGGTTTTATTTGCACGCTCACAATGCTGCTCGGACTCCTTTCGCCGGCAATAATCGCACTCATCACCGTGTTCGGTTCAAAAAGTAAAGAACTGAAAGCGGACTTTAAACGCAAGATTTTCAGATTTTATAAATTAAGGCCGAAATACATCTTTGCCGCCGTAATTGTTTTTGCACTGACAGTCGGCTGCTCCATTTTGCTTTCAACTTTTTGGGGACAGTCTTTAAATCAGTTTTCCGTCACGGAGGGTTTTTCTTTTACCGGAGCGGGAGTCACTTCCGCATTTTTAACGATTTTACTTGCTTCGGTTTTGGAAGAAGTGGGGTGGCGCGGTTACGGTGAAGATTCGATAGCCCAATATTGCAGCTGGTTCAAAGAATCCGTTATCTTCGGCTTTGTCTGGGCATTATGGCATTTGCCGCTGTTTTTCATCCCGGGCACTTACCATTACGGAATACGTGAAATGAATGTTTTATATATGTTCAACTTTTTTATTTCCGTTATTCCGTTCGGTTTTATAACAACATGGGTGTATGTAAAAAATAACCGAAGCATGCTTGCAAGTATTATTTTTCATCTTTTTGTAAACTTCATGCAGGAAAAAATTGCGATGACCCAAACGACAAAATGCGTCGAAACAATCTGTGTTACACTTGCCGCCGCAATTATCGTTTTTACAAACAAAGATCTGTTTTTTGAAAAACGCCACATAGGGAGAATATTGGAAAGTTGAATTCCGGGAAGGGGTGGATCGTTGAATTTCTCAACTAAACTTTCAAGTTAATATGCGGTATCTCTAAAAACTCGGTTGGTTTTCAAAGGTTCCCTATAGAATATTTCCAAAGTTTATCATTATTTCCACGGACGGTTTTTATCCAGCCATCCCTTTTCCTGCCAATAATCCGCATCTGCCCGATTCCGGACTTTATTTTGTAAGAGGCGCATGATATTGAACATCAGTTTTGTTTTTATTCCGGGCTTCGCTTTACCATACTTATCGGTAATTTTCTTTGCAAGAGAGCTTAATGCTTTATCTATGGATTTTTTATTTTTTTCACTTACATCTTGCCATTTTACAGCCTGAACAGCTTTGCCGTATGTATAAATTTCAGCAACTCCCCAAAAAAACAAACTGTCTGCCATATCTTTATTTGCAGATTTCATACCCGCACCCGCGGCAGTGGAAATACACACCCCCTGCTTCGAAAACATTGTTTCCTCCGGCCGGTGTACCATCCAACGATATCCGTAATGATCTAAAAATGCTTTCATAGAACCCGTTGCGTGCATTACATATACGGGACTTGCAAGAATAATCAAATCGGCTTTGTCTATCGTCTCGGTAATAGGGTTAAGTTTGTCGAAATGCGGACATTGTTTTTCCGATTCTAAAAAACACTTTGTACAACCGGTACAAAAGTCACCGAAATCTTTCGGCAAAAAAAATTCTTTTACGTTTCCTCCGACTTTCAATGCCAGATTATTTGCAATATGATATGTGGATTCCTTATGATTTTGTCCGTGTATAATCACTGTTTCCATCGTCTAAAAATCATCTCCTCGGATTTCGATTTTACCGATTTATACGAATTACAGTTTATCTTACTCAAGCCACTGTATGAATGCCGTTTTGTCCTCGCTGTTGTACCCGGCATTTTTATAGAAATTCAATGTGCTTTCTTTTTTTGTACCCGTTAAAAGCATCATCTTATAGCAATTATTTTTAATCGCTATCTCCTTTGCATAATTGAGACATTCCGTTGCGTATCCTTTTCCGCGATATTCTTCATTTGTAACGACATTTTCAATAAACGCATACGGGCGCACATCCCTCGTCAAATTCGGAATGATCACACAAACACAGGACGACAGTATTTTACCGTTTATTTCATTGACGATGATATGATGATTCTTATCTTCAATAATTGTTTTCCATGTATTTTCCAAGCAGCTTGAATTTTCCGGAATATCTTTTTCGTGTAAAAACAGATATAGGTTCAATAATTCATATAAATCTTCTTTAACCGCTTCTCTTACCATAATCACAACCCCGCAGCCGATTTTCAGCCGGTCGCATTATATCACAAGTATTGAGCGCTATCCATATTTAGAAGATTGATTCGGTAGACTCTTGTTTGAAGAGCTTTGTTGCTGCGAGGGCAAAAAAGATATTAAAAGGGTTAGCGATGGGAGCTGCGCCGAAGGCGTTCCGGAACGAAGCGGAGGAATGGAGCGAAAGCGGAACAGCGGACGCAGCGGCCCGAACGCAGTGAGGGAAACCTCCGGAGAAAAAAATGACAAACAATGACTTTCTTTTTATAGCGGAGCCCCACAATAGTAATCCAAATGAATTCCCTTGGTTTCCAAATTTTTGAGACAGTCACGATAATAGCGATCATCATGTTCGGTATATATGGGGTTGAGTACGTCGATGACCGCTAAATTATTATATGCCGGACATTTTCTGCCGCGATAGTCTTTGTCCAACCACTCGGGACTGACCCTGTAGCCTCGCCGATTCATCTCTGCCATAATGAGCCGGTGATAACAATAAAGCAGATAGGGTGAATAACGAAAAACATAATTGACAGTTGCATGCTGTCTGCCCCAGCCGTTTCCGCGCAAGGCACAACACTCCCTATGTTGTCCCAACAGTTGTTGACGCGGGAGTTCGCTGATCATATCTTGATGCCACAGTCTCATCTTGTTCTCCGAATAATAGATACGATTGCTGCAAATAGTTATTAGGGTAGACTGCAAAGAGCTTGCGAACAGCGCCCAACAAAATTTCCTGTTCCGCCTGACCGCTGCGATATTGCTCCAAACAATACATAAACTCCGCCTTTTCATCTCGAGTAGCCTGCTTCTTAAAATATCCCCAGATATGCTGAAACGCGTTGCAGACTTGTCCTCGATTCTCCGGTAAAGTGCGCGCCTGATCAATGAGAGTCAACACATGCCGCACTTGTGCATTCTCCCGCTTTAAATACTCGCGAATCTCGTTATAAATAGTGCCGGACTTGCTGAGAACGAGATACTTATGTGCTGCCCAAAGTTTCTGACATTCTTTTAATTGATTTGATTCTCTCATATCGTTTCTTTAAATCTCGAACAAATTCGCCCAAGGTCAGGTTTTAGAGATGCCCTATCACTTATTCGGAAACTCCTAAAAATCTCTTTTAATTGACACTTTGCGATTATACAAAAAAATATAAGTAGTGAGAATATAGGCAATCCGACGTTGATCTGCCGACTGATAGAAAATGTATCTTAAAAACGATATGCTATTTATAAATAATAAGAGATAAAAATTTGCATAACGGAGATATAAAATGAAAACAGTACAGACAGAAATCGGCAGAGTATATGCGGATATAGTCGGAAAAACGGAAGAAGGCAGAACAGTGTATTCTATATTGAGCGTCCCCTATGCACAAGGAAAAAGATTTGAATATGCAAAAATTCTTAATAAAAAAGACTATACACCGGAAACAGTAATTAACCGGACGGAGACAGTATGCTTTCCGCAGAGAAAATATCCGCTGTTTTTAAATATTTTAATGAAACATCATATGCTGCGTCCGGAATTTCAACCGTTAAAAGATACCCAAACGGAAAATGCATTTGTAGTAAACATATGGGCGCCTGACAATTTTACGGAAAAGAAACCGGTGCTTGTATTTTTACACGGCGGAGGAGAAGGATCGGGAACGGTTCCGATATACACAATGGCACATATTGCCGAGCAAGGTATTGTAGCGGTTACAATTACTTATCGAATAGGAAACTTCGGCTATATGCCTGTTTTTGAAAAAGGAGAAGTAAGAGGGTCGCTTTCCTACCTTGATCAGCAAGCAGCTTTAACTTGGATTCATAATAATATCAACTCATTCGGCGGAGATAATACAAACATTACACTTATGGGGCATTGCGGAGGCGCAGTCGCAGCCCTGTATCATTATTTAAATCCGCTGAGTAATAAACTGTTTCATAAACTCATGCTTTGTGCGGGAAATGTCCCGATACTGTCTGAATATGATTTCGCAAAAAATGAATATGAAAAAATGCTGTCAAAAAATCATTTAAACGGACTTGAAGACCTGAAAAAATTGTCGGCTAAAAAATTGATGAAACTAAAAGGAGGTCAAAATGATATCATTGACGGCAAGTTTTTTACAGAGCACCCGATGAATCTGTTGGAACGAGGATCATTCCCTTGTATGCCGGTACTGATAGGGTCAAATAAAGATGAATTTTCCATGATTGAATTACCGATGTACTACAAAGCCCTTGGAATTACAAAGAACAAAGAACATTTAAAAGAATTTCTGTTGAAAAAATACGGAGAATTTGCAGATTCTCTTGAATCCGAACTAAAACCGGAAGCGAACGGAATCGTAGACTTACAAATTCAAATCATGGAGTTGCTTGTATTTCACTCAAGTGCACTGTTCCTCATGGAAAAAATCGGAGAAAAAGCTCCCGTATACGGATATAGAATGAATTATATTCCTAATCTATATAATGGACTTCGCGGCTCATATCATGGGGCGGAACTTGCATTTTTCTTCGGCACCATAGATAACATGAATATACACATTACCGATGAAAATAAGGCTGCCGTTATTGCAATTCAAAAGGACTGGATACAGTTTATTAAGTTCGGCAAGATAGAAGGGCGTCCGCTTTTTAATGAAACCGGAAAAATTACAGAATATGATAAAGATATCAAAACCATACCGTTTCCGCATGCAAATCTTATTCACCATATTCAAAAGAGCGGTATTGCCGATAAGCTCAGAAAAGAATATATACAGAACCGTAGATAAGTTTCCGTAAAAATAACAGAAAGGCATTGTGAAAAAATTATACAGCTCATAAAGAACTGAGCGAAGGGGAATATAAAAGAGGTTGTATGGAAAAAGATTTATGCTTTAAAGCACTGTTAAAGTTTTCTCTCGGCGTGGTGGCCATAGGAATTTTATTGTTTTTGCCTGCAGGAACTTTTCATTATTGGAAAGCATGGTTGTTGATGGGGATATTATTTATTCCGATGCTCTTCGCAGGAATTGTATTACTGTTGAAAAATCCGGACTTGCTCAAAAAACGCTTGAATACAAAAGAATCGCAAGCGGAACAACGTCTGGTGATAAACTTAAGTGCCGCAATGTTTCTTTTGGGATTTGTTTTAGCCGGATTGAATTTCCGCTTCGGATGGATAATAGCACCCGATTGGTTGTCATGGACAGGTACCGCTATATTTCTGCTTTCATATATGCTTTATGCGGAAGTATTAAAGGAGAATGCCTACTTATCACGAACGGTTGAAGTCCAAAAGGGGCAAAAGGTCGTTGATACCGGATTGTATGGGATTGTTCGCCATCCTATGTATACCATAACGATTTTTTTATTTCTGTCGATGCCTTTGGTACTGGGTTCTCTTATCTCTTTTGTCGTTTTTCTTGCATATCCTGTCATTATTGCAAAAAGAATTATAAACGAAGAAGCAGTGCTTGAAAAAGATTTAGACGGATACACCGAATATAAAAAGAAGGTAAAATACAAAATCATTCCGTATGTGTGGTGAGTACTGATTTTACCGTACGGAGCTTGTTAGGAAAAATCGAATATATTGTCCTGTATGTAAATAGACTGAATGATTTTGTATAAAAAATGTCGCTGAAAAACAAACGAAGCGGAGGAATGGAGCGAAAGCGGAACAGCGGACGCAGCGGCCCGAACGCAGTGAGGGAAACCTCCGGAAAAAAAATGACAAACAATGACTTTCTTTTTATAGCGGATCCCCACAATATTAATCCAAATGAATTCCCTTGGTTTCCAAATTCTTGAGACACTCGCGATAATAGCAATCATCATGTTCGGTATATATGGGGTTGAGTACTTCGATGACCTCTAAATTATTATATGCCGGACATCTCCTGCCGCGATAGTCTTTGTCCAACCACTCGGGACTGACCCTGTAGCCTCGCCGATTCATCTCTGCCATAATGAGCCGGTGATAACAATAAAGCAGATAGGGTGAATAACGGAAAACATAATTGACAGTTGCATGCTGCCTGCCCCAGCCGTTTCCGCGCAAGGCACAACACTCCCTATGTTGTCCCAACAGCTGTTGGCGCGGAAGTTCGCTGATCATATCTTGATGCCACAGTCTCATTCAAGTCTCTCAATATATAACTTAGAGCAAAGTACTCTTGTGCTGTCCAAAGTTTCCGATACTCTTTTAACCCATTCGATTTTCTCATAACGTGCGGCAAACTGTCAATCGTTAGATAATCAGGCACCAGGGCTTCAGCATGAAAAATTGTATACACATAAAAATGGTATAATATAAAATAAAAAAGGCGGAACGCGAGGCAGCGGCAATGCCGCCGAGCCGCTCTGACCGATGGCAAGCAAAATTTCGTAGAAATTTTGCGCAGTCCGATTCCGATTACGGTCAGTCGCGGCGAACGGCAGGGCTGCTGCCGGGAGTGCAGCCGATTTTTTTCACGGTAACGGTTATTTTTTGGGGAATATAGATTTTCATGCTGAAGCCCTGAATCAGGCACACTTGTAATGATGCTGCGTAGCGTATGCGCCGTATATTTTCAAAAGTCGCTGAATTGCCGGAGAAAAAAAATTCCGCTATACTTAGTGCATGAGCTTTGAGGTTACCGTCGTTGATAACACCGCACAATACATCGCTAAAATACATACCGTAGTACAGAGTAGTTTTTTTGTGCTATTTTTGTATGAGAAGTACGGAGAAGTTCCATGGATATTCATTTTAACAGGCCGACTGCAAAATATAAAAAAGAAAAGGTGAAAAAACAGCATACCGGCTCGTTAAATTTTTATAGAAAAAGATTCAGGAAAAGATTATGGAATTTGCAAATGAATTTTTGCCGCTCCTTGAGCGGCTGAACGAAGCGCTTTCGAAAGCGGATACGGTGCTCATCGGAGCGGGCGCGGGACTTTCAACTTCCGCAGGCTTCACCTATTCGGGCGAGCGCTTTGAAAAATATTTTTCGGATTTCCGCGCAAAGTACGGTTTTACCGATATGTATACGGGCGGTTTTTATCCGTTTAAAACGCTCGAAGAATTTTGGGCGTACTGGAGCCGCTACATTATGATAAACCGCTATACCGACGCGCCGAAACCGGTCTACGAAAATCTGCGCAAGCTTGCGGACGGTAAAAATTATTTTGTGCTGACGACGAATGTCGATCACTGCTTTCAAAAAGCGGGCTTTGATAAGACGCGGCTCTTTTACACGCAGGGCGACTACGGCTTATGGCAGTGTTCCGTTCCCTGCCACGACAAAACCTACGACAACGAAGCGGCCGTCCGCAAAATGGTTGAAACGCAAAAAGACATGCGTATTCCGTCCGATTTGATTCCGTACTGTCCGAGATGCGGAAAACCGATGTCGATGAACCTTCGAAGCGATTCAACATTCGTGGAAGACGAGGGCTGGCACCGAGCTTCCGAACGCTACGGCAATTTTATCGCGGCGCATAAAAACGAAAAAATCCTCTTTTTGGAATTGGGCGTCGGTTCGAATACGCCCGGCATTATCAAATATCCGTTTTGGCGCATGTGCGCCGACAACCCGCGTTCGCTTTACGCGTGCATCAATTACAGCGAAGCGCTCTGTCCCGACGAAATCCGCGAGCGCTCGATATGCATAGACGGCAATATTGCAAGCGTGCTGGGCGTGCTGGAAAAGATGCGGTGATTGTGATACAGTGCGGTTCGGAGGAAAAAATGGGTACCGAAACGAAACAGGAATTCGGTGAGATCGCGCAAAACATTGCGCCCTACGGAATTATGATGGCGGTTTTCACTTTGTTCTATTCCGTTTGGTTTTGCTTTGTATGGGGCGCTGTCGGCAGGGTTTTGTTTGCGCTGACCGTCGCATACGGCGCGTACATCGTTTTTGCAAGTATAAAAAACATCAAACACGCAAAACGTTTTAAAGCGGTGCCGTCCGAAGCGGGAAAAAAGATTGCAAAAAATATGGGCATTGTAAGCGCGATTAGTTATTCGGCGCTGACGGTTTTTGCCGTAACGCTCGCAGCCGTTCATCTTGTAAAATTGATTTTCCCTGCCGTAACCCTTATTATCGGCTTGCACTTTATTCCGCTCGGAAAAATCATGAATAGAAAAATCGACTATTTTATCGCGCCTGTTCCGATTGTCTTTTCGCTGCTCGCAGCATATCTTGCTTTTACGACAACAATGACATGGCCTGAAGTGTACGCGGTGGCGGGGATCGGCGGGGCATGTGCGACGATGATTTACGGCGCGTATATGCTGTATGCGTACAAAAAAGTTGCGCGCGAATACGGCGCGGAATATACTTAAGAAATTCCCGTGCGCGAATTTCAGATTTTCTTTTATAATTGATATTTTCTGCAAAAGTTTTTATGGAGAAATTTATGAACGGATTTGTTTTAGTGGCAATAAAATTATTAATCGGTTTTTTTGCTTTGATAATGATAATAAATATTTCGGGAAAAGGAAATTTGGCACCTTCATCTACCAGTGATCAAGTGCAAAATTACGTGCTCGGCGGTATTATCGGCGGCGTGATTTATAATAATAATATTCGATTATTGGATTATATAGGTGTTTTATGTATTTGGTGTGTGCTTATATTGACTTTGAAATGGATCAAAACGCATAATGTAAAAGCGAAACAGGTTATAGACGGAAAAGCATTAATAATTATCGATGACGGTAAAATCAATATTGAGAATTGTGAAAAGGCGGGTTTATCCGCTCATGATATAGCTTTTAAACTTCGAACAAAAAACGTTTATTCAACAAAAGATGTAAAACGAGCGGTCGTGGAGCAAAACGGTCAATTGATCATTATACTTCCGGGAGAAGAAAATCCGAAATTTCCACTGATAACGGACGGGCAGCTGCAAGCGGATATTTTAGACGTGATAGGCAAGGATGAAGAATGGCTGATTGAAGAAATTAAAAAGCAGGGATTAAATAAATACGGCGATATATTTTTGGGAGAATATGTGGACGGCAAGTTGAGGCTGACAGCATATCAGTCCAAACAAGACAAATAAACGATGAAAAAACACGGGCATTGCGAGCGCGATTAGTTATTCGGTGCCGACGGTTTTTGCCGCAATATTCGAAGCGGTTCATTGCCCTGATTTTCAGTTTTCTTTTATATATGCGTAAATAATCTTGCGCGTTTCTTTCGCTTCGGGAAGCCAGGCCGCGGCGGCCCACGTGTGCATCATGCCTTTTCCGATATGAATTTCAAGCGCAACGCCGTCAGTTTCACATTTTTGTTTAAAGGCATCGAGTTCGGCATAATAGATTTCGTCCGTTCCGTAAAAGGCCGCGATGCGCGGAAAACCTTTCCAGCTGTATGAAACGGAATTCCCCAAAAAACCGAGCGCTCCGCACAGCGACATCATCTTTGATGCGGCTTCGACGTATTCTGCGGTAAACATCGCATCTTTTTTTGCGATGCGCTTCATATCGTCAAGCTGTGCGGTTGTCGGCGGCATTTGGATCGTAGCCGAAAACGGAATGAGTTTGCCCGGAAGCGGAAGGCCGAGTTTTTGCTCGGTAATGTACGTGCAAATGTCAAGGCACAAAGAGCCGCCGGACGACAGGCCGAAAAAGGCGATGTCTTTCGCCTCGTATGAAGCGAGCGCTTCTTTATAAACGCCGATAATCGATTCGATAAGTTCTTTCCCCGTCGTTTTAGGAAAAAGCTTGTACCACACAATCCACACGTCGGCTCCCGTTTGATCGGCCATATCCTGTGCAAAATCGAAATCGCCGGCATCACCGGACATCACAAAGCCGCCGCCGAAAAAGTACAGCACGAGCTTTTTTTGTGCACCCGCACCGCCGCTTTTTTTGTTCCGGCTGTGAACGGTATAATACGAAATTCCTCCGGCCGTTTTTTCATCGAAGTCGTATTTTTTATGTAATTCCGAAAGCGGTAATTTCTTTTTTTGCTGCTCCTTATACTGTTCTTTAAGAAATTTTTCAGGATCGGAAGCGGCCTTTTTCATCATCGGGCGCACAAGGCTTTTAAATAAGAATTTCGTAAGCGTATATCGAATGCTTGCCATATCGAAAGCTCCTTGCCGAATTTTCCGTTAATTAGTTTTGACTAACTCAGTATAGCGCAATGCGGTTTTTTGCTCAATAATTTCCGCGGTTCGGATTTGCTCCGGTAAGTCGAAAGGCGAAAAACGTCTGCGGTGTTTTTCTTTTATCCGTGCGGAGGCTTTCATATCCTTTCAGATGCAATAAAAGATATGAAAGCCGACTGCAATTCCTTATGAGGACACACGGTGTAACGCTTGCGTTGCTCCGTGTGATAGGAGACGCGCATAATCCTGCGCATTGCTCGAAATCGCTTGATGAAGTCGAAAGGCGAAAAACGCCTGCGGCGTTTTTCTTTCATAGGAGACGCGCATAATTCCTGCGCGGGGAACTTCGCGCTTCGCGCTCGTTGCAAGTCGCGCGGAGAACTCCTTCAATGCACGGCACGGACGCCGTGTCGCATCTTCGCAAAACAGACGCGTATTTTTGCGTAGCAAAAATACGGTAGTGAGCGGTGCACGGATGTACCGCGAACGACCACTGCTTGGATTTGGTTGATGAAGTCTGGAGTTGAAAAACGCTTGACGCGTTTTTCTTTTATAGAATACGCGAAAAAATCCTGCGCGGGGAACTTCGCGCTTCGCGCTCGTTGCAAGTCGCGCATTGCTCGGATTTTTTCGCTCTTGCATAAATTATCCTCTGCCTTTATAATTTTATACCGTAATATTTACCCTATGATCGGAGTGCGGGTGCCGGAGGTTTGTGGACAGCGCTTATACGATAGTCGTGCCTGACGCCGATGTTTTGTCCTGCGTCTGCGGTACGAACGACAGCAATTTGAAACTCATCGAAGAGCATTTGGGTGTGCCGATATTTACGCGGGGGAACGAGCTTTCCGTAGATGAAGAGGATCCGGCCGTTCGCGAAAAATTCCGTTTTATCATCGATCGGATTATCGACGAAATAGAAAGCGGCGACGAAGACGGTAAAAACATCATCACATCCGTTTTAAATACGAAGACGCACGCCGTTCTTTCACGCTGCGCAATTTCGATTCCCGGAGCTTTTCGGAAAATCTATCCGCGTTCGGACAATCAAGCGCGCTATATCGATATGCTCCGCTCGTTCGATATGGTCATCTGTACCGGAGCTGCCGGCAGCGGCAAAACCTTTCTCGCGGTCGCCGAAGCGCTGAAAATGCTCCTTTCGCATAACAAATCGAAACTCATCGTAACGCGCCCTGTCATTGAAGCGGGGGAAAGTCTCGGTTATCTTCCCGGCGATTTGGAGCAAAAGCTCAATCCCTACCTGCGGCCGTTTTACGACGCTGTGGAATCCCTCGTGCCGCGGGAAACTGTGAGGCGTCTC
Source organism: Treponema sp. Marseille-Q4132 (assembly GCF_014334835.1). Lineage (NCBI taxonomy): Bacteria > Pseudomonadati > Spirochaetota > Spirochaetia > Treponematales > Treponemataceae > Treponema > Treponema sp. Marseille-Q4132. The sequence goes on from NZ_CP060591.1 coordinate 2,687,140, forward strand.
GTCGAATCGGGTGCCGTCGAAACGGCGCCGCTTGCGTATATGCGCGGGCGGACTCTCGACGGGAGCGTGGTTATCCTCGATGAAGCGCAAAATACGACGCGCGAACAGATGAAAATGTTTTTGACGCGCATGGGCGAAAACGCGAAAGTTTTTATCACCGGCGACATCACGCAGATCGATCTGCCGCGCCGCACGGAAAGCGGACTCGTCCACGCGCTCGAATTATTAAAATCGATTCCGGAAATTGCAACGATGAAGCTGACGGCGGACGATGTGATCCGCTCTCCGCTCGTAAAAAAAATAGTAAAGGCGTATGAAGATGAAAAAAAATAATAATAACCGCCGTACCGTATCGGTATTCGGCGGATATATTAAAAAGCACTGGCACCTTATTCTTTTGATTGCGGCGGGTTATATCGCCGTATCGGCTGTCAATTTTTTGAATATTGCGACGAGCCAAACGATAGCGTCGTTTTCGCTTGACGATTTCGAATTGGGACAGATCGCCGACCGCGATATAATCGCTCCCCGCGACATCGGTGCGACATACGACAATCCGCTTACCGTTCAAAAGGGGGAGCGGATCATACGCAAAGGATTCGCAATCGAACGGGAAAATTACGATAAGCTCCGAAAGCTCGCCGAATCGCCCGCGTATTTCGATTATCGCAAATTTTTCAATAACGAACTGTTTTTGCTTATTCTCGGCGTCGTGTGGTTTTTGCTTTTCGCCTTTCTTCCGTTCGGCAGAAAAATATTTTTAAACGAATGGGTACTGCAAGTCGTCTTTTTTCTTTTCGTATATGCGGCCGCCGCTTTCGGCCGAAAGACGGGTACTTTTTCGTCTCCGTACATGCTTCCAGTGATCATACCGTCGGCGTTTTGTACGCTGCTCGTCTCCATCCTATACGGCCAGCTTTCTTCGGTTTTGTTTTGCGCCGTCGCCGCATTCGGCGTGTACAATGCCGCCGACTGGGCGCTTATTCCGTTTTTGTTTACGATTCTTTCGTGTTTTGCCGCGACGAATATCGTACGGCGGATCGAGCGGCGGATCGATATGGTGGTCGCATCTCTTTTGCTTGCCCTTGTCAATATCGTATGCATGATCGTACTCATCGTTATCGATAACGAAAGCTTTCAGAGGATGCCGGCCGCACTCGCAGGCGCCGCGTTCAACGGATTTATTTCCGGCATTCTCGCACTCGGTTTTTTGACGCCGCTTGAATTGCTTTTGAATACCGCATCGGTGTTCCGTCTCATGGATTTAAGCGATCTCAACAATCCGACGATGCGGCGCCTCATGCTCAGCGCGAGCGGTACCTATACGCATTCGCTCATGGTTGCGCAGCTTGCCGAAAGTGCGTGCCGCGAAATCGGCGCAAACTCGCTTGTCGCCCGCGTCGGCGCATATTATCACGATATCGGTAAAATGGATCAAAGCGAATATTTCGTCGAAAACCAAACGGGAACGAATAAACACGACGATATCAATCCTTCTCTGTCGGTCGCCGTTATCAAAAGCCATGTAAAACGCGGCGTAGAAAAAGCGCACCAAATGCACTTGCCCCGGCAGGTCATCGACATCATCGCCGAACATCACGGAAACAGCGTTATTTCGTATTTTTACAACGCGGCAAAAGAAAAGGATCCCAACGTAAGTCCCGAAGAATTCCGTTACACGGGTACTCCTCCGACGAGCCGCGAAAGCGCCGTCGTCATGCTTGCCGATACCGTCGAAGCCGCATGCCGCACGCTTGAAAACCCGTCCGCATCGCGCCTCGATAAATTCATTCAAATGTTGTTCAACGCCAAAGTCGAACACGGGCAGCTCGACAACTGCGATTTGACTTTCCGCGATATGGCAAAGATAAAGGGCGCTTTCGTTCAGCTGCTTGCGGGCTACTATCACAACAGGATCGAATATCCGAATCAAAAGAATCCCGACGAAGACCGAAAAGAAAATAAAGCTTCCGATAAAAAGAGTGACGACAAAACCGGCGATAAAAAGGACGAAAAAAAACAGAACGATAAAAAATCGGATGCGGGAAAATCGAATGGCTGACAGGATCGCCGTTTCCGTTTCCGAAAATCTTGCGTTTCCTTCGTGGTTTGAAAACGTTGCGCCTTTTACGCAAAAGGCGCTCGATGCGCTCGGTTTTTCCGGAGAGGAGATTTCGATTTTGCTGTGCGACGATGCGTATATGGCGTTTCTCAACAAAACGTACCGCGGCATCGAAGGGGCGACGGACGTGCTTTCGTTTGAAAACGGAACTTCATATATAGACGAAGAGGGTACGGAGTGGAAGTGCGCGGGCGACATTGCGATCAGTCTCGACACGCTTTCGAAAAATGCGGCCGCGTTCGAAACGGATGAAGATTCGGAGTTCAAGCGTCTTATCGTGCACGGTCTTTTGCATTTAAACGGATACGATCACGGAGAAGAGCATATCGAAGCGGGTAAAGCTCCCGAATGTGATATGCTCGTCATTCAGGAACAGACGCTTGCAAAATTGTGCGGCGAAAAAATAATCGGGGACTCCTGAAAACTTCGGTTTTTAGCGGGAACTTTGAAAATTCGGTAAGGTGGTATATGGGATTATTCGGTTTAGGACGCAAAAAGGAAGAAGCCGCTTCCGATGCGGAAGCGGTCAGTCCCGAACAGCAGGAAATTATCAACGAAGAAAAACGGAGCATGATACGCGGTATCGAAGATCTGTCGCATACGACGGTAAAGGAAGTGATGATCCCGCGCATCGACGTCGATTTTATTTCCGTCGATACCGAACTCGACGAGCTCATGGAAAAGATCGCCAAAAGCGGTCACTCGCGCATTCCGGTCTACAGCGAATCCATCGACAATGTCGTCGGCATACTCTACGTCAAAGATCTGATTCACATTTTCGCTTCTCACGAAACGGTCGATCTCGAAAAGATCCTCCGCAAAGCGTATTTTATTCCCGAATCGAAGCGTATCGATTCGCTCCTTCGCGAGTTTAAACGGCGGCACCTGCACATCGCAATCGCGATCGACGAGTACGGCGGCATTTCCGGCATCGTTACGATGGAAGATATCATCGAAGAGATCGTCGGCGACATTCAGGACGAGTTCGACAACGAGCGGGAAGATATCATCACGCTCGGAAACAATATTTGGCTGTGCGATGCGCGCATAGATTTGGACGATTTGAACGAAACGATCGGTGCGGAGTTTCCGACGGAAGACTTCGATACGCTCGGCGGCTTTGTATTCGATTTGCTCGGAAAGATTCCGGTAAAATACGAAAAGGCGTCGTGGGGCGGATTCGATTTTATCGTACAGGATATGGAAGGTCACCGTATCAATATGATAAAGGTGATACGGAAAAGCGGGGATGAAAACGAGGATGACAAATAATATGACAGATGAGCGGAATGCGGATAAAAACCGCTTTTTCCGTTTTCACATATCGACGCAGTCCGTCATCGATCCGGCTGTTCAAAAAAAACGAAAAGCCGTTTTCTGTGCGCTGTGCGTTCTCCTTTTGGCGATTCCGCTTTTTGCTTCTCCTTCGACGGCTGCAGAATTTTATTCGCGCGGTGTCGAACGGCAGAACGGGGAAGAGTGGTACGAAGCGACGGAACTTTTTTTGGAAGCCGTACGCATAAATCCCGCTTATGCGGATGCTTGGTTCCGCCTTGCCGAGTGCGCGTATCAGCTCGGCCAATACGACACATCGCTCGGCTATCTTTCGTCCGCCGAAAAATATGCGCGGAACAGCACGGCCGTACAAAATCTTCGGGGCATGTGCCGCATCGCGCTCGGAAATCTTTCGGAAGCTCGGCTCATATTCGAAAAAATATTGGCGCAGTATCCGAACGACGTCAACGCGAGATTCGGTATGGCGGAACTCGATCTTTTCAGCGGGAGAATTTCCGCTGCCGAAGGAAAATACGCCGAAGCTCTCGAGCGTGATCCGTCGAACCGCAAAGCGCTTTTAAGTCTCGCCTTCGTTTCGGCCGAGCGGGATAATGCAGCCGCCGCCTCCCGCTATATGTCGCAGGCGCTGCGCTATCATTCGGGCGAAGCGGAAGTGCACTATATGAACGCAAAGCTTGCCGCCATGCAGGGCAATCTTTCTGCTGCCGAGCGGGCGGCTCGCACGGCGGTTGAAATAAACGGCCGTTACGACAAAGCCTATGAACTGCTCGCTTCTATATTGTATTCGGAAAAAAAATACGCCGATGCCATCGACGTTTCGGATTTCCGAATAGCGAGATCGCGGAACGCGGGCGGCGCGTGGTATTTAAAAGGTCTCTCCCAGTACCGCGAGGGAAATACGGCGGCTGCGATCGCAACGTGGACGACGGGGCTTTCGGTCGATCCCTTCGATGAAGTGATGCGCGCGGCTCTCGAACTCGAGGTCAATAAAACCGTTCCGATCGAAGATGCGCGGAGAAAGGAATGGTCGAAGTGGCATATAAAAAATGCTGGAGAATGTATGAAGCGCTTCGACGGCACGGGTGCAAGCTACGAATACCAGCGGGCGCTGAAAGTAAACCCGACGGACACCGCGGCGCGCAGAGCCTTTGCCGAAATGCTCGACATAAACGGTTTGCACGAACTCTGTCTCGAACAGCTTAAATTCGTACAGGATAACCGAGATCCGCTTTCAAGCGTTTCTTCGGAAGCGCGCCGTACGAGCGAAAGGCGCTTGGACGACACCGTCGAAGCTTACGATTCGCTTTTACAGGATTCGCTTGCAAAGCGGTGGAACGTCGAACCTTTTTACCTCGATAAAATACGCTGGCGCATCGGCTTGTACTATGCGCAAAATACCGCGCGCTTCGTTCACGCGGATTCTCCGATGATCACCGCCCGGTTCGCCGCCGATATGTTTTCGGGCGTTTCCGTCACTTTCGTGCGCGCACGAACGGCTCCCGTTTCGGGCTTCGGAGAAGCGTACCGAAAAGCGCAAAGTGCGGGCGAAGATTATTTTATCATGCTTTCGCTCGACGAAGGCGAACGCGACATCGTTCTCGATGCGACGATGTATTCCGGCCGTACGGGGTCGGCAGTCCGCAGTATGTCCTTTTACGGTACCGGAAGCGGGCGCTATACGAACGTGCTGCGCAGGTTCCGTTCCGCAGTTCTTTCAAATTTGCCCGTTCGAGGAAAAATTCTCGACAGAAGCGGGACGAATTTATTAATCGATATCGGACGATCGGAACTGCTGCAAAAAGGCGCGGTGTTCGCCGTCGTGCCGAAGGGTGCGCTCAAAACGGCGGATTCGAATATCGGATTGACATACGCCGACAGGGACGCGCTCGGCACGCTTACGATTACCGAAGCGGGAGAAGAAGTGTCGGAAGGCGAGTTCGTAAAGAGCGGATTTTACGATCGGGTAAATACGGGCGATGAAGTTGTCCTTGTTTCAATGCCGGATAAAGCTGCGGAAAGCAAAGCGGGAAACGCATCCCGCGTTGTCGATAACGCCCCAGCCGCCCGCGCGGGGGCTGTTTCGGAAAAGCCGAAAGCGATTTCCGCGAACGATTTGGGCGAACGGCGGAATCCCGCACTCGTCGATATCATCCGCAGCATTTATTGATTATTAATTTTCCGGCAGCTGCATGAAGTCAAGGGACGAATCGATCCATTTTTTTGCGAGGGCGGGGTAGTCGCCGATTACGTATAAAAACGCGTTGACCGCATCGGCGTAGTTTCCGCTGAAATAATACGATTCGCCCAAATAAAACCGCGCTCGGGACGTAACCGCTTCGTTCCTGTTTGTTGCAAGCAGACGCAAAAGTTCGGTTTCGGCATCCTTGTATTTCCGTTTGATAAACGTCGTTTTCAAAACGTCGAACAAAAGGTAATCGTCGCCTCCGTCCGGCGAAATCAAATCTTCTTCGAATACATAGGGCAAAAGCGGCGAGTGTGCGGTTTCCGCGGAACCGGCGAGGAGCCGTGCCTGCATAAGCGCATTTTTGCTCATAGCCGTCCGTTTGTTTTCGTTTACGCTTTCGATTAAATCGATGTATGGAAGCGGCGTTTCACGCAAAACGCCTTCGGGGTAGAGTTTTTCCCGTGCTGATGCGCTCGTATCCTTTGCGGCGTTTTTTCGGGGAATCCGAGCATGCACGCCGTTTACCGTTGCGTTTACCGAGGGAATGACGATATCGTAGCGTCCTTTTTCCGTAACTGCGACGACGGTGTAATAATAATCTTTATAATCGGAAACGCTGTCGGTAAACGACGCACTGTCTTTTATAAGCTCCGCAACGGGTTCGAGGGACGCTATCTGCGGAAAAGAGGCGGCCGGTTCTTCCGTTCGAAATACGGCGAGAGAAGTGACGGCGGGTTCGGGATTTTCAGGCGGTGTCCATGTAACGGAAATGCGCTTTGCCGACCCGGCTTCGGCTTTTATACCGGTGACGATGGGGCGCTCCGATGCAAAAGCGGCGAAAGATACGGATATAAAGACTGCCGTGATGACAAGCGGTCGAAAGAACTTCATGGTATTATGATAGCGCGAAACGGCGCGAAAATCAATTCTTTGCGCTCCGTTTGACATAATTCGCTCTTTCTTTTATGCTTATGCGATATGTTCGTGTCGGTTGTTCTCGATCCGGGCGGAGTCGATACGGCTCAGTCGCTCGCTTCGGTACTCGCTCATTACGGATTTCACAAAGTGCAGCGCGCATGCTGGGAAAGCGCCGACGTCGGTGTTTTGCAGCTTTCGCAGCTCAAGCGTGAAATCGATCGCGTGACGAATTACTATGATACGGTGCGCATGTATCAGTATCCCGTGCGCGGTATGTTTTCCATAACCGAACTCCATCGTAAAAAATGGCGGAGATGTGTTTTGAAAGCGGACGATGCGGAAAATGAAAACGGTACGAATACGTCTGCGGAAAACTTTTGAAAATTGCAATTTCAAAAAGCGATATGGTATCAATCGGCGTACCGGTTGTTGCGTTTGAATAGTGCCGCTTGTTGCTATGAAATACGATTATTAATTTTGGAGTGTCTATATGATAGAAGATTTAAAAATGCCCGTTTCCGCTCTTCGCGAAGATATTATGAACGTTTGGGGGCGTCTTTGACGCTGCGAGTATAGATAAAAAGATCGCCGAAAAAGAAGCGTTCACCGCATCTCCGGGCTTTTGGGACGACAGCGAAAAAGCCGGCGTCGTCATGAACGAAATCAAACGCTTGAAAAGCCGCGTCGAGCCGTGGCGCGCTTTATTGAAAAAACAGGACGATTTGGAAGCGATGTTCGAGCTTGCCGAAGAAAGCGGCGGTGCGGATGAAGAAGCGGAAGTTGAGCAGATGTACGAAGAGGCGAAATCCGAATTCGAAAAGCTCAACATCTTGAATTTGCTTTCAGGCGAAGTCGATCCGAACGATGCCTTTCTTTCGATCCATGCGGGAGCCGGCGGAACGGAAGCTGAAGATTGGACTTTTATGCTGAGCCGTATGTATACGAGGTGGGCGGAGCGGCACGGATTTAAAATCGAAATCGTCGATCAGGAAGAAGCGGAAGGCGGATTGAAATCCGTTACGATGCAGATTTCCGGCGATTATGCGTACGGTTATTTGAAATGCGAAGCGGGAATCCATCGGCTTGTGCGTATCAGTCCCTTTGACGCGAACGCGAGAAGGCATACGTCTTTTTCTTCGGTGTACGTGTATCCCGTTCTCGACGATACGATCGAAGTGAATATCCGGCCGGAAGATCTCCGCGTAGATACGTACCGCGCGGGCGGCAAGGGAGGACAGCACGTCAATAAAACCGAATCGGCAGTGCGCTTTACGCATATTCCGACGGGCATCGTCGTCGCATGTCAAAGCGAACGCAGTCAGCTCATGAACCGCGAAATTGCGATGAATATTCTGCGCTCGCGTCTGTATGAATATTACCGCGAACAAAGAGAAAAAGAAAATTCGAAATACAGCGGCGAAAAAAAAGACATATCATGGGGCAATCAAATTCGATCCTATGTGTTCCAGCCGTACACGATGGTCAAAGATCACCGTACGAAGTGCGAGTCCGGCAATATCCAAGCGGTTATGGACGGCGACATCGATCAGTTTATGGACGCGTTTCTCATTGCCCGGTGGAAAGGTCTTCCGATGGAGGGCGGCGGAGACGATGACGAAGAAGTGTAAATATTTGATTTCGAATTTTCTGAAAATCGAATTTTTCCGACCGTTTCGCCGTTCAAGCGCTAAATTTTTTTTCTGCGGCTTTATTCATCTTTTCTGTCTGATTTCGATTGTGCCCGCCGCCGATACGTCCGCACGTCCCGATTGGATTATCGGAGCCGAAAAATTTATATTTGCAAATAAAAAAGAAGTCTCTCCGTCCGACGATGCGGCTTCCCGCACCGTTCCTTCTCTTATACTCGAACAGCTTGCGGAAAACCTCGAGCGCGTGCCGACTGCGGAAGAGCGGCTCGATCGAAGCGAATATGCGCTTTCAAAAAACAGGACGGATCTCTTTTTGCAGCTTTCGCGGGAAGTGCAAGTTCGGGATTCTCTCATGCTCGGCAATTACTCCGAAAAGCAGCTTACAGGGAAATTGCGCGAGGCGGATAAAAAGATTGCGGAATTGAAAATAAAAATCGAAGAAAATCTTATCGAAGAGGAAAGACAACGCGAAAAAGCCGCTCCCGATATGGAACGAGAAAAGCGGCGAAAGGAAAACATCGAAGCGGGCGCGGTCGTGGAAGAAAAAAGATCCGATGCGGAGCGCAGCGACAGAGAGCGGTTTATTAATTTATTTCGGCGCGATGAGGATGAAGCGCCTGCGCGCGAGCGCGTGAGTTTGTATAAAGACGATTTTTCCGTACTCTTCGATGCGGGAGAAGATGCGAAAAAAACGGGGTATGAAAGCCGCTCATTCGAAAACGCCGTTGTCGCCGCAAAGATCAACGCGCTTTTAACCGGTATGATGACTTCTTACGGAGGCTATGTTTCCGTAAGCGTGTCGCTCATCGTGTATCCGGGCGCGAAAGTTATCGGTACCGTAACCGATGTCGGAAGTTTGTCCGACATTCGCTCCCTTGCCGTGCGTATTGCCAGGCGCCTTACGCCCGAAATAACGAACGGCATGCCCGTGGAATTGCTTTTTACGGTTTCGCCGCCGGAAGCGGCCGAACACATTACGATCAGCGTCGACGATATCGTGTATCGGGAAATCCCCGACCGCCTTGTCGTGCAGGCGGGGGTGCATTCCGTTTTGTTTTCCGCCCCCGGTTTTAAACAGGCGGGCACATCCTATGCGTTTCGGGGCGCGAGAAGTTTTTCGATTTCCGCCGAACTCATGCCTGATAATCCTTCATCGCTTTTTATCCGTTTAAAAAAGCCGATCGTCGGGACGCTCTTTGCAAACGGAGCGGAAGCGGGTAAAACGGACGAAGAAAATCTTCCTCTGAAATTGACAATCAATAACGAACCTGTACTCGGTCAGTTTATCACGGAAGACGGATCGGCAGCTCCGTTTTATATCGCGTATCGGATGCTCAAAGAAAACGCTTCGCTTGCTTTCCGCGCCGAGCCTTTTGACCGAAGCAAATATATCGATACGAGGCGGCGCTGGCTGTATACGTCGTACAGCGTGCTCATCACATCTCTTTTGGCGACATTTTATACCTACGGCAATTTTTATGCGCAAAACGCCGCGTATGCAAAAGGCTATATCGATATCGGAAACGTAAAAGGATGGCAAACCGCTTCTCAAGCTTGCGTCGGCGTATCGGTCGGATGCGGTGCGTGGTTTATATACGAACTCGTGCGGTATTTTATTGCCGCGGACAAAGTACTTCCCGCCCGTGCCGTAAAAGACGGCAAAATTGACGATGCGGGAGATACCGCGTCGATTTCGATCGGAAGATAACGGAGATACGATAAAAAGCGCCGTCTGAAATATCGCCGACGCTAAAGTCTGGAGATAAAAAACGCCAAAGCGTTTTTCTTTTATAAGAGACACTTGCGATTTCTGCGCATTGCTCGAAATCGCAGCGTTCTTATTTCGAGTTTGGTTTGCAAACTCGATTATTGAGCGTGTGCGCGTTTGCGCACGGCTAAAAACTTTTTCGAAAGTTGCAACTTTCTGCAAAAGTTTTTATGGGAGATATTATGGCAAAGATTTCTTTTGCGCAGCGGATGCGTGATTTATTCGGAGGGTGCGATAAAGAGGATGAAGAGTTGTTCGACGATTTGACCGATGCGCTCATCGAGGGAGATGTCGGTACAAAGGCGGCGGTCGAAATTGCGGATGAGCTGAGAGTTTCGTGTCAAAAAAATCATGCACACGGAAAAGACGAAATCATGTACGAACTCGAAGCGATTCTCTTGCGCTGCGTCAAAGAGATTTCTCTTGCCCCCGTTCCCGGTAAAACGAATGTGTGGATGCTTCTCGGCGTAAACGGCGTCGGAAAAACGACGACGAGCGCAAAGCTTGCGAACGCGTTTAAAGATGCGATTTCGGGCGAAGTGGTTCTCGCTTCAGCCGATACTTTCCGCGCCGCCGCGATCGAACAGCTCGCTCTGCACGGGAAAAATCTCGGCGTGCGCGTCGTAAGCCACCAGCACGGATCGGATCCCGCCGCCGTCGTCTTCGATGCGGCAGATGCCGTCCGTGCAAAGGGCGGGGGTCTCGTCCTTGCCGATACTGCAGGCCGCCTGCACAATAAAGAAAATCTCGTGCGCGAACTCGGAAAGATCGACCGCACCTGTCTTCAAAAGGCGGATGAAAATTGTTATAAGCGTATTCTCGTGGTGGATGCGACGACGGGACAAAACGCGTTTCGTCAGGCGGAAGTTTTCGGAGAAGCCGTTTCCGTCGACGCGCTTGTTTTGACAAAATACGATTCGACGGCAAAGGGCGGCGTCGCCGTTTCCGTCGGCAAAGAGCTCGGTCTTCCGGTCGCCTTTGTGTGTACCGGAGAAAAATACGAGGACATCGCTCCGTTCAATGCCGAACGCTATGTAAAAGAATTTTTAGGACTGGATTGACGTGAAACCGTTTTGTGCCGCATTTGTTCTGTGCTGTCTCCTTTGTGCCGGCCGATCCTTCGGTGCGGGAAGCGCCGAGCGGAAATCCGCTTTGCCGGCCGAAAAAAACGGCAGCACGGCGGATGCTTCGGTAAAAGAAAATTTTGCGGCCGAAAAAAAAGAAGACGGGAAAGGACTCTCCCCAGCGGAAGACGGAAGCGCTTCGGGTGAAAAAGCATCGAGTGAAAAGGATGAAGGAAAAACCGGAAGGGCGGAGACGAGGAGAGACGTTCAGGCTGATGACGCAAAATCGCCGGATACAGCGCAGACGGCAGAGGCAAAATCGCCGGATGCGGACGGTTCGGAAAGCCATACGATCGACAGGTTTTCGCGCGATGCCGAAGGAAAGCTTAAAGCCTTTGCCTTCGATGCGGAGCGCTTTACGCTTTCGGATATAAACGGTGAGAGCGTTACCGTAAACGCTTCCGGAGAAAAAGCGGTGCGGAAAACCTACGACGCTCTTATGCGCCTTGTCAGGCGCGATGTATGGAAGATCGCTTCGACTGCGAAAGAAAGCGTGCGTGAAAGCAGCGAAACGTTTTATTATAATGCCGACAGAACATATCCCTCATCTTCGGCCGCGGAAAGTGAAGGCCGCCGATCGGAAACACTCTATGACGATGAGGGAAGAGCGATTTTATTTGCGGAATTTTTTGTCGATGAGAGCGGCGCGCGAATCCCCGACACGAAGATGACTCGGCGCTATACGGACGGAAATAAAATCATCGAAGAAGAAAAATCGCGCTGGGAATACGCCGATGAAAAAAAAACACGGCTTTCGGCAATCCGCGTGCAAAAAAAAACATACGACTATGCCGCGGGCGGAGAAAATCCGAATTATTGTTTTTATGAAGACGGAAAGCTCCGCATAAAAACGATATATGCGCAAAACGATACATACGTAACGACGCTCTATTTCGATGAGGGATATACCGTGATTTCGGAGTATGCCGCAGGGGAAAAAATTCGCGAAACGATAAAAAACGGAGACCGCGTACTGCGGACAAAAAAATATGATACGAAAAATTAATAATATATTCCGTTTCCGCTGGATTGCCTTCGTGTCGAGGCGCTTTTCCCGCGTGGACAGAAAAGGGCGATCCGCCGTTACGTCGTTTTTCGCTTCTCTCGGAATCTGTTTCGGCATTATGACGCTCATCGTAGTCATGAGCGTTATGAACGGCTTTCAAATGGAATTCAAAGATGCGATCATGGAAATTTCATCGTATCACATTCAAGTACGCGGCATAACGGACGATACGGAAAAAAGCTTTGTGTCGTGGTGCAAAAGCGAAAAAGATATCGTTTCGGTAAATCCTTTTTACGAAGCGCAGAGTTTTACGGTCGGTCCTTCGGGCGGACAGGCGGCGGCTCTCATCCGTGCACTGCCTCACGATATCGCGGAAAGGGATGAGGGGTTTGCGCGGGAAGTGCTCATGGTTTCCGGCAGCTTTTCGATCGAAGACGAAGACGAAATCGTGCTCGGTTCGTCCCTTGCGGATTCTCTCGGTGCGCGGACGGGAAGCGAAGTGACGCTTCTTGCGCTTTCGGGCGGAAGCGATGTCGCGCTTCTCTCTCGTGAGCGGCGGTTCCGCGTTTCGGGCATTTTTCACTCGGGGTATGCCGATATCAATGCATCGTATGCGTTTATCAATCTCGAATCGGGGAAAAAGAATTTCGGACGAAGTGCGGAAAAAGCGTACGGTTTGAAACTGCGGCACGAATCGTCCGATGCGCACACCATCGGAAAAATTAATAAATTGTTTCCGCAGCTTTCGGTTGTGTCATGGAGACAGTACAACAGATCGTTTTTCGGCGTACTCCGAGTGGAAAAAAATATGCTCATGATCCTCGTGCTGTTGATTTTTGTCGTTGTTGCGATCAATATCTACAGCGGTATGCGTCGCCTCGTGTACGAACGAAGAAGCGAAATTTCGATTTTGGCGGCGCTCGGCGGAAAAAGCGGCGAAGTGAAATCGATTTTTATCGTGCGCGGATTTTTTACCGGCTGTGCCGGCGCTGTAGGCGGCGTGCTTTTGGGACTGGCGCTCTGCGTGAATATCGGAAGCGTATTTTCCTTCGCATCGGGAGCGATGTATTGGACGCAGTATTTTTTTACTCTTTTATTTTCACCCGAAAACGCGTTCTTTGTCCGCGAAAATCCGATGTTTATGCTTTATGCGTCCGTTCCCGCGCGTATCTTTCCGCTTGAAGTTTTTATGATCGCTCTGTTCGGTATCGCTTCTCCTCTTGCCGCTTCCTACGCTGCAAGCAGGGACGTTTTGAAAATGACGGTTGCGGAGGTGCTTCACGATGAGTGAAATCGTTCATATTGAAAATCTTGAAAAAACCTATGTTTCATCGGGTGAAACGCTTACCGTTTTAAAAGCGCTCGATCTTTCGGTCGAAGAGGGCAGTAAAACCGTTATCACCGGCGAAAGCGGCTGCGGCAAAAGCACGCTGCTCAATATCATCGGCGGGATCGATTCCGCGACGTCGGGTATCGTGCGCGCAGGCGGATGGGATCTCACTTCTCTCGACGAAGACGATCAGGCCGAGTACCGCTCGCATTTTCTCGGATTCGTATTTCAGTTTCATTATTTGTTAAAAGATTTTACCGCGCTTGAAAACGTCTATCTTCCTGCCTATATGGCCGGCCTTTCAAAAAAAGAAGCGATGAGCCGTGCCGAGCGTTTGCTCGAAGATGTCGGTCTGCAAGACCGCCTGCATCATCTGCCGTCGGAGCTGTCGGGCGGCGAACGGCAAAGGGCGGCGGTTGCGCGCTCTCTTATCAACGATCCGCATCTCATCCTTGCCGACGAACCGACGGGAAACCTCGATCCCGTGAACGCCGAAATCGTCGGCGATATGCTTTTTTCGATTGCCGACAGATACGGTAAAACGCTCATCATGGTAACGCACGATCAAAACCTTGCCGCAAAGGGATCGGTGCGATATTCTATTGCCGGCGGAAAACTTGCGGCGGCGGATCGGTCATGACGGTAAAAAGTTCCCTTTTATTGGCATGCCGTATTCTCTTTCCGAAATCCGCTAAAAGATCGGCTGCCCGCCAAAGCCTTTCGGGTTCTCTTTTGTGCATAGGCATAAGTCTCGTACCGCTCATCGTCGTGCTTGCCGTTTCGAACGGCATGATTCAAGGTATGACGGAACGTATCATCGGCCTTTCAAGTTCCCACATCGAAGCGGTTCTCGAAAAAGCTATACCTGCCGTTTCGGATGCCGCTTCACTCGAAGATTTCGCATCCCGCCTCAAAACGGTAAAAGGCGTTACGAACGCGTATCCCGAAGCCGGAGCCGCAGCCCTTGCCGCTTCATCTTCGTTTCGTATAGGCGTGCAAGTGCGCGCCGTCCTTCCGGAAATCTTTACGGAAAACAAATCTTTTGCCTCGTTTTTCCGCGTCACGGACGGTGATATCGGTGGTTTTAAAAGGGGAACAAAAGCCGCCGTTATCGGAGAGGAAACGGCTCGTCGTCTGGGGCTGCGTTCGGGCGATACGTTCCGCCTGATAAGCGCTTCCGTAAACGAAAGGGGAACGGTGCTGCCCAAAGCGGCTTTGCTTTCCGTCGCGGCAGTCGTCTCTTCGGGGTATCGGGAACTTGATGCGGCGTGGCTCTTTGTGCCTCTCGATACGGGCTTCGATATCATCAGAGCGGGAACGGGCGAGTATTCGGTACTTGTCGAAACCGAAAATGCGTTTTCTCCCGAACTTGTGCGCGTTCAAAATTCGCTGCGCGATGCGTTTCCCTTCGATGCCGATTTTTATCGATGGGATGAACTCAATCTGGACAAGTATGAAAATTTCGCGTCGACGAAAGTCATGCTCGTTTTTATCATGCTGCTCATCGTACTCGTTGCGTCGGTCAATATTTCCTCATCGCTTGTCATGCTCGTTGCCGAAAAGCGGCGCGAAATTGCCGTTATAAAAAGTCTCGGCGGAAGCGCACACGGTATTGCGCTCGCATTTCTCACTGCGGGAACGGCGGCCGGTTTCGGAGGCGTGCTCATCGGTCTTCCCATAGGGCTTGCGTGCGCGGTAAACGTAAATCGTATTATCGTTTTTTTGGAAAAAATCGTAAACGCAGCGGCGGAATTTTTGTATATTATAAAGGGGTACGATATTCATTCTTTTGCGCATATCGCTCTTCTTGATCCCGAGTATTATCTTCCGGAAATACCCGTCGTCATTCCGTTCCGCGATACTGCGATTATCGTCATTTCGACGGTGCTTTTGGCTCTTGCGGCGTCGGTCATACCGGCATACAAAGCGGGGCATGAAAAGCCGCTCGAAACATTGCGCAAAGTGTGATATAGTAAAATGCGCTATGTTGTGTGATTTTTGCCGCAAACGTGAAGCGGTGTTCTTTATCGAACAGACAACGAAAACGTCTCAAAAAAAAATCCATATCTGTATGGAGTGTGCCGTAAAAAACGGACTCTCCCCGGATCCCGATCATATTCAAAAATCGATCCGTTCGCTTTTCGATGCCGTCGAAAAAACGGAAGCGGCCGATACGATGGAAGCGGGCAGGCTTTGTCCTGCATGCGCTACGAGTTTTGCCGCTATAAAAAAAACAGGCAAAGTCGGATGCCCCGAGTGCTATGAAATCTTTAAGGCGGAACTGCCTGAAGTCATGGCAAAGCACGGCATTACCGGAACCTATACCGGTTCGATGCCGAGACGAATCGCGACTTTCCGCTCGCACCTGACCGACCGCATCGATTTAAAAGCGAAACTCGAACAGTCGATACAAAACGAAGATTACGAAAAAGCGGCGATTTACCGTGATTACCTTCGCGCTCTCGAAAAAAGGGCGGTTGCCGACGGTTCGGGAGGGAAGGGATCGGACGATGTCTAGTGCGGATTCTCTTTCGGGCATACCCTGGTATTCCTGCGCGGGAATCGACGGCGATGTCGTCGTTTCGACTCGTGTGCGCCTTGCCCGAAACCTTGCCGATTTTTTATTTCCGTCGGCCGCAAAAAAGGATGAAGCCGAGCGCGTACGGACGCTTGTGTTCGATTCGTTTTCTCATTTTGAAAATCCCGACGATTATCACGTCGTAAATACGGAAGCGCTCGACGCTCTCGGAAAAAAGATTTTGGAAGAACGAGGCGTGCTCGACGGAAGCGGAGCTTCGGGCATTGTCATGAAAGGCGACGGCCGCCTTTCGTGCCGCGTCAACAGCACCGACCACGTGCGCATCGCGTCTTTTGAGCCGGGTTTGAATTGCGCAGGCGCATTCGACGAGTGCCGCTTTTGCGACGACGGTATGCAAAAAACGCTGCAGTTCGCCGCTTCCTACGAATTCGGCTATCTCACGTCGATCCTTTCCGATGCGGGAAGCGGTATGAAAGTTTCGATCCGCGTCCACTTGCCTTCGCTCGTATTTTCGGGTGAAGCGGATGCCGTTCTCAACGGCGTCAGAGCAAAGGGGCTCGACGTGTTTTCGGTGTACGGTTCGGGCGACGGTTACGGGGCATCGCTCGGCGCGTATTACGATATTGCGACTTCGTCGTCGCTTTCCGGCAGCGAATTCGATCAAACGGCGAGTGTTGAAAGCGCAGGGAAATATCTTGCCGAAGCAGAACGCAAGTTTCGAAGGCGATGTGCCGAAAATAAACCTACGGAGATGCGCAATCTTATACTGCGCGCTTTCGCCGAAGCTAAGTTCAGCGCGCTTCTTTCGCTCAGACAAAGCGTTTCGATCGTTTCCGCCGTAAAATGGGGACTCGATTCTGGTATTTTAAAAGGAGTCGACGATAAAGTACTTTGCGGGCTGCTCTACCGCGTGCAGGACGGGCATCTTGAGTTTTTGCTGAAAAACGGAAACTTTTCGTTTGAAGCCGATATTCAAAACGATGTGCGCTTGAAAATTGAACGGCTGCGTGCGCTCATCGTGCAGGAAACCTTTGAAGCCGTGCAATTCAATTTATAATTGTAATCTTTGGGGGATATGATGAACGGAATCGGATTTTCACCGCGCGCTCAGCGCCTTGTCGCAGCCCTTGCCCAAGACGAAGGGCGGAAGAGTGGATGCGATCAGCTTTTGCCGGAACACGTGCTGCTTGCTCTTTTGAAAAGCGCGGACGGGCTCGGCTATGCGCTGCTCCGCTCTCTTCATATCAATCTCCTTTCGTTTCAGCGCGCTCTCGAACAGCAATTTAAATCTTTTCCCTTATCCGTTTCCCTCGCGGATCTGCCGCCGAGCCGCCGTTTAAAAACGATGCTCGATATCGCAGGCATGGAATCCCGTGCGCTCGGAAACGATTATGTGGGCACGGAACACATAGTGCTTTCGGCGATCAGAGAAGAGGGGAGCGCGACGGCCCGATTTTTTGAAAACGCCGATATAACGATAGAAGACGCGCGCCGCGTCGCCCCTGAAATTCAAGCGCACTCTCCTTCATCGGCAAATGAAAAAGCATCTCCTTCATTTTCCAAAACAGCGCTCGAAAATTTTTTCGGTGCCGCGTCAAGCGTCGATGCGTCGCTTCCTTCGCCGGATATCGGCAGACAGCAGGCGCAAAATCAATCGCGCCAAAACAGAAGCGAGCGTTCTTTTCTTTCCGAGTTCAGCCGAGACATCACAAAAATGGCGCGGGAAGAAAAAGACGATCCGGTCGTAGGTCGGAGCAAAGAGATACAGCGTATCGTGCAAGTGCTTTCGCGCCGTACGAAAAACAATCCCGTGCTCATCGGAGAACCGGGCGTCGGTAAAACGGCTATCGTCGAAGGCCTTGCGCAGAGAATCGCAAAGGGAAACGTGCCGCGCAATCTGCTAAAAAAACGCATCCTTTCCCTCGATTTGGCGGCTCTCATCGCAGGTACGAAATACCGCGGCGAATTCGAAGAGCGCATGAAAAAAATGATGAAAGAAGTTCGGGACGATAAAAACGTCATTTTATTTATCGACGAACTGCATACGATCATCGGTGCGGGAGGTCCTGAGGGGACGATGGACGCATCGAATATGCTCAAGCCGGCATTGGGGCGGGGCGAGATACAAATCATCGGTGCGACGACGACAAAAGAATACAGCCGCTACATCGAAAAGGATTCCGCGCTCGAACGCCGTTTCCAAACGGTAAAAGTCGAAGAGCCGACGGACGACGACACGGTAAGCATACTCGAAGGGATAAAAAAACGCTATGAAGATTTTCACGGCATCGTATTCGACGACGACGTGATCCCGGCTATCGTCAAATTTTCCAGACGTTATATCCCCGAGCGCTTTCTTCCCGATAAAGCGATCGATATACTCGACGAAGCGGGTGCTGCAAAAAAAATACAGGAAGAAGCGAAGCCCGCAGAGCTTGCGGAAGTGGAGCGAAGCATCGAAAAGCTCGCTGCGGAAAAACGGCGGCTTGTCGAAGAACAGGATTACGAGCGGGCTGCCCTCGTGCGCGACAAAGTGCTCGAACTGCGCAGAAAGCTCGACCTCTACAGCGAATATTGGCGGAACAGCAATCTGCAAAACAGAAAGCACGTGACCGAACAGGATATCTGCCGAATCATCGGAGCGATGACCGGCATCCCCGTCGAACAGCTCGATTCGTCCGAAACGAAACGCCTCGTACACATGGAAGAAGAGATGCACAAAAGCGTTATCGGACAGGACGAAGCGGTACATCTCATCGCGGGCGCGGTGCGAAGGAGCAGGGCCGGCGTCTCTTCTCCGAAACATCCTCTCGGTTCGTTTATCTTTCTCGGTCCGACCGGTGTCGGAAAAACGCAGCTTGCAAAAGCGCTCGCGAAATTTTTATTCGGCAGCGAAGAAATGCTCGTGCGGATCGATATGTCCGATTATATGGAAAAACACAACGCGAGCCGTCTCGTCGGCGCGCCTCCGGGCTACGTCGGCTATGAAGAGGGAGGCGTGCTTACCGAAGCGGTGCGCCGCCGTCCGTATTCGGTCGTCCTCCTCGACGAAATCGAAAAAGCGCATCCCGACGTATTCAATTTGCTTTTGCAGCTGCTCGAAGAAGGCGAACTCAGCGACAACCTCGGCCACACCGTGAACTTCCGGAACACCGTCATCATCATGACGAGCAACGCGGGCGCGCGGCAGATTACGAGCGGAAGTCGGGTAGGATTTTTGCCGTCGGGCGAAGGGCTTTTGTCCTACGACGATATAAAAGCGAGCGCGCTCGGCGAGCTTAAAAAAATGTTGAGTCCCGAGCTTTTAAACCGTATCGACGACGTCGTCGTCTTCGGCGCGCTTACGAAAGAAGAAGTCGGACGGATACTCGACATACAGATCAAAGAACTCGCCGACAGAATGCGCGAGCAAAATATCATCATCTCCGTAAAACCGAAAGCACGGGAATACCTTATCGAACACGGATACGAACCGGAATCGGGCGCCCGTCCGATGCGCCGCCTTATCCGCCGTGAAATCGAAGATCCGCTTTCCGTCGAAATTCTTTCGGGTGAAGGAGAAAAGTCGAACAGCGTTTCGGTCGACTACGCGAACGGTAAACTCCGCGTCAAATTTCTTAAACCGAAGAAGGTAGAAGTGACGCTTGCAAATTCTTTGACGCAAGACGAACGGCAATAGTCGGCTTCAAAAGGATAAAATATTCTCCCGAAAGCTTTACCGGAAGCGGAAATTACCGGAATTATTGAGAATATCGCTTTTCCGTGTTGAGCATTCCTTTGATTACGATTATAATGACGGAAATGAGGTTATCACGATGATAAAGGAATTTCTTCCGTTCGATGTCGTTCGAAACGATGCGCTTAAAATTGCGCATAAAATGTACTCCGACGGATTTGTACCGGATGTGATTTATTGTTCGCTGCGCGGAGGTGCGTATATGGCGAACGTTATCAGCGAATATTACAAACTCGTACGGAAGGATCATCATCCCGTTTTGTACGCGTCCGTCGTCGCAAGATCCTATACCGACGTTCAGCAGCACGAAAAAGTATACGTTGACGGATGGACGTATGCGCCCGAATATCTTCGTCCCGGCGATAAAATCATGCTCGTCGACGATATCTTCGATTCCGGCCGTACGATCAATTCTCTCGTCGAAATATTTTTGCAGAGAGGAGTTCCCCGCAGCAATATCAAAATCGTCGTGCACGATTATAAGCGCTTTACTTATCACAAAGAACAGCAGTCCATTCAGCCCGATTATTGGTGCAGGCTTTTGGAAATCACAAAGCCGGAAGAGGATCGCTGGATTCATTATTTGAGCCATGAACTCGTCGGGCTTTCAAAAGAAGAGCTCGAAGAGTATTATTTTAAAGACGATCCCGAACTGCGTCCCGTGCTGGAGCCGCTTTTGGGAAAAGTCTGAGGTAACGGGAAAAACCGGCGATGAAAAAACGAGTATGCCTTATCGCTTTGGCGGTTTTGATTTCGGCAGCCGCTTCGGCAAGTGTGAAAATTATTAATCCCGTACAGGGCGTATGGGCGAACAAACAGCTGCTCGTACTCGAACTTTCCGAAGGTGAAAACGCATACTATTCGCTCAACGGCTCCGATCCTCTCGATTCGGGTTTTGCGTATGACGGTCCCGTAGCCCTCGATGTTTCAGGCGATGTCGAAGTTCGCATCGTTGCCGTCGATTCACGCGGACTCTCGCGTGAATACCGCGTTTCATATACCGTCGCGCCCGTTTCTTTTCCGTCCGCGTATTCGATAGGTGAACTCTCCGATGCCGTTTCGGACGGTATGTTGGAATACAGTGCGGGAGACGTGCTTTTTCTTCCGTCCGAACTCGAATACAGTTTGGGCGGTCTGCCCGAATCCTTTCAAAAGGGCCGCGCGATTTCATACGGCGCCGATTGTATTCTCTCGCGTTTTATTCCGTGTATTCTCTCGGACGGGGTTGCGAAGTGGCGCTTTATTATAAAAACGAAACCTTCTCTTTCGGGTTCTTTTGCGGTACGCGACGTTCCGTTTAAAATCACCGATTGGGATACTCTGTCTTTTACGAGCGATGCGCTGATTTACCGCATTGACGATGCATATTGGGTGAGCGGAAAAGAAAGCGTCGTCCTTGACAGAACCGTGCCGCACACGATTTTTTGGCAGAGCGTTGCCTTTGCTCCCGCGAATCCCGTAAGCTCTTTTACGCTTCCGCCCAAACCCGAAGCTCTTGCCGAGCGGCGTGAAGACGGTTCCATTTCGCTTGCGCTTCGGGGAGAAGGCTTCCGATTCGGGAAAAAGCTTGAAAACGGAGAGGGGACGGTGCTTTTTGAAGAAGCGGGGATCGATACGTTTTTCGGAGATGAAGTGTCGGGCGCCTTTGATGCGGACATCTATTACGATTCGGTGTATCAGGGGCGGCTTTCTTTTCCGTACACGGTCGATCGGCGTTCTCCTTCTGTGCCGACTTTCGTTTCGTCGGCAAAATCTTTTTATTCGAGAAAGGCGGTCGAACTTTCGCTTGCGGGTGACGGGGAATCCGATCTCTTCGTCGCCGTGAGCAATCCGGTGATGCTTTCCGGAACGATGACAAAAGCAGACGCCGCTTCTCTTTTCAATGTCGTGCAGGCGGATTCGTTTTTGCCGTTTACCGTTCCTTTTGTCCTTGATTCGTCTTCCGACGATGCGGTCTATTATAAAATCTGCGCATATGCCGCCGATCGAAGCGGCAACAAAAGTCCGCTTGCTTCATACGATGTTTTGATCGACAAATATAATTATTATATCGATGCATCCGCCGACAAAGAGAACGCCGACGGAACGAGGGACAATCCCTATACGTCTCTCGCCGAATGTCTTGCCGCCGCCGGAGAAAACCGCTTTGCAAATATTACGATCAAGGGCGCGCTCGTTATGCCCGAAGGAGAAACGCTTATCGATTCGAACTGCGTTCTTCGAGGTGAAGATGATGCGCGCCTCGTCTTTGCGTCCGGCGGTTTTTTTACCGTACGGAGCGCAAGTCTTTCCCTTATAAATCTTATCGTCAAACGCGACGATACGGATTTGCCGAACAAAATTAATAATCCGCTTATACGCTTGGAACATTCGGTGTTTGCTTCGGAAAACTGCGAAATCGCCGCATCCTTTGCCGAAAGCGGCACCGTCGTAAGCGCCGATACATCGGTCGTTACGATACGCTTTTGCGGCATTACCTCTTCGGCAAAACGCTATTCGTCATGCATATCGTCCGTCGGCTCCAAACTGAAGATAAGCGATTCGCGCATTTCGACGACGGCTTCCGCAGCAGTAAATTTTTCCGTGCACGGCGGAGAATTTGAAATACGTTCGTCGTTATGCAGAGTTGCCGGGAGCTACGGCAGGGCGGCCGAACTCTTCGGCGGAAAAAGCAAAATTATCGGAAATTCCTTTATCGCCGATCTGCGGCATCCGGAAAGATCGGCCGCTGCGGTCTATACCGATGCGCAAAACATTTCCCTCGAATACGGCGGCAATACCGAAAGCGGGTACTAGGAGAAGGCTCGTGCCGGCTCTTGCAAATTGTCCGACAACGCCGTCAGCGGAAAATAAGGCGGATATTTTTTTATGCGGACTCGACGAGGCCGGAAGAGGCCCGCTTGCAGGTCCCGTCGTCGCTGCCGCCGTGATTTTGCCGGATGATTTTCCTCAAGTCATATTAAATGATTCGAAAAAACTTTCCGCAAAAAAACGCGGCCTCGCCGAAAAAATTATTAAAGAAAAAGCGTGTTGGGGTATGGGAATCGTCTCTCATACCGTCATCGACGAAATCAATATCCTCGAAGCGAGTCTCCTTGCAATGAAAAAAGCGTATGAAGCGCTTTCGGAAAAATTCGACGTATGGTTGAAAGCGGCAGCCCTTTCGGGCGGAACGATACGCGCCGTTGCCGACGGAACGTTTTGTCCCGATATCGGATGCGAATGCCGCAGCGAAGTAAAAGCGGACGCAAAATACGCTCCCGTGATGGCTGCAAGTATACTCGCAAAAACGTACAGAGATGCGATCATGATAGAGATGGATAAAAAATACCCCGCTTACGGATACGCGCGCCATAAAGGCTATCCGACTGCGGAGCACAGACGCATTTGCCGAGAAATCGGTCCTTCTCCGATTCAGAGACTGACCTTTCATTATTAAGATAATAATTTGCACGGTGTTTTATGCGTTTTCTTAATAATTATTAATTATTTTTAACGGATGAAATCCGATGCGCCATCGCGTAATTTTTTTATCTGAGACAGTCCCGGTTTTTTTAAATGATTATTAAATTTTTTCCGACCCGCTCGTCCGCGCGGCATCGTTCGCTTTTTCAGCATCGCTTCGCTTCGATACGATGTGAACTCTGCCCGTGCGCTTGATGCCGTCGTCGCGCTTCGCTTCTTTTTCGCCGTCTTTTACGTAATACACTTTTTTTGCGTACTTCGCTTCTTTTTCGGCTTTTTTTTCTCGTGCGGCTTTGACGCGGGCTCTGCGTGCTTTGTCGATAAACGAAAGCGATTTATCCATACCCTGTAAAAATTTCTGCATGTCTTCTGCGAAAATCGCAACTTGATGGCGGTCGAAGTCCGCTCCGTCGCGGCTTTTGCTTTCGACGATTTGAAGAAATATATCGCCGGTCCTATTTTCTTTGACGTTAAAAAAATACGACCGGTTGTCCAAATATACTTGCGTTGTAAAGAGTTCTCCGCGTGCACCCATAATCCGTTCCTCTGTTCGCTTCACAGTATCATAAAAAGAGCGCTTGGGCAACTGCGCCTCAGGGCACCGTACCGCAGGGCTTACGCATGAAAATCTATATTCTCTAAAAAATTACGTGTACTTAAAAAATAGGCTGCACTCCCGGCAGCAGTCGGTTATGCGAATTTTGCGGCGATTTCTGCCGCCTTTGCCGAAAGCGCTTTCATAGCGTCTTCGCTCGTACGCGGCCCGAAGCTGAATCGGACTGCGCCTTCGCGGACGGATGCGCTCACGTTCATCGCCTGTAAAACGGCGCTTCCACCTTTATGCTGCCCCTTGTGCGAAGAGCATGCGCTTCCGGTCGAAACGCAAAATCCTTCGGCGTCGAGCGCGCGGAGCATCACTTGTCCCGGAATGTTTTTAAAAGATGCCTGCACGATCCACGGAGAATATTCGTCTTCATGCCGGACGTCGAGCCTCTCTTCGGGGATGATCGTGCAGCCTGCGATTTCGGAAAGACTTTGTATAAAATATTTTGTCAATTTTTTTTGCGTTTCAAATCGTGCGCGCGCTTTTTCGTTTTTATCCGAAATGCAATAGCGTTCGAGGCAGCGTGCAAATGCGAGAGCTCCGTATACGTTTTCCGTTCCGCTCCGTATATTTTTTTCCTGTCCGCCGCCGCGGAAAAAAGATTCGATTGTATCGGCAAGGTAGAGTATGCCGATCCCCCTCGGGCCGCCGATTTTGTGGGCGCTGAAAGCCGCGCTTGCGACACTTGAGTGCGAAAGTTCGAACGGAATTTTTCCCGCTGCCTGAACACAGTCGACGTGCAGTTTCGCTTTCCGTTTATTTCCGGATTCTTTTGCAAGCGCATCCGCTATGCCTTTGATCGGCTGGATCGCACCCGTTTCGTTGTTGACCGCCATGACGCAGACGAGGACGGTGTCGTCGGTGAGTTTTGACAGCACCGCTTCCGCCGTTATAATGCCGCCTCCTGTCGCCGGAATGCGGACGACGCGCCATCCGCATTTTGCCAACACTTCCGCCTGTTCGCGGACTGCCGGATGCTCTATGGAACTTACGAGCACGGTGCCTTTTTGCGGACGGTTCAGCACGGAGAGGAGGGGAATGCAGTCGCTTTCGGTTCCGCCCGACGTAAAGTAAATCGTTTCGGGCGGTACGCCCAAAGATGCGGCACATAGTGCGCGCGCTTTTTCCAAAATCCGTTTCGCTTCTTTTCCGACGGAATGCACGCTCGAAGGATTTCCCCACGCCGAAAAAGTTTCTGCAAGAGATGCTTCAAGGATATCTTTGTCGGAGGGCGCGGTCGCCGCCCAGTCAAAATAATGATCGATATTGTTTTGTTCCATAATTTTATTTTAAAACGTTTAAGATGTCATCGTCGGCGACGGTTTCGGAAATCGTTTCCGTCAAAGCCTTTTGCAAAACGAGACGAACGCCGCCGCCGGTATTTTTTTTGTCTTTGTGCATGATAGAAAGGAGCCTCGCTCCCGCAGCTCCCCCTTTTATGATCGAAGGCACGGGATCCGTTTCCCAGCCGTAGCGCTCGAGGACGGAGAGCACTTCGTCCTTATACGCTCGGCTGCACAAACCGATATTGCAGCTGAGAGATGCGGCGCGCGATATGCCCCACGCGACCGCATCTCCGTGCGTGACGCTCCCGAAACCTGCAAGCGATTCGAGTGCGTGGCCGAAAGTGTGCCCGTAATTCAAATACATGCGGATATTTTGTTCGGTAAAATCCCGCTCGACGACGGAAGCTTTTGCCGCAGCGCATTTTTTAATAATAAAGTTTACCGTCCCTTTGTCGCGCGAACATATCTTTTCGCTTTCGTTTTTAAATACGTCGTAGAGTTCGGCGTCGTACAGGAGCGCGGTTTTAAACGCTTCGGCGAGTCCGGATCGGTATTGATCTTCGGAAAGCGATTGTACGAATTCGGGAAAAATGTATATCGATTCGGCGGGATAAAACGAGCCGATCATATTTTTATAATTGTTGAAATCGCATCCGGTCTTTCCGCCGATCGCCGCATCGACCATCGAAAGCAGCGTCGTCGGCACGAACGCGCACAATGCGCCCCGCTTAAAAAGGGATGCCGCAAAACCCGTTATATCCGAAATGACGCCTCCTCCGACGGCGACGAAAATATCCTTTCTCGAAAACTCCGCATCGATCGCATTTTTTACGATAGTAAGGACGCTTTCGATCGTTTTGTATCCCTCGCCCGAACCGAGTATGGCAAGTCTGTCATCTCCGCAAACCCCGTCGTCGAATCTTGCGATAAAAGGCGCGAAAAGAGCGAGCGTTGCGACCTTTGCGTCGGTGACGAAAAAGCGTCGGCGCCCCGTTTTTTCTCCGGGCTTAAAGAGATCGATAAAATCGGGAGATGTTTCTGCGAAGAGGATGCCGGTAGAATCCGTTCCCGGGTGAACGGGCGGATAGGAAATGCGTACGATAGTATCCATAAGAGGATATTTTAATAGCTTTTCGTGTCCATTGCAAGAAAATCGTCGCGCACTTTTTGTACGCGCGCGATTTCCCGTGCGAGCATTTTTTCGTAATCGAGGCTGCCGTTTTTTATGCGCTCGCGTTCGTCTTCCCAAAACTGTCGTTCGGTGATAAATAAAAAATCGAACGAAACGGCATTCGCTTTTTCCGCCCACAACTGTGCTTCTTTCCAATAATAGAGACCCGCCGTATAGCATGAAAGCGCTTTTTCCAAATCCCGCACGTATTCGTCTTTCCATGGCGCGTCGTAAAAGTATGCGGCTTTTTTATCGTAGGTTCTGCCGAGCCGCAAGTGTTGTTCGATGAGTTTGAGATTCAAATGCATTTGAAAGAGATAGCGGTATTTTTCCCATTCTTTTTTCGTTTCGATTTTTAAGCCGGCATAGAGCGGATTGCAAAAGTCCGCTTGCACCGCTTTTTCAAGCCAATAGATGTTTTCGATGCAGTCGTCGGGATACTGCTGATAATGGATGTGATAGAGGCGGTAAAAATCCTCTTTGTATTTGACCATGTACGCGCTTAGGGGCACAGAAATGCCGAGGGAAAAGAGAAGCGAAACGGCGATGATGCGCGCGATATGCGGAAAATACTTTTTCACGATTTCAATATCGGCAGATTTTCAAAGTAACTCCATATCTTTTCCGCTGTTTCTTCTATGGGACGCGATGCGTCGATCGTGATTATCTTCATCGCTTCTTTTTTTGCAAACTCTTCGATGACCGCATCGTAGCGGCGGGCGGTATTTTTTTGAAAATCGGCTTTTTCGTAGATTTCTTTTTGTCCCGCGCGATGCACCACTCGCTCGAACGAAAGGGAAGGGTCGATGCGGAAGTAAAAGAGCGTTTCGGGAAGCGGAAAGGCGCTGTTTACGAGGTGAGGGATGTCATCACCGAACGAAGCCGATTGATAGGCGAGCGTCGAAAAAATATAGCGGTCGCTTACGGCAATTTTGCCGTTTTGCACGTGTTCGGCAATGCCGCCCTTTCCGTAAATGTGTTCGCACCTGTCGGCTGCAAAGAGAAAGGCCGCCGTCCGCTCGTCGACGGGAAATTCGCCTTTGAGCATACGGCGTAAAAAAAGTCCCGTCGGGAGTTCCGTAGGCTCTGCCGTCGCAAAGATTTTATCGCCGAGCTTTTTTTTGAGGATACCGAGCTGTGTCGACGTGCCCGACCCGTCGATGCCTTCGAAAACGATAAAATTATGCAATATCATAGAAAACGCCTGCATTTTTTCCGATATTCTGATATGATGGAATCGGTGATTTCGCTTTGAGGATTCGGCGGCTGCATGAGTAAAAAATCGGTTATCCGCGGTTTATATATTTTGATTTTTCTCACCATACTGCTCACGTCGTTCGTATGCGTTCGTCCGATATATAGGGCGCTCACCGAAAATATTTCACATCGTGCGCAAACGGTACGGACAATGCTTGAAAACCGTACGGGTCTTACCTTTTCGTATGCGTCGCTGTCGCCGTCCATTTTAACCGTTTTCAATATAAAAGGTATAGTCCTCTGTTCCGCCGCCGACGGAAAACAGCTCGCATCGGTCAGGCGGATCACGCTCCGCTATCGATTGCTGAAATTGCTCCGAGGCGATATAGACAGCGCATTTAAAAGCCTTGTAATAGACGGAATCACTCTCGATTACGACGATGAAGCCGACAGAGCGATTATCGAAAAAATCGTCTCCTTTGTAAAGACTTCGAATGCGAAGGGAGGAGCGAAGCGCACGGACTTTTCGCGTATCAGCGTCGACTTGCCGTTTTCTCTTTTAATAAAAAACGTGCGCATACGCTATCGGAGCGCGAAAGCGGATGCATCGTTTACGATACGATCGGCGGACGCCGTGTATAATGAAGCTTCCCGATCGCTCGGCGTGAGCGTTCGCGGCTCATCGGATGCGGTTTTATACGGTGTAAAGGCTATGCGCGTTTCGGGAAAGTATACGCTTTCGGGCGCCCTCCGTTCGGGTTTAAACGGAAGTTCCCTCGTCGCACGTTTTTCGAATATGACAGGCGGCGATTTTTCTTTCGGCAGACTGAGTTTCCGCGCATCCTACGACGATCGCGTTTTTTCCGTGCGCACCTTTCAATCGGCCTTTCCCTTTATGCTGAGGGCTTCCTACGGCATCGATTCGAAAAAAGCCGAAGCCTCTTTTGCCGCAGAACGCTTTACGCTTTCATCGTTTATCACCTCCCGCAGCCGTGCGGATCTTATGCGCCGTATAGGAGAGGTGTCGCTTACGGCAAAGGCTTCCGCGGAATACGATGTTGAACAAAAGTCGCTTTCGTATACAAGCGGCGGCAGTCTTTTCGTTCCCGAAACGCTTGTGAAGGGTTCCCTTTCCGTGAGTTTCGACGCTGCGGGAACGAAAGACGAAGTTTCGATCCCGCGCCTCGTCGCTTCGGGAAAAAACTGCGATGCCGAAGCTTCGCTTTTATATCGTTTCGACGGTATGCGTCTTTCGGGCACCGTCGATGCAAAGCGTATCGTCCTTCCGAACGGAAACGAGCTTTCGACGGAATTGTATTTCGATCCGCTCGATCGGGGCTTTGTATGTTTCGCACCTGAAGTCCGGCTCGGAGAAAAAAACTTTACCGCACTCGAAGCGCACGTCCTTCCGAACGGAAATTCCGTAGATTACAGTTTCGAGCTTTTCGATTACGCGCATACGGAAGCCGATTCCCCTGGCTCGCTGCACATAGACGGAAGCTGGCTTACCCGTACGAATTATATTCAGGCGGGAATCAATATCAATAATTTTTACCTCGACAGCGCGGCCGAAGCGGGAGCATTTTTTTTGACAAAAAACAATTCCGCAGCCTTATCCTCTTTTTCGTCGCGTCTTGCTCCTTACGTGTTCACCGGCGAGTTTTTCATTTCGTCCGATTTGAAATCGATTTCCTACAACGCGCCCTATGCGCTTTTTGTAAACACTCAAAAAGAAAACGAAGCGCTCTTTTTGTCTTTTGACGGAAACGAATCTTCTCTCCAAGTGTCGCAGCTCAATGTCGTATACAAAGGCGATACTTTTTCCGCGTCCGCCGAAATCGACCGCGCTCCCGATTCGTCGGGATCGTTTTTTACTTTTGACGTGCAATATAAATCGGTCCCGTATCATTTTACCGGAAACATCATGCATAATTTTATCAGCATTTCGGGCGATTATAATCTTGCCGCCGAGTTTCGGCGCTACGACAACGGCAGCATGGAAGGTTCGTTTGCGA
Organism: Treponema sp. Marseille-Q4132; assembly: GCF_014334835.1. Lineage (NCBI taxonomy): Bacteria > Pseudomonadati > Spirochaetota > Spirochaetia > Treponematales > Treponemataceae > Treponema > Treponema sp. Marseille-Q4132. Next base: position 2,716,551 of record NZ_CP060591.1, read on the forward strand.
TGAAAAATTTTCCGCTGCATGCAGCCGGTACGATATGGACACTTTCCGCCGAAACGGGTTTTGCTTATACCGAAGACGAAGGTTTTGCCGTACACATCGCGCGATTCGAATCCGAAGATGCCGGCGGAAAATTTCCTTTTTCTCCTCGTTTGTTTTTGTCGGGAACGGTATCAAAGTACGGAGCGATTTTCGATTCCGTTTCATATACGGATTCGTTTTCAGCGCTTATGGGCTCCTCTCAGTGTACCGTCAATTTGCGCGAAGGACGATTGGATTCCGCCCATTTCGATATGACGTTGACAAATCCGATTTCAAAAGAATCGGTAACGGCGAGCGCTGAAATCAGCAATCCGGATGAAGCGCCGTTTTCCGTCGGAATGCTTAAAAAAAATCTGTACTTCAACGCCCGGGTTTTATGCGCTAATATCGATTTGAACCGCTTTGCGGCGGAGCAGAGCGAAAACAATCGAATAGCCGCATCGGTGAGCGCGACCGGTACATTTGAAAATCCCTATGTGATCGTTTCCGTTGATGACGCCGATGTGATGTTTGCGGGTATACCGCTTTCGGCAACGGGCAGTTTCGTACTCGAAGAGCGCAATCTCTCCGTAAATGAAATGCACATCTCATACGGCAAATTCCTTGTCGATAACGTAAAGGCGGATTTTTCTCTTGAGTCTTTTACCGGGAGCGCATCGGCGGACATAACGGCACGGACGCTGAAAAAAGACGTAAAGCTTCCGCTCCTGCTGAAAATCTCCGATACGGTGTTTTCGGAAAAAAAACGCTATCCCTCTTTTTTTTCGGCGACGCTTTCGTCTCGAGGCGCTTCGGGTTCGCTTTTTGAAAGACCGTTTCCGTTTTCGATTTCCTTTTCGTATGCCGAAGGAAGAGCGCTTATCTCTTCATCTTCGTCACTCGGCGTTTCGGGAATCATCACCGATAAAGGCGATATCGATCTGAAGATTTCGGAAACGAAACCCTTTCACTGCAGCATCGGCGGAAAAATCGAATCGCAAAAGCTTGACATACGCATCTCCGATGTCAGCGCCGATTTGGCCGCTCTTATGTCCCATGTTTCGAATGAGTTCCTCACGATATACAAGGGTACTCTTATCGGTTCGGCGAAGATCACGGGACTTCTTTCCGATCCCGAATTCAACGCCAGCTTTTCCGTCGAGCAGCCCGACTTCAGCTTGACTAAGGTTCTCCCGTATCACATTACTTCGGAACGTTTTTTTGTGCTGATGGATCACAATGTCATGACGATTCCTCCGGTAACCATGGACATACGCGGGAGTACTTTCGATGTCGCTTCATCGCTCTACCTTGACCGCTGGACATTCGACCGCCTCGAAGCGTCAGTCCGCACTCCGCCGAATAAAACCGTTCCCGCTGATTTGGATGTCGATATGGCGGATTTCAGCGGACGGGCGGGCGTCGATTTGAATCTCATCTTCCAGGATAAAATTTTCGATGTGACCGGAAAAGTATATGTCGAAGACGTAAAAGCGAAATTCCGTATGACCGAATTGCTCGGAGAACGAGAAATGAATTATATCGTTCCGATGAGGGCCAATGTCGATGTCGTTTTCGGTCCGCACGTCAGTCTCGTTTTCGATCCGCTGCTCAGGTGCGTCTTTGCGCCCGGAGATGCAATCAAAGTAAAATTCGACCAGACCGATAATTCGTATTCGATTGACGGCGATATGCACTTGCGTTCCGGCGATATCTCGTATTTGAACCGCAACTTTTATCTGCGGCAAGGAACGATCCGTTTCAGCGATACTGACGATCGATTCAATCCTCGCATTACGGTGAGGGCCGAAACGAGAGAACGCGACTCGAACGGCAGCGATATACGAATCATCCTTTCGGCGGAAAATCAGCCCCTGCTCGATTTCAATCCGCAATTTTCATCGATTCCGGCAAAATCGGAAGCGGAAATCCGTACGCTTTTGGGGCAGATCGTCGCCGCCGATTCGGGAAACATGCGCGACATCCTTATTGCGACGACCGATTACGCCATTCAATCGACGATCGGGCGCGCCGTCGAAAACAAGTTGCGTGATTGGCTGAAATTTGATATATTTTCGATAAGAACGACCGTTTTGCAGAATACGCTGCGGATGGGTTTTTCAGGCGATTTAAACCGGAGAGATTTGTCGGCAGGTAACTTTCTCGATAATTCGACTGTTTATATTGGTAAATACTTCGGAAGCGTATTGTATGCCGACGCGCTCATGCATTTGGTGTACGATAAGACGAGGGTTGACGACAGCACGACGGCGCAGGGGATCACGTTCCAGCCGGAATTCGGTTTCGAACTTGAAGCGCCGTTTGCGAATATCCGATGGGATATGGCACCCGATATCACTGCGATGCTCAATAATGTCATTGTTCCTTCGACGTCGCTGACGCTTTCGTGGCGATTTTCATTTTGAAAATTTTATGAGATAAAACGCCGTGCGGCACTCGCTGCCGTTTTATCCGGAGTTTTTCAACTCGATGATATGCGTGCTTAATTGGGAGATGATATGCGTTTTGACCGCCGGATCCGTGTTCGCTTTGCGCTTTTGCTTGTTATTTTATCGGCTTTTGCATTTTCACTGTCCGCCGAAGAAAGTGAAGATGACGGCTGGTTTTGGGGTAAAACGATTTCCGAAATTTCATTTGAAGGATTAAAAAATGTCAAACGCTCCGAACTTACGGGTATTACGAACGCTTTTGTCGGACGGCCGTTTACCGAAGAAGTGTATACCGATTTGACCGACCGCCTTTACGCGCTCGATATGTTCGACGATATTACGCCGTTTGCAAAGCACGATCCTAAAACGGCGGATAAAATACTGCTCGTCTTTCAGGTAAAAGAGCGGCCCGTCATTCAATCGATACGTTTTTCGGGTAACTCGAAAATCAGAAACGGAGAACTGCGCGATGCCGTTGCGATAAAAACGGGCGATATATTCGTCGAAGGCAAAGTCCTTCTCGACGAGCGCGCGCTTCGCGACGTGTATTTGAAAAAAGGCTATACCGATGCGACGATTTCGCATACGACGGAAGAGCTTTCCGACGGAATACGCATTACCTTTGTCATAAACGAAGGGGCGAGTACTATAATCGCGGCCATACGTTTTTCCGGAAACGCTCTCGTTTCCGAGCGGACGCTCAAAAGCAAAATGACGCTCAAAGAAGCGGGTTTTATGAAAGGCGGCGCGTTTCAGCGTTCGGCTCTTGAAGCGGACAAACAGGCTGTCGTTTTATATTATCAGGACCGCGGCTATGCGGACGCCCGCGTACTCGACGTCGTGCAGGAATCGGTTTTTAACGAAAAAAAAGGCCGCAACGAATTGACGCTTACCTTTGTCGTACAGGAAGGTCCGCAGTATACGTACGCCGGAACGACGATAAGCGGTAACGAAATATTTTCAAAAGAAACGCTTTTGTCGTATATCAAATTGAAACCGGGTGCCGTCTTCAATCAGACGAAGTATCAGGAAGGTTTACAGGGCATCACGAGCCTCTATGCAGAAAACGGTTATATGACAAATCAATATGCGCCCGCAGTCAATAAGGACGCAGAGCGGCGCACTATTTCCGTTTCGCTTTCGATCGTCGAGCGGCCGAGAAGCCATATCGAAAATATTATCATCAAAGGCAATACCAAAACAAAAGATTACGTTATCAGACGGGAAATTCCGCTCGAACCGGGCGACGTTTTTTCCCGAGATAAAGTCATGCAGGGTATACGAAACCTGTACAATCTCCAGTATTTTTCGAGCGTCGTACCCGAGCCTATGCCCGGAAGCGAAAACGATCTCGTCGATTTGGTGTTTACCGTCGAAGAGCAATCGACGACGACGCTCGAATTCGGTATGACCTTTTCGGGTGTTTCGGATCCCGACGATTTTCCCATATCGCTTTTTGCGCGCTGGCAGAACTCGAATTTGCGGGGCGAAGGAAGGTCGGTTTCCGCAGGTACGAATATTTCGAATACGTCGCAAACCGTCAACGCATCTTACGGCCAAAACTGGCTGTTCGATTTGCCGATCGGTATCAGCGAGTCGATTTCGTTTTCGCATTCCAAAGAATCTTCGCTGCGTTTGCAGGTGCTCAACGACGGAACGGTGTCGGACGACGAATATTATATGCAGTTTGAATCGTGGGGTGTTACTTTCAGCTCTTCGATCGGCCGCCGCTGGCTCCCCGATTTTGCAATTTTGCAGTTGAACGGCGGGCTTTCGACGCTGCTGAATAACAACGTATACGATCAGGGAATTTATATACCGCACGACTCGAGCATCAATCAAAATGCGAACCGACTCGGTTTGACCAATTCCGTGTGGGGCAGCGTATCGCTCGACAACCGCGATATCAGCTACGATCCTTCCCTCGGATGGTTCGTCAGCCAGCGGCTCGGCTGGTACGGCCTTATCCCGGGTCTTGAAAAGGAGTTTTTCCTTAAAAGCGATACGAAGCTCGAAGGCTATTTTACGTTGTTCAATATTCCCATTACGAAAGCCTGGTCGCTGAAAGCGGTATTGGCCGCGTATACGGGACTTACGGCTATATTCCCCGTTCCCGGAACCCTCCTCGGCGATTCGAATAAAGCGTATATCGACGGTATGTTCAACGGGCGCGGATGGACGAATATCTACAACAAAGTGCGCGGCAAAGCGATGCTCAGCAATCGAGTCGAATTGCGCATTCCCATATTTCCGAATATCGTCGGCGTGGACGGATTTTTCGATGCCGCCGCCGTTACGGCGGACGTAAAAACGATGTTCAACAGTCTGTCGGTAAACGATTTTTATTTCAGTTTCGGCCCCGGCTTGCGCTTTCTTTTGCCGCAGTTCCCGCTGCACCTTTTGTATGCGTGGACGTTTAAACACAGCGATGCCAAAGGCTGGTATTTCAACGATCCGAACGGCGTGTTCGTGCTTTCGTTCAACATAACGAACCGCTGATTGTTTTAAGCGTTTTAATAATTGATGATTTGGGAGAATGCGATGATCAACAAAATAAAAAAGATACTGATTGCCGCCGTACTCTGTGTCCTCGCTTCGGCGGCGGGGCTTTCGGCGCAGCAGATTACGAAATTCGGCGTCGTCGATACGGCGAAAGTGTATAACGCGTATTTCCGCAATTCTTCGGCGGTTCGAAATTACGAACGGAAAAAAGCCGAATATCAGGAAGAAATCAATAAGCGCACGGAAGAGCTCCGTGCACTCCAGCAGCGTAAGCTTTCATACGAAGATTCCGGAGACGAATCGAATGCGGTGCGTATCGAAAGCCAAATCACGCAAAAGACGGAATACCTCCGCGAATATACGAATGCGAAAAATATCGAACTTGCGACGATGCAAAAATCGCTGCAGGATTCCGATTCGTTTTATCGCAGGCTTTACGGCGTGCTTGCCAAAATTGCGGAAGCCGGCGGCTACAGCATGATTTTGAGTCTTCAGCAAAATAATGCCATTTTATGGTACAGTCCTTCGGTCGACGTTACCGACCAAGTGATTTCGGAGCTCGGAAACAACTAATATCATGAAGACGGAAAACTCGCCGACGCCGCTCATGGCGCAGTATGCTTCCATAAAATCGAAGTATAAAAACGAAGTGCTGTTTTTCCGTCTCGGCGATTTTTACGAAATGTTCAACAAGGATGCGGTAGAAGTATCGCGCCTTTTGAACCTGACGCTGACACACAGAGGGGATTCTCCGATGTGCGGCATTCCGTATCACGCGGCGAAAGTGTATATCGCCCGTCTTTTGCGGCTCGGAAAAAAAATCGTCATCTGCGAACAGGTCGGAGAAGTCGCGCACGGCAAAGGCTTGACCGAACGCAAAGTCGTCGAAATAATCACGCCGGGAACGGCGGTCGAAGCCGAATACCTCGACGGAAGCGTCGACAACTATGCCGCATCCCTTTCCGTGTCTCACGGCAAAGCGGGATTTGCGTTTATCGATGTGACGACTTCTTCGTTCAGCGCGACTTCTTGGCCGGCGTCACAGATGGCCGAGCATTTTCCGAAAGAACTTTCACGCTCGTCTCCGCGCGAACTGCTTTTGCCCGAATCGCTGAAATCCTCTTCCGTCGTCCGGGAAGCTCTTTCCGCATTTCCTTCTCTCTCTCTCTCGTATTATCCCGATTGGCATTTCAACGCGAATACGGCGTATAAAAAATTGACGGCGCAATTTAAAACGGCGAACCTCGCGCCATTCGGATTGAGCGAAGATTCGGCGGAAGTCGCGCCTGCGGGTTTTTTACTCGACTACCTTGAAAAGACGACGAACACCGCCGTTCCTCACGTGGACGGCATACGCGTATACAGGGACACCGAATATGTGGTCATCGACGATTCTTCTATGCGCAATCTCGAAGTTACCGCGAATCTCCGCGACGGAAGCTCTCAGTACAGCCTGCTCGAATGCGTCAACTATACGAAAACCGCGATGGGAAACCGTATGCTCCGATCGTGGCTTTTGTATCCGCTTACCGAGCTGAAAAAAATTTCCGCACGGCAGGAGCACGTGTCCCTTTTTACCGGCGACAGAAAGCTCCTCGGCGATATACGGAGCCGTCTCGAACCCATCCTTGACATCGAGCGGCTTGCCGGCCGCATCGCGATGGACAGAGCGCATCCGAAAGATCTGCAGGCGCTTTGCACAAGTCTTGAGGGCTGGAAAGACGCGCGCGAGATACTCCAAGAGCGCGATTTTTCGCTTGTCGATTTTTCCTGCGCGGAGCGTATTATAAAAATTATTAAAGATGCGATAAACGACGATCCGCCGACGACTCTTACCGAAGGAAAAATTATTAAAAGCGGCTGGTCGGAAGAACTCGATCACTGGAGAAGCGTTCACGACAATTTCGACAAAATACTTTCCCGCTATGAAGAAGAAGAGCGGCGGAACACGGGGATCGCCAATCTGAAAATAAAATATACGAATGCGTTCGGCTATTTTATCGAAGTGAGTAAGGGAAAGCTTTCGGCGGTTCCGCCTCACTTTATCATGCGCCGTGCGCTCGTAAACGGCGACCGCTATACGACCGAAAAGCTGCAGGAACTCGAACACGAGCTTACCGAATCCGATACGAAAGTGCTCGAACTCGAACGCGATCTTTTTATTAAAATCAGAAGCTCTCTTCACGAATATGTACCGTATCTCATGCAGCTTGCAGGCGAAATCGCCTATACCGATGCATCTGCATCTTTTGCGCACGCCGCCGTTTTGCACGCTTGGACGAAACCTGAAATCGAAGACGGATGTGCGTTTGAAATAGAGCAGGGCAGGCATCCCGTCGTCGAAGCGCACATGGGGGCGGGCGAGTTCGTACCGAACGATTTGACGATCGGAGACGACGGCTCGCCTTCGTTTGCGCTTATCACGGGGCCGAATATGGCCGGTAAGTCTACATTTCTCAGACAAAACGCGCTCATCGCGCTGCTCGCGCAGACGGGCTCCTTTGTACCGGCAAAAAAGGCGAAGCTCGGCATCGTCGACAGAATTTTTTGCCGCGTCGGCGCGACGGACAATCTCGCGCGCGGAGAATCGACCTTTCTCGTGGAGATGACTGAAACCGCGAACATCCTCCGTTCGGCGACGAAAAAATCGCTTGTCATTATGGACGAAGTCGGGCGCGGCACTTCTACGGAAGACGGGCTTTCGATCGCTCAGGCGGTGTCTGAATATCTGCTCGACAATATCGGATGCAAAACGCTCTTTGCGACCCACTACCACGAGCTTACCCGCATGGAACATCCGTCGGTGAAAATGCTCTGCATGGACGTGTCGGAAGAAAACGGGACGGTCGTGTTTTTGCGGAAAGTAAAAGAGGGAGCCGCCGAAAACTCGTACGGCATCCACGTCGCGCGCTTGGCGGGCGTGCCGCAGTCGGTGATCGACCGCGCGAGCGTCATCCTCGCGCATATCCAAAATCTTGCGGCGAACAAACCTGTACTCGATTCCGTTCCCGATGTCCGCACCTCTTCCGAAGCGCCCGGTCTTTTCAGCGATGAAGAGATCGTACTCGACGAAATACTTTCAGCCGACACCGACAATATGACCCCTCTTGCCGCACTGCAGGCCGTCGCCCGTTGGAAAAAATCGCTTTCGGGGAGATAAGGAAAGCGCTTTTTTCCTGTACCGAGCGGGGACGGGACGAGCCGTTTTCGACGTTCTGACTTTTCTACCCCTTTTTTAGTATATTTCGACTATTTTTCCGGCAGCAACACCTGCTGCTATAAGTTTATCCTTTACGGTTGTCATGTATTTGACCTTAAACTCCGCACTATCGCAGGATGAAAAAGCGTCGTGTCCGATTGCGGTAATGGCGGTACATATATAAAAATCGAACACACTTACTCCGGAGCAGCCTGAAAAGGCATTGTGTCCGATTATACTGAGATTTTTGGGCATAGTTACGTACGTCAAATTTTGGCAGCTATTAAAAGCATTGACTCCGATTTCGGAAAGCGCGGTACATCCGACCAAAACGGCCTGTGTCAAATTTGTACAAAAGAAAAAGGCTTCTTTTTCTATTACCGTAAGATTTTTAGGAAATACAACCTTTTCTAATTTGCTACACATTGAAAAAGTTCTTTCACCGATTTTGGTAAGAGCGGTACACGTAGAAAGGTCTACCTGTTTCAAATTGCTGCAATTCTGAAAGGCTCGTATTCCGATTGCAGTAAGATTTTTAGGAAAGTTTACCTGTTGCAAAGAGCTGCAGCCTTCAAAAGCGCTTTTACCGATTGCAGTAAGATTTTCAGAAAAGTTTACCTGTTGTAAAGAGCTGCAGTTTCCAAAAGCGCTTTCACCGATTGAGGTAAGACTTGCGGGTAGACTCACCTGAGTCAAGTACGACCACCCGAAAGTAAATGCGCCTATTTCGGTACATCCGTCGGGAATAATGATTTTGCCTTTCGGTTTACTTCCGCTGACGCCTGTGATCTTAGTACCGCTCCACGTGAAGTTCGTATAGTTTGTTACGGCGTAGACGGTCGTATCTTGTGCAAAGCTGTCATTATCGGTTAAGAGGCGTCCGTTTTCATCGTCGAGATGCCACTCATGAATACCGTAATCACCTGTATTCCAAGAAAATTTTAAAACCGCCTTTTTTGCGGCTTCAGTCTTTATATCTTTCCATTTTTTGCCTTTACCCGCTTCGATAAAATTATCGGATTTGTTTTCTATGCGTTCGTCGCCTTTTATTGTAAGACGGGGCGCTCGGAATTTTGCAGTATAAACGGCATCGGATGAAGGAAAGGATGCGGGTACAGCGGATTCCCATTTTTCAAAAATCATATCCTCTTGAGTCGGATTTTTAATACTGAACGACGTGCCGAACCTGCCTTTCAGTTTGGTTCCTTCTTCAAGAGGTGTTTCCGTAGTTCCGCCTTTAAGATCGAATGTGAGTGTGATTTCTTTTCTATCGTATTCGATTTTTACTACGACAGATCCGTCGTTTTTTATTGTTTGTTGCGTAAAGGGTTTTTCCGTAAAACCTTCATACGTTTTTACCTGCGCTTTTGTTTGTTCTCCGATAATTCCGTATAGAGACTCCGTGTCTTTCAGCTCATAGCCGTCAGCGCTAAGATTTTGCTGAAAATGCTGCACCTTATACAAAGCTTTTGCCTTTTCTTTTGAGGAGACAAAAACAGTTGTGTTGATTTGAAAACGGTAACCGTCGCTAAGTCTGTCCCCCCATATATCGTCAAGTCGCCATGCGTCGAATTCGTATCCGTCTTTATAGTGTACACGGATCTTATTCTTTATCTCGCTCCATTGTGTACCTCTGTCAACGTATAGAAATTTCGGATCGACACTTTCTACATGACTGTCTCTTTGTACAGTCACTATTATTGTTCGTGTCTGTTCCTCCGCTGACGGATTCGGACATCCGGTAAAAATCCCGATCGATGCTGCCGATACGGCAACTATCGCCATCCGTAAAAGGACATTTGTTTTCAACTTTCGTAGGTTCATTACAGCTCCTCCAAGTAAATTTATCTGTGCGAATTGATTCGTCTCAATTTGTAAGACATCCGATTATTTTTTTTATGTATAGTACCGGTCACGGAAAAGGGGCGGATATATAAAAAAACGCACGGAAAGCGGCATCCTTTCGTGCGTTTTCTAAAAGAGATAAATTGCATATCGCCGTCATTTTGTTTGGAGACGACGGTTAAAAAAATGAGCTTACGGGTGGAGGACGCTTTTAGCGCGAGTTGCGAGTTGCGAGTTGCGAGTTGCGAGTTGCGAGTTGCGAGTTGCGAGTTGCGAGTTGCGAGTTGCGAGTTGCGAGTTGCGAGTTGCGAGTTGCGAGTTGCGAGTTGCGAGTTGCGAGTTGCGAGTTG